>NZ_QVQV01000002.1:655699-848506 GCF_003429005.1 Paraburkholderia sp. DHOC27
GATATTCCTGCGCGATCGCGAGCGTCGCCTCCACTGAGAGGCCATCGGCGGGGGCATCCACCACACGGCTGTCGGGCACTAGCGCCGCCGGCTGCGCAAGCCACGTCGGATACCAGAACGAGCGGATTTCACGCTTCGCCTGATAGCGCGAACCCGCGCCGCCGTCGAAGCCATCGTACGAAGGGGCCTGCAAAAACAGCGTTTTCATCAATGCTCTCCCGCGTTCTGCATTGTTTCTCATAGAAGTCTGGATGATGCTATACCGATCAATCAAGTGCGCGCCCTGTCACCCACGATCCGACATCTCGACAATCGAGGTGCGCGGCTGCGTCACGCGATTGACCACCGCCATGCGCGCGCCGCGCCACACCACATGCGAGCCGAACACCGCGGCCAGCCATTGCAGCGCCAGCAAGGTGTCGCGCAGCGGCACCAGCGGCAGGTCATGCCAGAAGCTGCGTGAATAGCGCGCGCTGCGCACATGCAACAAGATACGCGCGAAACTGCCGGTGATCGTGCTGATCCATAGTATGCCGCTCATCCAGGCGTGCACCGTGCCGCCCTCGCCGTTCTCGATACCGAGCAGCATCAGCGCGCCGATCACGAGCCAGGGCGCGGTGAACGTGACGACCAGCGACGCAAACCCCGGCGGATTCACCGAGCGGATCGTACGCAACCAGCGCAATTCGCGCAGCCACAAAGTGGTGAAGGTGGGCTCGATCACGTCCGTGGCGACCATCACCGGCGACAACACGGTGTTCAGACCCAGCGTGCGCGCGTGTTCGGCGAGCCAGTAATCATCCGCGAGGCAGTCCTTGAGCGTCTCGAAGCCGCCGATGCCCGCCAGCGTCTCGCGCCGCAACGCCAGCGTCGCGCCAAACCCGAAGCGGCGCGAGCCGCCCGCATGCGCCACGCGTACCGACGGCGCAAACCATTCGTTGATGAACATGGCGCCAAGGCGCGGCCAGAAGCCGCCCACGCTCTGCGCACGGTACAGGCAGGTCACCACGCCGGTGTCCGGATCGGCGAGCGGCGCGATCACCGTGTCGAGATAATCCGGCTCCACGGCGATGTCGCTGTCGGCCAGCACGATGATGTCGTGGCGCGCCCGTTCGGCCATGTTGATCAGGTTGCTGACCTTCAGATTGCTGCCGTGCACGCGCGAATCGATCACCAGTTCGATATCGCATTGCGGATAGGCGGCCTGCAGCCGCCGCACCACGCCGATGGCAGGATCAACCGGCGAAGAGACGCCGAACAGCAGTTGAAAACACGGATGCGCCTGATTGCAAAAGGTCTCGAGATTTTCGTAGAGACGCGGCTCGGTGCCGCAAAGCGGCTTGAGCACGCTGACCGACGCCCACCCCACATTGCGGTTGCGCGAGCGCTTGCCGAAAAACGGCATCGCGAACGCGGCGACGACTGCGTAGGTCGTGGTCGCACAACACATTGCGATCACCAGCCACGTCATAAGACAGCTTGCATGCAACGTCATTGCCCATCACTCCTGCTTGAGGCTGGGCCCGTGAGGGCAACCGCAAGTCAAGTGAAAACATATTAAACAGAACGCTCGTTCGCACTTTCAGCGCTCCTGCCAATTACGCCCGGCCACTCACGGCTTTACTGCCGCTCTGCCGAAAACAATGCACGGGATATATCCGTAACGCCCCGTAATAATGATTTGACTATATGACAGACGATCGAAAGCCAATAGACAGTCTCATGCTCGATAAAACAGGCGAGTTAATCCGCCGACGCCTGTTTGGGTCGCTTTAACTATTTTCCAAGGACAGCCACCACCACGCCGCTACGCTGACCGCGAAGTCAACCGTGGCGCGCGTTGAATGCTGATTGCAAGATGCTGCATGAACGCAAAAATTGTAGCAGCGCTGGCGCAGACTTGCTTGAAGCCAGCCAACGTTCATCACTTATTGTCTGCCCTAGAAGTTTTTACCGTACCATGCGCGTGCTTTGTCGAAGTCATAATAGATTCTTCAATTTGATGTTAATCAATTCGATTCAGATAAATTAGTCTAATGAATGTGTGAGTGGGAACACTTAATGGCAAGCGCGATGGGGACGCCAGGCAAAACAGGGAAGCCCGATGGCCCGCCAATGCCACCGCAACACCCTGCTGTAGACGTGGGCTTGTGAACCGCGTCAGCGGGAATCCGGGCGCTTTGGCACAATCCGCTTTTGCTCTGGCTGCTGTCGGCCCGACGCAGGCGAACCCTCGCCTTGCGCAACCCACACGGCGCAGGCTTTGGACGAACTTGCCATGATTCCTTTCTCGGTCCTCGACCTTTCTCCCATCAACGTCGGCGCCACGGCGGCACAGGCTTTCAAGAACACGCTCGATCTCGCGCAGCACGCGGAGAAGTGGGGCTATCAACGCTACTGGCTGGCTGAGCATCACAACATGACCGGCATTGCCAGTGCGGCGACCTCGGTGGTGATCGGCCACGTGGCGGGCGGCACGCAAACCATTCGCGTCGGCTCAGGCGGCGTGATGCTGCCGAATCACGCCCCGCTCGTGATTGCCGAACAGTTCGGCACGCTGGCGTCGCTCTACCCCGGCCGCATTGATCTGGGTCTGGGCCGCGCACCTGGCACCGATCAGACCACCGCTCGCGCACTGCGTCGCGATCTGCAAGGCAGCGCGGATTCCTTCCCGGACGATGTGGTCGAGTTGCAGCGCTATTTCGCCGAGCCCGTGGCCGGTCAACGGGTTCGTGCGGTGCCTGGTGCGGGTCTGCAAGTGCCGATCTGGCTGCTCGGTTCGTCGCTCTTCAGCGCGCAACTGGCGGCGGCGCTCGGCTTGCCGTTTGCGTTCGCCTCGCACTTTGCCCCGGACCATATGCTGACCGCGCTACGGCTTTATCGCGCGCAGTTCCGTCCTTCGGCGGCGCTCGACAAGCCGTATGCGATGGTGGGCGTAAATCTGTTCGCCGCGGATACAAACGAAGAAGCGCGGCTGCTGTTCACGTCGCTGCAGCAGCAGTTCATCAACTTGCGGCGCGGCACGCCCGGTCAACTGCAACCGCCGGTGGAACGGCTCGAGGCCGCCGAGATGGAGTTAACCAATGTCGCGCATTCGCTCGCCTGTTCCGTGATCGGCGATCCGGACACGGTGCGCGAGGGCCTGCTTTCGGTGATTGAGCAAACCGGCGCCGACGAGCTGATGCTAACCGCGCAGATCTTCGATCACAGCGCGCGGCTGCGGTCGTTTGAGATTGCTGCGCAGGTGCGTGAGGGGATGGTGGGCGGGGTGTGAGGGGGTGGGCTGGAAGGCCTCGACTACCCGCAGCGAAATGCATCTTCGTATGTCCACTTTGCATATTTCGGGACAGATTCGATGGTACGCTGACGCCTCGGGTTTGAACGCAAGAACCTCCGTTTTACGCTGCATATACAGGCGTCAAATCGACTGGCCTTGCAAACATCGGGGACTACAGCGGGTGCATTGTGAGAAGACAGGGACAAACAGTGGCTGAACCGGAAACCGGAGATTCGGGCCTTTCTTCCGTTGAGTACGTGCGACGCGTCACGGCCTTTCTGGGGAACGTGAGCGGATGGTGCCGGGCGCACGGCCTCACCGTGGAACGCGACACCGTCATGCTCAGCGAAGAGCTGATGGCCCAGTATGTCGCCCCCAGCCTCTACATATCAAAGGACGACGTGCCAGTCGCCAGAATCCTGCCAATTGGATCAAGAATCATTGGCGCACAAGGCCGAGTGGACCTGATCGGCGGCGTAGCAAGACATTCGCTCCTGTTCCGTGTTGGAAGGAGTCCTGCGCTTTCAACACAAACTGGCGTCGGCGGAAAATTCAAAGCCTCGTTGTCGACACCCTTGCTTTCGCAAGTCGGAGAAGAGGGTTGGTACTGGATAGAGGCTACGGTGCGTCGTGCAAAGCTCGTAGACGAGCGTCTGTTTCTCGATCTACTCACGGACGTCTCCGACCATGAATTTGAATAACCCGCTGGATCCCGTCTACAAGGCATTTGGTGTAGCGAAGGATTGCTTCAAGGTGGCCACGCGTATGATTCAGATCCAGCACGAAGAGCTGATCTTGCGCACCCGGTTCATTGGCGCGGCGCCGGAGGAAACAAAAGCCGCCCTGGAAGATGCCGCAAAACAGGCGGCCGATCTCGCGATCCTTGCGCTCTTCGCCACATTCGAGCGGTTCGTCATCGAGCATCTGCAAACGGCGAACCGTCTGCTTGCCGCTGGTTATCCGCGCCAGTATGCCCAGAAGCTGGCGGAAAAGTTTGAGAGTGAAGTCGAATACTGGCGGTTCGGCGAGATCCTCAACCTTTTCAAAGGCGAGGTTGACTCCGATCTCATCGGCCAAGTGAAGCAAATCAAGCAATATCGCGATTGGATCGCCCATCAAAATCCAGGCAGGCCAACCCCGATGCAGATCACACCCGAAACGGCTTTCGATGTCTTAACCCGGATGATCCAGCAGATTCGACGCACCCATACACTTGCTCAGGAAGAGGTCGCGCTCGACGCCTTCGCATCAGCGTGAGCGTGGAGAGCGGCGCAGCGCACGCAGGCGCGCTGCAGAAACGTATCCAGATGCTCACGGGTTCCCCTCCACCGCCCCCAACCCCTCCAGCAACGCCCGATGAAACGCCTGCGGATCCTGCATCTGCGGCGCGTGCCCATCGTCCGGCAATTCCACCAGCGTCGCATGCGGAATCACCTTCGCGGCCGCGCGGCCTAACTCGGGATAATGCCCAAGCGTCGCCTGTACCTCGGGTGGTGCGGCGTCCTTGCCGATCGCCGTCGTGTCCTTCTGGCCGATCAACAGCAACGTAGGCATCTGCAATGCGCCCAGTTCGTAGACCACGGGCTGCGTGTAAATCATGTCGTACAGCAAGGCCGAATTCCACGCGACGATGTCCCTCCCCGGTCCACGATACATGCCCGCCAGCATCTGCACCCACGGTTCATAATCCGCGCGCCAATGACCGGCGTAGTAGGTGGATTGTTCGTAACGGCGGATGCTGTCCGCGGTCGTCTTCAGCTCGCGCGCATACCATTGATCCACGGAGAGTGACGGCACGCCCTTCGCCTTCCAGTCCTCCAGACCAATCGGATTGACGAGCACCAGTTGCTCGGTTGCCTGCGGATACATCAGCGCGTAACGGATCGCCAGCATGCCGCCGGTCGAATGCCCGATGATGGTGGCCCGGCTCACACCCAACGATTCGAGCAACGCATGTGTATTACGCGCGAGCTGCTGGAAACTAAATTGATAGCGCTCCGGCTTGCTCGACTCGCAAAAGCCGATCTGGTCCGGCGCGATCACACGATAGCCCGCGTCGCTCAGGCGCTGCATGGTGGGCCACCACGTGGCCGCGCAAAAGTTCTTGCCGTGCAGCAGCACCGCCGTGCGGCCATTCGCGTGCGCGGGTCGGATGTCCATGTACGCCATGTGCAAGGGCACGCCCTGCGAGGTGAAATCGAATTCCCCGACCGGCGCCGGATAGTCGAAGCCCTGAAGCTCGGGGCCATAGGCCGGACCCTCGTTGGCGGAGGCCGCGCTTGCATTGGTGGCCTCTGCTTCGCTCGCGGCAGAGGCGGCGCTTGCTGCGCTTGCGAACATCGACGCGGACAGCGCGACGGCCGAACACGTAGTAACGGCGAGCAGCCTGCAACGACGGAAAGTCATAAGCGATGATGCCTCGATCAGGATGGGTTCGCACTACGCGCGCACTGAACGGGTAGCGTGCGCCGATTCGCTAAACGCGAGCCGTGCGCTACGCACCGCCGCGCTTCGAAGGCGCTTTTTACAGTTCTACTGACTTCTATCAACCAGTCGCAAATTCTACGTTGTCAGACGAAAGCGCGCCTCGGCACGCCACGCTGCGCTGGGCCATCGCGCCCATACACCGCTTTGACGCGATGTGGCACATAATTTGCGCACCACCAGGCGCAGCGCAATCAGCGACCGAGGAACCGGCAATGCGCCGTGCCGCACCGACGCTCTCCCGGTACCCTGCGATCTTATGCAGGACGCCAAAAAGACCCGCGAGGACGCCAGCAAGGGCACTGCGAAGTAGATCAACCGGTTTGCGCATCCACACAATCCAGACTATTCGGCGGCGGTAAAACGGTGCTAGAAATAGGAAACAATCGTTACAGGCAGCGCGACAGCAACGAGTATCTGGAACAGAATCCATAAAAAAGACCAGCAGCAGCGTTCGGGGTTCACTACCAATAATCGTGTTGCATAAGAGCGGCATCGGCGCCAAAGCGCTGACCGTTCTACCAAGGAGACAAGACATGGAAACTCCGGCAAGCCTCAACGATCTGCAACGCGCCACTCTCGCCATTGTTCTTGCGGGCGGCCGCGGCACCCGGCTCGGTGCACTCACCAACAAGCGCGTCAAACCGGCCGTGCACTTTGGCGGCAAGTACCGCATCATCGACTTCGCCCTCTCCAACTGTCTGAATTCGGGCATCCGCCGCATCGCCGTGGTCACGCAGTACAAGGCGCATTCGCTGATCCGCCACGTGCAGCGCGGCTGGGGTTTCCTGCGCGGCGAGTTCAACGAGTTCATCGACCTGTGGCCGGCGCAGCAGCGCGTCGAGGGCGCGCACTGGTATCGCGGCACGGCCGATGCCGTGTTCCAGAACCTCGACATCATCCGCTCCATCCGTCCCAAGTACGTGGTCGTGCTGGCAGGCGATCACATCTACAAGATGGACTACACGCGCATGATCCGCGACCACGTGGAAAGCGGCGCGGACTGCACGGTGGGCTGTATCGAGGTGCCGCGCATGGACGCGGTGGCGTTCGGCGTGATGCACGTGAACGAGCAGCGTCAGGTGACCGGCTTCGTCGAGAAACCCGCTGATCCGCCTGCCATGCCGGGCCGGCCGGATATCGCGCTAGCCAGCATGGGCATCTACGTGTTCAACGCCGACTACCTGTACTCGCTGCTGGAAGAAAACATCGCCAGCACCGACACGGATCACGACTTCGGCAAGGACATCCTGCCGCGTGTGGTCACGCAGGGCTCGGCGATCGCGCATCCGTTCAGCATGTCGTGCGTATCGTCGGACCCGAACGTGGAACCGTACTGGCGCGACGTCGGCACCATCGACGCCTATTGGGCCGCCAATCTCGACCTCGCCTCCACCATTCCGACGCTCGACCTGTACGACCCCGACTGGCCCATCTGGACGCAGCAGCAGCAATTGCCGCCGGCCAAGTTCGTGCGCGACATGAACGGCCTGCAGGGTTCGGCCACCAACCTGATCGTGTGCGGCGGCTGCGTAATCTCCGGTTCGCAGATTTCGCGCTCGGTGGTGTCGTCGAACGTGGTGGTGAATTCATTCTGTAACATCAATGAGGCAGTCTTGTTGCCGCAAGTGACGGTCGGCGCCAGTTGCCGTCTGCGGCGCGTGGTGATCGACCGCGGTTGTACGATTCCGGATGGCACGGTGATCGGCGAAGACCCGGTGGCCGATGCGGAGCGTTTCTACCGCACCGACAGCGGCATCGTGCTGGTGACGCCGGAAGCGCTCAGAGGGCAAAAGACGCCGCCGCCGAACTAGTGTCGGCGGGTTGCGCCGAGCGCCGCTCGATCTTCATCCACTTTCACGCGGAAATCTGCCCATGACGATTCGCGCCTTGCACGTCGCAAGCGAGCTGTATCCCCTCCTGAAAACAGGCGGTCTTGCCGATGTGGCGGGCGCCCTGCCCCCGGCGCTGAGCGAGCGTGGCGCGGATGTGCGGGTCCTGTTGCCGGGTTTCCCGGCGGTGCTGGCCGGACTCACCGATCTGCGCCCCGTCGCGCAACTGGGGCGCCGCTTCGACGCGCCCAATGTCACGCTCGAACAAGGCACGCTGGCGGCGAATGGGCTGGTGGTCTACGTGATCCGCGCGGATACGCTGTATGACCGGCCGGGCAATCCGTATCTCGACTCGCAGCACGTGCCGTATGGCGACAACGCCCAGCGCTTCGCGCTGCTGGGCTGGGTCGCGGCGCAGCTTGCGCAGCACCTCGATCCGGCGTGGGCGCCGCAGATCGTTCATGCGCACGACTGGCACGCGGGGCTTGCCCCGGCCTATCTGCGCGCCGCCGAACGAGAACATGGCCGGGTCTTCGCGCGCAGCGTGTTCACGGTGCACAACCTCGCCTATCAGGGCATCTTCCCCGCGCATCTGTTCGGCCAGCTCGGACTGCCGGCGGATTTCTTCCACATTCAGGGCATCGAGTTTTATGGCCAGTTGTCGTTCCTGAAGGCGGGCCTCTTTTACAGCGACCGCATCACCACGGTGAGCCCCACCTACGCGCGCGAAATCCAGACGCTCGCCCAGGGCGGCGGCCTCGACGGGCTGTTGCGCTTCCGTACTCACGATCTGTCGGGCATTCTCAACGGCGTCGACTATACGGTCTGGAATCCTGCCACCGACGCCTTGCTCCCCGAGCATTACACGGCCACCCGGCCAGTCGGCAAGCATGCCTGCAAGGCGGCGCTGCAAAAGCGCTTCGGCCTGGCGGAGAAAAGCGACGCGCTGCTGTTCGGGGTGGTGAGCCGGCTGACCGAACAAAAGGGCCTCGACCTGCTGCTGGCGTCGCTGCCGGAGATCATCAAGCGCGGCGGTCAACTGGTGGTGTTCGGCACCGGCGACCCCGCGCTGGAAACGGGCCTGCAACGTGTCGCACATAGTCATCCAGAGTCTGTGGCGGTCGAACTGGGCTTCGACGAGAGCCTGGCGCACGCCATCATCGCGGGTAGCGACGTGGTGGCGGTGCCATCGCGCTTCGAGCCGTGCGGTCTGACGCAGTTGTACGCGCTCGCGTATGGCTCACTGCCGCTGGTGCATCGGGTGGGCGGCCTCGCTGACACGGTGGTCGACGCGTCACTGGAAAACCTCGCGGACAATCTCGCCACTGGCTTCGTCTTCGAGCGCTTCGAGCCCGAGGCCCTCTCTGCGGCGATCCGGCGGGCGTTCGCCCTGTACGGACGACGCACCGAATGGAAAGCGACGCAAAAGCGCGCCATGCAGCAGGACTTCGGCTGGGGCGCGTCGGCTGACCGTTATCTGGCCTTGTATCGCGACTTGACCTGAGCCGCGGGCCGCCCCCGCTCCGCTCATCGAATCGCCTATCGAGCCAACGCGATTAGCCGGCTCGTTCCGCCAGATATAACCGGCGACTGATGGTTTGGCGCAACAACACGGGGACGGATCACGTCCTTTTGCGCCAAATCTCATGTATTGTCTATTGCACATGCACATTGCGGGCGCCGCGGCATGCCCCGAACGGGCATCGCGCAGCCGTTCCGTCCTGGTTCCGGCTCGGGCACGGCGCACACGCAGTCGCACGACACCCACTTTCCATTCTCAGCGCGCTCCTCCACAGAGCGTGCCGGTGTAGACATCATGAAAAACGTATTGAGTATCCAGTCGCACGTCGTATTCGGGCACGCCGGCAACAGCGCCGCGGTGTTCCCGATGCGCCGTCTCGGCGTCAATGTCTGGCCGCTCAACACGGTGCAATTCTCCAATCACACGCAGTACGGTCACTGGACCGGCAGCGCGATCGACGCGGAGCAGGTGCAGGATCTGGTGGACGGCATCGGCGCGATCGGCGTGCTGCCGCGCTGCGACGCGGTGCTCTCGGGCTATCTCGGCACGCCCGAGCAGGCGCAAGCGGTGATCGAAGTGGTCAAGTCGGTGAAAGCGGCGAATCCGCGCGCCTGGTATTTCTGCGACCCGGTGATGGGCACCTCCGCCGGCTGCAAGGTCGAACCGGGTATTCAGGAGTTTCTGGTGCGCACCATGCCGGAGGTGGCCGATGCGATGGCGCCGAATCACGGCGAACTGCAACGCCTCGTGGGTCGCGAGATCGAGACGCTCGAAGAGGCCGTGGACGCCTGTCACGAGATTCTCGCGCGCGGACCGAAGCTCGTGCTGGTCAAGCATCTGCTGGACCGCAACAGTCCGGCTGACCGCTTCAACATGCTGGTGGTGACGCCTCACGAGGCCTGGATGGGACAGCGCCCGCTCTACCCGTTTGCGCGTCAACCGGTGGGGGTGGGCGATCTGACGAGCGCGGTGTTCGTCGCGCGTACGCTGCTGGGCGATTCCGTGCGGGCAGCCTTCGAGCATACGCTCGCCGCCGTCAACGCCGTCGTCAAGGCGACGTGGCAGGCGGGGCGTTATGAACTGGAACTGGTTGCCGCGCAAAATGAAATCGCCCAGCCGCACGAATGGTTCGATGCCTGGGCGGCGGCGACGGTCTAAGCCTTGGCCATTCAGGCGAAGCAAGCTGAATGCAGCGGTGCGAGCCAGGGTGGTCTCGCACGAGAGGCCCGAACTCGCGGCCTGAGCGGGTCGCCTGAGCGGGTCGCCTGAGCGGGTCGCCTGAGCGGGTCGCCTGAGCGGGTCGCCTGAGCGGGTCGCCCGAAACGAACAGCGAATGGCAGGCGGTCTAAAACAGCAGCCCGCCTCAACCCCCTCTCTCAGATCGCCTTGGCGATCTTGACGTCTTTCACGTCCTTAACGTGCCCGGCGATCTCCGCCATCACTTGTGCACGGGTCAAACCAGCAGCCTGCGCGATCGACGGCGCTACCGTCACTGCACCGGCAATGGTCAGCGCCACTGCGCCAACCACGAACCAAACGCCCTTCATGACACTTTCTCCTGATTAGTCTGATCAATGAATGGATCAGCGCAAAGCCCACGATTTTAACGGTATTAGGGTTTTCTCGCATCCGGCACCGCGGGCATAGACTCTGCGGG
The DNA here is from genome assembly GCF_003429005.1 of Paraburkholderia sp. DHOC27. Lineage (GTDB taxonomy): Bacteria > Pseudomonadota > Gammaproteobacteria > Burkholderiales > Burkholderiaceae > Paraburkholderia. Next base: position 666,472 of record NZ_QVQV01000002.1, read on the forward strand.
AGGCCGTGCGTTGAGACATCCGGCTGACGCATGACTGTCAGCCGCTCGTCCTATAATGCGTGCCGCGCGGTGCACGCCCCTTTCTTCAAGCACCCGCTCAAGGCAAACGAGGTTCAGATGGACGGTCATATCCGCAGCGAGCGGGAAGAGTATTTCGAGGAGCTGTGCATCAGCGTCGATGCCGACGAAGCGCACGAGCAGGAAGCGATCGAATACTTCGAAAATCAGTTCAACGAGGCCGACTTCGATCCCGCGCAGTGGCTCGATATCGCGCTCTACTATTCGCCGGCCGTAGCGCGCGGCATCATCGATCTGGTCACGCAGGAAGACAAGTCGCGCAGCAATATCGCCGAGGTGATCGCGGACAATCTGGACATCTCGTATGGTGCGGACGAATGCGCACAGTTTGCCGAGACGATCCAGTTCGCGCTGGCCAATGGCGTGCCGGTCGATCTCGACCTGGTGCTCGACGGCTGCCAGCGCGCCATCGACGATCTCGAGACCTGGGCCGACGAGGAAACCCTCGAACCGCTGCAGCGTCTGCGCGAAGAAGTGCTGCGCCTGCAAGGCGAGGAATAAGCGTTCGGCGCGCCGTCGTGCGCGCCGCCATCCCTCCTCTTTTCCGCGTCCCCTTCCGCCCTTCTGCCTCCGCTGGCCACCCTCCGTGTGCCGGCGTCAGCGCAGCGCCCGTGTGCCAACTTCCGCACGCACGACCCGCGTGAGACACAGCCCCGGCGCGCCCCGCCCGGTCCCTGTGCTGAAATCCGCATCCAAAGCGCCGCGAACTGCCAAGACGCCCGCAAATTGGCTTTCTATATTCGCGCCAGATTGAGCGGTGAATGCCTGAGCGGTGCAGGCCGCGACGGGCAGTGTCAACGCAACGGGCTGCGGGCTGCCAGCCGCGCTTCTGCGGCGCGCCAGTCCCCGTGTTTTCCAGCATTGTTTCCGGGCTACGATCGTCCGTACCCTGAGGCAGTTCGGACCCCTTTGAAGGAAGCCACGCGCGCGTCTCACCTTTCGATCCAGCGTCACCGTCGTACCTGGCCATCAAGCAACCTCCGGGGAAATCTGGCCAGTCGCAACCCTAGTCGGCCGCACAGCTTTTCATAACCTGAACCTGTCGATGCAAGGAGAGACCATGAGTCTTCGCAACACGCTGAAACCCCTCACGATGCTGTTGGGCGCCATCCTCACGGTTGCGCCGCTGTCCAGCTACGCGGACGATCTGCCGGTGAAAATCGGTTTCGCGGCACCGCTGACGGGCGTCAACGCCGGCTACGGCAAGGATCTGGAAGACGGCGTGCTGCTCGCCATCGAGGAAGCCAACGCGCAGAAGATCAAGATCGGCAATCAGGTCGCCAACTTCCAGCTGGTTTCGGAAGACGATCAGGCCGACCCGCGCATCGGCGTGCAGGCCGCGCAAAAACTGGTGGATGCACAGGTCTCCGTGGTGGTGGGCCACTTCAATTCGGGCACCACGATCCCCGCCTCGCAGGTCTATGAGCAGGCCGGCATTCCGGTGATCGACCCAGCCGCCACCAATCCGATCATCACCGGACGCGGCTTTGCCAACACCTTCATGGTGATCTCCACCGACGCGCAAAACGCCGGCAACGCAGGCGCCTACGCGGTGGACGTGACCAAGGCCAAGCGCATCGCCATCTTCGACGACCGCACTGCGTTCGGTCAGGGCGAAGCGGTCGAGTTCGAGAAGGCGGTGAAAGCGCACGGCGGCAATATCGTCGCGCACGAGTACACCGACAACCAGGCCGTCGACTTCAGCACGCAGCTCACCGCGATCAAGGCCACCAACGCCGATCTGATCTTCTTCGCGGGTCTCGACACGCAAGCGGCGGGCGTCGCCAAGCGCATGAAGCAACTCGGCCTCACCGCGCAACTGGTGGGGGGCGGCGGCGTGATGGATCCGGAGTTCATCAAGCTCGCCGGTGATGCCGCCGAAGGCGCGATGGCCTGGGAATATGGCCGCCCGCTCGCGCAACTGCCGGGCGGCGGAGCCTTCTCGGCGAAGTTCAAGAAGCGTTTTGGCGTGGACATCCTCTCGTACGCGCCGTTTGGCTATGACGCCGCGTGGGCCGCGATCAAGGCGATGGAACAGGCCAAGTCGACTTCGCCGGCGGTGTATCGTCCGGTGCTCAAGACCATCAGCTTCGACGGCGTGACCGGTCCGATTGCCTTCGACGCCAATGGCTCGCTGAAGAACGCTGGCTCGACGCTGTATCAGGTAAAGAGCGGCACGTGGGTGCCGATCGTGACGAAGGGCGGCGGCAACTGATGTTGCCCGGGCAGGCCGTTCTGGCCTGCCGTCCCCACGTCTTTCACGTAGCCGCGCCGCTGCTGCGGCCCGGCTGCGCAAAACGATAGACGCGCGGCGTCGCCTTCACCACCACCTGTGACAGCGCATCGCGCTCGATCCTGTCGAGCGACGCACGCATCTCATCGAACGCTTCCGGCGAGCAGACCTGGTGCCCGAACTGCGCCCGCAGGCGGCGCGTGATCTGCAACACCCGCGACTGCGGATCGAACACATAGTGCGACGCGTAATCGAAGTAGCCGTCCTGCACGATCGTGTCAGAGGGCAGATCGGTGATACGCACCGTGTCCGGCAACGTAATCTCAGCGGTCTCATCGAAGTCGCCGCCAATACAAACCCACGGTTGCGTGCGTTGCGGCTCGGCAAGCCATGACTGCACCTGGCTCGCAATGCCACCCGAAAGACTGCTGAGCGCGGGCAGCGCAGTCGTGCCGTCCGTCCAGGTGAAGTGGGCGAGCGCGCCCTGAATCGTGGTGGTGAATGGACCTCCGGTGGTCGCGACGTCGCTGGTGCGCAGTCGCGCGGTGCCATGCAGACCGGTTTGCAACAGCCGGCTCGCGGCTACCTGCTGCGCCCGCTGATGCGTGGCGCGGCGAAACATGTTGCGCTCGGGTTCAGCGGTGGCGCCACCGTCTTCCACACGATACGCGTACGAAGCCGCCCCGCTCTCGTCCACGTCGATCTGCAGACGTACCGAGCGCGAGCGCGCTTGCACGGCAGGCGTGCGCGACATCGTGCCATCATCGACCAGCAACACGGGACGGTCCATCACCACGGCCGGCAAAAAGCCAAACTCGGTGCCACCCGCCGTCGTGTCAGCAAACTGCTTCAGCTCGGGTATCCAGACGATGGCATGGTTGATCGCGCTCGCGCCATACCCCGGCACATCCGGCAACACGTAGTACGGGCCGAGGTTGAGCAGCACCGCCTCGCTCTTGATGCCCACCGCCTTGAGCAGCGCCGTATAGAGCGCGACATGATCCTTGCAGTCGCCGTAGCGGTTGCGCAGGATATCGCTCGCCTTGTGCGGTATCGCGGCGGTCTCGCCGAGAAAGAGCGCGACGTAGCGAATGTTGAGCCGCACCCAGTCGTACAGGAGGCGGGCTTTCTCGCGTGGGTCGCTGGTGCCGGCCGTCAGCGACTGGGCGAGCTGCACGATGGCCGGATCGCTCATGGTGGCGTCCGCGGCCGGTCCCCTGTAACGCGCGGCGAACGCGGCGTAGTCCGGCACGGTGCTCACCATCAGCCGGTCGCCCCAGCTTTCATAACCCACCGCACCGGATTCGATGCGCGCATAGGGTCCATGACGATAGTCGAACTCATAGCGCGTGCGGCCGTTTTCCGTGACCGGCGGCACCTCGACGTAGCCGCGCGCATCCGCATACAGCGGAACGTCGGCGGGCAGATCGAAGATCAGACGCTGCATCTCCACCGGATCGAGCGAGGGTTCCACGAGGTACGCGAACGTACCGGCCTGCAAGGGCTTGCTGCGCGTCTTGCTGAACGCCAGATGCACGCGCGAGCCCGCTTCGACGCCGGGAAAAATCACCGTGCGCAATACGCCGTCCTCGAAAGTCGGTGCACCTGCCGAACGCGGTTCCTGCACATCGCGAATGCCGTCCGGGCCGACCTTGTGCACGGTCCCGTCTGGATCGATGGTTTCGGCGGCGAGCAGCTGCACCTGCTCGATGTCCTTGTTGAACCAGACATAGCGTTGGGCGATATCGTCGACGCCGCTCTCGCTGTTGGCGCGCAAGACGGTGTCGTCGTGTTCCTCCACCGAGCCATCCTTCTGGATAACGAAGTAATGCACGTCGCGCTCCATGCTGAACGGCGCGGTGTCGTCGGTTGCGGAAGCGTCGTCGGCCCATGCGGGCGCGCTGAAACATGCGCCGGTGAGACAGATAGCAGCGATCCACGTTTGCAGCGCGCTTCGGCATGCGTGCAGCGACTCGCGCTGCAACCGGCGTCGCAGCACGCGGCACCACGGTCGACGCCACAGGCGGCCGCTCATCCCCGGCATGCGTCGCCCCATGCACGCGGCGTCAAGCCAAGCGCGTATGGCAGGTCAGCGGCAATGTTTCCCAAGATCGCACCTCTTCCAGTCGGTTTGATGGTTGTAGCACATCGCGGTTCTTCGCACCGGGCCTCGTCGGGACTCATCGCGGTTCATCGCAGTTCATCACCCTCATCGTGCGCAAGCTGGGTGAAAAAGAACAGCGAGCAGAACGTCATCAGCCCGATCACCACGAAGGCCGGAGAGAAATCGTGCGAGGTCAGATGGGCCGCGCTGCCGCCATGCAGCCGCGCGGTCAATGTCACGAGCGAAGCGGCGAACGCCACCCCAAGACTGATCGACAACTGCTGCGCCATGCTCGACAGCGCCGTGGCGCGGCTCATCAGCGGTTTGGGCACGTCAGAGTAACCGAGCGTATTGAGCGACACCATACACAGGGAATTGAACAGGCCGCCGAACAGCAGCACGACGAAAATCAGCAGATGCGGTGTGCCTGGCCGAAACAGCCCATAGCAGATATAGAAGCAGCCGGTGATGAGCGTGGCGCCGATCAGCAGCTTGCGAAAGCCGATGCGGCGAATGGCCCGTTGCATGATGCCGCGCACGCTGAGCGAGCCCACCGCCGTCGCCACGCTGAGCGAGCCCGATTGCAGCGGCGAAAGCCCGAACCCGAGTTGCAGCATCAACGGCATCAGGAATGGCGAGGCGCCGATCGCGATGCGCATGGGCATGCCGCCCACCACCGAGGTCCGATAGGTCTTGTAGCGCAGCAAACCTGGATCGATGATGGCGTCCGCGTGGCGGCGGCTGTAAAGCCAGTAGCTCAGCAACGACAGCAAGCCGCCGCCCGCGAGCGCGATGGTGACGGCTTGCGGCACCAGACCGCGCCCGGCCGTGTCGAGACCGCCGACCATCCCCACGAGCCCCGCGGACAGCAAAACGAAACCGGCCAGATCGAAGCGTTGATGCAGCGGCTCATGGGTATCGTCGATGAAGCTCATGGCAGCGAGCACGCCGAGCACGCCGAACGGGATGTTCAGCAGGAAGATCCAGCGCCACGAAGCGATCGTCACCACCAGACCGCCCAGCAACGGCCCCGCCACTCGCCCTACGGCGCCAGGCAGCGTGAACCAGACCATCGCCGCGACCATCCGCGCGGGTGGCACGCTGCGCAGCAGGATCAACCGTCCGACCGGCACCATCATCGCGCCGCCCATGCCTTGCAACACGCGAAACACCACCAGTTGCGGCATGCTTTGCGCGAGCCCGCACAACGCGGACCCTAGCGAAAACAACGCAATCGCCGTGCAGAACACCCGCCGCGCACCGTAGCGGTCCGCGAGCCAGCCGCTCGCCGGCAGAAACACCGCGAGACTCAGCAGATAGGAGGTAATGGCCAGGTTCAGGTGCAGGGTCTGGACATCGAGCGAGCGGGCGATGGATGGCAACGCCGTCGCCATGATCGACGTGTCGAGGTTTTGCAGGAACAGCGGACAGGCGACGATGATTGGAATGAGTCGGGAGCGGTCGGTCATAGGCGGTGTTTTACCGCAAGACGCCGCGTGCGCACAACCCGACTCCGGCGCAACGCAGGATTGTCAAAAGCGTGAGGAGTGGAGAGGCCTCGGCGACGCCCTACTCGCCTTCGCCGAGGCGCACGAGCAACGCCTGCAGCTTTTCCACATGCCGCATCAGCAGATGACGATGCTTCTCGATCTGTTCGAGCCGGCCCGCAAGATCGGCGTGCAGGGTGTCCTCGAGTTCGGCGGCGGCCATCACGTCTTCCACCTTGGCCCGCACCACGTTCAGTTCCACGGGTGGATGCGCCAGATAGCGTTCGAGGCGCCGCACGTCCTGCACCGCCAGATCACGCACCTTGCGAAAGTGCGCCTGACGGCGATGCGCTTCGGCGTCGAAGCTCTCGTCTTCGACGCGCCGCGGGTTGCCCGGCTGGCCGAAGATCGGCTCGGGCGGCCGCAGGACCGACTTCTTGCGCGCGGGGTGCGCCGTGCCGCGAAAGCGCGCGAGCGGCGTCTCGTTGTCGATCGCTTCGCGGGCATTGGCGGGAATGTCGTGCTCCTCGTGCACCGTGTCCATCCATCCTGCCGGCAGACCCGTGACGGCTTCGACGCCACGCACGAACTCCATGTTGAATTCGCGCTGACCGGCCAGCATCAGTTTCAGGTAGCTGGCGGAGAACGTCATCATGCGTGCGAGACGCGTCGCTGCGCCCACCTCGCGCGTCAGTACCGTCAGGTTGGCCCGCCAGACCGGCAGCAGGGGTTCATCGGAATCGTCCATTGCGGGTTCTTCCATCTTGTCTCGCACGGTGAGTGTGACGTCTTGTGTAGCGCTTGATCTGATTTGATGTAGCCCTTCAGGTGACACTGCGCGCATCGTCTCGCTGAGAGCGTAGTCGCATAGCACGACCGCGCGCAACCGGGATGGTCCCGCAGTTGCACGCCCTTCCTGTTGACCGGTCCCTGTCAGGGACGTTCCGAAACGAGCGCCGAAACCAGCCGCTGCTTTACGCGGTTTCGTTAGACAAGACGCGCCACTGCGGACGTTTTTACCGAGGGGCAAACGGGTGTTTGGCAAGGCTGACAACAAATACTTCGCGAGACGCAAATCTGGCGGTAGTGGCTCCGGATAGCGGTTCCGTCCACTCAGTGTGTCACGCGCCACCAGACACAACCGGACATCTCCCAAGACGATTTCGCCGTCGCACCCAACCCGTCGCGGCACGCAACGTGCTGATCAGCATTCGCTGCTCACTAACAAAAAGGAACCACGATGAAAAAAGCCATTTTTGCCGTTGCCGCCGCGCTGGTCACGATGAGCGCGTTTTCCAGCGCCGCCTACGCCGACGATCATGACCATCATCCCGTGTGCCATCGCGTGCACGTGCATGGTCACTGGGAACGGCACTGCCATTAAGATCGACGGCAGCACGGGTGAGTTTGCTGCTGCCGGATTCGCGTGTTTTTCGTAGGGCAGGTGTCTGTCGCGGATGTCGGATCATGCGCACGCCAGAGCGGGCGTAGGGCCACCACTCCACGTCGAGTCACCAAAACAAAGCGGCCCTTGGTGTGCTTGCACGCCAAGGGCCGTCTTTCATGAAGGCTTTACACGCGCCTTCGTTACATCGCGACGCAAACGCGCCGCGCAAGTTCGCGGCACAGGAAGCGCTTCGCAGAGCGACATCTAGGCCGACTCTACACGCTCCAATGCAGTCTTTACCAATGCCTCCAGCAACGGCTCGACCTGGGCCGCACGCGTTTCGTCATACGCATACGGCATCTGCTCTTCCATGTACGTGATCTGCGTGAGTTCGAGCTGAACCGCGTGGATGCCCTGCGCGGGTTGCCCATACTGCCGCGTGATATAGCCGCCCTTGAAGCGCCCATTCGCAATCGACGTATACGGGCCGCCATGCCGCTCCACCACCGTGGCAAGCGCCTCGGCCAACCCCGCGACCGCGCTCGCGCCGTTGGCCGTGCCGAAGTTGAAGTCCGGCAGTCGGCCTTCGAAAAAACGCGGGACGTGTGAGCGGATCGAATGCGCCTCCCACAACAGCACCTTGCCGTGCTGCGCCTTGAGTTTCGCGAGATGCGCGGCCAGTGCGTCGTGATACGGCTTCCAGTATGCCTCGCGACGACGCGCGATTTCGGCTTCGTCGGGCAGATGACCGTCGCGGTACAGCGGCTCCTTGTCGAACGTATCGACAGGCAGCAGACCGGTGGTGTCCTGCCCCGGATAGAGATTGGCGCCATCGGGCGGACGGTTCAGGTCGATCACATAGCGCGCATGAGTCGGCATGAGAACCGACGCGCCTTGACGCTGCGCGAAGGCGTACAAACGGTCGAGGTGCCAGTCGCAATCTTCGGTGCGCTGCGCGGCGGGTGTCATGGTCGCGGCGATATCCTCGGGGATGCGCGTGCCCACGTGCGGAATCGAAATCAGCAGCGGCAGGCTTCCCTCGTGCAGCGAGAACACCGGCAAAGTATTTGAAGCAGTCATGTCAGTCCGGAGTCGATGAATCGGGATGGATTTACGCTCGATGAAGTCCGTATGGCTAACCCAAGAGGCGTCAATGCCTCGTCTGGGTCATTGCGCCCTGGCCATGGCTATTTCAGCAACTCGGCAAGCGCCACACGGTACTGCGCGTAAGCGTCGGCTTCATCGCGATGCCTGCGGTTCTCGACGACTTTCTCGCCGCCGGCATAGACATCGCGAATCGGCGTCTCGCCATGCTCACAGAATACAACGCCCGAGAGCCACGCGTCCGCCACGTGCTCAGCAATGCTCGCGTGATCGGGGTCCAGCACCAGCCAGTCGGCGCGCTGCCCCACCTGCAAACCATTGACGGCACGGCCCGTCGCCCGAGCGCCGCCGTCGAGCGCCGCCGCGAACAACCGGTCCGCGACGTGCGTGGAAGTTGCCGACGCCAGCACATTGCGTTGCCGGCGCGACAGACGCTGGCCATATTCGAGCAAACGCAATTCGGACCGCCAGTCCACGCCGATATGGCTATCCGATCCGATGCCGAAACGCCCCTGCGCGTCGAGGTATTCCTGCGCCGGGAAGATGCCATCACCGAGATTGGCTTCGGTGGTCAGACACAGCCCGGCAACTGCGCCGCTTTTGGCGAGCGCAAGGGTCTCGTTGGCATCCACATGGGTTGCGTGCACGAGACACCAGCGCGCGTCGACGGCGAAGCGATCCAGCAGCCATTGCACCGGGCGCGCGCCTTCGGTTTCGAGGCAGGCGTCCACTTCAGCGGTTTGCTCGGCGATATGGATGTGCACCGGCGCGCCCGGCAAGCTTGCATCGAGACCCTCGAGCAACGCGCGCAATGAGTCGCCCGACACCGCGCGCAACGAATGCGGCGCCACGCCATAGCGCAGCGCGGCGTTCTCGGGCCGTGCGGCGCGCAGTTTGCCGAGCAGGTCGAGCAGGCTGTCCGGCGTATTGATGAAACGCTGCTGATCCTCACGCGGCGCACGTGCGCCAAAGCCGCTGTACTGATACAGCACCGGCAGCATCGTCATGCCGATGCCACTGCGCTGTGCGGCATCCACGACACGCTCCGCCAGTTCCGGCGTGTGTGCGTAACGACTGCCATCCGGCGTGTGATGCACGTAATGAAACTCACACACGGACGTATAGCCCGCTTTCAGCATTTCGATGTAGAGCCATTGCGCGATCGCGCCGAGCCCCTGCGGCGACATCTTTGCCGCAAAGCGATACATCAGGTCGCGCCAGCTCCAGAAGTTGTCGGTGGCGTTGGCGCGGTATTCGGTGAGACCGGCCATCGCGCGCTGGAACGCATGCGAATGCAGATTCGGCATGCCGGGCAAGACCGGACCGGCGGCCCGCGCCACATTCGCTGCGGGCGTCGCGCTATCGGCCGTCACCTGCGTCAGCGTGCCGGTGGCGTCCCATTCGAGCAGCACGTTGCGGCGCCATCCATCGGCAAGATAAGCGTGCTCGGCAAACAGCGAGTGATGCGACGTTCGGGTGGAGTCAGTCATCTGCGAACCTTCGAAACTTGGGGGAATCAGGCGACGGTGTGCTCGCGCCGCGTATAAACCGTTTCGCCGCCGCGCACGACGCGCGCACACAGCGGACGCCCGATCCAGTACGCCAGTTCGGCGAGCGTATCGACGGACCAGACGGCGAAATCGGCAGCACGTCCCACCGCCAGCGTGCCGTGACGATCCGCGCGACCGAGTGCCTGCGCCGCATGCCGGGTCACGCCTTGCAGCACTTCAGGCACTGTCATGCGGAACAACGTCGTCGCCATGTTCATCATCAACAGCAGCGAGGTGGCAGGCGACGTGCCCGGATTGCTGTCCGTGGAAATCGCAATCGGCACGGCGTAGCGGCGCAGCAGTTCGAGCGGCGGCAATTGCGTTTCACGGATGAAGTAGTAGGCGCCCGGCAACAGCACGGCAACGGTGCCGGCTTCTTTCATCGCTGCCACGCCCGCTTCGTCGAGAAACTCCAGATGATCCGCGGACAACGCGCGATGACGCGCGGCCAGCGCCGCCCCGCCGCTATTGGAGAGTTGCTCGGCGTGCATCTTCACCGGCAACCCGTGACGTTCGGCGGCGGCAAAGACCTGCTCGCTTTGCGCGAGAGAAAAACCGATGCGTTCGCAGAACACGTCCACCGCATCGACGAGCCCTTCTTCGGCCAGCACAGGCAACATGCGCTCGCAGACTTCGGTGATGTAGTCGTCGGCGCGGCCGGCAAATTCCGGCGGCAACGCATGCGCGCCGAGAAACGTGGTGTACACGGACACCGGATAGCGCTCGCCGAGCCGCCGCGCGACGCGCAGCATTTTGCGTTCGCTGGCGAGGTCGAGACCGTAGCCGGATTTGATTTCGATGGCGGTCACGCCTTCAGCGAGCAGCGGTTCGAGCCGTGCTGCGGATTGGCGAAACAGCGTGTCTTCGTCGGCGGCGCGGGTGGCGCGCACCGTCGAGACAATGCCGCCGCCCTGGCGGGCAATTTCTTCGTAGCTGACGCCAGCGAGTCGCTGCGCGAATTCGTCGGCGCGCTGGCCGCCGTACACGAGGTGCGTATGACAGTCGACGAGGCCCGGCGTGACCCACGCGCCGCCCAGGTCTTCGCGCGGCCACGCGGCGTACTCCGCAGGTAATTCACTGGCTGCGCCGAGCCAGGCGATCTGGCCGTCGCGCACCGCAAGCGCGGCGTCGCTCAAGGTTTGTTCAGGATTGCCCGTGGGGCAAAGCTTCAGGTGATGCCAGACGGTTGGTTTCATCGCTTACTCGTGTGCCGATTTTCCGCTGGGTGGTGTTGGGTTGGTTTGGTTGGTTCGGTTGGTGCGTGCCTGCTGCGTGCGTCACAGGTAATCAATACGGATCGCGAGCAACGCACCCTCGCCCGTAACCGAGCACGCCGACGCGTCTGGTGTGTCGATACGCAAGGTATCGTCACTCGTAAGCGTGACCGGCGCGCCGTCGCCCAGCGTGACCTGCACCGAACCCGCCGCGCAAAACAGCAACACCACATCCGCTGACAGACCATGATGATGCGCGCCGCCATCCACACGCCAGACCTCCAGCGCGCCGCGTGCCGCGCCACGCCGGATCATCAGATTGAAGTCACGCGTCGCGCCATCGACGAGGCGCGCATCGATGGCCGCCTCGCCAGCGAAACGCGCCACATCGAGCGTTTGCGTCAGCGCATGCACCTGCGCTTCGCCGCCCGCCTCCTGCGCCTCATCGAGCAGCATCCCGGCGCCCGCCAGCAGCACCAGCGTGCGGTCGACGCCCGCAAAGCGCGAGAACGGTCCCGCCTGCGCAACGTCTGCAATGCTCACGCGCCATACGAACGTATCGAAGGCGGCGCCCGGCGGCATCGCGCCAATCTCGCGCGTCACGCCGCCGCCGTTTTTCCAGGGCGCCGCGATCAGATCGGCGCCACGGATCAGCGAGAAGACAGGCGAAACCTTCGTCACGATCAACGGCCCAGCATCGGCAGGTTGAGGCCCACTTCCCGCGCGGTTTCCTGCGCGAGTTCGTAGCCGGCATCCGCGTGACGCATCACGCCCGTGGCCGGATCGTTGAACAGCACGCGGCCCAGACGCTTGCCGGCTTCGTCCGTGCCGTCGGCGACGATCACCACGCCCGAGTGCTGGCTGAAGCCCATGCCCACGCCACCGCCGTGATGCAGCGACACCCACGTCGCGCCGCCTGCCGTGTTCAGCAATGCGTTGAGCAGCGGCCAGTCGCTGACGGCATCCGAGCCGTCCTTCATGGATTCGGTCTCGCGGTTCGGACTCGCCACCGAGCCCGTATCCAGGTGATCGCGGCCAATCACGATGGGCGCCTTCAGTTCGCCGTTCTTCACCATTTCGTTGAACGCCTGACCGAGACGATAACGATCCTTCACGCCCACCCAGCAGATGCGCGCCGGCAGACCCTGGAACGCGATGCGTTCGCGCGCCATGTCGAGCCAGTTGTGCAGGTGCGGATCGTCGGGGATCAGCTCCTTGACCTTCGCGTCGGTCTTGTAGATATCTTCCGGGTCGCCCGAGAGCGCGACCCAGCGGAACGGCCCCTTGCCTTCGCAGAACAGCGGACGGATATAGGCCGGCACGAAGCCCGGGAAATCGAAGGCGTTTTCGACGCCCATTTCCAGCGCCATCTGACGGATGTTGTTGCCGTAATCGAGCGTGGCCGCGCCGCGTTCCTGCAGCGTCAGCATGGCCTGCACCTGCTTCGCCATCGACTGCTTGGCGGGCGTGACGATGCTGTCCGGTGCAGTCTTCATGCGCTCGCGCCAGTCTTCCACGGTCCAGCCTTGCGGCAGGTAGCCGTGAATCGGATCGTGCGCGCTGGTCTGATCGGTCACGCAATCCGGCGTGATGCCACGCGCGACGCATTCGGCGAACACGTCCGCGGCGTTGCCGAGCAGGCCCACCGAGACCGGCTTGCCGGTCTGCTTCGCTTCTTCCACGATGGCGAGCGCTTCGTCGAGTGTCTTCGCCTTGCGGTCCACGTAACGCGTCTTCAGACGAAAGTCGATACGCGTCTCGTCGCATTCCACGGCGATCATCGAGAAGCCGGCCATCGTCGCGGCGAGCGGCTGCGCGCCGCCCATGCCGCCGAGGCCACCCGTCAGGATCCAGCGGCCCTTCGGATCGCCGTTGAAATGCTGGTTCGCCACCGAGAAGAACGTTTCGTAGGTGCCCTGCACGATCCCCTGACTGCCGATATAGATCCAGCTACCCGCCGTCATCTGGCCGTACATCATCAGGCCCTTGCGATCGAGTTCGTGGAAATGCTCCCACGTCGCCCAATGCGGCACGAGGTTCGAATTGGCCAGCAGCACGCGCGGTGCGTCAGCGTGCGTCTTGAACACGCCAACCGGCTTGCCCGACTGGATCAGCAGCGTCTCGTCGTCGTTCAGGTCCTTCAGCGACGCAAGAATCTGATCGAAGCAATCCCAGTTACGCGCGGCGCGGCCAATGCCGCCGTACACCACGAGCGCATGCGGATGCTCGGCGACTTCCGGGTCCAGATTGTTCTGGATCATCCGGTACGCGGCTTCCGTGAGCCAGCTTTTACAGGACTTTTCAGCGCCACGCGGGGCGTGAATCGTGCGGGTCGGATCAAGACGCGGGTCGATGTGCTTCGGGTTGTTCATGGTGGGCCTCAGAGGCTGAAAAGTACTCGGTAGCAGGCAAAAAATCGAAGTTGAAAGCCGCGACGCGCCTGACAGCAGCAGCACGGCGAAAGCAAAACAGTGCGATCAAAAATGTCCGGTGAAGCGATAACGGCTGCCCGGGTGCCATAGATTGGCCACGGATGCGACCAGACTCTGCGACCACGTGCGCCGATGCAGCACGAGGCATGGTTCGAGTTCATCCATGCTCAGCAGTTGCCGCGTGTCGGCGTCCGCAGCAGATGCCTCGATGCGGTACTCGACGCGCTGCAACGGCGCAACGCGTACGAGGTACTGGTTCGGCGTGGTGTTGGTGAAATCCTGCAGGCCATACTCCGGCGCGACCGCCGGATTGACCCAGCGCTCTTCGAGCTGCACCGGCTCGTCGTTCTCGAAATGCAGCACGCGCGAGTGGAAGATCGGGCTGCCCGCGTTCACCTGCATTTCATCGGCGAGCGCCTCGTCCGCGATCGTGGCGCCGATGTGCAGCACCTTGGCCTGATAACGATGACCGCGTGCGACGATCTCATCCGAAATGCTGCGGATCGCCACCAGCGTCGACTCGTATTTCGGCCGTGCGACGAAGGTGCCCGATCCCTGCACACGCGTTAGCACCTGCTCCGAGGTCAACTCGCGCAGCGCACGGTTGACTGTCATGCGCGCCACGTTGAACTCGCGCGCCAGTTCGTTTTCCGAAGGAACCTGATCGCCCTCACCCCATTCGCCCGCGTGGATGCGACCGAGGATGAAGTCCTTGATTCCCTGATAAGCCGGTGCGTTCATGCTGGATGGGCCGCGATGACAGGTGAGCGTTATTGTTCCGATGCGAACGCGAACGGGCTGTGCTGCGCGATCGTGCCGTTCTGCACCAGCCGCGTGACGGCTGCGATGTCGGGCGCGAAATAGTGATCCAGTTCGTAATGCGCGACTTCGTTGCGCACCGTATGCATCACGTGCAGCAGGCTCGGGCTGGTTTGATGCGGCGCGCGCAGATCTACACCCTGAGCGGCAGCGAGCAGTTCGATGGACAGAATGTTGGCGGTGTTCTCAGCGATATCACCGAGCTTGCGCGCGGCGAAGGTGGCCATCGACACGTGATCTTCCTGGTTCGCCGAGGTGGGCAGCGAATCGACCGAAGCCGGATGCGCGAGCGTCTTGTTTTCCGACGCGAGCGCGGCAGCCGTGACGTGCGCGATCATGAAACCGGAGTTCACCCCGCCATCGCGCACGAGGAACGGCGGCAGACCCGACAGCGTGGAATCGATCAGCAGTGCGATGCGACGTTCGGCGAGCGCGCCGATTTCCGCCGCGGCGAGCGCCAGATTGTCCGCTGCGAAGGCCACCGGCTCAGCGTGGAAATTGCCGCCGGAGAGGACTTCGCCCGTGTCCGGGAAGATCAACGGATTGTCGGACACGCAGTTGGCTTCGATCAACAGCACGTCGGCGGCGTGACGCATCTGGTCGAGACAGGCGCCCATCACCTGCGGCTGGCAGCGCAGGCTGTACGGGTCCTGCACCTTGCCGCAATCGCGATGCGACAGATTGATACCCGAGCCCTGCAACAGCGAACGATAAGCCGAAGCCGCGTCGATCTGCCCTTGATGGCCGCGCAGCTCGTGAATGCGCGCGTCGAACGGCGCCACCGACCCCGCTGCCGCATCCACCGACAGCGCGCCCGCCACCAGCGCGGTGCGATACAGGTCTTCGATCGCGAACATGTTGTAGAGCGCGAGCGCGGTCGAAGCCTGGGTGCCGTTCAGCAGCGCGAGCCCTTCCTTGGCTTGCAGCGTGAGCGGCTTGAGGCCAACGAGGCGCAGACCTTCCGTGGCGGGCATCCGCTCGCCCTTGGCAAAGACTTCGCCCACGCCCAGCAGCGTCGCCGACATATGCGCGAGCGGCGCGAGATCGCCCGATGCGCCAACCGAACCCTTCACCGGAATCACCGGCAGGACGTCCGCGTTGAACAGCGTGATCAGCGCATCCATGACCTCACGGCGAATGCCCGAATGGCCGCGGCCGAGGCTCGACAGCTTCAGCGCCATCAACAGACGCACCACCGGACGCGACATCGGCTCGCCCACGCCCACTGCATGCGAGAGCACCAGATTGCGTTGCAGCAGTTCGAGCTGGTCATGCGGGATGTGCGTGCTGGCGAGACGCCCGAAGCCCGTGTTGATGCCATACGCGGGCTCGCCCTTCGCGGCGATATCGGCAACGGCCTTCGCGCAGGCGTCGATGGCCGCATGGCTGGCGGGATCGAGCTGCAGCGTGACCTGTTCGCGGGCGATCTGGCGCAGTTGCGGGAGAGTGAGTTGGCCGGGCTTGAGCATCATCATGGAGGTGAGTCCTGTCTATACAATTTGAGAGAAGTCTAGCGGCGCCAGCTTGTATATACAACTTATTTTTAATGGTTCGACCTCAGGGGTTTCCCTCAGGGCCCCATCAAGTCGGTTTGACATGACCGGCAAGACTGGCATGGTTTTCGCAGGGTCACGCACAGTCGGAGCGGTAGGCTCGCGCCGCGACTGGGCGCATGTGCGGACACGCTGGCGTCGTCGCTATTCCATCACTTGTATATACACGTTGACCACGCGAAGTGGCAAGCGGACAAAAAGGCGGGGGATTACAGCGACAGCCGGGGGCCGATGAAGTCGAGAAACGCCTGCACGCGCCCGGCCAGCGCGGCGCTTTGATAGAACACGGCGCTGACGGGCTGCCGCTCGTCGATCAGCAGGGCATCGAGGATCGGTGCCAGACGGTTGGCGCGCACGTCGGCTGCGGTCATGAAGTCGGCGAGGCAGGCAATGCCGCTATCGGCGAGCGCCAGTTGCCGGATCGTCTCGCCGCTCGAGGCAACCAGCGCCGGCTCGATCTTGAACGAGGCGCGCTCGCCGTCCGGCAGCGGCCAGCGGTTCAGATGCTCCGGCGCGGTGAAACCGAGCAGCCGATGGCCACGCAATTCCTCCACCGAAACCGGCTCACCCGCCTCCGCCAGATAGCCGGGGCTCGCCACGATACGCAGCTTGCTCGCGCCGAGCGAGCGCGCGTGCAGCGTGGAATCCTGCAGCGCGCCGATGCGGATCGCGATATCCACCTTCTGCTCCAGCAAGTCGACAATGCGCTCGTTGCTGGTCAGTTCGAGCTGGATCTCGGGATAGAGCGCCGCGAACGCCTTAACGTGCGGCGCTATGCAATGCAGCATGAAGGGCGACGCCGCGTCCACCCGCAAGCGTCCGGACGGACGCTGGCGGCGCCGCGCCACCGACTGCTCGGCCTCCTCCATGGCCGCGAGAATGGCCCGCGCGCGGCCGAGGAACAGCGCACCCTCCTCCGTGAGCTGCAGACGCCGCGTGGTGCGCCTTACCAGCGCCGTGTCGAGTTTCTTTTCCAGCCGCGTCAGCGCGCGGCTCACGCCGGACACCGTCTGCTGCAATTTCTCGGCGGCAGCCGTGATCGAGCCGCTGTCGACGACAGTGACAAAGACCAGCAGTTCGTCGGTGGAAGTCTTCATTGTTGATTTCAAATCAAGATTGATTTGAGACTAACACGCTTTTTGCCAGAATCCGTACGGGGGATACTGCTGACAGTCATCGCGATCAATTCGATTCCTCGCATTCCCGCACGCAGCGAACCTCACGCTACATGGGATCAATCGCACAGCACAGGAGAACATCTTGAACATCTTTCTTACAGGCGCCAGCGGTTTCATTGGCGGTTCCATTGCGGCGGGCTTCGTGCGCGCCGGACACCATGTACGCGGCCTGATCCGCAATCCCGCCCAGGCCGCTGAACTGAAGCGCCTCGGCATCGAACCGGTGATCGGCACGCTCGACGACCACGCGCTGCTGATCCGCGAAGCGCAGGCGGCGGACGGCGTCGTCAACGCGGCGAGCAGCGACGATCGCGGCGCCGTCGAAGCGCTGATCGAAGGCCTCGCCGGTTCCGGCAAACCGTTGCTGCACACGAGCGGTTCGAGCATCGTCGGCGATGCGTCGGGCGGCGAAGCCGGGGCCGCGGCCATCTATCACGAAGACGCGCTACCCGAGCCGACTGCGGACAAAGCCGCGCGCGTCGCCATCGACCGTCTCGTGCTCGGTGCCGCGCAACGCGGCGTGCGCTCGGCCGTGCTGTGCAATACCTTGATCTATGGACACGGCGCCGTGGCCGGCAGCGCCAGCGTGCAGTTGCCGCGCCTCGTGCGTCAGGCGCAGAAGAGCGGCGTGGTGCGGCACGTGGGCAGCGGCGGCAATATCTGGTCGAACGTGCACATCGACGATGTGGTCGCCCTGTATCTGCTCGCCCTCGAAAAAACGCCGCCCGGCGCGTTCTATTTCGTCGAAAGCGGCGAAGCGTCGTTCCGCGAAATGAGCGAGGCGATCGGCGAAGCGATGCAGCTCGGCGCGCCGCAAGCCTGGCCGCTCAAGGATGCGCAGCAAGAATGGGGCTACGAGATGGCGTCGTACGGTCTCGGTTCGAATAGCCGTGTACGCGGCGAGCGCGCGCGTCAGTTGCTAGGCTGGCAACCTGAGCGCACTTCGGTGCTCGACTGGATCAGGCACGACATGCTGCGCAGCTAGTACTACGTAAGGCGTGTAAGCGTTTTTTGTTGCTTTTCCGTAAGCTCAACTCGCTAGAATCGGGCCCACCAAATGGGCCGATTCAATGCAGCGAGTCGTCCACTGAGCCCGGATTGCTTGATGACCCTCGCGCTGAATTTCGACTGGCTGACCAACCTGCTTGCCATCCTGTTCGTGGTGGCGTGCCTCTATGACGCACGCTACGACGAATACGGCACGTTGACGCTCGCAGTCGCCGCGATGAGTCTCGCCGTGATGGCGATTGAAGTGTTCCTGCAGCCCGCGTTTGAAATGGCGTTGTAGTCGCGCGCTGCCGTCCCCTCTCCCGAATCGTCCTGCCTCTCGCGCCGCGTGCCGATCATGCGGCCAATAAAAAACGGCGTGTCACGAACGAACCGTCCGCAACACGCCGCACCAAACTTCACGATCCTTCACTAGCGCACACCAACGGCAGTCACGCCGTCAGTGGCCGTGTCATTCTCTTCAGATTGCCCAGCCGCCCAGATAGAACGCGGCCAGTACGATGGCGATCGCCACCGTGCCCACGTTCAGCTTGCGATACTCGCCGCTGACCACGCGACCAATCACCAGCGTGCTGAAACCCAGCATGATGCCCGTGACGATATTGGCAGTGAGCACGATGAACACTGCGCACACGAGCCCGGACATCGCATCGACCATGTCGGCCATGTCGAGCTTGCTCACGCTCGAGAGCATCAGCAGACCGACGTACATCAGCGCCGGTGCCGTGGCATACGAAGGCACCAGACCCGCGAGCGGCGAGAAGAACATCACCACGAGAAACAGCAGACCGACCACCGCTGCGGCCATGCCGGTCTTGGCACCCGCTGCCACACCCACCGTGGATTCGATGTATGCCGCCGCCGGTGCGCCGCCGAGAAAACCGGAGAAGATCGAGCTGAGCGAATCCGCCGTGAGCGCGCGGCCGCCGTTGATGATGCGGCCATTCGCGTCGAGCTGACCGGCCTGCCCCGCCACGGCGCGAATCGTGCCGGTCGCATCGAAGACAGCCGTCATCACGAGCGCCAGCACGCTAGGCAACACCGCGAGCGAGAGCGCACCCTTGATGTCCATCGCGCCAATCAGCGAAGCATGGCCCGGTGCGCTCAGCGACGGCAGCGCAAACACGCCGTGAAAACTCACCGCCGGATCGATCAGGAGTCCGATCGCCGAGATCGCGACGATCACGATCAGGATCGAACCCGGCACGCGACGACGTACCAGACCGAAGATCGCAGCCAGTCCCGCCACCGACATCAACGCCGGCAACGCGGTGATATGACCGAGCGCAACCGGCAGACCGGCGCCCGGATTCTTCACCACCAGGCCCACGTCGTTCGCGGCGATCAGCAGCAGAAACAGGCCAATGCCGATGCCCGTGCCATGCGCGACGCCCGAGGGCAGATTGCGCAGAATCCACGAACGCACACCAGTCACCGAAATCGCCGTGAACACGATCCCCATCAGGAACACCGCGCCGAGCGCAACCGTGGGATGCAGGCCTTTGCCGAGCACGAGGCCAAACGCCGTGAAGGCCGTGAGCGAAATGGCGCAACCAATCGCGATGGGCAACTTGGCCCACACGCCCATCAGCAGCGAGCCGAATGCGGTGGTCAGGCACACGGCCACGAACACCGCGCTGGTGTCGAAGCCCGCCTTGCCGAACATGCCCGGCACGACGAACACCGAATACACCATCGCGAGGAAGGTGGTGACGCCGGCAATGATCTCCTGACGTTGCGAACTGCCGCGCGCCGAGATTTCGAAGTACCGGTCGAGAAAGCCCTTGGAGTCGAAGGTTTCGACGCCGACATCGGAAATCGGCTGGGCGTGGGGTTCCATCATGATGAGTGCCTCCTTTATCAGCATGCTGAAACAGCCGGCAAAGCAGGCTGTCATCAGGTTCGTCTCGTTGCGTTTATGTAATGTGGTGGGGCAAGGTTTGAACGTGGTACCGGTTGCGCTTTTGCAATGGCCTGAAACTGCGAAGCCGCGCCGGTCATTGCCATGCAGCCCGCAATGACACCGTTCATCGTTTGCTGTCCCGAAATGTAGGCCAAGACAAATATGTCTCCAATCGCATGGATGGCATGCCGGTCATGTCGCGATCCTTATATCCTTCAAGGGACGCCCATGTGCCGTCGCGGCCCGCGCGTTTACACCTACACCCCCAAGGCCGCAGGCGGCACCGATCTGACAAGTCGCTGATACTGCATTGCGAAGCGGCTTGCGCAGAATCGTCCTCAAGGGCTGCGCGATGGATCGCGCAAGGCGGCCGCCGCGTGAGGCGATCCCTGGCGGCGCTGGCCGCTTTCTTGCGTAACCAGACCGGCGCGCGCCGCAGCGCGGGTTAAACTCTCACGCGTACGCCATTTCAATGGCAGCGGCAGCGGCGACAGCACCGCGCGCCCGCCCCTTCGCACCGGCTATGGAGTCCTTCTTGATGAGTGGCGGTTTTCGACCTCCAGCTTTGCGTTACCTGATCCTTCTCGTTCTTGCAGCCATCGCCCTGTCGGGCTGTAGCCTGTTGCGCGGACCGCAGGAGGCACCCATCACCGAGGCCGTGCCGGTCCTCGTCGGACCCGCCAGCGGCACGCTGGTCGCCGGACCGCCCGTGACGACCGTGCCGCCGGAGCCGGTCGAAACCGAAGCCCCGAAGAAACCGAAACGGCCGCCGCCTCCGCCGCGCAAGATCGAGGAACCGCCTCCGCCGCCGGTTGCCGCGCCTGCCCCGCCCCCGCCGCCTCCTCCGCCGCTCATCGTCACGCGGCTGATCGATCGCAGCGCGGCGCACGGGCTGCTCGATGCCGATGTGCAGAAGTCCGACGGCAAGGTGGTCGGCCGCGCGGTGGACATGGTGGCCAACGCGGCCGGCAAGCCGATCGAAATGGTGGTGAACCTGCAAGGCTTCCTCGGCGTGGGCGACCGCAAGGTCAACTTCCCGTGGAACCTGTTCCGCTTCACGCCGAATGCCAAGGCCGCGACCATCACGCTCAACCTGGCGCCGGGGCAATCGGTGCCGGCGGATCGTTCGAAGACCGTCGCCGCCGACACCGCCACCGCCACGCAGTTGCCGATGCTCGACGCCACCGTCGAGCGCGCCAATGGCGTGAAAGTGGGCCGCGTGGTGGACGTGCTGATCGACGCCAACGCGCAGCCGCAGGCCGTGGTGCTCGATGTCAGCAGTCTCGTCAGCACCGAGCGGCGCATGATTGCCGCGAACTGGTCGGCACTGCGTTTCGGCACGCGTGACAAACAGCTCTATCCGCTGATGGATCTGAGCGACGCGCAGATCGCGGCCGCGCCGGTGTATGCGCCCAATCAGCCAATCCGTGCCGTCTCGCCCGCACCGCCGCCCACGGCGGCCGCGCCGGCGAGCGCCTCGTCCAACGCAGCCGCGGCATCGACCGCCAGGGCGGCCCGATGACAGGCCGGCTTATGGTGACGACCCGCAGTCTGCGCGCGCTGGACTGGATGAATTTTTTCGTGGCCAATGTGCAGACTGGCTTCGGGCCTTTCATCGCCTCGTACCTGGCGTCGCACAAGTGGACCCAGGGTGAGATCGGCATGGCGCTCTCGGTGGGCACCATCAGCGCGATGGTGAGCCAGGTACCGGCAGGCGCCGCCGTCGATGCCATGCGCAACAAGAAGGCCGCCGCTGCGGCCGCGATCTTCGCGATCATCGTCAGCGCGCTGCTGCTCGCCAGCAGCCCGACCTTGTTGCCGGTGATCGCCGCCGAGGTATTCCACGGCTTCGCCAGTTGCATGCTGGTGCCGGCCATGGCAGCGATTTCGTTTGCGCTGGTGGGACGGCAGAACCTCGGCGACCGGCTGGGCCGCAATGCGCGCTGGGCGTCTATAGGCAGCGCGGTCGCGGCGGGTCTGATGGGACTGTTCGGCGAATACTTCTCGTCGCGCGCGGTGTTCTGGCTCACGGCCGGTCTCGCGATGCCCGCCCTGATCGCGCTCAGCATGGTCCAGAACACCGGCTCGGTGAACCCGCTGCCGCAGGCCGCGCCCGACCCGGAAGCCGCGGAGAAGCGTGAGAGCCTGCTCGCCTTGCTGCGCGACAAGCGCATGCTGACCTTCGCCGCGTGCGTCGTGCTGTTCCACCTCTCGAACGCGGCCATGCTCAACCTCGCCGCGGGTGAAGTGACGGCCGGCATGGGCGATAACGTACAACTCGTGATTGCGGCGTGCATCATCGTGCCGCAAGCCATTGTCGCGATGATGTCGCCGTGGGTGGGGCGTTCGGCGCAACGCTGGGGACGCCGCCCTATCCTGCTCTTCGGTTTCGCCGCGCTGCCGCTGCGCGCGTTGCTGTTCGCGGGCGTGAGCAGTCCTTATCTGCTGGTGCCGGTGCAGATGCTCGACGGTCTGAGCGCAGCGGTGTTCGGCGTGATGCTGCCGCTCATCGCAGCGGACGTGGCCGGCGACAAGGGACGCTACAACCTGTGTATCGGACTCTTCGGACTCGCGGCGGGGATCGGCGCCACCTTGAGCACAGCGGCGGCGGGCTTCATCGCGGATCGCTTCGGCAATACGATCAGCTTCTTCGGCCTCGCCGCAGCGGGTGCGCTGGCCGTGCTGCTGGTATGGGCGGCCATGCCGGAGACGCGTGAGAACGGCACGCAGCCGGCGGCGCCGGGCGTGCCGGAGGTGAGGTAGTGGTGCGTGGGTGGGCTTTGGAATAACGCGGGATACGCCTCGGAGACTCGCTGCAGAGGCACCCCGCGAAACGCGCGACGAGGCGCGTCGCGAAGCGTGATGTTATGAGGCGTAGTGCGGGGGCGAATTACGGAGGCGTAACTGCGGAGGCGTAACTGCGAGGCGTAGTTATGTGCCGCAACTTTGCGCGGTAAACACGCGTACCGCGAGCCGTAGCTGCGAGGCGTCCTAACCGATTGGCCGCCCCGCCGTCTCGCGCATGAACGGCAGCGGCAACAACGACACCAGGCCGCAGCCAATCACATACCATGCCGGCGCCAGCGTATTGCCGGTCAACTGGATCAGCCACGTCGCGAAGAACTGCGCGAAGCCGCCAAAGATCGACACGCCGAGGCAATACACAATCGACATCCCCGTGGCGCGGATTTCGCGCGGGAACATCTCCGGCAGCATCACGATATTCGGCACCGCCGTGAAGGCGACGAGCACAGCCAGCACGGCGACCACCGCCAACAGCACCGGCACCGTGGGCCGCGCGTTGATCAACAGGAACGCGGGATAGATCGCCGCGATCAGCAGCACGCGCGACACCCACAACATACGCTTGCGACCCACGCGGTCCGACCATGCGCCGGCAAACGGCGCGCAGATCACCGTGACCACCGCGGCGGTCCACGAAGCCCACAAGGCCAGCGACATCGGCAAATGCAGAATCCGGATCGCGTAGGTGGACAGATAAAACAGTACGATATAGTTCGCCGCCGTCCCGCCGATCGTCGCGAGCACGCCGCACACGATCACACCACGATGCCCACGGAAGATTTGGCGCACGGGTTGCGCGGGCATGAGCAGGAGCGCGTCATGGGTTGCGCTTTGCCCGACCGCCGTGGGCAAGGTCTCGTTCAGATGCTTGCGGATATAGATGCCAATCGGCCCCATCGCCATGCCGATCACGAACGGCACGCGCCAGCCCCAGCTTTCGAGCGAGGCCGTGGACAGACACGCCGCCAGCGCGACGCCAAGCAGCGAGCCGCACACCGTATTCAGCCCCTGGCTCACGAACTGCCAGCTACCGTAAAAGCCGCGCGTGCGATCGCTGCCGTATTCCATCAGCAGCGAGGTCGATGCACCGATCTCGCCGCCGAGCGCAAAGCCCTGAATCAGCCGCGCGAGGATCACGAGTAAAGGCGCGGCGAGGCCAATGGCCGCGTAGCCAGGTACGAAGGCGATGATTGCCGAGCCGAGCGTCATCAGCCAGAGCGTGAGGCTCATGGCGGCCTTGCGACCGGCGCGGTCGGCATACGCGCCGAGCACCACCCCGCCCACTGGACGCATGATGAAGCCCACGCCGAAGGTGCCAGCGGCCAGCATCAGTTGCGCAAGCTGGCCATGCACGGGGAAAAACAGCTTGCCGATAATCGTGGCAAAAAAACTGTAGATCGTGAAGTCGAAGAACTCGAGACCGTTGCCCAGTGTGATCGCGGCGATGGCCTTCGCGTGCGCGGTCCGGCTCGACGCCGTGGGCGCGGTCTGCGCAGTGGGCTGGGTGTGTGCGCGTGCCGGTTCACCCGGCCCGTCATCATGGTCCAGCGCTGCGCGCCTCACGCCGTGATGCGCTGGTTCATTGGCCAACTCGTTGGTCCACTCATGGACCAACTGATCCGCAGACGCATGCGTCACCTCATGCTTCACCTCATGCACCAACTCCGGCGCGCCGTCACGCGGCGAGCGTGTGGAAGATTCCATGCCTGTCTCCCCGATGTCCGGCTGCTACGCGACAAGAAACGTTTCGGCAAGCCGCACCCAGTAGGCCGCGCCGGTGGCGAGACACGCATCGTTGAAGTCATAACCGGGGTTGTGCACCATGCAACTGCCTTCACCATCGCCGTTGCCGATGATCAGATAGCTGCCCGCGCACTGTTGCAGCATGAAGGCGAAGTCCTCGCTGCCGGTGAGCGGCTGCATGTCGGCAATCACGCCGCTTTCGCCCAGCCAGTCCACGGCGACCTGGCGCGCCAGCGCGGTCATTGGCGCATCGTTGACGAGCACCGGATAGCGCCGCTGATAGTGCACCTCCGCGCGGGCGCCGAACACTGCCGCCTGGGCCTGAACCACTTCGGTAATGCGCGTTTGCAGAAAGTCGCGCACTTCGGGCTTGAGGGCCCGCACCGACAAACGCATCTCCGCGGTTTCAGGAATCACGTTCGGCGCTTCACCGGCGTGAATCGCGCCCACCGTGATGATCGCCATATCGAGCGGCGCGACGTTGCGTGACACGATGGTCTGCAGCGCGAGCACGATCTGCGCGCACACCACCACTGGATCGATCGCCTTGTGCGGCATTGCGCCGTGGCCACCGCGTCCGTTCACCTTGATGATCACCGTATCCGACGACGCCATGAACGAGCCCGCCAGGAAGCCGAGTTTGCCGGTAGGATAGCCCGGCATGTTGTGCATGGCGAACACGGCATCGCACGGGAAGGCGTCGAACAGACCGTCTTCGATCATCTTTTGCGCGCCCGCCTGCCCCTCTTCGGCCGGCTGGAAAACCAGGTTCAGCGTACCGTCGAACGATTTCTCGTGGGCGAGATGTTTGGCCGCCGCGAGCAGCATCGCCGTATGGCCGTCATGACCGCACGCGTGCATTTTGCCGGGGCTTTTGCTGGCATATGGCAGACCGGTCTGCTCATGCACCGGCAGCGCGTCCATATCGGCGCGCAGACCAAGCCGCTTCGTCCCGTTGCCGAGTTTCAACTGACCGACCACGCCGGTTTGCCCCAGGCCACACTGCACCGTGTAGCCCCATTCCTTGAGACGCCTCGCCACCAGCGCGGCAGTGGCGAATTCCTGAAATGCCAGTTCCGGGTGTTCGTGGATGCGGTGGCGCAACGCGATCATTTCCTGTTCGAGCGCGGCGATGCCTGCCGGGATGACCATCGTGTTCACTGTGCTGTCTCCTCGATGAATGCGTGAGGTCAGCATAGCCAAGGCCGATTTTGACCGGCAGGCGTAGAATCGTTGCGGTGGCAACCAGCGGTTGCCGCCCCTGCTCTGTCCAAATCAGATGAAACTCCATCAGCTCAGTACCCTGGCAGCCATTGCGGATACCGGCAGTATCCGGGCCGCCGCGCGCTCCCTCGGCCATTCGCCTGCCGCCGTGACCAAGGCCGTGCGCGAACTGGAGGCCGACCTGCACGCCCCGCTCGTGGTCCGCAGCGCGAGCGGCGTCGCCTTTACCGAGTTTGGCCGCGCGCTGGTCGTGCACGCGCGGCTGGTGCTCGGGCAACTGCAACGCGCGGAAGCCGAAATCGAAGCGCTGCGTGGCGCAGCGGCCGGCAAACTGGGCATCGGTGTCACGCCGTGGATCGCCTTGACCTTCTTGCCCGCCACCGTGCAGCGCTTCAGGGCGCGCATGCCGGAGGTGCAACTGGAGTTCTTCGAAGGGCTGCTGGCAGTCGTGCAACCGCGCCTGCGCGACGGCAGCCTGGATTTTTCGATCGGCCGCCCGCCGCCGGCCTCGCCGCAATCGGAATTTCACAACGTGCCGCTGTTTTCGACGCATTCGGCGGTGGTCGCGCGGCACGATCATCCGAAAGCGGGCTGCCGCTCGCTACTCGAACTGGAAGACGCGGAGTGGGTGTTGAACTGGGACACGGCAAGCCGCGAGTCGATCGCCGACACGCTGTTCCGCCAGCGCGGCATGAAGGTGCCTCATACGATTCATCTCGCGCATTCGCTCGCCATCGTGCTTGGCCTGCTCGCGCATACGGACATGCTCAGCATCTTTCCGTGGCCGCTCGTCGAGGTGTCCAGCGTGCGCGAGAACCTGTGGGCACTGCCATTGCGCGAGACGGTGGATGAAACCATCGTCAGCATCACGTCGCGGCGCGGCGCTCCGACGAGTCCCGCCGCTGCCTGTTTCCTGGAGTGCCTGCACGAGGTCATCGACGCGGGCGCGCGCTCGCCAGAGCCCGAGCAGAAGCGCCTCTTCCATTCAATCGAATTGCTGTACTAATTGCTGTACCAGTTGCTGTACTGAGGGCGTCAATCCAGAAACTCCGCGGCCCGCTGGCGCAGCATCGCGCTGAAGTCGTCCAGCCAGCCAATCGAGAGGCGCCAGCTTTGCCAGTAGAGGTCCACGTCGAGCGGTTTGGATGGCGCCATGTCGACCAGTTCGCCGCTTTCCAGATACGCCATGATCATCCGCTCCGGACACGCGCCCCACCCCATGCCGGTGGCGCACATCCGCACGAAGCCCTCGACGTGCGGAATCCAGTGCAGCGGCGGTTCGAGTTCGGCGCGCGTAAAACGCCGCATGAAGCGCTTCTGCAACTGATCCTTCGGGTTGAATTCGACGCACGGCGCGCGTCCCAACGCATCGCGCGTGAGGCCCTGCGAGAAATAGCGCGCGAAAAATTCCGGCGAACACACCGCGCGGTAGCGCATGCGACCAAGGCGTGTCGAGCGGCATCCCTGCACCGGTTCGGCCTGGGTCGTGACGGCGCCCTGCACGCTGCCGTCGCGAATCCGCTGTGCAGTGTGATCCTGATCGTCGATCACCAGATCGAGCAGCATCTCGCGCTCCACGCAAAAACCCGCCACTGCGTCGACGAACCACGTGCCGACGCTGTCGTCGTTCACCGCCACCCGCAGCGTGGGCCACGCTTCCAGCAGCGCGCCGGGCAGCGCGGGCAGACGTCCGCTCAACTCGGATTCGAGCAGCTGCACCCGCTCGGTATGCCGGCACAGCAGCGCGCCGGACGGCGTCGCCGTGCACGGCTGGCCGCGTTTGACGAGCACGCTGCCCACCCGTTCCTCCAGCAGTTTGACGCGTTGCGAGACGGCGGAAGGCGTCACGTTCAGCGCGCTGGCGGCGCGGTCAAACGAGCCGTGACGCACTACGGCGGCCAGCGCATCGAGCAAGGCATAGTCCAGCATTAGCGTTCCTTAATCGGCATTAACTAAATTAGCTTCTCTTACGATCCGCCCGCCTGCAGACTAGCGTCAATTCGACTTACGCGTCTACTGGATCAGTTATGGATTGGCTCGCTTTTTCGCATGGCGCCGCGCTGTGCGCCTCGTTGATCGTCACCATTGGTGCGCAGAATGCCTTTGTGCTGCGCCAGGGCATCAGCCGTTCGCACGTCGGCAAGATCGTCGTGCTGTGCACGATATCGGATTTCATCCTGATTGGCGCGGGCGTGGGTGGAGCGTCCGTGCTGGTCGAACGCTACCCGCTGTTCGTGCACACCATGCTGTATGTGGGGCTCGCGTATCTGGCGTGGTTCGGCATCAGCGCACTGCGCCGCGCCGTGCGCCCGGGGCATGCCGTGCTGGAAGTGGAGACGGCTTCCAGTGGAGATGCGGGCGGCGCGACTTCGACCTCCCCTGCCGCGCAGCGCGCGTTGCCTGTGATCCTGATGACGCTCGCTTTCACGTGGCTCAATCCGCACGTGTATCTGGACACGTTTCTGCTGATCGGTACGGCGGGCGCACGCGAGCCGGAAGGCAGCCGGGTTGCCTTCGCACTGGGTGCGATGGCGGTAAGCGCCGTGTGGTTCGTCGGTTTGGGATACGGCGGCCGCGCACTGGCGCCGCTGTTTCGCCGCGCGATGGCCTGGCGCGTGCTGGATGGCGCGATCGGCGGGATGGTGTTGTTGATGGCGGTGGCGCAGTTCCGCTAGGCACGCGGCGGACACGAAAGCATCCACGCTACGCAGCCACCGGGAAGTGTCTGGGCTGAACAAAGCGCGGCGCGGTCCACGCGGCAGATGGCATGGCAGCGCAACCCGCCATGCCCAACGCCGCATTAAAAGTCTACTTGCCCGTCTGCTGCGCGTTCAAGAGCGCCTGCACGAGCGGCGGCGACACGTAGTGCGGACCGTCGAACAGATACACCCGGTAGCCGCGATACGCCTGCAATTGCGGCAACAGTTCCGCGGCGCTCGCGGCGCGGAAGCCGCCACCCTGCGCCGGACGGAATGCTTCGGCGATGATTCTCACGCGATCCTTGCCCAGCCGCGCCACCAGCGCGTCGGCATAGCCCCGCGCGGCTTCTGGTCCACGGGCATACACGCCGCAGCCATCCTGCAGGAACACGCCCACGTCGTGCGGCAGCCAGCTATCGAGCCACGCCGCCAGCGCCGCGCCGCCAATGTTCGAGTTATCGTAGACGCTGATCCACAGCGGCCGCGGCAAGCTATCGAGCAAAGGCTTGAGGGCGGCCGCATCCTTCCACGTCGGATCGACTTCCACCGGGAAATACCAGCCGTCGACATGCACCGGCGGCCGCACCGCCGCCAGCTTGCGCGACTGCTCCACCAGTTGTGCGACGTTGGCCCGCGCCGAGGTTTCGTCGAAGCGCCCCGCCATACCGACGATCACGTTGCGCGCCCACGGCTCGTCCGCGATGCGCGTCCAGTCCGGCAGACGCGCCGCCGTCGGCAAACCGGCACCGGGCAGGAACGCGGTGTCGTCCACAGCGGTCCATTGCACCAGCAGATCGCGCACGCCGAGTTTGTCCCAGTCGCCGTGTGGGTCGATATGATCTTCGTCGACCTGCCAGACCACGCCTTGCGCGAGCGAGCCGGTGTCCGCCGTCTGCGTCGAACAGCCGCCCAGCAACGTGGCAAGCGACGCGCCAAACAGCGCTGCCGCGAGCGTGCCGCCGCGCAGCATCCGGCGCACGGCGGCGGGTCCTGACGTTGATTTAAGCCTTGAGGTGAGCACTACGATAGTCCTGGGCAAGCTGGGTCCGGTCGATCTTGAAGTTGACCGACACCGGCAACGCACGACAGCCGAGCAACTCAGACGGAATCATATAGGACGGCAGACGCGCGGCGAGCAGCGCTTTCCAGTCATGTAGATGATCGGGCAAGCGGGTGGTGTCGTGGCCGGTCTCGACAAACGCGACGATGCGCGCCACCGAGCCATCAGGACGCCGCAACGGCACCGCCGCCGCACCCGGCACACCGGGCAGCGCGCGCAAGGCCGCGTCGATTTCAAGCAGTTCGATGCGATAGCCCCCCACCTTCACCTGATCGTCGATACGTCCTTGGCAAAACAGCAGGCCGTCGGCATCCACGGCACCCAGATCGCCCGTACGGAAGGCGCGCTGACCGCCATGCGAGAACATGCGGGTCGCGTTCAGATCGTTGCGGTTCAGATAGCCGCGCATCACGTGCGGGCCGGCAATACACAGTTCGCCGTCGTCGACGAACACCTGGCTATCGCGCTTCGGTCTGCCAATCGGCAAACGTGGATGCTGCGCCAGCACCGCGTCGTCGACCACGATCCAGGTCGTCGCGACCGTCGCCTCGGTCGGCCCATACGTGTTGATGATCTGCACAGCGGGAAAGCGCTGGCGCAACTGCTTGGCCAGCGTGACCGGCAATACTTCGCCGCAAAACAGGAAGGTGCGCAGACTCGTGAGCCCTTCCGAAGAAAACTGCGGCGCGAGCAACTGCTGCTGCGCGAACGACGGCGTCGATACCCACGTGGTGACGTGATGCTTCGCGAGCGTCTCCAGCAACACGCCGCCCTGCGCGCACAACGCGCGCGACGCGAGCACGATGGTCCCGCCCAGCGCGAGCGTGCCGAACACCTCATACATGGAGAGGTCGAAGCTGAACGGCGCCTGATTCAGAAACACCGGTGCCGTGCCGAGCGCGAAATCCGCAGCCATCCACTCCACCAGCGCCTGCACGCTCTCGCGGCCGATCTGCACACCCTTCGGCGTGCCGGTCGTACCCGACGTGAACAGCACGTAGGCGAGGCCCGTTTCGTTCAGCGGGCTTGGCGCGTCTGCTGCCCCCGCCACGCCGGACGAACCCGCGGCGTCCGCTACACCGGCCACACTGCTTGCACGCGTCAGCTTCGCGCCCTCGTCTTCGTCTTCGTCTTCGTCCTCGTCCTCATCCTCGTCTTCACCCGCACGCAACGCCGCGAACCGGCCCTTGCCCGCATCGTAGTACGTGGTCGCGCCCAGCTCGTGCGCGATGCGGCGCATGCGCTCGTCGGGATAGATCGTATCGAGCGGCACGAACGGTGCGCCCAGCAGGAGCGCCCCCACCATCGCCACGAAAAACGCGGCCTCCTTGTGGCCGCGCAGGATCACCGGCACGTCCGCGCCGAATCCCTGCGCCCGCGCCGTCTCACACCAGGCGAGCGCTTCCGCGGCCAGTTCGGACCAGCGCAGCGCACGATCGGCGCCGATCACGGCCCACGCATCCGCTCCGGTATCGGTATCGGTATCGACGAAGCGATTCTCTGTCAGGTCGAAGCGCATGGTCCGTTTAGCGATGAGCCGCGATAAACGCGCTCAGCGCATCCACGCAAACCAGATGCTCCGCGATCTCGGTCGGCGGAATGCGCACGCCGAACTGCATCTCGACGCCCATCACGATCTCCACGGCCAGCACCGAGTCGACCAGACCCGTTTCCAGCAACAACGTATCGCCTGCAACGGGACGCAGCACGATGGATTCCACCAGCGCGGCTACCTCGGCGTGCAACGTATCGGTTTGTGTCATTGAGCAATCCTTATGAAGCGGTTCTGGCAATCAGAACTGGAAATAGAGGAAACGCACTTCGCCATGCAACTGTGCGAGGCTGAAAAACAGCACGGCAAGCATGGCGACGGTCCAGCCCGGCGACGGCCGCCAGTTGAGCCATGCCCCCGCGCGCTCCGCGCTGCGTTCGAGCGCCGGCGAAAAACGCCCCATCAACTGATGCGAGTTCGGCATGCACCAAACGATCAGGAGCAGCGCGGCGATCTGCAA
Organism: Paraburkholderia sp. DHOC27; assembly: GCF_003429005.1. Classification (GTDB taxonomy): domain Bacteria; phylum Pseudomonadota; class Gammaproteobacteria; order Burkholderiales; family Burkholderiaceae; genus Paraburkholderia. The sequence goes on from NZ_QVQV01000002.1 coordinate 698,065, forward strand.
GGCCAGCGTCGAGCGCCCAAGCACGATGCGCAGCCAGTCCAGCGCGTTCATGTGGACGGCACCGCGCGTGGGCCACGCCGGCCAGTCGAACGATTCGATCCCGTGCAGACCCGCCATGCCTTTGAGCAACGCCAGCGCATCCGCCACGCCGTGTGCGCGGAAAAACACGAACGCGATCAGCGCAGCGAGGAACGTGAGCAGCACATTGGCGCCACGCGTGACGCGCGTGCGCCAGACCGATGCCGTCACGCTGGTACTCTGCGCCGCGTGCGCAGCGGAAACCCTGGCCTGGCTCTGCGCGCCGGCAGCGTGCGACGACGCAGGCGTGTCTTGTACAGAAGCCGCCTTCACAGCAGCAGCCAGCGCCGCCGCCCGCGCGCCGCGCCAGGCCCGCCAGCCATGATTGACCGTCAGATAGGCCGCATGCAGCAGCCCGTAGATGAAATACTGCAGCCCCGCGCCATGCCACACACCGGCGAGCGCCATCGTGTAGAAGGTCGGCACCGCCACCGTCGAGACAAAGCCACTCGCGGACTGCTGCGCCAGCCGTCCGATCGGCAAGCCGCGCAAGGCCCGGCTGCGATTGATCCGCATGGCGAGCGGATAGTACAGATAGGCGGTCAGATAACGCGTCAGCGTCATATGCCAGCGCTGCCAGAAATCGATGATGCTGGCGGCCTTGAACGGCGAGTTGAAATTCAGCGGGAAGCGCACGCCGAACATCTTGGCGAGGCCCACGGCCATGTCCGAATAACCGGAGAAATCGAAGTACAGTTGCAGCGCGTACGCGAGGCCCGTGCCCCACGCCGCAAACCATTGCAGTTCGTGCGGCGCGGCAAAGCCCGCGTCCGCATACGGCGCGATGGTGTCCGCGAGTAGCACTTTCTTGGCGAGCCCGATGGTGAACAGCGTCGCGCCGATCGAGAGGTTTTCCGCACGCAGGCGGTAGGTCGCCGCCTGCGCGAACTGCGTCATCATTTCCTTGTGATGCAGGATCGGCCCGGCAATCAGATGCGGAAAGAACGTGACGAACTGCACGTAGCCGAGCGGGTCGCGCTCCTTGACGATGCCGGCGTTGCAGTCGAGCAGATAGCCAATCTGCGTGAACGTGAAGAACGATACGCCGAGCGGCAGCACCACTTCCTGCATGCCGCGCGCAAGCCATTCCGCCGGCACCACCCCGCTTGCGTGCACCAGCGCGGCGAGCAGCGTCGCGAGATATTTGTAGCGCACCAGCAAGGCCAGATCGGCGGTAATGGCGAGTCCTAACCAGATGCGACGGCGCGTCGACTGCGCCGGGGACCTCACGATCAGGCAACTCATCGCATAGTTGAAGACGATCGAGGCGGCCAGCAAACCGACAAAGGTGGGATTCCACCAGCCGTAGAACACGATCGACGCCGCGCACAACCAGGCAGCGGCTGCCCGTGGCAAGCGCTGGCCGAGCAGGTAGTAGCCCGTCAGCGCGAGCGGCAGGAACAGCGTGAGGAAGATGAACGAATTGAATAGCATGTTCAGCGCGGCATCACGGGGTTGGCGGCGGTGTTGGCAGCGTCGGATTGCGCCGCGGTGGACTTCGGCGCGTGGTTGGACGCATGCGTCGTGTCGACGTCGCTCACGGGCATCGACAGCGCATCCTCCGACATCTCCCAGATCACCACGCGCAGACTACGCGGCCAGCTGGCGCGATCACGCCAGACCGACTGCAACGCACGATCGAACTGTCCGTCATCGACGCTCACGTTCCACACCTCGCGTCCCAGCTGTTCACCGAGGCGCTCGGCAAAGGCGCTGCGGCGCGAAAACGAACTGCCCGCCAGCATCACTTCCGCCGCCGGCCCTGCGTCGAGCAAGCCGCCACTGTGCTGCGCCGCGAGCGTTTCATTGGCGACGAGGTCGGGGGCGGGACGCCAGGCATCCGGCACATCGGCAAGGCCCGCCAACGTCAGCAGATCGCCCACGCGCGGCGCCACCGCTTCGTGCACATGAGTAAAGTGTGTGTCGCCCGCTGCGCCGAGCAGCGGCAATACCGATGCGCCCACGACCTGTGCCGCTGCCTGCGCACCGCGTGCATTCCAGTGCACGTCAGTGCGGAAAAACGCGGGATGTGCCGCCTGCAAGGCCGGGAGCAGGTCCACCTGAGCGACACCACTCTGCGTCAACGCACGCTGCCAGACCGCGAGGCGCTGCGTCATGCGCGCATCCTGTTGCAGTCCGCACAGTGCTTCGCTTTCCACACGGGATTTGTCCGGCACCGTGACCACGACCAGTTGAATGCCAGCGGCGCGCAACGCAGCCGCATACTGACGCAGCGCGGCGATGCGCGCGTCGGTCAGTGCGTCGCTGCCATCGGCGCGCGGCGCGCTGTCGTGACCCGCTTGCGTGGGGGCATGCAGCCCGTCCGCGTAAAACAGCCAGCCGGGGCAGCCTTCGCGCACCTGCCGCCCGAGATCGCCGAACACGCGGTAGCGCACGGCGTCCTGCCAGCGGTGCAAACTGCTTGCATACGGTACGTCGATCGCACGGTCGAAGCTGCGGCCCAGCGTGCCATCGCGCCAGCCGTGCAGATCGAATGGCTTGCCGTCGTTCACCTGATTGACGAGCGAAGCGATCGCCGTGATGCAACCCACGAGCAGCATCAAGGCAACGAGCCACGCCATGCGCCGATGCGCACGCAGCAGTGCGCGCGAGGACGCCGTGTCATCGGCGGCGGCCGCATTGCGCGGGCTCGCCCCACTGCTGCGCGCCGGCGCAGCCGAACGAGCGCCGGCAACGCCGGACGCTTCAGCCGCGCGCGTCTCGTCCGTTGCGGCCGCCTCGCCGTGCCCGACCACGCTCATGCGCCGATCGCCTTCGTCACGCGTGCGAGCCACGCGTCGTCGTCCATCACCGAGGTCGCGTCCCACTGGCCGGCTGCACTCGGCAGATTCATCATCTGCCCTTCGTTGAACTGCCACACCAGTGCCTGCGGCGGATGCGCAGCGAAGCCCGGTCCTTCCAGATAGTTGAGCAGCGTCTTCCACGGTCCGGTGTCGCCGAAGGTCCAGGTCAGGCCAACCTGCCGCTCCAGCAGGTTCGAGAGCTTCTGCGGGAAACCCAGATACGGCTGCACCATGCTGTTGCCCACTACCTGCACGAGCGGCGGCGCGCTGTCCAGCAAGGCCGCTTCAGGAACCACCGCACGGACCACGAAATGATCCTTGCCGATGGCCTTCTTGCGATCCGGCGGCAAGAGTTCAGCCAGATCGCCGTAGTGCACTTCCGTGTTCCATGCGCCGAGCTTCGAGCCTTCACCGGGTGCGCCCTTCGTCACGCCTACCTTGATGAGGCGCGCGGCGGCGCGTGTCGCGAAGGCCTCTGCGGTATGCGCGGTCCAGTGATAGTCGGCGCGCAGATAGGCGTTCTGCCCGGTGACGAGCGTGGAGATTGCCGCGGCGCCGTCGAGAATTGGCAGACCGATTGCGTGGCCGTGCTCGCGCAGCGCGGCATAACGATTCTGTACGCCGGCCGACAGCGTGGTGCCATCGGGCAGATTGGCGGCGGCCGTGCACGCTTTCAGCGGCGCAATCACCATCACGCAGCGAATACCGCGCGCTTCCATCTTCTGGGTGGCGAGGTGGACCAGATCGAGCGCCTTCAGACATTGAGACGTGGCGTCATCCGTGAGGCTTTCCCAACCGGCGTACAGCCAGCGGTTGCGTCCTTCAATGACGTTGTTCGAGGCTGCCGCACGCACACTGCGCGGCAACCAGCCGAGCGTCGATGCAAGCGAGGCCGCGCCGAGCGCGTGCAGCATGCGCCGCCGGCCCAGGTCGAGCGGCGCGTTGAGTGCGGATTGATGGCTGTCAGAACGAAGCGGATCGGTCATGGCGAGTCATTCCAATGGCTAGACGATGTATCGGCATCCGGGCGGGTCGCGAACGCAACGTGTGCACGAGGCCCGGCGCATGAGACGTGTGAAGCGTTTGGCGAAGCGGACAGCACACGCCGTCCGCTCACGGTCACGAATGCATCAATGGGCCGCGGGCGGCCATGCCAGCGCGTCACGCGCGCCGATGAGTTCGGGCTTCGCAGCGTCGCCGGTGACGAACAGGCTGTAGCTGTCGCCAGCGGCGAGCGGCGGCAAGGTCAGCGGCGCGCTTTTGGCTGCGCCACACTGCCCGACCAGTGTCGCGCTCACCGGATTGATGGCGCGTGAAGTCTGCGCGCCTGCGTTCATCTGCTCGAACACCGTTGGGCCATCGCTGCCCACGCTGATCTTCGCGCTGCAACCCGGCGCGAAATTGAACGCGTGCAGCGTTGCCTTCAAACCGTCGATATGTGCGTACTGTCCGTCGATACGGGTGGCGTGCCAGCCCTTGGCATCGTGCGCAAGCGCGATGGTGAGCGCGTCGCCCGGCGTCGAAGCATTTGCTGCGTTGGCATTGCCGGTTGCAGCAGCACCGCCTGCAATGCTCTCCAGCGTCAGCACGTGGCCGTCCACCGTCACACGCGCGGGCGTGCCCTGGGTGATCACGCTAAAGCGCGTCGCCGCGCCTGGTGCGAGCGTTTGCGCGGCTTCGCTGCCGCTCAGCGTGACGTGTGCAGGCTGCGCCGCTGCGTTGAGCACGCGCAGAAAGCTCGCGTTGGCGGGCGGCTGCGGTGCGTACAGGCTCGCCACGTCGTCCGCCGCCGCATTGGCTACGCCCGGCTGCAACGCGACCAGCGCAGCCCCGGCGATGCATGGCATCACGAGGGCCTGCCACAGGAAGGTCTTGTTCATATCGGTGTTCTGGTTTTTCGTTTTTATAAAGCTTGTTGCATCAACCTGGCTGGAGAATCCCGGCCAGGCTACCCCTGCTTCAATATGAGTAAATCACGCCGAAGAACACACCACGCGAGCGATCATCGCCCGCAAGGTGCCAGCGGTACTGCACCGACAGATCCACATACGAACGCGGCGCGTCGTACTTGCTGTCGCGGAACCAGTAGCGCGTCGACACACCGACACCCGCCCCAAGCGGAATGCTGTGATCGACCGTGGAGTCGTAATCCGCGCCGATCACGGCATACGGGAACACTGTCCAGCGCGGACTGAAGCGATCCAGCCGGTACGTGCGGCCCATTTCGATGCTGCCCGTGCCGTAGCTCGATTCGCGGTTCAGGTAGTAGCCACCCTCGCCATAGATCTGCGCGGTCCACCACGACGGCACGTCGACCCGGCGCTCGGTGCCGAAGCCACCCGAATACGCAACGCGTGCCAGCCAGTCCGGATCCACCTGATTGCCGATCGGGATGACGCGCTCGAAGGCGAAAATCGCGTCGATATCCGCGAACGGCTTCACGCGTGCGCCGAGCGAAGCCTGCAAGGTATCCACCCCGCTCGGCTGGCCGCCCTTGACGCCGAAGCTGTCGTAAGCCCGCGCGTAGACCTCGAACAGACGGTCGCCGAGACTGCCGAACGGCCGCCAGTAGACTTCCGAACCCGCCTGCCAGTTGTTCGAGACGCCTGGTGTGGGCGAGGACGCGAAGCCTGGCTGGATACCGGCACCGCGATAGTTCAGCGAAGTGTCGAAGCCCCAGTTGCGCGTCACGTCGGCATGGGCGCTGCGCATCTCGTACAACTGCGCCGGCGTGGCGGCCGCGTCGCCGTCTGCGGGTGCGAGGCCGGCGTCGATGCCGCGTTCGAAGTACGCGGCGGCGTCCTTATTGCGGTGCGCCTGCAGCGACGCATAGGCGGCGTCGGCCGTCGCGCTGGGCGGCAGCTTGCCGTCCTTGTCGGCCTGCTTGAAGCGCGCGGCGGCATCGCGGTTGTCGCCGGCACGCTGCGCGATGTAGGCCGCGGTCAGGTCCGGCATGGCCGCGAGCAAGCCGTCATCGACCGCTTGCCGTGCCTGCGCAGTCGCTTCCTTGTCGTCGCCCGCGTTGGTCAACGCGTTGATCAGTTCGACGCGATGCTCGGCATCGTTAGGCGCGGCTTTCACGGCTTCCCGCGCAAAACCCACGGCCGCCTTCTTGTCGCCGCTGGTGGTTGCCTCGGTGACCGCGCGCGCAGCCGCGAAACCTGGATCGGCGGCGTACACGTCGCAGTTGGCGCCGAATACGCTGCCACTGCAATCGAGGATGGGACGCTTCGCAGGATCGAGCGGCGTGGCCGGCAACGTGGCCGCTGCGGGCTGGGCCGTGGCCTCGCTTGCGCTCACGGCTGGCGTTGCTGCCGTTGTAGCTGTTGCGGTTGCCGCCGTAGCGCCCTTGCCCGCTTCCTTCAAGCGGCGACGCGCCTCGTACAGACGCTGGGCGATTGGCGGATCGGTATCGTCGCCACTCGCCTTGAGCGGCGCGAGCAGATCCACCACGCGTTGCGCCTGCCCTTGCGAGAGCCACACATCGGCGATGATCACGCGTGCCGTGCGCTGATTGCGCGCGGTGGCATCGTTCGCATGCAGTGCCTTCGTGAAGTCGGCGTCGGCCTGCTCCACCTTGCCCTGCGCCGCCCGCACATAGCCACGCAGCACGATCGGCATGATTTCGGTGTCGTCGCTGGCAATCGCGTCGCTTGCAACCTGCTCGACTGCCGGCAGGTCGTTCGCGGCAAACAGCACCTCCATCAATTGCAGGCGGTAGTCGACCTGATCCGGCGCATACGCCACCGTCTGACGCCCCAGCGCAGCGGCCTGCGCGAGATCGCCCTGCTTGCGCGCCGCGAAGGCAGCAGCGGAACTCTTCGGCGCAAGCCGATTACCGATGAACGTGCGGCGCAGCCGCAGTTCGTCGGTATCACCGAAGCGCTTCACGGCGTCGAGGTCCGCGTTCCATGCTACGGAATCCTGACCACCTGCGCTGGCTGCGTCGATCAGCAGCAGACGCAGGCGCAACAGGTCGGGGCGCAGCGCGATCACGTCGTTGGCGTACTTGACGGTGTTCGCATAGTCCTGTTTGGCATACGCCTGATAGGCCGCCTGCCCCGCGACGAGCGCCGGGCCAGTCAGTGCATCCGGGTCGTTCGGCGCCGTCGCCTTGTTGCGATTGCGCGCCACCGCCAGGGTCGAAGCGCGCAGCGCATCGATCTGCCTTTTGCGCGCAACCAGTGCCGGATCGTGGCCGAGTTGCGCGATGGCTTCGTTGAGGCTATGGCTCGCATCGACGAGACGCCGTTGCGCGGCGAGTGCATTGGCGAGCAGCAGACGCAGCGACACCACGTCGGGCCGCTGACGGATCGCCTCACGCGCCTCGGTGATCGCGCCGCTGTAGTCGCCGTGCGCGAAATCGCCATACGCCTGCTGGGCAACGCGGTAGGCCGCGCCGCTCAGCGGCAGCGGCTGGGTATCGTTAGCGAGCGTGGTCGACGCGCCGGCACCCGCACCCGTCGCCGCTTGCGCGGCATGAGCCGTGTGAGCAGCACCCAGCGCCAGCGTCGCTAGCGCGACACCGCTCCATGCATGCACCACCGGTACGGCGAACCTGCGCCACGTAGGAGGAAAATCGATCATTCGGAGGCCGCCACACCGCCACGCAGGCGATGCTGTTGCTGGATTACGTTGTCGAGTGCGGCGCGCGAAATCACTTCGCGGGCCACCATGTAGTCGCCGATCCGCCCGTGGCGATCCGGCCGGTAGTGCTGCAACGCCGCTTCGAACGCATCGCGCCGCACGTGGCCGTGCTCGATCAGCAGATCGCCGAGCAGCGGCACACCACGCACGGCCGGCGCCGCGTCTTCGGCTTCGCGCGCAGCCGTCTCGACACCGCGCAGCAAACGCAGACCCGCTGCGATCTCGCCTTCGCGGACGATCTCCTGCGTGACCGGTGTGCCGATCAGCGTTTTCAGTTCGTCGAGCACCGGCTGCGGCAACGGACTGGCCGTCAACAGCACCGCTTCGCCGTGCGGCCCGTCGCCTTGCGGCAGCGTACGATGTCGCACGATCGCTTCGAGCGGCAGACGTGCGGCGTCGTGCTGTAACTGCTCCGTGCGCAGACGCCCACGCGGCAGATCGGCCTGAAACGCGATGGCTTCCGCCAGCGTTTCTTCGTCGAGCCAGCCCTTGGCCATCAGCACGCGGCCGAGCGGCGCCTCGCGTGCATGGCTTTCGCCCAGCGCCTGTTCGAGCTTGTCGGCGTCGATGGCCTGCCATGACACCAGCAGTTCGCCGAGCCGCTGACGCCGGTCGATAAAACCATCCGCCGACGGAAAGTCGTGCATGGTCTTGTCCCATGCGAGCCGCTTGCCAGTGACGAGGTGCGTGAGGAACAGCTTCCACGCACGCGACACCGCCATGAAGTTGATGAAGTTACCCACCACCATGCGCGGAATCGACAACACGCCGTGCTCCCAGCCGTACAGGCGGGTCACGAAGTAGAAACGCTGCACGACGCGCAGCAGCAGCGCCACGCCGTTAGCCCACAGCAGCGCCTGCAACCATGCGGAATCGGCGAACGGCGAGGCGATCAGATCGGGCAGCAGGCCGAACAGATCAGCCGCGGCGAACAACAGGAACTGCACGACGAGCACATACGCGAACATGCCGATGAAGGCCGTCACCGTGCCCTTGCGGTCGCGCGCCAGCAGATAGCGGTTCGCGAGCGAGCCGCTCCAGCCGGTCTGCTTCCAGCCTTGCAGGCCGATGCCAAGGGCCCAGCGCGCACGCTGCCGGTAGGCGGTGCGAAACGTGTCGGGGAAAAACTCGCGCACGCACAGCGGCATCGTCAGTGTGAATTCACGCTCCTTGCCGAAACCGAACCACGATTTGCGGCGCGTCGAAAACTGCACGGGAAAGCGCGCAAAAATGGACTGCATGCCCATTTCGCCGAGACGTGTGCCCACGTCGTAGTCTTCGGTCAGGCTCTCGGTGTTGAACGGCTGGTTGCCCGTGGCTTCGATCAGCGAGAGCAGCGCGCGCCGCGAGAAGCAGGTGCCCACCCCTGCCGACGGCACGCTGCCCGCCAGGCTCTCGCGCACCACGAGGTCCTTCGCGTGCCATTCGGCGAACTCGTCCATATAGGTGCCGGCCACCAGTTCGAACCAGTTGCGTTCGAGCGAGGCCACCGGCAACTGGATCATGTCCTTGCGCGGCAACAGGTAGTTGAAAAAGCGCAGCTCGACCGGATGCAGCACGTCTTCGCTGTCGTGCAGCACCACGCCGGCAAACTCGATTCCCGCTTCGCGCTCGTGACGGAAGATGGCCTGGATCACCCAGTTCAGACAATCCGCCTTGCAGGTCGGACCATCGTGCGGCACTTCCACGCGGCGCAACTGCTTGTAACGGCGGCGCATGCGCTCGACTTCCGCGATGGTCTGCGGATCGTTCTGGTACGTACCGACGAACACCACGTAGTTGCGGTAATCGAGCACCCGCACCATGTCTTCGATCATCGCCGCGATCACGTCGTACTCGAGCCATGCGGGCACCATGATCGCGAGCGGCTGCTCTTCATTGGCGTACAGCTGCGCGCTCGTGAGTGGCTTGTAGGTGCGCTGCACGGTATAGCGGCGGATGATCAGGCGCGTCCAGTACCAGACGTCGACGAACAGATCGTCGAGACTGGACAGCAGGATCAGGAACGCCACCCCCGCCGCGACATATTCGAGCCCGTGGTAATAGTGGGCGACGAAATAGCCCCCATACCATTTGATGAGTGCAAGGCTCACGACTTGTCCTGATTCCTGCGGCGCGCAACCCGGGCGACCAGCAACAGCACGATGAACAACGCCACCAGCACGGCCGGCGCGCCCCAGCGCAGCCAGTCGAGCGCGAGCCACGGGCCCTTCGTATCGCTCGCGTCCGGCACTTCACCCGGATGACGCGTATCGAACTGGCGCAGCACGCCGCTGCCGTCGACGATCGCCACGTCGCCACGCGACAGTTGCAGCGAGGCCGGAATGATCGGTGCGGTATCGCCCACCGTGCGATACACCACGCCTGACACGTCACCCGCCTTCACCGTTTCGATCACACCGACGCGGTTCAGGCCCGAGACGTCGGCGAGCATGCGGCCCGATGCATCGGTGAGCGAAAGACGGTCGCTGGCGAGACGCGCGACGCTGCGCTCGCCGTTCAGCGCGACATCTACGGCCAGGAACGGACCCTTCGGCGCAACGGCTTCGTTATCCGCCGCGACGCTGAATTCGGCGCGCGTCGGTGCGATGCCGGTCGCGTTCGCGAGGCTGGCAATGCGGCCGAGCACGTGCGGTGCATCGTTCAGATACGCGTTCGGCACGATCACGCTGGCTGCCGAAGCGAAGCGCGCCACCATGCCGGTGAAGTCGTCATCCACACCGGCTTCGACCAGCGTGATATGGCTGCTCGGCAACACGGCAATCGGATGACCCGGATCACGCGCCGTACAGCCGCCATCCGGCTGACGCTGGAACACCACGCGCAGCAGATTGCTCGGCGCCAGTGCGTAGTGCGGAATGTGCGCGCTGATGCGCTGCGGCTTGCCATCCGCCTGCAGCAATTGCGAGCCGATCAGCACGTCGTTGAAGTAAATCGAGGCCGTTTGCGCGCTGCCGTTCGAGGTCGGCGAAGCCGCCACGTCGAGCACCACGTCGCCCGGCAGTTTGCCGTTGCCCGAAGCTGCGCCCAGGTCGAAGTTCGCGTCCCACGTGGCGCGGCCCTTGACGTCGAGCGTACGCGGTTCGCCGCCCAGCAGCGCAAGCGCGATCTGGTCGGCGTGCGTGTTCGGCGAGCGGTCGATCTCATGCACGACCAGCCGGCTCGACACGTCGATGGGCAGCCACGAACGGGCCAGTACCGCCACGCCGTCGTTGTCGCCCACCACGATGGCGGTCTGCCCGCCCAGATGCGCGAGACGCACCTCGCCGGGGGCGAGCCGCTTCGCGATGGCATCCGTGGCGCGGGCGCGCCATGCGTCGAACGCCGTGGCTGAATCAGGCGACGCGCTCACGACCTGCTCGCGCAGTGCATCGAGCGTGAGCTTCAGGTTGTTGCGCAACGTGTCGTCCGCGACGATCACGTCCGGCGCGAAAGCCGTACGCGGCGAGAGCGCGACGAGCGCGCCGACTTCCGCCGGATTCGCCAGCTTGTGCGAGCCGCCCGTGGCCAGCGCGGCGAAGGCCGGAATCGCGCGCAGCGGCGCCGGCACATCCAGCGTGCCGAGTGCGACCGTGTCGCCCACTTTCGGCCACGCCTGGCTCACCGCCGTGTGCCCTTGACGCTGCAACAGCGCTTCGACGCGCCAGCCGGCATCGAAGGCCGGTGCGGCGAGCGTGCGGCCGCCCAGCATCACCACCGGCTTTTGCGGCAGTGCGCTCCATGCACCGCGCAGATCGTCGATCGCATCCGGATCGAAGCTATACGTGAGACGCGTGGTGGGGGCGATACGCCAGACATTGCCGATCGCGGTCTGATCCGTACAGATGTTGTCGCTCAGCACCGACGACCAGTCGAGACCGACGCGCACGAAGCCCATCGAACGCGCGCTGCCGTCCACGCCGACGCTTGCCGAAGCATCACCCTGCGCATCCACCGGGCTGCGTGACAGCACCGGCGAGCCATCCAGCGACAGCAGCATGGTGGTGCGGCCGCCGTTGCCACGCAGATAGCTGCCGTCCAGTTGCAGCGTTGCGTTGCTGAGCGGCAAGCCAGCCGGTACCGGCAGATACAGTTCCTGACGCGAGTCCGGGGCACGCAGCACGATGGGCTCGCGCATCCCGAGTTCGGTGAGCGAAACGGTACGCGTCGCCAGACGGCCACTGCCGAGTTGCGCGAAGGCGCCGCTGAGGTCAGCCGGTTGTTGCGCGTGGGCAGCCGGGCCCACGATCATCAGTACGGCGAGCGCCGTCAAGCGCAGGCGCAGAAACTTGGAGGGAGTCACGATCGTTTGTCTTGAAATAAGCGCGCAAACCTGAAACTCGGAATGCGCTGCCGGGTTAAGCCGAAATGCTGAAAATAGGTGGTGGTCCTGGGGGCAAAGCGAATCACCCAGGACGCGCTCGGGTGGTCGGTCGTGGCGTTCGCTGCGGCCTACAACACGGAAGCGGTCTGCGCGACGCGCCGCGCCTGCAATGCCGCCGTGCTGCCGAATTCGTCGAAGGGACGTCCCGCGAGTGCCGCGACGATGCGCTCCGACGCGTGGCCATCGCCATAGGGATTGATACGGCGCGCGAAGTCGTCGCGCTCACGTGCGTCTTCGAGCAGGTCCATCACCGAGCGCACGATCACTTCGCGCTGCGTGCCGACCAGTCGTACCGTGCCCGCGCTCACCGCTTCCGGGCGTTCGGTGACGTCACGCATGACGAGCACCGGCTTGCCGAGCGCCGGCGCTTCTTCCTGCACGCCACCCGAATCCGTGAGGATGATCGAGGCGCGCTGCATGAGACGCACGAAGCCGAGGTAATCGAGCGGTTCGATCAGATGCACGTTGCGGGCTGCGCCGAGTGCTTCCTGCACCGGACCGCGCACATTCGGATTCAGGTGCACCGGGTAGACGATCTGCACGGCATTGGTACTGGCAAGCTCACCGAGCGCCGCGCAGATGTTGGCAAAGCCATCGCCGAAGCTTTCGCGGCGGTGGCCCGTGACGAGCAGCACCGGCAGCGTGTTATTCAGGAATTCGAAGCGTGTATCGAGTTCAGCGCGCAGTGCGGCGTCACCGTCGATGCGTGCGACGGTCAGATTGAGCGCGTCGATCACCGTATTGCCGGTGACGATGACGCGCCCGTGCAACGATTCACGCGCGAGGTTCGCCTTCGAACTGGCGGTCGGCGCGAACATCAGGTCGCTCATCACGTCCACCACGCGGCGATTCATTTCTTCCGGCCACGGTTGCATCAGATTGCCCGTGCGCAGACCCGCTTCGACGTGGCCAATCGGAATGCGGCGATGAAACGCGGCCAGCGCGGCCGCCGACGCGGTGGTCGTGTCGCCATGCACCAGCACGCGATCCGGTTGCGCGGCCGCGAGCACGTCGTCGAGCGAAGCGAGCAAACGGGAAGCGAGACCGTTGAGGGTCTGGTTGCCCGTCATGAGTTTGAGGTCGTAATGCGGCACGATCGAAAACAGGTCGAGGACCTGGTTCAGCATCGACTGATGCTGGCCGGTCACACAAACCACGGATTCGATATTCGCGTCGGCTTCAAGACGCTTGACGAGCGGCGCCATTTTGATGGCTTCAGGCCGGGTGCCGAATATCGACAAAATCCTCGTTGGCATATTATTTTGTGCTGTTCATGATGTTGATCGGCGGCGGGGACACGGATTATTCGCTCGATCACGCATGAGCCAAACCCTGTGATCCCAGGCCTTTGCAACACCGATGTCTGTGAGCGCCTTCATTAATGGACGCTTGCAAACCGAACGCTTTGGCCTTGCCTGACTAATATTCGTCCGGACCCACCGTAGTGGCCCCATATCCGGCTTTCGAATCGCCGGCGAGTATAACGGGTGTTTACGGCAAAACCTTCAACGAATTTAGGCCTGAGGGGGTACGCAAACGGCGAAATTCTGGCTGCAAAACAGGGGGTTGGCGGCTGTAAGCGGCGAGAAGACTGGGCGCAAACGTTTAACGCCGATTCACGTAAGGCGACGTGCGGCTGTTGTTATTTGACAATGGTTAACCTTCATACTTAATACCGCTTCGCGGCATTACTCCGGTGACGCGGATTTTGATTCATTTTTGAAACGTTTTTGAACTGGATTTTTTGCCCGCGTTAAAGTTTCGATCAATCGTGCTTTACTTTCAACGAGCTTTCGATAATCGCTTTAAATCGGCAATGCGGAGTGCCCAAATTGCGGGATTTGGTGTGATTTGAAGCGGCGCATTCACCGCCCTGCCTTTTATCCCAGTTGGCGATGAGATGGCGATGAGATGGCGATGAGATCGCGACGAGCGGGCGTTGAGCCAGGCCGAATACCTGGTTGTCCGAAAGTATTTAGCCTTGGCTAAAACCCATTCGGCCACCTGCGGCGCGTTGCGGTGCGGCATGCGCCGCGCAGTCTTGCTGACAATCTTTGGCGAATCCAGGCACAGGAGTTGCTCCACCACGGTCGGCGGCACCGACACGATCAACGCCCCGGTAAATGCCGAAGGCACGTGGACGACAAAGGCCGGCCGGTTCCAATATTCCTGCAATCCATCGAGGAGAGACACATGCTTCGCTACGCCGCAATCTTCTTCATCATCGCCATCATCGCCGCCGTGTTCGGCTTCGGCGGTATCGCCGCGGGCGCGGCCGAAATCGCCAAGGTCCTGTTCTTCATCTTTATCGTGATCTTCCTCGTGACCCTGCTGATGGGCGTGGTCCGACGCTAGCAGTAAAACGGACCGGTCACGGGCCGCAACGTATTGCAATAGTTGCCTTGCCACATTGCAATAGTTGCGGCCCGTGCTGTTTGTTGCATGATGTACCCGTTCTACTACGCAGCCGCCGGATTCAATTCAGCATGCAGCACCACCAGCCAGCGGTGCGGACAGTCCGCGGCAATCGTCAGCCCCGCTTCACCATTGCGCGCTTTAACAAAGCCCTTCTCTTTGGCCACGCGGAAGGCGCGGCGCGCATCGGCCTGTAGCCACATCGACACGAGGCCGCAGGTTACGAAACCAAACACCGAGACGATTTGCGGCGCAACGTCCGCATCGATCTGCCGTGCCAGCAGCGTGAACGCTGCCGTCAAAAGCTGGGCGGTTGCGATCGCAACCAACACGATCTTCAACATGCCCCGCACCATCATCCACGGTCGTGAGTGCACCATGATTCTCTATATCCTTCTTGTTGCCATTTAGCGGGATGCTTCGATGAAACCGTGAGCACCGCTCACGCGGCGCAGGCGACCGGCTTGCGCGGCAGTGTGAGCCGGTGCGACCAGTTCGCCAGCGTGCGGGCCACCACAGCCGGTTTGCTCAAGATGGCGCTGGCGTAGCGCTTGCCGTCGAAGCGCACGAAATCGACGATGCGAAAGCCCTGGCTGCGGTACAGCGCAATCAGATGCGTGGCGGGCTGCGGCGTATCCAGCGCGAGTTCCGCGTAGCCGCGAATGGCGGCCCAATGATCGGCGAGTGCCAGCAACAGGGTGCCGACACCGCGCGCCTGCCAGGCCGGCTCGACGGCGAACTGGCGCATGCTGGCCACGTCATCGCGCTGATACAGCGTGCAAAGCGACTCGCGATCCGGCGCGTAGAGCGTCAGCGTGCCGACAATCTGGCCATCGCACACCGCCACATAACAATCGCCACGCCTTGCTCGCGTGCACGTGACCTCGACAGTCTGATCCACGCAGGTGCAATTCAGACCCATCGCGCCGAGCCGCGCAAACGCACGATGCAGCATGGCCGTGAGTGCTTCATAGGAATCGCGCGCGGGATCGAAGCGCCGCAGCTCGACGCGGCCAGCGCCACGTCCGACATGGTGGATTGCAACGCGTTGCTGCCGGGCTGAGAGAGGTTTCACCGTGACCATCCAGGTTCATCAGATGATCGAAGTGTAGGTTTGGCGGCATGGCGCCCGCAAGAAAAAATCCCGTAAAAACCGCTGTAAAAGCGGCATAAAACGCGCATTGAGCGGACGCAACAAGCGGACGCAATGAACGGACGCAATGAAGCCGCTCAGCGAGTGCCCGACACAGCGTCGTCCGCTGCCACCGTCACGCGTAATGTTCGGCTTCGTAGAGCAGTTTGCCGGCTTCGTCGCGCGCCGCCAGAATGGGCGCGCATTCGATCGGCCAGTCCACGCCGATATCCGGATCGCTCCACAGAATGCTGCGTTCGTGTTCGGGATACCAGAAGTCAGTGACCTTGCAGAGGCACTCGGCCCGCTCGGACATCACCACGAAGCCATGTGCAAAGCCTGGCGGCACCCAGATTTGCCGGCGGTTCGCCGCGCTCAGATGCACGCCGATCCACTTGCCGAAGGTATGCGAACTCAGGCGGATATCCACGGCCACGTCGAACACATCGCCCACCAGCACACGAATCAGTTTGCCCTGTGGATGCTGGATCTGATAGTGCAAACCACGCAGCACGCCGCGCCTTGAACACGAGTGATCGTCCTGTACGAAGTCGACGCCATCGGTGACGTGCAGTGCAAATTGCTCGGCATTGAAGGCCTCGAATGAACTGCCCACGTCATCGCAGAACAGATCCGACTCGACGACCTTGACTTCCGGCAACGCGGTTCTCATCACCCGGATGCCTCTGCCGCTCGCGCCATGCAGCGAAGCGGGCACTTGCCCGCGCTGCGCTCCCGCGCCGCGACTCGCCGCCCGCACATAACCGCGCCGCGCGCCATGCATGCCCTGGCGAATCTGCGCGGAGTAACGCACGTTCATGCCAGCGCCCCCGCCACCCTGCGCGTGATGGCCAGGTATTGCTGTGCGGTGTCGTTCAAGGTCAGGCCATCCAGCGAGCGTGCTACACGCGGGGCGCGCAATGCGTCGACCATCGCACTCGCGTATGCAGCGGTATGCGTCGTGTCGAGTAACTGCACGCCAGGAAAGTCGCGGGCGAAATGAAACGCGTCGATGCGGCTCGCTACGACCGGTATGCCGGTTGCCAGCGCTTCGAGAAACGCAATGCTGTGCCCTTCCGACAGCGACGGCATCGCGAATACGCGCGATTCGGCCAGCAGACGCGTCACGTCATCGCGCGGGCCGTCGACGATCACGCGTCCGTTCAGACCAAGCTCGCTGACGAGCGCCTTGACCGCGGCGAAATACGCCGGGTCTTCCACCACGCCCACCAGCAACAGACGCGCATCCTTGACGACCCGCGCCGCTTCGGCAAACGCACGCACCGTCTGCAGTTGATTCTTGACCGCGTTATAGCGGCCAATCTGCACGATCTGACCGCCATCGCTCTGACGGTTCGTCGCGCTATCGGTGGTGCAGACGAAGCGGCTCGTATCCACTCCGTTGGGAATCACCTGCATCAACGGATGACGGCCAATGGCTGCTACGTAGTCCTTGACGTTGGCTTCGGAGACGCCCACCACCGCACCGGCGCGCCGCGACAGCACACGTTCCACGCGGCGAAACATCGAAC
Source organism: Paraburkholderia sp. DHOC27 (assembly GCF_003429005.1). Classification (GTDB taxonomy): domain Bacteria; phylum Pseudomonadota; class Gammaproteobacteria; order Burkholderiales; family Burkholderiaceae; genus Paraburkholderia. The sequence goes on from NZ_QVQV01000002.1 coordinate 715,036, forward strand.
GCTCGAAATCGTTCGCCGCTGAGTGCATCACGTAGATGACGGGCACGCGCACGGGCAACGCGCGCGCGTAGAACGCGGGAATGGTTGCGTGCGCGAGCAGCACGTCCGGCTTGAAGCGACCAATGGCCTGATACAGATGCCACAGCTTGCCAAAACCACCGTGTGTACGCGTGGGAAACAGACACGTCACCGCCTGTTCGTCCAGTTCCGCACGCAACGCGGCGAAGTCATCCAGTTGCGGCAGCAACGAAGCAAGCGCCACCGTATCGCCATGCTGGCGTTGATGAACCGCGAGATCTTTGGCGAGCACTTCGGCGCCGGACAGACGCGGTGCGAGAACGAGATGAAGAATCCGCATTACGGCCTCTTGAGGATTCGATAGAACATCCAGGCGGCGGCGGCGCTCAACCCTGCCGTCATGGCCCACGCCACACCTGTGACGCCCCACAGATGCGTGGCGGGCGGCACGATGATGACGAGCGCGATCACCTGCAGAATGGAAGCCTGGGTCGCCGCCTTCGGTGCGCCCACCGCGCGCAGGTACGCCACCAGCATCGCAATCACAGCGCCAATCGCCATGTTGATGACGAAAATCTTGAAGAGCGGCACCGCGGACATCCACGCCGGCCCGAGCACGAACATGAAGAGCGGCGCGGCAGTCCAGCGCAGCACCAGCACGACCGCCACGAGACCGATGACGATCACGGTCATGTAGCGCGCGAAGAGCTTGGCAGCGGAACCGTCCTCACGACGATGATGCGCGGAGAAAGTCGGAAACAGATATTGACCGAGCGCGATGGCGGCGTCGGCGAGCAGCATCTGCGCGAGCTTCGACGACATCTGATACGCGCCGAGTGCGACGGGGCCAAGCAGCTTCGCGACCAGCACCTTGTCGAACTGGTTGAGCAGCAGATTGACGACGCTGCCGGCCCAGATCCAGCGGCTGAAGTTCACGTAGTGACCGATGCCATGCCAGGCAAGCCGCACAGGTGGCCGCGGCGTCATGGTGGTCCATGTCAGCACGGTCTTGAGCGTCTCGCCGACGATCATGCCGATCAGCACCGAAAACGCCCCCATGCCGCCCCACGCACACGCGAGACCAATCGCGCAGTCCGCAAACGCCGCGGACGTTTCGACGCCCGCCAGTTGCTGGAAGCCGCGATCGCGTTGAACCATGTAGTAGGCCGGTGACGCGATACCACGCAGCAATGGCAACGCCGCCGCCATTTGCAGCAGCACGAGTGAGCCGCCCAGGTGGAATTGCGCGTTCATCAACGGCGCAAGTGCGATGAGAAGCAGCGCGATGAGCGCGCCGCGCGCGGTGAGTGTGGTCCAGACCGCACCCAGCTCCGCGCGGGTGGGAACGCTCCTGGCCTGCACGACGGCTTGCGCGAGTCCGGTGTCGCTGAGTGCTTCGGCAATCGCCACCGCCAGCAACGCAACGCTCACGCTGCCGATGGCGGCCGGCCCGAGCATGCGGCCAATGGCCAGAAATTTCAGCGCGACGAGGCCGCGCACGACAACCTGCTGTAACAGCACCCAGGTGGCTGCGCTGCCACCAAATGCAGGCCTCATCGAGACAAGCGGAAGCCTGATCGATCTCACGGATGCCCTCCCCTTTAGTATGCGCCAATCCATGCCTGACACGTTAACGCGGCTGTTTATGCGGGGACCGCCATCTCATAGCCGATATCGGCCCCTGGCGGACCCGTGGCCCTGTTTTTAGTTACCTTGCGCATATGCCGAAAGATACCGTCCTCATTATCGAGCCCGATTTCTCGGGACACCGCTGGCGTTATGCCGAATGGGCCGCGCAGGCGTGTCTCGAAGCGGGCTACGCCTGCGTGATTGCGACCGCCTCGGCGAACGCCACGCATCCGCTCGCGCAGCGCCTCGCCAGGCCACAGGTGGACGGCGCGCGCGCGCCCGATCTGCAGATCACCTTTGTCGATCCGCCGACGCAGGAGTCACGCCGCGGCCTCGGGTCGATCAGCTACGTGCGGTTTTTCCGCTATTTCCAGCACATCTTCAAGACGGTGAGCCGCGAGCATCCCGTGGTGCGCGTCATCGTGCCTTACGTCGACTACTTTCTGTACGCACTGCCCGCGCTGGGTTCGCCGTTCGGCAAGATGCCGTGGGTGGGCATCACCATGCGGGCGACGTTTCAGCATCACGAGGCCGGTGTAGTTGCGCCACGCCGCCCGCTGGTCAACGCGGTCAAGGCGCAACTGTTCCGCCGGGCGCTGCGCACGCCGGGTCTGCGGACTCTGCTGAGCATCGATCCCACCCTGGGCGACTGGTGCGAGAAAAACGCCGCGGCAGATAGCGCCACGGTGCAATATCTGCCCGACCCGAGCCCCGATACCCCCGCTCCCGATCCGCTACAGGCACGCGAACGGCTCGGGCTGACGCTGTACGGCCAATACGTGCTGGTCTATGGCGCCATCAGCGAACGCAAGGGCATTTACGAACTGGTCGATGCACTCGCCGCGCGCGCGGACGCGCCCACGCTCGTGATTGCCGGCTCGCAGGACATGGACGTGCGCGCGCCGCTCAAGCGCCGCCTCGCGCAACTGTCTACGCCGCCCATCGTGCTCGATCAATTCATTTCCGGCGAAACCGAAAGCGACCTGTTTGCCGCCTGTGACGTGGTGTGGCTCGGCTACAAGGGGCACTACGGCATGAGCGGCGTACTGGTGCAGGCATATCGCGCCGGCAAGCCGCTGATTGCCACGGCGGAAGGCCTGATTGGCTGGTTCTGCCGCGACGGCGCGCTCGGGCCCGTGCTCGACGATCTCTCGGTCGACGCGATCAACCAGGCGCTCGATCTCGCGCTCGATTCGTACGACGCCTATCCGCGCCAGTCCGATGCAGCGGGCGGTCATCTGCTGGAACGCAATACCCTCAGTCACTTCAAGCAGACCTTGCAGTCGGCGCTGCGCGACAACGCGGTCTTGACCGCCGAGGAATGCCGCCAGGGCGCGGCCGCCTGATCGCTTCGCTTCAATTCCCTTCGCTTCACCACTGAAAAGAAAAGCGCGTGCCAGTCACGGCACGCGCTCGATGAAGCCAATCCCTCAAAGCACCTGTCCGCGTACCGCCGGCACTTCCAGTTCCTCGGGCATGCCCTCGCCGCGCGGCCCTTTGCGGCGCGCCGGGAAGATCGCATCGCGAATGCGCAGGAACGGGAATTCGATGGCCCGCGTCGTCACGTAGCCAATCACGATCGCGATCACGAACTGCGCGATCAGCACCGGCGCCCATGCGGCCACAGGCGGGACATGCCAGGCCGCGAGCTTGCGGATCAGCATGTCGCCGGGCGCGAGCGCCAGCGAATGCCACAGATAGATCCCGTACGAATACACACCCACCCATGCGATGGCACGGAAGAACCATGCCGTGCGCAGATTTTTCGAATATTCGAGGGTCAGCACGATCAGCGCGCAGAAGCCCAGCGCCTGCAGCGTGTAGCCAATGCTTTCGTCGAGCGGCACGTTCTTGGTGGCCAGCACGAGCCACGCAATCAGCGCGATCACGATCGCAATCAGCGTCTTCTTGTGGGATGCAATACGCTGATACAGCTCCGGCTTCATCCAGTAGACCGCAGCCAGAATCACGCCGAACAGCAGGCTGTCGATGCGATATTGGGTGTAGAAGAACGCGGCTTCCAGCTCGCCTTTGGACACCACGAAGCAGCGCGCCGCCAGCACGATGCCGCAGATAGAAAGCAGAATGGCGATGATCGCCGACGAGCGCAGTTTGAGCATCGTCACCAGCAACAGCAGCGCGGGCAGGAACAGATAGAAGTGCTCCTCCACCGCCAGGCTCCAGGTCTGCGAAATCGACGAGCCCAGGTAGTTCTGCATGTGCGTGAGATTCTGCACGAGGAAGGTACTGGTGGGATGCCGCCCGGCGAACACATGAAACAGGATCAGCACGTAATACGCGGGCCAGATCTTGAAGATCCGTCTGATGATAAAGCGGCGCGCGTCGATGCGGCCCACCTTCGCATACTGCTTGAGCAGCAGCCCGCCCACGAGGAAGCCGCTCAGCGTGAAGAACAGGTTGACGCCTTCCTGGCCGAAGTTCTTGAGCGGGTATTCAATGGCTGAAATGATCGCGCTGCCGGTATGCACCGTATGGAAATGGAACCCCATCACGGCGATGATGGCGATTCCACGGATGAAATCGAGTTCGATCAAACGTTGCGGGCCCTTTGACGTGCCCGTGCCGAACCAGCGCATGATTTCCCCCTTCCCACCCAATAAAAGCGCAGCTAATGTATTGAAAACGATTCCCCACCATCTGTCCTCATATCTTGTTGTGCCAGGTCCGCCGTCATCCGCCAACATCACGCCAATCGCGGCCATGCGCGAACCCTGTCGGCACTGTCCAACAGCCGTGTGCGCCAGCGTACCTAGCCGGCTGGCGAATCACGCCGAAGACTAGTTATTGCGCGCCGCTGTCACGGAAGGCGAATTTACGCACTGCTATATTCGTCGCAATGATTGGGGGAATCGGGGGCCTTGGGAATCATCCCAGGAGACTACCCGCCATCGCACTGCCGGCTCCCTATGAGCCCGCCCGGTTGCGCCCTTTTCGCTCAGGAGAAGCCGACCGTGCGCAACAAATTCACCGCCGTCTGGATCTGGCTCTTTCTCGTGCCGCTTGCGCTCGATTTCAAGGCGGCCGAGGATGCCTCCAGCCATCTCGCCCAAATCCTGCTCGTGGTCCCCTCGGTTGGTGCGGGCCTGTTGCTGCTGCTGATCGCGCCGCGCTTCGAAGGCCGCTCGCATCTGCGCAAGCTCATCACGTGGGGGCTGCTTGCCACGGTGCTCGGCAGCGCCGTCACGCAACTGCTGCAAGGCAATGATTTCGGCAACTATCTGCGCGTGCTGCTGCCGTTCATGCTGTTTCTGCTCGGCTACTTCGTGGCCTGCCATCCGTGGAGCGACGTACGCCTCGCGCAGATCGAAAAAGCCCTGTTCTGGGCAATGGTCCTCTCGCTCGTATTCAGCTTCGTGTATGGCGTGGCGACCGGCGGCGGTCTCGACAAGGTGCGTTTTCACATCGTTTCCGTGACGTTCCTCGGTTTGCAGGCCATCCTGCTGCACGAATTCGTGGTGGCACACCGTCACACACGCTTCGCCATTGCGCTGTTCATCGGTACGGTCGTGATCGAACTGCTGAGCGTGACACGCTCGCTGCTGATCGGCACCGCGCTGCTGTTCGTTCTCGCCACGTGGCTCAGCGCGCCCTCGTTGCGGCATCTGCTGCGCGCTGCCACGCGCGCCATCATGATCTGTCTGCTGATCGGTGTTGCCATTGTCGGGGTGGCGTCGTTGATGCCGAGTGTGTCGGCCCACTGGACACAGCGGATCTTCGCCTCGAAGGAAACCGAAGCCGGGGTCGATCCGACTACCATCACGCGGCTCGCTGAAATGAAGGACCAGTACGATCAGGTGACCGGCACGCCCTCTTCGTTGCTGCTGGGCGAAGGGTACGGTCACATATATCGCTACTCGCCCACTTACCTCGCCGATCTGCAAGGGCAGATGAGTGCGAAGGATTTCTTCGCCATTCACGAATGGGTCGCCGGCCACAACTTCTGGGTCTATCAACTGTTCGCCGGGGGCCTGTTGTTTGGCATCGCGATGCCGCTCGCCATCCTGTATGCGTTATATAAGGCGTCGCAGGCGCATCGCGAGTGGCGGCGACGCATGCCGAACCTGTTGTATCTGCCGGTGCTGGGCCGCTCCATTCTGCTGCTCGCCGCGCTGCCCGCCACCTCGATTGGCGGCAATCCACTCGGACCGCGTTTTTCCGGGCTCATCTACGGTGTCGCGCTCGGGCTGGTGGTGGCGAGCTACGCACGCATCGCGCAGACGCTGCGCGTACGCGCCACGCGCCGCGCGCATCGTCCGCATCGCGCTCCGGTGATGACGCCGCACGCGGGCGTCGCGCAGTGGCCAGCCGGCAACCTCGACGCTCACGCCGGCATGGGACAGTTGCCGCACAGCCTGCATGGCAGGGCACGCTCATGAAACTCCTTCATCTGCTGTCCACGCTGGATCCGCGCGCCGGTGGTCCAACTGAAGGTGTGCGCCAGAGCGGTCTCAACATGACCGCGCTCGGCCATCAGATCGAAGTCGCCACCGTCGACGACCCCACTGCGCCGTGGGTGAAGGAATTCCCGCTGCCCGTGCACGCGCTCGGTCCCGGCAAAGGCTTTTACGGCTATACGCAGGAACTCGTGCCCTGGCTCACCACGCATGCGCCGTTGTATGACGCCGTGATCGTCAACGGCTTGTGGCAGTACCACAGCTACGCGACGTGGAAAGCGTTGCGCCGACTCAACGTGCCGTACTACGTGTTTCCGCATGGCATGCTGGACCCGTGGTTCAAGCACACCTACCCGCTCAAGCATCTGAAGAAGTGTCTGTACTGGCCGTGGGCGGAATATCGGGTCTTGCGCGACGCGACACGGGTGGTCTTCACCACGCAGGAAGAGTGCCGCCTCGCGCGCGAATCGTTCCGCCTGTACCGGGCGCACGAGGAAGTCGTGGCATTCGGCACGAGCCGCCCGCCCACGCACGCGCCCGACTTGCGCGAAGCGTTCTATGCGGTGCATCCCGAACTGCGCGGCAAACGTCTGCTGCTGTTTCTCGGCCGTATCCATCCGAAGAAGGGCTGCGATCTGCTGCTGAAGGCATTCGCCGCTGCGCGCCAGCACGATGCGTCGGCGCATGTGGTGATGGCTGGGCCTGACAGTATCGGCTGGGGCGCCACCTTGCAGACACTGTGCAAGGACCTGGGCATCACCGGACACGTCACATGGGCCGGCATGCTGCAAGGCGATGCCAAGTGGGGCGCGTTTTACGCGAGCGATGCGTTTGTCCTGCCGTCGCATCAGGAGAATTTCGGCATCGCCGTGGCTGAAGCACTCGGCTGTGGTCTGCCCGCGCTGATCTCCGACAAGGTGAATATCTGGCGCGAAGTGGCCGAAGACGGCGCCGGATTCGTGGCGTCCGATACCGAGCAAGGCACGCTAGAGAGTCTCGCGCGCTGGCTGCGGCTCGACCCGGCTGCCGCTGACGTGATGCGCGCGCAGGCCATGCAATGCTTCGAGCGCCACTTTACGGTCGACGCCATGTCGTCCGATCTGCTGCGCGTGTTGCAGCAAGGGCGCCCCATTGGCGGCAGCAGGGAACGTTCCCTCGTGCTGGAATAAGCCATGGTGGTTCAAATGTAAAAGGCCCCGCTAGCGGGGCCTTTCCACGTGACGCACGCGGGCGCCGTAGCGCCCGCAGCCTCGTGTCACTTCTTGACGAGAAACAGCATATCCTCGCGCAGCGGCCGCACTTCAGCGGCGAACGGCAGCTTCTCCGTCGCGGCTTCGCCATTGCCGACAAACACCTGTCCCATCGTCGCCACGTCGGTCAACGGCACTGCGTGATGCGCGCGCAGCGTGTGCGCCACGTGTTCGGCCAGACGCAAGGTCAGCGCCGTGATCGTGATGGTCGGGAAGTTTGCGCCCACCGTCGGGAACACCGAACTGCCGGCCACGTACAGATTTGCCATGCCGTGTACCTTGCAGTCGCTGTCCACCACGCCCTGCTTCGGCGAATCGTGCATGCGCGTCGTGCCCATGTGGTGCCACGTGCCTTCCAGTTGCGTGGGCCACGGCTTGCCTTCCAGCGGCTCGTCGAGCGTCACCTTCGCCACGCCCGCGCGCTCCATCTCTTCCGCAAGGAGGATGTTGGTGCGGTCGAAGGTGCGCTTCACCAGCTCTGTCAATTGCCAGTCCACCTTCACGCGGTTCATGCCGAGCTGGTCGCGCTGGTTCGACAACGTGACGCGGCTGTTGCGGTTCGGCTCGGCTTCGACGATGGTCTGAAACTTCACGTCCGTGATCAGCGCACGCGGCTGGAACAGACGTGCCGCCCCGAAGGCGCCCGCCTCGACCGGATGCATGGCCATGGTGAGCAGATCGCGCGTGAGGCTCCAGCCAGGCTGGTCTTTCTTGAGCACGGCCTGCTTGCAGCGGATCAGCGCTTCCGCACCCGCCGTGTTTTCGCCGTAGAACATCGAATAGAACCAGACGCGCGCATTGAGCAGCTTTTCACGTTCGAGCACTTGCTGGGTGAGCGCGAACTGTGACGAGATATGCTGACCGTGCGCCTTCACGGCATCGTTCTGGTAGTGGTATTTGATGTCGTAGAGCTTGTTGCGCGCCCACGCCTTGTTAAAGCGGATGCTGCCCGACATCACACGCGGATGGTCCATGAAATAGCGGCCCACCAGATCATGGCCATTACCGAGGCCCGCGGACTGCACGCGGTTGGAGGCCAGCAGCAGGCGCGCGTTTTCGATGCCGCCGGTGGCCAGCACGAATACCTTCGCCGACACCGCGAAGCGCCGCCCGCTCAAGGTGCCCACCTGAATGCGATTGACCCGTTGCGCGTGGCTGTCGGTTTCAATGTCGAGCGCGTTGGCGTACAGCAGCACCCGCACATGCGGCGACTTCAGCAGTTCGCTGCGGTACTGCTTGCCGAAGCGCACCGGCGGGCTGAACTGCGAAATCGTGTCGCGCACCGTACCGCTCGGTAGAGGATGCCTACGCACGTCCGCGCGATTGATCGACGCTTCCCAATGAGCCGGATCGAAATTCTGCGGCCCCAGTTGCAGCAGCGCATGGGTGCGGGCGTAATACGGCTGCAGTTCTTCCAGCCCGAACGGCCAGCCGCTGTCCTGCACCCAGTCGCGCTTCTCGAAGTCCCACGGATCGAGCGGACGGCACCAGCCGCCCCAGCAATTGCTGCTGCCGCCGAGGAAGCGGCTGCGGCTGCCGTCGGCGAAAGTGTATGGAATGCCGACGTTTTCGCCGCGATAGAGATCGCGTGTCTCGTCGTCGGGCTTGTACCCGCCGCTCTCCAGCACGCAGGTATCAATGCCCAGCTTGTCCATTTCGAGTGCGAACGTGATACCCGCTACGCCCGCCCCGATAATGCAGACGGTTGTTTCGAGAACCGTCCGATCTTCAACACTGCGGCTGTCGATGAACATCCCCGCTCCCCTGATTCTTGTGCAGCCGTATCCGCGCGCCTTACTGGCCGCGTGCCTGAGGAAAACGCTTCTTGATGAACTGCGCCGGATTGCCGCCGTAAATGCCTTCGGCTTCCAGCGAACGATGCACGACCGAGAGCGGCGTCACCAATGCCGAACGTCCGATCGTCACGCCCATCTGCACCACGCACTTCGAAGCGATCCACACACCGTCTTCGATCACGATGGGCGCCACGCGCAGATCCATCGTGGTGGCGTGATCGTGTGAACCCGTGGTCAGAAAAGCGCCCTGCGAGATGCACACGTTCGCGCCAATGCGGATCGGCGCCTGGTTGTAGATCCACGCATCGACACCGAACCACGAATTCGCTCCCACCTCGAGATTCCAGGGCGCCTTCACGCGCAGCGGGTGCACGAAGCGGCAGTTCGGGCCAATCTTCGCGCCGAACAGACGCAGCAGCGCCACGCGCACACCCGAAAGTGGAATCAGCTTGTTGTTGATGACGCATGCCTCGACGAGGAACCACAGTGCCTCGGTGAGCCGGCTCACACGCCGCACATAGTTGCCCTTGCCGGCGCGGCTCAGATCGATCACACGCGGTACCGTTATCGAAGAAGCGGGCGCCCCTGAACCCCACTCTTCCGGCGCATTGATTTCGTCGCGTTTCATCTGCTTATGTACCCCACTTGCATCCGGTTCATGTGACGGAGAACCGCCGTATGCCGTCGTTTTCACGCCGCGCTTACCCCTTCGCCGCTGCGAAAACCCTGCGATAAATTGTGCCCAGTCCTTGCTGCGTTTCGATTTTGCGACCTCTCGATTGGCTTGATGTGCACAGGCTTTGTCGTCTTTCGACTGGCCCGCCAATCAAGCTGTGGCGCGGTTGCCGGTACCATGCACAGGTAGGGGCAAGACGCTGTGTCCCGCCCTCATGAATCGCACTGGAACCCCGCCATGAACTCACTTTCCCGCGGCCCTTTATTCGCTCTTCGCTTCGCCGTTCCATTCGCCTGCCTGCTCACGCTTGCCACCGGCACTGCGCACGCACAAACCGTTGCCAACTACGGCGATGCACCTGCAGCAGAGGCACAAGGCGCAGCGGCTGCCGCCAATCGCGCGGCCAATGGCAACGCCTTCAATGCGACCGGCGACGACGCGCAACTGCTGGGCGGTCCTGCTGCCTACGGCGACGCCTATCAACCGCGCCAGCCTGCCGCTGGCGCCAATGGCCAGGGCACCACCGCGTTCGAACACATGCTCAACGACCCTGGCACGCCGCAGGCCCGCAATGCACCGCTTCCTAAAGCCAAGGCCGGTGCAGCCGCCGGACTCGCGAATGGCAAGGGCACCTTGGCTGCGGGTGCCCAGGCACCGGCTGCCGGCAACGCAGCCTTGCAACTCTATGGCGACGGCACCGCAACCGGTGCCGCGCGCCACGAAATCTACAAATCACCCTGGTAAGCCTGGCGCCGGGTCAGCCCGGCGCCATTCAAATCAACTGCGCCGTTCAATCCACCTGCGTCGATTCCAGCGGCGTCTCGGCGAGCTTTTCGTGCGACACACCGCCGTTCATCGTGGACGGCACACTAGCCGAGCGCGCGACCACCGCATCGTTGCCACACAACTGCGCCAGCTTCGCGTTCAACGCTGCAAACACACTCACGCTCGACAGGCTGCGCTCCGCATACTCGCGCCCCGCTGCACCGAGTGCCGCACGGCGCACGGGGTCCGCCGCCAGCGCCTCGATCGCCTCCACCAGCGCGCCGACGTTTTCCGGCGGCACAGCGACCCCGCGTGTCGCCACTACGTCATACAGTTCCGTACCGGCACAGGCCATCGCGATCACCGCGCGGCCGCTCGCCAGCATGCCGCCGAGTTTGGACGGCATCACCAGATCGGCAGCGCCACCCCGTTGCGGCAACACGTGAATGTCCGCGAGATTGAGCAACTGATTGAGCTGATGCACCGGTTGCAAGGAAATGAACCGGCAGTTGGGCGAACCGGCGCAGCGCGCTTCGAGTTGTTCGCGCATCGGACCACTGCCGCAGAACACGAAGCTGATGTCGGTGCGCCGCGCCAGTTGCACGGCCGCCGCGACGACGATCTCGAGCCCCTGCTTCGAACCCATGTTGCCCGAATAGAGCACCACGGTTTGCGGATTGGCGTCGCTGTCGAGCCCGAGCAGCTTGCGATAATGCTGCGCATGCGCGAGCGGCACGATGGCGCGCGTGTCGACCCAGTTCGGCAGGCAATACGTCCTGCGCGCATCGACGCCCTTTGCGAGCGCCCGCTCGACCATCTTCGACGAGAGGCTCGATACCACGTCGAAACGCTTCAGCAGGCTGCGTTCCACCGCGAGCGCAACGCGCCGCGAGCGCTTGCCTTCGATCACGCCCAGATCGAAGGCCGCGTCGACTTCGTAATCCTGAATGTGCAGCCACGACTTCGCGCCGGAGAGGCGCGCAACCAGCCACGCACCCGGCGCGCTCATCAGGCTCGGTGCGATGCTCATCACCACGTCGGCACGCCAGACGAGCTGGGCCATCAGCACCGGCATGGCGCTGACCGCATAGCTCGCCAGATGCAGCAGACGCGAGGCGCCCGTCGGCTTCGCCGGCACCCATAGCGGCACGCGCAGCACGCGCACGGCGCCACGCCGCTCGGCACGATAACGCCAGCCGCTATAGCCTTCGGCAATGCGCCACTGCGGGTAATACGGCGGCCCGCAGACCACGCGCACGTCATGTCCTTCCGAGGCCAGCGCATCCGCCATTTCAGCGGTGTATTTGCCGACACCCGTGAGCTCCGGCGCGTAGTTGAGCCCTACGATTAATATTTTCATACCCCTCCCATCCACTCACCATGCCTCGCGCGCCGGCGCTGCATGTCAAATCCGTGCATCCAGGTGCAACACCCGGCTAGTGCGCCAGCATCATGGCGCAGCCACGTGCGATGTTCGAAGCAGCATGCGGTGGATCGAACCGCCCAATCACCTCCATACATGCGCGAGCGGTTTTCTCCGTATCGGCGAAGGCCTCCAGCGCCTGCAGCAACATGCGTTGCAAGGACGCCGTATCACCCGAACGGAATGCATAGCCTGTCACGCCGTCGATGACGAGTTCCGGCACGCAACCGCAGTTATCACTCACGACAACCGGGCAACCGTGGTTGAGCGCTTCGTTGACCACCAGACCCCACGGCTCGCTGAAACTCGGCAGCACCATGCAGGTGGCGCCGAAATACTCGCGCGACAGTCCTTCGTCCTGCAGACTGCCGACGAAGTGCACGGCATGCGCGATGCCCGCGTCCTGGGCGGCCTTCTGCAACTGCTCGCCCTGCGGGCCGGTGCCGACAATGCGCAACTGCGCCGCGGGAATCCGCTGCACGATCGCGCCGAACGCCTGCAACAGCGCGTCGACGCCCTTCTCCTGCGAGAGCCGCCCGACGAACAGAAACACCGGCGCCTGGCCACTGCGCGCGCGCAGACGTTGATCGAGCGCCTGCTCCGGTACGAACGAACGCGGCAGCGCCGCCGCCTGGCACGGAATGAAGATGCGCTCGCGTTTCGCGCCGAGCGACATCAGATACTCGCGGCTGCGTTCACCGAAACCGAAATAGCCGTCGCACAGCGCGAAAAACATGCGCTTCGGGATCGAGGTCAGCAACCGACGCGGCCGGTCCCGTCCGGTGGAATCGCAAAACACCGCGCGCCGCTTGCCGGTCAGAATGCACGCAATCAACATGGCCCAGTACTCGGGGCGGTGATAGCCCGGCAACACCACCAGGTCCGCATGCGTGCGCAGCACTTCCATTGTCAGGCGATACGTCATGCGCCACGTGGGCACGTCTTCGTAGCAGCCATCGAACAGCTTGCGCATTGGATACTGGTGATACCCGTAATCCACATCCGAGAAGCCGAGCCGGAAATGCTCCGTGTCGGAGATCTGCACAATCTGATACTTGATCGGGCTGGCCGCCGAAATGTCGTGCAGGGCCGAAAACACCACACCCTTATGACGCGACCAGACCACGTTATGGAAAATCGTCACGGAACCGCTTGCCATGTCACACCGTCCCTTCGGAGAGCGTTGCTGCGCCGAAACGCGCAATGAAATCCTGATACGTCGCCTCGATGCCCTCCTGCAAGCCAATGCGCGCACGCCAGCCAAGCCGCGTGAGACGCGAGACATCCAGCAGCTTGCGCGGCGTGCCGTCAGGCCGCGACGGATCGAACACGATCTCGCCGTCGAAGCCCACCACTTCCGCAACCTGCTGCGCGATCTCACGAATCGACAGATCCTCGCCCACCCCTACGTTCAGCAAGCCATCCGCGACTTCGCGTTCGAGCACGAACGCGGTGGCCGCCGCGAGATCGTCCACGTGCAGAAACTCGCGGCGCGGCGTACCCGTGCCCCACACCGTCAGTTCACTGTCGCCATTCAGCTTGGCTTCGTGGGCCTTGCGGATCAGTGCGGGCAGCACGTGACTCGTGCGCAGATCGTAGTTGTCATTAGGACCGTAAAGGTTGGTCGGCATCAGCGCCACGTACTTCGTGCCGTACTGGCGGTTGTACGCTTCGCACAGCTTGAGGCCGGCAATCTTGGCAATTGCATACGGTTCGTTGGTCGCTTCCAGCGGCGAGCTCAGCAGATACGCTTCTTCAATCGGCTGCGGGCACGCCTTCGGGTAAATGCACGACGAACCGAAAAACACCAGACGCGTGACACCCGCCTGATAAGCAGCGTGTATCACGTTGGTCTCGATGGCGAGGTTCTGGTAGATGAAGTCCGCCGGTTGTGTCGCGTTGGCGAGAATGCCGCCCACCCGCGCCGCCGCCAGCAGGACCACTTCCACCCGCTCACTGGCAAAGAACTGCTGCACCGCGCGCTGATCGAGCAGGTCGAGTTCAGCGTGGGTGCGCGTCAGAATCTGCGTGTAGCCGTCCGCCTGCAGACGTCGCACGAGCGCCGAGCCCACCATGCCCCGATGCCCGGCGACGAAGATCCGCGTGCTCTTGTCCATGACCGTTACTCGTGATGTTCGAGAGCCGTGAAGCCGGCCAGTGTCACCAGCGCATCGCGGCGTGCGATCTGATAGTCGGCGCGCACCATTTCCTTGACCAGCGCATTGAACGACGTGGACGGTTTCCAGCCGAGCCGCGCATGCGCCTTGGACGGATCGCCCAGCAGGGTCTCGACTTCCGTGGGCCGGAAGTAGCGCGGATCGACACGCACGATCACGTCACCCGGCGAGAGGCGCGTTTCCTTGCTTTCCACTTTCTCGACCACGCCGATCTCGTCCACGCCTTCGCCTGCGAAGCGCACCGTCACGCCCAGTTCGGCAGCCGCCGCCTGCACGAACTCGCGCACGCTGTACTGCTGGCCGGTGGCAATGACGAAATCTTCCGGGCTTTCCTGCTGCAGCATCATCCACTGCATTTCCACGTAGTCGCGCGCATGACCCCAGTCGCGCAACGCGGACAGGTTGCCCAGATACAGATCCTTTTGCAGTCCCACCGCAATGCGGCCAATGGCACGCGTGATCTTGCGCGTGACGAAGGTCTCACCACGCACCGGCGATTCGTGATTGAACAGAATCCCGTTACACGCATACATGCCATACGCTTCGCGATAGTTCACCGTGATCCAGTAGGCGTACAGCTTGGCCACCGCATACGGGCTGCGCGGATAGAACGGCGTGGTTTCCTTCTGCGGCACTTCCTGCACCAGGCCGTAGAGTTCGGAAGTGGACGCCTGATAGAAGCGGGTCTTCTTTTCGAGGCCGAGAATACGCATGGCCTCGAGAATGCGCAGCGTGCCGAGCGCGTCGGCATTCGCCGTGTATTCCGGTTCTTCGAACGACACTGCAACGTGGCTTTGCGCAGCCAGGTTGTAGATTTCGTCCGGCTGCACGCGCTGGATGATACGCACGATGCTCGACGAATCCGTCAGGTCTCCGTAGTGCAGGAAGAAGTGGCGGTCGGCGGTGTGCGGATCGCAGCACAGGTGGTCGATGCGATCCGTGTTGAAAAGCGATGTACGTCGTTTGATGCCATGCACGTCGTAACCTTTGGACAGCAGCAGATCAGCCAGATAAGAGCCATCCTGTCCTGTCACGCCGGTAATCAAAGCGACCTTACGATCCATGTTTGTTCCCCTCGTCAAACGTTCGACTGCAGAGCGGCGCGCCGGGCACTCAGGCCCAGGCGCATAAAAAAACCAACGTCGGTGCGGTAATGCGTTGCGTCAGTCCGCGCGACTTTCGTAACCGTAGTACCCGGTGTAGCCGCCCAGATTGAGCTTGGGTGGCGGCACATCGGTGAGCAGGACGCCGTGCAGATTGACGCCCGCATTGATGAGGCGTTTGAGCGCCTCGGAGATTTCCATCGCCGGATGACGGCCGTGCCGCACCACCATCAGCGTCGTGCCCGCGTGCTTGCCGATCAGCGCAGCATCGGTCACGGCAAGCACCGGTGGCGTATCGACGATCACGAGGTCATAGCCGCGTGAGAAATGCTCCAGCAAGGTGCGGAAGCGATCGCTCATCAACAGCTCGGAAGGATTGCCCGGCAGGCCGCCCTTGGTCAGGATGTCGAGACCGGGCAGCACGTCGTGCAGCACGCACTCCTGCGGGTCGGCACCGTTGAGCACATCGGAGAGGCCCGGTGTATGCGGCAGACCGAAATGCTTGTGGATGTCGCCGCGCCGCATGTCGCCGTCGATCAACAGCACACGCTTGTGCGCCGACGCCACCAGCGCCGACAGGTTCACCGACATGAACGACTTGCCGGCATCCGGCCGCGAACCCGTCAGCATCACCACGTTGTTGCGTGCCGAAGTCAACGCGTATTGCAGCGTCGTGCGCAGACTGCGCACGCCTTCCACGGCGACGTCGTCCGGCGCCTGCGCGGCCAGCACATGCACCCCGGCGCGCCGCAATCCGACATTGCGCTGCACGCGGTTCTGCAAGGTGCTGCGCGGTACCACCGCGCACACCGGCACGCCGAGCACGGATTCGATTTCCGTGGTGTTCTGCACGCCGCCATACAGCGTCTTGCGCGTGAAGGCCGCCAGAATGCCGAGCACGAGACCGAGGCCACCGCTGATCAGGATCAGCAGGGCACGTTGCGGACGCACCGGATCATCGGGCGGTTCCGCATAGTCGACCACGCGCACGCTGCCCACCTGGCCTGCCTTGATGATGCGCAACTGCTGCGCGCTGTTCAGCAGGTTCGTGTACAGCTCGGTATCCACCCGCACGTCACGCAGCAGACGCAGTGCGGTCTGCTCCGTATCCGGCAAGGTCGAGACGTTGTGCGTGAGCGAACCCTGCACGCTTTGCAGTTGCGAGATCTGTGCGTCGAGCGCCGCAACCGCCGGGTGCGCAGCCGTGAAGCGCGTCGCCAGTTCGGCACGCTGCTGCTGAAGGTCCACCAGCTTGGTCTTGTTTTCGACGATCTGTTGCAGCAAGAGCCGGCTTTCCTCGCTCAGATCCACCGTGCCCTGCTTGTTGCGGAAGTTGTTGTAACGCTGCTCGGCCTGATCGAGTTCGCTGCGCAACTGCGGCAACTGCTGGTCGAGAAACGCCAGCGTGTGTTCCGCTTCGGCGGACTTGCGATCCACGTCCTGCTGCACGTACTGCCGTGCGATGCCGTTGACGATGGCCGCCGTGAGATCCGGATCGACGCCTTCCAGCGTCACCGCGATGATCCCCGACTGCACGCTCGTCTCCACCACGTTCATGTCTTTCTGCAGATGGTTGACCGTGTCGAGCGTCGACCAGCGCGTCAGATCGAACTTCGTGCCGGGGCGTCCCACCAGATGATCGACCTGCAGGCGCACCGGACCGCGCGTGGTGCTGCCAAGCGCGAGTTGCCCGGCATGACCGCGCAGCACTTCAGTGCCGTTCTCGTCCGTCACCACGTACTGGTCGTCCTGCAACACCGTCAGCACGAACGGCTTGGCGTACAGTTCCTTCGGCGTGTCGAACAGCGACACGTTGATTTCTTCACCGCCCCAGCCATATTCCGGCATGCCGAACAGCGGCGAGGCGAGGCCATCCGTGCCGCGCCAGCGCGCGAGCAGGCTGCCGATCACCGGAAAGTGACGCGGCGCAGCCGTGATATCCAGGTGCAGCTTGTTGACCGTTTCGTCGATGACGAGCCGCGAGCGGATCAGTTCGATCTGCGCCGAGGTGACCGCCTTCGTGTCGAAGATCGACGCCATTGTCTGCAACGCGTCCTTGTTGCCGTTCGCGTTGCCGTTGCCGTTGTTGGCGGTGTCCTCCACCTGGATCATCACGTCGGCGCGGTACACCGGCGTCTGGACAAACGCCACGGTAGTGCCGATGAGTAACGCCAGCAGCGTGACCCCCAGGATCATCCGCCAATGCTGCGTAATGACCGTCAGGTAGTCCGACAGGCGTAACTCATCGCTGCTCTGGACATCGATATATCGGTTTTCGAAGTTGGTAGCCATGTCATCAATCCCGCACAACAAGTGTGTTGAGCCGAGACCGGGTCCGTGAGTGCGTCACGGACCCGGTTGCGGATTACTTCGTGACAACTGCCGCGGTCAGGCCTGCGTTGACCAGCGGCAACAACAGGTTCAGCACACGGCTGAAGCGCACGAGGCCGCCGGCATCGAGGTACACGATGTCCTTGGGCTCGAGTTCGAACTGGTTGGCCAGCAGCATGGAGACCGGCGAGGTCGCATCGAGGTGATACACCTGCGGCTTGATGCCGGGGCCGCCGCGGATCACGTAGAGCTCTTTCGCATCGGCCGTGCCGTTGTTGATGCTGCCCGCCTGCGAAACCGCTTCGCCGAGCGACAGCCTGCCGTTACGCATCGGCAGCACCGTGCCGGGCTTGTTGACTTCGCCCATCAGGTAGACGCCGTAGTCCTCACGTGCCTCGACGCGCAGAATGTCGCCGTTTTGCAGCACGATCTTCGAGGGGTTCTGGTTGTTGTGCAGCATCTGCGCGACGTTGACGTAGTACGTCTTGTCGTCGCGCACGATCACGACATGGCCCTGATCGGCGGTGGGGCTAAAGCCGCCCGCGCGATTGATGGCCTCGGTCAAGGTCATCGGAATGTCGTTGATGGTCTGCGAACCCGGCGTGCGCACTTCACCGTCGATGTAGATCTGCGCGGAGCGGTACGACGCCACGCGCACGGTGACCTGCGGCTTCACCATCACCTTGCTCAGGTCAGCGGAAATCATGCGCTGCACCTGCTCGGCGGTCTTGCCCTGCACGGGCAGATCGCCGCAATACGGGAACTGCACCTTGCCTTCGTGATCCACGACGAAGCCGAGCGCCGCATCCGCGGGGCGCGTGGATTCAGTCGGGTTGCCGAGCGCGGCCGCCAGTTCGGGGTGGTCCCAGACGGTGATCTGCAGCACGTCGCCGGGTCCCAGCTTGTAAGGACCGGCTTTGCTGAAGAGCGGCGTCAGGTCGTTGCCGTCGCCGTTCATATAGGCCTGCTGGGCCTGCTGAACGGTTGCCAGCGTGATATCGGTGATCGGCACCTGTTCGGCGCCGGTGGCCTTGCCGTCGTCGGTGTTGCTGACGGGCAGCGTGGGCGGGGTAATCATGCGCTGACCCGGGACGGTCGAGCATGCTGCCAGCATTGCGAAAGTCGTGATGAGCCCCAGCGTCCGTGCATGTTGAACCATCGCATGCGGGACGCCCTTCTTATTCATCGCGCTGTTTATTTGACACATATTAGTCTCCTTCTTCGCGTCAATAAGCATTGTTATGCACCAGGCCCTTAACGATCGTGGCCGCGATAATGCGCATGTCGAGCCCGAAAGACCAGTTGCCGAGGTAGTACAGGTCATGCTCCACTCGCCGCTCCATTTTTTCGATTCGATCGGTTTCACCGCGAAAGCCATTGATCTGTGCCCAGCCGGTAATGCCTGGCTTGATCCGGTAACGCTGGATGTAGCCCGCCACCACCTTCTGGTAGAGATCGTCGTGTTCGAGCGCGTGAGGACGCGGCCCGACCACGGACATGTCGCCGCGCAGTACGTTGAAAAACTGCGGCAGCTCGTCGAGACTCGTGCGGCGCAAGAACGCGCCCACTCGTGTGATGCGCCTGTCGTGGCGGGTCGCCTGTTGCAGCGACCCCGCCGCTTCGGAGTGCAAACGCATGGTGCGGAACTTGTAGATCGTGAAGACCCGGCCGTCCGCGCCTTTGCGTTTCTGTTTGAAGATCGCCGGTCCGCGGGATGACAGCCGGACAGCGATGGCAATGCCCAGCAGCAGCGGTGCGAGCGAAATGAGCGCGAGCGCGGCGAACAGCCGGTCGAACATTTCCTTTTGCAGCTGCGAAGTCTGTGACAGCGGTGAGGCCACCAGGTTGATGGCCGGCACGCCGAGCAGATCGATCATGGTGCTTTCGAACATCGCGAGGCTGCGCAGATCCGGCATGAAGCGAATGTTCACGAGATCGTCGCGCAGCTCTTTCACGCATTCGTAGATGGTCTGCTCTTCGGAAAGCGGCAAGGCGAGCCACAGTTCGTGGACATCCTGGGCGCGCAGAAAGTCGGCGAATTCGCGCATGTCGTCGAAGCCGCGCACATCGGGAATCACATCGCCGAGGGCCGGTTGATCGCGTGACACGTCGAGCACGGCCACGGTGCGAAAACCTGCTGCCGTACAGCCGTCGATCTTGCGCACGAGCGCGGCGGCATGTTCGCCGCGCCCGACCACCGCCACCTTGCGCAGATTCATGCCGGACTGCCGCACGCGTGCCAGCACGCGGTGCACCGCGAAGCGCGCGACGATCATCAGCGCGCCGGTCGTACCCGTCCAGTAGGCGAACCACAGACGCGAAACGAAATCGCTGCGGTGCAGGGTGTACATCAGCGCGAGCGCGCAGATCTGCACGGTGATCCACGCAAGCGACACCTGGCCGATCAGTTCGATCTTCGAGCGGCCCCGCCATGACACGTAGACACCGAAAGCCGGAAACAAGGCCAGCGCGAACGCGGCGGAAAACGCCACGAACGCATAGTAGATATTGCTCTGCCCGAGTTCGTCGAACCGGACGTTAGACGCGATGCCCGCGCCGGCGACGATCAACGTGACATCCACGAGGCGCGCAGCCAATGCTGAAGGCTTAATCATTTTTCTCTCCCCACCCGCATCGAAACAGATTCGCTTACTACGCCAGACTCAAGTGCAGCGACCATACGTATCGTCGAACCGCACGATGTC
Organism: Paraburkholderia sp. DHOC27; assembly: GCF_003429005.1. Taxonomy (GTDB): domain Bacteria; phylum Pseudomonadota; class Gammaproteobacteria; order Burkholderiales; family Burkholderiaceae; genus Paraburkholderia. The sequence goes on from NZ_QVQV01000002.1 coordinate 735,324, forward strand.
GTCTTCGCCGAGATACGATCCCGATTGAACCTCGATGATTTCGAGCGGCACCTTGCCCGGGTTCTCCAGCCTGTGCCGCACACCCAGTGGAATGAACGTCGACTCGTTTTCGCTCAGCAGGAAATGCTCGTCGCCGCGTGTGACCATCGCGGTGCCGCGCACCACGATCCAATGTTCCGCGCGGTGGTGATGCAGTTGCAGCGACAGCCGCGAACCCGGATCGACCACGATGCGCTTCACCTGAAACCGTTCGCCGTGGTCGATGGAGTCGTAAAAACCCCAGGGCCGGCGCACCTTGCGATGTTCGTCCGCCTCGGGCGAGTGCTGCGCCTTGATGCGCGCGACCAGCCCCTTGACGTCCTGCACCCGCGAGCGATCCGCCACCAGCACCGCATCCGCGGTTTCCACCACGACCACGTTGCTGGTTCCCACACAGGCCACCAGCCGGCCTTCCGAATGCGCGTACGAAGAACTTGCGCCTTCGAACAACACCCGGCCGCGTCCGACGTTGCCGGCCGCGTCCTTGTCGAGCGCGCCCCATACGGCATCCCACGAACCCAGATCGGACCACCCTGCCACCAGCGGCACGACGACGCCTTCGAACGGCTCGCCCACCGGACCTGCCACGCCCAGACGTTCCATCACGGCGTAGTCGATCGAATCCGCCGGTGCCTTGACGAAGGCTTCGGTCTGCGGCCGGAAGAACGGCCCGTCCATGCGGCCGCTTTCGATACCGGCGAGACACGCCTCGGCCATCGCCGGTTGCAGGCGTTTGACGAGTTCGAGCCACACCGACGCCCGCACCACGAAGATGCCGCTGTTCCACCAGTACGCGCCCGATGCCACGTATTGCGTCGCCAGTTCGAGCGCGGGCTTTTCGACGAAGCGCTCGATGCGGTATGCGCCACCATCCATTGCGTCGCCGAGGCGGATATAGCCAAAGCCCGTGTCGGGCCGCGTCGGCGGCACGCCTAGCGTGGCAATGGCGCCGCGTCCGGCGTGTTCGGCAGCCTGCGCAATGGCCTGCTGAAACGCCGCGATGTCGAGGATGGCGTGATCCGCGGGCATCGCCACGAGAATCACGTCTTCGCCATCGCGCATGGCGAGTGCGGCAGCCAGCGTCAGCGCCGGCGCCGTATCGCGCCGCGCCGGTTCGACCACGAGCTGCGCGGCGACCCCACTGCTGCGCAACTGCTCGGCCGTCACGAAACGATGTTCTTCGCCGCACACGATGAGCGGCGCCTTGCGTACTGCCCACGGCGCGGGAAAGCCGTCCATCCGGCGCACGGTGTCCTGCAACAGCGAGCACGTGCCGATCACGTCGATCAGCTGCTTCGGATAATGCTCACGCGACAGCGGCCACAGACGTGTGCCCGAGCCGCCCGCCAGAATCACGGGTGCAATGTCCATGCAAGCCGTCGCCGACCCTGCGTCGGCGACCGCCTGCGCGACGGGCAGCGAATTGCCGGCATCCCCGCCGGCACTGCCATCGTCAGTTACCCCTTCCCGCAACGCCTTTTCCATTATTAGTACTCCTACTACTAACCAGGACGTTCTTATTCCACTAGCGTCGATACGCGATTCGCTCGCGCGGGCGCAGCCAGGCCCCTGATGTCCCTGGCTCCCCTGACCGGCTCAACCCTGCGAGGCAGAACGGCTACGCGCCCGATACTCGGTTGGCGACAGCGCCATGCGCTTGCGAAAGATCTTGGCCAGCCGATCGCCGTTGCCGGTGCCGCTGCGCCGCGCGATCTTGTCGACCGGCAGTTCCGTCTCGGTCAGGAAGTTGCACGCAATGCGCAAACGAACCTGCAACAGGTAATCTGAAGGCGTGACGTGCATTTCGTGTTTGAAGCGGCGCAGGAAATTGCGCTCGCTCATGGCCGCCACGTGAGCGGCGTCCGCCACCGACACGGGCCGGTCACAGTTGGCCTCCATCCAGCGGGCCGCGGCGCGGATCTTTTCGCCCACGCTCATCGTGCCGCCCTCGGCGAGGCGCGGCATCAGCGCGGCGCCCATGCCCGGCATCACGCGATCGGCAACGTTGCGCGCCACGTCGAGACCGAGGTCCCGCTTGATGAACATCAGCGCGCTCTTGCCCGAGTCGTGATGTTCACGGGTCTCGTTCAGGGCCTGCTCGCCGCCACCGATATGCGTCAGGTAGGGATGAGCGTGGCGGATATCGTCGACGTCGACCAGTCCCGCGGCCGCCAGAATCTGGCGCCCCTCGGCGATCGGTTCGATGGTGCGGGTGCGCGAGCGCACGGTGCGCAGCCAGCCGAGCAGGCGTTCGTCGCGCGCTGCCGTCATGGCGCCGTAGCCGCCTGCCACGAACAGGATGTCGAAGCCGTTGTTGTAACGGGCGTCGACGCCATCCGTCCACATGCGGGCCGACGACGAGCTGGCAATGCTGCCGCCTTCCATCGACAGGAACTGCACTTCGTAAGGGGGATCATCGCCGCTGTGTGGCGCGGCAATCTCGTTGGCGGTATGGAACATCTCGGCTACGATCCCCGCGCCCAGCAGGCCAAAACGATCGAATAGCAGAATGCCTATGCGGCGAGCCGCACATCGAACGTTGACGTTAGGCGTGTGTAGCCAGGTAATCCTCGCAGTATCAACTGACAAATGCGGCATGATCTCTCCCCTACCATGTCATGCATTGTTGGCCATTTCGTCTGATTTTCTGAATTTTTTAATCTCATTGCGGTGCATCATAGCTATGTGCTAACCGCTGAAACCGATAGTGACGGAAATACGCGCTGTGTTGGCGGATTGCGTCGCTATATGCAAATTCGCAAATCAGAAATTGGGTACGACTGTTACAGGCACCGGACTAAATTACCGCTCGGCCGATTAATGTCATTTAGCCGACGATTTAAAGACGGCATTAAAACGTCGGACAAATCGACAAATCGATCGAGCGGATGCAGGCAGGTACGACAGGCGAAATCGCCGCGCAATGGGCGATGTTGCACTGCATGAGAGGGATATCCCTGGTGGGCATCCTCGTACGACGGCCTGTTGTGATAATGATGATGCGTCGCAACAACGCACACTTCGTTCCAGGGACCGTGTGGTATGGGATTGCGGCAATTACCCTCCCACAGAACACGCCTGGAACCTCAAAAACGTTTCAAAGGTGAACTCCAAAAGTGAATTCCGGCGAATCTATTGCGAAAACGATCCATCAAAATAGGCGGGTTAATTTTTACCGATCTCCGGGATACCTTGTCCTCAACCGCGACGAAGATTTCTGGCCGGATTACCGCGCCTTACACCCCCTCCGGAATTGATTCAACCTTGAAACAATGGTCCGATTGGCTTTGCGTCGATTTCGGCTTCATCATATTTTAACTGGCGAGGTAAATACAACTGGCGTTATAGCCCTATTAGACTGGTTTTGTGGGCTAACCCACCAAGCCCGCCGGAAAGCCGATGCGGCGGACTTCATGAGCCTCCGTTAAGGCGGTATAAATCGGGCTCGCAGGCAATCCGTTAGAAGATTGCAGGCTTGCATCAATTGCCAATGGTGCCAATTAAAGCTTGCAGGCGCCGGCACATTGAAACCGCCGAAAACATGCATATCGCGCCTGATATTTGGCGTGGACGGACAGGCGGCAGCCGATATGCTGATCCTCAACGTCACGCCTGGCGGGCGGAATAACACTACGCTGCGGCTCTGCCCGTGGCGCCCGAACGATTGGTTCGGCGCCCGGCACAGCGCGGGGAACGAGCGAGGCGCGCGGGGTCGCGCACAGGACCGGTTCGATGAAGAGAGACTTCGCGGCCAGCACACAGGACGCAGCCGGGGCGCGCCGCGCGGCGCAGCCCGGCGCGTGGCGCACGCATGTGACGCCGGTAACGCGGGTGGCCCGCGACGCGGCACTCCGTTTGATGGTTGCGCTCGCAATCACCGCTTGTGGTCCGCGTGACGAGACCGCGCGGGCGGCCACGGATGCCGCGAACGCTGCTCCGGCTGCGTCGGCTGCGGCCATCTCGCCGGAAGCAGCCTCGGCCACCGCGGCCACCGCGGCCACCTCTGCCGCTGACACGCGCAACCACGGCACGCTAACCTGCGGCGCGCCCGGCGCGCCCAGCAACGCGCCAACGGAAGGCGCCCCGCTCGAAGCGGACACACCGGGCAGCGACGGCACCCGCATGTTCGCGCTCGACCATCCCCTTACGCTCGCCTTCACCACGCGCACGCAAAACGCGGACACGCTCACGTGGCAGATCGTCGACGCATGGGACAAGGTGCAAGCGTCCGGGCGCTTCAAGGTCACAGCCGGTTCGCACACCGTCGCCCTCAAATGCACGTCGACCCTCGCGGGATACTTCGCGGTCAATGCGACCCTCGCTTCCGCGGGCACGACCCTGCCCGCACGCGGCACGCGGCCCGCCGGCATGGCGAGCTTCGGCGTGCTGCCGGATGTGTCCGCGGTGCTGACCCCGCCCACCTATGCACGCGAAGATCTGCACCGCTTTGGCGGCCAGGGCGCGGCGTACCTTGCCCCCGGCCAGCATTGCTGCGACGGCGACGGCTACCGGCCGCTCTATCCGGATCTCGGCCTGCGCTGGGTCAACGACAACCGCAACTGGTACATGATGGAGCCCAAGGGCCCCAATACTTTCGACGCCAGCACGCACCCACTCGCGTCGTTTTTCCAGCCCGGCGACCTGATGCGTCTGATCCAGCTCGACGGTATTCCCGCCTGGGCGAGTCCGACGCATACAGAGACGCACAGCTATTTGCCGGTCTCGTTGCCCGCCTACCAGAGCTTCCTGAACCGGGTCGGCCAGGAGTCGAATCACGTCCGCACCGAGCGCTTTCCGAAACAGTCACACAACTACTATCAGGTGACCTGGGAGCCGGATTACGACAGCGGCCTGCCGTGGCGCGATACGGACGCCAACCTGGTCGCGCTGTATCGCGCCACCTGGCAGGCCATTCACGCCACCGACCCGGACGCCATCATCATGGGCACCACCAACGCGTCGGTGGCCACCAACACGGAGTGGCTGCAACGGCTGACGCCGCTCGGCATTGCCAAATATCTCGACGGCGTGTCGATTCACGGCTACTACGATATCGGCACCTCGCCGTCCCATCCCCCCGAGCGCCTGGACGGCGACAGCGACGCCAGCAAGGCGGCGCAGTCGCTGCCCGCCACCATGCGCGCGCTGCGCCGCCAGATCGCCAGCACGCTGCATCCCGGCGCGCGCCTCTTCGTGACGGAAACCGGCATCAGCTACGATATCGGCACGCAGTACGGCGCCCATTACCCCACGCCGAACGTGTTGTATGCGCAAGGCGCAGTCGTCGCGCGCACGCACCTGATCCTGCTCGGCGAGGGCGCGGACGTCACCTACCTGTTTTATATGAACGACTTTCCCGGCCAGATCGGCTACGGGCTGTTCTTCGAACTGAGCAATCCGCAAGGCGCCTTCGGCCCGTCGTCTATCAGTCCCAAACCCGCGGCCATGGCGACCGCCGCGATGACCCGCATCATCGACGGCACCAACACGCTTGGCCCCGTCAACGGCGTGCCCGCCGGCGTCTATGCGTACGCGTTTCAGCAGTTGAATAACGGCGCCGTGATTACCGCGCTCTGGACCCACGACAACGCGGTCTGGAACGCGAGCAAGGGTTTCAGTTCGACCTACCAGGTGCCCTACGCCCTGCGCGTCGACGCGAAAGGCACTGCCGGCCAGGTGACGGTGCTCGACATGATGGGCAACGCTTCCACGCAGACGTATCAGGACGGTGTCGTCACGCTCGCGCTGAGTGAAGCACCTGTTTATGTGATCTCCACCAACGCCGCCGTGGCGAAAGCGAACGTCACCACACCTGCGGGTTATGTCGCGCAGTAGCGTTTGGCCTGATGTGCAGAGAGTTCGGCGCATTTGGCAGGGATGCGAAATGTGGCGCGGCGGCGCGAGACGTTAGACTCAATCCGTCTGTGTATCGACCGGACCGTGCGTGCCGAACGTGAAGAACCTGAAAAACGAGACCATGCTTGCCCGACCAGAATTTCTCGACGTCGTCCGCCTCACGCCGCTCATTTCGATCGACCTGATCGTGGTGGATAGCGACGGCCGTGTGCTGCTGGGCCGCCGCGTCAACCGTCCGGCGCTCGGTAGCTGGTTCGTGCCCGGTGGCCGCATCCGCAAGGACGAAACGCTGAACGGCGCCTTTAGCCGGATTGTCAGCGAAGAGCTCGGGCTCGATAACATGACGCAGCACAGCGCGTGTTTTCGCGGTGTGTTCGAACATCACTACGACGACAATTTCGCGGGCGCGGCGGATATCTCCACGCACTACGTGGTGCTCGGCTACATGCTCGTGCTGCGTGACACGTCGCGAGTCGGCCGCTTCGAGCAGCATAGCGACTACATCTGGATGGCACCGGCCGAACTGCTCGCCTGCCCGGACGTGCACGAAAACACCAAGGCGTATTTCCGCTAGACGGCGGGTCGTGTCTGCTGGCACTTCGCGTTTTGCGCTTTCTTTCCAGCGTTTTTTCTCTCAAGCTTCCTCACGCCTTTCAGCGTAAGGGTTTCGTCATAGCTCAGTCCGCGCGCTCCTTAAAGAAAGTTTCATCAAACAGTCGCGCTGTTTCAGACATCCGGCCGTGGTCTCGCTCCATACTTGGCCCATCGTGTCAGGTATGAGGAGTCGCAGCATGACGATGACCATCGAAATGATCAACGAGTACGGCACCCACGCGGTCGACGTCACCATCGACGAACGCCATGTGGTGTTGGGCGCCGAAGAAGTGGATGCCGTGATCGAGCGTCTCGCGCTGATTCGCGCGTCCATGCGTCCGGAGATTGCCAAAGAGCCCTCGCGCACGCATCAGTATGTGATCGAGATGGATCCCTGCTGGCACACCGAAAAGCATCCGCTCTATGAAGGCGCCGTGCTGTTCATGCGTCATTCGGGTCTGGGCTGGGCCGGCTTTGCGTTGCCTACGCCAAGTCTTGCCAAGCTGCACGAGGCGTTGGGCAAGCATCTCGCTCAACTCGAAGAGAGTCACGCGTTGATGAACTAGACGCGGCTCCACCACGAGCGGCCGCGTTATTGCAAAACCTGCAGGACAGACTTTCAATTCACGCGCGCACTTCAGCACAGTGCCAACCTATACTGCCTCGTCCGCATCACTGCGGACTAGTTCAAGAAAATCTCCTTAGAAGCGCGGCTCTGTCCGCGCTTTTTTTTGCTCGCAGCGCAGACTTCATGAACATTGCAGCAAGTTAAAAAAGACTTAATCAAGCTGGCAGTGCCGTTTTACCCGTGACCGCCCATGATGCACGCATTCTCCTCATCCGGGCGTTATAACCATGAACCAGCTACAAGCCATGCGGGTGTTCACACGGGTCGTCGATCTCGCCAGTTTCAATCTGGCGGCGCGGCAACTGGGTATGTCCGCCGCCGCTGTCACGCGCAGCGTCAGCATGCTCGAGGCTCATCTGAATATGCGCCTGCTCAACCGGACGACGCGCAGTTTGTCGCTGACCGAAGTGGGCCGCGAGTATCTCAACGGTTGCCGGACCATCATCGAGAAACTCGATGAGATGGAATCGAACCTCGTGCAGACCAGCCGCGATCCGAGCGGAACCTTGCGCATTGCCGCGCCCATGACCTTCGCTACATCTGGCCTCGGCACGCTGCTCGCGGCTTACCGTGCGATGCATCCGCGTGTCGATTTCGACATCACCACGTTCGATACGCACATCGACATGGTCGAGGGCGGCTTCGACGTCTGCTTCTCCGACGAGCGGCGTCTTGCCAGCTCGACCCTCGTAAGCCGCACGCTCACCAGCATCGAAGAAGTGACGGTGGCCTCGCCTGCCTATCTGGCGCGCCACGGCACGCCGCGCGAGCCCGCCGAGTTGAGCCGCCACGGACTGCTGACGGTCTCTGACGGCACCTCGCGCAGTTGGGAATTCGCCGATGCCAAGGGCGTGTATCGCGTTGGCACCGGCAGCGCGTTGACCGCGACCAGCAGCGCCATGGTGCGCGTCGCCGCGCTCAATCACATGGGCATCGCATTGCTGCCGCTGCCGTTCGTCAGCGACGATCTTCAGCAAGGCTCGCTGGTGGCGGTGCTGCAACCCTACGAAGTCAACGGCGGCCCACGGCACGTGTCGATTCTCTATTCCGGCCGCAACTACCTTTCGATGAAAGTGCGCAGCTTCATCGACTTCGCGGTGAGCCAGTATCGCGCGCCGGACAAACCCGTCACGCTGCGCGCTGTTGCCTGATTGCACCGTCTAATCCTCGCGAATCATGCCAAAAATACTAACCATCGAAGATGACGAGATGATCGCGGACGACATCGCACGCACGCTCAGCGCGCACGGCTTTACCGTCGAAGTGGCGCGTACCGGTCGCGAAGGGATGGCCAAGGTGATGGCGGGCGACTACGACATCGTGACGCTCGACCGCATGCTGCCCGATCTGGACGGCCTCACGATTCTCGCCACCATGCGCGGCGTCGGCATGGAAACGCCGGTGCTGGTGATGAGTGCGATGTCCGACGTCGACCATCGCGTGCAGGGCTTGCGCGCCGGCGGCGACGACTATCTGACCAAGCCCTTCTCCGCTGAAGAAATGTTTGCGCGCATCGAAGTGCTGTTGCGCCGTCGCCCCCGCCAGGCATCAGGCGACGCCGTGCTGCGCACCGGCGCCTTGCAACTCGACCTCGTGCGCCGGCGCGTCACGCACCGCGAACGTGAACTCGAATTGCAGCCCACCGAATTTCGCGTGCTCGAATTCATGATGCGGCACGCGGGCCAGGTGCTCACACGCACGATGATTTTCGAAGCCGTGTGGGGCTGCCGCTTCGATCCGGGCACCAACCTGATCGACGTTCATGTGGGACGTCTGCGCAAGAAGGTCGATGTGCCAGGTGAACGGCCGCTCATTCGCACGATTCGCGGCTCGGGTTATCTGTTCGGCTGAAGCTTCACGCGCAGTCCACGTTTCTATCGCCCTCAGAAAAACGCAACGCACATTTGCACGCACATGAGCATGCCTGCGTCGTATCCGCCGTTGCAACGTCGTTTTGCGCAGCATGTTGCCTGTCTAAAAGTTGTTTCATTTTTTTAGTCGCCGCCTGTTAGGGGCTGCTCTCCAGAATACCGACAGCGGGCAAAGCACCATCCGTACTTGCCCTGACCGCCTTACGTACGCGGTGTGATTCGCGTCCCCGAACGGAGCAGCTTTCGATGTTAAAAATAGTCCGGCTTGCCTTAACGCGGCCTTACACGTTCATCGTGCTGGCGTTGCTGATTCTCGCAATCGGCCCGCTATCCGCACTGCGCACGCCAACGGATATTTTCCCGGACATCCGCATTCCCGTGATCAGCGTGGTGTGGAACTACGCCGGTCTGCAACCGGACGACATGTCCGGGCGCATCGTCACCTACTACGAACGTTCGCTCGGCACCACGGTGAACGACGTGCAGCACATCGAGTCGCAATCGTTCCGCGGCTACGGCATCGTCAAGATCTTCTTCCAGCCCACGGTGGATATCCGCACGGCGACCGCCCAGGTCACCTCCGTATCGCAGACCGTGCTCAAACAGATGCCACCCGGCACGACGCCGCCGCAGATTCTCAACTACAACGCGTCGACGGTGCCGGTGCTGCAACTGGCACTGACTAGCAATACGCTGGACGAACAGAAGCTCGCTGACTACGCGACCAACTTCATTCGTCCACAGCTATTGAGCGTGCCTGGCGTGGCCATTCCGACCGCGTATGGCGGCAAGACCCGTGAAGTGCAGATCGACCTGGATCCGCAGGCGCTGCAAGCCAAGAAGCTGTCCGCGCAGGACGTGGCCAATGCGCTCGCGCAGCAGAACCAGATCATTCCGGCAGGCACCGAGAAAATCGGCCGCTTCGAATACAACATCACGCTGAACAACAGCCCGCTCTCGTTGCAGGAACTCAACAACCTGCCTATCAGGAGTGAGGATGGCGCCACCATTTATATCCGCGACGTGGCGCACGTACGCGACGGCTATCCGCCGCAAACCAACATCGTGCGGGTGGACGGCCATCGCGCCGTGCTGATGAGTATTCTGAAGAACGGCTCGGCCTCGACGCTCGACATCATTGCTGGCGTGAAGGCACAACTGCCGCGCATCGAAGAGACGCTGCCGCCCGGCCTAAAGCTCGTCACGATGGGCGACCAGTCCACCTTCGTCAAAGGCGCGGTCAGCGGTGTGGCGCGCGAAGGCATCATCGCCGCCGCCCTCACCTCGTTGATGATTCTGCTGTTCCTCGGCAGCTGGCGCTCCACGCTGATCATCGCGGCCTCGATTCCGCTTGCCGTGCTGGCCGCGATTGCCGGTCTCTCGGCGATGGGCGAAACCCTCAACGTGATGACCCTCGGCGGCCTCGCGCTCGCCGTGGGTATTCTGGTGGACGACGCCACCGTCACGATCGAAAACATCAACTGGCACCTGGAGCAGGGCAAGGACGTGCGCAGCGCGATCATGGATGGCGCTGCGCAGATCGTTGGACCGGCGTTCGTGTCGTTGCTGTGTATCTGCATCGTGTTCGTGCCGATGCTGTTGCTGAACGGCATCGCGCGCTTCCTGTTCGTGCCGATGGCCGAGGCCGTCATCTTCGCGATGGTGGCTTCGTTCGTGCTGTCGCGGACCTTCGTGCCGATGCTCGCGCAGTATCTGTTGCGCCCGCACGTGTCGGGCGGTCACGCGTCCGGCGAACTCGCCGCCGCTATGGACACACACGGCGGCCATCACACGGCTGCCCCTTCGCGCAATCCGCTGGTGCGTTTTCAGCGTGGCTTCGAACATCGCTTCGAACGCGTGCGCGGTGTCTATCGCATCGTGCTCGGCCTTGCACTCACCAATCGCAAACGCTTCGTGGTGGGCTTTCTGATCGTGGTGGGCGCATCGTTCCTGCTCGCACCGTGGCTCGGCCGCAACTTCTTTCCGAATATCGACTCGGGCGAAATCACGCTGCACGTGCGTGCGCCTATTGGTACGCGCATCGAAGACACGGCCGCTGAATTCGATCACGTCGAAAACGCCGTGCGCCGCGTGATTCCGCCGGACCAGCTGCGCAGCATCATCGACAACATCGGCTTGCCCAACAGCGGTATCAACCTCACCTACAACAACAGCGGCGTGACGGGACCGCAAGACGGCGACATCATGATTGCGCTGAACGAAAATCATGCGCCCACTGCGGACTACGTGAAGACGCTGCGCAAGCTGCTGCCGCGCGAATTTCCCGGTACGACCTTCTCGTTCCTGCCGGCGGATATCGTCAGCCAGATCCTGAACTTCGGTTCACCGGCGCCGATCGATCTGCAGGTGGCAGGACCGAACCAGACGGGCAATCGTCGCTACGCGAATGAAGTGATGCGCCGGATGCGGCTGATTGCGGGCATTGCCGATACGCGCATCCAGCAGGCCTCGACGTATCCGCAGTTCACCGTCTCCGTGGATCGCTCGCGTGCGGATCAACTGGGCATCACTGAAGACGACGTGACCAACTCGGTGGTGGCGAGCCTCTCCGGCACGAGCCAGGTGTCGCCGACTTTCTGGCTGAATCCGCGCAATGGCGTGTCGTATCCCATCGTCGCGCAGACGCCGCAATACCGGATGGAATCGCTCTCCGCGCTGAACAATCTGCCGGTGACCAGCAAGGACGGCCAGTCGCAGATTCTCGGCGGCATCGCCACGATCGAACGGGGCGTGGGCGACGCCGTGGTCTCGCACTACAACATCGAACCGCTCTACGACGTCTTCGCCACCACCCAGGGCCGCGACCTGGGCGCAGTGGCCACGGATATCCAGCACATCCTGCATGCCACGGCGAAAGACGTACCCAAAGGCACCGTCGTCACCTTGCGCGGCCAGGTGCAGACCATGAACAGCGCCTTCGTTGGACTGTTGCTCGGCCTCGTCGGCGCAATCGTGCTGATCTATATGTTGATCGTGGTGAATTTCCACTCGTGGAGCGACGCCTTCGTGATCGTCACCGCGTTGCCCGCCGCGCTGGCCGGCATCGTCTGGATGCTGTTCACCACCCATACGCCACTCTCCGTGCCGGCCTTGACGGGCGCAATCCTCTGCATGGGCGTGGCGACCGCCAACAGTATTCTGGTGGTGAGCTTCGCGCGCGAACGGCTTGCGGTCACGGGCAACGCACTGGTGGCGGCGATGGAAGCCGGCTTTACGCGCTTTCGCCCGGTGCTGATGACCGCGCTCGCGATGATCATCGGCATGGCGCCGATGGCGCTCGGCCTCGGCGACGGTGGCGAACAGAACGCCCCGCTCGGCCGCGCCGTGATCGGCGGTTTGATTTGTGCAACCTTCGCGACGCTGCTGTTCGTGCCCGTCGTGTTCAGCCTGGTTCACCGCAACGATGCCGCAAGGCACCCGCCCGTGAAAGACCAGGATCAAGATCAAGACCAATCCTCTTCCGAATCTGGAGTGCTCCATGTCCACTGAGATCGAGATCAGTTCTCCGAAGCGTTTGCGTCATCTGAAGCTGGTCGGCATCGTGGTGCTGCTCGCCGCCGCCGGCATCGTGACGACCGGCATCCTGAGCCGGGTACACGCCACACAGGAAATGACCACATGGTCGGCCGAACAGGCCGTTCCCACCGTGGCGGCGTTTACGCCGAGCCCGCAGGGCGCGACCCAGACGCTGATCCTGCCGGGCCACCTGTCGGCTTTCGTCAACGCGCCCATTTACGCGCGCGTGCCCGGCTATCTGCATGCGTGGTACGCGGATATCGGCACGCATGTGAAAGCCGGGCAACTGCTCGGCATCATCGACACGCCGGACCTCGATCAGCAACTGTTGCAGGCGAAGGCCGATCTGCAGACGGCGCAAGCCAACGAGAAGCTCGCGGCCTCGACGGCCGCGCGCTGGACGCAGATGCTCAAGGAAGATTCCGTCTCGCAGCAGGCCAGCGACGAAAAATCCGGTGACCTCTCCGCCAAGCAGGCCGAAGTGGCCGCCGCCCAGGCCAACGTGAACCGCCTCGAAGCGCTGGAGTCGTTCAAGCGCATCACGGCGCCGTTCGACGGCATCGTGACCGCGCGCAAGACCGATATCGGCGCATTGATCGACGCGGGCGGCGGTCAGGGCAACGCGCTCTTCACCGTGTCGGACGCGAACAAACTGCGGGTCTACGTCAACGTGCCGCAAAGCGACGCCGCGGCCATCAAGCCCGGCATGACAGCGACGCTGACGGTGCCCGAACGCCCAGGCGCGAAGTTCAACGCCACACTCGTGGATACCGACGATTCGATCACGGCATCCACCGGCACGCTGCTCGTGCAACTGGAAGTCGACAATCAAGGCGGATTGCTGATTCCTGGCGAATACACGGAAGTTCATTTCGCCATGCCAACCAATCCGCACACGTTGCTGATCCCCGCCAGTTCGCTGATTTTCCGCCAGAGCGGCTTACAGGTCGCGGTGGTGGACAAGGACAACCACGCGGTCCTGAAGCCCGTCACCATCGCTACGGACCTCGGCACGCAGGTCGAGATCGGCACGGGTCTGGATGCCAGCGACCGCGTGATCGACAATCCGCCGGATTCGATCGCTACGGGCGACGCCGTACGTTTGTCCGACCCGCACGCCACCAACGTCGCGAGTACGCCGGCCGCCCAGCTTGCGCAACGTGCACAACGGCACCGGGAGCCGGTTCATGGTTAAGGCTGCGCGCAGATTCCGATTCAGGCGCACGGCATGCGTCGCGCTCGCGGTCAGCGCGCTCTTTAGCGGCTGCTCGTTTGCGCCGGTTTATCAAGTGCCGCCCACGGCGACACCCACGGCGTTCAAGGAAGGCGGCGCCTGGCAACTCGCGAAGCCGGCCGATCAGATTCCCCGTGATGCCTGGTGGGAGGTCTACCGCGACCCGCAGCTCGACCAGCTCGAAGTGCAGGTAGCCAAGGCCAATCCGAACGTGGCGGCTGCCGTGGCACGCCACGATGAGGCTGCGGCGTATCTCGACCAGGCGCGCTCCGGCCTCTTCCCGACTATCGGCTTGAACGCCAATGTGTCGAGCAACCGGCAATCCGACAACCGGCCGTTGCGCGGCGGCGGCGAGCCGTCGGTGTACGGCTCGAATACGGTGGACGTCGGCTTCAATTACGACCTCGACCTGTGGGGCAAGGTGCGCAATGAAGTGAAGGCGGGTCAGGCGGCGGCGCAAGCCAGCGACGCCGATCTCGCCTCGGTGCGGCTCAGCCTGCAGGCGAGCCTCGCGGATGCGTACTTCAATCTGCGCGGGCTGGACGAGCAACAGCAACTGCTTGCCGACACCATCACCACCTATGAACGCGCGTTGAAGCTCACGATGAGCCGGCACGCCGGTGGCATTGCGTCGGACCTCGACGTCTCCCGCGCGCAAACCCAGCTTGCCTCGGCACGCGCCTCGGCCGAAGACGTCAAGGCGCGCCGCGCGCTCTATGAGCACGCCATTGCCTCGTTGACCGGCGTGCCGGCTTCGTCGTTCTCTCTCGCGCCCGCGGTTGGCCTCGCGTATCTGCCGTCGATTCCGGCCGGCCTGCCTGCCGCATTGCTGCAACGGCGGCCCGACATCGCCGCAGCGGAACGGCGCGTCGCCGAAGCCAATGCGAAGATTGGCGTAGCGAAAGCGGCGTTCTTCCCGGACGTCTCGCTGGGGCTCGATGGCGGTTTCCAGAGCGATACGTTGTCGCCGTGGATCATGGCGCCGAACGAGATCTGGTCGATCGGCCCGAGCCTCGTGATGACACTGTTCGACGGTGGCCGCCGCGAAGCGATGACCCAGGAAGCACGCGCGAAGCTGGCCGAGAACGGCGCGACGTACAAGGCAACGGTACTGCTCGCCTTCCAGCAGGTCGAAGACAATCTCGCGCAACTGCATCACCTGGGCGACGAGGCAACCCAGCAAAACGAAGCGCTGGTCGATGCGCAGCGTACGCTGAAGCTCTCCATGTCGCGCTACAAGGACGGCGCAGTGAGCTATCTGGACGTAGTAACGGCGCAGACCACCGAACTCAGCACACAAACGCTCGCCCTGAAGGTCAACACGCGGCGTCTGCTCGCCTCCGTGGGGCTGATCCAGGCACTGGGCGGCGGCTGGGGTGTCGACTCGGCGGCTTCATGAAAAAGCTTTTAAGTATTCGACAGCGCAGGGCCGAATGCCCTGCCAGCAAGCCGTTTCGCACGTCGCGCCGATAAATTTCTTTTCACTTTCTTACCACCGATCCGCTAAAGCCCGGCGACTATCCTTCTAGTTAGCCGGACGACGAATGGATTCGCGATTCGCGCCGCGGTGCCTGAACCTCGTACTGAGCCCCGAATTGAGTCCCTTAAACTTTTATCTTTAGGATGCCAAAATGAAATCCCTGACAATCGCTATCGCATTGGTTGGCGTCACCGCTACTGCTTCGGCATTTGCGCAGAGCAACCCGCCCTCGAACACGTCGGCAACGGAAACCACCCAGGTGGCCGCCAATACCACGCAGGCGCCTGAATCGGCAGGTCAATGGGTTGCGCCGTATGGCCAGCCCACGCAAGGCAAGACGCGCGCCCAGGTCTATCAGGAACTGGTACACGCCGAACAGGACGGCCAGCTGGCGTACCTGAACTCGACGGTCTACGCGCATTGACACGTCTGGCAAAGGCGCACTCATGAAAGTCCGTTCTGTGCTCAAACGCTCCATTGCCTGGACGCTCGCGGCGGCCGCCGCGAGTGCGCTGCTGGCCGGCTGCGCGGGGCCGGGCCCGCAGGCCGCCAACAGCTCGGCCAATAGCTGTGTGGGACCCGCCAGCTTCTGCAACATCTACTTCGGCTCATGAACGCAACGAGCGCGCTGCCCTGCTGGGTCAGCGCGCCCGCTTGCTGCACATTCGCGCGGCTTGTTGGCCGCACTTGCCGCTAACGCGGCGTCATCGCAATCTGATAGCCGTAGCGGCTGATCGTTTCGATCCGCACTTCCGGCAAATGCTGCGCCAGCTTGCGACGCAGGCGCGATACCACCAGATTGACGCTCGATGGGTCCACGTCTTCCTTTTCCGGCCACGCATAGCGAATCAGTTGATCGCGCGGCACCGGTGCATTGATCTGGCGCATCAGGCATTCGAGCAGCAGATATTCGCGCCGCGTCACTTCCACGCGGCGCGATCCTTCCATCAGCTCGCGGGTGTGCGGATTCAGTGCCAATGTCATCGCGGTGGGTGTCGCCACCGGCTGATCGCGGCTGACGCGCGAAGCACTCGTGCGCCGCAGCGCCTGCATCCGTTCATGCATTTCGATGAACGAATACGGCTGGCCAAAACAGGCATCGGCGCCGGCACGCAGCGCACGCGCACGTTCCTGCGCGCCGGACTGGCCCAGCACCGCGACGATGGCCGCGCCGCTGCCCGCTTCGACGAACTGCGGCAAGGCCGCCAGCAACGCCGGATACGCGCCGGGATCGAGCGACATGACCACGATCACGTCGAACGCTTCCTGGCCTGCCAGAAAGGCGCCGTCGCGCAGATCATCGGCGCGCTGCAAACTATGTGCGCTCTCCTGCAATGCCTTGAAGAGCCAGGCGGATTCAGGATGCGGCGTAGCGACGAAGAGAATGCGCATTCAGCCTCCGCTTCGCGCAGTGAAAAAGATCGCCGGATTCATGCGAGCGTCCTCGACCAGCATTCCACGCTGATCCGCGTACCCGGTGCGTTATTGCCGATATGCATGGTGAAATCATGCACACGAAACACCGCCGAGACGATGCTGAGGCCGAGCCCCGAACCCGACAGATGGCGCGTGCTTTCGCCGCGATAGAAGCGTTGTAGCACCGCCTCGCGTTCGTCGGGGGGAATGCCCGGCCCGTTGTCGGCGATCGTCACGAGCGGGCCGTCGGCGGTCTGTTTGAGTGTCATGTTGACTGTGCTGCCGTCGGGACAAAACTTGAAGGCGTTGTCGAGCAGATTGCTGAAGGCCTCGAATAACAAGGCCCGGTCGCCGTGAATGGGCGGCACCGCCTCGGCCTCGACCACGAACTGGATCGCCCGCGCTTCTCCGAGCGGCTCGTAAAGCTCGGCCACTTCGTCGATCAGGGTCTTCAGCTCGACCTCGCCGAAGCCACCGCGCCGCTGCAAGGTGCCGATCTCGGAGATGCGCAGCATCGCGCGGAAGCGGTCCAGCAAAGCGTCGGTCTCGGAACGGGCCCGCTCCACCAGCGTCGACAACGCGATATCGTCACCCGTCTCGGCACGTTCGGCGATGTGTCCGAGCAAGGTGCGCACATGCGCGAGCGGCGTGCGCAGATCATGGGCGATGCCGTCGCAGGCGCCCTTCACTTCGTTCATCAGGCGCTCCACTTCTTCCAGCATGTGATTGACCAGATGCGCGAGCATGTCGATTTCGTCGCGCCCGCCAATGGGCAGACGCTGGGCGAGATCGCCCTGGGCGATGCCCAGGGTGACACGGCGGATCGCCTTGAGGCGCTGCACCTGCCGCACGCTTAACGCGAGACCGCCCACCACACCCGCGACGAGGCACAGCACGCCGCCGCCGATCAGCGCATTGATGATGGTTTCGCGAATCCGCAGGATGTGGGTCAGGTCGCGCGCCAGTACGAGCGTTTCGCCGTCGTGGCGTTGCTCGGCCATCGCGCGCACCACCGGCGACGGCTCGCCGCCCTGGATCTGCAACGTATGCTGCAACGTGACGCCGCGCCGGTCGTGCGGCAGACCGGGCGGAAGACTGAGCACGTCCCCGGCAATCAACTGCCCGGTGGGCGAGAACAGGCCGTAGTAATTCGTGTGCATGCGCTCGTGTTCGAGCCGCCGGTGAATCGCGTCGGCGAGTTCGGAATGCGGCATGGAATCGAAGTAGATGAACTGCCACTCCATCACGACATCGGTTTCGCGCTCCATGTCGCCCGTCACCGCGGCGCCGATCAGGCCCAGCAGCGACATCACCGAGATGGAAAAAATCACGGCATACACCGTAATCAGGCGGAACGTGCTGGAATGCCAGCGACGCCCCAAGGCGGATTGCGCAGGGAAGGAGGTGTCCGTCAAGGTGGTCCGCTCAGTGTCTGCTCGGTGGTCTGCTCAGGCAAGGATGTAGCCCGAACCCCGCACGGTCTGGATCAGTTGCTTGACCCCGGGCGGGTCGATCTTCTTGCGCAGGCGCCCCATGTGCACGTCGATCAGGTTGGTGCCCGGATCGAAGTGATAGCCCCACACGGCTTCGAACAGCATGGTGCGGGTGATGGTCTGGCCGGCGTGGCGCATCATGAATTCGAGCACCCGGTATTCGGTGGGCAGCAGCACGATCTCGGCGCCGTCGCGCTGCACCTTGCGGGAGATCAGATCGAGTTCGAGCGGACCGACGCGCAGCAGGGTTTCGAAGGGTGCCGTGGGCGTTTGACTGCGCCGCAACAACACCTCCAGGCGCGCGGTCATCTCTTCGGGGTCGAACGGTTTGGTGAGGTAGTCGTCGCCGCCTGCGCGCAAGCCCCGCACGCGTTCGTCCACGTCGCCCAGCGCGCTCAGCATCAAGACCGGCGTCTGGATGCCGATGCTGCGCATGGTGGTGAGGATGGTGAGGCCGTCGACACCCGGCAGCATGCGGTCGAGCGTGATCACGTCGTATTCGTCGCTCATGGCGCGCGCCATGCCGTCGCGGCCGTTCGCGACCCAATCGACGCTAAAGCCGCGGCTTTTCAGTTCACCGACGATTTCATTCGCGGTGATTTCGTCGTCTTCGATGGTCAACACTCGCGACATGATCATTTCGCGCGTCGCGGCAAGCCCAGCGTGCTTGAGCGGGGCGCGAGAGAGGTTATCCGTGGAGGTACATGATGCCATATCCGGCCTGGGGCTGAGTGCGGGTTCGGGCGGCCCGGCCCGTGCCGGCGCGCATGAAGCCCATGTGAGGCTCGACATTACGCGCGCGCCTTTAACCGACTCGCGTCGCCTGCATGAAGAAAAATTTAAGTTCGCGGCGCGCGGCCCGCAGATGAAACAAGCTTCATTGTGCTGACGCCGATCCGGTAGCGCCCATCCCCTAGCCTGTTTCCATCCCGGCAGCCCTTTGGGGTGACGGTGGTTCAACGTTCACAGGATGGCAACCATGAAACTCACGACCCGCACCGTATTGATGGCTTTGATGCTTGCCGGCAGCACGTCGGCGATGGCGGCGCCGCATCTCACGCCGCATCAATGCAATAGCTATCCGTTCAAGCCGCTCAAGGGCGAAGTCACCCATAAGCAGTTGATGCGCGAACTGGCTGAACTCGAAGCGCAAGGCTATATGCCTGGCGTGGACAATGCCGACTACCCCGCCGATATCGAAGCCGCGCAGGCGAAACTGCAGGCGCAATATCGAGCCGACTGCTTGCCTGCGCAACCGGTTAACTCAGTCAACAATGGCAATGCGGCCGCGCCGGTGGCGTCGCCGGCTCCGAACCAGGCCAGTTGATGGGCGGCATCAGGGGGCGCCTTCTCGCGCGCCCCTGCCGTGCCGCCTCTGTGCCGCTTGTATGTCGCTTGTCGCGCGCTCCTTCTACGCCCTTCCCCGCAGTTCCCCGCTGCCTCGCCATGAGGCACAACGCGTGCGCGCACAGTTCACCAATCTGTTTTAGAATCTCGCCGCATTGCAATTGCGGCTGGTGCCTGTTTTTATTGCAAACGGTCGCCGGTCAGGCGGTCGCCATGCAAATACGGATTAAAACGAGCCTTCATCAGATTACAAAAACATTAGGCATCGCACCGCAGAGGAACGAATCGCGCCACGATTCATTCCCGGAGGCAAAATTCCCCGCGTTTGCGCAATCCATTTAGAGCGCATCCTCTAAACACAGTATGCCCCCATCAAAAAAAGTTTGACGCGCGATTTTGAACTGATATCGTTCCGTCGCAGGAAAGATAGCCGAGCGCTAGTGCCGGAATATGAAAAACGTGTGAAGTTAGTGCGTGTTTTCAGCCGTCGCAGCCTGCGCCGAAATGAAGGGGATGCACTACATATCGTCTATTAGTACTTCTACGCAGATAGACCTTTGGCCGACTCCGCTCATCCCCGCGGACCGACCAGACTCTATTCAAGGCGGGCACGCGCTTTGCGCCTCCAGTACGGAGACGACACGCCGTCGCCACGCTGAAGCTCAGACGGGCCGAAAGCCTTGAAAGCTTGAATCGCGAGCGAATACGGTGACATCCCATCTGGAGTCCAAAGAATGTTTTTCGCGCCCCATGTTTGGGCAGAAGTCAGCAATGTTTCGACGTAGCAAGAACGCTGTAGTCACGGAAATGGGCGGTTCACGCCGGGAGGAACAAAGGTGGTAACGAAAGTTGAAGGGCAGTTTCCGGCGGGAACAGCCCCGGTTCACAGAACCGGGCGCCCGCGCGAGTTCGGGAAAAAGCAGCAGAATCCCGTACGCCGCTTTGGCGGCATCGCCGCCGTTCTCGTCCTCCATATAGTGCTGATCTATGCACTGCTCAATGGCCTCGCCACCAAGGTGGTGCAAGTCATTCAGCATCCGATCGAAACCAAGATCATCGAGCCGGTGAAACCGCCGCCTCCGCCGCCGATGCCGGTCGTGCAACTGCCGCCGCCGAAGTTCGCGCCGCCGCCGCCGCCGTTCGTGCCGCCGCCGGAAGTGAACGTGCCGACGCCGCCGCAGCCCACCATTACGCACCAGGCTGCACCGGTCGTGGCACAACCCGCGCCGCCGCCGGCTCCGGCCGCACCGCCTGCTCCGCCGGCCAAACCGGTCAGCGCACAGGTCGACGTGGCATGCCCGAACTCCGATCAGGTCCGTTCATCCGTGGTCTATCCGAAGGAAGCGCAGGAAAACAACGTCACGGGCGATGTTCTCATTGAATTCGTAGTCGATCCGCAGGGCCATATTACGGATGAGCGCGTCGCAAAGTCGTCAGAGGATTCTTCCCTCGATCGTGCGGCGTTCAATGCGGTAAAGAAGTTTAGTTGCGTTTCCCAAGGCCAACCGGTCCGTGTCCAGGTTCCGTTCTCGTTTAACCTGAACTGAGCCCACGAACCGAGCGGTACCGGTAGCGTTTTATTAGTCACGTTGTACAAGTTCAACGCATGAACTGGAGCAGACATGAAGAAGCGTTCTCTCGCCGCAGTGGCGGCAAGCATGTTGATCGCCGCATCGGCGACGACTTTCGTTGCACCGCAAGTGGCCTTTGCACAAGCTAGCGACGCAACGGTTGCCGCCTCGGCAGCCGACGCTGCGCCGACGGCTGCCGCTGCATCGGCACCGGCCGACCAGGCTGTGCCGCCGCCGGCACCGGCTACCTCGGAAACGGTCAACAACCCCTACGGCCTCGGCGCCCTCTGGAAGAACGGCGACTTCGTCGCGCGCTTCGTGCTGATCCTGCTGGTGATCATGTCGATGGGCAGCTGGTACATCATGATCACGAAGTTCTTCGAGCAGTACCGTGCCAACCGCCGCTTCAAGAGCGCGGACGAGCAGCTGTGGACCGCGCCGTCGCTGGCTGAAGGCGCGAAGATGCTGGACGAAGGCTCGCCCTTCCGCTTCATCGCCGAAACCGCGATCGAAGCAGGCGAACACCACGACGAAGCCCTCCTCGAAGCCGTGGATCGCAACACGTGGATCGACGTCTCGGTGGACCGCGCCATCACCAACGTTTCGAACCGCCTGCAGGACGGCCTCGCCTTCCTCGGTACGGTCGGCTCGACGGCTCCGTTCGTTGGTCTGTTCGGTACGGTGTGGGGTATCTATCACGCGCTGACGGCTATCGGTATTGCTGGCCAGGCATCGATCGACAAGGTGGCAGGTCCGGTGGGTGAAGCGCTGATCATGACCGCTATCGGTCTGGCAGTGGCTGTGCCTGCAGTGCTCGGCTACAACTTCCTCGTGCGTCGTAACAAGTCGGTGATGGAACGTGTGCGTGGCTTCGGTGCCCAGCTGCACACCGTCCTGCTGGCTGGCGGCAAGAAAGCAAAGCGTGCCGTAGCAGGTCAGAAGGCGACGCTGGTCGAACAAGCGGGGTAAATCATGGCTATGAGCGTTGGGCAAGAGGGGGATGAGGACGAAGTCATCTCCGCCATCAACACCACGCCGCTAGTCGATGTGATGCTGGTTTTGCTGATCATCTTCCTGATCACGATTCCTGTTGTTACGCACACGGTGCCGGTGAAGTTGCCGAGTGAGGCAGTCCAGCCGCTGCAGACCACGCCCAAGAGCATCGTGATCGCGGTCAACCGGGATGGCGATTTCTTCTGGAACGAGAAGCACGTGGATGCAGCGACGCTGCTCACGCAGTTGAAGACCGTGTCTGTGATGCAACCGCAACCGGAAGTCAACGTGCGTGGCGACCAGAACACGCGCTACGAGTTCATCGGGCGTGTGATCACCGCGTGCGAGCGCGCGGGTATCGCCAAGGTGTCGTTTATCACTGAGCCGCCGCCGCGCGGAGGCTAGCATTGCATGAGACCGTAGCGGGCGCTGAGGCGTCCGCCGCGGTCGACAGGAGCCGAATATGGGAATGAATGTAGGTTCAGGGAGCGGCGGTGAACCGGATGTGATGGTCGACATCAACACCACGCCGCTCATCGACGTGATGCTGGTGTTGCTGATCATGCTGATCATCACGATTCCGATCCAGACGCACGCGATCAAGATGAATTTGCCGGTGGGTAACCCCCCTCCTCCGGCGGTGCAGCCGGAAGTGGTGCAGATCGATATCGACTTCGACGGCACGATGATGTGGAACGGTCAGCCTCTGGCCGATCACGCCGCACTCGACTCGCACCTGCAACAGGTGGCAGCCGAGCCCGTGCAGGCCGAGATTCATCTGCTGCCGAACAAGCTGGTGCCGTACAAGGATGTCGCTGCCGTGCTGGCTTCGGCGCAGCGCATCGGCGCCACCAAGATCGGTCTGATCGGCAACGAGCAGTACATGCAATAAGGATGTGAGAGTGCTAATGATCCATCAACGGTTCAAGCGTGCCGTGCTGGCGGCCGCTTTCGGGGGGCTCTCTGCCCTCGCCATGCTGCCGGTTGCGTCACACGCTGCCGACACGCTGCGCCCGGAAATCGCCAAGCCGCTCAACGACGCACAGACCCTGTACCGCGCGCATAACTACCAGGGCGCGCTGGGCAAGATCTCGCAGGCCGCGGCAGTGCCGAACAAGACGCCGTATGAAAGCTATATGGTGGAAGAGATGCGCGGCGCAGCCGCCATCGCCGCGGGCGACAACGCGGTAGCTGCCCAGGCGTACGAAACCTTGCTGTCTTCCGGCAAGCTGACGGGCGCCGACGAGCAGCACACCGCTGCTGCCCTCGCAGGCATCTACTTCCAGCAGAAGAACTATCCGGCGGCGATCAAGACGGCACAGCGTTACGCCAAGGCGGGTGGCACGGATCCGGACATGCACACGCTGCTGGTCCAGTCGTACTACCTGTCGAACGATTGCACGAACGTCGTGAACCTGCTCAAGCCTACGGTGGATGCACAGGCGAAGGCCGGTCATGCACCGGACGAATCGCAACTGCAACTGCTGGGCACCTGCGCACAGCGTTCGCACGATTCCGCTACGTATCGCGGCGCGCTCGAAAAGCTGGTGGCGTTCCATCCGAAGCAGTCGTACTGGGATGACCTGTTCGCGGCGATTCGCAGCAAGCCGGGTTACTCGTCGGCACTGGACATCGACACCTATCGTCTGCGCCGTGCTACCGGTTCGCTGACGACGGCTGACGACTACATGCAGATGACGCAGCTGGCCATCGTTGCGGGTACCACTGTCGAAGGCAAGCAGGTAATCGATCAGGGCTTCACGTCCGGCGTGCTCGGTCACGATGCCGGCGCGGATCGCGAGAAGCGTCTGCAGGCGCTGGCTGACAAGCGTGCGACGAGCACGGTCGACAGCAACGGCGTGCCGATTCCTCCGTTCGACGCAGCCTTCAACCAGGTGTTCGCTGGCCAGGCTCAACAGGGGCTGGCGACGATGGAAGCGCTGATCGCCAAGGGTGGTCTCGATCACCCCGACCAGGCGCAACTGCATCTGGGCGAGGCGTATTTCGTAGCCGGACAGAAGGCCAAGGCGATTCAGGCGTTCAAGGCCGTCAAGGGTGACGATGGCTCGGCTGATCTGGCAAGGCTGTGGATTCTGGTGGCTTCGAAGTAAGCGGGTAGCCGTTTGATTGAGTAGATCGAGTATTAGCAGGCTGTAGCTGGAATTTCGCGCCGTAGATGGGGACTTTGTTTAGGTCTTTGTCTGCGGCGCGATTGTTTTTGGAGCGGGGGTTTTACGATGTGCTGCGGCGTCCGCTGCGGTGTACGGTGTGCGAGGCGCCCTACCCTTTGCCCCGCCCCACCCTCACCGCGGCTCCATCTCCCGATCCGATGGCGTCTTCCCAGCGTGACCATCGCCACGCTCTCCACCATGCCGCGCCGCTCCCGCCGAAGACGCAGACGATGCCGCGGCAGCCGAACCACCTGCCGCCCTCCGCCTCCCACGCGTCAACGACACCACCGCATGGAACGCCACCGGCGCGAACACGAGGCCCAGCAGGGTCGCCGCCAGCACGCCGCCGAACACGCCCGTGCCGATCGAGCGGCGGCTCTCCGCCCCCGCACCGCTCGACACCACCAGCGGCGCCACGCCCAGCAGAAACGCCGCGGAGGTCATCACGATCGGTCTGAAGCGTGCCCCCGCTGCGTCGATCACCGCGCGGCTCAGCGGCGCGCCGCGTGCGTGCAGATCGCGGGCGAACTGCACGATCAGGATCGCGTTCTTCGCCGACAGGCCGATCACCGTGATCATGCCCACCTTGAAGTAGACGTCGTTTGGCATGCCGCGCATCAACACCGCCGCCACTGCACCGATCACGCCGAGCGGCACGACCATCAGCACCGCGAATGGAATCGTCCAGCTTTCGTAGAGCGCAGCAAGCGCCATGAACACGGCGAGCAGCGACAGGCCGATCAGGAGCGGCGTCTGCTGCTCCGCGACGGTTTCCTCGCGCGCGGCATCCACCCAGTCATAAGAAACGCCCGTGGGCAAGGTCGCGTTGGCGAGGCGTTCCATCTCCCGCATCGCGGCGCCCGAGCTGTAGTCGCGCGCCGCCCGGCCGCTCACGTCGAGCGACGGATAACCGTTGTAGCGGTTCAGCGCCACCGGCCCCACGGTCCACTTGCTCGACGCAATCGCGGACAACGGCACCATCGTGCCAACGTTGTTTTCGACGGACAGCGCCATCAGTTCGTCGTCGGTCATGCGCGTCGACGCATCGCCCTCCACCACCACGCGGCGCATCTGCCCGCTCGACGGGAAGTCGTCCACGTAGGTCGAACCGAACGTGCTGCCGAGCAGGTCCGATAGTTTGTCGAACGACACACCCAGCGCATACGCCTTCACGCGGTCGATGGTGAGTTCGATGCGGGGTGCGTCCGGCAGATCTTCGGAGTGCACATCGGCGAGCACCGGGTCGGTTTTGGCCTTCGCAAACAACGCTTCACGCGCGGCTTTCAACGCATCGAGCCCCACACCGCCGCGATCTTCGAGACGAAACACGAAGCCATCCGAGTGGCCCACACCTGGCACCGAGGGCGGCAATTGCGCGTCCACCCGGCCATCGAGGATCACCCCGAACTCGCTGTTCAACTGGTCCTGCAACTGCATCGCACTCAGCTTGCGCGCGTCCCAGTCCTTCAGTTCCACGAACGCCATGCCGACGTTCTGGCCCGTGCCCTGAAAGCTCCAGCCAATCAGGCTCGTGACGTGGGCGATTTCCGGATGCCGGTGCAGGATCTGCTCGACGCGTTTGATCACGCCCAGCGTGCGCGCCTGGGTCGACCCGGCGGGCAACTGGATCATCACCTGCAACTGCCCTTGATCTTCCGTGGGCAGGAAACCGCCCGGCATGCGCCAGTACAGCACGCCGCAGAACGCCACCAGCACGACGTACACCGCGAGCACCGGCGCGATGCGCTGCACCGTGCGCGTGGTGAGCCAGCGGTAGCCGTGCGAGGCGCTATCGAAACCATCCGAAAACTTCGAGGCGGCACGCGC
The DNA here is from genome assembly GCF_003429005.1 of Paraburkholderia sp. DHOC27. GTDB lineage: Bacteria > Pseudomonadota > Gammaproteobacteria > Burkholderiales > Burkholderiaceae > Paraburkholderia. The sequence continues at coordinate 761,381 of NZ_QVQV01000002.1, forward strand.
AGCGATACCGCGAATGCCACGGCGTGCATCGCGCTGCCGTGGTGTCGTGCCGGTCGGTTTGAGCAGGTTCGCGCAGAGTGCGGGCGTCAGCGAAAGCGCCATGAAGGAGGACACCAGCATCGAGGCAATCATCGCCACGGAGAACTGACGGTAAATGCCGCCCACGCTGCCCGGGAAAAACGCCATCGGCACGAACACGGCCGTCAGCACCGCCGTCACGCCTACGATCGCGCTGCCGATCTGCGACATCGCCTTGCGGGTCGCTTCGCGTGGCGGCAGGCCCTCCTCTTCCATCACGCGGTGCACACTCTCCACCACCACGATGGCGTCGTCCACCAGAATGCCGATGGCGAGCACGAGACCGAACATCGTGAACACGTTGATCGACAAACCGAACGCGAGCAACGCGAGAAACGCACCCATCAGCGTGACCGGAATCACCACCGTCGGCACCAGCGTGTAACGCAGATCGCGCAGGAACAGCCACATCACGAAGAACACCAGCACCACTGCTTCGACCAGCGTGATCACCACTTCCTTGATGGCGATCTTCACGAAGTGGGCGGTGTCGAAAGGAATCTCGATCTCGACGCCCGGCGGCAAGCTCTTCGACAACTCGGCGAGCCGCGCGCGAATCGCGTTCGAAGTCTCCAGCGCATTGCCGCGCGGTCCGAGCTGAACGCCGACGGTTGCCGAGGGCCGGCCGTTCAGACGCGACCAGAACGAGTAGTCGTCGCGGCCCAGCTCGACGCGCGCCACGTCGCGCAGCCGCACGGCGGAACCATCCTGTTTCGCCTTCAGTACGATCTGGCCGAATTCCTCGGGCGAGATCAGTTGCCCCTTCACGCTCACCGACGCGGTCATCTGCTGACCCGGCACGGCGGGTGCATCGCCAAGTGTGCCCGCCGTCACGGAGGCGTTCTGCGCCATGATGGCCGCGTTCACGTCGCCGGCAGCGAGGCCGTACTCGCGCAGCTTCATCGGATCGAGCCAGATGCGCAGCGCTTCGTCGGAGTCCCACAGCTGCGCCGAGCCCACGCCCGGTGCGCGCTTCAGCTCGCGCATCACGTAGCGGTTCAGGTAGTTGGAGAGTTCGGTGGAATCGCGCGCGCCGTCCGTGGAGGTCAGCGCCACCAGCATCAGGAACGTGTTGGACGCCTTGAACACGCTGATGCCGTTCTGCACCACCTGCTGCGGCAGACGCGGCTCGATCTGCTTCAAGCGGTTCTGCACGTCGACCATCGCGATGTCGGGATTGGTGCTCGGCGAGAAGGTGGCGTCGATCTCGAGATTGCCCTGGCCGTCGCTGCTGGTCTCGTAGTACAGCATGCCGTCGGCGCCATCGAGACTTTCTTCGATGATGCTGCCCACGTTGCCGTCGACCACTTCCGTGGCGGCACCCGGATAGCTCGCGACGATCACGATGCGCGGCGGCGCGAGACGCGGGTATTGCGCGACCGGCAGTTGCGGAATCGCCAGCGCGCCCGCCACGATGATGGCGAGCGCAACGATCCATGCGAAGACCGGGCGATCGATAAAAAATGAAGGCACGCGGGCGTCCTGTCAGTGCAATCAGTGCGGTGCCGCGGCCGGCGCACGCGCGGCCACGTGCGTCGGCGCGAGCGCCGGGGCATCGACGAGACGCGCCATATGCAAGGCGTCGGCGAGCATGCCGTCGCGCATGGCAAAACCGCGCGAGCGCCCTTCTTCGACGAACCCGAAACTGCGATACAGCGCGATCGCGGCGGCGTTGTCGGTAAACACGGTGAGTTCGATACGGCGCAGTCCCAGCGAGCGATCCGCGTGCGCGACCAGCGCGCCGAACAGCGCGCGGCCCACGCCGCGTCCCTGATAAGCGTCGTGCACGGAAATGCCGATTTCCGCGCTATGCGCGCGGCGCGGCGGCGCCACCGCGAGACCGGCGTGAGCCACCACACGGCCATCCAGCTCGGCGCACAGCACGACGCCACCGTGCGGTAGCCTGGTGAACCAGGCGGTCATGCTTTCTTTGGTGCGATGACCGAGCGTCAGCGTGCCACGGCGCACGCCTGGCTGATTCATGATCTCGGCGACCGCGGCCATGTCGGACGGCTCGCAGGCGCGCACGACGATGCGCGGCGCGTTCGCGTCCGCTGCGGGTGTCTCTCTCTCAAACCTGCTGGTGCTCATTATTTTGTAGTCCGTTGCGTCCACTGCCGACGCCGTCTCCAACGTCACGTTGGTCCACGTTGCTCAGGTTGCCAACGTTGCCGGAGTCGCCAACGCGGCATATGGCATCGGTTCACGCAACCGTGCCATCAGATAGCAATCAATCAGCACGCCGTCGCGTAACACCGCGCCGCGCTGCAGGACTTCTACTTCGAAACCGCATGCGCGGTAGAGCGCAATGGCCGGCTCGTTGTCGGTGAACACATTGAGCTCGACCCGGCGCAAACCGAGCCAGTTGTCGGTCAGATCCAGCAGTTCGGCCATCAGCGCGCGGCCGATACCTTGCCTGTGCCACTGCTCATGGACGCCCAGCGCAAGCCGCGCCGTGTGGGCGCGGCGCGCCTTGCCGGCGCGCAGTACGCCGAAGCCGACCAGTATATCGCCGGCCACCGCCGCAATGGCGAGGTCCGGAGCGGCAATTTTTTCCAGCCACGCGCGCGTTTCGGTCAAGGTCCGGTACGGTTCGACCGGATTGCCGTGCAGCATGGCGGCCTGTTGCTCCAGCGCGTGAAGCTGTTCAGCATCCGCCACACGCAGCGCGCGTAGCGTAACGCTCTCAGATGACGCTGTTGTTGTTATGTTCAGCTCCGTTCACTCAAAGTGTCAGTTCGAACCCGCGCACCAGCAGACCCGGCAGATGCATGCCGCCCGTGGCGCGCTCGCCCCAGGTGGAGTCGCTCAGCAACAGTTCGGGCTGCGCCGTGAGCCGCTCCAGTTGATCGCCCAACAGGCCGTACAGGCTGTCGTCGAAACGCATGGCCTCGACCGGCGCCACGATCTTGCCGTGCTCGACCCAGAAGGTGGCGAAACGCGTCATGCCGGTCAGGCGGCAATTCATGCGGTCCGAGAAATTCACGTACCAGAGATTGCCCACGTACAGGCCGGTGTCGAGCTGCGCGAGGATGTCGTCTTCGGCGAGGTCGCCGCCTTCCATCGACAACGCCGCCGGCACTTCGCTGTCCAGCGCGCCGTTCGGCTGCAAACCATATTCACGCGCACTGCGGGCATTGGTCAGACGTTCGACGCTGCGCCCGTCCTGCACCAGCGGCACGCTGGCGCGCAGATAGCCGTCGTCGTTGAAGCCCGGCGTGATGCCGAGACCAAGGTCTTCGGTCAACGTGACACGTGGGTCCAGTGCGACTTCACCCGCATGCAGCTTGTACAACGCGCTGCGCGAGGTGGCTTGCGAGCGCGCCGAAAAACCGCCCCATGACGCCGTGCCCAGCAATTCTTCGAGCGCGCCAGGCGCAAGATACGAACGATAGCGTCCCGGCGTCAGCGTGCGTGGCTGCATTGCCAGCACCGGCATACGCGCGGCGGCCTGCTCGACCTTGCGGGCGAAGGTGGCATCGCTCCAGTGGTCGCCCGCGTACGTCGTCTTGATCGCGCGACCGCTCGGGTCGTACAGCGACCAGCTGAAATTGAAGTTGCTGACTTCGTACCAGCCGCGGCTGCCCTGCGTGGACGCAAAGCCGCGCACGATGGTGCCGCCCGCATAAAAGCCCACGAAATCGAGGCCTTTTGCGCATTCCGCCACCGTGCGTACCAGCGCCTGCGGCTGCGGCACCTTGCCGGCGCGGCGCGTCGAGCGCTCCCATTGCGAGGTGTCGAACAGCAGATGCGGATCGTCCGCGGCATCGCGCAACGCTTCGCGCAGGGTGACCAGCGCGCTGGTCACTTCCTGCAGATCCGCGCCGGCGTCGCCGCATACCGTCAGCGTCGAATAGGCCTGCCGCGCGCCGTCGATCAGACGCAAGGTCAGCTTGCCCTGCGACACCTGACCGATCTGCCGCACCTTGCCCGCGTTGAAACGGATGAAATCGGATTGCTCGGCGGAAAACGACAGCAGCGTGATTTCCGCACCGTGTTGCGTGCGCTCCACCTCGTCTGCAAGCAGCAGGAAGTGCCGATGCCAGTCCAGCGACGCCGCGCTCTGTACCACCGTAGGCTCGCTCATCATGCGCCTCCGAACACGTCGATGTTGCTGAACACGCAGGCCGGCGACGCGTGGCCGACGCGAATCACCTGTGCCGGTTCGCCCTTGCCGCACATCGGCGTGCCGAACACCTGGCGGGTGCTGGCATCGCCCACAGCGGAGAGACTGCGCCAGAAATTCGCCGAGATGCCGCGATAGTTCGGCTGCTTCACCACCTGGGTGAGCTTGCCGTTTTCGATCAGTTGACCGAACTCGCAGCCGAACTGGAATTTGTTGCGATGGTCGTCGATCGACCACGACGTGTTGGTGCGCATCAGAATGCCGTGCTCGATATTGCCGATCATCTCGTCGAGCGTGCGCGTGCCCGGTTCTATGTTCAGATTCGCCATCCGGTCGATCGGCGGACGGTTCCAGTTGGACGCCCGCGAATTGGCCACACCCGGCAGATGCGCGCGCTGTTGCGAGAGCGCGCCGCCAAGCGGCCGTTCCAGCACGCCGTCGCGAATCAGATACTGCTTCTTCGCTACCGTGCCGTCGTCGTCGAACGCATACGCGGCTGCTTCTTCACGCAGTTCAGGGTCGAACGTGACGTTGAGCAGGTCCGAGCCGTAGCGGTAGTGGCCGAACATCTCCGGCTTCACGAAACTCCAGCCCGCGAAATTACGCTCGTCGCCAAGAATACGGTCGAGCTCCAGCGGATGGCCGATCGACTCGTGAATCTGCAACATCATCTGGTCGGGCATCAGCAGCAGATCGCGCTTGCCGGAAGGGCAATTCGGCGCCGCCAGCAATTGCAGCGCTTCATCGGCGATGCGTGCGCCGGCACCGTCGAAACCGTAACGTGCGAGCACTTCGATACCGCCCTGCGCGAGCGTGCCGTAGTTGCCGTTGAGCGTGCGCACCTGGGTGTCGCCATCGGCATGCGCGGCGACGCTCAATTGCGGCATCACGAAACGGAAGCGCTGGTCGATACGCACACCGTCGCCGGTGATGTAAAACTGATCGGTCTGCGTGAGCTGCACGCTGGCCGTGCGCTCGACGATGCGCGCGTCGAGATTGGCGGCGGCGCATTCGTGCGCGAGACGCTCCAGCCATTCGCGGCGGCTCGGCAATGCGTGTTCCGCATTCGGCGACACGTACTCGCCGCTGGTGGCCGGACGCGCGATCACGCTATGGTCGATCAGCGAGAGCGACGCGCTCGCCTTGGCGCGCGCCGTCGCGATGTCCAGCGCCGCCTGCAAACCGGCGGCGGATAGATTGGCGGTGGCCGCGTAGCCCGCACCCGCACCGACCCACGCGATCAGCATGGCGCCGCGATCGCGCACGGTGCGCAGCGGTTGTGCGATGTCGTTGCGGACCTCGTGATCGTCGATGGTTTCATCGACGATGCGCAACGACCAGAAATCCGCGCCGCTTTTCAGCGTGCGAGCAGCCTGCGCCCACCGTTCGTCAATCATGCGATTTTCTCGTGAAGGTCCGATGCGGGCGTCATCATCGACGAAGCCAGCAACGACTGCGTATAAGGATGCGACGGGGCGTGCAGGACGTCGATCGTATCGCCCGCTTCCACGATACGCCCGGACTTCATGACGATCACGCGATGCGCCATCGCTTTCATCACCGCCAGGTCGTGGGTGATGAACAGATAGCTCAGCTTGTATTTCTTCTGCAGATTGGTCAACAGGTTCAACACCTGTTTCTGGATCGACACGTCGAGCGCACTGGTCGGCTCGTCGAGCACCAGCAGTTCGGGTTCGACCGCAAGCGCGCGTGCAATGGCGATCCGCTGCCGCTGGCCGCCAGAGAATTCATGCGGATAACGCAGCATCGACTCGACCGGCATGCCCACCTCTTCGAGCAGCGCGCCGACGCGATCGCGCCGCGTTTTGGCGTCGATATCCGGGCGATGCACCGCGAGCCCTTCGCCGATGATCTGCTCCACCGTCATGCGCGGCGAGAGCGAGCCGAACGGGTCCTGAAACACCACCTGCATGCGCGAATACAGCGCGCGTTTCTCCCGCGCGTTTTTCAGCGACGACAGCGGCAGGCCGTCGATCTCGATCAGGCCTTCCGCCGGATGCTGCAAGCCGAGTACGGTGGCCGCGAGCGTCGACTTGCCTGAACCGGATTCGCCCACGATGCCGAGCGTTTCGCCGCGTCGCAAGGTCAGATCCACGTCGTGCACGGCGCGGAACGTGGACTTGCCGAACATCGAACGCAGGCCCTTGGCGGCCACGTGATAGTCGACGGCCAGACCCTTCACTTCGAGAATGCGGCGCGCGTCGGCCTCGACCTCGTCCACCGAGCGTTGCGGCTCGCTGTCGAGCAGACGCTGCGTATAGGGGTGTTGCGGATTCGAGAACAGCGCTTCGGTCGTGTTGGTTTCGACCAGCACGCCCTTCTCCATCACCGCCACGCGCTGCGCGAAACGGCGCACCAGATTCAGGTCGTGCGTGATCAACAGCACGGCCATACCGCGTTCTGCGGCTTCCTGTTCCTGCAGGTTGATCAGCAGATCGACGATCTGCTGGCGCACAGTCACGTCGAGCGCGGTGGTCGGTTCGTCGGCCAGCAACAGACGTGGCCGGCACGCGAGCGCCATCGCAATCATCGCGCGCTGGCGCTGGCCGCCCGACAACTGGTGCGGAAAGCTGTCGATGCGGCGCTCCGGCTCAGGAATGCCAGTACGGCGCAGCAGTTCGATGCCGCGCTCGCGCGCCGCATTCGGGCGCAAGCCTTCATGCAGACGCAAGCTTTCGGCGATCTGCTTGCCGACCGTATAGAGCGGATTGAGCGCCGTCATCGGCTCCTGGAACACCATTGCCACGTCGGCGCCGCGAATCCCGCGCATCTGCTGCTCGGTTTTCTGCAACAGGTCTTCGCCGTCGAGCAGCATGCGCCCGCTCAGAGTGGCGTGTTCGACGAGCCGCAGGATGGACAGCGCAGTCACGCTCTTGCCCGAACCCGATTCGCCGACCAGCGCGACGCGTTCGCCACGTGCGATGGAAAGGCTCAGGTCCTGCACCGCGACCTTGTCGCCGAAACGCACGGAGAAGCGGTCGATTTCCAGCAACGGTTGATTCACGGGCTGCTTTACAGGTTGATTCATTACTTGCCCCCTCCAAATGCCGAGCCTTTCGCACGCGTGTCGAGCGCGTTGCGCAAAGCGTCGCCCATGAAGGTCAGCAACAGCAGCGTGATCACCAGCGCCGAAAACGCGGAGATCGAAATCCACCATGCGTCCAGATTGTTTTTACCTTCGGCGAGCAGTTCGCCGAGGCTCGGCGTCGGCGGCGGAACGCCGAGGCCGAGGAAGTCGAGACTCGTCAGCGACAGAATCGCCGCGCTCATGCGGAACGGCAGGAACGTGATGACCGGCGTGAGACTGTTGGGCAGCACGTGACGCCACATGATCTGCCAGTTCGACAGACCCATGGTGCGCGCGGCTTTCACGTAGTCGAGCGAACGGTTGCGCAGGAACTCGGCGCGCACGTAGTCCGACAGCACCAGCCAGCCGAACATCGAGAGCAGGATGAAGAGCAGCCAAAGCGTCGGCTCGAAAATCGACGCGAAGATGATCAGCAGATACAGGTCCGGCATCGAACTCCAGATTTCGATCAGGCGCTGGCCGATCAAATCGGTGCGTCCGCCGTAGAAGCCCTGGATGGCGCCCGTCAGCACGCCGATCGCCACCCCCGACACTGTCAACGCGAAGGCCATCAGCACCGATAAACGGAAGCCGTACAGCAGTCGCGACAGCACGTCACGGCCGAACTGGTCCGTGCCGAGCCAGTTGCTCGCCGACGGCGGCGCCGGATACGGATGCGCCGCGAAGTAGTCGATCGTGTCGTAGTGGTAGTGATTCGGCGTATAGACCGCGAAATTGCCGTTACCTTCGAAACGCGAGCGGATATACGGATCGAGGTAATTGGTCTTGGCCGGGAAGTCGCCGCCGAACAGCGTCTCCGGATAGTCCTTCACGATCGGAAAGTAGTAGTGGCCGTCGTAACGCACGATTAGCGGACGGTCGTTGGCCAGCACTTCGCCGAACAGGCTGATCACGAACAGCGCAGCGAAAATCAGCAGGCTCCAGTAACCGAGACGCTGGCTCTTGAAACGCAGCCACGTGCGCCGCCACGGCGAAACCGACGCGACGAGCGTGACCGCCGCCGGATCAGCGGCCCAGGCGGTTGAATTGGATGCGGGGGTCGACGAGGACATAGCAGACGTCAGCAATAAGTTTGGTTACGAGACCGATCAGCGTGAACAGGAAGAGCGAACCGAGGACGACGGGGTAATCGCGGCGGATCACCGAGTCGTACGAGAGTTGGCCCATGCCGTCGAGCGAGAACAGGGTTTCGATCAGCAGGTTGCCGTTCAGGAACGCGCCCACGAAGGCGGCGGGCAGACCTGTCAGCAGCGGAATCGCGGCATTGCGCAGCACGTGCTTCCACAGCACGTCGCGCTCCGGCGCCCCTTTGGCTCTTGCGGTCAGCACGTATTGCCGGCCAATTTCCTCGAGGAAGGTGTTTTTCGTCAGGATGGTGACGATGGCGAAGTTGCCCACCACCGAAGCGGTGACAGGCAACACGATGTGCCACAGGTAATCCAGTGCCTTGCCGAAGGCGCTCAGGTCCTGGAAGTTATCCGAGGTGAGGCCGCGCATGGGGAACACCTGCCAGAAGGTGCCGCCGCCGAACAGCATCAGCAGCAGCACGCCCAGCACGAAGCCAGGAATGGCATAACCGGCCAGCACCAGCACGCTGGTGACCGTGTCGAAGCGCGAGCCGTTGCGCACCGCTTTCGCAATGCCCAGCGGCACCGATATCAGGTAAGTGAGCAGCACGGTCCACAAACCGAGCGTGATGGACACCGGCAGCTTGGACTTGATCACGTCCCACACGCTGTCGTGCTGATAGTACGACTGCCCGAGATTGAAAGTCGCGTAGTTCTTCATCATCAGGAAGTAACGCGTGAGCGGCGGCTTGTCGAAGCCAAACTGCTTCTTGATCTGTTCGAGCTGCTGCGGGTCGACGCCCTGGCTGCCGTGGTAACCGCCGCCGCCCGACCCCGCCTCTCCGCCACGGCTGGCGCCGTGGCGGAGTTGCGTCATCACCTGTTCGACCGGCCCACCCGGCACGAACTGCGTGACGACAAAGGTAAGGGTCACGACGCCGATCAAGGTCGGCACCATCAACAACAGACGTCTAAGAATATAGGCAAGCATGGTGAACCTCAGTTTGCTGCAGACGGACTGGAAACCGGCGTGGCTGCGCTGAGCGCGGCCTGCGGTTTCTTCCACCAGTAGTCGATCACCCAATCCTCGTACTGATACGAGTCCGGCACGATCTTGGGGAAACCCATCGTGCTCTTGTAGCCGATGCGCGCGTTCGGCGCGAAATACTGCGGCACGAGATAGTACGAATTGACCAGCACGCGATCGAGCGCATGCGTCGCTGCTTCCAGATCGGCAACCGTCGTCGCCGACAGCACGTCATGGATCAGCGCGTCGACGGCCTTCGACTGCACGCCCGGATAGTTCTCCGAACCCACTTCCGTCGCGGCCTTGCTGCCGAAGCGCCGCTCCAGTTCCGCGCCCGGAATGGTCACCGGGTTGTAGATGTAGGTGGTCATGTCGTACTCGAAGTTATCGAGCCGCTTCTGGTACAACGCGCTGTCGATTTCACGCATGTGCGCCTGGATGCCCAGCATGCCGAGCGCCTGCATGTACGGCAGAATCAGACGGTCCATGCCCGGCTCGTCGTCGATGATCTCGATGTTCATCGGGTTGCCGTTGTCGTCGCGCAGTGCACCGTCCTTGTAGTGCCAGCCGGCTTGCGCCAGCAGGTCACGCGCTTCGCGCAGGTTGCCGCGCAGCGAGTTCGGTGCCACCGTGGTGGGCTGAACCAGCATGGGGCCGAAGGTTTCCGGCGGGATGCTGGCGCGCAACGGATTCAGCAGCGCCAGTTCCTTGTCGCTCGGCATGCCCTTGGCGGCAAACGGACTCGCATCGAAATAGCTTTGCTCGCGACGATACTGGCCGTAGAACATCATCCGGTTCATCCAGTCGTAATCGAACGCGAGGCTCAGTGCGTGACGCACGCGCACGTCCTTGAACATCGGCTTGCGCAGATTGATCAGGAAGCCTTGCATCTGCGCCGGACCGTCCGCGAATTCGCCCTGCTTCAGCAGCCCATTCTTGAAGTTCTTGCCGATGTACTTGCGCGCCCACTGGGTAGCCGAGTATTCGACGCGCACGTCGGCGTCGCCCGCCTTGAACGCTTCCAGCATGGTGTACTGGTCGAGGTAAAGCTTGAAGCGGATCCGGTCGAAGCGGAACATGCCGCGCCGCGACGGCAGGTTCGCTGCCCAGTAGTTCGGATTACGAACGTATTCGATATCCTTGTCGTTCTTGCGCTGCGCGATCAGATACGCCCCGCTCGAAATGGGCGGCACGTTGGAGATCTGGTCGAAGCTCGGGCGCTTGCCGTCGGCCGTCATGCCCCACTTCGGCGAGAACACGGGGATGTCGCCCGCAATCAGCGGCGCGTCGCGTTCCGCACGGGTGAAATCGAAGCGCACAGTCGCCTTGTCGATCACCGTCGCACTCTTGATGATGGCGAACTGCGAGTTGAAGAGCGGCGAAGCCTGCTGGCTCTTCAGCGTGTCCAGCGAATACTTGACGTCGTCTGCCGTGATCGGATCGCCATTGGAGAAGCGCGCCGCCGGATTGATGTGGAACGTCGCGGAGCTCAGGTCCGGCGCCACTTCGACATCATCGGCAATCAAGGCGTATTCGGAGGCCAGTTCGTCCCAGCTACGCTGCATCAGCGTGTCGAACATCAGATTCTGGATGTCCGGCGCGGGCGCGCCACGCACCAGAAACGGATTCAGCGAATCGTAGCTCTGGAGCTGGTTGTAGTTCTGGAAGTTGAGCGTGCCGGTGTTCGGCGCGTCGGGATCCGCATAATCGAAATGCGTGAAACTGGCGGGGTATTTGGGCTGATCGTACTGGGCGATCGCGGGGCTTGCCTGAACCGGCGTGACCGCCAGGCTCATGACACCCAGCAGTGCGGCAGCCAGCGCCGGGGCGGCGCGTGTGGCGGCCTGCCGTGTTGCCGTTGCGCATGAAATCGCTCCAGGTGCGCCCGGCAACCGAAACTTCAAAATTCTCATCATCAGTATGCGTAGATCGCGCTCCGGCTTGTGGCCCGCACGCGGTTCGTCGGATCGACCTGGACGATGCGAAGGGCCATCGCCCGAGTCACTTAAGGCGTCGCATGGCGCCTTGAAAACGGGTTGGTATGCGATCCGACCCTGAACACAAGGTCGTCCCGCCTATGACTGTATCTGTTTCTTCTCGCGCTGACCGGGTCCGGTTTCAAGCATGACGGCCGCGGCGACGTACGGAGAAGCCCACAGTGTGTCGCCAGTTACTGCGTTTGCTACCTGCTGATACTCGGTGCTACTTACGAAAAAAAGTCGCTCCGGCGGGCACAAAGAATGCCGGAGCGACCAGTCGTCAACAAGCTTCCTGCTTTTTAGAACTTATAGGTTGCGCCGATTTGCGCGAACACGCCGAGGTAGTTGTACACCGAAGTGTCGTAACCACTCTGATCCAGCGGGCCGTTCGCGAAGATCGGGTCATACGGAGGGGTGCGGTTGAAAATGTTGTCCACGCCGCCGTAAATCGTCCAGTGCTTGAAGCCCGAGTACGACACCATCAGGTTGAACTGGCTATACGAGCCCACCTTGTTCGGTGCCGGGGTCGGGAACAGGTTCTGTGCGTACGGACCCGTGAATTCCCACGTCAACTGCGCATCCCACTTGTGGTAGTTCCAGTCCACCGACGTGTTGCCCTTCCAGCGCGGGAAGCTGCCGCCGAACGGTTGCGTGAGCGTGTAGTTATTGCCCGCGCCGTTGATCGGTGCGCTGCCCGGCGAGCCGAGCTTGAAGCTGTTCACATACGCCCAGTCAGCCGCGAGGGTGAACGTGCCCACTGCCGTCGGCAACGCTTGACGCAGCGTGCCTTCGAAGCCGTTCGTGTCGAGGTAGCCCAGGTTCTGGTACGGAATCACCGCATAGATCAGGTTGCCGTTGGCATCCGTCACCTGTTGCGACGGCGCACCCTGGCCGATCACGTTGTCGACGCGAATCTTGTACCAGTCGAAGCCCACGTCAGTCGTGCGCGTCGGCGACAGTTCGAAGCCGATGTTCAGGTTCTTCGTACGCTCAGGCGCCAGATTCGGGTTGCCTTCGGTGATCGACGTGTAGTTCTGGCCGGTCGCCTGGTCCACCTGAATACCGATGGTACGCGACGCGCTGTCTTCCACGAAGGTCGGAGCACGGAAGCCACGGCTGTACGACGTGTACATCGTCAACGCCGACACCGGCTGATAACGCAACGCGAAGCGCGGCGAGAACGCACCGCCCACATCGCTGTAGTGGTCGTAACGGCCCGACTGGCTGAACGTCAGGTTCTTGATGATTGGAATGTCGATCTGGTAGTACACGGCCGCCACGTTGCGCTGGCCATTCACCGTCTCGAGATTCGGGCTGATCACCGTACCTTCAGCGTACTCGTAACCCGGGTTGATGAATTCGCTCTGGTGCGTGAACTGCGCACCGAAGCCCAGACCAACGTCACCCGCCGGCAGCGTGAACAGGGTCGGCGTCGAAATCGTCGCGTCGACGGTATCGAGCTTCGAGATACCCATGTTGTTCGCGTTCTGGTACAGGCCCGCGAGACCGTTCGGCGTAGCAGCAGGATTGCCAAAGTCGAACACACCGTTCTGGTAGATGTTCGTCAGCGCAGCAGCGTTCAACTGACCGCTGTACGTGTTCGACACCGTGCTCTGCGAATGGCTGATCGAGGTCGCCCAATCCCAGTCGCCGCCCACCGGCAGACCAACCGTACCCTTGATACCGGTTGCTGCGCGGTAGTAGTTGGCGTCCGTCGTTTCCGCAACAGCGTGCGGGAACGCGTACGTCAGCGGCGTATCGACGCCAAACGGGTTGTACGGGTTGCTGGCCGGAACCGTGAAGTTGAACGGCGAGACCAGTTTCGTTGCCGGGTTGTAGACGAGCGCTGCGCCTTGCGGATTGCCGATGATCGGCACGCCGTCGTTCTGCACGCTGCGGTTGTTACTTTCCAGAAGATCCGCCCACGCCGTGGTCGTGTCGTTGATCTTGAAGTCGCCGTGAACCTTGACGTTGTAACGCTCCATCATCGGGGCGATGGACGTGTCGTTCGCGGTGTTGTAGCTGCAAACCGTACCCGGTGCGCCGGTCGTTGCCGGGATCGAGTTGTTGGTTGCCGTGCGGGTCGCACCGCCGCCTGCGCAACCGCCCGTCGAGAGCGCGCTGCCATCAGGCATGTTCCAGTACGACGGCGCGAGCAGCGAGAAGCCACCCGGCTTGCCGGTGAAGTCCTGCTGGGCGGTCGAATCGCGGTCAGCCAGCGTCGAACCGTTGTCCTTATAGGCGCTCGCCGCGATGGTGATGTTGTAGCGATCCGAATTCAGATCGCCGAAGCCACCGAGCACGCCGAACTTGTAGGTGCCGTTGCCTGCACCGTCGCTCACCGAGCTGCCGACGCTACCGTCGAGTTGCAGACCCTGGAAGTCGTGCTTTGTGATCACGTTGACCACGCCAGCGACAGCGTCCGAGCCGTATTGCGAAACAGCGCCGGTCTTGACGATTTCGATGCGGTCGATGTCGTTCAGCGGCAGCGTGTTCAAGTCGAAGAACGAGTCGACGCTGTTCGAATAGAACGCGAACGGCGCAACACGTTGGCCGTCGAGCAGCACCAGCGTGTACTTTTCGCTCAGACCGCGCAGTGCGATACCGGCAGCGCCAGCAGCGAAGTTTGACGTCTGGCCTTCGCTCCAGCTATTGGCCGAGTTTGCCGAAGTCTGACGCAGGAAGTCGGCGACGGTGGTCGAACCGCTGTCCTGAATGTCCTTCTGCGAAACCGTTTGAACCTGATTGAAACCAACCTTGTCCGCCTGACGGATCAGCGAGCCGGTCACCTGGAACGTCTTCAGTTGCTTGACGTTCTTGTTGGCGCCTGTCGCCGCAGCGCCCGAAGCAGCGTCCGGTGCAGCCGCAGCCGCGGTGCCCGTTGCAGCCGCAGCCGGAGTTGCCGGTTGGCTTTGCGCGAAAGCCGGAACGGCGATCGCAGTGGTCAGTGCTAGTTCGGCCCAGATGATTCGTCTGATGGCCAACGCTAATGCCCGTTGTTTCATTTTTCCCCTTCTCACTCGTCAGTAAGGCCACACTTGTTGCGCGAAGAGAGGCCTTTTGAACCTCCCTACTCGATTTGCAGCGACGATTCGCCGCGATCCGCCAAAGTTGCCCCGCGCTTACAACCCAACAAACCGCACACCATCGTCTAAATTCATGCAGCCATATAGACGGGGCACTCCAACTTATTTAATTTCGCACTACTAAAACATTACAGATACACACTAAAAGCTTTCACCAACATTTCAAATCGTTGAGTGAATCACGCGGCTTTTGGCTGACCGACTCACTACCCGACGAGCCCCGTATCGTTAATTACGGGTTAACCTGTAGTACTGCTTAGCGATGTTTTTACTGCTTGATTGATCTTTTCGGATGCTTCGATGTCCAACACCAGAATGCTTCCCTAGAACAATCTTGGTGTTCCCACCCAGACCAGCACCGTTTCTTCACCTGCCGTATTCGTCCATGCATGCGGTACCGTTGACTCGTAATGCGCGGTGTCACCGGCTTGCAACACGAACGTCGTACCTTCGAGGGTGAGGGAGATTTCCCCGCTCATCACATACAAAAATTCTTCACCTGCGTGCGTTGTTACTTCCGAAGGCTGCTGGCCCGCTGGCATCTTCACCAGGATCGCCTCCAGCTTCCGGTCAGCCGACAGATTGGTCAGCCTGCCAAACAGATTCGCCGAATCGGCAAACCCAAAAAACTTCAACTCATCGCCGCGACACACCGACTTCGCTTCGGTAGGCGTTTCAACGAAGTACTGCACCGTGACGCCCAGTGCCTGAGCGATCCCTACTAGCGATGTAATCGACGGCGTTGCCTGCCCTCTTTCCACCTGCGAGAGAAACGGTTTCGAAATGCCCGCTGCTGTCGCCGTGTCATTCAACGTGCGTTTTAGCCGTTGCCGCAATGCGCGAATCTTGCTGCCTATTGCGAGTGCGGCTGATGCCTTCTTATCAAGTGGCGGAACCATAGCAAGACAGAATCCAGTAGTCAAAATTTGTTTGATCTAAGCAAATTTAGTTTCGTTGAAAGCGCGACACCCCGCGCAAAAAATCGGTTGAGAAAATGGGTTGGCGTTCACCCGTGGTGAAAACCGGAAGAGAGCCGGTTACCTGGGCGACGTGCAAGTCATCCAGCGTCACTGGAAGGTTGAATGCACAACTAAAGTGCGAAAGCATTCCCTTCCGGTCTGGATTCGTTGATTTGAGTAATTTCGTGGTGCACGAAAGCACCGGAAGAATTCCGCCGCTCTCGCGCAAAGCGTTTTAAGGCGCCTGATGGGAAAGGACGATATCAAGACAAAATCGTCCGTCAAACTTTTTTTGATGGGAACAGACTGTGTTTAGAGCAATCCCTCCAATTAGAGGTTGAACTCTACCGGCCGCATTCGATAAAAACGGGGATTTGAGGACTGGCCGAATAGCCAACCGCAAGCAGGGAAAACACCGTGTCGCGTCTGCGCGACACGGTGGTCATTCAGTGGCGTCAGAGCATCGGCTGAAGGTCAGCTTGCCCATCAACCATGTGTGCCTTCACTGGCTGAAAGCGCCACGACCGGCAGATTGGCAGCACGCTCGAGGACGGGACGCAACGCGGCGCCGGTGTGACTTGCGCGCACCTTCACGAGCCCTTCCGGATCCGTGGCCGCCACGATGGAACCACCGCCCACGCCCCCTTCCGGACCCAGGTCGATGATCCAGTCGGCTTCCGCGATCACATCCAGATCGTGCTCGATCACGATCACGCTGTGGCCGCCGTCCGCCAGCCGGTGCAGCACGCGGATCAGACGCGCCACGTCGGCCATGTGCAGCCCGACCGTGGGTTCGTCCAGCACGTAGAGTGTGTGCGGCGGCTTCTGCCCGCGCCGCGTGATGTCGTCACGCACCTTGCTCAACTCCGTGACGAGTTTGATCCGCTGCGCTTCGCCGCCGGAAAGCGTGGGCGACGGCTGACCCAAGGTTAGATAGCCGAGCCCCACGTCCTTCATCAATTGCAGCGGATGAGCGATGTTCGTGATCGGCGCGAAGAACTCGACCGCTTCGTCGATCTCCATCGTCAGCACGTCGCCGATATTCTTGCCGCGCCAGGTAACCGCCAGTGTCTCGGGATTGAAGCGCTGTCCGTGACAGACATCGCACGGCACCTTTACGTCGGGCAGGAAACTCATACCGATGGTCCGCACGCCCTGCCCTTCGCAGGCCGGGCAACGCCCTTCGCCGGTGTTGAACGAGAAGCGCGACGCCGTATAGCCACGCGCGCGCGCTTCCAGCGTACCGGCGAACAGTTTGCGGATCGCATCCCACACGCCTATATAAGTAGCCGGGCAGGAACGCGGCGTCTTGCCGATCGGCGTCTGATCCACTTCCAGCACGCGGTCGATGCTTTCCCAGCCGGTAATCGCATCGCAGCCCTGCCACGCATGCGTGACGTTGAGCTGCGCACGTGGCGCACTGCGTGCCAGCACGCTGGAGCGGCGGTTGGTGGCAGGCGCATCCTGCTCCGCCGCCTTGCGGGCGCGCCGCGTGGCTGGCGACGACAACACCGAGCGCCCCACGGCATCAAGCAGATTGGCCATTAGCACGTCGCGCGCGAGGGTCGACTTGCCGGAACCGCTGACACCCGTCACAGCTACCAGCCGCGATAGTGGCAGCGAGACCGTTACGTCACGCAGATTGTGCAGCTTGCCGCCGTGCACGGTCAGCCATTGCTCTGGCACGGCCGCGGCGGTTTTGGTTTTCTGTTTGACCGTGCGGCGCGCCTGCAACGGATGGACGATCGGGTTGGCAAGGAACTGGCCGGTCAGCGAATCGGGCTGCGCCGAGAGGTCGGCCACACTGCCCTGCGCGACCAGCGTGCCGCCGCGCTTACCCGCACCCGGACCAATGTCGATGATGTGATCCGCGCGCCGGATCGTGTCCTCGTCATGTTCGACCACCACCAGCGTGTTGCCCTTTTCGCCGAGCTTGCGCAGCGCGTTGAGCAGGATCTGGTTGTCGCGCGGGTGCAAGCCGATGGTCGGCTCGTCGAGCACGTAACAGACGCCCTGCAGATTGCTGCCGAGTTGCGCCGCCAGCCGGATACGCTGCGCCTCGCCACCCGAGAGGCTCGGCGCCGCGCGATCGAGGCTCAGATAGCCGAGCCCCACTTCCTCCAGGAACTGCAGGCGGCTGCCGATTTCGCTGACCACGTCCCGCGCAATCTCCGCGTCGCGCCCGCTCATCTGCAAGCCGTCGATCCAGCGACGCGTGTCGCTCACGGTCCACTGCGCCACATCGACGATGGGCTGCGCGTCGAACGTCACCGCGCGCGCGGTCGGGTTGAGCCGCGTGCCATGACAATCCGGACACGGCTCGTCCACCACGCCTTCCGGTTCCTGCTCATCAGAAGGCAGGCTCTGCTCGCGGCCGCGGCCGTCTTCGGCGACGATGGTGTCGTCGTAAGCAGCACGCTGTTCACGCGTGAGCGCGAGGCCCGTGCCGACGCAGGTCGTACACCAGCCATGCTTGCTGTTGTAGGAGAACATGCGCGGGTCGAGTTCGGGATAGCTCGTCCCGCACACGGGACACGCGCGCTTGGTGGATAGCACCTTGACCGAGCCGAACTTCGCCGTGGCGCGGCCGGATTTCAGGGCGTCCTGCAAGCCGTCGAGCGGCGCGAGCAGATGCATCACGCCCTTGCCCACGTCGAGCGTTTCGTCGAGCAGCCGACGCAATTCCGCCTCACGATCCGCCGAGACGACGATATCCGCCACCGGCAGTTCGATCGTATGTTCGCGGAAACGATCGAGCTTGGGCCACGGGTCCACGGGGACAAATTCACCGTCCACCCGCAGATGCGTATTGCCACGTGCCTTGGCCCATTTGGCCAGATCGGTATAAACGCCCTTGCGGTTCACCACCAGCGGCGCCAGCAGACCGACGTGCTCACCCTTGTGATCGCGCAGCAACTGCGCGGCAATGGACTCGACGCTCTGCGACGTGACCGGCGTGCCGTCGTGAATGCAGTGCTGCAGGCCGAGCTTCACGTACAGCAGACGCAGGAAGTGCCAGACCTCGGAGGTGGTGGCCACGGTACTCTTGCGGCCACCGCGCGAGAGCCGCTGCTCGATCGCCACGGTAGGCGGAATGCCGTACACCGCGTCGACCTCGGGCCGCCCGGCCGGCTGCACGATGGAACGCGCGTAGGCGTTCAACGATTCGAGATAACGCCGCTGCCCTTCGTGGAACAGGATGTCGAACGCGAGCGTGGATTTGCCCGAGCCCGATACGCCCGTGATCACGTTGAATTTGCCATGCGGAATATCGACGTCGAGCGACTTCAGATTGTGCTCGCGCGCATTGACGATGCGCACCACGTCTTCGCCTTCCACCGCGCGGCGGGCACGCGCTGCCGTCAGCGACTTTTGCAGCGGCATGCCTTGCGAGGCCCCATCGCTCAACGCGCCGTCGTATTGCAGCAGGGCCTGGCCGGTATGCGATTCGGCGCATGCCTTGACGTCGTCCGGCGTACCCGCGCACAGCACCCGGCCGCCACCGTCGCCGCCTTCCGGACCGAGATCGATCAGCCAGTCCGCCGCACGGATGACGTCGAGGTTGTGCTCGATCACGATCAGCGAGTGGCCGCCCGCCAGCAGTTTGCCGAACGCCTGCATCAGCTTGGCGATGTCGTCGAAATGCAGACCGGTGGTCGGTTCGTCGAACATGAACAGCCGTGCCGCAGGCGCCTGCTTAGCGCTGCGTGCGGTTTTCGCCTGCGCGGCTTCCGCGAGGAAGCCCGCCAGTTTGAGCCGCTGCGCCTCGCCGCCCGAGAGCGTCGGCACCGGCTGGCCGAGCTTCACGTATTCGAGCCCCACGTCCACGATCGGCTTGAGCACGCGCAGCACTTCTGCATCTGCGGCGAAATAGGCAATCGCCTCGCTGACGGTCAGTTCGAGCACGTCGGCAATGCTCAGCGCGCGCGCCGGATCGCCCCGCTCGATTTTCACTTCCAGCAGTTCAGCCCGGTAACGGCGACCGTCGCAATCGGGACAGCGCAGATAGACGTCGCTCAGGAACTGCATTTCGATGTGTTCGAAACCCGAGCCGCCACAGGTCGGGCAACGGCCTTCGCCCGAGTTGAAGCTGAACATGCCCGGCCCGTAGCCACGCTGCTGCGCGAGCGGTACCTTGGCGAACAGTTTGCGGATCTCGTCGAACGCGCCCACGTAGCTGGCCGGGTTCGAGCGCGCGGTCTTGCCGATGGGCGACTGATCGACGAACACGACTTCGTCGATCTGCCCGGCACCCGTCAAACTCCGGTAGGCGCCGGGCGATTCCGTTGCGACGCCGAGCTGACGCGCCAGCGCCGGATAGAGCACGTCCTGGATCAGCGTGGACTTGCCGGAGCCGGATACCCCTGTCACGCACACCAGCCGTTGCAGCGGAATTTCCACGGTGACGTCGCGCAGATTGTGCTCGCTCGCGCCTTCCAGCACGATGCGCGGCGTGTCTTGTGTGACCGGCCGCGTGGACCAGTGCGAGACATCTGCCACGTGACGATGGCCGCCGAGGTATTCGCCAGTCAGCGTGCCCGATGAGCGAATCTCGTCAGGCACGCCGTCGAAGATGATCGTGCCGCCGCGTTCGCCAGGACCGGGGCCCATGTCGATCAGACGGTCTGCCGCCAGCATCACCGACGGGTCATGCTCGACCACCACCAGCGTGTTGCCCGCATCGCGCAGCCGATGCATGGCTTCGACGATGCGATTCAGGTCGCGCGGATGCAGGCCGATGCTCGGCTCGTCCAGCACGAACAGCGTCTTGGTCAGCGACGTGCCCAATGCCGTGGTGAGGTTGATCCGCTGCACCTCGCCACCCGACAGCGTGCGGCTTTGCCGGTCCAGCGTCAGATAACCCAGCCCGACATCGCACAGATACTTCAGACGCGTGCGCACTTCAGCGAGCAGCAGCTTCAGCGCGTCGTCGAGCAAGGCGCTCGGCAGCGACAGTTCGTCGAAGAAGCGACGGATGCGCTCGATGGGCAACAACATCAGATCGTGCACCGTCAAACCGGGCAGCCCTTCGAGCTGCGCGCGCTGCCAGTCGACGCCATGCGGCAGGAAACGCTTCGCCGGGTCGAGCACGGCGTCCGCATTCTCTTTGGTGCCGAGGCGCCACAACAGCGATTCGGTTTTCAGGCGCGCGCCGCCGCAGGTCTCGCACGGCGTATAGCTGCGGTACTTGGACAGCAGCACGCGGATATGCATCTTGTACGCTTTCGATTCGAGGTACTCGAAGAAGCGCCGCACGCCGTACCAATGGCTTTGCCACTTGCCGTTCCAGTCCGGCGAACCGTTGATGACCCAGTCGCGCTGCGCCTGGGTCAGTTCCGACCATGCCGTGTCACGCGGAATGCCGGCTTTCGCCGCGTAGCGCATCAGGTCGTCCTGGCACTCTTTCCACGCCGGTGTTTGCATGGGCTTGATGGCGCCGCCGCGCAGCGTTTTGCGCGCGTCCGGAATCACCAGCCCCAGATCCACGCCGATCACGCGACCAAAGCCGCGACAGGTTTCGCACGCGCCATACGCCGAGTTGAACGAGAACAGCGCGGGCTGCGGATCGGCGTAGCGCAGATCGCTATCCGGGTTGTGCAGCCCGGTGGAGAAGCGCCAGATCTGCGGCTCGGCGGATTCTTCCGCCGCCTGCGGCAGCACATACACGTTGACGCGTCCGCCGCCGCGCTTGAGCGACGCCTCGATGGCTTCGACGGCGCGCGCCTTGTCGACCGCGCTCAAACGGAACCGGTCGGCCACGACGTCCAGCAGCTTGCGCGGCCCCGTGGGCGACTGCACGTCGCGCTGGGCCTGCACGCGCGTATAGCCACTCGCCGACAACCATTGCTCGACTTCCTCGGGCGTCGCCGATTCGGGCAATTCCACCGGAAAGGTCACCACGAGACGCGGGTCTTCCGCTGCCGTGCGCGCCTGCAGATCCGCGTAGATCGTCTCCGGCGAATCGTGGCGCACTGCCTGCGCGGTCTTGCGGTCGAACAGTTCGGCGGCGCGCGCGTAGAGCAGCTTCAGGTGATCGTTCAGCTCCGTCATCGTGCCGACCGTGGAGCGCGAACTGCGCACCGGGTTGGTCTGGTCGATGGCGATGGCGGGCGGCACCCCGTCCACGCGATCCACCTGTGGCCGGTCCATCCGGTCAAGGAACTGCCGCGCGTAAGCGCTGAAGGTTTCGACGTAGCGCCGCTGCCCTTCTGCATACAGCGTGTCGAACACGAGACTGGATTTACCGGACCCCGAAGGACCCGTAACCACCGTCATTTCGCCGGTGCGCAGATCGAGATCGAGGTTCTTGAGATTGTGCTGACGCGCTCCGCGAATGCGGATTTTTCCTGTAGATGACAATTTATCCGACCGTCTGATTGAGTTGGCCATAGCTTGCGGCCCGTACGGCTTTTCAGCCGCCGCGCGGGCGCGGATTCGAGGTGAACACTATACTGTATATTTGTACAGCCTTCCACGAAGGTGCACAGGGCGCGGCAGCAGCGCGTGCCTCACGGAGAGGCAGCACGGAACGCTCCCGGAAACTGCAAAGTGACTGAATGGCGGGCGAAAGCTTCGGCCATTAGAATCGTCCGCGAGACGCAAAAAAACACAGGCCACGCCCGTCGCAACGCAAGACGCCAGCAAAGCCGCGCACGCCGCGCGGTTTGCCAATCACTGCGGGATCGCAGTGAGACTACAGCGGGACCGGAAACGGATCACAGCAGATCATCGTCATCCGCCGGCGCGCCGCTGACGGCGCCTTCAGCACCCGTGACGCCCTCGCCCGTCACGACGCCGCGCTTGCGCCGCACGTGATACCCCGTCAACAAACCGTGCGCGATCATATCGAGCGCGGGCTTCACCAGACCGTTCTTGTCGGTCCACACCTTCGGCGTCAGGGCGCCGCTCAGCGCGACGCTGTCTGCATCGTTCAGGGCGAGCAGCGCGGTCTGCACGTCGTCGTCGAAGGCGATCACGTTGACGAACAGCGTGTCGCCGTCGCCCGTGGCAGCCCGCACCTTGCAGGTCACGAAACGTTTGCCGTTCTGCCCCGTGCGGATCTGGGCTTCGCCGTACAGCCGCCCACCTACCAGTCCATCGATCATCTCATCCGCTCCGGTTTGTTTGCTCATCGTGACGCGCGCGCAATGCGCCGCGCGCGAGCCGTATGATCCCACGAGCGGACGGGACCGCGCCGTTAAAACGCGCTCTTCACCACGCCGCCATCCGCACGCAAGGCAGCGCCGGTGGTGGCCGAAGCGAGCGGACTCGCGACATACGCCACCAGCGTGGCCACTTCCTCGGTCGTACCGAAGCGCTTGATGAGCGAAGTGGGCCGCACGTGCGCGAAGAAATCCTTCTCGATCTGCTCGGCGCTCTTGCCGTCGGCCTTCGCGAGGCTGTCGACGAAATCGACCACGCCGCGCGATTTGGTCGGCCCCGGCAGCACGCTGTTGACGGTGATGCCCGTGCCCGCCACCGATTCCGCGATGCCGCGCGCCACCGCGATCTGCGCGGTTTTGGTGACGCCGTAGTGAACCATCTCGGCCGGAATCTGAATGCCGCTTTCGCTCGAGATGAAGATAATGCGCCCCCAGTTGGCGCGCTTCATTGCAGGCAGATAGAGCCGCGCCAGCCGCACGCCGCTCAGCACGTTGACGTCGAAAAAGCGCTGCCAGTCTTCATCCGGAATCTCCTCGAACGGCTTCGGTTCGAAGATGCCCAGGTTGTTCACCAGAATCTCGACATCCGGGTAACGCTTCGCCACTTCATTGGCCGCGCCCGCCTGGCTCAGGTCGCCCGCGAAGCCCAGCACGTCCGCGCCGGTGCTCGACTTCAGTTCGGCCACCACCTTGTCCACCGCCTCCTGCTTGCGGCCGTTGACGATCACGCGCGCGCCTTCCTGCGCGAGCGTCGCGGCAATGGCGAGGCCGATGCCGGCGGTGCTGCCAGTGACCAGCGCCAGCTTGTCTTTCAAGTGCAGATCCATGCTCGTTCCTTTGGGTAGGTTGCGGGTAGTGGAACCTCTATCACTACCACCGTTTGACGGTTCGTGCCGGTTCCGATGGGAACCCGACATTCAAGCGATTCTGATTGGCGACCACCGCTTTGACAATTGGCGTAGCATTTGAAGAACTTTCAAATGCAGCTAAACAATGGCAACGGATCGGCTCGGTGACATGCAACTGTTCGTGGAAGCGGCGGCGCTGGGCAGCCTGTCGGCGGCCGGGCGCAAGCTGGGTTTGTCGCCCGCCGCCGCCAGCGCACGGCTTCTCAAGCTCGAGGCGGCCCTGCATGCGCGGCTCTTCGAACGCACCACCCGGCAACTGCGCGTGACCGACGAGGGGCGGCTGTATCTGCAGCACTGCCAGATCGCCCTGCAAGCCATCGAGGATGCCGAGGCCGCCTTGCAGGCGGGACAAAAGCAGATTCGCGGCAAGGTGCGTATCTCGGCTACTTCGGATTTCGGCCGTAACCTGCTGTACCGCTGGCTCGACGAGTTCAGCCAGCAGCATCCGGAGGTGAGCTACGCGTTGAGCCTGTCGGATTCGGTGTCGAACCTGTTGCAGGACGACATCGACCTGGCGATTCGCTTCGGCCTGCCGCTCGACAGCACGCTCGTCGCGCGCCGTCTCGCGCCCAACCGGCGCGTGCTGTGCGCGTCGCCGGAGTATCTGGCCCGTCATGGCGAACCGGATGCTCCGGCCGATCTCGCGCAGCACCGCTTCGTGGTGTTGATGACCGCAGCGGGACCGCTCAACGAATTCCACTTCGCGCGGGACGCCGAACGGGCGAGCTTCAGCGCGCCGCCCGAGCGCGTCTGGGAGACCAACGACGGCGCGCTGGCGCGTGCGTGGGCGCTGTCAGGCCACGGTGTCGCCTACAAGTCGATCTGGGATATTGCCGCTGACGTGCGCGCAGGCAAGCTGCGGATTCTGCTGCCGGAATGGAGCGCTCACGAGGCGGGCGTGCATGCGCTGTTTCACGGCAATCGTTATATGCCGCCGCGCGTGCGGGCGTTGCTGGATTTTCTGATCGAGCGTTTCGCACAGGCCACTGAGGAACTGCTCGGCGATTCTCCTCATCTGCCCGAGCGGTTGCGGGAGGACTTGCTGCGGGCGCGCTAGCTGCCGCTTGCCGCGACTTCATATTCAGCCGGGTTTCGCAAGATCAAACCCGCGCGAATCCCACTGCCGCGAAAACTTCCTGCAACCACTGCGCGAACACGCGGACCCGCGACGACAGTTGACGACTCGCCGGATACAGCACCGAGACCGGCATGGGCGGCGGCGGACAGTCCGGCAGCACGATCTGCAAGGTCCCGGCCGCCAGCTCATTGGCGATGCGATAGCGCGGCACCTGCACGATGCCCATGCCCGCGATCGCCGCGCCCGCGTAGAGATCGGCGCCCGACACGGACACCGCCGCGTCGAGATACAACTCGTGCAACTCGCCCTCGACCATGAACTCCAGCGGCAGCGGCTTGCCCGTGACGCTCAACACATAATTGACCGCACGATGCGCCGACAGGTCGGCCAGAACAGCCGGCTCGCCGCGCGCCGCGAGATAGCTGCGGCTTGCAACCGTCACCTGATCGAGCCATGCAATGCGCCGCGCGACCATCGACGAGTCCTGCAAGCTCCCCACCCTCAGCACGCAATCCACACCCTCGCGCACCAGATCGACCAGCCGGTCGTCCTCGCCGAGGTTCAGTTCGATCTGCGGATAACGCGTCAGAAAATCCCCCAGCACCGGCACGATGAAATAGCGTGCCAGCGTGCCCTGTAGATTGACACGCAGCAGACCCTTGGGCGCCGTATTGCGGAACGCCTCCTCCGCTTCTTCCAGGTCGGCGAGCAGCCGCACGCATCGACGGTAATGCGCGTCGCCATCGGGCGTCAGGCGCACCGTGCGCGTGGTGCGCTCCAGCAGACGCGTGGCCAGCCGCTGCTCCATACGCTTTAACAGATTGGTCACGGTGGCGCGCGGAATCTGCAGGTCGTCGGCCGCCTGCGTGAAGCTCTGCCGCTCGGCGATACGCACGAACACGCGCATTTCCTCGAAACGGTCCATCAACCGGTCTCCCAACGCATTGTTAAAGTGAATGGAACGATGATAGCAAGTTACGGGTAATGATCTGGCCGTTGGAACGCTTCATGATGCAACTCATGGACGCGCGCTGTTGAGCTATCGGGACGCGTCACCTTTCCATTCATTCAAGAGGACTTGAGTCATGAGCCAGGATCAATCCAGCAAAGTTGCCATCGTCACCGGCGCATCCCGCGGAATCGGCGCCGCGCTCGCGCGGCGTCTGGCCAGCGACGGCTTCGCGGTTGCGGTCAACTACGCATCGAGCGCCAGCGAGGCCGACGCCCTCGTCGCCGAGCTGAAAGCCGCCGGCGCGCGGGCCGTCGCCGTGAAGGCCGACATCGCGCAGGCCGCCGACGTGCGCGCAATGTTCGAACTGGTCGAACAGCAACTCGGCAAGGTGGACGTGCTGGTCAACAACGCGGGCGTGCTGAAGACGACGCCGCTCGCGGATACCAGCGACGCGCTGTTCGAACAGACCTTCGGCATCAACGTGCGCGGCACCTTCAACACGCTGCGCGAAGCGGCCGCGCGCATGAACAACGGCGGGCGCATCGTCAACTTCTCCAGCACGACACTGGCACTGAACATGCCGGGCTACGCGATCTACAACGGCACCAAGGCCGCCGTCGAAGCGTTCACGCGCGTGTTTTCCAAAGAACTGCGCGGCCGCAACATCACGGTCAACGCCGTTGCGCCGGGCCCGGTAGCCACCTCGCTGTTTCTCGACGGCAAGACCGACGAGCAGATCCAGAACTTCGCCAGGATGCCGCCGCTGGAGCGTCTCGGTGAGCCGGACGACATCGCCGCCGTAGTGTCCTTCCTCGTCGGGCCGAACGCGGCGTGGGTCAACGGTCAGGTGTTGCGCGCCAACGGCGGGCTGGCCTGAACGACAAGCGCGGCGCTCACGCAACAACGAGGCAGATCATTAAACCGGGCGCTGGCGCGACGCGCATGCCATGATGGGACCTGTTCGGCGCGCGGCGGATGCAACCGCGCGCCGCTCCTCAATCCCAACGAGGCATTGGAGTTGTCCATGACCGAGCACGAGACGCTGCATCCGCTGCGCCCTTTCCTCAAGAACTACGTGTGGGAGCATGGCCGGATCGGCACGCGTTATCTGGACTGCCACGACGGCGAAATCAAATTCGACGACGGCAAGAAGTCGCGCTTCGCCGCCGAGAAATATCTCTACGTGCCGCTCGGCAAAGACGCGATCGACGATCCGCAGGTTGAAGGGCCCGTGATTCAGGAGGCGGCGCTCGCGCGCTTCCTGAAGGCGGCGCAAATGGGCAAGCCGGAGGAAGCAGGTTCGGCGGCGGACGTGCAGCGCGCCGCACAGGACTGCATTGAACTGGCGGTGTTCAGCGCCTATCAACGCGAGGCGCGTGAAGCCGAGGAGCGCTACGCGCAGGAGGCCATGTTCGATGACGAAATCCGCGCGGCGGTGGTGAGCGATATCCGCCAGCACTACGCCGGCATGCGCGAACATCTCGCGCTGTACGACTTCACGGTGCTGTATGGACTGCCTGCCCCGCTGCTGTTCGGGGACATGCCGTTCATCGACTGGCGCGTGCGCGTCAAGCCCGCGCTCCCGCTCGTTTCGATGCCGCTTGGACCGTACTGCCTGCTGGTAGGTGGTCCGTCGGGGCGCACCAGCCGGGTCGCGCCGGTGGTGTGGAAAACGGCGGTGTCGATGGGGGCGCTGAAAGATCACAACAAGCTGATGGTGGATGGCGCACGGCATTGGCTGGTGGCGACCTCCGACGATCAACTGGTGGCGGTGCAGCCGCGCTTCAAGAAAGAGGAACCGGATGATGCGGCAGGCGAACCGAAGCCATAAACCGTTGCGCGGACAACGACGCACCGCTTAGCGACAACACCCGCCGCCCGCAAAAATTTTTGTTGAGGTAACCTCCCGCGATTGCCACCACGCATGCGCAAGCATGCAGCGTAATGCGCGTTCGCCATGCATTCCGTTGCGACGCGTGCGCTGCGATAATGCGCGCACCTTCAACAAGAACCACACCATGAGACGACGTCGCTTCTTCGCTTCAATGGGCTTGTTTGCCTCTGCCTTTGCTACGACCTTCGCCACGAAGAACGCCCGCGCCGCCGCAGCGGATGCGACTTCCAGCGCAACGGCCGGCAGCGCGAACGCCGTGAGCGCCACGCACACCACCCGCCACTATCTGCAGCGAATCGCCGCGATCGACCGCGCGGGTCCGCAACTGCGCAGCATCATCGAACTCAATCCCGACGCGCTGCAGATTGCCCACGCCCTCGATGCCGAGCGTGCGGCCGGCACGTCGCGTGGTCCGCTGCATGGCGTCC
Organism: Paraburkholderia sp. DHOC27; assembly: GCF_003429005.1. Classification (GTDB taxonomy): domain Bacteria; phylum Pseudomonadota; class Gammaproteobacteria; order Burkholderiales; family Burkholderiaceae; genus Paraburkholderia. The sequence continues at coordinate 789,235 of NZ_QVQV01000002.1, forward strand.
CCGTCGTCATCAAGGACAACATCGCGACCGGCGACAAGATGGCGACCACCGCCGGCTCGCTCGCGCTCGACGGTATCAGCGCCACGCGTGATGCGTACCTCGTCGAGCGTCTGCGTACGGCGGGCGCTGTGGTTCTCGCCAAGACCAATCTGAGCGAGTGGGCCAACATCCGTTCGTCGCGTTCGGCGAGCGGCTGGAGCGGTCGCGGCGGGCTGTCGTTGAATCCGTATGCGCTGGACCGCTCCACCAGCGGTTCCAGCGCCGGTTCCGCGGCGGCCGTCGCGGCCGGTCTGACGCGCATGGCGGTCGGCACGGAAACCGATGGCTCGATCGTCTCGCCCTCTTCGATCATGGGCGTGGTCGGACTCAAGCCAACCGTGGGACGCATCAGCCGCGACGGCATCATTCCGATCTCGCATACGCAGGACACGCCCGGTCCAATCACGCGCACGGTCAGCGACGCCGCGCTGCTGCTCACCGCGCTGGCCGGCAGCGACCCGCGCGATCCCGCCACACGGGATGCACCCGCGCCCGCCGACTATCTCGGCGCGCTCAACAAGGATGCGTTGCGTGGTGCACGCATTGGGGTGGCGCGCGAGTACTTCACGGGTCACGATGAAATCGATCAGCAGATCGAGCGCGCGATTGCACAATTGACGCTGCTCGGCGCCGAGGTAATCGACCCGATCGATCTGGCGAAGGTGAACTACGACACGGACGAACAGTCAGTGCTGCTCCATGAATTCAAGCACGATCTGCCGCTCTGGCTTGCGACGTTCGCACCGCACGCGCCAATTCATACGCTGGCCGATCTGATCGCTTTCAACGAAGCGCATCGCACCCGTGAGATGCCCTACTTCGGGCAAGAGTTGCTAATCCAGGCACAGGCGCTCGGCGATCTGGATAGCGATGTCTACAAGAAGGCGCTGGCTGCATGCCGCCTCGGCGCGCGTGACAATGGGCTCGACCGCGTGATGCGTGAGCAGCGCCTCGATGCGATCGTCGCGCCCACCGGCGGCACGGCGTGGCTCACCGATCTCATCAACGGCGACAGCGCGAGCGATGGTTTTTCCACTCCCGCTGCGGTGGCCGGCTATCCGCATCTGACGGTGCCAGCGGGACTCGTGCGCGGCTTGCCGGTGGGTCTGTCGTTCGTGGGACCGGCATGGAGCGAAGCGCGCATCCTCGGCTTCGGATACGCGTTCGAGCAGGCCACGCAATGGCGCAGCGAACCACGCTTCACGCGACACACCAGCATTCCGCCGCTCAAGGTCTAAGGAAGCAGCGCGGCGTGAGCTGGACGCGGCGCGTGCACTAGCAACGTGAATGAAAGCGCCGCGCGCTAAAGCTGCGAATCCAGCAAGGCCGCGACCTTCTCGATCAGCTTTTCTTTGGTCGAGCGGTGCAGCCAGTCCTCGAGCGTGATGCGCTGCGACTTCGTCAAATCGTTGGCGAAGATCGCGGTCTGCTGCTTGGCAAAGTCGCGGTCGTAGATGTTGAGGTTGGCTTCGTCGTTCAGCTTGAACGAGCGGCTATCGAAGTTGGTGGAACCCACCGAAACCAGATACTCATCCACCACCAGCAGCTTGCAGTGAAACATGGTGGGCTGATATTCGTACATCTCCACGCCCGCACGCAACAGATCACCCCAGCAGGCACGCGATGCTTCGCGCACCGTATGTGTATCAATGCGCTGACCGGGCGTGAGCACCTGCACTTTCACCCCACGCCGCGCGGCTTCGACAATGGCGTTGATGGTGAGTTTGTCCGGCACGAAATAGGCGCTTGCCAGGTGAATCGTATCCGTGGCCGCCGTGATCGCCATCAGATACATCAATTGCATGTCGTCGCTACCGCCGTAGGGCGAACTGCTGAACATATGCGCGACACCTTCGCCGCACGGCGGAATCTCAGGGAAATAGTGCGGCCCGTGCAGCACGTTGCCGCTCGCCTTGATCCAGTTGTCCATGAAGACCGCCTGCATATGACCGACCGCTGGGCCGGCAATGCGGAAATGCGTGTCGCGCCAATGCTTCGGATCCTCAGCGTTACCCGTCCATTCGGGCGCGATGCCCACGCCGCCCGTGAAGCCAATGCGGCCGTCGATCACCAGCAGCTTGCGGTGCGTGCGATCGTTCATGCGTCCGAGTCCGGTCCAATGCGGCTTGTGAAAGCGAAACACCTCGGCACCCGCGTCGCTCAGCATCTTCAGGTAACGATGATCCATCTTCGACGAGCCGACCCAGTCGAGCAGCACATGCACCGCCACGCCCGCACGTGCCTTTTCGGCAAGTGCGCTGGCCACCTGCTCGCCGATCTCCCCGGACCAGTAAATGAACGTCTCGAACGTGATGGTGTGTTGCGCGGAACGGATGCCGTCGAGCATCGAAGGAAAAATCCTGTCGCCGTTCACCAGCACCTCGAAGCGGTTGCCCGAGGTGACAGGCGGTCCGAGCAGCAGGCTCATCGAGCGTACAAATTGCGGATCGTCGCTGCGATAGAGCCGCTCGATGTTGTGCTCGATCTTCTTCTCGCCGGTGGAAAGGTTCGAGATGACCAGCACCACGATGAGGGTGACAACGGCGGTAATGACGATCGTCAGCATGCGTGGGCTCGTATTGGCTCGCGGTGGTTCATGACGCGAGCCGCGTGAAAGACAACCGACAGGTAGCAGAGTTTGTGCCGCGCCGGTCAACTTTGCTCATCTTTGCTTAACGTGGCCGTCAAGACGCTCCGCTCAAGCGCTCTACGCATGCTCATGTAGGGAACACTTCAGCGCAAAGTGTCGCACTCCAGTGCCATAATCGCGGTTCTGCTGGTCTCCGAACGCGCGCTGCACTCCATGACATCTGTCCAGAAAGCTCTCCTTGCCCCGCTCATCGTTGCATGCGCAATGTTCATGGAGAGTGTCGATGCGAATGTCATCGTGACCGCGTTGCCGTCCATGGCGCGCGATTTCGGGCGTGATCCGGTCACGCTGAAAATTGCCGTGACGAGCTACGTGGTCGGGCTCGGCGTGTTCATTCCCGTATGCGGCTGGCTCGCTGACCGCTTCGGCGCCCGCACCATTTTCCGCACCGCAATCGGCATTTTCGTGGCCGGTTCGCTGCTGTGCGCAGCGTCCAGTTCACTGGCGCCCTTCACGCTGGCGCGTTTCGTTCAGGGCGTGGGCGGCGCGATGATGGTGCCGGTGGGACGGATCATCATCTTCCGCGTGGTGCCCAAATCCGAGTTCATTCGCGCGATGAACTACCTCAGCGTGCCAGCCATGCTCGGCCCGGCGGCAGGACCGCTGCTTGGCGGTTTCATCACCACGTATCTGCACTGGCGGCTGATTTTCTTCATCAACGTGCCCATCGGCATCCTCGGCATCTATCTGACCAACCGCCATATCGTCAACACGCGCGAACCGCATCCGGGCCCGCTCGACTGGGTTGGTTTCTTTTTGTCGGCGGGCGGCGCGGCGCTGTTTCTGTTGGGACTCTCGCTGATCGGCGGCGAGATGACTTCGAACAGCAACGCCATTGGCATGTGCGTATGCGGCGCGTTCATGCTGCTGGTCTACGTACCCTACTCGATGCGGGTGAAACTGCCCCTGCTCGATCTGCGCTTTCTGCGTATTCCCACGTTTCAGGCGAGCGTGCTGGGCGGCTCGCTGTTCCGTATTGGCCTCGGCGCATTGCCGTTTTTGCTGCCGCTGCTGTTGCAGGAAGGGCTCGGCAAAACCGCTTTCGAATCCGGGCTGATCACTTGCGCGTCTGCGTTTGGCGGCATCTTCATGCGCACGCTGGCATCTACGGTATTGCGCAAGTGGGGATTTCGCACCGTGCTGATTTTCAACGCGGCGCTCTCGGGCATTGCCATCGCAATCTGCGGCGCGTTCTTCCCAGGTACGCCCGTGTGGCTGATCTGGTTCGTGGTACTGCTGGGCGGCTTCTTTCCTGCGTTGCAGTTCACCAGCCTGAATTCGCTGACGTACGCGGAAATTGAAAGCCGCGACGTGGGCCGCGCCACCAGCCTGGGCAGCGTGATCCAGCAGATGTCGCTGGGCCTCGGGGTGACGGTGGGCGGCATCGTTTTGCAAATTTCACGGATGATGCATGGACACACGCATGTCGTGTGGTCGGACTTCTGGCCCGCCTTCCTCGTAGTGGGACTGTGCTCGTTCGCGTCCATTCCCGTTACGCAGCGCTTGCCGCATCGTGCCGGCGAAGAGATTTCACGCGGCAGCCGCGGGTGATTCGTCGCGGCGCATTCTGCGCCGCACCATCCATTCCTCGCATTCCCGCTTAAATCTGACGATACGTCACGCACTTCTTTTGCGCTTTATGTCATCTGCGCGACACCCAGCGGCGACACGATAGGGATTTGGCCCGGGCGCAGCTTTGCCCGCGCCGCGCCACACCACCCCACGGCGCACTCGGGTAAACGCGCAGCACGCCACACACGATGTCTGTGCCACCCACGCGCACGCAAGCGTTCAGTCTCAAGCATCGGGCAACGATGCGCGAATAAGCGACAGGCCGCCAGCATCTCCATGCCGGCGCAATAACGGCAATCCAATAAGGAGCGAGTGATGCAAGAAGCGGCAGATACCGACCGGCTGCGGGTCCCTGGCAGCATCAAATCGGTCCAGCAATACATCGACGAACATCCCATCTGGCCGGACGGCACCCGTCTGCACTCGGTGCCGATGACCGGCATGCAGTGGCGCATCTGGGCACTTGCGGCGGCCGGCAAGTTCTTCGAAGGCTTCGTGGTCTTCATGACCGGCGTTGCGCTGCCGCTCATCTCGCGCGAATTCGGCATCAGTGCCGCGCAAAACGGTTTGATCAGTGCCGCGAGTCTGATGGGCATTCTGGTGGGCGCCGTCGGTCTGGGCGGCATGTCCGACTATTTCGGCCGCAAACGGATGTTCATTGTCGAGATGATCATCTTCGTCGCGTTCCTCGTGCTGCTGGTGATGTGCACCAACTTCGTCTCGCTCGTGATCTGCCTGTTCGGTCTCGGCGTCGCGCTAGGCTGCGACTACCCCACCGCGCACATGATCATTTCGGAGAGCATTCCGAGTACCAGCCGCGGCAAACTGGTGCTGGCGGCATTCGGCTTCCAGGCGCTTGGCGCACTCGGCGGCACGGCCGTCGGCTTTCTGGTGCTCTCCACCGTGCCGAATCTCGATGCGTGGCGCTGGATGTACGGCACCGCGATCATCCCGGCACTGGCGGTGACGATTGGCCGCTTCTTCATTACCGAAAGCCCGAGCTGGCTGCAGATTCGCGGCGCAGTGGACCGCGCGGAAGTCGCCGCGCGCCGCCTGTTGGTACGCACGCCGCAGTATCCGACCAGTATCGCGCTCTCGCGTGAGATCGATCTGGCGGCCAGCGGTCACGGTGGCAAGCAGAGCTTCATGGCCTTGTTCGCCAAGCGTAATCTGCGCGCCACGATCCTCGCTTCCGTGCCGTGGTTTTTGCAGGATCTAGGCACGTACGGCATCGGTATCTTTACGCCGACCATCCTCGGCGCGGCATTCGGCGCCAAGCCCGACCATGTGCGCAGCGTGGCGGACCTGATCCTGAACGACATTCTCGCGGCCAAGGGCGCGGCGCTCATCACGATGCTGCTGATCGTGGGCATCATCTTCGCCGTGATTCTCGCGGACAAGGTGGGGCGCATCTGGTTGCAGGTGATCGGCTTCATCGGTTGCGCCGCCGGGTTGCTGATTGCTTCGTTCTCCGACAGTTTCACCGGCTCGAACAAGACCATCATCATTTTTGCCGGCTTCATGTTGTTCAACTTCATGACCAACCTGGGACCGAACGCACAGACCTATCTGCTGGCAGGCGAAGTATTCCCCACGGCAATTCGCGGTACAGGGGCGGGATTTGCCGCGGCAGTGGGCAAGATCGGCGCGGTCGCGACGGCGTTTCTGTTTCCGATTCTGCTGACCGGCATCGGCACCGGGCCGCTGCTTTACATCCTGGTAGGCACGTCGATCCTGGGTGCGGTGGTTACGTGGCTGTTTCGCATTGAAACGAACGGCGTCAGCCTCGACGAGATCGGGCGCTAGACGCGCTGGCAATCCCACGCATCGACGCGCCGCACAGACGCGGACGTCCCATCGCCATTGGAGACTTGCATGACAGACCAGAGAACCAGAACGGCCACGAGAGCGCGCCGGGGAAGACGGACCGCCGTCGGCGTTTGCCTGACCGCGTTGACCTTGCTGACTTCGCTGACCCCGCTGACAGGTGTATCGGCCTACGCGCAGGACCTCACGCTGAACGAGACCGGCTCGACCCTGCTCTACCCCTTGTTCACCACGTGGGTGGATGCGTACACGAAATCGCATCCGGGGGTTCACATCACGGCGGGCGCGACGGGCTCGGAGGCCGGCATCCAGCAGGTGCTGGCGGGCAAGGTGCACATTGGTGCGTCCGACGCGTATATGTCCGACGCCGACATCCGCCAGCATCCTGACATCATCAACGTGCCGCTTGCCATCGCCGCGCAGACGATCAACTACAACGTGCCGGGGCTGAACGGCACGCATCTGAAGCTGGATGGGCCGACCATTGCGGCGATTTACACGGGGACGGTGCGCGACTGGGACGCGCCGCAGATCGCGGCGCTGAATCCGGGGGTGTCGTTGCCGCATCACGCTATCGTGCCGATTCGCCGCGCCGAAGGTTCGGGTGACACGTTCGTGTTCACCCAGTTTCTCTCCTACTCGACGCCGTCGTGGGAAAGCGATCATGGCTACGGCACCACGATCTCGTGGCCGAATGCGCCGGGCGCCATGACGGCTACGGGCAACACGGGCATGTTGCAGACGCTGCAAAACACGCCTTATTCGATCGGCTATGTGGGCGTGAGCTTTACCGACAAGCTGGCGGCCGCGCAACTCGGCACGGTGGCGCTCAAGAATGGCGCAGGAGAATTCGTGCTGCCGAGCAAGGACACGATCACGGCGGGCGCGGCTTCGCTGGGTCCGCGTACCCCGCCGGATGAACGCCTGAGCCTGGTGTTCGCGCCGGCATCGGGCGCGTACCCGCTTGTCAATTACGAGTATGCGGTGGTTTCGACGAAGCAGCCCGACCCGACCACTGCCGCAGCGGTGCGCCGCTTCCTGCTGTGGGCGATCGTGCCATCAGAAACGAACGAAGCGTATCTCGACACCGTGCACTTCATCCCGCTCCCGCCGCATACGTGGGAGTTGAGTCAGGCGCAGATCCAGACGATCAGGTGACGGGCTTCGAGACGCGCTTTGTCCGATGCGAGACGGCGACGCATTTGCGTGGCGCCGTTGCGTGACGCAGTTGCGTTGCTGTCTCCGCTTCGTGACGAAGCCACGCACGCTTACTCTTTCGACGGCCGTCCGGTCTTGACGGTCTCGACCGCGGCAATCGCAGTCAGCAGGTTGTCCAGACTTGCACCTTCGAGCAGCAGCAGACCCGCGCGCAGCACCTCGCTCTTCTTCACCGACACGCCGGCATCCAGGCACTTTTGCTTGAGCGTGGCGATCTTCGCGTAGTCCGACTTGGGCATCGTGAAGCTGTCGCGCACGACTTTTTCTTTCTTCTCTACTTCCTTCTTTGCGCGTTTGAGCTTTGGCGTTGCGGCCTCATTCGCAGACGCTGCGGCCTTTTTCGGGGCGGCCGGTTTCTTCACGGCGGCGGCCGTTTTGGGTGCGGCGGCTTTCTTCGTGGCGGTCTTTTCTTTAGCCACGGCTTGCGGCTTAGCTGCAGGTTTGGTCTTCGCGGCGGTTTTTTCTTTCGCTGCGGGAGCGGCTTTCGATGCTGCCTTCGGTGCAGCTTTCTGTGCCGCCTTGGCGCCGGTTTCGACCTTGGCTACGGCCTTACGGCGCGACGCCTTCGGTTCCGCGCTGGCTTTTTCGCTTACGGTTCCATTTGCCGGTGCAGCAGCCTTCTTCTCGTCAGCGACGCTTACCGTCTTGGCGCTCTTCGGAAAGTGAAACGTCTTGTCGGTCGGCTTTTTGATGCGAGGTTCATTCATTGTCATCTCCACGTCATAAACAATATAAACAGTATATACGGTTTATATGGTTTTTTTACGCAACGGTGTGGAGATGCTCGCGTGACTCGTCCGCAATGGGTTACGGGAGGCGACGAATTGTCCACAGAAACCGTTCATAAGGATGTGGATAACCCGCTAGCAATTGAATCAAGTGATTGAAGCGTCTGTCTATTTGCTGCACGCGCCGGGCTTGCGCAACCCGGCTCACTGCGTGCCCAATCACGCGGACAACGACGCTCCGCCTGATTCCCAACTCACTCCCCCACCGCCCCCCGCAACGCCTCCAGAAACCGCAGATACGCGGTGGCACCCGGATCCGCGTGCCCCACGCTGCGCTCCTGCACCCACGCCGCCCGGCCCCTCTGCGACTGCAGATCCGTTGTGGCCACAACCTGCTGTTTTGCCGTGTCGATCATTGCAGCGAGCACCTGCGCAGCGTTTCCGTCAGTCGCTTCGAGTGTGTCGAGACTCGGCACCAGCGCATCGAGCACGGTCTTGTCGCCTAGTTTGCTCTTGCCGCGCTCGGCAATCCTCGCCGCTACCGCGCGGCCAATGTCGAGCGCTTCCGCTTTGCCAAGCGCGTCTTTCCCCGTTACCGTTTTCGCCGCCGCCAGCAAGCCGCCGCCAATCAACGCCGCGAACGTGGAAGGGTTGGCGGTCGAAAACGCCTTGCCGGCCGCGACCAGTGCCTCGGAAAGCGTCGCCTCATCCGGCAGCGCCGCCCACGCCTTGATCACCGCAGCAGAGCCCACCTGCACGGTGATGCCAAGATCGCCGTCGCCTAACGCAGCGTCGAGTTCGCGCAGCTCGTCAGCGTGCGTGGGTAGCGTGCTCAGACTGCGGGTGACGAGCGCCCTGAATTCATTGCAGCTCATACTCATCGCATCTTCCCCTTCAAAGTTGCGTCCCTTCACGAAAGAACGGCGAGTTGGCCGGCGCCTGCAGCAACGCTTCGAGTTCGTCGTCGAGATGCATGATCGTGATCGACGCGCCCGCCATCTCCAGACTCGTCACGTATTCGCCCACGTAGGAGCGCGCGATGGTCAACCCCTGCTCGCCGATCTTCGCCGCAGCGCGTCGATACAGCAGATACAGTTCCTCCAATGGCGTGGCACCCAAACCATTCACCAGCACGGCGACGCGCGCGCCCTTCGGCGCGGCGAGATCCGCGAGAATGGCATTGGTGAGGCGGTCCGCGATCTCGTCCGCTGTTTCCAGCGCGCCACGATGATTACCGGGCTCGCCGTGAATGCCGATGCCAATCTCCATCTCGCCATCGGGCAGCGTGAAGGTCGGCTTACCTGCAGCCGGCAAGATGGTCGGCGACAAGCCGACGCCCATCGTGCGACTCTGCGCATTCGCCTTGGCCGCAATACGTGCCACTTCGTCGAGCGAATCACCGCGTTCCGCTGACGCCCCCGCGCATTTGAAGGCGAACACCATCGCCGCCACGCCGCGCCGATCCGCACTACGCTCTTTGGGTGCGGACGCCACGTCGTCGCTTAGCAACACGGTCTTGGTTTCGATGCCGTCGGGTTCGGCCATGTCCGCGGCGAGATCGAAGTTGAAGACGTCGCCACCGTAATTGCCGTACAGGTACAACACGCCAGCACCCCCGTTCACCGCTTTAGTGGCTTCGTAAATCTGCTCCGACGATGGCGAAGAAAACACGTTGCCCACCGCCACGCCACTGCACAAGCCTTCGCCCACATAGCCGAGAAAACCCGGCATATGCCCCGAGCCGCCGCCCGTCACGATGCCCACGCGGCCCTGCTTCGGCGCATCGGCGCGCACCAGCGCGCGTCGATCCGCGGTCGCAGCCTTGATCCAGTGTGGATGAGCCAGCAACAATGCATCGACCACTTCATCCACGAAATCGTCTGGACGGTTGATGATTTTTCTCACGATTTGCTCTCCTAAGATTGCGCCGATCCACTCGTCGCAGGGTGTCCTATGACACGTGCGAGCGCGCGGCGCGCGCCCCACGTTTTTGCTCAAAGATGTTTGCTCACAGCTTGTGCCGCTGGCTCACTGCATCGAGCAGCACGGCGGCGAAAATCACGCCGCCCTGAATGAACTGCGTCCAGAACGGATTCACGCCTAGCAGCGAAAGTCCCACGTTGATCACACCAATCAGCACGACGCCGATAAACGTGCCCACAATCGAGCCGCGTCCGCCCGCCAGTGACGTGCCGCCAATCACGATCCCGGCAATCACCTGCAATTCGAGCCCGTTTGCTGCCGACGGCAACGCTGAATTGAGCCGCCCCGCCAGCACGATGCCGGCAATCGCCGCCGTGAATCCCGCCAACGTGTAGGTCAAAAAGATCACCCGGCTGACGGGAATCCCGGCGAGGCGCGCCGCCTCCTTGTTGCCGCCCACCGCGAACACCTGGTGCCCAAAGGTGGTCTTGCGCAACAAAACGTGGCCGATCAGGAACACGACCAGCATGACGATCATCGGCGCGGGCAACCCAACAAAGGTTTTGGCGCCGAACGCGGTGAACGCATTGGGGAAATCGAACTTGGTGCGGCCATCGGAAATGGCCAGCGTGAGACCGCGCCCCATCGCCATCATGGCAAGCGTGACGATGAACGGTACGAGGCGCAGCCACGCCACCGCCATGCCGTTCAAGGCGCCGACCACCGCGCCCACCGCCAGCGCCACCCCGAGGCCGCCCACGCCTAGAGCGAACGCATCCGGTTTCGATCCGGCCATCACGGTAGCCGCGACCATTCCGCTCAAGGCCACTACCGAGCCAACCGACAGATCGATCCCCGAGGTAATGATCACGAAGGTGCCGCCCACGGCCGCGATCCCCACCACCGACACCTGCACCATCACATTGGTGAGCGTGCTCGTAGTGAGAAACTCCGGCGAGGCGATCGACAACACGACGCAGATGACGATCAGCGCCGCCAGCAGCGGTCCGATGCCGCTGCGCAATTGGCGGATCACGCGGCGCGAAAGCGCCTCTGAATCCGATTGCTTCGCTGCGGTGGAGGTCATGCTCCTACTCCCGTGGTAGCCCATTGAATAACTGTTTCGGAGTCCGCTTTATCTCGCGGGATCTCCGTCACGATGCTGCCGCGATACATCACCAGCACGCGGTCCGACATGCCGAGCAGTTCCGGCAACTCCGAACTGACCATGATGACCGCCGCCCCGGCACGCGCCATCGCGACCATATGCGCGTAGATTTCGGTTTTCGCGCCGACGTCGATGCCGCGCGTCGGTTCGTCCAGCATGATCACCTTGGGCTGCGTGGCGGTGGCACGACCCAGAATCACTTTTTGCTGATTGCCGCCGGAGAGGTCGCCCGTCATCTGCGCCACTGATGAAGCACGCACCGCAAAGCGCTTGCTGGCCTGCAGCGCCAGTTCACGCTTCTTCGCGCGGCTGACGAAACCGGCGGTGGCGAGCGCGCGCAAGCTCGATAGCGCTACGTTCTCTTCGATGCTCGCTTCGAGCACCAGGCCTTCGAGTTTGCGATCCTCTGCCGTGTAGACGATGCCGTTGCGCACGCCTTCCGTGGGCGAGCCCACCGTGACCTTCTTGCCGCGAATCAGCAGTTCACCGCTGCTCAACGGCAACGCGCCGAATATGGTCTTGAGGAGTTCCGTGCGTCCCGCGCCCGCAATGCCTGCGACGCCGACAATCTCGCCCGCCCGCACGCTGAAACTCGCATCGCGCAAGACCGGCGGGCTCGCCAGATGGCGCGCTTCGAGCACCACCTCACCGTAGTCGCGCGGCTCCCACGGGTAGAACGAATCGAGCGTGCGCGCGACCATCGCCTGGACCAGATCGGTCTCGGTCCAGTCGGACATGGGCCGGGCACCGACCGTCGCGCCGTCGCGCATCACCACGGCGGAATCCGCGAGTTCGAACACCTCTTCCAGATGGTGCGAAATGAAAATGATGCCCATGCCGGCCGCGCGCAAGCGACGCACGACGGCGTACAGGTTCGCGATATCGCCGCTCTGCAACGCGGCGGTTGGCTCGTCCATCACGAGAATGCGCGCGTCGCGCGCCACCGCTTTGGCGACTTCCACCAGTTGACGTTTGTTCAACGGCAGATCGCCGAGGCGCATGCGTGGCGAGACCGATTCGAGACCCACCTGAGCCAGCGCCTCGCGCGCCAGCTCGTCGGCCTTGCCGTGCAGAACCATGCCGTGACGTGCCGGCATGCGGCCCAGAAACAGGTTTTCCGCCACCGTCATGTCGTTGACGAGTGACAGCTCCTGATAGATCACGGCGACGCCTGCGTCGATGGCAGCGTGCGTGCCGCGCGCCAGCAATTCACCCTCGATCTCGATGGTGCCTTCGTCCGGCTCGTATGCGCCCGAGAGCGTCTTGATCAACGACGATTTGCCCGCGCCGTTCTCGCCGACAATCGCCATCACCTGCCCTGCGCGCAATTCCAGGCTCACGCCGCGCAGCGCCACCACGCCCGGAAAGCGCTTGACGATGCCGGTCATCCGCAACAACGGCGGCCCTTCCTGCACCGTCGTCGCGCCGGCCCGCGCGGCAGCCGCCAGCGCTGCGTCATTGCTGCCCTGCGCGCTCATTTCACTGTTCATGATTGCGTCCCTTCATGCTGCCGCGCGCTTCGCCGCTGCCATGTTGTTGAACGGCGAAGCGCGCTGTGCTGCTTATTGACTGACCTGCTCCGACCAGAGACCGTATTTCTTGGTCTCATCCGAGTCGATGTTGTCCTTCGTGATCAGCAAGGTCGGCCACGCGTAGTTCGCCGGTACGTCCTTCTTGGCGTTGTAGTCGGCAATGAACTGCAGGGCCTTGGCCGCCATTTCGATCGGGTTCTGCGAAATCGTCGCGTCCTGCTTGCCCGCGCGAATCGCCGAAAGTGCCTGCGCCGTACCGTCCGCGCCGATGATCATGATATGCGCCTTGTCACCGAGCGGCTTGTAGCGGCCGGCGTTGTCGATGGCCTTTTCTGCGCCCACGGTGTTGTCGTCGTTGGCGCCAAAGACTGCGTCGATCTGCGGATACTTTTGCAGAATGTCGGTCATCGCGTTGAGCGACTTCTCCTGGTCGAACGCGCCTTCCTGGCGTGCCACCACCTTGATGTCCGGGAACTTGGCGATCTCGTCGCTAAAGCCCTTTTCGCGGTCGGTTGCCGCCGTGGTACCGACCAGACCGATCAGGTCGACCACGTTGCCCTTCGGCGATCCATAGCGGGCCTTGAGCTGATCTGAAATCCAGTCCGCTGCGGTCTTGCCAAGTGCTACGTTATCCGAAGCAACGAACGAGGTGACCTTGCCGCCGTCCGAGCCGCGATCGAGCATGAACACGGGGATGTTCATCGAATTGGCTTTTTCCACCGCCGGGATGATGGCTTTGGAGTCGATCGGATTCAGCACCAGTGCCGTCACGCCCTGACTCAGCAGATTGATCGCATCATTGACCTGCTGCTGGGCATCGCCGTTCGCATTGGTCTGGACCAGATCGAAGCCCTGATCCTTGGCGCCCTTTTCGACGCCGGCCTTCAGCCCGACGAAGAAGGCGTTGTTGAGCGTGGCGATCGAGAAGCCAACCTTGACCTTGCCGCTCGCGGGCGCCGCGCTCGCCGCCGCAGCCGGACTCGCGGCGGCACTCGCACTGGCGTCGGACGCTGCCGTGCTGCTGGACGAGTTGTCGCTCTTCGAGCAGCCGCTCAATGCCGCAGCCGTGCACAGCAGCAACGTCGCCGCCGGCGTCCCGAACTTCGCCCACACATCGAATCTTGCTGAATTCCAGGCCATAACCGTCTCCGTTTTATCAATGATGAAGCCGTGTGTGTGATGCCGCATGTGACGAACTACTCTCCGAATCCGGCCTGCACCGTGCACGGCCGAACAATCGAATACTCACTGACGCACTTTCTCTGCCTTGTGCTTCGTTACGTTTGCGTCTTCTGCAATCCATACCCTTTGAAACGCTCGATCACCTCGTTCATCTCCGCCTCCGACAAGACAGGCGGCGTGCCGAGTTGCGATGCCAGCAGATATTGCTGCGCCAGCACTTCGACTTCATTGGCTACCCACAATGCGCGCTCCAGATCACGGCCCAGCGCGATCACGCCGTGATGGGCGAGCAGACACGCGGTGCGATCCCGCAGTGCGGCGAGCGCGTTGTCAGAGAGCGCCTGACTGCCGAAGGTGGCGTACGCCGCGCAACGAATCGAATTGCCGCCCGCCACTGCGACCATGTAGTGATGGGCGGGAATCTCGCGACTGTGAATGGCCAGCGCGGTCGCCGCGTTGGAATGGGTGTGGACGACGGCGTTGATATCACGCCGCTCACGCAGGATGTCGCGATGAAAGCGCCACTCCGAAGACGGCCGGTGCGTACGAAACACGGCCGCATCGTCTGTTACGTCGAGCGGCAGCCAGACAATCTTGTTCGCTTCCAGCGCATGGCACGGCACGCCGCTCGGTGTAATCAACAGCCCGTCCTGCCAGCGCGCGCTGACGTTGCCCGAGGTGCCCTGATTGATGCCGAGACGCAACATCTCGCGCATGGTTGCGATGATCTCGTTGCGCAACGCTGTTTCTGCGTCGGCTGTGGCTCGCACGTTGGGATTCGTGTCCGAGGTCACGACTCGCCTCCCGTAGCAAACAGCGCCGCCAGGTTTTGTTCGAACGGCGCGCGCACGATTCCGCGCTCCGTGATGAAGCCGGTGACGAGATCGTGTGGCGTGACGTCGAAAGCCGGGTTGCGCACCTTGATATCGGGTGGCGCGATGCCCTGCCCGCCCAGTTGCGTCACTTCGCCATCCAGACGTTCTTCGATGAAGATGTCCTCGCCGCGTGCGGTTTGCAGATCGAGCGTCGATGACGGACAGGCGACATAAAACGGCAGGTTGAAATAGCGCGCCGCAATGGCCACGCTCAGCGTGCCGATCTTGTTGGCGAAGTCGCCATTGGCCGCGACGCGGTCGGTGCCGACGATCACGACGTCCACCAGACCTTGCGCCATCATCGAAGCCGCCATGCCGTCCGTGATGAGCGTCACGTCGAGCCCGGCCTGCTGCAGTTCATACGCGGTCAAACGCGCGCCTTGCAGCAGCGGGCGGGTCTCGTCAGCGAACACGTGAAACGCCACGCCATTGCGATGCGCGAGGTACAAAGGCGCCGTGGCGGTGCCGAGTCCAGTTGTTGCCAGCGCGCCGGCGTTGCAGTGCGTCAGCACCCCCGCCCCTGCCGTGATGAGCGGCAAACCATGCACAGCAATCCCCTCGCAGATTGCCTGGTCTTCCTGATGAATCAGCTTCGCCTCCTCGACCAGCACCTGATACAACGCCTCGGCGCGATCCGCCTGCGAACGCTGCACCGCCTGCACCATCCGCTTGAGACCCCAACTGAGATTCACCGCCGTGGGACGCGCGGTATCCAGATAGGCGGCGTGCTTTTCCAGCGCGGCGTAGAAGGCTTCGCGCGAAGCCTGCCGCACGGGCTGCATCGCGACGCACAAACCATAAGCCCCTGCTACACCGATAGCCGGCGCGCCGCGTACGCGCAACTCATGAATCCAGCGCCACACGTCCTCCACCGTCGCCACGCGCTCGACCACGCTTTCGTGAGGCAGGCGCGTTTGGTCGAGCAGATATAGCGCATCCTCTTTCCAGGCAATCGTGGCTGGCAGCATCAGCGAAGGGGATGGCGAAGCCATGCGGTCTCCGAAATCGGTGGGATCAATCGGGTCGTGGTCGGAACGCACGGGCTCATACGCCTACCTCGCGCTGCATCTGCAATGCACTGGCCAGTTCGATGACCTCTTCGATGCGCGTCAGGCTTTCGCGTTGCACCAGCAAGGCCTCCGCGCATTGCAGGCAGCGCACTTCGACCGCCGCGCGCACGGCGGCATCTGGAATGGACGTGATCTCCGCGACTTTGGCCATGCCGACGACGCGGCGGATCATCTTGCAACCCACAAAGCCCAACGTGTCGGTAAAGAGTTGGCGCATGAAGGCGGCCCGATAGGCCTCCGCACATTCGTGGTTCGCGTCGTCGCCGATAAAAGGCGTAACGGTCGCGCCGTTTTTGCTATTGTCATTCGCGCTCTCTTCGTGCTCGCGCCACAGCGCGACGAATTGCGTAGCGAACCCGTTCCAGACGTCGACCACCTGCTTGAGCAACCAGGCCTGAAAGGGCTTCGGGTCTCCATCATTCTGGCGACCGTGCCACTCCCGCGAAAAGAACGCGAGCAGAAAATTCGCCAGCAGCGCACCGACGTCAAAGGCCATCGGTCCATAAAACGCGAATTCCGGATCGATCACATAGGTCTCGTCCTGATTCGCCATGATCGAGCCCGTGTGCAGATCACCATGCAGCAACGTTTCTGCGTGGTTCATGAAGGCCCATTTCATTTGCGCGGCGGCGACCCGCAGCGGCACATGATGTCGCAACCTTTCAATGGCCGCTTTCGGCAACGCTGCGCTATACACGTTCGACGGGTGGTCCTCGAACGGGAAGGTAAACACCAGCTCTTCGGTGATCTTGCAGAGTTCGCTATTGATGCCAACGCCCGCCGCTTCTTTTTTCGCAGCGGCGTCGAGAAACAGATCCGAGCCGTAAAACAGGGTGCGCGCGAGATAAGTGGACATGTGCGCCGCGAGCTTCGGATAGACGATGCCGTCTTTCAAGCCCTGCCGCAGGATGCGATGCGACGCGAGCCGCTGCATCACCATCAGGAACAGTTCGTTGTCGGCGTGATACACGCGCGGCACATGTTGCGGACACAGTTCACCGAAGCGCCGCAGTGCCGCGACTTCGTGCTCCATGCGATGCCGCGTCAACGGCCAGGCCTCCCCGACGAGACGCAGGAACGGCGGCGCCTGCTTGACGACCACGCTCTGCTGCGGCGTGCGGACATTGCTGACGAAATACACGTAATTCAGATTGCCGTCTCCGACTTCGACGACGTCCAGCTCGCTGTCGTCACCAAGCAGGGCGTTCACCGCGGGAATGCGATGCAGGTACGCCGCCAGCTCGGAAGAAGTCAACGCCTCAAATTCCATGGTGCTCCTCTACGGATAGAAGACCGCTCGCATGCGCGTCACCGGCGCTTGCGTACCAAATCGAACTTGAAAATACTGCTGTTGTAGTAGTCGTTGCTGTAACAGATCGGCCGGCCCGTATGATCGAAATCCACTTCGTCGATCAGCAGGAAAAGACCGAAGCCGTCCTGCAGTTCCGGCAGGTCGCGCGAGGTCAGGATGGTGGGCTGGATCGAGCTATGCGTATGCGAGAGACGCAGCCCCGCGCGCGCGAAGAACGCAAACAGCGACTCGCCGAGGTCGATCTGCGCGGGATCGAAAATCGCCTTGGGCACGATGTCGATGCAATAGGCCGCAATGGCGTCGTCGGCGCGTCGCACCCGTTCGATCCACATGCACGGATCGCCCACCTGCAAACCGAGCTTGTGGGCGAGGCTCTCCGAGGCAGCAATGGATTTGACCTGAATGCGACTCGTCGACGGCACGGCGCCGACGCTCTTGATCATATCCGTCACGGACATCAGATCATCCAGACCTCCCTGCAGTTTCAGCGCAATTTGTCTGACGAAGGTGCCCCTGCCCTGCACGCGCGTTAGCAGCCCGTGCGAAATCATTTGCGCCACCGCTTCGCGCAAGCTCGACCGGCCCACACCCAACAACTCGCAAAGCTCCGGCTCAGTGGGGATCTGATCGCCCGGTTTGAGCGCCCGCTCACGAATCATCGTCAATAAAGATTCCTGAATCTTTTCGCTCATGGACCGATCTACGCTTAGGCGCATGGTTCGTGGCTGGAGTCTGCACCAAATCAATATACATCAGACGTCTGATGTATTTTTGTGGGGCATACCCTTACTTTCGGATTCGAAAATCATTAGTGATGCACTGCAACGTTAGGTACCCTAAATGCGATTTTGTCAGCAGCGTGGCATGTGGATGACCGCCACATGACTGCTTTGCCAGTAAGGGTGGCCATGTGAGGAGGAAGGTGTGACCGTGTCCCGATTTGCCGCAAGCAATGCACATCGCCGCACCTGGTTGCGCGGTGCGGCCGGCGCTGCGCTGACGTGGCCGTTGAGCCGCATCGCCAGCGCGCAATCGTCTGACGTGCAGCCGTCCGCTGCGCTGCCGATGCTGCACAAGCGCCCGATTCCCGCAACTGGCGAACTGCTGCCGGTGGTGGGCTGCGGCACCTGGCGCACCTTCGACGTGGGCGACGATGCCGCCGCGCAGGCGCGTCTCGCCGACGTGCTGACCGTGCTATTCAATGCCGGTGGTTCGGTGATCGACTCATCGCCGATGTACGGTTCATCGGAAGCCGTGGCTGGCACGCTGCTGACGCGGCTCGACGCGCATCGCAAAGCGTTCGTTGCCACCAAGGTGTGGACCGAGGGGCGCGCAGCGGGCATTGCGCAGATGGAAGAATCGATGCGGCGCTTTCAGCAACCGCGTATCGACCTGATGCAGATTCACAACCTGCTCGACTGGCGCACGCAACTCGCCACCTTGCGAGCGTGGAAAGCGGACGGACGTATTCGCTATCTCGGCATTACGCATTACACGTCAGGCGCTTTCGATGAGGTTGAAGCCGTCATGCGCAGCGAACGGCTCGACTTCGTGCAGATAGACTACTCAGCAGACGACCGCGCGGCAGAGGAGCGCATCTTGCCGCTCGCCGCTGAGCGACGCATTGGCGTGATCGTGAATCAGCCGTTCGGCGGCGGCAGTTTGCTGCGCGGTTTGCTCAACCGGCCTCTGCCGCAATGGGCCGCGGAGATTGGCTGCACGTCGTGGGCGCAAGTGTTGCTGAAGTTCGTGCTCGCGCATCCCGCCGTGACCTGCGTGATTCCGGGAACAGGTCGCCCCGAATACATGATCGACAACGTGCATGCCGGTGTCGGCGTTTATCCCGACGCGGCATTGCGCAAACAGATCGTGGCAGCGATCAGCGCGTGAATCTCAGCGTACCCAGGCGACGCGCGTGAGCACAAGGCAGATCAGGCCGATTCTTCCGGCGGCAGCGTAAGCGACGCCACCTCGTAGTTCTTCAGCGTACGCAATACCGCAGGCGCGAGCAGCAGTTTGGCGAGGCGCACGCCGGCGCCCATCACTACCTGCTTACGCTCCATCACGGCCGCGTCCACCAGCACGCGCCAGTCTTCCGGCACACCGAACGCGGTAATGCCGCCGAATTCCATGCCGCTATGTTCGACGGCGACTTCCCGCGCCGCGAATGACAGCCGTTTTGCGCCGAGATGCGCCTTGACCGCGCCGTTGATATCGAGGCGCAGCGAACCCAGCGTAACGATCGCGGCATAGTGTTCGGCGCCGTCTTTCTTGTACTTGATGACGATCGTGTTGGCGCAATCTTCGAGGCCGAAACCGTAGCGCGCGCTGAACGCGGCAGTGTCCGAAGCGTCGTCCGTTACGGCAAACACGGTGACTCCGTTGGGCGGCAAGTGGGCGACGACGTGCGCGGGCAAATGGGCCGCCAGTTGGTCCGGCGGAATGATGTCGAGTTGCGACAGGGGTTCGTGTGAGTGCATGGCGGGCGCGTGAATGATATTGCTGTCATTCTAGCGGGTCGTTTTCAAAGCTGCAGCGTTCGTCGCTGCACGCACGACCTCTCACGCGCCCGTTGCCGATCAATCAAGGCAAAGAACGTATCACCTGAAATCAGTCTTATGTTACGGATACCTTATCAACTACTCGACGACGGCGCCGCCGTCGCATGTTGAGCGGGCTTGCAGTCTTCGTTGTATTTTGCCGCCAGCCGGGCTCGCGCGTCGTTGATGTCAGGCCCGTAGTTATCGACGCCTGGCCGGTAGCCCACCGCTTCGAGTTCCGTTAATTCGCGCATCACGTCGCGATGCGTCACGGGGCCCTGCGTCTTGAACGGATACGCATTGCATTGATGCGGCGTGAGGTGATCCGAGGCCATCGCGCAGGCACTGGCCATCATCAGCGCAATAGGGAGCGCCAGTTTGCATGGGATATTCATGAGTGTCTTCCTCCAGTTCTCGATATCGCGCTTCAGCGATCCGGCGTGTTGCGTCGAACGCAAGCAACACGCCGTTGCCAAAGCTGCGACTTAAGAATAGGCGGAGTGAGTTGTCGGTACCGCTTCGCTCACGTGAAGCTTTGTTCATGAGGCGCGAACGAAGCCGGAGCGCGGTTGCGCCCTCATGAATACCGGCATGCCCGAAGGCAGGACGCTAAACTGAATGCGATCGCGCCCACTTGTTCGTTCGGGCGCCGTTACGCTTTCGTATAACGCAACCAGACCCCGTCATGTTCTGTTTTTTCAACGGAGGTCAGCTTGAGGTAGGCAGGCGCCTGCCATTTATTCATTGGTACTTCGAACGATGAAGGGTGCTCGCTGCGGCCATCCACGAGCGGAATGATCAGCACGCTCACTTCATCGACGAGCCCTGCATTGACGAAGGCACCGCTCACGTGCGACCCGCCCTCCACGATCAGGCGCTTCACGTCCAGTTCGAGCGCGAGGGTCTGCACGACCTTGTCGAGGTCGATCTCGGACTTGCCGCCGAACAGATACGACACGCCAATGGATTGAAGGTACGCGAGGTAATCGTCCGCGACCTGTTCGGTCAGCACTTCGATGACGTGCGATTTGAGCGCCGTATTGCTTTTCCATGCCACCCGTCCCTGCGGATCAATGGAAATGGCGTATTGATCCGCGTTGCGCTCGACTAAGTGATTCGTTCGCGGCACCGCACCTTGAGCAAGACCACGCGGATAGTCCGTGCCGTGCGATACCTCCTGCATGGTGACGCGGCCGCAAATCCAGCCATCGGCCTTGAAAGTCGCGGCAGTGGTTTCGTAGAGGCCGAAGACGTACGGGAGCTTCCAGCCGTCGGTGAGGCTGCGGCCGTCGACCGAGGACATCATGTGAGCGACGATATAGGGTTTCATGCGCGAGGTCTCCGTGCCAGGTGGAAGATCGAGTATCCAGCAAGAGACGTTCCGCGATCTTGCGGCGTTGGTTTGTGAAGCGGGCGTGGATTTTGGCAATTTCGCGTGCGGCGCATAATGCAGGTATTCCTTGTCAGCACGACGGAGAGCGCTATGGCGACGTTTGCTATCGACGGCGTACGCATTGATCCCGCCACGGGCCGCACTACTCACGTGCGATGGGCACGGATCGACGCCAGAACGCACGACTGGTTGTCGCCGCCGCAGGTGGTGGAAATTGGCGACGTCGTTCAGGCACTGCGCGCGGGGGAAGTCTGCTGGACCGTTTTCACGCTCAGCGGCGCGAGATTTCTGGGCCCGAAGATACGCATCGTGGCGCACACCAACGGCCCTGACGGCATCGATACCGATGTGCCGAATGGGTGCATCGAAAAGTCGATGGATGATTTGCCGCGCGTTTGAATGAGGGTGATGGGCCTTGTTGAAGCAGGCCGCACGATGGGCCAGATAAAGGCCTGGGCGAGACACAAATAGAAAAGGCTCCCACGAGGGGAGCCTTATGTATCCTTGGCGGAGAGACGGGGATTCGAACCCCGGATAGGTTATTAACCTATACACGCTTTCCAGGCGTGCGACTTAAACCGCTCATCCATCTCTCCGGCGGGAGTCGAATTATAGCAAACTCTGGGGCCGGCGCCAGTCCCGTCCGAAATCACGCCAAAACGGCCGTCCCGCAAGCCTCAGGGGTGCCGGATATAGTCCACCAGGGCCCGTGTATAGGCGTCCGGCTTACGGTCGATAAGACTCACCACGATCGCCACCAGAAACCCCGCCGGCACGCCAAAGACGCCTGAGCTGATTGGCTCGATGCCGAACCAGCGCGCGCCCGCGAAGCCGGTCATTTGCGTAAAAAACGGGTACGTGGAGACGATGTAATAGACACACACCGTGAGCCCCGCCACCATCCCCGCCACCGCGCCCAGCCGCGTGGTGCGTTTCCAGAACACACCCAGCACCAGCACCGGAAAGAGACTCGACGCCGCCAGCGAAAACGCCGCCCCGACCAGAAACAGGATGTTCCCTGTGTTCAGCGAAGCCACATACGACGCAAACAGCGCCACCCCCAGCAGCAGAATCTTGGAGATGGTCACACGCCGCTGGCTCGATGCCTCGGGATCGACCATGTGATAGTAGACGTCGTGCGAGAGCGCATTGGCGATGGTCAACAGCAAACCGTCCGCCGTCGAAAGCGCCGCCGCCAGCGCGCCCGCAGCGATCAGCCCCGACATCACGTACGGTAGTCCGGCAATCTCCGGCGCCGCCAGCACGATCATGTCCGGCTGCATCTGGATCTCGCTCCATTGCACGATGCCGTCGTGATTCGCATCGGCCACGCTGATCAGATTCGGCTCGATCCTGAGCCACTGCGTCAACCATTGCGGTAGATCGGTAAATGGATGACCCACCAGGTTCGTCAGGATCTCGTACTTGATCAGCACGGCCAGCACCGGCACGGTCAGATAAAACAGCGCCACAAAAAAGAGCGTCCAGCCGACTGAACGCCGAGTCGATGCCACCGAGGTGGTCGTGTTGTAGCGCGTGAGGATGTGCGGCAGGCTCGCCGTCCCCAATGAAAGGCACAGCAGCAGCGACAGAAAATTGCGCTCGTGGGTTTGCCGGTCTTCCGCGCTCATGGCCGGAAACGGCTCGGACATCGGGATCGGCGACGAAGCCCGGATCAGCAGCGACTCACGCTGCTGGTTCCACACGACGCGCGCCGCGTCGGCGTCACGCGGAAACATCTCCAGCGCGCGTTCGCTTGTATTGATGTCGCGCAGCGGCCCGTTGTGCCGCCGCAGGTCAGCGATCTGTTGCGTGAGGCGCTGCTTCTCATCCATGAACGACTGCGGCAGCCGGTCGATCTGCGCCTGCATCTTGTCGGCCTGCAAGCGGTAGTTGGCGCGCACGCTCTGGTCGAGCGGCGCGTCGCGCACCTTTTGCTCGAGCGCTTCCACACGCTGCATCACGCGTCCATAACTGAATTGCGGCACCCAGCCGAGACCGTCCTTGTGCGCAATCATCGACACGGGTATCAGGATCGCAAAGATCAGGATGATGTATTGCGCCACCTGCGTCCACGTCACCGCGCGCATGCCGCCAAGGAACGAACACACCAGAATGCCGGCTAGACCGCAGAAGATGCCCACCGCGAAATCAACGCCAATGAAGCGCGATGCAATCAGCCCCACGCCCTGAATCTGCGCGACCAGATACACGAACGAACACAGGATGGCCGCGAGCGCAGCCAGCCCACGCACCGCATTGCTCGAAAAGCGCGTGCCGAGAAAATCCGGAATCGTGTAGCGCGCCAGCTTGCGCACGTAGGGTGCGAGCAGGAACGCGGTGAGACAGTAGCCGCCCGTCCACCCCATCAGATACGCGAGGCCGTCGTAGCCCGTGACGTAGATCGAACCCGCAAGGCCGATGAACGACGCCGCCGACAGCCAGTCCGCCGCCGTGGCCATGCCATTGAAAGCGGACGGTACGCGTCGCCCGGCCACGTAGTACTCGACGAGGTCCGAGGTGCGCGACAGCAGCCCGATCACGGCATACACCGCGATTGGCACGAACAGGAAAACGTAGCCGATCCATACGCCAGGCCCGGTCACCTGCTCGATGCGCCACATGACGTAGATGAACAGCAGAAAGCCGAGCGAATAGCACGCGTAGGAGCGGATCAGCCGGTTCGTGAGCGTCATCGGCTCAGTTTCCGCGCGTGGTGACAGCGGCGTTGGCGTCCGCCTCGAACGCGCGTTGCAGCGTGCGGTCGGCACGCCGCATCAGCACGATATACGCGAGAATCAGCGCGACGTAGACGAGAATCGCGCCTTGCGCGCCGACGTAAAACGGCAGGCTGAAGCCGGCGAAGCGCAGGCGTGACAGCGCCGGCGCGGCCAGCGGCACGACGAACGAGACCACGAAACCGAGCGTCATCAGCACGGCGATGCAGGTGACATTGAAGCGCCAGTAACGCTGATGCGCGCGCGCCATCGCCGCCGAGACCGGAGGCGGTTCGGGCAACGGGTTCAGCGTGGATTGAGTAGAGGTGCGCGGCGCGGCCATGCGCCTATGTATCAAAAAGGCACCGGGCAGGCAATCGGGATTGTCCGCGCGGTGCCTGCTGGCCCACGTTTGTTCACACCGGCTCGCCGTGGCCAGGTGCGTGGCGTGATGCGTGACGTGGTGCGTGGCGGCCGTCGAAGCACGCCGCACACCTTGCCTTCAAAGCTGTGCCGTCAAGCGAGGCTCACAGCGACTCGCCCAGTTGATCGAGAATCGCCGGATTCTCCAACGTCGAGACGTCCTGGGTGATGGCCTCGCCCTTGGCGAGCGAGCGCAGCAGGCGGCGCATGATCTTGCCGGAGCGCGTCTTGGGCAGGTTGTCGCCAAAGCGGATGTCCTTCGGCTTGGCAATCGGCCCGATCTCCTTGCCCACCCACGCCCGCAGTTCGTTGGCGATCTTCACCGCTTCCTCGCCTTCCGGACGGGCACGCTTGAGCACCACGAACGCGCACACGGCTTCGCCGGTCGTATCGTCAGGACGCCCGACTACCGCCGCTTCCGCCACGATCGGATTGGACACCAGCGCCGATTCGATCTCCATCGTGCCGAGCCGGTGACCCGACACGTTGAGCACGTCGTCGATGCGGCCCATGATCGTGAAATAGCCGGTTTCCTTGTCGCGCACCGCGCCGTCACCGGCGAGGTAAAGCGTGCCGCCGAGTTCTTCGGGGAAGTAGCTCTTCCTGTAGCGATCCGGGTCGCCCCACACGTTACGCAACATCGAGGGCCACGGCCGCTTGACGACCAGAATGCCGCCCTGCCCGTTGGGCACGTCCTGGCCGGTTTCATCGACCACCGCGGCCATGATGCCCGGCAACGGCAACGTGCACGAACCCGGCACGAGCGGCGTCGCGCCTGGCAACGGCGTGATCATGTGGCCGCCGGTTTCGGTTTGCCACCACGTATCGACGATCGGGCAGCGGCCGCCGCCCACGTTCTCGTGATACCACATCCACGCTTCCGGATTGATCGGCTCACCCACCGTGCCGATGACGCGCAGCGACGACAGGTCGTAGCTCTTGGGATGCACTTTCGCATCGGCTTCCGCGGCCTTGATCAGCGAACGGATCGCGGTAGGCGCGGTGTAGAACAGCGTGACCTTGTGCTTCGCGATCATGTCCCAGAAGCGGCCCGCATTCGGATAGGTGGGCACGCCTTCGAACACGACCTGGGTGCCGCCGAGCGCCAGCGGACCATACGCGATGTAGCTATGCCCGGTGATCCAGCCAATGTCGGCGGTACACCAGAACACGTCCGTGGGCTTCCAGTCGAAGGTCCACTTCAGGGTTTGCGCGGCCCACAGCAGATAGCCGCCCGTGCTGTGCTGCACGCCCTTCGGTTTGCCGGTCGAGCCCGAGGTATAGAGGATGAACAGCGGGTGTTCGGCACCGACCCACTCGGGCGCGCACTGATCGGATTCGGCCTCGGTGAGTTCGTGCATCCACAGGTCGCGTCCTTCATTCCAGGCAATCTTGCCGCCGGTGCGCTTGTAGACGATCACGCTCTTGACGGCTTCACAGCCGCCCATCGCCAGCGCTTCATCAGCAATGTTCTTGAGCGGCAGCGCCTTGCCGCCGCGCATCTGTTCGTCGGAGGTGACGAGCGCGACCGCGCCCACGTCGACCAGCCGCTCGTTCAGCGACTTCGACGAGAAGCCGCCGAACACCACCGAATGCGTGGCGCCAATACGCGCGCAGGCCTGCATGGCGACAATGCCTTCGATCGACATCGGCATATAGATCACCACGCGGTCGCCCTTTTTCACGCCGCGCTTTTTCAGCGCGTTGGCAAAGCGCGAGACCCGTTGCAGCAGATCCTGATAGGTGACGTTGGTCACCGTGCCGTCGTCGGCTTCGAACACGATCGCGACGCGGCCACCGTTGCCGGCTTCGACGTGGCGGTCGAGGCTGTTGTACGACGCATTCAGTTCGCCGTCTTCGAACCACGTATAGAACGGCGCCTTCGACTCGTCGAGCACCTTGGTGAAGGGCTTGCTCCAGCTCAGTGTCTCTTTCGCAAGACGGCCCCAGAAGCCCTCGTAATCGCGCTCCGCTTCGGCGACCAGCGCCTTGTACGCGTCCATGCCGGAGATCGTGGCGCCGGCTGCCGCTGCGGCAGAAGGCGGGAAAACGCGGCGTTCCTGAAGAACCGATTCAATCGCAGACATCGACTACCCCTTGGTGAAGATAAAACGTAAGTCCTGTGATGGCGCCAGTGCACCGAAGCGCCCGTGCCGCGCTGTGTCAGAACGCGACGGTGTTGCGTGTACTGTTCGATTTTCGACCAGTCCGCCGGTCGGCGAGCCAGTCAGCGGACCGCGGATCGCGTATGCGGCAGTGCGTCATTGAAGCCGCCCGCTTTCAGTGTTACCGCCAGGATAGCGGCGGCAACTTACCTGTCACTTACACAGACTGCTTTGTCCTTGCTTGCCCTTCCTGGTCCTTGCCACGGCCTTCAACGGCACGCGCCCGGAGGATTCCCATGTTAGCCGAAGCCTTCGCGCCTCGCGATACCCTGGGTCCTGCCATTTGACCCAGCGCCCGGCGTCTGGACGCCGTTGCCGGCCTCCACGAGGTTTACCCTTGTACCGCTGTACAATAGCGCGCCTGCCCTGAGCTTTCTGCTAGCTCGCGGCGTGCCAGCCCGTGGCTTGTCGCCCTGATTCCTTGACCGCTGCCCATGTCCGCTCCGCGCCCCGACCTGACCGGTAACACGCGCCGCCCGATGCGCCCCCTGCCCGCCATCATCTTCATGAGCCGATGGCTGCAGGTGCCGCTCTATCTCGGCCTGATCGTCGCGCAGGGCGTCTACGTGGTGCTCTTCATCAAGGAAGTCTGGCATCTGGTCACGGCCTCGATGACGCTCGACGAAACCAACGTCATGCTGGTCGTCCTCAGCCTGATCGACGTGGTGATGATCTCGAACCTGCTGATCATGGTGATCGTGGGCGGGTATGAAACCTTCGTCTCGAGGCTCGGCGTCGAAGGGCATCCGGATGAGCCCGAGTGGCTCGACCACGTCAACGCGGGCGTGCTGAAAGTGAAGCTCTCGATGGCGCTGATCAGCATCTCGTCCATCCATCTGCTGAAGACCTTCATCAGCCCCGACCAGAATTCGACGCACACCATCATGTGGCAGGTGATCATTCACCTGGCCTTCCTGCTGTCGGCTGTCGTGATGGCGCTGGTCGACCGTCTGACCACTCATACGCATCCGGCGCATTTCCACGAGCCGGTCGCAGCGGCTGCATTGCACACTGCTCCGCACACTGTTTCCACTCCCCTGAAGGCGCAAGACTGAACGCACAGCCAACGCGAGCAGGATTAAAAGCGCCAATGTCCCCACTGAGTTACTCATGACTGTCATCAAACAAGAAGACCTGATTCAGAGCATTGCTGATTCGCTGCAGTACATCAGCTACTACCACCCCGTCGATTACATCCAGGCGCTCGGTCGCGCGTACGAACTCGAACAGAGTCCGGCCGCCAAGGATGCGATTGCGCAGATCCTGACCAACAGCCGCATGTGTGCTGAAGGCAAGCGCCCGATCTGCCAGGACACGGGCATCGTCACGGTGTTCGTGAAGGTGGGCATGGACGTGCGTTGGGACGGTGCGACGATGAGCGTCACCGACATGATCAACGAAGGCGTGCGCCGCGGTTACCTGCATCCGGACAACGTGCTGCGCGCGTCGATCGTGAATCCGCCGGAAGGGGCACGCAAGAATACGAAGGACAATACGCCGGCCGTGATCCACTATGAGATCGTGCCGGGCGACAAGATCGACGTGCAGGTCGCGGCCAAGGGCGGCGGCTCGGAGAACAAGTCGAAGTTCGCGATGCTGAATCCGTCGGATTCGATCGTCGACTGGATCCTCAAGACCGTGCCGACCATGGGCGCGGGCTGGTGTCCGCCGGGCATGCTCGGCATCGGCATCGGCGGCACCGCTGAAAAGGCGATGCTGATGGCGAAGGAATCGCTGATGGACCCGATCGACATTCAGGATGTCATCGCACGTGGCCCGCAGGACTGGATCGAGGAACTGCGCGTCGAACTGCACGAAAAGGTCAACGCGCTGGGCATTGGCGCGCAAGGTCTGGGCGGTCTCGCCACCGTGCTCGACGTCAAGATCATGGCTGCGCCGACGCACGCTGCGTCCAAGCCCATCGCCATCATTCCGAACTGCGCCGCGACGCGTCACGCGCACTTCACGCTGGATGGCTCCGGTGTCGCCAAACTCGAAGCGCCGTCGCTCGACGCATGGCCGAAAGTGCAGTGGGAGCCGGACACGGAAAAGAGCCAGCGGGTCGATCTGAACACGCTCACGCCGGCTGAAGTGGCCTCGTGGAAGCCGGGCCAGACGCTGCTGCTGTCGGGCAAGATGTTGACGGGCCGGGACGCCGCGCACAAGCGCATCGCCGACATGCTCGCGAAGGGCGAAAAGCTGCCGGTGGACTTCACCAACCGCGTGATCTATTACGTCGGTCCGGTCGATCCGGTGCGTGACGAAGCCGTGGGCCCCGCAGGTCCGACAACGTCCACCCGCATGGACAAGTTCACCGAGACGATGTTGTCGCAAACCGGCCTCATTTCGATGATCGGCAAGGCGGAACGCGGCCCGGTGGCCATCGAGTCCATCAAGAAACACAAGGCGGCTTACCTGATGGCCGTGGGCGGCGCGGCATACCTCGTCTCGAAGGCGATTCGCAGCGCGAAAGTGCTGGCGTTCGAAGACCTCGGCATGGAAGCCATCTACGAGTTCGACGTGCAGGATATGCCCGTGACGGTTGCGGTCGACTCCAACGGCACGTCTGTACACCAGACCGGGCCGAAGGAATGGCAGGCAAAGATCGGCAAGATTCCCGTCGCAACAGTTTGATGCCAGGCATGCGTCAAAAAACGTCCCAATCCTTGGCTTTTTGGAAGCGGACGTTTATTGTTGTTGAAAACTCGTAATTCAGAGCCCCCACAAGGAAAAACCATGCAAGGCGACAAGAAGGTCATCGAATATCTGAACGCTCAGTTGAAGAATGAACTGACCGCGATCAACCAGTATTTTCTGCATGCGCGGATGTACAAGCATTGGGGGCTCGACAAACTGGGCAAGCATGAGTACGACGAATCAATTGGCGAAATGAAACACGCCGACTGGCTGATCGAACGTATTTTCATTCTCGACGGGCTGCCGAATCTGCAAGACCTTCACAAGCTGCTGATTGGCGAAGAAACCAAGGAAATTCTCGAGTGCGATTTGAAACTCGAACAGATTTCGCAAAGCACGTGCAAAGAAGCCATCGTGTATTGCGAATCAGTTCGCGATTTCATCTCGCGTGAGATTTTCGTGAAGATTCTCGACGATACGGAAGAACATATCGACTGGCTCGAAACCCAACTTGATCTGATCGACAAGGTCGGCATTCAGAATTACCAGCAATCCGGCATGGGCTCGATCGAGTCCTGAGCGGTGCAGCCCGTGCAGCTTTTCGTGAGTTGCGCGGGCGCTATCTATCTGTTGCTCCTTCCGTCTGCCTTGTCAGTTTGCATTCTCTCCCTGTCCTGTGAGCGCCTCCCTTCACACTGCTTCGTCAGACGCAGACCTGAGCACGTCCGCCATGCACGACGTTTCTGATCTCACGGCACCGCATGCGCCGATCGGCGTGTTCGATTCGGGCCTGGGCGGCCTGTCCGTGCTGCGCGCGGTACGTGCCCAGTTGCCGGGCGAGTCGATCGTCTACGTGGCGGATTCGCTCTACGCGCCCTATGGGGAGCGCGATGACGCTTTCATCGCCGAACGTACGCTGGCCATTGGCCAATGGCTCGTCACGCAGGGCGCCAAGATGCTGGTGGTCGCCTGCAACACGGCGACGGCGCAATCCATTGCTATGGTGCGCGAGCGTTTGTCCATTCCGTTGATCGGCGTCGAGCCCGGCATCAAGCCGGCCGCCTCGCAGTCGAAGAGCCGGGTGGCGGGTGTTCTCGCCACCCAGGTCACGTTGCGCAGCGCGCGCTTCCAGAGCCTGTTGGAGCGCTACGCTGCAGACTGCCGTTTCATCTGTCAGCCGGGCCACGGGCTCGTGCAGGCCATTGAGCGTTGTGACGTCGGCTCCGCTGAGTTACGCGCGTTGCTGCGCAGCTACCTGCAGCCTATGCTCGATGCTGGCGCCGACACGCTGGTGCTCGGCTGCACGCACTACCCTTTTCTGGACGCAGCGATCCGCGACATCGTCGGCGAGCGGATGGCGCTGATCGACACGAGCGTGGCCATTGCACGGCAAGTGGAGCGCGTGCTCGACCAGAATGGCCTGCGGGCTGCGTCAGGCGCGTCCGTCGATCTGCCCCGCTTTTATTCGACCAGCGACGGCGCGCATCTGCAACAACTGGCCGCCACGCTGCTCCATCTGGATGCGGCAGTTGAGCGCGTCGTGATTCCGTCCCCGAGTACCGCAGCGCCGGATTCCGAGGCCGCCTGAGCGGCAACCGGCGACGCTGGCGCCCTGCCTTTGCCCGCCTCAATCCGGCCTCTGAGGCCCCCGCAGAGCCGGAGCGCGGCCCTTGGTTGATTGTCTCCCAAGGCGCGCAACACCGCACTATCGCACGGCTAGACGCTGCCATCGGGCCCCTCTTCCGCACCGGTAATCCCTGCTAACAGTCTGGTTTTGTTACAAAAATCCGTTCAGGACGCTTGCCAAACGGGCCAAACAAAATGATAATAATTCGCATTAACGTTAGCTATTGCGCCCCACCATGATTGTTTGCGTGTGCAAGTCTGTATCCGACCGGAAGATCCGTGCCTCGATCGCTGAAGGCGTCGACTCGTTCGACGAGCTCCAGTTCGAGCTCGGCGTCGCCACGTGCTGCGGCAAGTGCGAAGCCACCGTGCGCGACGTCATGGCGCAAAGCGGTGTCTGCGCCAGCCGTTGCGGTGTCGAACATCACGCGCAACCGGTGCCGCTCACGTTCTACGAACGCAAGGCCGCCTGATCCTGCCGGCACGGCCTCTGCCGTGCCCTGCCTGAGTGCCCTGCTTCGGCCTCACGCTTTAAGTCCACTGCCGTCAGCAAGCCAGTACTCGTTACCAGCCAGCTACCGCTCGCCCCTTTTCAAAGGAGTTTGAGATGGAATTGCTGATTGGTTTCGTGACCACACTGTGCATTTCGCTGCTGATATTCCGAAAATGACCTTGCTTTGTCCTGGGTGCGGCATCGACGGCGCGCGGCCGTACTGATATGGCCGCTCCGCACCTCGCCCCGGCCGGCATGACGCCGGCGCCCGCTTCCCGTTCGAATTCCCGCACGAATTCCCGCATCCTCACCGCCACGGCCGCGGTTGCCGCGATCCACGTCGTGTTGCTCGCCGTCGTGCTGAGCATGCGTCACGATCCCGAAGTGCGCCCCATCGAATCGCACACCATGACCGCCGAGCTGCTGAGTCCGGCACCGGTCGCGGCGCCGGTGGCGTTGCAATCCACGGCGCCGCCTCCGCCCAGGCCCACACCGCCCGTGCCGCACGTCAAACCGAAGGTACAGCCGCGGCCGACGCCTGTCGCCAAACCCACACCGGCGCCCTTGCCTGAAGCTGCGGCGCCGTCACCGGTCGCACCGGCTGCCGCCGAGCCCGCGCCGCCTGCGCCACCAGCTCCCGCTGCACCGGCCGCGCCTGCCGCACCGGCGCCGGGCCGCCAGACCATGGAAATCAGCGCGCCGAAAAACGTCTCGCATCTCGACTGCAACATCGCGAAACCGGACTACCCCGCCATCTCGCGACGCCGCGGTGAAAGCGGCACCGCCTACGTGCGGTTCGTGGTGGGTCTTACCGGCAAGCTGGAAAACATCGAGCTGAAAAAGAGCAGCGGCTTCGACCGCCTCGACGAGGCGGCGCTCGACGCCGTTCGCGCCAGCTCGTGCAAGCCCTATCTCGAGAACGGCGAACCGATCCGGGCCGCGTACACGCAGCCATATCAGTTCGGCCTGAACGACTAACAAGACTGCAACGACGCGAGCCCTGGCAGCACTGCAAAGCCGCGCGCGTCGTCCCAATGATTTAACCGGATTTTAGAAAAGGAATCGCAATGCAGAACTACGGTTTAGCGCACGTGTGGGCGCAAGGGGATTTCGTGACGCGGGGTATCGCGCTCGCACTGTTGATCATGTCCGTGCTGTCGTGGAGCGTGATCGTCATCAAGGCGTGGAACGTGATGCGCCTGAAGCGTCTGACGAAGAACGCCGAGCAGTCGTTCTGGCATTCCGATG
Source organism: Paraburkholderia sp. DHOC27 (assembly GCF_003429005.1). GTDB lineage: Bacteria > Pseudomonadota > Gammaproteobacteria > Burkholderiales > Burkholderiaceae > Paraburkholderia. The sequence continues at coordinate 821,573 of NZ_QVQV01000002.1, forward strand.
ACCTCAACGACGGCGTGAAAAAGCTCGGTGCCGGCACCTCGACGCCGCAGGACAACCCGTTCCTCGCGCTGGCGCTGTCTGGCCAGGAAGCGGCGGATCACCATCATCAGACGCAACCGCATCTGCACGACCGGATGGACGTGTCGGACTGGATCACGCGCTGCCTGAAAGACACGATGGACGACAGCGTGGCGCGCATGCAGAGCGGCCTCGCAGTGCTCGCTTCCATTGGCAGTACCGCGCCGTTCGTCGGCCTGTTCGGCACGGTGTGGGGCATCTATCACGCGTTGCTGGCCATCGGCGCGAGCGGTCAGAGTTCGATTGATCAGGTGGCGGGCCCGGTCGGCGAAGCGCTGATCATGACTGCGTTCGGCCTGTTCGTCGCGATTCCCGCCGTACTCGGCTACAACGCGCTGACGCGCGCCAACAAGGCCCTCGTGACGAAGCTGAACCGTTTCGCCCACGGTCTGCATGCGTTCTTCGTGACGGGCGCGCGCCTGTCGTCTTCGAAGCGTGGCGACGGCTTGCGCCTCGCCACCCGCGCCAACTGATAGCGAGGCACTCCGATGGCAATGAGCCCCTTCGCCAGCGACGATGACGACGGCCTGATGAACGAAATCAACATGACGCCGCTCGTCGACGTCATGTTGGTTCTCCTGATCGTCTTCATGGTGACGATACCGGTGATCCGTCATGCGGTGAAAATCGATCTGCCGCACGCCAGCAGTCAAAAAGAAGACGTGAAGCCCGCGCAGGTCAACGTGTCGATCGACGCGGACGGCAATGTTTCGTGGGACGATCAGAAGGTCAGCGACGACGCCTTGCGCGCGAAGATTGCACAAGCCGCGCAGGCCAATCCTCAGCCGGAACTGCATCTGAACGCCGATCGCAAGGTAGCGTATGAGAAAGTGGCCGACGTGATGTCCGCGGCACAGGCAGGCGGCCTCACCAAGATTGGCTTCGTCACTCAGCCTGTCAGGCATTAGTCATTTTCTGCGGCATCTGCGCATTACGTGAGGATTGTGCCGCACGCAGAAAACCCCTTGTTTCAAGGGCTAAAAAGTAAAAGGCCTTCATCGTCGGATGAAGGCCTTTTTTTGTGCGCACTCGGCGCCTTCGGGCGGCGAGATCGCCTGCCATCGGATGAGTAGCGAGCGACTCCACATGCGACAGCCGTGGTCGACACGGACAGCGCGATCAGCCCTATCAGGCTCGCTATGATAGCGGCCATGAGTTTCCGCTTAAGAGACTCCTTAGCGAAGGGATTTCACTATAAGCCCGTCGGCTCGTGCATTCAAGCAAACGCCCATTGAAAGTACCGATCACTGGCCGCGCTTAAATGCTAAAACGATATGACGTACCCGCTTTTATTTCTGTTGTAGTCACTGTACGAAGTCTCATCGCGCCTTGAAGCGCGCGTGTTCAAACGTTCGTTCATACGGTTGCCTGTGCGATGACCGTCTGCTTGTTCTGCCGCTTTTCTTCGGCCACGGGGCACTCACCCATGATGTGTTTGCCCGTATCGGGGTCGAGCATCTCCACCAGATAATCGACGAACGTGCGTACCGCCGGCACCATGCCCTGACGCGACACGAATACCGCGTAAAGCTGCGGGGTCGGCAGCGTCCAGCCTGGCATCACCGGCGAAAGCTGGCCCGCCCGCAATGCCGCACCGTACATCATCTCGGGCAACGCGGCGATACCTACCCCCGCCAACGCGGCCTCGCGTATCGTCATCAGATCGGCGCTCACGAGGCGCGGCTCGTGTTCCAGCGAGTGACGTGTGCCATCCGGGGCGATCAACTGGAACACGTGACGGCCGTCGCCAGTGGGCGTGTCGAGCGTCTCGAAGCGGCTCAGATCGGCGGGCAGCAACGGTGGCGCGTTTTGCTGCAGCAGGCTCGGTGCGCCCACCAGCATCTGCTGCGTGCGCCACAACGGCCGCACGACGATATTGGCGTTTTCGGGCGGCTCGGAGCGGACCCGCAACGCGACGTCGATCGAATCTTCGAACAGATCCACCACGCGATTGGTCACACGCATCACGACGCGCACTTCGGGGAAGCGATGCATGAATTCAGGCAGGATCTGCGAAAGCAGCGTCTGCGAGATGGTCACCGGCACGCTGACGCGCACCGTGCCACGCGGCGACGAACGCAGTTGCTGCACCACGTTCACGGCTGCCTGCGCTTCCGTAAGCATGGCCTGACAATGCTGATAAAACAGTTGACCGGCTTCGGTCAGCGCCAGCTTGCGCGTCGAACGCTGCAACAGGCGCACGCCGAGCGACGCCTCCAGCTCGGTCAAGCGCCGCGACAGCCGCGACTTCGAGATGCCGAGCACCCGTTCCGCCGCGGAAAACCCGCCATGCTCGACGACCTGCGAGAAATACATCAGGTCGTTCAGATTGTGTGAATCGATCTTCATCTCATCGTTCCATGAATAGAACAATCCATTGCGTGACGGTGGCTGGCACCTCCAAAAACGGTCCCTATAATAGCTCTATGTTTCAAAAATAACGCTATTCCCCATTTTTCAAGGTGACTTTTGATGAGCTCGACACGCACGATCGAACGCACGTTTCCTGCGGTTCGCACGACCGAAGGCGGCGGCTTTATCGTCCACCGTCCGTTTCCCACCCGCATGCTGATGGACTTCGATCCGTTTCTGCTGTTCGACGAAATGGGCCCGATCGACTATGCGCCGGGCGAAGCCAAGGGCGCGCCCGATCATCCACACCGCGGCTTCGAGACCGTCACGTATGCGCTGGAAGGCCAGTTCGGCCACAAGGACTCAGCCGGCCATTCAGGCACGCTGCGAGCCGGCGACGTGCAATGGATGACCGCGGGCGCGGGCGTTGTGCATAGCGAAATGCCCGACCCGGAATTCGTCCGCACGGGCGGGCGCGTGCACGGCTTGCAGGTGTGGGTAAACTTGCCGCGCAGCGACAAGATGATCGCGCCGCGTTATCAGGAGATGCCGTCTGCGCAGATTCCCGTCGCGACTTCCGAAGACGGCAAGGTGCGCGTCAAGGTTATCGCCGGCGAAGCGCTCGGCGTGACGGCGGCCATTGAAACGCGTACGCCGATCCTGTATCAGCATTTCACGTTGCAGCCGGGCGCGAGCATCGTGCACCCGGTGCCGGCGAACTACCGCGTGTTCGCTTACGCGTTGTCGGGCAAGGGTCTGTATGGCGAGGCACGCCGCGAGATCGGCGCGCAGCAGATGGTTGTGTTCAACCACGACGGCGAGACGGTGACGCTCGCCGCCGGCGAGGAAACGCTCGAGGTGCTGTTGCTGGGCGGCGTGCCGCTGAAGGAGCCGGTGGTGCGCTATGGCCCGTTCGTGATGAACACGGAAGATGAAATCCGCCAGGCCGTGCTCGACTATCAGGCGGGTCGCATGGGACAGATCCAGCATTGAGGTGACGCGGATGCGAGCAACGGCTGCATCCGCTGACAGCTTTTCTATCAGGCAAAACCATGCGGCGCGAAGCGGGACGATTTCGTTCACAATAGCGGCTCGTGCTGCGTGCGCCGCAACCCATGCGCTGCACACGGCGAATCCGTCCCTGTTCAGGAGCGCGCATGGCAGAGTCCACCGTCACCGCCCACATCGGCTCGACGAATTTCCAGGTTCTTCTCGACGACGGCAAACACACGTGGCTTGCCGATGAACCGGAATCGAAAGGCGGCGGCGATCGCGGTCCCGACCCGGTCACCCTGTTGATGTCGAGCCTCGGCGCCTGCACGTCGATCACGCTGAAGATGTACGCTCAGCACAAGGGCTGGGCACTCGCCGATGTGCGCGTCGCCATCACCATGGAAAGCGGTGAGCAAGGCGCGACCTTCGACCGCCGTATCGTCCTTGAAGGCGACCTGTCCGATGAGCAGCGGGAACGCCTGTTGCAGATCGCCAATGCGTGCCCCGTCCACAAGATCCTGACCAACACGATCTCGATCCGTACAGGTCTCACGGTGGCATGAATGCGGGCGAGCGTTGCGTGGATGATGTTGCGTTGGCATTTGCTCACGCAGTCGTTCAGCGCACGCGAACACTTCTTTCTTGATAGGAAGCCGTCGTTTTGAATTTCGAACATCTTGTCCAGATCAACGATCCGTTGAATCCCTTTGTCGACAGCATGACCCGCGCGGAGTTGTGGGAAGGGCTCGTGCTGCGCGCCGAACAGCCGCAACTGTTCGTGTTGGGGCTCGACTCGTGCACGATCCTCTCGCGCACCGAGAGCACGCTCGAGCGCGAGCTGCACTACGGCCAGGTCACCGTGCGCGACCGCGTCACGCTGACGCCCGATGAAAGCGTGCGCTACGACATCCTCGCGACGGAAACCTATGTGGGCGGCTCGCTGGTGATGTCGATCGAGCAGCCCGATGAACTGCAACTGTTCCTGCGCTTCGAATACAGCACCACCCTGCCCGTCTCCGACGATCAGGACGCGCGTCAAACGCAGGAGATCGTCAAGTCGGCTTACCGCGAGTCCGATATCGACACCGTGCGCCTGATTCGACAGTTCGTTCAGGGGCGCAAGGAGCCGGGCGCGTTGCACTGAGTTTCACTGCGTTTCTGCGCACACAGTCCGGGCGGCGTTCTGGCAGATTGATGTCAGGATGACGCCCGAGCCAGATTCCTCCCGTCTCGCCCTCCGTCTCGTTTCCACCCAACCCTACAAACAGCTATCGAAAACCGATTTCGATGAATTTTTAAGCTTGTAAATGGGAACGATTATCATTTAGAATCACTCCATCGAATCGAACAAGACGATGGCACGAATGACCGACCTCACGCGCTCTTCTACGCTTAGCCTGCGCCGCCCCGCTGCCGCGCTAACCAGCCGTCCGAAAGCCAGCACGACGACTACGGCGGTACGGCCAGCAGCAGAACGCAGCCGCAGCGCGGAAACCGGCTCGGCGCCAACCGTGCTCAGCGACACCTTGTTGCAAGGTCGCAGCCACGTGAGCATCGTGCACAACGGCGAGACCTACCAGTTGCGCGCCACGCGGCTGGGCAAACTGATTCTGACGAAGTAACGACAGACGTACCGGGTATTGTGGGGACCACCTCCTCGAGAGGTGTTGGGCATTAGCCAGCCAAGACGGCTTGCACGCGAGATCTAGACCCCTTCGTGCAGACACCAAGCCAGCCGTCGCAGCAAGCCAAGCCGTTTTTTTGGTTCTCACCCAATGCGGACACGCTCCAGGTGGACGTGTCGCAAGCAATGAATGGATGTGTAATAGACGAAGCCGTGCGGATGGCCACATCCCACGGCTTTGTTGCCTGTGGGCTCTTCGAAGCCTTCCTGCAGACCGCGCCTCAGGCGATGCCCAGCGCGGCAATGCCGGCGCGTGCCACCGCTGCATCCTGCTCCGACTTCACGCCGGACACACCAATCGAGCCGATCACTTCACCCTCGTAGACGATCGGCACGCCGCCCTCCACCATCGCGACCAGCGGCGCACTCAGGAAAGCGGTGCGGCCATTCTTGACGATGTCTTCGTAGACCTTGGTTTCGCGCCGCCCCAGCACGGCCGTGCGGCCCTTGCCCATCGCCATTTCGACGGTGCTCGGCGCCGTGCCGTCCATACGGTGCAGATGCAGCAGATGACCGCCATCGTCGAAGATCGCGACCGTCACGTTCCAGTGATTGGCGGCCGCGTGCGCTTCGGCAGCAGCGGCCATCTTCTTGACGTCGTCGTCGGTCAATGCAGGTTTGTTTCTCACGGGCAGCCTCGTCTCGTCGTTTGCTGAACTTGGTACGCCGTTAGCGCGTCCAGCCCCAGAACATGAGCCACCAGGCACTATCGACGACCGCAAGCGCGGTGATGAACCATACCATTGCAAGGGCGCGCGGGAAAAGCCGCGCGCTGTAACGTCGCGCGACGAGCCACGCGAGCCAGGCACTCCACGCGTTGGCGATCACGAGGATCGCAATGCGCAGATCCGACGCCCACCACAACGGCACATGCTCGGCGCGCAATAGCGAGAGCGTAGTGGCCGACAGCCCCAGGAATACCCCCGCGCCAGCAATCGGAATCAGGCCTTGCGCGAGATGATGCAGGCGCACCGCGCTGAAGCGGCCTAGCATGCGCGTTGCGCCCATCAGCAGCACGAGCAACGTGGTGCCATAGGCGAGCCCGGTGGCGAGAATGTAGCCGATCACCATGCTGCCATCGAGCCAGGAAAAGACGTCGTTCTGTTCAGGGTAATGCGTGAACACGAACCAGGGCGCGTTGGTGGCGAGCGGCCATGTGATGTCGTGATCGACCAGCCATGTCGCGAGCGCCATCTTCAACTGGATGAACCACGGCGAACCGGTCCAATGAAATGCGCCAATTGCGATGCCAAGCAGACCGTAGAGAATCAGCGCGGTGTCCCATGCGCTGGCCTGCTTGTCGCCGAGTTCTACCACTTCCGAGGATGGCGCACGCCACGTCAACGCAATCGCATCGCGATGCCCGGCGCAGCGGCCGCACATGTGGCAGGCCGCGGCGCCCTTCATGTTGCGCAACGGCAGCAGCGGCGCACAGTTGATGGGGATCACGCGATGACCGTGCTCGCCCTCTTTGTATGAGCGGCGCCACGCGTCTTCATCAACCTTGTAGTGAAACGGCGCGAGCCGCGCCAGCAGCGAAAACACCCCGTTCACGGGGCACAGATATTTGCACCAGACGCGCTTTTCCCGGCCATATAGCAAGCCAATGATCATGGCCGCAAAGGTCGAACCGCCCAGCACCAGCAACACTGCCTTCGGGTATTGGTAGACGCTCACCATCTGACCGTAGATGGTGGTGAGGCCGAACGCGACGAAGGGCCAGCCGCCCCAGCGCATCCAGCGCGGGATCGCCCAGCCGCGGCCGTATTTGCTGGCGAATTCAGACAGCGCGCCTTCCGGGCACAGCACACCACACCAGACGCGCCCCAGCATCACCATCGACAGCAGCACGAACGGCCACCAGATGCCCCAGAACACGAATTGCGCGGCGAGCGTCAGATTGCTCCACAGGTGCGCCGTGTCGTCGGGCAAGGGCGTGAAGGCGGGCACCAGAATCAGGAACGCGTACACCGCGACCACGACCCACTGGATACCGCGTAATGCCGCCCCGTGGCGCTGCATCCACTGCCCCGCCGCCGCAAGCCGGCGCGCAGCGGCCGAGCGGTTCACGGCCTGATTCATGCCGCGCGCCCCGCGGTTTGTTGCGTCGGCTTGCGGTTAGCGCGACGCACCAGCAGATAGACGACGAGCCAGTACGCCGCGTATGCGAGCAGATTCATCAGCGCCGGATGAGCGCGATAACCGGTCAGCGTGGCGACCAGTGAGCCAAAGGTGCTCGAATCGTCGAGTAGCGCCGAGGTGTTCCATAGTTGATCGACTAACGTAGGCAGGATTTCCTTGTCGATCAGTTTGTCGACGCCCGTCTGAAACAGCCCCGCGCCGAGGAACAGCAGCATGATTTCGGTGACGCGGAAAAAGAGCCGCCACGAAAAGAATTTGCCGCCGAGTTGCAGCACGTAAAACGTCAGGAATGCGAGACCCAGGCCAAGCAGGACCGCGACCATCTGACCAGCATCGACGTGGCCCGACTGGCCGAAACCGAGACCGTACAGGAAGATCACCGTCTCGCTGCCTTCGCGGGCAATGGCCAACGCGACCAGCAACGCAATGCCCCACCAGTTCGAATCGCGCGTGCTCTTTTGCAGCGACTGTTCCATGTCGCGCTTGAGCGTGCGGCCATGCTGCTTCATCCACAGCACCATCTGCACGATCAGCACGCACGCGACCAGCACCATCGCGGTCTGGAAGTAGTCCTGTGCATCGCCGGACAATACTTCGGTAAATCCGACCAGCGCGGCACCCAGCCCGATGGCCGCCAGAATGCCTAACGCCACGCCGGCCCACAGATAGGGCAAACCGCGGCGCGCGTCCTCGTCGCCATTCTTCAGCCACGCATACAGGATGCCGACGACCAGCAGCGCCTCGACGCTTTCCCGCCATACGATGAACAACACCTGACCCATCGAACTTCTCCTACAGCCTTGAGAGGACCGCATGCCCGAAGCATTGCTTGATGCCGCAACGCATTCGTCCACGCCGTCCTGCTCCATTCCACTTTGCCGACCTGATTCGACGACCGCTTCGACTCTCGCGCTGCTACACGTCGCGACTACTTGGCGACGATCACGCCCTGCGCCTGCTGATGGAAGTCGTCGAAAAACTTGTATTCGCCCGGCGACAGCGGCGCGATGACGACGAACGAATCCGCGCCCGGCGCCAGCACTTTTTCCTTACGCAACTGGACGCTCTCGAACTCAGCCGCGCCCTTACCCGTATTGCGCACCTCGATCTTGATACGTTGCCCGGCCGGCACCTCGATGCGCGCCGGATTGAGCTTGCCGTCCGTCATTTCGAGCTTGAAGGTCGGCAAGTCGGCGGCGTGCGCGGCGCCGACGAGCGACGTCGTCATGGCCACGATTGCGATCTTTCGGTTGATTCTCATTGGTCCTTCCAGAAAACACGGCGTGTTGTCACAGGCCATTGGCGCGCCGGATACGTCGCAGGAGCTTCACGCCTCGTCATGTCCGTGCGGATGTGTCGTTTGAGACGCACACGTTGCTTGCAAAGCGTGTGACGTGCGTGAAGCGTGAACTGCATGCCGCGATGCTGCGCGCGGCTGCGCTTCGGCAGTCTGCTCCGCGGCGACGCTGGCCGCGCCAATCAGTACACTCAATACCCGCCTTTCTTGCCGATGCCGGCGTACGTAAAGTCGTATTCGAGCGTGAACGGCTTGAACCAGGGACCGACGCCGGTCTCCTTGTCGACGTGACGGCCAAACGCCATGTGGCCCATTTGCATGGGCGGTGCGATGAAGAGCTTGAGGTGATATTTGCCCGGACCTTGCAGCTTGACGTTGTCACCGTAGTGCGGGCCGTCGTCGGCGACCATCGCCATCATGTCGCCCTTCTGCGTCTGCGAAGAACCAGCCTTCGTCAGCTCGTAGCTCACCTGCAGGTACGGCATCCAGTCGCCTTCGGCAAAACCCGTGGGGTTTTGCTTGACGGCGTGAATGTCGGCTTCCAGATGGACGTCCGAATCCGATGCCTTACGCATCATCCCTTCCGGTTCCATCGTGATCGGCTGCAGGTAGACCGCGCCGATTTCCATGCCGCCCTGGATCTGCTGCTTGCCGATGGGATATTCGGCGGCCGTAGCCGAGACCGTCGCGAGCGCGGCGAGGGTCACGATGCCACTGCCGAGGAATGAAGAGACGCGCATTGAAACTCCTTGTTTTTCGAAGACCTGATAACGGATCGGGCTGAAAACGGGGCAATTCGTTCCATGCAAATTGATTGCATTCAATTACCAACGATAATGCGAACCATTCTCAATATTGCTCGAAGTTTAGCATTCTTTGGCATCAAGGACAAACTGGGCAGGGATGGAAGCCTTGTGGGGTATGGGGTTTTGTGTGCCGAGGTGGTGTAAGGCGCATCAGCACGCGGCATCAGAAATAGATTACAGAAAGCCGTGTTTGGGGGACTGAGTGAAAGGTAGAGCTTGGGCGGGTGGGGTTTGAGCGAGGCGTAGGGATGGAGGGACTGGCTTGTGATGCTAGGGCGTGGCTTGGGCTTGGGCCGCGGCTGCGGCAAAGACTTCAGGCCGAAGCGGGCTCAACCACCCCGCTCCGCCCCCGCCCCAATCTGCGTCAGTTCGTCCCAGTCAAATGATCGCCGACATTCGCCCCAAACACGCGCTCGCGCAGCAGCGCCAACTGGTCACGCGTCTGAGCCGCCTTTTCGAATTCCAGATTCTTGGCGTGCTCCATCATCTGTTTCTCGAGGCGCTTGAGTTCCTTGGCCAACTGCTTCTCGGACATGTCCTCGAACTTGGCGCGCTGTTGCTGCTCCTTGAGTTCGGCACGTGCCTCGTCGACGTTGTACACCCCGTCGATGATGTCCTTGATGCGCTTGACCACCCCACGCGGCGTGATGCCCATCTTCTCGTTGAAAGCGATCTGCTTCGTGCGACGGCGCTCGGTCTCATCAATTGCGCGACGCATCGAATCCGTAATGCGGTCCGCATACAGAATGGCGCGGCCGTTCACATTGCGCGCCGCCCGGCCGATAGTCTGGATCAGCGAACGCTCGGCGCGCAGGAAACCCTCCTTGTCCGCGTCCAGAATCGCCACCAGCGAGACCTCGGGAATGTCGAGCCCTTCGCGCAGCAGGTTGATCCCGACCAGCACGTCGAAGGTGCCAAGCCGCAGATCGCGGATGATTTCAACCCGCTCGACCGTGTCGATGTCGCTGTGCAGATAACGCACCTTGACGCCGTGGTCCGCGAGAAACTCGGTCAACTGTTCGGCCATGCGCTTGGTTAGCACCGTAACCAGCACGCGGTCGCCCGCCTTCACGCGTTCGTTGATCTCGGACAACACGTCATCAACCTGGGTACGCGCCGGACGCACCTCGATCTCAGGATCCACGAGGCCGGTAGGACGCACCAGTTGCTCGGCCACCTGCCCGGCCGTCTTCTGCTCGTAGTCCGCAGGCGTGGCCGAGACGAACACCACCTGGCGCATCTTGCGCTCGAATTCGTTGAACTTGAGCGGCCGGTTGTCCAGCGCGGACGGTAGGCGGAAACCGTAGTCGACCAGATTTTCCTTACGCGCGCGGTCGCCGTTGTACATGCCGTTCAACTGGCCAATCAGCACGTGCGATTCATCCAGCAGCATCAGCGCGTCAGTGGGCAGATAGTCGACGAGCGTCGGCGGCGGCTCGCCGGGCGCAGCGCCCGAAAAGTGCCGCGAGTAGTTCTCAATGCCCTTGCAGAAGCCCAGTTCCTGGAGCATTTCCAGATCGAAGCGGGTGCGTTGCTCGAGGCGCTGCGCCTCCACCAGCTTGCCGCCCTGATAGAAAAACTCGAGCCGCTCGCGCAGTTCCGCCTTGATGGTTTCGACGGCGCGCATCACGGTCTCGCGCGGCGTCACATAGTGCGACGACGGATACACGGTGAAGCGCGGAATCTTCTGACGCACGCGTCCGGTAAGTGGATCGAACAGTTGCAGCGTTTCCACTTCGTCGTCGAACAATTCAACGCGCACGGCCATTTCCGCATGCTCGGCCGGGAAGATGTCGATCGTGTCACCACGTACGCGAAACGCGCCGCGTTGGAACTCGGTTTCGTTGCGGCTGTACTGCATCGCAATCAGACGCGCGATGATGTCGCGCTGGCCGAGTTTGTCGCCGGTGCGCAGCGTCAGAATCATCTGATGATATTCGGACGGATTACCGATACCGTAAATCGCGGACACCGTTGCCACAATCACCACGTCGCGACGCTCCATTAGACTCTTGGTGGCCGACAGCCGCATCTGCTCGATGTGCTCGTTGATCGAAGAATCCTTCTCGATAAACAGATCGCGCTGCGGGACGTAGGCTTCCGGCTGATAGTAGTCGTAGTACGAGACGAAGTACTCGACGGCATTGCGCGGAAAGAACTCGCGGAACTCCGAGTAGAGCTGCGCCGCGAGCGTCTTGTTCGGCGCGAACACAATGGCCGGCCGGCCAAGCCGCGCGATGGTGTTGGCCATCGTGAAGGTCTTGCCGGAGCCGGTCACGCCGAGCAAGGTCTGAAACGACAGACCGTCTTCGACGCCTTCGCAGAGCGTGTCGATGGCGGTGGGCTGGTCGCCGGCGGGCGGGTACGGCTGGTAAAGCTGAAACGGCGAGCCTTCGAACGTCACGAATTTCGACTCGTCGAGGGCGTCGTTGACTTCAGTCAGATGATGTTCGGACATGGGAGCGGCACCGGGCCTGGGCAAAGGATCATTCTAGCGGTTTGCGGGATCGCGGGCGGCGGCGGGGCACGCGCACGACACTGCTGTCGAGGCCGGACGATCGGGAAACCGGCGGGCTGCGAAAGCCCTTGCCGGTGTGCCCTGCCGCCCTGCTGCGCGGGGATGGCGAGATTCCGCCTGCGCATCGGAAGTGGAGCCAAAGCGCTGTTTTTCAAGCAAATAATCCCCATCGGAGCGCGCGGGATCCCGAAAAACGTGCCGGGATTCGCTACAATGGCAAGCTGTGCTCGCCGCTGCCCTCCGCGATCCGGTCCACACGTCCCGCACATCGCGCCGGCTAGCCGCCGGGCCGCAGCCCTGCCTGAGCCGTCCCTCTTTTCACTACTGCCGAACCATCATGTCTCTGTTCTCCGCCGTCGAACTTGCTCCCCGCGACCCGATCCTGGGCCTGAACGAAGCTTTCAATGCAGATGCACGTACCACCAAGGTCAATCTTGGCGTGGGCGTCTACTTCAACGAAGAAGGCAAGATTCCGCTGCTGCGCGCCGTGCGCGACGCGGAGAAGGCACGCGTCGAAGCGGCGCTGCCGCGCGGCTATTTGCCCATTGAAGGCATTGCCGCCTACGATGCGGCCGTGCAGAAACTGCTGCTCGGCAACGACTCGCCGCTGATCGCCGCGGGTCGCGTGGTGACCGCGCAGGCGCTGGGCGGCACGGGCGCGCTGAAGATCGGCGCGGACTTCCTGAAGCGTGTCAATCCGGCTGCGAAGGTCGCCATCAGCGACCCGAGCTGGGAAAACCACCGCGCGTTGTTCGAAAGCGCGGGCTTCGAAGTGGTGTCGTATCCCTACTACGACGCGGCAACCCACGGCGTGAACTTCGAAGGCATGTTGGCGGCGCTCAATGGCTACGCGGCTGGCACGGTCGTGGTGCTGCACGCCTGCTGCCACAACCCGACCGGCGTCGACCTGACGGCTGCCCAGTGGCAACAGATCGTCGAAGTCGTGAAGGCGCGCCAACTGGTGCCGTTCCTCGACATCGCCTATCAGGGCTTTGGCGACAACATCGAAGCGGATGCCGCAGCAGTACGTCTGTTTGCACAGGCTGAACTGAACGTGTTCGTGTCGTCGTCGTTCTCGAAGTCGTTCTCGCTATACGGCGAGCGCATTGGTGCACTGTCCATCATCACCGGCAGCAAGGAAGAAGCTGCGCGCGTGCTGTCGCAACTCAAGCGCGTCATCCGCACGAACTATTCGAACCCGCCCACGCACGGCGGCTCGGTGGTCGCGGCAGTGCTCGGTTCGCTTGAACTGCGCGCTACGTGGGAATCGGAACTCGGCGAAATGCGCGATCGTATCCGCGCCATGCGCAATGGTCTGGTGGAACGTCTGAAGGCAAGCGGCGTGGACCGCGACTTCAGCTTCGTGAACGCACAGCGTGGCATGTTTTCGTACTCGGGTCTGACTTCTCCGCAAGTGGATCGCCTGCGTGAAGAATTCGGTATTTATGCGGTGAGCACGGGTCGCATCTGCGTGGCCGCGCTGAACACCCGCAACCTCGATGTCGTGGCTAACGCGATTGCTCACGTTTTGAAGTAAGACTGCACGCATGGCGGCGCGGATTCGCGCTGCCACTTTCAGCGTTTGCGCTTGAGCCGCTGATTGAAAAAAACGGCGCCCTTCGTTTGAAGGGCGCCGTTTTTGTTTGGCTTTGCGTTTGCCACGTTTACGTTAGATCAAAAGACCCACATCGACGCCTGCTAATCAACGCATCACTTCAACGCATGTCGCGGTGGATGTCGTGTGTCACGAACCCTGAATCGTTTTGCGGCATTGCCAGCCAGTCGGGTTGAGCGAGTGATGCGCGAATATCCTCCAAGCCGCTTTCCCAATGTTCGCGCATGGTGGACAGGCCAAACTGAAAGTCCTTGAAATGCCCTTCGTACTCCTTCTGCCGGTAGATCAGATGGATGACGTTGTAGCGTTTCGAACACGACAGTTCATCGGCCAGCTTGCACCAGGGATCGTCACGATGCTCCGGCGCCACGCGGTCGAGCACTTCCCGCAACACATGCCTGAAACGCTGCGAACGCTGCAGCATGTCAGTCACGAGACGCGTGCGGCTCGAATACTGAATGTCCTTCATGCGGCCCTGCACGTCGGTGATATTGTCCGGCACCGGCCCGATCGCACTCCACAGGTCCACCTGGAAGGCGAGCGTGTCACGACGCGGCGTGGTTTGTATCACCTCGTAGAGCGGCGTGTTCGACATCAAGCCGCCGTCCCAGTAGTACTGCCCGTCGATTTCCATTGCGCCAAAGCCGGGCGGCAACGAGCCCGACGCCATGAAATGCTCCGGCCGCAGTTTCATGTGGGTATTGTCGAAGTAGGCGAAGTTGCCCGATCCGACGTTCACCGCGCCAATCGACACGCGCGTTTCGCCCGAATTGATGCGGTCGAAATCGCAGAGCTTTTCGAGCGTCGCCTTCATTGGCGACGTGTCGTAGTAACTGGCGTTCTGCGGTGGCCCTGAAACCGTGGGCAACGGCGGCGGAAAGCGCGGCACAAAGAACCCTTTCTGCCCCTGGACGATTGCACCTGCGGCCTGCATGGCGGTGAATGCCTTGCGCACCGTGTCCGAAGAATCGAACAGCGTGTGTTCGAGAAACGGCGGCAAAGGCGGCGCAAAAGCCGGTTGACAAATGGTCTCCCAGAATTCGAGCAGCCGCCCCACGCGATGCTCCGGCGCATTGCCGGCAATGATCGCCGTATTCAGGGCTCCGATTGAAATGCCTGCGATCCAGTTTGGCTGGATGCCACGCTCGGAAAGCCCCTGAAACACACCCGCCTGATAGGCGCCGAGCGCGCCGCCACCTTGCAGCATCAGTGCAATGGTTTCGTACTGCGGCAAGTGAATGGGATGGCTGGCGCGAACGCCCGCCGCTGCGCCGGCCTGCTCGCCATCCCCGAGATCGGGGGTGCCGGCACGCGCCTGCTTGACATGGGGTTGCGCCATGACCGCCTCCTTATTGCATGAACCAGCCGTGGCTCACAATGAAGGATTGGCCGGTCAATGCCGCGCTCGGGAAGGTGGACAGGAACAGCACGGTTTGAGCGACGTCTTCGACGGTGGTGAAGATGCCGTCCACGGTGCCGCCCAGCATGACGTTGCGAATCACCTCTTCCTCGCTGATGCCGAGTTCCTTGGCCTGCTCGGGAATCTGCTTGTCGACGAGCGGTGTGCGCACGAAACCGGGGCAAACCACGTGCGAACGGACGTTGTGTTTTGCGCCCTCTTTCGCCAGCACGCGCGCGAGGCCCAGCAACGCATGCTTGGCCGCGACGTAAGCCGACTTGAGCGGCGACGCTTCGTGCGAGTGCACGGAACCCATGTAGATGACGATGCCGCCGCGGTCGTCCTTGTACATGTGCTTCAAGGCTGCCTTGGTGGTGAGGAACGCGCCGTCCACGTGGATGGCCTGCATCTTCTTCCAGTCGGAAAACGAATAGTTTTCGATGGGATTGACGATCTGGATACCGGCATTTGAAATCAGAATGTCAACTGAGCCGAGTTCCGCGGCCACCTTGTCGATACCCTGATTGACGGCCTCTTCGTTGGTGACGTCCATCGCCACGCCGATCGCCTTGCCGCCGGCCTGCTTGATTTCCTGCGCAACCGCGTTAGCACCGTCCTGGTTCAGGTCGGCGATGGCAACCGCCGCGCCGGCTGCGGACAAGGTCAGCGCGATCTCCTTGCCGATCCCGCTCGCAGCGCCCGTAACCACTGCAACCTTGCCATTCAGATTCGTGTTTTGTGACGACATTCAGAGCCTCCATACGGTTGATGAGCAATGAGACCACGACGCGCATGCGGCGTGAAGCTGACCAGACGGCATAGGCCATTCGGCCGAATGCTGCACTGCGGCCAACTTTGCTATTGTGCATGAAGCCCGTGACACGTAGCGGTAAACCGCGCATCCCCTCTTATCTCTTAAACTGTCAGTTTCCACGGCCTGATCTTGCCGACAGGCGCGGATGCCTACCGATCACCTTGCAAGGAGAAATGCATGAATTATCGTCGTCTCGGCCGCTCAGGCCTGCAGGTCAGTGAACTATCCATCGGGTCGTGGGTAACGTACGGCAACCAGGTCGATCGGCGCGCCGCGCGCGAGTCACTGGCGGCGGCCCGCGACGCTGGGGTCAATTTCTTCGACAATGCCGAGGTCTACGCTGGCGGCCAGTCTGAAGAGATCATGGGTCAGGCGCTGAAGGAACTGGACTGGCCGCGCATCAGCTACGTGGTGTCGACCAAATTCTTCTGGGGTCTGCAGGAAGCGCCTAACCAGTACCACACGCTGAACCGCAAGTATTTGCTGAATGCCATCGACGCCTCGCTGCAGCGTCTGCAGCTGGACTATGTGGATCTGGTGTTCTGCCATCGCCCGGACCCGAACACGCCGGTCGAGGAGACCGTCTGGGCGATGAGCGACATGATCACGCGCGGCAAGGCGCTGTACTGGGGCACCTCCGAATGGAGCGCCGACGAGATCCGCGCCGCTTACGACATCGCGGAGCGGCATCACCTGCATAAGCCGGTCATGGAGCAGCCGCAGTACAACCTGTTCCATCGCAAGCGCGTCGAAGAGGAATACAAGCGGCTGTACGAGGACATCGGGCTCGGCCTGACCACGTGGAGCCCGCTGGCGTCGGGCCTGCTGACCGGCAAGTATCGCGACGGCGTGCCGGCGGACAGCCGCGCGCAACTGCAAGGCTACGACTGGCTGCGCAAGCAGGTCACGGATGCGGGCAAGAACGGCGTGGTCGGCAAGCTCGGCAACGTCGCCGACGAACTGGGTTGCACGGTCGGCCAACTGGCCATTGCATGGATCCTGAAGAATCCGCATGTCAGCACCGTCATCACCGGCGCGTCGCGCGTCGAGCAGATTGCAGAAAACATGAAGTCGCAAGAGGTGGCCGAGAAGATCACGCCGGAGATCAAACTGAAGATCGAAGAGATCGTCGGCGACGCGTATCAGTGATTGGCGTCGCCGCGCATCTTGCGCGGCGCGTCACGTACGGAATGCGGCCGGCGTGATCAGTGTGGATCGGGCACCGGGCTGGCGCGGGTCGGCCCGGTCCTGCCGCGCAGGCTCGCGTACAATACGCGACCACCTTGCATCTGCACACCGGTCGCGCCGTGCCGCACTTCTGCACGGGCGGTCCCATCTTCGGGGTCGCACTGACCGGCACGCCCTCTTTCGAGTCTCACCTGATCATGCTCAGTTACCGTCACGCCTTTCATGCAGGCAATCACGCCGACGTTTTGAAGCACGCCGTCGTCGTGCAGTTGTTGCGCTATCTCGCCCAGAAAGACAAGGCGTACTGGTATATCGACACGCACGCGGGCGCCGGCGTGTATTCGCTGACGGATGGCTATGCCACGAAAACCGGCGAGTTCGAGACCGGCATCGGCAAGCTGTGGGGACGTAACGACCTGCCGCCGATGCTGGCCGATTACGTCGACGAAGTGGCCGCGCTCAACGCGGACGGCAATCTCAGGTTCTATCCCGGCTCGCCTTATCTCGCCTGGCGCCTGATGCGCGAGCAGGACCGCATGCGGCTGTTCGAATTGCACAGCACGGAGATCGACGTGTTGCAGCACAATTTCCGCGATGCGGGCCGGCGCGCCATGCTCTATGCAGGTGACGGCTTCGATGGCGTGAAAGCATTGTTGCCCCCGCCGCCACGGCGCGCGCTGATGCTGGTCGATCCGTCGTTCGAAGACAAGCGTGACTACTCACGCACGCTGAATTGTGTCGAGGAAAGCCTGAAGCGTTTCGCGACCGGCACCTACGCGGTCTGGTATCCGCAGGTGACTCGCCTCGAATCGCAACGCTTTCCGGATCAGTTGAAGAAGTTGCAGGAGCGCAACTGGTTGCATGTCTCGCTGACAGTAAGCAACCCGCCCACGGATGGCTTCGGGCTCTTCGGTAGCGGCATGTTCATTCTCAACCCGCCCTACACGCTGGCCAAAACGTTGAAGGAAACCATGCCCTGGCTGGTTCAGGCGCTCGGCCAGGACAAGGCAGCGCAGTTCAAGCTCGAACATCGAGGCGATTGAACGGCTGAAATCGGCGGTCGAGATTCAGGTCGCGTGCGCATTCAGGTGTTCATACGCACTGGCACGCACTGGCACGCTCTGACAGGCACTAACGCGCGCTCATGCTGCGATATCGCCCGTCTGGCTGATTGCTCGTCCGCCGGGGTGCACCCGTTCTCAGCCAGGCGTTACTGTGATGGTGATACCGAACGCGGTTGCGGCCTGGGATTTGGTGCCGACGTTCCCCCGCCGTTCCCGCCGGGCAACTGGATATAAGGCGCGACGATGATCGGCGTCGACGAATTCGGCGTCAGTTCGGTAGGGCTGGCAATCGGCTGCGCCTCTACGATGCGTTGATGCGAAAGCGGCGCAGTCTGCAACACGGTGCCTTTGTGGCCGTCGCTAATGCCGTGCTGCGTGTCGAGGATCTCGGGTTGCCCGGCGCTTGCAGATGCCGCAAACGCAGCGGACGCCAACGTCAGCATCGAGAGGACGGCGAACAGCCCAGGCGCGAACGCGCCCTTCTTTGAGCGAATCAGACGGACTGGAAGCATGAGCGGTGGACCGGGTTAGTTGTGAGAATGCCGGGTTACGCAAAAAACGCTTTACCTTACCGCGGTGGCAAGGTTCAAGCTAGTCCACATTGACCGGTTCGCAACAGCCAATGGCCGCTTCATACGTGGAAGGTTGCTGGAACGTAGGGCGGTGGCGCGCAAACTGAAGGCGCCAGATGTGACAAAGCCCCGTCGATACGGGGCTTGACGCTTTATTACTGCAACCGCGGCAACCGCGCGCTCCGGAAACGGATCTTGTGGGAGCAAGCTGCGTTATTGCTGAACTGACGTACGACGACCGCTTACTTCCGGTTTTTACAGCGTGTAGCCGTTCGTTTCGAGCGAGCGGATACGTTGTTCGAGTTGGACGATGTCCGACGAAGACGCGAGGTAGGCTTCACGACGGCTACGTTCGGCGGTTTCAAACCAGGTGCTTAGCTTTTCGACGAGATATGCAAACATGATGTTCTCCAAGGATCAAAAAATTGAATCCCCGGTGGATTCGACATCAGGGATTACCCTTAAAAAGGGTTAACCCGCATTATAGGCTTATGGTGCAACCTTGCTAGTGAAATGCCCGAATACCGTGCATTCCGTTTTGGAATGGTGCATTCACAGAGCGCGAATAAGCCGTTGATTTTTCGCGCAATTAGCAGAGAAATGCCCTACAGCCATCGCCTCCAATGAGTTTTTAGCACCATATAGGTGCATTTTGAATGCTTGGCCGGCGCGCTATTCCGGTTGCACCTCTGGCTTCAGTGCGCATGGCAAGCTTGAGCATCCGAAGCGTCAGGGTCGGCAAGACCTTCGATGATTGGGCAATCCGGCCGTGCATCCCCGTGACAGTGATCAGCGAGATGAGACAACGTATCCCGCATTTCCGTGAGTTCTGCGATCCGGCGGTCGAGATCCGCAACATGCTCGAGCGCGATGGCTTTCACTTCGGCGCTGGCACGCGAGCGGTCCTGCCACAGAGCCAGCAGACGACGAATGTCCTCGACCAGAAATCCGAGGCGCCGCGCCTGACGGATAAAGCGCAACGAATGCACTTCCTGCGCTCCGTAGACGCGATACCCGGCCGTCGTGCGAGCTTTCGCCGACAGCAAGCCCACACTTTCGTAGTAGCGAATCATCTTCGCCGTGACGCCCGATGCGCGGGCCGCTTCACCAATGTTCATGGCTGCTTTCCTTGATTCTTCAGTCTGTCGGTCGATGCTACACCTTCCCACGATGGGAAGCTCAGCACTCAGGTGCGTGCCGGCGGGCATAATTCAACCCACGTAATCAGCACGTTTTCTCAAAGGTACATTCAGATGACGATCGAATTTCAGGTAGAAGGCATGAGTTGCCAGCATTGCGTCGCGGCAGTTACCAATGCCATTCGCGAACACGACGCGTCGGCGCAGGTCAGCGTCGATCTCGCCACGGGCCGCGTCGCGGTCGATTCGACGCAATCGACCGAAGCGTTGAAGGCCGCCATCGACGAGGCCGGTTATACCGTCACGGCCGGTGGCTGAGCGAGGAGAGCGCATGTTCAAGGTTGCCGTGCTCGGTGCGTCCGGCTTGCTGGGACGTGCGCTGGCTGACGAACTGGCGCTGCAACCGGACTGGCAGGTGGTCTCGACCGCGTTCCGGCGCGCGGGGTCGCAGCTGATAGCGCTGGACATCCGCGATGCTCAGGCGGTTGCGCAGTTTATCGAGCGCGAGGCGCCCGACGCCGTGGTCGTCGCGGCGGCCGAACGGCGTCCGGATGTCTGCGAGCATGATCCGGCGCTCGCCCGTGCGTTGAATGTGGATGCCGTGCGTTATGTGGCCCAGGCGGCGGCACGACGCGGCGCGTGGGTGCTGTCCATCTCCACGGACTACGTGTTCGACGGTTCGCAGCCGCCCTATCGCTACGATGCCCGGCCCTCGCCGCTCAATGCGTACGGCCGCAGCAAGCTGGACGGCGAACGCGCGCTCGCCGAGACGACCGCGTTCGGTTGCGTGCTGCGTTTGCCGCTGCTGTACGGCCCGATCGTGGACTGGACTGAATCCGCGGTGACCAGCCTCGTGCCGGCCATCGCCGCGTCGGCGCACGGCACGGCTGATACGAAGCCCGCTGTCATGGACGCATGGGCGATTCGCTATCCGACGTTCACACCCGATGTGGCGTTCGTGATTCGTCAGATGCTCGAACATCATGCGCGCGGTGAAGCGATCAACGGCATCGCGCAGTGGTCGGGCGAGGAGCCGATGACGAAGTATGAGATTGCATTACGGCTTGCCGAGGCGCTGCAACTCGGCGAGGCGAGACTCACACCGCAATACACGCCGACGGATGCGACGCCACGTCCGCACAACTGTCATCTGGATTCGAGCCGTCTAGAAGCGCTCGGCATCGGACGCCGTACGCGTTTCGACACGGCCATTCGCGAGGTGCTGGTGAAGTTTCCGTGGCCCGGTGACGCTGCCGGGTCGTCGTGAGTTCTGACGCGCCCGTTGTGGCATCTGGCTGAACATCGCGGCCCCGGCAAACCATGCCGGGCCGCGAAGCGAAAACCACGCAACCTCAGCAAAAATCCCTGCTTTGCGACTGCAATCCACCCAGCAGATGCGACATATCAACCAGCCGCTGCGCAACGAGGTGCCGCACTTCCCCTTCACACTGCCAGACGCCATACACCGCGAGCAGCGACGCCCCCAACACTTCCTTACGCTGCCGCTCGAGCAAACTCGGCCATACGATCACATTGACGTTGCCGGTTTCATCTTCAATCGTCACGAAGATCACTCCTTTGGCTGTGCCCGGCCGCTGCCGCACCGTGACGATTCCGCAAGCGCGCGCCAGACGTCCATCAGGATAGCTGCGCAGCGTCGCGGCCGGCATCAGCCGGTTGGCCAGTAGTTGCGGGCGCAACAATTCAAGCGGATGACGCCCTAGCGTAAGTCCCACCGAGCGATAATCCGCGACGATATCGTTCGCTTCGGACGGCGCGCCCAGTTCCGGTGTCTCATCCTGCACGGCAGCAATGGCCAGCATGTCCTTGTCGGGCACCGCGGCGACCGAATGCCACAATGCTTCGCGGCGATTGCCTGCAAGCGATGCCAGCGCATTCGCGTCGGCCAGCACGTGCAGATCGTGGCGGTTGAGTTGCGCGCGGCGCGCCAGGTCCTGCACGTTTTTGAACGGCCGCACCGCACGCGAAATCTCGATGCGCTCTGCAGCACCATCTTTCATGCCGCGCAGCAAAGATAGTCCGAGTCGAACCGCCGGCCGCGCAACGCCTTCGACCGGTTCGAGCGTCGAATCCCAGCCACTGATCGCCACATCCACCGGCAACACCCTGACGTCATGCCGCTGCGCGTCCTGCACGAGTTGCGACGGCGAATAAAACCCCATAGGCTGGCTGTTGAGCATGGCCGTGAGAAACGCCTCGGGCTCGTGGCACTTCAGCCAACTGCTCGCATAGACGAGCAACGCGAAACTCGCCGCGTGGCTCTCCGGAAAACCATACTCACCGAAACCTTTGATCTGCTCGAAGATCGCTTCGGCGAAGCTGCGCTCGTAATTACGCTCCTCCATCCCTTTGATAATGCGGTCGTAGTATTTCTCCAGCCCACCCTTGCGCTTCCATGCGGCCATCGAGCGGCGCAGTTCATCGGCTTCGCCTGGCGTGAAGCCGGCGGCGAGAATCGCCACCTGCATTACCTGCTCCTGAAAGATCGGCACGCCCATCGTGCGTCCCAACGCTTCTCTCAGCGCTTCGCTCGGATAGGTTTCCGGTTCCAGCTTCTGACGCCTCCGCAAATAGGGGTGTACGGCACCGCCCTGAATCGGACCTGGACGTACGATCGCCACTTCGATGACGAGATCGTAGAACGCACGCGGGCGCAAACGCGGCAGCATGCTCATCTGCGCACGCGATTCGATCTGGAACACGCCCACGGTATCGGCGCGGCAAATCATGTCGTAGGTAGCTTCGTCTTCCGGCGGGATGTCCTGCATGTCGAAGCGCTCACCGCGCCGATCGGAGACGAGATCGAGCGCGCGCCGGATCGCCGACAGCATGCCGAGCGCGAGCACATCAATTTTTAGTAGTCCAAGTGATTCGAGATCATCCTTGTCCCACTGGATCACCGAGCGATCAGCCATCGCCGCATTCTCGACCGGCACGAGACGCGTGAGCTTGCCGCGGCTGATCACGAAGCCGCCAGAATGCTGCGACAGATGCCGCGGGAAGTTGAGCAACTGCGACGCCAGTTTCGCCCACGCCTGGATCAGCGGCTTTTCCGGATCGAGGCCTGACTCTTCGAAACGTTTCAGCAGATCATGGCTGTTGTCGAACCAGTGATGCGACTTGGCGACGGCATCGACGATCTGCGGATCGATCCCCAGCGCCTTGCCGGTCTCACGCAGCGCACCGCGCGGCCGGTAGGTGGACACGGCTGCCGCAATCGCCGCGCGTTCACGGCCATACTTGCGATAGATGTACTGGATCACTTCCTCGCGCCGCTGATGCTCGAAGTCGACGTCGATGTCCGGTGGCTCACCACGCTCCTTGGAAATAAAACGCTCGAACAGCATGTTGCCGCGTGCGGGATCGACTTCCGTGACGCCGAGGCAATAGCACACGGCGGAATTGGCCGCCGAGCCGCGCCCCTGACACAAAATGTGCTGACTACGCGCGTAGCTGACGATGTCGTAGACCGTCAGAAAGTACGGTTCGTATCCCAGTTCCGCAATCAGCGCGAGTTCATGTTCGATCTGTTGCTGGACGTTGTAGGGGATCCCTGAAGAGAACCGCCGGTGCGCCCCGATATACGTTTCCTGACGAAGATAGGACGCGGCCGTTAACCCTTCGGGCACGAGTTCATCAGGGTATTCGTACTTGAGTTCATCGAGCGAGAACGTGCAACGGCTAAGCACACTGATCGTCTCCTGCACAGTTGGCTCGGGGTAAAGATTGGCGATTCGCAGCCGCGAACGCAGATGCTGCTCGGCATTCGGCGCGAGTTCGTAGCCGCATTCATGCACCGGCCTGCCGACGCGGATCGCCGTCATCGTGTCCTGCAACGGCTTGCGCGAACGCACGTGCATCACGACGTTGCCGAGTGCGACCACCGGCACATTTTGGCGATTCGCACCGTATTCGAGCGCGCCGCGATGGATATCGTCCATAGCGCGCTGATGAAGCACGAGCCCGACCCACGCACGGCCCGGAAAGGTTTCATCGAGCCATTCGATCTGCGCCTCCAGCGCCTCCTCCCTGGCGGGAAAGCTCGGCACAAGGATCGCGAGGCAATCAGGCATGCCGCGCAGATGCGCATTGTCACGCTCGGGGCGCGACAGGTCGTACGGCGTCAAACGATATTCGCCCTTCGGTGCGCGCGTTCGCGCAAGCGTAATCAACTCCGACAGATTGCCGTAGCCCTCGCGGTTCTGCGCAAGCAGAATCAGTCCGAATGCGGGCGAACCATCGGCGTTGCGCAACTGGAAATACGAGCCAATGACGAGCGGCAAATCCACTTTTTTCGCCGCGACGTGCGCGCGTACCACGCCCGCGAGCGAGCATTCATCCGTGACGGCCAGCCCCGCATAACCCAGTTGCGCGGCGCGCTCAGCAAGCTCCTCGGCATGCGACGCGCCATGCAGGAACGTGAAGTTGGAAAAGCAGAACAGCTCGGCATACGCCGGTAGCGCGGTGAAAGTCGAGTCCATGACGCGTCATCCGAACAGGCCGTGAAGAAACCAGCGCGGCGCTTCTTCGGCGTCGCGGCTACTGATGCGCTCGAGATAGACCCAATAGCAACTGTGATCGTCCGCCTGCATGACAAAGTAATCGCGCGTGACGAGCGCGCCGTCGAACCAGCCCGCTTCAATACGCTCGCCTGGCGACATCATGCGCAGCGGCGAACCGTAGAACGGCCGATGCTGACGCATGATCAGACGCACGGGCGTGGCCAGCATCCACGTAGGGCGCGGCAGGCTGTCGGGCAAGCTGACGCGGCGCGTTACCTCGTTGACCGGCACCCAGCGGTTCGCGACCTCCGGCCGGTAGTCCGCTGTTGGCGCGGGACGCAGTACGTTTTTGTCGCCGAGGCGCGCGATCAGTAACTCGATCAGACGCGCGTGGTCTTCGGGCGAACCACCGGGCTCGGGAAACAGATCGGTCGTATCAGGTGCGGCCGCTTCGACCTTCGATGCATCGAGCCGTAACGCAATGGCCGGCGCCGCGAGTTCCACGCGATGCAGCCGCTCCTTCACGAGCCGCAGCAGATGGTCCTCACGCCATGTTGGCTCAGCGAGTGCAATGTCGATCAACGTGGGGGCGAGTGCCTGTCTGCCGCGCTCGTGTTCGATCGAGAGGGTAATTGCCGTGACCGCCAGTTGCTTCGCGCACAGCCAGCCGCACAGTTGCACGATCAGACGATGCGCGGCAAACACCGCGCCGTCTGCGTGCTCCAGACGATCGGGCAATTCGATGCGCGCGCCAAAGGTGGGCGGCAACTCGAGCCAGTCGAACAGTTCCGGTGCCGTGCCGAAGGCACGATCCAGCGAGTCCAGCAGATGCTCGCCACAGCGGCGCTGCAAACCCGCGCGCGGCAGGCGGCGAACATCGGCGATCGTTTCGCAGCCGAGGCCCGTGAACCAGTCGATGAACGGGTGAATCTCGGGGACGGCGAACATCGGCAACGGCAGCAGCGCGCGTTCAAGCGACGCGAGCTGCAATACGCGCCGCGCACCGCCACGACCGCCGCGACCCCGACCATACTTTGCCAACAGCCACGCGCCCTGCCCGGTTGGCGCAGCACTGATGCGGGCAGTCAGGCCGAACGTATCGAGCAGGGTTCTGGCCTGCCGGCATAGCGACAACAGACCGCCAAAAAGCCGCAGGCTCGCGCCCACTTCGACGATCACCGTCGCCTCGTCGAGCAGCGCTACATCCGGCGAAAACTTCATCAGTGCCATACTGACTTCCCGTTGCACGGCGACTTCACGTGCGATGTCACGTTCGTACATGGCCGTTTCCGGCGCTAGCGTCATGACGCCACCACGCTTCATGCCGAGTGCCACGCCAGCTTCGCGCGCCGCGCTGTCCGCGATCACCACCTTGTCTTTCTCCAGCACGGCACTGCCGTGTGCCGGCTCAGGCAACCACCTCGGCCGGAAGACTTCGAGGGATAACTTCGGTAAATGGACGGCGAGAAAGACGCGCATGACGGGAAAACAGAACGGGAGTGGGTTGAAGAGAAATCGACAGAGGCTCTGCGCGTGTTGGACCTCGTCGTTTCACGATGTCGACCATCAGCCCTTCGGCGGAGGGTCGTAATGCCAGCCTGAGTAACGCCGGCGATGAATCCTGCGCCGCGGTGAGCGGACGGACCATGATGAACAGTGTTTCGGATGATTGCGCGGCCAGATGCAGACGCCGCAGCGATGACGACTGCGTGTGTTGCGCCCATAGAAGCAGCGCGCTGCAACTGCCGGCGCGCAGGATCTGCTCGGCGGACCAGAGCGCATCGGAGCTGTTGGGCGTGTTGATTTGCAGCAGACGATCGGGCGACAGACCGATGTAGCCCAATCCCAGGCTATCTGGAATGTGAGGCGGCTGAACCAGGGCGATGGGCCCGTTGGCCAGGAGGCCAAGTGCGGGCTGCAGGAGACGCATTTCCCCGACGCCTGGTTGCTGAACGAGCAGATCAATCAATACCCCGACTGGCCAGCCACCGCCCGGCAGTTCCACCGATAGCGCGGGATAGCCGGTGTCAACCGTACGCCCACGCCCACGCGCGAGCTGCGAGGCTCGCCAGAGCGACGGGTGAATCTCTTCAGCAGGGATAGCGGTGGCTGACATTTAGCGTGCGAAAAACCTGTATATTTATACAGTATCCTACACGCAAATCAGAATCGTGAACTGGCACTTTTTAGAGCCACGGGGATGGTTGGGGGTGAATTTTGGTGGGAATTGTCGGTGTAGACGGGGCTCGCTGCTGGTTTGTTGGGGGCTTACGGGAAAGTGCGCGGGATGATGAGGTGCGACGCTTGCAGCTTGGTGGAGCGCGGTGCGGCCGATGTGCCGGCGCGTGAAGTATTGGAGGTGTTGCGGGGGCTGGGCAGTCGCGAACTTTGGTACGCGTGGCTGCTCATGTTGGGGATGGCTGGCGGCCAGCGGATCTGAAAGTATCTAGAAGCGCAGACACCTTCGGCTAATGACAAAGCTCTTAAATGGTGCTGTACAACTCGTGAATCGACCAATCGTGGTGGATGGGTTGACAGGAGATTGGCGAGTGCGGCGTGTACGAAGGTTGTGCGCAACTGGTATCTGCAACCGGATGCCCGGATGCATTGCGCGGCGATATTTTTCTGAGGCCGTAAACGCAGAAACCCCACCGTGTTGGGGTGGGGTTTCTGTTTGCTGCTGGGGAGCCTGACGATTACCTACTTTCACACGGGTAATCCGCACTATCATCGGCGTGAAGTCGTTTCAC
>NZ_QVQV01000021.1 GCF_003429005.1 Paraburkholderia sp. DHOC27
AATGTCGAGGCCAGATTGAAACGTCGGGGGCTGGCTAGATAGAGATGTCGGGTTTTGAGGCTGGATTTGAATCTGTATTTGAGGGTTTAACTCTCACACAGCGTTGAAGGAACATGTGTGAACGGGCAGGGCGTGTCAGTCCGTTCAGCGGAACTTTGCAGACCGGCAGCCAGGTTTGCGTGACGGTTTCACGGATTGCGCGTTCTGCGTGGCCGCCTGCAGGATCACTGCGTTGACATCGGCCTGCGTGAACTCGCGCTGCTTCTTCGTGCCGGGCCGGGGCTGATCGCGTTCGACCGGCAACCCCCGGTTCGTGCGCGACGGCGAGCCCGACGCCCGCCGGTCATCGCGCTGCGCCTGGAGTGCCTGCGCCACCTGCAGCGCATGTCCGAGCCGCTTGTGCTCGATCACTGCACCCTGGTCGACCTCGGCGAGCCGGTCATAGGGGACACAGGGAAGGGCCGCGCCGTCCGCCCGGACCTCGATGCGCCCGTCCGGATACTCCCACACCTCGATATACCGGTGGATGAGCCGCCGGTTCGCCACCGTATCCTCGAGCAGGTACAGCACGCGGTCGTACTGCACCGTCAGCGCCTTCGTCACGCGGCGCAGTTCGCGCCAGGTCAGCAGGGCGTCCAGGTCCTCATCGTCCCGCAATGGCCGGTGCGCGTCGAACGCGCTCCGAGGCGGCTTCGCAAAGCGCGCGTTATACGAGGCGATGAAGGCGGGCGCATAGGCGTTCGCGGCGTCAATGGTACTGATGTCACGCAGCCGCAGCTCCTTCACCAGCCGGTCCTGCAGCGTCAGGTGCGCCCGCTCGACGCGGCCCTTCGCGGAACTGCTGTTGGCGCACCACGTGTCGATGTTCAACTCGTACATCGCCCGGCCAAAGTGCGTGACACCCCGGTCGCCGCTCTGCGTATGCGTGGGCCGGAACACACTGGCCTTGTCGCTGTAGAACGCGACCGGCTTGCCATACTGCTGCAGATACGCGCGCGTCGCCTCAAAGTAGCTGAAGGTCGATTCGGTCGCCGTGAAATGCAGCGCCATCAGCCGGCTGGTGGCGTCATCGACATACACGAGCAGCGTACAGGCCGGCGCCCGCTCCTCGAACCAGCGATGGTCGCTGCCATCGATCTGCACCAGCTCGCCCACACACGAGCGGCGCGCCCGCGGCTGGTAGATCTTCGGCGGGCGCTGCCGGCGCGGAATCCATAGACCCGCGTCGGTCATCAGGTGGCGCACGGTTTCCTTGGCCAGCCGGATCCCGTGACATTCCTCCAGCTTCTCGCGCGCCAGGGTCGGCCCAAAATCCGGGTAGCGCTCGCGAATGATCGTCAACGCGCGGACTGACAGGCCGTCGTCGAGCTTGCGGTTGCCCGGGCGACCACGCCTGCCAGACGCCACGCCAGATGGGCCATGTTCGCGATACCGGATCACCAGCCGCTCGACCTGCCGTACGCTCAGTCCAAGACGCTCAGCCGCACGCCCGGGCTTCAGTCCCATCTCCACGATCGCCTGAACCATCTTTAGCCGGTCGAATTCGCGCATGTTCAGTGTCACCAGTTCGGTTTGACGCATGCTGGACTCCCGCAGTCTGAGCGCGAGCGTCCAGCATGACGCCAGTTGCAAAACCCGACATCTGTAAATAGCCAGAACACGACATTAGGATATAGCCCTTACA
>NZ_QVQV01000003.1:0-537 GCF_003429005.1 Paraburkholderia sp. DHOC27
CATGCCGCCAAAGTCCGCCGCCGCGGCCTTCAGTGGACAGGTGGGATCGGCCGGGTAGGCACCCGCCTTCGCGTACTTCGAGTCGCAGTCAATCTGGGCATGCGCGCGGGGCGCAACGAACCACGAGAGCAGAACGAACAGCAGCAGCAGGACGGCCCGCTGCACGGGCTGCCGGCGCGGGCCGGCCGGGAAGGTGATGGGCATGATGTGCATGGGGAAATCGACGGAGATAACGGCAACGAAAAGCGGCAACAAATAGCGGCAAACAGAGGCGGCAAGCGGCGCGTCAACGCCCCGCGCTCTGGTCCACGTTGAGATCAGCAGCGACACGCGAATCAGCAAGCGGCGGCGAAGCCGAAGAGTCGGCACGAGGCGAGGAAACACGTGCATCGCGGCGGATCGCCGTGATGTTGCCGGCCGCGTCGTAGTCGTAGTAAGCGATGTTGCCCGCCACGCTCACCGAGACCAGACGACCGAGCGCGTCGTAGCCGTAGGTGATGTCGTCAGCATGGGAGAGCGGGCTGAGCAGCAGCGCGC
>NZ_QVQV01000003.1:722-780740 GCF_003429005.1 Paraburkholderia sp. DHOC27
GATATCGTCCTTATCAACAACAGTAAGAATTACTGAATATTGGGGACGATACCGAATGCGCAAAAAGATGGGTATCAGCGCAGCGCTGAGATTGCGTAGGGGATTTCGCACCTAAGCGTCAGTGCGAAGAAGACTACCGCCGCGCAGGCTCACACCCGCGCGTGAGCGCACTGCACTTGGTGCACCGGCGACAACTCAAAGAATGATCAGCATCAACAAAAAAAATGCGCCCGTAGCGGGCGCATCATCCATCGTGCAAAACATAAGCGCGGCAAGCCGCGCCCCACCTCAAGCCGCCAGCACCTCGACGATCTTGCGCTGGAATGCCTTGCCTTCGCTATTGAACAGATGGCAGTGATCCGGCGTCGCGCCCAGCTTCTGCGTCTCGCCCTTGCTATGACGTTCGAGCGGCGGAATGCGCGCGATCAACCCTTCCGGCGAGACGCTCGACTCCGCGTACAGATACGCCGCATCGCCCAGCGACTCCACCGCCATCGTGCGTGCCGAAATGCCATCCTCGGTCATGCCGACATGCAGATGCTCGGGGCGAATCCCCACCGTCACCTTGTCACCCTGCTTCACCCCGCCCGGCTCCACGGCCACGCGTTGCGTTTCGCCGGTCTCGTAGCGCACCGTGACGCCATCGTGCGTGACCGACTGCACCGTGCCTTCCATGAAGTTCATCTTCGGCGAGCCGATGAAGCCCGCCACGAACCGGTTGGCCGGCGCGTGATACAGCATGGTCGGACTCCCCACCTGTTCGATGTTCCCCGCCGAGAGCACCACGATCTTGTCGGCCAGCGTCATGGCCTCGACCTGATCGTGCGTCACGTAGATCATCGTGGTCTTGAGTTCGTCATGCAGACGCGCAAACTCGAGGCGCATCTTCACGCGCAGCGCGGCATCCAGATTCGACAGCGGTTCGTCGAACAGGAACACCTTCGGCTTGCGCGTGATCGCGCGGCCAATCGCCACCCGTTGCCGCTGGCCGCCTGACAGTTGCTTCGGCTTGCGGTCCAGCAGGTGATCGATGTGCAGGATCTTCGCGGCGTTGCGCACGGCGGCGTCGATCTCCGGCTTCTTGGTGCCGGCGAGCTTGAGGCCGAAGGCCATGTTGTCGTACAGCGTCATGTGCGGATACAGCGCGTACGACTGGAACACCATCGCGATGCCGCGCTTGGCCGGCGGAATGTCGTTCACCCGCGTGCCGTCGATGTTCAGGTCGCCGCTCGTGATGTCTTCGAGGCCGGCGATCATGCGCATCAGCGTCGACTTCCCGCAACCGCTCGGACCAACGAACACGACGAATTCGCCGTCTGCGATGTCGAGATTGATGTCCCGCATCACTTCGTTATCGTCGTAGGCCTTTCTGATACCGCGCAGAGTCAAGCTTGCCATGATGTGTCTCCGTGTATTGCTCGTATTACGTTAATCCAGTCTGAAAACGTCTGCTTGCGGTCGTGCGTCCTGCTTCTGTCCTGCCTGCTTTCCTGCCGCTTTCGCAAACGCCCTCAGTACGGTCTTAAGGTGGTTCCGTTATGTCCCGCTGGGTTCACGCTGGGTCCATTGTGCTACCAGCGCGGGCAGTTGTGTCATATCGTCGAACACGTGCACCGCGCCGGCCGCCCGCAGCGCGCCGATCTGCGCCTCGCTGGCATGGCCGCCGCCAATGAATCCCAATACTGTCATACCTGCTGCTGTAGCCGCCGTCACGCCGGTCACGCTGTCCTCGACCACGAGGCACGCCGTGCTCTCCACGCCAAAACCTCGCGCCGCCGCCAGATACACGTCCGGTGCGGGCTTCGGATTCGGCACCGTGTCCGCACAGTACAGGCGGTCGCCAAAGTACTGATCCAGCCCGGTGCGCGCCAGCACGCTCTGCACATACGGCCGGAAGCTGTTGCTTGCACAGGCCTTGGCCAGCGGAATCTGCGCCAGCGCTTCGGCGATGCCGGCCACGGCAGGCGCCTGCATGGCCGCGGCTTCGACAGCGCGCCGTATGGCCTGGACATCTTCCGCAGTGAGACTGCGGCCCAGTTGCGCCGCCGCGCCTTCCAGCACCTTCTCGATGCGCAGCCCGAGCAGCGGCAGCACCACTGGCCCGACATCGGTATCCGGCCAGCGCGCCTCCAGTTCGTGCACCAGCATGCGCGCCGCCACCGCTTCACTGTCGATCAGGACACCGTCGCAATCGCAGATCAGCACTTGCGCAGTGGCGCGCGCCACCTGGCTCATTGACGCGTTCGCAGGGTTGGTCACAGGGTCGGTCACCGGATGGGTCACTTAACCGCCCCGAATGTCAGGCCACGCACCAGTTGCTTCTGCGACAGCCAGCCTACGATCAGGATCGGCGCCACCGCCAGCAGCGAAGCCGCGGATAGCTTGGCCCAGAACAGCCCCTCCGGACTCGAGTACGAAGCGATGAACACGGTCAGCGGCGCCGCGTTCGAACTGGACAGGTTGATACTCCAGAATGCTTCGTTCCACGACAGGATCACCAGCAGCAGCGCGGTGGACGCCAGACCCGGCAACGACATCGGCATCAGCAGATAGACGATTTCCTGCCACGTGGCCGCACCGTCGATCCGCCCGGCTTCCAGAATGTCGCGCGGAATTTCAGCGAAGTACGTGAAGGTCATCCACACCGCGATCG
This sequence comes from Paraburkholderia sp. DHOC27, assembly GCF_003429005.1. GTDB lineage: Bacteria > Pseudomonadota > Gammaproteobacteria > Burkholderiales > Burkholderiaceae > Paraburkholderia. Next base: position 3,376 of record NZ_QVQV01000003.1, read on the forward strand.
GTAGATTGATCAGCGTGTAGATGATGATCAGCCCCGACACGGTATCGAGCAGCCCCGAGTTCTTCCACAGCAGATAGATCGGCACCAGCACGCCCACCGACGGCATCATCTTGGTGGACAGCATCCACAGCAGCAGTTTCTGCGTGCGGCGCGTCGGGAAGAACGCCATCGCATAGGCACACGGCACGGCCAGCAGCAGACACACCACCGTCACGCCGGCCGAAATCAGCACAGAATTCCACGCGAACGAGAAGTAGTTGCTGCGGGCAAACACCTCACGAAAACTGTCCAACGTCGGGATAAAAAACAGTGACGACGCGTACGCCTGCTGCTCGGTCTTGAATGCGGTAATCGTCATCCAGAAGATCGGGAAAAACAGCAGCAGCGCGAGAATCCACGCCAGCACGCCAGGTGCCACGCGCTTGAAGATCGCCACCGGCGAGTTCTTCGATACTGCAGCGGCTGGGACGGGTGAAGCGGCAACTTGACTCATTTTTCGTACTCCCCTTTGAGGTTCTTCGCGAGCATCCGCACGAGGAAGAACGACACGATGTTCGCCAGCACCACCGCCAGAATCCCGCCCGCTGAGGCAAGACCGACGTCGAACTGCTGCAGGCCGAGCGAGTAGATCAGGTACGACAGGTTGGTGGTCGCCGTGCCTGGGCCGCCGCCGGTCGTCGTGTAGATTTCAGCGAAGATCGACAGCAGGAAAATCGTTTCCATCATCACCACCACTGCGATCGCCCGTTTCAGGTGAGGCAGCGTGATGTAGAAGAACATCGAGAACGCACCCGCGCCGTCTATCTTGGCTGCTTCCTTCTGCTCCTGGTCGAGCGACTGAATGGCCGTGAACAGGATCAGGAACGCGAACGGCAACCACTGCCACGACACGATCATGATGATGGCCGTGAGCGGATAGTCGGCGAACCAGTCGATCGGCTGCATGCCGAGTGCCCGCATGCCCTGCGCGATCAGCCCGTACACCGGGTGCAGGATCATGTTCTTCCAGATCAGCGCGCTGACGGTCGGCATCACGAAGAACGGTGCGATGGCCAGCAATCGCGCGACGCCTTGCCCGTAGAACTTGCGGTCGAACAGCACCGACATCAGCACGCCGCCCACCACGGTGATCACGAGCACGGAGATGATCAGCTCGAGCGTGTGCCCGATCGACGGTCCGAACGACGGATCGGAGGCGAGGTATTTGTAGTTGTCGATACCTGCAAAACCTTTCTCATCAGGATTGAGCAGGTTGTAATGCGTGAACGAAAACCAGATCGTCATCGCCAGCGGAATGGCCATCCACAGCACCAGCACGGCGGTGGAAGGAGTAACGAGCCAGCGCGCGGACGCGGCTTTGCGCGTTTCGCGCTCTTTTTCGGTCTGGGGATGGGCATGCATGAGAGGAAGGCGCAGAGGACGCATGATGTGACCACCTGTACGGTAATGCGCGGGATACGCGCGGCTGCGGTACATCGTGGGCCGGAACGGGGCACCGCTCGCTCAGGTTAGCCCGGGGCTTCCCGGGCGAACTGAGCTGGCTTGAGCGGGACCAGTACACGGCAACGACATACCACTGGAACCGCGACGGCCCGCTGTGCTGCAAGGGCCGGCTGACTGGCGTCAGCCGGCATTTTCACGTCACTTCAGATAACCTGCCTGGCGTACGGCACGCTCGGCGGTTGCCTGGCCGGCGGCCAGTGCCTGATCGACCGTCATCTGGCCAGCCAGTGCGCCCGAAATGCTTTGGCCCACCACTGTACCGAACGACTGGAACTCAGGAATGCCGACGAACTGCACACCGGTGTACGGCACCGGCTTGGCCGTCGGGTGATTCGGATCAGCCGTTTCGATGGCCTTCAGCACGAAGCTGGCAAACGGAGCGGCCGCCTGGTACTCGGGGCGGGCGTACGTCGACTGACGCGTTCCCGGAGGCGCCGAGGCCCAGCCTTCGTCCTTCGCGACCATCTCGATGTATTCCTTCGAGGTCGCCCAGGCGATGAACTTCTTCGCGGCGTCAGCCTGCTTCGACGACTTCGGAATGGCCAGTGCCCAGGCCCACAGCCAGTGCGCGCCGTTCGGCGTCACTTCGGTCGGCGCAGCGGCGAAGCCCACCTTGTCGGCGATCTGCGATTGCTGCTTGTTGTACAGCATGCCGGCTGCCACCGTGGCGTCGATCCACATGGCGCACTTGCCCGAGGACATCAGCGTCAGGTTTTCGTTGAAGCCGTTTGAGCTGGCTCCCGGAGGGCCATCTTTCTGCAGCAGGTTCACGTAGAACGTAATGGCCTTTTTCCATTCCGGCGAAGTGAGCTGCGGTTCCCACTTTTCGTTGAACCAGCGGCCGCCGAAGGTGTTCACCACCGTCGTCGCGTACGCCATGTTCTCACCCCAGCCAGCCTTGCCGCGCAGGCAGATGCCGTACACGCCATTGGCCTTGTCGGTGAGCTTGTCGGCGAATTGCTGGATCTGGTCGTAGGTCGGCTGATCCGGCATCGTCAGACCCTTCGCTGCGAACAGGTCCTTGCGGTAGTACGTCATCGAGCTTTCGACGTAGAACGGCAGCGCATACAGCGAACCGTTGTACGACAGACCTTCACGGGCCGTCTTGACGACGTCGTTCAGATCATAGGAAGCAGGCAGATTCGTGATCGGCGTGAGCCAGCCGCGCTTGCCCCATTGCGGCGTTTCGTACGCGCCGATCGTCATCACGTCGAACTGGCCGCTGCCCGTGGTGATGTCCGTCGTGGCGCGCTGACGCAGCACGTTTTCTTCCAGGATCACCCAGTTCAGCTTGATGTCCGGATTGGCCTTTTCGAATTCCGGCGACAGCTTCTTCAGCTCGATCATGTCCGGATTGTTCAAGGTCGCGATCGTCACCGTCCCGGCCGTGGCGTTCAGTGCTGCGCACGCAACAGCGGCGGCGCCGGCCGCTTTGAGCGCGGGTTTGAAAGCTGCTTTCATCACTTGTCTCCTTTCTCGTACGTTATGTTTTACTGCGTGTTGTGCAAAGGGGGCGGCGAGTCGGTCATCGTGCTCGCGCAAGCTTAGCCAGCTTGATTACTCATCCGTTAGCTCATCCAGTTGCCACCGTCGACATTCAAGGTTTGCGCGGTGATGTAATCGGCGTCGGCGGAAGCGAGAAACAGCGCCGCGCCGGTCAGATCCTCCGGCACACCCATGCGTCCAAGCGGCACCGCTTCGCCGACCAGACGTTTCTTTTCACCGAGCGGCCGGTGCTCATAACGCGCAAAGAGCGCATCCACCTGTTCCCACATCGGCGTATCCACGACCCCCGGCGCAATGCCGTTGACGTTGATCCGGTGCGGCGCCAACGCCAGCGCCGCGGATTGTGTATAGCTAAGCACTGCTGCCTTGGTCGCGCAATAGTGCGAAACCAGCGCTTCACCACGCCGGCCCGCCTGCGATGCCATATTGATGATCTTGCCGCCGTGCCCTTGCTCGACCATCTGCTGGGCCACGGCCTGCATCAGGAAGAACATGCCCTTCACGTTGACGGCAAAGAGGCGGTCGTACACGTCCCACGATTCGTCGAGCAGCGGCCGCATGTCGAACAGCGCCGCGTTGTTGAAGAGAATGTCGATCTGCTTGAAGCGTTCGAGCGTGCTCGCGACGATGCGCTGAATGTCCTCGCGGCGCGTGACGTCGGCGCTCACGGTCAGCACACGGTCTTCAGCGGATTCGCGCAGTGCCTGGGCGAAGCTGTCTGCCGGCTTGACGTCGACGAGCACACAACGCGCGCCTTCGTCCAGATACCGCCGAGCCACTGCCTCGCCGATACCGCTTGCTGCGCCCGTCAGGATCGCTACCTTGCCTTGCAATCGCGCTGCCACGCATGTCTCCAGTTCGTTTCTCGTTGTCGGCGCAGTGAGCGAACGCCCGTTGCGCGAACAATTGCTCTGTTAGTGATCGAATGATCGGATACGCATTCGGTCATGTCAAGGCGGGAAACAAGATTTCGATGGTGCAGCGCGTCAGGAGCAGCACCGCGCGTGGCGTTCGAAGGAGGGTCGACTGGAAGGATGCGCATCATCTTGTCATTCGACCGCGTTCGGTAGATGACAAATTTTCAAGATACGTTATATCATTGCATCCCTGTTTTGCAGCCGCGCTTTGCAGGCAGCGTCATGACCACGTCAGGCAGCCCGTGGTGCTGGCCGCCGCCCGTCAGCGTCGACGTTCAGCCCGATCGATTGACTCAACTCTCGCAGCAGGGAAACCGATGAAACGAATCAGTTTGCAATGGCCCGCCACGCGCCACGCGCTCAATTTGTGGAAGTGGCTTGCCGCCGGCGTCGCGGCGTTCGCGCTCAGCCAGGCCGCGTGCGCCCAGACCGCGAGATTGCAGGTGGTCGCGGCTGAAAACTTCTATGGCGACGTGGTGAGTCAGTTGGGCGGCGACCGCGTCAGCGTCACCAGCATTCTGAGCAATCCGGATCAGGATCCGCACCTGTTCGAGGCCAGCCCGAAGACCGCGCGTGCCCTGCAGAACGCCAACCTTGTGGTCTATAACGGCGCCGACTACGATCCGTGGATGGAAAAGCTGCTCAACGCTTCGAAGAACACGAAGCGCACGACCATCGTTGCCGCGAATCTGGTGGGCAAGAAAGGCGGCGACAATCCGCACCTGTGGTATGACCCGGCCACCATGCCGGCGGTCGCGCGTGCGGTCAGCGCTGCGCTCGTGACGGCTGACCCGGCGCACAAGTCGGAGTACGATGCGAACCTCGCGAAGTTTCTCGACTCGCTCAAGCCCATCGACGCCAAGGTGGCCGAACTGCATGGCCGCTACGCCGGCGTGCCGGTGACGGCAACCGAGCCGGTGTTCGGCTATATGTCGGATGCGATTGGCCTGTCCATGCGCAACCTGCGCTTCCAGCTGGCGACGATGAACGACACGGAAGCGAGCGCGTCGGACATCGCCGCATTTGAAAGCGATCTGCGCGAAAAGCGCGTTCGTGTTCTCATCTATAACAGCCAGGCCACCGAGGCCTTGACCAAACGCATGCTGAAACTCGCGCAGCAATCACACGTACCGGCCATGAGCGTCACCGAAACGGAACCGGGCGGCACGACGTATCAGCAATGGATGCTCTCGCAGCTCGACGCGCTCGACAAGGCGCTCGCCGCGAGTGCGGGTAATGCAAGCAAGGGAACCACGCAATGAATGTGACTGGCCGCGCAATGTCGGGCGCCGCGCCTGTTCTCGAACTCGAGAACGTCTCGCTGGAACTGGGCGAGCGCACGATCCTGCGCGACACGAGTCTGCGGGTGAATCAAGGTGAGTTCATCGGCGTGCTCGGCCCCAATGGGGCGGGCAAAACCACGCTGATGCGCGCCGTGCTCGGCCTCGTGCCGGCGGCCGGCGGCACGATCCGCGTGCTGGGCGAGCCGGTGATGCGCGGCAATCCGTCGATCGGCTACATGCCACAGACGCGCAGCGCGCTGGCAGGGCGTCGCGTACGCGGGCGCGATTTTGTCGCGATGGCCGCAGACGGACATCGCTGGGGTCTGCCCCACGCGGACGCCAAAACGCGCGCCGATGTCGAACGCGTGCTCGAACTGGTCGGCGGCCGGGCGCTGGCGGCGCGGCCACTGTCGGAGCTGTCGGGCGGCGAACGTCAACGGCTGCTGCTCGCGCAGTGTCTGCTCGGCAATCCGAAACTGTTGCTGCTCGATGAACCGCTCATCAGCCTCGATCCGCACCATCAAAAGAGCGTGGTCGAACTCGTGCGCAACGTGCAGCAGGAACTCGGCATCGCCGTGCTGTTCTCGGCGCATGAACTGAATCCGCTGCTGCATGCGCTCGATCGCGTGCTGTATCTGGGCAGCGGCGTAGCGGCGCTCGGCACGGTCGACGAAGTGATTACCAGGCCCGTGCTGTCGCGGCTCTATGGCTCGCCCATCGACGTCATGCGCGTGAATGGCCGCATCTTCGTGATGTCCGGCGATGTCGAAGTCGAAAAGCACGATCACGAACACGAGGACGACCATCACCATCACGGTGGCGAATCCGGCCACGCGCACTCACACGGTCATGCGCACGGTCACGCGAAGGGCCACGCGAAGACCCACCATCACCCCTCGCACGACGGACACACGAACGATGTTTGAATACGATTTCATGGTGAACGCGTTCGCGGCGTCGGGGATCGTCGCGGTGCTGGCGGGGATCGTGGGGTACTTCCTGGTGATGCGCGGACAGACGTTCGCCGGCCACGCGCTCTCGCACGTCGGCTTCACCGGCGCGACGGGCGCTGTGCTGCTCGGTATCTCGCCGATCTGGGGGATGATCGGCTTCACGCTGGCGGCGGGTGTCGGCATGGGCGCGCTCGGCGAGCGCCTCGCGGGCCGCGACGTGGCGATTGGCGTGATCCTCTCGCTCGCACTCGGTTTCGGGCTGCTGTTCCTCCATTTTTTCACCGCGTATGCCACGCAGGTGACTGCCTTGCTGTTCGGCAATGTGCTGGGCGTCAGCGCGTCCACACTGGGCGTGCTCGCCGGACTCGGTGTGCTGAGCCTCGTGGCGCTCGCCGCGATCATGCGGCCGCTGCTGTTCGCTTCGCTGCAACCGGAGCTTGCCGAGGCCAAGGGCGTATCGCTGCGCCTCGTCTCCGTGCTGTTCCTCGCCATTGCTGCATTGGCCGTGGCGGCCTGCACGCAGATCGTCGGCGTGCTGCTGGTGTTCACCTTGATGGTAGGCCCGGCCGCGGCGGCGCAAAACCTCACGACGCGACTGTCCATTGGCCTCGTGCTCGCGGCCGTACTCGCACTCGTACAGGCGTGGGTAGGTTTGACGCTCGCGTTCTACACCGACTGGCCCACCAGTTTCTGGATCACTGCGCTGGCGGCATTGGTGTATGGCGGGAGCTTGCTGGGGCGGCGTTGATCACTGCGTTGATCACTGCTTTAATCACTGCAGCGATCTCAACCGCCTTCGTGCAAACGTCAGGCAAGCTTCAGGCAAACCTCAGGCAAACAGCGCCTGCGCGTGATGCCTGAGATGATCCTCGATGAACGTCGAGATGAAGTAGTACCCGTGGTCGTAGCCTTCGTGACGGCGCAGCGTCAGCGGCTGACCCGCTGCCCGGCACGCCGCTTCGAATACGTCCGGATAGAGCTGCTCGGCGAGAAACTGGTCAGCGAGTCCCTGGTCGACCAGAATGCCCTCGGCAAACTTGCGTGACGCGTGCGCCACCAGTTCGCTCGAATCGTACGCCTTCCAGGCTTCACGGTTTTCGCCCAGATAACCGCTGAACGCCTTCTCACCCCACGGACAACGCGACGGCGCCGCAATCGGCGCGAACGCCGACACCGAACGGTAGATCTCCGGGTTACGCAGCGCCAGCATCAACGCGCCGTGACCGCCCATCGAGTGCCCGAAGATGCCGAGCCGCTCGCCATCCACGGGCAGGTTCTCCAGCACCGCCTCGCGCAACTCGTCGCGTACATAGGAGTACATCTTGAAGTGCCGGGCCCACGGCTCTTCGGTCGCGTCCACGTAAAAGCCCGCGCCCACGCCGAAGTCCCACGCCGCGCTCTCGCCGGGAATGCCGGCGCCACGCGGACTGGTATCGGGTGCGATCAGTGCCATGCCGAGTTGCGCGGCAATGCGTTGAGCGCCGCCTTTGATCGGGAAGGTCTCTTCGGTACACGTGAGACCCGCCAGATAAAACAGCGCCGGCACCTTGCCCTGCGACGCCTGCGGCGGCAAATACACCGCGAAGCGCATGGGCAGTCCGATCACCTTCGAGTCATGCTTGTAGAAGCGTTGTACGCCGCCGTGGCTGGCATGTGCGCCTAGAAGTTCGAGCATTTACCGCTCCCGTTATCCGACGTTATCAGGCATCAATACAGCACGACCGAGCGGATCGACTCGCCCTTCTTCATCAGGTCGAAGCCTTCGTTGATACGCTCGAGCGGCAGACGATGCGTGATCAGATCGTCGATGTTGAGCTTGCCTTCCATATACCAGTCGACGATCTTCGGCACGTCGGTGCGGCCACGCGCGCCGCCGAACGCCGAGCCCTTCCATTGACGCCCCGTCACCAGCTGGAACGGCCGCGTGCTGATCTCCTCGCCCGCCGCCGCCACGCCGATGATGAACGACTGGCCCCAGCCCTTGTGCGTGCATTCGAGCGCCTGACGCATCACCTTGGTGTTGCCGATGCATTCGAACGAGTAGTCCGCGCCGCCGTCCGTGAGCTGCACGATGTGGTCGACCACGTTCTCCACTTCATTCGGGTTGATGAAGTGCGTCATGCCGAACTTCTTTGCCAATTCGACGCGGCCCGGGTTCAGGTCCACGCCAATGATCTTGTCCGCCCCAACCATCTTGGCGCCCTGGATCACATTCAGCCCGATGCCGCCCAGGCCAAACACCACCACGTTGGCACCCGCCTCGACCTTCGCCGAGTACACCACCGCGCCGACGCCCGTGGTCACGCCGCAGCCGATGTAGCAGATCTTGTCGAACGGCGCGTCCTCGCGCACTTTCGCCACGGCAATTTCCGGCACGACGATGTAGTTCGAGAACGTGGACGTGCCCATGTAGTGAAAGAGCGGCTTGCCGTCCAGCGAGAAGCGCGAGGTCGCATCGGGCATCAGCCCTTTGCCCTGGGTGGAGCGGATCGCCTGACACAGGTTGGTCTTGCGCGACAGGCAGAACTTGCATTGCCGGCATTCCGGCGTGTAGAGCGGAATCACGTGATCGCCCTTCTTGAGCGTGCCGACGCCCGGACCCACATCGACGATCACGCCCGCGCCTTCGTGCCCAAGAATGGCCGGAAAGATGCCTTCGGGGTCCGCGCCTGACAGCGTGTAGTAGTCGGTATGACAGATGCCTGTTGCCTTCACCTCGATCAGCACTTCACCGGCACGCGGTCCTTCCAGATCCACCTCCTCGATGGTCAGGGGTGCGCCTGCTTTCCATGCGATCGCTGCTTTTGTTTTCACGGTGAAATGCTCCTGTAGTTCGATGGATCAATGGGGGAATCTGAGTGAATGCACCGTACGTCCGTTGCTGGTCGGCAAACGTGGCCCGACGCGCGAATCGCGGGTTTACCCCGCTACGCCGCAAGCCGCCTCGAAACAGGACTATGCGTGCCTTTGAATACGCTTCATGGATTCTCACACATATCGTTTCAGCCGGGCGCGCCGCCCGGACTTCCGTTGCGCGCCACCGCAAAGGGCTCACAGCCGGTTTGGCGGCGAACCGCATTTCTATCACCTTTCAAAATACCCTCACGCATATGGTGGTCGGGAAGTCGGGAATAGGCCCCAGCGGGCTTGTTATGCCTTTTCTCTCCGCATACCTTGGAGTCATCCCAAAACGAGATGGTGGAGAGAGACAAAATGCAATCGAACACGGTTCACCCGTGCGACGAGCGACTGCCCGCAGGCCAGTTGCTGACGCTCGGCATTCAGCACGTCCTCGTCATGTACGCCGGCGCGGTCGCGGTGCCGCTGATCATCGGCAGCGCGCTCAAGCTGCCGAAGGATCAGATCGCTTTCCTGATCAGCGCCGACCTCTTCTCCTGCGGGATCGCCACGCTGATCCAGACGCTCGGTTTGTGGATCTTCGGCATTCGTCTGCCGGTCATCATGGGCTGCACGTTCGCCGCGGTCGGTCCGATGGTGGCGATCGGCACCAATCCCAGCCTCGGCATCCTCGATATCTTCGGCTCGACCATTGCGGCCGGCGTGATAGGCATCCTGCTCGCACCGGCGGTCGGCAAGTTGTTGCGTTTCTTCCCGCCCGTGGTGATCGGCGTGGTGATTTCCGTGATCGGGCTCTCGCTGATGGAAGTCGGCATCAACTGGGCGGCCGGCGGCGTCGGTAATCCGGATTACGGCAATCCGGTCTACCTGGGTCTGTCACTGGTCGTGCTGACGTTGATCCTGATGATCAACAAGTTCGGCAAGGGCTTTATGGCCAACATCTCGGTGCTGCTCGGCATCGTCGCCGGCTTCGTGATCGCGGCACTGCTCGGTCGCGTCAACATGGAAGGTGTGACGGCCGCACCGTGGGTCGGCATCGTGATGCCGTTCCACTTCGGCCTGCCGCACTTCGACCCGCTGGCCATTGCAACGATGGTCACGGTGATGTTCGTCACCTTCATCGAATCGACCGGCATGTTCCTCGCGGTCGGCGACATGGTGGATCGTCCGGTGGATCAAAAGACGCTGGTGCGCGGCCTGCGCGTGGACGGTCTGGGCACGCTGATTGGCGGCATCTTCAACTCGTTCCCGCATACGTCGTTCTCGCAGAACGTCGGGCTGATCGGCGTAACGGGCGTGAAGAGCCGTTTCGTCTGCGCGATGGGCGGCGTGATTCTCGTGCTGCTCGGCCTGTTCCCGAAGATGGCGCAGGTGGTCGCGTCGGTGCCGGCCTTCGTGCTGGGTGGTGCGGGCATCGTGATGTTCGGCATGGTCGCGGCGAATGGCATCAAGGTGCTGTCGAAGGTCGACTTCGTGAAGAACCAGCACAACCTCTTTATCGTCGCCGTCAGCATTGGTCTGGGCCTCGTGCCGGTGGTGTCGCCGCACTTCTTCTCGAAGCTGCCGTCGGCGCTTTCGCCGCTGCTGCATAGCGGGATTCTGCTGGCTTCCGTGTCGGCGGTCGTGCTGAACCTGGTGTTCAACGGCGTGAAGGGTGAGCGGGCTGCGAAGCGCGACATCAAGCGCGCAGGGAAGGACTTCGATGGCCGCCCCGGCAGCCACGACGAGCAGGTGGCCCGCGATGAAATGCTGCGGGCGGCGGACCTGCATTGAGCAAATGAGTGGCAACGGCGTGCGGGGTGGTGAGCGCACGCCGAGGACGGTTGCGGGCTGATCGGCGTCTGAAACGCGGCGCAAACAAAAAGGGCTGAGTTCTGTGATGCACAGAACCCAGCCCTTTCTTCTTTAGCGCCTGGTTGCCCAACTCTGCCTGATCAGACCAGCACAGTGGAGTGGGCAACCAGCGAAGCGGCGGCAGGCTCAAAACCAGCCTGCCTTCGCTCAACCCGCGTTCAATTCACCGCGGGTGCAGACGCGGCACCTGGCATGCCCGTCGCGCTGTAATCGACCGGCGCATCCGCGGGACGCGGTTGATCGCCGTTATGCTCGATCCAGCCACCGCCCAGGTACTGATAGAGATCGACCAGGTTGGTCAGTCGCTGCACCCGTGCCGAGATCAACGCCTGCTGCGCCGAATACAGATCCGTCTGCGCCGTCAGCACGGACAGGTAGCTGTCCACACCATTCTTGTAACGCAGTTCCGACAGATCCAGACGCCGCTGTTCCGCCACGACATCGCGCTCCAGCGCCTCGATCTGCTGATCGTACGTGCCGCGTGCAGCCAGACCGTCCGCGACTTCGCGGAAGGCCGTCTGAATCGTCTTCTCGTACGTGGCGATCTGGATGTTCTTCTCGACGTTGGCGAGATCGAGGTTGGCCTTGTTCGTGCCGCCCGTGAAGATTGGCAGCGAGATCTGCGGCGAGAAACCCCACGCCGCCGAGCCCGGCTTGAACAGACCACCCAGCGTCGGACTCAAGGTGCCGAAGTTGCCCGTCAGCGAAATGGCCGGGAAGAACGCAGCGCGCGCCGCCCCGATGTTCGCATTGGCGGCCAGCAGGTTCTGCTCTGCTTCCATGATGTCCGGACGACGCGTCAGCAGGTCCGACGGCAAGCCAGCCGGAATATCCGTGAGGAGGTCCTGGCTGTCGAGTGGCATGCCCGGCGGCAGGTCCTCCGGCAACGGTTCGCCGACCAGCAGCACCAGCGCGTTCACGGCCTGGGCGCGCAGACGCGCTTCGGCCTGATAGTTCGCGCTCGCCTGCTCGACCACCGTTTGCGCCTGACGCAGGTCGAGTTCCGTACCCGTGCCGTTGTCGAACTGCAGCTTGGTGATCCGGTACGACTCCTGCGCCGTCTTCAAGGTGTTCTCCGTGACCTTCAGCAGGTCGTCATACGAGAGCACCGTGAGGTACTGATCCGCGACTTGCGAGACCAGCAGGATTTCCGCTGCCTTGCGAGCCTGCGTGGTGGCCAGATACTGCGCCAACGCCTGGTCCTTCAGGCTGCGAATGCGGCCGAAGAAATCCAGCTCCCACGACGCATTCACGCCCACCGAATATTGGTTGGAGATGGTCTGGTCGAAGAACGACAGATCCTTCGGCGTGCGCGACTTGGTTTGCGAGCCGGCAGCGTTGATGGTCGGCATCAGACCCGCCCGCGCAACCTGATATTGCGCCTGCGAAGCCTGCATGTTCAGCACCGCCACGCGCAGATCGCGGTTGTTCTTCAGCGCAATTTCGATCAGCCGTTGCAGACGCGCGTCGTTGAAGAAATTGCGCCAGCCAATGTCAGCAGCCGACTCGCCATTCGCGCTACGCGTGCCGTTGGCCGCCGCGCCGGGCTGCGTGGCATACACGCCGCTCGCCGGGAACGCCGCCGACACCGGCGGGGCCGGCCGCTCGTACTTCGGCTCCATCGTACAAGCCGTAGCGAGCAACGCGACCGCCACTGCAATCAAAGAGTGTTTTTGCATCTCAATGTCCTTAGTGGGCCGACCCGTTACCCGAGCCGTTGCCACCCTGCGGGTCATGCGGATGGTGCTGGTTATAGTGTTCGAGCGCCTCATCCGGGTCTTCCTTCTCGCCGCCGAACTTCGCGCGAATCACGACGAAGAACATCGGGATCATGAAAATGGCGAGGAAGGTCGCCGTCAGCATCCCGCCGATCACGCCCGTACCAATGGCGTGCTGGCTGGCCGAGCCCGCGCCGTTACTGATGGCGAGCGGCATCACGCCGAGAATGAAGGCGAGCGAGGTCATCAGGATAGGACGCAGCCGCAGACGCGCCGCTTCCAGCGCTGCCTCGATCGGACCCATGCCTTCGCCCTGTTGCAGCTCACGCGCGAACTCCACGATCAGGATGGCGTTCTTCGCGGACAGCCCCACCGTGGTCAACAGACCCACCTGGAAGAACACGTCGTTCTCGAGACCGCGCAACGTGGCTGCGAGCAGTGCGCCCAGCACGCCGAGCGGCACCACCATGATCACCGAGAACGGAATCGACCAGCTTTCATACAACGCCGCGAGACACAGGAACACGACGAGGATCGAGATGCCGTACAGAATTGGCGCCTGCGAACCGGACTGGATTTCCTGGAACGACAGACCCGTCCACTCGTAACCGATACCTGCCGGCAACTTCGCCGCGAGCGCTTCCATTGCCGCGTTCGCCTGACCGGTGGACTTGCCCGGCGCTGCCGCGCCCTGGATTTCTACCGCGGAAATACCGTTGTAGCGTTCCAGCTTCGGCGAGCCATAGGTCCACGTGCCCTTGGAGAACGACGAGAACGGCACCATCGTGCCCGCACCATTACGGACGTACCAGAGGTTCAGGTCTTCCGGGTTCATCCGGAACGGTGAGTCGGCCTGCAGGTACACCTTCTTGATCCGGCTGTCGGTATCGAGGAAGTTGTTCACGTACGACGACGCCCAGGCGATCGAGAACGTCTGGTCGATGGTCGCAAGCGACACACCCAGCGCAGAGGCTTTTTCATGGTCGATCGTCACGCTGAACTCCGGCGTGTCGTTCAAACCGTTCGGACGCACCTGCGCCAGCGTCGGGTCTTTCGCCGCCATGCCGAGCAGCATGTTGCGCGCTTCCATCAGCTTTTCGTGGCCCACGCCGGCACGGTCTTCAAGTTCGAAGTCGAAGCCCGCTGCAGTGCCCAGTTCCGGAATGGACGGCGGATTCACCGGATACACCAGCGCGTTCTTGTAGCCCGCGAAGTGCATGAAGAGACGCCCCACCAGTGCCTGCACCTTTTCATCGGCATGCTGGCGCTGCGAGTAGTCCTTCATCCGCACGAACACCAGACCCGCGTTCTGGCCACGGCCGGCGAAGCTGAAGCCGTTCACCGTGAACACCGATTCGACAATGCCCTTTTCCGTCGTGAGCAGGTAGTCGGAGATGTCCTTCAGCGCGTGTGCGGTGGTTTCCTGAGTGGAGCCCGACGGCGTCTGCACCAGCACGAACATCGTGCCCTGATCTTCATCCGGCAGGAACGACTTGGGCAGACGCACGAACAGCATGCCCACCGCCACGATCACCACCAGGTAGATGATGAGCCAGCGGCCCGAACGCTTGATGACGTGGTGCACGCCGCTGTGATACTTGTCGCGGCTCTTCTCGAAGGTGCGGTTGAACCAGCCGAAGAAACCCTTCTTCTCTTCGTGATGGCCCTGCGGAATCGGCTTGAGGATGGTCGCGCACAGCGCCGGCGTCAGCACGAGTGCCACCAGCACCGACAGCACCATCGCGGACACGATGGTCAGCGAGAACTGCCGGTAAATGGCGCCCACCGAACCACCCGAAAACGCCACCGGCACGAACACCGCGGAGAGCACCAGCGCCACGCCGACCAGCGCGCCGGTGATCTGGTCCATCGCCTTGCGGGTGGCGTCGCGTGGCGATAAACCCTCTTCGGCCATCACCCGCTCGACGTTCTCCACCACCACGATCGCATCGTCCACCAGCAGACCAATGGCGAGCACGAGGCCGAACATGGACAGCACGTTGATCGAGAAGCCCACGATGCTCATGATCGCGAACGTACCCAGCAGCACCACCGGCACCGCGATCGTCGGAATCAACGTTGCGCGCAGGTTTTGCAGGAACAGGTACATCACGAGGAACACCAGCACGATACCTTCGAGCAGCGTCTTGACCACTTCCTCGATGGACAGGCGCACGAACGGCGTCGTGTCATACGGATACTTCACGACCAGACCGTGCGGGAAGTACTTCGACAACTGGTCGATCTTCGCGCGCACCGCGTTCGCCGTGGCGAGCGCGTTGGCGCCGGTGGCGAGCTGAATACCGAAGCCCGCCGTCGGCACACCGTTGTACTTGGTGTCGAAGTTGTAGTTTTCGCCGCCCAGCTCGATGCGCGCCACGTCCTTCAGCAGCACGCGCGAACCGTCCTGATTGACCTTCAGCAGAATGTTGCCGAACTGCTCCGGCGTCTGCAGCAGGGTCGCTTCACTGATGGTGGCCTGCAACAGCTGCCCCGGCACCGACGGCGTGCCGCCGAGCGAGCCGCCCGACACCTGCACGTTCTGCGCGGTGATGGCCGCCTGCACGTCGACCGGCGTCAAGCCGTAATTTGTGAGCTTGTTGGCATCCAGCCAGATGCGCATGGCGTACTGCGAGCCGAACAACGTGACCGTACCCACACCGTCGATCCGGCTGATCGGATCTTCGATGTTCGAGGCGACATAGTTCGCCAGGTCGTACTTGTTCATGCTGCCGTCTTCAGAGTTGAAGGCCATGACGAGCAGGAAGCTGCTGCTCGACTTGGTGACCTTCGTACCCTGCTGCTGCACTTCCTGCGGCAGCAACGGCGTGGCGAGCTGCAGCTTGTTCTGCACCTGCACCTGCGCGATGTCAGGATTGGTACCGGCAGCAAACGTCAGCGTGATGGTGGCCGTGCCCGAGTCGTCCGAGGTGGACGACAGGTACAGCAAGTGGTCGAGACCGCTCATCTGCTGCTCGATCACCTGGGTGACGGTGTTTTCCACCGTCTTCGCCGATGCACCCGGATACGTTGCGCTGATCTGGATGGCCGGCGGCGCGATGGTCGGGTATTGCGCGATCGGCAGTGTGAAGATCGACGCGATGCCCGCGAGCATCAAGATGATGGCGATCACCCATGCAAAGATCGGGCGATCAATAAAAAACTTTGCCATGAAACAGGCTCCCTGTTATTGCGCGCCTGATGCAGCGGAGGCACCCTGAGCTGTCTGTGCACCGCTGGCGGCCGGCGCGCCCTGAGCAGGGGCGCCGGGAGCGGCTGCGTCGGAGGCCGGTGTGGCAGGCAACTGGGCCGGAACGGTCTTGACTTCCATGCCCGGACGGACCTTGTCGGTGCCCTGCACGATCACGCGGTCACCCGGGTTCAGGCCGCTGTCGACCACCCAATTCGAGCCATACGTGCTCGACGTGACCAGCTGGCGCAAGCCGACCTTGTTGTCGGCACCCACCACCAGCGCGGTAGGCGTGCCCTTCTGGTCGTGCGTGACGCCGATCTGCGGCACGACGATCGCGTTGTCGTTGGTGCCTTCCTCGATGCGGGCGCGCACGAACATGCCCGGCAACAGCACGCCGTCCTTGTTCTGGAACAACGCGCGCACCGTGACCGAGCCCGTGCTCTGGTCAACCGTCACGTCGCTGAACTGCAACTTGCCCTTCTCCGAATAGGTACGGCCGTCTTCGAGGATCAGCGTGACCTTGGCCGCATCCGGGCCGCTCGTTTTCAGACGCCCTTCCTGCACTTCGCGGCGCAGCTTCAGACCGTCGAGACTCGATTGCGTCAGGTCGACGTACATCGGGTCGAGCTGCTGCACCGTGGACATCAGGGTGGCCGCGCTCGCCTGCACGTACGCGCCTGGCGTGACCTGCGAAATGCCCACCTGGCCGCTCACCGGCGAAACCACGTCGGTGTAGCCGAGGTTGATCTGCGCGGTATCCACAGCGGCCTTGCCCGAGGCGACGTCTGCCGCGGCCTGGCCTTCCGAGGCCACCGCGTTGTCGTAGTCCTGCTTGCTGACCGCATTGGCCGCCACCAGCACCTTGTAGCGGGCGGCCTGGGCCGTGACCGAGACGAGGTTGGCCTGAGCCTTGGCGAGCGTCGCCTTCGCGCTGTTCAACTGGGCGATGTAAGGCGCCGGGTCGATCTTGTAGAGCCGCTGGCCGGCCTTGACCATGCTGCCTTCCGTGAACTCGCGCCGCAGCACGATGCCGTCCACCCGTGCACGCACCTGCGCCACGAGGAACGCGTTGGTGCGGCCGGGCAGTTCAGTGGTAACGGGAACGGAGGTAGGTTCGACGGTGACGACGCCGACTTCCGGCGTTTGTTGCGGCGGGGCTGATTGTTTTGGTCCGCACGCTGCCAGCAAAACGGCAGCCGTCGCGGCACTGATTAAGCGGAATGGAACCCGTTCGACGCGCATGGAGCGACCTCTGTCAAGGCTGAGAGTATGAAAAGTGCGCGCATTCCTACCCCGGGGACAACAGCGCACACTTCTCGTCTCGCGACGTGTGACAGGAAGCCCAATGCTGTGAACTAGCCCGCCCGGAGCATCCCGAGCGCTATGCACCAAATACCGGGAAATGCCGCACGCGCTGCGGTTTCAGCAGCGCATTTGCGTTTTAAAAGACAACCAGCGACGGATATCAAGCGGTTGGCACCGGCCAGGTTATCCGATCGATGGGGTGCTATTATATATACATCCAAGAATGCATGTAAAAGTGCATTTCAATACTTTCACCGCTGAACGCCAGCAATAACTGTCCACGAATTGCGCAACAATCGAACAGATTGACATGGGCCGCGCTTAAAAGCGGCCGCGTTCCCGACAATACTGTAAGCACGACACATATGGTCAGAAGGACCAAGGAAGAGGCGCAGGAGACGCGCTCCGGCATTCTCGATGCCGCCGAACGGGTCTTTTTCGAGAAAGGCGTGTCGCGCACGTCGCTGGCCGATATCGCCCAGGCTGCGGGCGTGACGCGCGGCGCGATCTATTGGCATTTCGCCAACAAGGGCGACCTGTTCACCGAAATGTTCGACCGCGTGCTGTTGCCGCTCGATGAACTGAAGGCCGCCTCGATCAACCCGGAAGAGCCCGATCCGCTCGGCCGGCTGGTGGAAATCTGCACCTTATGTCTGCGCGACACGGCGGCCGATCCGCGGCGGCGCCGCGTGTTCGACATCTTTTTTCTGAAGTGCGAGTTCGTCGAGGACATGGGCCCGGTGATGGCCCGCTATCAGACCAACATGCGTGAGGGGCTGGGGAAGATCGAAGCCGGCTTGCGCAACGCGATTTCCAAAGGACAGATGCCCGCCGACCTCAACACGAAGCTCGCGGCCACGATGCTGCACGCGTTCGTGGGCGGCTCGTTGCGCGACATGCTGCTCCTGCCCGAATCCGCCGATTACGACCTGCACGCCCAGCACATGGTGGAAGGCATGTTCGACGCACTGCGGCTCAGCCCTGCCCTGCGCATCGGCAACGGCGTCGGCAACGGCAAAGACATCGGCATTGGAAGCCGCACCATCAACGGCAGCCGCGCCATCAGTTCTGACTGAACCAGTGCGCTGCATACAGCAGCAAGGCAACCAGAAAGATCATCACCGCCCATGCCCATTGCGGCATGGCATGCGGCGTCGGCTCGTGATGCGAGACGCTGTGCGAGGCCCGCGCGCCGAACGGCGTACTCGTGGCGCGTCCGGTGAGTGCGCCGCCGTGATCGTGCGTGCGGTTGCGCCGCGCCATACCGCTCAGGTTGATAGGACGCAGGAACACATGCTGACGCCGGGCAGGCGGACGCCGCGCTTCGTTCGGACCCTGACCGTGCTTGGCCTGGACGACCGCGCAGAATTCGGTGAAGAAATCGTCGGCCAGTTCGTGGAGGGCGTTTTCCAGTTGGCGGGCCGGCAGCTCGGAGAGCGGCCCGGCCAAGGTGGCCCACACCGAATAGTCGATGCGCGTACTCGGTCCTTGCGTGGCGCCACTGTCATCTGCGCGCAGGGAAACGTCGATCTGGCCACGCAGCGAGCCCACGCCATCGGCGCGGGCCTTGAAGTTCAGGATGCGATGGGGCGCGTCGGTCTGCGCAACGTCTTTACTGGCCACATGGGCGCGCACTTCGTAGCGCGCGCGCAGCGGTCCGAGCGGCACGGTCAAGGTCAGCTCGTATTCACCACGCGCGAGGCGGCTGAACGATTCGCAGTTGTCGAGGCTCGCGCGCAGCAACGCGATGTCCTGCAACGCATCCCAGACTTCGGATGGCGCCAGCGCAATTCGCAACGCGTTGTTCAGTTCCATGACCGCTTCCCCCGATGACCGCGCGTACCCAGAATCAGGATGTCTGATCGATGCGGTCGACCCGCGAGTTATAAAACGCGAGATATCCCTTGATCTGCTGGACCCCTTCGAACGGGTTCTCGTAGCACCAGACGGCGTTCTCGACGAGGCCGTCTTCGGTGCGCAGGTGGAAATACGACGCGTCACCCTTGAACGGGCAATGTGATGCGTGATCGGACCGTTCGAGCCGCGCCATATTGACATCGGCGCGCGGAAAATAAAACACCTCCGGCAAGCCCGTCTCCGCGAGCGTCAGCGCGGCCTGGGTGTCGGCCATCGTCACGCCCTGATGGATCACGCGCACCCGGTGGCTATTCTGTTTGATGTCGATGCGATGGCCGCCGCCCGTTCCGCCGCTGCCGTGCCCGGCCTGACCAGCCGGCGGATTGCCCGCACCGGCGCCGGTGGGACTGCCATTGGTCGTCGAGGCATCGCTCATGTCACGGCTCCGGTGAGGTGAATCCTGCGCCCGGGCGCAGGAGAACGGCACTAGCAGACTGCGGCGGCTCAAAAAGAAAAAAGCCACGGAAAGATCCGTGGCTTCATTATCGGCCAAACTTCGGCGGATTGTGCAGCGTTGCTTGTGCGCTACGTAACGTTTATTGGTGGTTCCAGTAGAACGCCGCCTTGGCGCTGCCCGAAGCCGGAATCGTCACTGAACGCTGCTGCTCGGTAGTCTCGTAACGCGCGTGGACCGTGTACTGGCCGGGGCGCAGCTTGACCAGCATGTAAGGTCCGCGTGACGTTGCCTGCAGGACGTCGCCGCCATGCGCATCGACGATCTGCACGTGCACGTCAGCGAGGAAATCCGAGCCGGGGCCGGTGAAGCGCAGCGCCAGCGGCCAGTGGCCTTGCGCACGCTGCAACGCCTTCGATTCGTCGCTGCCCACGCCGCCCGACACGTACGACACGTCGCCCTGCTGCTGGATCTGCGGCATGCCGCCGCCGTTGTCGTTGCCGGCACTGGTGGTGTCCGTGGTGTTGCCGCCGGTCGTGTCGTTCTGCGCCCATGCCCCGCCGGCGAGGCCGAGCGTCAGCGCGGCGGTCACGGCTGCCGCTGCGAGCGTGCGGCGTTTACCTTGAATTTTCATTGCTTCGCTCCTTTGTCTTTATGTTCAGTGCTCTCGGTGCAACTGAGCCCGGAAAGTCCGGACGTCCCTCTTCTGCAACTGCTGTGCCTGGTTGAAGGAAGGACGCCGGGAAGAGCCGCGCCGACGCCATGTGGAAGCACGGGGCGCGCGGTGAGAAGCGGGAAGGGAAAGACCAGAAAGGTACAAGGAGCCGGTTCGTCGGCAGATTATGCAAACGAACCGGCAAGTTTTACGTCAACCGCGATCAACCCAGATCCACCGGCACGAAGATCTGCGAGTTGTCCCGCTGGATCAGCAGCGCGATGCTGTTGCCTGCCTGCGAGATCATCTGCTTCAACTGATCGACGCTCGTCACCGGACGGCCGTTCACCGCGAGGATCACGTCACCCGGCTGGATGCCGGCGTTTTCCGCCGCGCCGCCCGACTGCTGGACCAGGAGACCGTGCGAGATCGACGCGCTGCTCTTCTCCTCAGGCGTGAGCGGCCGCACCGCGACGCCCAGACGGCCCTGCAACTGCGCCGGCGCATCGCTCTTGTCGTTCGAGGCCACCTTGGCGTCGGCCATTGAGCCGATCTTCACCTTGATGTCCTTGTTCGCCTTGTCACGCCATACGGTGATAGTTGCGGAGCTGCCCGGCGCGATGCTTGCCACCTGCGCCGGCAGATCGGTCGAGTCCGCCACCGGCGAGCCGTTCACTGCCGTGATCACGTCGCCGGGCTGCAAACCGGCCTTGGCTGCCGGACCGTCCGGATCCACCGAGCTGACCAGTGCGCCATTCGGCTTGCTCATGCCGAACGAGTCTGCCAGTGTCTGATTGAGACCCTGCACCGCGACGCCCAGGCGTCCACGGCTCACGTGACCGGTCTTGACCAGGTCGTCCTTGACCTTGATCGCCTCATTGATCGGGATTGCGAACGACAGGCCCTGGAAGCCGCCCGTCTGCGAGTAGATCATCGAGTTGATGCCAATTACTTCGCCCTGCAAATTGAATAGCGGGCCACCCGAGTTACCCGGATTCACCGGCACGTCGGTCTGGATAAACGGCGTGTAGTTTTCGTTCGGCAGCGAACGCGATTTCGCGCTGATGATGCCCGAGGTCACGGTGTTGTCGAAGCCATACGGCGAGCCGATCGCCACCACCCACTGGCCGACCTTGCTCTGGTTCGGATCGCCAATCTTCACGGTCGGCAGATCGCTGGCGTCGATCTTCAGTACGGCGACGTCAGACTGCTTGTCCGCGCCCACCACCTTCGCCTTGAATTCACGCTTGTCGGTCAGCTTGACGGTCACCACGTTGGCGCCGTCGACCACGTGCGCGTTGGTCAGGATGTAGCCATCGCTGCTTACGATGAAGCCCGAACCCAGGCTCGCGCTCGGCTGATCCGATCCGTCGCCGCCGTCTCCGCCACCGCCGCCCTGCATGCCGGGCATGTTGCCGAAGAAACGCTTGTAGAACTGGTAGAACGGATCGCTCGGGTCGATGGGCAACTGCTGCGCGTTGCCGCCGTTGTCCCCGCCGCTGCGCAACGCCGTCTGTTTGACGACGTGCTTGGCGCTGATGTTGACGACCGCCGGACCATAGGTTTCCACCAGGCCCGAGAAATCGGGTACGCCCGTCTTCGCGGCGGCCTCGGCAGGCATCATCGCGGCCTGTGCCGGCGAGATGACCTGTGGCGTCGGGACATCGCGATGCCCCGCCACGTAGCCGGCAGATAGCGCGACGGCAACCGCTACAGCTACGGCGCTGCGGGAAAGGGTTTTTGCTTTCATCGAGTACTCCTGACAGGGAGGGGCTTAGGGATGGGATGAAGCGTACGGGGTGTCACTTAAAAGAGTCTTAAACAAAGTGAACGTCCGCTATATCGCGGGATTTTCCCTATGCTCATCCAGCCACCCACCCAGCCAGGCGCAGCGCTGCGCGGCACGGCTTAAAACCGCACGCTGACCAGCAGGCCACCGGCCGGCGCGTCGTCGAGCGTGACTCGTGCGCCGTGTTGCAGCGCGATCCGGCGCACGATGGCGAGCCCCAGCCCGCTGCCGGCAATGTCCGTGCGCACCCGATCCGCGCTGGGTCCGGCGCGGTAGAAGCGGTCGAACACGCGCTCGCGCTCGGCGAGCGGCACACCGGGTCCGCTGTCGGCGATACGCACGACCGGATGACCGTCTTCGACCACGAGACTCACGTCGACGCGTCCACCGGACGGCGTGTATTTCGCGGCGTTATCGACGAGATTGTTGAACATCACGCGCAAGGCTTCGGCATTGCCGGTGACGCTTGCCGCGTCGTTGCGCTCGATGCCGAGATCGATGCCGCGTTGCTGTGCAAGCGGCGCGTAAGTCAGCACGCAATCTTCGAGCAGCGCGTGCAGATCGATGCTCGTCGTTTCGGTCTGGCCGTCCGGTTCGGAGCGCGCCAGCGCCAGTAGTTGCTCGGCAAGGCGAGTGGCCCGCGTGACGCCGGCTTGCAGGTCCGCCAGCGCTTCACGGCGAGTGACGTCGTCGTTGGCACGTGCCACCAGTTGCGTCTGGATCTGCACCGCGGCGAGTGGCGTGCGCAGTTCGTGCGCGGCGTCGGCGACGAAGGCTTTCTGCGTATCGAGCGCGGTGGCGAGGCGCGCCAGCAGGCCATTCAACGCGCGCACCAGCGGCTGCACTTCGAGCGGCAGACGCGTGTCGGGCAATGCATCGAGCGCTTCCGGATGTCGTGCGTCGAGCGCACCCGTCACGCGGCGCAACGGTTTGAGTCCACGGCCGACGATGATCCAGACCGCGAGGCCCAGCAGCGGCAACAGCACGATCAACGGCCACAACGTGCGTAGCGCGACGTTCGCCGCGAGGCGATTGCGTACTGACACCGGCTGCGCAAGCTGCACGACGTTATCGCCGACGATCGCGCCATACACGCGCCAGTCGCCGCGATCGGTGTGCTCGGTCGAGAAGCCCAGTTCCGCACGTGGCGCGAGCGGCGCACGCGGCCGCGAGTAGTACATCAACGTGCCGTTGCGATTCCAGATTTGCAGCACGATGCCTTCGTCGCCGGTATCGCGTGAGCCGAGCACCTGCGAAAAGGATTCCGATGGCAACGCCTCGGCGATTTCCTGCAACTGGTAATCGAACAGTTCGTTGGCTTCGGCGAGCGCCTGACGGTAGATAAGCCAGCCGGCAATGCCGACGCCGAGCAACACGATGGCCAGCAGCCAGAACAGCAATTGACGGCGAATGGAACGCATCGATTCAGGCGTCCTTCGCGATCATGTAGCCAAGGCCCCGCACGTTGCGGATCAGATCCGCGCCGAGTTTTTTGCGCAACGCGTGGATGTAGACCTCCACGGTATTGCTGCCAATCTCCTCGCCCCAGCCATACATTTTTTCTTCGAGTTGACTCTTCGACAACACCGCGCCGGGCCGCGCGAGCAGCGCCTCGAGCAGCGCGAATTCACGCGCTGACAGCGCGACCGGCGCACCGGCCAGTGTGACCTGATGCGAAGCGGGATCGAGCGTGAGCGTGCCGTGGCGGATGGTCGAATCGCTGCGGCCGGACTGGCGGCGGATCAGCGCACGCATGCGGGCGCCGAGTTCGTCGAGATCGAACGGCTTGACGAGGTAATCGTCGGCGCCGGCGTCGAGACCTTTGACGCGGTCGGCCACCGCGTCGCGCGCCGTCACGATCAGCACGGGCAACGTGTGACCGCGCGAGCGCAACGCGCGCAACACGTCCAGACCGTCACGCTTGGGCAGCCCGAGATCGAGCAACACCAGATCGTAAGGTTCGCCCGACGCCGCGCTCAGCGCCGCCTCACCGTCCTCGACCCAGTCGACGGCAAAGCCTTCGCCGCGCAGCGCCTTGCGCACGCCTTCGGCAATCATCCGGTCGTCTTCGACTAGCAATATGCGCATGGCTCTACGATTCCGAAACAATCATGATGCCGCATTCTAGCGCCCGAACCGGCATGGGCGCGCCTGCCTGTGGTGCCCCACCGCCGTTGCCATGAGGTCCGCGTCGACATTGGGGCAAATTCGACGCACGGACGCGGCATATCTCTACAATGAGCGCTTTGCGTGGCGCGCCGCGCGGTTTCGACCGCTGCGGCCAGCGCGCAAGCCGGATACTCGAACAGGGGATTGCCTGCAGGCCCGTCCTGACGTGCGGCACAAACGCCGCCGCACGTTCGCCGCGCGCCTGCGCACCCCGAACATTGAAAAAGTACGATGCCGCCGCTTGTGCCATTCCTGCTGGCCGGGCCGGTCGTGCCGTCTTTTAGCCGTTACTTTTGCTTTTTTGCCCGTACATGACGCACGCCTTTCTGTCTGCCCTGCTCCGTCGCCACACCGTACATCCCGTACGCGCCGATTCGTCCAGATCGCCAAGATCGTCCACCCAGTCCGTTCCATCGGATTCATCCGTGAGCCGTACGCGTCCCGCCTTGCAAGGCTTGGTTCGCCCAATGGCCGTGATGCTGGCGTGCACGGCATTTGCCTTCGCCGCGCCTGCGCAGGCGCGCGTCAAGGCGACGCATCCCGCAGTCAGCGTCAGTACCGTGTTGCCGCCTACCGTGATGGCTGGTCTCGCGCGCGCCCACGTGCCCTTGTCGGCCATCAGCGTGGTGGTGGAGAAAGTGGGCGATCGCACGCCCATCGTCGCGCTCAACGCCGGGCAGCCGATGATGCCCGCCTCGACGATGAAGCTCGTCACGACCTACGCCGGTCTTTCGATCCTCGGCCCTGACTACCGCTGGCGCACCAGCGCCTACGCGGATGGCAACCTCGACGCGAACGGCATCCTGCACGGCAATCTGTACATCCAGGGCACCGGCGACCCGAAACTCGTCCCGGAAGAATTGATCGACCTCGTGCAGAAGATCCGCAAGGCGGGCATCAACGGCATTGACGGCGCGCTGGTGCTCGACAAGCGTTTCTTCGATCCGTCGACGCGCGATCTGCCCGCCTTCGACGACGACGCCAATGCGCCGTACAACGTCGGCCCCGATCCGCTGCTGTACGCTTTCAAGTCGCTGTCGTTCACCATGACGCCGGCGCCCGACGGCAGCGTGGCCGTCGACGTGATCCCCGCCCTCTCGCAATTGCAGATCGACAACCAGTTGCACGCCACGCGCGGCCCCTGCCGCGGCGAACTGCCCACGCCTGCCGTGACGCCGCAAGCGAACGGCATGGTCGTCGCAGCGTTTGGCGGCGACTATCCCGAACGCTGCGGCCCGCGCACGCTGAACGTCGCGGTCCTCGACCACACGACATTTTTTGCGGGCGGTTTTCTCGCGCTGTGGCAGCAGACCGGCGGCACTTTCGCCGGCACCACGCATGAAGGCGCAGTGCCGCTCAGCGCACGCCTCGTGGCTACTCACGACGGGCCGATGCTGTCGGACATCGTTCACGACATCAACAAGTTCAGCAACAACACGATGGCGCGCAATCTGTTCCTGACCATCGGCGCGGTCACCAGCAAGCCGCCCGCTACGCCGGCAAAATCGGCGCATGCGATCGAAGCGTTTTTGCAGAAGAGCGGCCTGAACATGGAGTATCTGTCGCTCGACAACGGCTCCGGTCTGTCGCGCGACGAGCACATCACGGCGCTCTCACTCGCCGACCTGTTGCAGGCGGCCAATGCCAGCCCGGTCGCCCAGGTGTTCGTCGATTCGCTGCCGGTGGCCGGCGTGGATGGCACCATGCGCAACCGGCTCACGTCGCAGCCCGTGGGCGGCAACGCGCACATCAAGACCGGCACGTTGCGCGACGTGCGCGCCATTGCGGGCTACGTGGCGTCCGCGGACGGCGTCAGCTACATAGTGGTCAGCATCATCAACGATCCGCATTCCGAAGCAGCGCGCGCCGCACACGATGCGCTGCTCGAATGGATCTACCAGGGTCCCTCCCAACCCATCCAGGAGGTCGAACCCGAGCCGCGCGCCAAGCCCAGGAAAAACCCGCACAAGCGCTCCCAGCATTGAGGAATCCTTCTAGCGAAGGCATGCGCGGCGCGCCTCGGACCGTGTACGCTTGCGGACAGAGTTTGAAGCGCTCCTCGACGTCAGACAGACGCGCGCACGCAGCCGACCGGTAAAAACGGCGCGCTGCCTCAAACAAAAACGACAACGTCCGCCGCGGCAACCGCGACGGACTGGGA
This sequence comes from Paraburkholderia sp. DHOC27, assembly GCF_003429005.1. GTDB lineage: Bacteria > Pseudomonadota > Gammaproteobacteria > Burkholderiales > Burkholderiaceae > Paraburkholderia. The sequence continues at coordinate 29,552 of NZ_QVQV01000003.1, forward strand.
CCACGGAGGAAGACGGACATGCAATTCGATGCCGAATTGCTGCTGCTCGCCATGGCGCCGGTCTTCCTCGCATGCATTGGTTGGGAGGCGTGGCACCTGCATCGCACGCGCCCCGCCGCGCGCTTTTATACATGGCGCGACACGCTGTGCAACACGGCGCTCGCGCTCATGCAGCAGGCCGCCGACAAACTCGCGTGGCTCGCCATCATTCCCGTGTACGCCTATTGCTATGCGCATTGGCGCATCTATACGTGGCCCGCGGGCTGGCTCTCGTTCGCCGTGCTGTTCGTCGCGCAGGACCTGCTCTATTACGTGTTTCATCGTTGCAGCCATCGGGTGCGCTGGCTGTGGGCCGCGCACGTGGTGCATCACTCGTCGGAGCGGATGAATTTCTCCACCGCGTTTCGCCAGAGCCTGATGTATCCGGTTGCCGGCATGTGGGTGTTCTGGATTCCTCTGGCGGTGCTCGGATTTCCGCCCAAGGAGATCGTCGGCATCGTGCTGATCAACCTCGGCTTTCAGTTCTTCGTGCATACCCAGGTGATCGGCAAGCTCGGCTGGGTCGAGTACGTGTTCAACACGCCATCCATCCATCGGGTGCATCACGCGCGCAACGAGCGCTACCTCGATCGCAACTATGCGGGCGTGCTGGTGATCTGGGATCGCCTGTTCGGCAGCTTCGTGGAAGAGGATCCGCACGATGCGCCGGTCTACGGCATCGTCGAGCCGCTGCACACGTATAACCCGCTAAAGGCAACGTTCCACGAATGGGCGTCGATGGGCGCCGACGTGGTCCGCGTGCGCGGCTGGCGCAACAAGCTGCGCGCGCTGTTCGCGCCGCCCGCATGGGCAACCGCGTATCACGAGCAGCTTGCACGGGAGGGCACCGGGCAGCGCGCGGCGGCGGAAGTGCCTGGCAGTCCGTCTAAAAACGCTTTCTAGAAACAACAGTCGACGCTTAAACATCGCGCAAGGCTGAGAAGATTATGTAAGCTGTCGCTCGCTGCCCTCGCTGTGGGCGCGGCTTGCACCACGGCAAAAGGGCCACATACGAGGAGATGAAATCAATATGAAGCACCAGGGAATGAAACAGCGCGGTGTTCTGCGCATGACTCAAGTGGCGATTGCCAGCGCAGCGTTCGCGTTGCTTGCAGCGTGCGGCGGGGGAAGCGGCAACAATAATTCGAGCAGCACGCCGGCAGGCGGCGTGAATCTTCAGGTGGTGTCGTTCGGCGACAGTCTGTCGGACGTGGGCACGTACTCCCCGGTGATCGCCGCGGACTTCGGCGGTGGTCGCTTCACGACGAACCCGGGCGAAATCTGGACGCAAAAGGTTGCCGAATACTACGGCGGCACGCTGACCCCGGCGTATCAAGGCGGCTTCGGTGATCCGCTGGTCGCCACCGGCGGCTATGGCTACGCGCAGGGCGGCTCGGACGTGGTCAATCCTGAAGGTGAAGGCTGGGCGCCCGACAACCTCGCGGCGACGACCGTGCCGGTGGTCACCCAGGTCAGCAACTATCTGGCCGCGCATCAGAGCTTCAACTCGAACCAGTTGGTGCTGATCAACGGCGGCGCCAACGACATTTTCCAGTACGCGACTGACGCCAATCTGGCGGCGCTCGGCGCTGAACTGCAGACGGGATACCCGGCAGCCGTGAAGGCGGGTCTGGTGCCGAATACGCAGGCAGGCGAGGTGACGTTCATCGCAGGTTACCTGCAACAAACGAATAGCCCGATTTATCAGGCGGCTGTCGCGCTGGCGGGTCAGATCCAGACCATCGCCGGTTCGGGCGCGAAGCATATCGTGCTGATGACCATTCCGGACATCGGCCAGACGCCCCTCGGTGTGGCCGCCAACGCGCAGACGCCTGGCGCGGCTGCGTTGTTGACCGGCATCACGGCCGCGTACAACGGTATCCTCGAACAGGCTATCGCACCGCTGGCAACGTCCGGCACCGTGATCGTCGCTGATGCGTTCACGTGGCTCGACACCGTCGCACTGCCGAACGCCGCCGCCGAAGGCTTCACGGTCACCAACACGGGTACGGCGTGTAACCTGACGGCAATGGCCGCTAATGCTACGGCATACGCAACGGCGAACCCGTCCGTGACGCAAGGTCTGACGCCGCAGCAGTACGGCGCGCAGTTCGCGTCGTCGCTGTTCTGCTCGCCGCAGAACTACACGGTGGCCGGTGCCGATCAGACCTATATGTTCGCGGATACGGTCCACCCGAGCACGCATACGCACGCACTGTTCGCGCAGTACGTCGAGAAGACGATCGCGGCGACGGGATTGGGTAAGTGATTTAATGCAGCGCGGGCGGTGGGCTTGATTAGCTGCCGCTCATGCGCTGATGATGAGAAAGGCCCGGTGTGGTTTAGCTGGGCCTTTTTTCTTTGGCGGCGCGGGTGATCAAGGCGGGACGTTATGCGCTAGCTAGCGGTTAGCTGGTTGCCTGAAGGTGGCATCTCGCCTCTTGCCGCGGACCGTCGTGCGTCCTGCTGTTGCGCTTGAAACGCCGCAGCGGCCCACCTTGGCCGGTCATTCACCGCGAGCAACGAGTTCGCTGCAGGCAAACGGCTTCGTAGTGCTGGTCGCCGGCCCTACCCTTGCGCTTCAAACGCCGCCGCAGCGCGCCCAAGCCGGTCATTAACCGCGATCCATTCAATCGAATCGGGCAACTTTTCGATCAGGATACGCGTGACATTGGCGCGATCCAAAGCCCGCAACAAGCCGTACAACTCGCGCGCGTAAACATGCGGGTCTTCAGGCGCAGCGATGAAATGCACGCCTTCCGCTTCGGCCCACCGGCCGGCGCGTGAAACGCGGGCCACCAGCGCCACACGTTGGTTCGGTTCGCGCGCCGCCAGCATCGGCTCCAGCGCCTCGAACGGCAGCAACGCCAACGGCGTGCGCGGCGCGTAGTGTGCCTTGAGCGTGCCGGAGGCACGCGGCGCCGTGGCGTCCGAGCCGTCTGGCAGACGCGGCGCTTCGCCGAGCACCTCGGCAATATCCTGCGGCGTCACGCGCCCCGGGCGCAGCAGCGCAGGAAACCCACGCGACAGATCGAGAATGGTCGACTCGATGCCCACGTCCGATGAACCGCCGTCGAGCACATGAATCGTGCCGCCGAATTCGTCGCGCACATGCTGCGCGGTGGTCGGGCTGACGTGGCCAAAGCGGTTCGCCGACGGCGCAGCAACGCCGCCATGCCCACCGCGTCGCGCGCTGAATGCCGAGAGCAGCGCCTGAGCCACCGGATGCGACGGACAACGCAAGCCCACTGAACCCTGCCCGCCACTGACCGCCGCTGGAATATGCGCGGCGCGCTTGAGAATCAAGGTCAGCGGACCAGGCCAGAACGCGTCGATCAACCGTAATGCTTCGGGCGGCAGGTGCTCGACCCAGTAGCCAGGATCGCCATGCGGCGCGAGATGCACGATCACCGGATGATTCGCCGGGCGACCCTTCGCCGCGTAAATCCGCGCGACGGCATCCGGGCTTTGCGCGTCACCGCCCAGGCCGTAGACGGTTTCAGTGGGAAAGGCGACCAGTTCTCCCGCGTCGAGCAACGCAGCCGCGTGCTCGATGTGGGCGGCGCTCATCACCGGGCTAGGCGTGACGGCGGACGTCCCAGCGGCAACTTCCGACGGGCTGTGAACCGGGTTGTGAACATTGGTCTCACGCGAAGCGGCATCCACGCGCGCCACCTCTCCGGCTGAGGCTTCAGCAGGTTTCGACATGCTGCCCGGCGGTTTGCTTTGATCCGGCATGATGGCGCGTGCGTCTCAGCTCTTCAGGATGTGCAGCAGACGCGCACAATCCCGCGCGGCGGTACGCGCCTCGTCCAGCGTCACTGCGGTGAAGTTCACGTGACCCATCTTGCGGCCCGGACGTGCCTCCTCCTTGCCGTACAGATGCAGGCGCGCCGCCGGCATGGCTGCGACCTCGTGCCACGGCGGCGTGACGGCAGCGCGCTTGCCGCCGTCCGGGAACCACACGTCGCCGAGAATGTTCAGCATCACGGCCGGCGAGTGCTGGCGCGTGTCGCCGAGCGGCATGCCGGTCATGGCGCGAACCTGCTGTTCGAACTGGCTCGTGGCGCACGCATCGACCGTGTAGTGGCCGGAATTGTGCGGCCGGGGCGCCATTTCATTGGCCACCAGCGAACCGTCCTCGAGAATGAAAAACTCGACGCACAGTACGCCGACATAACCCAGCTTGTCCGCAATCTGCAGCGCGGCCTGTTGCGCCTGGCTGACGAGCGTCGCGCTCGCATCCGGCGCGGGGACGATGGTGTGCGAGAGCACGCCATCGCGATGGGTATTCTGCGCAAGCGGGTACACCACGGAGGAGCCGTTCGCGCCCCGCGCGATCAGCGCGGACACTTCGAACTTCAACGGCAGACGCTTTTCCAGCACGCACGCCACGCCACCGAGCGACGCATGCGCCTCGCGCACTTCTTCGGCGTTGCGCACGCTGATCTGGCCTTTGCCGTCGTAGCCGAGTCGCGCGGTCTTGAGAATGCCGGGCAGTACGGCGTCGATCTTGCCGTCCTCGAGCGCGGCGAGCGCGTCCGACGATTCGATCACCAGATGCGGCGCCACCGCGACACCCGACTCCGCAATAAAGCGCTTCTCGGCAATACGGTCCTGGGCGACAGCGACACAACGGCCGGCTGGGCTCACGAAGGTGGTGCGGGCCAGAAAGTCGAGGCTCGCTGCCGGCACGTTTTCGAACTCCGTCGACACCGCCGCGCACAGCCGCGCGAGTTCGGTCAACGAGGCTTCGTCGTCGTAAGCCGCGCGCAGGTGACGGTCCGCGACCGAGCCCGCCGGACTGGCTTCGTCCGGATCGAGCACGGCAACGCGATAACCCATTGCCTGGGCGGCAAAGCAGAACATGCGGCCGAGTTGGCCGCCACCGACCATGCCAAGCCATGCGCCGGGCAGAATCGGTGAAACCGGTGTGTTGTCTGGATTCATCTTAGTGGTCGGTCACGGCCGACACGCATGGAGGCGTGCCGCGCCGGGGTCAGGCAATGGACTTCGGGACTTCTGTTTCGGTACGGCTGTGCACGTGAAGACGCGCTGGCATCCGTCGCGTTTGCGCTTACAGCGGCGGCAACACCATTGCATGCGCGGCTTCGTTCTGCCGCACGCGGAACGCCGCGAGCTGATTGGCGTACTCGTTCGACGTCACGCTCAAAATCGACACCGCGAACAACGCAGCATTTGCCGCGCCTGCCTCACCAATCGCAAAGGTCGCAACCGGCACGCCCTTGGGCATCTGCACGATGGAATGCAGCGAATCGACGCCCTTCAGATATTTGCTCGCCGCCGGCACACCCAGCACGGGCACGGTGGTTTTCGCGGCCAGCATACCCGGCAGGTGCGCGGCGCCGCCCGCACCCGCGATGATGGCGCGCAGGCCGCGCTCGCGCGCGCCCTCGGCGTAGGCGAACATCTCGTCGGGCATCCGGTGCGCGGACACGACCTTCGCTTCGTACGGTACGCCGAATTCCTGCAGGATCGCAACGGCGTGCTTCATGACTTCCCAGTCGGAACTGGACCCCATCAACACACCGACGAGCGGTGCTGCATGCGTGTGTGCCTTCTGGGCGGACTGGACCTGACTCATCTTGCGGGCTTCCTTATCGCTGCTGTTGCGCTGCTATCGCGCTACTGTCGTGTTGCCTTGGTACTGCCTCAGGCGGCCTTGCGGCTACCTTGGTGCTGCTTCAATGCCGGGGCCGCTGCCGCGCCACCACCTGGTGCAGGTGCGGCGGCAGCCCGGCGCTGCCTTGATCGCGGGCTTTGCGGCCTGCTTCACGGAAACGTTGCCCGCCCTCAGGCGAGCTTTTCCCCAGTTAGACGCTCAAGTGCTTCCTGATACTTCGCGGCCGTCTTCGTGACCACTTCGTCCGGCAGCTTCGGCGCCGGCGGCTCTTTCTTCCACGGCTGGGTTTCCAGCCAGTCGCGCACGAACTGCTTGTCGAAGGACGGCGGATTGGTGCCGACCTGGTACTGGTCAGCCGGCCAGAAGCGCGAGGAATCGGCGGTGAGGGCTTCGTCCATCAGGTACAACTTGCCCTGATTGTCGAGGCCGAATTCAAACTTGGTGTCGGCGATGATGATGCCGCGCGTGGCCGCATACTCCGCCGCTTCCTTGTACAGCTTGATCGAGATGTCGCGGATCGTGGCCGACAGTTCGGTGCCGATGCGACGCTCCATGTCGTCGTACGTGATGTTCTCGTCGTGATGGCCCATTTCGGCCTTGGCGGCCGGCGTGAAGATGGGCTCGGGCAGCTTTTGCGCGTTTTGCAGGCCCGGCGGCAGCTCGACGCCGCACACGGCGCCGGTGGCCTGATAGTCTTTCCAGCCGCTGCCGGCCAGATAGCCGCGCACCACCGCCTCGACCAGGATCGGCTCGAGGCGCTTGACCACGACCGCGCGGCCCTTCACCTGCTCGGCTTCGTCTGCCGCCACTACCGACTCAGGCGCCACGCCCGTGAGGTGGTTCGGCACGATGTGCTTGAGCTTGTCGAACCAGAAATTGGCCATCTGGTTCAGCACGCGACCCTTGTTCGGAATCGGCTCGCCCATGATGACGTCGAACGCCGACAGACGGTCTGTCGTGACGATCAGCAACTGGTCATTGCCCACCGCGTAGTTGTCGCGGACCTTGCCGCGGCCAAGCAGCGGCAGCGAGCGGAGCGTGGATTCGTAGAGGGTAGACATCGTCGTAGTTCGCTAGAAATGAGGCAAAAATGAGACCGGAACAAAAGGGAAACGCCGTTCCCCCTATGATGCGGGAACGGCGAAGCGGACGGCAACCTGGCCGGATGGCCAGGTTCGTACTGCAATACAGCCCAGCTTAACGGACGACCTGCGCAAGCTCGCCCGACTTGTACTTCTCGGCAATTTTATCAAGCGGGACCGGCTTGATCTTGCCAGCCTGCCCTTCGCAGCCAAATTGCATGTAGCGCTGCAGGCAAATCTTCTTCGCGGCTTCGCGGGCCGGCTTCAGGTAATCGCGCGGATCGAACTTGCCCGGATTTTCCGCCATGTAGCGGCGGATCGCCCCGGTGATCGCCAGACGCAGGTCAGTGTCGATATTAACCTTGCGCACGCCGTGCTTGATGCCTTCCTGAATTTCCTCGACCGGCACGCCGTAGGTTTCCTTCATATCGCCGCCAAATTCGCGGATTTCCGCCAGCAACTCCTGCGGCACCGAAGACGAACCGTGCATCACGAGGTGCGTATTCGGAATGCGCCGGTGAATGTCCTTGATGCGCTGAATGGACAGAATATCGCCGGTGGGCTTCTTGCTGAACTTGTACGCGCCGTGTGACGTGCCGATGGCAATGGCGAGCGCGTCGCACTGCGTGAGCTTGACGAAGTCGGCGGCCTGCTCCGGATCGGTCAACAGTTGCTCGCGGGTCATCGTGCCTTCCGCGCCGTGGCCGTCTTCCTTGTCGCCCTTCATCGTTTCCAGCGAACCCAGCACGCCGAGTTCTGCTTCCACCGTGACGCCGATGGAATGCGCGGCTTCCACCACCTTGCGCGACACCTCGACGTTGTACTCGTACGACGCCACCGACTTGCCGTCCGCTTCCAGCGAGCCATCCATCATCACGCTGGAAAAACCGCTGCGGATCGCCGCCATGCACACTGCCGGCGACTGCCCGTGATCCTGATGCATCACGACCGGAATATGCGGATACGACTCCACGGCTGCTTCGATCAGATGACGCAAAAACGGCTCGCCCGCGTACTTCCGCGCGCCCGCCGAGGCCTGCATGATGACGGGGGCGTTGACCTGATCCGCCGCTGCCATGATGGCCTGCACCTGCTCCAGATTGTTCACGTTGAATGCCGGAAGCCCGTAGCCGTGTTCAGCGGCGTGGTCCAGCAGTTGACGCATTGATACGAGAGGCATGCATGTACTCCAAAGTTGAAACGAAACCTGTGCCGCCGGCATCTTTTTTCGATTCAATCGCGAAGCAGACCGCCACCCCTTGCGCATCCAGCCATCTGCGAGCCCGCAAGCTCGCGCTACTCACTGGTGCGTCGCCTCTCATGGAGCGTTCAACCTGCTTCGCCGTGCCGATCAAGCAGATTTGAAGCCGATCAATACGGTTCGCCCACCCGCACGATCTTCAGCGTGTTCGTTCCGCCGGCTGCGCCCATCGGCTCGCCGACCGTCAGCACGACCATGTCGCCGCGCGACGCATAGCCCTTGCTGACCACCGTCTCCAGCGCCTGCTGCAGCGCCGTGTCGCGGTCGCTGCTGCTGTCCAGATGCAGCGACGTGACATTGCGGTAGAGGGCCATGGCGCGCTCGCTGCTCACCCGCGGCGTGAGCGCGAAGATGGGTACGTGCGACCAGTGGCGCGACATCCACAGCGCGGTGGAACCCGACTCCGTCAACGCGACGATGGCCTTGGCGCCCAGGTGGAACGCGGTGAACAGCGCGCCCATGGCGATGGACTGGTCGATGCGCGTGAACGTGCGGTCGAGGAAATCCTTGTCCAGTTCGGACAGTTCCGACTTCTCCGCTTCCACGCAGATGGCAGCCATCGTTTCGATGGTCACCACCGGGTATTTGCCGGCCGCGGATTCCGCCGACAGCATCACCGCGTCCGTGCCGTCGAGCACGGCGTTGGCCACGTCCGACACTTCGGCGCGGGTCGGCACCGGCGCGTAGATCATGGACTCCATCATCTGCGTGGCCGTGATGACGAACTTGTTCGATTCACGCGCCATGCGGATCATGCGCTTTTGCAAGGCCGGCACCGCGGCATTGCCCACTTCCACGGCCAGGTCGCCACGCGCGACCATGATGCCGTCCGACGCGTCGAGAATGCCCTGCAGCGCCGGAATCGCTTCCGCGCGCTCGATCTTGGCGATCATCTTCGGCTTGATGCCGTACGGCGCGCCGGCGATGTTGGCGAGCTGACGGGCCATTTCCATGTCGGTGGCGTTCTTGGGGAACGATACCGCGACAAAATCCACGCCCAGCGACATGGCCGTGCGGATGTCTTCCATGTCCTTGGCGGTAAGCGCCGGCGCCGTGAGGCCGCCGCCCTGGCGGTTGATACCCTTGTTGTTCGACAGTTCGCCGCCGATCTTCACGGTGGTGTGGATCTCGCTGCCGAGCACACGCACCACGTTCAGCACGATCAGGCCGTCGTTGAGCAACAGCACGTCGCCCGGTTTCAGGTCGCGCGGCAGGTCCTTGTAGTCGAGGCCGACGCGGTCGTCGTTGCCGAGTTCGCATTCGGCGTCGAGGATGAACGCAGCGCCCGGCACGAGCGTGGTCTTGCCGTTTTCAAATTTGCCGACCCGGATCTTCGGGCCCTGCAGGTCAGCCATGATGGCAACTTCACGGCCTGCCTGGCGGGCCGCTTCGCGCACGAACTCGGCACGCTGGCGGTGATCGTCGGCCGTGCCGTGCGAGAAATTAAGGCGCACCACATCGAGTCCTGCCTGAATCATTTGCAGCAGGACTTCCGGCGTGCTGGATGCCGGGCCGATAGTGGCGACAATCTTGGTGGCGCGATGCATGAGTCTCCTCGTCTGGATGGGATCGCTGGAATGAGCGCTGCGAGTGGGGTGCGGAGGCTGCGCACCCAAAGGTGCTATGGGGAGTGGCGCGCCAGTTGAAACCGGCGTCGCTTTATGGGTGATGGCGGTGTTCGATACCGGCGCGTGAAGCGCCAGCGGCGGACGCGTTGCTTCGCTGACCTGAACCTTCGACGACGCTGGCTTCACCCGCGTCCTGCCAACTTTTGCCGATGAGGAGCGAGTGGCCACGTTATGCCCGCGATTCCAGGACTTCGACCGCCGGCAGCTTCTTGCCCTCGAGGAATTCGAGGAAAGCGCCGCCGCCCGTCGAGATGTAGCTGATCTTGTCCTGGATGTTGTACTTGGCAATGGCCGCGAGTGTGTCGCCGCCACCGGCAATCGAGAACGCCGGCGATTTCGCAATCGCGTCTGCCAGCGTCTTGGTGCCGTTGCCGAACTGGTCGAATTCGAACACGCCGACCGGACCGTTCCACACGATCGTGCCGGCTTTCTCGAGCTGCGCGGCGAGTGCCTTAGCGGTTTCCGGTCCGATGTCGAGGATCAGGTCGTCGTCCTGCACGTCCGCTACCGCCTTCACTTCGGCCTTCGCGGTGGGCGAAAACTCCTTGGCGGTGACGACGTCCGTCGGGATGGGCACCGACGCGCCGCGTGCCTTGGCCTGGTCGATGATGGCCTTCGCTTCGTTCACCAGATCGGCTTCGGCGAGCGACTTGCCGATCTTCAGACCGGCCGCCAGCATGAACGTGTTGGCGATGCCGCCGCCGACGATCAACTGATCGACCTTTTCGGCCAGCGACTTCAGGATGGTCAGCTTGGTGGACACCTTCGAACCGGCGACGATCGCCACCAGCGGACGCTTCGGTGCGCCGAGTGCGTTGCCGAGCGCGTCGAGTTCAGCGGCGAGCAGCGGGCCGGCGCAGGCCACGGGCGCGTACTTCGCGATGCCGTGGGTGGTGGCTTCGGCGCGGTGCGCCGTGCCGAACGCGTCGTTCACGTAGACGTCGCAGAGCTTGGCCATCTTCTGCGCGAGCTCATCGGAATCCTTCTTTTCGCCCTTGTTGACGCGGCAGTTTTCCAGCAGCACGACCTGGCCCGGCGCGACATTCACGCCGTTTTCCACCCAGTTCGCCACCAGTGGCACGTCGCGGCCAAGCAGCTCGCCGAGGCGCTTGCCGACCGGCGCGAGCGAGTCTTCCGGCTTGAAGTCGCCTTCAGTGGGACGGCCCAGATGCGAAGTGACCATGACCGCGGCGCCCGCCTCGAGCGCAGCCTTGATGGCCGGCACGGAAGCGCGGATACGGGTGTCTTCGGTGATGTTGCCTTGATCGTCCTGCGGCACGTTCAGATCGGCGCGGATGAATACGCGTTTGCCGGACAGTTTGCCTTCAGCGATCAGATCGGAGAGACGCAATACCTGGTTCATGGGCGTTTGTGTGCGGTTGTGTGGAAGGCGGTGACGGAGCGCGCGAACTGCCTCCGGCGAAGCGCGACCCGGCTAAGCACCGCCAGGGCTGCCCTTCGAACCGGCGCTAACGGCTTGAGCCGCCGCCTCGCGCAGCGTTCCGGGAGTCGAGTATTTTAACCGATCCCCACTGCGTCATGCCGCGCTTCAAGGCGAATGTCCCGTATTTGGGAGATACGTGTCGAAGCGGTGACACGCATGGGTTCGATGTTGCGACGCAACATTGCATAACACCGCTCAAAAGACGAGCCGTAAAGCGGTGAACACCAGCATGCCGACGACGATCGTGCCGAGCATCGTGCGCCGCCACAAGAACCAGCCGAGGCCGGCGAGCGTGCCGTAGAAGGCATGGTTGGACAGCCCGAACGACAGCCCGCTGGGCGTCATCAGCACATCCGGGAGAACGACGGCGATGAGCGCCGCGGCCGGCGCGTAGCGCAACATGCGCTGCACGCGCGCCGGCAATACCGTGCGCTCGCCGCCGATCAGGAACAGCGCCCGTGTCAGCGCCGTGACGAACATCATGCCGAAGATGGCGAGCCAGATTTGCGTGGAGGTCATGGGGAATCTCCGGCGCTGTTGCGGATGCGGCGCAGGTCGGCGCGCTCCACCAGCAGGTCGACGCCGCTGCCCGCAACGATTGCCATCACGACGGCGAGCGGCAAGGCGAGGCGGTACGGCAGGTCGAAGGCCAGCAGGGCCAGCACGCCGGCCACGCTCACAGCCACCAGCGTTGAGCGGCTGGTGATCGCGGAGACCATCACTGGAATCAGCGCCAGCGTGCCGGCCAGCGCGAGACCCCAGTTATCCGGAATCAGGCTCGCCAGCAGAATGCCGATGATCGACGAGACCTGCCAGGACAGCCAGCTCGCGATGGCCATGCCCCAGTAATACGATTCCTTGCCCGGCACGTAACCGGTCTGAAAGCTCTTGCGCTGAAACAGCAGGTAAATCACGTCGCCGTTGAAGTATCCGAGCACGATGCGACGCCACATGGACAGATACGAAAAGTGCGGCGCGAGGCCCGCGCTGAAAATCACAAACCGCGTATTGACCATCGCCGCGGTGAGCAGCACGGTCCAGACCGGCAATTTGGCGGAGAGCAGCGGCAGCACGGCCAGTTGCGACGAACCGGCGTAGCAGAGCAGCGACATGGTGAGCGCCTGCGGCAGCGTGAGCGCGGATTTGCTCATGGCAATGCCGGTGACGAGCCCCCAGGAGAAGATTGCCATCAGCGTGGGCGAATAATCGCGCACGCCTTCGCGGAAAGCTTGGCGGTCGAGTTCGGAGAGGCTACCAGGCATGAGACGAAAGCCGCTGGCCGCGACGGCATGGAGTCGGCGCCAGGTCGACGAACACCCGCTGGCGCATTCGGATGACTGTTTATTCGTGCGCGGAATTATAGCGTCCGGTATGCGGCCAAATGCCCGTTGCGTGTGCAAAAGACGTTAAAATGACGGACTTCGCCGCTTACCGGCCTGTTTGACGGCTGCCGTGGGCGGTGCGCACCACCTCACAACCGCACCCGCTGGAGAATCGTATGTCAATGGCCGACCGCGACGGCAAGATCTGGATGGATGGCAAGCTCATCGACTGGCGCGACGCCAAGATCCACGTGCTGACCCACACGCTGCACTACGGTATGGGCGTCTTCGAAGGCGTGCGCGCCTACAAGACGGCCGACGGCGGCACCTCGATCTTCCGCCTCCAGGAACACACCAAGCGTCTGCTGAATTCGGCCAAGATCTTCCAGATGGCCGTGCCGTTCGATCACGAAACGCTCGCCGCTGCGCAGCGCGAAGTGGTCCGCGAAAACAAGCTCGAATCCTGCTATCTGCGCCCGATCATCTGGGTGGGTTCGGAGAAGCTCGGCGTGTCGGCCAAGGGCAACACCATCCACGTGGCCATCGCGGCATGGCCGTGGGGCGCGTATCTGGGTGAAGACGGCCTCGCCAAGGGCATCCGCGTGAAGACCTCGTCGTTCACGCGCCATCACGTGAACGTCTCCATGGTGCGCGCCAAGGCGTCGGGCTGGTACGTCAACTCGATCCTCGCCAACCAGGAAGCCATTGCCGACGGCTACGACGAAGCGCTGCTGCTCGACGTGGACGGCTACGTGTCCGAAGGCTCGGGCGAAAACTTCTTCCTCGTGAACAACGGCAAGCTGTACACGCCCGACCTGTCGTCGTGCCTCGACGGCATCACGCGCGACACCGTCATCACGCTGGCAAAAGACGCCGGTATCGAAGTGATCGAAAAGCGCATCACGCGTGACGAGGTCTACACCTGCGACGAAGCCTTCTTCACCGGCACCGCTGCTGAAGTCACGCCGATCCGCGAACTCGATAACCGCACCATCGGCTCGGGCGCGCGCGGCCCGATCACGGAAAAGCTGCAAAGCGGCTTCTTCGACATCGTCAACGGCAAGAGCGCGAAATATGCGCACTGGCTGACCAAGGTTTAAATTACACACTCAAGCAGGCCGCCACGCGGCGCGCCTGCGCCCTGTCTCCACCGAGAAAGAGCCTCATGAGCGAAATCAAGGAAATGCCGCTGGTCGAACTGACGGCAAAAGACCTGCCCGCGTACTGTCCGAACCCGTCGATGGCGCGCTGGAGCGCCCATCCGCGCGTGTTCATCGACGTGACGCACGGGGAAGCGCGTTGCCCGTACTGCGGCACACGCTACAAGCTGCGCGACGGCGAAGTGGTCAAGGGTCACTAAAGCAGACCGGCGGTTTGCGCGGGCGGCCCTCGGGTAGCTATCCGGGCCGCGCGCGGCAAACCAACCGGCTCACTGAACCCGCGCGTCACGAGTCAGGCCGCAGCCGTCGCGGCAAGGTCGCATCTTGCAGCCTTGCGCGACGAATGTGGATGCCCCCTCTTTACAACCTGAACGTCGCACGCCTTGGCGTGCTGCGCTTTCTTTCGACATCGGAAACTCACCCTGATGCGTCGCGCGTTGGTTATCGCACCGAACTGGATCGGTGACGCATTGATGGCGCAGCCTTTGTTCTCGCGCCTCGTGAAACTGCATCCGCGTATCGCGATTGATGCGGTCGCGCCGTCGTGGGTCGCGCCTGTGCTCGAACGCATGCCCGAGATTCGTGACGTCTACGCCACCGATCTCGCGCACGGCAAGCTGCAGATGCTGCGCCGCTGGCAACTGGCAAGCGATCTGCGCGATGTCGGCTACGACGCTGCCTACGTGCTGCCGAATTCGCTGAAATCGGCGCTGATTCCGTGGCTCGCGAACATTCCCCTGCGCATCGGCTATACCGGCGAGAGCCGCTACGGTCTGCTGAACGTGCGGCATAACAATCCGCGCAAGGACGCGCGGGCGCCGATGGTCGGCCAGTACGCCGCCCTCGCCTACGCGCCCGGCGCCAAGGTGCCCGACGACCTGCCCATGCCGCGGCTGGATACGGACCTGAACGAGGCGTCGCGCGTGTCGGCACGCTTCAATCTGGACACGCGGGTGCCGCTGCTGGTGTTCTGCCCGGGCGCCGAGTACGGTCCGGCCAAGCGCTGGCCGCCCGAGCATTTCGCGGCGCTCGCACAGATGGTCGGCCAGTCGTTTCCGTACACGCAGATCGTCGCGCTGGGTTCCCCGAAGGACGCCCCGCTCGCCCAGGCTATCGCGGAACGCGCGCCGAACGTGCGCAATCTGTGCGGGCAAACCGCGCTCGGCGAGGCCTGCGCGCTGATCGCTCGTGCCAGCGCCGTGGTCACCAACGATTCCGGTCTGATGCACGTGGCAGCCGCGCTACGGCGCCCGCTCGTGGCGGTCTACGGCTCGACTGATCCGCGCCACACCCCGCCATTGTCCGAGCTTGCGAAGGTACAATGGCTGCATCTCGAATGCAGTCCCTGTTTTGAGCGCGAGTGCCCGCTCGGTCATCTGAACTGCCTGCGGCACCTGAGTGCCGAGCAGGTATTCGGCGACCTGCGCGGCATGCTGCTCGCGCAACGCTGAGCTGTCCAACACCGCCCGCCGCGCTGCCAGTGAGCCGCGCGGCGTCATCCCCGCGCCTTACGGAGCGGGCATCCTCGCGGTTGTTTCGCCGACTGCTGTCCCGCAACCGCGCGTGCCGCGCACAAGAGACTGACGAGCCATGCCACGTTTTGCCCACATCTTCGAAGCCGCTGCGGATACCCTCAACGCCTACTATCAGGCGGTCGCGGAGGTCAATATCGACAGTTTGATGGGCCTGTGGATCGACGAGGAGTTCGCCAGTTGCATCTGGGCCGACGGCTCGCATCTGCACGGGCTCGATAACATCCGTGCCGGTCTCTCCGTCCAACTGGAAGCCGCGCCGGTTTCGATCGAACCCATTGATATCCGCGTCTACGACAGCCTCGGCACCGTCGTCTACGCGATTGCCGAAGCGCACCGCCCGGCTGGCCGGACCGCCACGCCGCACATGGTCTTCACGACCTACGTGATGGTTCACGAGCGCGGCGAATGGAAGATCGCACATATTCACGCGAGTGCGATGCCGAACGAAGCGGCCAGCCAGTTTGCGGCGAAAATGCGTCATGGCCAAGGGTCATTGCACTGAGCCGAGGCTGCCCGTCTTACGTTTTCTCCGGTTGCAGGCATGAGCACGACGCACAACAAGACCGATTCCTCCGGCACCGCCCGCGTGGCTGCGGCAGTGGAAGCGAGCGTCGAAATGCTCTACCGGGCGCCACTCTGGCTGCCGAATAGCCACATCCAGACCATCGTCCCCGCCCTGTTCGCGCGCCTGCCCGCCGTGACTTACCGGCGCGAGCGCTGGGACACGCCGGATGGCGATTTCATCGAACTCGACTGGCTGGTGCATCAGGTGCCCGCGCGCGCGGGTACGGGCGCCAACGGTTCGGCGCATGCCCGCTGGGCCGAAACGCCCTCCGGCGACAAGCCGCTTTTCGTCCTGTTCCACGGCCTTGAAGGCAGTTCCGCCTCCCACTATGCCCGCGCCTTGATGGCTGCCGCCCACGAGTTGGGCTGGGACGGCGTCGTGCCGCACTTCCGTAGCTGTAGCGGCGCGCTGAACCTGCTGCCGCGCTTCTATCACCTGGCGGACAGCGACGAGGTGGACTGGGTGCTGCGGCGCCTGCGTGACATGCACCGCGGGCCGATCGTCGCCGCGGGGGTCTCGTTGGGTGGCAACGTGCTGCTGCGCTGGCTGGGCGAGCGTCGCGAGGATGCGTCGATCATCAACGCGGCGGCGGCGATTTCCGCGCCGCTCGATGTCCACGCCGGTGGCCGCGCGCTGTCGCAAGGCTTCAACAAGGTCTATACGCGCAGCTTTCTGAGAACACTCAAGGTGAAGGCGCTACAGAAGCTCGAACAGTATCCGGGCCTCTTCGACGCCCACGCGATGCTCGCGAGCCGTACCATGTATGAGTTCGACAATATCGTCACGGCGCCGCTGCACGGTTTTCGCGATACGGACGACTACTGGACGCGTGCCACCACCCGGCCGTTGCTGCCCGAGGTGACGGTGCCCACCCTCGTGCTCAACGCGCGCAACGATCCGTTCCTGCCGGCCACGGTGTTGCCGGCGCGGCACGAGGTGTCGGCGGCAATCGAGCTGGATCAGCCGCAGCATGGCGGGCACGTCGGCTTCATGACGGGGCCGTTTCCCGGGCGCATCGACTGGCTGTCGCGGCGCGTGTTGAATTACCTGAGGCCCTTCGTCGACCATGGATGACATCGTTCGCCAGGCGCTCGCCAAATGGCCCAACGTACCGCACTGCACCGGCTGGTTGCTGCTCGACCGGCGCGGCAATTGGCGCATGCGCGACGACGAGGCACAAGCGAGCGGCGCGCCAGGCGAACCGATCCGCCATACCGCGCTGCTTGCGTTTATCAACCGCAATTACGAGGCGGACGCGAGCGGTCAATGGTTCTTTCAGAACGGGCCGCAGCGCGTGTATGTGGAACTGGGTTATACGCCGTGGGTGGTGCGCCTTGCGGATTCGAACGGCGATGGACTTGCGTTGACCGATCAGGCGGGTCAACCGTTCGAACCGTCGACGGTGTACCTCGATGATGAAGGCGGCGTGCTGTTCGCGGATGCATCAACGCCGGCTCGCATTGCCGTGTTGCACGATCACGATCTCGATCTGTTCTCCGAACATGCCGACCTCGCTGATGACGGTGGTAGTGGGACGTTGCGGTGGCGCGCTGGAGTGACGCTGTCGCTGCAAGCCATCTCGCGTCAGGATGTGGCGGCGCGCTTTGGCTTTGTCGCCAGCCCGGCGCAGGTGGCGGCGGCTCGGAGCGAGTAAGCGCCTTTGTAGGCGGTTCAGTTCGGCGACATTGGGTCATGTGGGGCGATGTCGCCTCGGCGGGCATCGCGTCAATAGATCATCAGCAAGAGACCTCGACGCGGCGCCACCCGCCCCACTGTTAAGATACGCGCCCACACCAGGAGCTGCACCATGCCCGAACTCACGCATTTCGACGCCGCCGGACAGGCGCATATGGTGGACGTCGGCGGCAAGCAGGAAACGAAGCGCATCGCGATTGCGCGCGGTTCGATCCGCATGCTGCCCGCGACGTTCGCCCTGATCCGCGACGGTCACGCCAAGAAGGGCGACGTGATCGGCATCGCGCGCATTGCCGCGATTCAAGGCGCCAAACGCACCGCCGATCTGATTCCTCTATGCCACCCGCTCGCGCTGACCCGCGTAGCGGTCGAGTTCGAACTCGATGAGAAGCTGCCGGGTGTGCATTGCACGGTGCAAGTCGAGACGTTGGGGCGCACGGGCGTCGAGATGGAAGCGCTCACCGCTGTGCAGGTTGGATTGCTCACCGTCTATGACATGTGCAAGGCGGTGGATCGGGGAATGACCATCACCGATGTGACGGTGCTTGAAAAGCACGGCGGGAAGTCGGGGGATTGGGTGGCGGAGGGTTGAGAGATTGGTTGGTTAAAACGATCTCTCACGGCTCCGGCCAACATCACCGCTTGAAGATCTTCAAGCGGTACTAATGATCATCGACCATAGCGTTAGCGCGAAACTCAGGCCGAACGGTTCACCCGTAATCCGGCAGTTAGTGGCTCAGTTTCAATACGAAGGATAGACGGTTCCTTCCTGGCCTGTGTACGGATTCACGTTTCCTTTGGATGACCAATTGTCGTACTGGGTGTCGTTCGGGTTTGTCTGGTAATGCCCCTCGACATAGGTCCCGTTGTTGCGTGTGTATCCCTGCACGTAGTGTTCGCCGCTGCTACCTGAGTAGTAGTTGCGCTCCTCGCCGCCGTAGCGATCGCCACGGGCAAACGCAACTGAGGAAATCACGCAAAGGCAAACAACGACAATCGCTCTGGTTTTCATATTGGTTTTCTTCGAAGGTGAGTTTGAATCATCGCCAGCTTTCTTTTAGATGGGTTGCTGACGGCTTGCGATTCTATAACTGCACCTCGAGTAAAAACCGAGCGAAAGATACCTCAATTGACTTGTGTCAGATGGGTTCGCATAGAACGCCGCGAACCCATTGATCGGTTGGTCGGCACATCAAACGATCTGCCGACCAACCATAAGCTACCCCTCAATCGTCACTATCGTCATCATCTGAATTGACGTCCTTCGCCGGCGTGCCGTACTTCTTCATCAGCTCGGTCTTGAAACCCGCAAGCGACTTCTGCTCATCGCACAACTGGTACAGATTGCTCAACTGCGACGGCCAGTCATTCAGTTCAACTGCGAAAATCCGCAACCGCTCAACGGTGTCGAACGCGGCGTTCGTATCGCCGGCAAGCGCCTGCAACACCGCATAACGTCGCAGCACCGTTTCGCCCGGCAATAGCGCCAGCGCCTGTTTGTGCATCGCCAGCTTGTGATCCAGATCCATCGTATTCATCGGCAACAGCGTCGCCATGCCGTACTCACCCCACGCGCCGAACAGGAACGACGGATCTTCGCTGTATTGCTCGGCCGGACGCGCGCCGTAATACAGCACCTCGGCCCGGTTGTAGTCGCGGAACACCGGATACAAGGCTACGAGGCCAGCAAATGTCACCACCGCAAACACGCCAAACGACACGCGCTTTGACACGAGACGCAGTGGCCGCGTCTCCAGCAGACCAAACACGAACATCGCGGGCAGCAGGAAGAACATGTATTGCTGCGGATATTCGACGAGCGCATGCATCGCCAGCACGCCAATCAACGCAATGCCGAAAACGCGCGCTGCGGTATGCGGTACGCGCACCGCACGCACCAGCCAGGCAACCAGCCCAAGCAAGACAATCGCGAGACCAATCAGGCCCGTCTTGCCGAGCAGATCGAGAAAGATGTCGTGCGAATTATTGGCGATCTCCACGCCACCCAGGCTGCGCACATAGTCGAACTGATAGCGCGGAAACTCGCCCCAGCCGACGCCAAGCAAGGGATGCGACTTGAACATCGTCCAGCCGTACTTCCACAGCGCGAGGCGCGGGGCAATCTGGCCGGCGTCCTTGAAACGCTCGGCCGCCGACACGTCCAGGTCGAGGTGATAGCGGACGTTGGCCCAACGCACCACGGCGTTGACAATGAAAAACAACACGCCCAACACGATCGGGATCAACCATTCGCGATTACTGCGGCGCAAAGCCGGGTCACGCCGGATTTCGGCAAACGCCATCCAGAAACCGGCAACGACGATCACGCCCATCTGCAACCAGGGGCCGCGCGAAACCGTCAACGCCAGTCCGGTAGAAAAGATGATCGACAGCAGCGCCCAGACGATCACGTTCAGGCGCCGTGTCTGCACCAGGAACAACGCGCCGGCCATCGCGAAGGCGATGTACGTGGCCAGGTGATTGGCCTGCGCCATATTGCCGAACGGCCGGCGTTCGACCATCACGTTGTACGCCACCACCAGTGGCGTGACCTTGGTCTCCAGATGAAACAACTGGATGACCTGGCAAAACACGGCGAACAGTCCACCGAAGATCAACGCGCTAGCCATCCACCGCAATGTAAGCTCGGTGAGCTTCAGGCGTGCGAATCCGTAGCCTGCGTGTACGGTCATGAAGGCCGCCAGCAGGTAGCCCGCACCGAGCCAGTTCATGGACGGCTGCGCCACCGGCAGCACAAAGGTCTGCGCGATCAGCAGCAGCCCAAACAGCAACGGCACGAGCGCGACCGTGGGCGACGCGTACTCGATGCGCGGCCGCGTCGTCGCGACCATCAGCACGACCGTGGCGCTGGTCAGGACATACAGCGTAAGCGCCGTGAACTCCGCGTAAAACGTCGGGATCGGATAGGTATGGTTGACAACTGCATAAGGCAGAATCAACGCACAAGCCAGTACAACCAGAGATAAATAGCGCGCGAATGGGGAAGGCATGAGTAACCGGGGGCGTCAGCAACCGGCGCACTATACAAAAAAATCCTCCTGCTGTGCGCCGGCACGGCTTAAATATCCCGAAATCGGCTACTAAGTGCGCTTTCCGGCAAAACTTCGCGGCTCACCCCACTCGTTTTTCGCTCGCCGGCCCTCGCTCCGACGCCGGTATCTCAAGGGCATCCGTTACGCCATTTACCGTGGTTCACGCCCTGCATTCCGGCGGTGCGAGATTCGATGGCAGCGTCGCGGCATCTGCGGGATTGGGCCCGGCGCCCGGCGCGGGCAGTGACGATGCGGTCTTGCCGCCAGCGAAGCATTCCCATGTCACCGTCCCGGCTTGCACCCCGCCCTTGACGAGCGCGACGCGGGCAGTGGGCGCGTCCGCGTTGTCCGGGACCGACGGCACCAGCACCAGCGTGTTCGAACCAGAGGGCGCAACGCGCGTCGTAAACGCCACGGTAATCTGACCCGTGTCGTCGTCGACATGCACCGACTCGATGTTGCGCGTTGCCGGTGGCGACGTGTAGCCGCCGCCCAGCGCGCTACCGCTGGCGGCGTTCTCCGCCACCGCCAGCCGGGCCGACGCGGCGAGCGAAAGTCCTTCGCCCACGCGGCTGCGCGCAAGGTAGTCCTGATACGCGGGAATGGCGTAAGCCGCAATCACGCCGACAATGGCGAGCACGATCATCAGTTCGATCAGCGTAAAGCCCAGTTCACGGCATGCCCGCGCGAGCCGCGCCGGCCAGCGCACGCGCAATGGCTCGGCCGCATCCGCGACGGCGCGGCCACGCCGCGGCTGAAAAAACGAGGAGGTGGAAGTAAAGGTAATGACGGTCATCAGCAGGCTCCTGAAACGAAAAACGCCTGCCCCGAGCATCGGAACAGGCGTATTGATCGTATCCAGCCGCACTGCGCGAACATAGTCAGCCAGATGGCTAACGTTCTGGTGCTCAACCCTTGGGACGGTGCGTGCGAGTCAATGCGCGCCAGGCGGCAACTGGCCCTCACTCGCAGCGCGGCTCGCGTTACGGCGCTTCAACAGATAACCGACGATCACCACGAACAGCGCCCCCGCGATGCTCATGCCATATTCGGCCACCGGCGAGTCGAGCACGGGCCAACGGTCGCCGGCCGGATCGTTGACGATCAGGCCGCCCGCGATCCAGCCGAGCAGCGCCGCACCGAACGTGACGATGACCGGGTAGCGGTCGAGCAGCTTCAGCACGAGCTGGCTGCCCCACACGATCAGCGGGATGCTCACGACCAGCCCGAAGATCACCAGCGCAAGGCGGTGTTCCGGGTCCGCCGATTCGGCCGCGCCCGCAATCGCGATCACGTTGTCGAGGCTCATCACGGCGTCGGCGATAACGATCGTCTTGATCGCGGTCATCAATTTATCGGCGGGCTTGATGTTTTCGTGGACGTCGTGCGCGGGCGCCATCAACCGCACGCCAATCCACAGCAGCAACAGACCGCCGGCGAACTTCAGCAGCGGCACGTCGAGCAGCACCACCGCGAACGCGATCAAAGCGACGCGCAGCAGAATCGCACCGGCCGTGCCCCACAGCACGCCCTTCGTCCGCTGCGCCTGCGGCAGGTTGCGGCAAGCGAGCGCGATCACGACCGCGTTGTCGCCACCCAGCAGGATGTCGATCACGATGATCTGAATGACAGCGCCCCAGTGGAGCGTGGCGAAAAACTCGAGCATGGGCAGCAGGATAGAAAGACGCCGAAACGAAAGAAGCGCGACATGCAAAGCGCGCCGGCAGACAACCCGCAAGCAATAAAAAAGCGAGGGAGCAATTGCTCGCTCCCTCGCTTTTTGGACTTCGTTCTTACGAAAGGATCTCGTAAGAGTATCAAAAGTGGACTGGACTGCGCCAGTCCATCTTGATTTAGAGCATCGCCTTCAGAAGACGCGCCATTTCCGACGGGTTCTTCGTGACCTTGATACCGCACGCTTCCATGATTTCCAGCTTGGCTTCAGCCGTATCGGCACCGCCCGAGATCAGCGCGCCTGCGTGACCCATGCGCTTGCCGGCCGGCGCCGTGACACCCGCGATGAAGCCAACCACCGGCTTCTTCATGTTGTCCTTGATCCACTCAGCCGCATTCGCTTCGTCCGGACCACCGATTTCGCCGATCATGATGACGGCGTCCGTATCCGGATCGTCGTTGAACATCTTCATGACGTCGATGTGCTTCAGACCGTTGATCGGGTCGCCGCCAATGCCGACTGCCGACGACTGGCCGAGGCCGATTGCCGTCAACTGACCGACTGCTTCGTACGTCAGCGTGCCCGAACGCGACACGACGCCGATGCGGCCCTTGCGGTGGATGTGACCCGGCATGATGCCGATCTTCAGCTCGTCCGGCGTGATCGTGCCCGGGCAGTTCGGTCCGAGCAGCAATGTCTTGCTGTTCTTCTCGCGCATACGTGCCTTGAGCTCGATCATGTCACGGACAGGAATGCCTTCCGTGATACAGATGGCGAGATCCAGATCCGCCTCGACGGCTTCCCAGATTGCGGCGGCTGCGCCTGCGGGCGGAACGTAGATGACCGAAACGGTTGCACCCGTTTCAGCCTTCGCTTCCTTCACGCTTGCGTAGATAGGAATGCCTTCGAAATCTTCGCCGGCCTTCTTCGGGTTCACGCCGGCGACATACGCTTCGCGGCCGTTTGCATATTCACGGCAGGCGCGCGTGTGGAACTGACCGGTCTTGCCGGTAATGCCCTGCGTGATGACCTTCGTGTCTTTGTTAATCAGAATCGACATGTATTGACCTCTGTTCGTTTGGCGTCGTGCATCTGGCCCCTCGGGCGGCATGTTCCTCGCCCGCGGCGCTGCCTTGGCGCCATTCGTAATCCGTGGTTAGCGCTCAGCCAGGCCTTAGGCCTTGCCCGAAGCGGCCGCGACGACCTTCTGTGCAGCTTCTTCCATGCTGTCTGCCGCAATGATGGGCAGACCGGATTCAGCGAGCATCTTCTTGCCGAGATCTTCGTTCGTGCCCTTCATGCGGACCACGAGCGGCACCTTCAGCGACACGGCCTTCGAAGCTGCGATCACGCCTTCCGCGATCACGTCGCAGCGCATGATGCCGCCGAAAATGTTGACCAGAATTGCCGTCAGATTCGGGTTCTTCAGCATGATCTTGAAGGCTTCCGTGACCTTCTCGGTCGTGGCGCCACCGCCCACGTCGAGGAAGTTCGCCGGTTCGCCGCCGAACAGCTTGATGGTGTCCATCGTTGCCATCGCGAGGCCTGCGCCGTTCACGAGGCAGCCAATGTTGCCGTCAAGCGAGATGTACGCGAGATCGAACTTCGATGCTTCGACTTCGGCCGGATCTTCTTCGTCCAGATCGCGGTAAGCCACGATTTCCGGATGACGGAACAGCGCGTTCGAATCGAAGTTGAACTTGGCGTCCAGCGCGATGACCTTGCCGTCGCCGGTCAGGATCAGCGGGTTGATTTCGGCCAGCGATGCGTCCGTTTCCCAGAATGCCTTGTACAGGCCTTGCAGGATGGCGCGTGCTTGCGGCAGCGAAGCGGCGGGCACGCCGATCTTCGTGGCCAGTTCGTCCGCTTCCGAATCTTTCAGACCGGTGGTCGGGTCGACAGCGATCTTGTGGATCAGCTCGGGCGTCTTTTCTGCGACTTCTTCGACGTCCATGCCGCCTTCGCTCGACGCCATCACGACGACTTTCTGCGAGACGCGATCGATCACGAGGCCGACATACAGTTCCTTCTTGATGTCAGCGCCTTCTTCGATCAACAGGCGGTTCACCTTCTGGCCTTCCGGGCCAGTCTGGTGCGTGACGAGTTGCATGCCGAGGATCTGGTTCGAGTATTCACGAACCTGTTCCAGCGACTTCGCGACTTTCACGCCGCCACCCTTGCCACGGCCACCCGCGTGGATCTGAGCCTTCACGACCCAAACCGGGCCGCCGAGCTCTTCCGCGGCCTTGACCGCATCATCCACCGAGAAGACCGGCTTGCCGCGCGGTACCGCGACGCCGAATTTCCGCAGGATTTCCTTACCCTGGTACTCGTGAATCTTCATGCGTGATTCCCTTCAGTCTAAGAGTTGGGTTGAACTTCGTTTCCGCTGCCGTCGTTCAAACGAGACGTGCCACCACCGCTGCCATTGCCGGCGGCGTGGCGTGTTTGTTCGCTTGCTGGTTCGGTAGGCTCCGCTGTACGCGGCGCATGCTCATACCAGCGCGGATAAAACTGTCGCACCGCCTCGCCGTCGAAGCGCAGCGCGTGGCAGCGACCCAACTGGAATGGCGGCTTGTCGTTTGAGTGCTCGTCTTTAGCTTCAGGCGAGCCGTCCCCTGATGTCCCCCTGGAAGCGGCCTCGTTGGGCTGCTTTCCATCGTTCGTATTCCACACTTCTCCGGCGAACGCCTGAATGGCGGCCGTGGGCAGGAAAGCGCACAACTCGGTGAGATGCGTGCAACCTGCCGTGCCTCCCAGCAAACGGGCGGCTTCGCGACGGAAGTTGTTGAACAGATTGAGCCCGATGAGGGCCCGGTAGGCGGGATTCGTGGCTTCGCAGAGACCAGGATAGGGCACCCAGTCGGACGACGCTTGCGCGTCGATAACGTTGAGCTTGCGATCGATCGTGATGCGAAGCCAGAGTTCATGGATCGGCTGACCGTTGGGCCGGACGCCCGACGCAAGCGCCACGTCACGTGGCTTTTGGTCGGTTAGACACGCCTCTATGTCCCACAGGCCGTCTGCGCGCTCAAATGCTTCCGCTCGGATTGCGCGAGTATGGCGCAACTGACGGGACACTGGCGGGGAGAGCGGCATGCGGAAGGAAAGGCCGAATTGGGAAAACCCTAGGATTTTAGCATACTGGGTATTTGAGACAGTCTGGATTGTGCACAGCACCAATGGGGCGCGAGCAGAGGCCGTTACGAGATGGCGTATAGCGGAGGCTCGGCGGTCCGAACCCTATTCTTCAGTTCGTGCTCTGGCTACGGGGGAAGACGCGCCGGCCTAGTCCTCGTCGTCGAAGCCCTTGAGGATCTTGCCGATGGTTGCGCCGCTGAAGCCCCGCGCCGCCAGGAAACGCGCTTGCCGTGCTTTCTCAGCCGGCGTTTCCGGCAATTCGCCGTATTTCTTGCGCCAGACGGCTTGTGCGCGAGCCAGTTCAGTCTCGCGGAGTTGAGCGCTCGCCTCTTCGATCAAGGTCTGGCCCACTGCGTGCCGCTTGAGTTCGCCCACGATGCGATTGGCGCCAAGGCGCGACGCGCGGCGATGGATCAGGCTTTCGG
Source organism: Paraburkholderia sp. DHOC27 (assembly GCF_003429005.1). Classification (GTDB taxonomy): domain Bacteria; phylum Pseudomonadota; class Gammaproteobacteria; order Burkholderiales; family Burkholderiaceae; genus Paraburkholderia. The sequence continues at coordinate 55,221 of NZ_QVQV01000003.1, forward strand.
CAAAACGTGAGTCGGATAACCAGCCCTCTTTTTCGAGCGAGTCGAGCAAGCTTTCGAGCGCGTCGACTTCTTCGACGAACGGCATCAGCTTGCGCGAAAGCTCAGCGCGGCTGTATTCGCGGCGGGACAGATAGCCCAGCGCCCGGCCTTTCAGCGAACGAACGGGGCGTTGAGATTTGTCTGCCTTGTCTTTCCGGTCAGGCGATTCACCCGGCACGCGACGCGAGCGGGTGTAAATGGTTTCGGCGGGGGAGCTGGATGAATCGTTAGATGTTCCGGCATTGGTAGCACGTTGGCCAGATGGGCCACGTCCTTCTGCCTCGTCGTGCGCGTCGAATGACTCGAACGGATCAAAGGCGTCGTCATGGTCGGCGCCACCAGCGTCACGCCGACCATGCGGAACACGCGAGCCACCCGCATCACCTGCTGCATGGGATACGGGCCGGCCCTTGCGTATCACGCGACGCCTACTCTTCTTCGTCCGCGACTTCAGCGCCTGCGCCGACTGCCGCTTCCGCCATCGCGTTCACGCCCAGCGATTCACGAATGCGGTTCTCGATTTCGCGTGCGATATCGGGATTTTCGCGCAGGAATTCGCGCGCATTGTCTTTACCTTGACCAATGCGTTCGCCGTTGTAGCTGTACCAGGCACCCGCTTTGTCCACGATCTTTGCCGATACGCCGAGGTCGATCACTTCACCCTGACGCGAAATGCCTTCGCCGTACAGGATGTCGAAGATGGCTTCGCGGAACGGCGGCGACACCTTGTTCTTGACGACCTTCACGCGCGTTTCGTTGCCGATCACTTCGTCGTTCTTCTTGATCGAGCCAATGCGGCGAATGTCCAGACGCACCGACGCGTAGAACTTCAGCGCGTTACCGCCCGTGGTGGTTTCCGGATTGCCGAACATCACACCGATCTTCATACGGATCTGGTTGATGAAGATGACGAGGCAGTTGGTGCGCTTGATGGTGCCGGTGAGCTTGCGCAGCGCCTGCGACATCAGACGCGCCTGCAGACCAGGCAGCGAGTCGCCCATTTCGCCTTCGATTTCCGCCTTCGGCACGAGTGCCGCGACCGAGTCGATCACGATCATGTCGATGGAGCCCGAGCGCACCAGCGCGTCGGCGATTTCCAGCGCCTGTTCGCCCGTGTCCGGCTGCGAAACCAGCAGTTCATTGACGTTCACGCCGAGCTTGCCCGCGTACTGGATGTCCAGTGCGTGTTCTGCGTCGATAAACGCCGCCGTGCCGCCAAGCTTTTGCATTTCGGCGATCACCTGCAGCGTCAGCGTGGTTTTACCCGACGATTCCGGCCCGTAGATTTCCACCACTCGACCACGCGGCAAACCGCCGACGCCCAATGCGATGTCGAGGCCAAGCGATCCCGTGGAGACCACCTGAATATCTTCGACTACCTCACCCGCGCCGAGCCGCATGACCGACCCTTTGCCGAACTGTTTTTCGATCTGCGCGAGTGCGGCGGCGAGCGCCTTGCTCTTTTCAGCAGTCAGTCCAGCCGAGCCTTTCTTGCTTTCTTCCATGAATCGTCCTTTGCTATGATGAACGGCGTCTGAGGCAGATGTGCAGCCCATTCATCACGGACAGCACACTAAACGCAGACACTGTATAAAAAAACAGTAGTTTTGGCAAGCAGGATTCGCACGAAGATGCATGATTGTGCGAACCGCTCACGCAAAACTACCCACAAAATTCTGGAGACCGCTGCGCGCCGAGCGTTACGACGGTGCCGGCATGGCGAGGCTGGCGCACCATGCGAATTCTCATTGCCGAAGATGACAGCATACTCGCGGATGGTCTGCTTCGATCACTCCGCCAATCGGCATACGCCGTTGACCACGTGAAGAACGGCGTCGAGGCCGATACCGCACTTTCCATGCAGACTTTCGACCTGCTGATCCTCGATCTGGGCTTGCCACGCATGTCCGGTCTGGAGGTGCTGCGCCGCCTGCGGGCACGCAATTCGAGTCTGCCAGTGCTGATCCTGACCGCTGCGGACAGCGTCGACGAACGCGTCAAGGGACTCGATCTCGGCGCGGACGACTACATGGCCAAACCCTTTGCGCTGAACGAACTCGAAGCGCGCGTGCGGGCGCTCACCCGGCGTGGCGCGGGCGGCGGTCCGACTGTAGTGCGGCATGGCTCGCTGTCGTTCGATCAGGTGGGGCGGATCGCCTACATCAACGAGCAGGTGATCGACCTGTCGGCACGCGAGCTGGGTTTGCTCGAAGTGCTGCTGCAGCGGATTGGCCGGCTGGTGTCGAAAGAACAACTGGTGGATCACCTGTGCGAGTGGGGCGAAGAAGTCAGCAACAACGCCATCGAGGTGTATGTGCACCGCTTGCGCAAGAAGATCGAGCCGAGTGGCGTACGCATTCTCACCGTGCGCGGCCTGGGTTATTGCCTGGAAAAAGCCACACCGGGGACGGCATCTGACTCGGCTACTGCGGCGGCCAGCTCGGCCACGGAGGCCGCGCCGGCTGCGGCGCAGCGAGGCAATACGACAGCTTCCTCCGCCCCAACGTCCGCCGCCGCGATGCCTGCGAGCCATCACTTCAAATAAGGACCACCATGTCCGCACGCGCTGACCGCGCCACGGCGCAAGCGGCGGACCTCGACGAGGCGCGCGACGCCCGCTACGCCAACCCGTTTGCGCCACCGGACGAAACCGAAGCCGCCGCGGAGGCCCGGCCGCGCTCGCTGTTCGGCGAGATTCTCGACTGGATGCTCGCCCCGCTTCTGCTGCTGTGGCCAATGAGTATTGCGGTGACCTACCTCGTGGCGAAATCCATCGCCAACGGGCCGTTCGACCGCGCGCTCGAAACCGACGCTTACGTGCTGGCCCGTCAGATTCATCCGGTGAACGGAGTGGCGGAACTCTCGCTACCCGACGCGACGCGCGATTTTTTGAGCGCCGATAACGTCGACAAGGTGTTCTATCAGGTCCTCGGCACCCGCGGAGAGCTGGTGGGCGGGGACCGCGACATGCCGCTGCCGCACGAAGAGGACCGCCCGCCACCGGGTCTCGTCGAGTTCCGCGATGACGTGCTGCGCGGCAATGACATCCGCGTCGCTTACACGACCGTCGAATTTCCGCACACGCCCGGTGCACAGCCCGTGTTGGTGCAGGTAGGGGAAACGCTCGACAAGCGCAGCCAGCTCGCCAACGACATCATCAAAGGCGTGATCCTGCCGCAGTTCGTGATTCTGCCGCTCGCCATCGTGCTGGTGTGGTTCGGGTTGTCACGCGGGCTCGCGCCGCTGCATGCGCTGCAATCGCATATTCGTGCGCGGCGCCCCGATGATCTCTCGCCGCTGGAGGCTCGCCGTGCGCCACCGGAGATCGAACCGCTCGTAACGTCGTTCAACGACCTGCTAACGCGCCTCGAACAGAACATGGAGCTGCAGAAGCGCTTCATCGCGGATGCCGCGCATCAGATGAAGACGCCGCTCGCCGGCCTGCGTACTCAGGCGGAACTGGCGCTGCGTCAGGATGTTTCCGAGGAAGTTCACCGTTCTTTGGAGCAGATCGCGACGAGTTCCGAGCATGCGGCCCGTCTCGTGACACAGTTACTGGCCTTGGCCCGTGCCGAAAACCGTCTGTCAGGACAGATCTTCGCGCCTGTAGAAATCACGGAAGTCGCCCGCAGTGCGGTGCGTGACTGGCTGCAGGCGGCACTCGTCAAACAGATGGATCTTGGATACGAAGGCCCGGAAGATGTCGTCGAGATAGACGGCAATCCCGTCATGTTGCGTGAGATGCTTTCGAACCTCATTGATAACGCAATCCGTTATACGCCGGTGGGCGGACGGATTACCGTGCGCGTGCGGGCCGATTCCGCAGGGTCGCTGGTCCATCTCGAAGTGGAGGATACGGGGCTCGGCATTCCGGTCACGGAGCGCGAGCGTGTGGTCGAACGGTTCTACCGGATTCTCGGCGGCGAAGGCGATGGCAGCGGGCTCGGGCTGGCCATCGTGCGTGAGATCGCAACCATGCATGGCGGCGACCTGAGCATCCACGACAACGTGTATCAGAACGCGCCACGACTCGCCGGAACGCTGGTGCGTGTCAGCTTGCGAGCACGGCAGGCGGGGCGGGACTTACCCTAAGCGGATTGATTTAAGATTACTGCGATCTGGCATGTAAGACGCTGAAGAAAACAAATTGCTATCACATAACGGCACATTCACATACGTTGAACGAAACGACCATTGATCGTTCAACACCTTCATTTGCGGCACAACGTCAGTAGGCCGTAAGTTTTCACTCCAATAATCCGATTCACGGGAACGCCTTTCCGGCGAACCGCGTGCATATCAATATTGGAGACGACATATGGCTACTGTAGGCGGGCAAATCTCGCACGTGCCGATGACGCATGAAGAAAAGCGCGTGATCTTCGCGTCCTCGCTCGGTACGGTCTTCGAGTGGTACGACTTCTATCTGGCGGGCTCCCTTGCGGTGTTCATCAGCAAGAGCTTTTTCTCCGGCGTCGCGCCGACCGCGGCTTTCATCTTCACCCTGCTCAGTTTTGCGGCAGGCTTCGCGGTGCGGCCGTTCGGCGCCATTGTGTTTGGGCGCCTGGGCGACATGGTCGGGCGCAAATACACGTTCCTTATCACGATCGTGATCATGGGTCTCTCGACGTTTCTGGTCGGCTTCCTGCCGGGATATGCATCGATCGGCATGGCATCGCCCGTGATCTTCATCGCCATGCGTCTGCTGCAGGGCCTTGCACTCGGCGGCGAATACGGCGGTGCGGCGACTTACGTGGCCGAACACGCACCAACGGGCCGACGCGGCTTCTACACGGCATGGATTCAGACGACAGCCACGCTCGGCCTGTTCCTGTCGCTGCTGGTGATTCTCGGCGTGCGCACGGCGATGGGCGAAGACGCGTTCGGCGTATGGGGATGGCGCGTGCCGTTCATCGCGTCGATCATCCTGCTGGCGGTATCGGTGTGGATCCGTATGCAACTGCATGAATCGCCGGTGTTCGAGCGCATCAAGGCGGAGGGCAAAACCTCCAAGGCACCGCTCACGGAGGCGTTCGGGCAATGGCGCAACCTGAAGATCGTGATTCTCGCGCTCGTCGGGTTGACGGCCGGCCAGGCCGTGGTCTGGTACACGGGGCAGTTCTACACCCTGTTCTTCCTGACGCAGACGCTGAAGGTATCCGGCAGTTCGGCCAACATCATGCTGGCCATCGCGCTGTTGATCGGCACGCCGTTCTTTCTGTTCTTCGGCTCGCTGTCCGACCGGATTGGCCGCAAGCCGATCATCCTGTGCGGGATGCTGATCGCCGCGTTGACGTATTTCCCGCTGTTCAAGGCGCTCACGCACTACACGAACCCGGCGCTGGAAGCCGCCACGCAACGCTCGCCGATCGTCGTGATCGCGAACCCGGACGAGTGCTCGTTCCAGTTCAATCCGGTGGGCACCGCGAAGTTCACCAGTTCGTGCGATATCGCCAAGGGTGCGCTGTCGAAGGCCGGCTTGAACTACGAAAACGTGGCGGCGCCGGCGGGCACGGTGGCGCAGATCAAGGTGGGCGATTCGGTGGTCAACACGTTTGATGGCAAAGCGCCGGACGCCAAGGCGCAGGGCAAGGCGTTCGAAGAGACGCTGGGCTCGACGTTGAAGGCCGCGGGCTATCCAGCCAAGGCCGATCCATCGCAGATCAACTGGCCCATGAGCGTAGTGATCCTAGCCATTCTCGTGATCTACGTGACGATGGTGTACGGCCCGATTGCGGCAATGCTGGTGGAGATGTTCCCGACGCGGATCCGCTACACGTCCATGTCTCTGCCGTATCACATCGGTAACGGCTGGTTCGGTGGGTTCCTGCCGGCCACTGCCTTCGCGATCGTCGCGGCCAGAGGCAATATCTACTCGGGCCTGTGGTACCCGATCGTGATCGCGGGCGCCTGCTTCGTGATCGGCCTGCTGTTCGTGAAGGAAACCAAGGATTCTGATATTTACGCGCAGGATTGATGAGCGCTGGGCTGTAGAAACGCCGGCGAGAATCTTGGGCGGCAGGGGTTGACAGACGCCCCTACCATCTTCATAATCTCGCTTCTTCTTTAGGCGAATTAGCTCAGCCGGTTAGAGCGACGGAATCATAATCCGCAGGTCCGGGGTTCGAATCCCTGATTCGCCACCAGTTTCAACGAAAGCCCTTGATTCGAAAGATCAAGGGCTTTTGCTTTATCGCACCGGATACTGGTGCGCCTCGGCGCCGATGCAGAAAAAAATCTCGTTGCGATTTCAGCCACCATTTTGACGACAGCTCCGGGCCGGCAGGTTGGACTCGATACGCAAACGGCTGGCATATCAGCCGCTCAACACCCGCACCTTGCGACCAGCGTCAAAACACCTCTCGCCGACTGTGATTCGATTCTAGATAGCCTATCGCTCTGATCACGGATAACTCGGCGCGCAATGCAATTTCCATCGGCTTGCGCGCTCCACTCGACACTAAGAAGCAGGCAGAATTCCGACGTTCTCCAAACGGTAGCGCATCGCTTGCTTTGAGACCACTAGCTCAGTCGCGAGTCTTGAAACGAAACTGTCCAGCGGCAGCGGCGCACCGTGAGAGCTGAGATTGTGTTGGGTCACGATCCGCTGTCCGCATTCGTTGATTAGCGAGACTGGCATCAGGAGTTCTGCAGCGAAGTTGTTAGCTTCGAACTCCTGCTTGTCCCAGTACGATGCGTCACGGTTCAGCGTCTTCGCGTCGTCGTTGAACGATTGGCTACCGCCCGGATGAGCAACGTGCAGGCAATAGTGACCAATTTCATGCGCGAGCGTAAACCGACGACGTGGCGGATAGCTGTTCTCTTCAGGATTAAGCCATACGCGCGGTTTCTCATTTTCGAGTCGGATCCAGCCGATAATTGAGCCACCGTCTCGACGATCTTCCGATACGCTTAGACCGATGAGGTCAGCGATCACGTCTACAGCGACCGGCGCCACGACGCGAAACGCTGCTTCGTCCTTAAGTCGCCGAAGCAACGTCGATGCGTCGGTCCGCGATGTGACTCGGATGACGGGTTCAGTCCTGTTGATTTGCACGTCTGACATTGCTCTACCCTCCCGGCTGCGCCGATCTAAGCGCCTGCAGAAGTTCTTGCGCGATTTCCTGTTTCTGGACACCCTTGCTAACAGCTTCCTCCAGCAAGGCACTCACCACAACCCTAACCCGTGCCATTAATTCAGAACGCGACTCCGGATTATCAAGGGCCACTTCGATGATTTGCCTTGAAGTTTCCCCCTTTTCGCGCAGATGTGCACGCAATTCAGCCATTCGGTCGTCAAATTGCTGTTCCTTGTCGTGCGAAAACTGCCATCCGAAGTAGACGGCGAGCAGCGCGAGCACGATCGTAGCCGACACAAAAATAATAGTCGTATAAACAATGTAGGTGTTGGCAACAGCTACGACGTCGCTTCCAGATGGTGTGCCAGCAGGCACATCGCCAATGGTATAACCTGGGAATGCGCATCCTCGCTCCATCAAAGAAAAGATTAGAGAGCGGAAGGCAAATAGAAAGGCAACGAATCCCCCGACGAGCCCTCCACCAAACGCAATTGCCGGATGCGACACGCGCTCCGATATGGACTTTTTCGGCAGGCTACTCATGATCCCAACCTTTTTGAGATTTATCGGATTTTACAGATAGCCGACCGACGGATCCAACCCTCCCAGCATTCGGGTTGAGCTTGCTCGATCGACGCTCCTTGAGGGACTCTATAGTATGCAGCTGATCGATGCGACGCCTACGCCGACCTTCCAGGACATCTGCATGTGTGTCATACCTTCGGCGACCAAGCGATTGACCGCGTCAACATTCGTTCGGGCAGTTAGCTCACGACCTTGGGATTTCCCCGTTTGCTGCGCCTCTGCGATTCCGCCAACTGGCGCTAAGCAGCATCTCGCGTTCGAACCGCGCCATGGCACCATTCCATCCGAGTCGAATCTATGGATGCAGAGCGCGGCCCGAGGGCAGCGTGGCACGGATCGCCTTGAAAGGAATACCTGCAAAGCTCCCGTCGCGATTTTGATCGACTGTATTGGAAATTTCGCGCGTCCTAGAAGGCTTGGCGCGGCGAGGGAGACTCGGCTTTTCGCTGCATGGCCTCTCAACCACTCCTTATAGATTTGCGCGTTCGCGACACTTGACACTTATCTCACTACGAAGCTTGCGATCGCGCCCCATGTCCATGCACAATCGCCACCGGTCAGGTAAACTGTAAGAAGAACACGAAATGAAACCTTTAACGGGAAGCGGCACTTATTATCTTGGACGAGTGTTGAAACTCGGAGAGCTTAACCAAGAGAAGCTGATTGATGCGATCCGGAATCCTAGCCCGTATCATTACCGCGATCACAGATGGGCATTCATCGATCTCGAGGATCACCTCGACGACGCGCAACCCTACATTTTCGGTCGGCTCTGCAAATACGCACCGGATGCTGAGGTAACGATTGTAGATGAACAAAACAAAGCGGAGCGATTGCAAGGAGAGCCCAATCTCTTGATATCAGCGAGCCCTTTTGTTTATCTTCCAAACCACTCAGGAATCGCCTTTCTGCGGGTTTCCAGCCATATCGAGGTGAAAACCTTCTGCGACAGATTTACGCGGATTATTGAGGGAACATACTCGAACTTTTTTGTGGATTGTGAGATAGAACTCATATCTGATCTACGTGCGTTCGCAACCAAGGTTTCCGCACTTGATTCGATACTTGAATTAGATGCAAAAGTTTCACCGCCAAATCCACTCTTTGGCCCACTTTGGGCACCTCTTAAAGACTACCTAATCTCTCGAAATTCGGATTCGATTAAGGTAAACGAGAAAGCCGCTCCCAACGAGAAAATCAAAACGGATCTGGCATCGTTAATTCGTCGCGCGGCTAACGATGAGGATATCAGTAGCGTGGAGATGCCACTGATAGAACGGGCGATCTTCATGTCTGCCGATGGATATGGTCACGGGTACATAAAAGGTAAAAATAACAACGAGACGGTTGTAATTAAAACAAGCGAAACTGCGGTGAATTTTAATTTCAAGAAATCCCCAGCATCTCATGAACTATCAAATAAAACCGAAGCGATACTAAATAAGATCCAAAAAGATCGTCACATGGAGCACGGCAGCGATGAATCGAATAGCTGACATACTTCGCTGCGTCTTTATTTCCTTCGAATTTTTTTTCATAACATCTATCTTTTTCTTACTTTTTCGTTTTCCTCATCCGCTCGTCGTCATTGATCAATCTATTCAAGCGAGCTCTGAAGCTTCAAAGTATCTACCCGGTTCGGTAATTGGGCTGATGATTTTTTGTGCAAAAACGGGAACCGAAATACTTCTTCCCGGAAATTCCAAAGACAAGATTCTCGTTGAGTGGCCCATGTATGAAAAACTCGAAGACCGTGTGTATTGCGGCCTAGTGTATTGCGTGCTATCGACGATGGGCGCAATTATTTATTTGATATCTCCACTCTTTATTTCTCGCATCATTTTAATAACAATTTTCCTGTCGGCCGCCTCTGTTGCATTTTTGATAACAGCTCAATTTTATTTGGCCAAAAATAAGATCAAGATGCTGCTTGAGCGTCATACCTGATTAATTTAGCCGATAGCCCCTCGAGTAACGCTACATCATGCGACGCGTTTTACACTTCAATGCGACATCCGTAGTGAACGGCAACCCTATTATTCGCCGACCGAACCAACTCGCGCAAATCATCCCGTTTCCCCCGCCGCCTCCACAAGAACCGTATCCACATACCGCGCCGAAAGCACCTCGGCACTCCGACGCGTACCTCGCATCGAGCCTGATAGTTTGTAAATCGTGTCGCCGCGGGCAATCCGCTCACCCGTCATCGCACAGACTCCCTTCTTCTTGGCAATCGCTTTGCGCCACGTCTGAGAGCCGTCATAGCCGGAGCAAGCGTGTCCCCAGGAAATGCTGACAGCATGCTCGGACAAGCGGTCGACCAGGCGGACTCGCGCGCCATCTCGCCATGACAAGGCGGCTCGTCGACGTCCTTTTCGGCTCGCGTCCGCGTAGGCCTCTGCGACACAAGCGCGATCCTGAGACAGATACCCGACGATCTGCTGCCAACGGGAATGCATATCGAGCTGATTCATCATCGCCTCCGTGTTCATTGCGCACGACTGCTACAACGTGACTGGATCAGGGCATCGGCGCCGTTCGTATTACCGGTGAGTCGCACCCGCCCACGCGGCAAATGCACCCAGTATGACGAGCCGATTTTTTGACGTTAAGTTAAATGATGTTAAGCATCGCGCAACGTTGAAGCGCGGATTCGACGGTTAGATTCAAGTTCCAAATATGTAGGTTAACTAACCATCAACGTAAGTGCAGCAATCAGTCTGACCACGTCTTCGTCTTGCAGGAAACCGAATCTCGCTTGCAGAACCTCCGAGGCCGCTTTGCACAGTTGCGCGAGTCTAGCGTCGCCACGATGAGTCAAAGAGACGATAACGCCCCTTCGATCCTCGAGGCTTCTCGTACGCTGCACCCATTCCTCAGCCTCCAGCTTGTTCAGCGCTCTGGTAACGAGCGCTGGATCAACCTTCATGTGACGTGCAATGCGGGCAGGCGACCAGGCGGTCGTGCTTGCGAGCATGACGAGCATGCTGAACTGGAAGAACGTAACCCTGTGGCCCGACAGAACCGAGTCCAGATGATTTCTGATGACGTCGCCCGCTTGCTGAAGCCTGATTGCCAACTCTTGATGCTCGGAAAAGCCAATGCTTCGAGGGTTCATCATGACGACCTCAACTGTTCAAGTCGGGCCAGTGGGATATCACACGCACCCCCTTGCGGGGCTTTTTATCTAGATGGACTCCAGCTCCAGTTGTAGCGTTGGTTCACACTCCTCCGTCTGCCGGGGCTGCACTTGCCCCATTGACATGCCGTACTGACCCATACGGTTTTCGATAACCGGCTCTTGCCGAGGAATAGCTCGATGCACGAGGATAAAAATCAAAAGCCACGGAGCTGCGTCGTTCTTGACGGCAGGATGCTCTTTCTGACGAAGTACCGGCGCATGCACGCTACGTCGACCAGGCTTGCCGGCGACCATGTCGCGTTGACTGTGTCGGATGGCGCCTTCGCGAACCTGCCTCACGAGGCTCGTATGCCGCCCGCGGCGAGTGCGTGAGCTAACCGGCAAAACGCCTCGACCGCGCGAATTCGAAACGGAAAACTCCTTGGAAGAATCCAGAGCCGAACGGTGGCTTTCAACGGAACGCAGTGCATGAAGCTCTTCCCGTACAAAACGGTAACCTCGCCCAGCAATGTTCTTGATGTAGCTTGAATCTGGCTCATGTTCCCGCAGCACACGTCTGATCGAGGTGATCTGCACGCGCAAATTGTTATCCTCGACAACCGTTTCGGGCCATACGTGAGCCATCAGCTCACTGTGTCTGACGATGTCGCCGCGCCGCTCCACTAACAAAGCTAACAGGCGCATGGCTCTATGCCCGAGTTGCACTTCGGCCTCGCCAACAAATAGCCGCTCACTGTCCAGTAGCAACCTGAACACCCCGAATTCACAAACCCGGCCACTCATCACAAACCTCCAGGGATTCGCGCTGCGGTTCATCGTGCGCAAGCTCAATCATCACCGCGTACAGGGTGAACATCGGTTCGCGAACATGAGTCGTCCGCGCCGCTCGTTGGGCGACGCTCGCTGGAAGACGGCGCCACGAAGGTAGACGAAGCGTCAACCATGAACGTGACGACAGGATCAGCAGGCGCCTGGGGTCAAGGCCTGCTGCACCGAAATGACTTTCTCGACTTTCCGACAATGCAACGCTACGCGGGCCACTTCGACTCGCGTATCACGCAGCAGAAGTTGCCCCTCCGGAAGCTCGGTTCCTTATCGGCAATCACGTCGGCTTTGACGTTTCCAAATGTGGTATCTGGCTTCGTCTTGATCCCATCATAGAACGCCTGGATGATGTCTTCCTTGAACTGCGGCGTACGTGGGAAAGCCTTGGTCACCGCGTCGCGCTCGGCCTCGCTGTACTGCTCGTACTTCATGCCGAGCACGTCCATCTCGACGCCTGCCGTGACGAGCGCGACCACTGGATGCATGTGTTGCGGTATGCCGGGGGTGGTGTGCAGGGCAATCGCCGTCCATACCGTGTCAATGTCGCCTTGCGAGATGCCATGCTGCTTCATGAAGTCGCTGGCCGCATTGGCGCCGTCCACCTCGAATCGTTCGTCTTCGCTGCTGTATTGCTTCATCAATCCAAAGTCATGGAACATGCAGCCGCAATAAAGAAGCTCCGGGTCGAACTTCAAGCCGCGGTCCCTGCCCGCAAGGGCGCCAAAACAGAAGACGCGACTCGAGTGATTGAAAAGTAACGGCGTCGTATGTTCGCGGGCGAGTTCCGTGACCTCGCTTGCGAATTTGCTGTCCGGAATCTTCACTCCGCCAATGTCGATAGTCATGACTGCATCCTCAGATTCAATGGCCGTGTTCAATCATTGCAGGCACGCTCGCAGCTTGTCGCGAGCGTGCTGCCCGATGTCATGCATGCAACAAGCTCAGCGGGATTTCTCAGGTTCAGACCGCACGGGCGTCGTGCCCTTATCATGTTCCTCGAACGCGTGACGAACCCCGGCGCCATAGGCAGGGTCGGCTTTAGTGCAGTGTTCGACGTGCAGGTCACGAATTGCCTGCGAGACGCCATGCATCGCGCGCGCCGTGTTTTCGAACAGGACTTTCTTTTGCGCGTCGGACATCAGGCGAAACAGGTCACCAGGCTGCGAGAAGTAATCATCGTCTACACGATGGTTCCAGTGCCCCGCCTCCCCTTCCACGGGCAACGGAGGCTCCGAATAGTCAGGCTGGTCGAGCCATTCGCCCTTGGTGTTCGGGTTATACGGCGTGGCGCCGCCCATGTTTCCGTCCACGCGCAACAGGCCGTCGCGGTGATAGCTGTGGTAATGCTTCGCTGCTTTGGGCGAATTGACGGGAATCTGATGATGGTTCACGGACAATCGGTAGCGCTGCGCATCCCCGTAAGAGAAGAGACGACCCTGCAACATCTTGTCGGGCGAAAAGCTGATACCGGGGACGACATTGGCAGGGTTGAAAGCGGCCTGCTCCACATCTGCGAACCAGTTGTCCGCGTTGCGGTTGAGTTCGAAATGGCCAACTTCGATGAGCGGATAGTCTTTCTTCGACCACACCTTCGTGAGGTCGAACGGGTTCACCTTGTAGTTCGACGCCTCTTTCTCCGGCATGACCTGGAAATACAACGTCCAGCGCGGAAATTCGCCGCGCTCGATGGATTCATACAGGTCCCGGTGATGCGTCTCGCGGTCAGACCCAACCAGTTCCACGGCCTCCTCATCGGTCATGTTCTCGATGCCTTGCTGCGTGTGCATATGAAACTTGACCCAAAAGCGCTCACCCGCCTTGTTGATCAGGCTGAACGTATGGCTGCCGAATCCGTGCATATGCCTGAACGTGCGGGGGATGCCGCGGTCGCTCATGATGATGGTGACCTGGTGAAGCGCTTCCGGCAGTTGCGTGAAGAAATCCCAGTTGCTCTCTGCGTTTCGAAGGCCTGTTCTCGGGTCCCGCTTGATGGCGTGATTGAGGTCTGGAAACTTCAACGGGTCTCTGAGAAAGAAGACCGGCGTGTTATTGCCGACGAGATCCCAGTTTCCCTCTTCGGTATAAAACTTGAGCGCGAAGCCGCGGATATCCCGCTCGGCGTCGGCCGCGCCGCGCTCGCCCGCGACTGTCGAAAAGCGCGCGAACATCTCCGTGGTCTTGCCAATTTCAGAGAAGAGCGCAGCGCGCGAATACGCCGTGATGTCGTTGGTCACCGTGAAGGTCCCAAAGGCGCCCGAGCCCTTGGCGTGCATGCGCCGCTCCGGAATCACTTCACGGTCGAAGTACGCAAGCTTCTCCAGCAGCCAGACGTCCTGCAGCAATGCAGGTCCGCGTCGGCCCGCGGTCTGGGTATTTTGGTTATCTACAACTGGCGCTCCAAAGGCCGTCGTCAACTTGCTCATTCAATTCTCCGTCTGTGGGTTGCGACAAAGGAAGCCTCCGGGCCAAAACCCGGAGGCGCAGGCATACGTTCGGCCCTTGTCAGTCACGCTATTTGTTGTACGTTGATGTGCCTACGGAGAAACCGCGACGAGCGCGCTCTCACCGTCGTTGATATCGGTCACGCGTCATCTGGATCAGAATGACGGTTAGGAACCCTATTGGTATGCGAAGAGAAAAACTCGTTTCAGGCTTCGCGCCCCGCAATGCCTGGCGGGCTCGATTCCTGATTAGCTTGCATGCAGTGTATATGCTGGTTGACGCCGCGAACGGCAGGTTCTCTCTGCCTAAATACTTCGTGCCACGTCACGCAAAAACGATCTCGCAAGGTGAACGGCGGCAGGTGCTTTGCTGGGGCCACGCAAGCGGACATGGCACGGGCGAGCCGCGAGAGGAAGCGGGCTGGCTTGGCGGAATGAGGAAAATGGTTAACTGGGCCTGCCCAACCGCTGGATTCGAGCTACGACTCTTTCCGATAATGCCGAGGCGGCTTGCCAAACGCAGTTTTGAACGATTGACTGAAATGGGGAAGACTATTGAAGCCCCAGCCAAACGCGATATCGCCGATAGACCGACTCGACTGCCCCGGATCTCTCAGGTCGCGTGCGCACCTCGCCAGGCGGCGATCCCAGATGTATCGCTCAGCGGATTGTCCTTCCGAGGCGAAGATCGTGCTCAGGTAGCGCCTGGAGATGCCGAGGTGCTGTGCGACGTCAGCAGGCGACAAGGACGCGTTGCGCAGATTGGTTTCGATGTAAGCACGCGCGCGCGATGCCAGCAATGACTTGCCGTTGGACGCATTCGATCGCACCGCGCCTTCGTTCTCCACACACGACGCCACGGCCATCATGGCCATTTCCGTGGCGTGCTCTGTGAGCCGTTGCGCCATTGCCGGCGGCAGCCGGTCATAGCTTCGTGCAAGCGTCTTGATGAATTCATTGGTGACGCTGCCAATCGGACTGTGGTTCGTGACCACGGTCGCGGTGAATCGCTCGACCGATCCGATCTGCTTGCGTACCAGTGCCTTGGGAACCTGAAGCACCAGTTGCGACATGCTGGCCGGAAAATCAGCGCTGAACGTCCTGGACGTGTCGAGCAGCGTCAGGTCGCCCGGCTTGAGCACGCCGCGCCGGCCGTCCTGCTCCACGATTGCCTCGCCTTCTGTCTGCAGGCAAATGAACACCTGCTCTTCACCGGCTTGCGAGAGCTTTGGCTTGGCGCGAGCGATCTCGTGCGTGGCCGCGCCAATCTTGATGAGGTTGGCGGGTTGCGAAAGGTGGGCCGTGATTCGACCAGAAAACGTATCGGACGCACAACTGGAACACTCGAGGTGCGTGAGCAACGAACCAACCTGGCTTTGCCAGAAGTCCAGCCGGCCGCCAATCGGAACGGGGTCGGTGGAAATGATCACGGGAGCGTTGGCTGTCATCGCACTCGGCCTGAAGACAAATTTCATTAATTGGGAAGCGCCGGATGTCTACTGCGCCTGCGGCATGGAAATGTTCCACAAAATGCCAGTTATCTTCATACCTAATCAATGTTATGCGCTCCTTACAGAGTCGCACAATGCTAGACGCCGTCAACGATCATCCAAAAATTTTCTCTGGTCAAGGAATCATTCACGTTGCGGGCAAACGGCTCGCTTCTCGCCGCTGGCAACACGTGTTCAGGGGAACTGTCGCGGACGCAGGCGCAACGCCACGGTTCGCGCTTAGCGACTTTTAGCAACGTTTCACTAGGGTCTCTTCGCGGCACATCGGACACTCTCGAGTCCTTCTTCCCTTTCCAAGGATTAAACGATGAGCCAGGTAACCGCGATTTTGGTGCACGGGGCGTGGGCCAATGCTGCATGCTGGTCGAAGGTCATTTCCGCGTTGGACGCCCGAGGGCTGCGCAGCATTGCGGTGTCCATGCCGCTCACCTCGCTGGAAGAAGATGCCGCGGTGGTGCGACGCGCCATTGCGCTGGCCGAGGGACCGGTTGTTCTGGTGGGCCATTCCTACGGCGGTGCCGTGGCAACGGTTGCGGGTAACGAAAGCAAGGTGACCGGTCTGGTGTACGTGGCCGCGTTCGCGCCGGATAGCGGAGAATCGGCGGGTGGCTTGAATGCCAGCGTCGAGCCAACCTCGCTCGCGGCGGAGATTCGCCCCGACGCCGAAGGCTTCCTGAAGCTCACGCGCGAAGGAATTGATTCGAGCTTCGGGCAGGACCTGACGGACTCGGAGAAGCTCATTGCATACGCCACGCAAGGTCCAACGGCTGCGAAAGCGCTGGGCGATGCGGTGTCGACTCCGGCATGGAAAACCAAACCCTCGTGGTACATCGTGGCTGAACACGACCATGCCATTCAACCGGCTCTGCAAAGCAAGATGGCTGAACGGGCAGGTTCCACGAGAAGTTCGGTTGCGTCGAGCCATCTCGTCATGCTGTCTCATCCAGATGCGGTCAGCGACGTTATCGTCGCCGCGGCGTCGTAGCAGCGAATCATCTAGTGGATGGAGCGGGCGACGCCGTCCCGCACCCGCAGGACGGCTTATTTCATGGTGCCCGATGCATAGCCGCCGTTATGGTAGGCACCACGATAAACCCGCCCGCTTCATCGCCGTACGCATGTGTTTTTTCCGCGAGAAAAAGCGTTGCGGTCAGCGCGCATAACGCTGCGTCGACAGAGTCAATATTCGTCAGCGCAGCCGTTTCGATGCCTGCGTTCTCCAGAATGTGTCGGCGCTGGACTCGCTTTTGTTTCGCCGAGGCCACTTCTCTTCCGAGGAAGGCGGAGGCGATGGCGTGCGGAAACGTCTCGAAGCAGACGCGGTCATGGTCCGCATCGTCCTTCGTGAAGAGCGGAAAGTGCCGGGAGAACGTGTCGTAGATACGCTCTCCGTTCAGCATCCAGCGGTAGAAGCCGCTTCGATTCCCTATCGCACGATCGCGGGTTGGGGTCGCGAAACAAGAGATGCGTTGCCGGGCCAGCGCTTTCTCCGCGCTGCGGCCCGTTCCTTCCGCGCCCCATCGGCAAGGCGCGTCGATTCCGACAGCAGCCACACCGCGGTCGATGCACTCCTGCAACATCTGATCCGGCGAAATCGCGCTGGCATTGAGCAAGATCTGCGTGCCACGCAAAACCACGAGATGGTTGCCTTTCCGGTCACCGCCGACATCTATTCCGGCAACGGTTCGTTCTGAGTTCATTTCCGATTCCCTCTGGCGACGACTCGACTTTCAGTCCTGTGCCGTCTCAAGCGACGCGACGCCGAATGTTACGGTATGCCGGCCCGCAAAATTGAGAGAACGAATGGCGCCGCCGTCATTCCACGTTTCATCTGGCACACGCCGCCGCCCTATCCTCCCCAGCCCGGCCCGGAAAAACAATCCGCCATTGCATTACGCACTCCTACGTTATCATCCGTAGAAGTTATAAAAGAACGGGCCACCTTCTAGCGCCTGAGCGCCGAGAACACGCCAACAACTACGTTCTTGCCGCGCCCCAGGCTGCGACTCAGCAGCGCGTCGAGCCATGCCCCACGCGCCGGGTAATCGCAAGTCAACGTCACTTCCGCATGCGCATCATCCTCAGCGCTGAGCCAAACCCGCTCGCCACGGGCAACGCGCACCAGTTCACCCGGTCGCAGCCAGTAGTCGTAAGACGAACAGATGCGCGTAAGCCACACGCGCGAACTGAAAGCGCGAATCTCCGAGTTAGCCTTCACGCGCCATGACAGGGTCTGTCCAGGCGCAAGCGCCAGATGGATCACAAGGCGCGGCTTTGGCGACACGCCGACGCAGACGCCGTCGCGACCAGGTGGACTGCCAGTTAAAGAGGAGTACTCAAGGGGTGGGATTGCATCTTGCATCGTCATCTCCGTCAATTGAGCCGGCAGACGAAGAAGGCGCCACAAACTAAAAAGGCCTCTTCCGTTACCGGCGAGGCCTTTGTGACTTGCGTTACTACAGGATGCTAACGCGCACACGCCCCCGATGATCGACCCAGTTGGGTAATCATTCGGAATTGGTGCACAACAGTGATGCGGATGGGCGCTTGCATGTCGTCAAGTGTCTATGGCGCGCAATCGCTTGTCAATAAAAAAGTGCTCAACCACAACGCGCGTGCAACACAGCTTCACGACGCATCGCAAAAATGCTCGGCACGATCACTCCAACACTAACTCCAGCGGAAAACAAATCTCGAACACCGTGCCGCTGCCCTCGTGAGATTCGAAGCGAATCTGCCCTTGCAACACGCGGCAGATTTCCTTGACGATCGCGAGGCCCAACCCGGTGCCCGGTATGTCATCGCCGGCTGCGCGTTCAAACTCGTCGAACACGCGATCCGTGTCGGCCGGCGCGATGCCGATGCCGGTATCGGACACCCGGATCAACCAGTGGCCCTCGCCGGCGCGAAGCATCGCCAGTTCGATTTCTCCCGCAGAGGTGTACTTGGTCGCGTTCGACAGCAGATTGAGCGCGACTTGCTTGATCTTGAGACGATTCGAACTCACCCGGGACAATTGCGCGTCAAAGCGTGCATGCAAAACAAGCCCTTTCGCTTCGACGGCGGGCCGGCACGACGTCGTCAGTTCATCGAACAGTTCACGCAGGTTGAAGGGTTCCAGCTCCACCGGACTGTTATCGCCCAGCACCACGGAGTACTCCACCATCTGATCGACCAGTTGTTTCATATCCGCCGTCTGACGGTTGGCCAGCGTGAGTGCCGCATCGGCCTTGGTCGGCGCGCGGCCGATCAGTTGCAGCGCCACGGAAAACGCGTTCAGGAAATTGCGCAGATCGTGCACCACGCTGCGCGTAACCTGCATTCGCGATTCGTGAAGGTCGCTCACCAAGCGCTGCTTGAGCGTCAGTTCGTGGTTCGCCCGCTCGAGCCGGCCCGTGTAATCGTCGATTTTGCGGTCGCGTTCGCTGACCACCTCGCGAATCGAGGTCAGCGTGACAAAGCTGAGCGCCTCGGCAATCAGGCGCCGCGCCCGTTTCTCGTGACGGCGCGTGAAGCCGTGCTCCTTGTCCGCGAAGGTCTCCAGCGCATCGGACAGCGTCGCATGAAACAGGTCGAGTTCGCGCACCAGTTCCTCGATGCGGTAACCCTGACGCCAGCGCACCATGCCGTGCATGCGGGCATCGCGCTCGATGGCCGATTCCACTTTCTCGAGATCCTCGGCCTCCAGCGCGACGCACAGGCCGGCCAGAATCTCCGGCAAATGATCCGCGAGTTGTTCGTAGGTCAGCTTGTCGGCCTCGACCAGATCGGCATCCCCGAACACATCTCGCATCCACTGCTCGGTCAGACGGACGCGCTCCTCGCGCAGGAAATCAGCGAAGCCGCGCAGCGGTCCTGCAGGCATAACGGTCATAGCGGCCACTCACGAGTATCGTTTCTACAACGGAAAGTGCATCTTCAGGATGAAATGCGCGGTGTGAACCACCCTCTGACGCCCCAGCAAACAGGTAGACCGCACGCACCATTAGACGCCAAACCCGCGCAACTGCCGATGAGTATTGACCCGGCCGCCCTGCACAGCCACCCGTCGGGCGCGAAAATGGCGCCGTCATGGCAATGCCGCCACGAATGGAACGCGTTTTGCATACCTTTAACCCCGTGGACGCGTTGCGTCGGTCGGATAACGCGCAGATCGCGACGCGCAACCTCGGTCACGCCAAGAACCAATCAAGAGTCAATAAAGGCAGTCGGACATGCATTCAATCCTGCTGGTGGACGACGACCCTGAGTTACTCGCTGCCTGGCAATTCGTTCTTGTTAATGAGGGATATCAGGTGCGCAGCGCGCCCAATGGAGTGCAGGCGCTGGAAGACCTGAAGCACCATATCCCGGATCTGATCATCACGGACTGGATGATGCCATTGATGGGCGGTGCCGAGTTGTGCCGTCAATTAAGGGCACACCCCGAACTCGCCCGGGTGCCCATTCTGGTTCATTCGGCGGCGGTACCCGCCGCGGAAGAAGTACAAATGTGGAACGTCCGGTTACAAAAACCAGCGCGGATGAACCTGTTTCTCACGACAGTCGAGCAGTTGTGCAAAGGAAAAGCGCCGTGACGCGAATCACGGCACGAAGCTTGCTGGTCTGCCAGGCTCATTGTTTTACAGGCGGTTGAAATTGTCCCGACTCCCATCTTCGTGCCAGACGTGGAGCGCTCGCAAGGTCCGCGTCCTGAATGCCATCCCGCGGGTTCTGGTGGTGGACGACAATCCCGGCGCAGCGGAAGCGCTCGCCACGTATCTCTCGCTGGAAGGCGTGGAGGCGCGCACGGCGAATGGCTGCAGTGAAGCGCTGCGCTGCGTGCGGGACTGGGTGCCCGACGTGGTCGTGCTCGACATCATGATGCCCGGACGTGACGGCTTCGAAACGGCCCAGGCGCTACGCAGCTACCTGCCCACGCCGAACCTCGGCATTGTTGCCTTCACGTCGCTCGATGACGACCACGTCCGCGAAAAGGGCGATGGCCGCCATAATTTCGACGGCTATTGCCGCAAGGGCACCGCACCCGTTGCGCTGCTCGCCTTGATGCAAAACCTGTGGCGCTAACGGGCGACGGCGCAGCAGGTCCAGCGCAACCGAGCCGAATAGCGACGCGGTAACGATGGCCGGGCAACGGCTCGCCGATCTCATTTCAATCAGTATTTCTGATCATGGCACAAGCAAAACAGATTCTGCTGGTAGACGACCAGGCCGACGCCATCGACGCGTTGGCCATGCTGCTCGAACTCGACGGCCACCAGGTCCGCACCGCGTATAGCGGTGCCGGCGCGCTGGCGATCGTCGACGGCTTCATCCCCGATCTTGCGTTGATCGACGTGTCGATGCCCGACATGAGCGGCATGGACCTCGCGCGTCTGCTGCGCCAGAACCAGGCGCTCGCGAGGACACGTCTCGTGGCACTGACCGGCTTCAGCGACGAAGCCAACAAGCGCCAGGCCACGGATGCGGGCTTCGACGCCCACGTCGTCAAGCCGCTCTCGGCGGATCAACTGGCCAGCCTCATCGCTAACGCCAGCGACGCTCCGGCGCCCTGAACGAGGCGCGCCGCTTTCCCCTTCGGCGCTTTTATCAGCGCTTTTACCGACGCTCTCATCGGCACGAACGAAAAACAACTGCCCAGCATCGCAGCAAATCTGCACTCACGAAATGCAACTGCGCGTACATAGAGCAGCGGACGTTGCGGGTCTTTAGGGAACCTCATCACGCGGGGCATGGTTGTTGCGAAACAGCAGACAAGCTTTTTTATCTTTCTGCCCCATGTCTACAATTCTGCTGGTCGATGACGAAGAAGACGCTCTGTGGATTTTCCAGCTTGCACTGGAGAGCCAGGGCTATCACGTCATCCTGGCAAACAGCGGACAAGCCGCGCTCAGCAAGGCAAGCCGGTGTCTGCCCGACCTGATCGTCACCGACTGGAACATGCCCGGCACCGACGGCGTAGAACTCTGCGAGCGGCTCAAATACTATCCGGCGCTCGCGCAGATTCCGATTGTCATGTCCTCCGGCGATACCCCACCCAAGGAAAAATCGTCGCTGTGGAATGTGTTTTTGCCGAAGCCGGTTGAACTGAGCGCGCTCGAATCGGTGATCGGCTCGCTACTCGCGAGGCGCCTCGCCAGCCCGCATCACGACACGCACGTGCCGGCACCGGCGCCATCCCGATGGCCCGCGATGCCTGTAAAACTCCTGTTCTAACGGCACGATAGTTTTATCCGCCCGGCCTCAGCCAGCTCCAGGCTCACCCCCACGCCTACGCCTCGATGCGCCGCCGCGTGACCCCGAGCAGACCCGCCATCGCGCGCTGCGCGCCCGCTGCGTCCCTTGCCCCGATCGCTTCGAACACTGCCGTATGCTCGGCGAGCGACGCGTTATACACCTCGGCGCGGCGCGCGTTCAAGCGCAACTGGGCTTCGAGCGTACGCTCGATCAGGGTGCCAAGCGGGATCAACAGTTCGTTGCTGCATGCGGTCAGCACGCTCAGATGAAAACGCAGATCGGCGCGCACCCATTCGTCGACATTGCGCGCCGCGGCCATCGCAGCGTGGGCCGCCGCCAGCGCGGTGTACGTCTCTTCCGTGTGGGACGACGCAGCCAACGCGGCGGCGTACGGCTCGATCATCTCGCGCATTTCCTGAAGCTTGAGCGCGAACGTCAACGGCTCGGCCACCCGCGAATACCAGTCGAGCACGTCGACATCCAGCAGATTCCACGCAATGCGCGGCCGCACGCGCGTACCCACCCGCGGACGCGACTCGATCAGTCCTTTGGAGGTCAGCGTACGCAAGGCCTCGCGCAACACCGTGCGGCTCACGCCGAAGGTGTCCATCAACTCGGCTTCACGCGGCAAGACAGTCTCTGGCGCGTAGTCGCCGCGCAGGATGGCCGTGGCCAGCATTTGGGCAACACGCCCGTGCAGATCGTGTTGAATAAAAAATCTCCAGGCCGCCATGCGGCGTCATTTGTTCTCGAACGCCCGCGATTATCGGGCATCCCGGTGGTATCAGCGACAACGATCCCGCACCCATACAAGGCGGAATAGTACTATTAATAGTATTTAAAGGCGATTTTGTTGTAGCATGTGGCTCCTCGGATATTGCGTCGGCTCGATCGTCGGATCATTGAACGTCCGCAGCGCGCCGGCATTTGCCACCCACGCCATGACGTTGCACGCATACAGGAGACGTTCACCATGAAAATCACCAAGCTCGAAACCTTCATCGTTCCGCCGCGCTGGTGCTTCCTCAAGATCGAAACGGACGAAGGCATCGTCGGCTGGGGTGAGCCGGTGGTCGAAGGCCGCGCGCATACCGTCGCCGCAGCGGTCGAAGAACTGTCCGACTACCTGATCGGCAAGGACCCGCTGCTGATCGAAGACCATTGGCAGGTGATGTACCGCGCCGGCTTCTATCGCGGCGGTCCAATCACGATGAGCGCGATCGCCGGCGTCGACCAGGCCCTGTGGGACATCAAGGGCAAGCACCACGGCGTGCCGGTCCATGCGCTGCTCGGCGGCCAGGTGCGCGACCGCATCAAGGTGTACTCGTGGATTGGCGGCGACCGCCCGAGCGACGTCGCGAACAACGCGCGCGCGGTGGTCGATCGCGGTTTCAAGGCCGTGAAGATGAACGGCTCGGAAGAACTGCAGATCATCGACACCTTCGACAAGGTGCAGGGCGTCATCAACAACGTTGCTGCCGTGCGTGAAGCAGTGGGTCCGAACATCGGCATTGGCGTGGACTTCCACGGCCGCGTACACAAGCCGATGGCGAAGGTGCTCGCCAAGGAACTCGATCCGTACAAGCTGCTCTTCATCGAAGAGCCGGTTTTGTCCGAAAACGCCGAGGCGCTGCGCGACATCGTCAACCAGACCAACACGCCGATCGCACTGGGCGAGCGTCTGTACTCGCGCTGGGATTTCAAGCACATCCTCTCGGGCGGTTACGTGGACATCATCCAGCCGGACGCGTCGCACGCGGGCGGCATTACCGAGTGCCGCAAGATCGCCTCGATGGCCGAAGCGTATGACGTGGCGCTCGCGCTGCATTGCCCGCTGGGTCCGATTGCACTGGCAACCTGCCTGCAGATCGACGCGGTCAGCTACAACGCGTTCATCCAGGAACAAAGCCTCGGCATTCACTACAACCAGGGCAACGACCTGCTCGACTACATCAAGAACCCCGAAGTCTTCAAGTATGAAGACGGCTTCGTGTCGATTCCGCAGGGCCCCGGCCTCGGCATCGAGGTGAACGAAGAGAAGGTTCGCGAGATGGCCAAGGTCGGTCACCGCTGGCGCAATCCGGTGTGGCGCCACACCGACGGCAGCGTCGCAGAATGGTAAGCATGTGAACAAACGCCGCCTGCGGGCGGCGTTTGCGTTTCAAGAGCCGGCGAGCGGGCAAGCCGGCAAGTCCATGCGAACTCATCGCAACAAAAACACAGGAGCACTAAGGGTGGGGACAAGCGTAAAAGCAGACACACGAGCAGGCGCAAAAGCAGAAGCGCAGACGGACGCCACGCCGATGCAGGCCACCGGCAAACGTCACCGCCTGCTGGTGATGCTGTTCATCACCGTTGTCATCACGTATCTGGATCGCAGCAATCTCTCGATTGCTGCCACCGCCATTGCACAGGATCTGCAACTCGATCCAGCGCACATGGGCCTGATTTTCTCCGCATTCGGCTGGTCGTACGCGCTGCTGCAGATTCCCGGCGGGATGCTGGTCGACCGTTCGCGGCCGCGTCTGATGATGGCGCTGATCGTCGGTCTGTGGTCACTGGCGACTCTGGTGCAAGGTTTCGCCAGCGCCTTCGCGGTTTTGCTGTCGCTGCGCGTGCTGCTCGGACTGCTCGAAGCGCCGTGCTATCCGACGCTCAACCGCATCGTCACGACCTGGTTTCCCGACAGCGAGCGCGCCCGGGCGATTGCGCTCTACACATCCGGCCAGTACGTGGGACTCGCGTTCCTCACGCCCGCACTCGTGCTGACGCAGGCGCGTTTCGGCTGGCAGGGCATGTTCATTCTCACCGGCCTGATCGGCCTGGTGTGGGCGCTGATCTGGTATGCGCTGTACCGCGAGCCCGCGGACGCGCCCGGCATCAACCAGGCCGAACTGGAGACGATCCGCAGCGGCGGGGGGCTCGTCGAACTGAGCGGCGCTCGCACCCAGCGGGCGCGCTACACGGCCGCCGACTGGCGTGCCGTACTCGGCAACCGCAAGCTGTGGGGCGTCTACATTGGCCAGATCGCAGTGACCTCGACGCTATGGTTTTTCCTGACGTGGTTTCCCACCTACCTCGTCAAGTATCGCCATATGGATTTTCTCAAGGCAGGCTTCATGGCGGCCGTGCCGTTTCTGGCGGCGTTCGTCGGCATTCTGGCGTCTGGCCTGCTCTCCGATGCGATGGTCCGGCGCGGTGTCTCGCCCACGCTCGCACGCAAGGTGCCGATCGTCACCGGGCTGCTGCTGTCCACCGCCATCGTGGGCGCGAACTTCGTCGACAGTCCTGCGATGGTGATCCTGTTCATGGCCATTGCGTTCTTCGGCAGCGGCTTCTCGTCGATCACGTGGGTGCTGGTTTCATCCATGGCGAAAAAAGAACTGCTCGGTCTCACGGGCGGCATGTTCAATCTGATGGGCAACCTGTCGTCCATCTGCGTGCCGATCGTGATCGGGCTGCTCGTCAAGGGCAACGACTTCGGCCCGGCACTCGTGTTCATGAGCGCCGTGGGCGTGGTCGGCGCGCTGTCGTATCTGTTCCTCGTCGGCAAGATCGAACGGATTCGCTAACAGAATCAGGGGCGCAAAAACGGTCCAGAAAAGTTGTCGGTGCGTTAGCCCGCAAAGCATCTGAAGCGGCGTTACGTGAGGTAACGCCGGCGGCGTCTCAGTTACGTAACATCCCGGGCGGGAACGGCCTCGAAACGCTAGCAACAGCCGTTGCCCGGTCTTTTCGCAAATCGCGGAGAGCCTTGTACAGCAAGCCTCTCCGGCTGTCGCTCCGGGCCAGAATAGCCGCCTGGCCTGCTCCTTGCTCTAAGCAATACAAACGATATTGCAAGGGAGCAACGATCATGGGCGAATACCTTCCAGACTATCTGATCCGCGAGCAGGCAGCCGTAGGCGCACTCGTGGTGTTCGGCGTGCTGCGTGTCATCGGCGCAGCGCTCGCGTTCCAGCGCGGCTGGCGCATCTCGACCGTCGAAAAGTGTTTCATCGCTGCAGCACTGATCTACTGCCTGCCGCAACTGTTCGACGTGCTGACCCAGTTCTACGGCGCCCATAGCGCGAGCGCAGAACTCGAAGGCAAGGTCAGCGGCTGCGCAATTGCGTTGTTCTGTGCGCCGATCCTCGGACACAAGCTCGGCTACGAATAAGCCGGCATGTTTGAAACGACGCTGGTTTGAAACGCACTGTACGGACGCTGGGACGAATCGAAATGAAGCTGCTGTCACGTAAAACAGTTGTGCGCGCCGGCGACCTGCTGACGCTCAAATCAGGCGGTCCCGCGATGACGGTGACGTGGGCCGGGCCGGTGGTGTTCGCGCCGGGCACCTGGACGATTTGCCAATGGTTCGACAAGGACGGAGAACTCCGCCAGGAGATGTTCTCCGAAACGATGCTGGAGCGAGTGCCAGGGGCACTTGCAGCTTAACGGGCAGTAACGGGGCAACCGGCTCTGCCGGGCGACCACGTGTGTTTGGCGCCGCACAGTTT
Organism: Paraburkholderia sp. DHOC27; assembly: GCF_003429005.1. Lineage (GTDB taxonomy): Bacteria > Pseudomonadota > Gammaproteobacteria > Burkholderiales > Burkholderiaceae > Paraburkholderia. Next base: position 81,579 of record NZ_QVQV01000003.1, read on the forward strand.
TCTGTGCGGCGCTTTTTTATGTGGCGCGGCGGGCAGACTTAGCCTTGCCCCCGGCCTCAACCCAACGCGGCAAACGCCGGTGCAACGTGCGACAGCGCCGCGGCGGCGACCAGCACGCCGAGCATCGCCAGCGCTTCCAGATACAACAGGTTGGTGAACGTGTGGGCATCCATCGTGGAAGCCGTACGCCGCAGACGCGGCAGCGCCGAGAAGCGGTTCATTGCGCCGAGCGCCAGCACCATCGCGACCAGCGCGAGCTTGAGCATCAACACATGCCCCCACGTGCTGAGTTCGAGCGTGCTAAACGAACCGCCCGCGCCGCGCACGGCGTTGAAGATGCCCGTCAGCAGCACGAAGCCCACGGCGACCAGCGACACGTTCGATATCTGCAAGGCCGTGCGAATCAGCATGCCGCGTGCGGTCGACGTACCGAGCGCCGGCAGCACCGCGAGACCGGATGCGATGACGAGCCCGCTCCACACTGTCGCCGCGAGCACGTGCAGGACATGCACGCCGATCGCTTCCGAGATCGTGCCGCCATCGGCCGCGTGCCCGAGCGACGCCTTGCCGGCGGCAATGGCAATCACCGCGAGCCACAGGAAGGCGTTACGCCAGGTACCGGTCGACGAGGACAACGCCGTCAACAGCAACACCAGCGCGCCGACGAACGCGACGCTCCACGCGTAGCCCACGTGCGTTTGCGCAAGCACCGTGGGAATCACGCCGAACGCGTGCGGCAACGTGACGGCGCTCATCGACGCGGCCTCATACAACAGCCAGCCGAGATCGGCCAGCAGCAGCACGATGCTCGCCGTCACAAACGAGCGTTGCGCCCGCAACCATGCGAGACGCGCCGGGGCCGCCTTGCCCTGACCATCCTTGACGAGCCATGCGCCGAGCAGCGCCGATCCGACGGCGAACGCAAACGCGACATTCATGAGCGCGGCCATTGCGACCTGCCCGATCCAGAGTCCGTCTACGATCATTGGGTATCGAACGCGAACGCGCCGTGGGAAAGTTGGCCGGCAGCGGCGGCGCGGCGGCAAGCGGGATGTCGTTGAACTGAAGCCTGGCAGTGCACGGCGCACGGCGCGCCGCAGACCGCCGGCGCGAGGCGCGCTGGGCAGGAGAAATCAGATAGATTCATGTAAGGCAGGTGGTGGGTCGGAAGGAACTCAAGCTAGCGAGCTAAACAAAGGAACAACGGATCGCGGGCGGCGCAGCAAGACACCGGCGCCCCGGGAGTGTACGCTTCGATGGTCTGCACGCGTGTGGGTTCAATGTCGTTGCGGGCACATTCGTTCCGAAGCTCACGGCAGAGGGGTCGAGGATGGCAAAAACCGGAAAAGGACTTTTGCGTGATGCTCGAGGCCTTGCTGGACAACCCCGCATCACAACTATGTCAAACTGTCACATCGGCGTTTACGAGAGGCATCGTGTCGCCTGTGGCAAATAGTCACCATCACCCATCGATGATAGAATGCTGCGTCGCCGCAGCGCCAGCTGCACTCAAGCCGAGCCGCCTCGAAGTTCGGTCGGGTCCCCGAATTTGATGGAGTTACGCGTGTCTTCAAGACGCATTTTCCGCCCGCTGCTTGCCCTTCTGCTGATCGGCGCTGCTGGCGTCTATAGCGCTGCGAAAGCGCAGACTCAACCTCAGGCTCCCGACACGATGGAAGCGCGCGTGCAGGGCTGCACGGCGTGTCACGGCACGCATGGCCAGGGGACCGACAACGACTACTTCCCGCGCCTCGCAGGCAAGCCGGCTGACTATCTGTACAACCAGCTGAAGAACTTCCGCGAAGGGCGCCGCAAGTACCCGCCCATGAACTACCTCGTCACGTATCTCTCGGACGACTACCTTCATCAGATCGCGACGTACTTCTCCCAGCAACGTCCGCCCTACCCGCCGCCGGCCAGGCCCACAGTCTCCGCCGACACGCTGGCACGCGGTGAAAACATCGTGCTGCACGGCGACCCGGCCAGAGAGATCCCGGCCTGCGCCGCCTGTCACGGCAAGGCACTGACGGGTATGGAACCGGCTATCCCAGGTCTCGTCGGCCTGCACTCGGACTACATCAGCGCGCAGCTCGGCGCATGGCGCTCGGGTTCGCGTCACGCCATCGCGCCTGACTGCATGCACACAATCGCCACGCGACTGACCGATGATGATGTGAACGCCGTTGCCTCCTGGCTGTCGACGCAGTCGGCCCCGCAAAACCCCGTGCCGGCTCCGGCCCGCTCGATGAAGACTCCGCTTGCCTGCGGCAGCGAACCGCAATAAGGCACCGGGAGAGATAACCAATGAAACGCAAGTCCTTGTTCGCCCTCTCGGCAGTCGTCGTGGTCGCGGCCGCTGCCCTCGTTCCCGTCCTGTGGTCGGGCGGCGACTACCTGCACAACGGCAGCGCCATGGCGGCTACGCCCGCCGACCAGGCCGAACTGATCAAGAGGGGCGAGTATCTCGCCCGCGCCGGCGACTGTATCGCCTGCCACACGGTGCGCGGCGGCAAGGAATTCGCCGGCGGCCTGCCCATGCTGACGCCGTTCGGCACGCTGTTCACGCCGAACATCACGCCTGACGACCAGTACGGTATCGGCAAGTGGAGCCAGGACGACTTCTATCGCGCCTTGCACACGGGCCGCTCGAAAGACGGCAGCCTGCTCTACCCGGCCTTCCCGTTCACCAGCTACACGAAGGTCTCGCGCGCCGATTCGGACGCGATGTACGCGTACCTGCGCTCGGTCGCGCCGGTCAACGTGCCGAGCCGTCCGCATGAACTGAAGTTCCCGTTCAACAACCGCAACCTGCTGATCGGCTGGCGCACGCTGTTCTTCCGTGAAGGCGAATACAAGCCGGATCCGACCAGGTCGGTGGAATGGAACCGCGGCGCGTACCTGATCGAAGGCCTCGGCCACTGCGGCATGTGCCACACGTCGATCAACGCAATGGGCGGCCCGGTGAACTCGGCGGCCTTCGCGGGCGGCCTGATCCCGTTGCAGAACTGGTACGCCCCGTCGCTCACGTCCAACAAGGAAGCCGGCCTCGGCGACTGGGACATCAAGGACATCCAGGACCTGCTGAAGAACGGCACTTCGCAACGCGGTGCGGTGTTCGGCCCGATGGCGGAAGTGGTCCACAACAGCATGCAGTACATGACGGATGAAGACGTTCAGGCCATTGCAACATACCTGAAGACCATTCCGCAGAAGAGCGAAGCGCCGGAAAACCTGCAGCTGCAAACTTCGCAACAGTTCGGAACCGAACTGTTGCAGCAAGGCCAGAAGATCTACGCTGACAACTGCGCGAAGTGTCACGAAGCGAATGGTCTCGGCCAGCCGCCGAACTTCCCGCCGCTGGCGAACAACCAGTCGATCCAGATGCCGTCGGCTGTGAACCCGATTCGCATGGTGCTGAACGGCGGATATCCGCCGAGTACGGGTGGCAATCCGCGCCCGTACGGCATGCCGCCGTTCGCGCAAGCGCTGTCGAATCAAGAAGTGGCTGCAGTCGTCACCTACATTCGTATGTCGTGGGGCAACCACGGTACGCCGGTGTCGCCGCAGCAGGTTTCTGATCTGCGTTCCGCGCCGCTCGACTAGGCGACGCGAGAGACATGGAGGGCGCGGCCTGCGGGAAACCGCGGCCGCGCCCTTCGTTTTTTCAGGACCGGTGGCAGAGCCGTGCGCGCACAATGGCGCACGTGCCGAAACCGGGTGGGGGAAGAAGTCGTGCAAGTCGGTGAGCGTTTCAACAGCATTACGCACTTCGTCGGCGCGCTGCTGTCGGTGGCGGGGCTGGCAACGCTCGTGACGATGGGCGCGCTCGATGGCGATGCGTACAAGGTCGTCAGCTTCAGCGTTTATGGCGCGATGCTGTTCGTGCTGTATGCTATCTCCACGCTCTACCACAGCGTGCGTAGTCCGCGCGCGAAGGCGGTCCTGCAGAAGTGCGACCATTCGGCGATCTACCTGCTGATCGCCGGCAGCTACACCCCGTTCACGCTCGTCACCTTGCGCGGACCGTGGGGCTGGTCGTTATTCGGCGTGAGCTGGGGGTTGGCCGCGTTGGGTATCGTGCAGGAACTCACGCTCGGGCGACGTACCCGCAGCGTTTCGATGGTGCTGTATGTCTTGATGGGATGGCTTGCGCTCGTTGCCGTCCGCCCGCTGGTCGAAGCGTTACCGGCCGCAGGCACCGCATGGCTCGTGGCCGGCGGAGTCATCTACAGTGTCGGCATCTACTTCTTCATCAACGACGAGCGCATCCGGCACGGACATGGTATCTGGCACCTGTTCGTACTGGCGGGCAGTCTGTGTCAATTCGTCAGTGTCGCGCGCTACGTCGCGTGACATCCCACGACGGCGAAGTGCAACTAAAGGCCAGTCAACGTGTCTTGATAACGCGTTGAAGCATTCGGCACGCGCTGGCGCGTGCCGCCGATTTCCCTGCGACCGGACCTGGGCTTTGGCCTCGAAGCGCGCCTGCTGGCTGCGCGTTTGCCGTTCGCGATACTGCATTGCAAAGAGTTTTTATGTCTTTTGATTCCCTCGGCTTGTCCGAACCGCTGGTCCGCGCTGTTCACGAACTCGGCTATACCTCTCCGACTCCCATCCAGTTGCAGGCCATCCCGGCCGTGCTGAACGGCGGCGACCTGCTGGCCGGCGCGCAGACCGGCACCGGCAAGACCGCCGGCTTCACGCTGCCCATCCTGCAACGTCTGAACAGCATGCCGCCGGTGACAACGGCCGCCGGCAAGCGCGTGGTCCGCGCGCTGATTCTCACGCCTACGCGCGAACTCGCTGCGCAGGTCGAAGAGAGCGTGCGCGCTTACGGCAAGTATCTGAAGCTGAAGTCCACGGTGATGTTTGGTGGCGTCGGCATCAATCCGCAGATCGACGCCTTGCGGCGAGGTATCGACATCGTCGTGGCCACGCCTGGACGTCTGCTCGATCACATGCAGCAGAAGACCATCGATCTGTCGCATCTCGAGATCCTCGTTCTCGACGAAGCCGATCGCATGCTCGACATGGGCTTCATCCACGACATCAAGCGCGTGCTGGCCAAGCTGCCGCCCAAGCGCCAGAACCTGCTGTTCTCCGCGACGTTCTCCGATGAGATCAAGGCGCTCGCCGACAACCTGCTCGATTCGCCGGCGTTGATCGAAGTCGCGCGTCGTAACACCACTGCCGAACTGGTGGCGCAGAAGATCCACCCGGTGGACCGCGACAAGAAGCGCGAACTGCTCACGCATCTGATCAAGGAACACAACTGGTTCCAGGTGCTGGTGTTCACGCGCACCAAGCACGGCGCGAACCGGCTCGCCGAGCAGTTGACCAAGGACGGCATCAGCGCGCTGGCCATTCACGGCAACAAGAGCCAGTCGGCGCGTACGCGCGCGCTCGCCGAGTTCAAGACCAATACGTTGCAGGTGCTGGTGGCAACGGATATCGCCGCGCGCGGTATCGACATCGACCAGTTGCCGCACGTGGTCAACTACGATCTGCCGAACGTGCCGGAAGACTACGTGCACCGCATCGGCCGCACGGGTCGCGCGGGGGCAAGTGGTGAAGCGGTGTCGCTGGTGTGCGTCGATGAACTGCAGTTGCTGAAGGACATCGAGAAGCTCATCAAGCGTGCGGTGCCGCAGGAGGTGATTGCCGGCTTCGAACCGGATCCGACCGCGAAGCCGGAACCGATTCTGCGCCGTGGCCAGGGTGGTGGCGGCGGCGGTGGCCGTCAGCCGCGTCAGGGGCAAGGCGCACCGAAACGCGAAGGCGCACGACGTGACGACATGCGGCGCGACGGTGGCGCAGCCGCCAAGCCGGCGCAGCGCTCAGGGCAGCGTCCTGCTGGCAGTGGTAATGCTGGTAGTGCTGGCAATGGTGGTGGTCAGCCGCAGGCACGCACGCATGGCAGCAAGCCCGCCAGCGCGCCGACTCAGCCGCAGGTGCGTAAAGAGAACCCGCGCCACGAGACCACGCGTCATCATGGCAAGCCTGGCGTGAATACGCACGACAGCGCCGGCGCTTCACATGCAGCGCATGCGCCCCGCAAGCCGCAGGGCCAGGGCAAGCCGCAAGGCGGCAATCCTGGCGCGCTGCTGGGCGGCGCCAAGCCGCGTGGCGATGCACCGCGTGGTTCGTCGCAGCCGCCGCGTAATGGCGGTCAGCGCGGGCGTTGATGATTCGGTAGTGATGGCCTGAGGTGGCGCTTTCTGCGCCACTTCACCTACCCTCGCCGCGCCAACGCGGCAGCCTGCTTCAGGTGCTCGATCTGCTGTTCCCATCTTTCGAGCACCGTCTCACTCCCCTCTCCCAGTTCGAACGTGATGCCGCTCGTCAGACGCGCATAACCGACGCGCTGCGTCTCGCCGGTGTCTATCAAGCCTGAGAAGTACAGCAGTGCACTCTGCTGCGTGGCGATTGCCGGCAGCGGCTCGAAGCGCAACTGCACCTGATAGAACGCGTCCTCGCAGACAAACGTCAGCGCGCCGCGTCCGCTTTTGGACAGCACGCCCGCCGCCCGCGAGCCTGGCCAGAGCGCCACGCACAGCGTGCGCGAATCGGGCGCATACAGTTCGCCCACGCCAAGCAACGAGGTGCGCACATGCTCGTTCGCGTCGACGGTCATCAGCGAAGCCGTCAAGCCCGTCTTGCTCGCGAGCGACGATCCATCGAATAACGCACGCGCCGCGTCGGGCCATTCATCGAAGGTCTCGTTCACGAGCGAGCGCGCTCCTGCTGAATCTGTCATGGCCCGCCTCCAAGCTGGTGATCAATGCTCAGGTCAAATCGAACATCAAACGTGGCATCAAAACAAATGGCCCGCACACGCGGGCCATTTGTCGAATCCGCCGCTCGCTACGCCTGACAGGTTAAACCGTTCAGTGCGCATGTGAGCAGCAAGCGCGGACCATCACGCATCAACGGAAAAACACATGCTGCGCAACCTTCGACAGCGGGTAGTGCACGCCCGGCTGAATCTTTGCGGGCAGGTCGAGCGGCTTGAGCAGCATCTTCACGCACATATCCGCAGACAGATTGCGCCGCACGAGCCTGTTGATGCGCGCGGCACGGTCACGGTTATAAGCCGAGTCATGCACGCGCTCCGGATAGCGAATCGCGAACACATGGCGCAACGCGATCTCGGAGTCTTCGTTCTTGATCTCCAGCACGCGACGCATCAACGCGCCGAGCACGGCGAGACGACCATTCCCTTCGATCTTGTTGTACTTCTTGAAGTACGCGAAAAAGTGCTTATAGTGACGCACTTCGTCTGTGCGGATGTTGTCCGTGATCTCTTTGAGCACCGGCTCGTCCGAGCACTCACCGATTGCGCGATACAACGTGGCCGTGCCCGTTTCCACGACGCAGCGTGCCACCATCTCGAGCGCTCGGGTCTTTTCGAAATCTTCCACGGAGCACGTCAGCTTGTACTCCTCGAAAAAATTGTGGAAGGCGAGATCCCAGTCGAACTCGGGCCACACGTGGGCAATGTAAGTCTTCAATGCCCGGCCATGCTGCATCTCTTCGGGCTCCCACTCGTTGTTGAGCCAGGCCGACACTTCCGGGTCGTCGTTGAAAAAGGTGCTCAGGTTGCTTGTATAGAGGTCTGTACCGCTTTCGATAAATGAAGCGGCACATAGCAGCAACAGTAGATCTTCATTGGCGACGGCCCGCTGCCGGTCAACCCGGCTGAGGTCGATATCCTCAATCCGCCAGGGCATCACATGGGTACGCTCAGTGTGCATCGTTTCTTGCTCCGAAAGCTGTATCGAACGGAGGAGCAAGCCGGCGGCGGCCCGGGTTCTCGCCCGGCTGGCTTCTTCTTCGATACAGCGCCTTGAATTAGAGTTAACCCGTTATAGCTTGCATCTTAGCTGGTGTTCCGTAACTCTGCAGTCACATAGCACAGACCGTGCCGCACCCCATGCAGTTCCGGCGCGGGGCTAGTCCAAATGTTCCAAAACAAAACGTGACGAACGAAGACCATGAAAAAAGACAGCCTCGATGGGCTGCCTTTTCGTATGACGGTCTGTTTGATTAACGACTACGCTCGACGCGGATCACCACGCTGAAAGGCAGCATAGCGAACCTCCAACCGCCGCAACGTCTCGCTCAGAAGCCGGCGGCGAGGCCGTCGCGGCGGCTGTCGCTGGCCGCCACATAACCGCGTTCGGGCTCATTGCGGTCGAGCTTCCAGATGTATTGACCGGAGCCGAAGTCCATATAGGGATCGTCGACGGACTTGATCGTGTGGCCGCGTGCCTGCAACGCCCGTGCGGTCTGCGCGTCGAGCGTGGCTTCGATGTCGATGGTGAAATCGCGGTTCACCTTCCAGCGCGGCGCATCGCAGGCAGCCTGCGGTTGCTGGCCATAGTCGAGCATGCGCACGATGGACTGCAGATGCCCTTGCGGTTGCATATCACCGCCCATCACGCCGAAGCTCATCACTGCTTCCTGCCTGCCCTCCACCTGTTGCGTAAGGAATGCCGGGATGATCGTATGAAACGGCCGCTTGCCGCCTGCGACGACATTCGGTGATTTCGGATCCATCGAGAATCCGCAGCCACGGTTCTGCAGGGCGATGCCCATGCCCGGCACGACGACGCCCGAGCCGAAGCCCATGTAATTCGACTGGATAAAACTGACCATCATGCCGCGCTCGTCGGCGACGGACATATAGATCGTGCCGCCTGCCTTGGGCATGCCGAAGTCGAACTGCGTGGCGCGCTTCGGATCGATCAGCTTCGCGCGTGCCGTGAGGTAAGCATCGTCGAGCATCTGCTCGGGCGTCACTTCCATCGAGCGTGGGTCGGCCACGTAGCGGTACACATCCGCGAAGGCGAGCTTCATCGCTTCGATCTGCAGATGTTGCGATTCGACGCTATCCACTGCGAGCGCGCCGACATCGAACTTCTCGAGAATGCCGAGCGCGATCAGCGCGGCGATGCCCTGGCCATTCGGCGGAATTTCGTGGACCGTGTATCCTCGGTAGTCTTTCGCAATCGGCTCGACCCAATCGGCGCGGTAGTTGCGCAGATCATCGAGCGTCATCGCCCCGCCGCCGGCGCGCGCAAACGCGGCAATCTTCTCGGCGATCTCACCTTCGTAGTAGGCACGCGGCCCCTGCTCGGCGAGCTTGCGCAGCGTGTTGGCGTGGCCCGGAAAGCGCACCAGCTCGCTCACCTCGGGCGCCCGGCCACGCGGCATGAAGGTCTCGGCAAAGCCCGGCTGGTCACGTAGCTCAGGCACGGCCGCCGCCCACTTGTGCGCCACGATGCTCGCCACGGCATGACCACGCTCGGCAATCTCGATGGCCGGCTCCATCAGGTCCGCAAAAGGCAGCGAGCCGAATTTCTGATGCAAGGCCTCCCAACCTGCGATGACGCCTGGCACCGTCACGGCATCCCAGCCGCGCTTGGGCTGGATGGCAACCCCGTGCTCCTCGCCATACTTGCGCTTGAAGTAGTCCACGTTCCACGCGGCCGGCGCCACGCCCGACGCGTTCAGGCCATGTAGCTTCGCGCCATCCCACACCAGCGCGAAGGCATCGCCGCCCAGACCGCACGAGACCGGCTCGACCACGGTGATGGCCGCCGCTGCCGCGATGGCCGCGTCGACGGCATTACCGCCCTTCCACAGCATGCGCAGACCCGCTTGCGCCGCGAGCGGATGCGAAGTGGACACGATGTTGCGTGCGAACACGGGAAGGCGCGGCGTCGGATAAGGGTTCTGCCAGTTGAAGCGGGTCATGTCGAAAACTCTCGTAAGGCAGGTCCCGGCGCGAGCGGCGGGACGTGATCAATAAAAACATCGTGCGAGCGACCCTGGATTGCAACGCGAAGCCGCTCAAAACGCAAATGCATTTCTCACATGAACCAATGCTGTGATTCGCTCAATGGTTCAGCGACTCAAGCTCACCATCTGAACCCAAGGATCAGTTACGAGCATGCCTCTGCCGCACAGGCAGACGGCACGTGTGACCCATGCGGCCCGAGCGTCAGATGGTCTTACAATACGCCCATCACATCACACCGCTCGCTTTCGCCGCCGCGCTGCGCGGAGCATCAAAGCCAATACGTGACCCGAGACACATGACCCGAGACCCTCGCCTCACCCTTAACGCACGTCAACAGGAATTGCTGGAGTGGGTGCAACGCGACGGCTTCGTCACCGTGGACGACCTGGCTGCGCACTTCGAAGTGACACCGCAGACCATTCGGCGCGACGTCAACTGGCTGGCCGACATGAACCTGTTACGCCGGTATCACGGCGGCGCAAGCCTGCCCACCAGCTCCGAGAACGTCTCTTACACCGCGCGGCAGCGCATGTTCCATGACGAAAAGCGGCGTATTGCGGGACTCGTGGCCTCGCATATCCCCGATCAGGCCTCGCTCTTCATCAACCTCGGCACGACTACCGAGGAGGTGGCCCGCGCGCTGAACCGGCATCGCGGCTTGCGGGTGATCACCAACAATCTGAACGTGGCCAGCATGATGAGCGGCTATCCGGACTGCGAGGTGCTGGTGACGGGCGGCATCGTGCGGCCGTGGGACAAAGGCATCGTGGGGGAACTGGCCATCGACTTCATTCGCCAGTTCCGGGTGGACTTCGCCATCATCGGCACGTCGAGCATCGAGCCGGACGGCACGCTGCGCGACTTCGACACCCGCGAGGTGCGCGTGGCCGAAGCGATCATCGAACATGCGCGCACCGTGTTCCTCGCGGCGGATCATTCCAAGTTCGGCCGTCCCGCGCTGGTGCGTCAGGGTCATCTGGATCAGATCGACGCCCTCTTCACCGACGCCGCCCCGCCCGCCGAGATGACCGAGATCCTCGCGAACGCCGGCACCCAGGTCTACGTCGCACAGTAACAGGCGCGGCGTGCCTTCGCGCTCGTCATGCACGGCCCCGCGCGAACCGTCTCCGCGCGCCCCGGCCATGTTGCACCGCACGCAAAACCTCGCGTGAAATCAAGGATTTGACCGGTAATCCATACCGCCTCTGAGCGACCCGAATGTCAAAGGGAAAATTTTCAGGGGATCAGTTGGCGTTCGCAACGGGTTTGACTACACTCCAATTCCCCGACGCCGTTTCCATCTCGCGCCGGAAGAAACAGCTGTACCTCCCGCCTGATCCTGTAGCGGATCGCCGCGCGCCCGTCGCGCCGCTTGGCCATTGCCTGCAAAGCTGTCCGCGCTACGCTTGACATGGAGAGAAACGATGCTGAGTCCGCATGAATTCGCCACGTTGTTGCTCGTAAAGGATGCTCCGAACCAGGTCGAAATGGAACGAGACGAACTCGACGCGCTGCTCGAACGGCAACTCGTTCAGCTCGAAAAACTCGCTTCCGGCCTCAAGCAATGGCGCGTCACCGAGATTGGTGACTCGGCAATCCGGGCGATCAAGCGGTTTTCCTGATGTAGTGCCGTGCGCCCAGGTGGCGCACGGAATTATCCCTGGCTGGGCTTCGGGGCGGCGTGTTCGAGCTGCCTCATTTGGCAAGCACGCGACCCCAGCGCCAAACACCTCCTCTGGCTTTTACTCCGTGCGGTTCGCTGCGGCGTCGAGCAGCATGGCCCCGCTCAACCCGCCCGCAAGGTGGGGTCCACCGCCGCGCGCCAGCTAATCGCTTTCGCGCGCTGATCGAGAAAGAACGCCACCCACTGATTCCGCGCCTGCGGATCGCTGTTCGTCCCGAGCGTCGTGTAGTGCTGCGCGATGGCCGTCTGGAACGCGCAGTAATCATCCTTTGATAGTTTGCCGCGCCGGTTTGCGACGTAAGCGTCGTAGAAGGTCGTGTACACGGATTGCGCGTCGTTGCCGTAATCCACAGGCGTCGCGCTGCAAACCTGCTGTAACGCCGCAAACGACGGCGCACCAAAGCTTCCCGCCAGATTAGGCGTGCTGACGCAGCCGCCAAGCAAGGCCGCCGCGCCGATCACCCCAATCGCTCCTGCTGTCCAAAGTCCCCGCATCTCGCACCTCGTTATGGCTATTGCCGTGAGTATCCCCGGTGGCACCGATTTGCGCCACATCTCGTCATCGGGTTAGCGGACCCGAACTTTACTTTTTCGAATTTGTTCATTAAAGTTCGAAAACGAACACAGTTGGTTCGAATGAGGTTCGGACGACTTTCTTCACAAAACGCAAAGGACGCATCAGGTGACGCAAGGCGCAAGATACGATTTGCTCGTGGTCGGCGGCGGAATCAACGGCGCCGGCATCGCGCGGGATGCCGCGGGGCGCGGCCTGTCCGTGCTGCTGTGCGAACAGGACGATCTGGCGGCGCACACCTCGTCGGCCAGCACCAAGCTCATCCACGGCGGTTTGCGCTATCTGGAGTACCGCGAGTTCGGGCTCGTGCGCAAGGCGCTGCAAGAGCGCGAAACCTTGCTGCGCGCAGCGCCGCACATCATGTGGCCGCTGCGCTTCGTGATGCCACATATGCCGAACCTGCGTCCCGCGTGGATGATCCGCGCCGGGCTGTTTCTCTACGATCATCTGGCGCGGCGTGAGCTGCTGCCGGGTTCGCGCGGCATCGACATGCGCCGCCATCCGGCCGGCGCGCCGCTGGTCGATTCCATCAAGCGTGGCTTTGTCTATTCGGACGGCTGGGTCAACGACGCGCGGCTGGTCGTGCTGAATGCGCTGGATGCCCAGGAGCGCGGCGCCAGCATCCTGACGCGCACGCGTCTGGTCAGCGCGGTGCGGGCGGGCGGCGAGTGGCAGGCGCGGCTGCAGCGTACCGACGGCACGCAGCTCGACGTACGCGCCGGAGCGATTGCCAACGCCGCCGGTCCTTGGGTGGGCGCCCTGCTGCACGGCGCGCTGGGCCGCGAAGCGAGCCACAGCGTGCGGCTTGTCAAAGGCAGCCACATCGTCACGCGGCGCCTGTTCGATCACGATCACGCGTACATCTTCCAGAACCCGGACAAGCGGATCATCTTCGCCATTCCGTACGAGCACGATTACACGCTGATCGGCACGACGGACATCGAATACCGCGGCGACCCGGCCAAGGTCGCCATCGACGGTGACGAGACGCAGTATCTGTGCGACTCCATCAACCGCTATTTCAAGCAGCACATCACGCCGCAGGACGTGCGGTGGACCTACTCCGGCGTGCGTCCGCTGCTCGAGGAAGAAGGCGCGGACAACCCCTCCGCCGTCACGCGCGACTACCAACTCGAACTCGACGCGCCCGCTGGCGAGGCGCCGCTGCTGTCGGTATTCGGCGGCAAGATCACGACGTTTCGCAAGCTCGCGGAAGAGGCCGTGGATGAACTCAGTCGTGCGCTGAAGCGACCGGCTGCGAGCTGGACCGCCGGCGTGCCCTTGCCCGGCGGCGACATGGCCGAGGCAAACTTCGAGCGCTTCTTCGAGCGGCTTCAGCAGCAATTCAGCTGGTTGCCCGCCGCGCTCGCACACCGTTATGCGCGCGCTTACGGCACACGGTCGCCACGGGTCATCGGCACGGCGCGTTCGCTGGATGAGCTTGGGCCGGCTTTCGCGCCGGGTCTCTACGAGGCCGAATTGATTTATCTGCGCGACACCGAATGGGCACGCAGCGCGCAAGACGTGTTGTGGCGCCGCTCCAAGCTCGGGTTGCATGTCGAGCCGGGCACACTGGAAAACGTCACGCAACAGATCGACGCGTGGTTCGCCCGCACCTTGCCGCGCTCGCAACCGCTTGCGGTAGCGAGTGAACGCGGCACGGGGAAAAACGATCCAACGGATCGCAGCAGCAATGTCCAGGGCAGTGTCCAGCCCCACGCCGCAGCCCGCGTAAGCGAGTGACTGAAGCAAGCGCGTCGCGCCCGCTTCATGCGCGGCGCTGACACGAGCCTTTGGCAAGGCTCGAAAAACACCGCATTCCAGCACGTACGTTCGTGAGGGATTGCACCGTAGTACGGCCGTTGCGGCGCTGATCGCAACATGCCGTGTCCGTCGCCGGACTGAGAGCCGTTGCGACTCATAAAACATGGAGAAGAGACAATGCAGGATCAGTACATCCTCGCGCTTGACCAGGGCACCACCAGTTCGCGTGCCATGCTTTTCGACCGTCAGGGCAACGTCGTATCCACGGCCCAAAAAGAATTTCAGCAGATCTACCCGCGACCAGGCTGGGTGGAACACGACCCGCAGGAAATCTGGTCGACCCAGGCCGGTGTCGCCGCTGAAGCCGTCACGCGTGCCGGCATGAACGGCACGTCGATCGCCGCGATCGGCATCACGAATCAGCGCGAGACCACGATTGTCTGGGATCGCGAAACCGGTCATCCGATCTACAACGCAATCGTTTGGCAGGACCGCCGCACCGCCGATTTCTGCGACGAACTCAAGGCGCAAGGGCTCGAAGAAGAGGTCCGCGCCAAGACTGGTTTGCCGATCGACTCGTATTTCTCGGCCACCAAGATTCGCTGGATTCTCGACAACGTCGAAGGAGCACGTGAGAAGGCAAAGCAAGGGCGTCTCGCCTTCGGCACGGTGGATAGCTGGCTCGTGTGGAACTTCACCAAACACGGCCTGCACGTGACCGACGTCACCAACGCGTCGCGCACCATGCTCTTCAATATCCATACCCTGCAATGGGACGATGAACTGCTTGCCGCACTCGATATTCCGCGCAGCATGCTGCCGGAAGTACGGCCGTCGTCGGAGGTTTATGGTCCTACCAAGACCACGGTGTTCGCCTCGAAGATTCCGCTTGCCGGTATCGCAGGCGACCAGCACGCCGCGCTGTTCGGCCAGATGTGCACCCGCTCGGGCATGGTGAAAAACACCTACGGCACAGGCTGTTTCCTTGTGATGAACACGGGCGACAAGCCGATCGAATCGAAGAACAACCTCGTGACGACGATTGCCTGGCAGATCGGCGACCAGATCAACTACGCGCTGGAAGGCAGCATCTTCATTGCGGGCGCGGTGGTGCAATGGCTGCGCGACGGCCTCGGCATCATCAGAACGGCGGCGGAAATCGAAACGCTCGCCCGCGGCGTGCCGCATAGCGACGGCGTGTACCTCGTGCCCGCCTTCGCGGGGCTCGGCGCGCCGCACTGGAATGCGCGCGCACGCGGCACGCTGTTCGGTGTCACGCGTGGCACCACCTCAGCGCATATTGCGCGGGCCGCGCTCGATTCGATCGCCTATCAATCGCTCGACGTGCTCAAGGCCATGGAAGCGGATTCCGGCCTGCGTATCGACGAATTGCGCGTGGATGGCGGCGCCTGCGCCAACAATCTGTTGATGCAGTTCCAGGCGGACATTCTCGGCGTCGACGCCGTGCGTCCGAAGGTCAGCGAAACGACCGCGCTCGGCGCGGCCTATCTCGCCGGACTGGCAGTGGGCTACTGGAAGGACGTCGACGAACTGCAAAGCCAATGGGCGCTGGATCGCCGCTTCACGCCGGACATGGCACCGGACGATGTCGACAGCAACCTGGCCGGCTGGCAACGCGCCATCCGTGCCGCCAAAGCCTGGGCCGACGCGCGCTGAAATCCGCGGCGGCTCGACGAGGCCATTACCGCCGAAGCGCCGCCATCTCAGCGCCGTGCTGATACTGCGAAGCCGCCCGAGTGGCATCTCGAGCGGCTTCCAACAAAAACAATATGGAGAGCGAATCATGTCACCCTATCTTGCCGAATTCATCGGCACTGCGATGCTCGTGCTATTGGGCGACGGCGCCGTCGCCAACGTGTTGCTCGCCCGCACCAAGGGCAAAGGCGCCGACCTGATCGTCATCGTGATGGGCTGGGCGATGGCTGTGTTCATTGCCGTGTTCATGACGGCGTCGTTCAGCGGCGCGCATCTGAATCCGGTCGTGACCATCAGCCTCGCTTTGGCTGGCAAATTCGCGTGGGCCAAAGTGCCGGGCTATGTGGCTGCACAAATGCTCGGCGGCATGGCCGGTGCCGGCCTCGTGTGGATGGCGTATCGGCAGCATTTCGCGCGGGAAACCGACGCGGACGTCAAGCTCGGCGTGTTCTGCACGGCGCCTGCCATCCGTAGCGCGCCGCACAACTTCCTCACCGAAATGATCTGCACCTTCGTGCTGATTCTCGGCGTGCTGTATCTGGCATCGCCGCAGGTCGGACTCGGTGCGCTGGACGCGCTGCCCGTCGGCCTGCTGGTACTCGGTATCGGCATTTCGCTGGGCGGTCCTACCGGCTACGCCATGAGCCCGGCACGCGATCTGTCGCCGCGGCTGATGCACGCGCTGCTACCCATCCCCGGCAAGCGCGACAGCGACTGGCATTACGCATGGGTGCCGGTGCTCGGGCCGCTCGCCGGTGGTGCGGCGGCGGCATGGATCTACATGCGTCTGCACTAAGACACGGACCGAGGTACACGCTGAGGCAGCACGATCCGGGTAAGAACCCCACGAGAAGCCACGCGCAGGCGGCCGCAAAGCACGTATGATGGCGCTTTCACCCCTGCGCGGTCTCATGGACCGCGTGCACTCGTCCTCCTTTGCCGCATGCTCGATCATCTCATCTGTGACTGCGACGGCGTGCTCGTCGACAGCGAAGTCATCGCTGATCACGTCCTGCTCGAAACGCTCACCACTACCTTTCCCGGCATCGACTTTGTCAGCATCGTGAAGACGGCTTTTGGTCAGCAGACTTCACGCTTTCTTGCCGGCCTCGAAACGTCGTTGAACATCCAGCTACCGGAAAATTTTCTGCAAACGGTCGAACACAACGTCGAAGTGGCGCTGGCGTCCCGGCTCAGCCCCATTGGCGGTGTACGAGATGCGCTGCAACGCGTGACCCTGCCGGCCGCTGTGGTGTCGAACAGCGGCATGCAGCGTGTGCTGGCATCGGTACGGCGCGCGGGCTTGCAGCAGATTTTCGGTGAACGCATTTTCAGCGCCGATCAGGTCGAACGGCCAAAGCCCTATCCTGATGTGTATCTGTTCGCCGCGCAGCAACTGGGCGTGGAGCCGGCGCGCTGCCTCGTAGTCGAGGACAGCATTGCCGGTTTGAATGCGGCGCGGGCGGCGGGTATGAAGACGATCGCCTTCGTGGGCGCGAGTCATATCCCCGATGGCTACGCGGACGTGCTGCGCAAGATGGGCATCACCCGCATCATGCAGCACATGGATGAACTGCCCGCGCTGGTCGAGGCGGGCGTGCGAGGGGATTTCGGCGACGTGCAGTC
This sequence comes from Paraburkholderia sp. DHOC27, assembly GCF_003429005.1. Taxonomy (GTDB): domain Bacteria; phylum Pseudomonadota; class Gammaproteobacteria; order Burkholderiales; family Burkholderiaceae; genus Paraburkholderia. The sequence goes on from NZ_QVQV01000003.1 coordinate 98,748, forward strand.
GTGAGGCGTACGCGGCGTGACGCACTAGCCGTCACGCCACGCCGCTCAGTTCATCTCACGCCACATCCGTGCAGCACTCGCGCGCAGCAGCCAGCGCCGCGCGGAATTCCACCAGCTCGGCAATCGTCAGCATCGGCAGATTGTGTTGTGCTGCGAAGCGTTCGACGTCAGCGCCACGCGTCATCGTGCCGTCCGGGTTCATCAACTCGCACAGCACGCCGGCCGGCTTGAGGCCCGCGAGAATCGCCAGATCCACCGTGCCTTCGGTGTGACCACGGCGCGCCAGCACACCACCGGGCGTCGCACGCAACGGGAACACGTGGCCAGGACGAACGATGTCGGCGGGCTGCGCGTCATCGGCAATCGCCGCGCGAATCGTTGTCACGCGGTCAGCGGCGGATACGCCGGTCGTCACGCCGTCACGCGCTTCGATCGACACGGTGAAGGCCGTACCATGACGACTCTCGTTGTTGACCGACATGGGCGGCAGTTCGAGCGCGCGAATCCGCTCATCGGGCAGGCACAGGCAGACAATCCCGCTGCACTCGCGGATCAGCAATGCCATCGTCTCGTTGGTGAGTCGCTCGGCAGAGACGATCAGGTCGGCTTCGTTCTCGCGGTCGTGGTCATCCTGCAAGATCACCGCGCGACCATCGCGCATGGCCTGCAACGCAGCGGCAATGCGTGGCGGAACCGGTTCGGTATTGAGCAGGGGGAGATCGGCGAATGCATCTTCGGCAATCGTCGAGGGGGCAGGAAAAGTAGCAAAGGACATATGAAACGCTCATCGCAAAAGTTGGGCGAAAAAGCGTTTCAGGGCATTGCAAACAGCGACGCGCGCCCCGGGCCATTCCTTGCAGGAACGACCTTCGCGCGTTCCACGGGAACGCTCACACGCGGCTCGAAGCTCCGGGCCACGTGACGGGGACGGACATGACTATCTGCACATCTTCTTCCATCCGGACTCTGACCGTCGGCTCTGGCATCGCACCAGATCTGCTGACCCCGCTTGCGTCTCCCAAACAAACGGAGAACGCGACCACACGGGCGCTCGCGGGCTCACTGGCAAACGCGTTAGCGCTGCCGGCATACCGCCGGTGGGGAATTTCACCCCGCCCTGAAGACGCACTGATTGCCGGAAAATCCGGCAGGTGAAGCATACAACAGCCGCGCCGTGACTGCAGCGCAGGCGTTAGAGACCACGGGGACGTCATTGGATAACGAAAGACCACGCCCCGCTGACAAACACTCAAACCGGTGCAGCGTTACGCGTTGCGTCGTGCGGCACGTCCCAGCGCGGCGGCGTTTCCGCATTGATCGTCACGCGAAACGCCCGCGCTTCGGTGTCGCCGGGGTTGCGCAGACTGTGCGGCTGGTCGGCGTCGAACACGATCGCGTCACCCGTGGCCAGCAACTGCCGCTGATCGTGGACGCTCACCTCCAGCGTCCCTTCGCTCACCACTAGATTCACCGTGGTGCCCGGCGCACGTCGCACACCCGGCTCGGTATGCAGCGGCGCCACGCGCAGTTCGTGGAACTCCGCGGCCACCGGTTCCGCGTCGGGATAGAGCGGCCGCGCCGAGTAGCGGCCGTTGGAACTGACCACACGCGTCGCCCGATCCGCGGGCAGATGTTCGAAGCCGTTCGTCGCATGGCGCCGCAAAAACGCCGCAACGGACACCTTCAGCGCCGCCGCGACCTTGCACAGCACCTTGATGGACGGCACGCTGCGCGCCGATTCGATCTGCGCGAGCATGGCCCGCGAGACGCCCGAGGCACGCGCCAGCGCATCGAGCGACAGTTGCCGCTCAGCACGCAGACGCGCCAGATTCACGCCAACCAGATGTTCGAGCGCGTCGAGGGGTTCCGCGGCGCGCGTCCCTTCTTGAGAATCAGCCGCGGGATCGCGAACCAGCGCAAGCGGGGAATGCATAAGTGCCTCCAGTAGCGCCGCCACAGGGCAGGCAAAGGTGAGTGAAGGCAAGATAGCATCGCGTCTGGCTGCGTCCAACGAAGTTATATTCACACTGAAATCTGTTCTGCTCTCATAGACTATCTGCCGCTCTCACGGATAGCTTGGAAATCAACGGGTTAGCAGTGTGGGTTCTCCCGGATTCTCCGGCCTTCTCACGCCGATTGTCGGCAAATGGTTGGCAAATCCGAGCTAGGATAACTCGCATTAAGGAATCGCCATGACCGCCATCACTACCGCTAATAAGCGCACCCTCTCGTCCCGCAAAACTGTCAAGGCCACGAAGTAAACCGGCCCGCTGAAACTGTCAGACAGAGACGGCCTATATCTGCATGTATCTGTCGCCGGTTCGAAGACATGGCACCTCGCCTACCGGACGAATGGTGAGCAGCGGACGTACAAGATTGGTCCCTTTCCGACAATCGAGCTAGACGAAGCGCGGGATACAGCGCATGAGAAACGCAAGCTCATTGCCGCTGGTATCCGGCTTGCTCGCGAACGCGTAACTACAGCGCCTGTGTGAGTCGCATCAGTTCCTCATAATGATGGGCGACCATCGCGTCATGCAGCTTTACTTGGTAGCCGTATTCAATCAGACGCTGGAGTTTTTGCTGTAACCTGGCTTGGCGATCTTCGCCCCTATATAAGGTTTCGAAGTTGTCGAAATCGCTAACCAGATCGTTATTCAACTGGTAGGTGTAGACCATGCCCTTAGCCCTTGCGTACGCAACAATGATGGCGCGGCGCAATTCGGGATTCGTCACCCGACCGACCATTGCCGACGCGTTGTTGTAGACCGTGAAGGCGTCGGACGTTACGGGGAATCGAAAGTTACAAGGGGCGCCTTCAGGGGTGGCGAGAAGCATCTGACGCGCGCCGATGCAGTAGCCTTCCCATAAACTCGTTAATTCTTCATGGACGGCAAGCACAAATGCGCGAGTCTCAGCAGCGTCTTTGTCATCAGCCGCTTTTGCGTGTTCCAGTTCTAGCTGGCGAGTCTGCGTGTACTGGCGGTGTGCTACCCATACAGCGGAAAGTATCGCCCCGATAGACCCCACTGCCTGCACCCACGCCGCAACAGCTTCTGATGAGGCGGCGGGATGGGAACAGTAGGCGCTCGCGCCCGCGATGAATGCGAATGTTGCAAGTGGTATCTGCCATCCGTCGATTTTCATGATGCCCCCGATTTTTTATAATCACGCACGCCGGATTATATGCGCTGCGCTGCTGCTATGATTTACGGCACGACAGATCGGACTGAGACAGCCACGGGCTACGGGAAAAAATAATGGATATGGAACTGTACGAATGCGAGTCTTTGGACGAATTTTGGCATGCTATCTCGCCGATCGGAAGCATCTTCAATGATCCAGCATATACGTACCTATATCGAGGGCACCGGGACAGCGAGTGGAAATTGAGCCCTCTAGCCTATCGAAAAGATGTAATCGAAAAATATAAAACAGGGATGATGCAAGCACTTGTTGACCATCCGGATCAAACGTTTTTTGAATTCAGTTTGCTACAGGGATATATATACTACTGCGATCAACGAGGATTGCCCGTACCAGGCGACTCGCCATCGTTTCGTGAGTTTTTCACGCTTCCCAGGGTTATGAACACTCATGGCATCGATAATAGTGCGTGGCCGTTGGATTCCGTATTGCCGTTGATGGCAGCGGCACAGCATCACGGCATTCCGACCCGACTTCTCGACTGGTCGCACAATGCGATGGTTGCCAGTTATTTTGCTGCCGCTGGTGCTATTACCAAAGCGACAAGCAAAGACAGGGGCGGAAAATTCGCCGTATATGGTTTCGCCTGCAACATGCATATGACAAACGGGCCGTATCGGTATGTCCATGTGCCGGGAAGCACATCCCCGAACATACCAGCGCAATCCGGCTGCTTTTTGCTGGTCAGTAATTCAGGACGGCGAGGTGAGAAATTTACCCCGGACGTCTGTCTTGAGGACAGGCTTATGGGTGCAGAGCGTTTGAAAAAAATCACCCTGCCAGTAGTATTGGCCGGAGAACTGTTAATGAGACTCTATAAGTTTGGTGTTTCCGCTGGATCGATATATCCCGGCTATGACGGGGCCGCCAAAGCCGTGCTGGAATGGAATCTGGCCCAATCTTTCACGGAGCGCCTTGGCTAGTCGGTACCGGCCTAGTCGTACCGTGAACGAATTTGAGTCCACTCGCCTGACCCGTGACAGACGGCGGACGAACTGAATCGCCAAGGCATACGTACCGCCCGTGGTGGGGAATGGAGCCTGATGCAAACGCAGTGCGTGCTGGGCGATCAGCGCTCAGCACCCCGTGTATCGAGATGCATGAGGTTAAACATATTGGTTAGCTTCTGATGATCCACTTCCTGCTTTTCCGGGTAGGCATGTTCCATCATGTAACCGGCCATCATGCGGGTTAGGGCTTTTGCTTCTGCGTGGACTGCCTGGGCTAGCGCTAATAACGGTTGCTCTTTGACCGGATCGTCGCTGATGCCATGGTTCATGAACCATCGGTGGATGAGCGTGTTTCTGTTCTCAATGAAGACACTAAACCTTTGCTGCAAATCCCCGGCAATTGCGCCGTCTTTCTGTAGGCGTTCGACAATCGCGGAGGTCCGCTGTTTGCGGGCGTTCTCTGTAATGCAACCCGCAGTGGTTTTCCAGTACGCTGGATCGGCCACCATCCGCACGCCCTCTGACGTTGCTATGAAGCATATTTCGAACATTTGGCACGAGATAACCGCACGCCCAATTTCAGCATAAATGTGCTCCACCATCGCCCTCCTGCAAGTAAGTCGAACCAACTGTTTGGAAGGTTATGCCGCCTGTTTTTGCTGTCGGCGTAACCATGCCTCCGTATCGGAAAGGAATTTCTCCACCAGCTTTTTTAGCTCTCCATCGGCTATTTTCAGTCTCGCCGTATAGTCCTGCATGATCGATTGTTTGCGCTGTTGCACCCCTAACCAATCGCCGTCCATGGGCGTCGTGTAAAACCGCTCGTAATCGTCTACGAGGGCGTTGTTTTGTCGGAGTGAATTCAGGTGCCCACGCAGGCCCGTGTACATCCGAACGACCAGCGCCCGCAATGCTTCATCATCGATCTTGCCTACCCGCTCAGGGGTACGGCTGTAAACGATAAGGGAGTCGGTACTAAGAGGTACCACTGAGCTATAGAATCCGTTCGCTGGCGTCGCAAGCAGCGCGGCGCGAATGCCTTGATACTCTTCCCATATGACCTGAATCTCAACTCGCATCGCCTGCACGAATGCGATCGTTTCCGATTCGTCATCGACTTTCTTGTCCTGGTATTGCTTCGCGTAAATCCAAACTGCCGCGCCAATGGCAACTAGAGAGCCTACCCCCTGTACCCACGCTGCAACGACGTCAGGCGCAGCTTCAGGATGGTGAAGGTAGGCGCTCGCGCACATGACGCCCGCAAGAACTGCGATTGGTATTTGCCACCCGTCCATTTTCATGATGCCCCCGTTTTTTCGCGTGGAATGCTACCACGCGTTTTTTCGCAAGCATTTTTGCGACATGCAACCGCGCCCGAATACTTTTCCGGCCACGAAGAAGCCTTCACGACTCATCCGTCTACGACCACTTCACGACCTTGCGTTTCCAGCCAGAGGCATTCACGAAAAACAGTTCGGGGATGTGCATGTATGTGTGGCGAGTCTTTCTGTTGGGGTCCACCGGGCCGGCGTTTGTGGTCCCGAACACAGGCTCTGTGTTTGGTATTTCCTGAGCGCCCTGACCAAAGATCGCAAGGTCCGCGTCTAGCATTGCCTTTTCCGGGACAGTCACTTCGAAGACCGCGTTTAGTTTCTTCATGATGGTTGTCGCGCACGAATCGATCCACTGGACTTTCCGACTATCCGCCGACGCCCAAGGCTGTCCACAATTGCGTGAGAACTCGACACATAGATAGCTCGGACGGATTCCGGGATGTTGGCAAGCTGTTGGCAAATCGGCACATCAGGCACACTCAAAAACCCGAAAACCCTTTATCTATTGCTTCTGTCTCTACAATGCTGATATCACACTGTTATCAGCATTGCGGAGGACGATTCTGGCAAAGCTTATGCTGGATCGTCATAGGATCGTGCGTCGTTCGGCGCCAACACGATATGTGACACTACGGCGCCGCAGCGCAATTCACCATGTGAAAAATTGCGCCGCCACCCCGCCCTGACAGGCCGCCGCGCGCCGTGCGCCCGGAAAATCCCACCTGCGCTGAAGGGCTATAATGTTGGACTACGCTGTCAACGTGCACGAAGGCTGCATGAAAGGCCGCCCCGCGTTCAGCTGCAATCAGGCTGCGATCACCCGGCAGCGGCATGCGGTGCCGGCCATGCGGACATGACGCGCCACGGCCAGCGCACGTTTTCATCTCTCTTCACTCTTAAACGACGCCCCCAGATAAACCACTGCGACCGGCGAAATTCGATGACCAAGAAAGTTTATGTAAAGACCCACGGCTGCCAGATGAACGAGTACGACTCCGACAAAATGGTCGACGTACTCGGTGCGGCTGAAGGCCTCGTCAAGACCGATACCCCGGAAGACGCGGACATCATTCTGTTCAACACCTGTTCGGTGCGCGAAAAAGCGCAGGAGAAAGTCTTCTCCGAACTCGGCCGTGTGCGCGAACTGAAGGAAGCCAATCCGAACCTGATCATCGGCGTGGGCGGTTGCGTGGCGAGCCAGGAAGGCGCCTCCATCGTCGCCCGGGCGCCTTACGTGGACCTCGTGTTTGGCCCGCAAACCCTGCACCGCCTGCCGCAGATGATCGACAAGCGCCGCGAGAGCGGCCGCGCCCAGGTCGACATCTCGTTTCCGGAAATCGAAAAGTTCGACCACCTGCCGCCCGCGCGCGTCGACGGTCCGAGCGCATTCGTCTCCATCATGGAAGGCTGCAGCAAGTATTGCAGCTACTGCGTCGTGCCCTACACGCGCGGCGAAGAAGTCTCGCGTCCGCTGGACGACGTGCTGACCGAAATCGCGGGCCTTGCCGATCAGGGCGTGCGCGAAGTGACGCTGCTCGGCCAGAACGTGAACGCCTTCCGTGGCGCGCTGACGCTCGGCTCGTCGGAAATCGCCGACTTCGCGACGCTGATCGAGTACGTCGCGGAGATTCCCGGCATCGAACGCATTCGTTACACCACGTCGCATCCGAAGGAATTCACGCAGCGCCTGATCGACACCTACGCGAAGGTGCCGAAGCTCGTGAGCCATCTGCACCTGCCAGTGCAGCACGGCTCCGACCGTATCCTGATGGCGATGAAGCGCGGCTACACCGTGCTCGAATACAAATCGGTGATCCGCAAGCTGCGCGCGATTCGCCCGGACCTCTCGCTGTCCACGGACATGATCGTCGGCTTCCCCGGTGAAACGGACGAAGACTTCGACAAAATGATGGCGTTGATTCACGAGATGAAATACGACACCAGCTTCTCGTTTATCTATAGTCCGCGTCCCGGCACGCCGGCCGCGAATCTGCCCGACGACACGCCGCGTGAAGTGAAATTGAAGCGTCTGCAACATTTGCAGGCCACTATCGAGGAAAACGTCGCGCGGATCAGCGCGGCGATGGTCGGCAAGGTGGAGCGCATTCTGGTCGAACGGCCGGCCCGCAAGGACCCGAACGAACTTGCGGGACGCACCGAGAACAACCGGGTGGTCAATTTCCCGGCGCCGATAGCATCGCACGCGCGACTCATCGGACAAATGGTGGACGTGAAAATCGTCCAGGCGTACCCACATTCGTTACGTGGCGAACTGGTGCTGGTGCACGACGACGCCAACGCCACGACCCATTAAGCGTACTGATTACCGACAGGATCGACCCACCGCCTTGAAGACCACTCAGCAGCATCTGGAATTCACCGCACCGCGCGAAGACAACGCGCGGCTCGCCAACCTCTGCGGACCGCTCGACGAAAATCTGCGGCAGATCGAGCAGGCGCTCGACGTCACGCTGCAACGCCGTGGCCACCGCATCTCGATCCGCGGCCGGGGCGCCAAACTGGCGCTCACGGCGCTCGAGAACTTCTACAACAACGCGCGCGATCCGCTTTCCGTGGACGATATCCAGCTGGCGCTGGTCGAGGCGCGTCATCCGGCCCGCAGCCGCAGCAACGGCGGCAATGGTGGCGCTGGCGCCGAGAACCCGGATGCGCGTTTTCGCCATGACCCGGATCACCCGTTCGACGAACCGGCCGACACCGGCGACGAAGATGCCGCCGAACTCGGTCCGAAGCTTTACACGCGGCGCGCCGACCTGCGCGGCCGCACGCCCGCGCAACGCGAGTATCTGAAGCAGATCGTCTCGCACGACGTGACTTTCGGCATTGGCCCAGCGGGCACCGGCAAGACCTATCTGGCCGTGGCCTGCGCGGTGGACGCGCTGGAGCGCGATCAGGTCAAGCGCATCGTGCTGACGCGTCCGGCCGTGGAAGCGGGCGAGCGGCTCGGCTTCCTGCCGGGCGATCTGGCCCAGAAGGTGGATCCGTATCTGCGCCCGCTGTACGACGCGCTGTACGACCTGCTCGGCTTCGACAAGACCGCGAAGATGTTCGAGCGTCAGATGATCGAAATTGCGCCGCTCGCCTACATGCGCGGCCGCACGCTGAATCACGCGTTCATCATTCTCGACGAGGCGCAAAACACCACGCCCGAACAGATGAAGATGTTCCTGACGCGGATCGGCTTCGGCTCGAAGGCCGTCGTGACCGGCGATACGACCCAGGTCGACCTGCCGCGCGGCCACAAGAGCGGCTTGATCGAGGCGCAGCAGGTGCTCTCCGACGTGCGCGGCATTGCGCTCACGCGCTTTACCAGCGCCGACGTCGTGCGGCATCCGCTGGTCGCGCGTATCGTCGAAGCTTACGACGCGCATTCGCTGAAAACCGCCAGCCCCGCCGATGCGCGTTGAGACCCGCCCGACCGTGCCACTGACGGCGCGCCGAGCGGCGCGTCCGTTCAACACGGTCATCACGTTTGCCACGATACAGCCGCCCATCGCATGAGCCGCACGCCGAAACTGACGTTGAACCTGCAATTCCCCGCTGGCAAGGCGTGGCCGGAGCACAAGACCCTCCTGCCGCGCGCCACCGTGGCCGGCTGGGTCAAGGCCGCGCTCTTCGCCGACGCGGAATTGACGGTGCGCTTCGTGGATGCCGAAGAAGGCCGTACCTTGAACCGCACGTATCGCGGCAAGGACTATTCGACCAACGTGCTGACGTTCGCGTACGCGGAATCGGAAGACGATCCGGTCACGGGTGACCTGATCCTGTGCTGCCCGGTGGTCGAAAAAGAGGCTGAGGAACAGGGCAAGCCGCTCGCCGCGCACTACGCGCATCTGCTGGTGCACGGCACCTTGCACGCGCAAGGCTACGACCACGAGGTCGAAGAGGAAGCGCAGGAAATGGAAGCCATCGAGACCGAAATCATGGCGTCGCTCGGCTTTCCCGACCCGTATCAGGACCCTTACCCGCCCACCCTCGGGGACTAGCCTGCCGGCATCGCCATGAACGCGCCCCTGCCCGTCCCCGACGACCGCCCGCCGTGCCCTGGCTATCCGCCGGTGCTGGGCGAATCGCGGTTGCTGACGGACGAGGAGCTGCACGCGTCGCTGGAACACACGCTGCGCGACTGGGATCGCAAGAGCGATCTGTGGCTGTTCGGCTATGGCTCGCTGATCTGGAATCCGGGGCTGCCGACTATCGAAGGCAGCCGCTCCAGGGTGCATGGCTACCATCGCGGCCTGTATCTGTGGTCGCGCGTGAATCGCGGCACGCCGGAACAGCCGGGGCTCGTACTCGCGCTCGACCGTGGCGGCTCGTGCGTTGGCATCGCCTTCCGGCTCGCCGCCGAAGGGGCGATGCCGCATCTGGAAGCGCTATGGCGCCGCGAAATGGCGATGGGTTCGTATCGCCCCGCGTGGCTGCCCTGCACGCTGGCCGACGGCCGGCGCGTCACCGCTCTCGCCTTCGTGATGCGCCGCGACGTGCCGTCGTACACCGGCAAGCTGACCGACGCCATCGTGCAGACGGTGTTCGGCTGCGCCTGCGGGCGCTACGGCACGACGCTCGACTACGTGAGCCGCACGGTCGCCGCGCTGCGCGAAAGCGGCATGCCGGACCGCGCGCTCGAAGCGCTGCTGGCGCGCTGCCGCGAAGCGGGCAGCGACGGCGGTTGAGGCTTACGGGCTACGCGAGGCATCCGCCATCCAGCGCGGCTCCGCCTCCGCGCCCCGCCGCCGATTTTTGCTTCAGCAACACATCACGTGCCTTTATCCGTTAGGATTGACCCAGGCCCCCTTGCGGCACGGCCGTCATCCTTGCCGGAGCGCCCGGCGGGACACGGTCCTGCCATGTGCGTGGTGTATCCTTAACGCTCTGCAACAGCGCGCCCAGTCTTGCCGGGCGCACCACCATGAACGACACGTATCCCAGTCGACACCGAACTAGCGACAAACCACAGGAAAAGCGCTCCCTGCTTGAGCGTCTGACCGATTTCATCTCGCCCGAACCCGACTCTCGCGGCGAACTCCTGGAAATTCTGCAGGACGCGCACGAGCGCAACCTGATCGACGCGGACTCGCTGTCGATGATCGAAGGCGTCTTCCAAGTCTCCGAACTTTGCGCGCGCGACATCATGATCCCGCGTGCCCAGATGGACGCGATCAACATCGCCGAAACGCCGGCGGATTTCATCCCCTACGTGCTGGAAAAAGCGCACTCGCGCTACCCGGTTTTCGAAGGCAACCGCGACAACATCATCGGCGTGCTGCTGGCGAAAGACCTGCTGCGCTACTACGCGGAAGAAGAATTCGATGTGCGCGGCATGCTGCGCCCCGCCGTGTTCATTCCGGAGTCCAAGCGTCTGAACGTGCTGCTGCACGACTTCCGCGTGAATCACAATCACATCGCGATCGTCGTGGACGAATACGGCGGTGTGGCCGGGCTCATCACCATTGAAGACGTGCTGGAGCAGATCGTCGGCGACATCGAGGACGAATACGATTTCGACGAGGAAAGCGGCAACATCATCGCTTCGCCGGACGGGCGCTATCGCGTGCGTGCGTTGACCGAAATCGAACAGTTCAACGAAACGTTCGGCACGCACTATTCAGACGAAGAAAACGACACCATCGGCGGCCTCGTCACCCATCGCTTCGGGCGCGTGCCGCATCGCGGCGAGAAAGTGCGCATCGACGACCTGATCTTCGAGATCCTGCGCGGCGACGCCCGCCAGATCCATATGCTGCTGGTGCGCCGCGATCCGCTCGCGGGACAGCGCGAGCGCGACGCACAGCACGTGCAGACCTGAGCTTCCTTTTTCACTCCGAAACGACCGCGCAACAATGGCCGACCCGATCACTTCCCGTGCGCGCCGTGGCGTGACGTCTACTGAAACGCAAGCGCAGGCACCCGGCCGTACGTTGCCGCGCTGGCACTACCTCGTGGCATTGCTCGCGGGCGCGGCGAATACCTTGTCGTTCGCGCCCACGCCGCACGGCGGCTGGCTCGAACTGGCCATCTTCGCGTTCTTCTTCGCGTGGCTCACGCGCACCACCGGCTGGAAAAGCGCGGCGCTGACGGGCGGCGCGTTCGGCTTCGGCAACTTCGTCACGGGCGTGTGGTGGCTGTACGTCAGCATGCATGACTATGGCGGCATGGCCGCGCCGCTGGCCGGCGCCGCGCTGGTGCTGTTTTCGCTGTACTTGGCGCTGTATCCCGCGCTGGCGGCAGGCGTCTGGTCGTTTTGCGCAGGGCACGCCAGTAACGGCAAACTCAATGAACTGCCGTTTTCACCCACCTGGCACGGCGCATTTGCGTTCGCCAGCGCGTGGGCGGTCGGCGAATGGCTACGTGGCTATGTGTTCACGGGTTTTCCGTGGCTCGCGAGCGGCTATCCACAAGTGGATGGCCCGTTCGCCGGGTTTGCGCCGGTCGTGGGCGTGTATGGCGTGGGCTGGATGCTGGCCTTGGTGGCAGCGTTGATCGTGCAGGCATGGGTGCGCTGGCGTGAGCCTGTCGAGGCGAACGGCAATGCAGGCAACGCAGGCAACACCCGCACCGCACGCGTGATGCCGCCGCTCGTCGTGGCTCTGGCACTGATCGCAGCCGGGCTGATGCTGCCGTGGGTGGCGTGGACCCAGCCGTCGAATGCGGCGCTCCATGTGCGTCTGCTGCAAGGCAACGTCAAGCAGGAAATGAAATTCGAGGAAGCGGGCATGGTCGCCGCGATCAACGAATATCAACAGATGATCACGGAAAAACCCGCTGATCTGATCGTCACGCCGGAGACGGCCATTCCGGTGCTGATCCAGCAATTGCCGCTGCCGTTCTCACAGGCCGTGGGCCACTTCGCCGACACCACCGGCTCGGCGATCCTGTTCGGCGCGCTGGGCGGCACGGTCACGCCGGAAGGCAGGATCACCGATTTCACCAACAGCCTGTTTGGCATCACGCCGGGCTCGCGCGATCTGTACCGCTACGACAAGCATCACCTGGTGCCGTTCGGCGAATTCGTGCCGTGGGGCTTTCACTGGTTCGTGAACCTGATGAATATTCCACTCGGCGATTTCGCGCGCGGCCCTGCCGTGCAGAAACCGTTCATGGTGCACAACCAGCCGGTCGCCGTGGATATCTGCTACGAGGATATTTTCGGCGAGGAGATCGCACGCTCGATTCGCGAGAGCGATACGCCGGCCGGCGTGCTGGTCAACTCGACGAATCTCGCGTGGTTCGGCGACACGATCGCGCTCGACCAGCACCTGCAGATTGCCCGCATGCGTTCGCTCGAAACCGGCCGGCCCATGCTGCGCGCGACCAACACTGGCACGACCGCCGCCATCGACGCCTACGGCAACGTGATCGCGCGGCTCGCACCGTACACGGTGGGTTCCATCGACGTCATGGTGCAGGGCACCTCAGGCAACACGCCGTACGTGACGAGCGGCAACAACACCGTGCTGGCGGTTTCGCTGTTCCTGCTGGCGTTCGGCTTCGCGTTCGGGCCGGGCATCCGTCGCCGGAATGGAAACCGCTGAACGGGTGGGTGCCGCGCTCCAGGCCAAAAACCCGCCTCGACTGCCCTTTCCGTTAAAATCCACGGTTTAGCACTTTGCTCCACCGCCGCCTCGCGCGCCCTGGCGCTCGCGGCGCGGCCTCCATGCCCGAAAGGCACTTCATGCTCACGTTTCAGCAAATCATCCTGACGCTGCAGTCCTACTGGGACAAGCAGGGTTGCGCGTTGCTCCAGCCGATCGACATGGAAGTCGGCGCGGGCACGTCCCACGTCCATACCTTCCTGCGCGCCGTCGGCCCCGAACCCTGGCGGGCCGCCTACGTGCAGCCGTCGCGCCGCCCGAAAGACGGCCGCTACGGCGAGAACCCGAACCGTCTGCAGCACTACTACCAGTACCAGGTCGTGCTGAAGCCGGCGCCGGAGAACATCCTCGACCTGTACCTCGGCTCGCTCGAAGCGCTGGGTTTCGATCTCAAGCAGAACGACGTGCGCTTCGTGGAAGACGACTGGGAAAACCCGACGCTCGGCGCATGGGGACTCGGCTGGGAAGTGTGGCTGAACGGCATGGAGGTCACGCAGTTCACCTACTTCCAGCAGGTGGGCGGCCTGGACTGCAAGCCGGTGCTCGGCGAAATCACTTACGGGCTCGAACGTCTCGCCATGTATCTGCAGAAGGTCGAGAACGTGTACGACCTCGTGTGGACGGAGTGGGAAGAGCAAGGCCCGAACGGTCCTGAGATGCGCCGTCTGAGCTATGGCGACGTCTATCACCAGAACGAAGTCGAGCAGTCCACCTACAACTTCGAATACGCCAACACCGAGTTGCTGTTCTCGATGTTCAACAGCTACGAGGCCGAAGCGAAGCGCATGATGGAAGTGCCGCTCGCGCTACCCGCCTACGAACTCGTGCTGAAGGCGGGTCACACGTTCAACCTGCTGGACGCGCGGGGTGCGATTTCCGTGACGGAGCGCGCCGCTTACATTGGCCGCATCCGTAACCTGTCGCGCCAGGTCGCGCAGGCCTACTACGATTCGCGCGAAAAGCTCGGCTTCCCGATGCTCGGCAATCCGGTGCACGGTGTACCCGGCCTCACCACTGACGAACAGGACGCCGCGATGCCCGCATGGGCGCCGCCGCTCAAAGTCGAACGCAAGATCGACCCGGACTGACGAGAACACGCACACATGAATCATCCCCAACACGCCACCCTGCTCGTCGAACTGCTGACCGAGGAACTGCCGCCCAAGGCGCTCGCGCGTCTCGGCGACGCCTTCGCCGAAGGTATTGCGCAGCGCCTCGCGGCGCGCGACCTGATCGACGGTGAACTGTCGTTCGAACGCTATGCCACGCCGCGCCGTCTCGCGGTCACGATCAAGAACGTGCGCGCCGTCGCGCCGGAAAAGCACGTACGCGAAAAAGTGCTGCCGGTCTCGGTTGCGCTCGATAAAGACGGTCAACCTACTGCGCCGCTCGCGAAGAAACTCGCCGCGCTCGGTTTCCCCGATTTCTCGGTGAACGATCTGGAACGCGCATCCGACGGCAAGGCCGAAGCCTTCTTCCTGCGTTATGCGGCGCCTGGCGCAACACTCGCCGAAGGGTTGCAAGCCGCGCTCGACGAAACGCTGAACGTATCGAAGCTGCCCATTCCGAAGGTCATGACGTATCAGCGCCCGGACGGCACGAACATCCAGTTCGTGCGCCCCGCGCAACGGCTCACCGCTCTGCATGGCACAGAGGTCGTGCCGGTCTCGGCGCTCGGTGTCGACGCGGACGACACCACGCTCGGCCATCGTTTCCTGTCCGAAGGCTTCGTGCAGATCCAGCACGCCGACGACTACGCGGAAACGCTGCGTCACAAGGGCCACGTGGTGGCGAATTTCGCTGACCGCAAGGAAACCATTCGCACGCACCTGCTCGCGCAGGCCGAGGGCGACGAAGTGGTCATGCCCGAGTCGCTGCTCGATGAAGTGACTTCGTTGGTGGAATGGCCGGTGGTGTACACCTGTCGCTTCGAGGACGAGTTCCTGCAAGTGCCGCAGGAATGTCTGATCCTGACGATGCAGACCAACCAGAAATACTTCGCGCTCACCGATTCGCAAGGCAAGCTGCGCTCGCGTTTTCTGATCGTGTCGAATATCGAAACGGCCACGCCGGGCGATATCGTCGAAGGCAACGAGCGCGTGGTGCGTCCGCGTCTCGCCGATGCCAAGTTCTTCTTCGAGCAGGACAAGAAGAAGACGCTCGCCGAACGCGTGCCGCTGCTGGCGAACGTCGTCTATCACAACAAGCTCGGCTCGGCGCTGCAACGCGTCGAGCGGGTGGAAGCGCTGGCCGGTGCGATTGCCGGTCTGCTCGGTGCCGACCCGGCGCATGTCGAACTCGCGCGCCGTGCCGCACGACTCGCCAAGGCCGATCTGATCACCGACATGGTGGGCGAATTCCCCGAGCTGCAAGGCACGATGGGCACCTACTACGCGCGCCACGACGGCGAGCCGGAAGAGGTCGCGCTCGCCTGTACCGAGCACTACCAGCCGCGCTTCTCGGGCGACGCGTTGCCGTCCACCACCACGGGCACGATCGTCGCGCTCGCGGACAAACTCGAAACGCTGGTTGGCATCTGGGGCATCGGCCTGCAACCCACCGGCGAGAAAGATCCGTTCGCGCTGCGCCGTCATGCGCTGGGCGTGCTGCGTATCCTTGTCGAGAAGCAACTGCCGGTTGATCTCGTCGAACTGCTGCGCACGGCGTATGCCCAATTCGCCGCCGTGCCGAACGTCGCTGAATCGACCCAGGCCATCTACGAGTTTTGCATGGATCGCCTGCGCGGTTTGCTGCGCGAGCGTGGCTATTCGGCCGGTGAAATCGACGCGGTGCTCGCACTCAATCCGACGCGTCTGAACGACGTCGTGGCGCGCCTCGACGCCGTGCGTGAGTTCTCGACGCTCGCCGAAGCAGCGTCGCTCGCGGCGGCCAACAAGCGCATCTCGAACATTCTGAAGAAGTCGGATGGCGCAACGGTGGGCGGCGTGCAACCCGCCCTGCTGCTGGAGCCGGCGGAGAAAGCCCTGTACGCGCAACTCGAACAGGTTGCGCCGCGCGTGCAGTCCCAACTCGCCGCACATGAATACACGGGCGCGCTGACGGCGCTCGCGGCATTGCGCGAACCGGTCGATACGTTCTTCAATGACGTGATGGTGAACGCTGAAGATCCGGCGTTGCGTGCAAACCGTCTGGCCTTGCTCGGCGCTCTGCATCAGCAGATGAATTGCGTCGCGGACATCTCCAGACTGGCTGCCTGATCGCTGTTCATGGCGCGGAGTGAGACTGGCAGAAAGCCGTTCGCTCCGCGCCGAAGTCATAGCCAAGCTGCACCCTAAAAAAGCGTCCCTAACGTTACTGCAACCAGCCGCCGACCATGCCCATCAGCCCGAAGAAAGTCGTTGTCCTTGACCGCGACGGCGTGATCAACGTCGACTCCGACGCGTTCATCAAATCGCCGGACGAGTGGGTCGCGCTGCCGGGCAGCCTCGAAGCGATTGCGCGGCTGAATCAGGCGGGATATCGCGTGGCGATTGCGACCAACCAGTCGGGCATCGGACGCGGCCTCTTCGATATGAACGCGCTCAACGCCATGCATCTGAAGATGCACCGCATGGCCGCGGCGGTGGGTGGCCGTATCGACGCGGTGTTTTTCTGCCCACACACCGCGGAGGATCACTGCGAGTGCCGCAAGCCGAAGCCCGGCATGCTGAAGATGATCGCTGAGCGCTTCGAAGCAGACCCCGAGCACACGCCCACGGTCGGCGACTCGCTGCGCGATCTCGAAGCGGGTGCCGCACTCGGCTTCGCCCCGCATCTGGTGCTGACCGGCAAGGGACGCAAGACGCTCGAAAAAGGCGGTCTGCCGGAAGGCACGATCGTACATGACGATCTGCGCGCCTTCGCGCTCGACTTCCTTTCCGCGGAACACGACTGACACGCCCCGCGTGCGTTTCCGAACCCGACACTCTGCCTGACTGATCCCGCCCGATGCGCTTTCTCCGTTCGCTGCTGCTGCTGGTCTACTTCGTGGTCTACACGATTCCCTACGCGACCGCGTGCTTCATTGCGTTTCCTTTCATGCCCGCCAACCGTCGCTACTGGATGGCAGCCGGCTGGTGCTCGTCGACCCTTGCGGTGGTGCGCTGGCTCAACGGCATCGACTATCGCATCGAAGGCTTCGAGAATCTGCCGAACGGTCCCGCCGTGCTGCTTTCCAAGCATCAATCCGCGTGGGAAACACTGGCGTTCCCCGCCTTGATGCCGCGTCCGCTCTGCTATGTCTTCAAGCGCGAATTGCTGTACGTGCCGTTCTTTGGTTGGGCGCTCGGTCTGTTGAAGATGGTGCACATTGACCGCAAGGAAGGCAAATATGCCTTCGAATCCGTCATCAAACAGGGCAAGACGCGCATGGAAGAAGGCGCGTGGGTGATCATGTTTCCGGAAGGCACGCGCACGCCAACGGGCAAGCAAGGCAAGTACAAAACCGGTGGCGCGCGTTTCGCGGTGGCGACCGGTGCACCCGTCGTGCCGATTGCGCACAACGCAGGACGCGTGTGGCCGCGCAACTCGTTTCTCAAATATGCGGGTATAGTCACAGTGTCGATCGGCAAGCCGATTGAAACGACGGGGCTCACGCCCGATGAAGTGAACACGCGCGTCGAATCGTGGATCGAAGCGGAGATGCGTCGCATCGATCCTGCTGCGTACCGTGCCGAAGCCGGCACGTCCGCCGCCGCTCAACTCTGACGCGCCCACGCCCTCGATGGCGTATTTGCGCCGGGGCGTATTGCCCGAAGCCGAAACCGATGCAGAAGTCTCCCACGTCGCAGCCTGCTGCGGCGCTCGATAGCCGGCAACTCGATCTGCCGCTCTTCGCCGAGCCGGCCCCTGCGCCGTCCTCGCCATTAGCTCCGTCTGCACCGCAGAAGCCGGGCGCGCCACGCGCGCCGGACGGCTCGAAACTGCGCAGCCTGACCATCGGCGCGCAGACGCTGCACTATCAACTCAAACGTTCGTCGCGTCGCTCGATTGGTTTTGCAATCGACAGCAGCGGCTTGATGATCACCGCCCCACGCTGGGTCACGCTGGCCGACATCGAAACCGCCATCACCGAGAAGCAGCGCTGGATTTTTGCCAAGCTGATCGAATGGCAAACGCGTGTCGAGCAACGTGCATTGCCGCGTGTGGACTGGAAGGATGGCGCCGAGGTGCCGTATCTCGGTCAGCCGGTGCGGGTGCGGCTCGGCTCGCCGCAAGGCACGCTCGCCTTCGATGCCGAACAGGCCGCGCTTGCGTTGCCGTTGCCGCTGCAAGCCGATCCGCAGCAGATCAAGGACCGCGTGCAAGGCTGGCTGCAAGGCGAAGCCAAGCGGTTGTTCGGTGAACGGCTCGCGTTTTACGCGGAGAAGCTGGGCGTGAGCTATCGCGCTTATGCGCTTTCGTCAGCGGCGACGCGTTGGGGCAGTTGTTCCAGTGACGGCAAGATTCGTCTTAACTGGCGCCTGATTCACTTTCCGCTGTCGATCATTGATTACGTCGTCGCGCACGAACTGGCGCATCTGCGTGAGATGAATCACAGTCCGCGTTTCTGGGAGACGGTGGAGTCGATCTTTCCGGAATTCCGTGAGGCACGGCAGACGCTGAAACATCATCCGCCTGAGTTGCTACCAACCTTGTAGCGGGCAAAGCCACGCACGCCTTTGCGCACGCTTTTGCACACACTCACTGCGCGCAGAACGTTTCCTGTAGATGCCGCCAGATCACCTTGCCCTGTGCGTCGCGTTCGAGCACAGCGGTCGAGCGGCGCAGCGTGCCTTCGCCGTGCCCGTGTCTTTGATGTTCTTTGTAAGTCACCACGGCGCCCGACGGATATTGCGCGACCATCACCATGTCGGTCATGGTGATTTCGAAACCCGGGTACTGTCCGCCATTGGCAGCGAAGATGGCGTGCAGCGCCGCGTGGTCCAGCGTTTCGCCGTTCGGCAACACCATCGAAAATTGCGGCGAGAAGCGCGCCATCAGACGCTCGAACACGGCAGCGTCCGCCGCGCTGTTGTACCAGGCCTGCACGTCGGCGTTGATGTCACCGAGTTCAGCAAAGTAGGGATTCACTTCCTGCATGATTCGGTCCTCGGCCCTGCTCTCTGGTGTTCGCTTTAAGCGCCGCATACTCGTATCGAGCGTGCGGCGCATCAGAAACACGGCTTATTTCTTCTTCTGGATGAACTCGATCTTGTAGCCGTCCGGGTCCGTCACGAAGGCGATGACCGTGGTGCCGTGCTTCATCGGACCGGCTTCCCGCACGACCGTGCCACCCTGCGCCTTGATCTTGTCGCATGCCGCGTAGGCGTCGTCCACTTCCACCGCCAGATGACCGAAGGCCGTGCCGAGATCGTACGACGGCGTGTCCCAGTTGTGTGTCAGTTCGAGGACGGTGCCGTCCTTCTCATCTTCATAGCCGACAAACGCCAACGTGAATTTGCCTTCCGGATAGTCGTTGCGGCGCAGCACTTTCATGCCGAGGAGTTCGGTGTAGAACTTGATCGAACGGTCCAGGTCGCCGACCCGGAGCATGGTGTGAAGCAGGCGCATGGTGTACTCCCAGTTGCGAAATAACGAGGACGTAAATGTACCCGGAAACACGCAACATTGCAGGGCGTCCTGCGAGCGTGCGAAGTCATTCTGCACGTCCGGCCGGCATCTTTCGTCACCCTTTGTCACCTCTCCTCAGCGGTGCTGCGCCTCAGCCCGTGCTTCGTCGCGCAAGGTGCGCCGCAGGATCTTGCCCACGTTGGTCTTCGGCAACGCGTCGCGGAATTCGATCTGCTTCGGTCGCTTGTAGCCGGTAAGCTGTTCCTTGCAGAACGCGAAGATATCCGCTTCGGTGAGCGCCGGATCGCGCTTCACGACGTAGAGCTTCACCACCTCGCCTGCCTGCTCGTCCGGCACGCCCACGGCGACCACTTCGAACACACCGGGATGCGCGGCCACTACGTCCTCGATTTCATTCGGATAGACGTTGAAGCCCGACACCAGAATCATGTCCTTCTTGCGGTCCACGATGCGCACGAAACCCGTTTCGGTCATCAGCCCGATGTCGCCCGATTTGAAGAAGCCATCGGACGTCATCACGGCGGCAGTTTCGGCTGGACGATTCCAGTAGCCCGCCATCACCTGTGGTCCGCGAATGCAGATTTCGCCAGGCTGACCGAGCGGTACTTCGTCACCGGCATCATCGCGGATCGACACTTCCGTGGAGGGCAACGGCAAGCCGACCGTGCCGCTGAACGCCGTGGCAAGCGGTGAATTTGTCGTGACGCATGGCGACGTCTCCGACAAGCCGTAGCCTTCGATAATCGGCACGCCGGTCAGCGCCTGCCACCGCTGCGCCACCGCTTGCTGCACGGCCATGCCGCCGCCGGTGCATTGCACCAGCTTGGAAAAATCGAGCGTGGCGAAGGTGGGCTCGTTGAGCAGCGCGTTGTACATCGTATTGACGCCGGGAAACGAGTTGATCGCGTAGCCCTGCAACGCCTGCACCATGCCGGGAATGTCGCGCGGATTGGGGATCAGGATGGCCATGCCGCCGCAGCGCATCGACAGCAGGCCGCACACGGTCAAACCGAAGATGTGATACAGCGGCAATGCGACCACGGTGATGTAGGCGCCAATATCAGCACGGTCTTGGTACGCCGGTGCCCGCCACGCTTCCGATTGCAGAATGTTCGCGATCAGATTGCGATGCAACAGCGTCGCACCCTTCGATACGCCCGTCGTGCCGCCGGTGTACTGCAGCACGGCGACTTCATCGGCGCGCGTCTGGGCCGGCGTGAAGCCAGCTACCGCGCCTTGTGCGAGCGCGTCGTTCAGTGTCACGCGGGTGCTGGAGGCGGCCGCCCCCGCATCGGCGGGAGCGGCGAGCGTAAGCGGTGCGCCCATCATCTCGCCCACCGACGTCACCACCACATGCCGCACCGCAGTGCGCGCCTGCACGGCCTCCAGCGTGTTCACGAAGGCATCAAGCACGACGATGGCCTCCGCGCCGCTGTCGTTCAACTGATGTTCCAGTTCACGCGGGGTGTAGAGCGGATTCACGTTCACGACCACGTAGCCCGCTCGCAGGATCGCGGCCATCGCGACCGGATATTGCAGCACGTTCGGCAGCATCACCGCGATCCGTGCGCCGCGCACGAGCCCTTGTGCCTGAAACCACGCAGCCAGATGACGCGACTGCGCGTCGAGCTGCGCGTACGTCAATTCGCGCCCGAGGCAGACAAACGCGCGGGCATCCGCATAGGTGCGAAAGCTGTGCTCCAGCAGGTCCGTGACGGAGCCAAACTGCGTCACGTCGATCTCTGCCGGCACGCCCGGCGGATACGCTTTCAACCAGATCTTGTCCATCGTCTTCCTCCTTCTTCCTTCTTCCCTCGTCTACGCGCGCCGTCTAGCGGCCCGCGAGCGCCGGCATACGCCGCGCGGGGCGGTCGAAACTATCGAAGAACGCTACCGCCTGTTCGCGCGTGCCATGTTCCAGCTTGATGGATCCGCTTTCGAGCGCCAATGGCAATTGCGTGGCGCAGTCGCGCAGCAACGCGTACAGGGCGGCGGTGTCGAGTGCGAGCGTCAGGTCCGTGGCGTCTGCATTGGCGCTGATGGCGCGCTCGTGAATCTGCAGCACGCCGCGTCGCAATTCGAGCGCGAAGGTCTCGTCGCGATCGGTGATGCGCAACACCAGCGTGGCGTGCAGATCGGCACAGCGGGTGGGGTCGATGCACACGCTCAAGCGCTGCAACACGTTGCGCAGCGGTTGCGCGCGCAACACATCCGTCGAGGCGAGACTCGAACTTCCCGCAAACGGGAGTTCCTCGTAGGCACGCTCCAGTTCACGCGCGGCGCTCAGATACCAGTTGCGCCAGTTGGTGTTTTCCGTGCGGTAACCCAGTTCGCGCAGCGCGTTGGCCTTGATGCCGCGCGCCTCTGCATCGTCGACGTCGACGCGCACCAGCAGCGTCGCCAGTTCGGCCGCCCAGCGCCAGTCCTGATCGCCCAGCGCGACATGCGCGGCCGCGCGCACCGCGTCGTGACCGCCCATCATCTCGACCATGCGGCGGCTGCGCTCGGCGCGCGGCAGCGGATCGAGCGACGCCGGATCGCCGTCGAACCAGCCCAGTTGGCCCGAATAGACCTGTCGCACCGAATGCTTGACCGTGCCGTAGTATTCGCCGAGCCACGCGTGCTGCGCGAGATGCGGCGGCAGCGCGGGAATCGCTTCGGCGAGTTCGTCGGGAGTCAGGCCGAGGTTCATGTGACGGATCGTCTGATCGTGAATGAACTGGATCGCATCACGATACACCGTCAGCACATCCGCGACCGCTGCGGCTCCCGACACCGGACGACCATGCGCCGGCACCATATGCGCGGCGTTGAAGGCGCGCATCATGTCGATGGTCTGATACCAGCGCACGGGGTCGCGATAGCGCGTGCCGCGCAGCGTATGCACGTTGGCGAGACACTCGCCCTGAATCACTTCCGCCGACAGCAGCACGCCGAGGTCCGGCAACCACATCACGATCTCATCGTCCGCTTCGGACGGCGCGTAGCGGAACTCGAAGCGCACGCCGGCCAGCGTGATGTCCAGCGTGTCGTCGAACACGCGCGTGGGCGCAAAGAAGCTCGCCGGTTCAGCGATGAGCACGGGGCCGATACCTGCATTCACCTTGCCGGTCGCGCCGGGTGGCAGCAGCGTGCCGAAGCTGTATGCCGAGCGCGTGGCGAGAATCGGCGCCACGAGGTTCGCATTGTTGATCACCGTATCCATCAGCGTGCGGTGCGCGATGATCTCGACACGGCCCGCTTCGAGAGCGGCCTCGTCCACGAACGCGCGCACGCCGCCGGTGTGGTCGGTGTGATTGTGCGTGTAGACGACGGCCTTCACCGGCAGCTCGGCGTGACGCGGGTCGATGGCGCAGAAGTCGGCATAGATGCGCTTCGCCGCCGACACCGCTTCGGTTGCATCCACGACCACGATGCCGTCGTCGCCCACCACGAAAATGATGTTGGCGATGGCGTAACCCACCGCGCAGTAGACACGCTCCGCGACCCGATAAATCCGCTGCGCCATGCGGCGTGAGTGCTCCGTGAGACGAGGCGGCACCGTGGGTGCAGCAATCGCATAGGCGAGGTTGACGCCCGCGTCGAACGCGACGTCTAGCGGATCGCCGACGTGCGGCGCATCAAAAGCAGGATTACGAACCATCTCGGGGCAACATGCGGACATACAGTGTCTCCTTGAACGACCTCGCCGCCGCACAGACGAACGACGAGTTGAAACTTAAAAATCGGAATTTGAATTCCGTTTTACAGGCAAAAAATTTTTGTTCGATTGATTTAACTCTCAGGTATCACGAGGCAACGGCGAAATTGGGTTTGCAGCCAGGGACGCAGCCGTCGGTTCGACAATGACAGTGGACCAGGATCGTTCAGGATGATGTTGACCAGCATGCCGTTGATCATCTGCACCGACGCGCGCACGTCGAACTCCAGCTCATCGGCTGTACGCGCCTGCGCGCCAGCCGCATCTTGCAGCGCCTTGACGAGAATCGGTACGAACAGCGTCAGCACTTCGCGATTCGCTTCGCGCGCGGCATCCCAGCTTGGTTTGAGCTGCGACGAGCGCAGCAGGGACGCGTGGTACAGCCCCCGGTTGCGGCGGAACGCCTGCACGTAGAAGGCCACCACCGAATCCGCCAGCGCGCCGGCATGATTGGAACGCCATACGGGGTCACGCTCCACCAGATCGCGCGCATACGCGATCCCTTCGGCCATGACGCGTTCCTGCACGACCTCGAAGAACGCATCCTTGTTTTCGAAGCGCCGGTAGAACGCGCCAATCGAAGTATCCGCGCGTTCGACGATGTCGTTGATGGACAGTTCGTCGAGATTGCCGCAAGCCTCGATCAATTCACGTCCGGCCAGCAGCATCCTGGCGAGCCCCGCCTGACTGCGCACCTGAAGCGGCGCGCCGACGCCTGCGGTACTGGACGCGACGCGGCGTTTGTGGGGAGGAACGGTAGTCATGCGACGATCAACTCTCTAACCAGACGGGTGCAGCGAGGAACCAGAATGACGGCGTAGCGATGGGTGCGACTCGCTCACGCCGACAGGCAAACCGGAATCCGGATTCCGAATCGTGGGCGATTGCCGCAGCTTTGTCAACGCACCCAGGGAAAGTCCCGTGCGGCAAAGAAAGGTAAAACGA
Organism: Paraburkholderia sp. DHOC27; assembly: GCF_003429005.1. Taxonomy (GTDB): domain Bacteria; phylum Pseudomonadota; class Gammaproteobacteria; order Burkholderiales; family Burkholderiaceae; genus Paraburkholderia. Next base: position 123,070 of record NZ_QVQV01000003.1, read on the forward strand.
GGGTCGAAGCAGGGCGGGATGGGCTACTCGGCACGGCTTCATTGGACTGCTTTGGCGGCCGCTTGGGTCGCCGCGTGGTTAGCGGCGCAACGCGCTGACTTAGTCCTCCTCAGCGCGGCCGTAACAGGCTCTGCGCGGCCTTGTTGGCATCCACCATGATCTCCTCCGCAAGCGTCAGCGCGGCGCTGGCAGCGGGGGAAGGCGTGCGCTCGGCAAGCGACACGAGCGCGAACTCCAACCCGAGGCGCGGCGGATTGGTGAGGGCGACCGGCGCGAGGCTGCGTGCTTCGAGTTCGCGTCGCACCGACGAGCCCGTGGCGAACAGAATGCCGTCCGTTTGCGCCACGACCTGCTTCAACACGGCGACGTCATTGCATTCCATCTGGACAGGAATCTTCTCGTGCGCGCGATACTTCAGCAACCGGTGTACGGCGTCCTTCATGAACGCAGGCAGCGTGACCGAGACCAGCGGAAACTCGCGCAGCGCCGCCAGCGGCACAGGACCATGCGCGAGCAACGGATGGTCGGGCCGCACGAACCACGCGCCCTCCTGACGGGGCAAACGGTGCAAGGTGACATCCGGCGTTACCGGCAACACGCGGCGGTCCGTGACCAGAAAATCCACCTGCTCCGCGCGCAGCTTGCTGAGCAGAACATCGCCGTCGCCGAGTTCGATCGAAACCTTGATCTTTGGAAAGCGCTGCGAAAACTCGATCAGCAATTCGGGCAACAACACCACGGCCGTGTAAGGCCCGAGACCGATGCGCACTTCGCCGAGTTCATGCGCCTTGAGCAATTCGACATCACGAAAGAGACAGCGCGTCTCGAACAGCACGCGCCGCGCACGCTCCACCAGCAAGCGGCCGGCCGCCGTCATCGCCACGCCGCGCGCGGCGCGGTCGAAGAGTTTCATGTCCAGTTCGTCTTCGAGCGCCTGAATGCTGCGGCTCAAGGCGGGCTGGCTCAGATGCACCCGCTCCGCCGCGCGCGCGAAGCTGCCCTCCTCGGCCAGGGCGATCAGGTGAGTCAGTCGGCGCGAATTGATCTCATGCATGTTTTGCAATGTTCCGATTACCAGATTGCACTTGAATTATTCTCTCACACCGCCTCAAATGGGCGAAAATTCGCTGACGCCGACCGGCTGCTCTCGTGGCCGGCGGCAGCATGAATCACGCGCGGTGCCTTGCGGTTGCAAAGTCTCGCGTGACGGATAACATCAGGAGACAGGTGGTGCTCGTGTTGCAGCCCTCGCGTTGCAACCGTCGTGTTGCAGCCCCGATTCGCGGCCCATTGGCTGCGGGCATCTGGGCGCTGCCGTTGACAAACGGGATGCACCACCCTAAGGAGTATTGAATGTTCGAGGCTGAAAGATCCGGGCTCGCCGCCGCGCATATCGTGCCCGTCGAGCGCACTCAGGTACGCCGCTGGGTCGTGGTCGGCGCGTTGTTCCTGTTCATGCTGATCAACTTCGCCGACAAGGCCGTGCTCGGCCTCGTCGCAGTACCGATGATGCATGACATGCAACTGACGCACGGTCAGTTCGGTCTCGTTGGCAGCGCGTTTTTCGTGCTGTTTTCGCTCTCAGGAATCCTCATCGGTCTGATTGCCGACCGCATCAACCTGCGCTGGCTGCTCGCCGCGCTCGCACTTACCTGGGCATGTGCGCAGCTGCCGCTCGCATGGCCGACCAGTTTCGGCGTGCTGGTGCTGTGCCGCATTCTGCTCGGCGCCGGTGAGGGCCCCGCGTCGCCGCTCGCGCTGCATGTGGTGTATAGCTGGTTCGACGACCGCGAACGCAACCTGCCTACGCTCATCGTGCAGCAAGGCGCGACGGCGGGCGTGATCGTCGCGGGTCCGGCGCTTACCTATATCTCGCAGCGCTGGCATTGGCATGCGACGTTCCTCACGCTTGGCGTGGTCGGTGCGGTATGGACCGTGCTGTGGCTGTGTGTCGGCAAGGTAGGCGGCGTCGGCTCACGTGGCTCGGTTCGCGGCAGCGGCACTGGCACGATGCGCAGTGCCGCACATTCGCAACAAGGTGCGTCACGGGCTTTCGCAGCGACTCAATCCCATTCGGCCACACGCGTCAGTTATCGCACCCTGCTCGCCGATCGCACGGTGATTGGCGTGATGCTGCAATGCTTCGTCGGCTATGCCGTCATTGCTATCGGCTTCACGTGGGTGCCCGCTTACTTTCGTCTCGGCCTCGGCTTTGCGGCAACGCAGGCCGGCTGGTTGTTCGCGGCGCAGGTGGCCGCGCAGATTCCGGTGGGTATCGCGCTGGCAGTCTTTTCGCATCGTCTGCTCAAACGGGGCGTGCCGTCGCGCCGCGCACGCGGGACCTTGATCAGCGTGGCTTGCGTCGTCAGCGGCCTCGCCTATGGCACGCTGCTGCTCGGCCTGCCGCCCTTCGTCAAGGTCGCCTTGATGGGGCTCGCCAGCGCGCTCGCCATCCAGACCTTCACGTTCGGCCCGATGCTGGTGGCCGAAGTCGCCCCCGCTGGACAACGCGGCGGCCTGCTCGCCATCACCAACTCGATTACGACCACAGCCGGGCTCATCGGCCCCGCAGCAATGGGCAAACTCCTCGGCGTGATGGGTGATGCGCACGGCTACGAGATCGGCTTCGTGAGTACCGGCGTGTTGCTGCTCGTGGCGGGGCTTGCGGGATTCGTGCTGCTCGATCCGCAGCGCTCACGGCGTCGGCTGGACGCGTTGCGCTAAGGGGACATCAAGACGGGGTTAAACGGGCGGTGAGCGGGCGGCGAACGGGCGGGCGATTGATGAGTTGGCGCAGCGCGGGGCGGTGCTGTTATCGTACGGCCTGAACCCACCGATCCTCGCCGAAACCGATCCGATGAGCACCGCTCCCGCAGTCCTGTCCGCACGTCGCGCGCCCGACAGCTTTGCCATCCTCATCATGATCGGGCTATGCGCGATCTGGGGCTTTCAGCAGGTTGCGATCAAGAGTACCAACGCCGCGTTGCCGCCGGTGTTTCAGGCGGGCCTGCGCTCGGCGCTGGCTACGCTGCTCGTCTGGGCGTGGGCCTGGACGCGCGGCACCCCGCTGTTTCGCAACGACGGCACGCTCGGCCCTGGCCTGCTCGCCGGTGTGCTGTTCGCCGCCGAGTTCGTCTGCATCTTTCTCGGCCTGACACTCACCAGTGCGTCGCGCATGGCGGTGTTTCTCTACACCGCGCCGTGTTTCACGGCCCTGGGACTACACTGGTTCGTGGAGGGCGAGCGCTTGCGGCGTGTGCAATGGGCGGGCATCGTGGTGGCCTTCGCGGGCATGACGCTCGCCTTCGCCGATGGCTTCACGCGCGTTCACACGAGCGCGCATGGCTCGGCGCTCGCCAGCGTGGCGGGCGACGCTCTGGGTGTGCTCGGTGGTATCGCGTGGGCGGCCACCACCGTGGTAGTGCGCGGCTCACGGCTCGCGCAAACCAGCGCCAGCAAGACGCTGTTCTATCAACTGGCGGTATCTGCCGTGCTGTTGCTCGCGTTGGCGGCCGCGCTGGGCCAGATCAAGGTGGATACGGTCACGCCTGTCGCCATCGTGAGCCTGGGCTACCAGGCCGTGGTCGTTGCGTTCGTCAGCTATCTGACCTGGTTCTGGCTGTTGACGCGCTATATCGCGTCGCGCCTGTCAGTGTTCTCGTTTCTGACGCCGCTCTTCGGTGTGACCTTCGGCGTACTGCTGCTCGGCGAATCGTTCAGCGTGCGCTTTCTGCTCGCGGCGTTGATGGTGCTGACGGGGATTGCGCTGGTGAACGCACCGGCGCGGCGGCCGGTGGTGTGAGGCCTTACGCGTCCGACTGCCCCGCGCCGCGCTGCGCGGAAGCGGCGAGAATCTGCGCCACCTGCACGTACTCGGTAACCGGCACATCCTCCGCCCGGCGCTGCAAATCGAAGTTCAGCGCCTCGAAATCCACTCTGTCGCGAAACGCCGCCAGCGTATTGCGCAACATCTTGCGACGCTGCGAAAACGCCGCCGTCACGAGTTCGCCGAGCACACGCTCATCCACTGTGGGCAGTTCGTGCGGCGCGTACGGAATCATCCGTACGATGGCCGAATCGACCTTTGGCGGCGGCTGAAATGCCTCAGGCGGCACGTCGAGCTGCTTGTCGATGACGTAGCGGTACTGCAGCATTACCGAGAGCCGGCTGAACGCCTTGCTGCCCGGTTCGGCCACCATGCGCTCGACCACCTCGTTTTGCAGCATGAAGTGCTGGTCGATGACGCAGTGCGCGAATGCCGTCAGATGAAACAGCAACGGGCTCGAAATGTTGTACGGCAGATTGCCGACGATGCGCAGCGACGGCTTGCCTTCCGGCGCATCCGGCGCAGCCAGCGAGCCGAAATCGAAGTCGAGCGCGTCGCCCGAATGCAGCTCCAGCAAATCGCCAAACTTGTTCTTCAGCCGCGCGATCAGGTCACGGTCCAGTTCGACCGCGTGCAGCGGCGCTTCCGGCGTCGCGACGCGCTCGATCAGCGGCTCGGTGAGCGCGCCGAGACCCGGTCCGATTTCGACCATGCGCTCGCCGCGCTGGGGGCGAATGACGTCGACGATCGAATCGATCACGCCCATGTCGACCAGAAAGTTCTGACCGAAACGCTTGCGCGCGAAATGACCCTGGTGCTGTCTGCTAGTGGACATCGAAAGACACTACGAAAAGAGAAACGAAAAAGATCAGGCGGCGCGACGGTGACGTGCCATGGAAACCGCGGTGTCGATGGCGGCAATCAGGCTGCCCGCGTCCGCACGGCCCGTGCCGGCGAGGTCGAGCGCGGTGCCGTGATCCACCGAGGTGCGGATGATCGGCAAACCGAGCGTAACGTTGATGCCCTCGCCAAACGTCGCGTACTTCAGGACCGGCAGGCCCTGATCGTGAAACATGGCGAGCACGCAGTCGGCTTCGGTGAGGTAACGCGGCTGGAACAGCGTGTCGGCCGGATAAGGGCCCGGCGCGTCGATGCCCTGCGCGTTGGCCAGCTTCAACGCCGGTTCGATGACGTCGATTTCCTCACGCCCAAGATAACCGTTTTCGCCCGCATGCGGGTTCAAACCGGTCACGAGGATGCGCGGTGCCGGCAAGCCGAAATGATGCCGCAGGTCGTGGTCGATAATGCGCAGCGTCTCAACGATGCCTTCGACGCTCAGCGCCGCCGACACATCTTTCAGCGGCAGATGCGTGGTGGCCAGCGCCACGCGCAGCGGCCGGGGGCCGGTGCCCGCCAGCATCATCACGACACGCGGGGTATGGGTGCGCTCGGCAAGATATTCGGTGTGGCCGGTGAACGGCACGCCGGCGTCGTTGATGGTGCTTTTTTGCAGCGGCGCGGTGACGATGGCGTTGAACTGTCCGGCCACGGCGCCGTCAATGGCGCTATCGAGCAGCCCCAGAACATAGGCGCCATTCGCGGCATCGAGCTTGCCCGGCAGCGAAGGCGCGCTGAGCGGCTGATGCTGCACACGCACGCGGCCGTTGCCGCACAGCGCCTGCCAGTCGACGCCCACCGCCCTGGCTCGCGCGGCGAGCAGATCGGCGTCGCCCAGCACCGTGAACTGCGCGCCGGGCCAGTGCGCGGCTGCCCCTGCCAGCGCCTGTGCCGTCAGTTCGGGACCCACGCCGGCCGGTTCGCCGGTGGTGATCGCAATCTGCAGGCCGTGGGACGTGGGGGCAGCGCTCGTCATGGTGGGTTACTGCAGGTTCGGCTTGCCGACCTTGATGTCGACGTAAGCCGTGTCGCGCAACTCGCGCAGCCAGTCGGCGTAGGCCTGTTCCGCTTTGCGCTGACCGATGGCCTGGCGCGCCTGATCCATCTGCTGCGCCACCGAGCCTTGCGATTCGCGGCGGCCCATCACCTGGATCAGGTGATAGCCGTATTCGCTGCGCACCGGCTCGCTGATCTGGCCGTCCTGCAGGCTGTTCATGGCGCGTTCGAATTCCGGCACGGTTTCGCCCGGGCTGATCCAGCCGAGGTCGCCGCCCTGCGATGCCGAACCGTCCTGCGAGTACGTGCTGGCGAACTTGGCAAAGTCGCCGCCTTCGCTGATTTCACGCTTGATTTCGAGCAGCTTCTGACGCGCCTGCGGTTCCGACATGCCGTCGCCGACACGCAGCAGAATGTGGCGCACGTGCGTTTGCACGACCTTGGTCGAATCGGAGCTGGCCGCGCCTTGACCGGCACGACGCTCGACGAGACGCATGATTTCGAAGCCGTCCGCCGTGCGGATCAGGTCCGGGTTCACCTGGCCGGGGCGCAGCGCGCCAGCAGCCTTGACGAATTCCGGCGGCAGTTGCGACGGCGGCTGGAAGCCCATGTCGCCGCCCTTGGAGGCGTCAGCCGCCTGCGAGTCGGACTTGGCCAGCTTTTCGAACTTCGTGTCGCCGGTCACGGCCTGTTGCAGGATGCCCTGGGCTTTCTGCTCGGCCGCGATAATGTCGTTTTGTGCAGCATTGGCCGGCACCTTCACAAGAATGTGCTCGATATGCAGGTCGCTCGTCAGGCCGACGTTCGGGCCACGCTGGCTGGCCACGTAGTTCGCCACTTCCGCGTCGGACACCGTCACCTTGCTGTCCACTTCCTTTTCACGCAGACGCGAGAGCGTCAGTTCCGTGCGGGCGTCACGCGTGAACGTGGACCAGGGCACGCCTTGCGCCTCGATCTTCGAGCGGTACACGTCGAGCGTGAGGCCATTGGCCTGAGCCAGACGTTCGAGCGTTTTCTGCACGGCGGCGTCGTCGACGGTAATGCCGTCTTCCTTGGCCTTTTGCAGCTGGATACGCTCCAGCACCATCTGGTTGAGCACCTGCTGGCGCAATTGATCAGCCGGCGGCACCGGCGCATTTTGCTGCTGTAGACGGCGCGAGATCAGCCCGGTGCGCTCGTCGAGTTCACGCTGGGTAATCACGCCGTCATTGACCACGGCGGCGATCGTGTCCACCGTCTGGCCGTTGCTGGGAGCGGGTTGAGCCGACTGGCCGCCCGCGTTGGGAAGATCCTGCGCCTGTGCTGGCGCGACCGACAGGAAAGAGGCAACAGCGACGAGACCGACAGCCATCAATGCCAAGCGAAACTTTTTCATGATTCCCACAGATACTCCAATGATGTCGGGCGCGCCCCGCCCGTCTTTGCGCATTTTATAGGTGACCGGACGACCGTCAGTCGTAATTGGTGAAACGTGCCTCCGGCGCCGGAGGCGGCGGCAGCGGCGTGTACCCCGGCACGCCTGAACGGAACGCGTTCATCAGGCCGTTGTCGACGCTCGACAGGCCCTTGAACGTGATCTGCGCCAGCAAGCGCGTGCCCTGGGTCGGCAACCCCAGGTTGTTCACCCCGTCCGCATAACGCTGCACGCCGATGCCGAGCACCCAGCAATCCGCGTCATATTGCAGACCGATCAGGCTGTCGACGATCGCGTGCCCCTGCAGATCGTAATTGATGCGCGCCACACTATACACGTGGTGCGTCAGCGGCCACTGCGCGGAGATAGTGATCTGGCTGACCGGTGTGTCGTCCAGCGTCGTATCGGCACGGGTGTAGCGATAGGCGACGTTGATCACCTTGCCCGACTCCGGGCTGTAACCGAAGCCGAGACTGCTCTGCGTCAGCCGGTTATTGTCTGCATTATATTGGACCGCGGTTTCCGACGCGAAACCGGATCCGAGCTTCAACGACGCCCCGGCGATCAGGTCCGAGTGCGTGGCCTGCGCCGGCGTCTGCGTGGGCAGCAGCGTGACGCGCTGGTCCTGGAAGTAGTACTGCTGCGCCAGCACGAAACGCGCGCGTTCGTCGCCGGTGGCCGGATTGATGAAGCGCGTGGTGATGGCTGCCGTGAGGCGGTTCGCGTCGGCTACCCGGTCGTCGCCGACGAAGGTATTCGGCGTGAAGATTTCGGCGAGGCCGAAGTCCGCATCAGCCGTATCGAACAGCGGCGCGAAGCTCTGGTTGCGATAAGGCGTGTACACATAATAGATGCGCGGCTCGAGGGTCTGGATGTAATCCTGGCCAAAGAGCCTGACCGAACGTTCGAAGATCAGGCCGGTGTCGAACGAGAAGGTCGGCACCGATTCCGTGAAGTTCTTCGGCTGTCCGGCCGGCGAACCCGTGCCGATGTTGCTCAGGTCATACGACGCGAAGTGCCACTGCACCTTCGGTGTGACGAAATAACCCGGGCCCACCAGCGAATACGACACGTACGGATCGAAGACGATGCGATCGCCCTGGGTCGAATCCGGCGTGGTGATCGTGAAGCGCGAGTAGTCCGCCATCGCGCCGTAATCGAAACCACCCACGTTGTACTGCGCGTACTTGACGTTCAACTCCGGCTCACGGCCGTACGGCGCCACCGACGGCGTCAGCGTCTGCCAGTGCTGCTCACGCGCGATCACCGACCACGGGCCGTTGTTGTACGTCAGACCGGCTTCCTGCTGATACAGCAACTGCGTGCCGTACAGAATCTGGCTGGAGGCCGAGCCAAGGTCTTCCGGAAAGGTATTGTCCGAAACCTTGTTGTAATAAATGTAGCCGCCAAAACCATTGCCGAAGCTCTGGTTGTGCTGGATGAACAGCGCGTAGCGGTTGGTCTTGGTGATGTTGTCGTCCGGCAGGAACGTGCCGCTGATCGAGCCGGAATACGTCGGCGACAGATAGCGGAACGTCGCATTCATCTCCAGCCCGCGCTTGGAGATGTAGTTCGGCGACAGCAACAGATCGCGATTCGGCGCGATGTTGAAGTAATACGGCAGATCGATTTCGAAGCCGTTGGTCGAACCCAGCGAGAACGTTGGCGGCAGGAAACCGCTGCGCCGCTCGCCCGAGAGCGGGAACGACAGCCACGGCGAACCGAAGATCGGCACGCCCTGGAAGAACAGCACGCCGTTGTGCGCCACGCCCTCATCAGCGCCGGTGTCGAAGTCGAACTCGGTGCCACGGATGTACCACGCCGGATTGCTTTCGCACTGACACGCGGTGTAGGTGCCCTGCGTGAACACCGAGCGCTCGTTGTCGAGCATGTCCACGCGCTGCGCGCTGCCCGAGCCGCCCGTGGCGATGAAGTGGTACTTCGGCGAGGTCATGAAGCCTTCGCTCGAATCCACCTGGATGTGCGCCTCGGGCCCGACGAAAGTGGCGCCGTTGTTGTTCACGTGCACCTGGCCGTACGCGTCGGCCATGTCGGTGTCCTGATCGTAGTGCAGCGCGTCGCCCTTGATCGTGAAGGTGGGACGGCGGACTTCGGCAGAACCCTTGGCGGCGATATCCTGATCGCCGGTGCCATTGGTCGAGTCGCCGAGCACGAAGGTGGCCGGCTTCTGATCAGGGTGCAGCGGATGTTCTTCGAGCTGGGGGGCAAGCCGCATGCCCCACGGAACGTCGATGGGTTGAGGCTGCGCGGCGTCACCCGATAACTGGGCGTGCGCGAGCGCAGGCATCAGGCCCGGCACGGCAATCAACGCCGCGACGAGCCGCCTTTTACGCGGCGCATCGCCACGCGAGGCGGTCGTTTGGGAAAGCTGTCTTGGCGGCATGTATCGTTTGGCGAATCGACCCATCCACCAGCTTTTTGCAGCCACGATCTTCCGCCCAAGCAGTCAGACCATCTCGGTCCGGCGCTCAACAATATTTACAATCTGTCGAAACGATGAGGCAGGCGGTAAAACGCGTTGAGCGAAAGCTGGCGTGAGTCGCGTCAAAAAAGTCGTGGGGTATTATATGGCAAGACGTTGTCCCCCAGAATTTGCCTTCCGGTTTTCATGACCCAGCCCCTCGCACCGACCTCGACCGACGCCCGCCTCGAATTGCTGACCGCCTGGCTGCGTAGCCACGCTAACCGTTATGCCCTCGACCTCGGCACCCTCGTGCCCGCCTCCAGCGACGCCAGTTTCCGGCGCTATTTCCGCCTCGTCGGTAAGGATGCGCAAGACGCGCCCGCAGGCACGCTGATCGCCGTGGACGCGCCGCCGCCGGAAAAATGCCGCGAATTCGTACAGATCGCGCAGTTGCTCGGCGCCGCCAACGTGTACGTGCCGCGCGTGCTGGAGGTGGATTTCGAGCAGGGCCTGATGCTCGTCACGGATCTGGGCACCGCTTCCTATCTGGGCGAACTGAACCAGCGCACACCGGAAAGCGCGCGCCCGCTGATGCGCGACGCCCTCGACGCGCTGATCCGCTGGCAGCTCACCTCGCAGCCGGACGTCCTGCCGCCGTTCGACGAAGCCTTTCTGCGCCGCGAAATGGAATTGATGCCGGAGTGGTTCATCGGCCGGCACCTGGGTCGCGAAGTGGACGAGAAGACCCGCGGCATCCTCGATCGCACCTTTGCGCTGCTGGTGGCGAGTGCACAGGCGCAGCCGCAGGTGTTCATGCTGCGCGATTTCATGCCGCGCAACCTGATGGTAGCACCCGGCCCCGCACCGTTGAATCCTGGCGTGCTCGACTTCCAGGACGCGGTGTACGGACCGATCACGTACGACGTCGCCTCGCTCCTGCGGGATGCGTTCCTGAGCTGGGATGAAGAATTCGAGCTCGATTGCTTCGCGTACTACTGGGAGCATGCGAAAAAGGCCGGCCTGCCGGTCGACGCCGATTTCGGCGAGTTCTACCGTCAACTCGAATGGATGGGCCTGCAGCGGCACATCAAGGTGCTTGGGCTCTTTTGCCGGATCAACTACCGGGATCACAAGCCGCACTACATGGACGACCTGCCGCGCTTCATCGGCTACGCCCGCAAGGTGGCGGAACGCTACCGGCCGCTCGCGCCGTTTGCGAAGCTGCTCGACGAACTGGAAGGCCACGCCGCCGACGTCGGCTATACGTTCTGATCGTTCTGACCGTTCCAGGCATTCCAACCGATGACGAAGTCTCTGACGAAAGCGATGATTTTCGCCGCCGGGCGCGGCGAACGGATGCGTCCGTTGACGGACCACACGCCCAAGCCTCTGCTCGAAGCGGGCGGCAAACCCCTGATTGTCTGGCAGATCGAGCGGCTCGCGCAGGCCGGTTTCCAGACCATCGTGATCAATCACGCGTGGCTGGGTGAGCGCCTCGAAGCAGCAATGGGCGACGGCTCGCGCTGGGGCGTACAACTGCGTTACTCACGCGAACACGAAGCACTCGAAACCGCCGGCGGCATCGCCCACGCGCTGCCGCTGCTAGAAGACGGTGATGTGAGCGAGATTTTTGCCGGCGTAGCGGGCGACGTCTACACCCACTTCGACTACGCTTCGCTGCACGCCCACGCGTCGCGCCTCGCTGCGCAGCCGGAGCCCGGCATGCATCTGGTGATGGTGCCGAACCCGTCGTTTCATCCGAAGGGTGATTTCGGTCTCGTGGATGGCGTGGTGTCGCTCGAGGCGCAACCGCGCCTCACGTTCGGCAGCATCGGCCTGTACGACACGCGCATGTTCCGCAGCTTGCCGCGCGGCACGCCTCGTGCGCTGACGCCGTTTTACTTCGATACCATCGGCCGTGGCCTCGCGAGCGGCGAGTTCTACGATGGCGCCTGGGACAACGTCGGCACACCCGCGCAACTCGACGCGCTTGATCAACGCCTGCGGCTCGCCGGGGCGAACTAGTCCCGCCGCTTTAGCGCACCACGGCGGTTTCCGCCGCGCCGGCTTCCGGCGTTTCATCGCCTTGCGCGGCGCGCTGCTGTTGCAGCGCCCACATCTGCGCAAACAGGCCGCCCGCGCGGACCAACTCCGCATGCGTGCCACGTTCGACGATGCGCCCCTTGTCCATCACGATGATCTGCTGCGCGTGGACCACCGTCGAGAGCCGGTGCGCGATGATCAGCGTGGTGCGCTCGCGGGCGATCTGATCGAGTTCGTGCTGGATCGCACGCTCCGAGCGTGAATCGAGCGCCGAGGTTGCTTCGTCGAACAGCAGAATGGGCGGATTCTTCAGGATGGTGCGGGCAATCGCGACGCGCTGCTTCTCGCCGCCCGAGAGTTTCAGTCCGCGCTCGCCCACCGGCGTGTCATAGCCCTTCGGCAAGCCTTCGATGAAATCGTGGATGTGCGCCGCGCGCGCCGCCGCGATCACTTCGTCGCGCGTCGCCGTGGGACGGCCATAGGCGATGTTGTAGTAGATCGAATCGTTGAACAGCACCGTATCCTGCGGCACGATGCCAATCGAGGCACGCAACGAATCCTGCTGCACGTCACGAATATCCTGACCGTCGATGGTGATTGCGCCACCGGTGGTGCGGCCCAGATCGTAGAAGCGGAACATCAGCCGCGCGAGCGTGGACTTGCCCGAACCGCTGTGGCCGACCACGGCCGTCGTCGTGCCGCCGGGTATCGTGAAGCTCACGTCATGCAGAATCTGCCGCGCCGGCTCGTAGGCAAAGTTCACATGCTCGAAGCGAACCTGCGCGCCGCGTACCACGAGTTCCGGCGCGTCTGGTGCATCCGGCACTTCCTGGGTCGCGCCAAGCAGCGTGAACATGCGGTCCATGTCGGTCAGGCTCTGCTTGAGTTCGCGATACACCACGCCCAGAAAATTCAGCGGGATATACAGCTGCAGCATGAAGGTGTTGATCAGCACCAGATCGCCCAGCGTGAGACGTCCCGCCATCACGCCCTGAGTGGCCCGCCACAGGATGAACACGAGGCCCGTGCCGATAATGGCCTGCTGTCCGAAGTTCAGCACCGACAGCGAGTTCTGCGACTTGATCGCCGCGGTTCGATAGCGCCGCAGGTTTTCGTCGTAACGCTGCGCCTCCCACTCTTCGTTGCCGAAGTACTTGACCGTCTCGTAGTTGAGCAGCGAGTCAATGGCGCGCGAATTGGCGCGCGAATCGAGGTCGTTCATCGTGCGGCGAAAGTGCGTGCGCCACTCGGTCATCTTCACCGTGTACGTGATGTACACCGTCAGCGCGACGAACGTGACGATCGCGTAGTACGCCTCATATTTGACGATGAAAAAGCCGAGCACGAGGCCCACTTCGACGAGCGTCGGCAGAATGCTGTACAGCGAATACGAAATCAGCTGCGTGATGCCGCGCGTGCCGCGTTCGATATCGCGCGACATGCCACCCGTCTGCCGATCGAGGTGAAACCGCAGCGAGAGTGCATGCAGATGGCGGAACACCTTGAGCGCAAGTTGGCGAACCGCGCTCTCCGTGACCTTCGAAAAGAGGATTTCGCGCAGCTCGGTGAACAGCGAGGTCGAGAGACGGACGACGGCATACGCGACTACCAGCAAGCCGATGCCCCCCAGCAGCACGATGGCGGGTGCATGATCCGCGCGGCCGAGCGCTGTCAGATGGCGCACCGACGCGAGGCCATCCACGATGCGCTTCATCACGATCGGCACGCCGAGGTTGGCGACCTTCGCGCCGATCAGGCAGGTCAGCGCGAGCGTTACCCGCCCCTTGTAGGTCGCGAGGTACGGCAGCAGCGAGAGGATCGTCTGCCAGTCGTTGCGCGGCTGGGTCGAGATCGGCGAAGGCTCGGAGGAAGCGGAGTGGTGGCGCATGGAATCCAACTGGTGGGGATGGAAAAGACGGGGCCTGGGCAATCGCGCAGCCGTTGGCGGCTGAACCTGCGCCGTTAGCGGTTCGACCGGGCGGCGGCAGGCCTGCTGGTGCGCGACCCGACAGGGCGCTTTCCCGTACAATTCCTGATCTTTCTATTGTCGCAGAAGCCGGCTGACGCCGCTTTTGGTGTGCGAGCCAATCCGTTTCCCCTGGGTGTCCCGATGAGCGATCAACTGCAACTTCCTCAAAAATCGTGCGCGCTGCGCGTCGTGCCGCAGCCCTCGGACGCCAACGTGCATGGCGACGTGTTTGGCGGCTGGATCATGGCGCAGGTCGACATTGCCGGTTCGATTCCCGCCAGCCGCCGCGCGAACGGCCGCGTGGCGACTGTCGCGGTCAATTCGTTCGTGTTCAAGCAGCCGGTTTTTGTCGGCGATCTGCTGAGTTTTTACGCGGACATCGTCAAGACCGGCAACACGTCCGTCACGATTGAAGTCACCGTGTACGCGCAGCGGATGAGCCTCGCCGAAGAGGTCGTGAAGGTGACGGAAGCGACGTTGACCTACGTCGCAACGGACAGCGACCGCCGGCCACGCGCACTGCCGGCACTGGATTGATCGAGAAGAAACCGAGCTGAGCGGGCGTCGATCTCCCCGCTCATGCGCTCGCCCGCAGCACCCGCAGAAACGCCGCCTGTTCGTCCGCATCAGTCACACGAAAGCGCTCCCACTCGTCGTTCACCCGCAAGTCGGCAAAGAGTCCCGCCGCGTCTTCATGGAAATGCAGGAACGCCTTTCCCCTGCGATAGAACACGCCCGGCCGGGGCTCCTTGAACCCGTGCTCGCGAATCGTGGCAATCAGCCCGGCAAGCGTAGTCAAGGCATCGGCACCGGCGTGCTTCATGGCGCGCCTCAGAGGTGCTTGTAGTAGAACGTGGTGCCACAGAACGCGCCATCCGGCATCAACGCGTAGTTCGGCACCTCGCCCACCTTCTGCCAGCCAGCGCGTGCGTAGAGACGCTCGGCGTCGCCACCCGTGACGGTGTCCAGCACGAGCACGGTCTTGCCCTCGGCGCGCGCCACCTCGTCGACCGCGGTCATCAGCTTTTGCGCCACGCCGCGCCGCCGCGCGCTGCGACTCACCAGCATCTTCGCGACATCCGCGCGGTGCGGTTGATTGTCGGGTTGCGCGGTGATCAACTGCACCGTGCCAACAATCCGGCCGTCGCCCTGCTCGGCAACCAGCAGCGCACGTTCGTTGCGGGCCACGCCGTCCGCTACGCCACGCCAGAATGCGAGCGCCTTGTCGCGCGCGAGCGGCAACATGAAGCTCACCGAGGCGCCGCCTTCCACGCAGTCCATCAGCACGTCGGCCAGGGCGTCAATGCAACCGGCCGCTTCATCGGCAGCGATCCGCCGCACGCGCACGTCTTCGCTCATCGTTTGCTCCGTGGTGGCTGTTCAGCGGATTTTCTCAGCTTTCGACCATCCCCGCCTGCAGCAATTCCGGAATCGCATCGCGTGGCATGGGCCGCGAGAAGAAGAAGCCCTGCATCTCATCGCAAGCGCGCTCCTTGAGGAAATCGAGCTGTTCGGAGGTCTCGACGCCCTCGGCGATCACCTGCAGGTTCAACGAGTGGGCCAGTGCGATGATCGCCGACGTGATCGTCTCGTCATCGCCCGAGGTGCCGATATCGGACACGAACGAGCGGTCGATCTTCAGGCGGTCCACCGGGAATCGCTTTAGATAGCTCAGGCTCGAATAGCCGGTGCCGAAGTCGTCGATGGCAAGCCCAATGCCGAGCGCGTGCAGCGCGTTCAGCATCGACACGGCCTCCTCCGCATTGCGCATGATGGTGCTCTCGGTCAGTTCGAGTTCGAGGTACTGCGGTTCGAGCCCGGTTTCCGCGAGCACGGTGGTGACGAGCTTGGCGATATCGTGCTGCTGAAACTGCCGCGCCGACAGATTCACGGACACGCGCGCCGGCGGCAATCCTTCGTCCTGCCAGGCCTTGTTCTGCCGGCATGCCTCGCGCAACACCCATTCGGACAACGGTCCAATGAGCCCGCACTCTTCAGCCACCGGAATGAACGACGATGGCGGAATCAGCCCCACCTCCGGATCGCGCCAGCGCACCAGCGCTTCCATGCCGACGATCTGCCCGCTGACGATATCCACCTGCGGCTGGTAGTGCAGCAGGAATTCGCCATCACGCAGCGCGCGCCGCAAGCGGCGTTCGAGGTTGAGTCGGGCGCCCGCGGCCGCATTCATCTCCGGCTGGTAGAACTGGAACGTGTTGCGGCCCATGTCCTTGGCGCGGTACATCGCCAGATCGGCCTTCTTGAGCAGCGTTTCGGCGTCCTCGCCGTCCTGCGGGAACAGGCTCGCGCCCATGCTGCATCCCACGTACAGCTCAGTGCCGTCCAGCCATACCGGCTCCGAGATCGAGGTACGCACGCGTTCCATCCACGCGATCAACGACTGTTCGTCCACGGTATCGGTCATCACGATCACGAACTCGTCGCCGCCGTGGCGCGCTACCGTGTCGCTCGCCCGCGCGCAGCGGCCGAGCCGTTCGGCGACTACGCTGAGCAGTCGGTCGCCCACGCTGTGGCCGAGGCTGTCGTTGACGTTCTTGAAGCCGTCGAGATCGATGAAGACGACGGCCACGCCCTTATGGTGCCGCTGCGCGACGATCAACGCATGTTGCAAACGATCGCGCAGCAGGTTGCGGTTCGGCAGGCGCGTCAGGCTGTCATAGTTCGCCTGATATTCGAGCTGCTCCTGATAGCGCATCAGGTCGGTGATGTCGTTGATCACGCCAATGTGATGCGTGGTCTCGCCATCCGGATTCGGCACCGGCGCGATGAACAACTGATTCCAGAACAGCGCGCCGTCCTTGCGATAGTTGCGCAGCACCGCGCTCACCTCGCGATTGGCCGCAAGCGCCTGGCGAATCGACGTGACGCCTTCCTGGTCGCGGTCGTCGCGTTGCAACAGACGGCAGTCCTGGCCGATCACTTCAGCCGGCTCGTATCCGGTAATGCGCTTGAACGCCGGGTTCACGTATTCGATCAGATTGCCGGCCGCCGACGGCCCGGTAATCAGGATCGCGTTCACGCTCGCGTCGAGCGCACGGCTTTGCAGGCGCAGCGCGAGATCGGCGCGCTTGCGTTCGGTGATGTCGCTGTAGGAGCCAAGCACGCCGATCACGCGGCCGTCGCTATCGGTGAACGGCAGCTTGCTCGTGACCGTGGTGCGATGCACGTTGTCGATGACGAGATCGACTTCGAAGTTCATCTTCGGCACACCGGTGCTGATCACTTCCACGTCGTGCGCGCGCACGTTGTCGGCGAACGCGCGCCACGGCAGATCGTTATCGGTCTTGCCGACCACCTGCTCCGGATAGGCCAGCCCGGCATCGCGCGCAAACGCCATGTTGCAGCCCAGGTAGCGCGACTCGTGATCCTTCCAGAAAATCCGTTGCGGGATATTGTCGATCACCGTTTCGAGCATCTGGTTCGAGCGCTGCGCCTCGGCTTCCGCATTGATCTGCTCGGTGACGTCGTCGGCCAGCACGAAGATGGACGGCCGCCCCATGAACGTGAGCCGGTGATAGGAAATATCCGCGCTGATCGTGGAGCCGTCCTTGCGCCGGTGATGCCACACGCCCGCCATCGTTCGGCCCACGCTCGACGCCACGTTGCTGCGCGACAGATGCGATTCGAGACGGCCCACTTCCGCGTTCGGCCGGATCTCACGGATCGTCATTTCGAGGAATTCGCTCTCCGCATAGCCGTATTGCTGCACGGCGGCGGCATTGACCGCCATGAAACGCAGCGACTCGCAGTCGAAGATGTACATCGGCACCGGATGCGTGTCGAACAGGCCGCGGAAGCGCTCGTCGTTGCGGCGCAGCGCGCGCGCCACACGCAGACGTTCGCGCGCGGCATTTTCACGGGCGCCGAAGGTGTAGATGAGGAGCCCGCTGCCCGCCAGCATGGTGACGATGAGCAGCCACATGGCGTGCTGCGACTGCCGGGCCGATTCCTTGAGCGCGCTCTGCAGCGCGCGGCCTTCCTCCAGTCGCAGTGCCGCCAGCGCGGTTTCTACCTGATCCTGCTGCATGCCGAGACGCGTATAGGTCGACGCCGCCCAGTCGCGCGATTGGTCGGGGGCGCTCGTCTGGGCGCGCGCCAGTGCCGTCGCGAGTTCGGCCTGCAACGAGCGGCTATCGGCGCCCAGCTTGTGCAGCGAGGCCGTCATCGACGGTTCGTCCGCGAGTTCAGTGGCGAGCGTTTCTTCCAGCGCGTTCACCGACGCCAGCATGGTGGACGCGGCATCGGGCCGGCCCGCCACGCCGGTCGCCTCGAAGCGCCCGAGCGTCGCGAGGCCGTCATCGAGCGCGCCGCGCCAGGCGTCGAGATTCTCGCGGATCCCGGTCGAGCGCAGGGTGCGCACATCGGCCGCGCGTTGCCCGCGGATCTGCGTGTAAGCGACAAACGCGTTTGCGCCAACCGCTGCGACGACGACTGCGATATTGATCAGCAGCCGCCGCCTCAATAGAAAAGGAGTCATGGGTTCCGAACGTTATTCGTTCCGCCGGCATGAGCGCTGGGTCGGCGCTTGGTGTGCGTCGTTCAGCCTGTTTGCTGAAATGCTGCCGGGCCTTTCACGCGCCAACCTTTGGATAACGGCGGCTTACAGAAAGGCTTTAGGGTGAACCCGGATAAATATTCGTCGTACCTTTCTTCGTACGCGTTACGCGCCCAGGCCGAATTCCCTCATGGCGGGGATGAAATCGTGATTGCTCTCAGGCTTGCGCGACAGCTTGGCCAGCACGTAGCGCTGGAATGGAGCGAGACTGGCCCATTGATCGGCGCTCGGGGCGTGCAGATCGGCGAGGCTCGCCTGATGCACGACCCCCTCGGGCACGGCATCCGTGCGGCGCCACGCGGGCGTCTCTTCCGGAGTGAACCACTCGGGTTCGACATTGGCATGCGTGCGCAGCATTTCGAAGAGCGCGTGATCGAAGTTCGGCTCGATGGCGGTGTCGTCGTCCACCGGAAAACGCGCCAGCAGCTTGCGGTCTTCCTGCGGCAGCATCTGCCATTGCGCGAGCGAGATGCGCAGCCCGAAGCGGTCCAGATTGAAACGTACGGCCATCGGGATATAGGTGAGGTCCTCCGATGATTCGACTTCGAAGTCGAACAGGAGGGGTGCATCGGTGAGTCCCATGACAGTGTCCTCGTTGGTGGCAGGCAACATGCAAAGCCGGCTTGAGGTATTTTAGAACCTTATTGGCGCGTCGGCGGCCGGGCCAGGCGGCATTTGCCGGGCCAGCCGCGCGTCGCATCGGTCAAGGAGTCGGGCTTTGAATAAACTGGAAACGGCCGGACAGCCGGGCGCGGTCGTGCAGCAGGTGTACCGGCATCGCGGTGAAAAGATCGAGAGCGTCACGGACCATGTGGGGCAGGAATGGCCGGTGGCGCTCGTCTTCAACGGCATCTCGCATGCGGTGATGATGTGCACGCCGCGCGACCTGGAGGCCTTCGCGGTGGGTTTTGCGATTTCCGAGGGGATCGTGGAACGGGGCAGCGACATCCAGGATATCGAGGTCGAACTGTTCGACGGCGACTTGCCGCATGCCGAAGTGCAATTGCAGGTGGTGCAACAGGCCTTCGTCGCGCTGAAGGAGAAGCGCCGCGCGCTGGCCGGGCGCACCGGCTGCGGCGTGTGCGGGATCGAAAGCATTGATTTGCTGGATCTAAAACCGGAGCGCGTGACCGACACCGGCTTTTTGCAACGGCTCGCGCCCGATGCAATTGCACGGGCGGCACGTGAGTTGCCCGAGCATCAGGCGCTCACCCGTTTGACGGGCGGTTTGCACGCGGCCGCCTGGTGCGACGCATCCGGTGCGATCAAGCTCGCGTTCGAGGACGTGGGCCGCCACAACGCGCTCGACAAGCTGATCGGCCAGCTCATCCTGACGCGCGCCGATACCAGGGACGGCTTTGTGTTTCTGTCGAGCCGTGCGAGCTACGAGCTGGTGCGAAAGGCTGCGCGCGTCGATGTGCCGATGCTCGCGACGATCTCCGCGCCGTCGTCGCTGGCTATCGCGATCGCCCGCCGGGCCGGCGTGCGGCTGGTGAGCTTCTGCCGCGAGGCGGGCTACGTCGACTACGATACGGCGGCTGCTATTTAGGCTGCTTCTAAGGCTGGTACCTAGGGCTGCGTGGATGGCTGCAGCTGAAACGGTAAGCGCACCGTTTCAGCCCTCAGACCCAAGCCTTAATCGAACTGGCGAAAATCCGGCTTACGCTTTTCGAAGAACGCCTTGAACGCCTCACGCGCTTCGGGCGCGAGCAGCATCTTGCCGAAATGCACGGCCTCGTCGCTCATCTGCGTCTGCAGTTCATGCTGGCTCGCGCGCTTCATCAACGACTTGGTGACACGCAGCGACGCGGCCGGCAGCGCCGCCAGTTTGGCCGCCTGCGCGAATGCGAAGGCATCGACTTCCGCCGCCGGCAGCAGGCGGTTCACGAAGCCCATCCGCTGCGCCTCGCGCGCGTCGAACGCCTCGCCCAGCAACAGCTTCTCAGCCGCCGCCTGATAGCCGCCTACGCGCTGCAACAGCAGGCTCGACGCCGCTTCCGGGCACAAGCCGAGCTGCGCGAACGGCAACGAGAAGCTCGCGGTGTCCGCGGCGTAGACCAGGTCGCAATGCAGCAGAAGCGTCGTGCCGATGCCCACCGCCGCGCCGGCCACCGACGCCACCACCGGCTTTTCCGCCGAGCTGATCGCGCGCAGGAACTGGAACACGGGCGCGCTTTCGCCCATCGGCGGCGTCTTCATGAAATCTTCGAGATCGTTGCCGGCGCTGAAAATGCCCACGCTGCCGCGAATCAGGATGGCGCGCACGGCTGCGTCCGACTGCGCTTCGACCATCGCGTCGGCCATTGTCTGGTACATCGCGGCCGTGATCGCGTTCTTCTTGTCCGGCCGGTTAAAGGCAATCGTCTGCACGCCGTCTGCGCGCTCGACCAGAATGTCCATTGTCATCTCCTCGCGTTGTACTGCCCGGTACGGGCGGTACCGGCTTTTGCAACTGAATGGAAAAACGGTTCGCAAGCCCTGCGGCCCGCGAACCGTTCTGCGGTCATCATTTGACCGTAGCGAACACGCTTACAGACGCTCGATAATGCCCGCTGCGCCCATCCCCGTGCCGACGCACATCGTCACCATGCCGTACTTGTAGTTCCGGCGACGCAGGCCATGCACCACCGTCGACGCACGAATCGCGCCCGTTGCGCCCAGTGGGTGACCCAGCGCAATGGCGCCGCCCAGCGGGTTGATCTTCGACGGATCGAGACCGAGATCCTGGATCACCGCCAGCGATTGCGCGGCAAACGCTTCGTTCAGTTCGATCCAGTCGAGGTCGTCCTGCTTCAGACCCGCGGCCTTCAGTGCAGCCGGAATCGCTTCCTTCGGACCGATGCCCATGATTTCCGGCGGCACGCCGCGCACGGCGAAGCTGACGAAACGCGCGAGCGGCGTGAGGTTGAACTGCTTGAGCATCTTTTCCGACACGACGATCAGCGCGCCCGCGCCGTCCGATGTCTGCGAGCTGTTGCCGGCCGTCACCGAGCCCTTGTTGGCGAACACGGTGCGCAGTTTGGCGAGACCTTCCATCGACGTATCGGCGCGCGGACCTTCGTCGCGCGACACTTCACGCGTCTTTACCTTCACTTCGCCGCTGGCGAGATCGGGGAAACGCTCGGTGATCGTGTAGGCGGCGATTTCGTCGTTGAACTCGCCGGCCTCTTGCGCGGCGATGGCGCGGCGATGCGATTCGACCGAGAACGCGTCTTGCGCTTCGCGGCTCACCTCCCAGCGCTCGGCCACTTTCTCGGCCGTCAGACCCATGCCGTAGGCAATGCCGAAGTCTTCGCTACGATCGAAGATGTGCGGCGACATGGACGGCTTGTTGCCCATCATCGGCACCATGCTCATCGACTCGCAGCCGCCCGCGATCATCGCGTCCGACTCGCCGACGCGGATGCGGTCCGCGGCCATGGCCAGCGCCGTCAGGCCCGATGCGCAGAAGCGGTTCACCGTGACGCCGCCTACCGTGTTCGGCAGGCCGGCCAGCAGTGCGCCCATGCGCGCCACGTTCAGGCCTTGCTCGGCTTCCGGAATTGCGCAGCCGATGATCGCATCTTCGATCACCTTGGTGTCCAGACCCGGCACCTGTGCGACGGCGGCCTTGATGGCGTGCACCAGCAGTTCGTCGGGGCGCGTGTTCTTGAACATGCCGCGCGGCGCCTTGCCGATCGGCGTGCGGCTTGCTGCGACGATGTATGCGTCTTGCAATTGCTTTGTCATTTCAAGCTCCTTGTCGACCAGAGCTGGCGCGTTTAGCGCTTACTCTGGTCCCATGCAGTCTTATCGCGGTCGCGCCGCGCGTTAGTTGCGCACCGGCTTGCCGGTTTGCAGCATGCCCATGATCCGTTCCTGCGTCTTCTGCGTGCCGAGCAGGTCCACGAATGCGCGACGCTCCAGTTGCAGCAGCCATTCTTCGTCCACCAGACTGCCGGCCTCGACATCGCCACCGCACACTGCTTCCGCGATACGGCTCGCAATCAGGAAGTCGTGCTCGCTGATGAAGCGGCCATCACGCATGTTGACGAGCGAAGCCTTGATCGTCGCAATCGCCGAGCGGCCCGCCACCGGCACCTGCGTGACACGCAGCGGCGGACGGTAGCCCGCAGCCGACAGCGCACGCGCTTCCTTCTTCGCCACGTCGAGCAGTTCGAACACGTTGAAGACGATCGTGTCGGACGGCTTCAGGTAGCCCATCGCGCGGGCGTCGAGCGCGGACGCCGAGACCTTGGCCATGGCGGCGTTTTCGAACGACTTCTGCACGAACTTCAGCAGATCGCTGGTCGCACCAACCTGCGTGGCTGCTTCCGCTGCGCGCAGCGCGGCTTCCTTCAGACCACCGCCTGCGGGCACCAGACCCACGCCCACTTCCACGAGACCCAGATAGCTTTCGATGTGCGCGACCCGCTTCGCACTGTGCAGCGCGAGTTCGCAGCCGCCGCCGAGCGCGATGCCCGACACCGCGGCAATCACCGGCACGCTCGCATACTTCACGCGCAGCATGCCCTGCTGGAATTTCTTCACGAACGGCTCGATACCCTTCGCGCCGCCCATCATGAAGGCGGGCATGGCTTCTTCGAGATTCGCGCCAGCGGAGAACGGACCGCCCGGCGTGCCGAGCTTCAGCGACGTGGGCTGCCACACCACCAGGCCCTTGTAGTCCTTCTCGGCCAGTTCGATGGCCTGCGTCAGACCGTCGATGACCGACGGTCCAATCGTGTTCATCTTGCTCTTGAACGACACGATCAGCACGTCGTTCTCGGCGGCACGGTCGTCGACCCAGGCGCGTACGGCTTCGGTTTCAAACAGCGTCTTGCCGTAGGTCTTCGGATCGGCGCCCGTCTCGCCGACCAGCGGCGCGCGGAACACCTGCTTGTCGTAGACGCTCAACGAGGAGCGCGGCACGAACGTCTTCGAAGCGGGCGACCACGAACCTTCGTTGGTATGCACGCCCCCCTTCTCTGCGACCGGGCCTTCGAGCACCCACGCGGGCAGCGGCGCGTTCGAGAGCGCCTTGCCTGCTGCGATGTCTTCCTGCACCCACTCGGCCACCTGCTTCCAGCCGGCCGTCTGCCAGCCTTCGAACGGACCTTCGTTCCAGCCAAAGCCCCAGCGGATCGCGAGGTCCACGTCACGTGCGTTGTCTGCGATGGATTCCAGATGCACACCGATGTAGTGGAACACGTCGCGGAAAATCGCCCACAGGAACTGCGCCTGCGGATGCTCCGATTCGCGCAGCAGCTTCAGACGCTCTGCGGGCGGGCGCTTCAGAATGCGGCCCACCAGTTCGTCGGCCTTCGCACCGCCGTCGACGTAGGCACCCGCCTTCGGGTCGAGCACCTTGATCGCCTTGCCTTCCTTCTTGTAGAAGCCGGCGCCAGTCTTTTGACCGAGCGCGCCCTGCTTTACCAGTTCAGCGAGCACCGCCGGCGTTTCGTAGACCGGGAAGAACGGATCGTCCTTCAGGTTGTCCTGCATCGTCTTGATGACGTGCGCCATCGTGTCGAGACCGACCACGTCAGCCGTGCGGAACGTGGCGGACTTCGCGCGACCTAGACGCGAGCCGGTCAGATCGTCCACTTCGTCGAAACGCAGACCGAACTTCGCGGCCTCGGTGATGACGGCGAGAATCGAGAAAATGCCGACGCGGTTAGCGATGAAGTTCGGCGTATCTTTCGCACGCACGACGCCCTTGCCGACCACGCTCGTCAGGAACGATTCGAGCTGGTCGAGAATCTCCGGACGCGTTGTGGCCGTGGGAATCAGTTCGACCAGATGCATGTAGCGCGGCGGATTGAAGAAGTGCACGCCGCAGAAGCGCGCCTTCAGTTCATCCGAGAAACCTTGCGACAGCTCGGTGATCGACAGACCCGACGTGTTGCTCGCGAAGATCGCGTTCGGCGCGATATGCGGCGAAACCTTCTTGTACAGGTCGTGCTTCCAGTCCATGCGTTCGGCAATCGCTTCGATCACGAGGTCGCACTCGGCGAGCTTCTCGATGTCGTCGTCGTAGTTGGCAGGCTGGATGAATTGCGCGTCGTCCTTCACGCCGAACGGCGCGGGCGACAGCTTCTTCAGGTTCTCGATCGCCTTCAACGCGATGGCGTTCTTCGGGCCTTCCTTGGCGGGCAGATCAAAAAGAAGCACGGGCACCTTGGCGTTGATCAGGTGCGCGGCGATCTGCGCGCCCATCACGCCGGCGCCGAGCACGGCTACCTTGCGAATGATCAGATTGCTCACGTCGTTCCTCCGGGGGAGTTATTGCAGTGTTGCTTGTGTGTTGCGCAGCGGCCGCGCTGACGTAGCGCGGGTGACTCGCATTGGGTGGCAATGGCTGCCATTGGCCTTTGAAGACGCCACGCCTCTGTTGCCGAGGCGTGGCGTTTGCCTTGCTATGAGGCGTTAGAACAGCGACTCTTCGACGTCCATCAGCGACTTCGAACCGGCGCGTGCCTGACGAATCGTCATGGCCGTTTCCGGCAGCAGCTTCGCGAAGTAGAAACGCGCGGTGGCGAGCTTGGCCTTGTAGAACGGATCGCCCGAGGCTTCCTTGTCCAGCGCGATGCGTGCCATGCGGGCCCAGAAGTACGAGAACACCAGATGACCGACCGTGCGCAGATACGGCACGGCTGCCGCGCCCACTTCGTCCTGGTTCTGCATGGCCTTCATGCCGATTTCCATGGTCAGCTTCTGCACCTTGTCGCCGATGTCGGCGAGCGGGTTCACGAATTCCTGCATCTCCGGCTTGATGCCTTCGGCTTCGACGAACGCCGTGACCAGCGCGCCGAACTTCTTCATCTTCGCGCCCATGTCGCCGAGAATCTTGCGGCCCAGCAGGTCGAGCGCCTGGATCGCGTTGGTGCCTTCGTAGATCATGTTGATACGGGCGTCACGCACGTACTGCTCCATGCCCCACTCGGCGATGAAGCCGTGGCCGCCGTAGATCTGCATGGCGTGGTTGGTGCCTTCGAACGCGTTGTCCGAGAGGAACGCTTTCAGGATCGGCGTGAGCAGCGCGACCAGATCGGCTGCTTCCTTGCGCGCCGCTTCGTCCTCGTGCGACAGCTCTTTGTCGATATGCAGCGCGGACCAGTACGAGAAGGCGCGTGCGCCTTCCGCGTAGGCCTTCTGCGTGAGCAGCATGCGGCGCACGTCCGGGTGCACGATGATCGGGTCAGCAGCCTTTTCCGGCGCCTTCGGGCCCGTCAGCGAACGCATCTGCAGACGCTCTTTCGCATACGTCAGCGAGTTCTGGTAGGCCACTTCCGTGAGACCCAGGCTCTGCATGCCGACGCCCAGACGCGCGGCGTTCATCATCACGAACATGGCGCTCAAGCCCTTGTTCGGCTCACCGACCAGCCAGCCCTTGGCGTTGTCGAGGTTGATCACGCAGGTGGCGTTGCCGTGAATGCCCATCTTGTGTTCGATGGAGCCGCACTTCACACCGTTGCGCTCGCCCGCTTCGCCGGCCTGGTTCGGCACGAACTTCGGCACGATGAAGAGCGAAATGCCCTTGGTGCCCTTGGGCGCATCCGGCAGACGCGCGAGCACCAGGTGAACGATGTTGTCCGCGAGGTCGTGTTCGCCGCTCGAGATGAAAATCTTCGTGCCGCTGATGGCGTACGAGCCGTCGCTGTTCGGTTCGGCCTTGGTGCGCAGAATGCCCAGGTCCGTGCCGCAGTGCGGCTCGGTCAGACACATCGTGCCGGTCCACGTGCCGGACACCAGCTTGGGCAGATACACCTGCTGCAGTTCCGGCGTGCCGTGCGCGTGCAGGCACTCATAGGCGCCATGCGACAGACCCGGGTACATGGTCCACGCCTGGTTCGCCGAGTTGAGCATCTCGTACAGCGCGTTGTTGACGAATGCAGGCAGGCCCTGGCCGCCGTATTCCGGATCGCAGCCGAGCGCCGGCCAGCCAGCCTCGACGTATTGTTTGTAGGCTTCCTTGAAGCCCTTCGGCGTGGTCACGACGCCGTCGCCGACGTACGTGCAGCCTTCCTGGTCGCCGCTTTGATTCAGCGGGAACAGCACTTCGGAACAGAACTTGCCGGCTTCTTCGAGCACGGCGTTGATCGTGTCCGCGTCGAGATCCGCGTGCTTCGGCATCTGCTTGATCTCAGCTTCGACGTTAAGCAGCTCGTGCAACACGAATTGCATGTCGCGCAACGGCGCGGCGTACTGTCCCATGACTCTCTCCAAAGATTGACAGGAAGCGAGGCTGTCAGCTCAGGCCGGTGCTGCTGACCTTCTCAGCGCCGTGAAATCCCTGGGATCCATCCGGCCCGCTAACGGCTCTCGCTTTGATACGAAACAAT
Organism: Paraburkholderia sp. DHOC27; assembly: GCF_003429005.1. Classification (GTDB taxonomy): domain Bacteria; phylum Pseudomonadota; class Gammaproteobacteria; order Burkholderiales; family Burkholderiaceae; genus Paraburkholderia. Next base: position 149,540 of record NZ_QVQV01000003.1, read on the forward strand.
CAGTTTTTCCAGCGCGGCCCACGTGAGACGCACTGCATCCGGCAAATGCAGGAAGCGCGCGTCATGATGCAGACCGAGCGTGAAGCTATACAGTTCGAACAGCATGAGCTGCGGATCGGTGTCCGGCCGCAAATGCCCTTGCTCCATTGCCTGCGAAATGGCCCGTGTCAGCGCCGCACGCCACGTCGTGACGCTCGCCACGAGCTGCTCGCGCACCTGACTGTCCGCGCGGTCGTCGTATTCGACCGCGCCGCTGATGTAGATGCACCCAGTGGTGACTTCCTGAATGCGCTTCTCGATCCAGCGGGAAATCATGGCGCGCAAGCGCGGCAAACCGCGTGGCTCGCGCAGACTCGGGAAAAACACCTCGTCTTCGAAACGACGGTGATATTCACGCACGACCTCGACCTGCAGATCCTCGCGCGACCCGAAGTGCGCAAACACCCCGCTCTTGCTCATCTGCATACGTTCGGCCAGCAACCCGATGGTCAGACCTTCCAGTCCGTCGCGGCTTGCCAGATCGAGTGCTGCATCGAGAATCGCGGCGCGCGTTTGTTCGCCTTTTCGCATAGCTATTTACCGTTCTGGTGTGACCGAAAGAAAATCGAACGGCCGTACTATTATTGAGTGGTGCCGTCCGCGAAACAAGGACTTTATTAGAAACCGGTTTCTAACTGAGCTTCAATTTTGCGTCATACGTCAATCGGACGATGGAGATTTTTTAGAGGCGTTTGTCTGTCTTGTTTGCTTCGTATCATGGACGGCCAATTTGGGCGCGCAGAGGCGCTTTCTCCTGACTAATCGTAGCCGCCCACTGTGAGCAGCTTCATCGCCACCCTGTACGCCGTGTAGGCCAGCCAATTTAGCAGACGTTCGCCGGCTGGACGTGCTTCGTAGTGCGCAAGATCAATGCGGCGGGACTCGTCGAAAGCGGTCAGGATCGCCTCGCGCAGCGGGTCGATCTGACGGTCGCCGACCAGCACGACATTGGCCTCGTTGTTGAGCATGAGGCTGAGCGCGTCGAGATTGGACGAGCCCACCGTGCCCCAGTTGGAATCGACCACGGCGACCTTGCCGTGCAGCAGGGTCTTTTCGTACTCCGCGATCTTCACGCCCGCCTTCAACAGCGAGCGGTACAGGAACGGCACGGCATAGTCGAGCGCCGCGAATTCTTTCCGCCCAATGATCAGTTTCACCTCGACGCCGCGGCGCGCCGCATACGTCAGCGCGCGGCGCAGCTTGCGGCCCGGCATGAAGTACGGATTGGCGAGCAGCACCTCGCTGCGCGCCTGGCCAATCGCGGTCAGGTAGGCTTTCTCGATCGCACGGCGGTTGATCAGGTTGTCGCGCGCGACGAAGGCCACCGCCGGCTCGCCCGCGTCGCGCAGATCGGCGCTGCGGTTACGGCCGTGAGCCGGCGCGCCGGGGCTTTGGTCGTCCTTGTAGGTGAAATCCGGCTGCAACGATTCGACCGGCCGATGCCCGAAGCGAATGCGATGCCACTGCGTTTCCAGCGCTTCGCGCACGTCCTCCACCACGGGCCCCTGCAACTCCACGGCGAAGTCCCAGCGGCGGTAAGGCAGGCGTTCGCCGTCGTTCTCGTAGTCATCCACGATATTGATGCCGCCGCACCACGCAAACTTGTCATCCACCACGGCGAGCTTGCGGTGCGTGCGTGAAAAGCCAAAGCGGCCAAACAGGTGCGGGTTATAGATGAGATGCTCGACGCCGCGCGTCGGCCAGTCGTTGAACAGCGCCAGTTTCGCCGTGCCGATGCCATCCGTCATCACGCGCACCCGCACGGCGCGCGCGGCGGCGCGCAGCAACGCCGCGCTGACCGCCTGGCCGGCGTCGTCGTTGCAGAAGATATAGGTTTCGAGGATGACGTCTTTCTCGGCGGCGTCGATGCGCGCAATCAGCGAAGCGAAGAACGCCTCGCCCGAGCGAAACAGTTTGACCTGATTGCCGGCCGTGAAGCGGTATTTCGACCAGTAGCGCCGGCCGAATAGCGTTTGATGAAGTCGCGCGAACGGGCGCGCGCGGCTTGTGCTCATCGGACCCGTCCCTTCAGACGCTGCGGCAGTTGCAGGATGGCGTCGGCATTCGACGACGAAAAGCAGCGCGCGGCCGCTTCCTCATACGGAAGCCATAGAAACGCGACGTGTTCGAGCGGCGCCAGCGTGACTTCGAAGCGCTCTGGCACTTCGAGGCTGAACCAGTGCTCGGTGTTGTGCGTCACGCCCTCGGCATAGCGATGCCGCCACACCGGGTAGATTTCGTATTCGATCTGATAGCCCCAGTCGAACAGCGCCTCGCGCGGCACCGCCGCACTGCCGACGACGATGCCGGTTTCCTCGGCCACCTCGCGCGCCGCAGTCGCGGCGAGCGGTTCGTCGAGCGTGTCTTTGGAGCCCGTGACCGATTGCCAGAAACCGGCGCGGTCGGCGCGCTCGATGATCAGCACGTCGAGCGCCGGGGTGTGAATGACGACCAGTACGGACTCAGGAATCTTCGGCGGTTTCGGCATGGCGATAAGACTCGGCGCGCTATGCACGCGGTACTCGTCGGTCGACGGTTTTTCTTGGGACGCAGCTTCGTGCTGCGCCTGGGCATCCCGCTTCGGGCATTTGCTTCGACTGTAACGCAAAAAACGAAAAAGGCGCATGACGCGCCTTTTTCGATCAATCATTGTGTTGCGTGGCAGCCTATGCCGCCCTCCGCAACGTGCGCACAGTGTGCACTGCGCGCATTACGCCTTCGCTTCCGGCTGACGCAAGCGGATGTGCAACTCGCGCAACTGGCGCTCGTCCACTTCGCTCGGTGCCTGCGTGAGCAGATCCTGCGCACGTTGCGTCTTCGGGAACGCGATCACGTCGCGAATCGAATCGGCGCCGGCCATCATCGTGATGATGCGGTCGAGACCAAACGCAATACCACCGTGCGGCGGCGCGCCGTATTGCAGCGCGTCGAGCAGGAAGCCGAACTTCGCGCGCGCTTCTTCGGCGTTGATCTTCAGGGCACGGAACACCTTGCTCTGCACTTCCTCGCGGTGGATACGCACCGAGCCGCCGCCGATTTCCCAGCCGTTCAGCACCATGTCGTAGGCCTTGGCGAGACAGCGGGCCGGATCCGTTTCGAGGTACTCGAGGTGCTCGTCCTTCGGGCTCGTGAACGGGTGATGCGCGGCGACGTAGCGGTTTTCTTCCTCGTCGTATTCGAACATCGGGAAGTCCACCACCCACAGCGGCTTCCAGCCCTTCTCGACGAGACCATTGGCCTTGCCGAATTCCGAATGACCGATCTTCAGACGCAGGGCGCCGAGGCTGTCGTTCACGACCTTCGCGCGATCTGCCGCGAAGAAAATGATGTCGCCGTCTTGTGCGTGGGTACGCTCGATGATGGCCTTGACCGCTTCGTCGTGCAGGTTCTTGACGATCGGGCTTTGCAGACCGTCACGGCCCTTCGCGACTTCGTTGACCTTGATCCACGCCAGACCCTTGGCACCGTAGATGCGCACGAATTCCGTGTAGCTGTCGATATCGCCACGCGAAAGCTCGCCACCCTTCGGCACGCGCAGGGCGGCCACGCGGCCGTCCTTGGTGTTGGCCGGCGTGCTGAACACCTTGAAGTCGACGTCGCGAACAGCGTCGGTCAGGTCGGTGAATTCGAGCTTCACGCGCAGGTCCGGCTTGTCCGAACCGAAGCGGCGCATCGCTTCCGAGTACTGCATGACCGGGAATTTTTCGTCGAGGTCGACGTCGATCGTCACCTTGAACACGTGGCGGATCATCGCCTCGAACAGGTCACGAATTTCCTGCTCGGAGAGGAACGAGGTTTCGCAGTCGATCTGCGTGAATTCCGGCTGGCGGTCGGCGCGCAGGTCTTCGTCGCGGAAGCACTTGACGATCTGATAGTAGCGGTCGAAATTGGCGACCATCAGCAGTTGCTTGAAGAGCTGCGGCGACTGCGGCAGCGCGAAGAACTGGCCGGCATTGGTACGCGACGGCACCAGGTAGTCGCGCGCGCCTTCCGGCGTGCTCTTCGTGAGCATCGGCGTTTCGATGTCGATGAAGCCCTGGTCGTCCAGATACTTGCGCACTTCGATGGCCACGCGATAACGCAGACGCAGGTTGTGCTGCATCTGCGGACGGCGCAGGTCGAGCACGCGATGCGTGAGGCGCGTGGTTTCCGAGAGGTTGTCGTCGTCGAGCTGGAACGGCGGCGTGACCGATGCATTCAGCACGGTCAACTCGTGGCACAGCACCTCGATCTTGCCGCTCTTCAGACCGGCGTTGGTGGTGCCCTCCGGGCGATTGCGCACGACGCCCTTGATCTGCACGCAGAACTCGTTGCGCACACCTTCGGCAGTCTTGAACATCTCCGCGCGATCCGGGTCGCACACGACCTGAACGAGGCCTTCGCGATCGCGCAGGTCGATGAAGATAACGCCGCCGTGGTCACGGCGACGGCTCACCCAGCCGCACAGCGACACGGTTTGGCCCAGCAGATGTTCGGTCACCAGACCGCAGTATTCAGATCGCATCGACATGATGTTTGTCTTTCGTTATGCATTAGTTGAACGGCGCGCGTTGCGTGAAACTGGAACAATGCGCGCCGGCATTACATTGGCGGCTCGATGGTGGAGCGGCGCACCTGCGCCGCAGCAGGCGCGGACGGCGCCACCACGCCCATTGAGACAATGTACTTGAGTGCGGCGTCGACCGTCATATCGAGTTCGACTACCTCGCTCCTCGGCACCATCAGGAAGAAGCCGGACGTCGGGTTCGGCGTGGTCGGCACGTACACGCTGACGTGATCTTCCTTCAGGTGGTTGACCACGTCGCCGCCCGGAATCCCGGTCAAAAACGCAATCGTATAGGAACCCTTGCGCGGATACTCGATCAGCAGTGCTTTGCGAAACGCATTGCCGCTGCTGGAGAGCAACGTATCCGAAACCTGTTTGACGCTGGTGTAGATCGGACCGACCACCGGAATATGCCCGACCAGCAGTTCCCACCAACTCACCAGCTTCTGCCCGACGAAGTTCTGCGTCAACAGTCCGACGATGAAAATGAACGCCAGCGTCAGCACCGCGCCGAGTCCCGGCAGGCGGAAGCCGAACAGGCGTTCCGGCTGCCATGCTTCGGGCAGCAACAGCAGCGTCTGGTCCATCGTGCCGATAATCAGACCGAGCACCCACAGCGTGATGGCCAACGGCACCAGCACCAGCAGGCCAGTCAGAAACACGGATTTGAGCGTCGCTTTTTTCGTCGTCATGGGTATCGCCAGTGGGCCGCCCCGGCGTGGCCGGAAGCGACGGGTGCGCCGCCTTGCAGAGTGAATGCAGAGGCGGCTACGCTCGTTACGTACTGCCGGAGCCGCTCGAAGAAGCCGGCGTGGCCGCGGGCGCTGCCGGTGCGGCGGCGGTACTGCTGCTCGCGCCGCTGCCCGTGCTATTGCTATTGCCCGAAGCGCTCTCCGACGACGCGCTCGCTGTGAAGGACGCCTCGCCATTGGCCGGCGCAGCGCCGTTGCCACTGGCATTGGCGGCCGGTGCCGCCTTGGCGTTGTTGCCGCCACGGAAATCCGTCACGTACCAGCCTGAACCCTTAAGCTGGAATCCAGCTGCGGTCACCTGTTTGCGGAAGGTTTCGTTTCCGCACTCAGGGCACTTCGTCAGGGGGGCGTCGCTCATCTTCTGAAGCACGTCCTTCCCGAAGCCGCATGACTCGCAGCGATAAGCGTAGATCGGCATGATCTTTTCCCTACGTTAATCTGATAAACGCTTGCAAAGCCTTGAATTATAGCCGCAAACAATTCCCCACCCCCGATTTTGGGGGCGAGCGGCTGGCACAGCCGCCGCTGCCTCAAATGAGGGTGAACCGCGCAGGCTCAAGCCGCCGCATGCCGGTCACATCCATCACCGCCCCGCCCGGCGACGCCAGGTGAGCCAGCGCTCGCGGCCCTGGAACACCTCGATCGAATCGCTGACCGGCTCGTCTTCGAGCAGTTCGAAGGACGGCGACAAGAGTGCATCCAGTTCGGCGCGCTCGATGCCGAAAGGCGGCCCCTTCGACGTCTTGCCGAGGAAATAGAAGCCGGCGAGCAGCGCGCCAGCCGGCAACAGTTCGGCCATGCGCTGCGCATAGTCATTCCGGCGCGCAAGCGGCAGCGCGCACAGAAACGCGCGCTCGTAAATCCAGCCGGGCGGCTGCGGCGGTTGCCAGGCGAAGAAGTCGGCCTGTTCCACGACCTGCGCGTACGCGCCCAACTGGGCACGCGCGTTGGCCACGGCGGCTGGGGAAAAATCAATGGCCTGCACCTGACGGCCTTCACGCGCGAGCCAAAGCGCCTCCCACGCGTTGCCACAGCCGGGAATCAGCACGGCAAGCTGCGGATGTCGCGCGGCGAACGTCTTGAATGCGGCGGGCACACCGGCTTGATCCCACGGGGTGAAACCGCGTTCGAAGCGCTCGTCCCAGAAGGCCGGCGAGTTGGGGTCACGGGCGACGAACTCAACGCCGGGCGGGTTGGCCAGGTCCTCTGGCCGCTTGGGATCGCTCATGGGACGCTCCTTGCAAAATTTGGCGTAGCTGTGCGGCACACTCGCCGCCGCACGTCCGGCAGCGCTCCCTTGATCGCGTCAGCCGCCGTAGACGAACACCAGCCAGGCGCGCGCGACCACCGCGCCCACCCCTACCGCAATGCCGAACAACAGCAAACCTTGCAGCAGACGGTTGGTGCGTTTCTGTTCGAGCAGAATCTGGCGAATCATGTCGTCGCTCGGGCCGCGTTGATTCTCGTGACGCTGGGCGAGCACGTGGTGAATCAGCCGCGGCAGTTGCGGCAAGGTCTTGCTCCACTGCGGCGCCTCGATTTTCAGGCGCTCGTACCAGCCGCGCAGCCCGATCTGCTCGTTCATCCAGCGTTCGAGATACGGCTTGGCGGTCTTCCACAAATCGAGCTCGGGATCGAGCGAACGTCCAAGCCCTTCCACGTTCAGCATGGTTTTCTGCAACAGCACGAGTTGCGGCTGAATCTCCACGTTGAAGCGGCGCGAGGTGGAAAAGAGCCGCATCAGCACCTGGCCGAGCGAGATGTCTTTCAGCGCGCGGTCGAAGTACGGCTCGCAGACCGCGCGAATCGCGCTTTCCAGTTCTTCGACGCGCGTGGTGGGCGGCACCCATCCCGATTCCAGATGCAGCGTGGCCACCCGGTGATAGTCGCGCTTGAAGAACGCGAGGAAATTCTGCGCGAGGTAGTTTTTGTCGAAGTCAGACAGCGCGCCGATGATGCCGAAATCGAGCGCGATGTAACGCCCGAAATGCGCCGGATCGAGGCTCACCTGAATATTGCCGGGATGCATGTCAGCGTGGAAGAAGCCGTCGCGGAACACCTGCGTAAAGAAAATCTCGACGCCTTCGCGCGCCAGCTTCGGAATGTCCACGCCCGCCGCGCGCAGAGTCTCCACCTGGCTGATCGGCACGCCCACCATGCGTTCCATGACGAGCACCGTGGGCGTGCAGAACTCCCAGTACATCTCCGGCACGAGCAGCAGATCGAGCCCGGCGAAATTGCGGCGCAACTGACTGCCGTTGGCGGCCTCGCGCATCAGGTCCAGTTCGTCGTGCAGGTATTTGTCGAATTCGGCGACCACCTCGCGCGGCTTCAGACGCTTGCCGTCCGCCCACAAACGCTCGGCCCACACGGCGATATCGCGCAGCAGCGCGAGGTCGGAGTCGATCACCGGCAGCATGTTCGGGCGCAGCACTTTCACCGCGACCGCCTTGCCCGCATGCTGGCCGGCCTTCACCTTGGCAAAGTGCACCTGCGCGATGGAGGCGCTCGCCACCGGCACCCGCTCGAAGTCGTCGAACAGCACGTCGACAGGCGCGCCCAGAGACTTCTCCACCAGCCCAATGGCCACTTCCGACGGAAACGGCGGCACCTGATCCTGCAGCTTGGCCAGTTCGTTGGCAATGTCGACCGGCAGCAGATCGCGCCGCGTGGACAGCACCTGACCGAACTTCACGAAGATCGGCCCGAGGCTCTCGAGCGCGAGCCGCAGCCGCACGCCTGGCGGCTGGTCGAACTTGCGGCCAATCGTGGTGATGCGCAACAGGAACCGCACGCGCCGGTCGTTGATGCGGCTCAGCATCATCTCATCGAGACCGAAGCGGATGACCGTAAAAAATATCTTGAGGAAACGCAGAAAACGCATGGTTGAGCCCGGTGACTAGCGCGTGCCGCGCGACGTGGCGGCGCCGCCTGGCGCATCGGCGCCACGGGCTTCGACCTTCTGTTCAAGGCGCTCGAGGCGCTTCTCGACGCGCGCCAGCGCATCACGGGCCCGCGCAAGCTCGGCATTGAAGTCGTCGAGCGCGGCGCGGCGGACCAGTTGCGGATTTTCGTCCAGCAGATATTCCGCCACCGAATCCAGCAGATTACGGCCCGTACGCCGTGCATGCTCGCCGACCGAACGCGCCAGCGTGGCCACCCGCCAGGCCGGACCGTCGCCGATGAAGCGCGCCAGATCCTCCTCCGGCTCCCAACGCAGATGCTCGGCCAGCCTGGCGATGGCCGTCGCAAACTCCGCGTCGCCCTCGATCTTGACGTGCTTCATCACCGCCGCCTGACCGCCCTGCACAAAAGCCGGCAAGGCATCGGACGGGACGGCGATGGTGACGTCGAACACCTGCGCCTCGGTTTCGTCCACGGCGGCCAGATAGCCGTCCGGCTGCACCAGCAGGATCAGATTGACAGGCGGACACGAGAGCCGGGCAGTCTTGCCGGCGTAGGGGATGAGGCGCTCGCGTGCCCACGATTCGCGGGCGAGCAGATGATTGACGGCAGCAGCGAAGGGCTTGGCGGCAAGGGTCATTGAGAGTGGCAAGAAAAAACCCGCGCGAGCGAGGTGCCCGCGCGGGTTCCTATTGTAACGTCCGTTCGCTTCCGGCTTGCCTCTGCCGAACGGCCAACGCTTGATGCAAGGCGCGAGGTCAGTGGGTACCCGCCGTCTCGCCGATCTGCTGGATGCCGGCAAGCAGCCAGCCTTCGCCGGCCCGGTTCGCTCTCGACAGGTTCCAGATCTCCGCAAACGGCTCGGCGGGCGCGCCGGCCGTCTCGCGGATCAGGCCCGAGAAGCGCACGCTGGCGAAGTATTCGTTGCCGCGATCTTCAACGCCCAGCAAGTCGGCGTTCAACTGCACGACGTCCGTCAGATTCTGCTCGGCTCCGCGCGCGTCCAGATCGACCTTCACTTCGGCAAACATTTCAGGCGTGGTGAATTCGCGGATGTCCTCGATATTGCGCACGTCCCACGCTGCCTGCAGGCGCACGAAGTAAACCTTGGCATTGCGGATGAACGCTTCCGAATCGAAGCCAGCCGGAACCGCGGGCGCCACCGGCGCCGACTGCGCGGCGTACCCACCAGGCGCGCCAAACACCGGCGCACTAACTTGCGGCGGGAACGACGGGCTCGACTGCGCCGGCGTGAAACTCGGCTCCTGTGCATAGCTGTCGCGCCGGGCGTTCAGGCTCGGTGCGCTGCCCGCATACTCCGGCCCTGCCGCGTCACGCTTGCGGCCCACGAAGCGGCGGATCAGCCAGATTGCCAGCATGGCGATGGCGGCGATCACGAGCATGTTGGCCATTGCGCCAGCAAACGCCTCACCGAGGCCGAAGTGCGAGAGCAATGCTGCGATACCCAGACCCGCTGCCAGGCCGGCAATGGGCCCGAGCCAGCGCGAGCGGTTAGGCGTGGCGGCCGGCGCCGGAGCCGGTTGCGCCCGCTGTGCCTGAGCGGCCTGCGCGGATTGCTGGGTAGGTTGGCTGGGTTGTGCCGGCGGCGTGGTCTGACGCTGCATGGTGCTGGACTGCTGGCGACCAAAGCTGCGACCGCCGCCCATGCGACGCGCTTCGGCGTCGAGTGATGCAACGGTCGCAAACATGACCGGACCGACCATTGCTGCCAGTCCGATTCTTCTTGCCAGGGAACCCGGAGCCTTACGGGAAGATAACAAACGAGAATCGGACATGATGGAATATTCCTTTAAAAACGGAGGGTTAGGGACCCTAGTATTTGGTCCCCACGTGTAAAGCTACCACACCAGCTGACAAATTGTAATATTTGACGCCGTCGAGGCCAGCTTGTTCCATCATCGTTTTTAAAGTTTCCTGGTCGGGGTGCATCCGGATGGATTCGGCCAGGTAACGGTAGCTCTCCGCGTCCTTCGCAAAGCGCTCGCCGAGCCACGGCAGCACCTTGAACGAATACACATCGTAGGCCTTTTTGAGCGGATCCCATACCTTGGAAAATTCGAGCACCAGCAGACGCCCCGCCGGTTTGAGCACGCGGCGCATTTCCGCTAGCGCCATGTCCTTGTGGGTCATGTTGCGCAGGCCGAACGCCACCGTCACCACGTCGAAATAGTTGTCCGGAAAGGGGATTTTTTCCGCATCGCAGAGCAGCGCCGGGGTGATGATGCCCTTGTCGAGCAGCCGGTCGCGGCCTACGCGCAGCATGGATTCGTTGATGTCCGTATGCCAGACCTCGCCGGTCGGGCCCGCTTTTTTGGCGAATTCCTTCGAAAGGTCGCCCGTGCCGCCCGCAATATCCAGCACCTTGTAGCCCGGCCGCACGTTCGCCTGGGCGATCGTGAATATCTTCCAGGCCCGGTGCAACCCGCCCGACATCAGGTCGTTCATCAGGTCGTAGTTGGCGGCAACGGAGTGGAACACGCCCGCCACCTTCTGCGCTTTGTCCTGTTCGTCGACCGTCTGAAAGCCGAAGTGGGTTTTGCTCATCGCGTTCGTCCTTTCGCGTATTCTGGATTGTTGCGCCGCGTCAGCACGGCAGTCAGGCCGAATCGTATCAGTGACAGTGCCCGTGCGCAGCACCGCTTGCCGCCATCGGCGCGTCGCGATCGACGCCTGCCGCTGCAAGTTTGTCGAGATATTCGCGCCAGAGTTCATCCTGACGGGTGGCGAGGTCGTACAGCAGGTCCCACGAATAGAGGCCGGTGGAGTGGCCGTCCGAGAAGGTAGGCTGGAGCGCGTAGTTACCCACGCCTTCCAGCGACACGATCGTCACCTCGCGTTTGCCGGTCTGCAATGTTTCCTGCCCCGGCCCGTGGCCGCGCACTTCCGCAGAGGGCGAATACACGCGCAGCAATTCGAACGGCACGCGGAACGCTTCGCCGTTGGCGTACTGCAATTCGAGCACGTGCGATTTGGCATGCACCACCACGCCGGTGGGGACCGGTGTGTCGGGGGTCAGTCCACTCATGTTGACCTCGTAAGAAGGGCCTCGTGCCGCTTTGGGCAACGGGCCCCGAAGGAAGACAGATTGATAGGACGCTCAGCCCAATACGTGTTCGATTTCCTGGCGCACGGCTTCGCGCAGCAGTGTGGCCTGCGCGCGCCGCGACGACAGCATCGCTTCGGACACGGTACGCTGACGCGGCGCCCAGATCGGCAGCGGGAAATGAGCGTCGTTCGAAAAGCGCGGAATCACATGCCAATGCACGTGCGGCACCTGGTTGCCAAGGCTCGCCAGGTTCACCTTGACCGGTTGCAGGATGCGCCGCATCGCGCGTTCCACCGCGTAGACCACACGCATCAAGCGGTCGCGGTCGCTCTCACCCAGATCCGAGAATTCGGCAACGTGCGTGTTCCAGATTACCCGGCAAAAACCCGGGTAGTCGTGTTCATCGGCAAGAACGACGCGCATCGCATCGTCCTGCCACAGCACAGTGCCGCCATCTTCACGGCAAAATACACATTCCATCGTAGTCCTCAAGCGGAAACAGTCAGTCGTGCCATTAAACCAGCACGCGCTCGATTCCGCCATTGTTGGCACGTTGAACGTAGTCCGCCATCCAGTCTTCGCCCAGCACGTGACGCGCCATTTCCACGACGATGTAGTCCGCTTCGACGTTGGCGTCCTCGTTGTAGCGGGACAAGCCCTGCAAACACGACGGGCAGCTCGTCAGAATCTTGATGTCGGTGGCGCCGTTCGGCGTCGGGCCGTCGCCGGCCTTGAGCACCGAGCCTTCCGGCGCACCGGCTGAACCCGCCGAAGCGTTGGCCGGATTGATGCCGTTCGCGCCGGCCTGTGCCAGCACCGGAATGCCGCGCAGCTTCGCCGCGCCTTTGCGGATTTCCTCTTCCTTGCGGAAGCGCACCTGCGTCGAAACGTCCGGCCGCGTGACCGCCAGCGTGCCCGATTCACCGCAGCACCGATCGTTCTTCTCGATCTTGTAGCCGTCTTTCTCCGAGCCCATCAACTGGTTGACCAGCTTGACCGGGTCCATCGTCTTGATCGGCGTATGGCAAGGGTCGTGGTACATGTAGCGCATGCCGTTGACGCCATCCAGCTTCATGCCCTTCTCGAGCAGGAACTCGTGAATGTCGATGATCCGGCAGCCCGGGAAAATCTTCTCGAATTCGTAGCCGGCGAGCTGGTCGTAACACGTGCCGCACGACACCACCACGGTCTTGATGTCGAGGTAGTTCAGCGTATTGGCGACGCGGTGGAACAGCACGCGGTTATCCGTGACGATCTTCTCGGCTTTGTCGAACTGGCCCGAGCCGCGCTGCGGATAACCGCAGCACAGATAACCCGGCGGCAGCACGGTTTGCACGCCCGCTTCCCACAGCATGGCCTGGGTTGCCAGACCCACCTGCGAGAAAAGCCGCTCCGAGCCGCAGCCCGGGAAGTAGAACACCGCCTCCGTATCCACGGTCGTGGTTTTCGGATTGCGGATGATCGGCACGATCTTGTTGTCTTCGATGTCCAGCAGTGCGCGCGCCGTCTTCTTCGGCAGGTTGCCCGGCATCTTCTTGTTCATGAAGTGGATCACCTGCTCGACCACCTTCGGCTTGCCGACGGTTGCCGGCGGATGCGCCGTCTGCTTCTTCGCGAACTTCTTCAGCACGTCGTTGCCGAGGCGCTGCGCCTTGTAACCCACGCCCATCATCGCGGTACGCGCGAGATTAATGGTCTGCGGATTGGTGGCATTGAGGAAGAACATGCCGGCAGCATTACCCGCGTTGAACTTCTTCTTGCCCATCTTGCGCAACAGGTTGCGCATGTTCATCGTGACATCGCCGAAGTCGATCTTCACCGGGCAAGGCGTCACGCATTTGTGGCAGACCGTGCAGTGATCTGCGACGTCGTTGAACTCGTCCCAGTGCTTGATCGACACGCCGCGGCGCGTCTGCTCTTCGTACAGGAACGCCTCCACCAGCAGGGACGTCGCGAGAATCTTGTTACGCGGGCTGTACAGCAGGTTGGCGCGCGGTACGTGCGTCGCACACACCGGCTTGCACTTGCCGCAACGCAGGCAGTCCTTGATGGATTCGGAAATCGCGCCGATATCCGACTGCTGCATGATCAGCGATTCGTAGCCCATCAGCCCGAAGCTCGGCGTGTAGGCATTGCGCAGGTCCGCGCCTTCGAGCAGCTTGCCCGCGTTGAAGCGGCCATGCGGATCGACGCGCTGCTTGTATGCGCGGAAGTCGTTCAGCTCGGCGTCCGTGAGGAATTCCAGCTTGGTAATGCCGATACCGTGTTCGCCGGAGATCACGCCATCCAGCGAACGCGCGAGCTTCATGATGCGTGCGACCGCCGTGTGGGCGTCCTGCAGCATCTCGTAGTTGTCGGAGTTGACCGGAATGTTCGTGTGAACGTTGCCGTCACCCGCGTGCATGTGCAGCGCGACGAACACGCGGCCGCGCAGCACCTGCTTGTGAATGGCCTGCGCTTCTTCGAGAATCGGCTTGAACTCGCCGCCGTTGAAGATCTGCCGCAGTTCGGCGCGGATTTCCTGCTTCCACGACACCCGCACCGTGCGGTCCTGCGTGATGTGGAAGACCTTCGCGTCCGGCTGCGCGTCGGCGCGGTCGGCGAATTTCTCCGCGAGACCTGCGTAGCCGAGTTGCACCAGATAATGCTGCGCTTCGCGCAACGACAGATCGAGCTTGTCGCGCAGGAATTCCCAGCGCGCCCGTACCTGCTTGAGCAGATCGAGCGCGTGTTGCACACGGTCTTCCAGCAGTTCGGCGCTAGGAATCTCGTTGGCGTCGTCGCTCTTGCCGAGCGGCAGCTTGCCGCCCTTAAAGAACGCTTCGAGCGCGTCGACCAGTTGCAGCTTGTTCTTGATCGACAGTTCGATGTTGATGCGTTCGATACCGTCCGTGTACTCGCCCATGCGATTGAGCGGAATCACCACGTCTTCGTTGATCTTGAACGCGTTGGTGTGCTTCGCAATCGCGGCCGTACGGCTGCGGTCGAGCCAGAAGCGCTTGCGCGCTTCGGCGTTCACGGCGACGAATCCTTCACCGCTCTTGCCGTTGGCCATGCGCACGACTTCCGAGGTGGCCTGCGCCACCGCGTCCGCATCGTCCCCAACGATATCGCCAATCAGCACCATCTTCGGAAACGCGTTGCGCTTGCTCTTGGTCGCATAACCGACCGCGCGCAGATAGCGTTCGTCCAGATGCTCGAGCCCGGCGAGAATCGCCCCGCCCTGCTTCGAGGTTTCGAACAGATAGTCCTTGATTTCAACGATGCTCGGAATCGCATCGCGCGCCTGGCCGAAGAATTCGAGGCAGACCGTGCGCGTGTGCGCGGGCATCTTGTGCAGCACCCAGCGCGCCGAGGTAATCAGCCCGTCGCAACCTTCCTTCTGGATACCGGGCAGGCCCGCGAGGAATTTATCCGTCACGTCCTTGCCGAGACCTTCCTTGCGGAACACGCGGCCTTTGATATCGAGCGATTCAGTGCGCAGCAGCTTTTCGCCGGGGGCAAACTCGCCGTCGAACCACTTCAGTTCGAAACGCGCCACTTCGATGTCATGGATCTTGCCCATGTTGTGATCGAGGCGCGTGACTTCCAGCCAGTTCCCTTGCGGGTCGACCATGCGCCACCAGGCGAGGTTATCCAGCGCCGTACCCCACAGCACCGCCTTCTTGCCGCCCGCGTTCATGGCGACGTTGCCGCCCACGCAGGAAGCGTCGAGCGACGTCGGATCCACGGCGAACACGTAGCCCGCCTGTTCAGCGGCTTCCGTCACGCGACGCGTCACCACGCCCGCGCCCGAGAAAATCGTCGCCACCTTGCGCGGCACGCCAGGCAATTCGGTCAGTTCAACGGCGCCGAGCTGTTCGAGCTTTTCCGTGTTGATGACGGCAGAGAACGGCGTGAGCGGCACCGCGCCGCCCGTGTAGCCCGTGCCGCCGCCACGCGGAATGATGGTCAGCCCGAGTTCAAAGCAGGCCTTGATCATGCCGGCGATCTCGGCTTCGGTATCAGGCGTCAGCACGACGAACGGATACTCGACGCGCCAGTCGGTTGCGTCGGTGACGTGCGAGACGCGCGACAGGCCATCGAACTTGATGTTGTCTTTCTGCGTGACACGGCCAAGCACCTTGGTCGCACGACGGCGCAGCTCGGCGGTCTTGTCGAATTCGTTGGCAAAGTCGTCCACTGCGCGGCGCGCGGCGACGACCAGCGTTTCCACCCGCGCGGCGCGGCCCACGCCCGCTTCGTCGGCGTGCTCGATGAGATCGGCGCGACGGCGCTTCTCGATCTCCGAGAGACGGTGATGCAGCGCTTCGATCAGAAGTGCACGGCGTTTTGGGTTGTCGAGCAGGTCGTCCTGCAGATAAGGATTGCGGCGCACCACCCAGATGTCGCCCAGCACTTCATACAGCATGCGTGCCGAGCGGCCCGTGCGGCGTTCGGCACGCAGTTCAGCGAGGGCGTTCCACGCGTCGCTGCCCAGCAGGCGAATGACGATTTCGCGGTCAGAGAACGACGTGTAGTTATAGGGAATTTCGCGCAGGCGCGCTTCAGGGTCGGCGGCCACCGCAGCGGCGGCGCCGTGCGGATCGAATACTTGAGGTGCGTTCATGTTTGGACGACTCGGTAGGTCAGCTCAGCGCGCTCGTTCATTGACGACGTTCATTGGCGATGGCAGCGCTGCTTGACGGTGCGCGTGGGGCGCAATTCTGGAAATCTTCTAGTTGAGCGAAGCACCCGCCGGCGGACAACTCACGCCAGCCGCTTCGCGGCGCTCAGATGCAACTACACGATCGTGCATAGCGGAGGTACGGCTCGCCGGCGTGCCAGAGCACCGCGGGTTGGGACTCACGCGGGACGGGCATCAAACGGGCAATCCGAGGCTGCCAGTGCATCTTCCGATCCTTGTTCCAAAATCGGATTCTACCGCATGATCCGTCCGCGCGTTGACGCCCGAAACCCGCTGTAGCGGGGTTTCCACGCGGCCAGCAGGGGCAATATGTTCCAAACGGTGAGCCCTGATTATTCGACCGGACGGTCGGGTGGGCACGCTGTTCAGTTGCCGGCGCAGTTAGCAGTAGAGTTTGTGCGTATCGCGAGTGCAAGCGCGACGTGCACCAGACCCACGCTGGGCCGCGCTCGAGCCTATCCGCACACACGTTAGCCGAACGGTAGAGGTCAGCGCGCGGGCCGTTGGCGCTATCATTGTCCTTTCCCGTCTCACAAAGCGCACCGCGCCACCCGCATGGCTTCCCACGACTACCTGAAGAAAACCCTCACCGCGCGCGTCTACGACGTGGCCCGCGAGACCGAACTCGAACATGCGCCGAATCTGTCGGCACGGCTGCGCAATCCGATTTACCTGAAGCGCGAAGATAACCAGCCGGTGTTTTCGTTCAAGGTGCGCGGCGCGTACAACAAGATGGCGCACATTCCGGCCGAAGCGCTGGAGCGCGGCGTGATTACGGCGTCGGCGGGCAATCACGCGCAGGGTGTGGCGTTGTCGGCAAGGCGCATGGGCGTGAAGGCAATCATCGTCGTGCCGGTCACCACCCCGCAGGTGAAGGTAGACGCGGTGCGGGCGCATGGCGGCCCGACGGTCGAAGTCGTGCAGGTGGGCGAATCGTATAGCGACGCCTATGCGCACGCCGCCAAGCTGCAGGAAGAGCGCGGCCTGACGTTCGTGCATCCGTTCGACGATCCGTACGTCATTGCAGGTCAGGGTACGGTGGCGATGGAAATTCTGAGCCAGCACCAGGGGCCGATCCACGCGATCTTCGTGCCGATTGGCGGCGGCGGCCTGGCGGCGGGCGTTGCCGCTTACGTCAAGTCGGTGCGCCCCGAGATCAAGGTGATTGGCGTGCAGACCGACGACTCCTGCGCGATGGCGCAGTCGTTGAAGGCGGGCGAGCGCGTCACGCTGAACGAAGTGGGGCTCTTTTCGGACGGCACCGCCGTGAAGCTGGTCGGCGAGGAAACCTTCCGTTTGTGCCAGGCGTATCTCGACGACGTGCTGATCGTCAACACCGACGGCCTGTGCGCCGCGATCAAGGACGTCTTCCAGGACACCCGCAGCGTGCTGGAGCCGGCGGGCTCGCTGGCCGTGGCCGGCGCCAAGCAGTATGCCGAGCGCGAGGGCATCGAAAATCAGACGCTGATTGCAATCACCTCCGGCGCCAACATGAATTTCGACCGCATGCGTTTCGTGGCCGAGCGCGCGGAGGTGGGCGAGTCGCGCGAAGCCGTGTTCGCGGTGACGATCCCGGAAGAACGCGGCAGTTTCAAACGCTTCTGCGAACTGGTGGGCACGCGCAGCGTGACCGAGTTCAACTACCGGATCGCGGACGCGAATTCCGCGCACATCTTCGTGGGCGTGCAGATCAGGAACCGCAGCGAGTCGGCGCAGATTGCCGGCGCTTTCGAGGCGCATGGCTTTGCCACGGTGGACCTGACCGGCGACGAGCTGTCGAAGCAGCACATCCGCTACATGGTGGGCGGCCGCTCGCCGCTGGCGCATGACGAACGGCTGTTCCGCTTCGAGTTTCCGGAGCGGCCGGGCGCGCTGATGAAATTCCTGTCGTCGATGGCGCCGAACTGGAATATCAGCCTGTTCCACTACCGCAATCAAGGCGCGGATTACAGTTCGATCCTCGTCGGCATTCAGGTGCCTGGCACGGAGAACGCGGAATTCGAGCGCTTTCTCGCCACGCTCGGCTATCCCTACTGGGAAGAGACGAGCAACCCGGTGTACCGGCTGTTTCTTGGCTAGTTTTTTCGTCTCGACCTCGACCGTTCGCACTCAAAGATGGCAATTACGCTGCAGGACAAACTGGTGGTGGCGATTTCATCGCGCGCGCTGTTCGACTTCGAGGAAGAGAACCGCGTCTACGAGAACGGCGATCTGCACGCGTACGAAACGCTGCAACGTGCGCGTCTGAGCGTCCCGGCCAAACCCGGCGTGGCGTTTCCGCTGATACGCAAGCTGCTGGCGTTAAATGCGGGGGCGCATCGCGTGGAAGTGGTGATTCTGTCGCGCAGCGATCCAATTAGCGGACTGCGCGCGTTTCATTCCTGTCGCGAACATGGGCTGTCCATCGAACGTGGCGTGTTCACGCGGGGCCGCGCGCCGTTTGCGTATTTGAAGCCGCTCAATGCGTCACTGTTTTTGTCCGCCAATCAGGACGACGTGCGCGACGCTTTGACCGCAGGATTCCCCGCCGCACGCGTATTGCCGGAATCGGCGAAAATGGCGAGCAAGTATCCGGATGAGATCCGCATTGCTTTCGACGGCGACGCGGTGCTGTTTTCCGACGAAGCCGAGCAGGTATTTCAGAAGGACGGCCTGAAGGCCTTTGTGGGCCACGAGATCCACAACAAGGATTTGCCGCTGGCCGACGGGCCGCTCAAGCCGTTGCTCGAGGCACTGCACCGTTTGCAGAAACTGGCGGACGAAGCCGCGCCGACCCAGGCCGCGCCAATGCGGATTCGCACCGCGCTGGTGACAGCGCGCTCGGCGCCGGCACACGAGCGGGCGATCCGCACACTGATGGCGTGGAACATCGAAATCGACGAAGCGATGTTCCTTGGCGGACTCGACAAAAGCGCGTTTCTGCGCGAGTTCGAGCCGGACTTTTTCTTCGACGATCAAATTGGCCACTGCGAATCGGCCCGCGTCGTGACGGCGACGGGGCACGTGCTGAGTGGCATCGTGAACGCATCATGACACCCGAACAATCACCGCTCGGCAAACCTGCCGCATACACCGAACAATACGACGCGACGTTGCTGTTCCCGATCGCACGCAAGGCCGCGCGCGACGCGATTGGAATCAGCACGCAGCTGCCGTTTTTCGGCACGGACATCTGGAATGCTTACGAACTGTCGTGGCTGAATCAGCGCGGCAAGCCGCAGATTGCAGTGGCGACGTTCTACGTGCCGGCGGACTCGCCGAATATCGTCGAATCGAAGTCGTTCAAGCTTTATCTGGGCTCGTTTGCGCAGACCGCGTTTGAGTCTTTCGAGGCGGTGCGGGATACGATCAAGCGGGATGTTTCGGCTTGCTGTGGCGCGAGTGTTTCGGTGCATCTCACCGGACCGATGGATTTTGGCAAGCTGGCGCTCGAGGAGTTCGACGGTTTGTCGCTAGACCGGCTCGATCTGGATACGGATGTTTATCATCCGGACCCTTCGTTGCTCACGGCGGCGGTGGGTGAGTCTCCAGTCGAAGAGACCGTGTTTTCGAATCTACTGAAGTCGAATTGCCCGGTGACAGGACAGCCTGATTGGGGCAGCGTGCAGATTCATTACGTTGGGCCGCAGATCGATCATGCTGGCTTGCTGAGGTATATCGTTTCTTATCGAAACCACACGGGGTTTCATGAGCAGTGTGTGGAGCGGATTTTTGTTGATGTGATGAAGGCTTGTCAGCCTTTGAAGCTCGCGGTTTATGCGCGCTATACGCGGCGTGGGGGGCTTGACATCAATCCGTTCCGGACGAATTTTAATTTGCCTATGCCGGATAATTGCAGGACTGCGAGGCAATAAAGGTTTTTGCTCGCGGCGCGTTGGTTTGTTTTTTGGCCTTTCCTTGCATTCTTATTGGTCTATTTGCGTTGCCCCTGTGCGGGGCGGCACCTACTTTTCTTTGCCGCCGCAAAGAAAAGTAGGCAAAAGAAAGCGGGCTCACACCGCCAGCTCGTAGGTGTCTCCCTCGACACTCTCGCGGCGGTGGTCCGAGACGAGATCGGCCCTCGCGCCACTCACCCTCGTGACCAGGCCATCATCCGCTCCGCGTCGCGCTGCGCGCTCCGCTGTTGGGCATAACCCCCAGTTGTGCTGCTCTCGGAAAGCATCGCGTCCTGGTTGCGCTCCACCAGCGTAAGCGTGATCAGATTTGTTCGGCATGCCGAATATATGGCGCAGGGAACCACGCAAAGGATGGGGCACTCCCCACCCGCTTTCCGCCGCAAGCCCCACCGCGACGCACGTAGTGCGGAGTGGGATGAATGAGTGCTGTGTCACAGGCTCGCGCTGTGCGAGAGACGATCTCGTCTCGGACCAATGCCGGTGGAGTGGCGAGGGAGACACCTACGGGCTGGCGGTGTGAGCCCGCTTTCTTTTGCCTACTTTTCTTTGCGGCCGGCAAAGAAAAGTAGGTGCCGCCCCGCACAGGGGCAACACAAATAAACCAATAAGAATGCAAGGAAAGGCCAAAACAAAGCCAAACACGCTGCGCCGCAAGAAAACAAAAATGGCCGCAGGCAAAAAAACAAAAACCCTTACGCCGAAGGCGCCTTATACGCCACGCAATCCACCTCGACCTTGCAATCAATCACCATACTCGAAACAACACACGCCCGAGCCGGCGGATTCTCCCCAAAATACTCCCGGAACACCTTGTTGAACGACGCAAAATCCCGCGCATCATCCAGCCACACACCACACCGCACCACGTGCTCAGCCCCATAACCGGCTTCCTTCAGAATCGCGAAAACGTTCTGAATCGCCTTGTGCGACTGCTCCACAATCCCGCCGTTGATCACCTCGCCATTTTCCATCGGCGTCTGTCCGGACACGTACAACCAGCCGTCGGCTTCGACTGCCCGCGCAAACGGCATATGTTGACCACCCGTGCCCTTGCCGCCTTCCACGCCATATCGCTTCATCACCCAACACTCCTCATAGAATCCAGCAGCACGCCAGTCCAACGCCAAGGTCGACTAAAGCGCACTGCGTTGATTAAACCAAAAACTCAAAACACGCCCTGCGCGTCCACTCTGGACGCCACACCGCGCGCCACGAAATGTCCTGCCCGCTCGCCCGTGGGCTGTCCATCACGATACGACAGCACGCCATTCACCCACACGGCGTCAATGCCATCCGCCGGTTGCTGCGGCTTCTCGAAGGTCGCCGCGTCCCGCACGCGCTCCGGGTCGAACAGCACCAGATCCGCGTGGTAGCCAATATGCGCCTCGCCGCGCTGCGCCAGACCATAACGCCGCGCCGACAGGCTCGTCATCTTGCGGATCGCTTCCTCTAGCGGCAACAACGCAGCGTCGCGCACGTAATGCCCCAACACGCGCGGAAACGCTCCCCACAGCCGCGGATGCGGCAGCGGGTCGTTCGGCAATCCGTCCGAGCCCACCATCGACGCCGGATGCGACAGGATACGTCGCACATCCTCCTCCGACATGTTGTGGTACACCGCGCCCGCCGGTTGCAGGCGCCTCGCCGCCTCCTGCTGCGTGACGCCCCATTCGGCAGCGATCTCCTTGACGAGTTTGCCCGCCATCTCAGGGTGCGGTGTCGACCAGGTCACGGTGATGTCGATATCCCCTGTCACCTGCTTCACATCCAGCGTCGACGAACTGCGATTGTACGGATAGCAGTCGCAACCCACCGGCTGCAAACGGCGCGCGCCGTCGAGCGACTTCAGCACTTCGGTGCTGCGCCCCCAGTTCGACGGCCCCGCGCACTTCAGATGCGAGATCACCACCGGCACGCTCGCGTGACGGCCCACCCGGTAGGCTTCGTCCATCGCGTCGAGGATCGCGTCGAACTCGGTCCGCATGTGCGTGGTGTACAGCGCGCCGGCCGCCGCGAGCGGCTCCGCCAGCGCCATCACTTCTTCGGTCGGCGCGGCGAAAGCCGAGCCATAGGCCAGGCCTGAACTCAGACCCAGCGCGCCGTTCTTCAGCGCTTCTTCGAGCTGCGCACGCATGCCCTCGATTTCCTGCGGCGTCGCGGCGCGGTCGAGCCGGTCCATCTGATTGTTACGCAGCGCCGTATGCCCGATCAGCGCGCCGACGTTCACCGCCGGACGCGCCGCGTTCACGGCGTCCACGTAGGCGGCGAAGGTCGGATAGCTGAACGCGTCGCGCTCGCCAAGCAGGTTCATCGGATCGGGCGGATCGCCCTTGAGCGCCACTGGCGACGCGCTGATGCCGCAGTTGCCGACGATCACCGTGGTCACCCCCTGGCTGATCTTCGGCAGCATCTGCGGCGCGCGGATCACGTGGGTGTCGTCGTGCGTGTGCACGTCGATGAAGCCGGGCGCCAGCGCGCGGCCGTTGGCTTCGATCACCTCTTCGGCCAGCCAGTTCGACAGATTGCCGATCGCGACAATCCGGCCGTCGCGCACCGCCACGTCCCGCTCGACCGGCGGCGCGCCCGTGCCGTCGTACAGTTGCGCGTCGATGATCAGCGTGTCGGCGGCTTCAGGATGCGAATGCATGGATCAATCTCCTAGCGGTTGTCGGTCGCCGCCACCGCGGTGCGCGTCGAGCGCATGTTTCATGCGGCGCAGCAGCTCGCGGCTCTCGTCGCCCTGGCTGACAGCGAGTTCAGTGACGAGCACGTCGAGCGCCATCATCATCGCGTAGCGTGATGACGATGGCTTGTAAATGAAGTCAGTTTCGAACGCGACGATCGGAATCACCCAATCGGCCAGCCTGGCCATCGGCGACGCGGGCGCCGTCAGCGTAATCAGCCGCGCGCCGTAGCTGCGTGCGATGCGGCAGTTCTCCACCATTTCGGGCACGCGCCCGGTGGTCGACAGCGCAATCACCACGCAGTCACGCGACACGGTACTCGCCACCATCCGTTGCAACAAGCCGTCCTGATACGTGGCCACCGGCCGGCCGAGCCGCACGAGGCGAAAGCGCATTTCGTCGGCGAGCGCGGTCGAACCGCCGCCCATGCCGAACACGTAGATCATGCGCGCCTCGCGTAGCGCCGCGGCGGCTTCGCTGACCGGCGCCTGGCGCAACAACTGATGGTTATGCGTGAGCGCGGTCTGCACTTCGTCGAAGACGCGGGTGGCGAGCGGCTCCGGCACATCCGCCGACGCCCCGCTCGGCAAGAAACGCTGCCCGACGGCCGCCGCCTGCGCAAGGCGCAGCTTCAGTTCGCGCACGTCGCGGCAGCCCACCGCTTTGGCAAAGCGCGTGACGGTCGCGACGCTCACCGCTGCCTGCTGCGCCAGCGCGCCGATGCTGGCCCGCGACGCGCCCGTCAGGTCGTCCAGAATCAGCGCGGCGACCTTGCGTTCAGCCGAACGCAACCCCGGCGCGCATTCAGCGATGCGCGCGACGATATCGAAGCTGAGGGGTTCCGCGCTGGAATTCATGTGTGACCGTCAAGACGGAGCGGAAAGACCATGCCGCGCGAGCAGGTAAAACGCGCAGACAAGCGGTACGATGACGCCCAGTAACGCGAACCGGGCGGCGCAGGCCGTGGTACTAAATAACATTTCAGCAAACATCGTACTTTCTGTAACATGGGAAAGTCAACTTCGCTGCAATTTATCTGGACGATGGAGCAGGGTCACATGAAAGTTACAAACTATCAGGGCGCGACGATTGATCCGTACAGCAAGGGCCTGGGCAACGTCCCCGGCACCAGCATTCAATTGAGGGATGCCGCGCGTCTTGAATGGAATCTGCTGAACGAGGACATAAGCCTGCCGGCGGCGGTGCTGTACGCAGATCGTATCGAACACAATCTGAAGTGGATGCAGGATTTCGTCGCGCAGTACGGCGTCAAGCTCGCCCCGCATGGCAAAACCACGATGGCGCCGCAACTGTTCCGCCGTCAGCTCGAAACCGGCGCGTGGGGCATCACGCTCGCCACGGCGCACCAGGTGCGCGCGGCGTATCACGGTGGCGTGTCGCGCATCCTGATGGCCAATCAGCTGGTCGGCCGCCACAACATGATGATGATCGCCGAGATGCTGAGCGATCCAGAGTTCGAGTTTTTCTGCCTCGTGGATTCGGTGGATGGCGTCGAGCAACTGGGCAAGTTTTTCGGTTCGGTGCGAAAGTCACTGAACGTGCTGCTCGAACTGGGCGTGCCGGGCGGCCGTACGGGTGTGCGCGACGACGCGCAGCGCGACGCGGTGCTCGAAGCCATCGCGCGTTATCCAGATGCGTTGCAGCTCGCGGGCGTCGAAATTTACGAAGGCGTGCTGAAGGAAGAGCAAGACGTACGGGCGTTTTTGCAAAGCACGGTTGCCGTCACGCGTGGTCTGCTCGACGCCGGGCGCTTTGCGCGGCAGCCGGCCATTCTGTCCGGCGCGGGCTCGGCCTGGTACGACGTGGTGGCGGAAGAATTCGCGCAGCTCTCGGCGGAAGGCAAGATCGAAGTGGTGTTACGTCCGGGCTGCTATCTGACGCATGACGTGGGCGTGTATCGCAAGGCGCAAACGGATATCTTTGCGCGCAATCCGGTGGCGCGGAAGATGGGCGAAGGCCTCTTGCCCGCGCTGCAACTGTGGGCGTATGTGCAGTCCATTCCCGAGCCGGATCGCGCCATCATCGGTCTAGGCAAGCGTGATTCGGCCTTCGACGCCGGCATGCCCGAGCCCGCCAAACACTACCGTCCCGGCGACAAAGCACCGCGCGAGATCGCCGCCAGCGAAGGCTGGGAAATCTTCAACATGATGGATCAGCACGCGTATCTGCGCATACCGGCCGGCGCGAATCTGAAGGTGGGCGACATGATCGCCTTCGACATCTCGCACCCGTGCCTCACGTTCGATAAGTGGCGCCAGTTGCTGGTGGTCGATCCGTCGTATGAAGTGACGGAAGTGATCGAGACGTTTTTCTGAGCGCTCGCTCAGCGTTTGGAAGGCGGTGCGCAGCTTGCGTGCCGCCGCTTGCAAGGTAGCAACCTAAAACTAAAGCGGCGCGCTGCTTAGCGCCCCGCTGTCGTCTCCGCCGCGGCTTCGACACCGGCGGCGGCAGCCACCTCGCCGATCCGCGCCTCCAGCATCCCCAGTGCGCTCGACAGCGCAGCCAGCGCATCGTCCGGCAACGCCGCCATCGTGTCGTGCAGGAACGCCGTGCGCCGCGGCAAGGCCGCTTCGGTCACGGCCAGCCCTGTTTCGGTCAGGCGCACGTTG
This sequence comes from Paraburkholderia sp. DHOC27, assembly GCF_003429005.1. Lineage (GTDB taxonomy): Bacteria > Pseudomonadota > Gammaproteobacteria > Burkholderiales > Burkholderiaceae > Paraburkholderia. Next base: position 174,745 of record NZ_QVQV01000003.1, read on the forward strand.
GTCACACGGTTATCCCGCTCGTCCATGCTGCGCGCGATCCAGCCAAGCCGTTCCAATGCCTTCAACTGACGCGTCAACGCGCCGGGGTCGACGCGCAGACGTTCGACGAGGCGCTTCTGCGACGACTCGCCACCCTGATCGTGCAACGCGATCATGACGCGCCAGCGCGGCAGCGGATGTCCCACCTGCAACTCGAACGCCGCCATGAACGCCCGATAGGTGCGGCCAAATTGATGAACGATGGCGACGCGATCCTGTTCTTCCATGATGTACCGGTGATGCGCGAGGTCGAATCAATCCGCCAGAATGGTCGGCTCAACGTGACGATGAAGTTTGATGGGCGGCACGCGCCGGCTTTGCCAGATCGAGACCACGGCGATCACGGCGGCAAGCGCAAGGCCGAGATGGATCGCCGACACCAGCGACTCACGCGCCGTCTCCAGCAGCACCGCGCCGTTGTGGCCAGCCTGCATCAACTGGCTCAGCAGCGTGGTTTGCGCGTCGCGGTTGATCAAAATCTGCGGGTCGGCCATGTCGCTGAACCAGTGCATGGCCTGATCGTGCGTGAGCGCGCTGCGCACGCCGCTCGCATACATGTGCGTGATGAGCGTGCCGGTCAGCGCCGTGCCAATCATCCCGCCAATCATGCGTAACGACTGCAGCAACGCGGTGGCAATGCCGAGATGCTCGCGGCCGGCGGTCTGCTGCGCAAAGATGGTCAGATTCGGCATGACGAAGCCAAGCCCGAGGCCGCCCAGCACCATGAAGGTCATCAACAGCCATTGCGGCATATCGTGCGTGGCGACCACAACACCCAGGCACGACAGCGCGACCAGTGCGAAGCCCACATACAGCATCAGATTCGGATTGGGCACGCGTGAAACGATCCGTCCGTTCGTGATACTGCCAATGGTGATGAACACCACCAGCGGCGTGATGACGAGACCCGCTTCTTTCGGCGACATGCCGAAGCCGCCCTGGAACAGCAACGGCGCGTAAAACAACAGCGAAAACATCGTGAAGCCGCCGAGCACGGCCAGCGTGAACAAGGCGGCGAGACTGCGGTTGCGGAACATGTCGAGCGGCAGAATGGCGGTCGGGCAGCGCTTCTCCCACTGCAACAGCGCGAACGCACTGACCACGCTCACCGCGAGCAACGCGACGGCCATGAGCGAGAGGCCGTGTTTGGGCAGCATCTCGACGAACAACTGCAACGCGCCGAGCGACAGCGCAATCAGCAGCGCGCCGGGCCAGTCGAGCCGCATCTTGCCTTCATGCTCCACATGCCGCAGATGCGGCAGGAAACGCCAGACGAAGAAGAGCGACAGCAAGCCCACCGGCAGATTCACGTAAAACACGGAACGCCAGCCGTAGTACTGCGTGAGGAAACCACCGAGCGACGGCCCGATGGCGTTGGCGATGCCGAACGCCGAACTCATCATCACCTGCCAGCGCAGTCGGACGACGGAGTCGGGGAACAGATCGGGGATGCAGGCGAACGCGGTGCCCACGAGCATGCCGCCGCCGATGCCCTGCAAGCCGCGCGCGAGCACCAGGAAGAGCATGCTGTTGGCCATGCCGCACAGCACCGACGCCGCCGTGAATACGACGATCGAGGCGATCACGAAGGGCTTGCGGCCGTAGTAATCGCCGAGCCGCCCGAAGATCGGCACGGTGATGACGGAGGTGAGCAGATACGACGTCGCCACCCACGCGTACAACTCGAAGCCTTTGAGTTCGGCGACGATGGTCGGCAGCGCAGTGCCGACCACGGTCTGGTCGAGCGCGACGAGCATGGTCACGAAGGAAACGCCGAGCATCGCCATCAGCGATTCACGGAACGGTAAAACTTGCCCACTCGAATGGTGAGCCGCAGTATGTACAGCCATTTTTTGATAGCGCAACGGTTGACGCGTCAATTAATACTGAATCATACCATCCATTAGCGCTCTAAACTGCACATGGAAGCGGCGGATCGGGCACCTTGCCTGCTATCCCCCTTCACGATCCAAAGAAGTTGCGTGCATCAAGGGAGGCACATGGAGTCTATTTCGCTCGCCGAACAGAGCTTGTCCGCCGAGGACCTGCTGGCACTGCGCCGCGCCAAACATGAACTGGAAAGCCCGGCTCTGGCGATGAAGCTCGCCAGCATCGTCGGCGCGCCGCTCGAAAAGCTGATGTCGCGCATGCCGGTGATCGCCAATGAGAAGGTGAACGACGCTACGCAGCTCGCGCTACGCAAATGTCTGCAGATCGCCTTGCGCACACTTGGCCGCCAGGATAATGCGGCGGCGCCGCTCGCCGCGCCCGACAAGCCAAGCAATCTGCTCCACAAGTTCGCAGTGGCGACCACCGGCGCGGCGGGCGGCGCGTTTGGCCTGTTCGCGCTGCCGGTGGAATTGCCGGTCACGACCACGCTGATGTTCCGCTCGATCTGCGATATCGCGCGCAGCGAGGGGGAGGATCTGTCGTCCATCGATACGCAGTTGCAGTGCCTCACCGTGCTCGGCATGGGCGGCACATCGAAGGCCGACGATGACGCCGACTACGGCTATTTCATCATGCGTGGCGCGCTGGCTCAGGCGGTGTCGAAAGCGACTTCGGAGATCGCCACCAAGGGCTTCACCACCCACGGATCAGCCGCGCTGGTGCGCCTGCTCAACACCATCGCGTCGCGCTTTTCGGTGCAGGTCAGCGAGCAGATCGCGGCGAAGTCGATTCCGGCCATCGGCGCCGTGCTCGGCGCGATGGTCAACACGGTCTTTATGGACCACTTCCAGTTGGTCGCGCATGGTCACTTCACCGTACGCCGGCTGGAACGCCGCTACGGAACGGACCTGGTGAAAGAGGCCTATCAGGCCATCGACATCGCACTCGACGGCTGATCCGCCGCAGCCGTCACCTGGCCCACGAAGCCGGCGGCGGCATCCAGTGCGCGCCCCGCTTCGGGGATGAACGGCGCAAAGATCTGCCAGACGTGCGGCATCTTTGGCCAGACCTGCAATTCGACACTCACGCCCACGGCCCGCGCGTTCTCGGCCGCGCGCGTTGAGTCGTCAAGCAGGACTTCCGTGCTGCCAGCCTGGATGAAGAGTGGCGGCAAGCCGCGCAAATCTGCGTAGACCGGCGAGGCGTAGGGATGAGTCGCGGGCGTATCGCCCAGATAGACTTTAGCCGCGCGGCCGATGGCAGGGCCGCTGAACATCGGGTCCGCGCCGTCGTTGCTGCGGATGCTCGCGCCGCTCGCCGCCAGATCGGTCCACGGCGAAAACAGCACGCCGCCGGCCGGTAGCGGGTCACCCGCATCGCGTAATGCAACGAGCGTCGCCAGCGCGAGACCGCCGCCAGCCGAATCACCGGCAATCACGATCGAACCCGGCGCGATACCGCCCGCAAGCAGATGCCGATACGCCGCGACAGCGTCATCCAGCGCACCCGGAAAACGATGCTCCGGTGCCAGCCGATAGTCCAGCGAGAATGTGGCGGCACGGGCCCGTGTGGCCAGGCCGAACACCAATGAGCGATGCGATTTCGGCGAGCAGAAGTAGTAGCCGCCACCGTGCAGATACAGAATGACCGGCGCTCGTGCCGCACTGGTGGCGCTGCTGTTTGAGTCAGCGTCGAGCGGTTCGAGCCACTCGCCGCGCATGGCGTCGCCCGTTGCGTACTGTTCGCGCAGACGCCAGCCTGCCGGCACTTTCGGCACCCATGCACGCCTGGCCGTGAGATAGCGCGCGCTTTCGACATCGATCTCCGGCTTGAGCGTCGCCGGACGGAACTGCCGTCGCAGATACCAGCATGCCAGTGTGCTTTGCCAACTCATCGGGCGCATCCTCCATGAACCGTTCGCCGTCATGGTACGTGCGTTCGGCAATGCGCTAGTGGGGGATCGGTTCTAATCCTGTTAAGATGCACGGCTTGCCCGGCGGTCGAGGATCGCCCTGGTCCATTAGTTGGACGGCAGGATCTGACCGCGAATCTCACCCATTGGGTTTTGCACGGTGTGGATATTGAAGTACCACTGACCGGCCATCAGGTCCGTCACCTGCTGCTCCGTCAACTGCGCCGTGCCCGTTATCGGACTTGCCAACGCGCCCTTCTGAATGGGAATCTGGATCTTGGCGTTCTGGCCCACCGGCGCTGGACCGTGGAAGTGAGCAGCCGTCGCGGCGCTGCCAAGGCCTTCATACGTGATGGTCCATTGCAGCGACTGAGTCGTAGTGTCGAAGGTGGCATTCAACATGCCATGCCCGTGGCTCACGCGCGGCGGGACTTCACTGGATGGCTCGAGATCGGCCTTGAGCGCTACGGTATCTGCACGCGCCATCCCGGCATGGAAAGCCCCCGCTAGCGCGATGCCCGACGCGAGCGCCCCCAACACGACCATCCGCTCCAGCTTGCGAAACGCGATCATTTTTATGTCTCCGGACTTTGTGCAACGCCGCACCGGCCGATCGCCGGATGCAGGGCACCTCATACTAGTGTAAATCGCCCTTGGGTTTATGCGTCGCGTCCCACGCTTCGGTGTAGATCGTGCGTCAAAAGAAAAAAGGCACCGCAAGCGGTGCCTTTCATGACCCAGCGTTAAGCCGGTACCAGGCGAACGCTGATTGGGCACGACTGAGCGCCCAATCAGCACGAACGCATTAGAAGCGGTGACGAATACCCGTCGACACCACCACCTGGTTGCGACCCGAAGCCGGTGCGTCGGTGCCGAACACTTGCGTGCTGAGCGAATTGCCGCTTGCGCCCACATGCACGACGCCTTCAGCATACAGATCGGTACGCTTGGACAACATGTAGTCGGTTTGCAGACCGAACTGGTTCCAGTGATTTGCGCCGCTATCCGCGCCGACATCACGTGCCAGAGCTTGCGTGTACGTGTAAGCCGCACCCAGCGAGAGTGCCGGCGTCACGTTGTAATGCGCGTTGACTTCGTAGTTGTTGTAACGCACCGAACCGTTGCCCATGGCGAACTGGAAGCGGCTCTGCGTGAACAGGGCGCCAACCACGGCCGGGCCAAACGCGTAGCTTGCGCCGGCACCCCAGGTGCGTTGCTTCTTGGTCACGCCGTCATAGCCCGAATTCAGCGCGCCGTCCTGGATTGCACCGCTCGAACTACGGTCCAGGCCCTGCGCTTCGAGGTAGCCAGCAGCGATCTTCAGGCCGCCGTTTGCGTAGCCAGCACCCACGCTGTACGCGCGGTCGTTGGCGAAACCGCCTGCCTGGTTGGAGAAGCCATACAGGCCGCTGAACGACAGACCGCTGTAGTTCGCGCTCTGGAATTTCACCGAGTTGTTGATGCGCAGCGAACCGTCCGCGTTGTCGTTATCGCCAGCGTGGGCGAAGTACGTGCCGCCCCACGTGCCGGTTGCGCTCAACGGGCCGAGATAGTCGACCACGGAATCGTACTGGCGACCCAGCGTGAGCGTGCCGTACGGGCTGGTGATACCGACGAATGCCTGGCGGTCGAACATGCGGCCGTTCGATGCTGCCTGACCGTTGTTCACGTTGAAGCCGTTTTCCAGGGTGAAGATCGCTGCGAGACCGCCGCCGAGATCTTCCACACCGCGCAGGCCCCAGCGGCTGCCGTCCACATTGCCGCTCGTCAACGAATAGGCCGAATGATGCGTGCCGCTCGTTGCGCCAGCTTCGTTGTTCACGTACGTAAAGCCCGCGTCGACGATGCCATACAACGTCACACTGCTCTGTGCGTAAGCCGCACTCGCGAAGCTCGTGGCCACTGCCGCGAGAATCAGCGTCTTTTTCATGATGCTCCCTAATACCGTATGGATGACGAGTCGTCGGACCCGTCGTGGTCAATCGCATGAACTGCAGGCCGGGCACGCAACACAGCGTGGCCTCGGCGTTAGCCGGATACCGGTTTAATCTGCAGCGCAAGTTTAGGGGGGCAACTTTTCGCGACGGACGGCCCGTCTACACAAAAGACTTTTTGAATTATTCGAAAACAGCGAGCGGGTTTGGCTATGCGCCTTGAGTGGTAAGGCATTTGTTACGTTCGCGGCAGATCGTTAGCGTTACTTATCTAATTAAAGCGTTGCCGGGCCGCCACGACTGGAGCCAGAAACTATCTGATAAGGTGTTGTGACAGTTCGCATGCCTGTGGCGCTCGACAGGCTTTAGTATTCGTCGTCCCGACATGTACCGCGGAGTTCCATCAACACCACTCAGCGCCATCACCACGCTTCCCGCTTGAAGAAATCGAAGATGAATCATTTGCAGGCCATGCGCGTCTTTCTGAAAGTCGCCGAAAATGGTTCGTTCGGTCGCGCCGCGGCGAGTCTGGCTTTGTCCAATGCAGTGGTGACGCGCTATGTCGCGCTGCTCGAAACGCACCTGAACACGCGGCTCATCAACCGCACCACTCGCAGCGTGTCGCTCACCGAGGCCGGGCAGGCCTATGCCGAAGGCTGCCGGCAAACTCTCGAGCAGATCGAGGCCATGGAGTCCGCGATTTCCGAAAGTGCCACGGATCCTTCCGGCACGCTCAAGCTGGTGGCCTTCGCGTCGTTCTCGCTGTTTGGCTTGACGCCGCTGCTGGAGCGTTACCGTGCGCGTCATCCGAAGGTGAAGCTGTCGGTCACGCTGCTGCATCGTCCGGTGGATCTGATCGAGGAAGGTTTCGACGTAGGCATCGTGGGGCCTGGCCAGGTCAGCAGCGGCACACTCATTCAGCGTTCGCTGGTCAGGGTGCAGGCGGTCGCGGTTGCCTCGCCTGACTATCTCCACGCGCACGGCACGCCGGCCACGCCCGCCAGCCTCGCCGCGCATACGTTCCTCGCGCCTTCGGCGACGCTGCATGGCACGGAATGGTGTTTTGTCGGCGCTGATGGCCAGGCAGAGAAAGTCACGCTGGAGCCGGCCTATTCGGTCAACAATGCGGTGATGCTCCGGCAGGCCGCCCTCGCGCACATGGGCATTACCATCCTGCCGGAAAACCACGTGGCGGCTGACCTGTCGTGCGGTGCGCTGGTGAAGGTGCTGCCCGGCTATCAGATCAGCGGGGCGGACAAAGAAGTGTCACTGGTGTATCCGGGGCGCCGGCATGTCCCCGCAAAAACGCGCTCGTTCGTGGACTTCGCCGTCGAATACTTTCGCGGCAGTCCCGCCCCGGCGTTTTCCACGTTATTTCAAAATAGTTAATTGCGAAATACGGGGGCAATGCTCTCAAATTCACGCGCTATTCTTTAGCTAGCGAGAAGTGACTCCTTCATCGAAGGATGTCTCCAATCTTCAACGCGGCTTCGGCCGCGTTTTTTTTCGTCTGTGCATTGTGGACGCGTCCGGCGGGCGGCAATCTGGGTTAGCCCACAGCGTGTGCTTTATGGCAGCCGCTGGCCGTGGGCCGCAGCGCCGCAGAAGCGACGAGCGGTATCAGCGCGTTGCCGCACCTCGTTGCTGTTGACCCATCAATTCGCATTATGCGAGCAGAGCCGCCTGTTCCTCGATGCCATCGAGCATCGCATTGCACTTGCGCGTCAGCGCGAAGCCGTCGTCGCGCAGCCTGTCTGCGGCGTGGACGCCGATGCCGCGCCGGTACTGCTCCAGCACGGCGAGCAACGGCGGATATTGCAGCACACCCGCCGCGCCCGCGATCCGGTGATGCCATTCCCGCAGCCGCCCGGTGTCCGGCTCATCCAGCAAGGGCGGCAGCGCCTTGACGTCGTCGCGCACCGAGGTCACGAACGACGCCAACAGCGCCTTCACCGTCGACTCGCTGCCCCACAACTGGATCATCTGCGCCAGATCGACCGGCACGAAGGCATCCGTGGATTCGGCCGTGGGCGTTTCCGAGACCGGCGACACGCCCATGACCTCAGTCGTCCCCGCGCCGGTCCCCGCCCCCATCTGCCGCGCGCCGTCAGCGCCGAACCAGCGGCTCAGATATTCGCGCAGCGTGGCAAGCCGGGTGGGTTTGACGAGGCAATCGTCCATGCCCGCGGCGCGGCATTGGCTCAAGTCCTCCGGCGCAGTATTCGCGGTTATGCCGAGGATCGGCAACGGCTCGTCGCCGAACGGCCGGGTCTTTTCGGCTTCCCGAATCCACCTGGCCAGTTCGTAGCCCGACAGATTGGGCATGTGGCAATCGGTGATCAGGCAGCCGTAGCGGGTTTTGTCCAGCGCGGCCAACGCTTCCACGCCATCGTTGACCACGTCGCACGCAAATCCGAGCAAGGCAAGCTGGTGACGAATCAGTTCCTGATTGACCGGATGGTCCTCCGCCACGAGGATCAGGCGGCCGCTGGCAATGGCGCGCTCGCGGTCGGGCGGCGCCATGCTGACCTCGGAGGTATCGCGGGCGCGTGTCGGCGCGGGCGACAAACCGGTCAGCGCAGCCGCACAGCCCGCACCCAGTCCGCGCCACGAAATGGGATTGACGCTCACGCGCACGGCGTCGTCAAGAATGCGGTAGCCGGTCGGCTTGGGCTTTTCCGTCAGACAGATCACATGCGACGTAGACGCGACCGCGTGCGGCAGCGAGAGACCTTCGCTGAGGAAGATCAGATCCATGTCCTCGAACACGGCGGCGTCGTTCAGCTCCACCGCCGGCGATACACGGCGCAACTCGAGCCCCAGGGCCTGGCCGAAATGCATCAGCGCGTCGCCGACGCAGGCATCGGAAACCGCCACGATGCCGCGTTTGCCGCGCAGGCCGCTGACCTCGTAGTGTTGCGCCGCCACCAGCATGTCGAGCCGCACGGTCATGCGGGTTCCTACGCCGACGGCGCTCTGCAATTCGAGCGCACCGCTCATCAACGCGACCAGCTTGCGGCAGATGGTCAAGCCGAGTCCCGTGCCACCGAAGCGCCGCGTAGTCGACGACTCCGCCTGCACGAACGGCTCGAACAACTGCGACTGAACCTCCGGCGCGATGCCAATGCCGGTGTCCTCCACCGTCATCTGGAGCGTCTGCACGCCAGCCTTTTGTTCAACCACGGTCACGCTGACGTCGACCCGTCCGGACGGCGTGAACTTGATCGCGTTGCCGAGCAGATTGAAGAGGATCTGCCGCAGACGAACGCTGTCGCCACGCAGGCTGGCCGCAACCTCCGGCGCGATGTCGACGCGCACCTTTAACCCCTTCTCATGCGCACGCCCGGCGAGCAGTCCAACCGCGTTGTCGACCAGATCACGCAGATCAATCGGTTCGGCTTCGATGGTCAACCGCCCGGCTTCGATCTTCGAATAGTCGAGCAGGTCGTCCAGGATTTGCAGCAGGGCACCGGCGGACTCGTGGATCATGCCGAGCATCTCGCCCTGATCCGCGTTCAGACGCGTGCGTTCCAGCACCTCCACCAGCCCCAGCACGCCGTTCATCGGCGTACGGATTTCGTGGCTCATCATGGCGAGGAAGTCGTCCTTCGCACGCGACGCGGCTTCGGCCAGATCACGGGCGCGCGCCAGTTCGTCGGAACGCGCGTGTTCGACGCTGGCGTCCACCCAATAGCCGCTCCACACCACGCTGCCCTCCGCTTCGCGACGCGGCACGAGTTCGGCACGGACCCACGCGGGCTCCTCGAAACCGGCCGAGCGGAACTCCATATGGATCGGCGTCTCCATGCGCGCGGAACGCTCGAGTTCAGCCAGTACGCGTGGCCGGTCCTCGGCATACACGCGCTCGAAACTGAGTTCGCTCGCGCTCATCAGTTTGCTGCCGTCGCCGCCCAGCAGGTGCTGGGTGTCTCCGCCGATGTACGGGAACGAGTAATGGCCGGTGACCTCCCGCCGTAGCTGAAAGACGACGGCCGGCAGCGAGCGCGTCACGTCGAACAGTCGACGTTCATTCTCACGCGCGAGCATCTCCGCGCGCCGGATATCCGTAATGTCCACCACCGTGCCCAACACGCAGGACGGCTGGCCGTCGACACCGCGGCACAAACTGGTCCAGAAGAGCGCATGGTGCAGTTCGCCGGACCGGTCCGTAAATTCCAGTTCGACCTGCGAGCGCTGGCCGGTCTCGACCACCTCGCGCGTCACGTCTTCCAGCAGCAAGCTGTTCGCGGCACCCCATGCCTGCACGTCCTGGCCGTTTTGTCCGATGACCTGCTCGCGTTGCAATCCGGAGCACAGCTCATACGCGCGGTTGATGGCGAGATACCGTCCATCGAGGTCTTTCGCGACGAGCGGGTACGGCACCATCTCCATCATGGTTTGCTGGAAATTCAGTTGCGATGCCAATGCGGCTTCGGTCTGCTTGCGCAGCTTCACTTCGCGCTGCAGCAGCAGGTAAGCGCGCAACGTGATGGCAAGCACGACGCCAATGCCGATCAGCAACGGTAGCAGGCGCAGCGCCGTCACACTCCAGATGCCGCTATCGCCCGCGCGCCCCGTTACCCACTTTTGACGGATACGCTGCTTTTCCGCCGGCGGCATGGCCAGCAAGGCACGGTCGATCAAGCCAGCGAGCGGCGCCAGGTCCGGGCGCAGCGCGAAGCCGAGCGCTTCGGATTCACCGACCGTACCGAGAATCTTGAGCACGCCTGCGTACTGTTGCTTCAGTTGCAGATCGACGGCGGCGACATTGCCGATCAACACGTCCGCCTTGCCTTTGGCGACCAGTTCGAGGGCGTCATCGAGACTCGGCGTGACGATCACGTTCACGCTCGGGATTTTGTAGGCGGCCAGTGAGATCGAACCGGCCACGTGCGCGGACATCGCAATGCGGCGCGTCGCGAAATCGTTCAGGCTGCGTGCGGCAGGCTCGTCGTCGCGGCCGACGATCACCAATGGATAGCTTTCGTAGGCACCGGTTTTCGCTGCACCCGCGAGGCGCGGATCGCCCCGCGACGCCGTGGCCAGCAGCGCCAGATCGCCGCGCTGAAATGCGCTGACTGTCGAGGGCCAGTCTTCGAGCGGCGCGCGCGTGAACTGCAGACCGAGGGTACGGCTCAGATAGTCGAGATATTCGGCGGCAATGCCACTTGGATGACCCGCGTCGTCGAGGTAGCTGAAGGGCGACCAGGCGTTGTCGAAACCCACCGTCAGCGGCGGCAACGAGCGTAACCAGTTCTGCTCGGCAGGCGTCAGGATCAGACGGCGCGCCGCCGGGACTGCGGGTGAGTTGAAGTTGGCGCCAAGCCAGCGCGCACGGATGACGGCTTCGTCCGTGGGCGCGAGCGACGCCAGCGCGCGATCGAGTTGATCGCGCAGCAGCGCGCGATTGCGCGCCACGCCGAAGCGCAATTCGCTCGGCTGCGAGTTGTCCTCGAAAGCGATCCGCAGATCAGCGAATTCGGCATTGCCGAGCGCGTTCTGGACCGCTGGCGTAAAGCCGAGATAGGCGTCCGCCGTGCCCTGCTGGACCGCATTCAGGGCGGACGCCGTATTGGCGAACGTTTCGATTTGCGCGCGCGGAAAACGCTCACGCAAAACGCGTTCGAGTGCGAAGCCGGACTCGATGGCAATGCGCGCGTTGCCAAGTTGCTGCGCGTTCTGAATGACACTGTTTTGCACGTTGACCACCACGGAGGTGGACGCGCGGAAATACGGCGCGGTGAAACTCAGGCTGTGTTCCCGCTCGGGTGTGCGGGCGACGCTCATCAGCAGATCGACTTTGCCTTCGGAGGCGGCCGCAAGGAGATGCGGCATGTCGGGAAACGCCTTCGGCTCGATGACCACACTCGGGCCTACCAGCGTGCGCAGGTAGTCCGCACTCAGGCCGGTGAGACGGCCGTCCTTCAGGACCTCGAAAGGCGCCCAGCCACTAGCGAGAATGCCCACCGTGAGCTTTGCAGGCGCAACGGCGTTTGATGGTGCTGCGGTGTCGGGCGGCGCAGACGTGCTGGCGGCGAAGGCGAACTGCGTAACCAGCAGCATCAAGATGGATGCGAGTGTCAGCAGCAGGCGGCTCACCGAACTACGGCGGACGCGTACGGCTGTTCTGACGGAGCTTTTGAGGAGCGATGACGGTCCAGCCACACACGTTCCCACCAACCAGCCGGGCAATAACGAATCAGACAACTTCACCACACTCCCCCGTCGACTCGCGCTGGCTACGACGCGGTTTGCCCCACAGGAATGAGTAGAGGAACCCGGCGAGGATGGCGCCCGCCATCGGCGCGGCCCAGAACAGCCAGAGTTGATCGAGCGCCCAGTCGCCGACCAGCAGGGCCGGCCCGGTGGAGCGCGCCGGGTTCACCGATCCGTTGGTGACGGGCAGTGCAACCAGATAGATGAGCGCGAAACACGCGCCCTTTACGAGGGGCGCGACCGCTCGCGAAACGCGCCGGCGCGACAGCGTCAGATTCGCTATCACGAAGGCGAACGACAGCACCAGTTCGATCACCACGGCCGAATGAATTTGATAGTCGCCCGGCGAGTGGTCGCCAAAGCCATTGGCGCCAAACTCGCTCGCCGCAAGGTCGAACCCAGGACGACCGCTCGCCACATAGGCGAGCAATGCTGCGCCGGCCACCGCGCCCAGAATCTGCGCGGCGATGTAGGGCATCAGGTCACGAACGGGAAAGCGATGGGCGGCGGCGAAACCCACCGTCACCACGGGATTGAAGTGGCCACCAGACAGGCGGCCGAGCACATACGTGGCGGTGGCGAGGGCGAGGCCAAATGCCAGCGCAATCTCCAGCACGCCGTAGCCCTGCTGGGCACCGCCCGTATTCAGGACGATGCTGCCGCAGCCAATGAACACCAGCCAGGCCGTGCCCGCGCCTTCGACCAGCAACCGCTTACCCAAGCTCAACATTTCGTCCCTCTTTCTACGAGCGGCACGGCGCGATCACACCAACCATGCGTTGGCTCGTACCATGCAGATTCCTGAAAACCGTTTGCATGTCGAACCATTTCCCGATGAAGAAAGTGAACTTTCCTCTCTGATCTGCATGCCGTTCCGAAGTATGGAAGGGCGTTGCTGAGACTCTAATCAGACGATTCTTAAATTGAGATGCGGTACACGTCAGTCTGTCAGTGAATTTCCGACACTCGTTCAGGCTAATCCCATCTGCTGCGCGTATCGGATAAGCGCCGCATCGGAATCGAGCCCGAGCTTGCGCATGGCACTGCGCTTTTGCGTGCTGATCGTTTTCGCGCTGCGGTTCAGTTCCGCCGCGATCGTCTGTAGCGGCACGCCTTGGACGTAGAGACGGAACACGTGCCACTCGCGCGCGCTCAATACCCCCGCGCGTGGCTGCGGCAACGGGCCTGCTTCATCGAACGCTTTGCGTACGCAGGGGGATAGATACTGACGGCCGGCCATGACGGCGTCGATTGCTTCGATCAGCGCATGAGCCATGTCGCGCTTGTCGACGATGGCACGCACGCCGATATGCAACAAGCCGGACAGTGTTGGGGGATGACAGATCATGGTAAGCACCACCACCTGTGGATGAGGTGTGTGACGCAGCACCCGGCGCAACAGCGGCGTGGCGTTGAGCTGGCCGTCGAGGTCCGGCATGCCGATGTCGGAAACGACGACTTCGCAAGCACACAGGTCGATCAGTTCGGCGAGCGATTGCGTATCGGTTGCCTCACCCACGAGCGTCATGTGCGGCACCGTCTGTAGCAGATGCCTGACGCCATGCCGGATGCAACTATGGTCGTCCGCTACGATGACTCGGGTATTCGGTTTCATTTTGTTGTTGTGGATCTGACCGGCATTCCCTGCACTGAGTGCGTCCCCAGGAATGACCAGGCCGTTTTTTCTTGTCGTCGCGCGCTGGCGGCGTGCGCGAGGCCTGGTGGATCAGGTTTGAGGGGGGTGGGATTCGCCTCGTGCTTCCCGCCCATCCTCGGTCAGCACGCCATGATCTACAGCGAAGCGGAACAATTCGCTGTCGCTGTGCAGCGCGAGTTTGCGCATTGCGGTGCACTTCTGCGCGCTGACTGTCTTGACGCTGCGACCGAGCCGCATGGCGATCTCCGTAACCCCGACGCCCGACGCATACTGCGTGAGCACTTCCAGTTCGCGCGGCGTCAGCAGTTCGCGGACAAACTCGAAACGCCGCCCGACCGCCGCGTCGGCGATCAGCTTGAGTACCGCGGGGCCGATGTAACACTCATGCGCGAGCGCGGTCACGATGGCCACGTGGATCAAGTCGATGCGGTCGCGTTTGCTCATCAACGCATCGACGCCCAGCGTGAGCACTTTCTGCAACGTACCGGCGTCCGTCTCCATAGTCAGCACGACGAGCGGTGTGCCCGGGTAACGCCGCTTGAACTGCTTGACGCTTTCAATGCCGTCCAGCTCGTCGTCGCTCGACATGTACAGATCCATCACGGCAAGGTCGAATTCGGTCTGATCGGCTTGCGCAAAAAGTTCGCTGCAATCAGCGGCATGCCCGACGATCTGCACATTGGGATGTACGGACATCAGACTCTCGATTGCAAACAGCACAAGCGGATGATCGTCCGCAATAATGACCCGGACGGGTGTGCTTAATTCGGCGTATTCCAGCATTTTTCGGGCTCCCCCGGTTCAAAGATTCCCGTCGCTCTCTCGTGAACAACCGGCCCTGCACGAGCATCGAATATTCGCCATTTGACAAACATAAGATTGCTCCGAAATGCCCATTCGGATGAATATCTTTTACCTTTTTATTTAGTTATCCGACTTATTTTTCAGACAATCCATTAACCTTGACATAAGCGAACAGAGCGAGATCGTTGTTCACGCCGAGTTTCGCCATAGCGAGTCGTTTCATCCGGCTGATGGCGCGCACATCGCGTCCCAGCGAACGCGCGATATCGGATATCGACTTACCGTGTACGAACAGGCTGATCACGCGCGTCTCGTGTGGTGACAGCGGGCGCCTGACCTGCGTGTCGAAAATCTCGTCACCGCCCTCTGCTAGCAGCAGAGTTTCCTGGATGGCGTCGCTGACATAGGCGCGCTCACCACACGCCCGACGGACCGCCGCGACGAGTTCGGTCATAGAGCCGGCTTTGGTGAGCACGCTTATGGCGCCGTCAGAAATCGCGACGCGCAGAATGGTGGCGTTCATGGAACTGGTGAGAATCACCACGCGCAGCGCGGGCCAGCCCTGGCGGATACGCTGCACCATCCGTATGCCGTCTTTGAGTGAGCCGTCGGCCTCCGGCATGCTCAGATCTGTCACGAGCACGTCACAGGGTCGCGTCTGCAGCAGATGAAGCAACGAAGCAGGACTCGGAGCCTCGCCGACGATCAGAATGTCTGGATGCGCCGACAGCGCGGACCTGACACCGAGCAGAACGAACGGGTGGTCGTCTGCCAATACGACTCGAAGCTGCTCCATGATTTTCTCTCGTTGGTTTCATGACGACGCGAGGTGGGTGCTTCGGCGAGCCACCACGCCGGCTCCCGCTTATGACATGCATTGCATGGTGGGGAAACGGCGCAGCCGCAAACCTTCATGGAATCAAATTTGGGGCACAAACATAATGGGAGATTTCCGAATCCTTTCAGCGATTGCATTCACCTGACTCAATCAATCAGGAATGCATAACTATTTTCCTGCCGCGAGGAACATGACGGTGCGAATTGATGGCGCCGCCAATAGGAATGACGAAGCTAATGCGCTGGAGACTTCCTACAGAGAAGAGCCGGCGTGCTGCCACTGCGAGTTTCGTCATTTCTGCGCGTGCCGCCTCAGTCATCGCCACCGTCACCACTGTCGCCACCACTGTCACCGCCGCCAACTCCGGTTCCGACACGCTCACCACGTCCCACGCCCCGCCTGGCCCACGCACAACCTGCCGCCGACAAACCCTGCCATCGCCGCACAGGGCAACGCGAACGTGCCATACCAGCAACGAGGGCCGATTAGGCCAGCCAGTTGCCGGCAGCAAAAAGCGACGTTGAAAGCGCTGAGGATGCCGCCTATGATTGTTCGGTATCTGCAGAAGTGAGCCGCGTAATCGCGCACCACCCTGTCCGGCAACCATCGGGCAGGGGGTTTTTGCATGACGGCCATCTGGCCGTCATAAATCGGTCGAGCAAAACAGCTTTTCCCTTTAGATATTGGCTCAACGGTTATTGGTCGATTAAAAGTAAATGGTTGTCCATACTGATTCGGTGCCGAACGCCATGGTCAACTAACCGAACCCACTTAATCAACGCTTACTGATTCCGGTTTCGCTGTCGCGGTTTAAAGCAGGTTTGAAGGGCGGTCACGCAAACGGTATTCGCATACCGCGTGCGTGAAAAATATGCGTCATAAACGCGTTCTCCCCGACGAGGCTTGGCGTGCATCGCAGAACTATCGGATCCTCCATTCTGTTTGTGATTTACGCTGCGCGGGCCTGCGCGGCGCTCGCCGCCACGGACGCGGCGGCGCCCATGCCCTCCGCAATGGATGAGCGGGTGCGCGCCTGCACCTCCTGCCACGGCGCGCAAGGCCAGGGCCTCAACAACGACTACTTCCCGCGCATTGCCGGCAAGCCGGCCGACTATCTGTTCAACCAGCTGATTTCGTTTCGTGACGGCGGCCGCACCTATCCGCCAATGGGCTATCTGATCGCCTTCCTGCCGGACGACTATCTGCGCAAGATCAGCGCGTATTTCTCGGCCCTGCAGCCGCCTTATCCGAACGCGGATACCGGCAACGTTTCGCCTGCGGTGCTGCAATACGGTGAGAGGCTCGTCACCCACGGCGACCCGGCACGCAAACTGCCTGCCTGCGCTGCCTGCCACGGTGCGCGGCTGACCGGCGTACAGCCGGGCATTCCGGGGCTGCTCGGTTTGCACGCCAGTTATATAGCCGGGCAGATGGGCACCTGGCGCTCCGGCACGCGCCACGCCACCCCGCCTGACTGCATGCATTCGATCGCCATCAAACTGACCGACCGGGACATCACGGCGGTGTCGAGCTGGCTGGCGCGCCAGCCGCGTCCGGCGGATCCCACGCCTGCCGCGACAGGAGCCGGGCCGCTGCCACTGGCCTGCGGGAGTCAGCCGCAATGAAGCCGATCCTTGCTCAACCCAAACGCATCGCACGGCGTGTCCGTCTGGCAAGACTGCCCCACATCCGCCGCCGCGCTGTGAGCGCGCGCCCGGCCCGAATCGCGGCAGCGTTCGCCATGAGTGCCGTGTTCGTGCTCGCCGCGCTGAACCCGCACGCGGGACTAATCCGCATGGCACGCGCCGCGAGCGACGCATCGGCCCCCACGGCAACCGCAGCCGCCGACACCCGCCCCGACATCGTCAAGCGCGGCGAATACCTCGCTCGCGCGGGCGACTGCATTGCCTGCCACACGGCCCCGCGCGGCAAGATGTTCGCCGGCGGTCTCGCGATGGAAACGCCGTTCGGCACGCTCTATTCGCCGAACATCACCCCCGACGCGCAATACGGCATCGGCGCATGGAGTCCCGACGCTTTCTTCCACATGATGCGTACCGGCATAGCGCCCGGCGGCAAGGTGCTCTACCCGGCCATGCCGGTCGCGCAATACACCAAGGTGACGCGCGAAGACTCGGACGCGATCTTTGCCTATCTGCAATCCGTACCCGCGGTGCGCGAGCCGAACCATCCGCACGAACTCAAGTTTCCGTTCAACCAGCGCAAGCTGCTGCTGGGATGGCGCACGCTGTATTTCCGTGAAGGCGAATTCAAGCCGGACCCGAGCCGCTCGGTGGAATGGAACCGCGGCGCGTATCTGGTGGAGGGTCTCGGCCACTGCACGATGTGTCACACGCGCATCAACATGCTGGGCGGCTCGTCGCAGCGCGACCAGTTCGCGGGCGGCCTGATTCCGGTGCAGAACTGGTACGCGCCGTCGCTCACGTCGGACAAGGACGGCGGCCTCGGCGACTGGAGCGTGAAGGACATCGTCGATCTGCTGCAAGCCGGCATCTCGGATCGCGGCGCCGTGTATGGACCCATGGCGGAAGTCACGTATCACAGCCTGCAGTACATGACCGACGACGACGTGAAGGCGATGGCCGCGTACCTGAAGACGCTGCCCGACAACGACCCCGGCCGCAAATCCGGCCCCACCGCGCCGACCAACACCAAGGTCTTCGCGCTCGGTGAACAGATCTACGCGAACAAATGCGCGTTGTGTCATGGCGCGCAGGGTGAGGGCCAGTTGCAGCATTACCCGCCGCTCGCGCACAACCAGTCCATTGAAATGAACTCCGCCGTCAACCCGATTCGCATTGTGCTGAACGGCGGTTTTCCGCCCGGCACGCAGCGCAATGCCGAACCGTATGGCATGCCGCCCTTCGGCCAGGAACTGAACGATGTCGATGCCGCCGCCGTCGTGACCTACATTCGCACCGCATGGGGCAATCACGGCGCGCCGGTGACCGACCACGAGGTGAACGAATTGCGCAAGGCGCCGCTGCATTGACGTTGTGCTGCACGAACACTTCGAAACGCTGTACGGAGAAACCGCTAGATGGACGACAACGACATTCCCCACACCGCTTCGCCATCCGATGACGAAGTGTCACGGGTCGTCGCCGCCGGACCGCACGGCGCGGTTGCCGTGGCCGGCGTCGCCACGCTGATCGTGGTGGCGATCTGGTTTGCCTTCTACTTCCTCGTGTTCCTGCCACGCGGCGTCGTCCACTGATCATGTCCAGCCCAACCCCATCCCCCGACCATCCGGATAACGGCCACGCCATTGCACTGCGCGCCGAGCGCCGCTGGGCGATCTTCGCCTCGGGACTGATCCTCCTGATGCTGCTCGTCGTCATCTTTTCCGGCGTGCACTGGGCGATGATGCCGCCCTCGCGCGTCGAGACCGTCGATCCGAGCCGCCTGCAACTGTCCGGCGAATTCGTCGAAGAAAATCTGGGCTCGGCTGTCGAACCCGACGGCTCGGTAGTGGTGCGCTTCATCGCGCAACAGTATTCGTTCACGCCGCAATGTCTGCTGGTGCCCACCGACACGCCCATCACCTTTCGCACCACCAGCGCCGACGTCGTGCACGGCCTGCTCGTGACGGACACCAACATCAACACGATGGTCGTACCCGGCTATATCTCGACGCTCGCCACGAGTTTCGACAAGCCCGGCGAGCATCTGATGCCCTGCCACGAGTTCTGCGGCTTCGGGCATCAAACCATGTGGGCGCATGTGAAGGTCATCGACAAGGCTGCCTTTCTCGAGCAGGCACGACAATCACGGAGGTTGAGCTGTGTTCCTCGCTAAGCGACTCGTTCTCGCGCACTTCTGGCTCGCCTTCATCGCCTTTCTGCTGGCGCTTTTCATGGGGGCGTGGCAGATGCTGGTGCGCAGCCCGCTGCATCCGTGGGTGGGCGACCCCGAGCTTTACTACCGCTCGGTGACTGCGCACGGCACGGTGATGGCGTACGTGCTACCCACGCTGGTGGCGATGGGCTTCGGCTACGCGATCGTCGAACTCGCGCTGCGCCAGCCGCTGGTGGGACTCAAGTGGGCATGGGCCGCGTTCTTCGTGCTGGCGGTGGGCGCAGTGGTGGCGATGATCCCGGTGTCGATGGGTCAGGCGTCGGTGCTTTTCACGTTCTACCCGCCGATGATCGGCAGTCCGCTCTATTACCTCGGCGTCGTGCTGGTGGTGGTCGGCTCGTGGATCTGGGTCGCACTGATGCACGTGAACCTGCGCGTCTGGAAGCGCGCCAACGTGGATAAACCCGTGCCGCTCGCCATGTTCGCCAATGTGGCCGGCGCCTATTTGTGGGCGTGGACGGCCATCGGCGCCGCGCTCGAAATCCTGCTGCAGATTCTGCCGGTGGCGTTCGGCTGGGCCCATACCATCGACGCCGGCCTCTCGCGCGTGCTGTTCTCGTGGACGCTGCACGCCATCGTCTACTTCTGGCTGATTCCCGCGTATATCGCCTATTACACGATGGTCCCCGGCGCGATTGGCGGGCGCCTCTACAGCGATTCGATGGCGCGCGTGTCGTTCATCCTGTTCCTGATCTTCGCCATGCCGATTGGCATTCACCATCTGTTCGCGGACCCGCAGGTCGGCGCCGGCTTCAAGTTCGTGCATGCAGTCTTCACCGGCATGGTCTCAGTGCCGACGCTGCTCACGGTGTTTACGATCTGCGCCTCGGTTGAGATTGCCGGCCGCTTGCGCGGCGGCAAAGGCGCGTTCGGCTGGCTAACCGCGCTGCCGTGGCGCAATCCAATGATGCTGGTGCTGGCGTTTTCGTTCGTGATGCTCGGGCTTGGCGGCGCGGGCGGTCTCATCAACATGAGCTACCAGTTGAATTCGACCATCCACAACACGCAATGGGTGACCGGCCACTTCCATCTGATCTTCGGCGGCGCCATCGTCATCATGTACTTCGCGATCGCCTATGAACTGTGGCCGCAACTCACCGGACGCGCGCTCTGTTCGCTGCGCCTCGTGCGCACGCAACTGTGGCTGTGGTTCATCGGCATGATGGTGGTGACGATACCGTGGCACTACGTAGGCCTGCTCGGTGCGCCGCGCCGCATGGCTTACTACGACTACAGCGCGCCGGGGCTGCAACAGCAGGCCGTGTGGGTCGCCGTGTCGGCCATCGGCGGCTTCGTGCTGCTGGCTTCGGGCATCCTGTTCATTTACATCCTCGCCAAGTCGCAACTCGGGCCGCTCGTGCAACCGCGGGAATTCCGTTTCAGCCTGCCCACGCATCCGGTGGATCACGTGCCTGCCGCGCTCAACAGCTTCGGCCTGTGGGTGGCGTTGATGATTGCGTTGACGGTGGTCAACTACAGCGTGCCAATCTTCCAGCTCCTACGGCTGCAACAGACCTCCGTGCCGGCGGTGGTGGTTGGAGGCCAGCGATGAATCAAGAACCCGTCTTCAGCACGCGCAACCCGTGGTTCGTCACCAGCGTGGGCGGCGTGATTGCGCTTGCTATCGTGTCGATCCTGATTGGCTTTATCTGGTTGCCGTCGGTCAACGGTGACTTCAGCGGGCGCGGCCTGTGGGCGATGATCTGCAGCGCGGCGGGCGCGCCTTCAGCCTGGTACGCCAATGGCACGAACGTGACGGGCGCCGCTCCGAGCGAGGTGGTGGTGCTGCCGCCGCAGCATGTCAGCCCCGATGCGGCTTCGATCGGGCGCGGCGCGACGCTCGCCACACAGAACTGTTCGATGTGTCACGGCGTGCTGGGCACCGTGCAGGTGACGGCGCCGGCACTCGCCGGCCAGTACGCGGATGTGATCTACAAGGAACTGCGCGACTATCAGAGCGGGATGCGGGCGAACGCCATCATGCAGCCCATCATCCAGGCCCGCAGCGATCAGGATCTGCACGACCTGGCGGTCTATTACGCGTCGCTGCAACGGGCGAACCCGGCTGAACCGGCTGCATCAGCGGATGCCAACGCGGAGAAGCTCGCCATGCAAGGCGACCCGATCCGCAATATCGCGCCGTGCGCGGCGTGTCACGGTCAGCTCGACCGCAAGGGTGCGGCGCCGTGGCTGGGCGGCCAATCGTCGGTGTATCTGGCCGCGCAGATGCGGGCCTTCGAGAACGGCACGCGCCACAATGACATCAATGAACAGATGCGCAATGTGGCGCGGCAACTGACGCCGGAAGAAATCGACGGGCTCGCGAAGTATTACGCCGCGCAGCCCTGAGAGAACAAAACAGAGCCGATCAGATCAGTTTAGACGGCGCGCTGCGCCGTCAACCGCACGCCCGCTGCGGCGTGGCCATAACCGCGCGTCCGGCCATCTGATACAGCCGCTGCATCGGTGCGGAACACCGCGACCGCCGCCGTCAGACGGCGCGCCTGATCTTCCAGCGAGCCCGCCGCGGCCGCGGCTTCTTCGACCAGCGCCGCATTCTGCTGCGTGACTTCATCCATCTGCGCGATGGCCAGATTGACCTGATCGATGCCCGTGCTCTGCTCGGTCGCAGCCGCTGCGATCTCGCCCATGATGGCACTCACGCGGGCAATCGCCGTGACGATGTCGGTCATCGTCGCGCCCGAGCGTTCGACCAGTTGCGCACCGCTTTGCACACGCGCTGTCGATTCGTCGATCAAGCCTTTGATCTCCTTGGCGGCACCCGCGCTGCGCTGCGCCAGCGAGCGCACTTCGCTCGCCACCACCGCGAAACCACGACCCTGCTCGCCCGCGCGCGCCGCTTCGACGGCCGCGTTGAGCGCGAGAATGTTGGTCTGGAACGCGATGCCTTCGATCACGCCGATGATGTCCGCAATCCGGTGCGAATCGTCGACCATGTGATTCATCGTGCCCACCACCTGCTGCGTCAGCTCACCGCCCTGCGCCGCGAGACTCGACGCGCCCTGCGCGAGCGAACTGGCCTGCTTGGCGTTCTCGGCTGTCTGCTTGACGGTGGACGTCAGCTCTTCGATGCTCGCCGCCGTCTCTTCGAGCGACGCAGCCTGCTCCTCGGTACGCTGCGACAGATCGGCGTTGCCCGCTGCGATCTCGCTCACGCCCGTATCGATCGATTCCGTGCCGAGGCGCACCGTGTTCACCGTCGAGATCAGCGAGTCCTGCATCTTGCGCAGCGCCGTGGCGAGCTTGCCCATTTCGTTGTCGCCCAGCACTTCGATGCGGCCGGTCAGATCGCCGCTCGCGATGCGCTGGAACTGGCCGATGGTGGCGTCGACCGGGTGCACGATGGCCCGCACCAGCCAGACGCGTCCGAGCCACGCCAGCACCAGCGCCAGCACGATGCCCACGGCAACCGCCACGCTGACCGCGTAGAAGCGGTCCTGCGCCTCCTGAAAGCGTTGCGCGCCATGATCGATCTGCAACTGTTCGAGCGTGAGCATCGCCTTCTCATAGGCGCTGTAGAGCGACGGCATCTTGTGCGCCTGCAGCTCTTGGAAGGCGGCCTTGTCGCCCGCCTTGAGCGCGGCCATAGCCGGATCGACACCGTCGCGCAGGAAGGTGTCGCGTTTGTCCTGCATCTCCTTGATGAGGCGCTGCTCTTCGTCGCTCGTGCCCGCGCGGCTCAGATAATGCGCGAGGCGCTCGTTCGAGAGCTTTTGATACTGGTCGAAGCGTTGAAGGACGGCAGCGGCACCGTCCTGATCGTTCAGGTCCACCAGCGACGCATACGTGCCCAGCGCAAGCCGCAGACGCAGCAGTTGCCCCGCGCTGCCTTCGAGATCGGCGACGGCCGGCGTATCCACCGTGTACATCTGCTGCAACGACGCATTGCTCGCCCGCAGCGACAGCAGGCCGGCTGCGGCGCCGCCCAGCAACACGACGCCAAAGAAGACGATCATCACATTGAGGCAGGTGCGGATCGACAGACTTTTCAACATTGACAGATCTCCGTTGGGCTGCCTGACTGAGGGCCATGAAGGCCACATGGGCCGGCTAACCTTTACAGTCAAACGTGCTGCGCCCAAGCCCTCCGGCCAGGTCCGCAACTTGATTAGTATTTAAGCGAACGCCAGACAGGACTACGGCGGCTCTCCAGAAAACTTTATGGTCGCAGCAAACAATTGCCTTACTAGGCTTTGCTCGATCTCAAACAATCCCGGATACTGGCAACGCGCGTTCTGTTCATGTCCAGATTCACGGCCGCTTTATTCGAGGTTTCCATGCTCCGCGCCATTACCACGTTGCTGGTATTTCAATGCCTCGGCGAAGGCGTGTCGTATCTGTTCAAACTGCCGGTACCCGGGCCCGTCATCGGCATGCTGTTGCTGTTCGGCTTCCTGATGTTGCGCCCCGCAACCGCTGACGCGATCGAACCGACCGTGCTCGAACTGCTGCGCCACCTCTCGCTGTTATTCATTCCGGCGGGCGTGGGCATCATGGTGTCGGCCAGCAAGATTCGCGTCGACGCGCTGGCGGTCATCGTTTCGCTCGCGGTCAGCACCACGCTCGCGATAGCCGTGACCGCCCTCGTCACCCGCGCGCTGTTACGCCGGCAACGCCGCGAACCAGTCGCGCAGGAGGGCACGCCGTGAACGCCATCCCGAAGTTGGGCGCGATCTGGGTTTATCTGGCGGCGAGCCCGCTGCTCGGCCTGACCATCACGCTGCTGGCCTATCTGATTGCCCAGACGCTGTATGCGAAAGCGCGCTTCAATCCGCTCGTCAATCCGGTGCTGATCGCGGTGGCCCTGCTCGTGGCCTTGCTCGAAATCACCGGCACGCCGTACGCCACGTATTTCGAAGGCGCACAGTTCGTCCACTTTCTGCTGGGGCCGGCCACCGTTGCGCTGGCGCTGCCGCTGTATCGGCAATGGGCCAAATTACGGCGCGCGGCCCTGCCGCTGCTGGGCGGCCTGGTGGCCGGCTCGTTGACGGCGATTCTCTCGGCGGTTGGGGTGGCGGCGCTATTCGGCGCCTCGCATCAGACCATCGCGTCGCTCGCACCGAAATCGGCCACCACGCCCATCGCGATGGCAGTGGCCGCCGAGATAGGCGGCCTGCCTTCGCTGACTGCCGTGCTGGTGATCACCACCGGCGTGTTCGGCGCGGTCGTCGCCCGCTCGATCCTGAACCTGCTGCGCATCACGGAACCGGAAGTACGCGGCTTCGCGCTGGGGGTCGCCTCGCACGGCATCGGTACGGCGCGCGCGTTTCAGGTCAGCGAGGAAATGGGTGCATTCGCGGGACTCGGCATGGGCCTGAACGGCGTCTTCACAGCGTTCGTGGTGCCGGTGTTGTTGCCCGTGATTCTTCCGTGGCTGGTGCGGTAACTGCGCTGAACAGGAACGCGTCACCGTACGCGGCTCGGGACTACCCGAGGTTGTCCGCCCCGGTGACTTGACGGACAGTAGCGAGGCACAGCATTCGCGGAGCACTGCGCAATGAACGAGATCGGATCGGCCGTGTTGGTATTCGTGCTGCTACTCACCGGCACGTCTGCGGGCGTGCTCGTCAAACCCTTGCTGCCGGAGGAACACACCGCGCACGAAACGGTGCAACTGATCCAGTTGGTGATCGGCATGCTGGTGACGTTCACCGCCCTCGTGATGGGGCTGATGACCGCGTCCGCGAAGAACAATTTCGACACCGTGGGCAATGACTTCCGCAGCTACTCGGCGGATCTCATCCAGCTCAACGCCACGTTGCGCGAATACGGCACCGAAGCCGCGGGCGTCCGGCAAATTTTGCGCGCTTACACGGCAGCGGCCATTGCCAGCACCTGGGCGCAGGAACCGCGCCCACCCGGCAATTACTATCCAACCAACGTGCCCACTGCCGGCGGTTCGGAGAAACTGGAAGACACACAACTCGGCGACATGCTCAACGACGCCGGCCAGAAGCTGCAGCAATTGAAGGCGCCGGACGCCTATCACC
Organism: Paraburkholderia sp. DHOC27; assembly: GCF_003429005.1. Taxonomy (GTDB): domain Bacteria; phylum Pseudomonadota; class Gammaproteobacteria; order Burkholderiales; family Burkholderiaceae; genus Paraburkholderia. Next base: position 199,925 of record NZ_QVQV01000003.1, read on the forward strand.
AGCGGCTGCTACAGGTTGGCATCGCGCAGTTTCAGCGCATCGTGGAAGCGCGCTGGAAGCTGATCGAAGAAGCGCACAGCACGATCTCGCAGCCGTTCTTCGCCACGCTGACCTTCTGGCTCATCATCATTTTCCTGAGCTTCGGCTTGATCGCGCCGCGCAATGCACTGGCTCTGGTGATGATCATGCTGGGGGCTCTTTCGATTGCCTCCGCCGTATATGTCATCGTGGACCTCGATACACCCTTCACCGGTCCGATCGTCATTTCGAGCCAACCCATGCGCGACGCGCTGGTGCATCTAAACCGCCAGGACTAGGTTTAGCAGGCCACCATCTTTTCGCGCGCCCATGCCACGGCCGCACGCGCCGGGGCAACGCCGCTCGCGCGCACACGCTCCGCCAGTTCGAAGACGCGCGGACCGATCTGCGCCACTTCAGCGAGCACGGCCTGCTCCTGCGCGGAGCCGAGATATTCCCGCACGCAACTGATGATGCCGCCGGCGTTCACGAGGAAGTCCGGTGCGTAGAAAATGCCGCGGCGATGCAGCACGTCGCCTTCGGCCAGCGAGATCAGCTGGTTATTCGCGCCACCCGCGATCACCTTGAATTGGCAATTCGCTGCCACGGCTTCCGTGATGGAGCCGCCGAGCGCGCACGGCGCGAACACGTCTGCCTGCACGCTGGCGATGTCCGTGGTGGCGACCACGCGGGCGTTGAACAGGTCCTGCGCGCGCGCCGTGCGGGTTGCGTCGATGTCCGCCACGATCAGTTGCGCGCCCGCCTGATGCAGCCGCTCGCACAGATCCCAGCCCACCGAACCGAGACCTTGCACCGCCACCGACACGCCATCCAGCGAGGTACGGCCAAGCGCTGCTTCCACGGCCGCCAGCAGACCGACGAACACGCCGTACGCGGTGCGCGGCGACGGGTTGCCGCCATACACGGCGTTTTCGCGCGGAATGCCGCTCACGAAGCGCGTTTCGGCCTGGACGGCGCGCATGTCGTCAGCGGTCGTGCCGACGTCCTCGGCGGTGATGTAGATCCCTTCCAGCGATTCGACGAGCCGGCCGAACGCCGTGAACAGCGCGCCACGGTCGAGCGTCTGCGGACGGCGCACGATCACGGCCTTGCCGCCGCCGAACGGCAGATCGGCAAGCGCGTTCTTGAACGCCATGCCTTGCGACAGACGCAGCGCGTCGTTATAGGCCTCGTGGTCCGACGCGTACTGCCAGAAGCGGCAACCGCCGAACGCCGGTCCGCGCGCCGTGCTGTAGACAGCGACGATGGCCTGCAGTCCGGAAGCCTCATCCGTGGCAAGCACGATGCGTTCGTGAGCGGGTTCGCCATGCAAGCCGAAAAGCGTGCCAGCGGCAGTGGTAGTCAGTCGGTCCATCTCGGTTCCTTCCTTGTGGGCGGAGTGTTCAGTGTCCGCGTGAAGCGATGGCTTCACGCCTGGCCGCGAGCCGTCCGGATCACGGCGGCATGCGGAATACGGGCGAGGCCGCCCGTGCATGTTGCGCGAACGCCTCGACGGCAAGAGTGTAGGCGGCCAAAACAGGGGATTTGTTCTGTTTATCTGGCATCATCGCCTTCCCGGCAGAAGTATCCTCTGCCCTGTCATATTTTTAGAGACGAATCGTCTGCGGGTCACGTGCAAGGGCATTGCCTGCACGCAATCGACCCACACAGTCCCGCAGTCCGCTGGAGGAACCCATGAAGCTCGACGCCATCGACCAACGCATCCTGCGCGAGTTGCGCAACGACGGACGCCTGTCCAACGCGAAGCTCGCCGAACGCGTGGGCCTCTCGGCCACGCCGTGCTGGAATCGCGTGCGCGCGCTCGAAGAAGCCGGGGTGATCGAAGGCTATGCGGCGCTGCTCAACCAGAAGGCGCTGGGCTTGCCCGATACCGTGATCATCGAGGTGACGCTCGACAAGCACGACGAGCGCACGCTGGAACGCTTCGGCCAGGCGCTCGCGGACCTGCCGGAGGTGGTGGAAGCCTTTCTGGTGTCCGGCGAGTACGACTATCTGATCAAGGTGGCTGTGGCGGGGACCGAAGGCTACGAGTCGTTTCTGCGCCGCAAGCTGTACCGGCTGCCCGGCTTTCAGAACAGCCGCTCTATCTTCGCCCTGCGCTGCCTGAAACGCTCGGTGTCCGTGGAAGTGTGAAGGCGCCATGATGGCCGCCGGCCCTGCGCTAAACGACGCGCCGTTGCCCCGAACGCGCGCCGCCACGCCACAGGCCGCTGCGTCCAGTTTTTGCCCTGAGCGGCGTTGCGGCGAATTTCGGCGTGCTATAAGCTCGGAGCCGTCCGGCAGCAAGGCCATTCCTTACGGATAGCTAGACACCTTACGGAGACCTGATCAGTCTGTGCAATCACTGATTTAACCTGCCTCTCGATGCGCGGGTTGCCCGTGATGCAGGGTCCCCGGGCCTCCGTTCGAGGTGGTTCATGGGGATGAGCCCTCATCGGGCAGATCTTCCGCGCTTGCTGCCGTCGCCTCAAACCAGCGTGCCATCGACACAATCGGCGGCGTGCTGCTGGGACCTTTCGATACGGGAAGTTGCGCACCGGTGGCGGATCGCCCGCCGGTTCAGGCGCATAACGGGAGATGCACGATACGTGCGTGTCCGGTCGTCCGGGGTTGTGGCTTCAACGACAGGAAGGATCGGAAGTGAGACATATGCAAACAGTAGAGACCGCACGGCGCCCCATGATGGGCGGCCGTGAACTGGCGTGGCAGTACAGCGGCGGACCGTCGAACACGCCCGGCAGGGCAGCGGCTTGGTCGATCCATCAGGCTGCACGGCGCGCGGCACGCGCCGCAGTGACCGGCACGCCAAAGGCGCGCCCGATGTTCTTCCGTCAGTGGGCAGGGCCGGCCGTCCCGCGCGACTGGCTGTCACGCAGCTTCCTTCCCCGTTCCCTGCTCGCGCATTGGCATACACGCTTGCACACCCAGTTGCGCACAGCGCCCGCGCCGTTACCTTCCGGCGCGCACGGCTTGCCCTCCGGACTCATGTGAGCCTCGTTGTGCATGCGATGTCGCCGCCCTGCACCGGCCGCGTCCCGCTTCGTTCGGGAAAGCCGATTGCACCGCGCGCACTGCCGTTATTTTTTCTCCCGCATTTGCTGGCCATTTTCTTTCGACGCAATCCATGAAACCCACGCAGTTCTCGATCGCGGCATTCACCGCGCTCAGCCTCACCTTTGCCGGCGCCGCGATGGCGGTGACCGTTCCGCCAGGCGTCAAACTCGCCGCCAAACAGGACATCACGCGTCAGGTGCCCACTGAAGTCGAATCGCTCGACCCCGCGCACATCGAATCGTGGACCGGCAATACGATCGGCCTCGATCTGTTCGAAGGGCTCACCCGCATCGGCGCTTCCGGTGCCGTCGTCCCTGGCGTCGCCGAGTCGTGGACACGTACTGCGCCCGACACGTGGGTGTTCAAGCTGCGTCACGATGCGAAGTGGAGCAACGGCGAGCCGGTCACGGCCGCGGACTTCGTCTATGCATGGCAGCGCGTTCTCGATCCGAAGACCGGTTCGAAATACACGGTGCTGGTCGAGTTCGTGAAGAACGCCAAAGAGATTCTTGCCGGCAAGGCGCCGCTCAATTCACTCGGCGCACGCGCGCTCGACCCTTACACACTCGAAGTCAAAACCGACGTGCCCGCCGCGTTCTTCCCCGAACTCGCCGCCTCGGCGACGATGGCGCCCGTCAACCAGGCGGACATTGCCAGGTACGGCGATAGCTGGACGCGCCCCGGCAACCTGATCAGCAACGGCGCCTACACGCTCACCGACTGGGAGCCGAACAACCGCATCATCGCGAAGAAGAACCCGAACTACTGGAATGCGCGCAACGTCGTGATTTCCTCGGTGACCTTTGCGATGGTCGAGAGCAACGAAACGGCGATGCGCATGTATCAATCGGGGCAGCTCGATTACACGTACTCGATTCCATCCGGCATCTATACGCAAATCAGCAAGCAGTTCGGCGACGAACTGAAGACCGGTCTACAGATTGCGACGTACTTCTACAGCCTGAATCTCTCTGATCCGGCGTTCCACGATCCGCGCGTGCGGCAGGCACTCTCTATGGTGATCGACCGCAACCTGCTCACCTCGAAACTCACCCAGGCTGGCGAAGTGCCGATGTACGGACTGATCGCGAAAGGCACCAAAGGCGCAGCGGTTTATACGCCGGAGTGGGCGAGCTGGCCGATGCCCAAACGCGTCGAATATGCGCGCGGGTTGATGAAGGCAGCAGGCTATTCGGACACCAAACCGCTCACCTTTACGCTCACCTATAACACCAACGATCTGCACAAGAAAGTGGCGCTGTTCACGAGCGCGCAATGGCGCGTCTACCTGGGCGTGAATGCGAAACTGGAAAACGTGGAGTACAAGGTGCTGCTGAGCGAACGCCACGCTGGCAAGGTGCAGGCATCGCGTGATGGCTGGTTCGTCGACTATAACGACGCCATGTCGTACTTCGACCAGTTGCGCTGCGGCAGCCTGCAGAACGATGCGCAGTATTGCAACCCGAAGGTGGACGCGCTGATCGATCAGGCCAACGCGCAACTCGACGACAGCGAGCGCACCGCCCTGCTCACCCAGGCACACAATCTGGCCATGAGCGAGACGCCCTTGATCCCGCTCTTCCAGTATTCGGCGGACCGGCTCGTGAAGCCCTACGTGGGCGGCTATCTGGACACCAACTACGTGGACCAGCGCGCCTCGCAGGACATGTACCTGCTCGCTCACTGACGCCGCACCGGCAAAGGAATCCGTCATGTTCGCCTACGCGCTGCGCCGTATCCTGTGGGTCATCCCAACCGTCCTCGCGGTCATCACCGTGTGCTATCTGATGTTGCACGTGACGCCCGGCGGTCCGTTCGAGGGCGAGAAGCATCTGTCGCCCGCCGTGCTCGCCAATCTCAACGCCAAATATCACCTCGACCAGCCGCTCTGGAAGCAATATCTGCTGTATCTGAACGCACTGCTGCACGGTGATCTGGGGCCGTCCATCCGTTACGCGGACTGGTCCGTCAACGATCTGGTCAGCCGCGCACTGCCGGTGAGCCTCGGCGTGGGCGGGCTGTCGGTGCCGATCGCGCTGGTGCTGGGCGTGCTGCTCGGCACTGCAGCGGCCGTGCGGCGCGACGGCCTCACCGACCGCGGCGTGATGCTGCTCGGCAACCTCGGCAACGTGGTGCCGCCGTTCGTGCTCGGTCCGGTGCTGGTGTGGATATTCGCAATCCTGCTGCAACGCGCCGACGGCCACGGCTGGCTGCCCGCCGGCGGTTGGGGCGACGGCAGCTGGCGCTACCGCGTGCTGCCCATGACGCTGCTCGTCATCATCAATGTGTCGTCGATTGCCCGCGTGATGCGCGGCAGCATGATCGAAGTGCTGTCCGGCAACTTCATCCGCACGGCGCGTGCCAAAGGGCTACCCGGCCACGTTATCGTGCTGCGCCACGCGCTCAAGCCCGCGCTGATGCCGGTGGTATCGCTGCTCGGCTCGATCTGCATCTCGTCGATCACGGCCGCTGTGGTGACGGAGTCCGTCTTCGCGCTGCCCGGTCTCGGCCAACTGGTCGTGGATGGCGCCATCAACCGCGACTACACGCTGGTGCTCGGCCTCGTGGTGCTGACCACGGTCGCCGCCGTGATTTTCAACCTGCTCGTCGATCTGGCGTATGCGTGGCTCGATCCGCGCATCCGCTACTGAGCGGCGGCCATGCGCGCCGTTGAGCTATCCCGCGTCGATCATCGAACCTGGACATTGAAGCCATGAACTCCCCTACTACCGTCGCTGCCGCGAGCGCCGCGCCAGCGCGTCCGCGCAGCCCGCTGGCCCTCGCGTTCCGGCAGTTTTTGAAGAACCGTGCCGCCGTTGCGAGTCTCGTGATTCTTGCGTTGATCGTGATTGCGTGTTTTGCCGGCCCGCTGTTTCTGCCTAACGATCCGGATGCCAACGACTGGACCGCGATCGCCATGCCGCCCATGTGGGAAGGCATGCACTGGTTCGGCACCGACGACGTGGGCCGCGACCTGCTGGTGCGCACGCTGGTGGGCGGCCGCGTATCGCTTGAAGTGGGCTTGCTCGGCACGCTGGTGTCGGGCTTGATCGGCGTGGCGTGGGGCGCGACAGCGGGCTACATCGGTGGACGCACGGACGCGGTGATGATGCGCATCGTAGACATGATGTACGCGATCCCCTACATGCTGATCGCGATCCTGATGATGACGCTGTTTGGACGCGACTTTTATCTCGTCGTGCTCACCATCAGCGCGTTCTCGTGGCTCGACATGGCGCGCGTGGTGCGCGGTCAGACGCTGTCGTTGCGCACCCGCGAATTCATCGACGCCGCACGCGCTACCGGCGTCAGCACGCCATCCATCATCGCGCGGCATATCGTGCCGAACCTGCTGGGCGTGGTCGTGGTGTACGCCACGGTCACCGTGCCGGGCATCGTACTGACCGAATCGGTGCTGTCGTTTCTCGGCCTCGGCGTGCAGGAGCCCATGACGAGCTGGGGCGTGCTGATCAACGACGGTGCACAAAAACTGGAGTCGATGCCGTGGCTGCTTTTGTGCCCGGCCGTCGCGTTGTGTGTGACGTTGTACTGCGTGAATTTCGTCGGCGATGGCCTGCGTGACGCGCTCGATACCAAGGAGCGTTGAAATGGCCCTGCTGGAAGTCAAAGACCTCGGCGTGCGCTTTACGCGCCGCGATGCTTCGCCGGTGGAAGCCGTGCAGCGCGTCTCGTTCACGCTGGAAAAAGGCAAGACGCTGGGCATCGTAGGCGAGTCCGGTTCGGGCAAAAGCCAGACCGTGATGGCGCTGCTGGGCCTGTTGCCAGGCAACGGCCAGGCAACAGGCGAAGCGAACTACGCGGGACGCAATCTGCTCACGCTCAGCCAACGCGAGATGAACCAGATTCGCGGCGATCGCATCGGCATGGTGTTTCAGGACCCGATGACCTCGCTCAATCCGTTTCTGACGGTGGAGCGGCAGATGACCGAGGCGTTGCAGCAGCATCGCGGCGTGTCGCGCCGGGATGCACGTCGTCAGGCAATTGCCGCGCTACAGCGGGTGTGGATTCCAGATGCGGAGCGGCGCATCGACCGCTATCCGCATGAGTTTTCGGGCGGCATGCGGCAGCGCGTGACGATTGCCACCGCCCTTCTAACCGAACCGGAAATCCTGATTGCCGACGAGCCGACCACCGCGCTCGACGTCACGGTGCAGGCGCAGATCATCGAACTGCTGCGCGAACTGAACCGCGATCTCGGCACGGCGATCATCCTGATTACGCACGACATGGGCGTGGTCGCCGGGCTCGCAGACGACGTGATGGTGATGTACGCGGGCCGCACCGTGGAGCGCGCGAGCGCCCAGGCACTGTTCGAGATGCCGACGCATCCGTACACCCGTGGATTGCTCGACGCCCTGCCGCGTCTCGAAGACGAAGCGCACATGAGCGACCAGGTGGATGCGCCCTTGCGCACGATTGCGGGTAATCCGCCCGCGCCGGGGGAAGCCATCGAAGGCTGTGCGTTCGCGCCGCGCTGCGCGAGTGCGCAGGACCGTTGCCGCACTACGCGGCCGGCGCTCGAGCCGATTGGCGGCAAGCATGACGGATGGCGCGCGTGCCTGCGCCCGGTCACGGAAATTGTGGAGATTGCGGAGGTGGTACGGTGAACGAAACGGTATTGTCCGTACAGGACCTCAAGGTGCATTTCAAGGTGCCGCGCGGCGGGTATCCGTGGTCGAGCAAGGCGACCCTGCGTGCGGTAGAAGGCGTGTCGTTCCAGATTCGTCGCGGCGAAACGCTGGGGCTCGTGGGTGAATCGGGTTGTGGCAAGTCGACCCTGGCGCGCGCGATCATCGGTCTCACGCCGGTAACGGACGGCAGCGTGCGATGGCACGACACCGAGACGGTGCGCGACGGCCATCGCCCTGCCGATGCCATGCAGCGGTTGCGCAAGGACGTGCAGATGGTGTTTCAGGACCCGCTGGCCTCGCTCGATCCACGCATGACGATCGAGCAGATCGTCGCCGAACCACTGAAGGTGCAGCGCAAGGAACTCGGGCGCGAGGAGACGCGCGTGCGCGTGCTGACGATGCTCGAACGCGTCGGTCTCGGTGCGCATCATCTGGCGCGCTATGCGCATGAGTTTTCCGGCGGACAGTGTCAGCGGATTGGCATTGCGCGTGCGTTGGTCGCCGAGCCGCAACTCGTGATCTGCGATGAACCTGTTTCCGCGCTCGACGTGTCGATCCAGGCGCAGATCGTCAATCTGCTGCGCGATCTGCAGCGCGAGTTGTCGCTGTCGCTGCTGTTCGTCGCGCACGACCTGGCCGTCGTCAAGGCGATCAGCCATCGCGTGCTGGTGATGTACTTGGGGCGCGTGATGGAACTCGGAACACGACGCGAGGTGTATGGCTCGCCGCAGCATCCGTACACGCGCGCGTTGCTGTCGTCCGTGCCGCGGCCCGATCCGGCCACCGAGCGCACGCGCAAGCATGCGGTGTTGTCTGGCGAGATGCCCTCGCCGCTGAATCTGCCTTCAGGGTGTGCGTTTCGCACGCGCTGCCCGGATGCGATCGCTGCGTGTGCGGGGGATGTACCGCAAGCCGTGCCGCGTGGTACGGACGATAGGCGCGTTGCGTGTATTCGGGTCGGCGAGCAACTGGAGCAAGCGTCCAGCGTGATTGCCTGATTCCGGCAGCGCGCGAGAAAGTGGGGCGCTGTAGTCCGTGTTCAGCGGATGCGGCGCCGCTTCTAGCGTGATGCATTTTTGGCAATCTGCGGGGAACCAAACACAACGTAAAACCGCCGCGCATGGCACGAATTACAAACCAGTCCTCGGTTCATACGGCTTGCCCGGATGCTGCGCAATCGCCTGGAATTGCGGCGCCAGCAACGCGCTGACGCTGGTCTTCTGCTGATTGTTCAGGCTATCGTAGAACGTGATCCACGCATTTGCGGATTGCTCACGCAAGGCGTCGTCTTCCTTCTCCACCTTCACATGCGCGGCGTGCACGGCGCGCAGATCGATGATCGACTGCTGATCCGCCGACTGCATCTGTTGCTGCAACTGGTCTTCATTCATGCGGGCGCTGACGTGGCTTTCCTGCATGGTGTCCAGCGCCGTTTGCCACAGGTTTTGCTGCGTCGGCGTCAGGTTCAGTTGCGGCGCCAGTTGCTTCATTGCCGGGATGAACTGGCTGGTGGGCGTTGCGTCGATCGGCGCGGCTTGTGCCACGCCGATGCTGATGGCCAACGCGGCGAACGTGGCCACGAACATCCGGAACGTTTTGCTTTTCATCATCTTCTCCTCGTCGATTTTCGACTGGCCCTCGGGCCTGCTGGCGGTTGGATCCGGTTCAGTCAGGTGACTGCCGAATCCATACTCAGCATCGTATTCGTGGAGAATTAGCGAAAAATGAGGCGCGTGGCCGCCTCGCGGTCAGAACATGGGATGCGCGTCGGGATAAAGCGCAGTGCGCAACGCAAGTCCACCGAGCACCACGAAGATCAACGCCGCGAGAATGTGTACGGCCTTGGTCGGCAGACGGTCTGCGAACTTGTGACCGAGGTAGATCACAGGCACGTTGGCCAGCATCATGCCGAGCGTGGTGCCGGCGACGACGCCGAAGAATTCGTGAAAGCGGGCCGCGAGCGCAATGGTCACGATCTGCGTCTTGTCGCCCATCTCCGCCAGAAAGAACGTAACGGCAGTGGTGCCGAAGACACCCATCGAATCTCGCGCGGGTACTGCGTCGGCGTCGTCCAGTTTGTCGGGAATCAGGATCCACACGGCCATCACGGCAAACGACGCCACCACAGCCCAGTTCAGAATGTTAGGACTCAGAATGCTCGCCAGCCACGCTCCCAGTGCGCCAGACGCTCCATGATTGATGAGCGTCGCAGCCAGCACGCCAAGAATGATGGGAATGGGCTTGCGGTAGCGCGCAGCAAGCACCAGCGAGAGCAGTTGGGTCTTGTCGCCAATTTCGGCGAGGCCGACCACACTGGTAGAGACGAGAAAGGATTGCATGGGGTTTTGTTGTACCCGGGCCGCGCTGAAAAAACGCGATGACGCACATTCCGGCGACCCGGTTAGGTCGGAATGCGTGTCATCGGTCTTGCCAGGCATTACGCTGTGCACGCCATGGTGAGTCTTGCGACTGGCCAAGTATGTTGACGTGCACCCTCGAACATCGCGTTCGAGGCGGCTACTCCCCAATGAGAAGGTGCGATTCTATCGTGCGGGGTGTGACGGAGGCAAGTCGCGAGGGGAGCAAGCCGCAACTCCGCCCAGCCCAAACGAAAGCTTGTTGAAAGCACATCGCTGCGATAGACTGGGCGCCATCTTTTGGGGAGTAGCCTTCCTTCCAGCGCGGAAGGAGAGCGCGTCAACATACTCGGCGGGTCGCAAGATCAACCGTGGCGCGTTCGACCGGTCGGTTTGGCGAGACCATGGGTGCATGCGTCGTTCCTGGTCGGACGGCGGCAATTGCGCCGTGGTTCGTCGACGTCCGACCTGGAGGGCTCATGTTCTTCTTCGCTTCCCGTGTTCCTGTTTGCTTCGTTGCGCGCATCACGTATCGCGTCCTCTTGAAGGTCGGCAGTGCGTTTGCGCCTGCTCGTCCAGGCGGAGGCACGACATGATTCCGCTGTTTCTCGAACTCATTCTGATGCTGGCGATCATCCTCGTCGCCGCGGAAGTCTTCACGAACGCGCTGGAGCATCTCGGCGAACGCCTGAAGATTTCCGAAGGCGTGACCGGTTCGCTGTTCGCCGCGGTCGGCACGGCGTTGCCTGAGACGATGGTCCCGCTGCTGGCGCTCGCCGGTGGCACATCGAGTCAGCGCGTGAACGAGGAGATCGGCGTCGGCGCGATCCTCGGCGCGCCCTTGATGCTGGCCACGCTGACCACTTTCCTGATGACACTCGCCATCCTGCGCACGCGTGGCTTGCGTGGTGTCGTAAAGCCCGAGCGAAGCGGTCTGACGCGCGATCTGAACTACTTCCTGGCGGCCTTCGGCCTCGCCGCTCTTGCGATGTTCGTGCCGCACGACGACTGGTACGTCCGCGCGCTTTTCAGCGCGGTGCTGGTCGGTCTCTATGTGTTGTACGTGGTGATGACGTTTCGCGCGTCGGAGAAACTCGTGGAGAGCGGGCACGGCACGGAGGCGCCCGGCACCATGTTGCTGGCGCGGCTCGGCGTGCCGGTCAACCTCGGGACCATCATCGTGCAACTGGCGCTTGGCGTGGCGCTGCTGGTGGGCGGGGCGAAGGGCTTCATCCACGGCGTGGAGGGCGTGTCGCACGCGCTCGGCATTTCGGCGCTGCTGCTTTCGCTCATCATCATTCCTATCGCGACGGAATTGCCCGAGAAGGTCAACAGCATCCTGTGGATTCGCCGCGGTAAGGACACCCTGGCATTCGGCAACATCAGCGGCGCGATGGTATTTCAGGGCACGCTGCTGCCTGCGATCGGCATTTTGCTGACGCCGTGGGAGCCACGCGTCGAGGTGCTGACGGGCGTGGTCATCACGCTCGTTGCCGCCGCCTGGCTGCGCTTCAATGCCAGGGCGCGAGGTCTTGCGGTGGGCGCGTTGCTGGTGAACGGCGTGCTGTATCTCGGCTACCTGGTGGTTACATTGACGCGCTAGGCGTCGTATCGAGCCGCCGCCGCTGCCTGACAGACGGAGGTTCACGGTTCGCGGTTCACATTCGTGTTCTGCGTATTTCGCGGTGTCTGGCGGCAGCGTTCCGGGTCGAGGCACGCCGCTTGCTGCAACGAGAGCCATTCCATGCGAAATGGTCGACGGTCTTCGGACACGTCGCCCCGTTCGTGCCTACCGCCCGACTACGGGCGGTTCGTGGCCGGAATGCTTGCTTGCCGCTCACGCGAATTCATCCCACTAGGAGGGAAATATGGACCCGGTCTCACATGGCATCATCTTCTGGCTCATCATCGGCGGCATTGCGGGTGCGCTGGCCGGCCGTATCGTCGACGGCGGCGGCTTCGGCATCATCGTGGATATCATCGTCGGGATTGTCGGCGCCTTCATTGGTGGCTGGCTCGGCGGCGCGCTCGGCCTGCACCTGGGCGGCGGCATCATCGGCTCACTGATTACGGCGCTGATCGGGGCGGTGATTCTGCTGTTCATCATTCGCCTCTTCAGTAGCGGCCGTACGCGATCGCTTTGAGCGCCGTTTTCACCGCAATGGCCACGGCCTTTTGAAAAGACTTCCAGCGTCTTGATGTATTGCGCGGTTGATTGAACGCAGATTGCGATGCTGGAAACACAGCGGGCACGTCCTTTAGAGCTTAAAGGACATGCCCGCTTTTCTTCGTGCTGCGTTTTTCATTGACCACGCGCCTTCAAAGGCGCGCTTCTCGCCAAGCGCTTGGAACCCGGCGCTGACAACTGCGAATTGAAGACTGAGCGGCGCGCGAACGGAAGGCTGAGCGACACGCGAACGGCATGCAATCACCACGCCGTCCGCGCGAACCGCATTCAGCGCACGCGCCTTCGTTGATAAACCACGGCGCCGATCCCGAGCGCCGCGATCGCGACGAGAACGATCAGCAGAATTGCCAACGGATTCGAGCCGCCGCCAGCAGCAGGCGTATCCGCAGACGACGCCACGCTTGCCGTCGCTGGCGCAGACGCCGCCGACACGGCCTGCGGCAGCGCCACCCCATAGGCACTCCCTTGCCGCGACACCGGCACGCTCGACGACTGCTCGCTGGCCGCCGCCGCAGCCGTGCTTGCGGTCGTCTGCGGTGTACCGGGTGTAGCGGAAACGCTCGATGCCGGCCCCAGCGCCTCCGACGCGTTCATCACCGGCGCCGGCGCAATCTCGCCGACGGGTGGCGGCGCGCTCACCGCAGGCGCCGCCGCGCTTTGCTCGACGGCCTTGGTCGCATTGCTCCAGGCAGCGAACACCGTGTCGATGCAATGCACGTCGGTACAGGCATCGCGCTTTTGCTTCCACGCCGCGAGATCGGCCGCCGAGAGCTTGCCTTGCTGAAGCAGGCTCTGCTGCCCGGCATAGATGCCGTCGTACTCGTGATTCAGGATGGCGTGATCGCAGATCACCCGCTGGCCGGGCTGCTGCGCGCTCTCGCATTGAATGTCAGTCGCCCATGCGCTGGCGCTACAGAGCAGCAAAGGAATCAGGAACGTGCTTTTGAAGCTGCTTGCGTGCAATGGCAATTCGCCCTCCTCGGAGCACAGGTCAAGTTATGGATGTGGCCGTCACCCGGTATGCGTCAAAGCCCAGGCCAACGCGCCCTACCGATGATCTGACAGCAATCAGTGCCGAAAGTCCCCCAGACCTTTGCCGGTCCAGCGTTTTAATGCGCGGCGGAAGTTGGCAGCGTCGCTGAAGCCCAGCAGCATGGCGATATCTTCCGTGCTCATCTTGGTCGTCTTCAGATATTCCGTGGCCAGCGAGCAGCGCACGTCGTCGACGATCGCGACGAACGACGTGCCTTCCGCCTCCAGCCGTCGCCGCAGCGTGCGGCTGGTCATCTTGAGGGTATCCGCGACGATATCCATGCTCGGGAATTCACCGGGCTTGCTCATGAGGATCTGATACACCTCGCCGGATGCACCGGTCGAAGTCTTCGCCTGGCCAATCAGCCGGTCGCACATTTCCTGGATCAACGCAGCCGAATGCCGGTTCGCCAATTGCGGCTTTTGCTCGAGGATCGCGCTGTCATAGACCAGTTCGCACTGCTCCTCGCCGAAATAACACGGACAACCGAGGTACTTCGGATAGAGATCCGCATACGCCGGTTCAGCATAGGAAAAGCTCGCCCTGATGGGCGGGCAGCTATGACCTGCGACGTCCTGCAGATGCGTGACGTGCTGGGTGAACTGCTGCTCGATCAGGAATTCGCCCAATTCGCGCGACGGGCTGGAGATGAAGGCGTCCGGGAAAGTCCACACGGCGCGATCCGGGTATTCGGTCCAGACGATCGTCACGGTGGGCGTGGCGAGCCGATGGTATTTCACGCCGAGCCTGAAGTAGTCGCGCAGCGACAGACACGACATCAGCGCGTAGCCATACATGCCGTACGCGGACAGATGCAGACGCGAGCCCACCTCGAAGGGCGTGGCGGGGTCGTGCGAGAGCGCCACGGCGTTCTTGCACACCGCCGCGTACTGACGCACCGACGTCAACGTGGCCGGCGCATAGAGCTGATCGGCCTCGATGCCGCTGCCCTTCAGGCTGTCTTCAGGCGCCACCCCCTGCTCGGCCAGTACTTCCACCAGCGCCGCGATCTTGTAGGGCGCGTAGATACGCTCGTTGAGCAACGGCAATCTCGGCAACACGACGTCTCCTCAGAATGTCCCGCAATGACATTCACCTGTCCGGAAATGACCTTACGGAGCCGATCCTATCCGACTATGATCGGTCTCACAAGGGGCGAGTCCGCAGCCATCCACGGCAAAAGGCCGTCCCAGACCAGATGCCGGAGACAGCTTTGAGCAACACCAACCGAAAAGTCATCATCACCTGCGCCGTGACAGGTTCTGCGCATGTCCCCTCGATGTCCGAGTACCTGCCGCTCACCCCGGCGGATATCAAGGCGCAGGCCATCGAGGCGGCTGAGGCCGGCGCGGCGATCCTGCATTTGCACGCGCGCAACCCGGAAGATGGCCGGCCCACGCCGAGTCCCGAGATGTTCCGGGCGTTCGTGCCGGACATCGCCAGGGCGACCGATGCGGTCATCAATATCACCACGGGCGGCAGCACGCGCATGACGCTCGACGAGCGGCTCGCCTACCCGCGCGTGGCGCGTCCCGAGATGTGTTCGTTGAACATGGGTTCGATGAATTTCTCGCTTCATCCGGTGGCGGCGAAAATCTCGTCGTGGCGTTACGACTGGGAGAAGGAGTACGTGGAAGGCATGGAAGACATGATCTTTCGCAACACCTTCCGGGACATCAAGAACATTCTCACGGAGTTCCGCGAGTACGGCACGCGTTTCGAGTTCGAATGCTATGACGTCGGACACCTGCACAGCCTCGCGTACTTCGTCGATCAGGGCCTCGTGAAGCCGCCGTTTTTCATCCAGTCGGTGCTCGGCATTCTGGGCGGCCTTGGGCCGGACCCGGAAAACCTGTCTATCATGCGCGCCACCGCCGACCGCCTGTTTGGCCGCGAGAACTATCACTTCTCGGTGCTCGGCGCCGGCCGGCATCAGATGTCGCTCGTGACGATGGCCGCGATCATGGGCGGCAACGTGCGCGTTGGCCTCGAAGATAGTGTCTACATTTCGAAGGGCGTGAAGGCGCAGACCAATGCCGAGCAG
This sequence comes from Paraburkholderia sp. DHOC27, assembly GCF_003429005.1. GTDB lineage: Bacteria > Pseudomonadota > Gammaproteobacteria > Burkholderiales > Burkholderiaceae > Paraburkholderia. Next base: position 215,292 of record NZ_QVQV01000003.1, read on the forward strand.
GTGCGCAAGATCCGCCGCATCCTCGAAGAGCTTTCGTTTGAAATCGCCTCGCCCGCCGACGCCCGCGCGATGCTTGGGCTCAAGGGCGCCGACAAGGTTTCGCTCTGACGCATCACATCAGGATTCCGAATTTTTTTCATCACGTTGTTTAATCCGGCATTCGCATCGACAAGCGGCGCGTCTCACGCAGCCGTGACAACAAAAAGATGCTGCCTTTGGTTGGAGACACCATGACTACCGTTCCCGTCGACCACAGCCTCGGAGAAACGCACTGGCTTGCCACACGCAAGGCCATGCTGCGCCTCGTCCCGTTGATGTGCGCCATCTACTTCCTGTCGTTCATCGACCGCACCAATGTCGCGCTGGCCAAGGCTCAACTGGCCGTGGACCTCGGCATTAGCGCCGCGTCCTATGGACTCGGTGCCGGCATTTTCTTTATCGGCTATGCCTTGCTCGAAGTGCCGAGCAACCTCGCCGCACACCGCTTCGGTCCGCGCGTCTGGATTGCGCGGATTGCGGTGAGCTGGGGCGTGCTGTCGACGGCCATGATGTTCGTGCAGGGCCCGATGTCGTTCTATGTACTCCGCGTGCTGCTGGGCGTAGCCGAAGCCGGGCTGTTCCCCGCGTTGATGTACATGGTCACGCTGTGGTTCGCGCCGAAAGACCGGCCGGTTGCGGTCGGCTGGATTTACACGGCGCCCGCGATTGCGTTGATCGTCGGTAATCCGCTTGGTGCAGGTCTGATGCGGCTCAACGGCCTGGGTGGTCTGCATGGGTGGCAGTGGATGTTTTTGCTCGAAGGCCTGCCCACCATCCTGATGGGTTTCTCTCTGTTTTTCCGGCTACCGGAACGGCCCGCACTCGCCAAATGGCTGTCGTCGCAGGAAGCCAAGGCGCTGGAGACGCACGCTGTCATCGACACGCACGGTCACGCCGAGCTGACTTCGGCGAACTGGATCGCCGCGCTCAAACGCCCCACCACCGTCCTCATCAGCCTGATCTACTTTCTGAACCAGGTGGCGTTCGTGGGGCTGTACTTCTTCACGCCGTCCATCGTTCAGCAGATGCATGTCAAATCGCCCATGCTCGTGGGTTTTCTGTCGAGCAGCGTGGGGATCGGCTTTCTGGTGGGCGTATTGCTGCTGCCGCGCATTCACCGTCGCCTTGATCGTGACTGCGTCTACCTCGGCGTGCTGACGACGGGCCTCGTGATCGCCGCCTGTGCGTTCATCTCCACGAGCAATCAAACCGCGCAATTGCTGTTGCTCGTCGTCACCGGATTTTTCGCAGGTGGCGTGCTGCCGTCATACTGGGCGATCGCCATGAAGCGGCTGCAAGGCGTGCAGGCGGCCGCGGGGCTCGCCTTCATCAATACGGTTGGCCTGCTGGGCGGCTTTGTCGGCCCTTACCTGTTCGGCCTGGCGGAGACAATTTCCGGCCGCAGCGATTCGGGCTTTAATGTAGTCGTCGCAGCGGCGGTGCTGGGCCTCGCGCTGGTGCCGCTGCTGGCCAAAGCGATCCGCGCCGAAAATCGCGCTGCTTCGTCGGATGGGCTTGAACTCGTGTGAGTCTTGCGTGGGCCTGGTCCCGCGCAGATTCACACCTCAACACGATGGAACATGACTGATGAACACCTTTGATCTTTTGAAGCCGAGGCCCGGCCTGCGGGTATTCGTGTCCGGCGCGGCGGCCGGTATTGGCGCGGCGATTGCCGAGGCATTTCTTCAGGCCGACGCGACAGTCTACGTTTGCGACGTCGACCCGGCAGCTGTCGCAAAGGCGAAGGCGAAACATCCGCGCCTGCATGCCGAGGTCGCGGACGTGGCGAACCGCGAGCAGGTGGATCGCATCATCGACGATGCGCGCGCCAAACTCGGCGGGCTCGATGTCCTGATCAACAACGCGGGGATTGCCGGCCCCACCGGCGAGGTCGAAACGCTCGACGCCGAGCAATGGGAACGCACGATCTCCACCAACCTGAACAGCCAGTTCTATTTCTTGCGGAAGGCGGTTCCGGTGCTGAAGGAAACCTCGGACTGCCCAAGCATCATCGCCATGTCGTCGGTGGCGGGCCGCTTGGGCTACGCGTTTCGCACGCCGTATGCCGCCACGAAATGGGCGATCGTCGGGCTGGTCAAATCACTGGCTATCGAACTTGGACCGAGCAACGTCCGCGTGAATGCGATCCTGCCGGGCGTGGTGGAAGGCGAGCGCATGGACCGTGTGATTGCCGCGCGCGCGGAAGCGCAAGGCGTTAGCTTCGATGCGATGAAAGAGGAGTATCTGCGCAAGATCTCGCTGCGCCGGATGGTGACCGTGGATGACATCGCGGCCATGACGCTGTTTCTGGCTTCACCGGCTGGGCGGAATATTTCCGGGCAGGCGATTAGCGTGGACGGGAATGTGGAGTATTTGTAAGTTCAGTTGGCAATGAAAAAGCCCCGGGTCGCTTCCAGGTTGTTCAATCTGGGAGGAAGGCCGGGGCTGGTTTGAAGCGGTGTTGGGTGTTCTGGTTGGTCAAGCTTAAAATGCTTTCGGCGGGTTGGACTGTAAAGAAATGCTCACAGCTCAAGCTAGGTCTAGGGATCGCTGACGTCTTACTTCCTCTACACATGGTGTGTATCAATGTCACCCAAAAAATCACCGCAATGCCGCAAGCATGGTTGCTCGGAAGTGCCGCATATTGACGGCCTATGTGAGCAGCACCATCAGGAACAGGCCATCAATCAATGCGCGCGCCAAGACGCGCTGGCCCTTCTGCATCGTAATCTAGTTGATGGGATGGGAATAACGAACCCCGAGATTCGCGACGAGCAAGTTCGCCTCGGAGATTGGTGGCCCCGAATTTGCCATTCGTTGAACGCAAATCGCCTCGATCCAACTTTGCAGAATGAGACCGAGTACGCGCTCGATTGGTGTATCGCAATCGCGACAAGCCTCGTTGACGAAGAACGCCGCTTCAGACTAAGGGGGCCTTCAGACGACAGTATGAAGCGTCAACGAGACTTGTTTTGGCGACGGTTTGTGAACCTCGAGGCTGGTCCGATGAGCAATGACGTACCCGGGTCATAGCGCCAACGCAGCCCCATCGACCGGGTCTCAAGAAAAATACAGTGTGCATCCAGGGACACCGTCGACCTCAGGTGTCGTCCTGATTGATCAATCTACTTATCCAGATGCGCCGTCGACCCGTTTGGAACGTGAACGACGGGGAGCCGTCGCATCTCGGTCAGTCTCTGACAGCACTCGCGGAGTCGATTTTGTCGCCCGCGGTTTCTTGGTCGCGCGCTCTGAGGTTGACGCACTTCGATGTGAGGGAGGGGCGCCGATATGCTCGCATGCGACGACGAGCTTTTGGGCGTAAGAGAAAGCTGCCGTGCGAACAACGCCTTCCGTAAAAAAGCCCAACCAAGCGAGAAGCATGATGAGTCCAACAGCAAGCGAAACCCACTCGCCCCCCGAAAGCATGCGCTCTACATCGCCGGCGAGATGAAGTCGAGCCAATAACGATGTGATGCCGTGTCGCAGAAGTATCCAGCCAATGCAACCCGAGGCAACTGCCACGCCAAGCCATCTTAGCGCGTGGCCATTGCGACGAAATCCGTATGCGATGTTGTCGTTCTTCAGCAGCGGATATTTTTTGTCATCGCGTGTGTTTTCGCGCAACCAATTGCACGCGGACGTATAGAGCACGTCAGCAGCTGCAGGGTTTGCCATCTCCGCATCCCTTGATGGTGGGAACGGTTTGCCCACTTTGCTTTGAAGTATTTTGTGATAGCGCGACTTCGACAGGTCGTCGAACGTCGCGTCCGTATATCTCAAAACCTGCGTACTAGGAGGCCCACCCCACCTGCTCCAAAGCGCCTGCTCCTTTGCCTTGCCTCGGCTTCGTGCCCAATCCGCGAGCATTACCCAGCCGCCACAAAGACCGATAGTCGACACCACGGTCCCCAGTATGCCAAGCGAATTCCCATACAGCGCAATGATTGCAATAACTGCGGGAAGCAGGACAAGCAGCGCGGGCGCGAGTCGTGCGTTGCGGTCGTATCGGTCACCAAATTGCGCTAGAACTTTGTCGATAGCGATAGTCACTCTTCAACCTCTTCATAAAAAGGCACAACTGTTGCGGCGACCCACCCGCTGCGAGCCGGCATACCAATGAAATGGCGGAGAGGTACCCCCTTCGTTTGCGCAACATTGAATCCTCGTCGCTTGAATGCGTTTGTCACCTTCCTCTTGGGATGTCGCGGAGCACGCTCCGCGGCCGACACGAATGCTATTTTCGTCGGCGCTGCCTGTGAATTCGCCCACGGTGTCCCGAAGAGCAAATCTAACGTTGCGGTGGAGACATTGTGGCGACCGCCGTGGTGAGGAATCTGGGCGAACGTGACCCGCGTAGGGAGGTCAATCCCGATGCTGCTTGCATACGTGGCGCTTGCTCGCAACGTATCAATGCCGGCGTCCCCAGTTAGCAAATAACCCCGCTCGCCAACTGAAGCAAAAAGTACGGCACTGCTTTCGTTTTCGGCCGACGTTGAAACCGTCTCGGGAAGGTTCTCCCCCGTCCACAACTCGGCCACAAAGCCCACAGCTTCCATCAAAAAGTTCGCTGCCGATTTCATCATTTCTTTGGCAGCCTGGAGTTCCGGTGATTTTTCGAACTCCGGAATCAGCTCGTGCACATAGCGGTACTGTCCAGGCGAGAGCACGGTGAAAATGCCGATGCGCGAACCAGCGAATGGTTCATAAACGGGAATTTGCTTCTTCTCTGCGAGCTTTTCCAGCGCGTAGGCAGCACCCATCTTGGCCTGCAAACGCTTTGCAAGACTATCGCTCGTGATTCGGCCATCGCGGAAGTAATGACGGATATCGTCGCTGTAATTCCACGGTTGATGCATCCACAGTTGGCCGACCGACAATTGCTCTAGCACAATCGAAAGACCACCAGCATGGTCATTGTCTGGATGGGAGTTAACCACAAAATCGACATAGGTCGTGCCGTAGTGAACCTTCACATGGTCAACCAATGCTTGGCCGGTGCCCCGGTGGCCACCGTCGTATACGAGCACTTTGTATTGACCATCTTCGAGCCACCGAACCGCGATAGCATCGCCGCTGTGTTCGCCATCACCGACTGGCAAAAAATCAATCTCAATGCCACTAACCATTCTTTCTCTCCATCGCCAAAGTTTTTAGTATCACCGCGCACTCAGCCCTCACTGAGCAAAGCAAGCCGCACGGCCAGCGCGAAGATCCGGGCGCGAACGTCATGTTGGGTGGACCAGCAGCGCCTTCAAGAGAAAAAAGCGGAAATATTTTCCGCACCATCGCGATTTAGCGTGTGAGCACACGAACCTTCTGCTCGACAGAAGAAAAGCAAACGTTTGGTTTTTTGCATTCGACAGCTCGTGTTAGCTGGGAAACATAGAGCCGCGTCCGATGCATAAGCTGCGCTTGCTAAGCGACGCCATATGGGTATGGCTGAGTTGCACGTCCATGTTTCCTTCAGGCCGAAGGCAGCAGCGCGAAAACGCCGAAGGCGCTGGACGACGCGCTCCGGGACCAACAGGGTAACGATGAGCGTGAGATTTGGCAGCTCATCGACAAGATGCACGCCGAGCAGAAGATGAAACTCGAGCAGGAGTTTCTTAAGCAGCGAACCGACCTGGCGGATGCCGAGGGCAAACCGGAATCGAAGGTGAAGAAAACAGCAACCGAAGGCCGGTGCATCGTTACCGACAAAATGGAGGCCACGAGACTCGCGCATCTTCACCGGCTACTTCAGCCGGTGCTCTTGATGGAAAACGATCTCGGGCAACGTTCACTACCTTCGATTCATTCCCAAGACCAGTTCGGCTTTCCATTTTGACGCTGAAATGGACGGCGAGTGCGTCGTTGACGCAGAGTTTTAATCGAAGGAACGAGTTCCAGCCCTAGATCCAATTGGCTAAGTGGACGACGTGCTTACTGTGCAAGGGAACGTTAATGTCAACCTTGAATTGGTTGGCGAATTGTCGTGTTCTTTGAAAAACGATATCGACAGAGATACGGTACGCATCGGCCACGCACTTGCTGAACGCGAGCTTAATGTAAGCAGCGAGGTGCTATCTACATTCGAAGATTTTAAAAACGGGGAGCCAGAACTCGTCGAAATTGAAATCGTTCCAACGACAGTCGAGGTCGTATTTCGGGGAGTAGGCCCATATTACGAATCCTAAGCCGACATCTACTTTAATTGATGCAATTCTGCAAGGTTCGCCCAAGGGGCGACGTCTATCCGATTCCGTGCCGAACGAGCAGTCTGTCGAAGAACTCAGCTACATGGCGCTGCGCTTCTGGACCGATCTTCGGTTTCCCGGCAAGGTCCACGTCACGGAATTCGTACCCCCCGAACCGATACACCTCGTAGCCCATCAACCGCAGATGCCGGTCTTCCATCGCCATCTCGGCATATAACTGGGCGTTCGCGATATAGCGCTTGGAGGCGCTTTGGTCTCTCACAGCATAGTGATGGCGCCCATCTATTTCGATGACGATGCGAACGCCATGTTCAAGCATGAGAAGAAAATCCATTCGCTGCCGTGCCAAAAATTTCTCATCGCCCCGCTCGCGGCGCGTGTATGGGTCGTAATGCAGGTAGACCTGCGGGATCAAAGCCGGTAGTTTTTCGCCGAGCGTTTTACTGAAACGTTCGTAATATCCATGGAAAAGCGCGTATTCGCCAGGCGAGTTAGTGCCGATGACCGACTGGCGCAAACGCCGGTACAACATCTTAGAGCCTTCCGTGTCATCAACGTGTTGAAGTTCGGCGTACCAGTCGCGGAGGTCGCTCCATAGCAGCATCCCCGAACTAGGAAGCGGTTGGTCGTAGACCAGCACCTTGTCCGCGTGCTTCGTGATTTCGACATCATTGTTCAGCGCGTCGCGAAAGACTAATTCTGGCTTATCACCGGTCGACGCAAAGATCAGGTTCTTCATCGTCCCGACGACGCCCGCCTGAGCTCGAGCGACACCATAAATTGGGTAATGCGACTCGACAGAAGTCTGCTTCAGCTCAAAGCCGTCTCGCTTCAAAGCATCGCTGATAGCGTCAGCCAGCTCTCCCTGCCCAACATCCCGACGAGTGATCGGATGGACGAGCTTTTCGAGCAAGGCAAAAAATCGAACTTGAGTACATTTCAATGCGCCGCACTGAATGAGCATCTCCTCATGGGACCAGTCGGAAGTGCATAGATAATGTTGCTCTATCTGTGCACAGAGGCTGGCGCCGTCCACCCAAGACCACTCGCCTTCGCGCAATACCTCGGCACCGAATATTTCCTCCAAGCAGTCGAGCACTGGAAGTCCACCGAACAGTGAATCGACCCGATTAAGAACCTTGAGCACGTCGCAGCGGACAATTTTGCTCACGCGATGCTGACCGTGTTCTGTCATTTCGGCGATAGCCTCAGCAAGACCTTCGCTCGGGTATTCGCGAAGCACCTTTCGCGCTAGTTCGATGAGTGCATTTTCGTTGAATTCGAGGATTCTCCGATTGATGTACAACTTTTTGCTGCTGAACGCTTCTGCTTCGTCTTCCGGGTTAATGGACGGCTGAATTCCCAGCCGCATGCACACGTGAGGAAGTTTGTAGGATTTGACATCGTATAGAACGTCTGTAATCAGTTGCCGTATCGTCTCGAGAGGAATAATTGGGAGCTTGATACTCGAACCAGCCATGAATGATTCCTCCATGTCTTGCGTTTACGCATTATCGCGTTCGGGCCACCGCAAAAGCATGCCTTGGTTTCTGCAACAATAATAGGCACGAGACAGCTAAGAGGCTGGCCACTATGTCGGCTTCCGAAGTCGCATACCGCGGAGGGCGGCACATGGCCTCACGTAGACGAACTTCGACCTAAGTGGAGTAATTGGATGGAAATCATCGTTGAGACTTATGTGCCCTCTGGCGAACCCTCGTCAGCAAGCTTGCGCGTAAGGCCGCTCCTTGGGCAGGGAGTAGACCCAAAACTCAAAGTCGAGTGCAGTCGGTCCATGCGGCAGCAGTATCCAGCCGGCTCGCTGTTCCGGCTCACCGTGAAACTGACGAACCGTGAAGGCACACTGTTTCTGTACGCTCACCATGCAGCGCCGTTCGAGCATGTGAGCCGCGAAGAAGCAAATAGATTCATTTCGACCATGTTCGGCACCTGAAAAGGCGAGGCACGAACCTAGACAAAACACAAACAAAAAAGCCCCGACATTTAAGGTCGGGGCTCGATATGTTTACTTCAGTACACCTGTTCCGCGCTTAAAACGGAATATCGTCATCCATCTCATCAAACCCGCCACCTGCCGGCGCGCTCGGACGGCTGGCACCACCGCCACCCGCATTACCGCCCCGCGAGGCACCGCCGCCGCTCACTGCGCGACCGCCGCCACCACCGCTACGCTCCGACGGCTCACTGCGGCTATAGCCGCCTTCATCGCCGCCACCCATCGAACCGCTGCGGCCGCCCAGCATCTGCATCTGTTCAGCGACGATTTCCGTCGAGTAACGGTCGGTGCCATCCTGCGCCTGCCACTTGCGCGTACGGATGCGCCCTTCGATATACACCGACGAGCCCTTCTTCAGATATTCGTTGACGATTTCAGCGAGGCGCCCGAAGAACGAAACGCGGTGCCATTCGGTGGCTTCCTTCATTTCGCCAGACGTCTTGTCTTTGTATCGATCCGTCGTCGCAAGGCGGATGTTCGCCACTGCGTCGCCGCTCGGAAGATAACGAACTTCCGGATCGGCTCCGAGGTTGCCGACGAGAATGACCTTGTTCACGGATGCCATGTGTTTCTCCTGTTGATTCCGTTTCAGGTGGTGCGGCAACGCGCGGTGCGCGTCTCAGGGCCAACGAGGCCAGGGACCGAACTGCGCCTCAGCCGGCCACCGGTGAGTGTTTACCAAGAAAACGCCGGGCCGCTCCCGGTTTTCTTGCCCCTTGATGTCTGACGCAAAGCGGCGGATCAAGGGGACTGTCAGGCTTTCTTGCGCGGCGGCGCTTTCATATTTGCCGCGATTATAAGCCAGCAAAATACCAGCCCGGAGCACGTGAAGAACACCGCACTTTGTCCGTCCACCTTCAGCAGCCAGCCGCCAATCACACCGCCCAGCGCGAGGCCGATTGACTGCGTGGTGTTGTAGACGCCGGTGGCCGCGCCCTTGCGCGAACCCGGCGCCAGTTTCGACACCAGCGAAGGCTGCGAGGCCTCGAGAATATTGAAGCCCAGAAAGTACACGAACAGTATCGCCGCCACAGACAGAATGGTATGGGGTGCGACGCCCAACAACAACTGTCCGATCAGGATAAGACCAATCGCACTCAGCAGCACGGCTTTCATCTTGCCGCGCGTCTCGGCCACGATGATGGCCGGGACCATCATCACGAAGGAGAGGCCCATCACCGGCAAATAGATTTTCCAGTGCGATGCGACCGGCAGGCCGCCCGCCTCCAGAATGCGCGGCACCACGAGGAATAGCGCCGTTTGCGTGGCATGCAGCACCAGCACGCCGAAGTTCAGACGCAGCAGTTCGACGTTGTGCAGCACTTCGGAAAACGGCGCGCGCACGTGTACGGGCTTGGGGGCATCGGGGACGATCCACAGCACCACGCCAATCGCCACAATCGAGAAAATGCCGACCAGCAGGAAGAGCCCGCTCATGCCCACCCACTGGAACACGATCGGCGCGCCGACAATCGCCACTGCGAACGACACGCCAATGCTGCCGCCCACCATCGCCATTGCCTTGGTGCGATGTTCTTCCGAGGTCAGGTCAGCGATGAATGCGAGCACCGCGGACGACACCGCGCCCATGCCCTGAATCACCCGCCCGACGATGATCCACGTCATGTCGTGCGCGCCGGCGGCGACGAAGCTGCCAATCGCGAAGATCAGCAGGCCGGTTGCAATCACCGGTTTGCGCCCCACCTTGTCTGATATCCAGCCGTAGAAGATATACAGCAGCGATTGCGTCGCGCCGTACGCCCCCAGCGCAATCCCCACCAGCAACACGTTGTCGCCGCCCGGGATCGTTTTCGCGTAGATCGAGAACACCGGCATGATCATGAACAGGCCGAGCATACGCAGCGCAAAGATGCTGGCGAGCGACACGGTCGCGCGCATTTCAGGCGCGCTCATGCGTGAAGAAGTGACGGTCGGATTGGACATCGGGAACGTGGTTTGAATGAACGAGACGGTACACCGTGGGGCGGTGGGCAGCGTGAGCCGCGCCCCTTTCCCCGACCCCGGGCCGCCTCGTTTCAGGTCGCTGCAAGTCCGGCGCGAAGCCGCTGCGAGGTCGCCGCGAGCCTGCCGCGCGCCCGTCGCGCCTTGTCAGGAAGCCGTAACAGCGGTCTTGAAAAGTCGTTATAGTAGCAGGTTTAGCCTCCCCTCTTTCCGCCAGGTCATGGCCAGTTAATCACCCGGTGATGGATCAACGCGTGGAACAAATCCGTATTCGTGGGGCTCGCACCCACAACCTGAAGAACGTCAGTCTCGATCTGCCGCGTCACAAACTCATCGTGATTACGGGCCTGTCGGGATCGGGCAAATCGTCGCTCGCTTTCGACACGCTCTACGCGGAAGGACAGCGTCGCTACGTCGAAAGTCTCTCTGCGTACGCGCGGCAATTCCTGCAATTGATGGAAAAGCCGGACGTCGACCTGATCGAGGGCTTGTCGCCGGCCATTTCCATCGAACAGAAGGCGACCTCGCACAACCCGCGTTCCACGGTCGGCACCGTCACCGAGATTCACGACTACCTGCGTCTGCTGTTCGCGCGGGTCGGCACGCCCTACTGTCCGGACCACGAAATTCCGCTGGAGGCGCAAAGCGTCTCGCAGATGGTGGACGCGGCGCTCGCCTTGCCCGAAGACACCAAGCTGATGATCCTCGCGCCCGTGGTGGCGAACCGCAAAGGCGAGCACGTCGAACTGTTCGAGGAAATGCAGGCGCAGGGCTTTATCCGCTTTCGCGTGCGTTCGGGCGGCGGCGCAGCAAATGAAGAGGTGGCGAAGATCTACGAAGTGGATTCGCTGCCCAAGCTGAAGAAGAACGACAAGCACACCATCGACGTGGTGGTGGATCGTCTGAAAGTGCGCGCCGATATGAAGCAGCGCCTGGCGGAATCGTTCGAAACCGCGTTGCGTCTCGCTGACGGCCGCGCTATCGCGCTCGAAATGGACACCGACAAGGAGCATCTGTTCAGCTCCAAATTCGCCTGCCCGATCTGCTCATACTCGCTGCAGGAACTCGAGCCGCGCCTCTTCTCGTTCAACAACCCGATGGGCGCGTGCCCGGAATGCGACGGCCTCGGCCAGATCACCTTCTTCGATCCGAAGCGGGTGGTCGCGCATCCGTCGCTCTCGCTTGCTGCGGGCGCGGTAAAGGGCTGGGACCGGCGCAACCAGTTCTACTTCCAGATGCTGCAGAGTCTCGCGGCGTTCTACGAGTTCGACATCGACACCGCCGTCGAAGACTTGCCGGAGAAGGTCCGCAAGATCCTGCTGTTCGGTTCGGGCAAGCAGGAGATTCCGTTCTCCTATATCAACGAACGCGGCCGCACGTCGGTGCGCGAGCACGTCTTCGAAGGGATCATCCCCAATCTGGAGCGCCGTTATCGCGAGACCGACTCGGTCGCGGTGCGCGAAGAACTCGCCAAGTACCAGAACAACCAGGCCTGCCCCGCCTGCGACGGCACCCGCCTGCGCCGCGAAGCGCGCTTCGTGCGCATCGGCGCTGACGGCGACGCGCGCGGCATCTTCGAAATCAGCGGCTGGCCGCTGCGTGACGCGCTCGGCTATTTCCAGACGCTGCGGCTGGAAGGCTCGAAGCGCGAGATCGCCGACAAGGTGGTGAAGGAAATCGTCGCGCGCCTGATGTTCCTGAATAACGTCGGGCTCGACTATCTGTCACTGGAACGCAGCGCGGAAACACTCTCCGGCGGCGAAGCGCAGCGCATCCGGCTGGCGTCGCAGATCGGCTCCGGTTTGACCGGCGTGATGTACGTGCTCGACGAGCCGTCCATCGGCTTGCATCAGCGCGACAACGACCGCCTCATTTCCACGCTGAAGCACCTGCGCGATCTCGGCAACTCGGTGATCGTGGTGGAGCACGACGAGGACATGATCCGCATGGCCGACTACGTGGTCGACATGGGACCGGGCGCGGGTGTGCACGGCGGCATGGTGATCGCCGAAGGCACGCCCGAGGAAGTGCAGGCGGACGCGGCCTCGATCACGGGGCAATACCTCTCTGGTGCGCGCAGCATCGAGTATCCGGATGAGCGCAAGGAGCCGGACGAACGGCGTCTGCGCATCGTCGAGGCGTATGGCAACAACCTGCGCCACGTCACGCTCGATCTGCCGGTGGGCCTCCTCACCTGCATTACGGGTGTGTCCGGTTCGGGCAAGTCCACGCTGATCAACGACACGTTGTATCACGCGGTCGCGCATCACCTGTACGGTTCGTCAGCGGAGCCGGCGCCGTACGAGTCGATCGAGGGCCTCGAGCATTTCGACAAGGTGATCAACGTCGATCAATCGCCGATCGGCCGCACGCCGCGTTCGAACCCGGCCACTTACACCGGCGTGTTCACGCCGATCCGCGAACTGTTCGCGGGCGTGCCGGCCGCCAAGGAGCGTGGCTACGATCCGGGCCGTTTCTCGTTCAACGTGAAGGGCGGCCGCTGCGAATCGTGTCAGGGCGACGGCGTGCTGAAAGTGGAAATGCACTTTCTGCCCGACGTCTACGTGCCGTGCGATGTTTGCCACGGCAAGCGCTACAACCGCGAAACGCTCGATGTGCAGTACAAGGGCAAAAATATCAGCGAAGTGCTGGAACTGACCGTCGAGGCCGCGCATGAGTTTTTCAAGCCCGTGCCAGTGGTGGCGCGCAAGCTGAAAACGCTGCTGGACGTGGGGCTTGGCTATATCCGTCTGGGTCAGTCGGCGACCACGCTCTCGGGTGGTGAAGCACAGCGGGTCAAACTTTCTCTGGAACTGAGCAAGCGCGACACGGGTCGCACTCTCTACATCCTCGACGAACCCACCACCGGTTTGCACTTCCACGACATCGCGCTGCTGCTCGAAGTGATTCACCGGCTGCGTGATCAGGGTAATACCGTGGTGATCATCGAGCATAATCTGGATGTAATCAAAACCGCGGACTGGCTGATCGACCTCGGCCCCGAAGGCGGCGCCGGCGGCGGTCAGATCATCGCGCAAGGCACGCCGGAGCAGGTGGCGAAGTCCAAGGCAAGTTTTACCGGCAAGTATCTGGCGCCGTTGCTCAAACGTGAGGCCGCTACCAAGTGACGTTGCAACCCTGGGTTGGAGAACGGAAATAAGCCATGACCAAGCGTAACGAGGCGCCCGATGAAGGGCAGGTGCAGGATCTGCGCCCACGCCAGGTCAGGCTGACGAGCGACATGAGCCTGCCCAAACTCTCCGCGGTCGAGATTGGCAGCTACCTGATGATGCTGCTCGGCATGTGGGCGGTGCTGAATCTGCGGCTGCTGGGCGCGCTGCTGGCCGGGCTACTGGTGTTTCAGTTGATCCAGATGCTCGCGCCGCGCATCGAGAAGCATATGTCGAGCGGGCGGGCGCGCTGGCTGTCGGTGGTGCTGCTGTCCATCGTGATCGTGGGGGTGCTGACGGGGCTCGTGATTGGCATCATCGATCACTTCGAAGGCGACGTGCCCGACGTGCAGAAGCTGCTCGACCAGGCCATGCAGTTGATCGACGAGGCGCGTGGCCGGATTCCGCAGTTCGTCGCCAACTATCTGCCCGTCGACACCGACCAGATGAAGGCGCGGGCCGCCGAATTGATGCAGACGCACGCCACCATGCTTCAGCAAGGCGGCAAGAACGTGGCGCGGGTGTTCACGCATGTGCTGATCGGCATGATCATCGGCGCGATCATCGCGGTGGGCGCGCAAAAGCACATGCAGCGCTTGCCGCTTTCCACCGCCTTCGTCACGCGGGTCACGCGCTTTGCCGATGCGTTCCGCCGCATCGTGTTCGCGCAGGTGAAGATTTCAGCCATCAACGCGACCTTCACCGGGCTGTTCCTGCTCGTGCTGCTGCCCATCTTCCACGACCGGCTGCCGCTCTCTAAGACGCTCGTGCTGGTGACGTTCATCGTCGGCTTGCTGCCGGTAATCGGCAACCTGATCTCCAACACCATCATCGTCGCCGTGGCGCTCTCGGTCAGCTTTCCGGCGGCGGTGATGTCGCTGGTGTTCCTGATCCTGATCCACAAGCTCGAATACTTCCTGAACGCGCGGATTGTCGGCGGACAGATCGAGGCGCGCGCGTGGGAACTGCTGGTCGCCATGCTCGTGATGGAGGCGGCGTTCGGCATTCCCGGCGTGATCGCCGCGCCGATTTTCTATGCGTATATCAAGCGGGAACTGATTTATTTGCGGCTGGTTTGATCGGCTGAGCCGTTCCCGAAGTCAATGTAAAAGGCCGCCAGTCACGATGACTGGCGTCCTTTGTCTTTGCTACTTGCCTTCTTTTACCGCGCGCCTTCCTGCCGTGCACACGGCTTAGGCTTTAGCTCAGCGGAACACCACCGTCTTGCTGCCGTTGAGCACGATACGATGCTCGACGTGCCAGCGCACCGCGCGCGCCAGCGTCACGCATTCCACGTCGCGACCAATCGCCGTCAGCTGATCCGGCGTCATGCTGTGATCCACTCGCTCCACTTCCTGCTCGATGATCGGACCTTCGTCCAGATCCGTGGTCACGTAGTGCGCGGTTGCGCCGATCAGCTTCACGCCGCGATCGAACGCCTGGTAGTACGGCTTCGCGCCCTTGAAGCTCGGCAGGAACGAGTGGTGAATGTTCATCGCGCGTCCAGCAAGACGCTCGCACAGCGCGGGCGAGAGAATCTGCATATAGCGCGCGAGCACCACCAGATCGGCCTGATGCTCGTCGATTACTTCCATCACGCGGGCTTCCTGTGCAGCCTTGGCGTCGGGCGCCGAGCCCACCAGCGGAAAGTGATGGAACGGAATGTCGTAGCTGGCCGCGAGCTGATAGAAGTCCTTGTGGTTCGAGATGATGGCCGTAATCTCGATGCCCAGTTGACCGGTGCGATAGCGGAACAGCAGGTCGTTCAGGCAATGACCGATCTTCGAGACCATGATGACCACGCGCGGCTTCACGTTCGCGTCGTGCAGTTCCCAGCGCATGCCAAACTGCTCGGCGAGCGTGCCAAACGAGGTGCGCAGCGCGTCGAGGCCCGGGTCGCCGCCCACCTGCTGGAAGTGCACGCGCATGAAGAACTCGCCGGTGTGGCTGTCGCCAAACTGGGCGGAGTCGAGAATGTTGCTGCCGAGTTCGAACAGGAAGCCCGATACCGCATGGACGATGCCGGGCCGGTCGGCGCACGACAGTTTGAGAATAAAGCTGTGATCGGTCGACATGACCTGGGTAACTCCCTTGTTCAATGCATGATTCGTTCAGTGTGCCGCATGTGGCTGTGCTGGCGTCGTGGCAGTGTCAGCGGCGTCAGCAGCATCAGCCGGCGGACGACGGCAGAAACAGCGCCTCGATCCCCGCGCAAGCCTCAGCGTCGATCCAGTTCCGCCGCAGCAGGCAGTCGAGCGTGGCGAGGCTGGCGTCCACGGTCAGCGCGCCCTCTTCGATCCAGCGCGCCACCTCGTCGATGCGCGCGAGGCGATGCTCGCCCACTTCGCCATCCTGGTTGCGCGGCGCGAAATCCGCCGGCAGCGCCAGGTCGTAGACGAAGAGCTGTTCGGCCTGAGTGCCCTCGGGCAGCGACTGCAGCACGAGGAACGTGCGCCCACGTGTGGCGCTGGCCGCGATCGGCTCGGGAATGCCGGCTTCTTCCCAGCATTCCTTGACGATGGTTTCCTCGATACCGAAGCCCCACCCTATGCCGCCCGCCACCACGTTATCCAGCATGCCCGGATCCGTGGCCTTGGTTTCGCTACGCCGGGCGATCCACAGTTGTGGCGCGCCATCTGCATATTCTACGACGCCGTTCAGATGCACCGCGTAGGTCATGGTGCCGAAGAAGCGCGACGCGGCACGTTCGATATAGGCAAGCGGCGGCGCATCGAACGCGTTGCGGATCGCATAGGTTTCGTCGCGCCAGCCCGGAATGCGCCCTTCCGCAGCCAACGCGCCAATCACGGCACCGAGCGCCGCGCTGCGCAGATCCACGCTGTCGAAGCGCGCAGACAACGTGACGCGGGTAGCGTCGATCTCGAAGACATCCGGCCAGCGGGCCAGCAGCGCGACATCCGCGGAACGGATCCAGCCAACCTGCTCAGCGTCGATCCAGAAGGGCCGGTGCGCGGCCGGATCGAAACGGCGTGCGGCGGTGATACAAGGCAAAGTCATGAATGCTCCAACGGCGTTCAGTCTGGCAAGGTGAGCCTGTGGTTCACCTTCACCTGGCGGGCATGCTCAGTGGCCCCCGAACTCGGTCACCGTGTACAGCGGCAAGCCCGCGCCACGCAGCAAGGCGGAGCCGCCCAGGTCGGGCAGGTCGATGATGGCCGCGCCCTCGATCACTTCGGCGCCCAGACGCTCCAGGAGTTTCTTGCCGGCCATCATGGTGCCGCCCGTCGCGATCAGATCGTCGACGATCACGATGCGGTCGCCCTTCGAGCAGGCGTCCGAATGAATCTCGACGGTGGCCGTGCCGTATTCGAGGTGATACGACTCCGACTCGGTCTTGTAGGGCAGCTTGCCCTGCTTGCGGATCGGAATGAAGCCGACGTTCAATTCATACGCCAGCACCGGCCCGATGATGAAGCCGCGCGCGTCGAGACCGGCCACGTAGTCGAGCTTCGCGTCGATGTAGCGCTGCACGAACAGGTCGATCAATACACGAAACGTCTTGGGATGCTGCAGCAGCGGTGTGATATCGCGAAACTGCACGCCGGCCTGCGGCCAGTCAGGCACGGTGCGAATCTGGCTTTTGACGAACGCCGCTGCATCGAGCGGGGCGCTCGCAAGCGCGTTGGACATGATGACTCCCGATGGACCCGGAAGGGCCCCGATAAAAGACTTAGCTTACGCGACGTTCACGCCCGCCCGCCGATGTCGCGACAGACGTTCCTCGCCGGCCGCGAGCGCTTCAGGCAAGCCGCGCAGCACGACGATGTCGCTCGCGCGCAGCTTGGTGGAGGGGTCGGGCTCGACGCCGCGAATGCCGTGGCGGCGAATCGCCGTGACTTCGACGCCCAGGTCGTACAGGCCGACCTCGGCGAGCGTGCGTCCCACGGCGTCCGAGTTCTCGTCGACCGGCACCGATTGTAGTCGCACCTGCTCGTGACTGTCGTCATCGCCCGCGTCGTCGGCGCCGTGAAAATAGCCGCGCAGCAGGCTGTAGCGCTCGTCACGCATCTCCTCGACCCGCCGCACCACGCGGCGCATCGGCACGCCCATCAGCACCAGCGTATGCGAGGCGAGCATCAGGCTGCCTTCCACGATCTCCGGAATCACCTCCGTGGCACCGGCGGCCAGCAGCTTTTCCAGATCGGCGTCGTCGACGGTACGCACGATCACCGGCAAGGTGGGTTCGAGTTCGTGAATGTTATGCAGCACGCGCAAGGCGGACGGCGTATTCGCATACGTGATGGCAACCGCAGCCGCACGGTGGATACCCGCCGCGAGCAGCGATTCACGCCGCCCGGCGTCGCCAAACACCACTGACTCGCCCGCCGCCGCAGCGGCCGCCACGCGGTCTGGGTCGAGGTCGAGCGCGACGTAGGAGAGCCCTTCGTGCTCCAGCATGCGCGCGAGGTTCTGCCCGGCCCGCCCGTAACCGCAGATGATGGTGTGACCGCTCTGCTTCAGGCTCTGCGTGGCGATGCGGGTCATCTGCAACGACTGCATCATCCATTCAGTGGACGACAGCCGCAGCACGATGCGATCCGCATTCTGGATCAGGAACGGTGCGGCCAGCATCGACAGCAACATGGCGGCGAGAATCGCCTGTAGCAGCGTGGCGTCCACCAGGTGCTTGTCGAGAATCAGGTTGAGCAGCACGAAGCCGAATTCACCGGCCTGCGCGAGACCGATACCGGTACGCATCGCCACCCCCGGCGAGGCGCCGAAGAGTCGCGCGAGCGCGGTAATCATCACCAGTTTCAGCAGCAAGGGGCCGAGCAGGAAGGCCAGCACGATGAACGGGTGCTTCCAGATCACGACCGGATTCAGCAGCATGCCGGTGGTGACGAAGAAGAGCCCCAGCAGCACGTCGCGAAACGGCTTGATGTCTTCTTCAACCTGATGCCGGTACGGCGTCTCCGCGATCAGCATGCCCGCGATGAAAGCGCCGAGCGCGAGCGAGAGACCGAATTTGTCCGTGATGAATGCGCAACCCAGCGTGACCAGCAGCAGGTTCAGGATGAACAGCTCCTGCGAGCGGCGCCGCGCCACCACGTTGAACCAGCGCGTCATGAAGCGCTGCCCGACGATCAGCAACAAGGATAAGGCCACGACGATCTTCACCGCCGCGAGGCCGAGCGCGGACACCAGGTCTTCCGAGCTGCCGCCCAGTGCGGCGATGATGATGAGCAGCGGCACCACGGCCAGATCCTGGAACAGCAGAACACCGAAGATATTCTTGCCGTGCTCGGATTCGATTTCGAGGCGCTCCGCGAGCATCTTGCTGACGATCGCCGTGGACGACATGGCCAGCGCGCCGCCCAATGCCACGCTGCCCTGCCAGGTGATATGCACCCAGCGCTCCAGCACGAAACCCAACGCCACGGCCACCGCGACCGTGCCGATCACCTGTAGCAGACCGAGTCCGAACACGAGACGGCGCATGGAGCGCAGCTTGGAAAGCGAAAACTCCAGCCCGATGGAGAACATCAGGAACACCACGCCGAACTCCGCCAGATTCTGGGCGCCCTGCGAATCCGGAATCAGCCCGAGCGCGTGCGGCCCGACGACGATACCCACGCTCAGATAGCCGAGCATGGGCGGCAGGTTCAGGAAACGGAAAATGACCACGCCTGCCACCGATGCCAGCAGCAGAAACAGCGTCATTTCGAGCGGGGAAATCATCGGAGAAAGCGCATCTAAAGCGTCCTGGTTCGGCAACGGGCCATCGCACGCAAACCGCCGTGCGACAAGGTCGAGGGGCCTATGAAGGCAGTGGCGGGGCACAGCGCGCCCAGCGCGGCGAACAAGCGCCTTTTGTTATACTTCCGCGCATGATAGCGAAAATCAATGGCGACCGGGCCCTCGCGCTCGCTCGCGACGTGCTCGACATCGAAGCGGACGCCGTGCGCGCGCTTCGCGATCAACTCGACGATGGTTTCGTCGAGGCGATCGACTTCATCCTGAGTTGCCGTGGGCGGGTGGTCGTCTCCGGCATCGGCAAATCCGGCCATGTGGCCCGCAAGGTGGCGGCGACGCTCGCCAGCACCGGCACACCGGCCTTCTTCGTGCATCCCGCTGAAGCCAGCCACGGCGACCTCGGCATGGTCACCGCGGAAGACGTCTTCATTGCGATGTCCAACTCCGGTGAATCCGATGAATTGATGGCCATTCTGCCGATCATCAAACGCCTCGGTTCGAAACTGATCGCCATCACCGGCAAGCCGGGTTCGAGCCTCGCCCAACTGGCCGACGTGCATCTGAATTCGGCGGTCGCGAAGGAAGCCTGCTCGCTGAATCTCGCGCCCACGGCCAGCACCACGGCCGCGCTCGCGCTCGGCGATGCGCTCGCCGTGGCGATTCTCGACGCCCGCGGTTTTGGTCCGGACGACTTCGCCCGCTCGCATCCCGGCGGCGCATTGGGCCGGCGGCTGCTCACCTACGTGCGCGACGTCATGCGCACCGGCGATCAGGTGCCGGTGGTGACGCCCGCTGCAACCGTGCGCGACGCGCTGTTCCAGCTCACCGCCAAGCGCATGGGTATGACAGCCATTGTGGACGATAACGGCCGCGTCAAAGGCATCTTCACGGATGGCGATCTGCGCCGCGTGCTCGAACGCGCCGGCGACTTCCGCGACCTGCCCATTTCTTCCGTGATGACGCCCGGTCCGCGCACCATTGGCCCGGACCAGCTGGCTGTCGAAGCAGTGGAACTGATGGAACGTCACCGCATCAATCAGATGCTGGTGGTGGACGACGCGGGCAAGCTGATCGGCGCGCTCAATATGCACGACCTCTTTTCCAAGAAGGTGATCTGATGGCTGCCGCGACTCTTACCGCAACCGAACGCGCCCGTCGCGTCAAACTGATGATTTTCGACGTGGACGGCGTGCTGACCGACGGCGGCCTCGTCTTCACCGCCGAGGGCGACACCATGAAGGTGTTCCACTCCATGGACGGTCACGGCGCGAAGCTGTTGCGCCAGGCTGGCATCGAGACGGCCATCATCACCGGGCGCAAGTCGGGCATCGTCGCCGTGCGCGCCAAGGAACTGAAGATCGCGCATCTGTATCAGGGCGTGGAGAACAAGCCTGACGCCTTCGCTGACCTGCTCAGGCAAACCGGCATGAAGCCCGAGGAATGCGGCTACATGGGCGACGACTGGGTGGACCTTGGCGTGATGCTGAAGGTCGGCTTCGCGGCGGCGCCGGCCAACTCGCATCCTGAAGTGATCGCGCGCGCCCATTGGGTGAGCGAGGCACGTGGCGGTCATGGCGCCGTGCGCGAAGTCTGCGATACCCTGCTGCGCGCCCAGAACAAGTACGACGAACTGCTGGCAGCGGCCTGCGCCGGTACGGAGCAGAAGGGTCTGGTGGGATGAACCAGTTCCGCCTGACTTCGCTGATCCCGCTCGTCGCGATGGCGGCGCTCGCCGGCATCACCTGGTGGCTGCTGCAGGCCACCATGCCGCCGCCGCACGAGGGCGAGGTGAAGCCGAAAGAACATACGCCCGACTACTTCGCCGACAATTTCTCGGTGTCCGAACTGGATCAGTCGGGCGCGACGCAGTATCGTCTGACGGCCACGCATCTGGTGCATTACGAAGACGACGAACTGAGCGACCTGGTCAAGCCGGCTATCCGCGCGTTCCAGCCGGGCAAGCCCATCGTCACGGCCACGGGCGACACCGGCACCGTGAATGGCGACGCCTCGATCGTCGATCTGTACCACAACGCGCGTATCCTGCGCGCGGCCGGCGACGGCGATCCGCAGATGCAGGCCGATTCGGAGCATTTTCGGGTGCTGGTCAACGACGATGTGATCGAGACCGAAAAGCCGGTTAAACTTCAGCGCGGCCTGTCTGTCATGACGGCCAGCGGCATGAACTACAACAATGTGACCCGGGTGATGCAACTGTTCGGCAACGTCCGTGGCGCGATCGCCGCGTCCGACGCCTCCGGCGCCTCCCCGAAGCAACCCGGGTAATCCAATTCAGCGTGACTGCATGAACGAATCGTTCCCCCGTTTTGACACCGGCTGCGTGCGTACCCTGTCTGCGTGCCGCGCCGGACTCGCTGCGCTGCTGCTCGCACTGCCGCTCTTCGGCTTTGCGCCGCTCGCGCACGCGGAACGCGCCGACAAGGACAAGCCGCTCAACATCGAAGCGGACAACATGACCTATGACGACCTGAAGCAGGTCAACATCTTCACCGGACACGTGGTGGCCACCAAAGGCACCATCGTGATCAAAGCCGACCGCGTGGAAGTGACCCAGGACCCGCAGGGCTATCAGTACGCCACGGGCACCTCGAGCGGCGGCAATCTGTCGTATTTCCGCCAGAAGCGCGAAGGCCTCGACGAGTACGTGGAAGGCACCGCTGTGCGTATCGACTACGACGGCAAGCAGGACCTCACCACCTTGACCACCAACGCCACCGTCAACCGCCTGCAAGGCCTGTCGACGTTGATGGATACGGTGCACGGCAGCGTCATCACGTATGACGGCCAGAACGATTTCTATACCGCGAAGGCCGGCAAGGACGTGGCCGGCCCGGGCAATCCCAATGGCCGCGTGCGGGCCATGCTGTCGCCGCGTAACGGCGGCGCCGCGCCGCTCACCGGTGCGTCGGCCACGCTCGTGCCGTCCACCACGATCAAGGGAAACCCGAACCAGTGAACTCCGTGAACTCGCCCTCCCTCCCCCATCGCAAGCCGGCTGGGACCAGCAGTTCGCTGGTGGTTCGCAATCTGAAGAAGCGCTATGGCTCGCGCACGGTGGTGAAGGACGTGTCGCTCGACGTCAAGAGCGGTGAAGTGGTCGGCCTGCTTGGGCCGAACGGCGCGGGCAAGACCACCTCGTTTTACATGATCGTCGGACTGGTGCCGCTCGACGCCGGTGAGATCGACCTCGACGGCAAGTCCATCAGCCTGTTGCCCATCCACAAGCGTGCTTCGCTCGGCCTGTCGTATCTGCCGCAGGAAGCCTCGGTGTTTCGCAAGCTCACCGTCGAAGAGAACATTCGCGCGGTGCTCGAGCTGCAACTCGACGAGAACGGCAAACGCCTCAGCAAGGACACCATCACCACGCGTACCGAAGCGCTGCTCGACGAGCTGCAGATCGCCCATCTGCGTGGCAATCCGGCGCTGTCGCTGTCGGGCGGTGAACGCCGCCGGGTGGAAATTGCACGGGCGCTTGCGACCAACCCCAGCTTTATTCTGCTCGACGAACCGTTCGCCGGCGTGGACCCGATCGCCGTTCTGGAAATCCAGAAGATTGTTAAATTCCTCAAGCAGCGCAACATCGGCGTGCTGATAACGGACCATAACGTGCGCGAAACGCTCGGCATCTGCGACCATGCCTACATCATCAGCGACGGCAGCGTGCTGGCAGCGGGCGCTCCGAGCGAGATCATCGAAAACGAAAACGTGCGGCGCGTCTACCTCGGCGAGCACTTCCGCATGTGATCGAACGAGGGCGCGCATCTCGTGCTGCGTCCTCGCCCAGGCGGGCCTCAGCGTCTATTTTTGACGCGCCGGCCCGCCTGTCTTCCAGCAGGCCCTATCCAGACGGGCGCGTTATCGTGAATGCCGCAAGGTATCGCGGTCGTGGCAAACTCTCTACAATGAATCTCAACTTGCCATGAAAGCCAGCCTCCAACTCCGCCTGTCGCAGCATCTTGCGCTGACCCCTCAACTGCAACAGTCCATCAGGCTGCTGCAGCTGTCCACGCTTGAACTGCAGCAGGAAGTCGCGATGGCGATCGCGCAGAATCCGCTGCTGGAAAACGAGGACGACTGGATCGCCAGCCCGCTGCGGGTTGCGTCGGACGGCTCGCTGATCGCCCAGGCGCCGAACAACTCTGCGCCCGAGCAGATGAGCAACTCATCGTCGTCATCGTCCACTACGACCAGTGAGCGCGCCGAGAACGGCGAACCGCAGGGTGTGGACGAATACAACGGCCTCTCGGGCGACGCCAACGGCGACTCCACGCAATGGAACCTGGACGACTACGGCCGCTCCGGTACCGCCTCTGACGACGACGATCTGCCGCCGCTGCAGATTCACGAGTCGAGCACTTCGTTGCGCGATCATCTGACAGCGCAGTTGCGCGTTACCCAGGCCGGCCAACGCGACCGTGCCCTGATCACCTTCCTGATCGAATCACTCGATGACGACGGCTATCTGACGGCCACGCTGGAAGAAGTTCAGGCGGATCTGCCGGACGAGCTCGAAGTCGATCTCGACGAACTGAATGCAGCGCTTGCGCTGCTGCATAGCTTCGATCCCGCAGGCGTAGGCGCCCGCTCGGCGTCGGAGTGTCTGAAGCTGCAGTTGCTGCGCCTCGACCAATCGCCCACGCGCACGCTGGCGCTCGATATCGTCGGTCATCATCTGGAATTACTGGCGGCCCGCGACTTCACGCGCCTGCGCAAACACCTGAAGGCCAACGACGACGAACTGCGCGATGCGCACGACCTGATCCGCTCACTGGAGCCCTTCCCGGGCGCCGCGTATGGCAAGGCCGAAGCGGACTACGTCGTGCCCGACATCATGGTGCGCAAAACACCGCAGGGCTGGCAGGCAGAACTCAATCCGGAGGTGGTGCCCAAGCTGCGCATCAACCATCTGTACGCGAATATTCTGCGTAACAACCGGGGCGATCCGGGCAGCGGTTCGCTGCGTCAGCAGCTTCAGGAAGCACGCTGGCTGATCAAGAATATCCAGCAGCGCTTCGAAACAATCTTGCGCGTCGCGCAGGCCATTGTGGAGCGCCAGAAGAGCTTTTTCGTACATGGCGAAATTGCCATGCGGCCCTTGGTTTTGAGGGAAATAGCTGATACGCTGGGCTTACACGAGTCAACTGTCTCGCGTGTGACAACCGGTAAATACATGCTGACCCCATTCGGGACGCTTGAATTCAAGTACTTTTTCGGCTCACACGTTTCCACAGATACGGGCGGCGCGGCGTCTTCCACGGCCATTCGCGCGCTCATCAAGCAACTGATAGGAGCGGAAAACACCAAATCTCCTCTTTCAGATAGCCGCATAGCCGAACTGCTGGCGGAACAGGGATTCGTGGTCGCGCGCAGAACCGTTGCGAAGTACCGCGAAGCCCTCAAGATTCCGGCAGTCAACCTGCGCAAGTCTCTCTAGCGCACCCCAACCCGGCGCTTCGTGTCGGGCCCCGCGAGGGGAAGAAACATTTGGGGCGGCTCGGCGTGCTCTTGAGCCCGTCGCCTTCCGTGGCGGGCATTTTCCGGCCGCTCCGCCCGTTGGCGGACAGGCCGGCCGATGCGACCTGCCAGTAGTCAGTCAACGGGGGACGACACAGGCGAGCCGAGCGATCGACCGGTACTGCCCCATCGTGCGGACCAAGCGGCCACTAGCTTGGAGAAGCACTATGAATCTGCAGATCAGTGGACACCATCTCGAAGTAACGCCAGCGTTGCGAGAATACGTGATCACCAAACTGGATAGGGTGCTAAGACATTTCGATCAGGTGATCGATGGCAGTGTGGTCCTCTCGGTCGACAACCACAAGGAAAAGGAAAAGAGGCAGAAGGTTGAAATCAACCTGCATCTGAAGGGCAAGGACATTTTTGTCGAGAGCTGTGACGGCGACCTGTACGCCGCGATCGATCTGATGATCGACAAGCTCGATCGGCAAGTGATTCGTCACAAGGATCGCCTGCAAGGTCATCAGCACGAAGCGATCAAGTACCAACCGCTGGCGCAAGTGGAAGTGCCGCCGCAATAATGCGAAATTAGAGGGTTTCCCTCAACGCGCTAAACCGCCCGGAAACGGGCGGTTTTTCGTTGGGTTTCGGTTGGGCACGAGGCCCCGTGCTGCCGCTTCGTGCGCGTTTCACCAACCCGAGGCAGGCGCCACGAAACCCGCCGCGAATGGTGATGGCGCGCCGCACCATCAAAGGTCACCCTGTTCTATAATGGCCCGGTTACTATCGGGGTCAACCGTCGGGGTCAATCGGGGTTATTCAGCGGGAGTGCTGTGTTTTTTCGGCGCTCAAGCGCATCGCCGTGAGCATCTGTCGAGAATGGAACGCCACTCAACCGCCACAGCGAGGAGTATCCAGGCCACGTTTCCGCCTGCCAACATGAATCGTTTAGCCAAATTTCTTCCCCTCGAAAACGTCGTCGTCGGACTGTCCGTCACCAGCAAGAAACGCGTGTTCGAACAAGCGGGTCTGATTTTCGAAAACCAGAACGGCATTGCGCGCAGTACGGTCACCGACAATCTGTTCGCGCGCGAGCGCCTCGGCTCTACCGGACTCGGCGAAGGTGTCGCGATTCCGCATGGCCGGATCAAAGGCCTGAAGCAGCCGCTCGCTGCCTTCGTGCGTCTTGCTGAAGCCATTCCGTTCGAATCGCCGGATGGCCAGCCAGTCTCGCTGCTGATCTTCCTGCTGGTGCCCGAACAAGCCACCCAGCAACACCTCGAAATCCTCTCGGAAATCGCCCAGTTACTGTCCGACCGCGAAGCGCGCGAGCGGCTGCATACGGAAGAAGACCGCGAAACATTGCATCGCCTGCTCACTCAGTGGCAACCTTGATGCATCCGCGGCAATCCGCGCACGAACGGGTAAGGTCTCACGCTGAAACCGGCTCGGATCCGCTCCGGGCAGCCCGACCGCGCTAGCGCGGTCGGCGCGAGCAAAAAGCGCAGGAAAGCGCGAAAAAAGCGGCCCACATTGGAGTCAGGGATTCATGGATACGTCCAGCATCAACGCCCAAAGCATTTTCGACGACAACGCAGCCATGCTGAAACTCAGCTGGCTGACGGGGCATGAGGGCTGGGAGCGCGGCTTCTCCGCAGAGACGGTTGCGAACGCCACGTCGAGCGCGGACCTCGTCGGCCACCTGAACCTGATCCACCCCAACCGCATTCAGGTGCTGGGCGACGCTGAAGTCGAGTACTACCAGCGGCAGTCCGAAGAGGACCGCTCACGTCACATGGCCGAACTGATCGCCCTCGAGCCGCCGTTTCTGGTGGTGGCGGGTGGCGTGGCGGCGCCCCCAGAACTGGTTCTGCGCTGCACGCGCTCATCGACGCCGCTCTTCACCACGCCCATGTCGGCCGCGGCGGTGATCGACAGCCTGCGTCTTTACATGTCGCGCATCCTGGCGCCGCGCGCCACGCTGCATGGCGTATTCCTCGACATCCTCGGCATGGGCGTGCTGCTCACCGGCGACTCCGGTCTCGGCAAGAGCGAACTCGGCCTCGAACTGATCAGCCGTGGACACGGTCTGGTAGCGGACGACGCGGTGGATTTCGTCCGCCTCGGGCCGGATTTCGTCGAGGGCCGCTGCCCGCCCCTGCTGCAAAACCTGCTGGAAGTGCGCGGCCTCGGCCTGCTGGACATCAAAACCATTTTTGGCGAAACCGCGGTACGGCGCAAAATGAAGCTCAAGCTGATCGTTCAGCTCGTGCGCCGTCCGGATGGCGAGTTTCAGCGCCTGCCGCTGGAAAGCCAGACCGTCGACGTGCTGGGTTTGCCCATCAGCAAGGTCACCATCCAGGTGGCGGCCGGCCGCAACCTCGCGGTGCTGGTGGAAGCTGCCGTGCGCAACACCATCCTGCAACTGCGCGGCATCGACACGCTGCGCGACTTCATGGACCGCCAGCGTCTGGCCATGCAGGACCCGGACAGCCAGTTTCCGGGCAAGCTCATCTGATCGGAGTTGCGCCAGGCCGGGCTGAGCGCCTGGCGTGACATGGCACAAGCTGCCCATTCGGCAGAGGGTACGCGCACGGGGACCAGATGCTATGATGAAACGTACCGATTTCACCACTCCATGCGCATTATTCTGATCACCGGTATTTCCGGCTCCGGCAAATCCGTTGCACTGAACGCGCTCGAAGACGCGGGCTACTACTGCGTCGACAATCTGCCGCCGCGCTTTCTGCCGCAACTCGCCGCCTACCTCGCGCAGGACGGCCAGGATCGTCTCGCGGTCGCAATCGACGCGCGCTCCAGCGCCTCGCTCGACGAAATGCCCGCGATGATCCGCGACCTCTCCGGCGAGCATGACGTGCGCGTGCTGTTTCTCAACGCCAGCACGCAGTCGTTGATCCAGCGCTTCTCCGAAACGCGCCGTCGTCATCCGCTCTCCGGTTCGGCCTCGCAACATGCCGACGTTGGCCTGTTGACCTCGCTCGAAGAGGCCATTGAACGCGAGCGCGATCTCGTCGCGGGTCTGGCCGAATTCGGCCACCAGATCGACACCAGCAACCTGCGCGCGAACGTCTTGCGGGCATGGGTCAAACGCTTCATCGAACAGGAACACAGCGGTCTCGTGTTGATGTTCGAATCGTTCGGCTTCAAACGCGGTGTGCCGCTCGACGCCGATTTCGTGTTCGACGTGCGTACCCTGCCGAACCCCTACTACGACCACGAATTGCGCCCGCTCACGGGGCTCGACAAGCCGGTGATCGACTTCCTCGACGCACTCCCTGTGGTGCACGAGATGATCGACGACATCGAGACGTTCCTCGCAAAATGGCTGCCGCATTTCCGTGACGACAACCGCAGCTATCTGACCGTCGCGATTGGCTGTACGGGCGGCCAGCACCGCTCAGTGTTCATTGCCGAGACGCTCGCCGCGCGCCTCGCCAAACAGGCAAACGTTATCGTGCGGCATCGCGATGCGCCGGTCGACGCCGGCGAATCATCGAAGCTCGTCGCTTAACCGGCCGCATCGCGCGGCCTTAACCGAAGCGTTGCGCCATGCCCTCTACTGCTGCCGTGCTTGCCGATGTCCCGCTGTTTCCTCTGCATACCGTGCTGTTTCCCGACGGCGTGCTGCCTCTGAAGATCTTCGAAGCGCGTTATCTGGACATGGCGCGCGACTGTCTGCGGGAAAAGACGCCCTTCGGCGTGTGCATGCTGAAGAGCGGCGGCGAGGTGGCGCAACCCGACGAGCCGTCGGTGCCTGAGAGCGTGGGTTGCCTCGCGGAAATCGAGGACTGCGATGTAGAAACCTTCGGCATGCTGCTGATTCGCGCACGCGGCACGCGGCGCTTCCGGCTGCTGTCGCATCGCGTGGAACCGAGTGGTCTGCTGGTGGGCATGGCCGAACCTATGCCCGACGATATCCCGCTGGAAGGCAACGAACAGTTGGCCAGGTTCGGCGCATGCGCGGAAGTGCTGGAGCGCATCATCGCGACCATCCGTGAGCGTGACCCGGACAGCCTGCCGTTTGCGGAGCCATTCAGACTGGATGATCCGAGCTGGGTCTCCAACCGGCTATCCGAAGTACTGCCAATCGCCTTGCGGGCCCGACAAAAGCTGATGGAACTGACGGATGCCGGCGCGCGCATCGACGTGGTTCATCACTACATGCAGCAACATCAATTGCTGTGAGATTGCTGTGATGCCGGTTTGAACCTGCGTCGCGCCCGCCTGGTTAGATCAACGTTCCCTGCAGCCCATCCAGCAGTTTGCGCACCGGTGCGGGCACACCGTACGCGTCGATATTGCGCAACGCCACCCAGGCCGTTTCTGCGTCACCCAGCGCGACATGTGCGCTACTCGCGCGATCCAGTTCGGCAAGACGCGGCTCGATATCCAGCCGGAAATGCGTGAACGTGTGTGTGAGCGGAGCGAGCGGCGAGACGACTGCGCCATCGCCGCCGAAGTCACGCGCCCGCTCGGCGAGCGCCGTTTCGTCAGCGGCTTCCGGCAAGCTCCACAAGCCACCCCAAATGCCGGACGGCGGGCGCTTTTCGAGCATCACCTCATCGCCGTTGCGCAACACCAGCATCCACGTGCGGCGCGTCGGAATGGCTTTCTTCGGACGTGCGGCGGGTAGCGCGCGCTGCCGTCCGGTGACGTTCGCGACGCAATCCGCCGCGAACGGACAGCGCGCGCAGTCGGGCTTGCCGCGCACACACAAGGTGGCGCCGAGGTCCATCAGACCTTGCGTGTAGGCACTCACATCGTCATCGCTGCCGTTCACCGGCAGCAGCGATTCGGCGAGCGTCCACATCGCGTTTTCAACGCGCTTCTCGCCCGGGAAGCCATCCACGCCGAATACACGGGCAAGCACGCGCTTGACGTTGCCGTCGAGAATCGTTGCGCGTGCACCGAACGCGAAGGATGCGATCGCCGCGGCTGTCGAACGGCCAATGCCAGGCAAATCCGCCAGCGCTTCGACCGAGGCCGGAAATGCCCCGCCGTGCAACTCGACCACGGCCTGTGCGCAGCGGTGCAGATTGCGCGCTCGCGAGTAGTACCCAAGACCGGCCCACAACGCCATTACGTCGTCCACGGGCGCTGCGGCGAGCGCGGCGACATCCGGGAAACGCGCGAGGAAGCGCGCGTAGTACGGAATCACCGTCGACACCTGGGTCTGCTGCAACATGATTTCCGACAACCAGATGCGATACGGATCGCGCGTGTTCTGCCACGGCAGATCGTGGCGGCCGTGCTGACGCTGCCATGCAATCAGGCGCGCAGAAAAGTCAGGTAACGCGGGGGCAATCGTGACGGCGGCTGGAGTTATGCGTGAGGGCATTGAAATTAACGCTGACAGGTAGGGCAAAAATAGGTGGAGCGCTGCCCTTGCACGATCTGCTTGATCGGCGTTCCACATACGCGGCACGGCAGTCCGGCGCGATCATAAACGAAATAATCGAGCTGGAAATAGCCGCTTTCACCGTCACTTCCAACGAAATCGCGCAGCGTACTGCCGCCCTTTTCGATGGCAGCCGCGAGCGTCAGGCGCACTGCGTCGGCCAGCAGGTCATAACGGACCAGCGACACGCGGCCCGCCGCCGTGGTAGGACGAATGCCCGCGCGGAACAGGCTCTCGGACGCATAGATGTTGCCCACGCCCACGACGATTTCGCCCGCCAGCAGCGCCTGCTTCACCGACACCTTGCGACCGCGCGTCTGCCGATGCATCAGCGCGCCTGAAAACCCAGGCGAAAACGGCTCGACGCCAAGCCCCGCCAGCAGCGGATGAGCGAGCACGTCGCCGTCCGTGCGCGGGTGCCACAGGACGGCGCCGAAGCGCCGTGGGTCGCGATAGCGGAGAATGAACTCGTCGAAGATCCAGTCGATATGGTCGTGCTTCGCCGCCGCCGGCAGATGGGGCAGGTTGCGCAGCACGCGCAGCGTCCCAGTCATGCCCAGGTGCACAATGAACCAGCCAGCGTCGATCTCGAACAGCAGATACTTGCCGCGCCGCTCGACCTTGTGGACCACGCTGCCTCGCAAGGTTCTCGCAAGGTCGGCGGGAATCGGCCAGCGCAATGCGGGCGTGCGCACATCGACGCGCTCAACCTTGCGTCCGGACACATACGGTTCGATTCCCCGTCGGGTAACCTCTACTTCTGGCAACTCTGGCATTTCTAACTGGTCTGCAACTTGCGTGAGTGGTTGTGCGCTTATTGTAGCGAGCGCGTTACAATCGTCCGAAACATTGAACGGATTTCCATGAACTTGTCCTTCGTGAAGCTGTTTTCGAAGCGCCCGGCCCGTACATCGCGCGTGCCGCACGCCGTCTCCGCTCGCCGCCTGCTGGGCGTTGCGGCGCTGGCCCTGTGGGCACTCGCCGCCGTCCCGTCGTACGCGCAAGACCCCTCGCCGGATTCTGACGACAGCGCCATGTCCGCGCCGGACGCACTCGGCGCGCAAACGGCCGAGGATCAGAAGGACTTGCCTGACGTCCCGCTGTCGAGCCAGATCGTCTTCCAGGTGCTGGCGGCCGAAGTGGCGCTGCAACGTGGCCAGCCGGCGCCCGCTTACCAGACGTACCTTGCGCTCGCGCGCGACACGCACGATCCGCGCATGGCCCAGCGCGCCACGGAAATCGCGCTGGCGGCGCAAAGTCCGTCTGACGCCCTCGCCGCCGCGCAATTGTGGCAGCAGTATGCGCCGACTTCCGAACGCGCAGCGCAACTCGACGCATCGTTGCTGGTGCTGTCCGGCAAGCCCGATGACGCCGAGCCGCTGCTCGCGCGCGAACTGGCCCGGGTGCCCAACGAAAACCGTGGCGCGGCCATCCTGTCGTTGCAACTGTTGATCTCGCGCGGCCCGAATCGCGTGGGCGGCCTGCACGTGCTGCAGGATCTGTTGAAGAACGACATGAACCGGCCCGAGGCGAACCTCGCCATTGCGCGTCAGCAGATCGCCGCAGACGACGCGCCCGGCGCCCGCAAGTCGCTCGAACAGGCGCTCGCCCTGAAGCCCGACTATCTGCCGGCAGCGCTGACGCTCTCGCAGATGGGCCCGGAGGAGCGCAAGGAAGGCATTGCGTCGCTCGAAGCCTACGTGCAGAAGAATCCGAAGTCGCATGACGCGCGTCTCGCGCTGGCCCAGATGTACCTGGCAAGCGACCGTCTCGACGACGCGCAGAAGCAGTTCGAGATCATGCACAAGGACAACGCCGACGACCTGACGCCGTTGATGGCGCTCGCCCTGATCGACGTCCAGAAGAAAGACTTCGCCAACGCGCAGAACTACCTCGAGCAGTATGCGCAAAAGGCCGAGAAGACGCCGTCAGCCGATCCGGGTCAGGCCTACATCTACCTCGCGCAACTCTCGCTCGAACAGAAGAACGACGAGGCTGCCGGCAACTGGCTGAACAAGATTTCGCCCACGAGCCAACAGTACATTCCGGCGCAGATCACGCGTGCCCAGTTGCTCGAAAAGCAGGGTAAGCCGGACGACGCGCGCAAACTGCTCGCCAGTCTGCAGTCACCGGACCCGCGCGATCAGGCGTTGATCGCAAGGACTGACGCGGCCATTCTGTTCGACGCGAAGCGCTATCCGGAAGCGGAAGCGCGCCTCGCGCAGGCCACGGCAGATTTCCCGGAAGATCCGGACCTGACGTACGACTACGCGATGGCCGCGGAGAAGAATGACCACTACGACGTCATGGAAGCGCAGTTGCGCAAGCTGATCGAAACGCAGCCGGATAATCCGCAGGCGTACAACGCGCTGGGTTACTCGCTCGCGGATCGCGGCCTGCGCCTGCAGGAAGCGGACAAGCTGGTCGAAAAGGCCTCCTCACTGGCGCCAACCGACGCGTTCATCATGGACAGCGTGGGCTGGGTCAAGTACCGCATGGGCGACACCACGGACGCCATCAAGCTGCTGCGCAAAGCCTATGATCTGCAACCGAACGCCGAAATCGGCGCGCATCTGGGCGAAGTGTTGTGGAAAACGGGCGACCAGGATCAGGCCCGCGCAGCATGGCGCGAGGCCCGCAAGCTTGAACCTGACAACGATACGCTGCTCAAAACGCTCAAACGTTTTCAGGTGAACGATCTCTGATGCTCATATCGAACCGCTCCGTCCGCTCACTTCAATTGTTCCGCGTTCCTGAGGCGCCGCGCCGTGCGGCGCTCGGGTTCGCCGTGGCCGCCATGGTCGCGCTGGCGGGCTGCGCCTCGGTCAAGCCGCAGGGGCCGTCCACCTCGAACGCGGCGACCTCCGTCACGGCGCAGACCACCCGCGCCTATCATGGCCGCTTCGCGGTTCAGTACAACGACCAGAACGGCCAGCAGCGTAATGCGTACGGCAACTTCGACTGGCAGGAAACGGGCGATACCGTCACCTTGCAGTTGCGCAATCCGCTTGGTCAGACGCTGGCCATCATCACGTCGTCGCCGTCTTCCGCTTCGCTCGAACTGCCCAATCGCCAGCCGCTGACTGCTGACAACGTGTCCACCTTGATGCAGAACGCACTGGGCTTCGCGCTGCCGGTCGAAGGGCTGCGCTACTGGCTGCAGCCGTCGCCCGCGCCGACCTCGAAGGCGAAGACCGAGCAGGATCCGCAGGACCCGGCACACCTGAAGGAAATCCGCCAGGACGGCTGGACGATCGACTATCTCGCGTACGCCGATGCGCCGGCCACGGGCCTCAAGCGCGTCAACCTGAGCCGCGATGAACCGCCGCTCAATATCAAGCTCGTGCTGGACCAATAGCAGCAAACTTGCCGCGATTGGTCCATACTCGCGCCCGTACCAGCGCCCTGCATTTTGTCCCGACTCATGATTGAAACGAACGATTCGCTGCGCGATTGCCTCGCGCCAGCGAAGCTGAATCTCTTCCTGCACATCACCGGCCGCCGGCCGGATGGCTACCATTCGTTGCAAACCGTGTTCCAGTTGCTCGACTGGGGTGACACGCTGCATTTCACCCGTCGTGACGACGGTCAAATCACGCGCGGCACCGACGTGCCCGGCGTTCCCGCTGAAGACGATCTGACAGTGCGCGCCGCGCGCCTGCTGAAGCAGCACACGGGCTCGCGGGAAGGCGCTGACATCCAGATCGACAAGCGCCTGCCGATGGGCGGTGGTCTTGGCGGCGGCAGTTCGGACGCGGCCACCACCTTGCTCGCGTTGAACCGCCTGTGGAAACTGCACTTGCCGCGCGAAGAGCTGCAGGCGCTCGCGCTGAAGCTGGGCGCGGATGTGCCGTTCTTCGTGTTTGGAAAAAATGCGTTCGCAGAGGGTGTCGGAGAGGCGTTGGAGGTTGTACAATTGCCGCCGCGTTATTTCCTTGTTGTGACGCCGCGGGTTCAGGTTCCGACTGCAGCGATTTTCTCCGAAAAATCGTTGACAAGAGATTCAAAACCCCTCACAATTACGGACTTTCTTGCACAACATAGTTGCAGCGCAGAATGGCCTGACAGTTTTGGCCGAAATGACATGCAGCCAGTTGTCGTGGGAAAATACGCGGAAGTTGCGCAGGTGCTTGGATGGTTTGATCACATCGCGCCGGCGCGGATGACAGGATCAGGTGCAAGTGTCTTTGCAGCGTTCCAGAGCCGAAGTGAAGCAGAGGCGGCGCAAGCCAAACTGCCCGGTGAATGGAATAGCGCAGTGGCAGCGAGCTTGGATACGCATCCACTCTTCGCTTTCGCGTCATAGTTTTGCATCGTCGAACGGTCCTACACGTTCGGTGAAGCTCAAGTTAGTGTAGGGGAGTCGCCAAGTTGGTTAAGGCACCGGATTTTGATTCCGGCATTCGAGGGTTCGAGTCCTTCCTCCCCTGCCAAAAAATTCTCGCAGTTCCTCGCCCCCAGCCAGAAGCAGGTGCATGATGAGCAGCCATGACGGCCTGATGGTTTTTACTGGCAACGCGAATCCCGCGCTTGCACACGAAGTCGTAAAAATCCTCGGTATCCCCCTCGGCAAAGCGATGGTCAGCCGTTTCTCCGACGGCGAAATCCAGGTCGAGATTCAGGAAAACGTGCGCGGCAAGGATGTTTTCGTCCTGCAATCCACTTGCGCGCCGGCGAACGACAACCTGATGGAATTGATGATCATGGTCGATGCGCTCAAGCGCGCATCTGCTGGCCGGATCACTGCTGCTATTCCCTACTTCGGCTATGCCCGTCAGGATCGTCGCCCGCGTTCAGCGCGTGTTGCCATCTCGGCGAAGATCGTAGCGAACATGCTGGAAATCGCGGGTGTCGAGCGGATCATCACGATGGATCTGCACGCTGACCAGATTCAAGGCTTCTTCGACATCCCGGTCGACAACATCTATGCAACGCCCGTGCTGCTCGGCGATCTGCGCAAGCAGAATCACGAGAACCTGTTGGTCGTGTCGCCGGACGTTGGCGGCGTGGTCCGCGCCCGTGCACTGGCCAAGCAGTTGAACTGCGATCTCGCGATCATCGACAAGCGCCGTCCCAAGGCGAATGTCGCCGAGGTAATGAACATCATCGGTGAAGTGGAAGGCCGCACCTGCGTGATCATGGACGACATGGTCGACACTGCCGGCACGCTCTGCAAGGCAGCACAGGTTTTGAAGGAACGTGGCGCCACCAAGGTATTCGCGTACGCCACTCACCCGGTTCTGTCCGGTGGTGCAGGTGAGCGTATCGCCGCCTCCGCGCTCGACGAGCTGGTGATCACGGACACCATTCCACTTGGCGACGAAGCCCGCTCGTGCGCGAAGATCCGCTCGCTCACCAGCGCGGGTCTGCTGGCCGAAACGTTCTCGCGGATTCGCCGCGGCGATTCGGTGATGTCGCTGTTTGCGGAAAGCTAAGTATTTGCGAAGGCGCAGCGCGTAGTACATACGCACGCTGCGCTTTTGCACAATCGGCATGAACGAACGAAGGTTCGTGCCGTCGCTCTGGGGCCTCAGCCAGAATGGCGTGAAGGCCCCGTTTTTACTGCCTGGTCGCGGGCAGTGTATTGGAGATTCAAAATGAAAGTAGTCGCTTTCGAGCGTTCTTTGCAAGGTACGGGTGCGAGCCGCCGCCTGCGTAACTCGGGCAAGACCCCGGGCATCGTATATGGCGCTGGTGCTGAAACGCAATTGGTCGAACTGGACCACAACGCACTGTGGCACGCGCTGAAGAAAGAAGTTTTCCACTCGTCGATTCTCGACCTGGAAGTGGCCGGCAAGTCGCAACAAGTTCTGCTGCGCGACGTGCAATACCACCCGTTCCGTCAGCTCGTGCTGCACGTGGACTTCCAGCGCGTCGACGCGACGAAGAAGCTGCACACCAAGGTGCCGCTGCACTTCATGAACCAAGAAACCAACCCGGCAGTGAAGCTGTCGAGCGCGGTGATCTCGCACGTTCTGAACGAAATCGAAATCGAGTGTCTGCCTTCGGCTCTGCCGGAATTCCTCGAAGTCGACCTCGCGAAGATCGAAGCTGGTCAAACAATGCACGCCAAGGACATCGTCCTGCCGGCAGGCGTCGCGCTGGTTGCACACGTTGACGTAGAAAACCCCGTGATCGCGTCCGCGACGATCCCGGCAGGTGCTATCGCCGAAGAAGGCGCTGCTGCTGAAGGCGAAGGCGAAACGCCGGCTGCTTAAGCTCAACAGAGCAAGCAATCCTCTCGATCCGTTGGATTACGACGGACGATGTGACCCGCCGCGGTTCGCCCCGGCGGGTTTTTTTTCGGTTTTTTTCAGGTCGCGTGGCACGCCGCCGACCCACATCCAATCATGATCAAGCTGATCGTGGGGCTCGGCAACCCGGGCGCCGAATACACCGCGACGCGCCACAACGCCGGCTTCTGGCTGGTCGATCAACTGGCGCGCGAGGCAGGCACGACACTGCGCGACGAGCGCCGCTTTCACGGCTTCTATGCGAAGGCGCGTCTTCATGGCGAGGAAGTGCATCTGCTGGAACCGCAGACGTATATGAACCGCTCGGGCCAGTCGGTGGTCGCGGTGGCGCATTTCTTCAAGATCCTGCCCGATGAGATTCTGGTCGCGCACGACGAACTTGACCTGCCGCCCGGCACGGTCAAGCTGAAGCTCGGCGGCGGCAGCGGTGGTCACAACGGCCTCAAGGACATCTCGGCGCATCTGTCGTCGCAACAGTACTGGCGCTTGCGGATCGGCATCGGTCATCCGCGCGATCTGATTCCCGAGGCCTCGCGTGCGGGCGCCAAGCCGGATGTTGCCAACTATGTGCTGAAGCCGCCGCGTCGCGAAGAGCAGGACGTCATTGATGCTTCGATTGAACGCGCGCTCGTGCAGATGCCGCTCGTCGTCAAGGGCGAACTCGAACGCGCGATGATGCAGTTGCATCGCAACGGCTGAGCCCGCGTTACCCTGCCCGCGCATGTGCGCAACGACAGGATGCACTGAGCGCGTGATGGCGGCTGCGCTATGATCGGAGGTCCGCCGTGGCCATCCACGCAACCACCCTGATTGCATGCGCTTACCATGCGGTTACAAGCGATGCTGAAACGCCCAGGAGGCTGGTTTGAGTCGTTATTGGAGTGACATCGTCCACCGTCTGACGCCTTATGTGCCCGGCGAACAGCCCGCGCTGGCTCATCCGGTCAAACTCAATACCAACGAGAATCCGTATCCGCCTTCGCCGCACGTGCTCGAGGCGATTCGTCAGGAACTCGGCGAGAGCGCCGAAGCGCTGCGGCGCTATCCCGATCCAACCGCGCGCAAACTGCGCGAAACGGTGGCCGCGTATCACGGTATCCGCGCCGAACAGGTCTTTGCCGGCAACGGTTCGGACGAAGTTCTCGCCATGACGTTTCAGGCGCTGCTCAAGCACGACAAGCCGATCATCTTCCCCGACATCACCTACAGTTTCTATCCCACCTACGCGCGCCTCTTCGAGGTCGAATACCGGACCGTGCCGGTGGACGACGCGTTTGCGATTCGCGTCGACGACTATGCAATGCCGAACGGCGGCGTGCTATTGCCGAATCCGAACGCGCCCACTGGCCATCCGTTGTCGCTTGCTGAAATCGAACGGTTGGTGAAGATCAACAGCGAGTCGGTGGTGGTGATTGACGAAGCCTATGTGGATTTCGGTGCGCAGTCGGCGATCGCGTTGATTGATCGCTACCCCAACCTGCTGGTCGTGCAGACGGTGTCGAAATCACGCTCTCTGGCAGGTATGCGAGTGGGGTTTGCCTTCGGCCATCCCGCGCTGATCGACGCGCTGATTCGCGTGAAGGACAGCTTCAATTCCTACCCGCTCGACCGGCTCGCACAGGTTGCCGCGACGGCCTCCTACCTGGATGACGCGTGGTTCCGCGAGAGTCGTGCGAAGGTTATCGCGAGCCGCGAGCGCCTCACGGCGGGACTCACTGCGCTGGGCTTCGAAGTGGTGCCATCGGGTGCGAACTTCGTGTTTGCGCGTCACCCAGATCATGACGCGGGGACGCTCGCCGCGCGACTAAGGGACAAGGAAATATTCGTGCGCCACTTCAAGGCGCCGCGTGTCGATCAGCATTTGCGCATCTCGGTTGGCACAGATGCCGAATGCGATGTCCTGCTGACGTCATTGCGGGAGATGCTGCGAGCTAACGTGGGCTAATGCGACGGGGCGGGACCGCACGCAAGGTGTCGAAAGACTACTACCTGGCGTGCGCGTGACCGCCTTCCGTCAGAGGCGCAGAGCCGCTGGACATCATTGCGACCGCGCATGCTCCGGCGCGCACGATGCGCACGGCGCGCTCAAACGCCCTCAAGCACCCTTGGCGAGCTGCAACGCATGGTACTTCGCCATCAAGCCCTCAGGTGTCTCCAGATGCTCCGGGTCACGCGGAATGCACTCCACCGGGCACACCTGGATACATTGAGGCTCGTCGAAATGCCCGACACATTCGGTGCATTTTTTCGGGTCGATTACATAGATTTCCGGGCCCATCGAAATTGCGTCGTTCGGGCACTCGGGCTCGCACACGTCGCAATTGATGCACTCGTCGGTAATCATCAGGGCCATGCTGCTCTCACTTCATCCTTCACTACACGGCCGGCCGTGAAAGGCCACGGGCCGGTCAAACCGACAGTTTACGCCGGTTACGGTTGGCTCGCTGGCGGCTCGTCGTCCTTGCCAAGCAGGGCGACCTTGTCCATCAACCACTTCTCGACTGACGGAAACACGAACTTGCTGACGTCGCCGCCTAGCTGGGCGATCTCACGCACGATGGTGCCCGAGATGAACTGATATTGGTCCGACGGCGTCATGAACATGGTTTCGACGTCCGGCAGCAGATAGCGGTTCATGCCGGCCATCTGAAACTCGTACTCGAAGTCCGACACCGCCCGCAGGCCGCGCACGATGACCCGTGCGTTGTTGGTGCGGACGAAATCCTTCAGCAGGCCTTTAAAGCTCATCACCTGCACGTTCGGATAGTGACCGAGCACTTCATGCGCGATGTCGAGCCGTTCCTTGAGCGTGAAGAAGGGCTTCTTGTTGCGGCTGTCGGCGACGCCCACCACCAGCGTGTCGAAAATGCTCGACGCGCGCCGAACGAGGTCTTCGTGACCGCGCGTCAGCGGGTCGAAAGTACCCGGGTACACGGCGACTACCATGTGACTTCTCCTCTCTTCAGACAAATAGGCGCGTCAAACACGCTCTGGGAGCGCGTTGCCGCCGGCCGCGCGCGTAGCCCGCATTGGCCCGGCGCTTGTTTTAGAACGCGCATTATTCCTCATTTTCGCGTTGCAGCAAATGATAGTGGACCGCCCCTGCCTTCCCCTGCCGGATGATGCTCCAGCCCGCCAGCACGGGCGTCTGTGCGATGTCGAGCGCCTCGGCTGATTCGACGTAGAGGAAGCCCTCAGGGCTGACGAGCGGCACCGCCAGCTCCAGCGCACGCCCAAGAAGGTCCGAGTCGAACGGCGGATCGAGAAACACCACCTCGAACGAGCCGGGCGCGAGGCTGGCCGCCAACCGCAACGCATCGGCCTCGGCAATTTCAATGTTGTTCGGCGTGAGGCGCGCCTGATTGGCGCGCAACTGCCCCGCCGCCCGCGCGTTGCGCTCGACCATCAAGACCCGTGCCGCGCCGCGCGACGCCGCCTCGAAACCCAATGCGCCACTGCCAGCGAACAGGTCAAGGCAGCGCTGACCATCGAGACGCTGGCCAAGCCAGTTGAACAGCGTCTCGCGCACGCGATCCGGCGTGGGACGCAAACCGTCGAGGTCGAGCACCGGTAGCGGCGTGCGCTTCCAGTCACCGCCAATGATGCGGATGGCGTGCGGCTTGCCGCGGCTGGACGAAGCACCTGGCGTGCGGGAGGCAGAAGAACGGGGCATGCAGATTCGAACGGCTGAAGTTGGGTGGAGGGTGGCGCCCACGAGCGCTATGCCACGTGGGATTGAGCGCCAACGTTACCACACGGGGCCGGGCACGCCACCCTGGCCGGTTGGCTAATGCAACGCCGTCAAGCGCGCCTGATAAAATGACGGCCTTCCAGCGCCTTGCATCCCGCATTGCCACGCTGCCTGCCGCTGCCACCGGTTCACGCCGGCTGCGCGCACCGGCGCTCGCTCTCACCAAGCCAGATCATGTTCAGCTTTTTCAAACGATTCAAGGGTTCGAACGCGTCCGACGCCGCGCCTGAAGAAACGCAGGCAGCGCCGGAGTCCGCGACATCCGCCGCGCCCGTGACCGTGCCGCCCGTCGAGGCACCGCGTAGCCCGCGTAACGATTCGCCCGCGGTCCAGCCGTCGGCGGCACAAAACGTGGCAGCAAGCCGTGCGGCGCCGCTCGCCGAGGTCAACGCGCTCGAAACCGCTGAGATCGTTCCGCCGCCCGTACCCGAGGCGGCAGCCAAAAAATCCTGGCTCACACGTCTAAAAAGCGGGCTGTCCAAGACCAGTTCCAATCTCACGGGTATCTTCATCGGCACCAAGATCGACGAAGACCTGTACGAGGAACTGGAAACTGCGCTGCTGATGTCCGACGCGGGCGTGGACGCCACCGAATTCCTGCTCGAGTCGTTGCGCGAAAAGGTGCGCGCCGAGCGTCTGACAGATCCACAGCAGGTCAAGGCCGCGCTGCGCTCACTGCTGGTCGAGCTGCTCAAGCCGCTGGAAAAGTCGCTGATGCTGGGTCGCGCCCAGCCGCTCGTCATGATGATCGCGGGCGTCAACGGTGCGGGCAAAACCACCAGCATCGGCAAGCTCGCCAAACATCTGCAAAGTTTCAATCAATCCGTGCTGCTGGCTGCCGGTGACACCTTCCGCGCCGCCGCGCGCGAACAACTCGCCATCTGGGGCGAGCGCAACAACGTGACGGTCGTTTCGCAGGAAAGCGGCGATCCGGCCGCGGTGATTTTCGACGCGGTCGGCGCAGCGCGGGCGCGCAAGATCGACGTGCTGATGGCCGACACCGCCGGCCGTCTGCCGACGCAGTTGCACCTCATGGAAGAATTGCGCAAGGTCAAGCGCGTGATCGGCAAGGCAATGGACAGCGCGCCGCACGAAGTGCTGCTGGTGATCGACGCCAACACCGGTCAAAACGCGCTCACGCAGGTCAAGGCGTTCGACGACGCGCTGGGCCTCACCGGCCTGATCGTCACCAAGCTCGACGGCACGGCCAAGGGTGGCATTCTCGTGGCCATCGCGCGTCAACGGCCGGTGCCGGTGTACTTTATCGGCGTGGGAGAAAAGGTCGAAGACTTGCAGCCGTTCAGTGCAGAAGAGTTTTCCGACGCGTTGCTAGGCGGCTAACCAGCGCGATCTTTCTACCGCGCTGAGTTATGCGCTGTATTACCGGGTTTTCAGCCGCGCCGGAAAACGCAAAGCTATCCGTCACCTCACTCCGCATCCGGCTGCACACCCGGCGCAGCGCGCGCAAATGCGTCGATCTGCGCAGCGTGATCGCAAATGCGCTGAATGGTCGGAAAGCGCGTCACGTCGATCTTGAAACGCTGCGCGTTGAACACCTGAGGCACGAGACAGGCATCCGCCAACGTCGGCGTGTCGCCAAAACAGAACGCGCCGGTTCGCGAATCGTTCGCCAGATGCTCTTCGAGCGTCGTAAAGCCGTTTTCGATCCAGTGCTTGTACCACTCGTCGCGTGCTCCGTCGGCCACGCCAAGCGTGTGCTTCAGATACTTCAGCACCCGCAGGTTGTCCACAGGATGAATCTCGCACGCCACCTGTAACGCCACGGACCGCACGTAGGCGCGATCCAGCGGTGCCTTGGGTAGCAGCGGCGGTTCGGGATGCGTTTCCTCCAGATACTCGATGATCGCGAGCGACTGCTGCAGCACATGGCCGTCGTCGATCAGCGTGGGCACGATTCCATCCGGGTTGAGGCGGCGATATTCCGGCTTCAGTTGTTCGCCACCGTCACGCAGCAGATGCACCGGCGCGTATTCGAACGGCAATCCCTTGAGGTTCAGCGCAATGCGCACGCGGTACGCCGCCGAGCTACGAAAATAGCTGTAAAGCTTCATTGTTGTGTGTCCCCTCCGTTGCGTCCGCTCAGATCACGCGCACGCTGAACTCGCCCAGGCCGTCCACGCCACCCTGCATCAGATCGCCCTTCACGACCGCGCCGACGCCCTCCGGCGTGCCCGTGAAGATTAGGTCGCCAGGCTGCAGTTCGAACAGCGTCGACAGATACGCGATGGTCTCCGCCACCGACCAGATCAGTTGCGACACGTCCGAGCGCTGCTTTTCTTCGCCGTTGACGGTCAGCCAGATCGCGCCTTTGTCGACCTGTCCCACCTTGGCTACCGGATGGATCGGGCCGAGCGGCGCCGAATGATCGAATCCCTTGGCGGTATCCCACGGGCGACCAAGTTTTTTCGCTTCGGCCTGCAAATCGCGGCGCGTCATGTCGAGACCGAGCGCGTAGCCATAGACGTGTTCGAGCGCCTGTTCGACCGCAATGTTCTTGCCCGCCTTGCCGATCGCCGCGACCAGTTCCATTTCGAAATGCACGTTCTTCGACTGCGCCGGATACGGAAATTCGCCGGTCGCGCCAGGCGCGACGTAGAGCACCGCGTCCGCGGGTTTGCTGAAGAAAAACGGCGGTTCGCGGTCGGGATCATGCCCCATCTCGCGTGCGTGAGCCTCGTAATTGCGGCCCACGCAGTAGATTCGCCGTACCGCGAATTGATCGTCGGTCCCGACGACGGGCACCGCCATCACCGGTGCGGGAGCAAACACGTAACTCATGCCGTTCTCCATCTTCATTTGCCAGATTCAGGGGGCGCCGCCTGGGCGGCGAGAAAGCATTGAGTGTAACGCGGCGTCCGGTGGCATGAACGTCAGCCCGGCAGGGGCATCAGACGGCTGCCGCTGCGTTACTCAGGCTTTGGCGGAACGGCCGCGCGCTCCGCCACGTCGTGCCGAGCCGAGAAGAAAAGCCGTCATTGATGCGATACTGACTACGAGAGGCGCCGTCGCGCACAACCGCGAATCAACCGCGAAGTGCATGCCCCAACGCCAGGGCCAGCCCGAGCGTCACGAACAACACACCCCATTTAGCCCGATGACCGAATCCGTCGACACCGCCGCCCCCGTCTTTTCATGCGCCCGCTATATCAAGGAGATCGGCCGCGGACCAAATGGCGCGC
Organism: Paraburkholderia sp. DHOC27; assembly: GCF_003429005.1. Lineage (GTDB taxonomy): Bacteria > Pseudomonadota > Gammaproteobacteria > Burkholderiales > Burkholderiaceae > Paraburkholderia. The sequence continues at coordinate 258,497 of NZ_QVQV01000003.1, forward strand.
GCGCATTGACGCCGGAAGACACGCACACACTCTACAGCGCGATGCTCGACGGCCGCGTCGGCGATCTGGAACTCGGCGCCGTGCTGCTGGCGTATCGCGTGAAGGGCGAGAGCGCGGACGAGCTTGCAGCCATGCTGGCCGCCGCACACGCGTCGTTCGAACCCATCCACATTGCGCACGGCGAGTTTCGTCCGGTTTCCATTCCCAGCTACAACGGCGCCCGCAAACAACCGAATCTGGTGCCGCTGCTGGCGCTGCTGCTGGCGCGTGAAGGGGTCCCCGTGCTGGTGCACGGCGTCACGGAGGATCCGGGCCGGGTAACCAGCGCGGAAATCTTCTCGCATCTGAAGATTGCGCACGCGCAGACCCACGCGGACATCGAGGACAGCCTCGCCGCGCGCCGGCTCGCCTTCGCGCCCATCACCGTGCTTGCGCCGAAACTCGCGCGTTTGCTGGAACTGCGGCGCCGCATGGGTGTGCGCAATTCCACGCACACGCTCGTCAAGATCCTGCAACCGTTCGCGCCGCCTGGCCTGCGGCTCGTCAACTACACCCACCCGCCCTATCGGGACAGCCTCACGCAGCTATTCGTGAGCCATCCGGATGCCGCTTTGGGCGGCGCCCTGCTCGCAAGGGGCACCGAAGGCGAGGCAGTGGCCGATACGCGCCGCCAGGTGCAGATCGACTGGTTGCACGATGGTATCTGCGAAACGCGCGTCACCGCGGAGCGCTCATCGGCCGATGCGCCCGAAGTCGCTCTGCCGGAAGCGCGCGACGCGGCCACCACTGCCGCGTGGATCGACGCCGTGCTGCGCGGCGAGGCGCCCGTGCCGAGCGCGATCGAACGGCAGATCGAGGTCATCGTGGATATCGCCAGAACGCCGGTTTGACGGGGCTCACGGGCCGCGCCGGGGCCCCCGCCAAGGGCCACAAACGACCACCGCCGGCCCCCGTAAGGCGCATGCGCGGTTGACACACCCCGTCGCCCTCGCATAAAGTCGACCCATGCTTTACCTCTCGAACACCCTCCGAATTACCTTCGGCCGCCTCGCGCGGCCCCTATCGCTACGTCTAGCGTAAGTCAGGCGTAGCGCCGCACGTTGGCCGCTCCATGCGGTCTCAGGCGGTCCTCAAAGCAGTTCCCAGCAGTCATTCGCTTCACCCCAACCGCAGTTCCTTTTACCAACCAGTTAGTCGTCTCTATTCGTCCGTTTACCGTTCGGACGAATCGCGAGGGTCAAATGCACATCGTATGGGCTTCGTCCGCAATCATTCCCGGCGTCATCATCGCCATGACGTTTCTCAACCGCGCCCGTTCCTCTGTTCCGCTAGCCATCGGCCGGCGGGCCATGCATCCGTGGCAGCCCGCCAGCCGCCTGCAGCCACACCCCTTTGCATACGACAGAACGAACGAGGCTCATCATGTTGCACCACCCCGCTGAGAAATACCGTCCCTTCCCCGCTGTCCGCCTGCCCGGCCGGAAATGGCCGAACCGCACCATCCAGCACGCGCCCATCTGGATGTGCACCGATCTGCGCGACGGCAACCAGTCGCTGATCGAGCCCATGAACATCGCGCAAAAGCTCGAATTCTTCGAGATGCTCGTGGCAACCGGTTTCAAGGAAATCGAAGTCGGCTTTCCCTCGGCTTCGCAGACCGACTTCGATTTCGTGCGCAAGCTGATCGACGAAGAACGCATCCCCGCTGATGTGACGATCCAGGTGCTCGTGCAGTCGCGCGAAGAACTGATTGCCCGCACCTTCGAGGCGCTCGACGGCGTACCCCGCGCCATCGTGCATCTCTACAACGCGACGGCGCCGACCTTCCGCAAGATCGTCTTTAATCAGTCGAAACAGGAAATCAAGGCTCTCGCCGTGGAAGGCACGCGCCTCATCAAGCAATACGCGCAGACGCGGCCGCAAACGCACTGGATCTTCCAGTATTCGCCGGAAACCTTCAGTACGACCGAACTCCCGTTCGCGCGCGAAATCTGCGACGCCGTTGCCCAGGTCTGGCGCCCGACCCGCACGCACAAGATGATCGTCAACCTGCCGGCTACCGTCGAAGCGGCACCGCCCAACGTGTACGCCGACCAGATTGAATGGATGCATCGCAATCTCGCCTATCGCGACAGCATCGTGCTGTCCGTGCATACGCATAACGACCGGGGCACGGCGATCGCCGCCGCCGAGTTCGCCTTGATGGCCGGCGCGGATCGCATCGAGGGCTGCCTGTTTGGCAATGGCGAGCGTACCGGCAACGTTGATCTCGTGACGCTCGCGATGAATCTCGGCGCGCGCGGCATCGATTCTGGCCTCGATTTTTCAAATATCGACGCCGTGCGCCAGGTGGTGGAGCGCTGTAACCAGCTTCCCGTTGATCGCCGTCATCCGTACGCGGGCGATTTGCTCCGCACGGCGACATCCGGGTCGGATCAGACGGCGGAAGTTGACTCAGCGGTTCCGCACGCTCCAGTCGCTCCGGCTGACCACTCGGCCAGCGACACGGCAAACACGAGCGCCGACGCCGCGATGGCCAGCTCGATGAAGGCCCATCAGGTTTGGCAAGAGACGGATCGCCGGGCGGCGGCCTGAACGGCGGAGAAAGGGCAAGAGAAAGGACGGCGACGCGGGATGTCTGCGACACCCCGCCTCAACGGTTTGCAACCGCAGGCGACAACTTGAACGTGACCGGCGCAACATGCCGCTTCACGTAGAACGACCGCTCACGAGGCGGTCCTGCGACGGGTTTCACAGGAAGTCTGGGTTACCACCCTCACTCGATCGCGCAACGCGTCGCCTGCCACGCAACCAGCCGCCACTGGCCGTCCTCCTGCGCGTGGATGGCAAGATAGGCAATGGGGAACAGCAGCGCGCCGTTGTTGGCCTCCATCTCGATCAACGCGCGCCCGGTCACCACACAGGTTTCGCGGCCCACCGGCAGCACGTCCTGTGACTGAACCTCGATTTGCCGGTAACGGCGGCGCCCGCCGGTGATGCCATCAATGAACTGCTGCTTGGTTTCCCGTTTGCCATTCGTGTGAACATAGCTCACGCTCTCCGAGAGCAGCGTGTCCAGCAACGGCCCATTGCCGTCCACCATCGCGCGAAAGCGGTCACGCTCCAGCCCACGAATCGCTTCGATTACTTTTGCCGGCATTGCTCAACCCCTTTGCGTGGACAGCCCCACTGACACCACCGTCGTCAGCCGCTATGGTGCGCCTGATGTTGCACGTATAGCTGGCTGAAATTTATACCAGGAATCGGCTCTGCGATACCGCCGCGCGCGTAGGCCAGAAAAGCCGGTGTCTGAGGAAGTCAGCGGGGGTCAGCGGGGGTCAGCGGAGGTCAGCGGCCGGAAATCCGGCTCCGTGCCGCCCCCGTAGCTCGCGGGCACCGAACAACTGCTCTAAAGCGGCATCCCGGGAGCGGCCCCGCGGTGAACCGCCCCTTTTTCGAGATGGCCGGGAAGCGCTAGAAATGTCGCTCCAAACCGTAAATCAGGCTAATTCTTGGCCGAGGAGAGGGAAATTGTGCATTTATAACTATCTGTGAGGCTTCACAGGTGCCGTGCACCGGTCTGTTATACGACGCTGGAAGGCGTATAGTGGCTATCGAAATCTAAATTTCAATAGGTAGCCGGGAACCACCATACCCCTACGTGCTCTAAGTATTAGCACTCACTTATCCAGAGTGCTAACATCCACGCTGGAGTCGATTTCTGACTAAGCTTTTGCCTGATTCCAAAGGAGTTTCCTACGTGAGCAACGCAATGACCCTTCCGAGTACTCTGAGCCCGTCGTCGGCTAAGGCCGCTTCGGCAGGTGCACTGACGCTCTCGCACGCTTCGCTGCTGCCCGGTCAACTGGGCAATATTGACGCCTACATCCAGGCCGTGAACCGGATCCCGATGCTGACGCCGCAGGAAGAGCGCCAGTTCGCCACGGAGTTCCGCGACGCCGCAAACCTGGAATCTGCCCGTCGTCTGGTGCTGTCGCACCTGCGGCTGGTGGTGTCGATCGCCCGTAACTATCTGGGTTACGGCCTGCCGCATGCCGATCTGATCCAGGAAGGCAATATTGGCCTGATGAAGGCCGTCAAGCGCTTCGACCCGGAGCAAAACGTACGGCTGGTGTCGTACGCCATGCACTGGATCAAGGCTGAGATCCACGAATACATCCTGCGCAACTGGCGCATGGTGAAGGTCGCCACGACCAAAGCGCAACGCAAGCTGTTCTTCAACCTGCGCAGCCACAAGCAGGGCTTGCAGTCGTTCACGCCTGAAGAGATCGAAGGTCTCGCCAAGGAACTGAACGTCAAGCGCGAAGAAGTGGCCGAGATGGAAACGCGTTTGTCCGGTGGCGATATCGCGCTGGAAGGCCAGGTCGAGGACGGTGAAGAATCGTACGCGCCCATCGCCTACCTCGCGGATTCGCATAGCGAGCCCACCGCCGTGCTGGCGGCTCGTCAACGTGACAAGCTGCAAAGCGACGGCATCGCCAGCGCGCTCGAGGCACTGGACGCCCGCAGCCGCCGCATCATCGAGGCCCGCTGGTTGCAGGTCGAAGACGACGGTTCGGGCGGCTCGACGCTGCACGACCTCGCCGATGAATTCGGCGTGTCGGCCGAGCGCATTCGCCAGATCGAAGCAAGCGCAATGAAGAAGATGCGCGGAGCATTGAACGAGTACGCATAACCTCGTCACTGTCTGATAGCAGCCCTGCCCTCTTAAGACGGCAGGGCTTTTTTGTCTTCCCCCCCGGATTCCCTCCCCGTTTCCTTGACGTAGCGCAATTTAGATTGCAATACTGAACATGACGGCAGGCATGCGCGACGCAATGTCACAGGCGCGAACTCCTTCACTGCCAGCCCCTATCTTAATATTCGTCATGTATTCGCCAGGCCGTGCATGCAGGCACGCGGCTTGATACCGGCCGGATAATCCGGCGTGAAGTCGTCCATCGACCGATCATGACCACAACGCTGCGTGACAGGAATACTCCGCGAGGCTCGCTACGCGCGTGGCTTGCCGGATGGGTACGCGGTCCGACATTTGGCAGAGATATCGCCATCGTCCTTGCCATCAAATTTGCACTGCTGATGGTCCTCAAGTACGCCTTCTTCAATCATCCCCAGGCGGACAACATGTCCATGCCGCCCGCAGTTGTCGCACAGGCACTGCTTTCCGTACCTGTCTCGCATTCGTCTCAAGGTGATCAACATGCCCGTTAGCGATGTCGTGGATCTCTCGCGCCTGCAATTTGCCATCACGGCGCTCTATCACTTCCTGTTCGTCCCACTGACGCTGGGTCTGTCGTGGCTGCTCGTCATCATGGAGTCGGTCTACGTGATGACCGGCAAGCAGATCTACAAGGACATGACGCAGTTCTGGGGCAAGCTCTTCGGCATCAACTTCGCGATGGGCGTGACGACCGGTCTCACGCTGGAGTTCCAGTTCGGCACCAACTGGTCGTACTACTCGCATTACGTGGGCGATATTTTCGGCGTGCCGCTCGCCGTCGAAGGGCTGATGGCGTTCTTTCTCGAATCGACGTTCGTCGGGCTGTTCTTCTTCGGCTGGAGTCGTCTCTCGCGCGTGCAACATCTGATCGTGACCTTCCTCGTTGCACTTGGCTCGAACCTGTCCGCGTTGTGGATTCTGGTGGCCAATGGCTGGATGAACAACCCGGTGGGCGCCGAGTTCAACTACGAAACCATGCGCATGGAACTGTCGAGCCTGTTCGCCGTGATCTTCAATCCGGTCGCGCAGGTGAAGTTCGTCCATACCGTCTCCGCCGGTTATGTGACGGCGTCGATGTTCGTGCTCGGCGTGTCGTCGTGGTATCTGCTGAAGCGGCGCGACACGGAGTTCGCTTTGCGTTCGTTCGCCATTGCTGCGGGCTTTGGTCTCGCATCGACGATCTGTGTGATCGTGCTGGGCGACGAGTCCGGCTATCGCACGGGCGAAGTTCAGCAGGTCAAGCTCGCCGCGATCGAATCCGAATGGGAAACCGCACCCGCCCCGGCGCCCTTCACGATCATTGGCATTCCCAATCAAAAGGAACAGCGCACGGACTATGCGATCCGCGTTCCCTACGCCCTTGGTCTCATAGCGACGCGTTCGCTCGACGAGCCCGTGACGGGGCTAAAGGACCTGATGGCGCGAAACGAAGTCCGCATCAAGAACGGCATGCTTGCCTACGCCGCGTTGCAACAGATCAAGCAGGGCAATGCGACGGACGAGATGAAGGCCGCCTTCGACGCGCACAAGGAGGACCTCGGCTACGGTCTGATGCTCAAGCGTTTCACGGCCAACGTGACTGACGCCACGCCACAGCAGATCGCGCTGGCCGCGCAGGCCACCATTCCGCCAGTGGCCCCGGTGTTTTTCTCGTTTCGCCTGATGGTGGGCTTGGGCCTGCTCTTCCTCGCGACTTTCGTGCTGGCGTTCTGGTTCTGCGCGCAGCGCACGTTGTTGCTGGAGAAGCGCCGCTGGTTCCTGCGCTGGGCCGTGTGGGCGATTCCGTTGCCGTGGCTCGCGGCGGAGTTTGGCTGGATCGTCGCCGAGGTGGGACGCCAGCCGTGGACCATTGCCGGCATCCTGCCCACCGCCCTGTCGGCGTCGAGCCTCACGAGGAGCGATCTGTATCTGAGCATTGGCGGCTTCGTGGTGTTTTACACGGCACTGTTCGTGATCGAAATCATGCTGATGTTCAAGTACGCTCGCCTGGGTCCATCTTCATTGCATACGGGCCGCTACCACCACGAAGAACAGACGGGCACGCCGCCGCTCACCACTCACCCGGCCGCGTGAGTTGCCGGCGCGTCGCATCAGGTGAATCAAGGGAAATAACATCATGGATTATGCAACCCTCAAACTGATCTGGTGGGTCTTGATCGGCGTGCTGCTGATCGGCTTTGCGCTCACCGACGGGTTCGACATGGGCGCGGCCATTCTGCTGCCCTTCATCGGCAAAGACGATGCGGAGCGCCGGGTGGTGATCAACACGATCGGTGCAACGTGGGAGGGCAATCAGGTCTGGCTCGTCACTGCCGGCGGTGCGATGTTCGCCGCGTGGCCGCTCGTGTACGCGGCATCGTTCTCGGGCTTTTACTTTGCGATGCTGCTGGTGCTGTTCGCGCTGTTCTTCCGTCCGGTTGGCTTCGACTATCGCGGCAAACGCGACAATCCGCGCTGGCGCAGCGCGTGGGATTGGGGCCTGTTTATAGGCGGTTTCGTGCCGGCACTGGTGTTCGGCGTCGCGTTCGGCAATCTGCTGCAAGGTGTGCCGTTCTCGTTCGATCCGGATTTGCGCGTCACCTATTACGGCGGCTTCTTCGGGCTCCTGAATCCGTTTGCGGTGCTGTGCGGACTGGTCAGCGTTTCGATGCTCGTCGCACACGGCGCGGCGTTCATCAAGATGAAAACGGACGGGGTGATCGCACGGCGCGCGTCGGTGGCACTGCGCGTTGCGTCGCTCGTCGCCGTGGTGTTGTTTCTGGCCGCTGGCGGATTGATTGCGACGATGATCGGCGGCTATCAGATCGTCGACGCTGCGCCACTCGACACCGTCGCCAATCCCCTGCTCAAGAGCGTGGTTGGCGCGCCCGGTTTGTGGCTCACCAACTACGCGACTTACCGGTGGATGATCGCCGCGCCGGTGCTTGGCGTGGCGGGCGGCGTGCTGGCCGTGGTGCTCGCGGGCTCGCGGTTCGAGAAAAGCGCGTTCATGGCCACTGGGTTGACGATCGTGGGCGTGATCCTGACAGCGGGCTTTTCGATGTTCCCGTTCATCATGCCGTCGTCGCTCGACGCACGCTCCAGCCTGACGGTGTGGGATTCGACTTCGAGCGAGATGACGCTGGAAATCATGCTCGGCGCGGTGATCGTGTTTCTGCCCATCGTGCTGCTTTATACGAGCTGGGTGTACCGCGTGATGCGCGGCAAGGTGACGGCCGCCGCGCTCAAGGAACACCACCATACGATGTATTAAGACGCCTCGCGGTTTTATCGCGGGTTTGAATGAAGCGTGATTCGCAGGAGTGGACGATGTGGTACTTCAGCTGGATTCTTGGGATTGGCGTGGCGCTGGCGTTTGGGATTATCAATGTGATGTGGCTCGAGTCGCAGGAGGAGGTGGAGGGGGCAAAGGCCAAGGCCACGGAGCATTGATACGGACCGGTTAGCGACAAACAAAAAAACGGCGCCCAAAGGCGCCGTTTTCATCACAACACGTCCTCTACCACGTCACGTCAGCATCACGCCGGTTGCGCAGCCGCGCCGCCTTTGGCGCCAGCCGCCGGCAACCGTGCCGACAGCGCCTGCGCGTAACGCTGCGCAGCCTCACCGACAACGATATGGAACGTGTCAGTCGAGACCCACGCCACATCGAGCGCCGCCAGACGTTGACGATCCACCGCTGTCGGATCGCTCACCACGATACGCAGACGCGTCGACGCCACTGCATCCAGCGAAACGATATTCGTCGCGCCACCAAACACCGCAAGCCAACGCACCGGATCCGGGTCGAGCGGGCCCGCCTGCGCGCCGCTTGCCGCTGCCGTCGAACTCACCGCAGCAGCCGGTACTGCAGCAGCCGCAGTCGCAGCCGCCACCGGCGCAGCAGCGCCGCCACCTTGCGCGATCGTCGCGCGGATTTCGTCAGCGATGATGTCCGCTTCCGGTCCTATGATCACCTGCACGCTCGTCGCACCGCGCTTCAACACGCCGCGTGCGCCAATCGTCTTCAACTCCGACTCCGACACCTTGCTCGGGTCCACCACCGACAGACGCAGACGCGTCGTGCAGGCATCCACGATGGACAGGTTCGCTGCGCCACCCAGCGCCGCGATATAGCGCACCGCGCGCGGCACGCCCGCTGCGGCACCTGGTGCCACGAAGCCACCCTTGTCGAACGACTCGACCTGCTCTTCAGCACCCGCCGGCTCACGACCCGGCGTGGCCATATTGAACTTGCGGATAAAGAAGCGGAACAGACCGTAGTACACCACGGCGTACACGACGCCGATCGGCAGCGCCCACCAGCCCTTGGTCGACAGGCCGTAGTTCAGCACATAGTCGATCGCGCCCGCCGAGAAGGTGAAGCCGAGGTGAATGCCCAGCGCCGAGCAGATGGCGAGCGAGAGTCCGGTCAGCACGGCGTGGATCGCATACAGCACCGGCGCGAGGAACATGAAGCTGAATTCGATCGGCTCGGTCACGCCCGTCAGGAACGAGGTCAGCGCCATCGAGAACAGCAGACCACCCACCATCGCACGGCGTTCCTTCGGTGCTTCATGGAACATCGCCAGACACGCGGCCGGCAGACCAAACATCATGACCGGGAAGAAGCCCGTCATGAACGTTCCGGCGGTCGGATCACCCGCGAAGAAGCGGTGCAGGTCGCCCGTCACCGCTGCGCCGCCCGGCGGCGTGAAGGTGCCGAACACGAACCATGTCAGCGAGTTCAGGATGTGATGCAGACCCGTGACCAGCAGCAGACGGTTCAGCACGCCGAACACGAATGCGCCAATCGCGCCCGCCGTGGTCAGCCAGTGGCCGGCCATGTCGATTGCCGCTTGCACCGGCGCCCACACGTAGCCAAGCACGATGCCGATCACCAGACAGGTCACCCCCGTGACAATCGGCACGAAGCGTTTCCCTCCGAAGAACGCGAGGTACTCGGGCAGCTTGATGTCCTTGTACTTGTTGTACAGCATGCCGGCCACGAGACCGGCGACGATCCCCGACAACACGCCCATGTTGAGCTTGTCGTTAATGTCCTTCATCACCGCGATTTCGACGAGGTAGCCAATGGCACCCGCCAGCGCCGCGACGCCGTTATTGTCCTTCGCGAAGCCGACTGCAATGCCGATCGCGAACAGCAGCGGCAGGTTGTCGAAAATCGCGCCGCCCGCATCGGCGATCATCTTGATGTTGAACACATCGGGTTGCCCGAGGCGCAGCAACAGGCCTGCGACCGGTAGTACCGCGATCGGCAGCATCAGTGCGCGGCCGAGGCGCTGCACCTTCAAAAACGGGTTGCCATCCATTGATACCTCCACTCCTTTGTCTCTTCGTGAGTCGTTGCTTTACGTGTGGTTATTGAGCGAAATCGTGCTGCCGACTGGATAGCGTTCAGTCGAGCGGCCAGGTTTCGCGGCTTGCTGCTCTTACCGCTTGAGCCGATTCGAGCGCCAGGGTGTCCTGAGCGCGTTGCCGGCACAACTGATAATCGAGATTGCGCACGCGCGCCTTGATGCCGGGCACGGAAACTGGATCGACCGACAATTCGGTGACCCCCAGGCCGACGAGCAGCGGCACGGCCAGCGGATCGCCCGCCAGCGCGCCACACACGCCCACCCATTTGCCATGCTTGTCGGCGCCCTGCACGGTGGCCGCGATGAGGCGCAGCACGGCCGGATGCAGGCCATCGGCTTGCGCGGCGAGATCGGCGTGCTGGCGGTCCATCGCAAGCGTGTATTGCGTCAGATCGTTGGTGCCGATCGAGAGGAAATCGGCGTGCTGCGCCAGTTGATCGGCCAGCAACGCAGCCGACGGCACTTCGATCATCACGCCCACTTCGATCCGCTCAGTGCGGCCGGCTTCCTGCGCGAAAGCGTCGATACGCCTGCGCAGGCTGATGAGCTCGGTGACGTCCGTCACCATCGGCAGCAGAATGCGCACGGCGCCCAACGGTTGCACGGCGAGCAGACCGCGCAACTGGTCGTCGAGCAGATCCGGACGCGCCTGGGCGAGACGGATGCCGCGCAGACCAAGCGCGGGGTTCGGCTCCGGCGGCAAGGTCAGGTAATCGACTTCCTTGTCCGCGCCCACATCCAGCGTGCGGATGATCGCGGTGCGGCCTTTCAGTGCCTCGACGATCGCCTGATAGCTTTGACGATGCTCGTCGATGCTCGGCGCAGCAGCGCGATGAATGAACAGCAATTCGGTGCGCAGCAGGCCCACGGCATCGGCGCCGTTGTCGGCTGCCGTCTTTGCGTCATCGAGCGTGGCGATATTGGCGGCCACTTCGATGGCGCGGCCATCCGATGTTTGCGCGGCTTGCTGCGAGGTCAGGCGGTTCGCCTCACGCACGCCGGCAAGGCGCGTGCGTTCGCTGCGCGCGCGTTCCACGTCGAGATCGGTCGGCGCATATTCGATTCGTCCGGCTGTGGCATCGACCACCACCTGCGTGCCTTCGGGAATCGTGTGCAGCGCGTCGCCCACGGCGACCAGCGCCGGGATACCGGCCTGGCGCGCCAGAATGGCGGCGTGCGAGGTGGCGCCGCCGCGTGCCATCAGGAGTGCGGTCACACGTGTGCGGTCCAGTGACGACAGATCGGACGGCGTGAATTCTTCTGCCGCCAGCACGGCTTCATCCGGCAGCGTGCGCGAAGCGGCATGCGAATAACCCAATGCACGCAACACGCGTTTTTCCAGATCGCGCAGATCGGCTGCGCGTTCGGCGAGCAATGCGTCGTTGATCTTGGTCAGCACGGCGATCTGCGCGCGGATCGCTTCGCGCCACGCAAACCCTGCGCTCTTACCCAGGCTGATCAGATCACGCGCGGCGTCGAGCAGCGTCGGATCTTCGAGCAGCACACGGTGTACCGCGAAGATGCCTGCCTCGCCGTGCGCGCCGCGTTGCGAGGCGTCGCGCACCGTCGTATTCAGTTCGGCATCGACGGTGGCCAGCGCCTTGTCGAGCAGACGGCTTTCCGCCGCCGAGGTGCCGCTCGCCGCTTCGGGCGGTTCGATGTCCGCGTCGTCCCAACGCACCAGCTTGCCCACCGCAATGCCGGGCGCGGCGCACACGCCGGCCAGCGTATTCGGCGCGAGCGTCACGCCGGCCGCTTGCGCCACGGGTTGCGGCGCGGGCGAGGTCTGACGTGCCGGCTTCTCTTCGACTTCGCCATGTGCTTCGCGCAGCAGTTCGCGTGCGACCGCTTCCACCGCTGCCGCCGCCTGCGCGCCGACACCGAGAATCTCGACCGTTGCGCCTTCACCCGCGCCGAGGCCAAGCAGGCCCACCACGCTTTCGATTGGCGCCTTGCGGCCTTCGTAACGGACTTCGACGCGTGCATCGAGACCGCGCGCAGCCTCACGGGCACGTGCCGCCGGCCGTGCGTGCAGGCCGCCCGCATGCGCGAGCGTCACGGTTTGACGGGCTTCATCCGTCACATTGGTGGCCTGACGCGCTGCTGCCGCTGCGGCGCCGTCGCGCGGGCGCAGCACCAGCAACTGCGTTTCGCCAATCTTGAGGGTGCCACCTGCGGCGCGATCGACGATCTCGAACGCATCCGAGTTGGCAATCGCGATCACCGACACGAGGCTCGGCGCATGGCAGGCCACCAGATCCTGATCGAACTCGATCAGCAGATCGCCCGCTTTCACGTGTGCGCCCTGTTCGATCATCGGCGCAAAGCCGCGGCCATTCAGTTCGACCGTGTCGATACCGATGTGCAGCAGAATCTCCGCACCTTCCGCCGTCGCGATGGTCAGCGCGTGACCGGTGCGGGCCAGATGAGTGACCACGCCGTCGCACGGCGCGACGAGCTGACCCAGCAGCGGGTCGACACCCACGCCGTCGCCGAACATGCCGCCCGAAAACACAGGGTCGGGCACATTGGCGAGCGGCACGACCGGGCCGGTCATGGGGGCGAGCAAAACAATCTGGCCTTGGGAAGGGCTCATCAAGCGGGACTCCTCGACACGTCGCATCTGCTGTCTCAATCAGTGAGTTTCTGTGACTTTGTTCAGATGGCGCGGCGCGTCCGGATTGCGTCCGCGTGCGGCGGCGAGACCGGCAGCCATCACGTAGAAAGAAAGAATGGCGGCAATCGGATCGAGCGCCGCGTGGCCCGTCGCCACGAGCGGCAAGCTGGCTTCCGGCACGTCGTTCGGTGCGGCGAGCAGCACGCGGGCGCCGCGCGCCTGCATGTCGCGCGCGAGCTGGATCAGGCCGGCCTGCTCGGGGCCGTGCGGCGCGAACACGAGCAGCGGGTAGTCGCGGTCGATCAGTTCCATCGGACCATGACGCACTTCCGCGCTCGAGAACGCCTCGGCCTGGATTCCGGAGGTTTCCTTCAGCTTGAGCGCGGCTTCCTGCGCGATGGCAAGACCGAGGCCGCGGCCGATCACAATCATTCGTTCAACGCCGCGCAGTTCGTCCACCGCCTTCGACCAGTCAAGCGCGCCGGCTTTTCGCAGCGCGTCGGGCAGCCCGGCGAGCGCGCCGAGCAACGCGCTGTCACCCTGCCAGTGCGCGACCAGTTGCGCGGAAATGGACAGCATCGCGATGTAGCTCTTGGTGGCCGCGACGCTCAACTCGGGGCCCGCCGCCAGCGGCAGATGCCATTCGCACGCATCGGCAAGCGGCGACTGCGGTGCATTCACCGCCGCCACCGTCAGCGCGCCAGCGTCGCGCAGCGCGATCATGGTGCCCACCAGATCCGGGCTCTTGCCCGATTGCGAGAACGCCAGCGCGAGCTGGTCACGTACCTTGAGCGGGGCTTGCTGGAGCGTCGCCACGGACATCGGCAGCGAGGCGACCGGCACGCCGATGCGGCTCATCGTGAGACTCGCAAAGTAACTGGCGGCGTGGTCGGAACTACCGCGCGCGACCGTCAACGCCACATGGCGCGGCTGCTCGGCGAGCTTCTGGGCGAGCGCCTGAACGTGCGACGTATCGGCGAGTTGCGCGGCGACCACATCAGCGGACGCCAGCGCTTCGTTAAGCATATTCGACAATTGATTCTCCTTCGACGTAAGTCGCGGTCAACGCCAGTTCACGATCGAACACGACGATATCGGCCCACGCACCGCGCGCAATGCGACCGCGGTCTTCGATGCCGAGATAGTCGGCTGCGTAGCGCGACAGACGATTGGAAACATCGGCCATCGGCAGGCCGAGCGAGACGAGATTGCGCAGCGCCTGATCCATCGTCAGGGTGCTGCCGGCGAGCGTGCCGTCGGCCAGACGGACGCCGCCCAGACACTTGGTGACGTGCTGGCTGCCGAGGCGATATTCGCCGTCCGGCATGCCGGTCGCGGAGGTGCTGTCCGTCACCACATACAGGCGCGGAATCGCGCGCATGGCGGCGCGGATCGCGCCCGGATGCACGTGCAGCAGGTCGGGGATGATCTCGGCGAATTCAGCGTGCGCGAGCGCCGCGCCCACCATGCCGGGATTGCGGTGATGCAGCGGCGACATCGCATTGAACAGGTGCGTGAAGCCGCAGGCGCCGTGCTTGAGTGCGGCGACGGCGTCGTCGTAGGTGCCGAGCGAGTGGCCCAGTTGCACCCGCACGCCACGTGCCGCGATCTCCGAGATGATGTCCATGTGGCCGGAGATTTCCGGCGCGATGGTGACCACGCGGATCGGCGCAATGGAAAGGTATTTCAGCACTTCGTCGAGCACGGCGGAGACCGCCGCGTCGGGCTGCGCGCCGAGCTTGCCGGGGTTGATGTACGGCCCTTCGAGATGCACGCCCAGCACGCGCGCGCCACCGGGTGTACGGACGCGGGCCACGTCGCCGAGATTCGCCACCACGTTCATCAACTCTTCGCGCGGCGCGGTCATGGTCGTGGCGAGCAGACTCGTGGTGCCGAACCGTGCGTGCGTACGCGTGATGGTTTCGATGGCATTGCCGGCTTCCATGACGTCCGAGCCGCCGCCACCATGGACGTGCAGGTCGATGAAGCCGGGCAGGATGAACGGAGCGTCGTTGGTCGCCGGGTCGGCGCGGTCGCCCGTGAGGTCGGTGATGCGGCCGTTTTCGTATTCGAGCGTGCCGTGAATCCACCCATCGGTGGTGAGTATGTTTCCGGTCAGCATGTGTCTCTCTGATAATACGTAGTGCGATACGTAACTGGATGGCGCGGTTCAGTGCGATGCGTAAGGCGCGCCGCTACTGGCGCAGTTCAGCGACAAAGTCGTAGTAATCGTCCCGGCAGTAGGTGTCCGTCAATTCAATGGCGCGCTGATCGGCGCTATAGCCGATGCGCGTGATCACCAGCAGCGCCGAGCGCGGCTCGATACCCATCAGCTCGGCGATTTCGCTGCTCGCGTTGACCGCCCGGAAGTGCTGCAACGCGCGTACCACGGCCATGCCGCGCTGCTCCAGATAGGCATACAGCGACACGCCGATCGAAGCCGGGTCCGGCACGATGGCCGCCGGCAGCGCCGAATGCTCGACCGCCATGACGATGCCGTCCGCGCGGCGCAGCCGCCGCAGACTCGTCACCGCCGCGCCCGGCGACAGCCCCAGATGCACCAGCTCGTCGCGATTGGCCGCGCGAATGCCGCGCTCCAGCCAGACCGAGTCCGGACGAAAACCGCGTTGCTGCATCTTCTTGGTGAAGCCCGTGAGGCGCGAGAGCGGATCTTCCACGCGCGGCGTGATGAAGCTGCCCGCGCCACGCGCGCGGCGAATCAGACCTTGCTCGACCAGCAGTTCGATGGCCTTGCGCGCGGTGATGCGCGACACGCCGATTGCGTCCGAAAGCGTGCGCTCCGAAGGCAGCGCTTCGCCTGCCGACCAGACGCCGCAGTGAATGGCGGTGGCCAGATTGCGCGCGAGTTGCAGATACAGCGGCGTGACGTTACGGGCGTCAGGCATCAGGGCAGACCAGCGTGTTTCCATGGCTCAAATGGGTCGAAAGGAAGAACACGGGGTATCGAAATGAGAGCCCATTATATAACCAACATAATACCAGTCAAAGGATTGGTTCCATGCTGGGCTATTGGCTGGCAAGTCCTTGATGGATAAGGGATTGAAGGCAGATCGCAGGGTTTCTCGAGCGGCTTCGAGGGCTCGGGATTTACCCCTAGTCGGCCCAAAACCAGTACCGAAAGCAGACCACTGGTTCGCTAGCGCACGGATGTGGCCCCAACGTTTCAATACCTTTGCAATGCCAGTTCAAGAAGCGTAGGCTTTCCACGAATCGGCAATTTTTTCTATAGGATGCTCGCACTATCGTCTGATCAATGAACCCATAATCTTCCGGGGGCCGTAAGTTGACCGATTCCACAGCGCTGCGGCGCGCTGAGGCTGTTCGCCACTTCAACCGCTTCTATACCCAACACGTCGGTGCGATGCACGAGCGTCTGCAGAAGAGCCCGTTCTCGCTGACCGAGGTCCGTGTGCTGCACGAGCTCACGCGCGGGCGCGCGCAAACCGCCGCTGCACTCGCCCGCAATCTCGGGCTGGACAGCGGGTATCTGAGCCGTCTGCTGACGAGTTTCGAGCGTCGCGCACTGATCACCCGGCGCCCCTCCGAGAGCGACGCGCGCCAATCGCTGATTGCACTCACCGACCAGGGTCACGCGGCATATGAGCCGCTCGACGCCGCTGCCATCGAGGAAGTGCTGGCCGTGCTGGAGCGCCTGCAAGCCAGTTCGCAGGATCAGTTGATTGGGGCGATGAAGCTGGTGGAGCGGTTGCTGGGCGACCGCTCGCAACGCGGCACTGTCACGCTGCGGGCGCCGCGTCCTGGCGAATATGGCTGGCTGGTGCATCGTCAGGCGGCGATCTTTGCGGACGAACACAACTGGGATCAGGCATTCGAAGGATTGCTGGCGCGCGTGATCGCGGACTTCACGCAGCACCACGATCCGCTGCGCGAGACCTGCTGGGTCGCGGAGCAGGACGGCATGATCGTGGGGTCCGCGCTGGTCATGAGCGTGTCGACCACGATTGCGCGGATCAGGCTGCTGTACATCGAGCCCGACATGCGGCGCATGGGCATCGGCACGCAGCTCGTCGAGGAATGCGTGCGCTTCGCCCAACGCGCGGGCTACACGAAACTCACGCTGTCAATTGCGACGGCGCTCGAGGCGTCCCGTCAACTGTGCGAGCGCACGGGCTTTGTCTATGCCGGCGGTGCCCCCGAAATACGCTTTGGACACGACCTGACGATCGAACGCTGGGAGCGGGATCTCTAGCCTGGGGTTGTGCAGAGCGCCGCGATAAAAAAAGCGCCGTGGTGTTCGCCACGGCGCTTTTCATTTGTAGACTGGATTCGGTCAGCCCGGCTAACCGTCTCGGGTTAGAACGAAGGCACCACCGCACCCTTGAACTGCGTCTTGATGAACTGGCGCACTTCGTCCGACTGATACGAAGCCACCAGCTTCTTCACCCACGGCTTGTCCTTGTCCTGGGTGCGGACCGCGATCACATTCGCGTACGGGCTGTGAATGTCCTCGAGCGCAATCGCATCCTTCTCCGGCTGCAAACCGCCCGCGAGCGCGTAATTGGTGTTGATTGCGGCGGCGTCGACGTCTGACAGCGAGCGCGGCAACTGCGCGGCATCCAGTTCGACCAGCTTCACTTTCTTCGGATTCTCGGCAACGTCGAGCGGCGTTGCGCTGTTGCCGTTCGTGCCGGCCCCCGCCTTCAGCTTGATCACGCCCTGCGCCTGCAACAGCAGCAGCGCGCGATTCTCGTTGGACGGGTCATTCGGCACGGCGACCTTCGCCCCTTGCGGCAGATCCTTCAACGACTTGAGTTTCTTCGAGTAGATGCCGAGCGGCGAAATATACGTGAGACCCACGCTCACGATCTTGTAGCCGCGCTGCTTCACCTGGCTGTCCAGATACGGTTGATGCTGGAAGCTGTTGGCGTCGAGGTCGCCCGCGTCGAGCGCGGCATTGGGCTGCACATAGTCGTTGAATTCGACGATCTTCACGTTCAGGCCGTTACGCTGCGCCACTTTCTGGACGACGCCCCAGATCTGCGCGTCCGGGCCGCTGATCGTGCCGAGCTTGATGACCTTGTCGTCGGCGTGTGCGCTGAAGCTGGCCGAGAGAACCGCGCTGGCGGCAACTGCTGAGAGGACTTTGAGGATGTTTCTGCGCTGCATGTGATTCTCGCTTTTTCTGATCGATGTCAGATTCGGGTGAAACGTCGACGGCGCATTACGCGCCGTCAACTGGACCGAAAATGGTCTCACACGCTCCGCGAGAAGGGAAATATTACGATCTCATATGGGTATACCCGGCTCGCGCGTCCTCATGCGCGCGTCTCCTCATACGCGCCGATCCGGAACGCGTTGACCGTCTGGCGCAACCGCGCGGCCTGATCCTGCAGCGAGCCGGCCGCGGCGGCAGCCTGCTCGACGAGCGCCGCATTCTGCTGAGTCACTTCGTCCATTTGCGTGACTGCGCGTCCCACTTGTGCGATGCCCGTGCTCTGCTCTTCGGACGCGGCGGCAATTTCACCCATGATGTCCGTCACGCGCTGCACGGCCTGCACGATCTCGCCCATCGTGGCGCCCGCCTGTTCCACCAGCGTCGAACCGTTGTGGACCCGCTCCACTGATGCGCCGATCAATTGCTTGATCTCCTTGGCCGCTGTGGCCGAGCGTTGCGCCAGGCTGCGCACTTCGCCTGCGACCACCGCGAAGCCTCGCCCCTGCTCGCCGGCCCGCGCGGCTTCGACCGCGGCATTCAGCGCAAGGATGTTGGTCTGAAAGGCAATGCCTTCGATCACGCCGATGATGTCGCCGATCTGCCGCGAACTCTCGTTGATCTCGCCCATCGTGCCGATCACACGGCTGACCACGTCGTTGCCTTTGATGGCGATATCCGATGCGGTGTGCGCGAGGCCGCTGGCCTGGCGGGCGTTGTCCGCGTTCTGCTTCACCGTCGCGGTGAGCTGCTCCATGCTCGCGGCAGTCTCCTGCAACGACGCCGCCTGCTGCTCGGTGCGCTGCGACAGATCGCCGTTACCTGCGGCGATCTGCTGCGTCGCCTCGGCCATCGATTCGGACGACTGGCGAATCTCGCCCAGCGTGCGTTGCAAGCGATGCTGCATCTCACGCATTGCCGCCATCATGCTGGACGAATCGCCGGCGCGGACGTCGACGACGCGCGTCAGGTCGCCGCGCGCGATGCTGGTCGCAAGCTCGGCCGCATGTTCGGGCTCGCCGCCGAGACTCGCGCGCACGTTACGGATGATCGCGAGCATCATCAGCGAAACCAGCACGCCGATCACGACGACGACGAGCAGGTGACCCAGTAGCGTCTCGTCATAGCTCGTGTCGATGTCCTTCACGAACACGCCGCTCACGATGTTCCAGTCCCACGGTGCGAAGCGGGCCACGTAGCTGATCTTCGGCACGGCGGTTTCGGTGTGTGGCAGGCGTCCGAGGTATTGCGCGAAACCGTGGCCGCTGTCTTTGGCGGCATCGACGAGTGAAGCGTACAGCAGCTTACCGTCAGGATCCTTGAAGTCGCCCACCGGCTTGCCGACCATCTGCGGCAAGGTCGGGTGCATCAGCACGACCGGCTTCGAATCCATCACGAACAGATAGCCGGACTCACCGTAGCGCATGGTGGACAGGCGGGCGAGCGCTTCACGCTGGGCATCGGCCTCGCTCATCTTGCCGGCTTGCGACAGCGCGTAATAACCGTTGACGACGCCTTGCGCGGCGTCGACGAGATTCACCATGCCGGCCTTGCGCTCGGCCAGCATCGTGCCGCGGGTCTGCACCGCGCTCCACAGCCCGACACCCAGCAACCCGAGCCACACCAGCGCGAGCGCCATCCATAGCTTGCGATTCAAACTCATCCTGCTCATTGTGTTGGTCTCTTTCGTGTGGTTTTTCCTGCTGCTCTCGGCGCGCACGACTGCCGCGCAAACGATTGCTTTTGCTTTAACGGCAGAGGCTGGGTGGAACTTGAGGCGGGGTCAGACGCGGTGGTCTGGAGAGGGGCGCGGGGCGTGAGGCGTAGGCGCGCGTGGAAGGGCGGCGCTTGCCCTCGAGATGACTGACAACGTGTTACGCGCCGTCACATACAACCCGGCGCGTCGCCTTGCAGTTAGTTGAGCAACAGCTTGATGTCGTGCACCCACGGTGCGGCGCCCTGGCCATCGCGTGCGAACAGCCGCAGCTTGCCATCGGGATCGAACACATAGCTGGCTGCCGTGTGGTCCATCGTGTAGCTGTCGGGCGTCTTGCCCGGCACCTTCGCGTAGTAGACGCGGAAGTCCTTCGTCACCTTGGTCAGCTGCGCCTGATCCGCAGGGCGCAAGCCGACAAACGACGGGTTGAAGGCGGGCACGTATTGCCCCAGCAAGGCTGCCGTGTCGCGCTCGGGATCGACGGTGACGAACAGTACCTGAACGCGTTGCGCGTCCGCCGGACCGAGTTGCTGAAGCGCCTGCGAAAGTTCGGCCATCGTCGTGGGACACACGTCCGGACAATGCGTGTAGCCGAAGAACAGCACCACGACTTTGCCTTTGTAGTCCGCCAGCGTGCGAACCTTGCCGCTGGTATCGGGCAGCGCGAAGTCAGTGCCGAACTGCGTGTTACCGGTGATGTCGAGATTCTGGAACGAGGGCGCCGGCTTGCCACAGCCCGCAGCGAGAAGCGTGGCGCCCAGCGCGCAAGCCATCAAGGCGACGCGCGCGGCGCGCACTAGCCGATTCGTGAGCATGGTGTTACGCGCCGATCAGGACACGTGCATAGTGATCGACCAACAGCGCGGCGAACAGCAGCGACAGATAAATGATCGAGTAACGGAAAGTCCTGCGCGCCAGCGCGTCGGAATACTCGCGGTAGATCTTCCAGGCGTAAGCAAGGAAAACGGCACCGAGCAGCACGGCCGCCACCAGATACACGATGCCGCTCATGCCGGAGATGAAAGGCATCAGCGTGACCGCGAACAGGATTACGGTGTACAGGAAGATGTGCAGCCGCGTGTATTGCTCGCCGTGCGTGTTGGGCAGCATCGGCAAGCCGGCGTTTTCGTAGTCTTTGCGGCGATACAGCGCAAGCGCCCAGAAATGCGGCGGCGTCCACACGAAAATGATGAGCACGAGAATCCATGCATCACCCGGTACGTGGCCGGTGACGGCAGCCCAGCCGAGCGCCGGCGGCATCGCGCCAGAAGCGCCGCCAATCACGATGTTTTGTGGCGTGGCGGGCTTGAGCAGCAGCGTATAGATCACCGCATAACCAACGAACGTGGCCAGCGTGAGCCACATGGTGAGCGGATTGGCGAACGTGGCCAGGGTCCACATGCCGAGGCCGCCGAGTACCGCGGAGAACGACAGGATCTGCGCCGTGGTGATCTCACCACGTGCCGACGGACGCCACGAGGTGCGCCGCATCTTAGCGTCGATTTTCTGTTCAACGAGGCAATTGATGGCAAACGCCGCGCCGGCCAGCAACCAGATGCCGATGGTGCCGCCAATCAGAACGGTCCACGGCACCATGCCGGGCGTGGAGAGAAACATACCGATGACCGCGCAGAACACAGCAAGCTGCGTGACGCGCGGCTTGGTAAGCGCGATGTATTGGGAGATCCGGCTGCCCGGGGTCTGGGAAAGAGTTGTGCTGTCCATGAGGGTCACGCTGGCGCGGCCCCGCTCGCAGGCAACGCGGCGCGGCCGGGACGGCTATAAGCGATTCGAAAGTTTAGCATAACGAGCAGGAGCAGCAGGATCGCGGCGCCACCGTTATGGGCGACTGCAATGGGCAACGGCCATTGCAGGACGATGTTCGACAGCCCGGTGATGAACTGGATCAGCACCACCAGCAGCACGCCATCGGCGGGACGGCGCAGCGATTCGAAGCGACGCACTTTCAAGGCGAACCACAGCAGATAAGCCACCACGAAGATCGCGAACGTGCGATGGGTCCAGTGGATCGCGACCAGCGCATCCTGCGTGATCATCTCACCGTCGCCGGTCATGCCGAGTGCGCGCCACAGGTGAAAGCCCTGCGCGAAGTTCATGGCGGGAATCCATTGACCGTTGCAGGTTGGGAAATCCGTGCAGGCCAGCACAGCGTAGTTGGTGCTCACCCAGCCGCCCAGCGCGATCTGCACGATCAGCAGCGCCAGCCCTGCGAGCGCCGCCACCCGCCAGCGCGCGGCCTCGGGTTCGTAAGCGGGAATCGGCGTCTGACGCGCTGCCAGCCAGCCCAGGCCGCCCAGCAACGCGAGCCCCAACAACAGATGCGTCGTGACGATTACCGGCTGCAACTTCATGGTCACGGTCCATGCGCCGAAAGCGCCTTGCACAAGGATTAGCAGCAACAGCGAGGTCGGCCACCACGGCGAAACATGCAAGGGCCGCCGCTTCACGCGCGCCACCCACGCAATCACCGTCTGCGCGACGATCAACACGCCAATGGCCATCGCGAAGTAGCGATGGATCATTTCGATCCACGCCTTGGTCATGCTGACCGGCCCGGTGGGCATGGCCTGATGCGCAGCGGCGATGGCGGCATGCGCGATGAACGGCGACGACGTGCCATAACAGCCCGGCCAGTCCGGACAGCCTAGGCCCGAGTCGGTCAGGCGCGTGAAGCCGCCGAACATCACGAGGTCCAGCGTCATGAACGTCGTCACCCAGACGAGCTTGCGGAATTTACTGTCGTCGGCCCGCACCCATACGTAGGACAGCGGCAACAACGCGATACACAAGCCAATCAGGCCCAGTTCCAGTACAAACATCTCTCTAACCTTCCAGCGATAGCGCAGTGCTCGACGGTGTGAATAGTGGCAGGCGCGGCGCCGCCGGTCCAATGCCGGATGTCACCCGCCCTGCGTTAAAACGCCGCATCAGCCGATGCTCGACCATTTCAGCAACTTCGTGATGTCGCCTTTGATCTTGCTCGGGTTCGGATCTTTGGGGAAACGCATCATCAGATTGCCGTTCGGATCGACCACGAAGATGTGGTCCGTGAGCGTCGTGCCCGCGTCGACAGGGAGCCACGCGGCGAGCGCGGCCGGATCAGCGATCAGCTTTTGCGTATCCGGATAGGCCTTTTCGATCACATCCGCCACTTTTGACTCATCCGTGCGCAGCCAGACCTCGACGACGCGGTCCCGCTCCGGACCCTGCGTGGCGCGCACCTGGCGCATGAAGTACAGCTTGGTGACGCAGGCCTTGTCACAGGCGCTACTGTCTACGGAGACCAGCAGCCACTTGCCACGCAGCGCCGTCAGTTTGATGGGCTTGCCGTCGTCACCGGTCACGACCAGCGCGTCGGGAATCGGCCGCTGCGGCTCGACGAGCGTGCCGTAGCTAGTCGTGCCGCCGGTCGGCTTGACCACGAAGTACGCGAAGTACGCGCCGATAGCCGGCGCCGCGCAGATTGCAGCGATGAGCAGCAGCATCCAGCGCCCGCGTTGCCACGAGCCCTTGCCTTGCGGCTGGCCAGGCATGGCGGCGGCGCCGGTGGATTTGCCGGTTTGCGGCGAACGGGGAGATTGCGTCGACACTACTGAACCTCTATCAATGATGGCGCGGCACGCAGCCTTCAGGCCGGGCTTGGCGCGTTCGGGGCATGGCACGCGAGCAGTTAGTTGGGCACCACTCACTGGACACCACTCATGCCACGCGTGTTTCAGATCACCTAGGCACCCTGCGCATGCTCTTTCTTCGCTGCGCGGCGTGCGGCGTACAGTCCAAAGCCCACCGCTGCGACGGCCATGCCCCACCACTGGAACATGTAGCCGTAGTTGCGGTCGACGTCGGTATTCGGCGCTGGCCAGTCACGCACGAGTTTGTCGCCGTCGTCGCTGGTCTGCTGGATCACGAACGGCTGCAGCGGCAAACCGGTTTCCGTAGCGTACGCAGCCACGTCCAGGTTCTGGCGAATCGACTGATGCGCGGCGGAACCGCCCTCGCCCAACTCGAACGCACGTGTGGCGTCGGCCCGGGCAATGCCTTCGATCTCGATCTGACCCGAGGGCGTGGCATACGGTTCGATCAGCGTGCGCTCGTTGACGTTGCGTGGCAGCCAGCCGCGATTGACCAGCACGTAGCCGCCGCTGGCCAGTTTAAAGGGCATCACCACATAAAAGCCGGCTTGATCGTTATACGGACGATTGTCGAGATACACGACCTTGTCCGGCACGAACTCGCCGACGGCACGCACGCGATGAAACTCGATGTCGTTCAGCGCGATGGGCGCGCTGCCGATCGACTGCGCAGGCGCACTCTCGAACTGCGTGATGTGCGCTTCCAGCGCTTCCTTCTGATGCGCGCGGTCACGCTGCCAGAAGCCGAGCCGCACCGTCACCACGACGACGATCAGGATCAGCAGAGCAGGCCACAAACGGACTTTCATCGCGGCTGACTCGACGTCGCACGGCGGCCGACGCACGGTGCGATAATAGCCTTATCGCCTTCGCGCCCCTGATTTTTAGCTGATTTCATGCACATTCTCGTTCCCATCGCCTTTGCCCTGATCATCGCCAGCATGGCCTCGGCGTTGTACTTCATGCTGCACGACCGAGGTACGACGAAACGCATGGTCTGGTCGTTGGCCACCCGTGTGGGTCTGTCGATCTCGCTGTTCCTGTTCATCCTGTTCGCACACTGGATGGGCTGGATCCAGTCGACAGGTATTCCTTACGGCCGCTAATCGACGACGGGCCTGGCTACCTTGCCTGGCGTGCCCTGCCCCGGTTACGCGAGCGTTTGCGTCGCGCTGCGCGTCACCTTCTGAGCACGTCTAAAAGCGCCACCGCAAGCGCACTCTTTAACCGCCTTGCGCACTGCCCACCAAACAAAACGCCGCCCTGACAGGGTCGAGGGCGGCGCTGCGTAAGGTCTACATCGAATTCTGCATCGCGTTTTCCGTGCTACGTGCGGGCTTCGCGGTCTGCAGCGAAGCCGGCACTGCGAAGGCCCGCGGCGCACACCGTACGGCTGCGCCCAGGCCGCACCGCATTACAGCCAGTACACCACGACATACAGCCCCAGCCACACCACGTCCACAAAGTGCCAATACCAGGCGGCGCCTTCAAACGCGAAGTGGTGGTCTGCGGTGAAGTGACCGCGAATCACCCGGATCAACACCACCGTCAACATCGTGCCACCCAGGAACACGTGGAAGCCGTGGAAACCGGTGAGCAGGAAGAAGGTCGAGCCATACACGCCGGAGTCCAGCGTCAGGTTCAGCTCGTTGTACGCGTGGTAATACTCGAAGCCTTGCAGGAACAGGAAGCACAGCCCCAGCAGGATGGTCGCACCCAGCCAGATGATCGTCTTGTTGCGGTGATTCTCACGCAGCGCATGGTGAGCCACCGTCAGTGTCGCGCCCGACGACAGCAGCAGCGCCGTGTTGATGGTCGGCACCGGCCACGGTTGCATGGACTTGAAGTGCGAGACCAGCGTAGCGGGACCGTCGTTCGGCCAGACCGCCGTGAAATCCGGCCAGATCAGCTTGTAGTCGAGGCTGCCCAGCTGATGCAGCGCAATTTCGCGGGCGTAGAACAGCGCGCCGAAGAAAGCGCCGAAGAACATGACTTCCGAGAAGATGAACCAGCTCATGCTCCAGCGGTACGACTTGTCGACGTTCTTGCCGTACATGCCGCCTTCGGACTCGGAAATCGCGTCGCCGAACCAGTGCCACAGCGTGAACAGCAGCCAGAGCAGACCGATGAGCACGGTGATGGGCGCCCAGCTCTCACCGTTGATCCACGCCGCCACCGAAGACAGCATGACCAGCAGCCCGATGGCCGCGCTGATCGGATGCCGCGACGGATGCGGTACGAAATAGTACGGGCTCTCGTTTTGACCGCTCATTCTTGATTCTCCACTTCAGTCCAGTTGTCCGCTTGGTCCGGTTCTAGTCCGGCTGTCTCTCTGACGGCGCGCCGACTCCGCACCGCTTTATTCTTACCGCTTCATTCGTCACTCGTGCTCACCGCCTCATCCCATCCCGAGACAGCGCCCGGCAGAGGACCGCTGGTGCAATCCGTCAATCTCACTTCACCACAGCGCGTACGACGAGCAGCAGAATGGCCGCAAAAATGGCCGCGCCGATCAACGCTGCCGCAATCACGTGCAACGGGTTGAGCTGGGTGGCATCCGCCTCCAGATCCCTTCCCTTGCGCACGCCGAAGAACGCCCAGAACACGGCTTTCATCGACTGGCCGAAGCTGCTCTTCCTGACGCCAGGACCGCCTGCACTACCGCCGTTGTCACTCATCACGTCCTTCCTTCGCCTGTCGCGCGTGTCATCAGCAGCGGTGTCCCGGCCCCGTGGCTCAACCAGCCGTCAGCCGGGGTTGGCGATCATCGCCACGGCTGCAACCGCCGGCGCCGCCGTCCCGCTCGTCACCGGCGCGGGCGTATTCAATTCGAAGAACGTGTACGACAGCGTGATGGTCTTCACGTCCTTCGGCAACTTCGGGTCCACGACAAACACCACCGGCAACAGTTTTCGTTCGTTCGCAGCCAGGGTCTGCTGCGAAAAGCAAAAGCACTGGATCTTCTTGAAGTACTCGGTGGCCTCTCGCGGGGCGTAGCTCGGAATGGCCTGCGCGTGAACCGGGCGCGCCTGTTCGTTGCTCACCGTGTACAGCACCGTCGTCACTTCGCCGGGATGCACGTCCATACTGCGCTGCTCCGGCTTGAATCCCAACGGACCGCGCGCGTTCGCGTCGAATTCGATCGAAATCGTGCGGCTCATGTCGACCTGCGTGTTCTTCGCCTCCGCCGCCGACACGTCACGCTGCACCAGGTTATTGATGCCGCTAATCTGGCAGATCGCCCGGTACATCGGCACCAGCGCAAACCCGAAGCCGAACATGAGGCACGCCACCACGACGAGCTTGATCAGCATCGACCGGTTGAACGAGCGATCGGCCTCGGCCTGCGGTTGCATCGACATCGAACTTCCTCAACAAGCCATCAATCCAGTTCAGACAACCGGATCAGTCAAACAGAGGCTCAGGAGAAGAAGCTCTGTTTGACGAAGATCCCTACGAAAAACGCCGCCGCAATGACCAGCAGGACGAGACCGAGCCGCAGATTGCCCGCCCGGATCTGTTCGGGCGTACATTGTTTGGGTGAATTCGGCGCCATGCTGCTACGACCGTTCATTCGACTGTCGGCGGGTGTTCGAACGTGTGGAACGGAGCCGGGCTCGGCACAGTCCATTCGAGGCCCGTTGCGCCATCCCACGGCTTGTCGCCCGCCTTTTCAAGCTCGCCACCGCCACGGTAGGCCGGCAGTGCCACTGCAAACAGGAAGTACACCTGTGCCAGACCAAAGCCGAACGCGCCGATCGTGATGACCTGATTCCAGTCCGTGAACTGCGCCGGATAGTCTGCGTAACGACGCGGCATGCCAGCGAGGCCCACGAAGTGCATCGGCAGGAAGGCGAGGTTGAAGAAGATCATCGAGGCCCAGAAGTGGATCTTGCCGCGCGTCTCGTTGTACATCCAGCCGGTCCACTTCGGCGACCAGTAGTACCAGCCCGAGAACAGCCCAAACAGCGACCCGGCCACCAGCACGTAGTGGAAGTGCGCCACCACGAAGTAAGTGCCGTGATACTGGATGTCGAGCGGCGCCATCGCGAGCATCAGGCCCGTCAGACCACCGAACGTGAACACGAACAGGAAGCCCACCGCGAACAGCATCGGCGTTTCGAAGGTGAGCGAACCGCGCCACATCGTGGCCACCCAGTTGAACACCTTCACGCCAGTCGGCACGGCGATCAGCATGGTGGCGTACATGAAGAACAGCTGGCCCGTCACCGGCATGCCGGTAGCGAACATGTGGTGCGCCCACACCATGAACGAGAGGATCGCGATCGACGACGTTGCGTACACCATCGAGCTATAGCCGAACAGCGGCTTGCGCGAGAACGCCGGGATCACCTGCGAAACGATCCCGAACGCCGGCAAGATCATGATGTACACCTCGGGGTGCCCGAAGAACCAGAAGATGTGCTGGTACATCACCGGGTCGCCGCCGCCCGCTGCGTTGAAGAACGACGTGCCGAAGTGGCGGTCGAACAGCACCATCGTAATCGCACCGGCCAGAACCGGCATCACGGCGATCAGCAGGTAGGCGGTGATGAGCCACGTCCAGACGAACATGGGCATCTTCATCAGCGTCAAACCAGGCGCGCGCATGTTGAGGATGGTCACAACGATGTTGATGCCACCCATGATCGACGAAGCACCCATCAAGTGGACCGCGAAAATCGCGAAGTCCATGCCCGGGCCCATCTGCGTGGAGAGCGGCGCGTACAGCGTCCAGCCCGCGGCGGTGGCGCCGCCCGGTGCGAAGAACGAACCGACCAGCAGGACCGCGGCAACCGGCAGCAGCCAGAAGCTGAAGTTGTTCATGCGCGCGAAGGCCATGTCCGATGCACCGATCTGCAGCGGCACCATCCAGTTCGCGAAGCCCACAAAGGCCGGCATGATCGCGCCGAACACCATGATCAGGCCGTGCATCGTGGTCAACTGGTTGAAGAACTCGGGGCGCATGATCTGCAGACCCGGTTCGAACAGTTCAGCACGGATCATCAACGCCATCACGCCCCCGGAGAGGAACATGGTGAACGAGAAGATCAGGTACAGCGTACCGATATCCTTGTGATTGGTGGCGTACAGCCAGCGACGCCAGCCATGCGGCGTGCCATGGGCATGGGGGTCGCCGTGTACGTGCTCGTGGCCCGCAACTACATCGTGTCCAACGCTAGACATGACAATCTCCTAATGCGAATACTGCGGTGCTGACCATGAACACGTCAGGCTGCCGGGCTAATCTGCACACGGCGCGCTTCCTTGGCATCGCTGCCGCCGGTGACCGTTTCCGGCTTCTTTAAAATAATATGGTCTTCGGCAATGCCGGCTGCCTTGAGCGCGTCGCGCACGGCTTCAGCGCGGCTCTTGGCGAGCTTGGCGTTGACGTCGGCGGAACCGGTTGCGTCGGTAAAGCCTGACAGCGTGAACTTCGCGTCGGGGTGTGCCTTCGCGTAATCCGCGGCGGCGTCGACGGCGGCTTTCGCGTCGTCCGGCAGCGTGCTCTTGCCGGTTTCGAAGTAGACGTTGGCCGGCAGCGCTGCAGCCTGCGGTTGCGACGCCATGCTGTCCGAGGCAGCCGGGGCCGCGCTCGACGCTGCCTCGCCACCGCTCGACGCTGCCGCAGCGCCGCTTGCCGCAGCGGCACCGGCTGCGTCAGCCGTGTGATCGCCGCCTTCCGGCAGCTTGCCGTTGCGTGCATCGGCAACCTGGCGCGGTTGCAGGATGTCGCCCGTGTGGTTGCCCCACGAGTTACGTTCGTACGTGATCACCGACGCGATTTCAACGTCCGACAGCGTGGGCGCCCACGACGGCATCGCATTCTTGCCCTTCAGCACGAGGCTCACGTGCTGGGCGATCGGACCGTTGGCGATCTTGCTGCCGTCCAGTGCGGGGAACGCGCCAGCGCCCTTGCCGGTAGGCTGGTGACAGACCGCACAGTTCGACGTATAGACCTTGCCGCCGCGTTCCATCAATTCGGCCATCGTGTAGGTCTTGTTCGGGTCGTCCGCGCCGGCGGCCATTTTCTTCTTCTCGTCGTCCACCCACTTGGCGTAGTCGTCAGCGGACAGCACTTCCACCACGACCGGCATGAACGCGTGTTCCTTGCCGCACAGCTCCGTACAGAAGCCGCGGAAGGTGCCGACCTTGTCAGCCTTGAACCACGTGTCGCGCACGAAGCCCGGAATCGCATCCTGCTTCACGCCGAAGGCCGGCACGTACCAGGAGTGGACCACGTCGTTCGCGGTGGTGATGATGCGGATTTTCTTGTCGACCGGCACCACGAGCGGGTGATCGACTTCCTGCAGATAGGTTGCGGTGATGGGCGCCTGGCCGTCGGTCTCGGCGCGCGGCGTGCTCAGCGTGGAGAAGAAGCTGATGCCTTCGCCCGGGCCCTTCACGTAGTCATAGCCCCACTTCCACTGATAACCGGTGACCTTGATGGTGACGTCCGCGTTGGACGTGTCCTTCATGGCGACGACGGTCTTGGTGGCCGGCAGCGCCATCAGCACGACGATGATGAACGGCACGATCGTCCAGATGATTTCGACCGTGGTGCTTTCGTGGAAATGGGAAGCCTTGTGTCCTTTCGACTTGCGGTGCGCGAAGACCGAATAGAACATCACGCCAAACACGCCCACGAAGATCACCGTACAGAGGATCAGCATGAACGTGTGGAGATGGTAGAGCTCCTCAGCGATTGCGGAGGCAGGTGGCTGGAGATTGATCTCGTTGACGGCAGGGCCGCCCGGACTGTCACCCACTGCCAGCGCCGCGCCTGCAAAGAGCAGCCCGCTCAGCGCCAGCCCACCCATGAGGGCTCGCTTGATTGTTTTCATAGCTTCCTTACCGAAAATTTCCATTCAAACCCTCGACCCCGCTGGAAGGCTGTCTCGCGCTCCCCCTGGAACGGCGCGCACGCCAGTGCGTCTAACAGCGCCTGAGCCACATGCTCAACTCGCCTGCGAACTGCGCGCGCCGATACTGCGCGAGGTGTTGCCCGATCATGATCGTCTCGCCGCGTGAGACCAGCTTGATATGGTCACGCGGTGTTGCACCCGCCTCAATGCGCACCCAGCGCGGATTGAATTCGAACTGGGTGAGTTGCTCCGCGCTCACCCGCTCGATCACGAGACGGTTCGGAAATAGCCGGACGCGTTCGTAATCCACAGCATGACGCGCATATATTGCAAAAGCGATCCCTACCGCCAGCAATTCGATTCCGGTGAACGGCAACACCAGCCAGGCGCCGACCAGAAACAGCATGAAAGCGATGATCAACGAGAACAGCGCAAGCGACACATAAAAGCACACGAACTGCTTCGGCGACACCGAACAGTTGCGCTTCATCATCCAGTCTTTCAGGACCGGTTCAGATTCAGCCAGCAGATCAGATGACACCATCGCTGTCTCCTGCGAATTGTCTCTTGCACCCTGCCTTTTACCCTGTCCTGCAGCCCAGCGCCTCGGGCCTGCCGCTACTGGAGGTGGGTCTCCGAGCGACAAACTGACGCATTATAGGCGCGTTCTATAGCATCCACAAGCAACGCCCTATCGGCCTGCAAGCCCGGTGGGACAAGCCTCTGCGCCGTTTTGACGCAGCATGCGAAACACTTTTGCCCCGCTAATCTCAGACATAACGGATGCCCTCTTTACCGCTTCAACGATTCCGGGACGGACCTCGTCCAATGTCCTCCAGACGGATGATCCCGTGACCCTCCGCGGTGGTGCGCGGCACGGCTTTCCAGGCGTGTCCGTAGATCACCTCGAAGGTCAGCGCCAGCGTGCCGTCAGCGCGCCGGCGCGCTTCCAGCGCCGCCAGCAGCGCCTTGTGGAGCCGCCGGGAGACTGCGCCGTCTGAATCCACTTCGCGCTGGAACGGGTAAGCGCCCCAGCGGCGCACGTCGGCCAGCAACGATTGCGGCGACTTATAGGTGATGGTGAGGGTTTCCTGATCCATGACCGGAATCTCGAAGCCGCTTTCCACCAGCATATCGCCAAGGTCGTGCATGTCCACGAAATCAATTACATGCGGGCGGGACGGCACGCCGTGGGCGGCCTCGACCTCGGCGTAGGCGCCGCGCAATTCCTTGAGGGTATCCGGACCGAGCGTGCTGAACATCAGCAGGCCGCCTACCTTGAGCACGCGCTGCCACTCGGGAAACACGAGGTCGGGCTGCGAGTGCCAATGCAAGGCCAGGTTGGACCAGACGAATTCGAAGGCGCCGGCCGCAAACGGCAAAGCCGAGAAGTCGGCTTGCGCAAAACGCGGACCGCGCGAACCCAGCGCCTTGCCGATCGAGGCCGGCAGGAAGCGCCGCCAACTGGTGTCAGCGGCGTCGTGCTGCAACCCGCGCGTCAGCATCGCACTGGAGATGTCCGTGCCGAACACCGGCGCCTCGGGGAAGCGCTCACGCAAACCGGGCAGGTCTTCGCCCGCACCGCAACCGGCATCGAGCACGCTGGAGGGGTTCACCTTGATGAAATCGAGACGCTCACGCATGCGCTGCGCGATCTCGCGCGGCAGGAACGCGACCTCGGAGAAGGTCGCCGCGCGACGGTCGAAAATCCGTTGCAGGCGCCGGGAATCATAGGCCGGACGGCCTGATTTTGCGGAAGTGGAGGGCATGGAAGTCACACGGACGAAGAGTGCGAAGTATACTCGCTCGCTCCTCTCCGTTCAGCGCAGGAGGCCCTTCGCGGGCGGACCACTCATGCAATTGCAGCGTTCCAGTTTCTTTTCCGGCAGACGGTTGGCACCGGTTGCGAACCGTCTTCGTTCAACATGGCCCCGGCTCGTTCACGCGGCCTTGCCGAACCTGTGCGCCCTGTGCGGCAATATGTCGCAGAGCACCATCTGCGCGGGTTGCGACGAGGCGTACTCGAATGAAACGCGCTTGCGTTGCACGGTGTGCGCGGTGCCGTTGTCGCGTCTGCCAAACCGCTCGTTGAACCATGCACGCAGGGCAGCACGGACGGACTACCGGTGCGGCGACTGCATTGCCACGCCACCGCCCTTCGACGCCACCCTCGCGCTGGCTGACTATCGTGCGCCGCTCGATGCACTGGCCGTTGGGCTGAAGTTTCGCGCCCGCCTGATGCTCGCGCGTGAATTCGCCGGGCGGCTTGCTCGCCTCACGGACGACACGCTCGACGCCTCACAGCGTCCCGATCTGATCGTGCCGGTGCCGCTGGCCGCCCGGCGTCTGGTCGAACGCGGCTACAACCAGGCGTGGCAGATTGCGCGTCCGCTCGCCAAGACGCTTCATGTACGCAGCCACGCCACCTTGCTCAGACGCGTGATCGAAACCGCGCCGCAGTCGAAGCTCGATCACGACGCGCGCCGGCTCAACGTGGAACGGGCTTTCACCGTCACCGCGCCCGTGCAGGGATTGCATATCGGCGTGGTGGACGATGTCATGACCACCGGCGCCACCCTTGAAGCCCTGGCCCGTGTGCTCAAGGCTGCGGGAGCGCGCCACGTCACCAACTTCGTCGCGCTGCGTACGCCGAAAAACTAGTTTTCCACTGGCTCACATTATGTTTAACGTCGTTCTCGTCGAACCCGAAATTCCGCCCAATACCGGCAACGTCATCCGGCTGTGCGCCAACACAGGCGCGCGGCTTCATCTGATCGAGCCGCTCGGCTTTCCGCTCGACGACGCCAAGATGCGGCGCGCCGGACTGGACTATCACGAGTACGCGCAGATGCACGTGCACGCGGATTGGGCGGCGTTCCTGGCCAAGGAATCGCCCGACCCCGCGCGCATGTTCGCGTTCACCACGCGCGGCTCGGGCGCGTTTCACGCGCACGCGTTTCTGCCGGGCGACTGGTTCGTCTTCGGTGCGGAGACGCGTGGATTACCGGATACGGTGCTCGGACAGTTCGACGGTCAACAGCGCGTCAGGCTGCCCATGATGCCGGGCAATCGCAGTCTGAATCTGTCCAATACGGTGGCGATCGTGGTGTTTGAAGCCTGGCGGCAGGCGGGGTTTGAAGGCGGGGCGTGAACTCGATCCGCGTTGACGAATATTCGCGGGCGGCCCGTCCTTGTGGCCAATGGAGAGGGCGGCAACGCGCCGCCGCGCCAATGAAAACGGCGCGGCAACCCTTTTAGGTCGACCGCGCCGCGCGCAAGATAAATCAAGCGAATCGAAGACTACTCAGCCTTGGCATCACGCCGCAATAGCGCGCTGACCGCATCGCGCGGCGCGACGCCGTCGAACAGCACGGCGCAGACCGCTTCGGTGATCGGCATGTCGATCCCATGCGCCTTCGCAATGCCGAGCACGGCCTGAGCGCAGCGCACGCCTTCGGCGACATGGCCAAGACCGCTGAGAATATCCGCGAGCGAGCGACCCGCCGCGAGTTGCATCCCCACCGTGCGGTTGCGTGACAGATCGCCGGTCGCGGTCAGGATCAGATCGCCGAGTCCGGTGAGCCCCGTAAAGGTTTCCGTGCGGCCGCCGAGCGTCACGCCGAGCCGCGACATTTCCGCGAGACCTCGCGTAATCAGCGCCGCACGCGCATTCAGACCGAGGCCGAGGCCGTCGCCGATTCCCGTAGCGATAGCCAGCACGTTCTTCACTGCGCCGCCCACTTCCACGCCGACGATATCGTCACCGGTGTAAATGCGCATGGCGCCATGATGGAATGCTGCGACGGTGCGCTCCCGGCACGTAGCCGACGCGCTCGCAATGGTCAGCGCAACCGGCAACCCCTGCCCTACTTCGCGGGCGAAGCTGGGTCCGGAAAGCACGCCGTTACTGCCGTGCCCCGCGAGTTCAGCGGCCACCACCTGATGCGGCAGGCGCTGCGTATCGGCTTCGAAACCCTTGCACAACCAGATGACGTTGGCCGGCACCTTGCCGGCGTCGCGCATGGCCTGGAACACGCCACGCAAGCCCGCCACCGGTGTGGCGACGACGCATAGCGCGTCGTCCGCCAGTGCGTGGTCGAGCGCCACGGTGAGGTCGGCTTCATAACGAAGCGCGGCAGGCAAAGCAACGCCCGCCAGATAGCGGGCGTTTTGATGGGAAGCGGAAAGCTCGGCAACCAGCGCCGGCTCGCGCGCCCACAACATGGTGTCGTGCCGCACGGCCAGATGACCGGCGAGTGCGGTACCCCAAGCTCCAGCGCCGAGAACGGCGACCTTCATACCCGGCACTGCGCGCAACGCTTAGTGCGTGACGCCGTTCTGCGCCGCGCCCTCTTGCGAGCCGATCTGCGCAAGACGTTGCTCGTACAGGGCCTGGAAGTTGATTTCGGCGAGGTGGATCGGCGGGAAGCCGGCACGGGTGATCGCGTCAGCGATGTTCGAGCGCAGGTACGGGAACAGGATGGTCGGGCAGGCGATGCCGACCAGCGGGTCGATCTGCTCAGCCGGAATGTTGCGGATATCGAAAATGCCGGCTTGCTTGGCTTCGATCAGGAACGCAACCTTGTCCGACACCTTCGCCGTCACGGTGCCCGTCACGAGGATTTCGAACACGGTCTCAGCAAGGCGCTCGGCCTTCACGTCGACTTCCACTTCCACCGACGGCATTTCCTGTTCGAGGAAGATGGCCGGCGAATTCGGCTGCTCGAGCGACATGTCCTTCAGATAGATGCGCTGGATATTGAAGAACGGCTGGTTATTTTCGTCGGACATGATTGGATGTTTCCGTGAATGTGTTCATAGCGGCGCGCCATGCAGGCATGGCGCGCCGGATCGTTGCGATGCATGGCGCCCCGTCAGGGGCAACCACGCACCGGCTTGTCTGGTACTGCTTCGCATACTCGCCGCTGGCCGCGGCCCGATCCCGCACAGGACCGGGACAGGCTCAAGCCGCTTCGAGCAGGGGCATCAGACCGCCCGCGCGATCGAGCGCGGAAAGGTCATCATAGCCGCCCACATGCGTCTCGCCGATGAACACCTGCGGCACCGTGCGACGGCCGGTACGGGTCATCATCTCTTCACGCCGGGCCGGATCCTTGTCGATCAGGACCTTCTCGACGTTTTCGACGCCGCGCGACTTTAAAAGACGTTCGGCCATCTGGCAATACGGGCACACCTGGGTGCTGTACATGATTACCTTGTTCACTTCGCTGCTCCTTGTTTCACCACCGGCATGCCGGCTTGCTGCCAGGCGTTCAGACCGCCTTCCAGCACATGCACTTCGGCGTAGCCCGCGTCCTGTACGACACGAACCGCCTTGTTCGACTGCTGGCCGTTCTGACAGACCAGCAGCACCGGGTTGCTTTTGTTCTTCACGAGCTGCCCCACCCTCGCCTGCAGTTCCGCAAACTCGAGATGCCGCGCCGAGGGCAGATGCCCCTGCGCGAACTCCGCCGCGGGCCGCAGGTCGACGACCACGGCGTTGCGGCGGTTGATCAGCTGGGTGGCAGCGGCGGCGTTCAGGCCACCACGGCCGCGGCGGCTGATCGTCGGCCACAGCAGCAACCCACCGGAGATGAGGACGACTGCGATGAGTACAAGGTTTGTGTAATCGGTGAAAAACTTCACGGAAAATCCGCCGAAAAAGAGAGAAATCGGAAAAATCAGAAAGGGACAATCCGACCATTATAAAATAACCGCCTGACGCGATGGCGGCGGTCCACTCGGCCGCGCCTGCTGCGCTTTACCGCTTCCTCACTACCGACCGGCCTTCTCATGTACAAACTCGTTCTCATCCGCCACGGCGAATCGACGTGGAACAAGGAAAACCGCTTCACGGGCTGGGTCGACGTCGACCTGACCGAACAGGGTAACAACGAAGCGCAGCAGGCTGGCGTGCTGCTGAAAGACTCTGGCTACACGTTCGACATTGCCTACACGTCCGTCCTGAAGCGCGCCATCCGCACGCTCTGGCACGTGCAGGACAAGATGGACCTGATGTATCTGCCGGTGGTCCACTCGTGGCGTCTCAACGAGCGTCACTACGGCGCGTTGTCGGGCCTGAACAAGGCTGAAACGGCCGCGAAGTTCGGCGACGAGCAGGTGCTGGTCTGGCGCCGCAGCTATGACACGCCGCCGCCGGCGCTGGATCCGTCCGACGAGCGCACCGCCTACAACGACCCGCGCTACGCCAAAGTACCGCGCGAAGAACTGCCGCTCACCGAGTGCCTGAAAGACACGGTCGCGCGCGTGCTGCCCATGTGGAACGAGTCCATTGCCCCGGCCATCAAATCGGGCCGCAAGGTGCTGATCGCCGCCCACGGCAACTCGATCCGCGCGTTGGTGAAGTATCTGGACAACATCTCGGACGACGACATCGTCGGCCTGAACATCCCGAACGGCGTGCCGCTCGTGTATGAACTGGACGCCGATCTGAAGCCCATCAAGCACTACTACCTGGGCGACCAGGACGCGATCGCCAAGGCCCAGGCTGCCGTCGCAAAGCAGGGCAAGGCGGGCTGAGGGGCTCAACTCGGGCTGCCCGCGGGCTTCAAACAGGCTCAGCGGGCTGGTCCATCGTTACGCGGTGACCGTCGTCCTTCAGCGGAGTCGGGCGGCCGCTGTGATGGCCCCTCATGCGTTGTCCAAAAGCATGTCCCATCACCGGGCGACGCAATGCGGGCCGGCCATTCGCGGCATAAAGCGCAATTCAAAGCTGCGCAAAACTGCGGGAAACGCCGGGCAGTCGTGCGGCCAGTATGCGGCCACCCGTTACCGGGCGCGGCACGCAGCGTATCTCAACGGACGCGCGGCCATCCTGTTACCGCACATTACTTTGGCGCCGCGCCGCCCGCGCCCCGAACCTGCCACGGCCGGCGCTGTCGAACCTCGTTTGTCAGCGCTGTGCCCCTGTCGGAGCAGGTGTGCAGTTATACTTGTCCGTCCCTATCTCATTGACGCAGCCACGCGCTTCCGACCGCAACAGACTCTATGCGAAAGAACCTGAAAAATATCGGCCTGATTGCCGCGGGCCTTGCTACCGGCGTTTTTGCCACATTGCAACTTTCCGCCTCGGCGCAGCAGCCGGCCAGCAGTGCCGCCGCAGCCAATGCGGCCGCCCCGCTGCCGCTCGACCAGTTGAGGCTTTTCGCCGAAGTTTTCGGGCAGATCAAGCATGAATACGTGGAGCCGGTCGACGACAAGAAGCTGCTGACCGCTGCAATCAAAGGCATGGTGTCGAGCCTCGACCCGCACTCGTCGTATCTCGACAAGACCGATTACGAAGAACTGCAGGAACAGACCAAGGGTCGCTTCGCGGGCCTCGGCATTGAGATTTCCTCGGAAGACGGCCTGATCAAGGTCATCTCGCCGATCGAAGACACTCCGGCGTTCCGCGCCGGTATCCGTCCGGGCGACCTGATCACGCGCATCAACGACAAGCCGGTGCGAGGCATGACGCTCGACCAGGCGGTCAAGCAGATGCGCGGCGATCCGGGCACCAAGGTCACGCTCACCATCTTCCGCAAGACCGATGACCGCACGTTCCCGCTCACGGTGACGCGCGCCATCATCAAGGTGCAGAGCGTGAAGATGAAGATCCTCGCGCCGGGCTATGCGTACATCCGCATCACCAGCTTCCAGGAGCGCACCACGCCTGATCTGGCCGCGAAACTGCAGGACATCGCGCGCCAGCAGCCGAACCTGAAGGGCCTGATCCTCGACCTGCGCAACAACGGCGGCGGTTTGCTGCAAAGTGCAGTGGGTGTGGCGGGCGCGTTCCTGCCGCCGGATTCGGTGGTGGTGTCGACCAACGGCCAGATTCCGGATTCGAAGCAGGTCTATCGCGACAACTACGACAACTACCGTCTACCGTCGTTTGACAGCGATCCGCTGAAGGACGAAGCGCCGATCTTCAAGACGGTGCCGATGATCGTGCTGACCAACGCCTACTCGGCGTCGGCTTCGGAAATCGTCGCCGGTGCGCTGCAGGATCAGCACCGCGCGCTGATCGTCGGCAAGACTTCGTTCGGCAAGGGTTCGGTGCAGACGGTGCGTCCGATGACCGCTGACACGGCGCTGCGTCTGACCACGGCGTACTACTACACGCCGAGCGGCCGTTCCATCCAGAACAAGGGCATCCGTCCTGACATCGCGGTGGATCAATACGCTGATGGCGATCCGGATGACGCACTCGTGACGCGCGAAGTCGACTACTCGAACCACCTGGCAAATACCCAGGACCCGAACGAGAAGAAGGAACAGGACCAGCGCGAGCAGGAGCGCATGGACCAGTTGCGCGCACTCGAAGAGCAGAACGACAAGAAGACGCCGGAACAGCGCCAGAAGGACCGCGACCGCAAGCCGGTGGAGTTCGGTTCGGCTGACGACTTCATGCTGCAACAGGCTCTGAACAAGCTGGAAGGCAAGCCGGTGCAGGAGTCGAAGTCGCTCTCCGAACGTCGCATGGCGCAGAACAAGCCGGAGCAATCGGCTTCGGCGCCGGTTGCGGTGAAGCCGACCAACCCGGTGCCGGGCATGGGCGCGTCTGACGCAACGCCGGCTTCCGCGCCGGCGCCGGCTTCGCAGAGCAACTAAAGGGACCGGGCGTCACGGCGGCTCAGCGCGAGCCGCCGCCGCCGAGCTCCTCTCAAGCAAGATCCGACGGGCCATCGCAGCGAATGCTGTGATGGCCCGTTCTCTTTCTACAGCGCGATTAAAATATCCGCTCTCACGCGCGCGACGCAGGCTTTTACCTCAACACTGATCCGCACCTGCCTACCGAACCGCGCCGCCCACTCACGCGCCTTTTTATGAACGACGACCAACTGCTTCGCTATTCCCGCCACATCCTCGTCGATGAACTCGGCATCGAGGCTCAGCAGCGCTTTCTCGATGCACACGCCATCGTCGTCGGCGCGGGCGGCCTTGGCTCGCCGGCGGCGATGTATCTGGCGGCGGCGGGAGTGGGCAAGCTGACGCTGGTCGATGCCGATACCGTCGATCTCACCAACCTGCAACGGCAGATCCTGCACGTGACTGCATCGGTAGGCCGCAAGAAGGTGCACTCGGGACGCGACGCGATTGCGCAGCTCAATCCGGACGTGGTGGTAGAAGCCGTCGCAGAACGCGTGGACGACGCCTGGCTCGAAGCCGCCGTGCCTCATGCGACGGTCGTGCTCGATTGCACGGACAACTTCGCTACGCGGCACGCCATCAATCGCGCCTGCCGTGCGCATGGGGTGCCGTTGGTGTCGGGTGCAGCGCTACGTTTCGACGGTCAGATCAGCACGTTCGATTTCCGCGATCCGGCGTCACCCTGCTATGCGTGCGTGTTTCCTGAGGATCAGCCGTTCGAGGAAGTGGCGTGTTCGACGATGGGCGTGTTTGCGCCCACGGTGGGGATCATCGGTGCAATGCAGGCAGCGGAGGCATTGCGGGTCATTGCCGGGATCGGCACGCCGCTCGTAGGACGCCTGATGATGCTCGATTCGCTGCGAATGGAATGGAACACGATGCGCATTGCGCGCCAGCCGGATTGCCCGGTGTGCGGCGGATCACATGATCAGCACCGTGATTGAAAACAACGAGACCCGCTAAAACCTCCGGCCATGCAAAGCCACGCATGACCGGAGCACAACGAATCACCTCAACGCCAGCCCCTCAAGCCAGCGCGACCAGCTTCAACGCCGCCTGCACCTCTTCCGGCTCGTAGGACGCCAGCACATCGGCCACCGGCTTTTCCAGCGCCTTCACGTGCGAGCGCAGGATTTCCTGCTTGACCACCAGCAACTGACTCGGGTGCATCGAAAACTCGGTGAGGCCCATGCCCAGCAGCAGACGCGTCAAGGCCGGGTCTCCCGCCATCTCGCCACACACCGACACCGGCACGTTCGCACGCTTCGCTTCACGCAGCGTGAACGCGATGAGATGCAGCACCGCCGGATGCAGCGGATCGTAGAGATGCGCGACGGAGTTGTCGGCGCGATCGATGGCGAGCGTGTACTGAATCAGATCGTTAGTGCCGATCGACAGAAAGTCGAGGCGCTTGAGAAACAGCGGCAACGCAATCGCAGCCGCCGGAATCTCGATCATCGCGCCAACCTGCACATTCGGCGCATACGCGAGACCGGCGTCGTCGAGCTGACGCCGTGCCTCACGAAGCAGATCGAGCGTCTGGTCGATTTCCTGCGCGTGCGCGAGCATCGGAATCAGAATCTTCACCGTACCGAACGCCGACGCACGCAGGATGGCGCGCAATTGCGTGAGGAACATCTGCGGCTCGGACAGACTCCAGCGAATGGCCCGCAGCCCCAACGCAGGGTTCGGCGCGGTTTCGTAGCCGTCACCACCGCCCATCGAATCAAGCGGCTTGTCCGCGCCCACGTCGATGGTGCGGATCGTCACGGGCAGACCGTTCATCAGTTCCACTGCGCGGCGATACGCCTCGAACTGTTCATCCTCTTCCGGCAGCTTGTTCTTGTGATTCATGAACAGGAACTCGGTGCGAAACAGGCCAATGCCGGTCGCGCCCGCTTCCACGGCCGCCTTGGCGTCGTCCGGCAGCTCAATGTTCGCGCACAGTTCGATGCGCGTACCGCACAGCGTCTGCGTGGGCGAGAACTTCAGGCGCTGCAGCTTGCGCTGTTCGAGCGCCTTCTCGCTTTGCCGATACGAATATTCTTCGAGGACGATGGGCGCCGGATCGACGATCACGATGCCATGATCGCCGTCGACGATGATCAGATCGTCCTGGCGAATCAGTGCGCTGGCATGCTGAACGCCCACTGCGGCTGGAATGCCGAGGCTACGCGCCACGATGGCCGTATGCGAGGTACGTCCCCCCAGATCCGTGACGAAGCCCTGGAAGGTCTGCGTCTTGAACTGCATCATGTCGGCCGGCGCGATGTCGTGGGCCACCACGATCATCTCGTCGCACTTGCCGTGCACGCCATTGACGAGACTCGCCGTCGATGCCCCCGCCAGCGCCTTCAAAATACGCTCGACCACCTGCTGGATATCGGCTTTGCGCTCGCGCAGATATTCGTCTTCGATGTCGTCGAAGTGACGCGACAGGCGCTCGAGTTGCTCCGTCAGCGCCCATTCGACGTTGTAGCGGCGGGTACGGATCAGATCGATGGTTTCCTGCACGAGCATCGCGTCGTTCAGGATCATTGAATGAACGTTGATGAACGCGCCCATTTCGCTCGGCGCATCCGCAGCGAGATCCTCGCGCAATGCATCGAGCTCCTGATGAACGCTTTCCTGAGCCGAGCGAAACCGCTCGACCTCACCCTCGATCTGGGCAGGTTCGATCAAATAGTGGTCGACGTCGAGTGCAGCCGGGGCGATCAGATAGGCCCGCCCGATGGCGATACCGCGTGACACGGGAATTCCATGCAGCGTGAACGACACGCGCACCTCCTCTAGTTGTGTGATGCCGCGGTATACCGCTGCAATGCTCTCAGACCCTGCGCGTCATTATAAATTCCGCAGCGAGTCCCCGCGTGCCTCATCGGTGTGCGCCGCAACAAAGAAAGTGTCCTGTTGCCGACATCTTGCCTACCCACAGCTTGCGATCCTGCGACGCGATCCCTCGCGTGCTTTCAGGTCACTGTTATGTTGACGATTGTGGATGCTAAAAATTGTGAAGTGCTAAAAAAAACGCCGCGGCAAGCCGCGGCGTCATGTTAGAGACGGATCAGTCCGCTGCGCTTACTGACCCTCGCCGAATTTATCAGCGATGAGTTTCAGCAGTGCGTCCATCGCTTCTTTCTCGTCGGTACCTTCGGTTTCGATGAGCACCGTGCTGCCTATCCCCGCTGCCAGCATCATCACCCCCATGATGCTCTTTGCGTTGATGCGCCGTCCGTTACGGCTCATCCAGATTTCTGCCTGAAAGTTACCTGCCAGTTGCGTCAGCTTGGCCGACGCGCGAGCGTGCAACCCCAGCTTGTTCACGATAGTCGTTTCCTGTTGCAGCATGTGATAGTCCGAAGCGCGCCTGTTGAGGTGATGAAAAAGTAAGACTGATACGGTTAGAGACTCGTTGTGCCGTGCTTGTGGGTCAGATCGGTCTCGGGCGGCATGGCCGGCAGGCATTCGTTGGAGCCTGCGGGCGGCGCGACCGGCGCCGGCGTCGACGCATTGATCGCGTGCACACCCTTGGTGGCACCCGCGAGCGCCTTGTCGACCAGCGTCTCCAGCGGTGTGGTGCGGTAACAGACCGCGCGCAACAGCATGGGTAAATTCACGCCGGCCAGCACCCGTACGTCGGGCAGCGTGGCTAGCCGCGCGGCGATATTGGACGGCGTGGCGCCAAACATATCGGTCAGCACCAACGCGCCGTTCTCTTCGCGCAACCGTTCGATTTCCGCGTAAGCGAATGAAACGACCTGAGCGGGATCGCAATCGGGCGTAACGTCGATCACGCCGATGCGGGCGGGTAAGCCGCCATAAACGTGAGCCACACACTCGCGCAACGCGGTAGCGAGCGGAGTGTGCGCAATGATCAGAATGCCTGCCATGTCAGCCTTGCTGCAAAAACGGCCGTGAACCGTAGCGCGGGCGTTGCCCGGCTGTCATACCCTCGACCGGCCGATGGTCAGGAGGGTCGGATCGGCGTCTCCTGCGCCCGCCAGGTGGGCCGATAAAGCCCGGCGACGAGCGCTGCTATGTGCCAGTTATGTCCGCTTCACGCGTATTAAACGCCTGACTGCGTGACGACCGGGCATTGTAGCAGGGTCGTTTTTGATGCTCCGGCACGGTTTCGTTCATCTTCGCACGGCTCAACCTGCTGTATCCGCCGTGATGACGCTGAATGCGCCAACACAACACATTGCGGCGAGCCAGCCACGTTCAAGCCCACATTCAGGCTCAGGCGGTCGCACGCTCCAGTGCGTCGATAAACATGGCCGCCACATCGAAACCGGTCTGATCCATGATTTCGCGGAAGCAGGTGGGGCTCGTCACGTTCACTTCGGTCAGATAGTCGCCGATCGCATCGAGCCCGACCAGCAGCAAGCCACGCGCGGCCAGCACGGGACCCAGCGCGGCGGCGATCTTGCGATCGTGGTCCGTCAGCGGCTGCGCGACACCCAGGCCGCCGGCGGCGAGATTGCCACGCACCTCGTTGCCCTGCGGAATCCGCGCCAGCGAATACGGCACCGGCTCGCCGCCGATCAACAGAATGCGCTTGTCGCCGTCCTTGATCTGCGGGATGAACTTCTGCGCCATCACCGAGCGCGCGCCATCGTGGCTCAGCATTTCGATGATGGAGCCGAGGTTCATGCCGTCCGCTTTCACGCGGAACACGCCCATGCCGCCCATGCCGTCGAGCGGCTTGAGAATCACGTCACCATGCTCGGCGTGAAACGCGCGCAGCCTCGCGGCATCACGCGTGACGAGCGTCGGCGCGACGAACTCCGGAAACTCGCCAATGGCGAGCTTTTCCGAGTGATCGCGAATGGCCTGCGGCTTGTTGAAGATGCGCGCCCCGCCCCGTTCGGCCATTTCGAGCAGCCACGTGGAGGTCACGTACTCCATGTCGA
Source organism: Paraburkholderia sp. DHOC27 (assembly GCF_003429005.1). Taxonomy (GTDB): domain Bacteria; phylum Pseudomonadota; class Gammaproteobacteria; order Burkholderiales; family Burkholderiaceae; genus Paraburkholderia. The sequence continues at coordinate 302,210 of NZ_QVQV01000003.1, forward strand.
ACGGCGGATCCTTGCGCATCAGCACAGCACTGAAACTCTTCAGCGAGCGCGGCGCAGGGGCTTCCGCGGCATACCACGGCTCGCGGTGACCGTCCGCCTGATCGCCGACAATCGCAAAGCGCTGCACGTTCGCCTCCACGTCCGCGCCGCTCCATGCGAGGTGTTGCGGCTCGCAGGTATAGAGCGTGTGACCGCGCCGCGCGGCTTCGGCCATCATGGCGTAGGTGGAATCCTTGTAGATCTTGAAGTGATCTAGCGGATCGGCGATAAACAGAATGTCCATGAAGGTCCTGAAGCGCCCTGATGGGCCTGACATGATGGGTTAAACAAAAGCGGCGCGCGCTACCCTGACACGCCGCAGCGCCCGCGCGGAGGGGCTAACGCGCCCACGTCACGCGCCTACGCGGATCAAACCTGAATCGCTTCCGGATCGGTTTTTTCCAGTTCCACGGAAGCCGCCAGCAAGCCCAGACGCGCGACCACGCCGTACATGTAGAAGCGGTTCGGCGGCGCCGCGCCCGGCTTGGCATGCGCATCCGGCAGCGCGGTGTGCTCGAAGCCGAGCGGCACGAAGTGCATGCCCGGCGCGTTCAGATTCTGATCGCGCTCGCGGCTGCCATGCACGCGATAGAAACCGCCCACCACATAGCGATCGATCATGTACACGACCGGTTCCGCCACTTCCTCGCCAATGCGCTCGAACGTGTAGACGCCTTCCTGCACGATCACGTCGTGCACTTCGAGACCGTCTTTGGTGGCGGCCATCTTCGCGCGTTCACGCTTGGTGAGCGCGGCCACTTCGGAGGCGTCGTGCACGGTCATCACGCCCATGCCGTAAGTGCCCGCATCGGACTTGATCACCACATACGGCTTCTCCGCGATGCCGTACTCGCGGTACTTCCGCGCGATCTTCTTCAGCACGCCGTCGATGGCATCGGCCAACGCTTCTTCGCCCGTGCGCTCCTGGAAGTCGACGCCTTCCACGTGCGCGAAGTATGGATTGATCATCCACGGGTCGATCTCCACCATCTTCGCGAACTTCTTGGCTACGTCGTCGTAGCAGGAAAAGTGTGTCGACTTGCGACGCACGGCCCACGCTGCGTGCAGCGGCGGCAGCAGATATTGCTCGTGCAGATTCTCCAGCACCGGCGGAATGCCCCCGGACAGGTCATTGTTCAGGAGAATCGAGCACGGATCGAAGTTCTTCAAACCCAGCCGGCGCGCCGAGCGCTCGAGCGGTTCGAGCACGATCTTTTGCCCGTCGGACAGCGCAATGGTGACGGGACCGACGATGCTTTCGTCGAGCGTGCCAAAGCGGACGTTCAAGCCCGCCTGACGCATGATGGTAGCCAGACGCGCGACATTCTCGAGGTAAAACGCGTTACGGGTGTGGCGCTCCGGAATGACCAGCAGGTTCTTTGCATCCGGGCAGATCTTCTCGATCGAGGCCATAGCGGCCTGCACGGCCAGCGGCAACACTTCCTGCGGCAGATTGTTGAATGCACCGGGGAACAGATTGGTGTCGACTGGCGCGAGTTTGAAACCGGCGTTACGCAAGTCCACCGAGCAATAGAACGGCGGCGTGTGCTCCTGCCATTCGAGACGGAACCAGCGTTCGATGGCGGGTGTAGCGTCGAGGATCTTCCGCTCGAGGTCGAGCAGCGGGCCGTTTAACGCCGTAACTAGGTGCGGAACCATTGATCACTCGCAGACTGGAGAAAAAAGATTGTAGAGCAAATGCTCTGCCCATTTGGGGACGGTTTCTCCATTTCGCAAGCAGGACGCGGATGCAATCCGACTATCGGCACGATAGCCCGCCGGTCGGCGCAGACTGCCCGTCCAGACCAGTTTAGCGCGATTCCCCCGGCCTCATCCGTAAAGCCCCACAAAGAAAAAGGCCCGCCAGAGGCGGGCCAAAGTCGCTGCGCTTGTTCGTCGTTCAGAACCGCCCGGATCGCGGTGCGGGTGCTTTCAGACGTTGCCTGAAAAGCAGTGGCCTAAAACCGTGGCCGATCCGGGCGTACCAAGCCAGTTGAAGTCTTATTCGACGTGTTCGCCGTGCAGGCTCACGTCCAGGCCTTCGCGTTCCTCTTCTTCCGTCACGCGGATGCCCATCACCAGATCGATCACCTTCAGCAGGATGAAGCTCACCACGCCGCTGTAGACCAGCGTCGTCAGCACGCCCTTGGCCTGCAGGATCACGCTGCCGTCCGCGCCGCCAATGTCCTTCACCGCGAACACGCCCGTCAGCAGTGCACCGACGATACCGCCGACGCAGTGCACGCCGAACGCGTCGAGCGAGTCGTCGTAGCCGAGCTTGGCCTTGAGCCACGTCGCCGACCAGAAGCAGATCACGCCAGCAGCAATACCGATCACCAGCGAACCGCCGATCCCGACGAAGCCCGAAGCCGGCGTAATCGCCACCAGACCCGCCACTGCACCCGACACGATACCGAGCACCGACGGCTTGCCCTTGGCGATCCACTCAGCAAACATCCAGGCGAGTGCTGCGGCTGCCGTTGCCACTTGCGTAGCGAACATCGCGAAGCCGGCACGGCCGTCTGCTGCCACTGCCGAACCTGCGTTGAAACCGAACCAGCCCACCCACAGCATCGCGCCACCAATCAGCGTGAGCGTGAGGTTGTGCGGAGCCATCACTTCCTTGCCGTAGCCGACGCGCTTGCCGAGCACCAGGCAGCACACCAGACCAGCGATACCGGCGTTGATGTGCACCACCGTGCCGCCTGCGAAGTCGAGGATGCCTGCCGTAGCCAGCCAGCCGGTCGGTTCCCAGACCATGTGCGCGATCGGCGAGTAGACGATGATCGACCACAGGGTCATGAATACCAGCATGGCCGAAAACTTCATGCGGTCAGCGAAGGCACCCGTGATCAGGGCCGGCGTGATGATCGCGAAGGTCATCTGATACACGCAGTAGACCGTTTCCGGGATCGTCGGCGCGAGGTGGCTAACCGTCAGCGTCGTGGCCTTGTCGCCGTGGATGTAGTTCATCCCGGCCATGAAGACACGCGAGAAGCCGCCGATGAACATGCCGCCCGGCGTGAAGGCGAGGCTATAGCCCACCACCACCCAGACGATCGTCACCACGCAGGTGATCGCGAAGCTTTGCATCAGCGTCGCCAGCACGTTCTTCTTGCGGACCATGCCGCCGTAGAACAGTGCGAGACCCGGGATCGTCATGAACAGCACGAGCGCGGTGGAGGTCAGCATCCAGGCGGTGTCGCCCGAGTTGATCTTCGACGAATCGACCGAGAACGGTGCGGTCGGTGCTGCCGGTGCGGCGGCAGCGGCTGCGCCCGAGGCATCGGCCGCGGAAGCTGCGTTGGCGGTGCCTGCGGTGGCCGCAGGTGCCGACGCGTCGGCAGCCGGTGCGCTTGCCGTGGTGTCGGCAGGTGCGGAGGCGGCTGCGGGTGCTGAAGCGTCGTCCGCGAGAGCGGCGCCGATACCGCCCGCAAGCAGCGATCCGGCCATCAGCAAGGACATCAATAATTTGCGCATCTTCGTTTCCTCTTGTCGCTATCTTTTATTACAGGGCGTCCGCCCCGGTCTCCCCGGTGCGAATCCGAATCACTTGCTCGATCGGCGTGACGAAGATCTTGCCGTCGCCAATCTTGCCGGTGCGTGCCGCACGTTCGAGTGCTTCGATGGCCTGGTCGACGATGTCGTCCGAGACCGCGGCCTCGATCTTCACCTTCGGCAGGAAATCGACCACGTACTCGGCCCCGCGGTACAACTCGGTGTGGCCCTTCTGACGTCCAAAGCCCTTCACCTCTGTCACCGTGATTCCGGAGACGCCGATGGCCGATAAGGCTTCACGCGCCTCATCGAGCTTGAACGGCTTGATGATTGCGGTAATCAGTTTCATGAAAATCCTCGCTGTAGTTGCGTAACCCGTTGCTAACCCGTTTGCGTAACCCGTTGCTTGACCTGATCTGCTGACCCGTCGTTACTGGTTCACCTGTGCCGTTGCGTCGACCTCCGGCGACCCGCTCGCCCGTCGATGCACGCCGGTAAAACGTCCCGGCAGTGCGCGCGGGGCAGTAACAGCAACTCGCATGCCATGTGAACATCCAGTGACATGGAACCGGTACCGCGCACCGCTGCGGCGCACCCCTGGCCGGATGGCCAACGTGGGCGGGGAACGGTGGCGCGTGGCGTGGATCGTTGCTAGAGTGTCCGCAGGCACCGAATGCAGCGAGCGCACCAAAGGCGCTCATGCCCGGACGCCCGCCAATCAACCATGCACCAAAACCGATCATCAGTTGATTCGGGGCACAGACGTAACGTTACATGCACATTTTTTGTGCATCCAAGGGGAACACCATGAAGCAACCGAACGACGTCTTTAACGATTTGCAGGCGCGCGTGAGCGATCTGCTCAAGAACTCGCCGGCCAAGGATGTCGAACGCAACGTCAAGGCCATGCTGTCGCAAGGCTTCTCGAAGCTCGATCTCGTCACGCGCGAAGAATTCGATACCCAGACCCAGGTGCTGGTGCGCACGCGCGCGCGCCTCGAGGAACTGGAGCGCCGGGTCGCCGAACTCGAACAGAAGCTGCCGGTCACGCATACGTCCTGAACCCGGCTGCGGTTCATACCTCTGGCCTGCCGCATCACGGAGATCTCCACAACGGAAGGTCTCCTGATCTTTCGATCCGTCCGATCATCCCGAGCGCCCCGATCACCACTGCTCCCGCCACCCCGAGCGTGCGGCGAGGCGGGTGATCGTGCGCGCGGCGAGAAACTCGAAACAGGCCAGCGTTTTCTTGAGAGCGAAACATCACCGGCAAGCGAGCCGTGACGTCATCAGCGCTTTAGGAGACTGTGCGCGCACGCTGCGCGCCGTCTGACGGGAGAAATCATGTCGCTTGCCGTGGTGCGCAGTCGCGCGCCGGCCGCTGGCCGCGCGCCCGAAGTAACGGTCGAGGTCCACCTCGCCAACGGATTACCCTCTTTTTCGATCGTCGGCCTGCCGGATCTGGAAGTGCGCGAAAGCCGCGAACGCGTGCGCGCGGCACTGCAGAACTGTGGCTACGACTTTCCAGTGCGGCGCATCACCGTCAATCTGGCGCCAGCGGATTTGCCCAAAGAATCGGGGCGCTTCGATCTGCCCATCGCGCTTGGAATCCTCGCCGCGAGCGGACAGATTCCGGCGGAGTCGCTGATGCATCGCGAGTTTGCCGGCGAGTTGTCGTTGACCGGTGCGTTGCGTCCCATGCGCGGTGCGTTTGCGATGGCATGCGGCACGGCGCGCAGCCATACGGCGCATGAGGAGGCGAGTGTCGCTGAGGGGTCGTATGCGGCTGCGGATGCTGGCAGTGGCGCGCTCCCGTTAGCCTCCACGGAACGGACTCGCGAGATGGATCGCCCACCCGAGCTTTACCTACCGGCGGCCAGCGCGGCCGAGGCCGCCCTCGTGCCCGGCGTGGACGTCTACGGCGCCGCCGACCTGCCCGCGCTATGCGCGCATCTGGCCGGCACGCCCGATTGCCGACTCACGCCGGTGAGCGCGCCGGAACTCAGCGATGCGCCCGTCGTCGGTCAACCCGACATGACGGACGTGATCGGTCAACGCGGCGCGCGACGGGCGCTGGAAGTGGCCGCGGCCGGTGGTCATCATGTCCTGATGGTCGGCCCTCCGGGCGCCGGGAAGTCGATGCTGGCAGCGCGGCTGCCCAGCCTGTTGCCGCCCATGACGGATGAGGAAGCACTTACTTCTGCCGCCCTGCTGTCTGCCAGCAGGACCGGCTTCTCGCCCACGCAGTGGCGTCGACGGCCGTTCCGCGCGCCGCATCATTCGTCGAGCGCGGCGGCGCTGGTCGGCGGGCGCAATCCGCCGCAGCCAGGAGAAATCACCCTCGCGCATCTCGGCGTGTTGTTCCTCGACGAGCTTCCCGAGTTCGACAGGCACGTCCTGGAGACGCTGCGCGAACCGCTCGAAGCTGGACGCATCACGATTTCGCGCGCCGCCCTGCAAGCGGACTTCCCCGCTGCCTGCCAGTTGATCGCGGCCATGAATCCGTGCCCGTGTGGATGGCGCGGCGATCCGAATGGACGCTGCCGCTGTACGCCGGAGGTGGCCGCCCGCTATCTGCGCAAGCTCTCGGGACCGCTGCTCGACCGGATCGACATCCAGATCGAGATTCCTGCGCTAACGCCCGCCGAGTTATCCGCGCGAACGGCTGTCAGCGGTGAATCCAGCGCTGCGATTGCGGAGCGCGTCAGCGCGGCGCGCGCGAGGCAACTGGCGCGTCAAGGGAAAACCAACCGCGAGTTGAGCGGGCGCGAGGTGGATGAGGTCTGTCGCCCGGATGCGGCCGGCGAGGCGCTGCTGCGCGAAGCAGGCGATCGCTTCGGCTGGTCGGCACGCGCCTATTACCGCGTGCTGAAGGTGGCGCGCACCGTCGCGGATCTCGCGGGCGACGAAATGCCCAGCGGGGGGCAGATCGCCGAAGCGGTCCAATATCGGCGCGCGTTTGCATCCGCGTAAAGCAAAAAAATAACTGTCAAGACTTGACTTATGCACACAAACGCCTTCCTGACAAATTCCAAGGCATTCGAAAGGTGCATTTAAGGCGCAGAACTCAAGTCATTGATTTTATTTCGCTTTTTAAAATATGCAGAATGCGGTAAAACTAACAGAAAGCCCGCCGGATGGGCATTTGCGGGCATCTCGCAAACGTTCTCCACAAAGTTATCCACAAGCCCTGTGGGTAACAGGAAAAGGTCCATGAAATCCATGAATTAGCGCTACAACCTGCGAAGGAACTTTCACTCAGGCATTTGATCATGACGCGGCCTCGAAGACCGCTAGTGTTTAGCCGCCAATCAATAGAGCTGGAACGACTGGAAAAACTGGTCCACCTGTTCCTGCGGCAACGGCTGGCTCGCAATGATCGCCGCCTGATACACGCGCTTGCCATGTACCACCAGCCGCGCATAGATGGTGCGGCTTTCCTTGTCCTCACCCGCCTTGCCGCTCAGCTTCATCTCCAGCCCGGCGATCTGGCCGCCGGCCGCCAGCGGGATCGGCACCGCGTGCGCATCCGGCGCGGCGCCTACGTTGCGGGCAAGGCCGTCGCGCAGGAAGTCGAGCGCGGCTTGCTGGGTCTGGGGCGTGTCCGAAGGCAGCATCACCGTGCCGACCGCGAATACCGCCTTGCCGGCTTCTGCCGTTTGCATGGCCATCTGCATGGGCGTGCCGCCAATGTCGATCTGGCGCGCGTCGTCGCTGGGCTTGGCGGGCAGATCCACGGAGTAGCCGTTGTCGTTGTTCATGATGGTGCGCCAGTCGTAGGTCGGCGAGCAGGCCGTCAACGTGCCGCTCACGGCAATGACGCACATGACGGTGGCCACCAGCGCGCGGATTCCGAAGAAAGGTGAGCCCGGTTGGCGCTCAAGCCGGCGCGCGGCGGCGGTGAGGAGAGTAATGGCGCGAAGCAGCAGGCGTGGGACGGGCAATCCAGAAGCGGGACGAGGCATGGGAAAGGTGTCGGAAAAGACTGAGGCATAAAGCACCATTATCTCCGACCCGACAAGGCGCGCTCCTGGCTTGCCCAGGAATTCGGCGATCCGGCTACAATAGCCCAGCTACGTTGCGCGCGTTCTGCGCGAATCTTGAGGTCCCGATCATGAGTGCTACCCCCGCTTCCAAACGCGCCAGCCCTGTCCGCTACCTTGCAATGGCCGTCGTTGCCGGCGCCATTGCGGTTGCCGGTTACTTCGCGTTCAACGGCCAGCAGCGTGTGCCCGACGCGACTTTCACGCTGCTTTCGGGGCAGAAGGTCTCGACGGCTGATCTGAAAGGCAAGGTTTATCTGATCAACTTCTGGGCGACCAACTGCGACACCTGCATGCAGGAAATGCCGCAGATGGTGAAGACCTATAACCGCTTCAAGGGCCAAGGGCTGGAATTCGTGGCGGTGGCCATGAACTACGATGCGCCCATGTACGTGGCGAATTACAGCGAAACGCGCCGTTTGCCGTTCAAGGTTGCGATGGACGACGGTTCGGCTGCCAAGCAGTTCGGCAACGTGCAACTGACGCCGACCACCTTCGTAGTAGACAAGGACGGCAAGATTCTGAAGCGCTACGTCGGCGAGCCGCAGTTCGCCGAACTCGATCAGCTGCTCGAAAAGGCGCTGAAGTCGGCCTGAAGCAACCTGAAGCAACGCGCTTCCCAAACAAAACGCGCCGGTAGCAGGCTCTCTGCTACCGGCGCGTTGCTTTTGGCGCGTATGCCTTAGCCTGCACTCAAGCCGCCAGCGTGCTCACCGTTCCGCGTCCCCTTTCACCGCCAACCCATACCGCTTGATCTTCTCGTAGAGCGTGGCCTTGCCTAACTGCAAACGGTCCGCCGCCACCGCCACGCTGCCGCCCGTCTGCTCCAGTGCCTGTGCGATCACGGCCCGCTCGAACTGCTCGACACGCTCCTTGAGCGGTTGCGCATCGGACGCCTCACTGGCAGACACGGTCATCGGATCCTCCGCGACACCGAGCACGAAGCGATCCGCGGCGTTGCGCAGTTCCCGCACATTGCCGGGCCAGTCGCGCTGCATCAGACCCGCGCGTTGACGGTCGGTGAGGATCGGCGCGGGCCGTTGATAACGCACCGCCGCGTCGAGCAGGAAATGTTCGAAGAGCGGCACGATGTCCTCGCGACGCTCCGCAAGCGGCGGCAGCGCGATCGTCACCACGTTGAGCCGGTACAACAGATCGCGCCGGAACGTACCGGCCGCGACGTGCTCCGTCATATCGCCTTTGGCGGCGGCGACGATCCGGCAGTTCACGCGAATGGGCTGATTCGAGCCGAGCCGTTCCAGCACGCCATCCTGCAGCACGCGCAGCAGCTTCACCTGCAGCCCGAGCGGCATGCTCTCGATCTCGTCCAGAAACAGCGTGCCGCCTGATGCATGTTCGAGCTTGCCGATGCGTCGTTTGGCTGCGCCGGTAAACGCCCCCTGCTCGTAGCCGAACATCTCCGATTCGAACATCGGCTCGGGCAGCGCGCCGCAGTTGACCGCGATAAATGGCTTGTCGCGACGCGGCGACAACTCGTGCAGGCTGCGTGCAATCAGTTCCTTGCCCGCACCTGTATCGCCATTGATCAGGACCGAAGCGTCGGTGGGCGCGATATTCGCGATCAGACGCCGCACCTGTTCGATGACCGGACTGCGGCCGATGATGCGCGGCGCAATCGTGTTTTGTCCCGCTAGTTGCCGGCGCAGCGCGTGGTTTTCGAGCAGCAGCGTGCGTCGTTCGAGCGCGCGCCGCACCGTTTCGATCAGGCGTTCGGATGCAAACGGCTTCTCGATGAAGTCGTAGGCGCCGTCGCGCATCGCCTGCACGGCCATCGAGATATCGCCGTGTCCGGTGACCAGAATCACCGGCACGTCCGGTGCGCGTTCGTGACACTGCGCCAGCAGATCGAGGCCGCTTGCGCCCGGCAGACGGATATCGCTGACAATCACGCCCGCAAAATCCGCGTTGATATCGCGCGCTGCGGATTCGACCGACGCGTGGCCCGTCACGGTGAATCCCGCCAGTTGCAGACTCTGCACGCTGGCGCGACGCACCAGTTCGTCGTCTTCGATATACAGCACAGGCAAGCTATGGTTGACCATGATCCTTCGGCGCCTTGAACATCTGTTTATCTTTCATTAGTATGGCTGGGCAAATTTCCTCGTCCGCGCGGCACACAAAAACCGGCTTAGTGATTCTCCGCGAACTGATGCGTCGCCTGCACGCGTGCCCGGCGTAACGTCAGCACGAACAGCGCGCCCCCTTCCGGCGCGTTGCGCGCCACCAGCGAGCCACCGGCGTCGCGCGCAATGGACGACGAAATCGCCAGACCAAGCCCCAGTCCCTGTCCCATCTCCTTGGTGGTGAAGAACGGCTCGAAGAGTCGTGGCAAGACATCGTCAGGAATGCCAGGCCCATTGTCATGCACGGAGATGGACAACGTCGCTTCGGTGGCTTCGATTTCAATCTCGATGCGCGGCATGGGCCGTTCGCCCGCCCGCAAAACGGCGCCGCTCGTGGCGCCACCCACGTCCTCACCGGCCCCCACCTCCGCGGTCGCATCCACCGCATTGCCGAGCAGGTTGATCAGCACCTGTTCGAGCCGCAGTTCATCGCAATTCCCTACCAGGTCTGCGTGTTCGACAGTCGGATCAAACAACACGCGGGTGCCCGCCTCGACGTCAATCACGGTCAGCACCACCTGCACACTCTCGAGCCGCTTTTGCAGCAGCGCCAGCACATTGCGTAACGCACGCGCCAGTGGTGCACGTGCACTGCGCGGTCGCGCGCGGCCCACGAACAGCTTCAACTGATTCGTGATCTTGCCCATCCGTTCGGTGAGCGACGCAATAGCCTCCAGATTCTCGCGCGCAGCCGCCTGGTCACCACGTTCCAGCAGCACGCGCGTGTTGTCCGAGAATCCTCGTAGCGCGGCGAGCGGCTGATTCAATTCGTGTGTGATACCCGCCGCCATCTGGCCCAGCGCCGCGAGCTTGCTCGCCTGTATCAGTTCATCATGGGCGGCGCGCAGCTCCTGTTCGGCGCGCGTGCGTTCGCTCACCTCGGTCTTGAGTTGTTCGTTCGCCTGCGACAGATCCGCGGTCCGCTCCGCCACCCGTTGATTCAACTCCGCGTACGCGCGTTGCAGCAGTTCGCGGCCACGCATAATCTCCCGCAACCGCGCCCGTCGCATCCGCCAGTAGAACGCCAGCAGGCATAGCGACACATAACCGAAGCCGACCACGACCGCGGCGTTGCGTGCGTCGGTGTCCACGGGATCCACGCTCGCCATCGTGATCAGATGCCAGTCCGGCTCACCCATCGAGCGGCGCGTAGCCAGATAACGCGGCGCATAGCGGCCACCGCCCACGCGCACGATCTGCGCATCGCCTTCGAGGGTGCGCTGAATCGTCACTGGCAGCGGCGCGATCTCCTGCCGCGCGTATTGACGCGTCTGATAGATCGAATCGGCCACGGCCCCGGAGAGCGGACGTACCGTGTGATATTTCCACGCTGGCACTGACGAAAGGAAGATCACGCCATGATCGTCCGTGACGATCAGCGGCTCGGCGGCATCTGTACCCTGGAACCATTCCAGGTTGAGCTTGACGACCGAGACGCCGACGATCTTGCCGTCGCGCCGTACCGGTTGAGAGATGTAGTAACCAGGATCATGCGAGATGGTGCCGATACCGAAGAAACGCCCCACGCCGCCTCTGACCGCATCGAGAAAATACGGCCGGAATTGATACTCGACGCCGACGAAGCTCTCCGGCTCGTGCCAGTTGCTCGCGGCCACACACAGGCCATCGGCTTTGATGATGTAGGTGGCGGTCGCCCGCGCGTGGCGGTTGAGGTCTTCGAGGTAATGATTGGCGCGCTCGACGTTCAGCGCATCCGGATTCACCAGCACGTCCTGCACATACGGATGCTCGGCCAGCAAATACGGCAGCGACTCGTAGCGCTCCAGCGTGCTCTTGAGCGAATTCGCCGTGCGATCGACGCGCACCGCAGCATTGCGCCGCAACGCGTCGATGCCGCGTTGCCATGTGATGCTCCACGTGAGCCCGCACGCCGCCACGAGTCCGGCGAGGAGCGCGAACAGAATCAGCAGACGGCGCGTCACGTTGGCGGATTCCAAGGGTGAGGTCCGGTTATTTTGGCACAAGCTGGTGGGACAACCGGCGATACAAACGACGGCGCAGGCGGGACGGAGAAGCGACGCCCGCCGCGCCGCCGCCGGGCCCGTTACGCGCCCGCCGTTTCCACTTCCTTCACGCTCGCCTCACCGCGCAGCATGGAGCGCAGCTTGCTGCGGTCCAGTTCCTTCTCCCATGCCGATACGACGACCGTCGCCACACCATTGCCGACAATGTTCGTCAGCGCCCGGCATTCGCTCATGAAGCGGTCAATGCCAAGTATCAGCACCATGCCCGACAGCGGAATGGTCGGCACCACGGCCAGGGTCGCCGCGAGCGTGATGAAGCCCGCACCGGTCACGCCGCTCGCGCCTTTCGAGGTCAGCATGGTCACCGCAAGCAAGGTGATCTGTTGCGTCCAGGTGAGGTCGGTGTTGGTCGCCTGGGCGATGAACAGCACGGCCATCGTCATGTAGATATTGGTGCCGTCCAGGTTGAACGAGTAGCCGGTCGGCACGACGAGACCCACCACGGAGCGCGAGCAACCCAGCTTTTCGAGCTTGATCATCAACTGCGGCAACGCGGCTTCGGATGAACTCGTGCCGAGCACGATCAACAGTTCCTCCTTGATGTAGGCCACGAAGCGCAGGATGCTGAAACCCACCATGCGCGCAATGCTGCCGAGCACGACCAGCACGAACACGATGGAGGTCAGATAGAACGTGCCGATCAGCTTGAGCATGGGCAGCAGCGAGCCAATGCCGTACTTGCCGATGGTGAACGCCATCGCGCCGAACGCACCGATGGGTGCGAGCTTGGTGACGATGCGCACCACGCCGAACAGCACGCTCGACAAACCGTCGATCAACTCAGTCACCACCTTGCCACGCGGGCCGAGTGTCGCGAGCACACTGCCGAACAGCAGCGCGATCAGCAGGATCTGCAGGATTTCGCCCTGCGCGAAGGCATCCGTGATCGTGTTCGGGATGATGTGCATGAAGAAGTCGACGGTGCTTTGACCGTGCGCTTTCGCTGCATATGACGCGACGGCCTTGCCGTCGAGCGTCGCCGGGTCGACATTGAAGCCGGCACCGGGTTTCAGTACGTGCGTGGCAATCAGACCGAGCACCAGCGCGAACGACGAAACGATTTCGAAGTAGAGCAGCGCCTTGCCGCCCACCCGTCCAACCTTCTTCATATCCTCCATGCCGGCAATGCCCGTCACGACGGTACAGAAAATGATCGGACCAATCACCATCTTGATCAGCTTGATGAAGGCGTCGCCGAATGGTTTCATGTCGATGGCGAGGTCGGGCGAAAAGTGACCGAGTGCAATGCCGATGGCGATCGCGACGATCACCTGGACGTAGAGCACTTTATGAATGGGTTTCTTCATGATGTTTCCTGCGATATGGATGAGCCAATGGCCTGTCACGCTGCGCGCCACGCGAACGAACGGACGTCTCGCCTGGGCACGGTATCGGGCCGCGACAAGACAGAACTAGCTATATCGGGGAGGGAAATCGGACATCGTTGTCTCCATGCTGTAGTTGTCGGGCCGTTGCGGCCGCGCTTCTATAGGGCAAGGTCGATGCCAGCTAAGGAGTCAGCGTGGGGCGTTGATTCGATTGAGTATTTTTGAGAATCAACACGTGGCGCGTCCAGCTTTCCGGAAATCTGGACAGGTGACGTCGGGGATTCCAGAAAGCATCCACGCGGGGAAGGAGACCTGGAGCAAGACTTCGCACCGGCGTGAAACGCTCTGCGAGATCACCCCAGGCGAGCGGGAAAAAAAATGCCTTCCTCGTGGCGGGAAGGCATCTTGAGCGGAATATCGAAACGTTGTTGTTCGTGGGCCCCGGTACGGTCAAGGCACAACGAAGCTCACGACTTAATATTAGGATGGATCTGAGGTCTTGAGCGTCAAGGATTGTTAAATCGTGCATTGGTACTTCTGCCTAGGGCTAAGCAGCACCCTCCTCCAGCACCAGCAGGTTTTCATGCGAGAAGCCCAAGGCAACCGGCTGGCCGCGCTCGGGTAGAGGACGATTCGGATCGTTGAAAACATCCAGCGAAATCACCGCGTCCTTGACGCGCGTGCGGATGCGCACCACGGCGCCGAGAAAATTGACCTCTTCGACCGTCGCCGCCAGCGTGTTGCGTCCTGCCGCCGGAGCTTCGAGCACGATCGCTTCGGGGCGTAACGCCAGCAGACGCTGCTTGCCGGCGTCGTCCGGCGCGAGCCGCTGCGTGGTGACGAGCGGCTGGCCGTCGACGGCCATCTTGCCGCTTGCCGGGTCCACCACATGGCCCGACAGGATGTTCAAGGTTCCGACGAATGACGCCACGAAACGTGTGCGCGGATAGTTATAGATTTCGGACGAAGTGCCCACCTGTTCGACCCGGCCTTCATTCATCACGACAATGCGGTCGGAGATCGAGAGCGCCTCTTCCTGGTCGTGGGTGACGAAGATCGACGTGATGCCCAGTTCGCGCTGCAGTGCGCGGATATCCTGACGCAGCGAAATGCGGATTTTCGCGTCGAGCGCCGAGAGCGGCTCATCGAGCAGCAACACCTGCGGCTTGCCGGCCAGCGCGCGAGCCAGCGCCACGCGTTGCTGTTGACCGCCAGACAATTGCCACGGATACCGTTCGCCGATATCCGGCAGCTTGATGAGCTCCAGCATTTCGCCAACCCGCGCGCGAATCTCCTGCTGCGGCCGGTGCGCCACGCGCAGACCAAAGCCGATGTTGTCGGCCACGGTCATGTTCGGAAACAGCGCATACGACTGAAACACCATGCCCACCTTGCGCTGACGCGTACGCAGATGCGTGACGTCGCGTCCGTCGAGGCGGATCGTGCCGCGGGTCGGCGCTTCGAAACCGGCGATCATGCGCAGCACGGTGGTCTTGCCGCAACCAGATGGGCCCAGAAACGTGATGAATTCGCCGCGCTCGATCTTCATGTCGAAGTGATGCAGCGCGGTGTTTGCCCCGAACGTCTTGTGCAGGTTTTCGATCTCGAGAAATGCCATGATTCGACGCCTCAATTCATCAGGGTTTTTGTCCGGCCAACCCGCGCGCGGACACGCGGGCTGAATGACGCGCTGAGCCGAATACCTGAATCAATCCCATTGATGCCCACGTGACGGCAAACGCGATGATCGCCAGCGCCGAGGGCTCATACGCGCGATTCGCGCCGATCAGTTGCAGATACGGCCCGAACGCCGGTCGGTCGAGCAGGCTCGCAATGGTGAACTCGCCGATCACCACGGCGAAGGTGAGAAACGCGCCGGAGAGAATGCCCGAGCGGATGTTCGGAAAGATCACCTTGAACAGGATGGTCGGCCAGTTCGCGCCGAGACATTCGGCCGCTTCGGTCAGCGAGCGAATATCAACGGCGGCGAGACCCGCGTCGACTGCGCGATACATGAACGGCAGCGACAACGTGACGTAGCCGAATATCAGCAACAGGTCGGTCGCGCGCTCGTTGCCGGTGAGCGGCAAAATCGAGCTGCTGTTATAGATGCGCAGGTAGCCGAACACGATCACGATTGCCGGGATCACCAGCGGCAGCAGCGTAATGAACTCGACAACGGGTCGCAGTTTCGGCAAGCGCAGACGGACCCAGTAGGCGGTCGGTACCACCAGCAACATGCCGACCACGATCGTCAGCAGCGCCATCAGCACCGAATAGCCAAACGACGCCTGAAAACGCGGGTCCGTGAGCACGACGCGATAGGCGTCGAAGCTGTACGAATCGCGTCGCATGCGCAGACTGAACTCGAACGTGGCGATCAGCGGAATCAGGAAATACAGCGCGCCCACGATCATCGCGGTCCACGCGCCCACGCGCGACTGTCGATTCATCGACGCCCCCTTTCCGCGCGCGAACGCAGCCAGATGTAGCCGCCGTTCGATAGCCCCGTCACGAGAATCATGCCGAGCGCGAGCGCGTAACCGAGGTTCTGGTTGTGCATGACATCACCGCGGATTTGCGCATACAGCAGGATCGTCACGATGTTCAGCGAACTGCCGGTCAGCGCATAAGCCGTCGCAACCGCGCCAAAGGAATTCGCAAACAGCAGCAAGGTCGCGCCCAGCACGCTGGGCCACAACACCGGCAACGCCACGTAACGCCAATACTGAAACGCCGTGCCGCCGAGACAATCGCATGCTTCGCGCCACTCGCGCTTCAGACCGTCCAGCGCGGGCGTGACGATCAGCACCATCAACGGAATCTGGAAGTACAGATACGTCACCGTCAAGCCGCTAAAACTGAGAATGCTGAAGCCCGTGGAGTACAGATTGAGGCCCACGTACTTGCGCAGCAGCACCGTCACGAGGCCGACGCGGCCAAGCGTGCAGATGAAGGCAAACGCGAGCGGCACGCCGGCAAAGTTCGACGCAACGCCGGAAAACGTCATCAGCGTAGGACGAATCCAGGCCGGCAGTTGTCCCTGCACCGCCGCCCAGGCCAGCAGCGAACCGAGCACAGCACCGCCAAGCGCGGACGCCGCGCTCACCTTGAAGCTGATCCAGTAGGCGTCGAGCACGCCCGGCTGAAACAGATCACGGAAATTCGCAAAGGTGAAGTGCCCTTGCGCATCCTGGAACGCGCCCACAATCAGAAAGCCGGTGGGCAGGATCAGAAACAGCAGCGCAAACACGAAGAACGGCGCGACGCCGAGCCACGTCAGCCAGTCAGACGAACGGCGTGGCCCGGAAACCTGCGGCACCGGCGGAGGCAGCGCTTCCGGCGATGCCGAGCCGGCATCCGATGAAGCGCTCATGGTTCACACTCGCAGCGGGCAAGCGCGCTCATTTCACGTTCGCGCCGACCACCTCGTCCCAATGCTTCGTGATGGCGTCCTTGGAGGCGTCCTGTTGAGGCAGCGTCGGGAACACCGCGTTCTTGTAGGCCGTCGCCGGCGGCAACTTGTCCAGCAGCGCCTGCGGCACCTTCTTCGCGGCAACCAGCTGGTTATAGCGGATCGGATGACAGTAGCCCGTCAGCCAGCCAATCTGGCCTTCGTCGGAGTACAGGTATTCCATCCACAGCTTCGCGGCATTCGGATGCGGTGCGTAGGCGCTGATTGCCTGCACATAGACGCCCGCCACCACACCCGTCTTCGGCACCACGACCTGCACTTTCGGATTGCCCTTGAGCGTGTCGCGATCGGCCAGCGCGTTGTAGTCCCAACGTACGATGATCGGCGTCGTGCCCTGCGCGAGCGATGCCGCCTTGCCGATCACCGGGACGAAATTGCCGTCCTTGTTCAGTTGGGCGAAATACTTCAGACCGGCGTCCGATGCCTTGTCCGCGTTGCCCTTGGTGCCGGACAAGCCAGCCGCGTAGACGGCCTGGATGGCCTGGTTGGCCGAGCGCGGATCGCCCGCCAGCGACACGGCGTTCTTGTAGTCTGACTTGAGCAGATCAGGCCAGTCGGCGGGGACCTTGTCGATCATGTCCGCGTTGACCTCGAACGACAGCACGCCGTAGTAATCGCCATACCAATAGCCGTCGGCGTCTTTCGCGGAATCGGGGATGTCCTTCCACGTCGACACCTTGTACGGCTGCAGCAGACCATCCGCCTTCGCGCTCGGGCCGAACGACAGGCCCACGTCGATCACGTCCGGCGCCTGCGGGCCCTTATTGCCTTTGTTGGCCTTGATGGCCTCCACTTCGTCACCCGAGCCGGCATCCGGATTCAGTTCGTTGACCTTGATGCCGTACTTCTTCTCGAACGCGGGAATCATCGCGCCGTAGCCACACCAGTCGTGCGGCAGCGCGATCACGGTAAGCTGGCCTTCCTGCTTCGCGGCAGCGACGAGCGCATCGGGAGGCGCAGCGAAGGCGCTGCTGGCGCCGCCTGTTGCGACGCCAGCAGCAACACCGGTGACCGCTGACATCGAGAGAACACGGCTTAACCACGTGCGGTTCATAGTATTTTCCATCCTCTGCCTCTGCCGAAAATTGATACGTTAGGAATGCTTCGTTCGATCTTTGTTTGGGGCTACGCGGACAGCATGTCGTGCGTGAGGATATCAATGCGGTCGGTGCAGATCATGTCAACGCCCCATTGATCAAGCACGCGCGCACGCGCGGTATCGTTCACCGTATAGGCGAGGACTCGAAAGCCGGCATCATGAATCTCGGCAACCCGCTCCGCTGTCAGATGCTGGTGATCCGCATGCACTGACACGCAATCCAGCTCTCGCACGATACGCAGCCAATCATCAGGCAACGCTTCGAACAGCATGCCGCGTGGCAGCGTCGGCACGGCGTCGCGTGCGGCGGCGAGCGCTTCCTGTGAGAAGGAGGACAGCAATGGCGGCGGTTGCAGTGACGTTTGCGTATTGGTTTGCCACAGCGCCAGCGCGCCTTGCGCGACGAGCGTGCCCGTCACCGCATCGCGTCCAGGACAAGGTTTGATCTCGATGTTGGCGGCGATGCCATCGCGCGCACAACGCGCGGCCGCATCCGCCAGTGTAGGCAAGCGTTGACCGGCAAACGCGGCGCCGTACCATGAACCTGCGTCGAGTTGCACCAGCGCTTGCCAGCTCTGCTGGGCGGCTGCACCGTGTCCGTTAGTGGTGCGATCGAGGGTGTCGTCGTGCAGCAGGAAGAGATGATCGTCCGCCGAGAGCTTGGCGTCGAATTCGACCATCCGGTAGCCATAACGCAGACAGGCATCGAAGCCGGCCAGCGTGTTTTCCGGGGCGAGCGTGCCGCCGCAACGGTGCGCAACCAGCCGCGGATAGGGCCAGTTCGTCGCTAAAGAACGATCAATCGCAGTTCCCACGTCTGTGCACCTTCGAAATAGCCCGGAGCCGGCCACTCTACCCTATGGGTTGGCGTCCTGATCTCTCGCGCGTCGTTGGCTGATAGGGGTCGACAATCCAATCTGCGAAGGCTAAATTTAAATACCCAAATTTGCAAGGGACCAAAAAAATACAACACGGCACGGGTAAAGTAGCGCCTATGACATCGCTTCGACACACAACTGTGTCACTGATGACATAGGCGTACGCGCCGCCTGGAACGACTCATTCGCAAGGGAAATACGCATGTGGCAGGAAGACCGTCATCAGAGAATTCGCGCGCTGCTTTCGACGCTGCACCGGGTGTCGACCGAACGGATCATGACGGATCTCGGCGTCTCGCGCGAAACCGTACGGCGCGACCTGCTCGACCTGGAAGCGCTGGGTGAATTGCGGCGCGTGCATGGCGGCGCCATCAAGCCAGCGGATGAAGCGCCGATCGCCGAGCGCGCACACACACGCGTCAAGTCGAAGACAGCGATTGCCAAGGCCGCGACGGGGATGGTTGCCAGCGGCCAGACGTTGTTCATCGACGCCGGCACTACCACCTCGGCGCTCGCCGACGAACTGGCGAAGCTCGCCAATCTCACCGTGGTCACCAATTCGATCGACGTCGCGCTGAAAATGCGCAGCGCGGGCGAACAGCAGGCGGTCGCACTCAATGAAGTCATCCTGCTAGGTGGTTCGATCAGCGATCGCGTCATGGCCACCGGCGGCAGCACCACGATTCTGGATATCCACCGCTATCGCGCGGACGTCGCGCTGCTTTCGCCGGTGGGCATCGACCACCGGCACGGCGCGACCAACTACGATCATGCGGAAACGGAGGTGGCGCGAGCGATGGTCGCCAACGCGGACCGTGTGGTGATCCTCGCGGACTACAGCAAGATTGGTCAGCGCAGCCGCATTTCGTATTGCCCCGTGGATCAGATCGACGTCCTGATCACCAACAAAAAGGCGGCCGAAGCCGCCGATTTTGCTGCGCTGAAGAAAAAGCTGGGACAGGTCGTTCTGGCTTGAGCGTGCTGGGTTCCACGTTTGATTGCGCGCCTTGCGAACGGCCTCTTTCGTGTATTGCCGCGCGGGCGATCAATTTCAAACGCGTCCCTTCCACGGCACGAGGCGACGCTCGAGCGCGCGCATGCCCAGATCGAAAATCCACGCAATCAAACCGATCAGGACGATGCCCATCACCACCACGTCCGTGCGCAAAAAGCTCGACGCATTGAGCACCATCTGACCGAGCCCCGCCGTGGCCGCCACCATCTCCGCTGCAACGAGCGTGGTCCAGCCAAAGCCAATCGCAATCCGCAAGCCGGTGAGGATTTCCGGCAACGCGGCGGGCAACACCACAAATCGCACGATCTGCGCAAAGCTTCCGCCTAGCGAATACGCTGCATGAATCTGCTCGACGGTCGCGCTGCGGGCTCCCGCACGTGCGGCCATTGCGATCGGCGCGAAGCACGCCAGATAGATCACGATGATCTTGGCAGTTTCGTCGATGCCAAACCAGATCACCACCAGCGGCAGGTAGGCGAGCGGCGGCAATGGTCGGTAGAACTCGAGCGGCGGATCCAGCAGGCCGCGCGCGACGCGGCTCACGCCCATCAGGATGCCAATGGGGACCGCCGTCACCGTGGCCAGCGCGAACGCGCCGAAGACGCGCACCGCACTCCACAGCAGATGCTGCGATAGCGGCAGGCCGCCCTGGATGCGGCCGTGACAGGCGTCGATAAACGCGGCCCACACCGCTTCGGGCGTTGGCAGAAACAGTGGGGGTATCCAGTGCAGATGGGTGGCAAGCCACCACAGCGCGCCCAGCACGGCCACGGAGATTACGCTCAATGCGGCCGTGGGCCCTTCGCCGGGCATGCGCCAGGCTCGCACGGCCGGGCGCGTCTTCGGTGAGGATGCGCGGGTTTCGGCCGGCGGTGGGAGTACGGCTTCGGATGCAGCGTCGGACTGGATCAGCGACGGCTTGCTCAAGGAGTCTCGCGAAGCCGTCATGACAGCGCCCCGGCTGACGTCCGTTGATGCAGGCGACGCACGAGCTTCTCGCGCCACTCGATGAAATCGGGCGCCGACTTCACCGCACGCGCATCGCGCGTCTGCAGGAAACGTCGCGCAAACGGCAGATCGTAGCTCTCGGCAATACGCCCCGGTCCCGGCGTCATCACGACGAGCCGGGTCGCGAGAAACAGCGCTTCCTCGACACTGTGCGTGATGAAGAACACTGTCTTGCGCGTGCGTCCCCAAACGTCCAGCACCAGTTCCTGCATGGATTCGCGCGTCATGGCGTCAAGTGCACCCATAGGCTCGTCCATCAGCAGCATCTGCGGGTCGCTCGCGAGCGCACGCGCAATGCCCACACGTTGCTGCATCCCACCGGAGAGCGCGTAGACCCGCGCATGAGCATGCTGCTCCAAACCGACCAGAGCAAGCATCTGACGCGCGACACGCTCGCGCTCCGCCTTGGGCACGCGCTGAAAGCGCAAGCCGAGCGCGACGTTATCGAGCACGTCGAGCCATGGCAGCAGCGCGTATTTCTGGAACACCACGCCGCGATCCGCGCCGGGGCCCGTGATGCGTTCGCCATTCAGCAGGATGTCACCGCCGGTTGGCTGAATGAAGCCGGCAATGCAGTTGAGCAAGGTCGTCTTGCCGCAGCCCGATGCGCCCAGCGCCACCACGAACTCACCGGATTCGACGCGCAGATCGACATCGGCCAGCGCGACAGTCGGCGCAGCGCCGCGTGCGCCTTCATAAGCGACGTGCAGCCGCCGGATTTCCAGACCACTCATGTGAATGCCCGTTGCTCAGGAACAGCGAACTGCGCGCGGAATGCCGTCGGGTAAGGACGTGTCCGCGCGCCGACGCTGCCCATCATACTAGTGTGTTGCCTGCTGAACGAAACGCGCATCGATACCCGCCGAATAGTCGGGCAGCACGTTCTGGATCGTGCCCTGCGTCTTCAGGAAGGCAGCTGTCGCCGCGAGGGACCTGGCCGCGCCCGATTGCGCGCCACCGCCCAGCCACACATTCGACGCCTGCTGGGTCGGCGACGGGAACGCGTACAGCGCGAGGCTTGCCGGCACGTCCTGCGCGTTGGCGCCGGACTCTTTCGCGACTGCCGCGACCTGCGCCGAACCGGCGTTCCACGCGGACGTGTGCTCGCGATAATTGGCGTCACTGGCCGCCAGCACCTTCACGAAGCGCGCGACGAACTCGGGATTCTCCTGCGCGAACTTGCGGTCCACCACGAAGCCATCGAAGGTCGCCTTGCCCGTCTCCTGCGCGACCTGTCCCGACGTAATCAACACCTTGCCGTTCTTCTTCACCTTGGCGAGAACGGGGTCCCAGATGTAGGTGGCGTCGATATCGCCACGGTCCCAGGCTGCCGCCACTTCCTGCGGACGCAGATTGACGATCTTCACGTCCGACGGATTCACGCCGGCATTCTGCAGCGCGACCAGCGTATGGAAGTGCGAGGTGGAAACAAACGGTACGCCAATCTTCTTGCCCTTCAGGCCCGCGACGCTCGTGACGCCGGAACCATCACGCGCGACCAGTGCTTCCGCATCGTTGATGTTGTCCAGAATCCAGAACAGCGAGATATCCACGCCTTGCGACAGACCCGCCGCGATGGGGCTCGATCCTGCTTCGCCGAGTTGCACCGAGCCGGATGCCAGCGCGCGCACCACTTCCGCGCCGCTGGCCAGTTGTCGATAGGTGACCTTGTAGCCGGTTTCTTTCTCGACTTCGCCGGTCGCCTGCGCGTAACGCCACGGCAACACCATGTCCTGATACGCGATCACGACTTCTTTGGTGTCGGCACGTGCGGTGGTGGCCAGCGGCGCGGACAACGCGAGCAGCGCGGCGGATGTGGCGAACGCGGCGGCGAGCGGTGTAAGGAATCGTTTCATCGAAGCCCCGTACTGATGAGGTGTTTTGGAGGATTTCTGACTATAGGGCGTTTGTGGACGGCCGGTTCCAATCAATTTTCGATTACAAATCACGCTGTTTCGGCATTGCTTTGCACGTTGGGTTGGATGCATGGCTGGAATCCTGGAGCGCGGACAGTTGCCTCGCATGCGCTAGATCGCCGAAGGGTAGATGAAATTCGCACAGACGTGTGGCCCGCGCAAGCTGGCCGTTCGGTGAATTGACTGTCAGGGATGGTCGCCCGGATCATGAGCACGCCTTTCATTTTGCATCCGGGTTCATGACTGATTTGTTAGCTTACCTAAGCTGGTTGTTGGCCAATATCGGTGTGCCGATTCTGGCGCCGGTTGCGCTTTTGCCGATGCTGCGCTTTTCACTGGCGTACCGCGAGATTGCAGCGGATGCGCTGAAGGCCGCAGTGTGCCATGGGCAATTGTTCTGGACGGTCATCGCCATGTGCGCGGGCGCCTGCTATGAACTGGCGTGCGCGATGGACAGACCGGGCGTGACGGGCGGCCATGTGCTCATCTGGATGGGCTTGATCTGGCATGGGGGATTCATCGTTGCGTCGTCCGTGATCGTCGTGCTCGGTACCGCAGATGCGCAAGCTTACGGACACGCCGCCGCCAAGAGCTTCACAGGAAAACGAATGACTCGTGCCTCGCTATTTTGCACAGTCGTGATTTCAATCAGCTTCGCGGCATCTCATTATTTCACGCGCCAATAAATATCTTTAACAAGCTAAAATTACTACCTCTTACGGGAGAATCAAGATATGCCTAATCTTATCGACTATGTTCTAGAGAACCCGGAGCGCCGGGATCGGATCGTGAATTACATGATCGGCTTCATGACAGTAACAGGCTTTCTCTGGGTGGCTGCCGTCATTTACTTCGTCAACAACAAATAGTGCACCTCATATCGGCGCCACGACCTCGCATCAAGTCGCCACATTTCGCGCACCCCAAAAAAAAGCCCGCACATGTGCGGGCTTTCCATCAAACGCCTTAAGACAGGCAACCACTCAAACCACGCCGGCCCCATGTGCCTGCAGGTCCGCGTGATAGCTCGAACGCACCATTGCGCCAACGGCTGCGTGCGTGAAGCCCATCTTGTACGCTTCTTCCTCGTACATCTTGAACGTGTCCGGATGAACGTACGAGCGCACCGGCAGGTGATGCTCCGAAGGCTGCAGATACTGGCCGATCGTCAGCATGTCCACGTCGTGCTCGCGCAGATCGCGCATCACCTGAAGAATCTCTTCTTCCGTCTCGCCCAGCCCGACCATCAGGCCTGACTTGGTCGCGACATCCGGATGCAGCGCCTTGAAATCCTTCAACAGCTTGAGCGAGTGCGCGTAGTCCGAACCCGGACGCGCTTCCTTGTACAGACGCGGTACCGTTTCGAGGTTGTGGTTCATCACATCGGGCGGTGCGGCATTCAGAATGCCAAGGGCGCGATCCAGACGGCCACGGAAATCCGGCGTCAGGATTTCGATGCGCGTTTCCGGCGACAACTCGCGCGTCTGCCGGATGCATTCCACGAAGTGCGCCGCGCCGCCGTCACGCAGGTCGTCGCGATCCACGCTGGTAATCACCACGTATTTGAGCTTCAGCGCTGCAATGGTGCGAGCCAGATTGCCCGGCTCGTCCGCATCCAGCGGATCGGGACGACCGTGACCGACGTCGCAGAACGGGCAGCGGCGCGTGCACTTGTCACCCATGATCATGAAGGTGGCCGTGCCTTTGCCGAAGCATTCGCCAATGTTCGGGCAGCTCGCTTCTTCGCACACCGTATGCAGGTTGTGCTCGCGCAGAATCTGCTTGATCTCGTAGAAACGCGAATTGCCGGTGGCCGCTTTCACGCGAATCCAGTCCGGCTTCTTCAGTTTTTCGATCGGGACGATCTTGATCGGAATGCGCGCGGTCTTGGCCTGCGCCTTTTGTTTCGCGGTGGCGTCGTATGCAGCAGGTGTGGCTGCAGCGTCAGGGGCGGCAGCGCCGGCGAGGTTCGCGGTAACGTCAGTCATTCGTTCGATCCAGTCAGGCGGTGACGGCACCGGCCTGTGGTTGGGCGACGGCCGCGGATGTGCCGTCGATATTTGCGGTGAGGCGTGCAACAAAGGTCCGGGCCACGTGGTCCCAGCTCGCGGTGACGCCGAGCGTCGCCATGTCGATGGTTTCAAGCCCCGCGTAGCCACATGGATTGATGGCCAGAAACGGCCGCAGGTCCATGTTCACGTTCAGGCTGACGCCGTGATAGCTACAGCCGTTGCGGATTTTCAGACCCAGCGCGCCAATCTTGGCACCGGCATGCGGCCCCACATCCGGACCCGGCGCGAGGTAGATGCCAGGGGCGCCTGCCTTGCGTTCTCCGGCCAGATTATACGCCGCGAGCGTTTCGATCACGGCCTGCTCGATTCGCGTCACCAGCTCACGCACCATCAGCTTGCGGCGCCGCAGGTCGAGCAGCAGATAGGCCACCACCTGTCCTGGACCGTGATAGGTGATCTGACCGCCACGGTCGACCTTGACCAGCGGAATGCCACTGTCGGCAGCCAGCAAATGCGCCGGATCGCCCGCCTGGCCAAGCGTGAAGACAGGCGGATGCTCGACCAGCCAGATCTCGTCGGGCGTGTC
Organism: Paraburkholderia sp. DHOC27; assembly: GCF_003429005.1. Lineage (GTDB taxonomy): Bacteria > Pseudomonadota > Gammaproteobacteria > Burkholderiales > Burkholderiaceae > Paraburkholderia. The sequence goes on from NZ_QVQV01000003.1 coordinate 327,296, forward strand.
GGCCGTGCGGGCGTCGGTGAACGCGCGCATGGCCGGGAAGCTGGTTTCGTAGAGTTCGACGCCGCGCCAGCGCACCATCAGCGGGATATCCGATGCGGTGGAGGCTGCGGGTGACGACTCGCCAACGCTGCCCTCGCTCAGACCAAGGGGAGCCTCGGACGAGACGGGCTCAGCGGGACTCGTCGTCGCAGCGGACGTTAGAGGGGACGCCAACGGGGACACTAAAGGGGAGGAAACCGACGTGGCACACATGATGCCGTCAGTTTACCGAAATCCACGGTTTCCCGCCGGACGCCTCTCGCACGACGCACCCCGCAATCTCTTAAACGGTCCGCCAGCCGTCCCGCGAACGCAGTCCCAGCCGGTCGCTGACCCGTGCCAGCCAGTCGAACACGCGCACATCCGCGCGCGGCGCAACCGCAAACGCCACCCGCGCCCGCCCGCCGCCTTCCACGCTGAGCCAGAGCCGCTCGCCGCGCCGCAAGCGCAGCGTGTGGCCCGGTTGCAGCCAGTAGTCTTCCGTATCGTCGCTGCGCGTGACCCACACCGCGCCGCCGCTCACTGCCAGCCGGATGCTGCGCGAGACCTTCATCGGCACAGTCTCGCCAGCGTTGATTTCGAAGGTGATACTAGAGGAAATTTCTCGCATGATGCCCTCGTCAAAGGTTGTTTCGTGACTACAATCCTAGGCGTGACAAGGGCTCGATCAAAACGATCAATTTTCACCTCCTTGTGAGAAAAATTGCGATGGATCTTCGACAACTCCCCGCTCTCAACGCCATCAAGGCATTTGAGGCAGCCGCCCGGCATGAGAGCTTTTCACGCGCCGCGGACGAACTCTTCGTCACGCACGGGGCGGTCAGTCATCAGATCCGCGCGCTGGAAGCCGAACTGGGCGTGACCCTGTTCGCGCGCGACGGCAAGCGCGTGCGCCTCACCGAAGTAGGCCGCCGCTACGCCGCGCAGGTACGCAGCGCGCTCGTGGCGCTTGTCGACGCCACTCGCGAGGTGCGCGCGGGCGATCGCGAGCGGCGCCTGGTGGTGTCGATGCAGTCGTCGTTCGCCGCGCGCTGGGTGACGCCGCGCATCGGCGGCTTTATCGAAGCCCATCCGCAGTGGGATCTGGAACTGCTGTCCACCAACACCCTCACCGATTTCGCCCGCGACGACGTGGACGCAGCGATCCGCTTCGGCTTCGGCAAATACTCCGGGCTGCATGCGGAACTGCTGCTCGAGGAGATCTTTTTCCCCGCCTGCGCGCCGCATTTCAACGGCGGTGATTTGCCGAAAGTGCCGGAGGATCTCGCCAAACTGCCGCTGCTGCGCTCGGATGACGAACTGTGGCGCCCCTGGTTCGATGCCGCCGGCCTCACCGACTGGCCCGAACCGAAGCGCGGCGTGCTGTTTCAGGATTCGTCGAATCTGTTGCAGGCGGCGATCGACGGTCAGGGCATCGCGCTCACGCGCCGCTCTCTCGCACTGCACGAAGTGGCGGCGGGGCGCCTCGTCAGGCTATTCGATGTGGACAGCCCGAGCCCGTGGCAGTACTACTTCGTGTGCCCGCCGCACATGATGCAGACCGAACGGGTACGCGCCTTCAGGGATTGGGTTTTCGGGGAGGTGGGCCGCTTCAGGCAGCAATTCGATCAGGCATGCGCGGCAGGGCCGCAGCCCGCGGCGAACGCGTTGCACGTCGCGCCGTAATCTTCGAGGCAGGAAGCGCGCAATACCCGCGCGCCTTCCGTATCGCTCAAAGGACGACTTTCACCATCGGATGCCCGGTCAGGGCCCGGTAGATGTCGTCCAGATGCGCGCGGCTGGTGGCGCGCACCGTCACCGTCAGGCCGGTGTAATTGCCGCCGCTCGACGGCCGCGTCTCGACGCGCGTGGCGTCCACCGCAGGGTCGAACTGCTTGACCACCGTCACGATGGTGTCGGCGAACTCGGGATGAGCCTTGCCCATCACCTTGATCGGGAAATCACACGGGAATTCGAACAGGGAATCGGTATCGGGTTGCATCTTTCACTCCATGACGGCTCTCGCGCACCGGCAGCAACTGCCGCCGCAAGAGCCGTCGTCATGCCATCACGCTGTGCTTACTTCTTCTTGTTGAACATGAGCATCAGCGAATCCCACACACGACCCACGATACCCGCCTGCGGCACCTTCTGCAGCGCGACGATCGGGAATTGCGCGAGGGTCTTGCCATCGGCAACCAGCTTGACGGTGCCAACCTGCTGACCATCGGCGATCGGTGCGATCAGCGGGTCGATATGCTCGACCTGCGGCTTCACCTTGTCGCCCATACCCTTCGGTACGGTGATGTATTGATCCGACTTCACGCCGATCTTCACCGTATCTTCCGCACCCTTGTAGACGCGCGGCGTCTCGACCACCTGGCCGGCCTTGTAGAGACGCACCGTGTCGTACGCGCTGTAGCCGTAGTTCAGCATTTTCAGGCTGTCTTCGACGCGGTCGTGCTCCTTCACCTCACCCATCATCACCGACACCAGACGGCGTGACGCATCCGGCGCGCCCGGCAGCGGACGCTTCGCGCTCGCGATCAGGCAATAGCCAGCCGCTTGCGTGTGACCGGTCTTCAGGCCGTCCACGGTCGGATCGATCCACAGCAGACGGTTGCGGTTCGGCTGCTTGATCTTGTTGTAGGTGAAATCCTTGACCGAGAAAATGTTGTAGTAGTCAGGGAAATCGCGAATCAGACGTGCCGACAAAATAGCCAGGTCGCCTGCGCTCGTGTAGTGCTGCGCATCGGGCATGCCGTTGACGTCGGCGAAATGCGTATGGGTCATGCCGAGGCGCTGCGCCTCGGTGTTCATCATCGTGACGAAATTCGACTCGCTGCCGCCCACCAGTTCCGCCAGCGCGATAGCCGCGTCGTTGCCGGACTGGATGATCATGCCGTACACGAGGTCATGCACCGACACCGGCTTGTTCGCTTCGATGAACATGCGCGATTCGTCGTTCTTCACGCGGCGCACGGCCTCGCTCGGATTGACGATCTGGTCCATCGTGATCTTCTTGGTCTGCAACGCCTCGAACACCAGATACGCGGTCATCAGCTTGGTCAGCGACGCCGGTTCGACCCGCTCGTCGGCATTACCCGAGGCGAGCACCTGGTTGCTGGTTGCGTCGACCAGCACCCACGAGCGCGCATTCACTGCGGGCGGTGGCACCTGCGCGAACGCGGTGCTCGCGACGAGCGACGCGGGCAGCACCACACCGAGTGTGACGGCGCGGCTGATCGAAGTGGGAACGAAAGACGAGAGAGACGAAAAGCCGGAGGTGGAAAAACGCATAGGATCGATTCGGGCAGAAATATGCATCGCGCGCCTCAAGGCGCGCAGTTTGGAAGAGCCGGTCGGCGAGCGCTGGCCGCATATAAAGCAACGCGGCGCCCGTTGGACTTCCGGCCACGCGATCGGTTCGCGCAGCGCCTGCACCCGGCGCTGCCGCGCAACGACGACGCAACCAGCCGGATGGGCAACGCTACGCCCAAAAAATTGCGCCCATTATACGCGCGCCGGAGAGCCAACTTTGCGCATGGCGGGTAGATTAATTTTCATTTGACGCGTACCTGTACCCCGGAAAACTCGCGCGGGCATATGCAGTGGTCAACCGTCAGCGCCAGGCGTCCACGATGATGCGCTTCAGAATGTGCAGTTTTCGATGCAAAAAATGCTCGGCGCCGGGGATCACCACGACCGGTAATTCCTGCGGCCTCGCCCAGTCGTACACCGACTGGATCGGCACCGTGTCATCGGTTTCCCCGTGAATCACGAGTGTATTTTCCGGCACAGGCGCGACTTCCCAGCGGCTCGCAGCCGTGCCCACGAACACGATCCGTTCGATGGCCTGCCCTTCTTCGACGAGCCGCGCCGCCACGTGCGACAGCACGAAGGTGCCAAACGAGAAACCCGCCAGCACGAGGGGCAGATCAGCCTGGCCGGGCTGTGCGCGCATGTAATCGAGCACGGCGCGCAGGTCGTCGCGCTCGCCGATACCCGCATCGTGTTCACCTTGCGTTTGCCCCACGCCGCGAAAATTCGAGCGGTATGTCGTGTAATTCAACTGCACGAGCGTGCGAGCCAGCGTCTGCGCGACCTTGTTATCCATCGAGCCGCCGAACAGCGGATGAGGATGCGCAACCAGCGCGATACCGCGCGGCGCGGTGCCGTTATCGCGCGTCTCATCGGGCAGGTCGAGGGCGACTTCGATCTTGCCAACCGGTCCGTCGATCAGAAACTGTTGGGTATGGACGTTCATGCCAGCCCTTACCGATCGATCTTCAACCGTTCCACTACCTTGCCGTTTGCAAGGTGGGACTCGACGATCTCATCAATGTCGCTCGCGTCGACGTAGGTGTACCAGGTGCCTTCCGGATAGACCACCACCGCCGGCCCCTCTTCGCAGCGGTCCAGACAGCCCGCCTTGTTGATGCGCACCTGGCCCGGGCCCGCAAGCCCGAGTTGCTTCACGCGTTTTTTTGCATGCTCCTGCATGGCTTGCGCGTTGCAGTTCGCGCAGCTTGGGCGCTCAGAGCCGGGATCGCGCTGATTGAGACAGAAGAAGACGTGGTACTTGTAGAAAGAGTCCATGATGTCCGGGGCGAGCCTGTAGAAGTGAGGCCGGGTGAAATGGCGAATGCCCGGCAGCACGCGAGCCGTGCTGCTGGCCTGATACGTGATGGCACGGTGATGGTACGCAAGCGCGCCGGGCAATGATGAGTCAATTATAACGAGCGGGGCGTTCGGCCGTTCCCCGGCCCCACGCGCGGTTCAGACTGCGGTTCGTCGTATGCTGCACGCCGCGTGCCACCGTCTCACGATAGCCTGCGCCGGCGCCGCAACCATGCGCGCTCGACCGAGAACGCGAGCCACACCAGTGCTGCATACGGCCACATCCACGCAAGCCAGCGCGCCAGTCCGTTGAGATGCAGATAGCGCCCCTGGCGCCATCCCGCGAGGACGACATCGAAATACGGAGTGACCGGCAGCAGGTTGACCAGCACCAGCGCCACGACGAGCGCGACAGCGGCGAGCGCCGCCCGCCACGCGCGCGGCAACTTCAACGCCAGCAACACGGCGACCGTACCGCAGACGAGGCCGCTCAATCCGCCCGGTGTCGCCCAGTCGAAAGTGAGGCCCGCGACCGACTGCAAAAAGGTCGCGGCGATCTTGATGAACACCGTCAGCACGATCCATAGCAACAGCAGTCGCACGCGCGGCGTACGCAGGCGCATCGCCAGCGAGGCGAGCGCGCCGGCGGCGAACAGATCGAGCGTGGTGATCAGCGTCTCCCAGGCGTCGCTATAGAGGCACGCGGCGAGTCGCGCAGACCACGTCTCGACGTGCGCCGCGGCGGGCAGCCAGGCAAGCAGCGCGTCCTGCATGACCGGATCGGCATGCAGCCACAACGCGCGCGGCCAGTCGCCGACACCGAACAGGCGCGGCGTGGGATACATCGTCGCGAACGGCCACAGCGCAGCAAGGCAGAGCAGCGCCGCGCTATCGCGCTCGAACCAGAGCATGCGCAAGCGCCGCAGGAAGCCGCGATCGAGCAACGCGTCGGTGGCAGGCGCCATCATCGCGGCACCGAGCAGCGCGCCGATTGCGTTGGCGGCGAGATCGAGGTTGGAAGCGACGCGCGTCGGCAGATAGGTCTGCACCGCTTCCATCGTGCCGGACAGCAGCACGCCCAGCAGGAACGCCAGCGCGATAGCCCATGCGCCGCGCCAGCGTGGATAGGCGGCCAGCACGACGAGCGCGCCGAACGGCATATAACCGAGCACATTGGTGACGACGTCGAATGCCGTCAGATACTGCGGCATCGGATCGAACAGATACGCGAAGGGGCCGAGTCCGACCGAGCGCCAGCCCGAAAACGGATACCACGAGCCGTACACGATCAGCGCGGTATAGAGGACCAGCGCCTCGCGTGCGAGCACGGATGGACGGCGCTGCCACGGCTGGTCGCTCACGCGCTGCGCCCCGCTCTTCGGCGATGCGTGCGCGGCACGTCCGTCATTGCGCGGCGACGACGGCCTGCGAACCGAGCCAGGTGGCAATCTGCGCGACCAGGTCGTCGCTCGCCACCGCGAGCGCACGTGCGCCGCCGGCGGCATCCGCGGTATTGGCGGGCGCGCTGGCCGTGAAGGTTTGCTGGGCGAGCAGCTTGCCGTGATGCATCAAGGTAGCGCGCGCGCTGACCTGAGCGTGACTTTGCGTCTGACTGTCGAAGACCTGCTCGAACTCGCTGAGGTCCACCTTGAGCACGGGCGCGCTGATGCCGTCCGCGCCGGTCAACACCATGCCGCTTTGCGACAGCGTATTGCGCAGGCGCTGCGTGAGCAGTTCGGCCGGGGCCATCGTCCAGTGGCTGTTCGCGTATGACGCCATCTGCTGCGCATCGGCGTAGCTGAGCCGGTAGACCAGCTTGTCCGAGCCCAACGTCTGCGGCGCGGTCACTTCCAGCACCTTGACGGGCGGCATGTGCGCCGACGCAGCCGGCGCGGGCGGCGGCCCGAGATCGTAACGCGTGTCGGCCATCGGCTGCGGGCCCGCGCATGCCGCCAGCACGGTGCAGGTCGCGAGGAGCGCACAGGCGGCGCTGATGGAATGCCAACGGTTGAGGGTGCGTGCCATGACGATCATCCTTTCAGATCACTTTGCCGCATGGCCCGTGGGCCACGTGAAGCCGGGCTCACCGGGTCCGGGTGCAGCCGGCGGTGCGCCGAACAGCAGGCTATGCGGACTGGTGCCCAATACGTCCGCCGCGTGGTCCACGGAATGCACCGCGGAGCGCACGTCGTCCGTCAGCGAATTGACGCGCGGCAGCGTCTCGTAACCCACCCGCGACGAAAGTTCCTGCAAGGACGCGTTCATCGACGTAAGCGCGTCGCCCGCCTGTTGCGCGGCCGTGCCGACCTTGTTCAGGTTCATCTCGAACGGACCATTCGGCTTGTTCAGGCCCGTGATCAGCTGATTGGTCGAAGCGAGCGTGCGATCCAGCTGGTCGATCGTCTGCGGCAGCTTGCCCGCAGCGGGCTCCATCTGTTTGGTGAGGGTGGTGACGCCATCCGCGGCATGCTGCAGGCTCGCCGCCGTTTGCAGCAACTGCTCGCGCATTTCAGGCGAAAGCACGTCGTTCACGTCATCCGTGATGCGCTCCAGCTTGCGCAGCAGGATATCGCCGCGTTGCTGCAACTGGTCGAGCAGGCCCGGCCGCATCGGCAAGGTGGCCACCTGTTTTACCGACGACACCAGCGGCGTCATATCGCGCCCGGTATCGTCGAGCTGGATGAAAGCAATGCCCGTGACGCCCTGGAAGCCGAGGCTGCCGAAGGTGGAGTGCGTGATGGGCGCGTGCTGGTCCACCAGAATGCGAATCAGGATTTGCCCCGGATGGTCACGGTCGAATTTGATGGACTGCACCTTGCCGACGTCCAGACCGCGATAACGCACGGCGGCATCCGTGTAGAGCCCGGTCACGTTGGTGCGGGCGATCAGGTCGTAGGGCACGCGCACCGAGCGATCGACATTGAACAGGAATGCCGCCGCCGCGATCGCCACCGCCAGCACCACTGTGAAGAGCCCAGCCCAGAACGCGTGCGATTTGTTTTCCATTGTCAGCTTCCCTTTTTCACAGCGGCAATTCGGACGACGCGGGTTCGAGCGCCGCGGCCGGCAGCTTCCTGCGGCGCTCCGGCGGCAGCGCCTGCAATGCGCGGCGTCCGCGCAGGCCGAGGAAATATTCGCGGATGAACGGATGATCGACGCCCGCCGCTTCCTCCACCGGCGCGGCCACCAGCACCCGCCGGTCGGCCAGCACCGCGACCCGCGTCGACAGCGCGACCATCGTGTCGAGATCGTGCGTCACCATCACGACAGTCAGACCCAGCGCGCGATGCAGCGTGCTCACCAGTTCGACGAACTCGTCCGAGGCCTGCGGATCGAGACCGGCGGTCGGCTCATCGAGAAACAGCAGTTCCGGTTCGAGCGCGATGGCGCGCGCAATGCCGACGCGCTTGATCATGCCGCCCGACAGCGCCGACGGCATCTTCGACGCGTGTTTGCACGGTAACCCGACCATCTCGAGCTTTAGCATCACGATGTCGCGTAGCAGGTCGGCGGGAATCTTGCCGAGTTCGCGCAACGGTTGCGCGACGTTGTCGAACACCGACAGCGAGGAAAACAGCGCGCCGCGCTGGAACAGCATCCCGGAGCGGCTGCGCATCAGCAGCGCGGTTTCCGGGGAGATCTTCGACATGTCTTCGCCGAACAGCTTGATGGTGCCCGACGACGGGCTTTCGAGCCCGAGGATCTGCCGCACCAGCGTGGTCTTGCCAGAGCCGGAGCCGCCGACGATCGAGACGATCTCGCCGCGCCGCACGTCGAAATTGAGATGCTGGTGGACGATGTTGCGGCCGTAGCGCTTGGTCAGATCGCGCACCTCGATCACCGGTTCGGCGATCGTCGGCATGGGCTGGCCGCGTACGGATTCGGTGAGCGGCGCGGTCATGACAGCCCCACGTTCTGGAACAGGATCGCGAAGACCGCGTCGGCAAGGATCACTACCGTGATCGAGGTCACCACCGAGGTAGTGGTGCCTTCACCCAGGCTCTGCGAATTGGCCTTGATGCGAAAGCCAAAATGGCAGCCGACAATGCCGATCAGCATGCCGAACGCCACGCCCTTGCCGAGACCGATCCACAGGTTCGCGACCGGCACCACGCTCGGCAGCGCCCGCGCGAAATAGCTCATGTCGATGCCGAGCACGATCTTCGCGGCGAGCGCGCCGCCGGTTAGTGCCACGATGTTGGTCCACATCACGAGCAAGGGCATGGCGAGGCCGAGCGCGAGCACGCGCGGCAGGATCAGCCGCAAGCCGTGCGGAATGCCCATCACGCGCATGGCATCGAGTTCCTCGGTGACGCGCATCACGCCGATCTGCGCGGTGATTGCGGAGCCGGAACGGCCGGCCACCAGAATCGCCGAGAGTACTGGACCGAGTTCGCGGATCACCGACAAGCCGAGAATGTTGACGATGTACTGGTTCGCGCCGAAGAGCCGCAACTGCTGCGCGGACAGATAGCTGAGCACGATGCCGATCAGGAACGCCACCAGCGCGATGATGGGCAGCGCCTTCGCGCCGGCGTTATAGACGTTCGCCGAGATTTCGGTCCACGGCGTGATCTTCGGGTTGCGCGCAATCGCCACGAGGTCGAGCACCACGCGGCCGAACATGGCCACACCGCCGTAGAGATGCTCGAAGAAGGAGAAGATGCCGAGACCGAGGCGCGTGAACAGGTCGAGCCGCACGACCGCCTCGGGTGCTTCACGGGCGGTGTCGAGCAGGGCGATGCGCTCGAAGATGTCGCGCTGCGTCGCGTTCAGTTCGACCACCTGGGTTGGCAGCTTGTGCCCCCAGACGCGCCATAGCGCCTGGCCGCCGACGTGGTCCATCCGTTCGACTCGCGACAGGTCCCAGTGCAGGCCCTCTGCCCCGATCAGCGCCCGCAGGCGGGGCACCACCTTGCCGGTGGCACGGTCGCGCGCGAGCGCAAGCGCCGTCCACTGCCCGGAGAGCCGGACGATCTTGCCTTGGCTGCCTGCCGCGACTTCGAGGCCGGGCGGAGTGTCGTAGTTCAAGGATCGCGGGAATCGGTTGTCGGATCAGGGGCCATTGTAGCGAACGCGGCGCGAACTCAGTGCAGTGGTGTGCCTGGTGCGTCGCCGTTACTTGTCGTGGTTCTACTGATGTTTGCTGTGCCGGCTTCTGGTTGCATGCGGCTGCCTTGCGTGCGGCGTTGCGTGCGGCCGTGCATACTGCTGGCGGCGACGGCCCCCAGGCTCCGGTTGCGTGTCGTGTGTGTCGGACCCATGCAAGGGGGTGGCTGTCGCTACAATATGCAGCATGAACGTTTCCAACTCCGCTCCCCCCGCATCTCCCGTGCCTCGTCCCGATTCGTCGGACGCGAAGGGCGACTGGCGTATCGACCGCGAACGCGCCGTGGCGCTGTTCGGTCCGCACGCGCATGACTGGCCCATTGAAATCGTCGAAGAAACCGGCTCCACCAACGCCGACCTGATGGCGCGCGTGAAGGCGCTGCCGCGTAAGTCGACGGCCCTGCCGCGCCCCATCGTCCGCGTGGCCTATCTCCAAACCGCCGGCCGTGGCCGGCGCGGGCGCACCTGGTACGCCGAGCCGGGCAATGCCTTGCTGTTTTCGGTGGCCTGCGTGCTGCCGCGTCCGCTCGAAGAACTGGCTGGTCTGAGCCTCGCCGTGGGCGTGGCGCTGGTCGACGGCCTGCGCTCGCTGCCCGTTGCCGGACCTGGCCAGATCGCGCTCAAGTGGCCCAACGACGTCCTGCTGGAAGGCGACAAGCTGGCCGGCATTCTGATCGAAACGGCCTGGAGCACGGAGTATGCGAGCGCGGTGGTCATCGGCATTGGCACCAACGTCAAGGGCGCCGACGAACTGGCTGCCAAGGTCGGCGCGCTGAATGCCGAGGTGCCGGCCCAGGCGCGCGGCACGACGCCCACGGCCCTGTCGCGGGCGTTGCCCACCGCCAATCTGACCGACACGCTGGCTGCCGAACTGAACGCGCTCGACGCCGTCCTCAAGCGTTTCGGCGCCGAAGGCTTCGAACCGTTCCAGCCGCGCTGGAACGCCTGCCATGCCTACGCGGGCCGTGAAGTGGTGCTGCTCGAGCAAGGCGTGGAACAGGCGCGTGGCATCGCGGCGGGCGTGGATGAACGCGGGCAATTGCTGCTGGATACGCCCACAGGGCGGCAGGTGATCGCCACCGGCGACGTATCCCTGCGTCTGGCGGACGGTGGCGCATGAGAGCCCACGCATGAGCGGCACGCCATTTCTGCTGATCGACGCGGGCAATAGCCGCGTCAAATGGGCGCTGGTGCAGGACGATGGCACGCAAAGCCACGCCGGCGTGTTCGATCATGGCGGCACGGATGAGGTGACGGTGGCGGGATCGTCAGTGGCCCGAAACACCACCCCTGACTGGTCCACACTGCCGCCCCCCGCCAGCGCATGGATTTCCAACGTAGCCGGCGAAGCGGTCGCACAGCGCCTCACGGCGCTGCTGGATGCGCACTGGCCCGACCTGCCACGCACGACGATTCGTGCCTGCGACACGCAATGCGGCGTGACGAACGGCTATACCACTCCATCGGCGCTCGGCAGCGACCGCTGGGCCGGACTGATCGGCGCGCACGCTGCGTTTCCTGGCGAGCCGCTGTTGATCGCGACCTTCGGTACCGCCACGACGCTCGAGGCATTGCGTGGCGATGGCCTGTTCGTCGGCGGTCTGATTGCGCCCGGCTGGACGCTGATGATGCGTTCGCTCGGTGAGCACACCGCGCAGTTACCCATCCTCGATGCCAGCTCCGCCCGCGGTCTGCTTACGCCAGCGGCCAGTACCGCTGCCACCAAGGGTCAGCCGCCCGCCGAGGGCACACCACACGGCCCATTCTTCGCCACCGACACGCGCCGCTCGCTGTCCGCCGGCTGCGCGCTGGCGCAAGCGGGGCTGATCGAACGGATGTGGGACGATCTGCAACAGACGTGGGGCGTGCCGGTACGGCTGGTGGTGAGCGGCGGCGCCGCGGCAGAAGTGACAGGCGCACTCAAAGTGCCGCATACTCGACACGATTCGCTCGTGCTGTCCGGCCTCGCGTTGATCGCCGCCGAGAGCATGCAGGCGCGCCGCGCCTGAGCATGATCACCCCTCACGCACGTAGCACCTTTTTGACGGAGACTTCGACGATGCTGCGCTGGCTAATCGCTCTTCTGGTTCTTGCCAACCTGCTCGCCTTCATTACGCTGACCGGCATGTTCGGACCGCTGCCCTACGCCGGTGTGCGCGAGCCCAGCCACCTGACCCGCCAGATTCAGCCGGATAGCCTGAAGGTGCAGGCGCTTTCGGCCGCGGAAGCTGCGGATCAACCCGTGGTGGGCGCGCCGGCACCGTCGCCGGCCATCGCGGCCTCGGCACTGCCGCAATAGAAAGAGATGCTCCGTGCGGCGGCGCCTCAGCCGTGCGCGCGGACCTTCTTGAGCAGCGCGGTCGTCGAGCGATCGTGTTCAAACGGAATGGCCAGCGCACGGCCACCCCACCCTCGCACCAACGCCGACTCCGGAAGCTTGTCCATGTCGTAGTCGCCGCCTTTGACGAGGACGTCGGGGCGCAATTCTCCGATCAGTTCGACCGGCGTCTGCTCCTCGAAACACACCACCCAATCGACGCTCTCCAGCGCGGCCAGCAGCGCCATGCGGTCCGCTTCGTTGTTGATGGGCCGGTCGTCGCCCTTGCCGAGCCGGCGCACCGAAGCATCGCTGTTGACCCCGACGATCAGACACGCGCCCAACGCCTTCGCGTCGGCAAGATACGTGACGTGACCGCGATGCAGGATGTCGAACACCCCATTGGTGAACACCACCGGCCCCTGCAACGAGGGACGCAGTTGGGCGAGAGCGTCGCGGGTGACGAGCTTGCGTTCGAATAGAGCGGCCATGAGCAGATAGAAGAGAAAAGGGAGAGACAGATAAAAAACCAACGGCCCGGCAAGCTTACGCCTGGCGGGCCGTCAGTCTAGATTGTGTTGGGTCTGCCGGCTGGATAGCGTGCTGGCGGAGGCGCTTATGGAACGCATCGTGAACGTTGGTTCAGCGCTCGTTCAACCACGCCTCGCCGCCAGGGCAACGACTGCCCACCGCAAGCGTTCAGGCAGGCTGCTCAGCCGAATTCTGATCGGCTTGCAGGCGCGTCACCACTTCCTTGCGATAGCGGTTCAGTTCCTGCGCGGTGTTGAAGGTGCGCTCGAACAGAATGGACAGGTTGTGCAGAATGCGCTCCACGACCTTCTTTTCCCAGCCGTCGTCGAAACGGATCTGCTCGTCGAGCCAGCGTTCGAGCCACTCGGGATCGGGCAGACGCGACTGGATGGTGTCGCGCGGGAACAGCGCCTGGTTCACGTGCAGATTGGTGGGGTGCAGCGGCTTTTCCGTGCGGCGCGCCGACGCCATCAGCACGCCGATCTTCGCGAACGCCGCACGCGCGGAGTCGCCGAAATTCGTCATGGCTTTCTTCATGTAACGCAGGTAGGCGCCGCCATGACGCGCTTCGTCGCGCGAGATGGTTTCGTAGATAGCCTTGATGACCGGTTCGGTGTGCCATTCGGCAGCCCGGCGATACCAGTGATTCAGACGGATTTCACCGCAGAAATGCAGCATCAGGGTTTCGAGCGGCGGCGCCGGATCGAATTCGAAGCGCACAGCATGCAGTTCTTCTTCCGTCGGGCACATTTCCGGTTTGAAGCGGCGCAGATACTCCATCAACACCAGCGAGTGCTTCTGCTCTTCGAAGAACCACACGCTCATGAAGGCCGAGAAATCGCTGTCGTGATGGTTGTCGCGCAGGAACATTTCCGTTGCCGGCAACGCGGACCACTCCGTGATCGCATTCATCTTGATCGTGGCGGCCTGCTCGTCGGTCAGAAGCGATGCATCGAATTTGTCCCAGGGAATGTCTTTCTCCATGTCCCATCGAACGGATTCGAGCGATTTGTAAAGTTCCGGATAAAGCATGGTGTTCATAGTCCCACCCCTGTTCTGCGCATTGCGACGTCTGTTTGTGTCTGTTGCAATTCTTGCTCCCGAACGAAACACAAGCGTTCGCGAGCCAAGCGTTCAATTTTACGCGGTAATCGGCCACCCAGATGCACCGTGTGGCAAAGAAGTCCTGCGGTGTTGACGCGCCGACGAAAACCCGGGATTTCGCCACGCGGCCGACCGTGGGTTAAGTACTCCTGCCTGAGGTCGGACTGCCCGCTACGAGAGCGCCCTTTCCAGCCACCGCGCCGGTCTGAAACCGATGACGGACAGGCGCCTGGACTGGTTTTTCTAAGTGCGCGCCCAAGGGCCGGACAAAGCTTGCAAGATGATAGCACGCGGCCCTGACGGCCCTTCGCCGCAGAGGGTCAGAAGCCGGGTCCGTTGATCCATCTCAATTTAGACCTCGACACAGTAGCAGCCGTCCATGTTGTGCTTGTGACGCTGCACAAAAGCAACAGGCGGGTCGACACGCGTTGCCTGTCATGCAGCGGTTGTTGCAACAAGTGCCGCAACACATGCTGGAACAGGCCGTGCACTACAGGTGAACGCGATTTGAGGCCAAAGGCTTGAGGTTAAAGGCTTGAGGTCAAAGGCTTTACTCAGGCTGCGAAGGGGTCTTTTTCGGCGCGCGGCTTCGGCTCGTCGTGCCGCTCGAGGATTTCGCCGTTGCACCGCGTTTGGCAGCGGCGCTTTCCTCTTTCTTTGCTGTCTTCGCAGCGGCGCCGGATTCGCTCGCTGCCGCAGCGGCTACCGGCGCTTCGGGGGCGTCTGGTGGTTCCGTGGATGCACCCGCCGTCGCCGTCGCGGCTGCCGCGGCAGCGGCTGGCTGGGCCATCGCAAACTGCGCAATCTGATTGAACTGCGATTGCAGCAGATTCCACCAGGCCGACGGGTCGTAACCCGGCACGCCAGTGGCCTCGTTGTCCCCGGATGAGGGTGCTCCCGGCGGTGTGTCGCTTGCCGCAGCAGCGGGCTCGGCCGTTGCCTCAGCAGCGGGGGCAGCGTGCGGCCAATGCGACGACGGCGCCGACGCAGGGGCCGCCGTGGCCGCGGCCGGCTGCGCCATCGACTGCTGCGCAAACGCGCCGAACGCGCGCAACGTCGCCAGCGTGGCGCGCTGCACTTCGAGCGCCTGGATCGCGGACTGCAGCATGTTCAGATTGAGCTTGAGCCACTGCTCGACGGCGCGCATGTCGGTGATGCGCTTGTCGAGTTCTTCGACGTTCGTGAGCGGCGCCATCATGTCGGACATCATCGAAAGCGATGGACCGAAGCCACTCGTCGAGCCTGTCTGCGCACCCGGAAAGGCTGAGCCGAATGGCGTCATGCGCATCATGTCCCACATGCGGTCGAGCATCTCGCCCGGCGGAAAGCCAGGAAAACCGGGAAAGGGCGGCGTGGAGCCTGGGGTATCGGTCATGCGTATCTCCTCGCAGCAAACGTTGAACGTCGTTGAACGTCGCGGCCAGTTCGTGCGAGCTGGCCCTTTGATCCGATCATACCGCGTGTGATGCCAGCCTCACGCACGCGGCATGGTCTGTTTTTACTCAAGCCGGATCTTCGTTTGAACGATTTCTGCCCGTCGTATCCGCCCCGCCTTGCGTCTGGTCACTCCTCACGCTCACCCCTTCCGGATGCGCGCCACGAAAATCCGGGGGCCGCCTCTCACGCAGCGACGTGACGCCTTCGCGGACATCCGGGCCGGCGAAGCCCATGAATTCAAGCGCAAGCGACGTATCGAAGGCCGGCCCCGCCGTGCGCAACCAGTTGTTCAACGCGTACTTGGTCCAGCGAATCGCGGTTTGCGAGCCGTTGGCGAGCCTCGCCGCGACTTCGAATGCTTTGGGCAGCAGATCGTTTTCATCCACGGCGAGGGACACGAGTCCGATCCGTTCCGCCTCTTCGCCGCTCACCGGTTCGCACAGCAACAGGTAGTACTTGGCCTTCGCCATCCCGCACAACAGCGGCCACACGATCGCTGCGTGGTCGCCGGCGGCGACGCCCAGCCGCGTGTGTCCGTCGATGATGCGCGCGCTCTTCGTCGCAATCGAAATGTCAGCGAGCAGCCCCGCCACCAGTCCCGCGCCCACGGCTGGCCCGTGCATCGCCGAGACGATCGGTTTGCTGCAATTGATCACGTTGTAGACGAGATCGCGCGCCTCTTGCCAGACGCGCGTGCGAACCTCGAAGTCCGTCGCCATCTGCTCGACCAGATGCAGATCGCCGCCCGCGGAAAAGCCTTTGCCTTCGCCGCGAATCACTGCGACCCGCGTGTCCGGATCGCGGTCGATATCGCGCCAGATGTCCGCGAGTTCGCGATGCATCCGTGCATCCGCCGTCGCCAGTCCGCTCTTGTTGGCGCCCTCGCCGCTCATGATGACTTCGAGGATGCCATGCGGCTGACGTCGCAGACGCAGCGCCTGGTAGTGCGCGTAATAAGCGGGGGAACTGCCTGATGATTCGTGAGACATGGCTGACCATCCTGTGATCGCAATGGACCGCGAAGAATCAATGCGTCGAGTTTCCGTGCGTTGCTTTTAGCACATCATGCAGCGCACGGCGACATTCCGGTGTGCCAGGTTTTTCTGGCTTTCACGGCGAGCGGCACCGCTAAACCGCGAACTCACTGCGCGTCGAGCGGCGCGATGCCCTGCTCGATGGCGCCGAAGATCGACTTGCCTGCTTCATCGAACATTTCGATCTTCACCGTATCGCCGAACTTCATGAACTCGGTTTGAGCAGAACCGTGCTCGATGGTTTCGAGGCAGCGCTTCTCAGCGATACAGCAGTAGCCGCGCTTCGCGTCCTTGTTCGACACCGTGCCCGAGCCGACAATCGCACCCGCACGCAGATTGCGCGTTTTCGCGGCGTGCGCGATGAGCTGCCCGAAGTGGAACACCATGTCCGTGCCGGCGTCCGGCTGGCCGACCTTCTTGCCGTTCCAGTGCACGATCATCGGACGATGCACGCGCCCCTCGCGCCAGTACTCGCCGAGTTCATCGAGCGTCACCGCGACCGGCGCAAACGACGTAGCCGGCTTGCTCTGGAAAAAGCCAAAGCCCTTCGCGAGTTCCGCCGGAATCAGATTGCGCAGCGACACGTCGTTCACCAATGTGACGAGCCGGATGCCTTTGAGCGCCTGGTCGGGGGTGACGCCCATCGGCACGTCGGTGGTGATGACCGCGACCTCGGCTTCGAAGTCGATGCCGAACTCCTCCGAGGCACACACCACGTCGTCCTTCGGGCCGATGAAGTCATCGCTGCCGCCTTGATACATCAGCGGATCGACCCAGAATTCCGGCGGCATTTCCGCCCCGCGCGCGCGCCGCACCAGTTCCACGTGGTTCACATACGACGAGCCGTCGGCCCACTGGAAGGCGCGCGGCAGTGGCGCCATGCAGTCACGCGCGTCGAAGCTGAAGCTGTTGCGGGCGCGGCCCAGATTGAGCGCTTCGTACAGGTCCTGCAGTTGCGGCGCGTAGAAGGTCCAGTCGTCGAGCACGCGCTGCAAGGTGGGCGCGATGGCATCGGCGATGGCAGCGGTGTGCAGATCACGGGAGACGACGATCAGTTGACCGTCGCGCGTGCCGTCCTTCAGCGTGGCAAGTTTCATAGGGCAATGAGCGGGATGAGTGACGATAGAGGGAATCTATTCTACGATGGTGAATCGCCGCCGTGACAAACTGAAGGTTTGCAGGCGCTAAAACCGTGCCGTCGAGCGCCTTTCATTCCCAACTGCCTTACGCGTTACCCCCGTCCTGCCTATGTCGCCACCTGCCCGCCCCGGCATGATCCGTTCTGCAAGCGCCCGCGCCGAGCCGCTCGAAGCCGACGCGACAAGCGAAGTCACGCACCACGCCACGCACGCAAACGGTGGCGTCGACGATGAAATCGCCGAAGCAGGCGAAGAAAAGCTGCGCTCGGGCATCCAGTCCATCGAGGTGGGCTTTCGTCTGCTCGACGTGCTGACGCGCGAGCCACGCGCGATGATGCTGCGCGACCTCGCGCAACGGGCCGGCATGAGTCCGGCGAAGGCGCACCGCTATCTGGTGAGTTTTCTGCGCCTCGGCGTCGTCGCCCAAGATCGTCTGTCGGGCCGCTACGAGCTGGGTGGCTTCGCGCTGCAACTCGGCCTCGCGCGCCTTGCGCGGGTGGATGGCGTGAAGCTCGCGCGCGTGGCGCTGGCTGAACTGCGCGATCAACTGGATCTGACAGTCGGCATCGCGGTATGGGGCAATCAGGGGGCAACAGTCGTGCATTGGATGGAGTCGACACATCCCGCCAAGGCGTCGCTCAAACTCGGCGACGTGATGCCCCTGCTCGGCTCGGCCACGGGTTTGCTGTTCGCGGCGTATCTACCCGCCAGCAAAACCGCCGCGATGATCGAACGTGAACTGCACGATGCGCGCCGCTCGTCGCATCGTGATCAGCCGCACACACGGGACGAGGTGGAACGCATGCTGGCCGATGTGCGCGAACACCAGGCGGCGCGCGTCGAAGGCATGCTGTTGCCGACGATTCACGCGTTCTGCATGCCGGTGTTCGATGCCTCCGGCGATCTCGCGCTGGGCCTGATCGCGCTCGGTCACGAAGGCGCATTCAATATCCGCTGGGGTGGCGAGATCGACACCGCGCTGCGCGAATGCGCGGGCAAATTGTCGTATGAACTGGGGTACAGCGCGACGCCGCGTTAGGATGACGCGTTAGCTACACTTCTGGTTCGCCTTTTTTACCCGCTCTTCGCTCGACCACCTCACCACGATGTCCACACCGTCCACCGTCAAACGCTCTGATCGCATGCCGCCTGTTGCCGGGCAGCGGGGTCCGCGCGTCTGGCGTTGGCTCGTCGTGCTGGTGGCGGTACTGGTGCTTCACTGGATCGCGGCGCAGTGGGTGGAGCGCGCTCGCGACACGTTCGCGCCCGAGCAGCCCGTGCATGTGCCGGTGCAGGTCGCGTTGCTCACGCCGGAAAAGATCGAACGCAAGCCCAGTGAGGCGCCGGCCGCGAAGCCCGCGCCCGTGCAAGCGAAAGCCGCACCGAGCCAGCCACGACCGCATGCGCTGACGGCGTCGCCGCCCGCAGCCGCCCCAGCTGCTGCCGCTGCCGCCGCGTCGAAGCGTGCTGCCGAAGCAGTTGCACAGGCAGCGAGCGAGGCCGCCGCTTCGGCTGCTGAAGCGGCCGCTGCGGCCAGTGCGAGTGAAGCAGCGGCGAGCCACGCCGCTTCACAGTCTGGGGCACAGCCTGCCGCGTCTGCGGCACAGTCCGTCACTGCCCCTGCGGCGCCGGGCGTGAAGTTCTCGGTGCCGCCATCCGGCGAATTGCAGTACGACACGTTCTACAACGGTGTGCGCAATCAACCCGGCACGATTCACTGGTCGAGTGACGGCAAGACCCGCTACGAGATGGTCGTATCCGTGCCGCTGCCCTTCGTGGGAACCTTCAGTTATTCGAGTCACGGCCATATCGATGCATTCGGCCTCGCGCCGGATCAGTACATCGAAAAGCGTGGCCATCGCGCCGAAGACGTGTCCATCTTCAATCGCACCAGCAAACAGATCGTATTCACGAAGACGCCCGCGAGTTTGCCGCTCAGCGATGGCGCCCAGGACCGCTTCAGCATGGTGATGCAGCTTGCGAGCCTCGTGCGCGGCGATCCCGACATCTACAAGCCCGGCGTCACGCGTCAGTTTTTCGTGGTGGATAACGACAGCGGTGAAAACTGGCCTATCGAGACGATAGGCGACGAAACGATCCGTACCGCGCAGGGTTATGTCACGGCGCGTCACTTCATGCGGCTGCCGCGCCACGATGGCGACCGGCGGCGTATCGACGTGTGGCTCGCGCCCTCGCTGGGCTGGCTGCCCGCGCGGATCATGCAGACCGAACCCAATGGCACCGAGATCGAACTGGTCTGGCGTGGCGCATTGACGATCCCTGTGAATCGCGATGCGGGTAACTCGACGGATAGTGGCGCTGCGACGCCTGCGGCAACTCCACCCGCTGATGCCAACGCAGCATCGAATCCCGCTGCGCCGTCCGCGGCCGCGCCGGGCATCAACCCGGCGGTTGCCCCAGCCGATAGTCCGGCGGAAAGCCCCGCTGAAAACGCACCGGCGAACCCCGCTTCCGGTTCCACTTCTGGTCCCGCTCCCAGCCCCACTGCGCCGACGCCACCACAACCCACGCCGGACGACGCCACCCACTCTGCGACAAATCCTGCCGCCAACCCGTCAGGCGCTGCATCCGAAACCACCATACGGCCGTAAACGAAGAAGTATTTCGATGATTTTCCGGATCTACGTGCGAAACATGACATGCGCGTAGAACGACGAATATCGCGGCCCACTGGGAACAGGGATTGCTACCGTTCGGTACGAACCGGCACACGTGCTAGCACTGAGTTTGCGAACATGCTGAATCGCTGAATCACGCCGAGCCCGCTGCCTCGAGTCAAAGGGAGTTGGTATGCAAACAAAAGGGTATGCAAACAAAGGCAACGATGATGACGACGACAGCACGCGCCGTTCACCGTCCATTCATCAACCGCTCATGCTCTTTCCGTCGAGCATCAACCGTGCGATCGCTTCACAACACCGTCGTTCGAAGAACACGCCTTGCTTCGATAGACGCCTTTCTTGACCGCGACGTGCATACCCCCTTGGAGGAGATCCGTCCAGCCACGTTTGCAGTGCCCGGCCTCAGTGATGCGGGAATGCCACCTGCTCGCACACTAGCCGTCATGAAATTGATTGAAGGCGCACAATAGGAACTGCCGGATGCTGCATCTCTGGCACGCGTCACCTGGCCTCACCGTTTTGCTGCGTTGCTTGAAACGTTTCTCGAAACACGGGTCTAAACCGAAGGTCCGGGATTTTTTACCAGCGTCACTCCGGACCCACCCCTTGAATTCCACACCATACGCTCCACCTATGGCGCAGGAATGGCCAGGAGCCAACGGAAATAAGGAGTGTCGCCATGCAAATGATCTACAACAGCCCCAATTATTGTGTCGTCGAGTTCCCGCCGCAGGATGGTCCCCTCGCAATGAAGTCAGGTGGCTACGAAATCGTAGACAAGAATCTGCAGCGCGAAATCTACATTGACGGCGCAATGGCCGCGCGTTTTCGCGAGCATGTGACGAAGCTGATTGAAGAAGAACCGTCGCTGGACGAGGTCGATGAATTCCTCGGCCAGTTCGACAGCCTCATGCATCAGCCGGTGATTCTCCACTAACGCGCAGCCCAGGCGACACGCAGTCAAAACCCCGTCAGGCTTGCCCGGCGGGGTTTTTTGTTGCCTTTTTGATGCCATCCAGGCCCTTTTGAGTGGCCTCCGTGCGGCACCTAACACCGCAACAAACCCGTTTCCTCGGATCATTGTCGAGCGGCACGGCATCTTTTACCGCTGCTCTCCGTCGGTTTTATCTGTTTCGTTAGCCAATGCCGATACTTAGGCGCCGAACGCCACGTCCGACGGTGTTGCGACGCAACGGCTACAATGACAGGTTTCCTGAAAATACAGGCGCAAGCCCCTTTCTGCCATGAACCAGCCTGCCCCGATCGTCAGTCCAGTCCGTCCCGACACCGCCTATACGCGCGGTGCGGCGCTACCCGCGCTGTTGAAGTCGCGCATTCTGATCCTGGACGGCGCAATGGGCACGATGATCCAGCGCTACAAGCTCGGCGAAGCCCAGTACCGCGGCGAGCGCTTCGCGGACTATGGGCGCGACATCAAGGGCAATAACGAACTGCTATCCATCACGCAGCCGCAGGTGATCAGCGAGATTCACGAGCAGTATCTCGCGGCGGGCGCGGACATCATCGAGACCAACACGTTCGGTGCGACCACCGTCGCCCAGGCCGATTACGGCATGGAAGATCTGGCGGTGGAGATGAACCTGCAATCGGCGAAGCTCGCACGCGCCGCGTGCGACAAGTATTCGACGCCCGACAAGCCGCGCTTCGTGGCGGGCGCCATCGGCCCGACGCCGAAGACCGCCAGCATTTCACCTGACGTGAACGATCCGGGCGCACGTAACGTGACCTTCGACGAACTGCGCGCGGCGTACTACGAACAGGCCAGGGCACTGCTCGACGGCGGCGCGGACCTGTTCCTCGTCGAAACCATCTTCGACACGCTCAACGCAAAAGCCGCGCTGTTCGCGCTCGACGAACTCTTCGAAGACACCGGCGAGCGTCTGCCCATCATGATCTCCGGCACGGTGACCGACGCGTCCGGGCGCATTCTGTCCGGGCAAACGGTGGAAGCGTTCTGGAACTCGCTGCGTCACGCGAAGCCGCTCACCTTCGGCCTGAACTGCGCATTGGGTGCAGCGTTGATGCGTCCGTACATCGCGGAGCTGGCGAAGCTCTGCGATACGTACGTATCGTGCTATCCCAACGCGGGTTTGCCGAATCCGATGAGCGATACGGGTTTTGACGAGTTGCCGGCGGACACGTCGGGGCTGCTGAAGGAATTCGCGCAGGCGGGGCTGGTGAATATCGCGGGCGGCTGCTGCGGCACGACGCCGGAGCACATTGCTGCCATCGCGCAATCGCTCGCCGAGATCAAGCCTCGCCAATGGCCTAACCAGTATCGCGACGCGGCCTAAGGCCTGAAGCGCATCGCCCTCCGCTCACCGAACAAAGACGCACGCAACCGAACCGCACTCACGCCATGACCGATCACACCATGCGCCTTTCCGGCCTCGAGCCGTTCAACGTCACCTCCGGGACGCTTTTCATCAACGTCGGTGAGCGCACCAACGTGACCGGTTCAAAGGCGTTCGCGCGCATGATCCTGAACGATCAGTTCGACGATGCGATTGCGGTCGCGCGTCAGCAGGTCGAAAACGGCGCGCAGGTGATCGACGTGAACATGGACGAGGCCATGCTCGATTCGAAAGCGGCGATGGTCCGCTTCATGAATCTGATCGCCTCGGAGCCGGACATTGCCCGCGTGCCGATCATGATCGACTCGTCGAAGTGGGAAGTGATCGAAGCGGGCCTGAAGTGCGTGCAGGGCAAGGCCATCGTCAATTCGATTTCGTTGAAGGAAGGCGAAGAGGCGTTTCGCCATCACGCCAACCTGATTCGCCGCTACGGCGCCGCTGCCGTGGTCATGGCGTTCGACGAACAGGGCCAGGCCGACACGTTTGAGCGCAAGACGCAGATCTGCAAGCGCTCATACGACTTCCTCGTGAACGAAGTAGGCTTTCCGCCGGAAGACATCGTCTTCGATCCGAACATCTTTGCGATTGCCACCGGCATCGAGGAACACAACAACTACGCCGTCGACTTCATCAACGCCACGCGCTGGATCAAGGAAAACCTGCCTTACGCGAAGGTGAGCGGCGGTGTGTCGAACGTGTCGTTCTCGTTCCGCGGCAATGACCCCGTGCGCGAAGCGATTCATACCGTGTTCCTGTATCACGCCATTCAGGCTGGCATGGACATGGGTATCGTCAACGCGGGCCAGTTGGGCGTGTATGCCGATCTCGATCCCGAGCTGCGTGAGCGTGTCGAAGACGTGGTGTTGAACCGTCGTGAAGACGGCACGGACCGTCTGCTCGAAATCGCCGACAAGTACAAGACCGGCGCGGCGAAGAAAGAAGAGAACCTGGAGTGGCGCAATCAGCCGGTCGAGAAACGTCTCTCGCATGCGCTGGTGCATGGCATCACCAACTTCATTGTCGAAGACACCGAGGAAGTGCGCGCGCGTATCGCCGCCGAGGGTGGCCGTCCGATCAACGTGATCGAAGGACCGCTCATGGACGGCATGAACATCGTGGGCGATCTGTTCGGTCAAGGGAAAATGTTCCTGCCGCAGGTCGTGAAGTCGGCGCGCGTGATGAAGCAGGCGGTCGCGCATCTGATTCCGTTCATTGAAGAAGAGAAGCGCCAACTGGCTGCGGCCGGTGGCGACGTGCGCGCCAAGGGCAAGATCGTCATTGCGACGGTGAAGGGCGATGTCCACGATATCGGCAAGAACATTGTCTCCGTGGTGCTTCAGTGCAATAACTTCGAAGTGGTCAACATGGGCGTGATGGTCCCGTGCAATGACATCCTCGCGAAGGCCAAGGTGGAAGGCGCGGACATCATCGGCCTGTCCGGCCTGATCACCCCGAGCCTCGAAGAAATGGCCTACGTGGCCTCGGAAATGCAGCGCGACGACTACTTCCGCATCAAGAAGATTCCGCTGCTGATCGGCGGCGCGACCACGTCGCGTGTGCATACGGCCGTGAAGATCGCGCCGCATTACGAAGGGCCGGTGGTGTATGTGCCGGATGCATCGCGCTCGGTCTCGGTGGCGTCGAGTCTGCTATCCGATGAAGGCGCGGCGAAGTATCTCGACGAACTGAAGTCGGACTACGAACGTATCCGCGATCAGCACGCCAATCGCAAGGCGCTGCCTATGGTCACGCTGGCCGAGGCGCGCGCGAACAAGACGAAGGTCGACTGGGCGGCTTATCAGCCGGTGAAGCCGAAGTTCATCGGCCGCCGCATCTTCAAGAACTTCGATCTGAACGAGCTGGCCAACTACATCGACTGGGGCCCGTTCTTCCAGACGTGGGATCTGGCCGGTCCCTACCCTGCCATTCTCAATGACGAGATCGTCGGCGAATCGGCGCGGCGCGTATTCTCGGACGGCAAGTCGATGCTCGCGCGCCTGATCCAGGGACGCTGGCTGCAAGCCAACGGCGTGATTGCGCTGCTGCCGGCCAACACCGTCAACGACGACGACATCGAAATCTACACGGACGAGTCGCGCACGGAAGTCGCGCTGACCTGGCGCAATCTGCGTCAGCAGAGCGTGCGTCCGGTGGTGGACGGCGTGATGCGGCCCAACCGCTCGCTCGCCGACTTCATCGCGCCGAAGGATTCGGGCGTGGCCGACTACATCGGCATGTTCGCGGTGACGGCGGGCCTTGGCGTCGACGTGAAGGAAAAGCAGTTCGAGAAGGATCACGACGACTACAGCGCCATCATGCTGAAGGCGCTGGCCGACCGTTTCGCGGAAGCCTTCGCGGAAGCCATGCACGCCCGCGTGCGGCGCGACCTGTGGGGCTACGCGGCGAACGAAACGCTTTCGAATGATGAGCTGATTGGCGAGAAGTATCGCGGCATCCGTCCTGCGCCTGGCTACCCGGCATGCCCGGATCACCTCGTCAAGCGCGACATGTTCGACGTGCTGCAGGCCAACGAGATTGGCATGAGCGTGACGGAGTCGCTCGCCATGCTGCCGGCGGCGAGCGTCTCCGGTTTCTATCTGGCGCATCCGGACAGCACGTATTTCTCGGTCGGCAAGATCGCCCAGGATCAACTGGAGGATTACGCCCAGCGCATGAACCTCTCGAAGCAGGATGCCGAGCGCGCGCTTGCACCATTATTGTGAACGACAAGGCCTTGTCGCCCGCCGTCACTATATTGAAATTGAAAGACTGAATATTTCAGACCACGCAGGTTTTCGGCTTTGTAGACTGCAAGCGCTTGACCTGCCAGACGCGGGCCAAAAAACGCGTCGGCTCATCTACTTGCAACCGTCAACGGAGAAAATCGTATGAAGAAGCTGACGTTAGGTTTGGTTGGACTTTCGCTCGCGGTCGCTGCTTCAGCAGCCTTTGCCCAGGCGTCGGAAACGCGTGAAAGCTCGTACTCGCCGCCCACCCAGAAGCACGTCAAGAAGCCCAAGAAGCAGAAAATGAAGAAGGGCGCGTCCGCGCCGGCTGCCGCCAGCCAGTAAGCCGGTCAGCCAGGTCGATTGACAAACCCGGTTGCAAGTTTAGGCAACCGCATAAAAGACCTCAACGACGCAACGACGCAAAGACGTAAGGACGTAAAGACTCAAAAGCAAAAGCCCGCATACGCGGGCTTTTGCTTTTTAACTGCCGTTCGGAGTTCGGCGCTCGGTATTCGGCGCTCGATACTTAGCGTTCAGCGCGCCGCGGTCCCAGCTCGCGGACCGTGCAAGCGTTGCCACGCCACCAGGGCGCTACGCTGACCAGCACGCCTCAATCTCGATCAGACACCCCACACGATATCCGCGTTTTCCTTCTGCGCGGCACGCAGCATGTCGAGAAACGGGAAGGCGCGCTGCGCGAGTCCAACCGGAATCTCGTGATGCTCATGGCCCTCTTCGTGCTCGTGGAAGTGGCCTTCGTGCTCGGCGCGCTCCTGCTTGTCCGAGGTAATCGCCGATTCCAGTTTCGAGATCGCATCGGGGAGTTCGTCGTGGGTAATCACGCCACGCTCGCCGAGCCGCTTGCCGATGATGCCAACGAGGTATTGCGCCAGATTTTCCAGCATCATCACGTCGGGCGCGGCGCGGCACTTGAAAGTAATCAGCATGACAGTTCCCTTTTCATCTTGTTGGAATGACGCGCCGAAGGCCGTGGGAGGACCGTCTGCGCGGATTCGTTGGCACGCCGCCGGACGGCGGGCGGCCACGGCCCTTGCTGGGCATCTCATTGGACATATTAGCACCTGCTAAAATCCGTCTGGACGGAAAAGCGCGCCGCCCCGCGCGGCACAGCACCCGGTTGGGTTGGCTGCCGCTCTTTTTCCATGCCTTTGACGGACCGGCTCCGCACCTTGCGAGCCGCTCACGTCTCACCGCACTGCCTCACTGGACTCGCAACACAGCATGCTGCCCGCACAGAAACACACTCTCGAATCACTGTTCGCCGACGCGGTGAAGCAGGTCGCCACGGCTGCCGAAGGCGCCACCGAAGCGGCTTTCGTCACCCCCACCATCACGCTGGAACGCCCGAAGGTGGCCGCGCATGGCGACGTCGCCTGCAACGTCGCCATGCAACTGGCCAAGCCGTTGCGCGCCAATCCGCGTCAACTGGCGCAACAGATCGTCGATGCCCTGCTCGCGCATCCCGACGCAGCAGGCCTCGTGGCAGGTGCCGAAGTGGCCGGTCCCGGCTTCATCAACCTGCGTCTTGCACCGGCTGCCAAACAGGCGGTGATCGCCTCCGTGTTCGCCGAACAGGAAGCCTTCGGCCGCTCGCAACGCGACGCCGGCAAGCATGTGCTGGTGGAGTTCGTGTCGGCCAACCCCACCGGTCCGCTGCACGTCGGCCACGGTCGTCAGGCTGCACTCGGCGACGCGCTCTCGAACGTGCTGGCTTCGCAGGGTTACGACGTGCATCGCGAGTTCTACTACAACGATGCAGGTGTGCAGATCCACACCCTCGCGGTCTCCACGCAGGCACGCGCACGCGGTCTCAAGCCGGGCGACGCGGGCTGGCCCGAATCCGCCTACAACGGCGAATACATCGCGGACATCGCCCACGATTATCTGAACGGTGAAACGGTCGCAGCGAAAGACGGCGAGCCCGTCACCGGCGCACGTAACGTGGAAAACCTCGACGCGATCCGCCGCTTCGCCGTGGCCTATCTGCGTCACGAGCAGGACATGGACCTGCAGGCGTTCGGCGTGAAGTTCGACCAGTACTATCTGGAGTCGTCGCTGTATTCGGAAGGCCGCGTCGAGCAGACGGTGCAGGCACTCGTTGCCGCCGGCAAGACCTATGAACAGGAAGGCGCGCTGTGGCTGCGCACCACCGACGACGGCGACGACAAAGACCGCGTCATGCGCAAGACCGACGGCACCTACACCTACTTCGTGCCGGACGTCGCCTATCACGTCGCCAAGTGGCAGCGCGGCTTCACCAAGGTCATCAACGTGCAGGGCTCGGATCACCACGGCACCATCGCGCGCGTACGGGCCGGTCTGCAAGGGCTCGGCATCGGCATCCCGAAGGGCTATCCCGACTACATCCTGCACAAGATGGTCACGGTGATGCGCGACGGCCAGGAAGTGAAGATCTCGAAACGCGCCGGCAGCTATGTGACGGTGCGTGATCTGATCGAGTGGTCCGGTGGTGCGACGCCCGGTTCGGAAACCTCGCCTGATCTGCTGGACGAAGCCACGATTCGCCGCGGCCGTGACGCCGTGCGCTTCTTCCTGATCTCGCGCAAGGCCGATACGGAATTCGTCTTCGACATCGACCTCGCACTCAAGCAGAACGACGAGAACCCCGTGCATTACGTGCAGTACGCGCACGCGCGCATCTGCTCGGTGATCAGCGAATGGAAGACACGCTATAACGCGGACGAAGCCATTCTGCCGAAGGTGGACGTCTCGCTGCTCACCAGCGAACGTGCGATGGCGCTGCTGCAAAAGCTCGCGGAGTTCCCCGACATGCTGCAACATGCCGCCGACGAACTCGCGCCGCACGCCGTGGCTTTCTATCTGCGCGACCTCGCCGGGGAATTCCACTCGTTCTACAATGACAAGGCCGAACGCGTCCTCGTCGACGACGAAGGGGCGCGCAACGCTCGCGTTGCTTTGCTCGCCGCTACGCGCCAGGTGCTGGCAAACGGCCTTGCAACGATCGGTGTCTCGGCTCCCTTCAAGATGTAAGTCCTCCGGCATGCTTCGCACGCGACCGTCGTTATAATCGGCGGTCGATCCAGGATTCTTTTCGCAGGTGATTCATACGATGGCAAAACCACGCCGCACAACGAAGCAGTCGAAGCAAACCGGGGGCACGTTTCTCGGCATCGT
Organism: Paraburkholderia sp. DHOC27; assembly: GCF_003429005.1. Classification (GTDB taxonomy): domain Bacteria; phylum Pseudomonadota; class Gammaproteobacteria; order Burkholderiales; family Burkholderiaceae; genus Paraburkholderia. Next base: position 355,528 of record NZ_QVQV01000003.1, read on the forward strand.
ACTGGGCCTGATCGTCGGCCTGGCAATCGCGGTAGTGGTGGCGCTGTATATCACCCGGGCACCTACGCCGTTCGTCGCGAAGGTGGCTCCGCCGGCTGCGTCCGACAACGGCGCAAGCGAAGCGCAATACGATCCCAACCGTCCGCTGCAAGGCAAGACGCCGGGCCAGCCGGTGCCGCAGGCCGCCCAGCCCACGCCGCCGAACACCGCGCCGGGGCAGACCAATGGCCAGACGCAGTCATCGGGCATCCTGCAGGAGCCGGAGATCGTCGAAGTGCCGCCGGCCGGAAACCAGAACGGTGTGGCAGTCGCGCCGGCACCCGCCCAGGATAACGGTGCGTCTGCACCCGCGAAGAAGCCGCAGCAGGCCATCAGCGCGCCCAGCAGCACCGCCGCCACGTCAGGCGCGGCTGCGAATGCGAAACCGGGTTCCAACGCGTCCACGGCTGCCGCTGACGCCAACAGCGGCTATTTCCTTCAGGTCGGTGCCTACAAGACGTCGGCTGACGCCGAGCAACAGCGCGCGCGGCTCGCCTTCCAGGGCTTCGAATCGAAGGTCACGCAGCGCGATGCCGGCGGTGTCACGTACTATCGCGTGCGTATCGGGCCGTATGCGAAGTTCGAGGACATGAACGCCGCCCGTCAGCGTCTGTCCGACGCCGGCGTCGAAACCGCCGTGATCCGCTTCACCAAGCAGTAATTTTCCGTCACGCGCCGCCGCTGAACCTCAGCGCGCGGCGCGGGTCTCACGCACGGCAACGGCCTGCCGCCCAACGCTTCATAACGGTGACAGCCACGCTCGTACAGCGCTCACTGCTGCATCGTTATTCCGTTTAATCAGGTTACCCAGACATGAAAAAACTGCTGAGCATTCTTTTCCTTTCGCTAGGCCTCGTTGCCTCCGCCGCTCACGCGTCGCCAACCGCGCCGGTTGCGGGCAAGGACTACACGGTGCTGTCGCCGGCACAACCGGTAGACGAACCCGCCGGCAAGATCGAAGTCACGGAATTCTTCTGGTACGGCTGCCCGCACTGCAACGAGTTCGACCCGTACCTCGAAGCGTGGATCAAGAAGCAGGGCCCGGACGTGGTGTTCAAGCGCGTGCCGGTGGCCTTCCGCGACGACTTCATCCCGCATTCGAAGATGTACCACGCGCTCGACGCATTGGGTCTCGCCCAGCAGCTCACGCCCAAGGTCTTCAACGAAATCCACGTCAACAAGAACTACCTGCTGACGCCGGAAGACCAGGCCAAATTCCTCGCCAAGAACGGCGTGGATCCGAAGAAGTACATGGACGCGTACAACTCGTTCTCCACCCAAAGCGCGATTCAGCGCGACAAGAAACTGCTGGACGACTACAAGATCGACGGCGTGCCCACGCTCGCTGTGCAGGGCAAGTATGAAACCGGTCCGGCGGCGACCAACAGCCTGCCGGGCACGCTCCAGGTGCTCGATTACCTCGTCGCCCAGATCCGCGCGAAGAAGATGTAACGCGCGGAGCGCCGGAATGAGCACACGTTTGAAGGTTTTCATTACCGGCGCATCCAGTGGCATTGGCCTCGCGCTCGCCGCCGAATATGCGCGGCGCGGCGCGATTCTCGGCCTCGTTGCCCGTCGCGGCGACGCCCTTGCCGGCTTCCAGCAGTCCCATCCCCAGCATCCCATCTCCATCTACCCGGTAGACGTCCGCGACGCCGAAGCGCTCGCCAACGCGGCCGAGCAGTTCATCGCGCAACACGGCTGCCCCGACATCGTGATCGCCAACGCGGGCATAAGCCGCGGCGCGGTCACCGGTCACGGCGATCTGCGGACCTTCCGCGAAGTGATGGACGTCAACTACTACGGCATGGTCGCCACCTTCGAACCGTTCGCCGCTGCCATGATGGCGGCGCGCAAGGGCTCGCTGGTGGGTGTGGCGAGCGTGGCCGGCGTGCGTGGTCTGCCTGGCTCGGGTGCCTACAGCGCCTCTAAGGCGGCCGCCTTCAAGTATCTGGAAGCGCTGCGGGTCGAGATGCGGCCCAAGGGCGTCGACGTGGTGACCATAGCGCCTGGCTACATCCGCACGCCGATGACCGAGCACAATCCGTATCCCATGCCGTTTCTGATGGATGCCGACCGCTTCGCCGCCAAGGTCGCAGATGCGATCGCGCGCAAGGCTTCGTTTGCGATCTATCCGTGGCAGATGCGTGTCGCGGCCGCGCTGCTGCACGTGCTGCCGCGCTGGGTCTATGACCGCGTGTTCGAACGGGCGCCGCGCAAACCGCGCGCCGCCGACTAGCATCGTAAATGCAAGCGTGCTCGCAGTGCAACGCAAGCCGCCATCCCCATCACCCTGTGAATATGCCGATTCGTTGGTTGTCGGCATCTCCCCCCTTCGATAAGCTTGCGGCTTGGCGGCGACACGTGGCCTGACTCTGCGCGGGCGCCGCAAACGTATCACAATCAAGCGGGTGGTCCGCGCGGGCCGCCGTCCCTGCAAGACGAACTGCCTGACCGCGCCTGTTATGGGAGATCCTATGCGCTTCACACTGCCCGGCACCGCCAACGCCAGCCTGCTCACCGCACTGCTCGCCGCATGGCTCGTTACATCGCCCGCCTCCGCTTTCGCCAAGGCGCTGACCGTGTGTACCGAATCGAGCCCCGACGGCTTCGATGTCGTTCAGTTCAACTCCCTCGTCACCACCAACGCTTCGGCGGACGTGATTTTCAACTCGCTGGTCGCGTACGACGAGTCGGCGAAAAAGGTCGTGCCGGCGCTCGCGCAAAGCTGGGACGTGAGCGCCGATGGCCTCACCTACACGTTCCACCTGCGCCCCAACGTGCAGTTCCAGAGCACCGATTACTTCAAGCCCACGCGCACGCTGAATGCCGACGACGTCGTCTTCACCTTCACCCGCATGCTCGACGACAGCAACCCGTGGCACAAGGTGACGGGGCCGAGCGGCTTCCCGCACGCGCAATCAATGGGTCTGCCCAAGCTCATCAAGTCGGTCTCGAAGGTGGATGCCAATACGGTCAAGTTCGAGCTGAACCAGCCGGACGCGACCTTCGTCTCGATTCTGACGATGGGCTTCGCGTCGATCTATTCGGCCGAATACGCCGATCAATTGCTCAAGGCCGGCAAGCAACTGGATCTGAACGCCAAGCCGATCGGCACGGGCCCGTTCATGCTGAAGAGCTATACGAAAGACGCCGTGATCCGCTACGACGTGAATCCGACGTACTGGGGACCCAAGCCGAAGGTGGACCGCCTGATCTACGCCATCACGCCGGATGCTACCGTGCGCGCGCAGAAGGTGAAGACGGACGAATGCCAGATTGCGCTCTCGCCAAAGCCGCAGGACGTGGCGGATGCCAAGGGCAACAGTTCGCTCGCGGTGGTGCAGACACCCGCGTTCATGACCGCGTTCGTGGCGCTGAACACGCAGAAGAAGCCGCTCGACAATCAGAAGGTGCGCGCCGCGCTGAACATGGCGTTCGATCGCACGACGTATCTGAAGACCGTGTTCGACAATACCGCGACGCCCGCCGTGAATCCGTTCCCGCCGAATACGTGGAGTTACGACAAGTCGGTCATGCCGTGGCCGTATGACCCGGCGAAGGCAAAACAACTGCTGGCCAACGCGGGCTTTCCGAATGGCTTCTCCACCACCATCTGGGTGCGTCCCACTGGCAGCGTGCTGAATCCGAACCCCAAGGCCGGCGCGGAACTGCTACAGGCTGACTTTGCGAAGATCGGCGTGAAGGCCGACGTGAAGGTGATTGAATGGGGCGAGTTGATCAAGGAAGCCAAAACCGGCCAGCACGACACGCTATTCATGGGCTGGGCCGGTGACAACGGCGATCCGGATAACTTCCTCTCGCCGCTCTTTAGCTGCAATGCCGTGACCTCGGGCATCAACTTCGCGCGCTTCTGCGACCCCGATCTCGACAAGCTGATTGCCGAAGGCAAGGCTACGCCCGACCAGGCCAAACGCGCGAAGACCTACCAGGCGGCGCAGCAGCTCATCCACGATCAAGCCTTGTGGATTCCGCTCGGTTATCCCACCGCCGCCGCCATCACGCAAAAAAGCGTGAGCGGCTACAACGTGAGCCCGTTCGGCCGGCAGAACTTCACGAGCGTGGCGGTGAAATAAGCGTTACGGCGCAGAGTTACGGCGCGAAGCGGATCACGCCGTCGGCGTCGTGGGTGCGCTTCAACGCGCCCGCGAGCCACAGCAGGTGCAGGTGGGCGAGCGCCTCGCCCATCGCGAAAGTCATCTGATGGATATCGAGTTGCCGCTTGAACATGAGCGGCACGATATCCGCCGCGCTGCGCGGTTTCTCGGCACACGCGTCGCGCACTTCGGCGAGCCGCGCATCGTGATGCTCGCGTAGTTGCAGAATGCGGGTACGCACGCCGCGAAACGGCTTGCCGTGCGAAGGCAGCACCAGCGTGTCTTCCGCCATCGTCTCGTAGCGGCCGAGCGATTCCAGATATAGCGCGAGCGGATTACCTTCCGGCTCCATGTCGAACACCGACACGTTGGTCGAGATGCGCGGCAGCACCATGTCGCCGGAGATCAGCACGCCGTCAGCTTCGTTATGCAGCGCGCAGTGTTCCGGCGAGTGACCAAAACCCGTCACCACGCGCCACGTCCTGCCGCCAATCGCAACCGTATCGCCCTCGCGCAAACGCCGGTATTGCGCCGGCAATGCGGGCACCAGGGTCGCGTAGTAGCTCTGGCGGTTGCGCAGCTTGTCCAGGGACGCTTCATCCGTCAGACCGTGACGCGCGAAATGGCGTGCGGCGCCTTCACCGCCCGCGTTCGATCCATCACCAGCGGCCATCACGCGCGCCTGCATGTATTCGCCGAGGGTGGTCCACAGCCGCACGTCCCAGCGCTTTTTGTCGCCGCCGGCGCACAGCCAGTGCGCGAGCCCGATGTGATCCGGATGGCAATGCGTGACGATCACGCGCAACACCGGCAGACCGTCCAGCACCGTGTCGAACACGTGCTCCCAGTTTTCCTTGATGGCGTCCGACGTGATGCCACAATCGACCACGGTCCACCCCTGCTGACCGTCGATCTCATCGCGCAGCAGCCACAGGTTGATGTGGTCCAGCGCGAACGGGAGCGGCATGCGCAGCCAGAACGCACCAGGTGAAACTTCGAAGGCGTGGCCGGGTTCCGGCAGAGTGTCGCTGAAGGGGTAGTTCAGTTGATGTTCGAGTGCGTTCATGGTCAGGTTTCCTGCGGCCGTGGCGTCGCGCCGGTCGTCGCGCCGCCGTGGATGCGCGCTGGTTGCGTATTGCTCAAGTTGACGATAACGTAAACGTCGATTCTATCGTCCAATCCGCTTTTCTGCCCGGCCACCGGATGTCCCGATGAACACGCAATACACCATCACCGAGCTCGCGCGTGAATTCGACGTCACGCCGCGCGCAATCCGCTTCTATGAAGACCAGGGTTTACTCTCACCACGCCGCGAGGGATCGGGTGGGCTGCGGCGCGTTTATTCAGGCCGCGACCGCACCCGGCTGAAGCTCACGCTGCGTGGCAAACGCCTCGGCTTTACGCTGTCGGAAATCCGCGACCTGCTCGACCTGTACGAGTCGCCCACTGACACCGTGCCGCAGTTGCACGCGTTCCTTGCCACTGTGGCGCGGCATCGCGAGGTGTTGGAGCGTCAACGCGAAGACCTGAACGCCACGCTCGACGATCTGGCGCAATACGAGTCCGAAGCGCGTGCCCTGCTCGATGCCGGTGGGCGCGCCGAGCAAGCGGACGCGTCAGGCCATGCTTCAGCGCAGACGTCGGCGCACTGAGCGGATGCCCGGCCGCGATGAATCACTTTCCCAAACTGCTGTCGTCGCAAATCGGCTTTGATGTCGCCGAGACCATGCTCGACGGCTTCAACCGGCACTACCGCATCTTTCGCGACGCCGCGATTGCCGCGAAGACGCTGTTCGAAGCCGGCGACTGGCACGGTCTGCAACGGCTCGCCAGGGAAAGAATTACTTCGTACGACGAACGGGTTGAAGAGTGCGTCGAACTGCTTGAGGATGAATACGACGCCGAGAATATCGACAACGAAGTCTGGCAGCAGATCAAGCTGCACTTCATTGGCCTGCTTACCACGCACCGTCAGCCGGAATGCGCCGAGACGTTTTTCAACTCGGTGTGCTGCAAGATCCTGCACCGCTCGTACTTCAATAACGATTTTATTTTCGTGCGGCCGGCCATCTCGACCGAGTACATCGAGAACGACGAGCCCGCCGCCAAGCCGACTTACCGTGCGTACTATCCGGCCAAGGACGGCCTCGCGGCGACGCTCGAACGCATCGTCACGAACTTCCAGCTGGAGACGCCGTTCGAGGATTTGGCGCGTGACGTACGCTGCGTGATGCAAGCCATCCACGATGCGTTCGGCGCCTTCAGCGAAGCGGCCAACTTCCAGATTCACGTGCTGTCGTCGCTGTTCTTTCGCAACAAGTCCGCGTATATCGTGGGGCGGATCATCAACGGTGACGCGCTGCTGCCGTTCGCGGTGCCCGTGCGTCACGTGGCGCCAGGACTGCTCGCCCTCGACACCGTGCTGCTCGAACGTGACGCGCTGCTCATCATTTTCAGCTTCGCGCACTCGTATTTCCTCGTGGACATGGAAGTGCCGTCCGCTTACGTGCAGTTTCTCGGCACCATCATGCCGGGCAAACCGAAAGCAGAAATCTATACGTCGCTAGGTTTGCAGAAGCAGGGCAAGAATCTGTTTTACCGCGATCTGCTGCATCACCTGTCGCACTCCAGCGATCAGTTCGTCATCGCGCCCGGCATCAAAGGTCTCGTGATGCTAGTGTTCACGCTGCCGTCGTTCCCGTACGCGTTCAAGCTGATCAAGGACAACTTCCCGCCGCCGAAGGAAACCACGCGCGCGAAGATTCAGGGCAAGTATCAGCTCGTCAAACGACACGACCGTCTGGGCCGCATGGCCGACACGCTTGAATATTCCAGCGTGGCGCTGCCGCTCGCGCGGCTCGACGATACGCTGCTGCGCGAACTGCAGAAGGAAGTGCCGTCGATGCTCGAATACGAGGGCGACAATCTCGTGATCCGCCATCTGTACATCGAGCGGCGCATGGTGCCCTTGAACCTGTTCCTGCAAAACGGCAGCGACGAAGATGTCGACCACGGCATCAAGGAATACGGCAATGCGGTGAAAGAGTTGATGCAGGCGAACATCTTCCCCGGCGACATGCTTTATAAGAACTTCGGTGTGACGCGACATGGCCGCGTGGTGTTCTACGACTACGACGAAATCGAGTATCTGACCGATTGCGTCGTGCGTGCCGTGCCGCCGCCGCGTAACGAGGAAGACGAGATGTCAGGCGAGCCCTGGTATTCCGTGGGTCCGCACGACATTTTCCCCGAGACGTATGGCACTTTTCTGCTCGGCGATACGCGAGTACGGCGCGCTTTCATGCAGCACCATGCAGATTTTTTCGAACCCGCGTTGTGGCAGCGTCACAAAGAACATCTGCTGAAGGGCGAACTGCCGGATTTCTTTCCCTATGACATGAAGGCACGTTTTTGCATCCGCTATCCGGAGCGTTTCGCGGCTCTCGGTGACGATGCCGCAGTCGAGGCCACCAGCGAAGCCACCCTACGCAGCACGGCGTGAACGACCATGGATATCGCTAAACGCCCGCTCCCCTGATAACGAAACCGACCGGTCCTGCGGTCGAGACAACCCCATCGAGCATCATGAACTCATCCGCATCACCTCAAGCCAATCCGCTCGCTCACCTGTTCGAGAACAACGACAAGTGGGTGACCCGCAAACTGGCCGAAGATCCCGAGTATTTCTCGCGGCTCGCTCATCAGCAGACACCCGAGTATCTGTGGATTGGTTGCTCGGACTCGCGCGTGCCGGCCAATCAGATCATCGGCCTGCCGCCGGGCGAAGTGTTCGTGCATCGGAACATCGCCAACGTCGTGGTGCATACCGATCTGAACTGCCTGTCGGTGATCCAGTTCGCTGTCGACCTGCTGAAGGTCAAGCACATCATGGTGGTCGGCCATTACGGCTGCTCGGGTGTAGCCGCGGCGCTGCATGGCCGGCGCGTCGGGCTTGCCGATAACTGGCTGCATCACGTGCAGGACGTGCGCACCAAACACGCGGCGCTGCTCGAAGCATGGCCGCTTGGTGAAGCACGTCACCGCCGTCTGGTGGAACTGAATACGATCGAGCAGGTCGTCAATGTATGCCGCACCACGATCCTCAACGATGCGTGGGCACGCGGTCAGGACGTAACTGTGCATGGCTGGGCGTATGGCGTGCATGACGGCAAGGTTCGCAATCTGGGCATGTCGATCAACCAGCCCGATGCGCTGGATGAGTCGTATCAACGCTGCGTCGCCGCCGTGACGGCGGGCGGCGTGCATCAAGCAGACAACGACGTCATCGCTGCCGATGCAGCGAAGCTCGGCGACGTGCCGGCTGTCGTCGAAGGTGTCATCAAGGAGCTAAAACATGAGTGAGACGAAACACAACACACAGAGCGATCCGGTCGTGATCGTGTCAGCCGCCCGCACGCCGATGGCGGCGTTTCAGGGCGATTTCGCGGCGCTCACCGCGCCGCAACTCGGGGCAAAGGCGATTGCAGCCGCCGTTGAACGCGCAGGCTTGCAGCCGGCGCAAATCGACGAAGTGGTGATGGGTTGCGTGCTGCCCGCCGGGCTTGGCCAGGCGCCCGCGCGTCAGGCGGCGCTCGGCGCGGGCCTGCCGCTTGCCACCGGCAGCACGACCGTGAACAAGATGTGCGGCTCCGGCATGCGCGCGGCCATGTTCGCGCACGACATGCTCGCCGCCGGTTCGGTGGACGTGATCGTCGCGGGCGGCATGGAAAGTATGACCAACGCGCCCTACCTGTTGCCGAAGGCACGCGGCGGCATGCGCATGGGCCACGGTCAGGTGATCGATCACATGTTCTACGACGGACTGGAAGATGCCTACGACAAGGGTCGTTTGATGGGCCACTTCGCCGAAGAATGCGCCGCCTCGTTCGACTTCACGCGTGATGCGCAGGACGCCTTTGCCATCGAATCACTGAAGCGCGCCAAGCGTGCTAACGAAGACGGATCGTTTGCTTGGGAAATTGCACCCGTCACCGTGGAGAGCCGCAAGGGTGACGTGACCATCGAGCGCGACGAGCAGCCGTTCAAGGCGAACCTCGAGAAGATCGCGTCGCTCAAACCCGCGTTCAGCAAAACCGGCACGGTGACGGCCGCGAACGCCTCGTCCATTTCCGATGGCGCCGCCGCGCTCGTGATGATGCGCGAGTCGACCGCGCGCCGCCTGGGTGTGGAGCCGCTTGCACGTGTCGTCGGGCACTCGACCTTCGCGCAGGAGCCGGCAAAGTTTACGACCGCACCGGTTGGCGCGATTCGCAAGCTGTTCGAGAAGAACGGCTGGCGTGCCGACGAAGTGGATCTGTATGAGATCAACGAAGCGTTCGCCGTGGTCACGATGGCCGCGATGAAGGAACACAAGCTGCCCCACGACAAGGTCAACGTGAACGGCGGCGCGTGCGCGCTCGGTCATCCAATCGGCGCGTCGGGCGCGCGCATTCTCGTCACGTTGATTGGCGCGCTGAAGCAGCGCGGTCTGAAGCGCGGCGTGGCGACGCTCTGCATTGGCGGAGGCGAAGCTACTGCTATGGGTATCGAACTGGTGTAGCGCATGACAATGTGTGCGTCGGCGCGTTGGCATACGCGGACGCCGGTGCACCCTGCCCGGCGCACAGCAAGGATAGTGAGGTAAAGCCAATGAAAACCGTATTGATCGTGGGCGCGTCGCGCGGCATTGGCCGCGAGTTCGTGCATCAGTACAAGCGTGCTGGCTGGCGTGTGCTGGCCACCGCGCGTGACGACGAATCGCTGGCCGCGCTGGCCGCCCTCGGTGCCGAAACCTTTTCTCTCGATGTCACCGAGCCTGCGGAGATCGCCGCGTTCGGCTGGAAACTCGATGGTGAACGGCTCGACGCCGCGATCCTCGTATCGGGCGTGTACGGCCCGCGCACCGACAGCGTCGAGACCGTCACCGCCGAAGACTTCGACGCAGTGATGGTGACCAATGTGCGCGGTCCGATGCAATTGATTCCGGTCCTGCTGCCGCTCGTCGAAGATGCGCGCGGCGTGCTGGCCGTGCTGTCGAGCCGCATGGGCAGCATCGCCGATGCAACCGGCACCACGGGTTGGCTGTATCGCGTGAGCAAGGCGGCGCTCAACGATGCGATCAAGATTACCTCGCTGCAAACGCGACATGCGGCCTGCGTCGCGCTGCATCCCGGCTGGGTTCGCACCGACATGGGTGGCGCACAGGCCGCGATCGATCCTGAACGCAGCGTGACCGGCATGCGCGAAGTGCTCGCCCAGGCGGCCGCTTCGCATGAAGCGTTCAATGGCCGCTTCTATCAATACGACGGCACGTCTCTCGACTGGTGAATCACTTGACTGCGCAACGATCGCCAACACAACAATCGCGCCCCCTGACGTGTCCCTGTGGCGGCGCCGCGCCGAATCTACGCAGCGGTGCGAAACCGCCCGCCTATGCAATGTGCTGCGGACCCTTCATCGACGGCGGCGAGTACGCACCTCGTGCACTCGAACTGATGCGCTCGCGTTACAGCGCCTATGTGCTCGGTGAGACCGCCTACCTGCGCGCGACGTGGGCGCCCCATACGTGCCCTGCGGATCTCGACGCCGCCCCTGACGCACCCGATGCACCCCGCTGGCTCGGCCTGCAGATCAAGCGCTTCGCAGAACACGACGCGACGCATGCTGAAGTCGAATTCGTCGCACGTTTCAAGGTCGGCGGACGCGCGCATCGGTTACACGAAACGAGCCGCTTCGTGCGCGATGACGACGGCCGCTGGCGCTATGTCGACGGTGATGTCGACGAGACGTAAGGCCCCGCAAAAAAGCCCTGAATGAAGCGAGCCTGCTGCGCGTTGCAGAGTAAGGGACTGTAAGGACTACGCAGGCTTTCGTGTCATGTGACACGCACGCACATGTGCCCCTCAATCACCGATGCATGATTTGTTGGCCGGGTACCACATCGGTCAATTGTTCCTTTCACCTGCCGCAGCGGCGTGCCTCAAGGATTCGACGCGACCTCGAGGCGTCGAGCACACCGAATTTTTTTGGTCGCGGGTTCTCCTTAATTGCACAACCACAAATTGTCGTGCCAGGATCGGCCTGTAGGTTTTGTAGCGACACGTTGTGAGGGTGCGGTCTAAACCGTCCCCGCATAGATGTCCGGAAGCCTCGCCGGAACCTTCACGGTACGAGTTTCGGCGACAGCTTCGAAGGACACCGTGTGTTGCTCATCTTCGGCGCGTGGGGTCGCGTCGGCCAAGGTTGTTGGTCATCCCGTGCGATCTCGATTCGCGTGCGTGCGCCAGGCGCGCTACATACGCGAGTGTCTTTTTGTTGCTTCCAATCTGACCGAAAGGCAACTGTCAGCGAGCAACGAAGAGCCGTGGGCGGCATAGGTTTTAAGGACGTACTTCAGGGCGGGTGCAGCGCATGGGTTGCAGAAAGTTTTTGACGGCAGGAATGATGGTGTGTGCGTGGACGGCCTGTGCCGTTTCATTCGCGCAAGCCGACCCACTCGCCGACACACAGGGTGGCCCCCTGAGCCGCGCCGCCGCGCCCATTGCTTTGGACGACGACGCCTACCTCCCCGCCGCCCGTCTCAACGAAACCGTCATCCGCGTTCCCGTGGATGCAGCCGGTTCCATCACACTCGAAACGACCGTGTACAAGCCGGATGGCCCTGGTCCGTTTCCGATGATCGTCTTCAATCACGGCAAGATGCCGGGCGACCCGCGTGCGCAATCGCGCAGCGAACCGCTGCCGTTTGCGCGCGAGTTCGTACGACGCGGCTATGTGGTGGTGGCGCCGAACCGCGAAGGTTTCGCGCAATCGGGCGGCACGTACCGGCAGGATGGTTGCGACGTGGCGACCAACGGTCTCGACCAGGCGGCGGATGTCGCCGCGACCGTCGACTTCATGTCGAAGCAGTCGTATGTGGATGCGCAGCACATTGTCGTCGCCGGCACCTCGCACGGCGGCCTCGCGACGATTGCCTACGGCGTGGAAGCCAACCCGGGTGTACGCGCGCTGATCAATTTCTCCGGTGGCTTGCGGCAGGACGCGTGTACGGACTGGCAGGGCAACCTGATCCATGCGTTCGATTCGTACGGCGCGAAGACGAGTGTTCCGTCGTTGTGGCTGTATGGCGATAACGATTCGATCTGGTCGGCTCCGCTGGTTGCGAACATGTACGCCGCTTACGCAGCGCACGGCGCGAACGCGAAGATGGTGGACTTTGGCGTCTACAAGAACGACGCGCACCGGCTGGTGGGCGACCGCGATGGCGTGCGAGTCTGGTGGCCGGCGGTGGAAGCATTCCTTGCACGCGTCGGGATGCCGACGGGTGTGCAGTACCGGGTCGAGGATCCGGCGCCGCCCAAGGCGAGTGGCTTTGCTGCGCTGGATGCGGTGACGGCGGTGCCTTTCGTCGATGACGCGGGGCGCGCTGGGTATCGGAATTTCCTGCATCAGTATCCTAGCCGGGCTTTTGCCGTATCGGACTCGGGGGCCTGGTCGTGGGCTGAAGGTGGGGATGATCCGATGTCGGTTGCTGTGGCGAATTGCCAGAAGCAGAGTTCCGATCCTTGCAGGTTGTATGCGGTGAATGATTCTGTTGTATGGAGTGATGGTGGGTCGCAGACTGCTTCTGCGGGTGCTGCTGGTGCTGCTGCTGTTGTTGGCTCCGCCGGTGGGGATAAGGGGGCGTTGGCTAGTCGGTGATGGTTTGGTTTTTTTGTCTTGCTGATGGCTCTGGGTTTTTTGGGCTTTGGCCTTTCCTTGATTTCTTATTGGTTTGCTTGTGTTGCCCCTGTGCGGGGCGGCACTCACTTTCTTTGCCGCCGCAAAGAAAGTAAGCAAAGAAAGCGGGCTCACACCGCTAGCTCGTAGGTGTCCACCTCGCCGCTCTCGCGGCATTGGTCCGAGACAAGACCCTCCTTCGCACTCTCCCCGCTCGTGGCACAGCAGTCATTCATCCCACTTCGCACTTCGTGCGTCGCGGATCGGTCCGCTCGGGAAATCCGGTAGTCGCTCAGGCGAAAATGTCTAGGATTCCGTGTTATTCAGCAGACCGCGCCAGTTATGCCCTTCGGCGGGGCGCGCAGCGCAACGCTGGAACGGATGACTGCCTGGTCACTAAGGCGAGTTGTGCGAGAGCTCATCTCGTCTCGGACCAATGCCGCGATCGCGGCGAGGGAGACACCTACTGGCTGGCGGTGTGAGCCGCTTTCTTTTGCCTACTTTTCTTTGCGGCAGGCAAAGAAAAGTAGGTGCCGCCCCGCACAGGGGCAACGCAAATAAATCAATAAGAAATCAAGGAAAGGCCAACGCCCAGAAACAAGCCACAAAAAAGCAACCAGACCACCAAGTAAACAAGGAAAGACCAACAAAACCAGAAAAAACCCAAAAACAAACGACCAACTCAAAGATTTTTCCAGTAAAGCCAGCTCACTTTGCCGCCGTCATCTCCCCTCATCTGAACCCTTCACCAAAAAACACCCACGACCTGTCGCGAACACCCCAAAACTCCGAACGAGCACCAAAAAACAAGCCCCGCAGGGGGGAGTGCACGACAAGAAAGAAAGCGCTAATCTCGACCCCGCCGCGGCGCCAAGCCGCCCACTCGCCCCACCGGCAGGCAAAACCGCCAGCCACCGCGAGAGAAACAAAAAGCACCGGAGTAGCAGTGTCGACCACAGCAAGCACCCCAACACCTCAACCTCAATCCGATGACTGGATCGCCCGCAGCCTGCGCGCCATCTGGCACCCCTGCACGCAAATGAAACACCACGAGCGTCTGCCGCTCGTCCCCGTTTCGCGTGGCGCCGGTGCCTGGCTCTACGATCGCGACGGTCATCGTTACCTCGATGCCATCAGCTCCTGGTGGGTCAATCTGTTCGGCCACGCCAATCCGCGTATCAATGCAGCCCTCAAAGACCAGCTCGATACGCTCGAACACGCCATGCTCGCCGGTTGCACGCACGAGCCCGCCATCGAACTCGCCGAGCGGCTCTCCGCGCTCACCCAGCACACGCTCGGTCACGCTTTCTTCGCCTCGGACGGCGCCTCCGCTGTCGAGATCGCCCTGAAAATGAGCTTCCATTCATGGCGTAATCGCGGCTTCGCGGACAAGCAGGAATTCGTCTGCATCGCTAACAGTTATCACGGAGAGACCATCGGCGCTCTCGGCGTCACGGATGTCGCGCTCTTCAAGGATGCCTACGATCCGCTGATCCGTCACGCGCACGTCGTTCAGTCGCCCGATGCCCGGCTCGCACAAGCGGGCGAAAATGCCACGGACGTCGCGCGTCGCGCGCTCGATCACGTTCGCGCGCTCTTAGAATCCCGCAACAATCGCATCGCGGCGCTCATCGTCGAGCCGCTCGTGCAGTGCGCGGCCGGTATGGCCATGCACGACCCGTCGTATATCGCCGGGCTGCGCGCCCTGTGCGACCAATATGGCGTGCATCTGATCGCCGACGAAATCGCAGTCGGTTGCGGCCGGACCGGCACGTTCTTCGCGTGCGAACAGGCCGGCGTGTGGCCCGACTTCCTGTGCCTCTCGAAAGGCATCAGCGGCGGCTATCTGCCGCTTTCCATCGTGCTCTCGCGCGACGAAATTTTCGCGGCCTTCTATCACGACGAGACGGCACGCGGCTTCCTGCATTCGCACTCGTACACCGGCAATCCGCTCGCGTGCCGCGCGGCACTCGCGACGCTCGACCTCTTCGCCAGCGACGACGTGCTCGCTCAAAACGCCCGCAAGTCCGCTGTCCTGCGAGCTGCACTCGCGCCGCTCGCGGATCATCCTCAGGTCCGCAACCTGCGTCAGTGCGGCACCATCTTCGCATTCGATGCGGTCATCACCGACGCTCAACGTGCCGCATCCTTCTCGCGCCGTTTCTTCGAAAACGCGTTGCAGCGTGAACTGCTGATCCGCCCCATCGGCACGACGGTGTATCTGATGCCGCCGTACATCCTCGAAGACGACGATCTCGCCTGGCTCGCGGCACGCACGCGCGAGACCTTCGAAGCGACCTTGCAGGAGGGTGCGTAATGGCCATGCATTTGCTCAAAACGCTCGAAGCGGGTCTGAAAGACATCGACGCACACGGCTTGCGTCGTCGTCGCCGCACCGCCGACACGCCATGCGCCGCTCACATGATGGTGGACGGCCGCGAAATGATCGGCTTTGCCAGCAACGACTATCTCGGCCTCGCGGCACATCCCTCGCTGATTGCTGCGATCGCCGAAGGCGCGCAGCGTTACGGCGCGGGTAGCGGCGGTTCGCATCTGCTGGGCGGCCACTCGCGCGCGCACGCGTTGCTCGAAGACGAATTGGCGGAGTTCGTCGGCGGCTTTGTCGATGCCCCGCGTGCGTTGTACTTCAGCACTGGCTACATGGCGAACCTCGCCACGCTGACGGCACTCGCCGGTCGCGGCACCGCACTCTTCTCCGACGCGCTTAATCACGCGTCGCTGATCGACGGCGCGCGGCTTTCGCGCGCCGATGTGCGGATCTATCCGCACGCCGACACTGCCGCACTGCGCGCATTGCTCGAAGCATCGGATGCCGAAGTAAAAATCATCGTCTCCGATACGGTCTTCAGCATGGATGGCGATGTCGCGCCGCTTACGCGTCTGCTCGCACTCGCGGAACAGCACGGTGCGTGGCTTATCGTCGACGACGCGCACGGCTTCGGCGTGCTCGGCCCGCAGGGCCGCGGTGCGATCGCGGCAGAAGCGTTGCGCTCGCCGCACCTCATCTCCATCGGCACGCTCGGCAAAGCGGCGGGCGTGTCCGGTGCTTTCGTCGTCGCCCATGAGACCGTGATCGAATGGCTCGTGCAGCGGGCTCGTCCGTACATTTTCACCACGGCGTCGGTGCCGGCTGCGGCGCACGCCGTGTCGGCAAGTCTGCGCATCATTGGCGGCGACGAGGGCGATGCGCGCCGTGCGCATCTGCATCAATTGATCGAGCGCACCCGCGCGATGCTCAAGCGCACGCCGTGGTTGCCCGTGGACTCGCACACCGCCGTGCAGCCGCTCATCATCGGCACGAACGAGGCGACGCTCGATATCGCCGCCACGCTCGATCGTGCCGGGCTGTGGGTGCCTGCCATCCGGCCGCCCACCGTCCCGGTCGGCACGTCACGTTTACGGCTGTCATTGTCCGCTGCTCACTCACACGCTGACCTCGATCGGCTGGAAGCCGCCCTACTGCAACTCAGCGAGGTCGCGGCATGAGCACCTCAAGCACATCAATTACGCCGCTGTCGCTATTCGTCACCGGTACGGATACTGAAATCGGCAAAACGCTCGTCTCGGCGGCGCTGCTGCGCGGCTTCACGCGCGCGGGACTGCGCGCCGCCGCGATGAAACCCATCGCCGCCGGCGCATTCGAAGTAGACGGCGTGTGGCACAACGAAGATGCCGATCAGTTGGACGCGGCGTCGAGCGTGCTGCTGCCACCCGGGATTCGCACACCGTATCTGCTGAAAGCGCCCGCCGCGCCCCACATCGTGGCCGAGCAGGAACACGTCACGCTGGATATCCCACGCATCGTCGATTGTCACGCCGAGGCCATGCAACGCGCGGACGTCGTGGTGGTGGAAGGCGTGGGCGGGTTTCGCGTCCCGCTCACGGATACGCTCGACACCGCCGATCTGGCGGTTGCACTGAACCTGCCGGTCGTGCTGGTGGTCGGCATGCGCCTGGGCTGCATCAGCCACGCGCTGCTGACTGCCGAGGCCATCGTGGCGCGAGGTCTGCATCTGGCCGGCTGGGTCGCCAATCGCGTCGACCCGGACATGAGTTTCGCCGACGAAAACATCGCTGCAATTCGTAGCCGGCTAGCACGCCAATACGACGTGCCGCTGCTCGGCATCGTGCCGCACATGCAGCCGATTTCCGCTGACGCCGCCGCCGACTGCCTCGACACGCCTCACCTTTTGCAGACACTGCGCGCCGCGCGGTCCTGACTGACCACATAACTATCCTAGAGGATTGACGACATGACCCAGCTTCACCTCGATCGCCCCCAAACCGCTCCGACCGCCACCGACGCCACGCACGCCGCCGCCCAGCAAAAAGCGCGCTGGCGCGTGGCCGATATCGTTGCGTTGTACGAACTGCCGCTCAACGATCTGCTGTTCCGCGCGCAGCAGGTGCATCGCGAGCACTTCGACGCCAACACCGTGCAACTGTCGACGCTGCTCTCCATCAAGACCGGCGGTTGCGAAGAGGACTGCGCGTATTGTCCGCAGTCGGTGCATCACGATACGGGTTTGCAGGCGGACAAACTGATGCCGGTGGACGAGGTGCTGGCCGCCGCGCGCACCGCCAAGGGCAACGGTGCAACGCGCTTCTGCATGGGCGCGGCATGGCGCAATCCGAAGGACCGTCACCTGGAGCCCATCAAGGAAATGATTCGCGGCGTGAAGGCGTTGGGACTCGAAACCTGCGTAACGCTCGGCATGCTGGAGACGCATCAGGCGCAAGGTCTGCGTGAGGCGGGGCTGGACTACTACAACCATAACCTCGACACGTCCCCCGAGTTTTACGGTCAGATCATCTCGACGCGCACGTATCAGGACCGCCTCGATACGCTGGAACGCGTGCGCGACGCAGGCATCAACGTGTGTTGCGGCGGCATCGTCGGGCTGGGTGAATCGCGTCGTGAACGCGCGGGACTGATCGCGCAACTGGCGAACATGGAGCCGTATCCGGAATCGGTGCCGATCAATAATCTGGTGCAGGTGGAAGGCACGCCGCTCAGCGGCACGGAAGCGCTGGACCCGTTCGAGTTCGTCCGCACGATCGCCATTGCGCGCATTACGATGCCGCGTGCGATGGTGCGTCTGTCAGCCGGTCGCGAGCAGATGAACGAAGCATTGCAGGCCATGTGCTTCCTCGCGGGCGCGAATTCGATTTTCTATGGCGATCAGTTGCTCACCACCAGCAACCCGCAAGCCGAAGCGGATCGCAAGCTGCTCGCACGTCTGGGCATGCGCGCGGAAACGGCGCAGCAGATGCCGCTCGCCAGGAGTGCCTGCGACCAGGCTTGCGACGCGCATGGCGCGGCGAGCTAACTACCAAGCGTTAAGCTCTAAACGCGTGGCGGCCCCGGCGTTAGCGGTCGTCACGCATGCGCCTGCGCCGCCAGTTCGAGCGTGTCTTCACGAAACCTGAGCGGCGCGGCGCAGTGCACCAGCGTATCGACGAAGTACTTGGCGCGCGGCCACGGGCCAAAGCCGGCCGCTGTGTTGATATGACCGGCATCGCCGAGATTGACGAAGGCACTGCCAAAACGCTGCGCGAGTTCGCGCGACTCCGCGAGCGGCATCCACGGATCGGTCTCACTGCCGATCAGGATCGAGGGCACGCCGAGCCGCCGTGCTTCGAACGGCCCCGCGAACGAAAACTTCGCAGGACTCGCGGGCGCCACGAACAGAATACCCACCACGTCCGCCACATACGACGCCTGTTGCAACGCATGCGCGGCAGCGAGGCAACCAAAACTGTGCGCCGCCAGCACGAATGGCCCGCGCTCACGCGCCAATACATCGCGCACGGACTGCGCCCAGACGGCGAGGTTGGGGGCGTCCCAATCGGCCTGCTCGACGCGCACCGAGCGGGCGAATTGCCGCTCGAGCCAGCTTTGCCAATGCGCGCCTTCACTGCCGTGCAGGCCAGGCACCGTGACGAGCCGCGGCGGCCACGGCGTTTTGCTGCATGAGAGCATGATTCTCCTCACTACCCCGATCTGGAAACCTATTGTGGCGCTGGGTGCCAGGGGCACGAACCAACTTATTGTGCTTTGCTTATTGGCTCGCGCGTCGGCCGCGCCCGCTCCAACGCCCGCTCGCGCTCAGGACGGCGTCACGCCTTTGGCTCGAAGCGCGCAGTGATTCACCGCGTCCCGTTTCGTCCCGCCCAGGTCAGATCAAACGCGATCGGCGTCGAAAAAGTAGAATGAAGCCTACCCCCAAAACGGAGTCCGCCCCATGTCGACCGCTTCGTCCGTCTCCTCACGCAGCCTGCAGCCCTTTCATCTGGCTTTCCCGGTCACGAGCCTCGCCAACGCGCGCGCCTTCTATGGCGATCTGCTCGGTTGCCCGGAAGGCCGTAGTTCACCGGAATGGGTCGACTTCGACTTCTTCGGCCATCAACTGGTCGCGCATCTCGCCCCGGACGAAACCGGCCGCGCCGGTGTGAATGCCGTGGATGGCGACGACGTCCCCGTGCGCCATTTCGGCGTCGTGCTCAGCATGGACGACTGGCACACCCTTGCCGACAAGTTGAAGGCCGCAGACACCGCTTTCATCATCGAGCCGCATATCCGCTTCAAAGGTGAAGTGGGCGAGCAAGCCACCATGTTCTTCCTCGACCCGTGCGGCAACGCGCTGGAGTTCAAGGCCTTCGCGGACATCGGCCGCCTGTTCGCCAAATGACCCGACGCGTTCCCGCATGAAAGTCATTTTCTACACGCCGCCGAAAGAGGCCGCCGACTGGCTGCGTGATTTCGCTCACGCAATGCCCGAGGCCGAACTACGCGAGTGGCAACCGGGTGATGATGCGCCGGCGGATTTCGCCGTCGTATGGCGGCCGCCGCGCGAGATGTTCACGCCGCGCGCAGGGTTGCGTGCGGTGTTCAACCTGGGCGCGGGCGTGGACGCGATTCTTGCGTTGGAACGCGAGCATCCCGGCACGCTGCCGCGTGATGCGCAACTCATTCGCATCGAAGATGGCGGTATGGCGCCGCAGATGGCCGAATACGTGGGGCACGCGGTACTGCGCTACCTGCGCCGCTTCGACGAGTACGACATCCTGCAGGCGGAACGCCGCTGGAAAGTGCTCGAACCGCATCCACGCGAAACGTTCACGGTCGGCATACTCGGCATGGGCGTGCTCGGCTCGCATGTGGCTCGTGCGCTCGCGCCGTTCGGCATGCCCGTGCGTGGTTATAGCCGCAGTCCGCGAGACATCGAAGGCGTCAAAACCTATGCAGGCGAAGCGCAATTCGACGCGTTCCTCAGCGGCGTGAAGGTGCTGGTGAATCTGCTGCCGCATACGCCGGACACGCACGATGTGCTCGACGCGCGCGTGTTTTCAAAGCTGGCACACGGCGCGTATCTGATCAACGTCGCGCGTGGGGCGCATCTGGTTGAACAGGATTTACTCGACGCGCTCGCCAGCGGTCAGATCGCGGCGGCGACGCTCGACGTGTTCCGTGAAGAGCCGTTGTCTGCCAATCATCCGTTCTGGCGGCAACCGCGTATTACGATCACGCCGCACAGTTCGGCGCTGACATTGCGCGCGGAGAGCGTTGCGCAGGTTGCTGCGAAGATCGCGGCGCTGGCGCGTGGCGAATCGGTGACGGGCGTGGTGGATCTGGCGCGGGGTTATTGAATTCACAGGCGACGCTGCTTTGCTGTGTCGACATCCTGCGTCGATGAACATAGATGAACGTATATGAACCAGAAAGCGTGCGTAACGCGCGAACGCTGGAAGAAAGGAGACATATCATGGGCTTGCCTCAAGCCGTCAAGATCGTTGAAGTCGGTCCGCGCGACGGTCTGCAAAACGAGAAGGATTTTGTGCCCACCGCGGTGAAGATCGAATTGATCAACCGGCTGTCGGCAGCGGGATTTCGCAATATCGAATCGGCTTCGTTCGTGTCGCCGAAATGGGTGCCGCAAATGGCCGACGGCGCCGACGTCATGGCCGGCATCGAGCGCCGCCCCGGCACGCTCTACTCGGTATTGACGCCCAATCTGCGCGGCTTCGAAGGCGCACTGGCGGCGCGTGCCGACGAGATCGTGATCTTCGGCGCGGCCAGCGAAGCGTTCTCGCAACGGAACATCAACTGCAGCATCGCGGAGAGCATTGCGCGCTTCGAGCCGGTTGCTCAAGCGGCCAAGCAGCATGGCGTGCGGATTCGCGGCAGCGTCTCATGTGCGCTCGGTTGTCCTTATCAAGGCGAGGTGCCGGTCGAATCCGTGGTGGATGTGGTCGAGCGCTTCGCTGCGCTCGGCTGCGACGAGATCGACATCGCCGATACGATCGGCGTGGGCACGCCCAACCGGACACGCGCAGTCTTCGACGCCGTCGCGCAGGTGTTTCCGCGCGAGCGCCTGTCCGGGCACTTTCACGACACTTATGGCCAGGCACTGGCGAACATCCACGCCGCGCTGCTCGAGGGCATCGAGATTTTTCACGCGTCGGTGGCGGGGCTCGGCGGCTGCCCGTACGCCAAAGGCGCAACGGGCAATGTCGCGACCGAAGACGTGCTGTATCTGATGAACGGCCTCGGCATCGAGACGGGCATCGATCTATCGCAAGTGGTCGCGATTGGCGATTTCATCTCGACGGCGGTCGGCAAGCCTAACGTCTCGCGGGCCGGAAAAGCGCTGCTGGCCAAAGCGCGCAGTGAGCAAACGTCGTGTGTCTGATGCGGCCGTGACGCGCCGGCCCACCCCTACTCTTTCGTAACGGGAATTTGCTTCATGACGGACAACACCCTTCCACACGTCGACGATCTTGCCGCCCTGCCCGATGCCGCGCGGCGTGTCGCGCTGCTGCTGCGCGAGCGCGGCCATGCCGGCCGTATCGTGATGCTGCCGGAGACTGGCAAGACCTCGACCGAAGCCGCCGCCGGCCTCGGCTGTGAAGTCGCGCAGATTGCCAAGTCGATTCTGTTTCGCCGTCGCGAGGACGACGCGCCGGTGCTGGTCGTAGCGAGCGGCGCGAATCGCGTGGATGAAAAGAAAGTGGCGGCGCAGGTGGGCGAGATTGCGCGTGCCGATGCGAAGTTTGTCCGCGAGAAAACCGGCTATGCCATTGGCGGCGTCTGTCCGATCGGTCACGCGACGGAACCCGTGACGCTGATCGACGCCGATTTGCTGACGCTCGACAGTCTGTGGGCCGCCGCCGGCCATCCCCATGCGGTGTTCAACCTGTCGCCGCAGGAACTGGTGACGCTGACCGGCGCGCCCGTTGCTGATGTCGCGCTGCGAGAGCCGGCATGACCACGGGTGTCGCGCCAACCCCGGACATCATCGCGCCCGTGCCGTCGCCATGCATCGACGTGTGCCGTATGGACGCCGCCACGGGCTGGTGCGAAGGGTGTCTGCGCAGCATTGACGAAATCCGCGACTGGTCATCTTATGACGACGCCGTCAAACGCTCGGTATGGGACAGCCTCGAGAGCCGTCACGCGCAATGGCTCATGGCCCGTAAGCAGGCTTCGGCATGAAGGCGCCGCCGCGTGTCGTGACGCCAGGCGAAGTCGTCAGCGAAACGTTGCCGCTGTCACCCGACTCGGTCAAGTCGTTCGCGACGCTCGTCAATGATCTGAACCCGCTGCATCACGATGAGGCTTACGCAGCGCAAAGCCGCTTCGGTGGACTGATTGCGTCTGGCACACAGCCGTCAGCGTATTTCATGGCCATGCTGGCCACGCATTTCTCGCGTTTCGCACAACCGTTGGGGCTCGAGTTCAACATCCAGTTGAAGAAGGCAGTCCTTGCGCACGACACGTTGACGATGACATGGCGCGTGCGCGACGCATGGTGGAAGCCGAGTTTGAACGGCGACTTGACCCAGCTCGACGGTCACGTTGTGAACCAGCGCGGTGACACCATGCTGCTCGGCACGGCAACCATCCTCGTCATGCCCAAACCCGGCGAGGAGCAAGTGCGCCCATGAGCTTGCCCCCTTCCATCCAGGTGTTAGAACGCGGCTGGCTGTCGTCGAACAATGTGCTGTTGATGGACGACGCATGCGCCGCCCTGATCGACACCGGCTACGTGAGCCACGCGCCGCAAACGCTCGCTCTGGTGCAAAGCGCGCTGGCTGGGCGACCACTCGATCTGATCGTCAACACGCATCTGCACTCGGACCATTGCGGCGGCAACGCGCTGTTGCAGTCCGCGTGGCCGCAATGCCGTACTGCGATTCCGCAGGCCGAATCAGAGGCCGTAGCGACGTGGGACCTGACGCGTCTCACTTACCGCGCCACCGGCCAGCGCTGCGCGCCCTTCACCTTCACCGAAACGATCGCACCCGGTGCCTCGCTCACATTGGGCAATCTGGACTGGCAGGTGCTCGGCGCACCCGGCCACGATCCGCATTCGCTGATGCTCTACTGCGCGAGCGAACGTGTGTTGATCAGTGCGGACGCGTTATGGGAAAACGGCTTCGGGGTGATCTTCCCGGAACTCGAAGGCGAGAGCGGCTTTGCGGAACAGCAGGCCGTGCTTGAACTGATTGCTGGCCTCGACGTGCGGACGGTGATTCCCGGTCACGGTGCGCCGTTCACGGACGTCGCGCCGGCGCTGGAGCGGGCTTTTTCACGCATCGCGTGGCTGCGTGCCGATCCCGCTCGCAATGCAAAGAACGCGCTGAAGGTGCTGATCGTGTTCAAGCTGCTGGAGGTGCGCGAAATGAGCTTCGATACGCTGCTGCAGATGCTCGATGACGCCACCGTGATGCGTGCGGCTGCCGCGATGCTCAAGCCACGCGATGCGTGGCCCGCGCTGCTGCACGGGTTGGTCGAGGAACTGGCGGTCAGCGGCGGACCGCTGGCAGTGGATGGTGCGCGCATCGTCGCACGCGGTCGCTGAGAATGCTCGCGCGTCAGCGATAACCGCTAACGACGCGCGCCACAAAAAAGAAAGCCGCTCGCAAAAATGGCGAACGGCGCAATTCGGTCGACGTGATCAGCGTCAGAGGAAATCATACCCGTGTGATTTTTTTGGCCGCATCAGTGATTTCCCTACAAAATCTTGACACTACCTTGTAGCCTGCCTACGACGACGCGCAGCGCCGACAGCCTCGAACCCTCCAACCGCCCTACTGCTCGACCGCCTCGAAGAACGACAGCATCTCCGCGAGCAGTTCATCCGGCGCCTCTTCGGGAATGTAGTGTCCGCACGGCAGCGCGCGGCCGCTCACGTCACGCGCCACGTGCCGCCATTCGGCGAGCGCGTCGAAGCATTGTTCGATGACGCCTTCCGCGCCCCACAGCACGCGCAGCGGGCAGCCAATCTTGCGGCCGCATTCGATATCCGCGCGGTCATGGTCCAGATCAATGGTCGCCGAAGCACGGTAGTCCTCGCAGATCGCGTGCACGGTGCCCGGTTGACGCAACGCGTGACGGTACGCCTCCAGCGCTTCGGGCGTGAAAGGCGCGAGCCCCGCGTGACGGCTGCCCATCACGCGGTCGACGTACACATCCGGGTTCGCGCCAATCAGCGTTTCCGGCAGCGGCTCCGGCTGGATCAGGAAGAACCAGTGGAAGTAGGACGTGGCGAAGGTGCGATCGGTGGCTTCGTACATGGCGAGCGTGGGCGCGATGTCGAGCAGCATCAGACGCTCGACGGCATCCGGATGGTCGAGCGCCATACGGTGCGCGACCCGCGCGCCGCGATCGTGCGCGCAGACCAGGAATCGTTCGAAGCCGAAATGGCGCATCACCGCAACCTGATCGGCCGCCATCGCGCGCTTCGAGTAGGCGGCGTGCGTGGCGTCGCTGGCAGGTTTGCCCGACGCGCCGTAGCCTCGCAGATCCGTGGCGATCACGGTGAAATGTTCAGCGAGCTGCGCGGCACAGCGATGCCAGATCAGATGCGTCTGCGGATGGCCGTGCAGCAGCAACAGAGGCGGCCCTGCGCCGCCCTTGACGCCGAAGATATCGACGTCACCCACGGCGACGCGAAACGGCGTGAAATCCTCGTAGGGCATGGCGATGTCTCTCTTGTCGTTGTACTCAAGGGCATTGTAGGAGCGCTTCGTGGCACTGCGGGGTGGGCTGGGCCACGTAAGCGTCGAACCTGAATACTCCTTCCAACTGCATGCGGACCGCACAACGCCGTGCTTTGGCCTATAATCGAACGATCGTTCTTAAATTTTTGCCGCTTGCATCGGCTACGCGGACGGGGCACCGAAGGAACCTACTAAAGCGCCCCGCCAAGCGGTGCGCAGCCGCACGTGCCCCGTCTTGCATGCGGTAGCCCAACTACACTCATAAATGCCGGTCGTCTGCCACGTACCGGCCAGCTATCAGGAGACTCGCATCATGGCTTTGCCCGCCGTCCTGCAGCACCTCGCGCTGCCTGTTGTCGCCTCGCCCATGTTCATCGTCAGTTACCCCGAGCTGGTGCTGGCCCAGTGCAAGGCCGGCATCGTGGGATCGTTCCCCGCGCTCAACGCGCGGCCGGCCGAACTGCTCGACGAATGGCTCACGCAGATTCAGGCGTCGCTCGCCGAGCACAAGGCAGCGAACCCGGATGCCGTGGTGGGGCCGATCGCCGTCAACCAGATCGTCCATCAGTCGAACACACGGCTCGAACACGACGTACGTGTGTGCGTCGAGCACAAGGTGCCCATCTTCATCACCAGCCTGCGGGCGCCGGCGCGAGAGATCATTGACGCAGTGCATAGCTACGGCGGCATCGTGCTGCATGACGTGATCAATATCCGTCACGCGCAGAAGGCGCTCGAGGCGGGCGTCGACGGCCTGATCCTGGTCGCGGCGGGCGCGGGTGGCCACGCCGGCACGACCTCGCCGTTCGCGCTGGTGGGCGAAGTGCGGCGTATTTTCGACGGCCCGATCGTGCTGTCAGGCTCGATCGCCAATGGCGGCTCGATTCTCGCCGCGCAGGCAATGGGCGCCGACCTCGCGTACATGGGCACGCGCTTCATCGCCACCCAGGAAGCTCACGCGGTGGATAGCTACAAGCACGCCATCGTCAGCGCGAGCGCGTCGGACATCATCTACACCAACCTCTTCACCGGGGTACACGGCAATTACATTCGCGAGAGCATCGTCAACGCGGGGCTCGATCCGGAGGCGCTGCCGCAATCCGACAAGACTGCGATGAATTTCGGCAGCGACAAGGCCAAAGCCTGGAAGGACATCTGGGGCGCGGGCCAGGGCGTGGGTTTGATGGACGATGTGCCGAGCGTGGCGGAACTGGTGGGACGGTTGGCGAAGGAGTATGAGGAGGCGAAGACGCGGCTGGGAGTGGGTCGCTGACTGGCTGAGGCGCGAGTGCTTGAGGCGCTGAAGCGGCGTAGCCTCCGACCGGCGCTGAAGCGCCAGCGCGGTGACTCGCTGCAGGCCGTCTCTCAGCTCACGGCCAGCGCCATGATCTGCTCGAACGACGGCCACAGCGCTTCGTTTGCAAAGCGGGTCGCGAGGAAATCGACGAACGAGCGAACCTTCGCCGACAGATGACGCCGGCTCGCATAGACGACGTGAATAGGCAGTTCGCTCGGCGGCACCTCGTTGACCAGCAACGGCACGAGGCGCCCCGCCGCGAGATCGCCGCCAATCACTTCCGTGCCGAGCATCGCGATCCCCGCCCCTTGCAGCACGAGAACCCGCAGCGCCTCCAGATGATTGACGATCAGATTGCCGGAGAGCCGCATGCGCTGCCCGGCGTCGCCATTGGCCAACCCAAGCTCAGGCGCGGCCACTCCGGCGTACTGCAGGTAGTTGTGGCGCGCCAGATCAGCGAGCTTTTCGGGCGTGCCGTGCCGGCGCAGATACTCGGGCGACGCGCACAGCACCAGATGCGCGGTGGCGATCTGCCGGGCAATCAGTGAGGAAGACTTGAGGCCGGTGGGCGACGCGCGGATCGCGACGTCGAAGCCCTCGTCGATCAGCTCGACCAGCCGGTCCGAGAGCGTCATTTCCACCGTCACCTTGGGATACTGCGCCGCATAGTCGGCCACTGCGCTCATCAAATAGCTCAAGCCGAAGGCCGACAGCGACGACACGCGCAGCCGCCCTTGCGGCACCACGCTCGCCGCGCCCACTACCTGTTCCGCTTCTTCCAGCTCAGTCAGCACCTGGCTCAAGCGCTCGAAATACTCGCGACCGGCTTCGGTTGGCGCGACACGCCGCGTGGTGCGGTTCAGGAGCCGTGCACCGAGTTGCTGTTCGAGATGCATGACGTGCTTGCTCGCCATCGCCGCGGACATCTCCATGCGTTCGGCCGCGCCGACGAAACTGCCCGCTTCGACGACGTGGCGAAACACTTTCATGCTGATGAGGGTGTCCATAACAATCGCTCGCGGAAGGAATGAATCCGCGTCATTTTGCCGTTTTTATCAACGTGCTGTGAGCAAAACGCGTAGCGATGCGTTGAATGCGACAAACCCCGCCTTCGTGAGAAGGCGGGGTTTGTTTTGAACTGCCAGCCCGCTTTGCGCAAGGCCGTTCCGAACCGGGGATCAGAACTTCGTGCGAATGCCCACGCCGTAGGTGTCGCCCGACGACTGCGACGTGAACTTGTCGTACATATAGGCCGCGTAGACGTCCGTGCGCTTGGACAGCGGATAGTCATAGCCAAGGGCCGCCGTCTGACGCGTCTGGTCCAGCCCGCTGCCGTCACGCGAGTACGCGTACGACGCCATGATGGTGCCCGGACCCGCCGGGACCGTCACGCCGCCCTGCGCGGTGTTCACGTGCCAGCTGCCGGTGGTCTGGTCGTTGTACGTGTACATGTACTGGCCGTAGAACTTGACGAACTTCAGGTCATACGACAAGCCCAGTTGCGCCACGCTCTGGCTCTTCATGTTGAGCAGTCCAACGCTTTGCGCGAGCGAAGTCAGATCGCCCGGGTTGTTGTTGAAGTTGACGTACTGGTAGACGCCGGTTGCTGCGAACGGGCCGTGGAAGTACAGGAACTGGGCGCTCCACTTCTTCGCGCCATTGTCGCCGGCCGTGTTGCCGAGCGCGTACATCACGTTGCCGCTCAGGCCGCCGAAGTTAGGCGTGGAGTACTGCACGGCATTGTTCCAGCCCGAATCGCCCACCACGCCCGTGTCGGTCGTGTAGGTCGGGAACGTGCCGAGGCCGAGGTAGGTGTGCCACACCATCGGCGAGAACTCGTACGAGTCGACGAACGGGTTGAACAGAATCGTCGACACGAACAGCGGCGTCGTCAGACGGCCCGCCGTCACCGTGCCGTACGGCGATTCGATACCCACGTAGGCATTGCGCGAGAACATCGTGTCGCCGGTAAAGCGGCCGTACTGACCGTTTTGCGCGAGGAAGAAGCCTTCGAGGGTGAAGAGCGCCTTATAGCCACCGCCCAGATCTTCTTCGCCCTTCATGCCCCAGTACGAGGTGGACATGCCACCGCCCGACACCTCCGCAGCGCTCTTGCCATCCGGGAATTTCTGCGCGCCGACCCACTCGTCGACCTGGCCATAGAGCTGCACGCTCGACTGAGCGAACGCCGACGACGCGCCAGCAACCAGGCCCGCGACGAGAGTCGCCTTGAGGGTGGTTTTGAGCGCACGGCGGGTGGTTGTATTCATGGGTTCTCCTGTCTTTGTCAAAAGGGGGTGGCTGTGCGTCGGGGGAGCTCGCGCCAACGGTTTCTTGTTCGTCCGTTAGATCACCGAGCTAATCTGGGCGGGATCATCTTTGCGGACCATTTTTGTGGACAAAAATATGAGTTGTTATTGCGGGTATATCGGTCTGATTAGTTTTTTCGGATATCGGCCGGGTACGGGCAAAGTTCGCTCGGCTGAAGATTGAGCGGGCGCGATTATCGCAACGGCCTGTAAAGCACGCCAGTCTTGCAGGAGCGAGGGTGATAGCGGACGAATCGCAGTCCCGACGACAGCGCCCCGCGCGACGGGCGGACGCCGAAAAACGATGTGAATACAACGTGTCAGGCCAAAGCAAAAGTGTGGCGTGAATACGTCACTCTGGCGGGTGCGGAACTGTCCATCAGGCGGGGGAAAGCGCTAAACAAGCGCTAACCAGGCGTTGAGCGGGCGTCGACGAGGCGACGATAGGCGGAAGAGAAGAGGTCTTTGAAGCTCTCGCACCCATCAGGGCACTACTTTTGATGGGCGGCTGGAAACGGTCTATGCATGCAGGCCACGCGGCGACGGTGGCTGGAACCGCACGCCGTCAACGGCGTGCGACTCGCAAGGAAGGAGGAGGAGAACCTAGTTGCGGTATGGCGACGGCCCCGGCGGGCGCGAGATATATTCCGGCGGCCGCGGTGCTGGGCGGTTGGCGCCGCGTTCCTCGTTGTAGCGTGCCACGTCGGCGCGGATCGAACCGGCTCTCACGAGCGATTCGTCTTCTGGCGGACGCGGCACCGAATGGGTCTCCGCACTTACCGTGGTGATAGCACCGGCGTACTGGAAGCCACCAGCGTCTCCGTGCCCGTAGCCGCGCGGATCGTTGCGGAATGCCTCGTTGGGACCACCCATCCGCGAGGCGCTGTTGAAGTTGCCGCGCCCTGCACCCATCGCACTATTCCCACCGCGTGCAACATGTATGCTGCGGTCGTAAGACGCGGCATGATCGTTGCGGTAGCCGTAGGAACTAAAGGCCCGGGAACCGAAGGCACGCGCGTTGTCATTGCCTTGACGCTGGAAGTTCGCATGCGGATAACCACCGCCGCCATGCGGCATCGCAGCGCCTTTTGCGAAGACGAGCGGGCTCAGCACAGCCAGGACTGCGCACAACACCCAACGACTCGTTTTCGACAACCCTGCGTCCACCATGATTCACCTGCCCGAGGTCCTGCCTGAAGCGTACCGTTCGAGCCACGGCATGCTTGTTACGGGAGTCGCGCCACATGCTGCAAATGTTCCGCAGCACGACGCATCCCAATGGCCTGTGAGCAGTAATTTATGGTCGGCTTGAAAGGGTGTCGAGCCAAAAAGTGTTAGGCCTCACACTGCCTTGTAACACCATGTTACTGCGACGTTTTTTCACGACAGACCGCTTGCGTCGCAAGGCATTTAGGGCTTCTGAACTAAGCCATTTCGAGATGCAAACGAGGCCCGTTTGTAGGACGAATCCGGGCTGGCCGAAAGCAGCAAAAAGTCCATTTCGACAGCGAACTATGCACTCGTTTTCAGCGTTTAAAACGCCCGCAAATCGCAGCTTGCGAACGCGACGCAATAACGGGCTACATGCTGTCCGCTCATCAATCAATTCGGCAAATGAATTTGCATTTTCAATTGCTATCCGTTACTAATGGACGCTTCCCCTTCGTACCGCCATGACCCGCGCTCCAGCGCCTGTGTCCGTGCGTTTGCGCTTCAGGTTGCGCTTTACCCTGCTTCGAGATTTCCAAATGGCTCGCCCGAAACTGCTCCCCGATAACTTCACGCTGTGCCTCGTCGGCACCGTGATCCTTGCCAGCCTGCTGCCCGTGCACGGGCAGGCCGCGACCGGCTTCAACTGGCTGACGAACATCGCGGTGGGCCTGCTGTTCTTCCTGCACGGCGCCAAGCTTTCAAGAGAAGCGATCATCGCGGGCGCGACCCACTGGCGCCTTCACATCGTGGTTCTGCTGAGTACGTTTGCGCTCTTTCCGCTGCTTGGGCTCGCGCTCAAACCGTTCCTTTCGCCCTTTGTCACGCCTGCGCTCTACGCCGGCGTCCTCTTCCTCTGTACGCTGCCATCGACGGTCCAGTCGTCGATCGCGTTCACCTCGATCGCCAAAGGCAACGTACCTGCCGCTGTATGCAGTGCGTCGGCCTCGAGCCTGCTCGGCATCTTCATCACGCCCGCTCTGGTGAGCCTGCTCGTCACCAACCAGGCGGCCGGCGGCAGTTCGGCCTGGCACACCGTCTGGAGCATCGTCCTGCAACTGCTGGTGCCGTTTCTGGCCGGCCAGTTGTTGCGCCCGTTGATTGGCGGGTGGATCGAGCGCAATCGCGGCGTGCTGAAGTTCGTCGACCAGGGCTCGATTCTGCTGGTGGTGTACGGCGCGTTCAGCGAAGCCGTCAACGAAGGCCTGTGGCATCACACCCCGCTCGCCGCGCTGGGCGGGCTGGTGGTCATCAACGTGGTGCTGCTGGCGCTCATGCTGGCCATCACGATCTTCGCGAGCAAGAAACTCGGCTTTAACCGCGCGGATCAGATCACCATCATCTTTTGCGGATCGAAGAAGAGCCTCGCCTCCGGCGTGCCAATGGCCAAGGTCATTTTCGCGTCGCACGCCGTGGGCGCCGCCGTTCTGCCATTGATGCTGTTCCACCAGATCCAGCTGATGGTGTGTGCTGCGCTCGCGCAGCGCTGGGGCGCGCGCGACACCAGCGGCGAAACGCTCGCCGCCACCCCGGACCGAGCCGCCGCAGCCGTGGCACGCCGCTGATCCACGGGCAGAGTTGAACAGAAGATTCATAAGCGCCCTCCCTGAGCCTGTTTGAAGAAAGCCGCCTGCCGGGCGGCTTTTTTGTTATTTCACGCTGAAAGGGCGACGCTGTCTGCCTGGCCGGATGGCATAGGCCAAAGGCCATGCAGGGGCAAACGCACCAGCACGGTGCAACGCGTCATTAAATCTTCACTTAATTTCCCGGCGTGTCTGCCGATAAGCCAGCGGTCCACCCCTTTGGCCGATTGCCATGTCACTCAGCACGCTCACTCGATCTGCTGCGCCGAGCATCGAGGAATTAATCACCCGGCGCCAACTGTCCGCCGTATTCCAACCCATCGTCGACTTCGACGGCGGCGCGATCCTCGGTTACGAAGGGCTGATCCGCGGCCCCGCCGGCTCACCGCTCGAATCGCCGTTTGCGTTGTTCGCGCAAGCCAACGCCGAGGGGCGCGTGATCGACCTGGAGCGTGCCGCTGCGCTGACCTGCATCCAGGCCTTCGCCAAGTCCGCCTGTGACGGCAAGCTGTTCCTGAACTTCAGCGCCGGCGCGTTGCGCCATCTCGCCACTGCCCGCGACGACGCGCTGGCCTTGCTCCGCCAGGCCGGTGTCGAGCCCGAGCGCATCGTCATCGAACTGACCGAGCAAAGCGCGGTGCTCGACATCAACAACTTCCTGCCGGTCCTCGCCGCCTTGCGCACGGCCGGCGCGCAATTCGCGCTGGACGATTACGGCACCGCGAACGCCAGCATGAATCTGTGGGTGCGTCTGCAACCGGACGTGGTGAAGATCGACCGTTTCTTTATCCACGACATTGCGAGCGATCCGCTCAAGTTCGAGGCCGTGCGCGCGATGCAGCATTTCGCGAACGCGAGCGGCGCGCGACTGGTGGCCGAAGGAATCGAGAACGAAGCGGACCTGATCGTGGTCCGCGACATGGGGATTGGCTGCGGGCAAGGCTATTTCTTTGGCCGTCCGAACGCGCAGCCGGCTCGCGCGGTGGCCGACGACGCCCGTCAGGCGATCCGCGCCGGACACATCGCGGTTTTTCCGGAGGCCACCCGCACGGTCAGCGCATCGCCTTCGGGTGGCATGGCGTCCGCGAAAATGCTGGTGCGTGCGCCCTCGCTGCCGCGCCGCGCCACCAATAACGACGTGCTCGATCTGTTCAACCGTCTGCCCGATCTGCACGCAGTGGCCGTGGTCGAAAACGACGAGCCGGTCGCGCTGATCAACCGGCGCGCCTTCATGGACCGCTACGCGCTGCCCTATCACCGCGAGCTGTTCGGCAAACGTCCGTGCCTGCTGTTTGCGAACGCATCGCCGGTGGTGATCGAGAAATCAATGACGGTCGAGCAGATGGCCAAGCTGCTGGCGAGCGACGACCAGCGCTATCTGGCCGACGGCTTCGTCATCACCGACAACGGCAAATACGCGGGCCTCGGCACGGGCGAAAACCTTGTGCGCGCGGTCACGGAAGTGCGCATCGAAGCCGCCCGCTACGCGAATCCGTTGACGTTTCTGCCGGGCAACATCCCGATCAGTTCACATATCTCGCGCCTCGTCGATAACGACGCGGGCTTCTACGCCTGTTACGTGGACCTGAACCACTTCAAGCCCTTCAACGATCAGTACGGCTACTGGCAAGGCGACGAGGTGCTGAAGTTCGCGGCTGCCGTGCTGGCCGACGTGTGCGAGCCGACCCGCGACTTCCTCGGTCACGTGGGCGGCGACGATTTCCTGATCCTGTATCAGAGCGAAGACTGGCAAGAGCGCGTGTTACGCGCCATCCACGTGTTCAACGAAGGCGCGCAACGCTACTACGCGCCCGAAGACCGTCTCGCGGGCGGCATTCATGGCGAGGACCGGCGCGGCAACAGCACGTTCTTCAGCTTCGTGACGATGGCCATTGGTTGCGTGCGGGTCGAACCGGGCGACGGTTCGGTGATGTACAGCAGCGAGGAAATCGCCTCCGTGGCGGCAGTCGCGAAGCGGCGCGCGAAACAGGATCCGACCGGCTTCGTGCTGATCGACGCCGACGAAAGCGCCGCGTTGCTGCGCGGCCAGCTCGAAGTGAATCACGACACCCGTAATTGAGGAACGCACGTTTCCATGCAAGCAGGTCAGTTGCCATGCTCAGTTCCCATGCTCAGCTGCCGTGCTCAGTTGCTGTGTTTAGTCACCCTGTTTAGTGATTTTACTAAACACTGAATAAGGACCCTGAGCCTTTACGTACAAGTATTTACGGGTATCTACGCGTATGCGATCTGACTAGGCCGGGGGTTTTCGGGCACGTTTTACTATACAATCCCGACACTCGATAACCCCGCGGCCCCGCCGGCCGATCCCACCGCCCACTTCGATGGCAGCCACCATCCGCGATGTCGCCCGTGCAGCCAGTGTGTCGATCGGCACCGTGTCGCGCGCGCTGAAGAACCAGCCGGGCCTCTCCGACGCCACCCGTCTGCGGGTCGTCGAGGCCGCGCGCCAGCTCGGCTATGACGCTGCCCAGTTGCGCCCGCGCATTCGCCGCCTCACCTTCCTGCTGCATCGCCATCACAACAACTTCGCGGTGAGTCCGTTCTTCTCGCACGTCCTGCACGGCGTCGAGGATGCGTGCCGCGAACGCGGCATCGTGCCCTCGGTGCTGACGGCCGGCCCCACGGAAGACGTGATCCAGCAGATGCGTCTGCATGCGCCGGATGCTGTCGCCGTGGCCGGCTTCGTCGAGCCGGAGACGCTCACCACGCTGGTTGCGATGCAGCGTCCGCTGGTGTTGATCGACCTGTGGGCGCCCGGTCTGCGCTCGGTCAATCTCGACAACGCGGCCGGCGCCACGCTGGCCATGCGTCACCTGTTCGAGCAGAAGTATCAGCGGGTCGCCTTCATTGGCGGGTCGCTGGCGCACTTCAGCATCGCGCAGCGGGCGCTCGGTTATCGGCGTGCGTTCTTCGAAGCGGGCCTGCTGTTCGATCCTTCGCTCGAAGTGACAATCGACGCCGGGCTCGATCCCGACACCGGCGCAGCCCTTGCCATGCAGCGGCTGCTCGACGCGTCGAGTAGTACCGGTCAGCGTCCCGACGCTGTGTTTGCCTATAACGACGCTGCCGCGCTCGCCGCGCTGCGCGTCTGCCTTGCACGCGGTCTGCGCGTTCCGCAGGACATCGCGATCATCGGTTTCGACGACATCCCCGCCGCCGCTCACGCCACGCCGCCGCTGTCGACCCTCTCGGTCGACAAGGAAGCGCTCGGCCGGCGCGGCGTCGAACTGCTGCTCGAAGACTCGCCTGCTGAACTCGAAGTCCGCTTGCCCGTCCATCTCATTGCCCGTGCCAGTACCTCGGTGAAAAAGCCATGACGCAATCCGATACGCCCCAAACCCAATCCGCAGATACGCCGTCACCGGTGCCTGCCGTCGCCAGCTTCCGCAGCCGCGAGTTTCTGCACGCTCATGTGCAGGACACCTTGCGCTTCTACGCGCCCAACGTGTTCGACCCGAGCGGCGGCTTCTATCACTTTTTCCGTGACGACGGCTCGATCTACGACCGCGCCACGCGCCACCTGGTCAGCAGTTGCCGCTACGTGTTCAACTACGCGATGGCGTTTCGCGAGTTCGGCGATCCGCAGCATCTGGAGTACGCACGCCACGGTCTGAAGTTCCTGCAGGACGTGCATTGGGATCCCGAGCATGCCGGCTACGACTGGGAACTGGAATGGCGCGACGGCACGAAGCACACGCTCGACGCCACGCGCCACTGCTATGGCCTCGCCTTCGTGCTGCTCGCCTATTCGCATGCGGCGATGGCCGGTATCGAAGAAGCGAAGCCCATGATCGCCGCCACCTTCGAATTGATGGAACACCGCTTCTGGGATGCCGCCGCCGGCCTCTACGCCGACGAAGCCACCCAGGACTGGCGCGTGAGTTCGTATCGCGGCCAGAACGCGAACATGCACACCACCGAAGCGCTGCTTGCCGCTTACGAAGCAACCGGCCACCTCGTGTATCTGGATCGCGCCGAACGGGTGGCCTCGAACATCACGCTGCGTCAGGCGAAGCTCTCACAAGGGCTCGTGTGGGAGCATTTCCACGCGGACTGGTCGGTGGACTGGCACTACAACGAAGAAGACAGCTCGAACATTTTCCGCCCATGGGGTTTCCAGCCCGGCCATCAAACGGAGTGGGCCAAGCTGCTGCTGATCCTCGAGCGTCACCGTCCGCTGCCGTGGCTGCTGCCGCGCGCCATCGAACTGTTCGACGCCGCCATGACGCGCGCCTGGGACGACGACCACGGCGGCCTCTACTACGGCTTCGGTCCGGACGGCACGGTGTGCGACCACGACAAGTATTTCTGGGTGCAGGCCGAAACCTTCGCGACCGCTGCGCTGCTCGGCAAGCGCACCGGCAACGAACGTTTCTGGGACTGGTACGACGAAATCTGGCGCTATAGCTGGGCGCATTTCGTCGATCACGAGTACGGCGCGTGGTATCGCATCCTCACCTGCGACAACCGCAAGTACAGCGACGAAAAAAGCCCGGCCGGCAAGACCGACTATCACACGATGGGCGCGTGCTACGAAGTGCTCGCGCATGCATTGCCGGCCAGTTCCGAAGCTGCCGATCCGGCCGCTGGTTCGGCTCCGACTGACTCCGCACGGTGAGCACCATGAACGCGACCACTGAATTCCCCCTCTTCGTTTCGGCCGGCGACATCCTCACCGACCTCGTGCGCGCCGGCGACTCGCAATGGCTCTCGCATCCGGGCGGCGCCGGCTGGAACGTGGCGCGCGCGGTTGCGCGTCTCGGCCTGCCCACAGCCTGCGCAGGCTCGCTCGGCACCGACAATTTCTCCGACGACCTCTGGAACGCGAGCATCGCGGCGGGTCTCGACATGCGCTTCATGCAACGCGTGGAGCGTCCGCCGCTGCTGGCCATCGTTCATCAGACGCATCCGCCCGCGTACTTCTTCATGGGTGAGAACGGCGCCGATCTGGCCTTCGATCCGAGCAAGCTGCCCGAAGGCTGGATGAACCAGGTGCGGTGGGCGCATTTCGGCTGTATCAGCCTCGTGCGTCAGCCGCTCGGCGACACGCTCGCGAAGCTCGCCGCCGATCTGCGCGAACGCGGCGTGAAGATCAGCTTCGACCCGAATTACCGCAATTTGATGGCGCACGGTTACGAGCCGACGCTGCGCAAGATGGCTGCGCTCGCCGACCTGATCAAGGTATCCGACGAAGACCTGCAACTGCTCTTCAAGACCAATGAGGCCGACGCACTGGCGCAGTTGCGCGCCATGAATCCGACCGCCACGGTGCTGGTGACGCGCGGTTCGGAGAAGGCCACCTTGATCGACGGCGATCAGGTGATCGAAGCCGCGCCGCCGCGTGTCGAAGTGGCCGATACGGTGGGCGCCGGCGACGCATCCATTGGCGGTTTGCTGTTCAGTCTGATGACCGCATCGCAGCGTACGTGGGGCGAGCATCTTGCGTTTGCGCTGGCCGCAGGCGCCGCTGCGTGCCGTCACACCGGCGCGCATTCGCCGTCGCTCGACGAAGTGGTGGCGCTGCTGGAAGGCTGAGCGCAGCGGGCCCCGGTCTTGCTGTAATAACGCGTGAGGGGGCAGTCTGCGCAGGCTTTGGCCAAACGCGCAGACGCCCCCGGAGCGCCACCCGGTGAGTCGAAAAACGGCGTGCTAGGATGGAATCTCCCCCTTGAAGGAGAGGCACCATGGAGGACGTCACCTATACCAAAGGACTCTACACGGCCACCGCTTCAGTGGTGTCCGCAGAGGGCGGTCAGTACCGGGGCGTCGTCGTACTGGCGCGCGACGAGGGCGGCGAACTGGAGAACACAGCCTACGAAGTCGAGGCCACCTCCACCACCGAGGAAGAAGCGCTTGAAGAAGCGAAAGCGCTTGCCCACCGTATCCTCGGCGAAATCGAATTCTAGGTGGGCCGCGCCGCGTGCGCCGGTGTGCACTGGTGTCTTTCCGCCAAAGCGGCGCCTTCCGTCACAACCGGCAGGAGGCCAAGATGGTCGATCAGCTCTTCCTCTACGGCGTGTACGCAATTCACGTACGCCCGCTCGAACTGCAAGGCGCGCGCTGGGACGCCGAGTACGAAATCCGTCATCGCGACCACGCGGTTCAAGTCTGGACCACGGTGGGCGGTGACGCGGGATTCGCGAACGAAACCGAAGCCATTGAAGCCGCGCATCGTCAGGCCGTGTCGGACATCGAACACGGTGCCGGCATACCGAAGCCGCGCACGTTTCCGTAATCCAGATTCACGCTGACCGTCGGACCCGGCTAAATTCGTCAAGACCGTTTGATTCCGCAAAACGCAGCCCTCGCTTAACGCGAGCGGCGTGCTACGCTTTGCGCGTTTTCACGCTCATCACCGCGCAATGGCAATCAAGACGTCCGGACGCATGACGGCCAAAACCGAGGCCAGCGGCTCACAAGAAAAATACGCAAACCGGCGCGGTCACCGCGTGGAGCTGAACTCGCGCGTGGTGTACGTGCATGGCATCTCCACACGCCTCTGGCAGGACTTGTATCACCGTGCGCTGGTGGTGCGCTGGCCGATGTTCTTCGTTGCGCTTGCGGTGTTGTTCCTGTTGCTCAACACCGCTTTTGCGACGCTGTATATGCTCGGCACGGCGCCGATCGCCAACCAGTTTCCGAAGGGCTTTACCGGCGCGTTTTTCTTCAGCGTCGAAACGCTCGCCACGGTCGGTTATGGCGACATGCATCCGCAAACCTTATACGGTCATTTGATCGCGACGCTCGAAATCTTCGTCGGCATGTCGGGGATCGCGTTGGCGACCGGGCTGATCTTCGCGCGCTTCTCGCGGCCGCGCGCCAAGATCATGTTTGCCCGTAATGCCATCGTGCGCCCGCTCGAAGGCCGCATGACGCTCGCAGTACGCGCTGCCAATGCGCGGCAAAACGTGATCGCCGAAGCCCACGCCAAGATGCGCATGATGCGCAGGGAAACCACGGTGGAAGGCTACACGTCGCTCAAAATCTACGACCTGAAGCTGGTGCGCGACCAGCAGCCCATGTTTCTGCTGAGCTGGATCATGATGCACGTGATCGACGAGAGCAGTCCGCTGTTCGGTGAAACCGCCGAGACACTCGCCGCCAGCGGCGCTTCCTTGTTGCTCACCATCGAAGGCTCCGACGAGACCACCGCGCAAACCATGCAGGCGCGCAACGCCTGGCATGCGGCGGACATCCGCTGGCAGCACGCCTACGTGGACCTGATCCACGAAGAGGACGGCGTGACCCACGTCGATTACGCGTCTTTCGACGACGTCGTGCCACTGGCGCCTTTGCCTGCGTCCGAAGCCGTCAAACCGCGCAGCACGACGTCAGCGCCTTGAGGTCTTAGCCGAGGCGTGCAGGGCACCGTCAGCGCCACGCCGCCGGGGGCGTTGTGCAGGCACTCACGAAAATCTCCCTCAAAAACGGGCGAATTCGCGCAGCTCTTCGCTTTTCTACGCAAACAAAGCCGCGAAGTAGCAAAAATCTACTCTGATTGGCGCTAAAAAATAGAGTCTGTTTCGACGCGTTGCCGTGCGGGCCTCACCTTTCCCGCAGCCCGGTCCCCACCTTGCATCGCGCGAAAACACGAACACATAAAAACGGAGACTCGCCCATGACAGCCCGCTTGCCCTTTGAAGGCACGCCCGCCCTCGCCGACTATCAGCTATCGGATAACCTCAGCGCCACCCGCGGCCGCATCTTCCTCACCGGCACGCAGGCACTGGTTCGGCTTGCCCTGATGCAGCGTGCGCTAGACAAGCAGCGCGACATGAACACCGCTGGCTTTATCAGCGGCTATCGCGGTTCGCCGCTCGGCATGGTCGACCAGCAATTGTGGAAGGCCAAAAAGTTGCTAACAGCCAGCGACATCCGCTTCCTGCCCGCCATCAACGAGGAACTGGGCGGCACCGCCGTGCTCGGCACGCAACGCGTGGAATCGGACCCGGAGCGGACGGTCGAAGGCGTCTTTGCGATGTGGTACGGCAAGGGCCCCGGCGTGGACCGCGCGGGCGATGCGCTCAAGCACGGCAATGCGTATGGCTCGTCGCCGCACGGTGGCGTGCTGGTGGTGGCCGGTGACGATCACGGCTGCGTGTCGTCGTCGATGCCGCATCAGAGCGACTTTGCGATGATGGCGTGGCACATGCCGGTGGTGAATCCGTCGAATGTCGCGGACATGCTGGAGTTCGGGCTGTACGGCTGGGCGTTGTCGCGCTTCTCGGGTGCGTGGGTGGGCTACAAGGCGATCTCGGAGACAGTGGAATCGGGTTCGACGGTGGACCTCGATGCCTTGCAGACACAATGGGAAGCGCCGCAGGATTTCACAGTGCCGGCGGGCGGTTTGCACAATCGCTGGCCCGATCTGCCGAGTCTCACCATCGAGGCACGGCTCGCCGCCAAGCTCGACGCCGTGCGTCACTTCGCGCGCGTGAACAGCATCGACAAATGGGTTGCGCCGAGTCCGCATGCGAACGTCGGCATCGTCACGTGCGGCAAGGCACATCTGGATCTGATGGAAGCACTGCGCCGCCTCGATCTGACCGTGCGCGATCTCGACGCAGCTGGCGTGCGCATCTACAAGGTGGGGCTGTCTTTTCCGCTGGAAATGAAGCGTATCGACGCGTTCGTCGCCGGCCTCTCCGAAGTGCTCGTGATCGAGGAAAAAGGCCCGGTCATCGAACAGCAGATCAAGGACTATCTGTACAACCGGCAGGACGGCGCGCGGCCGGTTGTGATTGGCAAGCACGCACAGGATGGCTCGCTGCTGCTGTCCGCGCTCGGTGAGCTGCGACCCTCGCGCATCCTGCCGGTGTTTGCAGAGTGGCTCGCGCGGCACAAACCCGCGCTCGATCGCCGCGAACGCGTGGTCGATCTGGTGGCGCCGCAAATCCTCTCGAACGAAGCGGATGCCGTCAAGCGCACGCCGTATTTCTGCTCGGGCTGCCCGCACAACACTTCGACGAAAGTGCCTGAGGGTTCCATCGCCCAAGCGGGCATTGGTTGCCACTTCATGGCCTCGTGGATGGAGCGTGACACCACGGGCCTGATCCAGATGGGCGGCGAAGGCGTGGACTGGGCATCGCATTCGATGTTCACGAAGACCCGCCACGTGTTCCAGAATCTCGGCGACGGCACCTACTTTCACTCGGGCATTCTGGCGATCCGCCAGGCGGTCGCTGCCAAAGCGACCATCACCTACAAGATCCTCTACAACGATGCGGTGGCGATGACAGGTGGGCAACCGGTCGACGGCAGCATCTCCGTGCCGCAGATTGCGCGGCAAGTGGAAGCGGAAGGCGTTTCGCGCTTCGTCGTGGTGAGCGACGAGCCTGAAAAATACGACGGCCATCACGGCCAGTTTCCGCAAGGCACGACGTTCCATCACCGCAGCGAACTCGATACCGTGCAGCGTCAGTTGCGCGATACCGACGGCGTCACCGTGCTGATCTACGATCAGACCTGTGCGGCCGAAAAGCGCCGTCGTCGCAAGAAAGGCGAGTTTCCCGACCCCGACAAGCGCCTCTTCATCAACGAAGAAGTGTGCGAAGGATGCGGCGATTGCGGCGTGCAATCGAATTGTCTGTCCGTCGAGCCGGTTGAAACGGCGTTGGGTCGCAAGCGTCGCATCGACCAGTCCTCCTGCAACAAGGACTTTTCTTGCGTGAATGGCTTTTGTCCGAGCTTCGTGACGGTTGCGGGCGGCAAGCTGAAGAAAGCCGCTGGCGCTGCATTCGACGCGGCGGCACTGGCCGCGCGTGTCGATGCGTTGCCGCTGCCCGCCACACAACTCGACGCCGCCCCGTACGACATTCTCGTCACCGGCGTGGGCGGAACGGGCGTGGTCACGGTGGGTGCGTTGATCAGCATGGCCGCGCATCTGGAAGGCAAGAGCGCCTCGGTGCTCGACTTCATGGGCTTCGCGCAGAAGGGCGGCTCGGTGTTGTCGTTCGTGCGTTTTGCCGCGCGTGACGAATGGCTGAATCAGGTGCGCATCGACACGCAACAGGCGGATGTGCTGCTTGCGTGCGACATGGTGGTGGGCGCGAGTTCCGACGCGTTGCAGACGGTGCGTCATGGCCGCACGCGCATCGTCGTCAACACGCATGCCATTCCGAACGCGACTTTCGTGCAAAACCCGGACGCGAATCTGCACGCGGACGCGCTGCTGGACAAGATGCGTCACGCGGCTGGCGCGGAACGGATGTCCTCCTGCGATGCGCAAGCGCTCGCCACACGTTTTCTCGGCGATACGATCGGCGCGAATATCCTGATGCTCGGCTTTGCGTGGCAACTCGGTCTGGTGCCGGTGTCGTTCGCCGCGATGATGCGCGCAATCGAGTTGAACAACGT
This sequence comes from Paraburkholderia sp. DHOC27, assembly GCF_003429005.1. GTDB lineage: Bacteria > Pseudomonadota > Gammaproteobacteria > Burkholderiales > Burkholderiaceae > Paraburkholderia. The sequence continues at coordinate 397,208 of NZ_QVQV01000003.1, forward strand.
AGCGGTGCAGATGAATCAACTGGCGTTCTCGGTGGGTCGTCTGGCCGCCGCCGATCCGGCTGCGCTCGAAGCGCTGTGGCAAGCACGTCACACGCAGCAGACAGCGATTCGCGTCGACACCCTGGACGAACTGATCGCGCATCGCGAAGGCCGACTCGCCACATATGGCGGCGAGCGCTATGTGACGCGTTATCGCGCGCTGGTGGACGCCGCCCGGCGTGCCGCAGCCAACCTTGCGGGCCAAAGCGGTGGCGCAGATGAACGCCTCGCGCGGGCGGTGGCGACGACGTTCTATCGGCTGCTGGCTGTGAAGGATGAATACGAAGTGGCGCGCCTGCATACGGACAGCGCGTTTCGTGCGGCGCTCGAAGCGCAGTTCGAAGGCGTGGCGGGCAAGGACTTCGGCATCTCGTTCAATCTCGCGCCGCCCACGTTGTCGCGTCCCAAACACGGCGCAACGCCCGTCAAGAAAACCTTCGGTCAGTGGATGTGGCCGGTGCTCGGCACGCTCGCGAAATTCCGCGCGCTGCGCGGCACGATGCTCGATCCGTTTGGACGCACGCTCGAACGCAGGATGGAGCGCGCGCTTGCCGACGACTACGAGACCACACTGCAACGCGCGTTGGCGAAGCTCGATGCGGACAACTTCGACGAGGTAATCAAGCTCGCCGATCTGCATGCGAAGGTGCGCGGCTATGGTCATGTGAAGCTGGCGAATCTGGCGGGCGTGAAGCGCAGCGAGCGCGAACTGGCGGCGCGACTGCAGATAGAAGCCGCCACCAGCACGGCGGTCAAACAGGCACTGGATGAAGTCAAAGGCGCGGGGAGCCTGCGCGGCATTCCGGTGGTCGTCGCGAAGTAACAGACTGCGCGCAGCGCAGGTTGCGCTGCGCGCGAAAAATCGAACGCTCATGCGGGGCAGCCGACATCACGGCTGCCCCGCATTCTTTTTATCAAGCAAATTTTTCCGGTTTCAGCATCCGGGTTCGTTGCGCCCGATTAGTTTGATCTGCGTATCAGCTTTTTACTCAAGCCATGGGCGAATCTGCCGTTAAAGAGGCATCAACGGAACGACGCCGGCCAACGTGAAGCATGGCCATCGGCGGTACGACGCCTCGCATGCATCCGCGCATGCCGTAGCCCCACACAAGGGCATACGACCTGTCGATATCGCCATCACACCGCGAACCTGCCACGACGTCATTCCTTACCCGTTCTTACCTGAATGCCGACGCACGCCTGTCGCACGCTCAGTTAGTCTAAGGATGCCTAAACGATGTCACGGGATACCCGCATCGCGATTCGAAACGATGCCGCGCCTCTGTTGCCGCGCGCTGTCGAGCCGTGCCCCAGCTTCACCAGCGTTCCGACTTCGCGCCGCCGGTTCTTGAGCGGATTGCTGGCGAGTGCTGGAGGAATTGCGCTCGCGGCTTGCGGAGGCGGCGGCGGCGGAGGTAGCGGCGCGGACGGCAGCCCGACGAGTGCAAACAGTTCGGGGTCCGGAACGACCACCAACGCCGACACCACGACGGCGAGCACCAGCATCAGTACCAGCAGCAGCGTCACGAGCAGCGATGCCACTACGGGAAGCAGCGGTACGCAAAGCGCCAGCGTGACGTCAGGGACCACGGGTTTGACGAATACGTCCGGTACTGCGGGGACGTCGGGCACGTCTGGAACATCGGGCGTCTCTGGTTCTTCGAGCACGTCCAGCACTTCTGGTACTTCCGGCAACTCGGGTTCTTCGAACACCTCGGGCACCTCGGGCACTTCCAGCAGTTCGAGTTCTTCCGGCAACTCCGGCACCTCGGGCAGCAGCACCACGCCGTCCCTCTTCTACGGCATGAACGGTCACATGGCGTACACCTCGGGCGTCTATGCGACCGTCACGCCGGCCGAGCAACTGGCCTTGTTGCAGGACCTCGGCGCGACCAACTACCGCGCGGACATCTATAACCCCAACGACTCGCAACTGCTCGCCAGCATCATGACGGGCGTGTTTGCGAACAGTGGTGTCTCGCTGCTGCCGTGCATCGTCCCCGTGTATTTCAATCAGGCGGGCACGGAGAGCGACGCGTACAACCTCGGCTATCAACTCGCTGTCTCCGTGATCACGCCGCTCAAGGGTATCGTGCAGCACGTGGAATGCGGCAACGAGCTGGATGCCAACGGTCTCATCAACGGCCCAGGCAATTCACCGTCCGACTACAACCCCGCTTACTGGCCCGCGTATCGCGGCGTGATTCGCGGCATGATCGACGGCGTGAAGGCGGTGGACCCGACCATCAAATGCGGCGTGAACGTGGGCATTCCGCTCGCCTACACGGCATTGCAAATGCTGTGGAATGGCGTGACACCCGACGGTTCGTCGACCGGTGTGACCGGTGCGACGCCGGTGCGCTGGGACGTCACGATGTATCACTGGTACGAAAGCTCGGGCGACATCCGGTACGCGGGCGCCTTCGCCAACATCAATGTTCTCGAGATTCTGACGCAATCGTTTGGCTTGCCGATCTGGTTGACCGAGTGGGGCTTCATCCCCTCCGACACGATGGCGGGCAGAGCGTCGTACGTGACCGGCGTGTTGAACGAGTATCACGCCGTGCGGGCGCAATACAACCTCGAGTCCATCATGATGTACGAGATGATCAGTGCGGCGTCGAGCGACGATTTCGGCCTGATCGGCACGGATGGCGCCACCAAAACGCTGGCCTACTCGGCGTTCAAGACGTTCACGGCGGCGAATCCGGTTTGACGGCGTCGCGCGCGGCCGCTCGCTGAGTTCTCGGCGAGTTCAGGTTCGCCGTGGCGGTTGTGGCAGCCGCGGGTTTATCTACGCTTCGTCCAGCAGCGCCCGCACCTGCGCGACCCGGTGCGGGTCGACCGGCGCCATGCCGTTGCCATCCACCCGCACGCCAGATCCAAAGTGCACGGCTCTTACCTGGGTTGCCTGAACGAATCCGCGTACGGCCTCGACCGTCAAGCCCGCACCCGCGAGTACCGTGCAGTGCGAACCTTCTGCCTGCTTCACCAGCGCGCGAATGGTCGCTTCGGCCATGAGCACTGACGGCTCGCCGCCGGAGGTCAGCACATTCGTCACCGCGTTGAAACGCAGCAGCGCATCGAGCGCGCGCCGTTGGTCGAGCACTTCGTCGAAGGCGCGATGGAAGGTGATGGGCAAACCGTCCGCCGCCTCGATGGCGCGCGCTAGCCCGTCAGTGTCAATTTGCGCGTCGGGCGTCAGCATGCCGATCACCACGCCCTGCGCGCCCGCTGCTTTGGCTGTGCGCACGTCACGCAGCATGACGGTGTAGTCGTCGGCGTCGTAGATGAAAGAGCGGCTATGCGGACGCACGATCACGTTGACGGGGCGCTCAACGGCTGCGACCACCGCTTCGATCATCCCAACGCTCGGCGTCAGGCCGCCCTCGCCCATCGCCGTGATCAACTCCAGGCGGTCCGCTCCCGCCTGCACGGCGAGCCGCGCATCGGCGACGGTGGTGGCGATGACTTCCAGCAACACAGATGATCGGGACATGGCGCTCGAACGAAGATGTCGTAACGACCGACATCATCGCTCAAGAAGGCAAGGTAGCGACGGGTGATCGCTCAACGAAAACTCAAACGCGCTCTTCCTCCACCCAGTCGATATCGCCGCACAGCACGCACGTTTGCCCTCCCACCTGCGTCACCACGGAAAGCGTCACGCACGGCAACGCCTCGTTGATCGACAGATACGGCCGCGTCACGTGCACCCGTTCCGGCGCGTTGATCGCCGCGCGGAAATACGGACGACGCAGCCAGTTCGCGCCTTGCGCATCCGCGAGCGGCAAGAAGCGTGTTTCGTGCGACGCGCGATCGGCGCGCAACACGACATTGCGGCCCGCCTGACGACCTTTCGCATCCAGCAGGAAGCAGCGCGCGGCGTGATCGAGCGCGAGGAAATTCCAGCACACTTCGTCGAGCGCTTCGCCGGCGGCGAGCCGTTCCGCGGCGCGTTCGAAGGCGCGGATATACGGCGCGAGGCGGGTGGCGTTGCGGCGCTCGCGCGCCTCGGCCTGATTGCGGTAACGCTCAGTGACTTCGCTGATGCAGGTCACGGCCTGCGCGCTATCCGCCGAGGCGGGACTGGGCCGGCCGAAGAAAAAGCCCTGCACGAAATCGGCGTCGCAGGCGAGCGCCATCTGCGCTTCATGTTCGGTCTCGACACCTTCGATCAACACCAGTTTGCCCGCTTCGTGCAGCAACGAAACGAGACCCGGCAGGATGGTCGCCATATCCGCACGATGCGCGGCATGCGAGAGCATGATGCGATCGAGCTTCACGATGTCAGGATTGAGTTGCCAGATGCGTTCGACGTTGGAATGCCCCGCACCGAAATCATCCAGCGCGATCAGGAAACCGAGTTCGCGGAAGCGGCGCACGGCGTCGGCGAGCCGCTCCAGGTCTTCGGCACGCTGCTCCAGCACTTCGAGCACGATGCGGCGCGGCGACATGTTCAGCCGCCGCAGATTCGCGAGCAACGCGGCGGCGTGATACGGGTCTGTCAATGCACCCGGATGGACGTTCAGAAACAGCCACTCCTTCTCCGCGCCGAGCACCTTGAAGTTCTCAAGATGTAGCGCCTGGGCGAGACGATCCACCTGCAGGACGTCGCCGCCGCGCGCGGCCTGGCCGAACACGTCGAGCGGCGATACCGGCCGGTCGAGCGCATCATGGGCGCGCAGCAATCCCTCGTAGCCGACCGCCCGCATATGTGACAGGCTGAAGATGGGCTGGAACACGCTCGTGAGTTCCAGTTCGCCGTGGCGCACGGAGTAGCGCTCCAGCCCCGAAGTCACGCTGACTTCGAAGCCGTGCGGCGGTGCGGCGGCCGTTCTTTCGTGTTGCGCAATCGTCATGCATCCCTCTCACGCGAGAGCTGGGCCGGTCCAATCGCGAAGGCGAACGATCACGGCGCCATTCTCAAAATGTGCGTCTTACTTACCGGTTAAGCAAGCTCCGTGCGCACGCTGGCGCACGTTCAAACGAAATTTGCATCTCCCATTGCACCGACAAAAGCGTCTTGCGTCGCCTCAGGGCGCACGACGCACCGTGACGGTGCGCGCGCCGATCTCAGCGCGCTGAGGTGGCGAGGCGCGCGCGCCCACTATGTAAGGCTCACGACAGCCTGCCATCCCTCAGGCTAAACTTCCTGGCTGCTGCCCTAAACAGCCCTAAATGGCCTCAAACTTCCCAGGACATGCCGGGACGTCGGCAATCGGGCTAACCATCCCGCACTGCCCCGGCATGCCGCTTTTCAAAGACGAGCCAGATGGAAATAGTCTTCACCGTCCTGATTCTCCTGCTGGCCGTGGCGCTCTCCGGCATCGGCACGCGCGTGCTGCCGTTTGCACTGCCGCTGCCGCTCGTGCAAATCGCTTTGGGCGCCCTGCTCGCGTGGCCAAGGCTCGGTCTGCATGTCACGTTCAATCCGGAAATCTTCATGATGCTCTTTATTCCGCCGCTGCTGTTCGCGGACGGATGGCGCATCCCGAAGCGCGAATTCTTCATGGCGCGCCGCGCGATTCTGCTGCTGGCGCTTGGGCTCGTTTTCATGACGGTGGTGGCGGTGGGCTACTTCATCCACCTGCTGGCGCCCGCCACCTCGTTGCCAGTCGCCTTCGCGCTCGCGGCGGTGCTGTCGCCCACTGACGCGGTCGCGCTGACGGGCATCGCCGGCAAGGGCAAGATTCCACCCAACCTCATGCATATCCTCGAAGGCGAGGCGCTGATGAACGATGCGTCGGGCCTCGTAGCGCTGAAGTTCGCCATCGCCGCCGCGTTGACGGGTGTGTTTTCGCTGCGTGATGCGTCGATCAGCTTCGTGATCATCGCCATTGGCGGACTGGTGACGGGCGCGGCCGTGAGCTGGTTCTTCAGCGTGGTGTCGGCGCGCTTTCTGAACGTCAACGACGAGGGCGATCCGGCGCCCGGCGTCGTGATGACGCTACTGATTCCCTTCGCGGCGTATCTGTTCGCCGAGCACTTCGGCTGGTCCGGCATTCTCGCCGCCGTCTCCGCCGGCATGATGATGAACTACACCAGTATCGCGAGCATGGGCCCGGTGGCCTCGCGCGTGCGGGCGAACAGCACGTGGACGATGATCGAATTCGTCTTCAACGGCATGGTGTTCATCCTGCTCGGGTTGCAGTTTCCGCATATTCTCGGCCGCGCGCTGATCGACGCGCACGAGACGAGCAACGAGCAGATGGCGCGGCTGATCGGCTATATCGCCGCCGTGGCGCTGGCGCTGTATGCGCTGCGTTTCGTGTGGGTCTGGCTGCTGCGCTGGTACGCGAGCCGTGGCGCGGCGAAGCAGGGGCTCACGAGCGCGGTGCCCGGGCTGCGTACCGTGTCGGTCACGACCATCGCGGGCGTGCGCGGCGCGGTGACCATGGCCGGCATTCTGTCGCTGCCGGAAACATTGCCCAACGGTGAACCGTTGCCGGGACGCGACCTCGCGATCTTCATCGCGTCGGGCGTGATTTTGCTGTCGCTAGTGATCGCGGTAGTGGGATTGCCGCTGTTGCTGCGCGGCTGGCGCCGTGGTCGCGATCCGCACGCAGCCGAGGAACGGCTCGCGCGCATGCTCGCCGCTCAGGCAGCGATTCGCGCCATCGACCAGATGCACGAAACGGCCACCGCCGATCTCGACGAATCCGCCTCCGCCTATGCAACGGATGTAACAGCGCGCGTGATGGATATCTATCGACGCCGCCTCGCCATCCTCGACGAGGTGAACGAGCCGCGCGAGCAGGCGCGCCGCGCGGAGGCGCTCGAATTCCAGATGAAGCTGGCGGCGATGCGGGCCGAGCGCGCGGTACTGGTGTCGCTGCGCAATACGCAGAAAATCAACGACGAAACGCTCAGCAAGTTGATGCGGGAAGTGGATCTGTCGGAGACGGCGCTGGTCACGCGCGGCAACGCGCGCGTGTGAGAGTGTGTGATGAAGGCCGCTCCGTTCAGCGCATCTGTCGACACGCTGAACGATGCAATCAGACCGCCGGTTGTTGAGCCGGCTTGCGACGCAGCAACGCGTACAGGATGATCGCGCCGAACGTGGCGGTGCCGATGCCGCCGAGTCCAAAGCCGCCCAGTTTCAGCGAGAAGTCTCCCGCGCCGAGCACCAGTGTGACGGCCGCGACGATCAGATTGCGATTGTCCGAGAAGTCCACTTTGTTGACGACCCAGATGCGCGCGCCCGTCACTGCGATCAAACCGAATACGACGATCGACACACCGCCCAATACCGGACCAGGAATGGTCTGGATGACCGCGCCGAACTTCGGCGAGAAGCCCAGCACCAGCGCGATCAGCGCGGCGATCACGAACACCAGCGTCGAGTAGATCTTGGTCACGGCCATCACGCCGATGTTTTCCGCGTACGTCGTGACACCCGTGCCGCCCGCGAAGCCGGACAGGATCGTGGCGAGGCCGTCACCGAGGAACGCGCGGCCCACGTAGCCGTCCAGATTCTGGCCGGTCATCGCGCTCACGGCCTTGATGTGGCCAAGATTCTCAGCGACGAGAATCACCGCGATTGGCGCGAGCAGAGCCATAGCCTGCGGATTGAAGACCGGCGCCATGAAATGCGGCAACCCAAACCATGCGGCGTTGGCGACGATCGAAAAGTCGATCGGCTTGCCCATGCCCATGCCGTTGGTGACGACGGCGTAGATCACGTACGCGATCAGCAGACCCACCAGAATCAGCAGACGTTGCAGCATGCCGCGCGCAAACACCGCGACGGCGGCGACGCACAGCACGGTGACGAGCGCCATCCACGAATCGAAGTTGCTGCCGCTCACGCCGCGCACTGCGATCGGCGCGAGGTTCAGACCGATCACGCAGACGATCGCGCCGGTGACGACCGGCGGCATCAACGTTTCGATCCACTTCGTGCCAACCGCCGAAACGATCAGCCCGATGACGGCGTAGACCACGCCGCACGCGACGATCCCGCCGAGCGCCACCGGGATATTCAGATTGGGACCGTGGCCGGCATAGCCCGTCACGGCGATCACGAGGCCAATGAACGAGAAGCTCGAGCCGAGGTAGCTCGGCACGCGGCCGCCCACCACCAGGAAGAACAGCAAGGTGCCGATGCCCGACATGAAGATGCACAGGTTCGGATCGAAGCCCATCAGCAGCGGCGCGAGCACGGTCGAGCCGAACATGGCCACCACGTGCTGGATGCCCATTGCGAACATCTGCGGCCATGCAAGCCGTTCATCGGTGTTGACGACGCGGCCCTCGGCAGCGCTCGGCTGGCTGCGCCAGCGGGGGAAGTAGGAATCGGCCATGACGGGGGTTCTCCTCTATCGGCGTGTTTTATCGCGTGCGGAGAGCGCTGTGAGTACCTCGCGGTACGCATTGGCGGCGGTCCCCACGCATCTTGTCGAACGCCTGGTTTAAATTAGGCGCGAGTGTACGGAGAGCGCCTGGCGCTGACAAGCATCGTCGTGGAAGCGCTGCGGCAAATCTGATGCACGCAACGGATGATCAGGATGTTCGATACACCCGGCTCACGGCGACGGGCAAGACAGGTCAGGAGAGACCGCTGATGCGCACAACTCGCTCAGCCGCACGGGGATTGGGACTTGTCCGATTCAAGGGACATAAGGCGCTCGTTACACTTCAAAGGCTGCGTGACCCCATGTATTGCGCATGCGATGTTGTAACTCTCCGACTTTCCGCTCACGCTCCCCGCGTGAGCGGTTTTTTTTTGCCCGCGCGTCTGGGTGCGTGACCACGTTCGGGCTGGTTGCGGCTGTTAGACCGGCGCGTCAAATGCGTTGGCCGCCAGCGTCGCTGCGTGCGCCTCGACGTCTGCGGGCCACTGCGCAATCGACGCTTCGAAGCGCGCCCGATCACCCGCATACAGCGCGCGCGTCGCCTCTTCATAAGCGGGCAGATTGCCGGCGAGCGCGGTCATGAAACGATACGCCGCTTCCTGCGCCTGACGCACGCGGTCCTTGCCGTCGCCCGCGAGGCGAGCTGCCTCCACCAGCTTGCGCAAAGCAACCGATGCACCGCCTGATTGTCCATTCAACCAGTCCCAATGACGCGGAAGCAAGGTCACTTCGCGCGCCACCACGCCGAGTTTCGGACGGCCACGTCCGCGTGGGCTGGCTTCGTCAGCGCCGGCGTATTCTTCCGCTCGGGGCGCGGCTTCATTGTCTAGCCGCGCGGCGACATCCTCTGCCGTGCCGCGCAAGTCGAATTCGATGGGCTGGCTCGTGAGTGCATCGAAGATCAGCACCGGCGCCTGCTCGCCGCGCTCGATGACTTGCTTGACGGCCAATGCCACCTCCTTCGCGTGACCCTGCGCAATGCGGCGGGTACCTTCGAAGGCAATACATGAGTTCGTTTGATGGTGCATTCGCGCCACTCCGTTGGTCTGGTTTGATCGAATTATATCCGGGTAAAATTAGAATGCAATACTATCCGGGTAAAATTTGATTGCACCTCGGCACGCGGCAAGCGCGAACGCGCACAAACGGGCCCGGCCAAAGGCGGCCAGACAAGCGCCGTCCGGCCAGGCCGTCGCGGCGGACGTGGCTCTCAAGCAAGGGGGAAACAAGTGGTGATACGCAGCGGCTCGACCCCGCTGCAATGAGCGCTACCGTGTGGGTTGCGCGACGAGCCCCGGCGTGTCGGCGCGCGCCGGAACCGGGTAGCAGAGAATGCGATTGCGGCCCGCGTCCTTGGCCTCGTAGAGCGCGGTATCCGCGGCGTTGACGAACGCACGGTAGTTGGTGAACCGGTGAATTGCGGTACTCGCAATGCCCACGCTGATGGTCAGCACGTGATGCGCGCTGGCGACATGGCGCATCTGCATGGCCTCCACCGCGGCGCGCATGCGTTCGGCGATCAACGCCGCGCCAATTTCATTGGTGTCGGGCAGCAGCACCGCGAATTCCTCGCCGCCGTAGCGCGCGGAAACGTCACCCGGACGCCGGACGTTGCCTTCGATGCAGCGCGCCACGGCCATCAGCGCGTCATCGCCGGCGGAGTGTCCGTACAGGTCGTTAAAGCCCTTGAAGTTGTCCACGTCGATCAGCAGCATGGACAGCGGCCGTCCCGTGCGCTTCGTGACCAGCCACTCACGCTCGGCGTATTCCTCGAAGGTGCGGCGGTTATTCAGGCCCGTCAGCCCGTCGGTACGGGCGAGCACGCGCAGCGCCTCCTCCACTTCCAGTCGCCGCTTCAGCTGTTCCGAGAACAGCAGCGCGAGCGCGATGATGGCCACATCGAGCGCGGCGATCAGCGAACCAATGATCCACGCGCGATGCCGCCAGTTGGCGTAAATGTCGCGCGTCGAGACGGCAACGTCGACCAGCAGCGGGAAGCCTTCGATGTGCTGGAACGCGTACCAGCGCTCGACGCCGTCAATGGCCGCGGTGCCGAAGAAGTCACCGCTATCCGCCTGGGTAAAGCGCTCGAAGTTGGGCGTACCCGTCAGGTTGATGCCGATAACCTTCGGATCGTACGGGCGCCGCATCAACATGGTGCCGTCGCTCAGCATCAGGGCCATTGAGCCACTGTTGCCGAGATTCATGCCGGCAAACAGACGGCTGAAGTACGTCAGCCGCAATGTGCCCACCACCACGCCGACAAAGCTGCCGTCCGGATTCGAGAGGCGGCGGCTCAAGGCGATGCTCACCCCGCCGCCGCTCGAACGCGGCATGAAAGGACGGCTGATGTACAAACCCACGTTGGGCGAGTTGCGCTGCGCAATGAAGTAATCGCGGTCAGCGCCGTTGATCTTGCGCGGTATCTGCGATTGCGAATCGTAGATGGCGTTGCCCGCAGCATCGAGCACGAGCATCGAGCCCATGTCTTTGGCGCTGGCGGAGCCGTCGAACAAAACCATCTGCCGGATGGCCGGCGGCAACGCCATGACGCCAGGCTGTTGCAGCCCCTGGATCACTGCGCGCAAGGAGAGATCGTAGAGTTCGAGATTGCGCGAGACATCTCGTTCGACCAGCAGCGTGACGTTGAAAACAGAATCCTGCGCGCGTCGCAGGGCATCGTCGCGCATTTGCGCCAGCACCCACACTGCTATCGCCGCGATCGCGCAGGCGAGCATGAAGCTGATCACAATTACGACGTTAGGGCGGCGCGTCACCATCGGCTGGCGGGTTCTAAATGCGCGTTGGCCAACGCGCGTTGTGAAAGAAGCGGAAGTGGCCGAAGCCAGGAAGCGCACCGCGCTGGATCAGCGATCCGGCAAAACCTACGCTTCGAGAAGCGCTAGGGTACCAGACCACGGCGCGAATGGGCCGCCCATACACGTGTGCAGGTGCAATTGCGCGGGTAAATGCTGCGTTGGTTGCTCACTATATGCACTGCCTCAACGGCTGGCGTGAGTACCGCGTGCTTGTGTGCCCCTCACGACAGATGCTCAGGTTCGGTGTGTGGCCAGTTCACGCGCGTCAACGCTTCCGATACGTCCCACAGTCGCTTTGCCACTGCCGCGTCCCGCGCACGCGGCGCGATGGCCGCTTCGCCGACGGCACCTTTCGTTTCGAATAGACCTTTTGGACCGTAATAGCCGCCGGGTTGCGTGTTCGGCGCGGTAGCGGCAAACAACGTAGGTAGCGCACCAGCCGCCGCCGACTGGCTCAACAACGGCTGCACCGTCCAGCGGCCCACGACATTGGCCAACGAATGCTCGCCTGGGCCATTGGCGATCAGATCGGTGCGCGCGAACCCCGGGTGCGCGGCACTGCTGAGGAGTCCCCATCCATCGGCGTCGCTGCGGCGCTGCAGTTCAAGCGCGAACATCAGCATGGCCAGCTTCGATTGTGCGTAGGCGGTCCACGGGTCATAACGGCGCGTCCATTGCAGATCGTCGAAGTGAATCGCGGCCCGCACCTTGTGCGCGATGCTGCTCAAACTGACGACACGCGGAGCGCTGGCGTTGCGAAGCAAAGGCAGCAACCGCGCAGTGAGCGCAAAGTGCCCGAGGTAGTTGGTGCCGAACTGCAATTCGAAACCGTCCACGGTTTCCTTGCGCTGCGGCGGCATCATCACACCGGCGTTGTTGATGAGCAGGTCGAGCGCGCCATGCTCACGCGTAAAGCGCTCAGAGAATTCCTGCACTGAAGCAAGGCTCGACAGATCGAGATGCTGATAACTGAGCAACGCTTGCGGATATCTGGCGCGAATCGCCGCTAGCGCCGCATTGCCTTTGATTTCGTTGCGGCCAGTCAGCACGACGTTGGCGCCCGCGGCAGCCAGCACCAACGCGGTTTCATAGCCGAGGCCACCCGTCGCGCCAGTAATGACGACCAGCCGTCCGTTTTGGGGCGGGATGTCGTTGGTGGTCCAGTTAGCCATAAGTGCGCGTCCTTTGCGTTGATTGGAGGCTGCGGCGCTCGCGCCCCTTAAAAACCATCGCGCCCCATGAAAGCCGGCTGAAATATGATGAATCCCGACCTGAATTATTTAGGCATGCATTTTAATTTTTGCAGGGCCTACGAGCCACGGGCGTGGAACCCAATCTAGCGCGAAAGAAGCCCTTTTCATACGACAAAACGTATGCTCGCAAACCCTTAGTTTTGTTTGTTCATACGTTACACGTGGTTACGTCTTTTCTGCAGACCTAATAAATCAGATTCGGTAGGATTCACCCGGCCTTAGCGAAACGACCGTTCGAAGATCGGAAAAAGTGATCTCCTGCGAGCCGCGCGCAATCACCGCGTGATTGCCACACGAAGGTCAATTCTGCGCTCATCGCACTCCGCGCCATGCGGGTGCACTCGCGCTGCCGCCGCAACGCGCCGCAAACGTTTCACCGTCACATGGACGGGTGCGCAAGCAGGCTGATTGCCCGGCAACCTTCGTCCCGCTGACGGCCACGCTCTGGATACGCACCGCGCGAAGTTCCAAGCCGCGCACCGCTATCTGAAAGTCAAACCCCACATTCGGTCTGTGCAGCGATGCCTGATGTCACGACGGCAACAACGTCATGGCGAGGTCGGACGAATGTTCATACTTTTTCGCCTTACCGATGAAATATCAACCGTTACTGCTTTCCTCCCTGTTATTGATTCTGGCCGGCTGCGGCGGTGGTGGTAGTGGAGGAACGAGCGGCAATGCGTCCACGACCGGCAATGCAAGCGCCGCCAGCAGCGCCAGCGGCGCGTCTGCCGCGAGCGCCGGCAATGGCAACAGCAGCAGCAATGGCACCGGCGGCAGCAGTGGCAGCGGTGGTTCGACCGCGAGCGGCACCAGCACCGCCAACATCAGCGGCAATGGCGGCGGCTCCACAGCCAGCGGCGCGACCACCGCGCACGCCACGGGCACGATGAGCTGCACGTCGCCGAACGCGTCGAGCGCGGCCTCGGGTGGTCCGCTCATTTCCGCCGATACGCCCAGCGCCGACGCCACCCGCATGTTCGCTTCGGGCAGCACGTTCCAGCTGGTCTTCACCACCAACGCACCCTCCGCCGACAAACTCAACTGGGCCGTGAGCGACCAGCTCGGCAACGTGGCGGCGAGCGGCACCTTCCCGGTGGCGAACGGCGCAGTGGCCACGACGCTCAACTGTACGTCGACGCTGGCAGGCTATTTCGCCGCGACCGGCACGCTGGCGGCAAACGGCGGCACGCTGCCTGAAGACGGTACACGCCCGGCCGGCATCGACACGTTTGGCGTGCTGCCGAATCTGTCCGGCGTCGTGCCGGCGGTCACATACGCGCATCAGGACCAGCACCGCTTCGGCATGCAAGGCGAAAACGACAACGGTCCGCTGCTCGCGGACCTGGGCATTTCGTCGACCATCGACAACCGGCAACTGTCCTCGATGGAGCCCAACGGCCCCAACACGTTCAACCCCACCGCCAACAATCTCGATCCGTTCTATACGTCGGGCAAGGTGATGCGTCTGATTCGTCTGGATGGCATTCCCGCGTGGGCGAGCCCGACTGGCGCGTTCCAGGACGACACCAATCTGCCCACCAGCCTCTCGTACTATCAGAGCTACATGAGCCGCGTGGGTACGGAATCGAATACGATTCGGACAACGTACTTTCCGACTCAATCGAATAACTACTATCAGGTCACGTGGGAGCCGAACGAGTTCTGGGCCGATTCGGACGCTAACTTCGTGTCGTTGTATCAAGCCGTGTATCAGGGCATTCACGCCACCGATCCGCACGCTGTCGTGATGGGTCCGACCGATGCATTCCCTTCGCTCACCACGACCCGTCTGCAACGCATCGCGTCGCTGGGCTTTGGCAACTACGTCGACGGTATTTCGACGCACGGCTACTACGATGCGGGCACGTCGCCGTCGCATCCGCCTGAGCGCCTCGCTACCGATCCCGATCCGGCCAACGCCGCCAACGCGCTGATGAACGAACTGCGCCTGCTGCGTACGGAGATGGTGAAGGACTATCGTCCGGGTATGAAGCTGTTCCAGACCGAAGTGGGCATCAGCTACGACCTCGGTACGTCGTATAGCGCGAACTATCCCACCGGCAACGTGCTGTTCGCACAGGCCGCCGTGGTCGCGCGCACGCACATCATCATGCTGGGTGAAGGCGTGGATCAAACCTACGTGTTCTACGGCGCGGATTATCCGGGTGACGTGGGCTACGGCACGTTCTTCGATCTCTCCGACGCGCTCGGTGCGTTCGGCGCCACTAACATCAGCCCGAAACCGGCGGCGATGGCGGTCAGCGCGCTCACGCATGTCCTGGATGGCACCAACACGCTGGGTCCTGTGAACGGCACACCGTCTGGCGTGTATGCGTACGCGTTCCAGCAGCTCAACAACGGCGCCGTGATCACTGCGCTCTGGACGCACAACAACAATGTGTGGAACGCCAGTGCGGGCTTCAGCTCGAGCTACAGCGTGCCGTACAGCCTCGCCGTGGATGCGCCCGGCACGAGCGGCACCGTTCAGGTGGTCGACATGATGGGCAATGCTTCCACTGTGAACTACAGCAACGGCACGCTCACGCTGAACCTGACGGAAGCGCCGGTGTACGTGGTGTCGAATAACGCGTCGGTGGCGAAGGCCAACGTGACGACGCCGACGGGGTACGTCGCGAACTGAGCGGCATGAAGGCAGGTGGCGCGGCGCGGGCGTAGGCGGAATTCACACCGTGCGTCTCGCGCCCGCGCCGCGCCTGTCGTTCAAAGCCGGTTGCGTGAACCGCCACCGCTTGCTGGTAGTGGCCGCGCAGCCGCAACCGGCATCATGTTTTGCCGCGCATATTCGATCGACGCGATCAGCACGCCAACAATCTCCGCAATGCGGTCGCGCGTGATGCGAATCTCAACCCACTCGCGCATCGGCGCCCTGCCGTACGGTTGAAACGCGAACGCGCGGCCCATCGCGACGAGCGCCGCCGCTCGCTCGGCCGGCAGCTTGATGCCAAGGCCGCTGCCGTAGACGCAAAACGCCATATGCGTGCCGACGAACGCGGCGGGACAGCCGAACATGGCCCCTTCGTGGACGGATGGATCGAGATCACGGACGTGCGCGAACGCGACATCGAACAAGCCCCGATCATGCAACAGTCTGGGGATAGTCTCCATGATTGTTCTCCTGATGCTGCCTGCAGGGGCCGCAGGACTCATGCGCCGTGCTCGGCGCCGCCCACGCGTTTCGCCTCATGCAGGATCCATTCGCTGCCGGGTACTGCTCATAAGGATAGGAAATCGCTTCTGCTTCGGGGCAAATCTCGTTGCTGTGCTGCGTCATTTTTATGGACTGCGGTCTGCTGCATGAGAGCGCACAGCTTCGCGTATGCGGTCAGGTTGACGCGCAAGGCTTACCGTCCGGTACGTTTTAGCCCTGCTTTCAGGGCATTTTGTCGTGCAGCATGATTCGAGGTGCAGACACCTGTCCCTTGTTTACATACGGTTGCGATTACGCGGGAACATATTGGTCTGCGGTACGTCCGTACAGACATCCAGGATTAGAAAGCGAGAACCGACAATGGACGACCTGCTGACACGACTGATGCATTTTCAACCGGCATTGCTCGCGACTATTGCATACGACGTGCTGCACATCATCGTGGCTGCTGCCATCCTCGTAGTGGGCTGGTGGCTCTCCAACCGGATTGGCGCAGTCTTTGCCAAGGCGTTTGCGCAGACGCACGCCGACCCCACGCTTGCGCCGATGCTCAAGGCAATGGGCACGTGGGCGGTCCGTGTCGTGGTGTTCGTGGCGGCGCTGAGCGAAGTGGGCATCGCGACAGCCAGTGTGCTCGCCGCACTGGGTGCCGCTGGCCTCGCTATTGGGCTGGCGTTGCAAGGCACGCTGCAAAACATTGCTGCCGGCATCATGCTGTTGATGCTGCGGCCGTTTCGCGCGGGTGACGTGATCGAAGGTAGCGGCGCGGCTGCGGGTATCGTGCGCGAGGTTGGCCTGTTCACCACGCGTATCGAACGTAGCGACGGCAATGCGGTGTTCGTGCCGAACAGCCAGATCTGGAGCAACCCGGTCATCAACTACAGCAGCGGTGGCACCGAGCGCATCGAGGTCGATGTGGACATCGCGCAGCGCAAGGATGTGGATGCCGCGATTGGTGAGCTTAAAAAGCTGGTCGCGGACGAGCCGCGGGTGTTGACGGGGACGACGCTGGCGCCGGTGGTATCGGTGACGAGCTATCCGAAGTCAGGCGGCGTAAAGCTGCGGATTGCGGCGTGGGTGCGGGCCCCGGATGCGCCGCTTGCGCAGGACGATTTGAAGAATCACGCGCGCGAGGCGTTGCAGCAGGCGGGGTGTGGGGTGGGCGCTGTGACTGAAGAGCTAGCGGTCGAGAGTGAGGCGTAACCGGAGGAATCTGAATTTTCTGTTATGGATCGCGGTGTTGCGAGCGTATGGAAAGTGACTGTGTACCAATACGTCACTTCGAAGGCGCGCCGGCCAACACCCAATCCACCACCGCCTTGATGTCCGCGTCGCTCATGTTCGGATGCGCGGGCATCGGAATCGCGCCCCACACGCCCGAGCCGCCGTCCTTCACCTTGCGCGCGAGTTTCGCCGGCGCCTGCACATCGCCCTTGTACCTGGCGGCGATTTGCTGAAACGCTGGCCCGACCAGTTTCCGGTCCACGGCATGGCATCCCATGCACGCATTCGCCTGGGCGACAGCTTGACCGCGCGGCGCGGTATCCGCCCGCGCGGTTGACACAAGACCACCCACCATCAGCGCGACGCCGGTCACGCACAGCGCGACCCGCTTCGCTCCGCGATCTCCTGCAAGCACAAACCCCTTCATTGCGGCGCGGCCGGATTACCCGGATGCACCGGGCTCGAGTTCGTCACCGGCGCGGGCGACTGCTGGTCCAACGGACGCGACGTCACCGATGAATCCGGCACCGCGCCCACCGTGGCGTCGGTGGTCGGCGGCGGTGCCGCCGCCGGCGTGCTCGCTGCGTTCGCTGCGTTTGCGTTCGCCGCCGCGACGTCTTGCGGCAGGATGTACTGGAACACTTTCACCACGCGCGTGACGCCCGGCACTTCGCTCGCCACCTGGGCGCCCGTTGCGCCTTCGTCGCGCGTGACGAGGCCCATCAGATACACCGAGCCGTTTTCACACACCACCTTGAAGTTGTTCGCCGAAATATTCTTCTCAGCGATCAGCGCGGTTTTCACGCGGGTCTCGAGATACGAATCGTTGGTGCGCGACGAGAGGTCGCTCGCTGGCGAGACGGTGAGTTCGTTGACGATCGAATTCACGTTGTTCAATTGACGCACGATCTGCTCGGCCTTCTGCTTCGACGCCTCGTCCGGCACTTCGCCGGTCAGCAGCACGCGACGATTGAACACGGTCACATTGACGTGCGACGTGTCCGGCACGTTCTGGTTGATCTGCGCGATCGACTTGACCTGGATCTCGCGATCCTCGGTCTGCGCACCCAGCGTACGCCGGTCGGTTGCCACCAGCGCGCCGCCACCCGCAGCGCCGGCCACCAGCAGAAAGCAACCCTGCAATGTCGCGGACAGCCCGGCCGCCAGCCCCACCACCAGGGTGGTCCTCACCAACGTCGTCTTGATGCGAAATACGCTCATCAACTCGCTCCCCCTTCGTAATCAGTCTTCGCCGAGCAACATGGCATCAATGCCGTCACACAGACAATGGATGGTCAGCAAATGCACTTCCTGAATTCGCGCGGTGCGACTGGAAGGCACGCATATATGGATATCGGTCTCGCTCAGCACTTCTTCTACCTTGCCGCCGGGTTTGCTCTCGCCGCTGCCCGTGAGCGCCACGACGATCATCTCGCGCTCGTGCGCGGCTTCGATCGCCGCCAGCACGTTCGCAGCGTCGTCCGATGTCGTAATGGCCAGCAACACGTCACCGGGCTGGCCCAGCGCCCACACCTGCTTCGAGAAAATCTGCTCGAATGCGTAGTCGCTCGCGAGGCCGGTCAGGACCGAACTGTCGGCGCTCAACGCAATTGCCGGCAGCCCCGGCCGTTCACGTTCGTAGCGGCCAATCAGCCCCGCTGCGAAATGCTGCGCGCCGGCAGCCGAGCCGCCATTGCCGCACGCAAGAATGCGACTGCCGTTGGCGAGGGCCATAAACATGGTGTCGATCGCAGCGGCAATCGGCATCGACAGGTTTTCAAGGGCTTCCAGTTTGACTGCCGCGCTGTCGCGGAAGTGCTGTTGAATACGTTCGACTGACATCGACTCTCTATCTTTTACCGCGTGTGGGCCGCTGCGCGGCCGCGTTGTGATGACAATATTTTTTGCTGCTACTGCGGATGACGCTCGTGCTCGATGTGCTCGAAACGCTCCTGGACCTGCGCGCTCGTGCACTGAGACATGCACGTGAGCGCCGCGAGTGTGATCGCGAATCACGCTAAGCACGCCTCGTATGCCACGCACGGGACACTGCCCCGCCATCCGCGTGCGAGCGCAAGTTTATCGCAATCAAGCGCCATCTCCGCGCGTTGCCTCAGACTTCGTCGACGCGAAAGGCATCGCGTATCCACACGAGGCGTCCGCACTCGAACGCAATCACATCGAACCGGCACGCCGGCACCACGTCGGTTCGCGTCAACAGAAAGTGCTGCGCGGCACGCACCAGCCGTTGGCGCTTTTGCCAACCAATACTCGCCGCCGCGCCGCCAAACTGTCGCCGGGCCCGCGCCCGCACTTCGACGAACACCAGCGCGCCATCCCGATCGCGCATCACGAGGTCGATCTCGCCGCCTCTGCACACCACGTTGCGCGCCACGAACCGCAGCCGCTGACGTTGCAGGAACACCAGCGCGCGTGCTTCGAATGCGGCTCCGACGTCTTTGGACCCGCCCTGTCCTGAAAAGTTGTGGATGCCGGCCCACGGGTCCGCGCTGCGTTGCGCGCCCGCTCTCGTTTTGACTACATGCCCTGCGTCATCAACGGCCGGCGTCGGCAAAGGCCGCGTCCCTGCGTGGCACAATGTCGGCCTTGTCCTGTCTGTCTGCGTCTTCTGCCTCATGACTCCTCTCTCCGAACTCGCGCAAGGACAGCAATACCCCGCTGCCGCGCTCTATGTGGTGGCGACGCCGATCGGCAACGTCGCGGACATCACGCTGCGCGCGCTGCACGTACTCGGACTGGTGGATCGCATCGCCGCCGAGGACACGCGCAACACCGGCCAGCTCCTCGCCCGCTACGGCATTTCGAAGCCGCTGATCGCCGTGCACCAGCACAACGAACGCACGGCCGCGCTGCGCCTCATCGAACATCTGCAAGCCGGCGAACGCGTGGCTTACGTCTCCGACGCCGGCACGCCAGGCATCTCCGATCCCGGCGCCAAACTCGTGGATGCGGTGCGCGATGCCGGCTACCCCGTCATTCCGCTGCCTGGTGCAAGCGCTTTGGCAACGGCATTGAGTGCCGCAGGCGACTGGGTCGCCACCTTCTCGTTCCTCGGCTTCCTGCCGCCCAAGCCCAAGCAACGCGCCGCCACACTTCAGACGCTTGCCGCGCACGCGCCTGCGATGGTGTTCTACGAAGCGCCGCATCGAATCGTGGAAACCGTCGAGGCGCTGGCCGAAGCCTTTGGCGGCGCACGCAAGTTGCTGATCGCACGTGAGCTGACGAAGTTACATGAGGCGCTGCATCAATGCACCCTGGCCGAAGGGCCAACGTGGCTCGCGGAAGATCCAAACCGGCAACGCGGCGAGTTTGTGCTCGTCGTGGAAGGCGCGCCGCTGCAAGCCGCGGGCGAGCACGATCACGACGCGCTGCTGGGCATCCTGCTGCAGGAATTGACGGTGAGTAGCGCGGCCAAGGTTGCGGCCGCGATCACGGGTGCGTCGCGCAACGCGTTGTACACGCGTGCACTTGCACTGAAGGACGACTAGGAAAACAGAAGTGGGAAAACAAAAGGGCCGCGCGAAGCGGCCCTTTTGGCATAGGCAGCGGCTGTACACCGAGCCGGCCCAGGAACAACTTGATGCAGACGCGCAGCGAAATTCCGCGCGCTGCCGTCGCAATCACATTACTTGTTGTCGTCCGAATTTGACGCGGACGCCAGCATTTCAGCGCGCTCTGCCTTGGCCTGTTGTTCCGTCAGACCTTCGATCTTCACGCTTGCCGTACCGGCACGCTGCATGCCGAGCGCGTGCGCGGCTGCCATGGAAAGATCAATGATCCGGCCGCGTGCGAACGGGCCGCGGTCGTTGATTCGTACGATCACGGACCGATCCGTAGACGGATTCGTCACACGAACGTAGGAGCCCAACGGCAACGTGCGGTGCGCAGCGGTCAGCGCGTGCATGTTGTAGCGCTCACCGTTCGCCGTTTTGCGACCGTGGAAGAAGCGGCCGTACCACGAGGCGCGACCCGTCTGGCGGAAGCCCGTTGCGTCGGGCGAACCGTCGGACAGGGGCTGCGCGTCGGCGAGCGACTTGCCATCAGAGGCATCAGGCGCGGACGCCGCAGCGTTGCCGAATGCCATAGGTGCGGCGTTTGCCAAAGTACCTGGTTGCGCGTTCGTGGTGCTGAGCGGCGCGGAGTTGTTTGCCTGAGGTCCTGCGGCTGGGGGCACTGCGCACCCTGCGAGGATAAAAAAGGCAAAAAGACTCCCCAGACTCCGGGATGACCGAGTTTTCATAAGACGTAAAATCACATTTGTCGAGCCGCATCACGCGATAGCTGCGTGTTGCTGCGACTCCGGCGGAAAACGAACGACCGCGCGCCGCGCAAAAAAGCGCAGTACGCCGAAGCCCGCACGCGGCACACTCTGCCGCTACCGCACGGTTAATTTTCACGTCTGGCGCAACCTGTCCCCGGCAGCCTGACCAGACCCCACAAGCCGCCATCGAACGTGGCAATCACGTTCTTGCGCGCCAGAAATACGGCACACAGGAACAGCGGCGTAGGCCCCACCCAGCGTCACGGCAGAAAAGCCGTTGCAGGCGCGTAGCACCTGGCTGGGCAAGACGTGCGCACCGGCCGCAGCCGATGCTAGGTTTGCCGTCAAACAACTTACGACGGCACATACTTGACGATGAACCACGCCCCGCTTTTGATGGGGACGCATCACCCTTTGGCAGTGCGGTTTCCCGCACACATGAGCCTATTATACCCAAAAGTTAAATACGAGATGACAAGTCCCTGATAACTTTGATGAATTTTCACTATTGATGCAAAAATGGGAATTGCCGCTAGCCAATCGGCATATCGGCGAGGGCCCCTCCCGGCCGGTACAATCAGTGCTTTTGCAGCGGCGCGACCCACTCCATGAAAGCCACTTTGATCCCTGTTACGCCGTTCCGGCAAAACTGTTCGCTGCTCGTTTGCGAGGCAACGGGGCGCGCCGCGATCGTCGATCCGGGCGGCGATCTCGCACTCATCCAGCAGGAAGTGGCGCGGCAGAATGTGTCGGTGGAGAAGGTGTTTTTGACGCACGGCCATATTGATCACTGCGCGGGCGCCAAAACGCTCGCTGATCACTATGGCGTGCCGATCGAAGGTCCGCATCCCGATGAGCGCTTCTGGATCGACATGCTGCCCGACCAGAGCGCGCGCTTCGGTTTTCCAGCCGCCGAGGCGTTCGAGCCTGACCGTTGGCTGCAAGACGCCGACGCGGTCCAGTTTGGTGACGAGACGCTCGATGTCTATCACTGTCCCGGTCATACGCCGGGTCACGTGGTCTTCGTCAGCCGGGCGCATCGGCTCGCGCTGGTGGGTGACGTGCTGTTCGCCGGCTCGATTGGGCGCACCGATTTCCCGCGCGGCAATCACGCTGACCTGATCCGCTCTATCCGCGAAAAACTCTGGCCACTCGGCGACGACATCACCTTTGTCCCCGGTCACGGTCCCACTTCGACCTTCGGCGCTGAACGCCGCACCAACCCGTATGTTGCGGACGGAGTCAGCGCATGAGCGCCGAAATCTATGTGAGTACCGATGTCGAAGCCGACGGTCCGATTCCCGGTCCGCACTCCATGCTGAGCTTCGCGTCCGCGGCCTACACCGAAGACAAGCAGTTGATTGGCACCTTCTCCGCCAACCTCGAACTGCTGGATGGCGCTCGCGCGCATCCGGTGCAGGAGGCATGGTGGAAAACCCAGCCGGAGGCATGGGCCGCGTGCCGCAAAGATTTGCAGCAGCCCGCCAAGGCTTTGGTTGCGTATGTGGAGTGGGTCGAAGCGCTGCCGGGCAAGCCGGTTTTCGTAGCCATGCCGGCTGGCTTCGATTTCACCTTCATGTTCTGGTACATGATGCGCTTCGCGGAACGCTGCCCCTTCTCATGGTCCGCGCTCGATATCAAGACGCTCGCGTTCGCCATGACCGGCCTGCCGTACCGCAAGAACATCAAGCCACGCCTGCCGCAGCGCTGGTTCGACGACCACCCGCACACCCATGTGGCGCTGGACGACGCCATCGAACAAGGCGCCCTGTTCTGCAACATGCTGGCCGAATTGCGCACTACGCAAGCCGCGACGGCAGCGCTAAAAGAAGATGGGGACGGCACAGGACAAAAAGCCGCTGCCAAACCAGCAAATTAGGTAATCTCCCTCGTCAGACCCGTTTTACATTGCGTTTCGTTTTCCCGGCCTCTACCATAAGGAACATGGCGACGCCAACGGAGGCGCAGTTGACACTCGATACGTTCTCTCAGAAGATCCTGCGCCTTTTGCAACTGGACGCGCGCCGTTCCGTGCAAGAGATTTCCGACCAGGTCGGCCTGTCCAGCACGCCCTGTTGGCGGCGCATCAAGGACATGGAGCAGTCTGGCGTGATCCAGCGCTATACGGCGTTGCTCGATCGCGAAAAGCTCGGTCTGCACGTGTGCGCGCTCGCGCACATCCTGCTCACGCGGCACACCGAAGGCGGCGTCGAACAGTTCGAGCGGGAAATTGCCACCTGCCCGGAAGTGACCGAGTGCTACAGCACGACCGGCGAGTCCGACTACATTCTCAAGATCGTCGCGCCGGACATCAAGGCATATGACGCCTTCCTGCACGAGCGCATCTTCAAGATTCCAGCCGTGTCACAAGTGCGCACCAGCGTGGTCTTGCGTGAGATCAAGTTCGATACACAGTTGCCGCTGTGACGTGATGACTGCGTAAAGGCGCGATTGCGGAAAGACGTGAAGGCGTTTGAAGCGGATGCAGCCAGGGGTTTCTATACGAGACCGTGACGCTCGGTGGCCGCAGCGTTTGCGGACTCGCTGATGCTGCCGCCCGCCATCACGCGTGACACATTCAGGTTGCGCAGCCCCAGCGTGCTCTTCAGATTCGCAAGATCGAGCCGCGCAATGCGCTCCGCGTCGCTCGTGCGACCGTCGAGCGCGCGCGCTGCCAACGTCACGTCCACATCGAGGCCGCCGCTCAGGTAGTGAATGTTGACGACGGCCGCGCGCTCGTCATGTGCCTTCAACGCGGCCTCGATGGCAGCCACCACCCTCTCGCGCGGCGGCAAATTCACCGGCGGCCGCGCCAACGCATCGTTTTCCGGATCGACGTGAATCAGCGCATCCAGCACACGCGTGTCGCCGAGCACGCGCAGACGCGCCGTCTCGGCAATATAGTGTCCTTCGGAAACCGAGATCAGCGGATCGACCAGGATATGCGCGTCGACGAGCGCAAAGTCGCCCATCTTGCGCGTGCGCAGTTCGTGGACATCGCGCACGCCAGGCGTCGAGGTCAAAAGTTTGCGGACGTCGTCTGTGGCGGCATCGTCGAGCGCCCGGTCTGAAAGATCCTGCAGTGCGTCCCAGCCGAACGTCCAGCCCATGCGCGCGACCATGAAGCCGACAATCGCCGCCGCAATTGGATCGAGCAGCCTCACGCCGGCGAGACTGCCGACAATGCCAATCGCCACCACCAATGACGACGCCGCATCCGAGCGCGCGTGCCAGGCATTGGCAATCAGCATGGCCGAGCGCACGCGTTGCGCCTCGCGCAGCATGTAGCGAAACAGCGCCTCTTTGGAAATCAACACCAGGACGGCGACGACCAGCGCGCTGATATGAACCGCCGGAATATCCTGCAAATTGGCTAAGCGCGTACCCGCCCGCCATAGCATTCCAACGCCAACCGCAATTAACAATGCGCCAAGAAACAGCGAAGCCACAGTCTCATAACGGCTATGGCCGTAATTGTGATCGGCATCCGGTTTGGCGCCGCTATGCCGATTGGCGATCAGTACGACAAAATCCGAAAGCAGATCGGCAAGCGAATGGACGCCGTCAGCGACGAGTGCCTGCGAATGCGCCACGAACCCGACGACGATTTGCAGCGTCGTCAGCACCATATTGAGCGCAATACTGACAAGAGTCGTATTACGCGCAACCTGATGTTTTTCTTTGGATTCGGCGGCGAGAGTGGGTGACATGACAGCAGGCGGCATTTTCAATGCTTCAAATTCTAACCGGCGGTCCGTCGAAAATCGCATATTTCCCTAAAATTCTGTTTTAAATCAGATGCTTATCTAAACGGGAAGCATTCGTGTTCCGTTTACGCGATGCGAGACTCGTACACGTCGCGCGACAGACGAACGGCGACAAAGCAGAAATATGGACGAAAAAAACCGCGCACCTCGAAGTTGCGCGATTCTTTCGGTCAACAGACGCTGCCGGGCTGGGCACCTGTCGAAATGCAGCGATTAACGCTCGATCAGAAACTTCTCGCGGTCTTGCCCCGCAATCCAGCGCGGCGGCTTGCCACGGCCAGACCACGTGCTGCCGCTATCCGGGTCGCGGTATTTGGGAGCGACGCCAGCGCGCGGACGCCCCACTTTCACACTCTTGCCACGGCCGCCACCGAGTTCAGCGAGCGTAATGCCGTAGTCAGCCATCTTCTGCTTGATCTCATTTAACACTTCCGCGTATTCACGCGACTTTGCTTCTTCGATCTGCTTTTCCAGCTTCTCTCGCTGTGCGAGTAGTTCCTTGTACGAAGACATGGGTTCCCTTGTGGTTTAGATAAATGACCACCGGTCTCAGCCGGCTTGCCCTTTAAGCGGTTGATGCCTCGGAATTTGCAGGCGAGATTAACACAGAATAGAAAGCCTGGAAAAGACAGCGGCTTAAATTAATTAACTTTCATTTCAGAAAATTTCAGCCGCCGGTGTCAGTACGACGCCTTTCATTTACATCTTTTTTCGCAGACTGCGGAAGAATTCGCAACGCTTGCAATAAGCTCCGGAATTAATTCCCGAAACATGGAAATTAATATGAAACGTGGATCAAAACATTTCATGGAATGACAACTTCGCACGTATGCAAACCTTCAATATGGGATAAAACGATCATCTGGAAGCCAGGCTCGGTGTTTTCCCGCAATAGCTAGGCACCGGGAGCGGCCATGTGCCGCGTCATGCAATCTTCGAGTGCTGCACGCATGGATAGATTGTCAATTAGCCGCTCGTCGAATGCGAGCCGCATACGCGAATCGTGCGCTTTCAGGTCCGCGCCATAATGATCGACGCCGAGCAATTCGAGATGTGAGGGTCGCTGTGGATGCGCGGCGAAGAACCCCAGCAGCGCTTGTTCGTCCGCGAATGCGAGCGGTTCTTGCGGATCGAGTTCGTTACCGTCGAGCCATCCCATTGCGCCGAACCCGCCGATATATCGCATCCGCTCCAGCGACATCACCCAGAAAGCAAAATCGCCCAGCGCGAGATAACGCTCGGCGTCAGGGTGATAACGCAAATAGCGCTGTGAGATCTCCGGCGTGGGATCGACTTGTTCGAACGCGCCGAGCAAGGTGACGCGCTGCCCGTTCAGCACATCGCCATCCGGCGCGTGCGCAACCAGAAAACCCGCGCGCGGATCGGCGAGCAGATTGCGGGTGTGTTCGGCCAGACTGCTCACGAGGATCATCGGGCGATGCCGTGCGTCGGGCGCGAACGGCAGGATCGACGGGTACGGGAAGCCCTCCGGCTGGCGCGAGTGCGTGGCCAGCGTGCCGAAGGCCGCCTGATGCAGCAGATGCAACGGAGCGTGAGCGGGAATATGCAAGGGATGTCCTCCGAGGGCAAGACCTCGATCAATGTGCGTCGCGGCGGCGGGTTGCCGGTTGTGGCCAACTGTCTCGCGCATGCAAAACGGCGCGCCGATACAGCGATATTAATGGAGTGCGCCAGCAGGACTGCGTCTGCTTCGCTAGAATCGGAGCTTCGCTTTCAGACGGCTTTCCAGTCAGCCAGAGCCGCGCTGCTGCGCCGTCCGTTGTCCTCTTCCCCGTCACCGAGATTCCTGTGTCAGACCGCCCGTCCGAATTCTCCGCGCTTCCCGCCGCTCACCGCAATCTGCCTGGCGCCTCGTTGCGCCGCGCGCGCCTTGCGACGATGGCGTTGTTTTTCATGGCCGGGATGATGTATGCGTCCTGGGGGGTGCATGTGCCCACGGTGCGCGACCGCTTTCACCTGAATCCGGCCATGCTGTCCGTGGCGTTGCTGGCCGTGGCGGGCGGTTCGATCGCCGCGATGGCCACCAATGCCTCGTGGATTGCGCGCGTCGGCACGCGCCGCGCGTGCCTCGCCGGCGGTCTCACGATGGCCGTGTGTGCGGCGCTGATTCTCGTCGTGCCAGCGTACTGGATGCTGGTCGTGGTGCTGGCCTTCTTCGGCGCCGGCATGGCCACGCTGGATGTGGCCATGAACGCTGAAGCGAGCGCGGTCGAGGAGGCCATTGGCCGGCCGATCATGTCGTCGTTGCACGGCATGTTCAGCCTGGGCGGGATGGCTGGCGCGGCGGTCGGGGGTGCGCTGCTGTCGCGCGGCATGCCGCCTGCCGTTCACCTTACGCTCGCAGGTGCGCTGGCCGCCGTGGTCCTGTTCATCGCCTGTCCGGCCGTCTTGCCGCATGTGCCGCATCACGAGCATCCCAATGCCGATACGCCGAAGGCGAACCGCTGGCGCTCGCCCGCCTTGTGGGCGCTCGGGGTGATGGCCCTCGTCGCGTTGATCGCTGAAGGCGCCATGTATGACTGGGCCACCGTCTACATGCGCGACGTGGTGCTCGCCACGCCTGCACTGGCGAGCGCCGCCTACGCTGCGTTTTCCGGCGGGATGGCCGTGGCGCGTTTTGCGGGCGACGCCGTGCGCGCCCGTTTCGGCGCCCCGCAACTGGTGATGGCGAGCGCGTCGCTCGCCTGCGCCGGGATGGTCGGCGCGCTATTGCTGCCGTATCCGCTCGCGGCCATGACCGGCTTCACGTTGATGGGGCTCGGGCTCGCCAACATGATGCCCGTGCTATTCGCCGCGGCCGCGCGGGTGGAAGGCATCCACGCCGCCGAAGGGCTTGCCCATGTCGCGGGCCTCGCCTACTTCGGCCTGTTGCTCGGGCCGGTGATCATCGGTGGGGTGGCGCAGGTGACCAACTTGCCGATTGGTCTGTCGGTGGTGGCCGTGTGCGCAGCGTTGATCGCGTTCGCCGGTCCGAAGGTGTTGCGTCGGTTCAAGATCTGAGTTGTTTTGGCCGCGTGTGACAGACGGCCGCGCCGCGGTCCGTTACGTTACACGCGTTCGGCACACGCGGCCGTTCTTCGGAACATCGCCCTTTAAACCGCTTGCCAGGTCCTCGGCGAACGCATCAAGCCATTGATTTTGCTGATTTTTTCTCGCCTCGACCCATCTGGATAAAAATGGCATAGGCCTTGCAGTTAGCTCCCCTACAGATTTCATAACCGGGGGAGCGAACCATGAACACTCATTTCAAACTGACGGCGATCGCCATGTGCGTGTCGTCGTTGATGGTACTGACAGGCTGCGGGTCCACCGTACACAAGACACCGACCGTGGGAAGCGGCAGTTCGGGCGGCGGCACCCTGACGACGGGAGGAGGCTCGGGCGGATCGGGTTCAGGCGGTGGCGCGGGCTCAGGTTCG
This sequence comes from Paraburkholderia sp. DHOC27, assembly GCF_003429005.1. Lineage (GTDB taxonomy): Bacteria > Pseudomonadota > Gammaproteobacteria > Burkholderiales > Burkholderiaceae > Paraburkholderia. The sequence continues at coordinate 425,561 of NZ_QVQV01000003.1, forward strand.
GGCTCCGGGAGCGGCACGCACACACCGACGCCTACGCCGACGCCCACTCCGGCGCCGACTCCGACTCCGACTCCGACTCCGACTCCGACTCCGACTCCGACTCCGACTCCGACGCCAACGCCGACTCCGACCCCGACGCCAACACCGACGCCGACACCAACTCCGACGCCGACACCGACACCGACGCCGACGCCGACACCAACGCCGACGCCGACGCCAACTCCGACACCGACGCCGACACCGACACCGACGCCGACGCCGACGCCTACGCCGACACCAACGCCGACGCCGACACCGACGCCGACGCCGACGCCAACTCCGACGCCAACGCCAACGCCGACACCAACACCGACACCAACACCGACACCAACACCGACACCGACACCGACACCGACGCCTACGCCTACGCCTACGCCTACGCCGACGCCGACGCCGACGCCAACACCAACACCGACACCGACGCCTACGCCTACGCCAACGCCAACGCCTACGCCTACGCCTACGCCTACGCCTACGCCTACGCCGACGCCAACCCCGACGCCGACGCCAACGCCAACGCCCACGCCAACCCCGAGCGCCAACGCATTCGGCATCATCATCCAGAACGCGAGCAACGTCGTCACGTCGACCGGCAAGACCGTGTCGTCGATCGGCAGCCAGATCGGCCTTACGCCGATCCCCGGCGGCAATCCGGCCACCTCGGCTGCGCTCGGCGGCATCCTGTCGAATCTCGGCGCCGGCGTCAGCGCGCTCGGTGCCGGTGCATTCAACGGCCTCGGCCAGTTGGGCGACTCGACCAACCCGCTCGGCGTCACCTTGTCGAGCAGCGGCAACCTGGTCTACGACGCCGGCCAGGCCGTCAACAGCGCGGGCAAGCTCGTCACCAGTCTGGGTAGCGGTCCTGCCGCTGCGCTCAGTCCGCTGACCACGCCACTCGGGAGCACGGTCTCCACGGTCGGCAATGCGGTCAGCGGACTCGGCACCCAGCTCGGCACCACCCTTTCGACGGGTCCGATCCAGCAGGTCACGACTTCGGTCAGCACGGTCATCACGCCGATCACGAGCACGCTCGCCCAGACCACGCAGACCATCGGTGAGACGACTGGTCTCGGCGCGCCGCTCAATGGCCTGTTATCGACGCTCGGTCACGGCGTGGATGCCGCGGGTGTGAAGCTCAGCAGCGCCACCGAGAATCCGGTTGGCGAAAATCTCGGCAACGTCGTCAGCAGGCTGGGCGACACCGTCACCTCGGCTGGTGGGCTGCTGGTCGGCGGCACCGCAGGAAACAATCCGCTCGCACCCCTCACCAGCATCCTGACGGCGCTCCCGGGCACCCTGAGTGGCGGTCTCACCGGCGGCGCGGGTCTCAGCGGCGCACTCACGACAGTCACGTCGACCATCACCAGCGGCTTGGGCAGCCTGAGCGGCGGTGGTGGCGGCGGCGGCGGTGGAGGCTCCAGCAATCCGCTTGCTCCATTGACCGGCGTTCTGTCATCCGTCACGGGAGCCTTGGGCGGCGCGGCCGGTGGGTCGGGCAATCCGCTCGCGCCAGTCACGAGCGCGGTCTCGTCGCTGACAGGTGTGCTCGGCTCGGTGGCAGGCAGCGTGTCGGTGTCCGGCGCAGTGAGCGGTTCGGCATCTGCAAGTGGCACCGCCAGCCTGCTCGCACCGGTGACGGGCCTCGTCGGCTCACTCACCTCGGGCCTGACCGGCGCGGTATCCAGCAGCGCCTCGGGTAGCAGCAGTTCCAGCAGCAGCTCGGGCGGCTTGCTGAGCGGCATCACTGGACTGGCAACGAAAAAATAACGACGGCAACTGAAGCGTCAGGGAGGCGGCGGACCGGGCAACCGGTCCGCCGTGTTTTTTGCGCGAGGTGGTTTTGTGTGACGTGGCTTTGTGTGACGTGATTCTGCGCGAGGTTAAGCGTATAGGAAACCCGAGCGATTGAACGGCCGTCGCATCGCTCGAGTCTCGAACCGTGTCGCTACACTTCGTGGTACGTATCGTAGCTGTCGCAGAAATCGTTGCGCACGACGAAGTTCGTATAGGTCATCGTCACCGACGCTTCGAGTCCTTCCACGTAATGCCACCAGCCAATTGGCAGAAACAGCAGTTCACCGGGCTCTAGCGTGCATTCGATCAGATTGGCCCGCTGCATGGCCGGGAAACGTTCGAGGTCGACCGCATTGCCATCCACCTGGGAATAACAGTGCAGGTAGTTATAGACATGCGGCGTATCCGACATCGGAATCAGCTTCACGCGTTTGCGTCCTATCACCTGGGCCATGAAGTTATTGGTCAGGTCATGATGAAACGGCGTGCGCGTGCCGGCCGGTCCAAACCAGAAGAAACCCGTTTCGGGCGATTCCGGATCGAGATATTCACGAATGATGGGCGTGTCGTTCCACAGTGCCGCCAGCGACGCGCGATTCTGTGACGTGTTGTTGGCGGTCATATAAAAGTCATTCGTGACGCCACTGCGTTCAACCAGATCGACGTAATCGCGAAAGCGCATGGTGCGCTTCAGTTTCGGTTGATTGATCTCGTAGTTCGGATCGGACTCGCGGCCGAATTGCACTTCCACTTCGCAATCGCCACAACGCTCGCGAAAGTAATCGAAACTCCATAACGAACGTGCGGGCCACGCATCGAATGCGCCGGTGATAATCACCGGACGGTTTTGAAAGTAGTACTGCTCAAGGAATTCATCGCGCGAAAGACGTTCGCGTCGCTCGACCATATTGCCGTTACTGCGCATACGGCTTAGCGTGCCATACACCGACAAGGCCCAGTCACGCTTGCGCAAACGATTGCGCATCCGCGCGCCGCCCTGAATGTAGGGGCTAGCGAGTGCGTTGTCGATTTCGAGCGCGGCTTCGTCGGCATTGAAGCCGTGGCTCACCAGCGCTGCGTGCAAGGTGGGCGGCGGCGCGCCCAGCAAAATGTTTTCGGCTATCCAGCGACGCCAGTCGTCAATTGATCGGCTCACCCTCTCTCTCCTTTTTATTGGTCTGATCGTTAGCGTCTCATGCACGCGCGCAAAAGAAAAGGCGCGCGTTCCGGTTAGAACGCGCGCCCTAATCAACCAGCAGACAGCAGGCCAAAGCCTGCCGTCACGCGGCACATGCTTATTACATCTTGACCACGTCGAGCAGCGTCTTCTTGCCTGCCTTGTAGTCATACAGCGAGATCACGCCGTGCTGCAGGTCGCCGTGCGAATCGAACGTCGTTTCGCCAATCACGCCCTTGTAGTCGGTTGCCGGCATTGCTGCCAGGATCTTCGCCGGATCCACCGAGTTAGCACGCTTCATGGCGTCGACGATGATGTACACAGCGTCATACGTGAACGGAGCGTAAATCTGGATCGGTTGACCGAAACGCTTTTCGTACTTGCCTTCGAACGCCTTGCCGCCAGCCATCTTCTCGAGCGCCATACCGGCTTCCGAGCAGACGATGTTGTCGGTTGCGTCACCGGCCAGGTCCGACAGCTTGTCGGTACAGACGCCGTCACCCGCCAGAACCTTGGCGCGCAGGCCAAGCTGCTTGGCTTGCTTGGCGAACGGGCCGCCGGTTGCGTCCATGCCGCCGTACATGATCGCGTCAGGGTTTTCGCCCTTGATCTTCGTCAGAATGGCGCGGAAGTCGACAGCCTTGTCGTTGGTCGCGTCATGCGACACCACGTTCATGCCGAGCGACTTGGCGGTCTTCTCGAATTCGTTTGCAAGGCCTTGGCCGTAAGCGGTCGAGTCGTCGACGATAGCGACGCTCTTCACTTTCAGATCCTTGGCTGCATAGTTAGCCAGTGCCGGGCCTTGTTGCGCATCAGTCGCAACGACGCGGTACGTCGTCTTGAAGCCCTGTTGCGTGTAAGCCGGGTTCGTTGCCGACGGCGAGATCTGCACGATGCCTGCATCGCTGTAGATCTTCGAAGCCGGGATCGACGTACCCGAGTTCAAGTGACCGACCACGGCGACGACCTTGTCGTCAACCAGCTTCTGTGCGACCTGCGTCGCCGTACGCGGGTCAGCCGCGTCGTCTTGTGCGTCGAGTTCCAGCGTGACTTTCTGGCCGCCAATCGTCAGACCCTTGGCGTTGATTTCTTCCACTGCCAGACGAGCGCCGTTTTCGTTGTCTTTACCCAGGTGAGCAATACCGCCAGTAAGCGGTGCGACGTGGCCGATCTTGACGACCTCGTCCGCCACCGCGCCCGTTGCCAACGACGCAAACAACATGGCCGCAGCGCTGATCGGCAACAGCTTTTGAATCTTGATGTTCATGTAAGTCTCCAGTTTCGGTCCCAAAAACAACGTAATCGCCCTGTGCCACCGCTTCCTTCTCGTGTCGCTCAATCCCGTGGACGACCACGCCGGTTGCATCGTATATGCACTTGGCCAGCACGCTAAGCAGCCTGTTTGTGGCAGACGGCCATGCGTACTTGCGCGCAAGTGTAGGCTATCAAATTAATTTGTGGGATTTTTTTGAGTAAGTGGGATCAACACTAATAGCGTTTATGCGACAACATCGAATCCCGAACAGCAGGACGTCCCGCAAATCAAGGCGCCGTGCGGGTTTCCGCCAGGCGCGCATTTTCTCGCCGAGTGCCGCTTAAGCGTTTGACGGTCAATCTGGATAATGGTCTGAATACCTCTGGGACACTGCGATGCACCCGTCTCGTACAGCGCACGACGAGCCGATTTGCAGCGGACGCTGCGTTGTCTTTTGATGATCGGCAAGTTGCCTCGAGCGTCACGCCAGGTACATACACAGCCGCACCGCGCACCAGCACCGCGAACCGCGCTGCAACGCCATTCTTTTAGTGGCAAACTGAGCCCCCGCTGCGGGCATTGCCCGCAGGCACCCCCGCAATTTGAAGGAGAGCGACGTGAGCGTGACTTCCCGATGGATCGACATTCCGGCCGGCAATGAGAGTTTCGAGGGCTACCTGGCGCTGCCCAAAGGCGGCAAGGGTCCGGCCGTCATCATCATTCAGGAAATCTTCGGCGTGAACAGCCACATTCGCGCGGTGGCCGACCAGTATGCGCAGGATGGCTACATTGCCCTCGCACCGGACATCTTCTGGCGCACCCAGCCACGCGTCGAACTGACGTATGCCGGCGCCGACCGCGACAAGGGCATCGAAATCCTGCAGAAGACGGACGTGGGTCTTGCCGTTAGCGATATCGGCGCTACAGCAGCGGTCCTGCGCGCCATGCCGGAAGTCACCGGCAAGGTGGCGGCGATCGGCTACTGCTTCGGCGGGCGGCTGTCGTATCTGGCTGCCGCACAAGGTTCGATCGACCTGGGCGTGAGCTACTACGGCGGCGGCATCCAGAATCTGCTCGGCGAGGCCGACAAGATCAAGGTGCCCATGCTGTTCCACTATGGCGAACTGGATCACGGCATTCCGCTGGAAGCGGTGGGCCAGGTGCAGGAACGTTTCGCCGGTCGTGGCGACGCCGAATTCCACATCTACCCGAACGCCGATCACGGCTTCAACTGCACCGACCGTGCATCGTATAACCAGCATGCTGCTGCGTTGGCACACGGCCGTACGCTCGTGTTCATGGGCGAGCGTCTGTAAACGATTTCGCGGTTGATGCGGGGTAGCGCGCGGCTCGTTCGAGATGCGCGCCTTCTGCAAGATGCCCACCGCGGCCAGCGGCACCACTTCAGACTCACTAACAACAACTCGAGCGGGGTCATCCGGCGTGCTATCCGACTACCTTGCGCATGATGCAATCGGCCTCGCCCAACTGGTCCGCACGCGCGAAGCCAGCGCACGCGAACTGCTGGACACCGCCATTGCGCGCGCCGAAGCCACCAACCCCGCCATCAACGCCATCGTCCTCAAGGACTATGACGCTGCGCGCCGGCGCGCGTCGCGTGACGACGCGTCCGAACTGGGCGACGGTCCGTTCGCCGGCGTGCCGTATCTGATCAAGGATCTCGGTGCGCAAGTGGCCGGTTTGCGGATGTCGATGGGCAGCCGTCACTATCGCCACTTCATCCCTGCGGAAGATGCACCCGTCGTCACACTGGCGCGCGCCGCCGGTCTCAACATCTTCGGCAAGACCAGCACGCCCGAACTCGGGCAGATGCCCTATACCGAGCCTGAGCTGTTCGGGCCGTGCCGCAATCCGTGGAGCCTCGATCACACGCCAGGCGGTTCGAGCGGCGGCGCGGCAGCGGCCGTCGCCGCAGGCATCATCCCGCTCGCGCATGCATCGGATGGCGGCGGCTCGATCCGCATTCCCGCTTCGTGCTGCGGCCTGTTCGGATTAAAGCCGTCACGCGGACGCATGGCCGGCACGCGCACACCCAGCGTGGGCGAACTCAGCGTCGATCATGCCGTGTCTCGCAGCGTGCGCGACAGCGCGCTCTTGCTCGACTGCATGACCGGACAAACGCAACAGATGCCCTACGGTGCGCCCGGTTCGTTTCTCGGCGCGCTCGACCAACCCCTCAAGCCGCTGCAGATTGCCTACGTGAGCGAGCCTATGCTGGCCGACACGTTATCGCCCGAGGTCCGGGCCGCACTCGACGATGCCGCGCAACTCGCGCAATCGCTGGGGCATCATGTGGAACCGGTCTCGCTGGGGATCGATTTCGCAGCGCTGCGGCACGCGTTCCTGATGCTCGCCTCGGTGACGACGCGCGACATGGTGTTGAACGCCGAAGCCATCACGGGACGCAAACCCGTGCGCGATGAATTCGAAATCGCCACCTGGGCGATGGCGCAGATCGGTCGCAAAATCGGTGAACGTGCGTTGCCGGCCGCGCTCGAAGAACAACGCCGTATTACGGTGAAACTCGACGACCTCCTGAGCCGCTACGACGTGATTCTGTGCGCGACGCTGGCGGGGCCGCCCATCAAGATTGGCGAGATGCAACCGAGTTCGAATGAACGTCTGCAGATGCGCGTCGTCAGCGCCATGCCGATCGAACCGCTGCTGCAAAAGATGCTCGCCGAAGCAGCCGACAAGGCCTTCGCATGGGCGGGATGCACGGAGTTGTTCAACCTCACCGGGCAACCCGCGATGTCCGTACCGCTCTACTGGAATGCGCGTGGTCTGCCGATCGGCGTGCAATTCGCCGCGCGCGAAGGCGACGAAGTCACGCTGCTGCAACTCGCCGCGCAACTGGAAAAAGCGCGTCCGTGGTTCGACAAACGACCACCGTTGATGCCCGCTCGCGCTTGAAAACGCCTGAGCAGACGTGATAGCGATTTGATCGTCTCGCGCAGGAAAACGTTAGCCACATGGCAAGCGCGCCGCAGCAGGACGCAATAGTGAGAAGTACAGAGGAATCATCGCTGCTAGATGAAAGCAGGCGCAAAGGCGATTAGCACGGCCACGAATGCAGCCGGTTAAGGTGAAGGCTCGCCCCTTGAGCGAGTCGCCGGGGCGAAACTGGACACCCGCCGCGCGCTGCGTCAGGTGTCCAGAAGAAGAACTGCCTTGCAAACCGCACCGGCATGCCGCGCGGCGCTTCACGCGGGCCTGCCGGGGTACGGCGTGGGTCGAGTCTCAGGCCTTCTTGTTGTAGGCGCTGCACCAACCCTTTGCGGAGACCTGCTTGCCGCCGAACATCGGGCAGCCGCCCCACGGGTCGGATTTACCCTGATAGAAGCTGCAATTGCCGCATTCCTGACCCGCGGCGTATTTGGCGTACTTGGCCTTGTCGACCTGAGTCGCGTCCTGTTTGTAGCCGAGGGCCTGGGCGGTCGGATCGCTTTCAGTGACTTTCGGTGCGTCGGCAAACGCCTGGCGGGACAAGGCGAGCGTCGACGCAACGCCAATGCTCGTAATGAGGAAACTACGACGGGATGACTTCATGGGGACTCACTCCATTTTGTATTGAACTGATCGCCGTTCTAACGACAGCGGTCCCCAAGGATAGCAACGAAGCCCTCGTACGTGACAACTCAAATGATAGAGATAAGAGAATCGCGACTTAAGGATAAACCCGGCTAGACTCGGCCAAGCTGCTCGCAGACCCGCTGCGCGATCGCCAGACAGGCGGTCAACCCGGGTGATTCAATTCCGAACAGATTGACGAGGCCTCGTACACCGTGGGCGGCCGGCCCCTGAATCACGAAGTCCGCGGCAGGTTCGCCCGGCCCCGAGAGTTTCGGTCGAATGCCGGCGTAGGCCGGTTGCAAGGCGCCGTCGGGCAGCGCCGGCCAATAAGCGCGGATCGCCGCGTAAAACGACTCGGCGCGATGCGGATCGACGTCGTAGTTGATGGCGTCGACCCATTCCACGTCGGGACCGAAGCGCGCCTGTCCACCCAGATCGATGGTCAGATGCACGCCAAGCCCCGCTTCGTTTGGCATTGGATAGATCAGTCTGCTAAACGGCGCACGTCCGGAAATGCTGAAGTAGTTGCCGCGCGCCAGATAAAGCGGCGGCACGTGGCGCGCATCGAGCCCGCGAATCCTGCGGGCGAGCGCATTGGCTTGCAGTCCTGCACTGTTGATGACGCATGCCGCGCTGATCGTCGTAGGTGCCGCGCCGCCCACTTTCACGATGAATTTGCCGTTACTCGCTTCGATGGATTCGACGGGCGCATGAAACGCGCACACCGCGCCGTCGCGTTCGGCGTCGCCCTGAATGGCGAGCATCAGTTGATGACTGTCGACGATTCCCGTGCGGGGCGAGAACACCGCCTCCACGCATTCGAGCGCGGGTTCCAGCGCCTGCGCTTCCGTGCCGGGAATTCGCATCAGATCGAGCACGCCGTTTTCCTTGCCGCGCGCCATGATGCTTTCGAGCTGCGGAATCTGGTTGCGCGAGGTCGCAACGAGCAGCTTGCCGCAACGCGAGTGCGGCACGCCATGCGCTTCGCAGTACTCGTACAGCATCTCGCGGCCGCGCACACACAACGCCGCCTTGAGCGAGCCGCGCGGATAGTAGAGTCCCGCGTGAATGACTTCGCTGTTGCGTGAACTGGTGCCGACGCCAATCGCTTCGGCCGCTTCCAGCACGATCACTTCATGCCCACGAACGGCGAGCGCGCGCGCGATTGCAAGGCCCACCACGCCGGCGCCGATCACTACACATTCGATCTGATCCATGTCCCTTGACGCGGTTGACCACACCGCGCGCTGCCTCATCCATCCGGTGAAGTTATAGCCTGCATGCGGCGCCTGGCTGCCGCGCACGGCTCGTTGTCGAACGCATTGCGCGTACCTGGCAAATTGTACGACGTAGTACAGAAACAAATGCCCGCAGTCGAATGATTGCGGGCATGTGCTGCTGCGCCTGAGCCGATTGCCGTTGATGCGTGGGTGCGCTCGTGGGTGCGTTGCAATTCGTGTTGTGTTCAGTGTACGCCGTCAGTCATGCGTACGCTCGCTTTCCTCAAAAGCCGATCGATTTGCGCCGGCTGCCGTAGTCGAGCCGGATGTCGTCCGCGCCGATCCAGTCGCGCCCGTTAATGCGCGCCGCGCCGAAGCCGTTGAGAATCGCACGACGCATTTCACGCGGCGACGCGGGCTTCAACGCATCCAGCGCCGACTCGCCCAGCTCGACGGGAAAACGCAGCCCCCACGCATGCGCCGAGCGGATTTCGTCGTAGATGGCTTGCGCGATCCGGCGCGAGCCCGCGTGATCCGGCGGCGGAATCTCGTAGACATTCATGCGGTTCAGAATCGGCTCGGGAATCGAGCGCTCGTCGTTGGCGGTCGCAATCCAGATGACGTGCCCCGCGTTGATCGGAATCTCGGCGAACTCGTCGATGAAGGTTTGCGCCGTGTCGTGCTCCAGCAACGCGTACAACGCGCCGAGCGGATCGTACTGCGAGTCGCCGGTGGCCTTGTCGATCTCGTCGACGGCGATCACCGGGTTGGCGTAACTGCCGTGCACCAGCGCGTCGAATACCTTGCCGGGCTTGGCGTTTTTCCATTGCGACGACGCCCCCGAAAGAATCCAGCCCGCTGTGAGCGAACTCATCGCGACGTAGTGGTAGGCGGTCCCGAGCAAGCGCGCCAGCTGCTTCGCGAAGTGCGTCTTGCCGATACCGGGATCGCCGAGCAGCAAAATGGGCATCAACTCCAGGCGGTCGTCGGTTTCCAGACACAGCGCGACCTGCTTGCGCACGTCCTCGAGCGGCTCGCTGAAGTTGGGCAGCGCATCCACCAGATCGTCGATGGACGGCATCCGGTTCGGCTTCACGCAAAAGCGCAGATTGCCGACCTTCAGCATCTTTTCGTAGGTGATGCGCAGGGCGTCGTTCGCGCCCTCGCTCAGATCGTTTAGCGCAGTTTCGACCCGGTCCATGTCGTACACCTTGCTGAACGACGCGACCGCGATTTCCTGTTTGACCATTGCTGTTGTCATGACTCACCCCGTCGAGCTGGTCTTGTGGCGACGGCACCGCTCAGGCGCCGTTTCAGTTTCAGTGTATCGACGCCATATTCCGACGCAAGCGAGCAGCCGGACGCGTCTGCTGCTAACACCCGCTGCTCACACCGTTTTGCGCGGCCAAGGTTGAAGCAGGGCGGACCGCCACCATCTGCAATGGATTGTTGCTGAACCTGACCCTCGACGCGGTGTCAGAAAGAGGCTGTGGCCATCCGGCGTAAGATGAGTGGCCAGCATGGCTGGCCAGCACGGCAGCGCCGCGGGCAGGCGCGGCGCGCAATGTGCTACTGAGCACTGGCAGGCACCCAGCAGCGCCGGTCAGCAATAACAACGGGATACAAGCCCCGGAGAGCCTTCGAATATGTGGAAAACCAGTCTAGTCGCGGTACTTTTGAGCACATCCTTGTGTGCGCACGCACAGCAACCCGCCGCCCAGCAAGTCGTCACCTGGCAATTGCAGGTGGTGCGCGACGGCCAGCAAATCGACGCGTTTGACGGCAGCACGACCGTCGGCCAGGCGCATACGGACACGCATCACAAGGTGGTGCAGCACAACGTGGGCTGCAAGGACGCGCCCGGTGGCAGTATCGACCTGTCGCGCACATTGACGGTCTCGCCCCTGCAGGCCGACGCAAACTCGGTCACACTCGCCATCGACGCGCAGGAAACCCTCGAGGACGATAGCGCGCAGCAAACCGATACCGGTTGCAAGCTGCCGCCGCAGCCCCGTCAGGTCGCGGCGAATCACCCAGGGCTGAAAGTACCGGCCGGCCAATGGGCGACATGGCAGATCATCGACAAGAATCCGAGCCTGGTGTATCGGGTTCACGCCAGCCTCGCCGGCAATTCCTGACATCAACGAAAACCGTGGACCACGCGGCATGCGAAATCCCGAAGAACTGATCCGCGAAAGCACGCAGCCGAAAGACTTCATCGCCGTCAGCTGGAACCTGCATAAAGGGCGTACGCCGCTAGGCTTCCAGGCCTGGCAGGCCATGCAGCGCTGGGTGCAATCCACCCACGCCGACGCCTATTTTCTGCAGGAAGCGATGGCGCGACGCATGCCGTCGCCCATGCTGTCAGGCGGTTTTGGCGCGCCGCTGCGCGATTCGCTGGACGACGTCTGGCATTGCCAGGCCACTGAAATAGCCCGCTCGCTGGAATTGCAGATTGCGCTCGGGCCGAACGTGTTCAAACCGTCATGGCGGCACGGCAATGCGATCCTGTCGCCGCACCCGCTGGATCTCAGCGGCCGCTGGGACATCTCCGCGCACCGCTTCGAAAAGCGTGGCTTGCTGGTGGCGCGCGCCACCTTTGCGGGCCATTCGGTGACGCTGCTGTGCGCGCACCTCGCGTTGACGCGCGCCGCGCGTCTGCGGCAAATGCACTGGATTGCTCACTGGATTTCGAAGGAAGCGCCGCAAGGCCCGCTCGTGCTGGCCGGCGACTTCAACGACTGGCGTAACGACTCGGTGCCGCTCTTTGGCGAGCACGGTTTGTACGAAGTGGCGACGTTGCTCGGCGAATCCGGCCGGACGTTCCCGGCGTTCTCACCAGCGCTCGCGCTCGACAAGATGTTCGTGCGCGGCATGAGGCCCATCGAATGGATCCAGCCTACGCAGGAAACCGCGTGGCTGTCCGATCACTTGCCGTATATGGCGCGCCTGCGGGTCGAATAGCCGGCGCGCCCCACGCGTCAGACGCGCTGCGGCGTCCAGTTCACCGTCGCCGAAAGCGTCTCACCCGGCATCAAGACACAGCCGCCCACGTGCGCCTGCGTGTCGGTGGCGTTGAAGCAGTCTGTCGTGTTGCTCACCGGCTCGACGCACAACTGCTGCCGCTCGCTGGTCGGCGCGAACACCACCAGATGATCGAAAGGCGCCTGCGCGGTCATCGTGACCTGCCGCCCTTCGTCCGGCCACGCAACCGTCGCGTGACGCGACCAGCCGGCAAAATTATTGTCGAGGTCGAACGCATCCGCCGACATGCCCGTATGCAGTTCGTCGACAGCGGGGTGCGGGCCGAGATGCGTGGGCAGCACTTCGCTGTCGGCGTGCCACATGCCTTGCACGTGGGCGTACACACGGGTTTGCTCGGTACGCGGATAGTACGGGTGATGGCCCATGCCGAACGGCATCGGTTCATCGGCGAGGTTGTGCGCCGACATCGTCACGCGTAACGCGTCCCCGGCCAGTTGAATGCGCTGCTTCGCGCGATAGCGAAACGGCCAGTCGCCGCGCGCCTGCGGATCCGGCACGTGTTCGAACAGCAACTCCACCGAATTCGCCGTGCGCGCGCCCACTTGCCACGGCCGTCGCCAGGCGTGGCCGTGCAGCGCGTGCGCGAAGCGGTTGCCGTCGTCGGCGAGATCGATCGTCCGGCCTCCGAAGACGAAGCGCGCGTCGCGAATGCGATTGCAGTACGGCAGGAGTGGGAAGCTCGCCATCCTCAGTGGATCGCGCTCGGCCAGTGCCGCGTCAGTGGCCGGGCGCAGCCAGTGCACCGTACCCGTGGGGCTCGCCTCGTAGTACGCGGCGATCGCACCGCCCACCTGCGGCGCGACCAGCACACGCATGTTGCCGCTCGCGAGCGCGATCAAATCGGGATCGTCGAGCGCGAAGGCATCTGCGGCGACATTTGCTGCGGCCGGCCGGATCGGATTCAAGGAAACATCGCGCATGGTGAGAATGTAGAAAGCCGCCAACGGGTTAGGCGTGGAACGCGCGACACCCGCACGTGCAGGGCCGGCCGCGCATTCCGCGCACAGGCGCCACGTCGATGTGCCTCGGCACACGCGCAACGCCACCTACGAACCAACAGGGGTCCGCGCGTCCGAGAATCGCACGGCAGCGCGCTCAGGTCAATATTATTAGTAATAATTTTGCCAAAATGGTGCGTAAGGGAATTTGGCGGCAAGTCCCAGATGGCGGGTTTTCGCGCGTTGCCGTGGAGATATTATTAGTGGTACCGTCAGAGCGATCTTGCTAACGGCAACTTATGCCTCTGCCGCCGCTCATGCGCGGCCTGAATAATGAAAAAATCGACCCAACGTCGCCCTACGATGACCGATATCGCCAAGCTCACTGGCGTATCGCAATCGACGGTCTCGCTTGTGCTGAACAACGCGACCGGCGCGAAATTTTCCGAGTCCACCCGCAACAAGGTCCTCAAGGCGGCCCACGACCTTGGCTACCGGCTATCGCCGCGCGAGCCGGTGCTCGCCTCGACGGACGAACGCAACCTGATCGTCTATCTCGCCGACGAAATCTCGACGAGTCCGCACCCGGTCGTCAACGTGGACGGCGCCCGCGACGCGGCCTACGCGAGCGGCAAGATGCTCGCGGTGTATTCGACCCACGGCAACGCCGACATCGAACAGCAGGTGCTCGACAACACGCTGTCGAATCCGCATCTGTTCGGCGTGATCTACGCCACGGTCTACACCCGCAAGGTGACGCTGCCCGCCGCGCTGTCGCGCGTGCCGACCGTGCTGCTCAACTGCTACACGAGCGAAGGCGGCCAGTCGTCGGTGGTGCCGGCGGAAGTCGCCGGCGGGCACATCGCCACTGAGTATCTGCTGAATGCCGGCCACCGGCGCATTGGCTACATTAACGGCGAACCGTGGCAGGACGCCTCGAAAGACCGCATGAAGGGTTATCGCACCGCGCTCGCTACCGCTGATCTGCCGTTCGCTCCCGAACTCGTCCGCGAAGGCGACTGGAGCTCCGGCCTCGGCTTCGAACAGACGCTCTCGCTGATGCGCGAGCCCAACCCGCCCACCGCGATCTTTTGCGCCAACGACCTGACCGCGCTCGGTGCAATCGAAGCGATCAAGCAACTCGGTTTGCGGGTGCCCGAAGACGTGTCTGTGCTCGGCTACGACGACCAGGAAATCGCCCGTCATACGCACCCGGCGCTTTCGACCGTCGTGCTGCCCAACTACGAACTCGGCCGCTGGGCCGTCGAAACCCTGCTGCAGGAACAGCAGAACCGAGCGGCCGGTGCGCCGGTGCGTCATCGCATGGTGAAGCTGGATGGACCGCTGGTCGAACGCGCGTCAGTGAGGGTAATTACCGAGGCGAAATCGCCCATAATTAATATTATTAGTGATTGACCGATAATAATTTTGGATGGAATAATCGGCACGTCCGGTCACGGGGCGCGCAAGTGCCGATCGGCAGGAGAAGCACAAAAAGCAAATACACACCTCACCAGGTACTGGAGGAAGACATGGCATCGCTCAAACGGCAATTGCGCGGACAACGGACGGGTCGCCTGACCGCAGCTCCGCTGGCTGCATCCCTTGTGGCACTGGCACTCGGTTTTGGCGTCGCGACGGCTCACGCCGACGACGATGCGCTGCCCAAGATCCCCAACAAGACACCGCTGAAGGTCGGCTTCGCGCAGACCGAAAGCAACAATCCGTGGCGTCTCGCGGAAACCAAGAGCATGAAGGACACCGCCGCCAAGTGCGGCTGGCAACTGGTCGTCACGGATGCCAATGGCTCGAACTCCAAGCAGGTCTCGGACATCCAGAACATGATCGCGCAGCACGTCGATCTGCTGGTGTTCCCGCCGCGTGAAGAAAAGCCGCTCTCGCCGGTCGTGTTGCAGGCGAAGAAGGCCGGCATTCCGGTGATTCTGGTGGACCGTGACGTCGATCACTCGGTCGCCAAGCCGGGCCAGGACTACATCACCTTCATCGGCTCCGACTTTATCAACCAGGGTCAGCGTGCTGCCGACTGGCTGGTGAAAGCCACCAACGGCAAGGCCAAGATCATCGAACTCGAAGGCACGACGGGCGCGTCCGCTGCGAACGATCGCAAGAAGGGCTTCGACGACGTAATCGCCAAGCACCCGGACATGCAGATCATCGCTTCGCAGGACGGCGATTTCTCGCGCGACAAGGGTCGTCAGGTGATGGAAACGTTGCTGCAGGCCCATCCGGACGTGACCGCGGTCTACGCGCATAACGACGAAATGGCATTGGGCGCGATCGCCGCGATCAAGGCCGCCGGCAAGCAGCCGGGCAAGGACATCCAGATCGTGACGATTGACGGCACCAAGGGCGGCATGGATGCCATCGCGGCCGGCGAACTCGGCGCAAGCGTGCAGTCGAGCCCGTTCTTCGGCCCGCTCGCCTGTGACGTGGCGCAGAAGTACGCGAAGGGCGAGAAGATCCCGACCTGGGTGAAGGTCTCGGACCGCTTCTACGACAAGGGCAACGTCGCGCAAAACACGCAGTACGGCTATTGACGCGTATTGATTGCGAGCAGGCTTGAGAGGTGGCGCACCTGAAGGGCGTCCGTGCGGTAGGCGGAGGTCTGCCAGTCAGGCTTAGACAGCACCTTGGGGTGCCCACCTCGCAGGAAGTCCTCCGCTCCGAAGCTGGTCCCTTTTGGGGACGGGGGGACGAGAAGGGTTCGAAGCGGCGCGTTCGTTTGACGACGGACCGTCGCTTCGCTTTGTCTTGGGACTACCATGGAGTGATGTCGCCTCCAGCAGGAGAACAGACGTGATTCAATCCGGCAGCCAAACGCCGCCCTCTTCCAGCACCAGCCCCACGCGCAGCGAGCGCCCCGTGCTGCTGGACATGCAGGACATCCAGATCAGCTTCGGCGGCGTGCCTGCCTTGCGCAACGCGAAACTCACCGTCGCCGCAGGCGAAGTGCATGCGCTGATCGGCCAGAACGGCGCCGGCAAATCCACCATGATCAAGATCCTCACCGGCGCATACCGGCGAGGCAGTGGCAGCGTGCGTTTCGAAGGCCGCGAGGTCGATTTCCGTACGCCGAAAGAAGCCCGCGAAGCCGGCATCAGCACGATCTATCAGGAGATCAATCTGGTGCCGTTCCGCTCCGTCGCGGAGAACATCTATCTGGGCCGCGAGCCGCGCCGCTTTGGTCTGATCGACTGGCGCACCGTGCAGCAGCGCGCTGCCGCGTTGCTCGAATCGTTCGGTTTGCAGATCGATGTGAAGAAACCCGTGCACACCTATTCCACCGCCATCCAGCAGATGGTGGCGCTGGCGCGCGCGGTGTCGTCCGACGCCAAGATGGTGATCATGGACGAATCCACTTCCTCGCTCGACGAGCGCGAAGTGGAACTGCTGTTCAACGTGGTCCGCAAGCTGCGCGACGACGGCCGCGCGGTGATCTTCGTCTCGCACCGGCTCGATGAGCTGTACGCCTTGTGCGACCGTGTCACGGTGATGCGCGACGGCCAGACCGTCGCCCAGAGCACGATGGCCGAGATGGACAAGCTGCAACTGGTCACGACCATGCTGGGCCGCACGCTCGCCGCCGTCGTGCAGGACGACGCCGACGCGCGCGAAGCCAATCTGGCGCGTCGTGGCGCGCAGGTCATCGCGGCGCAAGGCCTGAGCGCGCACCCGAAGGTGAACGACGTGTCCTTGCAGGTGCATGCCGGTGAAGCGGTGGGTCTCGCGGGCCTGCTCGGCTCGGGCCGCACGGAAACCATGCGCCTGATGTTCGGCGCGGATCCGCTCGAACACGGCACGCTGTCCATCGGCAGCGAAACGGTGGCGCTGAAGACGCCGCAGGATGCGATCGCGCGCGGCCTTGCGTATCTCACGGAAGACCGCAAGGGCGACGGCATCGTCCCCGAACTGTCGGTGCGCGACAACCTCACGCTCGTGTGTCTGCGCACGCTGTCGAAGCACGGCATCGTGGACGTGAAGAAGCAGCAGGCCATCGTCGATCGCTTCATTGCGTCGCTCGGCATCAAGCTGCGCTCGCCGGACCAACCCATCCGCGAACTCTCGGGCGGCAATCAGCAGAAGGTGCTGCTCGCGCGCTGGCTGGCGGCCGAACCGTCGCTGCTGCTGCTCGACGAACCCACGCGCGGCATCGACGTGGGCGCCAAAGCCGACGTCGCCAAGATCGTGCGTGAACTACGTGACAACGGACTGGCCGTGCTGCTGTCCGCGTCGGAACTGGAAGAACTGACCGCGGTGGCGGATCGCGCCGTGGTGATTCGCGACGGCCGCACGGTCGCCGAACTGAACGGTGCTGAAATGAGCGAGACCGCCATCATGGATGCCATTGCCTATGGCAGCGACGGCGCTTCGCAGATTGCGGAAGCAGCCCATACGGCCCACATCGAAGACGCGCTGGAGGGCGACCGTCATGACGCTTAAGTCGTTGCGCAACGAGCCCGCGCCGCCGGTTGCGGCTTCCGCTGTGTCCTCCGCCGCTTCGGCGTCGGCATCTTCATCGGAGGCGGTAGCGAAGAAGCGCCATCGCATCACGATCCAGCGCGAAGTCATCGTCTTGCTGGCGATGCTGATCTTCAACCTGCTCTTCACGCCGCACTTCTGGTCGCTGCAAACCTTCAACGTCAACATGACGCAGGTGGTGACGATCGTGATCGTCGGCATTGGCATGACGCTGGTGGTGGCGACGGGCGGCATCGACTTGTCCGTGGGTGCATCCATGGCGATCTCGGGCGCGCTCGCGCCGATGCTGTTCATGAACATCCCAGGGCCGGGCGGGATTGCACTGGCCTTCGTGCTGCCAGTGATCGCCGCCGCCGCATGCGGCGTGTTCAACGGCCTGCTCGTGACGAGGCTCTCCGTGCAGCCCATTGTGGCGACGCTGGTGCTGTTCATCGCCGGCCGCGGCATTGCCCAGGTCGTCACGGACGGCAGCCTGCAGGCCTTCGACAACCCCACGTTCCAGTGGATCGCGCTCGGCAAGGTCGCCGGCGTGCCGTTCCAGGTGCTGCTGATGCTGGCGCTGGTGGGTCTGTTCGTATGGGTCGTGCGCAAGACGCTGTTCGGCCAGTACCTGCTGATCACCGGCGGCAACGAGAAGGCTGCATATCTGTGCGGCGTCCCCACGCACCGCGTGAAGCTGATCGCCTACACGATCTGTGCGGCGCTGGCGGGTCTTGCGGGGCTGATTTCGATTTCGGTGAATTCGTCGTCGGATGCGAACGTGGTCGGGCTCGGCATCGAACTCGATGCAATCGCGGCGGTGGCGGTGGGCGGTACAGCGTTGACGGGCGGCAAGGCGTATATCGGCGGCACGCTGATCGGTGCGCTGATCATCCAGTTGCTGCGCTACACGCTGCTCGCGCACGGCATTCCCGACGCAGCCGCGCTGGTCGTCAAGGCGGGGATCATCGTGGCCGCCGTGTACGTGCAACGGCGCCAGCGTTGAAACGGCCCGGCTCACTGCCTGCGCTTCATACCCGGTAACCACGCGCCCTCAAAGACTTCGGACTCGACGCGATGAAAAAGAATCTCCCCATCCTGCTCGCGCTCGCCGCACTCGTCGTGCTCGGGATCGTGCGCTACGACCACTTCGCCTCGGCGTACAACATCAACGCGTTCTGGCGCTACAACTCGATGTTCGCGCTGATCTCCATTGGCATGGCCTTCGTCATCATCACGGGCGGCATCGACCTCTCGGTGGGCACGGTCGCGGCCATGTCGAGTGTGGTGGCGGCGCTCGCCAGCAACTACGGCGGCTGGGTAGCAGTGCTCGCCGGCACGGTTGCCGGTCTGCTGGTCGGGGTGCTCAACGGCATCATCATCACGCGGCTGAAAATCCTGCCCTTCATCGTGACGCTGGCGACCAGCCTCGGCGCGCATGGTCTCGCGCTGTTGTTGGGCAAGAACGACGCCGTGTCGATTGCGGCCAATTCGAACTTTGGCAACTTCGGCCAGGGCGATCTGCTCGGCATGCCGATTCCCGGCATCGTCGCCACGGTGGCCGCCATCGCGGCCTGGCTCGCGCTGCGCAGCACGCGCTTTGGACGGCATTCGCTGGCCATTGGCGGCAGCGAAGAAGCGGCCCGTCTGATGGGGCTGAACGTCGACCGCACGCTGGTCGCGGCTTACGCGGTGAGCGGCCTGCTGGCCGGCATGGCAGGCGTGATTCTGGCGGCGCAGTTCGGCGCCGGCCAGCCGAACGAAGGGGTGGGCTGGGAGTTGTTTGCGATTTCCGCCGTGGTGCTGGGCGGCACATTGTTGACCGGCGGCGAAGGCTCCATCGCCATGACGATTGCCGGTGTGCTGCTGCTGGGCCTCGTCTTCAACCTGCTCAACTTCGAAAACGGGCTCGGCTTCATCAGCCTGTCGGCCTACTGGCAATCGGTGATTCGTGGCGTGTTCCTGCTGCTGGTCATCGTGATGCAGGCGCGCCTGCTCAAACAGCGCGGCCGCAAGCGGGCCGTGGTCACCGCCTGATCACAGCCAGATAACCGCTTCTTGCGATCCTTGTGATGGCGGCGCAACAACGCCGCTTTCACCGTCAATGCAGCGTTCCGCGCGCTTTGGCGGCCGTTTTGCGCACATTCCCGCGTTGTTTTGCCGCTTTTTGCCAGTTTTAGCAGCAGGGTCAATGCTGCGCTGCGCGATAGGTTTCGGTATCATCCCAAAATAGTCGTCAGGGCACGCGCGTACCCGCGCACCGCCCAGGCCAAAGATGGCGGTCGCCCGCTCGACATCAGCCGTCGCCGCCGTACCACGGCTGAACCCGGCCGTACCCCGCCGACAAGCCTCGCTGCGTGCCTTCCGACGCCGAAGCCGCAAGTCCGGCACCCGCTTGAGCACGATCAACGCTGTGCCGCCGACCCTCCGGGGGCAGGCGCGGTAAAATAGCGGATTACGCATTACTTTTCCGAGTAGCGGGTGAGCGAGGTAGCGCAGCATCGCCCTTGCCGTGCCGGCCGG
Source organism: Paraburkholderia sp. DHOC27 (assembly GCF_003429005.1). Classification (GTDB taxonomy): domain Bacteria; phylum Pseudomonadota; class Gammaproteobacteria; order Burkholderiales; family Burkholderiaceae; genus Paraburkholderia. The sequence continues at coordinate 445,625 of NZ_QVQV01000003.1, forward strand.
TTATTCGTCTGGCCGTCTTCGTTTCCGCACCATCCAAGAAGCCATGAGCAACCTGAATCAACAAACCGTCCTGAGCGTCCATCACTGGACCGATACGCTTTTCAGCTTCACTTGCACGCGCGACCCGGGGTTCCGCTTCGAGAACGGCCAGTTCACGATGGTGGGCCTGGAAGTCGAAGGTAAGCCGCTGATCCGCGCTTACAGCCTCGCCAGCGCGAACTACGAAGAGCACCTCGAATTCCTGAGCATCAAGGTTCAGGACGGTCCGCTCACCTCGCGTCTGCAGCATTTGAAGGTCGGCGATCCGGTTCTGATCGGCAAGAAGCCGGTCGGCACACTGGTGGCCGACAACCTGCTGCCGGGCAAGACGCTGTGGCTGCTCTCCACGGGTACGGGTCTCGCGCCGTTCATGTCCATCATCAAAGATCCGGACATTTACGACCGCTACGAGCGCGTGGTGCTCACGCACACCTGCCGCTTCGTCGACGAACTGGCGTACAAGGAATACATCACGGACCACCTGCCCGCGCACGAGCACCTGGGCGAGCTGGTTCAGGAAAAGCTGCTGTACTACCCCACCGTCACGCGCGAAGCGTTCCAGAACCGCGGCCGGATTACCGAGCTGATCGAAACGGAAAAGCTCTTCGCCGACCTCGGCGTGCCGGGCTTCTCGCTGGAAAACGACCGCATCATGCTGTGCGGCAGCCCCCACATGCTGCGCGACACGCGCAAGCTGCTCGACGACGCGGGCTTCCAGGAAGGCAGCAATAACGCGCCGGGCCACTACGTCGTGGAAAAGGCGTTCGTGGGCTAAGCGCAACGCGCCAACCTCACCGGCGTGCGCCGCTGACATGGCGGTATGAGCACCATCTAAAAACCGGAGCCTTCGCGCTCCGGTTTTTGTTTTTGCGCCGCTATTCGACCAAGCCAGAAACGATCGCGATTCGAACGCCACTTTCCCACTATGCGAGACGCATGGCTTTGGATCCGTGGTTACAAATCACGCGCGGAAGGCATCCGCTGCGTGTCAGCATTTTTCCTACATGCAAGCCGAATATGACTTGTCAACCATTGCATCAATAAAGCGCGCTAAGTCCTGCTGGGCGTGCAATTTTTCATTTTTTTAAGCTATTATCCGGGTCACAAACAGACGGTTTTGACCCCCACCAGGGTTACATCCGATTTGTTACCGAATGTAAATTTCGTTACGCTGCCACGTAGCGATTGTCCGTCGCAGGAATTCGCGTCGGACAGGTCCGGGGGCTTTAGACTCATGCGTTCCATCCTCATCGCGCCGCCGAAGCGCGCCCGGTTTGCCGTGAAGCTGGCTTTCTGAGCGGGATAGTCATGGAAACGTCCGTCGTCGTACCGATCAATACGCATCTGACCGTTACCAGCGTCAACACCACGCCTGACCTGCGTGGTCTGGGCGAACTAAGCGACGGGTCACCCAGCGCCGACGCAGCACGTAACGCGTTCACCCTGGGTGTGACGCTGGAACACCCCGTCACCGCCCAGCCTGCTATCCATCCTCAACGTGGCAAAGCCAGCGCCGCCAGTGCGGCCGAGCTGGAAAACGCGCGTTTGCGGGCGCGCGTGCGGGAACTGTCTGCTGCGCTCGTTGAGGCACAGGAGGCGGCCGCCCAGCACCTCGCCCGCGAACTGCATGACAGCGTGGGCGCTGAATTGACCGCCACGCACTTCGCCCTGGCGAATGTCGAAACCTGGCTACCCGCCGACGCGCCGCCGCAATGCAAGGCCGCGCTCGAGGTGGCGAGCCGCTCGCTCAAGCTGGTGGCCGAAGCCACGCGTCAGACTGTGGCGGAGTTGCATGCGCCGTCGCTGGAAGGCGGAATTGTTGGCGCGCTCTCTCAATGGACCGGCGACTTCGCCGCCCGCACGCAACTGCGCACGAGCTTCGTCTGCGCCGCCGATCTGCGGCTCACGCGCCTGCCGTCCAATGCCGCACTGGCCGTGTTCCGGGTCGCCCAGGAAGCTTTGAACAACGTCGCCAAGCACGCGCGGGCGAGTGCTGCGGACGTCCGGATCGAAACCAGTCGTCGCCACCTGACGCTCATCATCAGCGACGACGGCGCAGGGCTCGCACCCCGCACGCGCGCCAAACAAGGTCATTTCGGTCTCGCCGGGATGCGCGCGCGCTGCGCGGCCTTCCACGGCAGCGTGCAGATTGGCGCGCGCGGCCGGGAACACGACGGCGCCGAGACCCGCGGCACCACGGTCCGCGCCCGCTTCGCATGGGACGCGATGCTCGCCGACGCCGCGGGCGCCGAGCGCCGTTTCCTGTTCTCGTGAGCGCGCCGTCATGAGTCTGCGCATCCTGCTCGCCGACGATCACGCCGTGGTCCGCCAGGGCGTGCGCCAATTGCTGCTCGACCGTGGCGTGGCGAGCGACGTCGCCGAGGCCGAGACCGGCGCGGAAGCGCTCGCCGCCATCACAAAACACGCGTACGACGTGGTCCTGCTCGACATCTCGCTGCCCGACATGAACGGCGTCGAAGTGCTGAAACGCCTCAAGCGCAAGGCCCCGCGCGCCGCCGTGCTGATGTTTTCGATGTATCGCGAAGACCAGTACGCAGTGCGCGCGCTGAAGGCAGGCGCGGCGGGCTATCTGTCAAAAACCGTTGATGCCGCGCAGATGATTGCCGCCATCCAGCAAGTCGCGGCGGGCCGTAAATACGTCAGCCCGGCGATGGCCGAGGCGCTGGCCGACTATGTCTCGTTCGACGGCGAGCAGTTGCCGCACGAAAAGCTCTCGGATCGCGAATATCAAACGCTGTGCATGCTGGCCTCGGGCAAGCGGCTGACCGACATCGCCCATACGCTGTCGCTCTCGGTCAAGACAGTCAGCGTGTACCGAACCCGGCTGCTCGAGAAGATGAAGCTGCGTAACAACGCAGAACTCACTTTCTACGTGATGAGCAACCGGCTGGTCGACCTCAACCCGGCGATGACGGGCTGACGCTTCCGCGTGCATCGGGATGCCTGGAAAACACTGGCGCCCGATGCGGATTGCTTGATGCAAATTGACTAATGTCAGGCATCCAGCCTGGCAGCGGGCTCGCCCGCGTTGAGCGGTTCCCGCCCATACCCCATCCTGTCGAGAAAAAGCCTTGCCGCGCTATCCGCGCACGGGCAACGCACGCGCTGAAATCCTCAGGTTTCGGCCATAATCTGCTCCCCCTTCCACGCCCCGCCTTGACCGTCCAGCAAAGGATTCGCGCGGCCGTCCGCTAAAATAGAGGGTTTTCTCGACATTCGGCGCGCAAGACGCGTGCACTACTGGAGATCCTCGCCAATGTCCCTGTTCCGCAAAAAAAGCGTCGAGCATATGCTCGCGGCCAGTGCCAGTGGCGCCGGTCTGAAGAAAGCCCTCGGCGCGCTCGACCTGACCTTCCTCGGCGTTGGTGCCATCATCGGCACCGGCATTTTCGTGCTGACCGGCACGGGCGCCGTGCAGGCCGGCCCCGCGCTGATGCTGTCGTTCATCATCGCCGCCATTGCGTGCGGTTTCGCCGCGCTGGCGTACGCCGAGTTCGCCTCGACCATTCCCGTGGCCGGCTCCATCTACACCTACTCGTACGCCACGCTCGGTGAGCTTGCGGCCTGGATCATCGGCTGGGATCTGATGCTGGAATACGGGCTGGCAACGTCAGCGGTGTCGGTGGGCTGGTCGGGCTATCTGCAGTCGCTGCTGTCGGGCTTCGGCATTTCACTGCCAGTGGCGCTGACCGCTGCGCCAGGCGCGCTGCCCGGTCACGAAACCCTCTTCAACCTGCCCGCCTTCCTCGTGATGATGGCGATTACGGCGGTGCTGTCGGTGGGCATCCGCGAATCTGCGCGCATCAATAACGTCATGGTGGCGATCAAGGTCATCGTGGTGCTGCTGGTGATCGCCGTGGGCGTATTTCACGTCACGCCGGCCAACTGGCACCCGTTCATGCCGAACGGCTGGAACGGCGTGTTCGGTGCGGCTGCGGTGATGTTCTTCGCCTTCATCGGCTTCGATTCCGTGTCGTCCGCGGCCGAAGAGGTGAAAAACCCCAAGCGCGATTTGCCCATTGGCATCATCGCGTCGCTGGGCGTGTGCGCGGTGCTGTACGTGGCGGTCGCGGCCGTGGTGACGGGCATCGTGCCGTCCGCGCAGTTCGCCAATATTTCGCACCCCGTGTCATATGCGCTGCAGGTGGCCGGCGAAAAATGGGTGGCCGGTTTCATCGACCTGGGCGCCGTGCTCGGCATGCTGACCGTGATCCTCGTGATGGCCTATGGCCAGACGCGCGTGATCTTCGCGATGTCGCGCGACGGTCTGCTGCCGGCCAGGCTCTCGCATGTACACCCGCGTTTCTCCACGCCGTTTCTCACCACATGGCTGGTGGGTCTGTTCTTTGGGCTGATCGGCGCGCTGGTGCCGCTCAACGTGCTCGCGGAACTGATCAACATCGGGACGCTGGCGGCGTTCTCGATGGTGTCGATCGCGGTGCTGGTGCTGCGCAAGACCCATCCGGAGTTGCCGCGTGCCTTCCGTTGCCCGGGCGTGCCGGTCGTGCCGATTCTCGCCGTAGCGTCGTGCCTGTTCCTGATGCTGAACCTGCAACGGGTCACGTGGATCGCCTTCATCGTCTGGCTGCTGATCGGCATGGTGATCTACTTTGGTTACTCGCGCCGGCATTCGAAGCTCGCGCATGGCGCCCACTAGCCTCTGGAACGCTGGTTTGAACGTCATACGGTGAGGTTCATCCCTCCAATGAAAAACGGCACGCCTGCTCACGCAGCGTGCCGTTTTTCATTGCCCAGCCACCGCCAGCCACTTTCACCACCCACCGCATTCCCAGCGCGTCTGACCGCCACCCGGCCAATTTCCCCGAATAGCACCCCTGACCGATTTGTGCTTTACTTTTCGCTGGAACCATAAAAACACAAACCGAAGCGAGCCCTCACAGCAGGCAGGCGGAAGGTAGTGGCAGTGGGCCCGTGCCGGTCTCGATCCCCCAAAGGAGACAGTTCATGGCGATCAGCATCAGTCTGACGGTCAACGGCGCGCCCGTTACCGCGGAAATCGAACCCCACACGCTGCTAGTCCAGTTCCTGCGCGAGCAGATGCGCCTCACGGGGACGCACATTGGCTGCGACACAGCACAATGCGGCGCGTGCACGGTGCATCTGAATGGCCGCGCGGTCAAATCGTGCAACATCCTCGCCGTCCAGGCGGAAGGCGCGAATATCACCACCATTGAGGGTCTCGCCAAAGACGGCGAGCTGCATCCCATGCAGGCGGCCTTTCGCCAATGTCACGGCTTGCAGTGCGGGTTCTGTACGCCCGGCATGGTGATGAGTGCGACCTCGCTCGTCCAGCGCCAGCCCGAGCTCACCGAAGCGGACGTCCGGGCTCAACTGGATGGCAATCTGTGCCGCTGTACGGGGTATCACAACATCGTCAAGGCGGTGCTCGAGGGGGCTGCCGGCATGAAAGCGGGCGCGACTACGCAAGCCGGCGCTCCGGTTACTGCCTGAGGAGCCGACGATGAACGCACCCGACCCGCATCCGCTGATTGGCGCCTCCGTCCAGCGCAAGGAAGACTATCGCTTCCTGACCGGAAATGGTCAGTACACCGATGATGTCGTCCTGCCCCAGCAAACCTACGCCGTCTTTCTGCGCTCGCCGCACGCGCATGCACTGATCAAAAGCATCGACACCGCTGCCGCGAAGCAGTCGCCCGGCGTGGTGGCCGTGTTCACCGGCGCGGATATGGCCGCGGACAGCGTGGGCGGCCTGCCGTGTGGCTGGCTGATCCACAGCGTCGACGGCAAGCCCATGAACGAGCCGCCGCATCCGGTGATTGCGCACACCAAGGCGCGTCACGTCGGCGATCAGGTGGCACTGGTGATCGCGCATTCGCTCAAGGCGGCCAAAGACGCCGTCGAACTGATCGAGGTGGACTACGACGTGTTGCCGGCCGTGGTGGATACGGCGCATGCGGCTGATCCCGGTCAGCCCGCCGTCCACGACGAAGTGCCGGACAACACCTGCTACACCTGGGGCCACGGCGACAAGGCGGCCACCGACGCCGCCTTCGCCAAAGCCGCGCACGTCACGACGCTCGATATCGTCAACAACCGCCTGATCCCCAACGCAATCGAGCCGCGCGCGGTCAACGCGAGCTGGTCGCCGCAGGACGATAGCTACACGGTGTATGTGGCGAACCAGAATCCGCACGTCGAGCGTCTGCTGATGGCGGCATTCGTGCTGTCCTTGCCGGAATCGAAAGTGCGGGTCATCGCGCCGGACGTGGGCGGCGGTTTCGGCTCGAAGATCTTTCTCTACGCGGAAGACGTCGCGCTCACGTGGGCCTCGAAGAAAATCCGCCGTCCGGTGAAATGGACGGCCGAGCGTTCCGAGGCCTTCATCTCCGACGCACACGGCCGCGACCACGTGACGAAAGCCGAACTGGCGATGGACGCCAACGGCACCTTCCTCGCCATGCGCGTGCACACCATCGCCAACATGGGGGCGTATCTTTCGACGTTCGCCTCGAGCGTGCCGACCATCCTCTATGCGACGCTGCTCGCGGGCCAGTACGCCACCCCGGCCATCTACGCCGAGGTGAAAGCGGTGTTCACCAACACGGTCCCGGTGGATGCCTATCGCGGCGCGGGGCGTCCAGAAGCGACCTACGTGGTCGAGCGACTGGTGGAAACCGCCGCACGCGAGATGAATCTGGAGCCCGCGGAAATTCGCCGGCGCAACTTCATTCGCAGCTTTCCGTATGCGACGCCAGTCGGCCTCACCTACGACACCGGCGACTACGAAACCTGCCTCGCGCGCGCCGAGGAACTGGCCGACGTCAAAGGCTTCGCCGCCCGCAAGCAGGCCTCGGAACAGAACGGCAAGCGCCGCGGACTCGGCTACTCGTGCTACATCGAAGCGTGCGGCCTCGCGCCGTCCAATATTGCCGGCGCGCTCGGCGCACGGGCGGGCCTGTTTGAGGCTGGCGAAGTGCGCGTGCATCCCACCGGTTCAGTGACCGTGTTCACGGGCTCGCACAGCCACGGGCAAGGCCACGAGACTACCTTCGCGCAGGTCGTCGCGGATCGCCTGGGCATTCCGCTCGCCAACGTCGAGATCGTGCACGGCGACACGGGCCGCATTCCGTTCGGCATGGGCACCTACGGCTCGCGCTCCATCGCGGTGGGCGGCTCGGCCATCATGAAAGCGCTCGACAAGATCGAAGCGAAGGCCAAGAAGATCGCCGCGCATCTGCTCGAAGCCTCGGCAGACGACATCGAGTTCAAGAACGGCGTGTTCCGCGTGGCGGGCACCGATCGCACCAAGGCGTTCACGGACATTTCGCTCGCCGCCTATGTACCGCACAACTACCCGCTCGAAACGCTCGAACCGGGCCTCGATGAAAGCGCGTTCTACGATCCCACCAACTTCACTTATCCGGCCGGCGCCTACATCTGCGAGGTGGAGGTGGATCCGGATACCGGCGAGTGCCGCATCCAGCAGTTCACCGCCGTCGACGATTTCGGCAACGTGATCAACCCGATGATCGTCGAAGGGCAGGTACACGGCGGGCTCGGTCAGGGCATCGGTCAGGCGATGCTCGAACGCTGCGTGTACGACAACGACAGCGGTCAGTTGCTGTCCGGCTCGTACATGGACTACGCGATGCCGCGCGCGTCCGACCTGCCGAGCTTCACCGTGGAAACCGCCAAGGGCACGCCGTGCACGCACAACCCGCTCGGCGTGAAAGGCTGCGGCGAAGCCGGGGCGATCGGCTCGCCACCGGCGGTCATCAACGCGATTCTCGATGCGCTCGCGCCGCTCGGCGTGAAGGATCTCCAGATGCCTGCTACGCCGCATCGCGTGTGGTCCGCCATTCGCACCGCCCAACAACCCTGAACGGAGCAGCCGTCATGTACGCATTCGACTATCACCGCGCGGCCGACCCGAAAGCGGCGGTCGCGGCGCTCGCTGGCGACAGCGACGCCAAGTATCTCGCAGGCGGGCAGAGCCTGTTGCCAACCATGCGCCTGCGTCTCGCGCAGCCTTCGAAACTGATCGACGTGACGCGGATCGCCGCACTCAAGGAGATTCGCGTCGACGCCAACGCCGTGACGATCGGCGCGGCCGTCTGTCATGCGGACGTCGCGGAGCACGCGGATATCCAGCGCGTGCTGCCGGGTCTCGCCAGCCTCGCGGCGCATATCGGCGACCGCCAGGTGCGCGCGCTCGGCACGATTGGCGGCTCGCTCGCCAACAACGATCCTGCAGCCTGCTATCCGGCCGCGGTATTGGCCCTCGGCGCGACGATCGTGACGGACCGCCGCCGCATTACCGCCGACGATTTCTTTGTGGGCATGTACGAAACCGCGCTGGAGCCCGACGAGCTAATCACGGCGGTAGAGTTTCCCGTCGCCGAACACAGCGCCTACGAGAAATTCCGCAACCCGGCTTCGCACTTCGCGCTAGTGGGCGTGTTCGTGGCCAAACATGCGAGCGGCGTGCGGGTGGCGGTGACGGGCGCAGCAGCTTCGGTGTTTCGGGCAACGGCGCTGGAAACCGCGCTTTCAGCGGATTTCACGCCAGCGGCCGCACGGAAAGTCACGGTCTCCGCCGATGAACTGAACACGGACATGCACGCGAGTGCCGAGTATCGCGCACACCTGATTCCGGTTCTGACGGCGCGGGCGGTGACGACGGCAAACGGATAGCGCGCCGCGCGGCGAGCGATGACGCCACGCTTTGCACGCCGCTGCATTGCGTGGCTCGCGACTTCCGCCCCCCATCCGCGCCCAGCTTCACAGGACCATGATGCAACCCGCTTCAATCGACGACACCCTCGCCCAGCTCGCTGCTCAGGACTACTTTGCCAATCGCGAGCTGGCGACCGCGCTGTTCCTTGCCTTGCGCATGGAACGGCCGCTGTTCGTCGAAGGCGAGCCGGGCGTGGGGAAAACCGAACTGGCGAAGGCGGCCGCGGGATTGCTCGGCACCTCGCTGTTACGCCTGCAATGCTACGAAGGTCTCGACACTGCGAGCGCGCTCTACGAATGGGACTACCCGCGCCAGATCATGGCGCTGCGGCTCGCCGAAGCAGCCGGCGAACGGCCCGCCAACGACACGCTGTATCGCAGCGAATTCCTGCTCAAGCGTCCGCTCCTGCAAGCGCTCATGCCCGACGAACAACATCCGGGCGCGCGCCGTGTGCTGTTGATCGACGAGATCGACCGCGCCGACGAGCCCTTCGAAGCGTTCCTGCTCGAACTGCTGTCCGACTTCCAGGTGTCGATTCCCGAATACGGCACGGTACGCGCCGAACAGCCGCCGCTTGTCGTGATGACGTCCAATCGCACGCGCGAAGTGCACGATGCGCTCAAGCGCCGATGCCTCTACCAATGGATCGGCTATCCCGAGCGCGAGCGGGAACTGGCCATCGTCGCAGCGCGCGCACCGCAAACCAGCGCGGCGCTACAGCGGCGCGCGGTAGATTTCGTGCATCAGCTCCGCAGCATGGACCTGTTCAAGGCGCCGGGCATCGCCGAGACGATCGACTGGTGCCGCGCGCTCGCCGCTCTCAGTGTCACCGAACTCGATCCGCAATCGGTGCGTGACACACTCGGCGTGTTGCTCAAGTATCAGGACGATCTTGCGCGCATCGACGCCGCGCAGATTGCCCAGTGTCTGGCAGTGCCGGAGTGATGATGACGAGCACAATGCAAAGCGCGCCCGCGGGCCACGCGCTGCCATCCACGCTGGCGTACAACGTCGTGCATTTCGTGCGCGTCTTGCGCGGCGCGGGCTTGCCGATGTCGCCTGCGCAAGCCGTGGACGCGATCACCGCCTTGCAGTGGATCGACCTCGGGCGCCGCGACGACGTGCGCTCGGCGCTTGCCGCGTTGCTGGTCTCCGCGCCCGACGAACGCGAAATCTTCAACGCCGCCTTCAACCTGTTCTGGCGCGACCCCGACTGGGAAGGCAAGCTACGCGCGCTGTTGTTGCCCAAAGCGCGCAATGGCCTGCCGCCGCCCAAACGCAACAACCGGCTTGCCGATGCGCTTGCTGCCCGCTCGCTGCGTCCCGATGCGCACACCACCCGCGACGACGAGCCGCGCGAGTTGCATGCCCATGTCACCTTCAGCGCGGAAGAGCGTCTGCGTCATCGCGACTTCGACACGCTCACCGCAGACGAATGGCGTACCCTGCGCCACGTGATCCGCGGTCATCGTCTGCCGCTCGCCACGGAACCCACGCGCCGTCTCAAGGCGGCCTCACGTGGGACCCACGCCGATCTGCGCGCCAGCGCCCGCCACGCCGTCCGCTCGGGCGGCGACTGGACGCGCTGGAAGTACCGCGCCGTGACCGAACGCAAGCCACCGCTCGTTCTGCTGCTGGACATTTCCGGCTCGATGAGCGCGTATTCGCGCGCTGTGCTCTACTTCTGCCATGCGCTGCTGCAATCGCGCGAGCGTCTGCAGGTGTTCCTGTTCGGCACACGCCTCACCAATGCGACCCGCGCCCTGCGCGAGCGCGACCCGGATGTGGCGATTGCCGCGCTCGCCGATCAGGTGGTGGACTGGTCAGGCGGCACGCGCATTGGCGCGACTCTGGCCGAATTCAACCGCCGCTGGGCGCGCAGGGTGCTGGGCGGCCGCGCAACCGTGCTGCTCGTGACGGACGGCCTCGACCACGAGGCAATTCCGCTGCTCGGCACGGAAATGACGCGGCTGCGCCGTTTCGCGCATCGCATCATCTGGCTCAACCCGCTGCTGCGCTACAGCGAGTTCTCGCCCAGGGCGCGCGGGGTGCAGGCGATCCTGCCCCATGTGGACGCGCACCGTCCGGTACATAATCTCGACAGCCTGGCGGCATTCGGCCGCGATCTCGCGCAGTTGACCCGGGCGCCACGCGTTGGCGAAACCACTCGCCGCGCTGAGATCGCCGGAGCAGCCACGATAGCAAGAGGAGCAACGCAATGGAATTGACCGAAAGTTATACGCTGCCCGTTTCGCAGCAACGCGCGTGGGAAGCGTTGAACGACACGGCGGTTTTGCGCGCGTCGATTCCCGGTTGCGAGAGTATCGAAGCGGACGGCGAGAACGCCTTTGCGCTGTCGATGAGTGCGTCGGTCGGGCCCGTCAAGGCGCGCTTCAAGGGGCGTATGGTGCTGACCAACGTCAATGCGCCGCACAGCTATACCATCGTGTTCGAAGGCCAGGGCGGCGTGGCAGGCTTCGGCAAGGGCGAGACGCAGGTGACGCTCGAACCGGAAGGCGACGACGCCACCCGGCTCACTTACACAGCGAGCGCGCAGGTTGGCGGCAAACTCGCGCAGATCGGCTCGCGGCTCGTCGACGGCGCGGCGCGCAAAATCGCCAGCGAATTTTTTAAACGCTTCACCGCGCAAGTCACCGGTGAAGATGCCATTACCAGCGAGACCGGCTCCGACACGTCTGCGGAAACGGCCTCGTCAGGCGCAGCGGATTCCGAATCCAGCAGCGCCCAGACCGATCAAACTGCTGACCCGGCAGATCAAGGAAAGAGGAAGAAATCATGGACAGCGTGGATCTCGAAGTCCTGAAGTCCAGCGCGCGCTGGCTCGAACAGGGACATCGCGCGCTACTGGTAACGGTGGTCAAGACGTGGGGCTCGTCGCCGCGTCCGGAAGGCGCCATGCTCGCCGTGCGCGACGATGGCCTCGTGGTGGGGTCGGTGTCCGGCGGCTGCATTGAAGACGATCTGATCGAACGGGTCCGGCAGCGCGGCATCGAGCAAACCGTGCCCGAAGCGGTGAAGTACGGCATCACGGCGGAAGAGGCACACCGCTTTGGCCTGCCTTGCGGCGGCACGATTCAGTTGGTACTCGAACCGTTGAGTCTGGAGAGCGGCGTTGCCACGTTATGCGCTGCCGTGGAGGACGGACATCTGATCGCGCGGCGCGTCGATATGGCGTCCGGCGCCGTGCAGCTCGTGCCCGCTGAAGCAACCGACGGCGTCGACTTCGACGGCCAACGCCTGTTGACCATCCACGGTCCGCGCTATCGCATGCTGGTGATCGGCGCAGGGCAGCTGTCGCGCTATCTCTGCAATATCGCGGTGGGCCTCGATTATCAGGTCACCGTCTGCGATCCGCGTGAGGAATACACCGACGAATGGGACGTGCCCGGCACGAAGATCGTGCGCACCATGCCCGACGATACGGTGCTCGAGATGAAACTCGACGAACGCTGCGCCGTGATCGCGCTGACGCACGATCCGAAGCTCGACGACCTCGCACTGATGGAGGCGCTCAAGACGCCGGCGTTCTATGTCGGCGCGCTTGGTTCGCGCCGTAATAACGCGGCGCGGCGCGAGCGTCTGAAGGAGTTCGATCTGAACGATACCGAACTGGCGCGTCTGCATGGGCCAGTGGGTATTTACATTGGTAGCAGAACGCCACCGGAGATTGCCGTGTCCATTCTTGCCGAAGTCACCGCGGCAAAGAACGGCGTCTCGCTGCCCACGCTGCTGCAAGTGGAAGGCGCGAAAGCCGCGCGCGAGATCGCCGCGAGCAGCGGCGCGGCTTGCAGCGTCGAGTCGCTGAGCCGTTAAATTTTCGCGTCGCAGGCTAGTCTATAGCGAACTCAAAGTTGGCCAACTGGCTGACTGTCTGACGCTTCCGCAAATCCGTAGCATGTCCTCAGATACGACGCATTGATAGGCGGGCCGCGTGCCCGCGCGTCATGCGGCCGTAGCGTCGCGCTCAGGCATTCCATGACGTTCGCACGGACTGACCGTATGCGCGGATCGTACGCGCCGATCACACGCGGAGCGTATTCCTTTGACGGAATATTCCTTTGAGGATATGTTTATTCGTGGCTTGAATTCGAGGTGGCGAACGATGACCAACAAGTTCTCGGAATTGCGGGCAAAGATGCCGCCTGAAGCGCGGGCCCGTTCGGAACGGCAAGCAAACGAGATACTCGCCGAGATGGCACTCGCCGAAATGCGTCGCGCGCGCGGTCTTTCACAGGAAGAACTCGCCAGTCTGCTAAACGTGAAGCAGCCGAGCATCGCCAAGCTCGAACAACGAACGGACATGTACATTTCCACGTTGCGCGATCACATCCACGCATTGGGTGGCGAACTGGTGATGTTCGCCCGCTTCCCGGAAGGCGATGTAAAGATCAGTCCATTGGGAGAGGCGTCTGCCAATGCGAGCGTCGGCACGGGCACGAAAGGCTCCGCCTGACGGAAGCGTCCTGAAAGAGAGCCTCTGCGTCACCCCATAATCGTTCGCATACCTGAACCTGCCATGCGCCTCGCCCGCCTCGTGTGTATCGCCCTTGCCGGCTGGCTCACCAGTGCGTGTGCCACGAGCACCAGTGTGTCGAGCGCGCCAACCGACCCTTACACGAACGAAGGCGAAACGCAGACCTTCACGGTCAACGAGGACGGCTCGTTCGCCAAGCTCGACAGCGTGACGTTGCGCGTGAACAGCGAGGCAGGCGTAGCACGCGCGGCGCAGCAGTATGTCTGGTTCAATCGAAACATGGCGGACGTGCAGATCATCGAGGCGTACACGACCGGCGCCGATGGCGCGCGGCACGACGTGCAGCCCGAGCAGATTCGCGACGTGCAGGAAGCGCGCTCGTTCGATGCGCCGACCTTCCAGGACATTCAGGAAAAGGTCATCGTGTTTCCGGCGGTCGAACCCGGTGCGCGCGTGCATCTCACGTATCGCAAGACACAGAAAGTGCCTATCGTAGCGGGTCAATTCAGCGATTTCACACCGCCCGATCTCGCTCCCACACATAACTTCCGTCTGATCTACGATCTGCCCGCCGACAAGCCGCTGTATGCCGATGCGCGTGGCTTCACGGCGAGCCCGCCCGTCACGCACGATGGCCGCACCATTTACGAATTCCGCTACGACCGCGCGCATTTCGGCCGGCTCGAACGTGGGTCGGTGGCTTATGTGTCGTATGGCGACCGGCTCATGGTGTCCACTTTCGCGGACTATGCCGCGTTTGCCGCGACCTATCGCGCGTCGGCCGTGGACCCAAGCGCGCACAATGCCGCGCTCGTGCAGTTTGCACGCTCGCTCACCGCACATGACACGTCGCCGCGCGCAAAGGCCAAGACGCTCTACGACTGGGTGCGGCGCAACGTGCGATACGTCGCCATCAATGTAGGGCGAGCCGCCGTGGAACCACATCACGCCAGCGCGATTCTCGCGGACCGCTACGGCGACTGCAAAGATCACGTCGCGTTGTACAGCGCGTTGCTCGACGCCGTGGGCATCCGCAACGAGCCAGCCTTGATCAGCAACGGCACGATCTACACGCTGCCGAGCGTGCCCGGCTATGGCGTGATCAATCACGTCATTACGTGGCTGCCTGATCTGCAGATGTATGCGGACTCGACGGCGTCGAACGTCGAATTCGGCTATTTGCCGCCATCCGACATGGACCGTCCGGTGGTCCTCGTCAACGAGGGCACGCTTGCGCAAACACCCGCCACTGCGCCAATGGCGCACCGCACGGACCTGTCCATCACGGTCGCGCCGGATGGTTCAGCGAGCTTCGTCTATCAGCTCGAAGCTTCCGGCTGGTCGGCCGAGCAGGGTCGTGCGATGTTGCGCATGCAGACGCCGGCGCAACGTGAGGAGTCCATCCAGGCGGAATTGCGCAGCGCGAACCTGAACGGCACGGCCACGCTGTCGACCAGCGACCTGAGCGCAACGGACGGACCCTTGACTGTCACGATGACAGGCACGCTGGAAAGTCTCGTCGTACCGGGCGGTGCTGCCTCCATTCCGGCGCTGACGAGTCTCGCCGGAGGCTTCAGCGCCGATGCGCGCTATTGGCTCGGCGAACGGCGACGCACACAGCCGTTCATTTGCCATAACCTCGAATTGCACGAGCGCGCGCGCATTGCGCTGCCCGCCAATTTCCACGTGCTGGAGATGCCCGAGGCACTGCAGACGCAGGACCGTTATATCGACTTCAGTTCACGCTACGCATTCGATCCGCAGAGCAACGTGGTCACGATGACGCGCGACGGCAGCACGCATTTCGCCAGCGACGTCTGCATGCCCGACGATTTCGCCAGCGTGCGCCCGGTTATCGAAGCCATAGGACGCGACGTGCGCGCCGAGGTGATCGTGAAGTCGACGCTCGTCGAGACCTCGCACGTTGCGTCGTTCGAATCCGGCTCGCCGAATGCGCCGGGTTCGTCGGGTTCGCCGTCTTTACCGGCCACGCCGTTTGGACCCTAACGCGCTATACCGGCCAGAGCGGTCCTTCCTGCATCGCGCCGAGCTGCTCGCGCATCTCCAGGATGCGGTCCTCCCAGTAACGCTGCGTGTTGAACCACGGAAACGCCGCTGGAAACGCGGGGTCGTCCCAGCGTCGCGCGAGCCACGCCTGGTAGTGGATCAGGCGCAGCGTGCGCAGCGCTTCGATCAGATATAACTCGCGCGGCTCGAACTCGCAGAAATCTTCGTAGCCAGCGAGCAGATCGGCCAGCGCGCGCGAGGCTTCGACACGCTCGCCCGGCAGCAACAGCCATAGGTCCTGCACGGCAGGTCCCATGCGGCTATCGTCGAAATCGACGAAATGTGGCCCAGCATCGGTCCACAAGACGTTGCTCGGATGGCAGTCGCCGTGCATGCGCAAGGCGCGAATTTCGCCGGCCCGCTCGAAGGCTTGCTGCACGCCTTCCAGCGCGAGGTTCACGACCGTTTCCCAGGCAGTGCGGACGTCGTCGGGCACGAAGCGCTGGTTGAGCAGGAAATCGCGTGGCTCGTAGCCAAAGGTCTGAATATCCAGCGTGGGGCGCGCGATGTAATTCTGCGTTTGACCCACCGCGTGGATGCGGCCAATGAACCGCCCCAGCCATTCAAGCGTATCGCGCCGGTCCAGATCGGGCGCGCGGCCGCCGCGCCGCTCGAAGATCGAGAAGCGGAATCCGTCGAACGTATGCAATGTGTGGCCTTCGAAGGCACGTGCGGGCACGGCCGGAATCTCGCGCGCGGCAAGTTCGGCAACGAACGCGTGCTCTTCGAGGATGGCTTCGTCGGTCCAGCGTTCGGGCCGATAGAACTTGGCGACCACGGGCGGTCCGTCCTCGACACCAATCTGGTAGACGCGGTTTTCGTAGCTGTTGAGGGGCAGCATGCGCCCATCGGTGCGCACGCCGACCGTGCTCATTACGCTGTCGATAGCGTCGAGCACGCATTCCGGCGTCAGCCGGGCGAAAGGCACGGCACTGGAAGCGCCGTCCTGCGAATTGTGAGTTTCGTCGTTCATGCCCGCATTGTGCGCCGCGCCGTCCGCAAAGACGAGCGCCGCGGCACCGCCGCGGGCATCAAGCGCGTTCAGTGCATCTGCGCGCTGGACGGACGCACGAGTTCGCCCGTATCTATCAGGTCTTCGAGGAAAAAGGGTTCAGTGTTGAGTTGCAGCGAAGTGCCGGGTTCCCCGGCGTACCACGCCACCATCGCCATGTCGCCGAGAATACGCATGACTATCCCGCGCGCGCCTTGAGGCACGGCGATATGCACGGAGCGGACGATAGAACCGACTTGCATGATATTTCCCCGTTCTCCCATTGCCGGCTATATGGAAATCGTGCCGGTCGATGTGATGATAAAAAGCGCCGCTACGCCGAAAACGTTGCAAACGCACCTGATTTTTTCCGCGTCGGGCGCGGTGGCGGTCGAGTCCGATGACCTCACTTTACCGCATGCCGATGAGCCATCATAAACCCTGCTGCGCCGCTATATCGAAATCTCGCACGTCTGAACCCAATCGACCACTCTAAACACGCGTATGACACTGGCCCCGCTTGCCGGGCTCGAAGGCGTGATCGGTGCAATCGCGGTATCGTTGAGGCCTTTGCCATTGCGCAGGAGAGTGTTTCGTGACCGCATCGCCGGAACCCCACCGGACTGCTGCTTCAGCTGTTCCCCCGCCCCACGTTGCATCCCATGCTTCTCCCGCCGATGTGCCCTACCTCGAACGCGGCACGCACGCGTACTGGCGCGCGAGCGTCGCGCTGTTATTCGCAGGTTACGCGACCTTCTCACTGCTCTACTGTGTGCAACCCCTCCTGCCTGCGTTTTCCAGTGCGTTCGGGGTGAGTCCGGCGCAAAGCAGTCTGTCGCTCTCCGTGACGACGGCCGCGCTTGCGCTTGCTGTGTTCGTCGCCGGCTTCGTGTCCGAGGGCTGGAGCCGGCACCGTTTGATGACGCTGTCGTTGACGGTGTCAGCGCTGCTCACCCTGGGCGTGTCGGTCGCGCCGCAATGGCATCAGTTGCTGGTCTTGCGCACGCTCGAAGGACTCGCGCTGGGCGGCGTGCCGGCTGTCGCGATGGCCTATCTCGCGGAAGAAGTACATCCGGACGGGCTCGGCCTCGCAATGGGACTCTATGTGGGCGGCACCGCAATAGGCGGCATGGCAGGACGGGTCATCACCGGCGTGGTGGCTGACCTGTTTTCGTGGCGTGTGGCGATCGGCACGATCGGCGTGCTCGGCATTCTCGCGATGCTGGCGTTTCGCGCGCTGCTGCCGCCCTCACGCCACTTCGTGCCGCGTCGCGGACTCGGCTTCTCGCATCATCGTCTCGCGCTCGTCAAACAGTTCGCACGGCCGAGCCTGCCCGCGCTGTTCCTGATGGCGTTCGTACTGATGGGCAGCTTCGTCACGCTGTACAACTACATCGGTTACCGGCTGCTCGCGCCGCCGTTCCAGCTTAGCCAGACTGCCATAGGCGGCATCTTCGTCGTCTATCTGACCGGCGTGGTGGCGTCGCCGTGGTCGGGGCGCATGGCCGATACCTTCGGACGCGGCCGCGTGCTGACCGGCGCCATCGTCATCATGCTGGCCGGTCTGGCGCTGACGATGCTGCCGTCCATTCTCGGCATCGCGGCGGGGATCGCCTGCGTCACGTTTGGCTTTTTCGCCGGTCATGCGGTAGCGAGCGGCTGGGTGGGACGGCTCGCGAAAGAAGCCAAGGGACAGGCGGCCGCGCTGTATCTGCTGGCCTATTACCTTGGTTCGAGCATCGTCGGGTCGTATGGCGGACGTTTCTGGACGGCGCACGGCTGGAATGGCGTTGCCGGACTCGTAGCGGCGCTGCTGGCGCTTGGGGTGGTGACGTCGCTGTGGCTGCGCGGACGGGAGCGGCAAGGGGTGGCTTGAGCGGTTGCTGAGGCGGCTTTGGCGTGAGCCGCCTGTGCAGCACGCATATTCGAAAGCACGGTGTAAGCAAACGCTTCACACGTTCGCACCGCTTTGCCGGTGGCCGCCTGCCGGAGAGCCCCGTCCGGCGCGCCTGTCGCAACCGCGAAAGCGTCGCTGCAGCGCCGCAATCGTGCCTTTTTGCCCAAAGGGTGGCCTATACTCGAATCACGCGTGACAGCCGAAGTACTCCATAAAAAAGTGACTGTCGCCGTTAGGACATCAAAAGGAGACGGGCATGATGAATACCTACTTCACGGTCGCCGATTTCGTTCTGGTCATTCCGATGGCCTTGGCCGGTGCGTTGTTCGTCGGCGCGCTGCCCTGCAAAACGGAATTCCGGCACAACGTGTTTCGTCTGATTGGTGCGCTCATGGGTGTGGGCGTGGCGGTGCTGCTCGTGGAAGGGCTACCGGCGCTCGTTTAGCCGACGTCAATGGGCTTACGGGTGCGTACACAAGCGCGCGAGGCGCGCTTGCGGGGATCTCATGATGTCGTTGCGTCGAGTGCGCCCGGGCCTTTGAACTGACGCAGCACACTGCCGAAATAAGCGGGCGCTGGGGTTGCGCCTGCGTTGTCATGGGCTTCGCGTGCCAGAGCGGGCAACGCAGTCCACGGCACGGTTGGATGCTGATGATGCCATTGATGCAGATGGTGATTCATTAGTACGCCTTGCCATCCTCGCGGCACACGAAAATTTCGTGCGCGCCCAGGCACGTCGAGTCCTACGCCGTGATGCGGCAGGTTGTCGGCAAGCGATAACCAGACGCCACGCAGATACATCGTCTCGGCCAGCACCGGCCACCAGCGCCCGTAGAAATGAAACGCCACCGCGAAGAGCGCGAGCGCCAGCAGCGCGTCGCGGCGAATACGCGCACGCCGGGCCGGATCCGCTGCGAATCCACCGAACAGGCGTTGCACATCGGCGCCCACTGGGCCCTCGGCGCCAATCGCGCGCATCACCTGTGATCGCGCAAGCTTGCGAGGCAAAAAGGCCAGCGCCGGCAATGCCAGTTCGCCTACATACAAGCCGCCCAATATCCGCGCGTAATAGCTGACGCGTGTTTGCCAATGGGGCGTTGTTGCGTCGAGAACATCTGGGCGATCAAAAGGCTCGCGGGTAAAGCGATGGTGCATCAGATGCCCGAATCGCACGGCGTCGAAGGGCAGCGCGAAGGCGATCGCCAATGCACGCGCAACTGTTTCGTTCCAGCGGCGTTCGGCAAAAAGCTGCCCATGAATGGCCTCGTGAATCAGGCCCCAGTGCATGGGCGTGGAGATGACGAGTGGCACCATCAGCAGCAACGCAGGCGCGCCCCATGCACGCAGCAGAAAGGGCCACACAACGAGTTGCAACACCAACGCAAGCGTCATGAGCGCCAGCAAGGTGAGATTGGCGCGTGCGTTAATGGCGGTGCGTTTAGACGAGCGTCGTGCGCCTGGCGCGACAGACGGTGGTGTTGCTGATGCAGTCTGGGCGGCCGCACTTCGGTCCATCTTTCCTCCGTCGAATCATGGTCGGAGGCGACCTTAGCAGCGCTGTATGACAGCGGGAAGAATGGCAGGCGCCACGTCAGAGCGTTGCCTTTGATAGCGCACGTGAGCGCGCGCGCCGCCATGAAAAAAGCCGCCTTACGGCGGCTTTCCGATGCGTGGCCAAGCGCGCTTCGAGCGACGTTCAGCAAACCATGACCTCGCCGTGCAGCACCGCTTAAATTGCCTGATCCGTGGACGGCTTTTCCCACAGATTCACGCCGCCTTCAATCGCAAAGCGGTCGATCTCGGCCAGTTCCTCTTTCGAAAACTCGAGGTTCTTCAGCGCACCGGCGTTTTCGATCACTTGTTCGGGCTTGCTTGCGCCGATCAGGGCCGAGGTGATGCGCCCACCGCGCAGCGTCCATGCGAGCGCCATTTGCGCGAGGCTTTGGCCGCGTCGTTGCGCGATGTCGTTCAGCTTGCGCACGTGCTCGAGGTTTTGCGTGTTCAGGTGATCCTGCTTCAAAGAGCTGCCGCCCGGCTTGTTGACGCGCGCATCCTGCGGCACGCCGTTCAGATACTTGCCGGTCAGGAGACCCTGCGCCAGCGGCGTGAACGCGATGCTGCCCGTGCCGAGTTCATCCAGCGTGTCGAGCAACTCCTGCTCGACCCAACGGTTGAGCATGTTGTACGCCGGTTGATGGATCAGCAGCGGCACCTTGTATTCGGCGAGCAGCTTGGCCATCTCACGCGTCTTGGCTGCCGAGTACGACGAAATACCGACGTACAGCGCCTTACCCTGTTGCACCACGCTCGCCAGCGCGCCGGCGGTTTCTTCGAGCGGCGTATCGGCGTCGAAGCGGTGCGAGTAGAAGATGTCCACGTAGTCCAGACCCATACGTTGCAGGCTCTGATCCAGGCTGGCAAGGATGTATTTGCGCGAGCCGCCGCCCTGGCCATATGGGCCTGGCCACATATCCCAACCCGCTTTCGACGAGATCAGCAGTTCGTCGCGGTAAGGCTTGAAGTCGTCCTTGAACAGACGGCCGAAATTGGTTTCGGCGCTGCCATACGGGGGACCATAGTTGTTGGCCAGATCGAAGTGGGTGATCCCGAGATCGAAGGCCGTGCGCAGAATCTCGCGTTGCGTGGAGATGGGCGTCGTGTCGCCGAAGTTGTGCCACAGGCCAAGCGACAGCGCCGGCAGTTTGAGACCCGACTTGCCGCATACGCGGTACTGCATGTCTGAATAGCGTGCTGAGGCTGCTTCGTAAGCCATTGCTTGAGTCCTTGAGGTGAGCGGAAGGAAAGCGTGCCGGCGTCATGCTGCCAGTCACTGTTGTTGGGTTGAGTCTCGTGGGGCTGCGTTGCGTGGCGTTTGCGAGGTAGCACGCATGCCGCGCGTTATTACCCGGTGTTGCATCCAAGGCCACTGCGGCGACGACGCAGGGCGCTGCGCCGCAGACCAGCCCGTTATCTTAGCCAATCGCCGCGCCCATTGCAGGCACCCATTATGCGGGATGCACATGGACGCGGCCGCGCCGCTCCCCTACACTGCGGCGACACTTTTACGGGAGGAATCCATGACAAAAGCGATTTCAGTCGCGCTGATCGTTGGTGGTGTGCTGTTGCTGTACTTCGGTGGCCAGGCGTTTCATTCGTTGAGCAGCGATGTATCACGGGTATTCACCGGCTCGCCCACCAACAAGGCCATCTTTCTGATTGCCGGCGGTGTGGTGGCGACGCTCGCGGGTCTGATCGGCATCACCACGTCCGGCCGGCGGCGCTAACTCGCCCGGATCAGAACGCAACCTCAGGCTTCGACGTCGAACGCGATCCCGGCAGCGCGACATTGCTCGCGCCGTGATACGTGTACACCAGCGAAAACTTCACCGCGTCGCTGAGGTTCTGCCCTGCGGAGTGCAGCGTGTTGCAGTGGAAAAACACCACGTCGCCCTTCTTGAGTTCGGGCGACACCGCAGCACGAATCTGCGCCTCGTTTTCCGGCAGATCGGCGCGGAAAAACTTGGCCTGATCGAAACGGTCTGAGGTGAACGTTGCCGTGTGCGAGCGCGGCACGAACCACAAGCCGCCGTTGTCCACGGTCTCGGACCCTAGCGCAAGCCATGTGGACACCAGATCGTCCCGCTCGAAGGACCAGTAGCGCGCATCACGATGCCAGCCGGTCAAACTGCCGTACGCGGGATGCTTGGTCATCATGCAGTTGTGATGCGCGCGCGACAGACGCGGCTCCTCACCGAAATACAGCTCCATCCAGCCGCGGATTTCCGGGGCCGTGGCCCACTGTGCAAAGCGCGGGTGCCGCGCGTAGGCATCGAGCAAACGGCGCACGGTATGGCCGCCCGGCGCGTGCCGTGAATCCGGCGCGCCAGGATAGCGCAGGTCGGCTTCGAACTCGACCGGTGCGGCCGCTTCCTGCAACTGCAACTGCGCAATCTCTTTCATTTCATCACAGCGTTCGGGCGCAACCAGCCCCGGCACCACGACGAAGCCCTGCTCCCGCAAACTCTGAACCTGTTCTTTTTTCGAATGAACTGACATGGCGATCCAATACGTTCTGCTAGCCGATGCTCGATTGTAAAGCGGGCGTGATCGGCATGCGGCGTTTGCGTTCGCCTGCGCAATGGGCGGCTTGAAACGGTGCACGGGAGCCTGCACCCAGCGCGAGCATTCCTGCACGCCATTTGCGCACAAAGGGCGTGATCACACGGCTATCTTCTGCTTATTTCCTCCGTAGAAACCCGTAGTCGCTCGGGTTAAAACGGACTTTCTTGCGTCACGATTCGCGTGTAGCCTGCACGCATGTCGAATGTACTTGCCGTTCTTTCCCTTGGCGCACGGGCCGTCGAGCCCCACGCCGTCGCCGCACCCCATCCGTATTCAGGTTTGCGCGTCGAATTCGCTGGCACGCTTGCTGCATATTTTTGCAGCAACCGCGCCCGGTGACCCGCTGCCTATCGTTGAAGCCATGCACACTCTTTTGAACACCCGCTTGACCCGTGCCGCCCTCAAGGCAGCACGTCCCGCCCGCCGCCGTGTGGTGCGGGCTCTGCGCCATCACGCCACCCGCACGCGGGCACTCGCCGGACAATGGCGCGATGCCGGGCCGGTGGATAGCATCCGCATGTGGTTCCAGACCTTTTTCCGCGCGCTGCGCACCCAGGCAAGCTCACGCCGCTTCTCGCTACGCACGCTGCTGCGCAAGCCGACGCCGTTACGCGCGCTGCCTGCGCCTCGCGCGCTTGCACCGCGCAGCACCAGTCGGCGGCCGCGCCGTATGTCGTTTGGTCAGGAAGGGTGGTTCGGCTTCGCGAGCCGCTGAAACGCCGAGGCCTGAAGCGGTAGCGCGGTGAGACAACACGCACGACCATGAAAAAACCCCCGCCCGGCTTGCGCCGGCGGGGGTTTTTGTTCGTGCCGCGGACTGCGTTGCAGCGACGCTCAGGCGATCGCGGCGGCAACCGGTTCCGTACCGGCAGCTTCGGCCAGTACCAGCGCCTTGTCTGTGGCTTCCCACGTGAATTCCGGCTCTTCGCGGCCAAAGTGGCCGTAAGCCGCGCTCTTCTCGTAGATCGGACGCAGCAGATCCAGCATCTGGATGATGCCCTTCGGACGCAGATCGAAATGTTCCTGCACCAGACGCGTGATCGTCGCATCCGACACGCGGCCCGTACCGAACGTGTTGACCATCACCGAAGTGGGCTGCGCCACGCCAATGGCGTACGACACCTGGATCAGGCAACGCGAGGCGAGACCGGCCGCGACGATGTTCTTCGCGACATAACGGCCTGCATAAGCCGCCGAACGGTCGACCTTGGACGGATCCTTGCCCGAGAACGCGCCGCCACCGTGCGGAGCTGCGCCGCCGTACGTGTCGACGATGATCTTGCGGCCCGTCAGACCGCAATCGCCTTGCGGACCGCCAATCACGAAACGGCCCGTCGGGTTCACCAGGAACTTGATGTTGCCCTTGATGAGCTCGGCCGGCAGGGTCGGCTTGATAACTTCTTCGATGACGGCTTCACGCAGCGTGGACAGTTCGATGTCCGGCGAATGTTGGGTGGACAGCACGACGGTGTCGATGGAATCCGGCTTGCCGTCGACATAACGCACCGTGACCTGCGACTTCGCATCCGGACGCAGCCAGGGCAGACGGCCGTCGCGACGCAGGTTGGCCTGGCGTTCCACGAGGCGGTGCGACAGGTGAATGGGCAGCGGCATCAGTTCCGGCGTTTCTTCGCACGCGTAACCGAACATCAGGCCCTGGTCGCCCGCGCCTTGATCGAGGTTGTTGTCGTGCGCACGGTCGACGCCTTGCGCGATATCCGGCGATTGCTTGTCGTACGCCACCAGCACGGCACAGCCGCGATAGTCGATACCGAAGTCGGTATTGTCGTAACCAATGCGCTTGATCGTGTTGCGCGCGATCTGGATGTAGTCGACGTTTGCCGTGGTGGTAATTTCACCCGCCAGCACGACCAGACCCGTGTTGCACAGCGTTTCAGCGGCAACGCGCGAGTACTTGTCCTGGGTCAGGATGGCGTCGAGAATGGCGTCGGAGATTTGGTCGGCGACCTTGTCCGGATGGCCTTCGGAAACGGATTCGGAAGTGAAGAGATAGTCGTTTGCCACGTTGCAGACTCCTGTTATGTGGTTACGGTGAGCTTCACGTAGCCTGCTTCGGGAGC
Organism: Paraburkholderia sp. DHOC27; assembly: GCF_003429005.1. Classification (GTDB taxonomy): domain Bacteria; phylum Pseudomonadota; class Gammaproteobacteria; order Burkholderiales; family Burkholderiaceae; genus Paraburkholderia. The sequence continues at coordinate 470,057 of NZ_QVQV01000003.1, forward strand.
CTGAAGCGGCGACGCTTTAGCGGATTTCCTGACTGTTCGGTGTAAATCGTGATGCACACCAAGCAGCTTCGCCCCGCAAGTTGTCTATTAACTCGGCGAAGACCGTATTATAGCGACTTCCTACAATTGTCACAGAGTACCCACGCGTGTTGTATCTCGACCCGTTCGCCGTTTTCTTATGCGTAGTGTTGGCTGACACACATTACGGAGCCCGTGCATGCTGAGCCGCCTGGGAGCGAAGTTCGCCATTGGGCTGCTGAAACTGTTCGCACTGCTGCCTTACGGCCTGATTGCCCGCCTCGGCGACGGGCTCGGCTGGCTGCTGTATCAGATCCCCAGCCGCCGCAAACGTATCGTCCACATCAATCTGAAGCTGTGCTTTCCGGAGTGGAGCGAGGAGCGTCGTGAGGACGTCGCGCAGAAGCACTTCCGGCATGCCATCCGCAGCTACCTGGAGCGCAGCGTGCAGTGGTTCGCGCCCGCCGAAAAGCTCGAAAAGCTGATCCAGCTCGACAGCGCGATCGACCTCACCGATCCGAACCTGCCGCCCACTCTGTTTCTGGGCTTTCACTTCGTCGGCATCGAAGCGGGCTCGATCTTCCTGAACTACTCGCTCAGGCGCCAATGCGGCTCGCTGTATCAACCCATGTCGAACCCGGAGCTCGAAGAAGTGGCCAAGGCCGCGCGGGCCCGTTTCGGAGCGGATATGGCGAGCCGCGCAGACAGCGCGCGCATCGTGCTGCGCTGGCTGCGCGACAAAAAACCGGTCATGCTCGGCGCCGACATGGACTACGGCATGCGCAATTCGACCTTCGTGCCGTTCTTTGGCGTACCGACCTGCACGCTCACCGCCGTGGGCCGGCTCGCGAAGGTCGGGCACGCGCAGGTGGTGCCGTTCATCGGCGAGGTGCTGCCGAACTACAAGGGGTATCGGCTGAAGGTGTTCAAGCCGTGGGACAACTACCCCACCGGCGATGACGAAGCCGACGCCCGTCGCATGAACGCCTTCCTCGAAGAGCAGATTCCGTTGATGCCGGAGCAGTACTACTGGGTGCACAAGCGCTTCAAGACGCGGCCGCCCGGCGTGCCGAGCGTCTATGCCTGATGCACGCGGGAAGCCCGGCAGCGGCCTCAGCGGCCCGTCGCGAGGCGTTTAAACCGGTTCGGCGCGCCACCGCGCGCTCCCTTACAATAGCGGCATGAAACTGAAATTCACCAAGATGCACGGCGCGGGCAATGACTTCGTCGTGCTTGACGGCTTCACCCAGCCGCTCAATCTGAGCGCGGCGCAAGTGCGCGCGCTCGCAGACCGGCACTTTGGCGTCGGCGCTGATCAATTGCTGCTGGTCGAAAAACCTACCGTCGACGGCGTGGATTTCAGATATCGCATCTTCAACTGCGACGGTGGTGAGGTCGAACATTGCGGCAACGGGGCGCGTTGCTTCGTCAAGTTCGTCCGCGACACGCATCTCACCGACAAGCGCACAGTGCGCGTGCAGGTGCAGAACGGCGTCATCACGCTCACCATGCAGGAGAACGGCGACGTCACGGTCGACATGGGCACGCCCGTGTTCGAGCCGGCTCGGGTACCGTTCGACGCCAACGGTCTGGAAGGGCGCCGCGAAGGCGACGACACGCTCTGGCCGCTCGAGATCAACGGCGCGACGCGGTTCGTGTCGGCGGTGTCGATGGGCAATCCGCATGCAGTGCAGATCGTCGACGACGTCGAGGCGTTCCCGGTCCTCGTCGACGGTCCGGTCATCGAACGTCATGCGCGCTTCCCGCAGAAGGTGAACGCCGGCTTCATGCAGATCGTCGCACGCAATGAAATCAAGCTGCGCGTCTTTGAGCGCGGCGCCGGCGAAACGCTCGCCTGCGGCACGGGTGCCTGCGCGGCGGTGGCGGCCGGTATCCGTCGTGGTCTGCTGGACTCGCCGGTGAAGGTGCATACCCACGGCGGCATCCTGACCATTTCGTGGAACGGCGAGCACGACCCGTCGCCGCTCCTGATGGCCGGGCCGGCCGCGACCGTCTTCGAAGGCGAAATCGAACTCGCCGACTGACTGGCTTGATGAGTAGCGCGCGTTGCGCGAGTAGTTCTTGCCCGGCCAGTCAGCGCATTTAACGAACGGCCGGGGCAGCGCCGCAGAAGTGGCCAACGGAAGTTGTGAACCGCAGTTGCCAGGCGCAATTGCCAACCGAAGGCCAAGTGAATCCATTGACCGATGCGCCCGCGTAAGGGCGTCGTCCTTTAGCCGAAACCATGAACGATCGCGAAGTCGCCGAATACCTGCTCGCCAATCCTGATTTCTTCGCCGAACACGCGGAAATGCTCGCGACGATCCGGCTTGCGAACCCGCATGGCAAAGCCGCGGTTTCGCTGCAGGAACGGCAAATGGAAATGCTGCGCGACAAGAACAAGCATCTCGAACGCCGCCTTGCAGAACTGCTGCGCTACGGTCACGAGAACGACAGCATTGCCTCCAAGTTCAATCGCTGGACCATTCGCGTGATGGCCGAACGCGATCCGTACGCGCTGCCGCGCACGATCGCCAACGGGCTGCGCGACGTGTTCGATATGCCGCAAGCCGCACTGCGCGTGTGGGACGTGGCCGAGCCCTACAACCAGGCGGAATTTGCGCGTCAGGTAGGCGAAGAAGTGCGGATTTTCGCCAACAGCCTCACCACGCCTTACTGCGGCGCCAACACCGGCTTCGAAGCCGCGCAATGGCTCGCGCCGACGCTGACGGCGGTGTCCACGGAAGGCGGCAGCACGCCGGAAGGCGATCAGGCCACGGAATCCATCGCACTGCTGGCATTGCGCGATCCGGAAGCCGATGAAGGCGCCGCGACCTTCGGCTTGCTGGTGATGGGCTCGTCCGACCCGCGCCGCTTCCACGAAGGTATGGCCACCGACTTCCTGACGCAGATCAGCGCCCTCGCCAGCGCGGCGTTGAGCCGCCTGCTGCCGCGCTGACGCGACCACACCGGCCCGATATCGTGAGCGCCGCCGAGCCGAATGCCAATCCGACGACGGATGCAGATGCGGGTGCAAACCCAACTCCGGACGCGGCTCAACGTAGCGGGCCCATCGCTGGATATCTGTCGCATCTCGAGCACGAGCGTCGTCTGTCCGCGCACACGCTGCGCGGCTACACCCACGAACTCGACGAACTGCGGCTGCTGGCAAAAGGCCGGCCGCTGCAGAGCCTGAGCGCCATCGATATCCGCGGGGCGGTCTCGCGGGCTCACGCCAGCGGCATGACGGCGCGCTCGATCAGCCATCGGCTGTCGGCATGGCGCGCGTTTTACCGGTGGCTGGCCGGGCGCGTCGATCTGCCGGCCAATCCGGTCGCCACCGTGCGCGCGCCGAAGCAGGCGAAAACCTTGCCGAAGGCGCTCTCCGTCGACGACGCCAACCGCCTCATGGAAGCCCCCGCGGCCGGCACGGCGGAAGGGCTGCGCGATCACGCCATCCTCGAGTTGTTCTATTCTTCGGGCCTGCGGCTCGCCGAGCTGGTTGGACTCGACGTGCGCTTTGCCGACGTCAACGGCTATCGTTCCGCTGGCTGGCTCAAGCTCGACGCGGCCGAAGTGGAAGTGCTCGGCAAGGGCAACCGGCGCCGCATCGTGCCGGTCGGCAGCAAGGCGCTCGACGCGTTGCGCGCGTGGCTCGCCGTACGCGACGAGTGGGTCAAGGGCGATCCGCATCCGCTGTTTCTTTCGGCGCGCGGCAACCGCATGTCGCCGAACGTCGTGCGCGAACGCGTCAAGCGCATGGCGCTGGTGGCCGGTGTGCCGGCCAATGTCCACCCGCACGTGCTGCGTCACTCGTTTGCTACGCACGTGCTGCAGTCCAGCGGCGATCTGCGCGCCGTGCAGGAACTGCTCGGCCACGCCAGTATCACCGCCACCCAGGTCTATACCGCGCTCGACTTCCAGCATCTCGCGCACGTCTACGATCAGGCTCACCCGCGCGCGAAAAAGCGCGATTGAACGGGCAGTTGGGACGTGGCTGGCCTCGGGGCTGGCGCCACGGTTGGCCCCGCGCTTAGTCCCGCGCTCAGCCTTTCACTTTGCTGGATACCTCCTCGAATCATGAACACAGTCACGCTGAAACCGTCGAAAGACAAGTCGCTGCAGCGCCGCCATCCGTGGGTCTACGCGACCGCGATCGACCGCGTCGACGGCAACCCCGCGCCCGGTGCCACGGTGCTCGTGCGCGCCCACGACGGCCGCTTCCTCGCGCGCGCCGCGTACAGCCCGCATTCGCAGATCCGCGCGCGCGTCTGGAGTTTCGACGAGACCGAGCCGATCGACCACGCTTTCTTCAAGCGCCGCGTGCAGCGGGCCGTCGCGCACCGGCAAGCACTGGTGCACGACACCGGCGCGGTGCGGCTCATCTTTGGCGAAGCGGACGGCCTGCCCGGTCTGATCGTCGACCATTACGTCGCCGAAGCCGCCGGTCAGCGCAGCCAGCTCGTCTGCCAGTTCATGGCCACCGGCGTCGAGGCGTGGAAAGAGGCGATCGTGGCGGCGCTCATCAGCGCAACGGGTTGCCCGAACGTCTACGAGCGTTCGGACGTGTCGATCCGCGAGAAGGAAGGTCTCGAGCAGACCACCGGCGTACTGGCCGGCGAGCCGCCCTCGGACCCGCTGATCGCCAGCGAAAACGGCGTGCGTTATCACGTCGACGTGCGCAACGGCCATAAAACCGGCTTCTACGTGGATCAGCGCGACAACCGGGCACTGGTGCAGCAGCTCGCGCAGGATCGCGACGTACTGAACTGCTTCTGCTACACCGGCGGCTTTTCGCTCGCCGCCCTCAAGGGTGGCGCGAAGCGCGTGGTGTCGATCGATTCGTCCGGTGAAGCGCTGGCGTTGGCGCAGCAAAACGTCGTGGCCAACGGCTTCGATGCGGCGCGCGCTGAGTGGCTCGACGCGGACGCGTTCAAAACGCTGCGCCGCCTGTACGATGACGGCGAACGCTTCGATCTGGTAGTGCTGGACCCGCCCAAGTTCGCGCCGTCGCGCGAACATGTGGACCGCGCCTCGCGTGCCTACAAGGACATCAATCTGACCGGGCTCAAACTGCTGCGTCCGGGCGGGCTGCTCTTCACGTATTCGTGCTCGGGCGCGATCGACGCAGAGCTGTTCCAGAAGATCGTCGCCGGCGCGGCCGCCGACGCCCGGGTCGACGCGCGAATCCTGAAGCGACTGGGCGCCGGCGTCGATCATCCGCTGCTCACGGCCTTTCCCGAAGGCGAATATCTGAAAGGCCTATTGTTGCAAATCGCCTGATCGCCCATAGTTTCGGGGTATTTCCGCCGCGTTGGCTTGCTGGCCATTCGAACCGGGTTTTGAAAGCCGCCTTTGACGGCCAGCTTCGAACGCCGTTTCAGGCCTCCCCAGCAGCGGCTTGGCAGATATGTTTCAATAACCGACCAGCGCGAGCCGCGCGGCCCTGCCCGCCGGCTTCGGTACGCATTCCGATTCACGCAAAGATCCACGCACCAACAGGCGACCACCATGATTCCCGTGACTATCCTGACCGGCTTCCTCGGCAGCGGCAAAACCACCCTGCTCAAGCGCATCCTGAACGAAAAACACGGCATGAAGATCGCCGTGATCGAGAATGAGTTTGGCGAAGAGAACATCGACAACGACATCCTCGTGCAGGACTCGAACGAGCAGATCATCCAGATGAGCAACGGCTGTATCTGCTGCACGATTCGCGGCGATCTGGCGCGCGTGCTCAGCGACCTGGGCGCGAAAAAGCGCGCCGGTGAAGTGGATTTCGACCGCGTCGTGATCGAAACCACCGGCCTCGCCAACCCCGGCCCGGTGGCGCAGACGTTCTTCATGGATAACGAGATCGCCGACGAATTCCTGCTCGACGCCATCATCACGCTGGTCGACGCCAAGCACGCCAACCATCAACTGGACGAGCACGAAGTGGTGCAGCGTCAGGTCGGCTTCGCGGACCGTCTGTTCATCACCAAGGCCGACCTGGTCGACGAAGCGGCGCTGGACGCCCTGCGCCACCGTCTGCTGCACATGAATCCGCGTGCGGCCGTCAAGGTGGTGAATTTCGGTGAGGCCGACATCAAGGAAATCTTCGACCTGCGCGGCTTCAACCTGAATTCGAAGCTCGAGATCGACCCGGATTTTCTCGCCGAAGACGAGCACGCGCATAGCCACGCTCACGCGCATGATGAGCACGGCCATACTCACGATCACGCGAATTGCGACCACGATCATGGCCACTGCGATCACGAAGGCCATGACCACGGCCATCACCATCACGCGCATCACGACGACAAAATCAAGTCATTCGTATTCCGCAGCGAACGCGCGTTTGATCCAAACAAGCTGGAAGATTTTCTCGGCGGCATTTTGCAAATCTACGGCGAACGGCTGCTGCGTTATAAAGGCGTGCTTTATATGAAGGGCGTCGACCGCAAGGTGGTGTTCCAGGGCGTGCACCAGATGATGGGCAGCGATCTGGCCGCGAAGTGGCAACCGGTCGAGAAGAAAAACAGCAAAATGGTCTTTATCGGCATTGAGCTTCCGCAAGACCTGATTACGGACGGCTTGACCGCCTGTCTCGTCTGACGAACCCGCACGGCTAAAGACGCGGATAAGGACGCAGATAAGGGCGCCGGGAACGCCGAATGCTACGGGTCAGAGAACTCGCACGCGTCTGAAACAGACCGAAAACAGCCCGCAAACGCGTTAATTGCGAAAAACGCGTGAAAACCCTGTTGCAGGAATCGTGCACGGCCATCGCTTTTTGGCCGTGCGCGCGTTATATTTTCGGGATATCGGCGTGCAACGGGGATGATTCGTTCCCATTGCGGTGCCGGATTGTGATTCAGTTACAATACGTGCCCACTGGAGAATGACAAAGAATTGCCCGGTCAGCGCGTAACCCGCGCCGGGTAATATACGGCGCCGGAAAATCTTGTCCGGGGAGCTACACGCCGAGAAGCCGGCTGGCGCTTTGCCTCGACAGGCCGCGTCGCCGGTAAAGCATTGCCTCAGGAGCATTTGAAGATCGTTTCCAGAGGAGTTCGGCCCCGCATTCGCGCCCGACGCTTCGGCGTCACGACAGCCCACCGTCCGTGTTCGCCGGCGCTCAAAAGCGCCCGCCTTGGGCGCCTTTGCGGGCAACACGAAAGTGCGGGCAACCTGTAGAAGTTTTGCCTCACATTGAAGAAGCAAGCCAGATGACGACGAAACGACTCTTGACCGAAGCCGAAATCCTGAAGATGAGCGACAAGGATTACATGAATGAGGATCAGCTCGCTTTCTTCAAGAACAAGCTCGAACAGTTGCAGGCGGATATTCTCCGCAATGCCGGCCAGACGACCGAAAATCTTCGCGAAACCGTGATCGTGCCGGACCCGGCCGACCGCGCGACGATCGAGGAAGAGCATGCGCTCGAACTGCGCACGCGCGACCGCGAACGCAAGCTGCTGAAGAAGGTGCAGCAATCCATTGCGCGCATCGAATCGGGTGAGTACGGCTGGTGCGAAGAAACCGGCGAGCCGATTGGTATTCCGCGTATGCTCGCACGGCCCACGGCTACCCTGTCGCTCGAAGCGCAGGAACGCCGCGAACTGCGCCAGAAGCTGTTCGGCGACTGAACGCCACCGGCGCGGTTCGGGTACCGCGCCATTTCACGTTGCTTCGTCGAGAGGCGCACGGTGAACTGTGCGCCTTTTTTCTTTTGCATTTCGTCGATGCCGTACGGTTTGCGCCAGCGCCGCGCCAGCCTGGCGTCATGCATCGTCTCCACGACCGACCCCGCCGCCCGTTGCGCAATCGGTTCCATATCCCGGCGGCAGATTCGCTGCATCAATTCCCTCGCATTTTTCCGCCCCTGGCCATCCGGCTAGCTCTTGATATGACCGCGCACGCCCTAAAATAAACCGGACATGCGTAGTACGAGCGCGCGCATGGCCGGCTTTCATGCGGCTGTATTGCTGGCGCGCGCCCTGTCCGCACAACCGGATTCCAGCGGCAACGCACCGGCGCCCGAGTGGTCGAAGCGAGGCGCAGTGGTAAAGGTGCAGTGCTGCGTCCCACCTGTTTTGCAAAAGGAACGCATATGGAGCAATTTCACGGCACGACGATCGTCTCCGTGCGCCGCGGTGACAAGGTCGCCCTGGGCGGCGACGGCCAGGTGACACTGGGCAACATCGTCATGAAAGGCGGTGCGAAGAAGGTCCGGCGCATCTATAACGGCCAGGTGCTGGTCGGCTTCGCCGGTGGCACCGCCGATGCCTTCTCCCTGCTCGATCGCTTCGAAGCCAAGCTCGAGAAGCATCAGGGCAACCTGACCCGCTCGGCGGTCGAACTCGCCAAAGACTGGCGCACCGACCGCATGCTGCGCCGGCTCGAAGCCATGCTCATCGCCGCCGACGCGCACACCACCCTCGTCATCACCGGCAACGGCGACGTGCTGGACCCGGAAGGCGGAATCTGCGCGATCGGTTCGGGCGGCTCATACGCCCAGGCCGCCGCCAAGGCACTTGCTGACAACACCGACCTGTCGCCCCGCGAGATCGTCGAGAAGTCGCTGGAGATTGCCGGCGACATGTGCATCTATACGAATCACAACCGCGTCATCGAGACGATCGAGTAAGGACCCACGATGAGCACCATGACCCCGGCCGAGATCGTCTCGGAACTCGACAAGCACATCATTGGCCAAGGCCGCGCCAAGAAAGCGGTTGCCGTGGCGCTGCGCAACCGCTGGCGCCGTCAGCAGGTTGGCGAGCCGCTGCGTCAGGAAATCACGCCAAAGAACATTCTGATGATCGGACCGACGGGCGTCGGCAAGACGGAAATCGCCCGGCGTCTCGCGAAGCTGGCCGACGCGCCGTTCATCAAGATCGAAGCCACCAAGTTCACGGAAGTGGGCTACGTGGGGCGCGATGTCGACAGCATCGTGCGCGATCTGATTGAAATTTCGGTCAAGCAAACCCGCGAAACCGAGATGCGCAAGGTACGCACCAAGGCCGAGGATCAGGCCGAAGACCGCATTCTCGACATCCTGTTGCCGAGCGCGCGTCCGGTAGGCTTCGGCGCCAGTTCGAGCGCCGCGGACACGGCGGACGAAGGCGGCACGACGCGTCAAACGTTCCGCAAACGCCTGCGCGAAGGCCTGCTGGACGACAAGGAAATTGAGCTGGATGTTGAGCTGCCGCAAGTCGGCATGGACATCATGGGGCCGCCGGGCATGGAAGACATGACCGAGCAGATCCGTTCCATGTTCGCGAATCTGGGCGGCGGCAAGAAAACGCGCCGTAAGCTGAAGGTCAAGGAAGCGCTGAAGCTGCTCACCGATGAGGAAGCCGCCAAGATGCTCAACGACGAGGAAGTGAAGACCAAGGCGGTGCAGAACGTCGAGCAGAACGGCATTGTGTTCCTCGATGAAATCGACAAGATCGCCTCGCGCAGTGAAGCTGGCGGCGGTGAGGTTTCACGCCAGGGTGTGCAACGCGATTTGCTGCCGCTCGTCGAAGGCACGACCATCAACACGAAGTACGGCATGGTGAAGACGGATCACATTCTGTTCATCGCCAGCGGTGCGTTTCATCTCGCCAAGCCGAGCGACCTGATCCCCGAACTGCAGGGCCGATTCCCGATTCGTGTCGAGCTGGACTCGCTGTCGGTCAACGACTTCGAGTCGATCCTGGTCTCCACCGACGCAAGCCTCGTCAAGCAATATCAGGCGCTGCTGGCCACGGAAGACGTGCAGCTCGATTTCGCCGACGACGGCATCCGCCGTCTGGCCGAAATCGCTTTCTCGGTCAACGAAAAGACTGAGAACATCGGGGCGCGCCGGCTTTACACGGTGATTGAAAAGCTGCTGGAGGAAGTGTCGTTCGCAGCCGGCAATCACGCGGGCACCAACGTGAAGATCGACGCGGCGTATGTGGATCGCGCGCTGAACGAAGTCGCTGACGACGAAGACCTGTCGCGCTACGTGTTGTGAGTTTCACGTGACGCACACGCAAGCGCGGAAACGACTTGCCTGATGCCAAACGCGTGATACCAAACGCGTGACCCCAAACAAAACGGGCGGCCCCTCAAAAGGCCGCCCGTTTTTCCATTCCCTCGTGGCGCGGAGCTTTCACCCGCGCAGCTGCCTGCCTCAAGGGCTACTGCTTGACCGGCCGCTTCGCCAGCTTGCGTTGCAGCGTACGCCGATGCATGTTCAACGCACGCGCCGTTGCCGAAATATTGCCGCCGTGCTCCGCCAGCACGCGCTGAATGTGCTCCCATTCCAGCCGCGCCACCGAAAGCGGCGTGGGATGTTCGATCGCGTCCTCCGCCTGCAACGCGCTCGCTTCGCTTTGCAGTGCCGAGAGAATCGTCTCGACGTTTGCCGGCTTCGCCAGATAGTTGTCCGCGCCATCTTTCACCGCCTGCACGGCGGTTGCGATGCTCGCGTATCCCGTCAGCACCAGCATGCGTGCATCCGGTTGCAACTCGCGCAGCGGCGCCACGAGCGTCAGTCCCGAGTCGTTGCCTAGATGAAGGTCCACCGTGATCTGGCCGAACTTCTGCTGGTTCGCCAGCTTGATCGCTTCGTCGGCGTTGTGCGCTTCCGCTACGGTATATCCACGTCGCGTCAGACCGCGCGCGAGGATGCCGGAGAACACTTCGTCGTCGTCGATCACCAGAAAATTCATATCGCTCATGCCTGTTTCTCCGCATTGGATGGCGCGACGCCCGTGCGTCCGACGCCAGAAGATTGACGGCCCCCTACGGGCAGCCGCAGCACCGCGCGCGTCCCGCGCGGCGTGAAGTCGTTGACGTCCGTGAGCTCGATGGATCCGCGCAGTCGTGCGGCCGCCGAAAACGCCAGGTACAGGCCTACGCCGTGTCCGCCTTGTGTGCTGTCCACCGGCATGGCGCCCAGCGAGCCGCGCAACGACGCCGGAATGCCCGGCCCGGCGTCGCACACTTCGAATTCGATGCGATCGCCCTGTGGCGACAGGCGCGCCGCCAGCGTCACATGATCGCGGCTTGCACGCGCCGCATTGTCGAGCAGGATGGTGAGGATCTGGCTGACCGCCACGGTATCGTCAAGATTGAATTCAGCCGGAGGCGTGCCGATGCGTTCGAACTTGACGTGTGGATGACGCAGCCGCCACTGCTGCGCGAACGACTCCAGCCATTCGCCAACCGGCTCCCGCGCGGCCGTCACCGATGCACGCGAGCGCAGCCGCGCCAGCGCCGAGGTGCACAGCGTCATTTGCTGTTCGAGCAGATCGAGATCCGCCTTGTACGGCGCGAGCCCCTGGTCGGTGCGGGCGGCGTCGCGCAGCTCTTCGGAGAGCATCGCAATGGTGGAGAGTGGCGTGCCGATTTCATGCGCCACGGTCGCGGCCTGCACGCCGAGCGCCACCGCGCGCTCGTCGCGCAACAGGCGCTGCTGGGCGTCGCCGAGCGCCGCGTCGCGCAGACGCAGACCACGCGACATGCGCGCCACGAACCACGCAATCAGCCCGACGCTGACGGTGAAGTTCACCCACTCACCGGCGCGGTAGTAGTCGAACAGATTGGCCGGGTTGTCGAGATTCAGCGGCACGGAATCGAAGCCAAGCAGTGCGTAGCAAATCACGGCGAAGGCTGCGAGCCAGGCCATCAGATGCCACGGCAGCACCGCGGCCGCGATGGCCAGCGAAGGTAGATACAGCGAAACAAACGGATTCGTCGTGCCGCCCGACAGGAACAGGAGCGCGGACAAGGTGCCCAGATCGACCCATAGTTGCCCGAACAATTCGAGATTGGATTCAGGGCGTTGCCGCGCGACGCGCATCCACGTCAGCGCGTTGAACACCATTTCGAGGCCGATCACAAGCAGCATGGCCTGCAACGGCAAGTGCACGCCAATAAAAATCTGGACGACCGCGATGGTCACCAGTTGGCCGATGATAGCGAGGCAGCGCAGCCAGAACAGATGTCCCAGGTTGACGCGGCCGGTGTTGGTTATACGATGCATGACACGAGTTTACCCGTTCAGACTCGTCTCACATACGGCGACGCTTTGCGTCGGTAGCATCCACCGCTTGACAAACATCGCGTCACCGCCAGGATAGATTCATGTCGCATATGATTTCCGCCCCTGGCCACCCTGCGTGGCCCGCCTTTTTGACTTTTCTGCAACACGCGGCGGCAGCAAAGCAGCGCGGTCAGGTGGAAGCGCAGTGCATCTGGCTCGAAGCTGCCGGACATCTACAGGCGCTCGACGACACCGTTCTGCAACAAATCACGCGAGCGTTGCTCGAACAGCATCGTCACGATGATGTCATCGCGCTCTCCGCCGCCATTGCGCAACTTTATCCCGACGACCCGATCACCCACTTTCGCCTCGGCTATGCGCTGCAAATGGCGAATCGTCATCGTGACGCACTCGATCCGTATCGCCACGCACTCGCGCTGAACCCCGATCTTCCGCAACTGCGCAACAATCTGGCGGGCGCGCTGGCCATCCTCCGCGAGAACACGTCCGAACAGGTCGTGTTGCTCGAAGGCGCGGTCAAAGCGCAGCCGTCGAACAGCGACGCATGGATCAATCTCGCCCAGGCGTGCCGCTTTGCCATGAACTTGCCGCGCGCGTTGCAGGCCGGTCAACGCGCCGTCGAACTCGCGCCTGACAGTGCGCTCGCGCTCAACAACTATGCGCTGGCTCTCAAGGAAGCGCAACGTTGGGAAGAGGCGGAAGACCTCACGCAACGCGCCGCTGAACGCGCGCCCGGCGACCCGGCCATGCGTTCCAATCTCGCCCTGGTGCAGCTCGTACGCGGCGACTATGCGCACGGTTGGCCTGCACATGAAGCACGCTGGCAAGGCGCGATGGAACTGGGTGGCGCGCGGCCGGCCTTTCCGGCACCACAGTGGCAGGGCGAGCCGCTCGCGGGAAAAACCTTGCTGGTGTGGGGCGAGCAGGGCATGGGCGATCTGCTGCAAGGCTGCCGCTTCATTCCGCTGCTGGCCGAGCGCGTCCACGCAGAAGGCGGGCGCCTCGTATGGAACTCGTTTCCGCAGATGGGCGCCTTGCTCGAACGCAGTCTGGCGCAGCACGTCGACGCGTATTCGGCCGGAGGCGGCGTCGAGTCCCTGCCGCAGTTCGACTACGAGATTCCTCTCTTGAGCGTGCCGCTCGTGCTGGGCACGCTCGGCAACACGTTGCCGGAGACCGTGCCGTATCTGCATCCCGATCCGGCCGCGGTGGCCGCCTGGCGCTCGCGCCTAGCCGCAGAACACGGGCTCAACGTTGGCCTGGCGTGGACGGGGAGCCTGGGGCATCAGCGCAATCCTTTTCGCCGGGTGGGCTGGGAACGCTACGCGAAGGCCTTCGCGAAACTGGAAGGCGTGGCGTTCTATTCGCTGCAACCGGGCGCCGCGGCAGACGTCGCCGCCGCCCGTGACGCTGGCTTGCCCATGTTCGACTACAGCGGTGAACTGGCAACCTTCGATGACACGGCCGCGTTCGTCGGCGCGCTGGATCTCGTCATTACCGTTTGCACCTCGGTGGCCCATCTGAGTGGCGCGATCGGCCAGCGCACCTGGGTGCTGCTCGACACCAATCCACACTGGACCTGGCTGCTGGAGCGGCGCGACAACCCGTGGTATCCGTCCGCCACGCTGTATCGCCAACGCGAATTCGGCGAGTGGGGACCCGTCATGGACGAGGTCACGCATGATCTGGCCGCGCTGGCGAGTCCTGGCAAATAAGCACCGAGCAGTGCCAGAAAATGCCAACGCGCTTTGCGGCACGCCGCTTCAGTGATCCTCGCCGGCTTTCGTACTGGCACCGCCCGGCAGCCCTTGGGTCGCCGCGATTTCAGCGGCGAGGCACTCTGGACAAAGACATCGGCCGCCCGCCTCGAGACGGTTTGCGGGCAGGCTCGGCATGGCGGCGCACCAGCATCCCGGCGGCGCGGCGTGTCTGCCGCAGTCGAACGCATTGCCACAGCGCGGACAGCGGGCGCTTTTCACCGGCGCTTGGGAGGCGGGCGGGTTCATGACAGTTCCGAGTAAAACCGGACATCCGGTGGAGAAATAATGCCACGTCTCGCAGGACGGTTGAAAGCATCATTGCGTGGTGTGAAATTAGCCGTCCGGCCGAGGCCTGTTACGTGTGGAAATCCCTGCTGCACTGCGCCAGTCCTGTACAATTCGCCGTGTTTCAACTGTTCCGTGCCTGAGCCCCGCCGCCATGTCCGACATTCCCGACCTCTCGCAGATCGCGCCCACCCTCAAGGCTGAAATCCTGGCCGAGGCGCTGCCTTACATCAAGCAATATCACGGCAAGACCGTGGTCATCAAATACGGCGGCAACGCGATGACCGAAGAGCGCCTGAAGCAAGGCTTCGCGCGCGACGTGATTCTGCTGAAGCTGGTCGGTATCAATCCGGTCATCGTGCACGGCGGTGGTCCGCAGATCGACCAGGCGCTCAAGAAGATCGGCAAGCAGGGCACGTTCATCCAGGGCATGCGCGTCACCGACGAAGAGACGATGGAAGTCGTCGAGTGGGTGCTCGGCGGTGAAGTGCAGCAGGATATCGTCACGCTCATCAATCACTTTGGCGGCCAGGCTGTGGGCCTCACCGGCAAGGACGGCGGCCTGATCCACGCGCGCAAGATGCTGATGCCCGACCGCGACAACCCCGGCCAGTACCTCGATATCGGTCAGGTGGGCGAAGTGGAGGCGATCAATCCGGCTGTCGTGAAAGCGCTCCAGGACGACGCGTTCATTCCGGTCATCTCGCCTATCGGCTTCGGTGAAGACGGCCTTTCCTACAACATCAACGCGGATCTGGTCGCGGGCAAGCTGGCGGTCGTACTGAACGCCGAGAAGCTCGTCATGATGACCAACATCCCCGGCGTGATGGACAAGGAAGGCAACCTGCTCACCGACCTGTCGGCGCGGGAAATCGACGCGCTGTTCGAAGACGGCACCATCTCCGGCGGCATGCTGCCGAAGATCGCTTCCGCACTCGACGCGGCCAAGAGCGGCGTGCGCTCGGTGCACATCGTCGACGGCCGCATCGAACATTCGGTTCTGCTGGAAATTCTCACCGAACAGCCGTTCGGCACGATGATCCGCTCGCATTAATATGCGCTGCGTGCGCGGCAC
Source organism: Paraburkholderia sp. DHOC27 (assembly GCF_003429005.1). Taxonomy (GTDB): domain Bacteria; phylum Pseudomonadota; class Gammaproteobacteria; order Burkholderiales; family Burkholderiaceae; genus Paraburkholderia. Next base: position 485,220 of record NZ_QVQV01000003.1, read on the forward strand.
GTCCGGTGGATGTGCCGCGCAAACCTGCTGATGGAAAGCTGGCAGCCGCCCGCAGCCTCAATGCAGTAGCGGCACGCGCCAGCACCGCTCCTCACCCTCATGCGCACTTTCCCCTCAAGACACACCCGGCGCCGTCGACCGCACATTGCGGGCGGCAGTCCCGTGTGGCTCTTCGATCTCGACAACACCCTGCACCACGCGTCGCACGCGATCTTTCCCGCTATCAACCGGGCGATGACGCAATACATCATCGACACGTTGCAGGTGGAGCGAGACGAGGCCAACCGCCTGCGCACCGGCTACACGGAGCGCTACGGCGCAGCGCTGCTCGGCCTGACGCGTCACCATCCGGTCGATGCGCACGACTTCCTGAAAGTCGTGCACACGTTTCCCGACCTGCCTTCGATGGTGCGCAGCGAGCGCGGTCTGGCGCGGCTCGTCGCCGCGCTGCCCGGCCGCAAGATCGTGCTGACCAACGCGCCCGAAGACTACGCCCGCGCCGTGCTGGCCGAGTTGCGTATCGAGCGGCTGTTCGAGCGCGTGATCGCCATCGAACACATGCGCGACCGCCGCTACTGGCGCGCCAAGCCGGACCCCAGCATGCTGCGCCGGGCCATGCGCGACGCCCACGTGCCGCTTGCCGACGCGATCCTCGTCGAAGATACCCGCTCGCATCTGAAAAACTACCGCCGGCTCGGCATTCGCACCGTGTGGATTGTCGGCCATCTGCCGAATCCGCTGCGCGCGGACGGCACGCTGGGCCGCCTGCCGGGTACTGGCCGTCCGCACTATGTCGACCGACGCATTCGTTCGCTAAAATCACTGAGATTGGGCACCCGCTCAGTGCGACTGAAGGGACGACAGCATGCAACCGGATCACAAGCATGACGAAGCCGTAACCGAAGACCAGCCAGGCCAGGACAGTAGTCCTCACCGTGCCGCGCGCCTCAAACCGGGCGAGCGGCGCGTGCATATCCTCCAGACACTCGCCTCCATGCTGGAGGCGCCAAAAAACGAAAAGATCACGACGGCGGCGCTGGCCGCCCGGCTGGGTGTCTCCGAAGCCGCGCTGTACCGGCATTTCGCCAGCAAGGCGCAAATGTTCGAAGCCCTGATCGAGTTCATCGAACAATCCATCTTCGGGCTCATCAACCAGATCGTCACCAAAGAACCGAATGGCGTTTTGCAGGCACGTGCCATCGCGTTGATGCTGCTCAACTTTTCCGCGAAAAATCCGGGCATGACGCGGGTGCTGACCTGCGAGGCGCTGGTGGGCGAACACGAGCGTCTGACAGAGCGCGTGAACCAGATGATCGAACGTGTCGAGGCGTCGTTCAAGCAATGCCTGCGACTCGGTCTGATGGACGCCAATGTCCAGCAGGATCAGGCCTCGGCGGACCGTTCAGACAGTCCGCATGGCACACCCGTACCGTTGCCGGGCGACTACGATCCAGCCGTGCGCGCCAATCTTTTGTTGAGCTATATCGTGGGTCGCTGGCACCGTTACGTGCGTAGCGGCTTCGCACGCAACCCGGCCGAACAGGCAGATGCTCAGTTAAGATTGATTCTTCAGTAGTCCGTTGAAGTTTCGTGCAAGGACGGCGGCACTCCCTCATGTGCCGACGTCCTTACACGGATCGCACCGGACTGCGCCTCAATCCTGAACTCTGGGAGTCACCACGCCATGAACAGTCCATTCCTGTCCACGTTGCCGCCGGGCCTGCATACACTGGCCGCCCACTGGGGCTGGCTCGCCATCCGCGGCATCGTCGCCATCCTGTTCGGCATCCTTGCCTTCACGTTGCCGGGCCTCACCATCACCACGCTGGCGCTCGTGTGGGGCGCCTATGCGATCGTCGACGGCGCCTTCGCGCTCATCTACGGGGTGCGGGGCGGCGGCACACGGCGCTGGGCTTATGCATTCGTCGGCTTGATCGGCGTCATTGCCGGGCTGATCGCGTTCTTCTGGCCGAACGAAACGGCCATCATCCTCGTGATGATTATCGGCGCGTGGGCGCTCGCGGTCGGCATCTTCGAAATCATCTACGCCATTCAATATCGGCGCGCCAATGCGCATCCCTGGGTGGTCGGCCTGTCGGGTCTGTTATCCGCCGCAGTGGGCGTGTTTATCCTGATGTATCCGGGCGCGGGCGCGTTGTCACTGATCTGGCTGATCGGCACGTATGCGATCTTCTATGGCGTCCTGATGCTGTTTGCCGCCATCCAGTTACGGCGCTTCCGAAACCGTGCGGGTGCCTGAGTGCGGCCCGCGCCGACGCTGTCACGGCGAATTTTCCGCTATACTTTGCGCCTGAATGATGTGATTGATGCTGTAACAGACGCGCCGATTTGCTGACTCGATTGCGGGCGCGCGAACCAGCCGGACTCCAGTCCGGCGGTTCACTATAAATGCGGCTAAAGAGGTCGTCAGCCGCGCACCCTGTCTCTTCGCGCATTGCCGACACCATTTAGCCGCTCCTGTAGAAGGCGGAATGAATGGAATCGATCGGTATCGTCGCTCCCCAAAAAATGCATTTCCCCGAGCCGCTGCTCATGCAGAACGGCAGCTCGCTCGCCAGCTTCGACCTGATGGTCGAGACCTACGGCACGCTCAACGCAGCACACAGCAATGCCGTGCTGGTTTGCCACGCGTTGAACGCCTCGCACCACGTGGCAGGCGTCTACGCCGACGACCCCAAGAACGTCGGCTGGTGGGACAACATGGTCGGCCCCGGCAAGCCGCTCGACACCAACCGGTTCTTTGTAATCGGCGTGAACAACCTGGGTTCGTGCTTCGGCTCGACCGGGCCCATGAGCTTGAACCCGGCCACTGGCGAACCGTATGGCGCGAGTTTTCCGGTGGTCACCGTCGAAGACTGGGTCAACGCGCAAACCCGCGTGGCGGACGCGTTCGGCATCCAGCGCTTCGCGGCGGTGATGGGTGGCAGTCTGGGCGGCATGCAGGCGCTCGCGTGGAGCATGATGTATCCGGATCGCGTCGGCCACTGCATCGTGGTGGCGTCGACGCCCAAGCTCTCCGCGCAGAACATCGCATTCAACGAAGTCGCGCGCTCGGCGATCCTCTCGGACCCGGACTTCCATGGCGGCAACTACTACGCGCACAACGTGAAGCCGAAGCGCGGCTTGCGCGTGGCGCGCATGATCGGCCACATCACGTATTTGTCGGATGACGACATGGCCGAGAAATTCGGCCGCTCGCTGCGGCGCGCCGAAGGCGCACTGGATGCGTACAACTTCAATTTCGACGTCGAATTCGAAGTGGAGTCGTATCTGCGCTATCAGGGCGACAAGTTCGCCGACTACTTCGACGCCAACACGTATCTGCTGATCACCCGTGCGCTCGACTACTTCGATCCCGCCAAGGCCTTCGACGGCGATCTGACCAAAGCCGTCGCTCACACCACGGCGAAATACCTGATTGCCAGCTTCACGACCGACTGGCGCTTCGCGCCGGCGCGCTCGCGCGAACTGGTGAAGGCGCTGCTGGATCACAAGCGCACGGTCACGTATGCGGAAATCGACGCCCCGCACGGCCACGACGCTTTCCTGCTCGACGACGCGCGCTACCACAACGTGATGCGCGCCTATTACGAACGTATTGCCAGCGAGGTGAACGCATGAACCAGCGCGCTCTCGATTATCTTGCGCTGCGGCCCGACTTCCGCGCCATCGCCCGCTGGGTCGAACCGCGGGCGACCGTGCTCGACCTGGGCTGCGGCGACGGTTCGCTGCTCGCCACACTGAGCGAAGAACTCGAAGTGACGGGCTACGGCATCGAAATCAACGACGCCGGCGTGCTCGCTTCCGCGAAGAACGGCGTGAACGTGATCCAGCAGAATCTCGAGGACGGCCTGCGTCTCTTCGAAGACGGCAGCTTCGACTTTGCGATCCTGTCGCAGACCTTGCAGACCATTCATCAGACAGCGGCGATCCTGCGCGAGACGGTGCGGGTCGGCAAGCAGTGCATCGTCTCGTTCCCGAATTTCGGCTACTGGGCGCACCGGTTGTCGGTGTTGCAGGGGCGCATGCCGGTGTCGAAATCGCTGCCTTATCAATGGCACAACACGCCGAACGTGCGGGTGCTGACCATCAAGGATTTCGAGGCGCTGGCGCCGGAGGTCGGCATCGAAATTCTCGACCGCGTAGTGCTGCACGGCGGTCAGGCGGTGCGTTGGGGCGTGAACTGGCGTGGTAGTCTTGCGGTCTATCGCGTCAAGAAAAGCTAACCACACCTCCAAATGTCGAACCCGCCGCACGAGGCGCCCGCACTAACCGCTCATGTAGAACATACCGGCTGGCGTGCCTTTCTAAATACGCACATGCTGATTTGCGTCTTTCTCGGCTTCACGTCGGGATTGCCGCTGTTCACGCTCGTCTATCTGGTGCAGGCGTGGTTGCGCTCAGAGGGTGTCAATCTGAAGGAGATTGGCCTCTTCGCGCTGATCCAGTTTCCCTACACCTGGAAGTTCATCTGGGCTCCGCTGATGGACCGCTACGTGCCGCGCCTGCCCGGCTGGCGGCCTGGTCGGCGACGCGGCTGGATGCTGGTCACGCAGATTCTCGTGGCGGGCGCGATTGCCTCGCTCGGATTCGTCTCACCGAAAGAAGCGATCTGGACGGTTGCCGCGCTGACCGCGCTGGTCGCGTTCTTCGGTGCAAGCCAGGACATTTCCATTGATGCCTACCGGCGCGAACTGCTGACCGACACCGAGCAGGGTCTCGGCAACGCAGTGCACGTGAACGCTTACAAGATCGCCGCGCTGGTGCCGGGTTCACTCGCGCTGATCCTCTCGGACCATCTGCCGTGGACCACCGTGTTCATGGTCACCGCGGCGTTCATGGTGCCGGGCATGATCATGACGCTCGTCGTGCGTGAGCCCGAAGTGCACGGCGCGCCGCCCAAGAATCTGCGCGAAGCGATCGTCGAACCGTTCCGTGAATTCATCCAGCGTGATGGATGGCGCGGCGCGCTGTTCGTGCTGAGCTTCATCTTTCTCTACAAGCTCGGCGATACGATGGCGACCAATCTGTCGACGTCGTTCTTCCTCGATATCGGCTATTCGCGCACGCAGATCGGCGTGATCGCCAAGACCACCGCGTTCGGTGCGAGCCTCGCGGGCGGCATCGTCGGCGGTATCTGGATGATGCGCATCGGCATTGGCCGCGGCCTGTGGGTATTCGGCGCGCTGCAGATGCTGTCCACCTTCGGCTTTGCGTGGCTCGCGCATCTTGGGCCTTCTTCGCCCGGCCTCACGGCGATCTACGATTTCGCGGTCTTCACCAGCCACGCGGTGACGGAACTGCTGTCCGTGTTCGGCATCGACTGGACGGTGCAGCTCGATCCACGCTCGGTGGCGCTGGCGCTCGTCTATGGGCTCGAAACCTTCGCCACCGGTCTGACGATGGCCGCGTTCACTGCCTACATCGCCAGCACGACGGACCCGCGCTACACCGCGACCCAGTTCGCGCTTTTCACGAGCCTCGCGTCCGTGCCGCGGACGTTGGCCTCGGCGGCAAGCGGTTACGTGGTCGCGCAGATCGGCTGGTTCGATTACTTCCTTGCCTGTACCGCGCTGGCGCTGCCCGGCATGCTGCTGCTGCTGCGCATCGCGCCGTGGAGAGCGAAGCCGTGAGCGGGGTCGTTACGCGGCGGGTGGCGGCGTCGACGGGCGTGGGACCTGTCGACGGCGGGGCGGCTTCGGCTCCCGTTACCGTTGCGTATCGCGCTTTGGAAGACACGGCTGCTCACCCCGTATCTCCGAGGCAAGAGTCGGCGTGGAGCGTGTTACGGCGTTTGGCAGTCGCGCGAGTGTCGCGCTCGCTGCGGACGGCGTTGATGTTGCTGGTCCCGGTGAGTGGCGCCGTCGTCGCGCCATGCAACGCCTATGCGGCCGCCATGCCCGCTGTCGCGGCGTCAGCGGCATCGGGCTCTTCGCCCACCTCCAGCCCTTCGACGCCGCTTCCTCCCAGCGCGCCCGCTGCCAGATCGGCACCGAGTGCCCCGTCTGCGGAAGGTCCTGCGGCGGCGACATCGAATGCAACAAGCGGCGCCAATGCAGCCAGCGGACCCACCACGAACGGCACCGCAAACGCGCCGTCCGCCGCACCCGCCGTGTCAGCCTCGGGCGTGCAGCCCAACCCGCCGGTCACGGCGAAGCAGCCCGCCCGTACGCCCGCCGCCGCGTCTGCATCGGCCACCGGCGCTGCGACCGGCTCGGCTACGGCCACAGCTTCTGCCCCGAGTGCCGCCTCAGCCAGCGAAAACAAGGCGCCGGCCTACTCGCCCAATCCGCAGCCGCAATTCGGCAAATACGCGCTGTTCCGCAACCTGATTCCTTCACCGGCTCTGGAAAGCCAGGCGGCCGATGAATTCGCCGAGATCGTGCGCGGCGCCGTCCACGCCGACCGGCTCTACCCCGACACGGATGCACGTGTGATCCGCGTGCAAACCATCGTCGACAAGCTGATTCCGTACTCGTTGAAGTGGAACGAGCGGGCCAAAAACTGGAAGTGGGAAATTGCGGTGATCCGTTCGCCCGATATCCGCATGTACTGTCTGCCGGGCGGCAAGATCGTGATTTACAGCGGCATTCTCGATCGCGTTCGTCTGAACGACAATGAACTCGGCATGCTGCTCGGCCATGAGATCGCGCACGCGTTGCGTGAGCACGCACGCGAGCGCCTCGGCGAACAACAGGCGGGGCAGCTCGATTCGACCGGGACCATTCCGCAATTGTTCGGGCTCGCCGATCTCGGCGTAGCGCCGCTTGGCATCGGTTCGCAACTGCTGGAAATGAAATACTCGAACACCGACGAAACCGAAGCCGATGTGATTGGCAGCGACATCGCCTCACGCGCCGGCTACGACCCGCGTGCTGCCATCACGCTGTGGGACAAGCTGGCCGCCGCGACGCGCAGCAATCACGATCAGGGCTATATCTACGTACATCCGTACACGCCGGCACGGCGCGCCGACATCATGAAACGGCTGCCGGATATGCTGGTGCTCTACGCCAAGGCGATTGGCAAAACGGTCGACCAGCTCCCGGACTATGCCGGCATCGGGCGGCCTCGCCGCACCGGCCTGCGCGATCAGTAATCCGCTTGCAGACGTTAAGCGAACGTCCAGACTCGCACGCTTCGCTTCACGTCTGCGCTGCCACCGACGCCTGACGTCGGATTACTTCTTCACCTTGTGGTCGTAATCGACCGTTAGCGGCGCGTGGTCACTGAACTTGATGTCGCGGAACACCTCGGTACGCTTGGCCTTGCTGGCAATGCCGGATGTCGCGATCTGATAATCGATCCGCCACCCCACGTTCTTCGCGTACGCCTGGCCGCGATTGCTCCACCACGTGTACTGCTCGGGGCGCTGATCGAGCGTGCGGAACACGTCCACATAGCCCACTTCGTCGAACAATTTGGTGAGCCACGCACGCTCTTCCGGCAAGCAACCTGAGTTCTTCTGATTGCTCTTCCAGTTCTTGATGTCGATTTCCTTGTGGACGATGTTCACGTCGCCGCACACGATCACCTCGCGCTCCTTGCCGAGTTCGGCGAGATGCGGCATGAACTCGTCCATGAAGCGGAACTTGGCTTGCTGACGGTCTTCACCACTCGAACCGGACGGCACATACACCGACACGATGGAGAGCTTGCCAAAACGCAGCTCCACGTAGCGCCCTTCCGGATCGAACTCTTCGCTGCCAAAGCCGATCACGACTTCATCCGGCTCGTGCCGCGTATAAACGCCCGCGCCGCTGTAGCCTTTCTTCACCGCATGCTGGAAATAGCCGGTGAAATTGTGCGGCGCGAGGAATTCAGGCGTCATGTCGTCCTGCGAGCATTTGATTTCCTGCACGCACAACACGTCGGCTTTCTGCTCGCCGAACCATTCGAAAAAGCCTTTCTTTGCCGCGGAGCGGATGCCGTTCAGGTTGGCGGTGATAACACGCAACATGTCGTTCCTTTCTTGTTGATTCGTGATGGGTAGGGCGTCGCGGTGAGCGCCACGCCTGGACCGCCGGGGCCTGGGCCAGCGGTCCGCTTTTAGGTCATTCGACCTTCACGCCCTTGAGCGATTCCTTCGCGGGCGGATATTCGAGCTTCAAACCTTCGAGCGTACGCAGCAGCAACTCGGCGACCATCACGTTGCGATGCGTCTTCGAATCGGCCGGGATGATGTACCACGGCGCAAACTCGGTCGAAGTCGCGGCCAGTGCATCCTGATACGCCTCCTGATATTGGTCCCATTGCTTGCGCGCTTCGAGATCCGACACGTCGAACTTCCAGTGCTTGGTCGGATCGTCGATGCGCGCCTGCAAACGCTCGCGCTGCTCGTCCTTCGAAATGTGCAGCATGCATTTGATGATCGTCGTACCGCTGTCCGCGAGCAACGCTTCGAACTCGCGAATGTGACGGTAGCGCGTCTGCGCTTCGTCCTTGTTCAGTTGCCCCAGCACCACCGGCACCAGCACGTCTTCGTAGTGACTGCGGTTGAACACCGTCAACTCGCCGGCAGCCGGTGCCTGTGAATGGACGCGCCAGAGAAAATCATGCGCCAGCTCGGTAGGCGTGGGCGCCTTGAACGGCACGATCCGCAGGCCGAGCGGATCCACCTCGTGAAACACCGCACGCACCGTGCCGTCCTTGCCGCTCGTATCCATGCCCTGCAGCACCAGCAACACGCGCTGCACACGCTGCGCATGCAGACGCTCCTGCAACGCGTCGAGCTGCGCGCCGACTTCGGCGAGGCGCGCCTTGTCGGAATCTTTTGATCCCGTCGAAAACGGCTTCGTGCCCGGATCGAATTGCGCGAGCGCGAATTTCTCGATGCGTTTGGTGTCATCGAAATACGGCACGCGGTAATCGTCGAGTTCCGGCTTTTTTGACATGCATGTTCTCCCGAATCTGCCGCCGCGCCTGTACCGTCCAAACGCCGCGGGGTCCTGCAAAAGGAAACGGGCCGCTGCCCTACTTTCGTCCGGCAACAGCCCGTCTCGGAGGGACGCAGCGCACACCGAAGCGCAAGCCGCGTCCCTCACCTTACCTCGTCCAGGATCAGGACAGCTTCTTCTTCAGCAGTTCATTGACCTGCTGCGGATTCGCCTTGCCCTTGGTCGCCTTCATGGCCTGACCGATCAGCGCGTTGAAGGCCTTTTCCTTGCCCGCGCGGAATTCCTCGACCGACTTCTGATTGGCTGCGAGCACTTCGTCGATGATCGCTTCGAGCGCGCCAGTGTCGGAAATCTGCTTGAGGCCCTTCGCTTCGATGATGCGGTCAGCGGCAGCTTCGTCCGTGGCCTTTTCGTCCCACATGGCGACGAAAATTTCCTTGGCGATCTTGTTCGAGATCGTGCCGTCAGCAATGCGCTGCAACAGCAACGCGAGCTGCGCCGACGAGACCGGACTGTCGGCAATCTCGAGCCCCTCGCGATTCAGCAGCGACGACACCTCGCCCATCATCCAGTTCGCTGCAACTTTGGCGTGTGCCGCGCCGATCTTCGCCACCACGGCTTCGTAGTAGGCGGCCATCGCCTTGCTCGAGGTCAGCACCACGGCGTCATACGGCGTCAGACCGTATTGCTCCACCAGACGCTGCTGAATCGCCACCGGCAGCTCCGGCATTTCGGCCTTCACGCGCTTGACCCATTCCGCGTCGATCATCAGCGGCATCAGATCGGGGTCGGGGAAATAGCGATAATCGTGCGCGTCTTCCTTGCTGCGCATGGAACGCGTTTCGCGGCGGTCCGGGTCGTACAGACGCGTTTCCTGCACCACCGTGCCACCGTCTTCGATCAGTTCGATCTGACGGCGCACTTCGTATTGAATCGCTTCTTCGAGGAAGCGGAACGAGTTCAGGTTCTTGATCTCGGCGCGCGTGCCGAATTCCGCTTGCCCGACCGGGCGCACGGACACGTTCGCATCGCAACGGAACGAGCCTTCCTGCATGTTGCCGTCACAAATGCCGAGCCATGTGACGAGCGTATGCAGCGTCTTGGCGTAGGCAACCGCTTCGGCCGCACTGCGCATTTCCGGCTCGGTGACGATTTCGAGCAGCGGCGTGCCGGCGCGATTCAGGTCGATGCCGGTCATGTCCGCGAAGTCTTCGTGCAGCGACTTGCCCGCGTCTTCTTCGAGGTGGGCGCGCGTCAGATTGATAGTCTTGACGTAGGCTTCCTTGCCCGCCTTTTCATTGGCCGGCACCTGAATCGTGACCGTGCCGCCCTGCACGACCGGAATCTCGTACTGGCTGATCTGATAGCCCTTCGGCAGATCGGGGTAGAAATAATTCTTGCGCGCGAAGATGCTGCGCGGCGCGATGGTCGCGCCGATGGCGAGACCGAATTCGATGGCGCGCTGCACGGCGCCGCGGTTCATCACCGGCAGCGTGCCCGGCAGGGCGAGATCCACGGGGCAGGCTTGCGTGTTGGGCTCAGCGCCAAACTGCGTGGCCGCGCCCGAGAAAATCTTCGAAACGGTCGACAGTTGCGTGTGCGTTTCGAGACCGATGACAACTTCCCATTCCTTGGCCATAGTCAAACTCCTGCCGGTGCTTTGCGGTGCCAGTCCGTGGCACGCTGGAACGCGTCTGCAACCTGCAGCATGCGAGCTTCATTGAAGTAGTTGCCGATGATCTGCAGACCCACCGGGCGCTGCGCATTCGCGCCCGCGCCAAAGCCGCAGGGCACGCTCATGCCGGGCAAACCGGCGAGGCTCACCGAGAGCGTGTAGATATCGGCGAGATACATCTGCAGCGGATCGTCGCCCTTGGCGCCGAGATCCCACGCCACCGATGGCGCGACCGGTCCCATGATGACGTCGCACTGCTCGAACGCCTGCTGGAAATCCTGCGCGATGATGCGGCGGATCTTTTGCGCCTGCAGGTAGTACGCGTCGTAGTAGCCGTGCGACAGTACGTAGGCGCCCACCAGAATGCGCCGCTTCACTTCCGGACCGAAGCCCTCGGCGCGCGACTTCTTGTACATGTCGAGCAGATCACGGTATTCCGCGGCACGATGGCCGTAGCGCACGCCGTCGAAACGCGACAGGTTCGACGAAGCTTCCGCCGGCGCGATCACGTAATACACCGGGATGGAGAGCTCGGTTTTGGGCAGCGACACGTCTACGAGCGTGGCGCCGAGTGCTTCGTATTGCTTCAGGGCGGCGTCGATGGTCGCGCGCACGTCGTCCGCGAGACCCGCGCCGAAGTATTCCTTCGGCAAGCCAATGCGCAATCCTGCCAGGGGCTTCGCGCCAGCACCTGCTGGGGCTGCAGAACCCGCAGCAGCGTCAGCCGACCACGCCTGACCCAGGTAACGCGTGTAGTCTTCGTCGTCACGCTGGAGGCTGGTCGAATCGTGCGTGTCGAACCCGGCCATTGCGTTGAGCAGGGTGGCGCAATCCGACGCGCTTTGCGCCATCGGACCCGCCTGGTCGAGCGACGACGCAAACGCGATCATGCCGTAGCGCGACACGCGGCCATACGTGGGCTTGATGCCGGTGATGCCGGAGAACGACGCCGGCTGGCGAATCGAGCCGCCGGTATCTGTGCCGGTGGCAGCCGGCGCAAGGCGCGCGGCGACCGCCGCCGCCGAGCCGCCCGACGAGCCACCCGGCACCGCCTTGAGGTCCCACGGGTTCTGCACCGGACCGAAGTACGAATTCTCGTTGGAGGAGCCCATCGCGAACTCGTCCATGTTGGTCTTGCCGACGCACACCATGCCGGCGCGATTCAAACGCTCGACCACGGTTGCATCGAACGGGCTCGTGTAGTTGGCGAGCATTTTCGAACCGGCCGTGGAGCGCCAGCCGCGCGTGACGAACACGTCCTTGTGCGCGATCGGCACGCCCACCAGCGGCCCGGCGTGGCCGGTGTGAAGCAGCGCGTCGGCGGCTTTGGCCTGCGCCAGGGTCAGCTCTTCGTCGACCTGCACGAAGGCGTTCAGGCTGTTGGCGTCAGCGATGCGTTTTAGATACAACTGCGCCAGTTCGACTGCTGAGCATTCCTTCGCAGCGAGCGCGGCACGCAGTTCGGTCAAGCTTTTTTCATGCATTACGTTCTTCCTGAAGAGCGCGGCAGCGCCGCAGGCACTGCCGGAGAGGCGTTTGGCCAGACAGCCGGTGGATCCCGCCTAAGAGTCACACCTATGAGTCACACCTATAACCCACGCCGGGCAAAACCTCGCGGCGCCACGCGCCGGGGCCCGTTGGTTTATTCAATGACCTTGGGCACCAGATAGAGCCCGTCTTGCACGGCGGGAGCGGGACGCTGGAATTCGTCGCGCTGCACGACTTCCGTGACGGCATCCGCACGCAGGCGCAGTGCAACATCTTCGATCTGTTCGATAGGATGCGCGAGCGGTTCGATGCCCGTGGTGTCGACGGCCTGCATCTGCTCGACGAGGCCGAAAAAGTCATTGAGCTGGGCAAGTGTGTGCTCAGCTTCGGCGTCGGCCAGTTCGAGCCGCGCAAGATGCGCGATGCGTTTAACATCGGTCAGAGTCAGAGCCATGCAATCACCGGAAAATGTGGCGGGCTGTCACAGTGTGGAAAAACATTGCTGTGACAGCGAGTTACAACACTGGAGGGCGGCCTCGAAAAAGGGGCCAGCGGTGGCAAAAGTGCCAACCGTTTCCTTTAAATCAAGCAAAATTATAAGGTATCATTACGCGTTCGACCCAAACCCGGACCGACTTACCAAGGCCTTTCTGGTCATTTCCCACAAATGAATCAGAGTTTGAAGCCGGCCTTGTTTCGGCCTCCGGTAGATTCCCTCGCAGCTTCAAGCCGTTAAGGCGCCGCATCCGCCCGGTTGAAGCTGTTATTTTTTCCGCTGCCGCCCTGCGCATGAGTTGCGAGGCCCCGGCCCCAAGCGAGACAGGATTTTGAATGTTCGGTTTTTTGCGCAGCTACTTCTCTAACGATCTGGCGATTGACCTTGGCACTGCCAACACGCTCATCTACATGCGTGGCAAAGGTATCGTTCTCGACGAACCGTCAGTTGTCTCCATCCGCCAGGAAGGCGGTCCCAACGGCAAGAAAACCATTCAGGCGGTGGGCAAGGAAGCCAAGCAGATGCTTGGCAAGGTGCCAGGTAACATCGAGGCCATCCGCCCCATGAAAGACGGCGTGATCGCCGACTTCACCGTCACCGAACAGATGATCAAGCAGTTCATCAAGACGGCCCACGAATCGCGTATGTTCTCGCCGTCGCCGCGCATCATCATCTGCGTGCCGTGCGGTTCTACCCAGGTGGAACGCCGCGCCATCAAGGAAGCGGCACATGGTGCGGGCGCATCGCAGGTGTACCTCATCGAAGAGCCGATGGCTGCCGCAATCGGCGCCGGCCTGCCGGTGTCGGAAGCCACCGGCTCGATGGTCGTCGATATCGGCGGCGGCACCACGGAAGTCGGCGTGATCTCGCTCGGCGGCATCGTCTATAAAGGCTCGGTGCGCGTGGGTGGTGACAAGTTCGACGAAGCCATCGTCAACTACATCCGCCGCAACTACGGCATGCTGATCGGCGAGCAAACCGCCGAAGCCATCAAGAAGGAAATCGGCTCCGCGTTCCCTGGCTCTGAAGTCAAGGAAATGGAAGTGAAGGGCCGCAACCTGTCGGAAGGTATTCCGCGCAGCTTCACCATCTCCAGCAACGAAATCCTCGAAGCCCTCACGGATCCGCTGAACCAGATCGTGTCGTCGGTGAAGATCGCGCTCGAACAAACGCCGCCGGAACTCGGCGCGGACATCGCCGAGCGCGGCATGATGCTGACGGGTGGCGGCGCACTGCTGCGCGACCTCGACCGTCTGCTCGCCGAAGAAACCGGCCTGCCGGTGCTCGTCGCCGAAGACCCGCTGACTTGCGTCGTGCGTGGCTCGGGCATGGCCCTCGAGCGCATGGACAAGCTCGGCAGCATCTTCTCGTACGAGTAAGCGAGAGCGACTCTCCATGTCAGCAGCGCGGATCGGACGGCTAGCCTCCTCAGGGCCGGCCTGCCTTGAGCTGGGTCAACCAGCCACCGCGCACTGACCGCGCGTCTTCGCGTCCAAGCTCTACCCAACCGCTCACGCCCCCGGCGCCGACCATGGAATACAGTCCGCCGCCTCTGTTCAAGCAAGGCCCTTCCGCGCTCGCACGGCTGATTTTCTTCGTGCTGCTCGCGCTCGCCTTGCTGATCTCGGACGCGCGCTTCAACACGCTCGAGATCGTGCGCGGCGTGCTGGGCGCGGGCCTGTATCCATTGCAGCGTGCCGCACTGGTGCCGCGCGACATCTTCATGGGGGCTGCCGATCTTGCCGTCACCAGCGCCACTTTGCGCAGTCAGAACGACGAGCTCCATAAAAAGAATCTGCAGCTTTCGTTGCAGGCCAATTCGGCGGCGGAACTGAACGCCGAAAATGCCCATCTGCGCTCGTTGTTGCAGTTGTCACAGCGCATGACCACCGTGTCGATTCCCGCCGAGATCCAGTACGACACACGCGACCCGTTCACGCAAAAAGTCGTGATCGGCCGTGGCGCACAGCAGGGCATCCAGAACGGCTCGCCGGTCGTCAACGAAGACGGCGTGATCGGCCAGGTCACGCGTGTGTTCCCGATGCAGGCCGAGGTGACGCTCCTCACCGACAAGGATCAGGCCGTGCCGGTGCAGGTGGTGCGCACGGGCTTGCGCAGCGTGATCTACGGCACCCCGAAGGGCGACTCGCTCGATCTGCGCTTCGTGCCGATCAGCGCCGACGTTCAGACGGGTGATGAACTCGTGACGAGCGGACTGGACGGTACCTATCCGCCCGGCCTGCCGGTCGCGAAGGTGGTGCGGGTCGACAAGCAGGCGGATACCGCCTTCGCCCGCGTCGTCTGTCTGCCGGTCGCGCCGGTGCGCGGCGCGCGTCAGTTGCTCGTGCTGCACTATCAGAACACGGTGCTGCCACGTCCCGCCGACGAACCCGACGCCGCCAGTGCCGCAAAAGAAGCCAAGGCGAAGAAGGGCGCCAAACCCGGCGACAAGACCACGGAGAAGTCAGCGGAAAAAGCCACGGACAAGAACGCGAAAGCCGCCGCACCGGCCTCGGGCAGCGCAGCCGCGGCTGCCGCCGCGAAGCCTGCCTCGGCCGCAGCGGAAAAGAAGGGCACTGGCGAGAAGAAAGCAGCCGTCGAGAAAAAGTCCGCCGCTGCGCGCGCCGCCGCCGAAAAAGCCGAGAAAGCGGCCGCGGGCAAGTCCGCTCCGGGCACGCCCGCCGCCGCGAAACCGGCCGCCGATAACAGCGCCAAACAACCCGCGCAGGGGGGCCAGCAGTGAACCGCCCGCAATACATCCTGCAACCGGTCAATCCGTACTTCATCGCCTTTAGCCTCGCCGCCGCGTTCCTGCTGAACCTGATGCCGTGGGGGCGTCTGATCGGGGTGCCCGACTTCGTCGCACTGGTACTGCTGTTCTGGAACGTCCATCAGCCGCGCAAGGTGGGCATGGGCATCGCGTTCATGCTCGGCATTCTGATGGACGTGCATAACGCCAGTCTGCTGGGCGAGCATGCGCTGGCCTATACGCTGCTCTCGTATGGTGCTATCACTATCCATAGGCGCGTACTGTGGATGTCGATTGGCGTGCAGACCTTCGCGGTAATGCCGCTCTTCGTCGTCGCGCAACTGGTGCCGTTTTTCATCCGTCTTCTGATGGGGGCGGCATTTCCCGGCTGGGGCTACCTGATCGACGGGTTCGTCGAAGCGGCGCTCTGGCCCATTGCGAGTGTGCTGCTGCTGATGCCGCAGCGGCGTCCGGCTGATCCGGACGACACCCGCCCCATTTAGCGCAGTGCGCGCCTCGAGCCCCGTTGAACATGCTGAATACGCTGCACAGATGTTCGCCCGCCCGGCTCGATCCGCACGACGCACGCCTCCTGGCCCAAGCAGCCGGTGAGGCGCTACTTCACGATGGCCGCCTCGCGGCCCTTTGATCAAACGCATGGCTGCCGAATTCAAGGACACACAACAACAGCTTTCGAAATTCCGCCTGCGCGTCGCGGCGGCGGGGCTGTTCGTGTTCGTCTGCTTCGGGCTGATCGTGTTCCGTTTCCTGTTCCTGCAGGTCTGGCATTACAGCAAGTATTCGCTGCAGGCCGACGAGAACCGCATTTCCGTGGCGCCGATCGTGCCGAACCGCGGCATCATCACGGACCGTAACGGCGTGGTGCTGGCCAAGAACTATTCGGCCTACACGCTCGAAATCACGCCCTCGAAGCTCAACGACACGCTCGACAACGTGATCGACAATCTCGCCACCGTCATCTCCATCGACGCACGCGACCGGCGCCGCTTCAAGAAGCTGCAGGAAGATTCGAAGAACTTCGAGAGCCTGCCCATCCGTACCCGCCTCACCGACGACGAAGTGGCGCGTTTCACCGCGCAGCGTTTCCGCTTCCCCGGCGTCGAAGTGCGCGCGCGTCTGTTCCGGCAGTACCCACTCGGGCCGACGGCGGCGCACGTGATCGGTTATATCGGCCGCATTTCGCAGCACGATCAGGACAAGATCGACGAGGCCAGCGACCAGAACGACAGCGATCCGGATCACTACGATCCGCGCCTCGACGCGAACAACTACAAGGGCACCGACTACATCGGCAAAATCGGCATCGAGCAGAGCTACGAGACCGAACTGCATGGCCAGACCGGTTTCGAGGAAGTCGAAGTCACCGCTGGTGGACGCCCAGTGCGTACGCTGTCGCGTACCCAGGCAACGCCGGGCAACAACATCGTGCTGTCGCTCGACATCGGCCTTCAGCAGGTCGCCGAGCAGGCGTTCGCAGGCAAGCGCGGCGCGCTGGTCGCCATTGAACCCGCAACCGGCGACGTGCTGGCGTTCGTCTCGGCACCAAGCTTCGATCCGAACTCCTTCGTGGACGGCATTGATCAGCAGACGTGGGACGACCTCAACAACTCGCCCGATCACCCGCTGCTGAACCGTCCGCTGCACGGCACGTATCCGCCGGGGTCCACGTACAAGCCTTTCATGGCACTGGCCGCGCTCACGCTGCACAAGCGCACGCCGAGCTGGGGCTTTCAGGATCCGGGCTTCTACACCTTCGGTGGCCACACGTTCCGCAACGACGTGCGCTCGGGGCAAGGCTGGATCGACCTGAACCGTGCCATCGTGGTGTCGAACGATACGTACTTCTACATGCTCGCGCACGACCTGGGCGTTAACGCGATCGCCAACTTCATGAAGCCGTGGGGCTTCGGCCAGATCACCGGCATTGATATTTCCGGCGAAGCGAAGGGCATCCTGCCGTCCACGGAATGGAAGCGCAAAGCCTACCGCAAGCCTGAGCAGCAGCGCTGGTACGAAGGTGAGACCATCAGTCTCGGGATCGGCCAGGGCTACAACTCGTTCACGATCCTGCAACTCGCGCACGCGGTGGCCACGCTCGCCAACAACGGCGTCGTGATGAAGCCTCACCTTGCGAAAGAGATCGAAAACCCGATCACGAAAGATACGCGCCTCACCGTGCCGAAGGACGACGGCCGCATCGACGTGCCCCAGGCCGACATCGACATCGTCAAGCGGGCGATGGTCGGTGTGGTCACCAACGGCACGGCCTCGAAGCTCTTCATTGGCGCGCCTTATCAGGCGGCGGGCAAGACCGGTACGGCGCAGGTCTATTCGCTGCAGGGCGCCAACTATAAGGGTCATGCGATCGCCGAGCATCTGCGTGACCACGCGCTCTTCATCGCTTTCGCGCCCGCTGACCACCCGAAGATCGCGCTTGCGCTGATCGTGGAAAACGGCGGCTGGGGTGCGGAAGCGGCGGGCCCGATTGCGCGTCACGTGCTCGACTATTACCTCGTCGACCGCCAGAAGCCGGGCGCCGAAGCGGCCGCCATCGAAGCCGCGGCCTCGGCCACCGAGGACGCATCGGCGCCGGTGATTGGCGCGCCGCCCGCATCGTCGGTCGAAACGACGCAACCGGCCATCGTCGCCGCCGGCTTCACGCCGTTGCCCATGCCGGGCGCGGCGAGCGCTGCGGCGGCGGCTTCGGCGGCGGCAGCGGCTGCCGCCAACGCTGCCTCCAGCAGCGCGCCGGCCTCATTCTCGGCACCGGCGGTTTACGCGCCTGGCGCAGCCGCAGCGTCGCCCTCGACGCCCTCGACGCCGTTCAGCCCTACCACCGCATCGCCGGCAGCTTCCGACACGAGCGTCGTCGCACCGGTTACTGCAGCGTCATCGGCCAAGCCTGTCGCATCGCGCAAATCCGGCCCGCGTCATCCGCGCCCTGCGAGCGAGCCTGGCCAAACCGCTGCCGCCCCTTCGCGCGACGACAGTATTCAGCCCGCGTCACCCCGCCAGCCGGTTTCCGGCGGCATCGACGAGTAAGGAGAAAGGCATGCAGTTCGACAAGCGCGCCTGGCTCGACCGCATCAAGAAGATGTTCATCGGCTTCGACCGCCCGCTCGCGCTGGCGGTGTTCCTGCTGATGTGCGTCGGCATCGTCACGCTGTACAGCGCCACGCTCGACATGCCGGGCAAGGTGGAAGACCAGCTGCGCAACATCATGCTGACCTTCGTGCTGATGTGGGCGCTGGCCAACGTGCCGCCCAACACGCTGATACGCTTCGCGGTCCCGCTCTACACCTTCGGCATAGCGTTGCTGGTCGCGGTCGCGCTGTTTGGCCTCACGCGCAAGGGCGCCAAGCGCTGGATCAACGTGGGTGTGGTGATCCAGCCGTCCGAGATCATGAAGATCGCCACGCCGCTGATGCTCGCGTGGTACTACCAGCGTCGCGAAGGAGTCATGCGCTGGTATGACTACATCGTCGGCCTGATCATTCTTGCCGTGCCGGTGGGGCTGATCGCCAAACAGCCTGACCTCGGCACGGCGGTGCTGGTGTTCGCGGCAGGGCTGTTCGTCATCTACTTCGCAGGCCTCAGCTTCAAACTGATCGTGCCGGTGCTGCTTGCTGCGGTAATCGCGGTGGGCTCTATCGCCACGTTCCAGGACAAGATCTGTCAGCCGGAAGTGCAGTGGCCGCTGATGCACGACTACCAGAAGCATCGTATCTGTACGCTGCTCGATCCGACTTCGGATCCGCTCGGCAAGGGCTTCCACACCATTCAGGCAGTGATTGCGATTGGCTCGGGTGGCCCGCTCGGCAAGGGCTGGTTGAAGGGCACCCAGGCGCACCTGGAATTCATTCCTGAGAAGCACACCGACTTCATTTTTGCGGTGTTCTCCGAAGAGTTCGGACTGGCTGGCGGCGTCGTGCTGCTGGTGCTGTATATGGCGCTGATTGCGCGAGGGCTATACATCGCGGCCAACGGTGCAACGCTATTTGGACGCTTGCTGGCGGGCTCGCTCACGATGGCCTTCTTCACCTACGCGTTCGTCAATATCGGCATGGTGAGCGGCATTCTGCCGGTGGTCGGCGTGCCGTTACCGTTCATGAGTTACGGGGGAACGGCGTTGATTACGCTGGGCGTTGCCACCGGGCTCATCATGAGCGTGGGCCGGCAGAAGCGCTTGATGCAGAGTTGATTGCGACGTGAAGTCATGTCGCGCATAGACGCTTGGTACATCGAGCGTGAACGCTAAAAACAAGGGGCGCCACAGCGCCCCTTGTTCGTTTACCGCCGCGCCAGCATCACTGCGGCTTGGCTTCGTGCTCGTCGCGCAACTCAGCGCTGAGTTGCTGAAACTTGAGCTTGGCGGCGGGATCGCCCTGCGCCGCGGCAGCCGCGTAATACGCACGCGCGACGTTCAGGTTCTTGTCCACGCCATCGCCACCACGCTCGTAAAACGAACCGGCAACATACTGCGCGGTCATATCGCCACCCTCGGCCGCTTTCTTGTACCAGATGAACGCCTGCCGATTGTCGCGCGCCGTGCCGCGACCATCCAGAAACTGATTTGCCAGTGCCAGCTCGGCCTGCACGTGACCCTGCTGCGCGGCCTTCAGAAACCAGCGATGCGCCTCGACCGGATCGCGCCCGACAAACTCACCATCGTCGTACATCTTGCCGTACACATACTGCGCGTGTGACATGTTCGCTTCAGCGGCTTTGAGCAGCCACTTCTTGCCTTCGTCGACATTGGCCGTGGTGCCTTCGCCGTTGAGCAGCATCATCGCGTAGTTGAATTCGGCCAGCCGGTTGCCGCGCTCGGCGGCGTGCCGGAATTCGGTGAGCGCAGCGCCCATGTTGCCCGCGTTGTAGTCGGCCACCGCGGACTGCGTTTCCGGGTCATCTACCTTCGGCGCCTTTTGCTGCGCATTTGCGGCAGCAGAAAACGCAGTCACTGCCACACAGACGGCAACGCAAACGGCCACGCGTGCCACGCCCTTTGAAACCACCCTCATGACCTAACCTCCTGAAGCGCCTGACGTGTCGCGCGCACCAGCCACATGACGTCGGCCGCTACCGCGATGAAACGAAAACCGGCGTCGCGATACTGACGCGCGCCGGCTGAATCCATAGCGAAGATACCGGTGGCGATGTTCGCCTTTTGTGCCGCAGCAACGACATGCGACATTGCCTCCTGCACCTCCGGATGCTTCGAGTCGCCGAGATGGCCGAGGCTGGCGGCGAGATCGGCGGGTCCGATGAACAGGCAATCCACGCCCGGCGTCGCCGCGATCTTGTCCACTTCCTGCACGGCGCGCGCCGACTCGATCTGCACGATCGTCGCGATCTGCGCGTTGGCCGTCTGCACATAGTCGCGGCGCATGCCATACGAACCGGCGCGCACGGCACCGGCCACGCCGCGCAGACCGTCGGGGGCATCGGCCGTTGGGTACTGCGTCAGACGCACCGCTCGCGCGGCTTCCTCGGCGGATTCGATATTCGGGAACATCAGCGTGCGCGCGCCGGCATCGAGCACGCGCTTGACGAGCCAGCCCTCGTTCGCCGGCACGCGCACCACGGGCTCGCTCGGCAGGTGCGCTGCAGCAATGGCGCGCAACTGGCTCGTGACATCGGCGCTGTCGATGGGCGCATGCTCCATGTCGATCAGCAGCCAGTCGAAACCGGCGTGCGCGAGCGCCTCGGCGGCGCTATCGCTGCCCAGCGACAGCCATAGCCCGAAGAGCGGTTCGGCTTCCGCCAGACGTTGCTTGAGGGGATTGGTGAAGGTGCTCATCGCCGCGCTCCCCGGCAAGACGCACGCTTGCGTGGAACACGGGAAAGGCGGCTGGCGCCGCTGGCTGGCTGCCCGCTGGGCAGTATCTCGAGCAATGGATTGACCGGCATGTCTCGCTCCGCTTGGTTATCGAAACGATCATACCGTGACAATAACGCGGCCGCTGAGGCTCACCCGGTCGCGTATCGGCGCGGGTTCAATCGCGGACCACGTCGGCCCAGCAATTCGGCGTTTCGTAGAGCCGCACTTTATGCAAACGCAGGTTCACGCCGTAGTGCGCGTCGTAGACGTTGGCGAGGATATTGAACGCGACGGCGGCGAGGTTTTCGACCGTCGGAATGCGATCGAGCACCACCGTCTTGTGACCCGGCATGGCGTCGAGAAAGCCGCGTACCTGGGTATCGCCTTCGTACACGATAAACGCGTGATCCCACACGTCCACCAGATGCTCGACCGCGAGCGATTTCACATCGGCGAAGTCCATCACCATGCCGCGATCCGGCGCGCCTTCTGTTTCGACGAGGTCGCCTTGCAGCGTCACTTCGAGTACGTAGCGATGCCCGTGCAGATTGCGACACTGGCTACGGTGATCAGGAATGCGGTGGCCCGCATCGAATTCGAGTTTTCGGGTAATCGTCAGCACGGCAAATCAGGGAATGTTCAGATACTTGTGGGTCTGCATCGACAGGCGCCATTGTGGATGGCGTTTGCACCAGTCGATCGCGAGTTTGGTGTTGATGTCGCGCGACGGGCCGTCCATAGGCTGGACGAGGAAATATTCGAAGTCGAGCGCCGCGTATTCGGACAACCGCTGGTTGTCCTGAGGAATCACGACCTTCAGTTCGTTGCCTTTCGTGACGACCAGCGGTGCGTCGGCCTTCGGGCTCACGCAGATCCAGTCGATCGTCTCGAGCACCGGCAACGAGCCGTTGGTTTCAATGGCAATCTCGAAGCCCGCGGCATGCAGCGCGCCGACGAAAGGCTGGTCCATCTGCAACATCGGCTCGCCGCCGGTACAGACGACGAAGCGCTCGCCTTCACCTTCCGGCCATTGCGACGCGATCATCTGCACCAGTTCTTCGGCGGTGCGGTACTTGCCGCCATTCTCGCCATCCGTGCCGACGAAGTCCGTATCGCAGAAGCGGCACACGGCCTCAGCACGGTCTTCCTCGCGGCCCGACCACAGGTTGCAGCCGGCAAACCGGCAAAACACTGCCGGACGCCCGGCATTCGCGCCTTCGCCCTGCAAGGTGTAGAAAATTTCTTTGACCGCGTACGTCATGCTGCTTTCTGCCTGGCCATCATGGCCTGATTAAGGTTGCCGCTAGTTGCCCGCGGCCTCGTAGGGAGCAGGCTCACGCGGTCTGGAACAACGCCGGACGTCTGGAATGGCTGGAACGGATGCCGGCCTAAACGGGCTCCGTGACTTTCTCGCCGCTCAGATACGCTTCGTAGCCGCGCTTGCGCAGACGGCACGCCGGACACTCACCGCAGCCAAAACCCCACGCATGCAGTTCGGCCCGCTCGCCCACGTAACACGTGTGCGTTTCGACGCGGATCAGTTCGACCAGCTCGTCGCCGCCCAGCTCATGCGCGAGGCGCCACGTATCGGCCTTGTCGAGCCACATGAGCGGCGTTTCGAGCAGCAGACGCGTATCCATGCCCAGATTGAGCGCCACTTGCAGCGCCTTCATCGTATCGTCGCGGCAGTCGGGGTAGCCGGAGAAATCCGTCTCGCACATACCGCCAACCAGCACCTGCAAACCGCGCCGATAAGCAATTGCTGCGGCGATGGTCATGAACATCAGATTGCGACCCGGCACGAAGGTGTTCGGCAAGCCGCTCGCCGCGGCCTCGATCTGGATTTCGCGCGTCATCGCGGTTTCGCTGATCGACCCGAGCACGGACAGGTCGATCATGTGATCGTCGCCAAGCCGCTCGGCCCACTGCGGAAACCCGCGGGCAACCGCACTGCGGAAGCCTTCCCGGCATTCGAGTTCGACCCGATGCCGCTGACCATAATTAAAGCCGAGTGTCTCGACCGTTTCGTATCGTTCGAGCGCCCAGGCAAGGCACGTAGCCGAGTCCTGACCGCCGGAAAACAGCACCAGAGCGCTACGCTTAGCGTCTTTGCGGATCACCGTGAAACTCCGTGAATGAAGAGAGCGACGTCGCGCTGCGCGTTATGCGCCATGCCACGCGACGCAGGCCGGCGTTACAACCGGCTCATGCAGTATAGGCCGCGCCTCTCGCGTGGAAAGTCGCTCGCACTTATACCGCTAATGGTCGGGCACATGGCTTCGCGCGATGCCGCTTCTGCGGCTTTCGCGGCTTCGCAGACGGAGCCGCGCCGGGATGAACCCTTGCCGCGATCGGGCGCCGGTTGCGCCGCCCTGGCGAGAATCGCCCGTGACCAACGCACATGACAAACACGGATGAAGCACCAGCCCGAGCCGTGAGGGACTTGTCTGAAAGCACAGCAAGTCCTTGAACTGGCGCGATTTTATCATGCGACGCCCAATGCCGCCCGAGGCACAACAACGGCCTCAAGAGCAGCCTCACCGCCCTGACCCGCGCGGCTCGATACGCCTCGCGCCCGTCAGAAAAGGAAAAGCCCCAGGAATCTTGCGAGTTCCTGGGGCTGAATCCTGGTGGCCTGGGACGGAATCGAACCATCGACACGCGGATTTTCAATCCGCTGCTCTACCAACTGAGCTACCGGGCCAACGAAGAAGCGAGAGTATAACAAAGGGAGCCGACCGCCTCAAGCCCCTCTCTCAAATTTTTTGCTGACGTGAATGATTGGCCGATCACTGGCCGACCATTCGCGCCCACATCTGGGCAATTTTACTCGCCCTTGTTCTTGCCCAGATCGACACCGAGCTGCTTGAGCTTGCGATACAAATGCGTGCGTTCAAGCCCGGTCTTTTCGGCTACGCGCGTCATGCTGCCATTCTCGCGCGCGAGGTGATATTCGAAGTACGCGCGCTCGAACGCGTCGCGTGCGTCGCGCAGCGGGATGTCGAATGAAATCGAGGCCGTTTGCGCGGCGCCTGCGCCGCTGCCAAGTCCATCACCGGAGAGCATCGGCAGTGCGGCCGCCGAGGCCACCGCCGACGGGCTGCTGGGCACCGCGGGCTTGCTCGCCGCGCCCGGCGCAGCAGGTGCCGGATTACCGCGTGCAAGACCCTGCTCGACCGCCTTCAGCAACTTTTGCAGCGCGATCGGTTTCTCGAGGAAGTTGAGCGCGCCGATCTTGGTGGCTTCGACCGCCGTGTCGATGGTTGCGTGGCCCGACATCATGATCACCGGCATCGTCAGTTGACCTTGCGCGGCCCATTCTTTGAGCAACGTCACGCCATCAGTGTCGGGCATCCAGATGTCGAGCAGCACCAGGTCAGGCGCCTGGCGCAGCCGGAAGTCGCGCGCTTCCTGCGCGTTCTCCGCCGCCTCCACGACATGCCCTTCGTCGCTCAGGATCTCCGAGAGCAATTCCCGGATGCCCATTTCATCATCTACCACCAGGATGGTTGCCATTTAAGCTGCCCTTGTCTGCACTGTTGCTTTTGTCGTTCCCTGCGCCGCATTGCCATGCGCCGCCTGCGGCCCTGCTCCCGGTGCCGCAGCCACATCGTCTGCCAATTGAAGAAAGAGGATCGAAATCTGCGCACCCTCGATCACATCGCCTGCTCTCATGCGATTACGAATGTCGATACGCGCGCCGTGTTCATCGACGATCTTCTTGACCATTGCCAACCCAAGTCCTGTTCCTTTGGCCTTGGTCGTCACGTAAGGTTCGAATGCACGCGTCAGAATGCGCGCGGGGAAACCCGGTCCGTTGTCGGATACGGTCAGACGTACCGCGACGCGCGCTTTGCCTTCTGCGTCGGGGTCGCCATATTCTACTGTCCTCGTCTCCAGCAGCACACGTGGTTGCTGGGCCTCGGCTACCGCATCCTGCGCATTCTGCAGCAGGTTGTGGATGACCTGGCGCAATTGCGTTGCGTCGCCACGTATCACCGGCAACGCGGCCAGCTCGACACGAATCGCGCTCTTGCCTTCTTCGATACCGTACAGCGTCAGCACTTCGCTCACCAGTTCGTTGAGCTGCAGATTGGCGAGCACCGCTGGCGGCGTGCGCGCGTAATCGCGGAAACTGTCCACCATCTGCTTCATCGCCGCGACCTGATTGACGATCGTCGTTGCGCCGCGCTTCAGCACGTCCGCGTCGCTCGGCGCGAGCTTGTCCGCGAGTTTCATCTGTAGACGCTCGGCTGACAACTGGATCGGCGTGAGCGGATTCTTGATCTCGTGCGCAAGGCGCCGCGCTACTTCACCCCAGGCAATGGAACGCTGCGCCGAGATCACGTCGGAGATGTCGTCGAACACCACCACGTAGCCCGAGGTTTGCACGTCTTCCGCGTCGCGGTCCGTGGCGGACACGAGGCGCGCGCCACGTACCAGCAGGGTCAACGGTTCGGTTTCGCCTGGCACCTGCACCGAGAATTGCTGCTGCCAGTGGCCGCGATCATCGTGACCATCGCCGCTGGCTGCCTCGCGATCGGCGAAGGCCTTGCGCACCATCGCGCCGAAATCGCTCAACACCGTGATGCGATCAAGCGCGGAACCCAGCGCGGCCTGGAACGGTTGACGGAAGATTCGTTCCGCGCCGCGATTGGCCGTGGTCAAGCGAAACTGCCGGTCGAATACGAACACGCCCGCGGTGAGGTTGGCGAGAATACTCTCCAGATACGCCTTCGAATGTTCCAGTGCGATGCGGTTGTTTTCCACCGCCGCGCGCGCCTCGGAGAGTTGCCGCGTCATCGCATTGAACGACTGCGTCAGGAAGCCGAGTTCGTCACGCGACTTGATTTCGCGCTTGGGCGTGTAGTCGCCTTCGGTCACTTCCTTTGTGCCCTGCGCCAGCAGGAACAGCGGTCGCGCAAGCTGATTGCCCAAGGCGAGCGCGAGCATCATCGCGATGAAGGTGGCGAGAAAGAGCGCCAACGTCAGCGTGCCGATGTACATCTTGCGCAAGCCCGTGCGCCCCAATGCCTTCTCCTGATACTCGCGATACGCACGCTGCACAGCGTCTGCGTTGCGGGCCAGCGATGGCGGCACCGGTTGCGTGAGTTGCAGGAAACGGTCACCAGGTTGCAGCAACGAAGCGTTGG
Source organism: Paraburkholderia sp. DHOC27 (assembly GCF_003429005.1). Taxonomy (GTDB): domain Bacteria; phylum Pseudomonadota; class Gammaproteobacteria; order Burkholderiales; family Burkholderiaceae; genus Paraburkholderia. The sequence continues at coordinate 511,541 of NZ_QVQV01000003.1, forward strand.
CGTCCGGGATGCGCTGCACGACGCGCAATCGCAGCACACCCTTGCCACCGTTGGCGTTCGGATCGCCATCCACTTCGCCTTCAATGGCGGCGAAGCCGTGGCCACGCGCCTGTTCGATCATCATGGGCGTGGGCAGGTCGTTCGGCACCAGCGTCACATAGTTGCCCGAAGCCTGCGCGACGACGTGCATGTCAGGCGCCGCGCCCGACATGCTGCCCACCGGTTCGACGATGGTCGCATCCTGCACACCGAACTGGTCGCGCAGACGCAGCAGCGTCAGCGTCGTACCCGCCGAATCGGCGCTGGCGAGTTGCTCGGCCATCAAACGGCCCTTGGTTTGCAGGTCCGACAGCGACGCGTCGAGCATGCCGCGGCCCAGATTCAGGCCGGACGTGAGCGCCGTTTCCACATTCACGTCGAACCACGATTCGATACTGCGCGAGACGAACTGATACGACACGACGTAAATGATGCCGCCTGGCACCACGCCCACCAATGCCATGAAGAAGGCAAGCTTTGCCAGCAGCCGCGTGCCGAACTTCCCTTTGCGCAACCGGTAAATGATGATCAGGACGAGCGCCGTCACCACCAGCAGGAAGATCAGCGCGACCGCGACATTGGCCGCGTACAGCCATTGGTAGTAGCGGTCGAAGAATTCGGTGTTGGCGCTGGCAGCGGCCAGCAACACCAGCAGCAGCACGGCCGTGACCGCCACCGTCGACACCAGTACGCGCACGACGATGCTGCTGATGCTGGTGGTACCGCGCACTCTATTTAGCACGTTCGGTCACCGTGAAAGTAAAACGCTTCCAGTCGGAAGAGAGATTCCAGTCGCGGTTGTTGACGGCGTCGATCTGGAATGGCTTGGGCATCAGTGCGATGTCGAGTTGCATGCGCACGGACGCGGTATAGGTTTCTCCGTTCTGCACTTGATTGCGGTCAATCACATGCCATGACGTCACGTGCTGGATCACCGCCAGTGCGTCTTTCAGCGTGCTGAAGCCGAGTTGCAAACCGCCGGTCGACACACGGTATTCGCGCGTGAGCGGCTGAAACGACAGCCGGATGCTTTGCGACACGCTCACTGGCTGTTCGTCGAACCAGTACCAGCGCGGCCGGCTGAGTTCGAAGTCGGTCGTGAAGTAAAGCGGAATGCCTTTGTTGACGGCGTCTTCGAGATTGCTGTTCAACTCGAAGTCGAATCGCGCGTCGAGCTGCCAGCCGTTACCATCCGATTGCAGCGAGGCGCGCTGCACCGCGATCGAATCCGCACGCGCCGCATCTGGCGCGACCAGCCAAAAGGCCAGCGCTATCCAGAGCACGGCGGCGAGCCGAAGCGGAAAGAAGCGTTTGATGGTCACCGTTTCTGAAAGCGCGCGTAGAAAAATCCGTCGTGATCTGGGTTCGAGCCGGTTTCCGGCCCGGTATGGGAACCGTCCGGAGCGTCGGCAGGCGCGCGGGCCGCTGTGGGCAGCAGTTGCCCCGGCGCGTCCAATCGTACCGCATCCTGGTAGTTGTCTCCAAACCACTGCGCCTGCAGTTCGCCCTCGTCAGGAAAGATCGAACAGGTGACGTACAGCAACTCGCCGCCCGGTTTCACGAGCGGCCACAGCGCCGCCAGAATGCGCCGCTGCTCGGTCACCAGCGCGGGAATATCCGATGCACGCCGTAACCAGCGAATGTCCGGATGACGCCGGACGATGCCCGACGCCGAACACGGCACGTCGGCAAGAATGCGGTCGAAGGGGCGGTCGATGTCGTCGTGCCACTTGGCCGGCGCACCCGCATCGCCGATACGGACCTCGGCCGACAAACCCAGCCGTTGCAGGTTCTCGCCAATGCGCCGTGCACGGGTCGCATCGCTTTCGAGCGCAATCAGTTCGAGATTGGCAAGTTCGAGCAAATGCCCGGTCTTGCCGCCAGGCGCGGCACAGGCGTCCAGCACACGCATGCCGTCGCGCGCGCCCAGCCATTGCGCGGCCAGTTGCGCGCCCGCATCCTGAACCGACACGACGCCGTCGCTGAAGCCCGGAATGCGATCGACCGGCATGGCTGTTTCAAGGCGCACGCCATCCTCACCGGCGCGAGCGGCTTCGATATGGTGATCGCGCAAGACTTGCAGATAGGCGTCGACGGTCGAGCGGCGTGCGTTCACCCGCAGCGTGAGCGGGCCCTGCACATTGCCGGCGGCAAGCACGTCCTGCCATTGATCGGGCCATGCGCGACGCACGCTGTCGATCCACCAGGCCGGATAGTTCCAGTGCGCGACTTCGTCGGCTTGCGATTCGCTCAACAGCGCCTCGCGTTCGCGCAGGAAATTGCGCAGTACCGCGTTGACGAGTCCCTTCGCGAAGGCAAATTCACGCCGCGCGGCGATGGCATTGACCGCCTGGTCGACCACGGTGAAGGGCGGGTAGGCCGCGACGTCTTCGTCATCGGCGAGCAGGGTGAGCGCGCAGGCGAGCAGATTGCCGACGTGCGGCGGCGGGGCTTTACGAACCAGCTTTGCGATCAGCCAGTCGGCGGTCGCGAGACGCCGCATGGTGCGGTAGGAGATGTCCTGTACCGCACCGCGTGCCGCCGCTGCGTTGCCCTCGGGCGCAGACACGAAAACCGACTGCAACGCTGCCGGGAGCGCCGAACCGAGCCGCACGGAACCGACCGCCTGGGCCGCGCAGTCAAGCGCGAAACCGAGCGATTCAGGCGCGAGATGCAGCGTCGACAGACGCGATTCACGCTGACGCGGCGCGGGCGATGGCGAAACAGAACGCGTGGAAGGCTTTGATGTCATGGGAAGGCAGCAGCAGGCCGCGCGGAGCGCGCAACGCAAACAACACATTGTAGCGTGGGCCGCCGGGCGGCCTATGTGGAGGGGCTACAGGTGAGTGGCTTGCCGCCGGGGCTGGCGTGAGATGTCGGAAGACAGCGCGCTTGCGGCGCGGCGGCCGCTTCGGTCTGCGCGGCTTTGGCCGCCAGGCTCCGGCGGCATTCGGCGCCCAGCCTCGTGCGCGTTACTCGAAACGCCCAGTACGCGCCATTTCCGTCAGTCGCGAGATACGCTCCTCGGTGGACGGGTGGGTGGAAAAGAGGCTTGCCATGCCGCCGCCGGACAGCGGATTCATGATCATCATCTGTGCCGTGGACGGATGCGCCTCAGCCGTGGGAAACGGAATACCGCTCGCGTAACGGTGAATCTTGTCGAGCGCCGAGGCAAGCGCTTGCGGGTCGCCGGAGATTTGCGCGCCGCCGCGGTCTGCCTCGAATTCGCGCGCACGTGAAATCGCCATCTGGATCAACGCACCGGCAATCGGTGCGAGCATCGCCACCGCAATTGCCGCGATCGGATTCGAGCGTCGGCCGTCCTCATCACGCCCGCCAAAGAACATCGCGAAGTTCGCCAGAGCGGAGATCGCCCCGGCCATCGTGGCGGAGATGGTCGAGATCAGGATGTCGCGGTGCTTCACGTGCGCGAGTTCGTGCGCCATCACTCCGCGCATCTCACGCTCGGAAAGCACGCGCAGAATGCCGGTCGTGGCCGCCACCGCCGCATGCTCAGGGTTACGGCCCGTCGCGAACGCATTCGGGGCGTCTTCATTGATGAGATAGACGCGCGGCATGGGCAGCCCAGCGCGCGTGGCGAGGTCGCGCACCATGCGGTAGAACTGCGGCGCGCTGGTTTCGTCGACTTCCTGCGCGTTGTACATGCGCAGGACCATCTTGTCCGAGAACCAGTACGAGAAGAAATTCATGCCGAGGGCGATGACGAGCGCGATCATCATGCCGCGCGACCCACCAATCACCCCGCCGATCACGATGAACAGGGCCGTGATGGCGGCCATCAACATCGCGGTTTTGACCCAGTTGAACATGCTGATTGCTCCTTGCCCCGCTGACGGGTTCATATCCAGTGCCGCTACCTGCACGCGTGTGCAGCCGCTTGCAGCCAGTTTGCGGCGGTCGACTGTAAACGTTTTGTTAGATATGGGTGCGCAGAGAAAATTCAATCATCGCGATGCTGTGGCGAGCTTGATACCGAGTCCGACAAACGCGCTGCCGACTCCGCGATCCAGCCAGCGCTTCACAGCCGGTTTGCCCGAGAAGCGCTGCGTGACGCTGCCCGCAATCCACGCCACAAAGCCGTTCCAGACCGTGCTCATCAACACGAACACCACGCCGAGCGACAGGAATGCCAGTGCCTTGTGATCGCTGCCGGTGGTCACGAACTGCGGAAAGAAGGACACGAAAAACAGCACGACTTTCGGGTTCAGCACGTTAGTCCAGAAGCCCTGCAAAAACAGTTGCCGTAGCGATTTGGGGGCACCGGCCGAACGCGCGGGGCTCGCCGCCTCATTTTCGGCCGGTCGCGTGAAAATCAGACGCACGCCGAGATAGATCAGATAAAGGGCGCCGACGAATTTGATCACGGTGAACGCCGTGGCCGAGGCCGCAAGCAGCGCAGTCAAGCCGAACGCGCAAGCGAGCGAATGCACGCAGCAGCCCGCGGAGATGCCCAGCGCCGACATCAGCCCCGCGCCGCGCCCCTGTGCAACGCTGCGCCCAACGATGTACGCCGTGTCTGGTCCAGGCGTCACGTTCAGCAGAAAAACGGCGACGACGAAAAAACCAAAATGGGTGATGCCAAACATGAAGACCTCAGAGCCGCACAAGTTGCAAAGCCAATTCTAACGCGCCGCAGGCACGCGAAGGGAGTCGGCCAAACGGCCAATGGTGAGGACGCCGAGCGCCTGTTAGTCTGCTTCCGGCAACTGGAACTGCTGCCCGGCAGCCAGCGTCGCGCCGGCGAGAAATTCGCGTACCGGCAGGCGCTTGCCACCCGGCTTCTGCAACTGCGTGAGGATCAGCGCGCCTTCACCGCACGCCACCACGACGCCTTCCGGCGAAACCTCGACGATCGTGCCCGGCGCAGCGTTGCCACGTGTCTCACCCGGCACAGCGCCCCAGATCTTGATGGCCGTGCCATCGAGTGTCGCCACGCCGCCGGGGAACGGGTCGAACGCGCGCACCTGGCGCGCCAGCACGGCAGCGGGGCGGCGCCAGTCGAGTGCGGCTTCGTGCTTGCCGATCTTGTCCGCGTAGGTGAAGCCTTCCGCTGGCTGCGGCGTCAACGCGAGCTTGCCGCTGCGCTCCAGTTCCGCCAGCGCGTCTACGATCAGATGCGCGCCGGCGTGCGCGAGCCGGTCGTGCAGCGTTGCCGTCGTGTCCGTGTCGTGAATGGGTGTGCGCGCTTCGGAGATCATCGCGCCGGTATCCAGACCCACGTCCATCTGCATCAGCGTGATGCCAGTTTCCGTGTCGCCGGCCTCGATCGCGCGGTGGATCGGCGCGGCGCCGCGCCAGCGCGGCAACAACGAAGCGTGAATGTTGATGCAGCCGTGCGGCGGAATATCGAGCACTTCCTGCGGCAGCAACAGCCCATAAGCGGCCACCACCATCACGTCGTGCGGAGTGGCGCGTAGCTGGTCTAGCGCCGCGGCGGCCTCTGTGGGGTACTTACCCGTGCGCCGCAATGACGGCGGCTGGGCGACGCTGAGCCCGTGCTCCTCGGCATATCGTTTCACCGGGCTCGCCTGCAACTTCATGCCCCGTCCAGCAGGACGGTCAGGCTGAGTCAACACGAGCGGTACGGGAAACCCGGCCTCGTGGATGGCGGCAAGCGCCGCCGCCGCAAACTCCGGCGTACCGGCAAACACAACGCGCAGCGAATGGCTCATGAACGGGGGCAGTAGGCGAAATGGTCGGGCATTACATTGCGTGAGCGAGTTTCTTCATCTTGCTCTTGATGCGGGTCTGCTTGAGCGACGACAGATATTCCACGAACACGCGGCCCATCAGATGATCCATTTCGTGCTGAATGCACACCGCGAGCAGGCCTTCGCAATCCAGTTCGAAGGTCTCACCCTTTTCGTTGAGCGCGCGCACGCGAACGCGCTCGGCGCGCTCCACGTTGTCGTAGACGCCCGGCACCGATAGACAGCCTTCCTCGTTGATCTTCTTTTCGTCACTCGACCAGATGATCTCCGGGTTGATGAACGCGTGCAGTTCGTCGTGCGTGTCCGACACGTCGATCACGATGACGCGCTCGTGCACGTCCACCTGAGTCGCCGCAAGCCCCACGCCAGGAGCCGCATACATGGTCTCGGCCATATCCGCGACCAGCTTGCGGATGCGGTCGTTGACCTGTTCGACCGGCTTGGCAATCTTGTGCAGCCGTTTGTCCGGGTAATTGAGAATGTTCAGTAAAGCCATGATTTTGAGAGTGATTTGAGCGCCGCTCAGGGGCGCAAGGTCGCGCCGTTAGCCATCTGGCCAGCTTGTGGGACCGTCGCGATACGCAGAGGATAGGTGGTGTCGAACCGGTTCGATTCAACACGCCACCGGTGCGCAAACGACGAGCCCGCGCGGGTGGGCGCGGCGCTTTTCATTATTTCGGATGATGAAAATTTTAGCATGGCGCCCGCCTGCCCGCTGGCCATGCAGAAGGACGGACACGCAATGCACACGCTTCCCACGACTGAACACGAACTCGCCGCCTGGCTGCGGCTCTCCACGGCACCCGGACTGCGCCCCGGCGCGCTGCGCGCGTTGCTCAACGCTTTCGGGCTGCCGCACGCCATCCTCGAGCAGCCGTTTGCGCTGCTCGCCGCGGCAACCGACGAAGCCTCCGCTCGCGCCGCGCTGACCGTACCGGGCGCCGATTTCGCACCCTATCTCGACGCCGTGCTGGCCTGGCGAGAGCTGGAAGGCAACCATATCGTCACGCTGGACGACCCGGTTTATCCGCCCGCCTTGCTGACCATGCCCGACCCGCCGGCACTGCTATATGTAAAGGGCCGGCTGGACCTGCTGCATGCCAAGGGTGTCGCCGTCGTGGGCAGCCGCAGCGCGACGCCGCAAGGTGTGGAGGACGCCGAGCGCTTCTCGCGGGCGTTATCGCGGGCTGGGCTGGTGGTGGTGTCCGGGCTCGCCTTGGGTATCGACGGCGCCGCGCATCGCGGCGCGTTAAGCGAGCGCGGCAGCACGATCGCAGTGATCGGCACCGGGGCGGATCTCGTGTACCCCGCCGCGCACCAGCCGCTTGCCCGGCAGATCGCGGCGGCGGGAGCGATCATCTCGGAGTGGCCGCTTGGCACGCCCGCGCGCGCCGCCAACTTTCCCCAACGCAACCGCCTGATCGCCGGCCTCGTGGGCGGCGTGCTGGTGGTCGAGGCGGCGATGCGCTCCGGTTCGTTGATTACCGCCCGGCTCGCCAATGAAATGGGGCGCGACGTATTTGCACTGCCCGGTTCGATCCACGCGCCGCTTTCGCGAGGCTGCCACCGCATGCTCAAGCAGGGCGCCAAGCTGGTTGAGACACCGGACGAAATTCTCGAGGAACTGGGTTTTGCCGCACCGCCCAAGGGAGCCGGCACCGCTGCGATGCTGTGGAACGGTATTCCGCCGGCGCCTTTCTCCGTGCATGGCGAGGCTACGCCTGCTGGTGCGTCCGGCGCGTCGCTGGGCACTTCAGCCGCTTTAGCCCAGCCGAAGGCTGCAACCGCAGCCACACAGAGCGAATCTGCGCTCGGCCCAGACGCAGAGGCGTTGCTGGCCGCGCTCGGCCATGCCCCGGCGACGCTTGAAATTCTTGCCGCCCGCACCGACATGGGCGACTCGACCTTACAAAGCACGCTATTGCAGCTGGAACTGGCCGGCCATCTCACCGTTTTACCGGGCGGACGCTTTGCCCGGGCAAGCCACGCGTGAGCGCAATCGACCACGACGGAATCCGCGCCATGCTACATTCGCGCCAAAGCACCTGAATAAGTACGCAAGGAATCTGTCATGCCCGCGCTGAATCTCGACACCGACCAAGACCGGATCGCCGAGCGCGTCAACGACCGCGAGACGCTGTTCGTTGCGTGCCTGTGCGCGCAATGGTGCGGAACGTGTCGTGACTACCAGGCGGCGTTCGACCGGTTGGCCGACAAGCACCCGGATATCTGTTTCGCATGGATCGACATTGAAACCCACGCGGATCGTTTCGACGACCTGGACGTAGAAAATTTTCCTACGATTCTCATTGAGGACAGTGTGACCACCCGCTTTTTCGGGACCGTGCTGCCGCAAATGGCAATCGTCGACCGGATGCTGGCCGATCTCACCACCTTGCCGGGCGTGACCGGCGCACCCAAGCTGCGGCCGGCTCTCGCGGTCGCCTGAAACACGCAGTATTTGACCGCCCGGCTCGCGGGACGGGCGTTGCAAGCATGCTGCAACGCGGCTGCCGTCCCTTGCCCGACGTGCAGGCACGCAATTATGATGGGCCGCTTTCTAATCGCATGCGACACGCCCTTTCAGCCGCGTGTGCTATAAAGCGGTCGTTAATGGGTCGCAAACCTGGGGCGTCAACCCGAGGCCCACACCCGGATCCACCAACTCATATCCAGTCATGTCCAAAGCACTGATCATCGCCGAAAAGCCTTCCGTCGCGAACGACATCGCGCGGGCTTTGGGCGGTTTTACCAAGCATGACGAATACTATGAAAGCGACGATTACGTCCTTTCGTCGGCGGTCGGCCACCTGCTGGAAATCGCCGCGCCGGAAGAATACGAGGTCAAGCGCGGCAAGTGGAGTTTCGCCAATCTCCCCGTCATCCCCCCGCATTTCGACCTCAATCCGATCGCAAAAAGCGAGTCGCGGCTGAAGGTGCTGAACAAGCTGCTCAAGCGCAAGGACGTCGACCGTCTGATCAACGCATGTGACGCGGGGCGCGAGGGCGAGCTGATTTTCCGCCTGATCGCGCAGCACGCCAAAGCGAAACAGCCGGTGCAACGGCTGTGGCTGCAGTCCATGACGCCCGCCGCGATCCGCGACGGCTTTGCCCGTCTGCGGAGCGACGAGGAAATGCAACCGCTCGCCGACGCTGCACGCTGCCGCTCGGAAGCCGACTGGCTGGTCGGCATCAACGGCACGCGCGCCATGACGGCCTTCAACAGCAAGGGTGGCGGCTTCTTTCTGACCACCGTTGGGCGCGTGCAAACGCCAACCCTTTCGATCGTCGTGGAGCGCGAAGAGAAGATTCGCCGTTTCGTGCCGCGCGACTACTGGGAAGTGAAGGCGGAGTTCGTCTGCGCAGCGGGCTTCTACGAAGGCCGCTGGTTCGACCCGAAGTTCAAGCGTGACGAGTTCGATCCGGAAAAGCGCGACTCGCGCTTGTGGGCACTGCCCGCCGCCGAAACGATCGTGGCGGCTTGCCGTGGCCAGATCGGCACGGTTACGGAAGAATCGAAGCCCACCACGCAGCTCTCGCCGGCGCTGTTCGATCTGACGAGCTTGCAGCGTGAGGCCAACGGCCGCTTCGGCTTCTCGGCGAAGAACACGCTGGGCCTCGCCCAGGCGCTGTACGAGAAACACAAAGTCCTGACCTATCCCCGTACCGACGCGCGCGCGCTGCCGGAAGACTATATGGATACGGTCAAGGAAACCTTGGGCATGCTCAAGGAGAGCAACAACTATCTGCCGTTCGCCAAGCAGGTGCTCGACAAGGGCTGGGTGAAACCGAACAAGCGCATCTTCGACAACTCGAAGATCAGCGACCACTTCGCCATTATCCCCACGCTGCAAGCGCCGAAGAATCTGTCGGAGCCGGAACAGAAGCTCTACGATCTCGTCGTGAAGCGCTTCCTGTCGGTGTTCTTCCCGGCGGCCGAATACCGGGTGACCACGCGGATCACGGAAGTGGTCGGTCATCACTTCAAGACCGAAGGCAAGGTGCTGGTCGAGCCGGGCTGGCTGCAGATCTACGGCCGCGAGATCAGTGGCGAAGATGCCAACCTCGTGCCGGTGCAGAAGGACGAGAAGGTCAAGACCGACAAGATCGCTGCGCAGCAACTGGTCACCAAGCCGCCTGCACGCTACAACGAAGCGACCTTGCTGTCCGCAATGGAAGGCGCGGGCAAGCTGGTTGAAGACGACGAACTGCGCGAAGCGATGGCGGCCAAGGGTCTCGGCACGCCGGCCACGCGCGCGGCAATTATCGAAGGTCTGCTTGGTGAGAAGTATTTGATCCGCGAGGGCCGCGATCTGATCCCGACCGCCAAGGCGTTCCAGCTCATGACGCTGTTGCGCGGCCTCGGCGTCAAGGAACTGACTGCGCCTGAACTGACCGGCGAGTGGGAGTACAAGCTCTCGCAGATGGAGCGCGGCAACCTCCCGCGTGATGCGTTCATGCAGGAAATTGCCCGCATGACGCAGACCATCGTCAAGCGCGCGAAGGAATACGACTCGGACACCATCCCCGGCGACTATGCAACGCTGGAAACGCCGTGTCCGAATTGCGGTGGTCAGGTGAAGGAAAACTACCGTCGCTTCGCATGTTCGAAGTGCGAGTTCTCCATCTCGAAGATTCCGGGTGGACGGCAGTTCGAGATCGAGGAAGTCGAAGAACTGCTGAAGAACAAGACCATTGGTCCGCTGTCGGGCTTCCGCAGCAAGATGGGGCGACCGTTCTCGGCGATCCTGAAGCTGTCTCTGGACGACGAGATCAAGAACTACAAGCTCGAGTTCGATTTCGGCCAGGATTCGGGCGGCGAGGACGGCGAGGCGCCAGATTTCTCCGAACAACAACCGGTGGGCGCATGTCCGAAGTGCAAGGCTCGGGTGTACGAGCACGGCATGAGTTACGTGTGCGAAAACTCGGTGGCCAACCCGAAGACCTGCGACTTCCGTTCAGGCAAGGTGATCCTGCAGCAGGAGATCACGCGTGAACAGATGGCCAAGCTGCTGGAAGAGGGCCGCACGGACCTGCTGACGAACTTCAAGTCGTCGCGCACGGGTCGTAACTTCAAGGCGTTCCTCGTCAAGCAGAGCGACGGCAAGATCGGTTTCGAGTTCGAGAAGAAGGAGCCGTCGGCCAAAACCGCCGCAAAGACGGCAGCCAAGACAGCGGCTGCCGCCAAAACTGCGGCAACTGCCGGTGCTGGCGCCGATTCGGACGACGAAGAGGTAACGACCGAGAAGGCCGCGCCGGCTCGCAAGGTTGCCGCGAAGAAAGCTCCGGCAACCAAGACGGCTGCGGCCAAGAAAGCGCCTGCGAAGAAGACGGCAGCGCGCAAGACGGGTTCGTAGTTTTACGGGGGGGCGAAAGCCTCAGGGGCGGCTGCCGCGGTTAATGCGGCAGTTATCTCTGGCGGCAGATAACTCTGCCAGCCACTTTAAACGCAGCACGGCCCAGACGAAAAAAGGCGCGACCACATTGATGTGCTCGCGCCTTTTGTTTTTCGTCTCAATCTCACCATTGCCGCAGCTTCAGCGAACCGCTGCACTCGCTTCGCGGCCTGTTCACGCACCGTTAAAAAGGCGCGACCACCTCAAATGGCCGCGCCTTTCGTTTCCATCTCAAGCTTGCCGTCACGGCTAACGCTAGCGATCCGCTGCATTCACCGAGTCGCGCAGCCCGCCATCAATCAGATCGGTGTCAACGCAGCGGGCCGGCCACGCGATGCGGGTTTCGCAGGCAGCTTGGGCGCAATTTCGCTATCCAATAATCGCGACAGGGGCTCGGCGCCATCGAAAGCTTCCGGCGGCATGATGGCCGACGACGGCGCATTTGCCGGACGGCCTTCGCCATCCTTGATCCATTGCTCGCCGAGCAGGCTGTTCGGGGTCTGGCTGAAATGCTCGACCAGGTGGTCGATGAACGTCCGGACCTTGGCCGGCAAGTGACGCCGGCTCGGGTACGCGATGTTGATCTCGACCTGCGGCAAGCGATAGTCGCCCAGCAGACGCACCAGCTTGCCGCGCGTCATGTCACGCCCAATCAGATAGCTCGGCAAAATGGCGATGCCCATGCCCAGCAGCGCAAACTGCCGCAGCATCTCGGTATTGTTGGCGACGATCACATTGGTGGGACGCACGCGAACTTCGCCGTCCGGGCCCGTGAACACACGCTCGTCGCCCCAATATTCCGCGGGCAGCGACAGGCAAGGATGCTCCAGCAGATGCTCGGGACGCGTAGGCATGCCCTGCCGTTCCAGGTAGGCCGGCGTCGCGCACACGGTCATGCAGCCGGTGGTCAGACGCCGCGTGACGATGCTCGCGCTGCGCATCTGCCGCGCAATCACCACGCCAACGTCGAAACCTTCTTCGACCAGATCCACCTGGCGGTCAACCAGCGTGACGTCGGGAATCACTTTGGGATAGCGCTCGGCGTAGGTCTGCAGGACCGGCGCGAGGTTGTGCAGACCGAACACCACCGGCGCCACGATGCGCAGACTGCCAACGGGCTCATGGTTGCGCGCCACCACCATCTGCTCGACGTCTTCGAGCTCATCGAGGATCTGGCGGGCACGTTCCAGATAGACCTGGCCGGATTCGGTGAGCGACAGGCTCCGGGTGGTACGGTTGAGCAGACGGGTGCCGAGACGGCCTTCGAGATCGGCAACGTGACGTGTGGCCACTGCGTTGGAAATATCCATCGCGCTGGCCGCGCGGGCGAAACTGCCGAGATCCGCCACCTTGACGAAAACTCGCATCGACTGCAAATGATCCATAAGACAACTCCTGCCTGTTACAGCTTCCCGACAAAACAGTTTTAGCCAGCGAAGCGAACTTGGAATTCTCCTACGACTCGCGAATCCGTGCAGAAGTTGCCCAAATACGTGGAATTTCGTTAGTTTTCTCATCAACGTGCCGCATAGTAGGCCCTAGCGCGTGCGATTGTTCCTATCTCGGAAACAATATGCTGCATTGCACCCTGCACTATCTTTGCTGCTCGAACAGCGACGCGTGCAACTTTTGCACGAATGCAATCGCGGAAAACCCTTCCACAAAACGCATAAATGAGAAGACCGCCCGAAGGCGGTCTGCTGAAGCTCAAAAAATCTCGAAGTGAACACTCACAAAGTCAGGTGCCAAGTCGTCCCTCGAAGGCTGCCCTTGTTTCGGACAACGCCGGCGGCAAATTCTGACGCAGCGTGTCGAATAGCTCCGCATGTAGCTTGAGTTCGGTGCGCCAGGCTGCATCGTCGACGGAAATGACCTGGTCGAATTGCGCCTCGCTAAACTCGAGACCGCGCCAATCGATGTCCTTGTAGTGCGGCGAGACTCCGAAGGCGTGCTCCTCGCCCTGAGCGCCGCCTTCGATCCGCCCCACCATCCAGCCCAGCACCCGCATGTTTTCGCCGAAACCCGGCCACACAAACTTGCCGTCCGCGCGCTTGCGGAACCAGTTCACGCAAAAGATTTTGGGCAGCGTGGCGCCGAGTTGCGCCAGCCGCTCGCCGGTCTTGAGCCAGTGACCGAAGTAATCGCTCATGTTGTAGCCGCAAAACGGCAGCATCGCGAACGGATCACGCCGCACCACGCCCTGCTGACCCGCAGCAGCGGCCGTCGTCTCGGAGCCCATCGTGGCGGCCATGTAGACGCCTTCAACCCAGTTGCGCGCCTCGGTGACGAGCGGCACCGTAGTGGAGCGACGGCCGCCAAAAATGAAGGCGTCAATGGGCACGCCGGCCGGGTTTTCCCAGTCCGCGTCAATGGATGGACACTGCGCAGCCGGCGCCGTGAAGCGCGCGTTGGGGTGCGCCGCCTTGCGTCCGGTCTCTTTCGCGATGGCGGGCGTCCAGTCCTTGCCCTGCCAGTCGATGAGATGCGCGGGCGGCTCGTCAGTCATGCCTTCCCACCAGACGTCGCCATCATCGGTCAGCGCAACATTCGTGAAGATGACGTTCCGCTTCAACGTGGCCATGGCGTTGAAGTTGGTTTTCTCGCTCGTGCCCGGCGCCACGCCGAAGTAGCCCGCTTCGGGATTGATCGCACGCAGGCGGCCGTCCGGCCCCGGTTTGATCCACGCAATATCGTCGCCGATGGTCGAGATGGTCCAGCCGTCGAATCCTTCCGGCGGAATCAGCATGGCAAAGTTGGTCTTGCCGCAGGCCGATGGAAAAGCCGCCGCGACGTGATGCTTGCGCCCTTCCGGCGAGGTGACACCGAGAATCAGCATGTGCTCGGCGAGCCAGCCCTCGTCGCGGCCCATCGTGGAGGCGATGCGCAAGGCGAAGCATTTTTTGCCCAGCAAAGCGTTACCGCCGTAACCCGAGCCGTAGCTCCAGATTTCGCGCTGCTCGGGAAAATGGACGATGTACTTGGTGTCGTTGCAGGGCCACGGCACATCCTGCTCACCCGCGGCGAGCGGCGCGCCCACCGAGTGCACGCACGGCACGAAATCGCCATCGGCGCCCAGCACGTCGTACACCTTGCGCCCCATGCGCGTCATGATGCGCATGTTCGTTACCACGTAGGGGCTGTCGCTCAGTTCGACGCCGATATGCGCGATCGGCGAGCCGAGCGGCCCCATCGAGAATGGCACGACATACAGGGTGCGGCCACGCATGGCGCCGTCGAACAGGCCGTCGAGCGTGGCGCGCATTTCGGACGGCTCGATCCAGTTGTTCGTGGGACCCGCGTCTTCGCGGCGTTGCGAGCAGATGAAGGTGCGATCCTCGACGCGCGCGACGTCCGATGGATCCGACCAGGCAAGATAGGAATTGGGCCGTTTGGCCGGATTGAGTTTCCTCAGGGTGCCGGCCTCGACCATCTCGGCGCAAAGCCGGTCGTATTCCTCTTCGGAGCCGTCGCACCAGACGATCTGATCGGGCTTGGTGAGGGCCGCGACGCGCCCCACCCAGTCAATCAGCTTTTTGTGTTTGACCCACGGCGGGGCCTGAATGGCAGAGAGTCCTGCAAAAGCGGGATGATTCATCGAGCTGTCTCCGTTTCGTTCGTAAGCAAAAAGAAAAACGGTTCGAGCCCAGCCACGCTGCTTGCTTGCGAGAGGCGTCAATCCAGCTGCGCCAGCCTGCGGGCGCGCGATTGTGCAGGTCGTGATGGGCCATCAGCCTGTTGCCATGCCGTCCGCTCACCGCGCGGCCGAATGCTCTTTGCAACGCGCTCTGCAACCGTCTGTAAAGCGGCTTGCGTCGACACGCAACAAACTGTTAAAAACGATGTCAATCTTTGCCCTTGCGTCTGATGCCGTCTGTGCGGCGCTGTTTCACGATAAGGCATCCATCCAAGCCAGCGTGTGGGTTACATCACATGTTGGGACACTCCACTCATTACTCCGTTCCGCACCCAGATGGTGCGCCCGCAAAAAAACACCCAGACTATGAAGATTGCCATCCTCGACGATTACCAGGACGCCGTCCGCAAGCTCGACTGCTTTCAGTTGCTCGCTGATCACGACGTCAAGGTGTTCAACAACACCGTCCGTGGCCTCGGGCAATTGGCAAGCCGGCTGTCGGAAGTCGACGCGCTGGTATTGATCCGCGAACGTACCCGCATCAACTCGCAACTTCTGGATAAACTCCCGCATCTGCGCATGATCAGTCAGACCGGCAAGGTGTCGAGCCATATCGACCTGCCAGCCTGTACGGAGCGCGGCATTGCCGTGCTGGAAGGCAGCGGCTCGCCCATCGCGCCGGCAGAGCTGACCTGGGCTCTCATCATGGCTGCGCAGCGGCGCATTCCACAATACGTAGCAAACCTTAAGCAAGGAGCCTGGCAGCAGTCAGGGCTGAAGACGTCGGCGCTGCCGCCTAACTTTGGCTTGGGCCAGGTGCTGCGCGGTCAGACGCTCGGTATCTGGGGTTACGGCAAGATTGGGCGGATCGTCGCGGGTTACGGCAAGGCGTTTGGCATGAACGTGCTGGTCTGGGGACGCGGCAGCACCCTCGAATCCGCGCGCGCGGATGGCTACGGCGTGGCCGAGAGTCGCGAGGCGCTGTTCGAGCAGAGCGACATCCTGTCGTTGCATCTGCGCCTGCACGACGACACGCGTGGCATCGTCAAGCAGGAGGACCTGTTGCGGATGAAGCCGACTTCGCTGCTCGTGAACACGAGCCGTGCCGAGTTGCTGGAAGAAAACGCGCTGGTGAATGCGCTCGCGCGCAACCGGCCGGGGATGGTGGCCGTGGACGTCTACGAAAGCGAGCCGATCCTGCAGGGTTACAGCCTGCTGCGGATGGAGAACGTGATCTGCACGCCGCACATTGGTTATGTGGAACGGGAAAGCTACGAGCAGTACTTCACCGCGGCGTTCCAGAACATTCTGGCTTTCGATCAGGGAGACACGTCGAGTGTGGCGAATCCCGAAGCGTTGCAAGGCGGGCGGCGACGCTGAGTGTGAGGCTGGCGGCTACGGTCCCGTAGGGCTCGCGCCGCCAGGTTACGCCGGGGGCGCGTTTCGAGCCGCCGGGCATCTGACATTTGCTATCAGACACCTGCGGGTCAGCGCGTCAGCCGTGTGCTGTCGCGCTGACCAACTGCGGCATGTGCTGAAGGAAACTCTCACCGTCCGTACGGCCGAGGTTGTACGCGTGTTCCATCTGTCCAGGGCTCGTGTAGTCCCAGCTCGAGATGGGCACCTTGCGCGACGGTTGCACATAGAGGCGCTGCTGCGCGCCGTGCGGCACCACGAACATCTGCGGACGCGGATAGAGCCGCGTCACCATCACCAGCACATTGCCGGGCGTTTCATCGAGAGCGCCGACCGGCACGTTGTCGACCATTCCACCATCGAGCACCGGCCGGCCATTGCGCCGCATCACTGGCGTGAAGGGTGGCGTGCACGATGACTGCAGGATCAGGTCAGCGAGATCCTCGACGGTGGCGCAGTCTTGCGCACGCACGAACTCCGGGTGAAAGCCGAGTGTCTGCCCCAGCGTGGGATGCAGCGTTTTGCGAACATACTTCTCGATGTTGTACGCAATCAGCCCTGCAGCGACGGCACTGCGCGCACCGAGCCAGCGTGGCAGATGCGACACGCCAATGCGGATTTCGGGTGCTTTCGCCAGCGTGGCGAAACGCTCGCCGTAGATGTCGAGCAGCGCCTTGCGATAGATGCGGTAGTGCGGAAACACCGACTCGCCCTTGAGCAGGTTGCCCCAGTAGGCATTCCGCGTGTTGTGGCGCAATGCCTCCTGGTAGTAGCGCATGACCCAGTCGGAATCGCGCGTGTAGAGCATGCACGCGGTGGCCGCGCCCGCGGAAATACCCGCGATCACGCGCGGACGGATATCCAACTCCGGTTGCACGACATCCCAGAATCCCGCTTGCCACCAGCAGCGATTGCCGCCGCCCGCGAATACAACCTGATCGAACATCGTTCGTTGTTCCTTTTTCCCTGCCATGCGATACGCCGCGCCGCGTGCCGCTCGCGATGAGCGGGGACGCTTTTTTTTGCTGCGACGACGCTGCTGAAGTTACGAAAGCAAAGCGTAGGTGGTCGTGGCGTGGACGGCCATCTTGCCGTCCTCGTCGAACAGTTCGACCTCGCCGAAAACCAGATTGCGGCCCATCCGCAACACGCGGGCGGTGATGAGCACATCGCCCTTGCGAACCGCGCGCATGAAGTTGATGTTGAGCGACACCGTGGTCATGGGCCGGAAGCCGTCGAGGGCCGCCGAGATGGCGACGATCATCGCCGTGTCGGCGGCGGCCATGAACACCTGCCCGGAGATCGCACCGCCCGAATGACGCCACTCTCCCGAGAAGGGCAGCCGCATGGTGGCGCTCTCCTCGTCGACCTTGACGGGTGTCAGCGCAAGGGTGCGCACCCACGGCGCGAGCACGCGGTCCAGCAACTCACTTATCGCCTTGTTGTCCATGTCGTGCCCCGGTGTGTCCCGACTGTGTTCCGTCTGTGTCCCCGTATAAATCACGCGCCATCCTTCACGCGACGTGAGTTGCGACATGATACCGGGCCGCCGCCCTTTGCGCGTTTTTGCGATCCAGGCGCCTAAGGACCGGGGCTAACGGCGGCCGTCACAAATTTTTTTAAGAAATCTGCTAAAGGGGACTAGGCAACTCAAAAAAACTCCTGCATAATTCGCAGTCTGTTGGGGGCGTTAGCTCAGTTGGTAGAGCAGCGGACTCTTAATCCGTAGGTCGAGTGTTCGAGTCACTCACGCCCCACCAAAGAAAATCAGTGAAAAGCCCAGTCCTTGTGACTGGGCTTTTTGCTTTCTAGATTCCGTGTAGGCATTTTGAGGCCGCCTCAATCCATGTCGATCCATCCGCCAGTCGGGATCGTGGGCGCTCAAATTACGTCGCACGCGTTGCTCGCCAGCGCCGCAAAGTCAGGCGTCTGACACCGCTCCACGCGACGTAACACAATCTCACCTTAGCGACGCAATCGGGCGCCTGTGACGAGCTGCCTCGCGTGCTCAAAGTTTGGCAGGCAGCGCCCGGCATATTACTTGACGAGCTGCCGTTGAGTTACGACTCCACTACGATGACGACGATCAAGCAAATCGACGTCCTTTGGCTCCCGAAGCGCTCCATAGTACGCGCGTTCGAAGTCGAACATACGACCTCTGTCTACTCCGGACTGTTGCGGATGGCAGACCTCGTCGCACTGCAGCCGAACATCCATATCAGACTTCACATCGTCGCGCCGGCCGAAAAGCGAGAAAAGGTGCTTCAAGAGATCCGTCGCCCCGTGTTTTCGCTGCTCGAAGGACGAGCGCTAAGCGAGATGTGTACATACCTCTCGTACGATAACGCGAAGGATATCGGCGAGCTTAGACACCTTGCGCGCATGTCTGACGAAGTCATTGAAGATTACGAGGAAGCCGCCGAATAACGCGTTGGATTCTGGCAAACGCGACGATATTATTTACACTGTCTGACTGTCGCCGTTTCACCCTTGATCTCTGTTAACGCTGACTGCACGATGCTTTCGTACATTCACGAGCGAAGACCACGCGAACTCCTGTATGGACTTTTCCGCTTTGCGAGATTTCTTGCGCCCGCTCATCGGCAACATGAAAGATAGCTGCACTCACGGCGAGTTACCGGCATTCTGTGCAGCCTACGGTATGCCGGTTCCTGACGACGAAGGCTCGAAGCGTGACCGGCTGTATGCAAGTTTCGACGCTATGGCGGACGCCGATATCGCAAGGACAGCAGCGCTCCTGATTGAGCGAGGCAAGGTGAGCCTTACAGTCCGAAACCGCCTGCAGGACCTTCTATGGATGGACGATCCCTGCCCCGTGATCCCGTTGCGCTTTCGCCGGGAACTCGCCGGCTCGCTTCAGCAAGTTTCTCTTTATGGCGATGCAAGGCGGTTCAACGACCTCTTAAAGACTCTCTGGATTATTGAACACGACCCGTGGGCGGATCTTGTCGGCCGGCAAGATAACAGCCTTGCCGCCGAGATAGATAGGCATGTGTTCCGAAATCCCGGCGACTGGACGGTTGACTATCTGTTTGATCAAGTGGGCGCCTATGATGCTTCAGACCAGCGGTTTGTCAGATTCATCGAAGGAATGGCAACCGGAGACGTCCAACCCGACGTTACCGACCAGCGGGAATTTGTCGAAAGCGCGAATCGAGTGTTGACGCGCTGCGGCGCGCACCTGAGAGAGACTGGCGTCAAAAACGGTTATCCGGAATATTCTCTGGTGTCGTTATACAGCGCCTCGGGCAACCGGCCCAAGAACATCATCTTCGCATCGTCAAGCAAACCCGATCTGCGCTTTCGCGATGCGATCAACAACGACATCGAGATCGTCACAGACGCGGACAAGGTACTAGTTTATGACCGGCCAATCAGCAATGAAGGCGTTCGCTGGCAGGACCTGCAAGCGTGGTGGAGTGAGTTGCAAGGAATCGAAAATGATGATCAGGCTAAAGCTTCCCTATACAAAAGGCTGAGAAGCTGTCTTCCGAATAACTCACCACCGCAACGTCTATTGTTCGCTTCATTTTTCAAGGCGTTCGGTCAAGCAGTACCTGGCCTTCCCGCGCTGCTTCCCGAAGTGTGGTTGCACTGGGACCCAAAAACAGTGCGCGAGCGGGGCGCGGATGCGCTGCTGCGCTTTCGCATGGATTTCCTGCTTCTACTCCCACACGGCATCCGCGTCGTTATCGAGGTCGATGGCATGCACCACTATGGCAACCCCGATACCCGCAAGGCAGATGCCCACCGGTATGCGCAAATGGCAGCAGGAGATCGGGATCTAAAGCTGGCGGGATACGAGGTCTATCGGTACGGTGCTTCCGAGTTGCTTGCCGATAATGCTCAAGCCAATGTCGTCGCGTTTTTTCACAAGCTCTTTCGCCGATACAACCTGACATTGTAAAGAGCCAGCGTAGCTTATCCGCTGAGGGTCCACTTCGTCAGCGTTAACCTTACGGATGCTCCCGGCCTTAGAGCCGTCAAACGCCGGTTGGCAATGACGATTGATGCGAATGTTGGTTGTCAACGTATTCACCCTATTACCGGTCTTTGGGCTCAGCGGCTTGTCGGTACACTTGCAATCTGTGCTTTCAGCGACAGCGTAAGATTGAGCTTGTATGTTGTCATTTCTGAAAATCGGAACTTCCCGGGCTCTTTCGACGGCCAGCGCTTGCCCGCCTTCGCGCCCCACATGCCAAGCACGACCACCTCCGAGTCCTTTTTGATGTCGTCAAACCAATCCGGGTCCTCAGCCCATACGCTCGCCTCGACGCTGATCCCGTGCGAGGTATCGTCAGCGTCCTCGATGTATTTCGGGATGAGCAGATTGACTACATTCGTCGACCTGCCGTCAATGACGAGGCTCCGCTTCGACTTGACCACGCCGTGAAGCGCTACAGGGTGTTTGACGGTCTGAAGCGACAACGCTCGATACGCCTCCATATAGCGTTGCGTTTCATAGTAGAACGATGCCCAAGGCACAACAGTATTTCCTTCAAAGACCAGCTCGAGGTGTTGCGCAATGTTGTCGTCGTCGCAAGCCGCACGCAGCAAAAGGACCTTCTTCGCCGAGTTGACATACGCCGGTAGGCTACCCGATGTGCGTTGGTATTCCGTCCCGCCATCTTTGCGAAGACTCTTTGTATTTGGGCTCGAAGCTCGCTCCTGCATTGCCTTGAGCGCGTCGGCGACCATCATCAGTCGCAGGCGATACTTACCGTCGTGCAAGGCTTCGATCAGTCCCTCGGAAGGTGCGACGAGCTTCTTGATGTAAGCCTCGACTGCGTGCGGGCAACCGTCCGCGTGGTCACCGTCTTTCAATAACCTGAAATAGGCAGTCACCTTGATACTCTTGCCGTGCCGCTCGCAGGTATAGGCGCTCTGGTGCGTCACCGCGGTCGGGCAATGTGGGCACCGCAATGGCTCGACGCCCTTTCCCTTCGAATAGTGTTCGGCCGCCCATTCTTCGCCTCGCGCGTCAAGCGCAGTAGTCATTTTGATTCCCACCGCATCTCCTTGTCGATCCAACAGAATGTTCAATGTGTCGACGCATCGCCCAGCATGCAGCCAGGCTCCCGTAGCTCGTCTTAGAACGATGTGACGATGCCAAGTTCAAAAGGTACGGACTGCCAGCTTCCTGCAGAAGCGAGCCTATGTGAGACACGTGGAAATCTAGGCAACAAAATTATCGAAGAATACGAAGAGGTAAGACTCGCGGCAACTACCCTTCTACGCGATTTGGTCATCTTCGCTTGCCCCACGCACTACTTTGCTCAACGCCCCTTCGTCAGTGTCTGCACTTCGGGCGTCGGCTTCATTCGAACCGCCCGCCCGTCTCCTTTGGTGAAATAGCCAACGATGTAGCCAGCCCAGTCCTCGTGACTGGCCTTTTGCTTTCAACGATTGCACTACGTGCATGACGTGCACGCATTTCGTTAGCTGTGAGCTGTCTTTCGATCCAGCCCCCGCCAAGAAAGCTCTACTAGACGAAACAACGTGCGAGGCCCCGTCAACTTCCACGACGTTCGCACTGCATCTCTGAACAAGCTCCCGTCTGGTTTAATCCGTACCGTATTTCGGCGAGTACGGGCCGTATAGCAGACCATTGGGTGGTCCAGCGGACAGCATCCGTCGGCTGGTCAGTCCCGCGACGGCCACGCTATCGTCCGACAGACTATGGGCCACCTGCTTGACCGCCGCCTGCACCAACGCGCCAACTAGACCAAAGGCATTCACGTCGACGTTGCCGCCCACTTCATTGCCATTCGCGCTGCCGACGCCGTGCCACAGGACGTCACCCGTTCTCAAGTCCACAAGTTTCGCCGAGGCGGAAACAATCGTGGTGCTGTCGACAACCTGGTAGACCGAACCGTATTTCGTCACCGTCGTGTAGAGTGCCGCGTCTGCTCCAAATATCTGCCGCAGTTTGGCGGGCGCGATGTCCTGCATGTTCGACGCCGTCGTCAGACCGTTTTGCTTAAAGGTTTCGTCCATCAATCCGACGGGAATGACGTAGTAACCCGACTCGGCAAGCGGCTTGGTCATCTGCGAAAGCATGCCGTAACTCGCTTTCACGTCAGGCGTTTCGTTAACGGGCGGCAGCACGAGAATCGAGCGGGGCTGACTCTTCTTGAACGCCGTGTAATCGGTGAGTTGTTGAGCGGGACCGGCGCAGGCCGCTAACATACCTAGCAGGGCGGCGGCCGACAAAAGCCTTAGTGAAGCACGTTTAAACATGGCCTAGCCCTCATTGTTGTCCGGACTTTTTCGTCAGAAAGTCCATATAGGTTGACGACTCGGGGAATGCCTGCTTTTCCGCCTCAAATTCCTGCAGTGCCTGCTGCTCTTTGCCTACACTTGCATAGAGCATCCCGAGCTGGGCATGGAAGCCAGGCGGCAAGCGGCTACCCCTCGCGCGAATCTCCTGAAGCGATTTTTCGAGCGCATCGATTTGTTGCTGAGGCGTAGTTTGTGCCTTGAAGTATTCGTACACCTGCGGTTGATAACCATCCCACTGATAAAGCGGCGGCGCGGACTTATTCGCTGCACAGCCACTCAGCAACGCAGCAGTGGCGGCGAGTGGCAGCCACACGCAGCGGTTCAAACTCTTTGTATCCATGAGGTCTCTGAGAGGAAACGAATGAGGTCGCTCGAGCGCGGATTATTTTGACG
Source organism: Paraburkholderia sp. DHOC27 (assembly GCF_003429005.1). Classification (GTDB taxonomy): domain Bacteria; phylum Pseudomonadota; class Gammaproteobacteria; order Burkholderiales; family Burkholderiaceae; genus Paraburkholderia. The sequence goes on from NZ_QVQV01000003.1 coordinate 534,454, forward strand.
CGTTGAGGGCGCCGGAATCAATCTGTTCCGCAAGATGATTCACGGCGTCTTGAATGGCCAGATCGAGAACCTTGCCATTGAGCGTCGAGTCGTAACTGGCCGTCCCACCGAAACCGATCACCTCGCGATTCGACAAGCTATATTCACCCGCCCCCTGGCTCGAAAGCACGACTTCGGACGTGGTCGTGTCAACGACATTGAGGTTCACCTTTGCGTAGGCAATCTGACTTTTGCCGCGGCCGAGGATGCCAAAGAGCTGCTGATCGCCTACCTCCTTACGGCCGAACTCGGTAACATCTCCCGTCACCACAAAATTCGCTCCTCTGACTGCCTGCGCCTTCTTCATGAAATTGGCTTCTTGCCGAATCTCCGAAAGGTTGTCGCGATCGAGAACGTTAAACCGTCGACTCTGTTGCAAACGGGTAATGAGGATTGTTTTCGCCTGACTGCCAAGGCGATCGACACCATCGGAGAAAATTCCGCGCATATAAGACGATTGATTATCGAACTTGCCAATCGCTATCTCGACCGGTTTGCCTGAATAGGGTTGCTGCGCGCTGCTGACAACTGGAACCGGTAGCGTTCGAGACGATTCGGTCGCGCATCCGGCGAAAAGTGCGCTAACTGTCAGTGCGATTGCAATGGTGCCTGTAGCTGAAAATTTCAGATTTGTTGTATTTTTATCATTCATTTTGTGGAAGATTCCCTTGTCTTTAAATTGACTAATCATCGTATCAACAATTAGTATCTCTAAATACAAGGATGAGTTCGCGCGGAGCAGATCCTTACCTAACACCTGCTCGTTATCGTAGATCGTTTAGATTGATCCAGGCCGCTCCTTATCGCGCAAGAGATAGATCAGGAGATAAGGCAGTATGAGCCCAGCGAGGCCGGGCGCGGGGCGCGCGTCAGCGTACCGCTCGACGACGAGGGATGTTGGCTCTGAACGACGCGCAAGCACCGCTGGGTGGTAACGCAACGCATATATGTTCAACACTGCATGTTCAACGCCGCAGCGACCGCTGCAGCGTCAATCGGGTAGCGCAGAATGATAAAGTGCGACGCTCACCTCACCGATACATCAATCCCCCCCAAATACTTCTGCGCCAACGCCTTCACCGTGCCGTCGGCCTGCAACTTGGCAATAGCCGCATTCAACTGATTGCGCAACGCCGTATCGCCCTTGCGCAGCCCGAACGCTATACCGCTGCCGAGGATTTTGTCGTCGCGCACCGGCTGACCAACAAAGGCGAAGTCCTTGCCATCCGGGCGTGACAGAAAACCTGTCTGCCCCGCCGGCGCCAGCACCAGAGTTGCGTCCAATCTCCCCGAGACCAGATCTGCGTAAATCTGGTTCTGATCCTGGTACGACACGATACTGACACCCGCATTTTCCCAATGCGCCTTCGCGAAGGTTTCCTGAATCGACGCCTGCAGCACGCCCACACGCTTGCCCTTCAGCGACTCCGGTGTCGGCAGAAGTCCGCTGCTGGTCTTAGCGATCAACTGGGTCGGCACGCGGTAGATCACGTTGGTGAAATCAATCGCCTCGCGACGCTTCTCGGTAGCATTCATCGCCGAGTTAATGGCGTCGAACTTGCGGCCCTGAAGCGCAGGGATCAAACCGTCGAACGACGTCTCGACCCACTTGCACGTCAGACGCGCGGTTGCGCAAACGGCATTGCCGACATCGACATCGAGCCCCTGCAATTGACCGTTCGATCCTTTAGATTCGAACGGCGGATATTGTGCTTCTAGACCAAAGCGCAGCGTCCCTGCATCGGCCGCAGAACCGCAAACGGAAAGCGTAGCCGCGCTCATCACACACGCGAGCGTCAGCAGCGTCTTAAGCCATTTCATTTTTTCTCCCCCTAACCACAATTAAAATTTGCTCCAGCACCGCGCATTTCGTCGCCTCAAAAAATGGCGCCATAAAGCGGCCGGGTATTCGCGAATGCTAAGTTATCCAAAACACTTAGGAAAGAGCAACATCCGGCGGCGTATTCAACCTCCGATGCGCCAGTACCGGCAATCGCCCGCGCACTTCATCCAGCACGCTGCGCTCGAGTTCGGCAACCGCGATGCCGGGTCCGTCCGCACGATGCGTTAGCACCTCGCCCCACGGTCCAATAATCATGCTATGTCCGTAAGTGCGCCAGCCGTTCGGATGCGTACCGCACTGCCCCGACGCAAGCACGTACGCCTGATTCTCCACAGCCCGCGCTCGCAGCAGCAGTTCCCAATGAGCGAGGCCGGTAGTGTGCGTGAACGCCGCGGGCACTGCGATCACATCGGCTGCCGGTCCCACTCGATACAGCTCGGGAAAACGCAGGTCGTAGCACACCGTAAGCCGCATCGTTCCGAACGGACCTTGCGCGGTGCCGACACGTTCGCCACCCAGCATCGTGTCGCCTTCCGCATGCTGTTCCGTGCCCTGATTGAAGCTGAACAGATGGATCTTGTCGTAGCGCGCACTGCATCGTCCCGTGGGATCGAACAGCATCGCCGTGTTGTAGGCGTGCGTGCCGATTCGCGGACCGCTCGCCGGACGAATCGGCACAGTGCCGCCGATCAGCCATACGTTAGTATCGCGCGCAAGCTGTGCGAGCGCGTGCTGGATCGGCCCATCACCGAATGCTTCAGCGAGCTTCACGCGCTCGTTTTCATCGCTGCCAATCCAGCAGAAGTATTCCGGCAGACACACCAGCGTCGCGCCGGCCCGTGCAGCCGCTTCAACCCAGCGGCGCGCCTGCGCGAGATTCTCCGCCACGTTGTCGGTGCTGCTCATCTGTACGACTGCTGCGACGAGCGCCTCCTGCATTTCACTCATACCGGGCCTCTCACACTGAACATAGCCGGCGCGCCCCTTCCATCAGTGTGGCGTCGTCCTTCGAGAAACTCAGCCGGACCACGCCGCCGTCGGTGCCGTCGGTATAAAAGGCCGAGAGCGGAATCGTCGCCACCCGCACATCGCGGATCAGACGCAGCACGAAGTCGCTATCGCTTTCATCGGAAAAGCCGCGGAAGCGCGCCAGCATGAAGAAACTACCTTGGCTAGGCAGCAGTTCAAAACGCGATTCGCGCAGCGCGTGCACCAGCAAATCGCGTTTCTGCTGATAGAACGCCGACAAGCCGAGATAGCTTTCCGGTTTCGCCAACGCTTCCACGAACGCGTATTGCATCGGCGTATCCGCGGAAAACACCATGAATTGATGCACCTTGCGGATCTCGTCCATCAACTCGGCGGGTGCGAGGCAATAGCCTACGCGCCAGCCTGTTACATGAAACGACTTGCCGAACGACGACACGATCACACTGCGTTGCGCGAGTTCGGTGTGTCGCGCCATGCTCTGATGTTCGGCGCCATCGAAGATCACGTGTTCGTACACCTCGTCGGAAAGGATCACGATATCGGTGTTCTGTGTGATGGCTTTGAGCCGCGCAATGTCGGCGTCGTCGAACACGGTCGCGGTGGGATTGTGCGGCGTGTTGATGATGATCATGCGGGTCTTCGGCGTGATCGCGGCACTTACCTCGTCCCAGTTCACGCGAAAATCCTGCAGCGAGAGCTTGATCGGCACGGGCGTTGCGCCCTGCAATCGCACGATGGGTGCGTAACTGTCGAACGACGGCTCGAAGTAAATCACCTCGTCACCGGGATGCACGAGCGCGCTGATCGTCGAATAGAGACCTTCGCTCGCGCTCGCGATGACGGTAACTTCGGTGGCGGGATCGTAACGCGCGCCGTACAGCGTTTCGACCTTGCTGGCGAGCGCGTCGCGCAGCGCGCCGATGCCGGCCATCGGCGCGTACTGGTTATGTCCTGCGCGCATGGCCTGCGCGACGCCGTCGACCAGTTTCGGATCCGGTGCGAAATTCGGCGCACCTTGCGAAAGATTCAGCGCTTCGTGCTGAGCGGCCAGTTGACCGATCACGGTAAAGATCGTCGTGCCTACATCGGGCAGCTTCGAGCGGGCGTGCAAGGCGCTCTGCATAACGGTTTCTCCATCTGACAGCGAGGCTGCGGAAGGTCCAGAAGCAGGACGCTCCAGCCGGTTTGATGATTAGGCATCAGCCGGCGCGCGGTCACAATCGATACTTTGTCATGCGCGGCATGCGTTTCCCTCATGGCAGCGAGAGGGAAACGGCGCCTCGCGACTACTCGTCCATCAGGCGCACCTTCACCTTCTTACCTTTCACTTTGCCCGCGCTGAGCTTGCGCAAAGCATCGCGCGCCACGCTGCGTTCGACCGCGACATAGGTCGAAAACTCGGTCACGTTGATCTTGCCGATCTGCGAACCCGCGAAGCCCGCTTCGCCAGTCAGGGCGCCAAGCACATCGCCCGGGCGGATTTTTTCCTTGCGGCCGCCGAGAATCTGCAACGTCTCCATGGGCGGCAACAGCCGTTCGTTGCTGGTCGAGGTGAGCTCGGACAGCGGATGCCATTCCACTTCGCGCCCCTGCGCCTGTTCGAGACTGCCCACGCGACCCATCTCGTTCATGCTCGCGAGACTGAGCGCCCAGCCTTCCTGATCGGCCCGCCCCGTGCGGCCAATGCGGTGCACGTGCACTTCCGGGTCAGGCGTCACGTCGACGTTGATCACCGCTTCGAGTTGCGCGATATCCAGGCCACGCGCCGCGACGTCCGTCGCCACCAGTACCGAGCAGCTGCGATTCGCAAACTGGATCAGCACCTGATCGCGTTCGCGCTGATCCAGTTCGCCATGCAGCGCCAACGCGTGAAACCCTTGCGCGCGAAGCACGTCGAGCAAATCGCGGCACTGTTGCTTGGTGTTGCAGAACGCCAGTGTGCTGACGGGCCGGTAGTGATTCAACAACAGGCCAACGGCGTGCAAGCGGCTGTCTTCGGTTACTTCGTAAAAGCGTTGGCGAATCTTGCTGTCGTCGTGGCGCTCTTCGAGTTTAACTTCCTTCGGATTACGAAGAAATTGTTGACTCAGCTTGATGATACCGTCGGGGTACGTTGCGGAAAACAGCAGCGTTTGCCGCTCCTTCGGACACTGACGCACGACCGTCGCAATATCGTCGAAAAAGCCCATGTCGAGCATGCGATCCGCCTCGTCCAGCACCAGCGTGTTGAGCGCGCCCAGCGCGAGGCTGCCGCGTTCGAGGTGATCCATGATGCGGCCCGGTGTGCCGACCACGATATGCGCGCCCTGCTCGAGGCTCGCCGTTTGCGGACGCATGGGCGTACCGCCGCACAGCGTCAGCACCTTGATGTTCTGCTCCGCGCGCGCGAGGCGGCGAATCTCCTGCGTCACCTGATCGGCGAGTTCACGGGTCGGGCACAGCACCATCGCTTGCACAGCGAAATTGCGAGCATCGAGTCGGGCCAGCAGCGCGAGCGAAAACGCGGCGGTCTTGCCGCTGCCGGTTTTTGCCTGCGCGATCAGATCGTGGCCGGCCAGTGCGATGGGCAGGCTCGCGGCCTGGATCGGCGTCATGTCGACGTAGCCGAGCTGATCGAGATTCGCCAACATGGCGGGCGCCAGCGGCAGCAGGCTAAACGGCTTGCCTGGGGGCGCAGCAGCGGTCGTGGTGGTCGTGGGACTGTTCATGTGTGAGTGGCTCAGGTGGCTTACAGGAAGGGACGGCCTTCGATCTGCTCGTAGACCACCGAGCCATCGTCCGCGTCGAAGCGCTCGACGTAATTACGCGCGCCGCACATCGGGCAGCGGAACAACAGCCCCTGGCCCTCGTTCTTGATCACGACGTCCGACTCTTCCCACTGCGCTTCGCAGGACTGATTTCTACACTTGAACACGTTTGATTCTCCAGCTTCGATTCGTTTGTTGATGAGTTGGTCCGGCGCGGTTCGAATGATGGAACCGCCGGAGCCACAGGCCCTGCACCGACTGACCGACGCCGCTTCAACCCAGACGCGTATGTCGCGAATGAGGCGCGCTGACTTCCATCTCGGCCAATTCGCAGGCAGTGCCACCGTCCTCGACCACCTGCGCGGCCTGCCCTTGCTCGCGCAGTGTCGTCAATTGCGCCTTCAATTGCTCGAGTTCGCCGATGCGCGCGTCCACATGAGCGATGTGCGTGTCGACGAGTGCATGGATCGCGTCACCGCCTCCGTCCGCCGTATCGGACAGACATAGCAGCGTGCGAATCTGGTCATGCGTCATGTCGAGCGCGCGACAGTTGCGAATGAAGCACAGGCGCTCGACGTGCCGCGCGGCATAACGACGGTAGTTGGCTTCGGTGCGATCCGCTGCGGGCAACAGGCCCTCTTTTTCGTAGAAGCGGATGGTTTCGGTGGTGCAGTGGGCAATCTTCGCGAGTTCGCCGATTTTCATGAACCCTCCAGCTTGCGCCGCAGACCTGCAGACCTTGTAGTGGCTACAAGGTGTTTACTAGACCACAAATCCCGACCATAAGCCACCCTGGGACGCGTTTGGCAGTCAGCGCCAGAAGGCGGAAGGTGAGCGAAAAGCCCGTGTGAATGAACAGTGGCAACGGTGATCAATTTCTGAACACCGGGCGGACATGTTGTTCACAATCGGTACGTGCCGACATTCGCACGCCGGCGCGTCGGTCTGCACAGCGCCACGCCTGCGCCCGTGCAGCGTACGGCACTCCGCAGTTTCCCGCATTGGCACGCTTCTGGCGTAAGCGACGGACGGTTTGCGGATCACCGCACCGGGCACAGACCATTCGACCATGTGAGGAGCACACAGATGAACCATGCAGAGATGCAGTTTCTGACCACCGAATTCCCGTACAAGAAGCAATATGACAACTTCATTGGCGGCCAGTGGGTGAAGCCTGTCGGCGGCGAATACTTCGACAATATCTCTCCCATTACGGGCGAACCGTTCACCTCAATTCCGCGTTCGCGTGAAGCGGACGTCGAACTCGCGCTCGATGCTGCGCACAAGGCCAAGACCGCATGGGGCAAGACCTCGGTGGCGGACCGCGCCAACATCCTCAACCGCATCGCTGACCGCATGGAAGCGAATCTTCAGCGCATCGCGGTGGCTGAGACGATCGACAACGGCAAACCGCTGCGCGAGACGATGGCCGCGGATATCCCGCTTGCTATCGACCATTTCCGCTATTTCGCCGGCGCGGTGCGCGCGCAGGAAGGCTCGATCTCGCAGGTGGACGAGGACACGGTGGCGTATCACTTCCACGAACCGCTTGGCGTGGTCGGCCAGATCATTCCGTGGAATTTCCCGATCCTGATGGCCGTGTGGAAGCTTGCGCCCGCTTTGGCCGCTGGCAATTGCGTGGTGCTGAAACCGGCCGAGCAAACGCCTGCCTCGATTCTCGTGCTGCTCGAAATCATTCAGGACCTGCTACCGCCGGGCGTGATCAACGTGGTCAACGGCTTTGGTCTGGAAGCAGGCAAGCCGCTCGCGTCGAACAAGCGCATCTCCAAGATCGCCTTTACTGGCGAAACGACCACGGGCCGTCTGATCATGCAGTACGCGAGCCAGAATCTGATTCCGGTGACGCTGGAACTGGGCGGCAAGAGCCCGAACATTTTCTTCGCCGACGTGCTGGACCATGACGACAGCTTCTTCGACAAGGCGCTGGAAGGCTTCACGATGTTCGCGCTGAATCAGGGTGAAGTGTGTACCTGCCCGTCGCGCGTGCTGATCGAAGAGAAGATCTACGACAAGTTCATGGAACGCGCACTCAAGCGCGTGGAAGCGATCGTTCAGGGCCACCCGCTCGACACGAAAACCATGATCGGCGCGCAGGCCTCGCAGGAACAGCTTGAAAAGATCCTGTCGTATCTGGACCTCGGCAAGAAGGAAGGCGCGGAATGCCTGACGGGCGGTGAACGCAATCCGCTCAACGGCGAACTGCAGAACGGCTATTACATCAAGCCGACCGTGTTCCGTGGTCACAACAAGATGCGCATCTTTCAGGAAGAAATCTTCGGCCCGGTGGTTTCGGTGACGACGTTCAAGAACGAAGACGAAGCGCTGGAAATCGCCAACGACACGCTTTACGGTCTCGGCGCCGGTGTCTGGACGCGCGACGGCACGCGTGCGTATCGCTTTGGCCGCGCCATTCAAGCCGGCCGCGTGTGGACCAACTGCTATCACGCCTATCCGGCGCACGCAGCGTTTGGTGGCTACAAGCAGTCGGGCATTGGCCGCGAGAATCACAAGATGATGCTCGATCACTACCAGCAAACCAAGAATCTCCTCGTCAGCTACAGCGATAAGCCGCTCGGCTTTTTCTGAGTCTGACTTCCTGACGGGCGGGCCGCTTCGTGCGGCTCGCTCTCTTTTTCAAAAGGAGACGTCATGGCTGAAAAGGAAGTGGAACGGGTCATCGTGACGCCGGAAGCTGCGGAGTTGATCGGCAAGTTGCGGGCCGAACATGGTCACCTGATCTTTCATCAATCCGGTGGATGCTGCGACGGCAGTGCGCCGATGTGCTTTCCGGCCAAAGAGTTCATCGTGGGTTCGTCGGATGTGAAGCTTGGCACGATCGCGGAAGTGCCGTTCTACATGAGCGAATCGCAGTTCGAGTACTGGCGCAGCACGCAGTTGATCATCGATGTCGTGCCAGGAACCGGCGGCATGTTTTCGCTGGAAGGGTCGACGGGCAAGCGCTTTTTAACTCGCTCACGGCTTTTCGAAGACGACGAAAATGCGTGGCTGGATACGCATCCTGTCGAACGCGTTGCGGCCTGATTCTATGTGATGGCCTGATTCTATGTGATGGCCTGATTCATTGTTTTGCCTCACGCGGCGCCGGAATGGGCGCCGCGTTTTCGTTGGGCGCGTCATTCAGCAACGCGTCGCTGTCGTCCTTTAGACCGACACCCGTAAGTCCCAGACGACGCGCATGCGTCAACAGATAGTGCAGCTTGTGTGCCGCTGCCGCGTAGTTCAAACCTTCTGGCCGCACGTTCGAAATGCAATTGCGTTGCGCGTCTGTGCAGCCCACTTTCGGCGCATACGTCAGATAAATACCGAGGCTATCCGGCGAGCTTAGTCCTGGGCGTTCGCCGATCAACATCACCACCATTTTGCTTTTCAGCAGTTCGCCAATCTCATCACCGAGCGCCACGCGTGCCTGTCTTGCAACCACCATCGGGCCAATCTTCCAGTCAGCGAGTCGCGCTACAACCGCCTGCATGAGCGGGATGGATTGCTTCGACGCGGCGAAAGCCGAGAGGCCGTCCGCGATCACGAACACCACTTCTGGCGGTTCAACGCTGCTCTGCGCGAGCAGCGCCCTGCTCTCATCGGACAAACGCCGTCCCAGATCGGGACGCCGCAGATAATGCTCGCGGTCAGGCGCCGCGCTGTGTACGTCGAGCGTCGTGAATCCATGCGCGCGCAACTGCTCGTGCAATGCGTCTGCATCAAGAGGATGATGCACAGCGTCGCGCGCCTGCGCGTGCGAAAGATTGAACGCGAGCAACGCTTCGGTTGGCATGCCACTGCCTGCGCGGCCCAATGCGATGCGCGCGTTGGTGAACTGGCGCAACGCGCTCCAAGGGTTCTTTTCGATGAAGTCGCGGCTCATGCGATGCCCATCCAGTCACGTGCGCCTTCCAGCAGCGGTTGCTGCGTCGCGCCGTTGAGGAGGATGCCGCGCGTATCGGTGATCTGCATGGCTTCCAACCACGCTTCGAATTCCGGCGCGCGCCGCAGTCCCAATACGTCACGCACATAAAGGGCATCGTGAAACGACGTGCTCTGATAGTTGAGCATCACATCGTCCGCACCCGGCACGCCCATGATGAAATTGATGCCCGCTACGCCGAGCAGCGTCAACAGATTATCCATATCATCCTGGTCCGCTTCTGCGTGATTCGTATAGCAGATGTCGCAGCCCATCGGCACGCCGAGCAGCTTGCCGCAGAAGTGATCTTCGAGTCCGGCGCGCGTGATCTGCTTGCCGTCATAGAGATATTCCGGTCCGATGAAACCCACCACCGTGTTCACGAGGAACGGATTGAACTTGCGCGCCACGGCATACGCGCGTACTTCGCAGGTTTGTTGATCGACACCGTGATGCGCATTCGCGGACAACGCGCTACCCTGCCCGGTTTCGAAGTACATCAGATTGTTGCCCACGGTGCCGCGCTCGAGCGACAGACCCGCTTCGTACGCTTCCTGCAGCAGCGCAAGCGAAATGCCAAAGCCGGCGTTGGCCTGTTCCGTGCCGGCAATGGACTGAAACACCAGATCGACGGGCGCGCCTTTTTCGATGGCGGCAATCGTGCTCGTGACGTGAGTCAGCACGCACGATTGGGTCGGCACCTGATAGCGCTGCCGGAACTCATCCATCATGCGCAATAGCGTGGTGATGGTGGCGAGATTATCCGAAGCGGGGTTAATGCCGATCAGCGCGTCGCCGCTGCCGTACATCAGACCGTCGAGCATCGAAGCGGCGATACCTTTGACGTCGTCGGTGGGATGGTTGGGTTGCAAACGCACGGACAGGTGTCCCGGCAAACCCACCGTGTTGCGAAAGCGCGTAATCACCGGGCGCTTACGTGCCACTGCGATGAGATCCTGATTGCGCATCAACTTGGAGACCGCTGCCACCATTTCAGGCGTCAAGCCGGCGGTGATGCGCGTGAGTGCGGCGGTATCCGTGGTGTCGCTCAACAGCCAGTTGCGAAAGTCGCCCACCGTGAGATGGGAAATCTCGGCGAACGATTCCGCGTCGTGGTCGTCCATAACGAGACGTGTGACCTCGTCGCTTTCATAGGGAATCACGGCTTCGCTGAGAAACGTGCGCAGCGGTACTTGCGCGAGTGCCATCTTCGCCGCGACGCGCTCTTCTTCACTGGCCGCGACGATGCCCGCGAGCTGATCGCCCGAGCGCAGCGGACTCGCCTTCGCCAGCAGCGTTCTCAGATCGGCAAATCGGTACGTGCGACTGCCGATGTTCTCCGTATATCTCATGTATGCGACTCCATTGCCGCTGCCAGTGCAACGGCCTGATCCGTCATCTGTCGAGCAATCCCATCCACCACGAGATGCTGCAACGATAGCGCTATTCCAGCGTAGGGTCACTCGCGGCCCAGTTCCTATGGTAACGAGCCATTAATCGAGGTGTCAGGGAAGAACGGCGAAGCTCCGCTGTTCCAGTGCTGCGGCCAGCCCCGGGGCCCGATGGCGTCTTGCTGCGTTGCATCGAAAGCACCCCCAAACTCAGCAGGATTTGTTAAATCGAGGCGTGCTACCGTTATCTTCATGCAACCCATGCGGCGCCGCGAAGTATCGCAAGCTTGGGATGCATACCCGGTTTCGGCCGACTCGATCAGGAGGCAATCAAATGATGATGCAAGACGTAGTGATTCAGGACCTGCCGCCAATGGAAGCGTTGACGATCGATCACGTAGGTCCGTACATGCAGATCAGCAAGGCGTTCGAGGCGCTCGGCGGCTGGTTAGCCGCGCGCAATCTGATTTCTTCCGACATGCGCATGATCGGCATTTTCTATGACGACCCGTGCGTCGTGCCCGAAGCGCAACTGCGTTCGAAGGCGGGTATGGTGCTGTCGCGCCAGGTCGACGTTTCTGCGCCCGTTTCCGTGACGCAGGTGCCCGGGGGTCCGTACGCGGTCATCGTGCACAAGGGACCGTACGCCGAGCTGGATGCGGTCTATCAATCGCTGTATGGAGAATGGCTGCCGAAGTCAGGACGGGAAGCCGCGGACGCGCCGGCGTTCGAAGAGTATCTGAACACGCCTGAGAACACGGCGCCTGCAGAACTGCTCACGCGCATCTGTCTGCCGTTGGTCTGAGCGGTACGAATGACGCATGCTGTTTCTGTGGGCGTGTTTGCAGCATCGCGGCATCTGCTTTGCCTATGTCTTTTACTGTATACATATATATACGTAGTAATAGTTAACAAAGGCCATGCGTTTCTGTGGATAACCCCGATCTTCGTTGCGAGATCAAGGCGCTACGAATTCGATAACTCTTCGGGGCATGCGTGCATAGCGGGCGTAAGGCGAGGACAACTTTTGTAAAGCGCTGTCGAGGCGCCGCTTTATCAAGGTTCGGCCCACAAGAAATTAGCGGCGTTATCCAGTAGTTGTTCAGAGGAGGCTGGGGATAAAGTGGCTGCCTGCGCTTCATCGTTCTAAGCGGGGCGGCGCTTCGTTATCTTTCTGCTCTTCGTGTCTTGTAGCGTGGGAGTCAGCGCAGCCGCGAAGGCCTCTGTCACTGGTGGTAACGTTCTGCCGCGCTTCTTGATGAGCGCGATGGGCCGCACGAAACGCGCGTCGTCAATGGCGAGCGCCACGACGCTCGGCTCGGCGAGAATCTCGCGTGCGGAGCTGGGCAGGATGGTGAGACCCAGGCCCGCGCGAACCATGCCCACGGCGGTCATCATGTACATCGGCTCGCAGGTTGGCGCGAGCGTTACGCCCGCCTCCTCGAACGCCGAGGCCACCACCGCGCGCACGCTCGTGCCGCTTGCCGTGAGCACCAGTGGATAAGCCGTCAGGCTCTCCAGCGTGACGCGGCGCTTCTTCGTCAACGGATGATCGAGCGGGCAGACGATGCACAGCCGGTCCTCGCCCGCATGCAGCACTTCCAGCAAGGGATCATCCGGCTCGCCACCCGTCAGCCCCAGATCGACCTGTTCGCTGCGAACCAGCGCGTTCACGCCATTCGCGACTACATCGCGGATGTCGAACGCCGCGCCCGGCACCTGTTGTCTGAAATCCAGCACGAGATCCGGCAGCAGGCTCGCTGCGAACGACGGCAAACAGGCAATGCGTACTGTGCCCGTGGAACCATCGCTCAACGCACGCGCATCGAGCAGCACGTGCTCCATCTCGCGTAGCGATTTCTGCAGCACCGGCAGCAACTCGCGTCCTACTGGCGTGAGCGCCACGTTGCGGCTGTTTCGATCGAACAGACGCGCGCCGACCATCTCCTCCAGCCGCCGGATCTGCACCGTCAGCGCAGGCTGCGACAGATGCAGCCGCAGCGCGGCACGCGTAAAGCTGCCCGCCTCGGCCACGGCGATGAATGCGCGAATTTCCCGGAGATTGAGATCCATTATGAAACGTGATTGCTGCAATCAAATCATTTCAATTGCTCTATTCATCCACGGAACCTACGCTTGTCGACATCAAAAGACAAGATCGGAGACAAACACGTGCTGCCACTATTGGGTCTGGCCACCATCGTCGTTCTGCTAGCGGCGATCCTTTCAAAACGTATGTCGCCGCTGGTCGCGCTGATCATCGTGCCGGTTGCGGCGTCGCTGATTGGCGGCTTCGGGTTGCAAACCAGCAAGTTCGTCATCGACGGCTTGAAGAGTCTCGCGCCGGTGGTCGGCATGTTCGTGTTCGCCATTCTTTACTTCGGCACGATCACCGACGCAGGCACGCTCGATCCGATCATCGACCGCATTCTGCGCACTGTCGGCACGCGGCCGACGCGCATCGTGATGGGCACCACCCTGCTCGCGCTCATGATTCACCTGGACGGTTCGGGCGCGGTGTGTTTTCTCGTGACGATTCCGGCCATGCTGCCGCTCTACGATCGCCTGAACATGGACCGGCGTGTGCTGGCCGCGGCGGCGTCGATGGCAGCGGGCATCAACTTTCTGCCGTGGACCGGGCCTATGATTCGCGCATCCGCTTCGCTGCATCTGCCAATTTCCGCGCTGTTCAATCCGCTGATACCGGTGCAGATCATCGGCCTGGTGTTTGTCTTTGGCATGGCATTCTGGCTGGGACGTCGCGAAGAAAAGCGCCTCGGTCTGACCGCTGCGGCAGGCAGCATCCCCATGCCGCAACGTCAACTCAGCGACGAACAAGCGGCATTGCGGCGGCCACGCAATTTCTGGTTCAACATCGTGCTGACCATCATCGTGTTGGGATCGATGGTCGTGATGGGCGAGAAAGTGCCGCCCGCGCTCGTGTTCATGGTTGGGCTATGCATCGCGTTGCTGGTGAACTACCCGAACGTGGAAATGCAGCGCCAGCGTATCGACGCACATGCCCGCGCGGCTTTGATGATGGCCGGCATTCTGCTCGCGGCAGGTGTTTTCACCGGCGTGATGCAAGGCAGCGGCATGCTGAAGGCCATGGCGCAAACGGCTGTGGGTTTCGTGCCGCAGACCATGGCCTCGCATATCCCCGTTGTGCTCGGCCTGGTGTCGATGCCGCTGAGTTTGCTGTTCGATCCCGACTCGTTCTATTTCGGCGTGCTGCCGGTGATTGCCGAAGTTGCCGGTCAACTTGGCGTGCCCGCCGTGAAGATTGGACAGGCCGCGTTGCTCGGTCAGATGACCACGGGTTTTCCGGTGAGTCCGTTGACGCCTGCGACTTTCCTCGTCTGTGGATTGACCGGCATCGATCTGGCCGATCATCAGAAGTTCACGTTCCCGCTGCTGTTTGGAGCGTCGATCGTGATGACGATAGCGTGCGTCGTGCTCGGCATTTTCCCGCTTTGATGTTGGCTTAACGTATTCAGACAGTCATCAGGACAGCAATGAACACAACGAATCCATCACGCGTGGTGCGCATTGGCGCCGGCGCGGGCTATTCGGGCGACCGTATCGAGCCAGCTGTCGAACTCGCGACACACGGCAAGCTCGACTACCTTGTGTTCGAATGCCTGGCAGAACGCACCATTGCGTTGGCGCAGCAGGCGCGACGCCATGATCCCGAGAGCGGCTACGATCCGTTGCTGGAAGCGCGCATGCAGGCCGTGTTGCCGGTGGCGACGCGCAATGGCGTGCGCATCGTGTCCAACATGGGCGCGGCCAATCCGTTAGCCGCGGCACGCAAAACAGCGGAGATTGCCCGTTCGCTCGGCTTGCATAGCCTGAAGATCGCAGCGGTGACGGGCGATGATGTGCTCGACGTCGTGCGCAGCGCTAACTACCACTTCGAAGAATCTGGCGACGCTGTATCCGCGTTCGACGCGCGAATCGTGTCAGCGAATGCGTACCTCGGCGCGGCGCCCATCGTGGCGGCGCTGGAGGCCGGTGCCGATATCGTCTTGACGGGACGCGCCGCCGATCCCTCCTTGTTCACTGCGCCGCTCATTCATGAGTTCCGCTGGGCCTTCGATGACTGGGACCGTCTTGGACAGGCCACCGTGGTCGGGCATTTGCTGGAATGTGCAGGGCAAATCACGGGTGGCTATTTCTCGGATCCCGGTTTCAAGGACGTGGCCAATCTTGCGCGACTGGGCTTTCCGATTGGCGAGGTAGCGGAGGATGGTTCGGTGGTCATCACGAAGGTTGCGCATGCCGGTGGGCAGGTGACCACCGCGACCTGCAAGGAACAACTGATCTATGAAATCCACGATCCACAGCGTTATCTGCAACCGGACGTGGTGGCGGATTTTACGCAGGTGCGGATTGCGGAAGAAGGGAAGGATCGGGTGCGCGTGACGGGAGGCAAAGGGACGCCTCGCACGCCGACGCTGAAAGTTTCCGTGGCGTATGTGGATGGCTATATCGGCGAAGGTCAGATTTCTTATGGAGGACCTGGCGCCGTCGCGCGTGGCAAGCTCGCGCTCGAGATTGTGCGCGAGCGGTTGACGCTGTGCGGCGTGGACGTCAGCGAATTGCGCTTTGATCTGATCGGCGTGGATTCGTTGTACGGTTCGTCACTGAGCGATGGCCATGGTGAACCGTACGAGGTGCGGGCGCGTGTGACCGGCAGGAGCGCGTCAAAGGCTGAGGCGATTCGCGTGGGCAACGAGGTGGAGACGCTCTATACGAATGGTCCTGCGGGCGGCGGCGGCGTGACGAAAAGCACGCGTGAAGTGATTGCGGTGCAGTCGGTCTTGCTGCCACGCGAGCTGGTGCAGCCGTCCTTTACGATCGTGGAGGTTTGAGATGAAACTGCGAGAACTCGCGCATTCCCGCACCGGCGATAAAGGCAATACGCTGAATGTTTCGGTGATCTGCTATGACGAGCGTGACTATGCGCATTTGCTGCGAGAGGTCACGCCGGAGCGGGTGAAAGCGCATCTGCGGGATGTGGTGCGCGGTGAGGTGACACGCTATGAATTGCCGCTGATCGGTGCGATGAACTTTGTGATGAAGGATGCGCTGGGTGGCGGGGTGACACGGTCGTTGGCGATGGATGCGCATGGGAAGTCGGTTAGTTCGGCGTTGATGGATCTTGAAGTGCCGGGCGTTGACGAGGTTTGACAGAAAGCGTTCTTGACGTACGAGAATGGCAAGGTGCTTTTGCGAAATGTTAAGAACGACTGAGCGTTGACACGACAGAGCAGCTCGATTATCTTCAGCGCGCGGGACGGCGGGTCAAGCTTGCCGGGGTACGGGAAGGATACGTTCCAGGCACTACGGGGTTACCCCGTGGATCAGCATGATCTCCGCAGTTCGTCGCATGAGCCTTCTCCACGCCTTGCGTAGCTGGGCTCACGCAGCACCAGTCGCGTTGACTCGTCGGCCCGCCTTTTTCTTCGCCATGCGCTTATCCTCGCTGCAACACGTCACCTTTGCCATCGCCGATGCCATGCTCGCCGGGCCTCCTGAGCCCGATGCGCTAGTCGCGCGTATGACGGCTGCGTTGGGTGTCCGCGCGGATTGGATGACGGGGATTGCGCGCACGACCTCCAGGCGCTTTGCCGCGAGGTGGGAACACGTGAAGCGCGACGAGTTGCTCAGAATGATCGCGGCAACGGAGAGCTTCCAACTGGCGTGGCATAACGAACATCAACGCCCTGTCGTGGTCCGCGTGCTGAAGCGCGCACCGCAGCAGGTCGCGCCGCCGCCTCGCCTTGCGCACGTCGCATTGCCGCAGCTTCCGACGCTGGGTGATCTGGCCGCGTGGCTTGAAGTGGACGATGCGGACCTTGGGTGGTTCGCTGATCAGTGGCGTGTCATGCCACAAGCGTCTAGTACACCCCTTCATCACTATTCCTACAAGGCGATCGAGAAACGCGACGGACGATGTCGGTTGATCGAGATGCCTAAATCTCGCCTGCGAGATCTGCAGCGCAAAATCCTCAAAGGTTTGCTCGAACATGTGCCGCCGCATGAGTGCGCGCACGGCTTTCGCAAAGGGCGCAATACCGCGAGCTATGCGACGCCGCACCTTGGAAAGGACGTGGTGGTGCGATTCGATCTCGCGGACTTTTTTGCCTCGGTGCACGCGGGGCGTGTTCACGCGTTGATGCGCACGCTGGGCTATCCGCTGGAAGTGGCGCGGGCGTTGACCGCGATCTGCACGAATCGGGTTCCGAGTGCGCGCTTGCTCGCAGATGACGTACGGGAGCGATTCGACTGGCAGGAGAAGCAGCGCTATCGCACGAGGCATTTGCCCCAAGGCGCGCCGACGTCGCCGGCGTTGGCGAACCTGTGTGCT
This sequence comes from Paraburkholderia sp. DHOC27, assembly GCF_003429005.1. Classification (GTDB taxonomy): domain Bacteria; phylum Pseudomonadota; class Gammaproteobacteria; order Burkholderiales; family Burkholderiaceae; genus Paraburkholderia. The sequence continues at coordinate 551,780 of NZ_QVQV01000003.1, forward strand.
TATCGGCTCGATTTGAGGCTAGCGGGGTTGGCTCGGACGATGTGCACGTCCTATACGCGGTATGCGGATGATCTGGCTTTCTCTGGCGGTCGAGAATTGGCGCGAGGTGTTGAGAGACTGGCCGTGCGTGTGGCGGCGATCGCGATGGAAGAGGGGTTTTCGATTCAGTTGCGGAAGACTCGGGTGATGCGGCGCGCGGCGCGGCAGCGTTTGGCTGGGGTGGTCGTGAATCAACGACCCAATCTAGCGAGGGATGAGTTTGATGCGCTCAAGGCCACGCTGACAAATTGCGTCAGGTATGGGGTGGAAGGACAGAACCGTGACGGGCATCGTGACTTTCGCGCGCATCTGGAGGGGAAGGTCGCGCAGGTTTGTTTTTTGAATCCGGGGCGGGGGGAGAAGTTGAGGGGGATTTTGAGGCAAATACAGTGGGACGTCTCGGGCGCGCACGAATAGGCTGTCGTCCTACTCTGTCATATTGCGGCGTTGCTGGTGTAATTTGCGGCCGGGAACGACAGTGGCCTCAATTGGCAAAGTTAGGTAGCTGACGGCCCCGCCCCTTCCGCGAGACTGGGTGGTCACGCTGAGTTAGCCTTGCGGGAAAGTCACCACTTCAAGAGACTCTACGATGCAAAGCGATCTAAGCAGCCTGCGTGACCTCCTTCGACACTTTGCCGACGAGCGCGATTGGAACAAGTTTCATACGCCGAAGAATTTGGCAACGGCGCTGAGCGTTGAGGCGAGCGAGCTACTTGAACCATTTCAGTGGCTGAACACGGGTGACCAGAGCGAGTTGGATGAGGCCAGATACACCGCGGTTCGTCACGAAATGGCGGATGTGTTGCTGTACCTGGTTCGTCTGGCGGACAAGTTGGACGTGGATCTCTATCAAGCGTGTCTGGAGAAGATGGAGATCAACCGCGCGAAGTATCCGGCTGAAAAGGTTCGGGGCGATTCGCGGAAGTATTCGGAGTATCCCGATTAGGGGGATGATTCGTTGATTCTGCAGCGAACGGGTTCGTTGGGTCGGTGATTTGGAACTTGGTTCAGCGGGGTTTTTACGGGTGGACGCGTTCACTCAGGAAATCTTTCGGTCGCGGGGATCGCCGGTCTTCACGCCGTCGAGGATTCGAGCTGTTCTTTCACACTATTTTGGCGATCGTTCGCAAATTTGTTGCTCGGCAACGAGTTGCTTCCGCATCGCAGATTTCGAAAAAACCTTGTGCTAGAATAATTTCCACTCGTGGGGGGGTAGCTCAGCTGGGAGAGCGTCGCGTTCGCAATGCGAAGGTCGGGAGTTCGATCCTCCTCCTCTCCACCAACAGAACGTCCGAGTAGGTCCAAAGCGGTTCTGGAAAAGTCCAAAACCCCGCGTAGCATAAGGCTCGCGGGGTTTTTTATTTCCGGCGATCTACGATGTGGTCCATTGACATCCAGGGGCAACTGGGGGCAACGTATAGGGGCAAGTACAAGACTAAAGAAGGAGTTGCCCCAAAATGCCCCTTACCGACATAGCCGTCCGCAACGCGAAGCCGGCCGATAAGCCAACCCGGCTTTTCGATGCCGGTGGCCTTTATCTGGAAGTTGCCCCGAGCGGGGGCAAGTGGTGGCGTTTTAAATACCGGTTCGCCGGAAAGGAAAAGCGCCTCTCCCTAGGTGTCTATCCCGAAATCACCCTGAAGGATGCCCGCGATCGAAGGGATAGCGCGCGGAAGCTTCTTGCGAACGGTGTCGATCCGGGACTCGATCGCAAGGTACAAAAAGCTGCGGCGGTCCAGCGAGCTGGTAACAGTTTTGAGACCATCGCTCGGGAGTGGTTTGCTGGGCAGCTTCCTGGCTGGGCGAAGAGTCACGGCGACAAAATTATCGCTCGGTTGGAAAACGACGTCTTTCCGTGGTTGGGGGGGCGGCCCATCGCGGATATCCGCGCAACGGAAGTGCTGGACGTCTTGCGTAGGGTCGAGAAGCGCGGTGCACGCGATACAGCGCATCGCGTACACCAGAATTGCGGTCAGGTGTTTCGTTACGCCGTGGCGACCGGGAGGGTAGAAAGAGACGTCAGTGCAGACTTGCGCGGAGCACTGCCGCCTGCTCGCCATGAGAATTTCGCCTCGATGACGGAACCGAAGGAGGTCGCTGGGCTCTTGCGTGCGTTGGACGGCTTTAAGGGAACATTCGTCGTCCAGTGTGCACTGCGTCTCGCACCACTGCTGTTCGTGCGTCCCGGTGAGCTGCGTACAGCCGAATGGTCACACTTCGACCTTGACAAGGCCGAGTGGCGCTACACGGTCTCCAAGACCAAGAGAGACCACCTGGTGCCGCTTGCGCGACAGGCCGTCGCCATTCTTCGAGAGCTGCAAGGCCTGACCGGTCACCGCCAGCACGTGTTTCCCGGGCGAGACGTCAAAAAACCGATGAGCGGCGCTGCGATCAATGCGGCCTTGCGGCGACTGGGATTTGACACGAAGACCGAAATTACTGGGCACGGGTTTCGCGCAATGGCTCGTACCATCTTGCACGAACAGTTGCGATTCCCAGGTGAGGTGATAGAGCACCAGCTGGCACATAAAGTACCGGACGCGTTGGGGACCGCTTATAACCGGACCAAGTTTATCGATGATCGGGTGTTAATGATGCAACGGTGGGCCGACTATCTTGACGAGTTGAAGTCCGAAACTGGCGACGTTCTCAAAATTCGCGCTGTAGCCGCCTGATGTCGATCTGATCACGGGAGGAATATGACCGTTTCTGTTGTTGATTTGCCGCTCGACGAACTGATCCATTGCGGAGAGTTTGCACGCGCCATAGCGAGAGCGATCCACCCAGTGCTGGAAGAAGGGGCAACTGGTATTTATTGCGTGACGGGAAAGTTGGTGGCCCCCGATCTCAGGAAAGCGTCGCAGGAAACAGGACTGTTAGGCGCCGTTCGGGCGGATATTCCGGGGGCCTTCCCGTTGCCAGCACTTATTGAACGCGACGAACAGCTCGAGTTCGAGCTCCGTGGCGAAGTGATGGAAAATGAACGCGGCGCAACCGAGCGACAGATTTGGAAGTTGACGTCTAACCTACAGTTCCCGCACAAGCTGACGGATACGGACCGGGAGAGTCTGGAAAGGATATTGCCAGATTTGCCGCCCTTGCGGTACCCGTTGTCAGACCGAAGCAGGGAAGTATTCATGCAGGCATTCCGAGAGAAGGCTCGCGACTGGCTGTGGGAGCCGATACTTGTGACGGATGCCTATGTTGGCCTGCAGCACCAACGGCAAGAGCAAACGGTCAAGTATCACGTCGCGACATTGGCAGATGAATGCTCCTCGGGCGCAATAGTAATTCTCGACCGAGGGCATACTCGGCTGAGCCGGCTTGCTCCTGTTTCAGACGCCTACCTTTCCCGCAAAGCCGCTATCGATTATCTGTATCGACACGGCTTTGGGTATCGGAAGGCAAAGGCAAGCGCGCGGAAACCGATAGATGGCCGACGAGACCCGGGTACTCTTCCAGCGCCCACGCGCGGCGTCTCCATCAGTCAAGCGAGTGCAGAGGTAGTACGTTCGGGCAGCGATGAGTCGTGTGGTAGCGGCGCGAATGAACCGCATCGTGCAGCCCCGCCGCATGGTTCAGTCTCGCAGGCCGTCGCTGCTGCCAGCGAATCAGACGACTCTACAAGAGCTCCTGTCGCCTTGCGTGGCACCGTTCTGCGCATTAGCGAAGTGAGTAAGCTGACGGGAATCTCAGTGTCGATGCTCTACGAAAAGATGAATCGCAAGTCGCGATACTACGATCCTACGTTCCCGAAGAAAGTGTCGTTTGGCGCGCGCACTGTCGGCTATCTGCAGGCCGATGTCGATGCATGGATTCAGCAGCGGGTTTCAGCGGGGAAAGATTAATATTTTGTGGCTCAAGAATCGAAAGTTCACGTCGAGGCTATGACGAGCGAGCAATCACCGCGAGAACGCATTGCTGCCGCAAGGCAGCTTTATGCCGCGTTGCAGGCGTACATAGACCGGCCGACCTGGACGCCGATGGAAGGAGCGTTGATCGTATCGGGGATTCACCCGCCGTCTGACTGCTGTGATATTCCCAATAGGGGTGTCGGCCTTGATGGCCGAATCTTCTCCAGCGGAGACAATGTACGCTTTTCGGTTGCTCACCGTATCTGGCGGAAGTGGCTTTCGCGGTGCGAAGACGATCAGGAAAGTGGTGAGGTCACGCCGACCGAATTTCGGCCGGACACGTTTCTGATCTGGTGCGACGACATGCATATCGAGACCGATTGTCTTCGGCTTTGTCGGTCTCTCACCGGCTACACGGCGGATGCTGGTCGCCTCGACGTAATTCCGCTGGCGATCGTCGAATACGCGGAGCAAAAGGCCAATGAGGTCGACGTGCTTACTGCCAAGCTTGTTGCTGCTGGCGAGCCGGGCGTCGACAGCAAGGCGAAGTACAAGAATTCGTCGTCGCGCTCGCCTATGCCGTTGCCGCAGAATCGGGAGCACCTTTCGACAGAAGAGTTTGCGGCGGTGTTAGCTGTTGAACCGCAGTCGGTACGCAAGCGTTACTCTGAAACGGGTAGTTACCACGGCGTTAGACCGACAAAGCTTCCGAATCGTCGGCTGCTCTGGCCGGTCGAGACGGCCAAGCGATTGCTGAATGGTGGCAAGGTTGGCGAGTGATGTGGCCCATCCGAGTTGTCAATCGGTGGTTGAACCCTGCCGCGAGATTCTTAATCGCCATCGCGACTGTTTTCTGGAGACTCGATGGCCAACTCACCGAAGAACACTGCTGATTGATCTGATCTGAGGAAGTTGGATGGCCGTATGTTGCTCGTTGCGCAAATCGACGGTGCGGAAGGCTGTCCGTCGTCTTGCAACTTTCCTGAAGCGCAGTAGCGTGCTTTCGACGCTTCCCGCTCGTGACTTTTTCTTTAGCACGGCTCTGCCGATGTCGTGCCTCTTCGCCCATAAATTTCGCAGGCGACCCACATGAACAGTGAAGAAGACTTTGAATATCGCTATACCGTTGAATTCCCGAGGGGACAGCGCTACAGCGTCTCGACGGTCTTGGACTTCATTCCCAAGGTTCTGCATCCGTGCATCCATCATCTTCGGACGGACCAAATTTCTTACCCCGCGGTCTATAGGCTGGTCGATTCATTGAACTACGGCGGCCCTACGAAAGAGCAATCGACGGAGAGAAGACCGTGTGAGCATTGCACGCGCCTGCAGCAAGAGGTACGTGTGCGGCTTGTCGAGCAAATTCGGATGGCAGCCCGTAGCGGGCACCTCGATCTCTGGAGCTGGCGACTGGGTACAGTGACCGAACCGCCAGTCGACGGCGACGCATTCTGGTGGGCGCAGACGGCAGATATTTTTCGAGACGATCTGGTCAAGTTCTGCAAGAGTCAACGCCTGCGCGTTCAGTTTTCAGAGACGGAGACATATGAGCGAGAGGACTCCACAGGTCAACGGCCAAAATCGGATCACGACAGCGCACCCTGTGAGGCGAAATCGCCAAGTGACAGTCATGAACAAGCACTTTCGGAATTGCCCCCCATTCCGTGTGTTCCCGCTGGGGCAATTGCCATTACCAAATTGGCGCTTCAGGCCGCCTGGGAGATTGAGCTGGCGGTCGGACAGTTCGCCGGCCCGGATACCATTTTTCGACGTTTGGGCACTTGGGTGAATACGCCCAAGGATGGAGACGGGGTGTTGATACAAGTGACTGGGAAAGCGGTTTTTTGGGCGAAGACGAAGGGCGGCGAGAAGGAATACGATCTGGAGGCTTGCAGTAAGACTCTTGCGTCCTGGCATAAGCGCCGTTGCAAGAACGGATGCGGTGGGCTACGGGGAGCAAGACCCGGGTAGTCGATCTTCCGGTGGCCAGAATGTACTCGCACCGATATCCAGTCTTCTCGCGGATATCCGGAGACGAGGCAGAGACTGGGGAGAGCAGGGAAACCGGGGAACGCAGGACGATTGCTGCATATTCAATAGTACTCCCGCCGTATAGACGGCAATTCAGAGGAGTTGATATGCAGCACTTGTTATCAGATTCCGTTCGTGCCCAAGCGGCACGGATGCCTTTACACGACTACCCAAGGCCAAATGTACTTAGCGTTATGGCCTTGGTTCTCGCAGCTACGGCCACGGCGACGTCACTGGTCATTGCTGCCGAATCGGGCTGGGCGCGCGGCGGTCTGCCGGCCGAGCGCGCAATTCAGGTCGCGCTCGGCGCGGTTGCTGTCCTCTACGTGCATCTGTTGCCTGCTCGCTGGCGCACGCTCGGTATTCTCGCGCGTATCCTTGCTACTGCGTTGTGGGGCATCGGCATCGCGGTCGTAATGTACGGCCAGGCTAGCTTCTTCATGCTTTCGCAACAACACGCCGGCAACCGGCGCGCTGAGACCGTTCCGGCAACGACTATGCTGGCCGGTATCGGCGTGCCGCCCGGCCGCACGCTTACGGAGATCATGCGAGATGTTGCGAATGTCAGCTCGGAGCTGGCCCATGCTCAAGTACGCCGCTGCACAGGTGATTGTCCGTCGCTCAAGGCCCATACGGCGATCTTGGTCGCACAATTGGCGGCACTGAACGCTGAAGCTGGCGAGGCACGACGCCGCGAAGCCGAAGAGGACCGGCGGAGCCAGCAGGTTGATCGCATCGAGGCGCTGCGTGCGACTTTGCGCGCCGATCCGGTCGCGTGGACAGTCGCTTCCTGGTTTGACACGACCCAAGACCGTCTCGAACTGATGATGGGTGTCGCGTGTGCGGTCGTACTCGAAGGTGCGTCTGTCGTGAGTTGGTTGCTGGCGTTGGGCGTGTCAGGCCACGCAGCCGGTCGCGGCGCAGTCGTGTCCGACCGGAGCGCAGTCGAATTCGATCGTGAGGCGGTATCGCCAGAAAGCGCTGCGGTCGCGCAGAGCCAGCAGGCGGTCGTACCGGTGCACCCCATCACGAAAGAGGGTCGCGTGAACGCGACCGACGACTACGCAATGGTCGCGCCGGGGTGCGCGGTTACTGCTGGGAAAAGTGCCGATGGTCCCGTCACGTTCGGCGAAGACTTGCTGATCAAAAGAATTCATGAGGCTGTCGTGACTGGGCATCTCAAGCCGACGCAGGATGGGATCCGCAAGTTTCTCCGTTGCGGTCAGCCGAAGGCCGGCAGCTTGAACCGGCTGTATGGCGCGCGCTACGGTACCCAGGGAATGCAGGCAGCAACACAAGCAGCACGGGGGCAATATGCCAATCGTTGACTTTGAGCGCGCCCCCGACATGTATCACTTTCCCACGGTGCAGGGGTGTTACCCGAGCCCGGCGCTGCCGGATCTCATCCGCAACGCGGTATTTGAAGTCAGCGCGAACCTGCGCGCGCCGGTCGAGCTCGCCGCACATGCAGCTCTCGCCGCCGTGTCGCTCGCCTGCCAAAATTTCGTCGACGTCCAGTGCCCGAGCTTTCCGCCGGCACCGTGTTCGCTCTTTCTGCTGACTGTGAGCAACAGCAGCGGCGGCAAATCGCTAATGGAGCAACGCTTTCTGCGAGCGATCAAGGCGTTCGAGCGCAAATGTGAAGAAGACGCTTCCGCCCGTATGCCGGACTATCGGGCAGAGCTGAAGATCTGGAGCGACGACCAGCGTCGGCTGTCGAAGGAATACCGCGACGTGAGCCCGGGAACAGAAGAGTCGCAGCTCGTCCGGGAGCAACGTCTCGCGCATGAAAAGACGCAACCAGTGAAGCCCTCGGCGCGTGAGCTGCGTTTCGCCGAGATTTCGCCGCAGGGGTTGCGTGAAGCACTGATCGCCAACGGCGCTGTCGCGATCCTGTCGCCGGAAGGTGCGCCCGCGCTTACCGGAATGACATTCAGCCAGCCGGCGATGCTCAGCGGCTACTGGAGCGGAGAAGACCGGCCGGTCGGGCTCGTCAGTGGCAGTCGCCGTGCCACGAACCCGCGCCTGAGCGTCTCAGTCATGCTGCAGGAGGACCAGTTCCGGGGCTACATGAAGAATCGCGGTGACGACGCCTTCAGCACGGGCTTGCTTGCGCGAATGCTGCCCGCTTTTCCGAAAAGCTTCGTCTGGGTTGGCCAGGAGGCCATCACCGAAGAAGTGCCCGAACCGGCGCTCGATCTGTTCAACGAGCGCATTGCCGCAATACTTGCGCAGGCCGTGCCTGCGCCCGACGCACGTCCGGTTCAGCAGCTGTCGGAAGGCGCCAAGTACTACTGGAGGCTCTTCAAAGAGACCGTGCATAACGAGCTGATCTGCGGCCAGTCCTCTGAAAATATCAAGTCGTTCTTCCGCAAGCTCGGGGAGCAGGCGGCGCGCGTGGCCGGACTGTTCCACTATTTCTCCGGCCAGACCGGCGACGTATCGCCCGAGGCCATGAAATCGGCGATCGAGTTGTGCGAGTGGTATGCGCATGAATTCGCGCGCGTATTTTCAACCTTTGCACCGTCGGAGCTGCAAATGCAAAGCGAATCGGCGGAAAAGCTCTTCGCTTGGTTGCAACAGGCGTCTGCCAATCCAGTGAAGTATTCCAAGATAAAGATGGGGCAATATTCGGAACGCGATTTGAACAACTATTCGAGCATCCGCAATAACCCGGAGAAGCTGGCGATGGCAATCAACGTGCTTGAACAGCAGGGGCGAATTGCAACAACTTATGGAAAGAAGGGCGGCCGGATCGTTTTTTATCCACCGTGGATGATGCAACAATTCGTGCAGGCTAGTTTTTTCTCGCCGCAAATGAATCAGTTCATGGTGAATCCGCAGAGCCCTGCTCCAGCGCAACCCGTCGTTAATCAAGATGTCGCTGAACTTAATGCGACTAATAGCCTTCATCATCAGCCTGCGCAAACACGAGGCGTGTGCTTGGATAGCACATTGGCAAGCGGCAAATTGCTTGCTTCGAAGGCTCGTGTATTTCTGGAATAAATCCAGGGGAAGCATTTAATGTGAATCTTGGAAAAATGAGAATGGCGGTGAGCTAATCGTCATGGTTGCTTCGCAGGGTAAATCTTGATTCGGGCGCGTCCGTATTTTCCGGCGCGCTTTTTTTCGCGCTCGCTGAGCTTGCGGGCCTGGTAGTCGGCAACGCTCGCGCATCACTATCTGATCGCTGCCCCCGTTCCATCCGTCTCGAGTATGGTAACTATTGCTAGATTTCACTGCTACATACGCTACCGTAGCAGATGTAGCGGTGTAGCTAGGACCCTCTGGACCAACACGAGAGCTCAATCTCGCCGATCAGATGACCTGGAGAATGAGGATCGCCGGTTCTCTGTGGCTGGCGATCAACTCCGGGAGGTCGATGTTGATCGGCGAGCTGTGACGAAAAACGGGTGGATTGCTTGTAATACTGTCGATTTTCGAATTCCTGGCTAACAAAAAAGCGATCTTCCGGTGAGTGAATCTCGCGAATATTTTTGCATCTCGAAGGCGTTGTTTGTAATGAGCAAAAATCTCCGTTACCTTCTTGGTGTGTTATCAAGTTGCGTAGTAGAGATTCGGGATGTTTCGGTAAGGGGAGATGGATTGGAAATGCGGTTGATATTTGGCTTAATTTATTGCAATTTTCCTATGAAATGCAGGAAGTGTGCGGTTATTTATCATGATTATCTACGGGGTGCGTGATCGCTCTCCTATATTAAGATAGTCTTTGGTATTAAAGAAGAGGTTGGTAATATTGTCGACTAAATAAAGAAAGGAATTTCATTGTCTATTGCTTAATAAAAATAAATGACAAGATGAAGCCTATGTTGCAGGCTAGAGAGTCATGTAGACGAGGGTCATGCTAATGACCTCTTACGTGAGAGAGGGGGATGATCAATGATCCAGAGGTAAGAGAGGTATCGCACTGACAAGGTGATGAGAGTAACGTCTCTCGTTATTAAGATAATCAGGATATACGCTCACATGCGAAGACATGTGAGCTATGAATCGAGCGGCTTCATAGCACTTGTTATCTGGCATGGAAAACATGAAGCATTAGACCGCTGAAGGCGATAGCCAGGCAAAAGTTACTAGGGCCATCCATTGAATGTCCAACAACGGAGATTCAGGATGAACCAGTGGAAACAATGGCATGGCGAATACAGCCTTGTATCGGGGTTGGCAGCAACGACATCGACGCCGACGGGCGTAACGAGGTATTGGGAAGCCGGTGAGCACAATGAGCTCATGCAGCAATTGAAGAGCTTTCTCGATACCGTGCTGGAGACGAACCAGATTCCGTTCGACATCCGGCATCAATACGGGCGAGAACAGGCGGTGCGTAATCCGATTGGCGTGTCGGGTTACAGGAGCCTGTCGGGTTTCTTGTCTTTATGCGGACAGTGGATGGATCTGTACTGGCCATGCTACGCGTATAGCGCGGATATGCAGTTGTTTTTCGACTGTTTTATGCAGCATCCCTTTGCTCAGGTTTTCGGCTATGGCGCACAGGGTGGCGTCGTTGATCATGCCGTGGCGGCGAATCTCTATAACGACTTCGTCGCCTGCTTGCGCACGGAAGCGGTGCGTCGGGGCATAAGGAAGACGCTGGCGGATGCGCGAGCGAACCTGCGCGATCAGGCGGATTCTGTCGGCCGCTATCTCACTGAGCTCACGAGTCAACACAAGGGCCTCACGCCTGTACGTGTTGATCTTAACTATCAGCAGGACGCGTTTGACGCCAGTGATGCAATGGTGCGCGGTAGCTGGGCGGCGTCGAACGAGGGGATCTGGATGCAGGTGCCGTCGTGCCTGCCAATGAACCTTGGGCGGCCGGAGACGCGTGCTCGCATCGATACGGCTGTTGCGATGGCGCATCGAGATAGCTTTTTCGGAAATCGTCGCGGAGCTGACAGGCATCTGTTCGAGCGCATGGTCGGACACGTCTGCAAGCTGGAGCAGGGCGGCCGCAGTGGCGCCAATCATTTTCATTGTGTCTTCCTCATCGACCCGCGAGGGCTCACCGATGCGCACGTACAGGCGCTTAAGTTCGGCTTGGGAGATCGTTGGCGTCGTGTGACGGGTGGACAGGGGATGATGTTCGACTGTCACGACGAGGGCTACCGCCGCAGCATCGAGTCGCATGTGCCGTGGGTGCTTGACCGGCTCGATGGTGCAAACGCTGCGCACGTGGCAGCGTTTATCGGTTACGTCGTCGGCTACTTCACCAAGGACGACGGGCAGGCGGTGCGAGTCAAGCCCACGCTTAAAGCGCAGACGCTGACGAAGGGGCGGTAGGTCTTTGTCGTGGGAGCAGGGGCAAAGGAGAGAATCCCCAGAAGCAGATAAAAAGGGATTCAACGCCTTTTGAAGGGTGGGGCGGCTGGTGGTTGGGCGAAGGGCTCGCAGGACCGTCAGTGGGCTGTAATCGGCTCCTTGTGGGCCATTTCACATCGATGCGAGTCGCGCGGAATAGCCGGAGAGTCGCGTTGCACAGATCCGGCGACTTCATTGGTCGCGCATTGGCTCGGCACGACCGAGCGCGACTGGGCCTGCTGCTGGATTTCGTGTGCGTAGTCGCTCTCTCTCGAAATCGGAAACCGCGTCGCTCGGCACCGTTCTGGCAACTAAGGCGGCCTTGGTTCGGCCGCGCGGGTATTGGACGCAACGCTGCCAGTCGTGTTGAGCAAGCTGTTGGTTACACCGCGACTATTGCTAGCGTGAGCTGGTCATTTGCTTAGCGTCGGGTATGTGATTTCGTCGACAAGGCAACAGATCAGCCGGTGATCGGTAACACGAAACAGCGTCGCGTCGTCGGTGTCTTGTTCACCAACAAAGAAAAGGTACCCCTTCTCCTTGGAGCCTTTGTCTTTTGCCGCAATCGCTTCTTTGCGGGCGGCTTCGATCTCATTGCGCACGTATGTGCGCTTCGCCTTACTCCAGTCGGCCCATTCGACACGAACGCGGTGACCGCGCGCAAGCCGCTTTTCCTGATCGCGCTCGCCTGCGTCAACTGTGGCTTCGAGAAATTCGTCAGTCTCCAGGGGCTTGCTCCACCGAATCGCGGCATAGAAGATCCGGGCGTCCGGATAGCGAGCCAGTTCGTCCCTTTTCAGCTTTTTGAATACGGATAGATATTTCGTGGCGTCGATGCCGGGCACTTCCAATTCGAGATCCCGATCGTACGGGAAATTGACGAAGGTTCGGCAGATCGGGCGAATCGTGTTTGCGACGCGTCGACGGTTCGGCGTTGATGTGCCGCTGTCGCCGTCGCCCGTCCGTCTGGTGCCTCCGCCTCCCGTCGCGTCATTGTCGCCGCCGCTTGGTTCGCCCGTGATTGCCCGGAGATCGCGCAGGACCAGCTTCGACGGATACGGCGCAGGAAACCCTTCCTTCGGCGTGGTCAGGCGTTTCTTCTTGCCCTTGGTGACGAGCTTTTTCTCTCCGTCCACATCGCACGCCGGCTTGTGATCGCCGTCTCGCGCAGCGAAGTATGGCCGGACCACATTCTCCGGTCGATAAGCGGCGGGCGTGAGCTTGATTCCACATCCGCGGCACACGTACCGGTCCTTGTCGACCTCGGGGATGAGCCAGAGTTGTTCGGCTTCGACGATTTCGCCGGTGATCTTGTCCTGCGCTGAATCCATTTACACCTCTTTGAGTTCTTCTTCTGCAGAGTGAAATAAGCGGCGTGACTGCGTTGTCTGCCTTAGGTATGAAGATTTGGGCGATTCAGCGGTAATCAAGGGACGAGAGGAGCCGAGCGGTGGTCAGTCCGTACGGTAAGAAGAGCGCGATGGTGGGAGGCGACGGTCAGTATGCGGCAACCAGGCCGATATGACGAGATGGTCGCGGGGGCCGGTCACCATGGCATTGCTGACGGCAATGAAGGCACCGCTTAGAAGCAGGGTGTTCCCGTGAGTGGGGCCAGCAGCTCATCGTCGCCTGCATCCCACGTCGGGCCATCGAGCATCAGCAGGGAAATGCTCATGTCGTAACGATCTGAAACCACCACCATCTCGCGAGTTCTCGTGTCGGGAAACCAGATTCCGCGTTCATGCTCGATTCCGTCGCGGGAGTCGACGTCGAAACTCCCTGAGCGAGGTTGCAACACCACCGATTGCTTCGGTAGTTCCATGCCTTCGTGAAGATGGCTGAAGCCAGATCTCTTCGCGCTCGTGCTGCCCTTCCACCAGTGAAGCATGCCTTCGCGTGCGAAAACCATGATCGCGGAGTGCTCGGTGAAGTCGATCCATTTCAGGATCGCTGCCGTCAGAGAAACCCCGTAACGGGCGGCGCATTCTCCGAGGACGTCAAGGGTGATGTGCTTTCCCTTTACCTGTTCTCGAAAATCATCAATCGGCATGAGCAGATACGAGGCGAACAGATCTGCCTCGCGTTCGATGGCCTTTGCCGCCAGTCCAAGCGTCGCGCTCTGGGAGCATCGGAACGCATCCTCGCGCGTGCGATGCAGCACGTAATGGCCGAACTCGTGGCCGATCGTGAAGTTCGCCCGCCCGGGGGCGTCTTCATTGGGGGCGTGCAGGATCACCCATTCTTTCCTTTTGGGGAGCCAGAACAGTCCGCCCTCGAAGCCATCGAGATCCTGGGCTAGAACTTCGCCGATAGGGCGAGCCGGCGACACCTGCCGTGACCATTCAATGGCCAGTTCGCCAGCCCGGATCGGAAAGGCTGCGCCATGTACAGCTCGCCAGAGCTGCACCAGCTTCATTGCTTCGCGTTGCGGTGACAGAGGCTGATCAGTCACGTTTTCGGTCGAGAACTTCGAGGATGTCCTGGAGCTGCTTTTTAACGGGCTCGTCCAGCTGTTCATACTTTCGGAAAAACGCCTCGTCGGCAACCTTCTTGGATGGCTCGGTTTGCGTGTCGTCCAGCAGATACGCGGAGGTGACGCCGAGCGCTCGTGCGATCGCATCGATCCTGTCGGCCGAAGGGCGCGCCTTCTCCTTATTCTCCAGCTCCCAGATCGATGACTTGGACGCGCTAACCTGAAGGGCCAGCTGATCGAGCGTGAGCCCTTGCCGTTTCCGCAGCGTGCGGATCTTTTCGCCTAGAGTTGGCATGATGTTCGGAATTTCGATAAAAAAAATGCTTGACTTCAATCATTCTGAAGTCCAGTATTTTCATTGTCGGACTTCCGAACCGAAAAGGCAAGAAGACCGAACGCCTTTTCGCGTGCGGGTCCGGTGGTCGGATTCGGCGCGGAGCTCTTGAGCGGAAGGAGAGCATCATGCCGAAAGCACTGAAACCGGGGACGCCGGCACCGTCCTCCGGGCTGTACCGCAATAACGTGACTCGCACCGAGGTGACGGGTGTGAAAGGCCGTCCGCTGCCGCCTACGCCCGGGCGTCATCAGACCTACACCCTGGCCGATCCCGCGAAACATAAGCGCTAATTCGAGAGCGGGGGGAATGCGCAATGAGTACACCAGCACCGACTATTAGCCCCTTGGACGGCGAAAGGGAGGGTGGTCGTGGGGCGACGTCGCAGGTGCCGCAACGGCGGCCTGCCTTTTCGCACCGTGCCGCGACGCAGTTTTTTCACCTTGCCGATACCATCGCGCGCTCGCACGAACCCACGTCGACGCAACTTCTGGCGCTCGAGTCCTCCTACATCAGCACCGCGGAGTATCTTGCCGAAAGTGAGGAGTTCGCCGGTCTGACGACGAACATTCACTGCCATGGCTCAAGGGCACTGGGAACGTTGTTGAGGCCGTCGGACGAATCGCGTGATGGCTTCGACATCGATCTCGTCGCCCGGCTCGATCAGCGTGCCATGTCGAGATACGGTGGAGACGGCGGTCCCGGATTGCTGATCAACCACCTGCATGCGGTCCTGTCGCGATATGCGAACGCACACAGTCTGAAGATCAAGCGCTGGGAACGGTGCGTCACGCTTGAATATGCGAGCGGCATGTTCGCCGACATCACGCCGGTTGTCGACGATCCGCTATCCTGGGCTCCGCATGGCGACACGCATGGCCGTGTCCCAGATCGCCAGTTGCGAACGTACGAACCCACGAATCCGCGCGGGTTGACCCGCAGCTTTGCGCGTGCAGCAGCGATTGCGCCGGTCTTCACTGCCGTCGAGCATCTGACATTCGCGGCCGATTCCGTTCGCAAGTCCATTTCGCCCCTTCCGAAGGCCGATGAGGTTTTCGAGCGATTGCTGAGCCGCCTCGTACTGCTGCTCAAACTACATCGGAACGTAGCGTTCGGGAGGGCGAGCGGTCACGAGGATTTCGCTCCCTCGTCTGTGTTCATCACCACCCTCGCAGCGGTGGCGTACGTTGACCTGGCTCCGAAAGCACATTCCACGCCGCTGGATCTTCTGCTTGATATCGTCGAGGCGATGCCGCGGTATTTCACGCGGGAGCGCGATTTCGGCGGCAGGGAAGTCTGGTATCTCCAGAACCCGTCGTCGCCTTACGACAACCTCGCAAGCAGCATGAACACACGTGAGCGCCAGGGGGCATTTGACGAGTGGCATGCCCGAGTCTGTCGGGACCTGCGCGAGCTCCTTGACGCGATCGAAGCAAGCGCGGGCCTGGATGCCGTCGTTCGTATCGTGCGCGCTGTTTTCGGGGATCGGGCGGAGGCGGAGATTCTCAAGGACGATCGGGCGCGTCGGGAAGCGGGCCGGAAAGCGGGGCGCGTGGCTATCATCGGCGCTGGCGCGGCCCCATCTTCCGTCATCGCCAGGTCGAAGCCGCACACGTTCTACGGTGATTGAATGCGCCGCGTCACACCACCACCGAGTCTTGCTGCACGGGCGCTGGATCTTGAGTCGTTGCGATTGCCTGACAGTTCATTTACCTTGTGTTCCGGCAAGGAGCTGCGCTTTGTGTTCGTGGTCTCCCCCGGACCGTATGCGCGCAGATACCGATGCCTTCTTCGGTTGACGGCCGGACGCAAGGTGCCCGAACTCTTGGTACTGGAACCCGACCTGAGTGTTCTCGCAAACGGCAAGCGCCCGCCGCATACCTACTTGCACGACGGTCCGGGCACAAAACTCTGCCTGTGGTGGCCGAAGGCGCGTGAATGGTCTACGGGTATGAGATTGTCTGAGACGTACATTCCGTGGGCCGTCGAGTGGCTGGGGTATTTTGAGGAATGGCTGGCGACGGGAAAATGGACGGGCGGCGGTGAGCATCCACCGTCGGCTCCCCGTCGACGCTATGGCATCGGACGAACGGCCGCTTGAGGATCTTCCGGTCGGGCATCGCCGGACATGATTTGCTGGTGTTATTGAACGCTTTCTCTGAAACAAAAATGTCCAACGTAGATCCGATACGAAAACGCTACTTCGATGACGTCGAGCTTGCCGATACCGCGACAGACTGGCTGTTTTACGTCGGCGCGGTCTTGTCGGTTCTGTCGCTGCTGCTCGACAAGAGCGTGTACCCGAGAATCTACGATTGGGTTCAGGTCGGGTTTTTGATTGATGCCATCGTCCTGTTTGTTCTGGGTCAGGTTTCCCGGTTGTATCTGACGCCCCGGGCTGAAGATAAACGTCGTCAGGACTTTTTCGGGCGCGCGTTCGATGTCAGTCTTAGTCACGAAGTGACCGATGGCTACTACAACAACGATGCCCGTGATCCGAACAGGAAGCTCGCCGCACAGTTGCTCGAAAATAGCCTCTTCAGCAAAACCATCGCTCTGTCTATGGCACGAGTCGAGCGCATCAAGCTTCTCGTATATGCAGTGCTTTGGCTCACCTGTGTAATTAATCGCCAGTCCGACCTCGGCGTGATTCTGGCAGCGTCGCAGGTGGTCATCAGCGAGCAGCTGGTATCACGCTGGTTGCGACTCGAGTGGTTGAGGATGCGATTCGAGAAGACATACGACGACGTGTACCGATTGTTTCAATCGCGTCCCGCTGCCTCGACGTTTGCTGCGATGGCTCTCGATTCATTGACGTCGTATGAAGCGGCGAAATCCACGGCTGGGATCACGCTTTCGTCAGGGACGTTCGATAAATTGAACCCGTCGATTTCGAAGGAGTGGACGTCGATCAAGGCGCTGCTTAAGCTTTGACGGCTCGGTCAGGAGAGCGAGTCGCGCCTGCTGAGCACTCGTATTGTGATGATCGATGCGGGCGCAACGAGAGTGCGACACTCTCACGCGAGCATATAGGTCGGACTCTCGCCCGCGGGACAGCTCAGACTCGGAATAGTCTCCTGATTTCGGTCTCTGCCTTCACCTGCATGTCACTTCTCTCAAATTGTCTGACGTTGGAGATGATCTTCTTTGCACGGCTGATTTCGTCATTCACTCGTTGCGGCTGCGACCAGCTGGTTCTCAGGCCGTCGATAACGGCGAAGAAGTAATCCTTCTGGCTGGACTGCCCCCAAAAATTCAGACCACACACCCATTTCTCCATTGCGAAGGACTCGAAAGGGGAGAGGTCACTGCGAAGACGGTCGCCGCTCAGTACAGAGGCGCCCGCAGCACTGTCAGCAGCTCGGGATCGGGCGCGGCTGCGAACGCGGCCGGCGCGAGCACGCGGGTACGGTTTCGTGAAGTGGCTGTACTCACGAAGCATGCGATTTGAAGTACTCGCGGGGCGCACTTCGTCGATCTCTATTTTCAATCCCTCAATAGAGCCGACGATGGCAAAAAAAGAAGAACCCGTGTTGCTGTGTGGGTTCCTCTGTGCCTACAGGCCAGTGTTACGGATTGCCGTACTGCCAGGTGTTGACGTAATACTCGCCGTCAGCCTGCCAGCCAAGCTGCACCTGTACCGCCTGCTCTGCCGTCGCGGTTGCAGTCGAGGTCAGCACGTCGGTGAACGACGTGCTGAACGTCAACGGCGACGGCGTGTTGCCCGTACTCGCCCCCCATACAGTCGCGTCGTAGGTCGTAGCCGGGATGCTGGCTTGAGCAACGCCAAGCGAATTGATCGACGCCCAGAAGTTCGGGTAGAACGAGCCAGCCGGAGTCGCCCAGTCGAGCGCGGTCGACGTACCTGGTGCACTTTGGGTACCGGAGCCACCCGGCGTCAGGTAGTTCGCGATCACGTCGTTGCCGAGCGTCTGCCACGTGACGGTGCTGCCTGCCGCCGCCGCATAGTTCCGGGCGATGTTCTGGATCTGCTCCGAACCGATCTCCGTGCCGGTCGTGTCGTACAGCGTGACTGTATAAATGCCGAAATTCGTGATCGCCGACACGTCTTGCGACGACGATGCGTATTCCGGCAGACCGCTCGGCGAGAACGACGTCGTGCCGCCCGATACCGGCGCCCAAGCCCACTTGTAGGTCGTGGACATGCCGCCGTTGACGCGATTGCCTGTGCTCGTGAGCGGCGCGGTGAGCGTGCCCGTCGGAATATCTAGATAACCAGCACCGGTGCCGTTGGCGGCAGACTGGAACCATAGGCCGTTGGTCGGCAGGCCCGGCCCTGTCACCACGGCAGAGCCGACGCTCGTAGCCGTACCGTTGACCTTGACCGAAGATGGAATCTGGACATCGAGACCCGACTCATAGTGCGCATTGCCGGCATCTGCCGAATCCGTGTACTGCACGCGACCGAGGAACGACGCGATGTAGGTGCCGTCCTGCAGCTGGTTGCCGATGACATCCCACTTGCCGTTGGGGAGCTGCTGCACGTAGTCCATGCCGAAGTCGGGTGTGCCGTCCGGATCGATCATCAGCAGATAAACGAGGGCAGCCGGATTGCTGATACCCGCAAGCGTGCCAGCCGGGACAAATGCAATCGTCTTGATACCCGTCAACACGGTGCCCTTGGTGAAGAGCGAGTGACGCTTGGCGAAGCCGGCAACGCCTGTACCGACGCCGTTATTCAGGTAATTTGCGTCGATCGCTGACATGCAATTGCTGTCCGACGTGTCCGTGGCGCCACCCTGAACATCCGACGCGCAGGCGGAGAGTGAAGCTTGGAGGCTGGCCAAGTAGTTCGCGGCCTGAGCGGGGGCTACAAGCGCGGTGGATACGCTCGTGCTGGAGTTGAGCTGGATTGCCGTATTGGGATTGGCAAGGCTCGTAATCTGGAATCCGGAACCCGAGGCCGAGGGCGTGACTGCAACGGAATCGATCACGGCATCCGCGCCCGTCTGGTTCGGGGTGAAGGTGGTACCGATGGGGTCGAACGAGGCAGGAACGCTGTTAGCCGACAGGATCGGCGCGATCGCAGAATCGAGGGTGGTTTCCGCCGCGGTAATCGCAGAAGACGTGATCGCCGATGCGTTACCCGCGAGATCCGCCGGATTACCTGACTGAGTCATGAGGGCGGCGACGGCTGTCGTCAAGGGGGTAGCGTTCGCGGTCACTGGTGCGCCGCTGGTCGTATTGGTACTGGCAACCACCGAATACAGCGTGCCCGACACACCGGATGGATCGGCGGCGGTAATCAAAAGCGGCGCGCTCAGTCCGGTCAGGGAAACGCTGTAGGCACCATTGGCACCCGACGCAGCCGAAACCGTCTTGCCGTTCGCATCAGTCACGGTGACCGTCGCACCAGTCAGCGCGGTACCGATAGCGACGGTGCCGGTCATCGACGTCGCGGCGGCAGTCACCGGCTGGTTCGACGTTGATGCGCTGGAGCCGCCTCCTCCGCCACATGCTGCAAGAGAAAATGCTAGTGAAGCGCTCAGCGAAAGCTGAGCAATCCCCGAGATTGATCCGATTTTCATTCTTCTACGGTCCTTATTGGTTGAGTCGTGCTGAGGAAGGGCCGCCTGATCATGGGCGGCCTTGAAATAGCGATGGCGTTAGCGATCCAATTGCCAGCCGTTGTCGGTTTTGACCATGCCCAGCGTGTAGTGGAACTGGAGCGTGTTTTTGCCGCTGAAGCCCGGACCATCGACCTTGGTAAACAGGTCTCGGGCGGCATCGCCAGGGAAATTAGGACAGGTTTGGTCGAACTCGGATCGGAACGTGCGAGGGCCGTAGCTGGTAATCAGCTCCTGATAGATCGCCGCCTGTTTCTGCTCATCGTCTTTTAGATCCGAATCGTCAGCCGCGCTTTTACCGCTGTCGGCGTCGTCCTTGCGGATCTGCATTTCCTGCTTGAGAAGATCCTGGCGCTCAGATGTTTTCTTTGCCCAGTCTTCCAGCTTGTCCTTCTGATCGCCGTCTGCTTCGAGCGTCAGGTTGTATTGCACTTCGATCTGGTAGTGGTGATCGTCACTCCCCTGAGTGCCGTTGACTCGATTGAAGTTGGACATCTCGACGTACTTGCAGTCGCCCAACTGGGCTTGAACGGCTTGCTTCGCATCGCTTTCGCCCGGTGCGCTGTTGCCGCATGCGGCAAGCAGGGCGGTCAGCGCAATGAGGGCGACGAGATGAGGGATGCGGGTGTGGCGGTGGTTCTTCATGCGGTGATTTCTCTTTCCGGTTTGTAAGGTTCTGGCGAAGAAGCTGATGGTGTCGTTCAAGCTGATAACGGCAATTCATCTTTAAAAGTTTAATATCAACCTGTAAAGTCCTTAACTTAAAAGGTCGTGTGCCCAACCATTCAGGTCGAGTGGAGAGCACATGGCGAACGTAGATCTGGATGAGCTTGCTGGCCTGATTGGCCGGGCGATTGCAAAGCACCGAGTGGGGAGCGGCCTGACTCAGGAGCAGGTTGCAGAATTGCTCGGGATCGGCAATGAGGCGGTTTCGCGGATGGAGCGCGGCCTCGTGATGCCGACCGTTGCGCGGCTGGTGGAGCTAGCTGAAATCTTCGGCTGTGACGCGGCGGATCTGCTGACTGGAGCCAGCACGCGCAGTAGTGATCAGGGGAAGTACGTTGGCCAGCTCTTAATGAAGCTCAGCGGGAATGACCGAGCGATGGTCGTCGAGATTGTCGAGCGTCTGGCTGGTCGCCTTGCGCGCCGCTGAGAAAGGGAACCGGTTGCTGCCGCGGGTGCAGCCGATATCAGTGGGGAACATCAGGCAGAGGTCGACCAGAAGCGATCCCTCATCGTCATTGCCGGGTCCGTCAACAATTTGACATGTATGGACGGACAAGACTCTGAGGGTCCGACTTGGGCGGCTTTGGTGATATCGAGCACGGTAGAGGTTGCTGTCTAGCCGAGAGCGATGCGAACATGGACGACGAGAAATTACAAGAACTGTTGAATGGACTTCACGGAGACGCCGCTGAGACGCGGGCGCTGAGTGAGTTTGGCCAAGTGAAACTGGATCCGGCGCTAACACGGCCCTTTGGTGTTGTGGACGCGGCGTTAAGGCTTGAAACGCAGTGGGCGAAGCATCTCAAGCAGATCGACCCGATCGGACAAAACTCGGCACTGATGCGATCCTTCAAGGCGCTCGACGCGTTCAACTTCGACAGCGGCATTGGACGGCAGCTGAAAGTAATCCAGGATGGGATGCCCGCGTTCGCGCTCGACCAGGTGGCCAAGATTCCGGAATTCGAAAAGCTGACCCGATTGAACGAGCAATTCAAATGGCTCAGCGCAGTGAACGTAGACTCCGACGTTACGCGAACCTTCAGGCTACTCACATCTCAGCGCGATTCAAAGCTGATGAGGTCTCTCAATGCATTCAACACCGTTGTTCCTGACCCCGCCTTCACTCAGCTGTTCGATAACGTCAAGTTAGGAAAACTCGGTGACTTGGTAAAAACGTGGCAGTCGATCCCTCTCGCCGATGAGCTTAACGACATCGCGGCGATGAATTTCGACAACCTCGTGGATTCCATGTCTCACGTAGCCGAGACTAGCCGCTCCATCGCGGTGTCGGCGACGCCAGCAGAAATCGCTGACGTTCAAGCGTTTATCGATAGAGCTGTTGATCGGGTTGCTGAGCAACATGAAGCGCAGTTGACCGCTTTCGTGAAGGAAATAACAGCGCAGGTAGCGGCGCTGCAGGGGACGAGGCTGCATGCGATCATCACCACGTACCTCGCCCCGCTTCTGCTTGGGATAATTCTACTCATCCTCGCGCCAATCGCGGACTTCTACGAAAAGCGGGGACTCGAAAACATGCAGCACACGACGTCGCCGCGTGAAATCAAGCAAAACGTTCGCAAAAATGGCTTTATGTATGCAGCAGCCCGCAACGAGCTGCGCCCGTTCCGCTTCGTTTCGAAGGTGGGACTTGAAGCGCACACACATCCTTCGAGTAGGTCGCCTAAGCTAGGCAACCTTGCGCTCGGACAGGTAGTGGTGGTCTTGGAGAAGAGAAAAGCGTGGACATCCATCGCGTGGACCATCGATGAGGAGTCGCCGGCAGTCCACGGTTGGGTGTATTCACGCTATGTGACGAAGATAGTCTAGCGTTAAGCACTAGCGGATTCTGTCGATGCTGGGCGTGGCGGCAACCGGAGTCGCGGCGGCGTCCATTCCATCTCGGCCAATACCGGCCAAGAAGAGTCGCTTTCCACGGCGTTAAACGGGACATTCGAACGACGGTTCGTCGACAGAGGCGGCCATATGCCGTCCTCGGAGAGTTCAGGCGCATGTAGGTGATAGCGACATCGCGTCGCGTTATGGCCAACACGATTCCAACGATCTCCGCGTCTTGCGGACAACAGTTTGACGTTTCTTCTATTCGAGTGTCACCGCGCCAACGGCTAGAAACGATGAGTTGAACCCATGCAGCACCAAGCGTCCGGGGACTTGACATGTAGCCGAGCGATTCGATCCCAAAAGGCCACCTTATCATCGAGGGTGACGTCTGGTAGCCGCCGCGCTATTCTGCCCGTGCTCTTGATCGAGCATGAACTTGTCCACAGATCAGACAGACGGCGCATCTAGGTAAGCTAGGGATCTCGGATTGAGCGGACAAGCCTTTCACCTTCCGATCCAAAACGGCAGCGACGAGTGGAGAAAAAAATGTGGCTTGAAAATGTCGTAAGATATTTCGACTTACAGTCTGAGAATCGACGCGTCAGTGCAACCGGGCATAAAAGCAAGGACCACTTGCCCGTGCTCCCGCAGTATCTAGCCCTATGTCTGGGGGTGATGATTGAGCCGTATATCAACTCCTACGTGGCGACCGGAGCGTTCAACTGGGGCTGGTCCGCCGCGGCGACAAGGGCGGTATTCGCGTTGCTAATCGGTATCGTGATTCTTCCCGGTGTCTACAGGTCATCTTTTGACACGAAGCGGCCAAGCCTCATACAGCTTGCGGCGCTAGTGCCAATGGGCATGGGTTGGCAGACGCTTTTTGCAGCTGCTACGAAGCATGTTTCGTGAGAACTTACCATGCTGATTGACTACTTGCGTTACGTGGCTTTTGCGGGCAGGCTGCGCTCGTTCTTTACCGAGCGGTACCTCGAGTTCGTCGACGAGCCCAGCGATGTCACAGGCCAGCATCTTCGATTTTCCTTCGATACGAGTGAAAGGTCGCTGTGGCCCGAGTACACGCGCTACGATCATCAATATGTTGCTCTGGGCTTCGGTGTGAAGCAATACCCCGCACATGTGCAGCGATCCGGGTTCAAACTAGGGTCCCCGCCTCCGACTTTTCCATATACGGGCCAATCGCCGACCAAATGGGGGGTCGAAGTCCTCATCGATATTGTTCCCGATCGGTGGCGTGGCTATTCACAAAGGGAAGAGGTCAGCTACGAAGGGTTTCCCATAAGGTTCCGGCCGGCCGGATTTGCGCGTGGACAAGTTGGGTCGGGTGAGAAGCTATACACAGGAGCAAGCGACAAGTCCAAGTTCGGTACGCTATGTGGTTTCTTTTCGAGCGTCGAAAGCGGTTCATTCGGGCTTACTTGCGGACATGTGGCCGGGAACAAAAAAGTCTCCCTTCTTGCGGATAGGCGCCGCAAGTTCTGGAAGTTTGACCTTGGGTCGGCGATGGAGCCCATTGGCCACACTGCATATATCGCCGATCTGTCGGAATTCCGTACCGCAAGTGCTCGCCAGCCGAGGAGCCTTGTGACATCCCGACTCGACGCCGCTCTAATCGCTCTTGATCCTCAGATTAGCGCCGAAATCCGCACGCGTCGCGAAGCATCCGGCGCTATCGGTTTTCCCCCGTGCGTGTCCGTGCTTGAGATGCTGCAAGAGACTAAAGTCGGATTTCGAGGCGCAGGTCGCCCTTCACCTACAGCCGCGCGAATTTCAGGCGTCACTGTCTGGAAGTCGATTGATTTGTATGGTGACGGCGTGATGCATGAGATTGGCGATGTCCTGATGATCGGGCATCCCCGAAAAACGTACTTGTCGCGATCGGTCAGTCGGCCCGGCGATTCGGGTTCTGCCATTATGGGGTGGGAAAACGACGCGGATTGGTACGGTATGCTGCTTGGAGCAGACGAGGAAGCTACATACGCTTCATACGCAGAGCAGATATGGGATTGGGCAGCAATACAAATTTCCGATCAATATCTCGACTTCTACATCTGAAGTCAGGTGCTAGTGTTCTTGCCGCATTCGTGCTTCACTGCACTAGGCTTTCGAGTTATTTGGTTTGATTGTGCTGTTTCTGGCTCCGCACTATTTCACCACCCAGGGGATGACTGTTTGCCCTTCGGGGCCTGCCATCGCTACTACGTCTTGAAGGACATCGCAACTCCGCATCCGCTCAAAGTGATTGCTGAAATTCTTCGCCGCCGAGAAGTACATACTGGGAAAGCAAACTGTAACGGTGTCATCGATGCTCGTACAGGGACGTCGGATTTGGCCGAGAAATCGCCTGCGAGGTCGTCCGGCGGATGGCTGCTTTACGCCGGAATGCGCCGCGCGGGTTGTCAGATGGTGACCGGCAGAAACGGGTCGAACCCAGCCGAATGCGGCATGCTAGGTTCGCCCAAACACCCGGGTGTTCGATCAATACTCTTCCGGCAACAAAATCGTAGTCACGGAACGATCTGCTTCAGTAATGATCCAGACTTTGCTTCGTCCGTCCGGCAGGTTGTAGCTCGACAGCAACCGCTTGCCTGTCAGTAATGCCAACGCGTTCGCGGCAAGATCCTCTATGCTCAGATTACCCCAGTCACCGTGAATGTGCCGCGCGAGTAGCAGCACACCTTCGATGCCCGCTGCATCGAGCGCGGCCTGAGCGGCGGGGGTGATGACGGGCCGCCCCATCGGAAAACGCGGGCTATTCGAGTAGCTCATGCGCGGCCTTCCTGTGCGTAGTCGGCTTTTGGCCAGGCAGGATAGCGATGGTTCGCCGGTTGAGGCGGGCGCACGTCGCTACCAGGCACGATGTCATTGAGGCGTTCGAGGGTCGTGTTCGAGCGATCCCATTCCGTGATGACCATGATGCGCGTCTGATCCGGCAGGCGGTAGATCGAGATCAGCCGCAGGCCTGTCGAGATCGACACGTCGTTCTGTCGCTTGTCGTCCTCGGACACAACGCCCCAATCACCGGCAATGTGGCGGAGCACTACGCTAATGACGGGCACGCCATTCGTACGCAGTGTCGCGAGCGCTGCGTGCGAGACGAGCAGCTTGCCCGGATGGAACAAGGGTTTAAGGCGGGTAGGTTGGAACATCGAAGTCTCCTCAAAATGGACGAGCACGCCCCGCCGGTTCGAGCCGGACGCGTGCGGGAAATGAGAGGAAGCCCGGCGGCGTGCGCCGGGTCGAGCGGGCCTGGGAGTTACGGCCTGTGGTTGCTCGGCCTCAGCGGAACGCCGACACCGAAATGCCTGGGCACCATCTCCCCGTGCGCTCGGAGTGTCGGGAAGAGGCTGATGACACCGGGCATCGAGGCGAGGACGCGGACCAGCTCACGTTGGCGGTGCTGCTCGAAAGCCCAGGCGGCGGCGAAGCTGATGGCCGTGATACCGGCCACGACGCCGAGTCCCTTTGTCACGGGACAGAGGCGAGGCGGCAGATG
Organism: Paraburkholderia sp. DHOC27; assembly: GCF_003429005.1. Taxonomy (GTDB): domain Bacteria; phylum Pseudomonadota; class Gammaproteobacteria; order Burkholderiales; family Burkholderiaceae; genus Paraburkholderia. The sequence continues at coordinate 577,497 of NZ_QVQV01000003.1, forward strand.
GACGAATGTCGTTTCGTGCATGGATTGCTCCAGATAAAGGGCGAGCACGGGCCTCCGGATGAACCGGACGTTGTGATCGCGTGGTGATGTAAAAGAGATCGGGTGAAGGACGCGCCCGGTTTATGCCGTGAGGTCGGCGAGCTGCCGGCGCAATGCGGAAGCCTTGGCTTGGGAGCAACCGAGGTGCTGACGGATACCGGCGACGGTCGGTTTGATGGCCCCCGATTCGATGTCGCGCCGCAGCCTTGCGATGTCTGATTCGGGGAGCGGGCCGGTCGGCGTCACGACTGACGGAGCGGTTGACTGGACGGCTGCTGGCGCAGGCGACCGGGCGGGCGTCGTCACCGACGTCGTTCCGGCAGTCACGCCGTGCGCACCCCTATGCCGATCCGTAACGGATGACGTCTGGGCCTGAGGAATCAGCGCGACCCACCAGAGCAGACAGGCAACGCCTTCCAGAACAGCCGCGAACGCCAGTCCGGTGAACAGGTCGAGCCCGGCGTCTGCGATTCCGCAAAGCGACGCGAGTCGTGCTGTGACCGGATCGCCGCGCGCAGTCACGCGACGAGCGGCGTTACCGTCCTCGATGGCGTGATACCTGCGGACATCAGCCGCTTCGGCGTCGAGTGCATCGAGTCGGGCTGCGAGTGATGTTCTGCGCGTCTGCCATGCCGGGCAGTCACGAGTACAACGCCGTGCATCGGCCCGCGCCAGTTCCATCGCGAACGATGCCCGATCAGCCATCACGGTTGTCAGTTCCCGGTGAGTCGGGATTCTGGCGACCGGAACGGACGACACACGAAGTTCCCCTGCATGAAGCTGCGAGAGCAGAAAGAAGGTCGCATGCCCATACGACGCCGCTCCCATGCATCCAAGCCACAGCACTGCACCGACCACGCGCCCGGAGAGCGGGGCCGACCGGCACAGTGCGGGCAGCAGGTGCGCGCCAGTGACGAGCACTACGCCGATTGCCACCCACACCAACCGTTCGGCAAGCCATCCGCTGCGTTGCCAGCCAGCGATCACCGACATGCTGATGGCCGTTCCCGTCGCCATGATTGCAAGAAGCAGAGCAGGACGGACGCGAATCATGCCGCATTCCCACCGAGTAACGCGGCGCGCTGCTCGAGTTTCGTTTCCACGAGCCGCAGGGCCGGACGGTTTCTGCAGCCTCCAGCCGATTGAGCATGAGACATTGCTTCCTCCGAAAATGAAGAAGCCCGGCAGGGATCATCCCGGCCGGGCTGCTATGACGTTGAGAACATGGTCAGGCGATCAGTTTCATCGCTTCATCCCACGCCTTCTGTTTCAGTGTGGCACCTGTGCCAAACCAAGCGGCATCGCGCCGGTGATCCTCACTGCGTGCGCGGCGTTGATGATCTACGAACTCAGTTATCGAATTCACGAGACCCCAGGCCGCGGCGGATGCGGAGGGCAAAGTGGCCCCCAACCCCTTGCCGGCATAGAGGGACTGCACTACCTTGATTGCACGATCGTTCGTCGCCGGCATCGGCATGCTCGGTCCGCCGGTCGGGTAAGTGAGCACGCGCTGGAAGAACTTCTCGGCCACGCTATCGCTGACTTTGCGTTCGGCCAGCGCCTTCATGCGGACCATGAAGCCGTCCCATGAAGACAAGGAAATTCCTAGCTGACGCTTGACCGAATCAGAATCAAAGCGTGAGCGATGATTGATTTTGACTGCGCCAGAAGAATCACCAAGAGCGATCTGGAGAGTGTTGTTGCATACCACCCTGATCGATGTCGGGGTGGCCGTAGTCGCGAGCGTGCCGTCACAGGCCGTCGCCAGCAACAAGTAGCCGTTGACCGTGTCCTTGCCTTTGAGCGAAACAGACTGGCCGGTGCGCGCGAGCGCCCAGAGTTTCTTGCCATCTTTCAGCACGCCCGCCGTCTCCAGTTCGAAGCCGCCGACTTCGGTGAGGTCGCGATAAAACTCTAGGATTTCGCGAGGTTGAACCACCTGATACCGTGATGACACAACCGACAGCGGGGCTTTCGTATCCGAGCGATACAGCACACGCTGTTCGGGGAACGCGTGAATCGAGCCGAGATTACCGCTACCGGCGACGAACCGGACATCGGCAGATTCGATCTGCCAGTCCATTCCCGATTGCTTCATCCATACCTCGATCGGCTGACGTGGGGAGAGGTGATTCCCGAGGCCATGCCACGGTGCGGACCCGGTGTAGGCCATTGATTGAACGAGATGCATGAAGAGCTCCTTGTAAGCGGCATAAAGCCCGGCGCGCGGCCGAGAAGATGCGAGAAAATGAAGGGGATACTGCGGGAGGGAAAACTACGGATTAGGTGGATGCTTTGTAGCGACTGAAGGTATGTCCGCAGGCGTGACAGACAGCCCCGTCTAAGACATTCGCGTCAACGATGTCACCGAACGTTGAGCCGGTCGCGCAGCCTGCCGTGCCGCCGATGAGAGCGGCGATCACGGCCCCGGCGATGGCTCCGCACACGGCACCGGCAGGCCCGGCCAGCATACCCACTGCTGTGCCGGTTTCCGCACCGGACAGGGCAAACGCTGCACCGCTTGCCGCGCCGGCAACTGCACCAATGGCTCCGCCGGTCTTGCGTGCGCGATGGCGAGGTTCGACACGATCGGACTGGCACTTCGGGCACGATGGAATCGAGTCTGATTGCACGGTGGCTTGGGTGTGGTTTGGCCGTGCGTGTGGCGGGACGAAACCTTGCTCGAACGGTTCGTCATCGTCGTGCTCGTGCAGGTACGCTTCGTCCGGGTCATATGGATCGAGGCGATGGGGAGAGACGCGCGGATCAGGCATGGGTGACCGCAGCCTCCCGCCGGATCTTGTCGGTGTACCGGCGCAGGCCGATCGACGTTAGCACGCCGGCTGCGAAAACCAGGCCGAACGCGAGCAGGTATTCAAAAGGCGAAGGATAGGTAGGCATCACGACTCCCGGGGAAGTTCGCCAGCACGGGATCGTGCGGGCGGAGCGGGCAGGGGGCTGCCTTGCTCATGGGAGTGATATATGTCTCAGATTTATTTGATTGTGGTCAGGGATGGATGCGATCGGCGGACCCTAGCATGTCGCGCTTGCGAAGGCACGGCGTGGAATTCGTGCCGAAATTAGGAGTGCGGACGAAAAAGCCAATCAAGAGTGATCCTTTCGATAACTGGTCGGAGCCGGAATCGAACTCGCGTCCGTTTGCTGGACCAAATGGTAACGCTGCAGCCCTTGAGGACGTGGTTTCGTTTGCTGGGCCGCGCACCTACCGCTCAGAGTGGGAGCTCCGTTTGAGCAATCTCACGCCAGCCCCGGTCAAAAGTAAACGTCTGGGCGAGGCCAACCGGATTCTGAATCCTGAGCACTCGGGCCTTTGTCGGGTCAGTCGCATGCTCGACCACGTACAGCCAGTAGGCACTGCCTTTCTCACGGGCGTGGTCGAATTGCGTGTGTGAGAGCGCTACAGGTCGATCTTCCAGACTACCCGTCATCGACTTTACTTCGACCCATCGAAGCTGCTTGCCACCGGGGTCGGCTTCATAGAGGTCGAAGCCACGATTGCCTTCAGGTGTGCGGCGAAGTGCTGGCTCAAGCTTAATGATCAGGTCGATGGCATGCCTTTCGATCTGCATGCGTGTCGCTTGATCGAGACCATCGGGATCGGCCCCATCGTCATCCGGATGTGTGCCGACGTAGGAGATGAAGGGGCGCCCCCCCGTTTGGCCGGGTGTCCTATTTCGATGACTATTTCCATTGCCTTTGCCGCCAGAAGCACCGTGAGCATTTGAGGTGCCGGGCGTGCCTCCGTTTCCCAGACCACCGCCGCGTGAAGCTCCAGTGCCGGAGCGGCCTTGGTCACCACGTCCAGCACCACCGCCCACGCCGTCCCCACCATCGGGATCAGGTGTGCCGGGCGGGATATCCGGCATGTCGTCGCCGTATAGGTCTTTCGCATCGTCGTACACATCACCGTCGGATGGCTCGTCGGCCTCCGGCTCGGAGGCTGTCGATGGCTCGGGTTCGAATGGTGGATTGGTGATGCCTAGCCGGGAAGTTAGGTCGGCCACATTGGTGATACCGAGCTTGCGCAGCAGATCGAGCGCCGCTGGATCGATGCCCGCCTCTTTGGCCAACTGATCGATGATCGGAGGCTTGAAGGCGATCTTGGTCTGCAGGAATGGGTTGGGCTTCCAGCCAAGGGTGTCGAACACTACGAGACTCGGAGGCACGAGCTCGCCATCGGCGTTCGGCACCCAGGCGACCTGATTGAGCGTCCGGACGAAGGTGGCGTCGAATCGGGCGGTCTTTGTCTCATGGGAATAGCCCCATTTGTAGGCGCCGTAGAAAGCGGCAGTTCCACGCCCCTCGAGGTCCGCCAACGCCTCCCATAGCACCTTCACTCTGCCCGCAGCCTCCTCGGGTTTCAGTGTGGGCAAGAACTCCAACAGCTGCTTCAGCCCACGAAGACTGAAGTCTTCTGGCGAGCTTTCCCAGCTCGCACGCTCAAGGCCTGCTTCTCTGCGAATCTGTGCCTTCTCGGTATTTCCCAGCCCCGACGGTGATGCATGCGGCATGAGGTAGCGGCTTGCGCCACACGACACCAACAGGTCACGGATTTCCTCACCACGCAGGCAGTCGTATTCGTTGTCGACGATCAAGATGTCGGGCACGCCCGCGAAGAGCTGCTGCAGGCGGTCGGTCGCGATGTAGACGTCACCGGGCTTGGCGGCGTAGGCTTTGCCATCGCCGGTGTCGACTACCATCACAAAGGTGGTATTGCGTAGGGCTGAACGGAGCTTTTCTTTCTGCGCTGTTGAGTCGGTGCTGAAGGCAGCACTGATGCGCTCGATGTCGGCAGCGTAGGCATCGTCGCCCACATCCACTTCTTCCTGCTGGTACTTCGGGAGGAGGTTCCAGATCACGTCATCTACCGGATCGGGTTCGGTGATGCCCAGCGAACTCAAGAACTGGCGCGCCTCGGGTGTCGCGCACACTGCGCGGCGCATTGTGGGGAAACTCGTGGCAATGGCGCTAGGCAGGAAGGCCTTGGCTTTTCCGTTCTCGCGCGCGACGACGTGGGTGCCATCATCAAGGCGGATGAGCGGAACAGTGTCGAGGTGGCGCCGCAGAGCCTTCTCTTGGCCACTTAGGAATTCGTACAGACGCAACACCCACTCGTCTGATTGTGTCTCAAGGAATGACTTGGTTAGGCTCGGCACTAGCTTTGTTGGCGTGATCTCGTCGATGTCGAGTTCGCGCATCAGGTACTGGCGAATCTCGGGTGCCTTGTCCTGAGTGATGTCGCCAGATAACCAAGCGGCGACGTCCGGACCGAACAGCGCCGCAACCTGTTCCGGGCTGAACAGCTCACGCAACTCTTGCGTGCGAGCCAGCTTAGCCTGATGGGCGGTGACATGCCTGCCGTCGAAGGTCGGAAGCAGCGCCTCTTCCCGAAATGCCTGCCGGACGGCATCGAACATCGGAGCGAACCGAGAATTTTCGGGGAACTTCTCGCCGTCAAGCGGCAGGCAGCGCAGCGCCGAGACATCCAGCATCTCCTTGTCCCGCATCCAGCGCATCGCTTCCACCAGCAGGTTAGATGTTTCCTTGACCAGATGTTGGTTCCACGGCTCGCCGGGTGGGATGTTGTCGCGGCTGGGCGTGGTGCGATACGGCCCTTGCACAAGAAAGCCAAGGTGACTCTCAACCACTGTCGGGAAGAACACCACTAGCGGCGATTTGGCTAATGGCTGCACAGTCCAGCGACCCGGGGAGTCCTTCACCGCCGCGACCAGCGCGAAGGCGATTTCCACCCGCCCGACCTTCTTCTGCTCGGCAGAGAACACATCGCGGTGGAAAACTAGCCAGTTCTGGTCGACTTCAGGCCGATCATCCTCTTTGCCGATCACCGTAATGCGCTGGACATTCGGTCCGAGCGGTTCGGGGTTATTGCGTAGGTAGAACCCGGACGCACCGCCCTCGACGCTCCAGTTGATTTCGTCAATGTGGCGCAGGAACAGCAGCGCGCCTGGCCCCAAGTTGCGGAACCCCGTCGTGATGTCCTGCGCTGCGCTCCTGTCCTCCGGCTTAAAGGGGAGGATGATTCGCGTCTCGTCCGCCGCGCGCGCCGAGCGTTCCAACCGTTGGGGAAAGACGTAACTCTCAATGGCGAAGTCCTCGTCGCCAGAGTGGATTTCCGGAAGATCGGTGACGGTGTAGACGGACTTGAAGCCGAGGCCGAAGCGGCCGATGGAAAACTCGTTCTTGGTGCTCTCGGCGATGTCGCAGACGCTTCGGACGTCAGCCTCGTCGAACGGCTTGCCGAAGTGGGAGAGCGTCAGGCGGGTCGGGTTCAGAGTGAACGAAACCTTACGCGATCCGTGCCAGTCGCCCCGCCTACCGAGGGCGTCCTCGGCGTTTTGCATCAGTTCGAAGATGAAGTGCGTGCGGTCGTCGTACAGCCCGGCTGCCAACTTCCCGGACTTCTGGGCGCCTTTGGTGCCGTAGCTCTCCCGATTTCCCTCGCAGATTTCCTCATAATTAGATGCCACCGCCGCTCCCTCTCAGTCAGGCATCCATTTGATGCCAAGTTTGCTCAAGTCTGCCCAATCACGAAATATCATGACAAAATATGCCAGCAAAACCAAGCTCGGTGCAAATGACATGGGAAAGCCAATGAGCGACCAGCCGGACGAAATCCTCACTATTGACGAGGTTGCCGCCTACCTGAAGGCAGGCAAGCGCACGGTCTATCGTCTTGCGGCAAGCGGCAAGCTCCCAGCATTCAAGCTCGGCGGCACTTGGCGTTTCCGTCGCGGTGAACTGGATCAGTGGATCGCCAGCCGCATCGGTAAGGTGATTGTGGACGACGAAGAGGGGGTGGAATGACCTCCAGCGCTACCGTCCTGCAGTCCAAGGCGAACCCCCAGCAGCTCGAAGCCATCCTTGCCACCGACGGCCCGGTGCTCATCATCGCCGGGCCGGGCTCGGGCAAGACATTCACGCTGGTCGAGCGCATCGTTTACCTAATCACGCAGAAGAGCGTCGCCCCGGAGTCCCTTTTCGCCGTCACCTTCACCGACAAGGCGGCGCGCGAACTCACAACTCGTATCTCCAACCGACTAGCAGAGTTGGGCATCCCGTTCAATCTGAATGAGATGTACTTGGGAACGTTCCATTCGATCTGCCTGCGGCTGCTGGAAGACTTCCGCGAATTCACGCGTCTCAAGCGCAGCTTCACGCTATTCGACCAGTTTGATCAACAATACTTTCTGTACCAGCACATCAAGGATTTCCGCGAATTACCAGACGCACAGCTTGTCATGGGCGACGACCAATCCGGCCGCTGGGCACAGTCGGAGAACTTGATCAAGTGGCTTAACAAGGTCAGCGAGGAAGCGCTCGACTTGGCCACGCTCGCGGCGGCCCCCGAAGTGGAAATCCGCGCGCTGGCCGCATGCTTCGCCAAGTATCAGGAGCTGCTGCACGAGAACAACTCGCTCGACTTCTCAGGTATTCAGTACGAGGCGCTGCAACTCCTCGAGCAACATCCCGAGCTGCTGGCGCAACTGCACGAAAAACTGACCCACCTGATGGTGGACGAGTACCAGGACACCAATACCATTCAGGAGCGCATCCTTCTGCTGCTGGCGGGCGAACGGCGTAATTTGTGCGTCGTCGGCGACGACGATCAGGGCTTGTACCGCTTTCGCGGGGCCACTATCCGCAACATTCTGGAGTTTCCCGCGCTATTTCCAGAAGGGCAGTGCAAGCGTGTCACGCTCTCGGTCAACTACCGCTCGCATCCAGACATCATCCGCTTCTACAACGAGTGGATGCGGGAGCAGACATGGGACGACGGGACGCGCGTGTTCCGCTTCGCCAAGCAAATTTTGCCGCGTGAGGACGAGTTTCCAGAGGTGCCTACTGCTGTGCGGCTGGCCGCCACCGACAACAAGGACGAAACCACCAACTGGCACGCCGAAGTGCTGGCTTTCCTCAATGGTCTGAAGGGATCGGACCGGTTGTCGGATTGGAATCAGGTTGCTTTCCTGTTCCGTTCGGTCAAGAACGACAAGGTGGTCGCTCTGGCGCGCTTCCTCGAAACCGAGGGCGTGCCCGTATTCTCACCCCGCTCCAACATGTTCTTCGAGCGGGAGGAAATCCGCTTGATGATCGGTGCACTGATCTTCTTGTTTCCGCAATTTCCAAAGGTTCGGGCGTGGGCCGAAGGCGTCACGTTGGACATCTGGGACTACTACGACCACCAGTGCTTCGCGGCCTTCGCCGCCGAGTTGCGCAAGCCGGAGAACAAGCCTCTGCTGGATTGGGCGCGCCCGCTGGCCAAGCGTCACGCCGTGCTCACGCAGAACACAGACTACGCCTTCTCCGGATTGTTCTACCAGCTGCTCCAGTTCCCGTTGTTCTCGCGTTTCCTCACGGGGGAAGCTGTGCAAGGCGTGGACAAGGGTCGTGCGGCGCGCAACCTTGGGACTTTCTCCAAGCTGCTCACCAAGTTCGAGTACCTGCATTACGTCAGCGTGTTGAACCCCGAGTGGCTGGAAAAGAACATCCGCGACCTGTTCAACCAGTTCCTGCGCTTTCTGGTGGACGGCGGCATCGGAGAGTACGAGGACGAAGCCGAGTACGCGCCCAAGGGCTGCGTGTCGTTCCTCACCATCCACCAGTCGAAGGGGCTGGAGTTTCCGGTCGTCGTTTGTGGCTCGCTGGAGGCGGTACCGCGGAAGCAGTATGGCGAACTCGACGTGCTGCTGGAAGACGGCGGGTACCTTTCCAAGGAGCGCTTCGAGCCGCTCGATCACATCAAGAATTTTGACTTTTGGCGGTTGTTCTACACAGCGTTTTCCCGTGCCCAGAATCTGCTGGTGCTGGCCGCGCAGGAGCGGCAGGGCCGGGGCTTGGGCAAGTCGCCTTCAAAGTACTTCGAGCGCCTGTTCTACGAGCTACCGAGTTGGCGCGACATTGGCCTCTCGGCGCTGACTTTCGAGGCGGTCAAGCAGATCAATCTCAAACGCGAGTACTCCTTCACCTCGCACATCACGGTGTTCGAGAACTGCGCCGAGCAGTACCGCTTCTTCAAAGAACTGGAGTTCGCACCCATCCGCGAAAGCCCAATGCTGTTCGGTACGCTAGTGCATCAAACCATCGAGGACATCCACAAGACGGTACTTCGCGGCGAGGAGGGTGCCCTCAACCGTGAAGTCATCGAAGGCTGGTTCTCGGCCAACTACGCCATGCTGTCGAAGAAGGAGCGCGTGTATCTCGCACCGTCCTCGCAGCAGGCAGCGCTGCTGCATGTGCTGCGCTACTACCAGCGCGAGAATGGCAATTGGGATCGCATCAAGGAAGCAGAGGTTGAGATTTCCTTGGTCAAGGATCAGTACATTCTGAAGGGTAGCGTTGACCTTATTCGTGGCAAACACGAAACGGTCGAGATCATCGATTTCAAGTCCGAAAAGAAACCCGACATGGAGAAGGATCGAGACCGGCTGCGGCAGTACCAACACCAGTTGGAGGTATACGCCCACCTGGTCGAGGAACGCACCGGACAGAAGGTTAGCCGGATGCACCTGTATTACACCGGCGAGGACGGCGGCAATCCTTATGTTTCCTTCGATAAGGACAACCGCGCCATCGGTAAAACCATCGCTCGCTTTGATGACATTGTGGCTCGCATTGAGCGGCAGGACTACGGCATCGCCGCGCGACCGGCCAAGCTATGCCAAAACTGCGACATGCGCGCCTACTGCGACAACAAGAACTGGAAATTCAGGAACAGCGACTAATGACGAAGATGACCAAGCTCGCGCAGGAAAGCCTGCAGTTGGCTGCGGCCGATGCCGGTGCAACCAACGTCGAGAAGTATGAGTTCGAGCCGATTAAGGGCTATCCGATGTTGAACTGGCGCGGCAAGCGCCCGTTCACCTCGACGCAGTACTACCCTGCGCAGCTGAAGGAAGTCCACGGTGAGGAGGTGGACGGGTGGCGCAACAAGATATTTTGGGGTGATAACCTCCAGGTAATGAGCCACCTGCTGAAGCAGTTCAGGGGCAGAGTTGATCTGATCTACATTGACCCACCATTTGATTCGGGCGCGGACTACCGAAGGAAGGTGGTTGTGAAGGGTGCCTCGGCGTCCGCTGGTTATGCTGGTTTTGAGGAAAAGCAATACGGCGACATCTGGAACAACGACGAATACCTACAATTCATGTACGAGCGCTTGGTGCTTCTGCGCGAACTACTGACGGCGAAAGGGACGATCTATCTGCACTGCGACCATCGCCGCGGCCACCACTTAAAATGCATTTTGGATGAGATCTTCGGAGCAGAGAATTGCTTGACGACGATCACTTGGAAGCGATCCACTGCCCATAGCGACTCGAAGCAGGGCAGATTGGCGTACGGCGACATCAGTGACGTCATTCATGTGTATTCGAAGACCAGCGACTACAAATTTAATACGCAATACATGCCGTATTCTCAGGAATATGTCGACAAGTACTATCGCTACAAAGACGAAGATGGGCGCCGATACTGGCTGGACAATCTTCAAGCTCCGGGTGGAGCTGCGAAGGGAAATCCTTATTACGAAGTAATGGGTGTGTCCCGGTTTTGGCGCTATAGCAAGGAAAGAATGGCGAAGCTTATTGAAGCTGGGCGAGTCATTCAAACCGCTCCCGGACGTGTACCTCAATTCAAACGTTATCTGGATGAGATGCCAGGCGTTCCGTTGCAGAACATCTGGGATGATATCAACCGGATCAACCCGGTTGGAAATGAGCGACTGGGGTACCCGACGCAGAAACCCGAGGGGCTGCTTCGACGGATTATTGACGTTTCATCGAACCCTGGTGACATCGTGTTCGATTGCTTCATGGGCTCTGGAACTACCCAGGCAGCCGCGCTGAAGTCGGGCCGGAAGTTTATTGGTGCCGATATCAACTTAGGCGCGGTTCAGATGACCACGAAGCGTCTAGTGCAAGACTTCGATAAGCTTCGGCAGGCTGCCCTCGATGGTGGCAATGGTGCCTTCCCGGGACTTGAGGTGTACAACGTCAACCATTACGACGTATTCCGCAATCCTGTTCAAGCCAAAGAATTGCTAATCGAAGCGTTGGAGGTGCAGAAGCTGGAGTTCAGTACAGTATTCGACGGCGAGAAAGACGGACGCATGGTCAAGATCATGCCCGTTAACCGCATAGCTACGCGCGCAGACCTGAGCGAGCTGATTCACAATTTCGACCAAAAAGCGTGGCAGCACCGTCATAACGAACACCCGAATCGCCCGGTTGAGAAAATTGCCCTCGTCTGCATGGGGCACGAGCCGGATTTGGCCGCGCAACTGGAACTTGCCGCTAAGCCATTCAAGATCGATGTGGAAGTGGTGGACATCCTGCGCGATAAGGCTGATCTCGAGTTCAAACGCGACTCGCAGGCCAAGCTCGCCATCAAAAAAGGAGAGCTGCTCATCGAGAAGTTCTACCCGATGAACTTGCTGCAAAAGCTCTCGCTCCAGAAAGAGTCGGTGGAGGACTGGAAAGAGTTGGTCGAATCGGTGCTGATCGACTGGAACTATGACGGCGCGGTACTGCAACCGGCGATCGTGGACATTCCCGACAAGGACGGTCTTGTCAAGGGCGCGTACAGGGTGCCAGAGGACGCGGGCACTGTCCGCGTGAAGATCACGGACCTGCTCTCGGAATCGTGGGAAGGGAGCATTAGCAATGGCTAAACGCGCCGCCAAGGCAGTGAGCGCGTCGCTCGACTTTGCCTTCTTCCAGTTCCTTTGGCAGTTCTACCAGTCCAACCGGGGCACAATCCGCAGTCACTACAAGGAGCTGACCCGTAAGTTTCTCGACTTCAACAACCCGGAGAAGAACCCTAAAGCCTTCCTGCGTCAGCCGCAGTTCGAGGCGCTGGAAACTTATGTTTTCCTGAAAGAGTTTCTTGGTAACGCCAAGGTCGAGGAGATATTCCAGCAGTGGTTCGAGAAGCAAGGCCGGTTTGCTGGGCGCACTGAGGGCGGCGTTGTTTCCGGGAATGCGGGCCAAGTCGGCCTGTTCGACAAGATCACGCAGGATCAATACAAGGCCGTGTTTGCGGCGATGCGCAAGAACTCTCGCGCCTATCCGAACTACATCTTTGCTCTGACGATGGGCACCGGCAAAACCATTCTGATGGCAACCTGCATCTTCTACGAGTTTCTGCTGGGCAACAAGTTTGAGAAGGACGCGCGCTATTGCCACAACGCGCTAGTGTTCGCACCAGACAAGACGGTGCTGCAATCGCTAAAGGAGATCGAGGCGTTCGATCTCACTCGCGTGGTGCCGCCGGAGTACGGCAACTTCCTAACCGCGCACCTGCGTTTCCACTACCTTGAAGAAGCAGGCACTTCGCTGGACACGCTGGATCGCTCGCGTTTCAACATCATCGTCTCCAACACGCAGAAGATCATCCTCAAGCGCCAGCACAAGGAAAAGTCTTCCGTTGACAAGCTATTTGGCGCTACTGCCGAGACGCTTGCGGCCACTGGCGTCTACGCCGATGCCGCCGACCTCTACAACTTCGATCAGCCGGAAGAAGAGGGCGAACTGACCACCAACCAGCGGTTCGAGAAGCTGCGCCGTTTGGAGCAGTTGGGCATCTACGTGGACGAGGCCCATCACGCCTTTGGCAAGTCGCTCGCCAAGGATATGGGCGTCGGTGCAAAGGAAACGGACACCAGCCTGCGCACAACAATTGACGTCCTCGCCGCCAGCCTCAACGCGGCGGGCACGCGTGTGGTGGCTTGCTACAACTACACGGGTACGCCCTATGTCGGGCGCGAGGTGCTGCCGGAGGTGGTGTATGCCTACGGCTTGAAGGAAGCCATCGACAAGGGCTACTTGAAGAGGGTGCTGCTGCATGGTTACAGCAACACCCGCACTGAGGAGTTCGTGGACATCGCCATCGAAGCCTTTCTAAAGGAGGCCGGTACACAGCGGCCGGAAGGTATGCTGCCCAAGCTGGCCTTCTTCGCAGCCACCATCGAAGAGCTGACCAGCGAGCTGAAGCCGGCGGTTGAGCGCGCGCTTATCAAGCACGGCATCCCCACCTCGCGCATTCTGGTCAACGTGGGTGACGACAAGCTCACCACCAACGACGACATCCGCGAGTTCAATCGGCTTGACACCGAAGGTTCGGAAAAGCAGTTCGTCTTGCTAGTCAACAAGGGGCGGGAAGGCTGGAACTGCCGCTCTCTGTTCGGCGTTGGCCTGTTCCGCGAGCCGAAGTCCAAGGTATTCGTGCTGCAAGCCACGATGCGCTGCCTGCGCGCCATCGGTGAGGCCCAGCACACTGGCCATGTGTTCCTCTCGCATGACAACCTCGATACCCTGAACGACGAGTTACAGCAGAATTTCCGCATCAGTGCGGACGAGTTGCAAAAGACGGGCAGCGACAAGGAGCGTGTGGTAATACGCGTAGCGGAGCCGCCGGTTAAGATCAAGCTCGTGCGCGTACGCAAACAATACCAGATACGCGAAAAGCAGCTTATTCCTGGGCAGGAATTGGTTCCTGAACGCTCTAGCCGTGAGAAGTGGGCGGAGTTGGTTGAGAAGTACCGGCTAATCGAAACGCAGCAGGAGGGTTTGACCGCCGCCGACGCAGCACGCGCGTCGGGCAGTCGCACCTTCGACCTGACAGAACGCCGCGAAAAGCGCATCTTCTCTCGGATGACGCTGGTGGCGGAGGCGTCCCGCTACCTCAATCTACGCCCACTCGACATTGAGGAGCTGCTGGACTCAACGAAGGAAGGCGCCGACGAGCTAGTGGCGATAATCAACGAGTTCAACGAGCTGCTGTATGACGCGATTATCCCGCGCCTGTTTCGCCAGCTCTACGACCTCGACGAGTCGCAGCAAACCGAGGAGCATGAAGTCGATCTGATTAAGATGCCCCCAAACGGTTATTACGAGGTATCGGCAGCCAAGGACAAGATTGTCCGGATGAGCGACTCGCAGATCAAAAGCGAGGAGCGCACGAAGAGCTTCCACCTCGACACTTACTGCTTTGACTCCGGCTCGGAGAACTGGCTGTTCTGGGATCTGCTGCGCGAGCAACGGGTGAAGAAAATCTACTTTACTGGAATGCTGACCCACGGCCAGTCCGACTTTTTCATCCAGTACATCGATCCGGATTCGCACACCGTGCGTAGCTACTACCCCGACTTCATCTTCCAGCGTGAGGAGCAGGATGGCAGCCTGAAGTACGTGATCGTCGAAGTGAAGGCCGACAACCAGATCGAGGACGCGGTGGTGCAGGCCAAGATGGACTTCGCTCAGCAGATCGCGGTGGCCAGCGGCATGGAGTACCGCATCCTCAAGTCCTCCGACGCGGACAAGCGTCACTTCCGAGTGCTGCTATAGCTGGCGTGGCACATGGAGAGCATCCAGTTGACATTCGAGACTAGCCGGGCGAGGTACTGGTTGTGGTGAAGACATTCAAGCAATGCGTGGGGACAATGTGCGTCAGCTCGGCTGAGGCGAGAACGGATAGGGGAAGAACAATGGCAAAGCCAAAAAAAACGACAGACACAACCACGGCGTCGCTCTTTGAAGAGGACTATCTGGTGCGCACTCTTGGGCGAATCGCGCACAATCCCGATGTTGGCAGAGGGAACGTTGCTCGACTATCGAGCGATTGGTCGCACGCGCGAGACGGCCGAGGAAAGCCGCAACACGTTTGTGGCGGTGACGCGATCCAAGCGCCTACTGTACCTGATCTATCCCGGCGTCAAGCTCATGCCGTGGGGTGACTATAGGACCCAGCAGGCGTCACGATTTCTATGTATGTCTGGAATCGGTGGATCTGGGAGGCTAGCAGGGGTATGACCGCGAAGACCATCACAAGCAGACTTCCTAACCCAGACATTTTGAGTGACCCTGATTGGACTCTATGGAACGAGTTCATTGAGAGTCAGGGCATTCCGACCTGTAGCGAAGAGGTTGTGCGTCGGTATCAAAACATTGAGCAAGACTCGTGGCGGTACTTGGAAGCCCGCGTACTTAATCATTTCCTCAATCTTCGACATTTTGGCCGTGACAGCTACTATGCCGAACTAGCGGAAGACTACTTCGACTTAGAAGAGGAAGAGTACCCGGTCGACGCAAGCGTGGCAGGGCTAGAAGCGGTGTTCGCTTTCAAGGCATGCCGATTTACCTCAGACTCGGTTGTGTTTAAGGGGGTGTCCTCTGAGCCTTTCTATAAGATCCACGCCTTCGAGGATGTTCAGCCGGGGCAAATGCTACAGTTCCACGGCTTTGTGAGCACGTCTGTTTGCCGTGACAAGGCACTCGATTTCGTTCATAAGACAGGAAGTCTTTTGGTTATTCGAGGCTTGGATCTCGTCGATTGCGTTGTCCTTGAGAACTTGACGGTGCAGACTACGGCGAACGCTCATGTCCCCGAACATGAGGTGCTTCTATGGCGTAGCGTGATGATGGAGGTGCTACAAGTGGTACCTGCAACCGGTCACTCACCAAGAGAAGTTCACCTTAAAGCGGTATGAGCTCGGAAGCGAGTTCGTCTGCATGTTTTCGCTGACGACCGTTGGTTTTCGAGTGCGCGCAGTGGCGCTTGGCACGCCGCCTCGCTCCGGGGCTTTCCGACGACGCCGGCGGTCAGGCGCGGGGTGCTTCGTCGTACCCCATGCTGTTCGCCGAGAAGCCCCATCGCCTTACGGATAGCCATGGATGCGCGGGTGGCATTGATGCTAATCTTGTCGCATCTACGACACAGCTGAGCATCAAAGTCTGGACTTTCGATGGGCTGCCCAGAAAGAGCTATGTCCGCCAGAGATTAGCGTCTACTTGGCGGGGGCAACTTTGGGGGCATCTTGGTCGCTCCAAATGTTGAATCCCCTTTTCTGGCGGTGAATTGGCGAATTAGTTTTGTTGTCCTCCTCACCCTTCTTTAAAGCCGACGACTTGCGTCGGTCTTTTTGCTTCTTCGTCCACTGCGCTGGTCCTAGGAACGCAAGGCCTGATTCAGGTCGGCGTGCCTCAGGCATATCAAACTCCAGAGTTCCATGATCAAGTACGGTGTCGCGGGTGCACGGCAGGTAAATAGACGTCGTTGCGCAACGTCCGATAATGCGAGAAAATACATCGGACACCTAACAACGTGGCTGCGGTTTCAACGCACTGTCTTTGCGGCGCGCTGAACTGAAAGATCGCCTCGCTATCCGTCTACAGAACGACAGAACCACACAAAACCCAGCATCAAGAACACCGACTGAAGGAGACAAAGCGCGGAACGCAAGGGCTGCCACCCAAGCGTCCCGCTAACCACAACCAACTCTCAGAGGAGTTGATCATGGCTGACGCCAATCATAAATCAGTTGCACCCGTTACCCAACGCGTCTTGACCATTTCGTCACAAAGACGTCCGCGGCCGATGAAAATACTTGCCCCTGCGCGTCTTGAGTTTTACGAGGACTTGCCTCCTGCGCCTTGGATTCGACTTTCGGGAAGGTGGTTGAAGGAGGCGGGGTTTGAGATTAGCGGGCGCATCTGCGTAGCGGTAGAGAAAGGCCGGCTAACAATCACGCCGCTCTAAGAATCGCAGCGACCATAAAAAATGCCCGGACAAGCCGGGCATTTTTTCGCTCAAAATCAATCGGATCTTCCCACCGCTCGTGTCAGTTTTGACTAGCAGCAGTAACCGACGCCATCAACAACCCATCAAACATCAATATTCCCAGCCCGCAACGCATTCGACTCAATGAAAGCCCGACGCGGCTCCACATCATCACCCATCAGCGTCGTGAAAATCCCATCCGCCGCAATCGCGTCCTCGATCTGTACACGCAACAACCGACGCACACCAGGATCCATCGTCGTTTCCCAAAGCTGCTCAGGATTCATCTCACCGAGCCCCTTATAACGCTGCTTGGAAACATTGCGCTCAGCATCGGCAATCAGCCACTTCATGGCACTCTTGAAGTCATTCACGGCCATACTACGTTCACCGCGCTTGATCACCGCACCCGCACCAATGAGCCCCTTGAAAGTCAGCGCGGTATTCACCAGCTGCTGGTAATCAGCGGTGAGCTGGAACTCCTCATCCAGCACGGAAATCTTCTGATTCCCATGATGCGTGCGCGAGACGCGCAACGACCGAAGCTCGCGCACCTGGTCATACATCGTCGTGACCCGCACTTCAGGCTTCAACGGATCGTCGCGCAACTTGGCCTCGAGCGCCTTCGCTGACGCTTCCGCTGCCTCTTCCGAAGAGAGATCGATCACCACGCCATCCATCACCGCCTCGAGCGCGCCAGCGTCGTACAGACGGCTCAACCGGTCCACCACCGCCTGCGCGAGCAGATACGAACGCGCCAGTTCGCCCAACGCATCCCCAGCGATCGGCGTCAGGTTCTCGCCCGGCACCAGCTCGGAACCGTTCAACGCCAGCTTCAGCATATGCGCGTTCAGTTCGGCCGCATCCTTCAGATACCGCTCGTCCTTGCCCGCCTTGATCTTGTACAACGGCGGCTGCGCGATATAAATAAAGCCACGCTCGATCATCTCCGGCATTTGACGGTAGAAGAACGTCAGCAGCAGCGTACGAATGTGCGCACCGTCTACGTCAGCATCGGTCATGATGATGATGCGGTGATAGCGCAGCTTGTCCAGGTTGTAATCGTCCTTGCCGATCCCGCAACCCAACGCCGTAATCAGCGTAACGATCTGCTCCGACGACAACAGCTTGTCGTAGCGCGCCTTCTCGACGTTCAGCACCTTGCCGCGCAGCGGCAAGATGGCCTGGAACTTCCGGTCCCGTCCCTGCTTCGCCGATCCGCCTGCCGAGTCACCCTCGACGATATAGATTTCCGACTTCGCCGGATCCTTCTCCTGGCAGTCCGCCAGCTTGCCGGGCAGGCCCACGCCGTCCAGCACACCCTTGCGTCGCGTCATCTCGCGCGCCTTGCGTGCCGCGTCCCGTGCCCGCGCGGCATCCACGATCTTGCTGCAGATGATCTTCGCGTCGTTCGGCGTTTCCAGCAGAAACTCTTCCAGCGCCTTGGCCACCACGTCTTCCACCGGCGCCCGCACTTCGGACGACACCAGCTTGTCCTTGGTCTGCGCGCTGAACTTCGGCTCCGGCACCTTCACGGACAACACGCACGACAAGCCCTCGCGCATGTCGTCGCCCGAGGTCTCGACCTTCGCTTTCTTCGCGACTTCGTGATCGTTGATGTACTTGTTCAGCACGCGCGTCATCGCCGCGCGCAAGCCGGTCAAGTGCGTGCCGCCGTCGCGCTGCGGAATGTTGTTCGTGAAACACAGCACGTTTTCGTTGTAGCTGTCGTTCCACTGCATGGCCACTTCCACGCCCACGCCGTCTTTCTCGCCGCTGATGTGGAAAATGTTCGGATGCAGCACGGCCTTGTTCTTGTTGATGTACTCAACAAAGCCCTTCACGCCGCCCACGAACGCGAAATCTTCTTCCTTGCCGGTGCGCTGATCCAGCAGGCGAATCCGCACGCCGTTATTCAGGAACGACAGTTCGCGAATGCGCTTGGCCAGAATGTCGTAGTGATATTCGATGTTGCCGAAGATCGATTCGTCAGCAAGGAAGTGCACTTCGGTGCCGCGGTTTTCGGTGTCGCCGGTAATCTGGATCGGCGAGATGGCCACGCCATTCACCTCTTCAATGATGCGGTTCTGCGGCACGCCACGGTGAAACTCCATGAAGTGCTTTTTGCCGTCGCGGCGAATGGTGAGGCGCAGCCACGCAGAGAGCGCGTTCACGCACGACACGCCCACGCCGTGCAGGCCGCCGGACACCTTGTAGCTGTTCTGGTCGAACTTGCCGCCGGCGTGCAGCTCGGTCATCACGATTTCAGCGGCGCTGCGCTTCGGGTCGTGCTTGTCGTCCATCTTCACGCCGGTCGGCACACCACGGCCGTTGTCGGTGATGGAGATGGAGTTATCCGCGTGGATGATCACCTGAATATCGTTGCAATGCCCCGCCAACGCTTCGTCGATCGAGTTGTCCAGCACTTCGAATACGAGGTGGTGCAAACCGGTGCCGTCCGATGTATCCCCGATGTACATACCCGGCCGCTTCCGTACTGCCTCCAGACCTTCGAGGATCTGAATCGAGGAGGCGCCGTAGCTGTTATCGGGTTGCGAATTGTTCGTGTCAGTCATGGATTTTTTCCGGTTCTGCGTTGCTGCTGGGTTACTGCTCGGGACTTTTCAAAACACCATAAAAACGCCAAAGGGGCGCTGCGCCCCTTGGTGTTCTTCTCGATGTTGGACGCTTTAGATGCGCATCGGCATCACCACGTACTTGAATTCGTCGTTCTCGGGAATCGTGATCAACGCGCTGGAGCTGGCATCACCCAGGCTCACCTGCAAGTTGTCGACCTTCAGGTTTGCCAGCACGTCGAGCAGATACGTGACGTTAAACCCGATATCGACGCTGTCGCCGGTGTACGCAATTTCCAGTTCTTCTTGCGCTTCTTCCTGGTCCGCGTTGGTGGACATGATCTTCAACTGGCCCGGCTCGATAATGCAGCGCACGCCTTTGAATTTGTCCGAGGTCAGAATGGCCGCGCGTTGCAGCGAACGCTGCAGTTCTTCGCGGCCAATCAGGAACTGGTTCTTGTGCGACTTCGGAATGACGCGCTGGAAGTCGGGGAATTTGCCTTCCACCAGCTTCGACACCAGTTCGACCTGACCGAAGGTGAACTTCACCTGAGTCGGCGCAATGTCGATCTTCAGCGTGTCGTCGATATCTTCCAGCAGGCGCTGCAATTCCAGAATCGTCTTGCGCGGGATGATCACTTCCTGGCGCGGGAACGAACCTTCAATCTTCATGGACGAGAACGCCAGACGGTGACCGTCCGTGGCGACTGCCATCAACTGGTCGCCGTCTACCACCAGCAGCATGCCGTTCAGGTAGTAGCGAATATCCTGCTGGGCCATCGAAAAATGGACCATGCCGAGCAACTGGCGGAACGTTTTCTGGGGAACCACCAGGTTCGCGCCGAAGTCTTTAGCTTGTGCGACCGTGGGGAACTCGTCCGCGGCGAGCGTCTGCAAGGCAAAGCGGCTCTTGCCGGATTGCACGGTGAGGCGCTTGTCGTTGAGCGTCAGCGTGACCTGGCCGTCGGGCATGGCACGCAGGATGTCCAGCAGCTTACGCGCCGCTACCGTTGTCGCGACCGAATCGCTGCCCACGCCGAAATCGCCATGCGTGGTGATCTGAAGCTCGAGGTCGGTGGACAGGAACGACACGTCGGGGCCGTTCTTGGTAATCAGCAAGTTGGCGAGGATCGGCAACGTGTGGCGGCGTTCGACGATGCCGCTCACGGTTTGCAGCGGCCTAAGGAGGTTATCGCGTTCGGTCTTGACCAGTTGCATAGAGTTCCTTCGTTGATGTGACGGCCTGCGCGCTCCGTTCGGCAAATCCTACGCGCGGGCCCCGGCCCCCCGCCGGCGCTACGCTGCGCCAGTCACGGCGTGATTTCCGCCCCAAACCGCCGGGCGGTTAAACCTGTATTGTGCCTGAAAACAGCGTCGCCCCACTAAAATGGGGGCGAGTTTGGAAATAAACAGGTCGATTTTTCCTGCTTTTTGCCCAGTTTTTAGGCAGCTGACTCGGCGCCGTGTTTCTGCCCCGCCGTTGCCTCGCCGCTACCCCGCTGTTGACGTTCCCACACCGCTCGAACCGCTCGGGATAAACCCTCGCTCAACCCCTCGTTTAACCCGGGGTTAGCCCTTCAAGGTCTGTTCGAGCACGTGCAGTTCATGGTTCAACTGGGCATCCTTGCTGCGCTCGTCGGCGATCTTGCGCACGGCGTGCAGCACGGTCGTGTGATCGCGTCCTCCGAACAGCTCGCCGATCTCCGGCAAACTCTTCTGCGTCAATTCCTTGGCCAGATACATCGCAATCTGGCGCGGACGCGCAATGTTCGCCGGCCGCTTCTTCGAATACATGTCGGCGACCTTGATGCTGTAAAAGTCGGCGACGGTCTTCTGGATGTTTTCCACCGAAATCTGCCGGTTCTGCACCGTCAGCAGATCTTTCAGCGCTTCCTTTGTCAGCTCGATGGAAATCTCGCGGCCGTGGAACTTCGAATACGCGAGGATCTTGCGCAACGCGCCTTCCAGTTCACGCACGTTGGAACGCAGATGCTTCGCGACGAAGAACGCCACGTCCTCGTTCAGGCTCACGCCTTCGGATTGCGCCTTGCGCATCAAAATGGCCACACGCATTTCCAGTTCGGGCGGCTCGATGGCAACGGTGAGGCCGGAGTCGAAGCGCGAGATCAGCCGGTCGTCGATGCCCGAAATTTCCTTCGGGTACGTATCGCTCGTGATGATCACCTGCGCCTTGTTCGCCACCAGCGCTTCGAACGCGTAGAAGAACTCTTCCTGCGTGCGCGACTTGCCAGAGAAGAACTGAATATCGTCGATCAGCAGCAGGTCGAGCGAGTGGTAATAGCGCTTGAAGTCGTCGAACGCCTTGCGCTGGTACGCCTTCACCACATCGGACACATATTGTTCCGCGTGGATGTAGCGGATACGCGCGCCGGCCTTGTCCATCAGAAGCTGATTGCCGATAGCGTGAATCAGGTGAGTCTTGCCGAGGCCCACGCCGCCATACAGAAACAGCGGGTTGTACGAGATGCCGGGGTTGTCCGCCACCTGAATCGCGGCGGCGCGCGCCAGCTGATTCGCCTTACCGGTCACGAAGTTGTCGAAGGTCAGCACGGGGTTGAGCTTCGAACGCTCGTACATGGAGTCGCTTTCGGCGTTGCCCTGCTGGGCGGCGCTCTGACCCGGCCGCCACGTACGACGTGCCGCCGCGGCTTCATTCGCGTCGAGGCTCGGCAGATCGAGATCGCCGCTGTCGTCGTTGCCATGTTGGCCGGCGTTGCCGTTGGGGTGCGCTGCGTTCGTGCCACCGCTTGTGCCGCCATTTGCACCGCTGCCCGCGCCACCATAGGCGCCATTGGTACGCCCGGCCTGGGCCGCCTGCACCGCATTGACAGCCGCATCCACGGCAGCCGTGCCGGCATTGCCGGCAAACTGCGACGGACGTTGCGGCGGCGCCGACGCCACTGCGCCACGCATACCTGCCTTGGGATCGAGGACGAACTGCACATCCACGGGGGCGTGCCAAAAATCGCGCGCCATGTCGGAAATGCGGCCGGAAAACTGGCTTTTGACCCAGTCAAGCTTGAAGCGGTTGGGCGCAGCGATGCTCAACGTGTTCGCTGCTGCATCGAACGCAACCGGGGCCAACGGTTTGATCCACGTCACGTACTGCTGGGGCGTCAGTTCACGCTCCAGCAGTGCAGAACAGTGTTGCCAGAAATCGTTCATCGAGTTGCTATCGTTATGTGCACGACGGCCCGCCGCCGCCCCTGTTGCACTTATGCAACAAGGCCCTGAGCGGCCGTGCGGGACTGCTCCAGGCGCTTGCCCCACAAGGGATTGCGGGCCGAGCGAGCCGGAGCGGCGTGCAGGATTTTTGGGAAGTAGGACGAGATTCTAACGCCAAAACAATCGGGAAAGGGAGTTATCCACAGGGCCGGATCAATCATCCGGCGACGTCCCAGCCTGTGGAATACCGGCCTAAAGTATTGACGACCAAGAGAAAACCAGTTTAAATAGCGGGTTCCGCGAAAACCAATCTTTGAACCACCGGCCATTGCACTTTCCGCGATGCTCGCGCGGTTAATTCTCTGCCAAGTGAGAGCAACATGAAACGTACTTACCAACCTTCCGTTACCCGTCGCAAGCGTACCCACGGCTTCCGCGTTCGCATGAAGACCGCTGGCGGCCGCAAGGTCATCAACGCACGTCGCGCGAAGGGCCGCAAGCGCCTCGCCATCTAAGGCTGGCGAGCGGATTGCGCGCTCCGTCTGTGCAACGCGAAGACCGCGGTAGTGCGGGAACGGCTGGAGCAGCGCAGCAACAGGGCTCGGTTCCGTTGCGAGCGCAAGCCGCCTTCCCCAAAGCCGCAAGGCTGCTAAAAACGGATGAATTCTCATCCGTTTTTCGTTTGCGCCCGTGGCGCCGCACCGCGCACTTCGTTGTATATGCCCGCCCCACCGGCAAGGACGCACGTCTTGGTCTCGTGATCGGCAAGAAGTATGCACCGCGTGCGGTCACGCGTAATCTGGTACGTCGGCTCGCGCGTGAAGCCTTCCGGCTGCGCCGCGCGGATTTTGGCGGTTGGGATGTGCTGCTGCGTCTGCATACGCGCTTCGACAAGAAGGCTATGCCGGGCGCCTCGTCGCCGCCGTTAAAGGCGCTGTGCCGTAGCGAGATAGAGGCGCTGCTCGACAAGGCAGCGCGCGAAATTGCCCGTCGTGAGGCGCCTTCCGCGGAGGCACCGGCGGCGCAATGACGCAGTGGGAGACGCTCATGCAACAGGTTCGACTGTTTGACTGCGTGAGTGTCGTCCGATGTTCCTCCTTGCGCGGCGTCAGTCGGCCGCATTAGTCATGCAAACGGTACTTTTCGCTTTATTGCGTTTCTACAAGGTTGCCGTGAGCCCACTGCTCGGCAGCCGGTGCCGTTTTTACCCTTCCTGCTCTGATTACGCGCGCGAAGCAATCCAGTATCATGGCGCCGCGCGCGGTAGTTACCTCGCCGTCAGGCGCTTGTGCCGCTGTCACCCGTTTTCGGCGGGCGGCATCGATCTTGTCCCGCCTCCCACTTCTGAAAAGCGCTGACGCGCCGTTCCATCGACACTGAGACAACGCATGGATATCAAACGCACCGTCCTATGGGTCATCTTCTTCATGTCAGCGGTCATGCTGTTCGACAACTGGCAGCGCGACCACGGACGCCCGTCGATGTTCTTCCCGAGCGCCACGCCCACGCAAACCACGGGCAGCGCAGCACCGGGAACGACCACGCCGGAAACCCAGCCTGCTGACCTGCCGGCCACCAACGCTTCGCCTGCCGGCAACGCACCGCCCGCCGCGCAAGCGCAGTTGATCCCGTTCAGCACCGACGTCTACAGCGGTGAAATCGACACGCGCGGCGGTACGCTGTCGAAGCTGTCGCTCATCAACAAGGGCAACGGCAAGCAGCCGGATCTGGTCATCACCCTGTTCGACCACACCGCCGATCACACGTATCTGGCGCGTACGGGTCTGCTGGGCGGCGACTTCCCGAACCACACGGACATCTACACGCCGGTGCCGAACCAGCCGCACGATCTGACGGGCGACGCCAAGTCGTTCTCGCTCAGCTTCGAGTCGCCGGTCAAGGGTGGCGTGAAGGTTATCAAGACGTACACGTTCACACGTGGCAGCTATGTGATCGGTGTGAGCACGAAGATCGACAACGTCGGCTCCACGCCGGTGACGCCGACCGTCTACATGGAACTCGTGCGTGACAGCCAGCCGGTGGAAACGCCGCGCTTCTCGCACACCTTCATCGGACCGGCCGTCTACACCGACCAGCATCACTTCCAGAAGATGACGTTTAGCGACGTCGACAAGAACAAGCAGGACTATGCGACCACGGCCGACAACGGCTGGATCGCCATGGTCCAGCACTACTTCGCGACGGCGTGGATTCCGCAGCAAGGCGTCAAGCGCGATATCTATGTCGAGAAGATCGATCCGGCGCTGTATCGCGTCGGCGTGAAGGAAGCGGTGCCGACCATCGCGCCGGGCCAATCGGCTGATGTGACCGCGCGTCTGTTTGCCGGTCCCGAAGAAGAGCGCATGCTCGAGGGCATCGCACCGGGTCTGGAACTGGTGAAGGATTATGGCTGGGTGACGATCATCGCCAAGCCGCTGTTCTGGCTGCTCGACAAGATTCACAGCTACGTGGGCAACTGGGGCTGGTCGATCGTGCTGCTGACGCTGCTGATCAAGGCCGTGTTCTTCCCGCTGTCGGCCGCGAGCTACAAGTCGATGGCGCGCATGAAGGCCATCACGCCGCGTATGCAGGCATTGCGTGAACGCTTCAAGGGCGATCCGCAGAAGATGAACGCCGCGCTCATGGAGTTGTACAAGACCGAGAAGGTGAATCCGTTCGGCGGCTGTCTGCCGGTCGTGATCCAGATTCCGGTGTTCATCTCGCTGTACTGGGTGCTGCTGTCGTCGGTCGAAATGCGCGGCGCGCCGTGGATTCTCTGGATTCACGATCTGTCGCAGCAAGACCCGTATTTCATCCTGCCGGTGCTGATGGCGGTCTCGATGTTCCTGCAGACGCGCCTGAACCCCACGCCGCCGGACCCGGTTCAAGCCAAGATGATGATGTTCATGCCCATCGCGTTCTCGGTCATGTTCTTCTTCTTCCCGGCCGGTCTGGTGCTGTACTACGTGGTGAACAACGTGCTGTCGATCGCCCAGCAGTACTACATCACGCGCATGATGGGCAAACCGAAGGCCAAAGCGACGGCGTAATAGCTGCCCGCATGTGACTGGGCAAAGGGGCGAACGCGCTGCGCGATTTGCCTCCCCAGAAAGCAGCAACGGATGCAAAAAAGGCCACCTGGTTCGAGACCAGGTGGCCTTTTTATTTGGCCTGCCGTTACACGGCGAATTTCACTTTTTGCCGACGTGGTAGTACATCTCGACCAGTTCTTCGACCACGTCGCGAAACTTCGGCTCCATGCCGCCAATCTTGGAGGCAAGCTCGATCAACTCGGGCGTCGGTTCCGGGTATTTCTCACCGGGTCCCAAACCCTTCGCCCTCGTATCGGGTGGCGGTCCGTAGTGCAACCAGTGCAGCGGTACATTCAGCCAATCGGCCAGCACCTGCAATTTGTCCGGTGTGGGAATAGTCCGTCCCGATAGCCACTTGTGAACGGTCTGCGCCGTAACCGGCGGTTCGTCCGGGCGCAGATCGTTAAACGCACTGGCGAGTTGGGTTGCGCCCTTGACGTTTTTCCGGGCGATCTCGGTTTCCAGCCTTTTGGAAAAGGCTTTCTTTTCTTGAGAGGTAGGCATAGGCCGAATTGTGCAACCACTGCCAACAATTTTGCGACAACTAGTTAGGCGATATTCTTACCTAGATAGGTTATTTTTAGCTTGAAATGACCGCCGGATAATGCGCGCCACGGTTTTGTGAAATTAGGTTGAGGCGCGGTCAGATTGACTTGCAGCCGGTTTGACGCGCGCTCGTCAATCTCAAAAGTAGCTTAGGATTTATCTTAGCGTGTACAAGATATTTCTTATTTGTCTGATGTGAACGATCTGCGCGCTCGTTGTTGTTGGCCGAAAGCGACGCCAGGCGCACGCGCTACAATGCCTCGCGCCTCCCGGCGCTCCATCCCCTCTGCTTTTTTGCTGATCACCTCATGCTCGCCACCGATTCCGATCCCATTGTTGCCATTGCCACCGCACCCGGCCGTGGAGGCATCGGCGTCGTGCGCATCTCCTTTGGACGCGCGGGCGGCACGGCCGCAGAGCCCTTGATGCAGGCCCTCACGGGCCAGGTGCTGGCAGCGCGTCATGCTAGTTACGTGCCCTTCCTCGACGCCGAGGGGAACGCGCTCGACCGCGGCATCGCGCTGTACTTTCCCGCGCCCCACTCTTACACCGGCGAGCACGTGCTCGAGTTGCAGGGGCATGGCGGTCCGATCGTGCTGCAACTGGTGCTGCAACGTTGCATTGATGCGGGCCGCACGATCGGCTTGCGCCTCGCCGAACCCGGCGAGTTCACGCGCCGCTCGTTCCTCAACGACAAGCTCGACCTGGCGCAGGCCGAAGCCGTCGCCGATCTGATCGAGGCGAGTACCGAAGCGGCGGCGCGATCGGCGGGACGCTCGCTGGAAGGCGCGTTCTCGCGTGACATCCACGCCATGGTGGAAAACGTCGTCACGCTGCGGATGCTGGTCGAAGCGACGCTCGACTTTCCAGAAGAGGAAATCGACTTCCTCGAAGCCGCGGATGCGCGCGGCAAGCTCACGCGTATTCGCGAGCAGCTCGCGCACGTGCTCGATGAGGCGCGTCAGGGCGCGTTGCTGCGCGAGGGCCTTTCGGTAGTGCTGGCCGGACAACCGAATGTCGGCAAGTCGTCGTTGCTCAACGCGCTCGCCGGGGCGGAACTCGCCATCGTCACGCCCATCGCGGGAACGACGCGGGACAAGGTCGCGCAGACTATCCAGATCGAAGGCATTCCGCTGCATGTGATCGACACCGCCGGCCTGCGCGAGACGGAAGACGAAGTCGAGAAAATCGGCATTGCCCGCACATGGAGCGAGATCGAACGGGCTGACGTCGTGCTGCATCTGCTCGACGCCCGCACCGGCATGAACGACGAAGACGTCACGATCGCCGCACGCTTTCCGGCCGGCGTTCCGGTGCTGCGCGTGCTGAACAAGACCGACCTCACAGGCATGGCTGCGGCCGTGAATACACTGGATGACGCTGCGGGCGACGATCTGCGCGAGGTGCGCCTGTCCGCGAAACAGGGGGACGGCATCGCGCTGCTGCGAGCGGAGTTGTTGCGCATTGCTGGCTGGCAGGCGGGCGCGGAAAGCGTGTACCTCGCGCGCGAGCGGCATTTGATCGCGTTGCGCGCGGCCCAGGAGCACCTCGCGATCGCCGCACAGCAGGCGGACCAGAACGCTCAGGCGTTGGATCTGTTCGCCGAGGAACTGCGGCTCGCTCAGGAGCAACTGAACTCGATCACTGGCGAATTCACTTCGGACGACCTGCTTGGAGTGATTTTCAGTCGTTTTTGTATTGGAAAGTAGAGCGGCGCTGTTGCCCGCCCGGATGAATCCAGTCTAAGCCTTTAGTTAAGGCATAAACCCGCTTGGCACCCTAGACTAAGCAAACAAAAAATCTACGATTTGTTGGTACACAAAAGCGCACTCTTCTGAATTATGATGCCGTGTGTACCAAAAAATGCCATGAACGCATGCCCAAGACCGCCACGCCTCTCAGCGAAACACAGATCCGCGCCATGCAGCCTCGCGAGACCCGATACAGCGTCGCGGACGGCAATGGTCTGATCCTCGAAGTCATGCCGTCCGGCACGAAAGTCTGGCGGTTTCGCTATACGCTCGATGGCAAGCGGCAACCGCTCGCGACCATCGGTGACTATCGCAAGATCTCGCTGCGGGTCGCACGCGAGCGAGCGCGCAAATACGCCGGCATGGTGGCGACCGGCACGTCTCCTGCGGCGACTGCGCGGCGCGACCGGGGAGCGGAAAAGCGCATTGAACTGTTGCGCGACGCGGCTGAGCTTTATATGGCCACGGCAATGAGCGCGAAGTCCGAGGAATATCAGCGCACGACGCGGCGGGCGCTCGACAAGGACGTGCTGAAGGCCGTCGGCGGTAAGCCCATCGGCGCCGTCACCAGCGAGGACATCGCCGCGATATGCGAACGCATCAAGAAACGCGGCTCGCCAAAGATGGCGCTGCATACCCGTAACGTGGTGAAGCGTCTCTACGAATTTCTGATTGCGCGGCAACTCGCCACCAGTAATCCCGCGCTGGCCGTGCCGGCGCGCTTCCTCGCCACACCGGAGAGTCGCATTCGCGTGCTGAGCGGTGACGAGATCGGCCGCATGCTGCGTGCCGTTGATGCCTCGAGCATTCGACGGCCGTTGAAACTGGCATTGCATCTGCTCGTTCTGACCACGGTGCGCAAGTCCGAGCTAATCGAAGCGACGTGGGCCGAGTTCGATCTGAACGCCGGTCTATGGCGAATTCCGGCTGCCCGCGTCAAAGAGGGGCGCGAGTACTGCATCTATCTCCCGCATCAGGCCGTGACGATGCTACGCGAACTGCGTGAGACGAAGACTCGCCGGCAATACGTGTTTCCAACGGTTCGTGGCGACCAGGACCAGCCAATCGCCAAAAGCACCTTGAACCAGGCGGTCAAGGCGCTTGGACTCGATGTCGAACACTTTGTGTTGCACGACTTCCGGCGTTCGGCGGCGTCGCATTTGCGCGAGCTGGGCCAGCCGGATGGGGCAATCGAAAAGGCGCTCGCGCGTTCTGATGCTGCAACCGATCCTGCCACGCAAAACAACCTGGCGGATCAGGCACGTGAGGCGTTGCAGCAGTGGGCGGATTTTGTTGACGCGCAGATCGCCGGAGGCGAACGCCGTTAAGTGGAAGCTAACGCGGGGCGAAGTGCAGAGGGGAAAACAAAGCGCCGCTCATTCACACGAGCGAAGACGTCGCGACCCGAGCAAAAGCGACGTTTTTGGTACACAGAACAAAACTAATTCTTTATATCGACCCGACTAATAACCGTCTCAGCCAATTTCGCTTGGTTATGCCACGAAAAAGCGGCCGAAACACCGATCAACCGCTGGGGATATGGTTCGTCAACCAGTAAGAACTCAAAAATGTGGGACCAACGCGATCGCCTTCGGCCGAATCCATCTGAAGCCCTTTAAGCCGCTCTCCGAAAGCCTCGCCCACACACACATCCCACACTGGCTTTCAACTCAAAAACCCGCAAACGGCGAACCGATCACGCTCAGCGCAAGCGTTTCACAATGGTTTGCGAACCGGTTCCTCCGACAATTGCAGAATTTCAGTCCGATTCCGACAAATCCAAGGTCGCTAGCGCATTTCAATCGCGCCCCTCAAATAGGATGGCTTAGAGTCTGTCCCGTGCGTGATCCCCCGCGCATGTTGTACCATTTTCGGCCGCCGACTTGGCGGCCTCTTTGTTCCTGCGGAGCGTACGCGTACACCTGTCAAACTCTTAACGGACCAAATACATCAGGAGGACTAAACTGAAAGCAAAATGGCGTGCTTGAAGGGGGCGGCGATGACCGAGTCCATGCTGGCAATTTCCATGGCGACGATCCTGATCGTCTTTGGCACCGCTATCCGGGCCACGCACGTGAACCGCGACCGGCTGATTAAATGGTTCGAGAAACACAACATCCGTTAATCAAGCGCATGCTAAACGTCACGCACACGTGGCGGCGTTAAATACTGCAATCCCACTGCAATTCGCGCTCGAGACTGTCGCGCAGCGGCCGTGCGCAAGATGCACTCGTAACCAACCTCAACAAGCGTCAAGGCAGTGCCGATCAGTGCCTGTGACGCGTGAAATCGTATAACCGGTGCCCATGCATATGGTCGATCATGCGGCGCCTCAGATTCTCGCGCCGGTAGTGTCCGACGACGAACAACGTTGCGAACATCATCACGGAGAAACCAATCGCTACACCCACCATTGTCTCGTCCATGTGGCTACCTCTCGCCCTCGGGCCCATGACATCGAACTCAGCTTGCCGTCCGCTCCCTGGACCAGATTACATCCAGAGCCGGGACGGCGCGCCCCATCGTTTGCGCGAGACCATGCCTCGCGCCGCCTCGAAAAGAAAGCCCGCACAGGGCGGGCCAGAAGTCCTGCGTACTTCGCACACGCACTATCCGCGGATCGGCTAGCGCACACGTATGCTGTAGGAGGCCAAACGATCGGAATGTGCGGAGTCTAACGAAACGCGAAATTAATTTGCCTGCTGATCGGCGAGCGACAAATGGATACAAAAATGGATCGCACGACGCTGCGGATATCCCTCATGCATCGCCTAAACTACAAAGCACGAGTCTTCGCAGTCGCGACCTCGAAGGAGGGTGTCATGACGCAAACCGAATTGGCTTACTTGCTGGGGCCGCTCGTAATGGCGGTCGTGGGTGTGGCGCTATGGGCCGTATCGCATTACCACCGCGACGACGGTCGCCACGGCGGCGCGCGGCGCGAGCGCTGGCTGGATACGCATCCGGTTGACTGGATGCGCCATCGACATTGACGGATTGCGCAGGACCTCCCTCAGGTTTTTCCGCCTGCATCACCGTTCACATCAACTTCTATCGCACATCTGGCGCTTATTCGCCGCCCAGGGCGCGTAGCAGGTCGCGCGCAAACTCTTCGTCTCCCGCCTCCCAGTTGGGCGAACCGACCGCGTAATCGGCCGGATTCCGCTTGCCTTGCGCCTTCCGGATGGCAGCCACACTCAGCGCAAGCGCCCGAGCTTCGAGATACCGCGGATGCCACGGACCGAAGGGGATGGATTGTTCGTTATTCATGAGACGAATGACGGCCTGCCAGGCTGAAACTTTAGTGTTTTAAACGTGATCCTCGGGCAATCCCGTAGCAGGATTCAGACGGCCATCCATCCCCGGAAACGTTGTAGACGAAGGTGACTGCCCGCATGATACGGCAGTTCTTAAACACCCTCTTGCCCCATAACCGAGACGCCATGACATACGACGACAGCAACCCTTTCGCGCGAATCCTGCGCGGCGAACTGCCCTGCATCAAGGTCGCGGAAACCGACACCACCCTCGCCTTCATGGACCTGATGCCGCAGGCCGACGGACACGTGCTGGTGGTGCCGAAGGAATCCGCTGCGGAGATTTTTGAGCTGTCCGACGCAGCCATCGTGGCGAGCATTCGCATGACGCAACGAATCGCCACCGCCGTTCGGGCGGCGCTAAATCCAGACGGCGTGTTTATCGGTCAGTTCAATGGTGCCGCGGCGGGCCAAACGGTCCCGCACGTGCATTTCCACGTCATACCGCGTTGGGAAGGCGTCGCGCTGCGCCTGCACGCGCGCGAGATCGCGGCGCAGGCCACGCTGGAAAATTTAGCTCGGCGCATCATAGAGCACTTAAGCAGCACTTAGGCAGCACTTAAGCGAGTAACGCGCGAGTGAGGCGCGCGACGGCTCAAGTCAGTGTCGATGGAGCAGACTTCGAACAGGATGATGCCAGTCGATATGCCACGCGTCCTCTTTCTCCGCGCGCTGGCGATGCTCCTGCCACAGCTCGTCAGAAAACAGGAAGGCGACGATCAGCAGCGGCACGATCAGAAACGCGCCTAGTATCAGGTGCTCCATGACAGCATCTCCTGTAGCCCAGTCCTTTGCGTGCATTGTAGACGCACTCTGCGTGCCAGATGTGTGGTCGTGCTCACACACATCGGGCCCCATCTTTACCCATACAACGCGCTTCTTCGGCAAAACCGCATCACGCCGGGCGCCAGCGGGCGCCGATGCGCCGTGTGCGTGAATCTGGCCTGCTGCCCGACGTACTTGCGCCGAAAAACACGCAAGGCGCCCTTGAGCCGTTTCCTCACGGGGGAACGTAAAACCGTTCAACAACGGCTGTAATTTTGTCCCGCGAGCGTGCGTGGGTGTTTTAACGAAACCAACTTCGTGCTCGCCGCCATGCCCCAACTGCCCTTCGCGCAACGTTGCCGGAGCAATGGCTCAGGTCGATGCCTTCTTCCACGTTGCAGCGAAAATTCCCGCGCCGATCAGCAGCGTCCCGCCGGTGCGATTGATGATCCGTTGCACACGCGCACTGCGGATAGCCCGCCGCGCCGCCGACGCCAGCATCGCGTAGCCGAACGCGTTCAGGGTGCCGAGCAGCACGAAGGTCGCTTCGAACACGATGATCTGCGGCGTTGCAGCCGCGTGCGCGTCGATGAACTGCGGCACGAAGGCGACGAAAAAAATGATGCTCTTCGGATTGAGCGCCGTCACGGCAAACGCGTGCGCAAAGATGCGGCTAGTGCGCGTCTCTGCGGTGTCCATCTGATCGGCGCCCTCCGCGACCTGCACCGGCGCACGCCATAGCTTGACGCCAAGATAGATCAGGTAAGCCGCGCCCACCCACTTGAGCGCCGTGAATAAAGCCGCGGACGCGGCCAGGATCACACCCAGACCGAGCATCGACGCAGTCATCGAGGTCAGATCGCCAAGCGCCACGCCGGCGGTGGTGACCAGCGCGAAACGTCGTCCATGACCCAGCGCATAAGAAATAACCAGCAGCACGGTTGGACCGGGAATGGCGACGAGTATCGCCGAAGCAATTGCAAAGGGAAGCCAGTGGGCCAGCGTCATGTGTCGTCTCCGAAAGTGGCTGATTTATCCACGAACTTTCGCTGTGTGCAAGCGCCTTTTTGCGACCATTCATCCGCGTCGCGCGAGCGCCGCCTGAGACCTGGCACCGTTTTTATTCTGCAACTAACCCGTTATTTCCCGATTTTCGATTTATCCGCCGAATGACTTTGTGTGCGCCGCATCAAGCCACCAATAAGTTCGTATTAAATCACTTAATTGGAGATGCTCGTTTACTCGCATGCATGGCGCAAAGCTTTATCCATTAACGCGCGGACGATCAATCGACCTTAAGGAATCCGTTCTAAATCTGCGTTTAACTGTGACGCCGCGCGCTATCGGGCAGGATCGCTGCGGGTGCGACAATTCGCCACTGTTGCGAGTGCACACAAGATGTGCTTGTAGCCGGCGCTGTTTCTTCTAAAGTGCAAGATGCGGGTGACACCTAGAAGTTAAATACATAGCTAACCTGAGTAATAACCCGCATGGAGGCAAAATATGAAATCGCGCATCGCTCTTCTTTTCGCCACGGCGGGATTGCTGGCCGTTTCAGCGGCACAGGCTCAAGACTCAGTTGTCCGGCCCGAGCAAACCATTCAGTTCAAGGCGAACGCTTATGGCTGCTTGTCGAAGGATAAGCTCGATGCAGCCGATCAGCACGCGCAGGCGGGCGAACAACAGCAAATGCAGGAATTCTTCTCTGGCTATCAGTGCCTCTCGACTCCAGAGAATTCGAGTTTCCGCGTTGTGCGCGTAGTCGGACATGACGTCGAATTCGTCAATGCCGGCAATAGCGATACGCAAGGCCTCTGGGCAAACGACCGCTTCATCAAGCAATAATCCGAATTCGCTCTGGTTTTGAACCGGAGCGTTTTTCGAATGGCGCCGACCTTTTGAGCAGGTCGAGATGGGCGCGTGCGGGTTTAGTCCTGCGCTTTAAGAAACGTTGAATAAGGCGGCTGAGCATTTGCTCGGCCGTTTTGTTTCTGTGCGCCCGAGAATCCATAAAACGACCACCGCGAATTGGTTGTCCTAAGCACGTGCCTGCGAATCGACATTCATTTTGAGCAGCGTCACGTTGCGTCAAACTTCCGCGAAGCGCGCCAAGCCATTCGACGCGATATCCTTTCCGTCCCTGTCACGGCTCTCGGAATATCAAATCCGGTATGGCATGATCGAAGCTCGCGCCATCCAGACGGCCACGAGCCGCGATATCGAGACAACGACATGACACGCAGCTCTTCAAACTGGTTCGTGCGCGCGCGGCTCAAGACACGCCAGTTGCAGTTGCTGGCGGCGATGGAGGAGGAAGGCAACGTCCGGCGCGCCGCCGATGTGCTCGGCATGACGCAGCCGGCTGCATCGCGTCTGCTCAAGGAGCTGGAGGACATGCTGGGCGTGAGCCTGTTCGACCGCACGCCGCACGGCATGCACGCCACGCTGTACGGCGAAGTGATGATCCGCCACGCGCGCATGGTGTTGTCAAACCTGAGTCACGCGCATGATGAAATATCGGCCTTGCGCGCCGGACTGACAGGGCAGGTGAGGATTGGTGTGATTGCCGCGGCGGCGGCGTCGATGGTGCCGCAGGCCATCGCCAGCGTGAAGCAGCGCTTCCCGCAGTTGCAGATCTGGGTGCAGGTGGAAACCTCCGATGTCATGCTGCCGCGTGTCGCCGAAGGTGAGCTGGACATCATGATCGGCCGCGTGCTGGAACGGCAGGATCAGTTCAAAACCGCGGTGCACTACGAGCCGCTCGCCGATGAGCCACTCTGCGTCGTCGCGCGGCCCGGTCATCCTCTCGAAAATGAGACAGGCTTGACGCTGCGGGGCGTGGTCAATGCGAGCTGGGTTTTGCATCCGCCGGGCAGCGTCTTGCGACATCGTTTTGATCTGATGTTTTCGCAGATTGGATTGAATCCGCCGCAAAACGTCGTCAATACGAACAATTTTTTGGCCATTTCAAGTTTGCTGTTGCAAAGCGACATGTTGGCGGTTTTGCCGGACGAAGTGGCGCGGCAATACCAACACTACGGCGTGATGAAGCAGATTCCGTTGGATCTACCGTACAGAATGGATACGTTCGGTATCATCACGCGGCAGTCGCACCTGCTGTCGCCGGCGGCCTCCGTCGTACTGAAAGCCTTGCGTAGTGCGGCTGCGGACGTGTATGGTGCGGCCTTCGCCCCGGCGGTGGCACGCTAAATGCTCAACGATGGTTGCATATAAGCAGCCACGGCAGCGTCCCTAGTGCATCATTCGAGCGCGCCTTCACGGCTGCATCCTGGCTGGCTCCGTTTCGCCGTTCTACCCGACGGCTCGGCCCGCCCCGCAGACGAGAGGAGGCTGGCGATGTACAAACAACATGGCAAGCGGCAGCGCGCCGCCATTGATTCCTTTTCTGTCCGGTCCGCAAGCGCGGGCTCCTGGTGTGGCATGGCTCTCAAATCGACGATATACAAAGCGGAACTGCAGATCGCAGACATGGATCGGCACTACTACGGCGATCACCAACTGACCATCGCGCGTCATCCGTCCGAAACCGACGAACGCATGATGGTGCGGGTGGCGGCGTTTGCGATGTTCGCGCAGGAACGGCTGGAGTTCTGCAAAGGTTTGTCGGATACCGACGAACCGGACCTCTGGCAAAAGGATCTGACGGGTGCGATCGAAACATGGATCGAAGTCGGGCAGCCGGATGAACGGCGTATCGCCAAGGCGAGCGGGCGCTCGAACGAAGTGGTGGTGATCGCCTACGGCGGCCGCACGTCCGATATCTGGTGGCAAGGCGTGCGCAACAAGGTGGAGCGGCTCCGCAACGTGACGGTGTGGTCACTGGGCGACGGCGTCGCCGAGGCACTTAGCGGTCTCGCCGAACGAACCATGCGGCTGCAATGCACGGTACAGGATGGCGCCGCGTGGCTTGGTAGCGCTGACTCCGATCCGGTGCCGATTGAATGGACCGTTTTGAAGGCGCCAGTGAATGCTTAAGGGCGGTTGATGGAGCCGGCTTGAGCGGCCAGCGTGGCCGCGTGGCCACTTCTGGAACCACCCTGTGACCCCATCACCGCTACAAGGACGTAGCCCGCGCCGCTTCCGGCGGCCCCTTCAGTTCGACCATGTTGCCCTCCGGGTCGAACAGATAGAGTGACGGCCCGAAGCCATCCGCGCCGTACCGCACCCCCAGTTCGCCAATCCGCGCCCCGCACGCCTGCAAATGCGCCGCTAGCGCCTCGCCATCGAACGCTTCCACCCGCAGACAAACGTGGTCCATGTTGCGGCCCGCATCAAGCGAGCCGCTCTCAGGCCGGTCGATTTTCGCGCCAACGCGCAACAGATCGATCAGCGAGCGTCCGGCGCGTAGCTGGACGAGCCCGAGATCGCGCTGCTCCTTTTCGAGGCTGCAACCGAGTACGTCGCAATAGAAGTGGGTCATGGCATCGAGATCGGCCGCCCGGATGACGACGTGGTCGATCTCGCGAATATGGATCTTCATGGGGCGCCTTTTGCCCGGTCGCCCTGGCCGCAAGCCTGGCGGAGCCGTTCACGTGGGAATCAATCGGAGTGTAGGAGAAAGGCGGCAGGGCGGGCAGACAGAAAGTGCATGCCTGTCCGGCGTAGCTGCATCTCCCGTGGGATCACACTCCGCGCCACGCCAGACGGCGGGATGCCAAAAATAGGGGCGCCATCAGCAGCAAACAGGCAAAAAAAAGCCCGCTCTCAGGGAGCAGGCTGAATCCATATCAGGAGGAGACATGGAGGAGACAGGAACTACTATACACACGGGGTTGGTGCGACGCAATAACTTTTTAAGGGAAAACCCGATAGGGTGGCGTTTTGTCGCAACTCGACGCTTGATGGCGGCGAAATGCTAGTTCCACCTGGGCCGGGCAATGACAGAGCAAGAACCGGAGCGTACTGTGACGGGGTGCAAACTACATTGGTGACCATCGAAACGTTCTTTTCGAGGACATCATGAATTCCACCGTGACATCGACCTGGTCTACCGACGCGCAACGCTGGCAAGCCCTCTCGCAGCGCGATCCCGACGCCGACGGCGCCTTCTTCTATGGCGTCAAAACCACCGGCGTGTTTTGCCGCCCTTCGTGCGCGTCGCGCCAGCCGCGTCGTGAGAATGTCGATTTCTTCGCCAGTGCCGACGCCGCGCGCGCCGCCGGGTTCCGCGACTGCAAGCGCTGTCAGCCCGGCCGGCTGCCGCGCGAGATCGAGATCGTCAACCGGGCCTGCGCAGCGCTCGACGCCGATCCGCAGCAACGGCTGACGCTCGCGCAGCTGAGCGACGCCGTCCACGTCAGCCCGTTCCATCTGCAACGCCTGTTCAAGCGGGTGGTGGGCGTATCGCCGCGCCAGTATCAGGCTGCGCAACGTGGCGCAGCGCTGCGCGAAGCCTTGCAGCGCGGCTCCGACGTGACCCGCGCCGCTGTGGACGCCGGCTTCGGCTCGCCCTCGCGCATGTATGAGACCACCTCCACCGAACTGGGCATGGCGCCGTCCGCGTATCGCCGCAAAGGTGCGGGTCTGACCGTGCGTTTCGCCTGTGCGCCCACGGCACTCGGTCTGGTGCTGGTGGCGGCGACGAGCAAGGGCATCTGCAAGATCGGCTTCTCGGACGACGCGGATACGCTCATCGACGAGTTGCGCGACGAGTTCACCAATGCCGAGCTGATCGAGGACACCACCCAGCTCGCGCCATTCATCGGCCAGGTGCAAGCCTATCTGCACGGCACCCAACACCGCCTCGAACTGCCGCTCGATATTGCCACCACGGCATTCCGGCAGCGCGTCTGGGATGCGTTGCGGCGCATCCCGTACGGCGAGACCCGCAGCTATTCGGAGATCGCCAGCGCAGTCGGGTCGCCGCGCGCCGTGCGCGCCGTCGCCAGCGCGTGTGCGTCGAATCCGGTTGCGCTCGCGATCCCATGCCATCGCGTCGTGCAAAAGGGTGGGGCGCTCGCAGGTTATCGCTGGGGATTGCCGCGCAAGGCTGCGTTGCTCGATGCCGAAGCGCAGCAAACCGGCATTGAGTCGGCTGCAAGCCCGGCCAGCGTCGATGCCACGGCGAAACCTTCCGCTAACGACGTAACGCGCTCGGGCAAAGTCCCGCACACGGACGCTTCGAGCAAACTCGATCACGCTGCGTGAGGGCCCCTCATGCAACGCGACCCACAGCACCACCCACACGCATACGCCAACAATCAGCGAATCGGGACACTACGCATCGCGCGCGAAGGGCAGGCCGCGTAGAGTGAACAGCATGCCCTGGCGGCCCGAAGTCCTTCCGCAGAGCTCACGTGGGAAGCCGCGTGGGAGGGCTTCAGCGCGGCTCCAAGGTAGCCTCAAGCAGGGGTCGTGACGAGATGTTAAAGTGCCCGCTACTGAAAATTCCGCCGAATGTCGTCGACCGCCCACACCCGCTCTAATGCGTTGTGCGAGAGCGGCACCGGGCGGCCGGTAACGTCCGACTCGCATCAATGCCAAACAAAACATCTTCGCGCACGACCGACCCGCTGTTGCACCGTCTGTCCGTGCTGACCTCCGGCCCGCAGCGCGACGCGCTGACCACGGGCCTGCGCGGCATCGAACGGGAGACCCTGCGCGTCACACACGACGGCCGTCTGGCAATGACCGCGCACCCGCGCGCGCTCGGCTCGGCGCTGACGCATCCTTCGCTGACCACCGATTACTCGGAAGCGTTGCTCGAACTGATCACGCCCGCCGAGCACGACGCGGCGATCACGCTCGACAAGCTCGACGAACTGCATCGCTTCGTCTACTCGGTGCTCGACGACGAAATCCTGTGGAACAACTCGATGCCCGCGTTGCTGCCCGCCACTGACGACGGCATCCCCATTGCGCAGTACGGCTCATCGAACATCGGCAAACTGAAGTACGTGTATCGCGTCGGTTTGTCGCTGCGCTATGGGCGCACCATGCAGACCATCGCCGGCATCCACTACAACTATTCGCTGAACGAAGAAGTCTGGCGCCTGCTGCATGCAGACCAGCAATCCACTGCGAGTGCAGTGGACTTTCAATCCGAGCGCTATCTCGCGCTGATCCGCAATTTTCGCCGCACCAACTGGCTGCTGATGTATCTGTTCGGCGCGTCGCCGGCGCTGGATCGTCGGTTCCTCCGCGATCGCAAACACGCGCTCGAACAGTTCGATGCCGACACGCTGTACCGTCCTTACGCAACCAGTCTGCGCATGAGCGACCTCGGCTATTCGAACACCACAGCGCAAGCCGAACTGCACGCGGACTACGACACGCTGCCGGGTTATCTCGATGCGTTGGCCAAGGCGGTAAGCCAGCCGCATCCCGCGTATGAAGCCATTGGCACGCAGCGCGACGGCGAGTGGGTGCAGATCAACACCAACGTCCTGCAGATCGAAAACGAGTTCTACTCGACCATTCGGCCCAAGCGCGTCACGTATCCGGGTGAGCGTCCGTTGCATGCATTGGGCGCGCGCGGTGTGCAGTATGTTGAAGTGCGCTGCATGGATATCGACCCGTTCGAACCCACGGGTATTTCGCTCGACACCGCGCGCTTTCTCGACGCCTATCTGCTAGTGTGCGCGCTGGAGGACAGCCCCGCGTTGCCGCCGGCAGCCTATTGCGAAGCGAATCAGAACTTTGGCCGCGTAACGCTGGAAGGGCGCAAGC
Organism: Paraburkholderia sp. DHOC27; assembly: GCF_003429005.1. Classification (GTDB taxonomy): domain Bacteria; phylum Pseudomonadota; class Gammaproteobacteria; order Burkholderiales; family Burkholderiaceae; genus Paraburkholderia. The sequence continues at coordinate 617,054 of NZ_QVQV01000003.1, forward strand.
CCGGCCTCGAATTGACGCGTGACGGTCAAGCCGTGCCCATGCTTCGATGGGCAGAAGAGTTGATGGCGCGCATCGAAATCGCCGCACACGCACTCGACGCGCTGCACGGTGACGATGTGCATACGCGTGCCGTCGTGGCGCAACGCGCGAAGCTGGCCGACGCGTCGCTCACTCCCTCGGCGCGCGTGCTGCAAAAGATGCGCGATCAGCAGCAAGGCTTCCTCGCCTTCAACCTCGCACTCAGCGAGGAACATGCCGCGCATTTCCGCGCACGTCCGCTCGACGCGGCCGAAGAAAAAGCATTCGCGGATCTCGCCGTGCAATCGCTCGCGGAACAGGCGCAACTCGAGCGTGACGAGGTCGGCTCGTTCGACGCGTTCGTTGCCGCGTATCGCGCTTACACATTGAACCGCTTCAGCGTTTGATAGCACGCGCGGGTGAGCGTGAGCGCCTGCCCGTACCGGTAACGCCTACGTCCGCGCACGATGCTCGTAATCGGGCATCGGCAAGAAGTGCGGCGCGCCAAAGATTCGCCCGCGTGTATGAAACGCCGGCCCGTCGCAATGGTCCAACCCTTACACTGTATGACCATCCGCGCGCGGCCTGCGCGCGTCCGGTCTACTCCACGCAGGGAGGCATCAACGCGATGAAGAAAGCTCTGTTGGCCACGTTATGTGTGCTTGCTGCCGGTTGCTCGACACGTGGGCAGGTGAATCCCGATGTCATGCAGATCGCGACGACTCCGCTCACCTGTTCGAATCAGACGGAATGCGCGCTGTGGTGGCAACGCGCGCAAAGCTGGGTGTCGACCCATTCGAAGTATCAAGTGGAAGCCTCCACGGATACGCTGATCCAGACCGCGGGTCCGGACGGTGGCAAACGCGCGCTCGCGTACGAGATCACCAAGACGCCGAACAACGACGGCACGTCGACCATCGGCTTCTCCGCGCATTGCGACAGCTCGCTCGGCTGCAAACCTAATCCCTGGGAAGCGGGCGCCGATTTCAAGGAGTTCGTGCGCAGCGGCATAGGCGGCAACGGCCCGCAAAGCGGTGGCGTAAGTGCGCCGCCCGCGTCGGCCGCTCCGTCTTCGCTCGAAACCGCGCCGGCGCAGTCCGTGGGCGCGCCTGGTGGCGAGCCGGTGACGCAGTAGTCTTTTGCGCCCCCAGGCGTCCGTGGCCCGATGAGGGCGGGACGCCGGGGCTCTGCACAAATTTCCAACATTTGTCCGAATTTCGCAGAAGCTTGACGTGACATGGGTATAACGTACCGCCCGTGCACGTCCAGCTTCTCGCCTCAAGCTCCGCCTGTACCGATATTTCCTGCTGATGACGGCGCTCCTCTCTTGGAATTGCGCCGCTGGTCGCCATATTTGTTACTCACGTTCCAAGCCGGAATACCGGGAAAATTGCGGTGTTCGCCTTTGTGAGCACGGAACAGCAGGCAATCCCGGCAGAGTCGTTTCCCGCCTCATCTAAAAAACAACACCAGAGCACGGCCGGAGGCGATCTGTCTTGAAATTTAATTGCATAGTCAATATTATGATAGGCAACGAGTTACGCGCTACTGGCGCCACCCGAGACCATGTTCTGACCGCTTCGCCGCGCATCTCCTGAGTGAGGGCGCAGAGGACCCTCTTCATGCTGTACCTGAAAAATACCCTTGGCGGCCTGGGCCGCTCGCTACACGACTCCGCATTGAATACGTTTCAAGGCCCGAATCGCTGGTGGAAACTCGCCTTGTACGTGGTGATGTTCGTGTTGCCGGGGGGATCGCTCGGGGTCCTGTTCTTCGCGTGGCTCGATAACCGCCGTGCCCGGCGCGCCGCCGCGCAATCCGCCGCAACAAGCGCGGCGCCCATCGCGCTGTTGACCAGCGCGGTCACGGTGAAGGCTGCCAAGGCTGGTGCCTCGCTGGTGAAAGGCGCGATCGCGGCGTCGACCGCATCAGTGGCGACGGTCTCTGCCAGCTGCCAGTCGCGTGGCGATGCGCCCGCATGCCGCGCAGCCGCGGGCAAGCTTGCCCGTCAGATCAACGCCGATACACGCTGCTGACCAGGCCGGCGCCACGCGCCGCCTTGCTCTGTTTCACCCACGCCCCGCTTTGCCGTAACGCCGCGTAACCGTCAGGGATGCGGCCGTTACACACCCACGCTGCACTCCGCATTAACCTTACAGTCTTCTTCGCCAGCCGCGTCGCATACGCTACCATCCCGGAATCGTTGCGACGCCGCGTCTCGCCTTGCCTGGCCTGCTTTCCACCGGCATTCGGAGACGTTATAAGGTGAGCTTCCGCAGACCGGCGTCGGTCCGATCATCGGCCGAATCGACAGGAATCCAGTGCATGCAGTTTGACCGAACCTCGCGCGTGAGTAGCTTGACGCCGCGCGTCCTGACCATCGCAGTAACCGCGGCCCTCGCCACCCTGCTGGCCGCCTGCACGGTCGGCCCCAACTATCAGCGGCCGGCAGCGGAAGTCCCGGCGGCGTACAAGGAAGCGGCGCCCGGCTGGAAGGTCGCGCAGCCTGCGGACCAGCATGACCGCGGCGACTGGTGGACCATCTACAACGACACCGAGCTGAACGCGCTCGAAGACCAGCTGAACACCTCCAACCAGACCGTGGCGCAGTACGCAGCCGCGTACCGGCAGGCCCGCGCGCTGGTCGGCGAGGCGCGTGCGGCCTATTTCCCGGTCATTAGCGGATCGGCTGGCATGACACGCTCGGGTACCGGTTCATCCGGGTCGAGTTCGACAGTAAGCGCACGCTCCGGCGTCAACAACAGCTACAACCTGCAACTGGACGCGAGCTGGGAACCCGATCTGTGGGGCAAGGTGAGCCGCACGGTCAGCGCCCAGGAAGCGAGCCAGCAGGGCGCCGCCGCCACGCTCGCCAACGCGCGGCTCTCCGCGCAGGGCACGCTCGCGCAAACGTACTTCTCGCTGCGCTCGCTCGACGCCATGCAAAAGCTGCTGGACGATACCGTGGTCGCCTACGAGAAGTCGCTTCAGCTCACGAAGAATCAGTATGCGCAAGGCGTAGCGGGGCGGGCGGACGTGGTGCAGGCGCAGACACAACTGCAATCGGCGCAGGCGGCGGCCATCGACAACGGCATCGCGCGCGCCCAGGACGAACACGCTATCGCCGTGCTGGTCGGCGAACCGGCGTCCACCTTTTCGATCGCCCCGGCGCCGCTCACCGCCACACCTCCTGCCGTACCGGCGCAGATGCCGTCGGCGCTGCTCGAGCGGCGGCCTGATATCGCGGCGGCGGAACGTGCGGCGAAGGCCGCCAACGAGCAGATTGGCGTCGCCATCTCCGCGTTTTTCCCGTCGCTGACGCTGTCGGCGAGCGGCGGCTTCGAAAGCTCCGTGCTGTCGCAACTGCTCACGGCGCCGGCTCGTTTCTGGACCCTCGGCCCGCAACTGGCCGGCACGATCTTCGATGGCGGCCTGCGCGAAGCGCAGACCAATGCCGCACGCGCCGCCTACGATCAGGACGTCGCCGCGTATCGTCAAACGGTGCTGGCAGCGTTCCAGGACGTAGAGGACAACCTGGCATCGCAGCGCATTCTCTCGCAGGAAATCGTCGTGCAGCAGCAGGCGGTGGAGTCCGCGCAATCGGCGTTGAACATCGTGACGAACGAGTACAAGTCCGGCACCGTCGCCTATCTGAACGTGCTGACCGCGCAGACCACGGCCTTCGGCGCCGAGCAGAAGCTCTCGAGCATCGCCGGCCAGCGCATGGTGTCGTCGGTAGGGTTGGTGAAGGCGCTCGGCGGCGGCTGGGACGCCTCGCTGATGAATCAGGAAACCGGCACCATAGCGGCGCCAGTGGCCGCGTCGGCACCGGCGCCGGTGTCCGTTTCGGCGGCGACGGTGCCGGTCACGGCGGGCGGTGCGCAGCAGCCCGTAGCAGCCGCACGCCAAGGCCAGTCAGACTAGACCATCCTGGACTCTCGACGACGCCTCAGCGCGTCGAGCGAACGCTGTACCGCGTGGGCACATTGAACGGAGCCACTGCCACTACGCTAACGCGCCGCCCGTCAATGCACGAAGGTCAGCGCCACCGTATCCGGCCCGCTCGGACGCCCGAGCAGATTCAGCAAGCCAGCCAGATTCTCCCGCGCTTCCGGCGCCGCGCTGGCGGTGCCGTTGAAGATCGTCGAGCCTGCGCTCACCGCGCCGTGACCATTGAGCATCAACGGACCCTTGATGGTGGACAGATCGACCGTGGAGCGCGTGCCCTCCGCCTGGATCGCCACACGGTAGGAACCGAGCGGTTTGACGAGCGAGACCCGCGAACTTGCGTCGAGCAACGTGACGGTCAGTTGTCCGAACGCCTCGTTATCGAAGCTGCGCCAGTCGCTCCAGGCGAGTTGCACGTTGCCTTCCAGGTCCAGCGTATTGAAGGGCGCACCGAGCCCCGTGAGCAACGCCGCAGGTACGGCCATTGCACCCTGCGACAGGATCGCACCGCGCCGCGTGGCATCCACGGTGATCGGCGTGGGCATGGCGTCGCTTTGCAGCATGGTCATTCGCACCCGGCCCGTGAGCAGTGGCCAGAAAGCCGTATGCCACTCGATGCGTCCCGGCAGCAGCGTCGCGGTGCTCATGTCCGGACCCGCCGCCAGCATCAGCGCGGCTGAACCGTGCCAGAGCGAACCAGATGGATTGACGAGGTTGACGTGACCGCCGGATGCCTTGGCAAACTGCGGCGTGATCCACGCGGCCGGCAGCAACGCCAGCAGCACCGCGCAATTCGACAACACCGCCACCAGCACCCACGGCAGGGCAGCGCGCAGGCGCCGCGTCCAGTAATTCATGCGAAATCCTGTGGCTGCGCCGTCATTTGACGGTCGACGGCTGCAACGACGCCGTCAGGTCGACCTGGCCGTCGTCCTTCAGCGCGGTGATGTGGGCTTCGGCAACCTGCACCTTGAACTGCCGGCGCACGTCGTCGACCCACGTCGTCCACAACGGAAACGACGCATTCTTCAACTGGACCTGCACCGCATTGCCCATCAACTGCACCTGCAACGGCGTGATGCCGTGGTCGGTCAGCGAGGCCGTGAGCGCATCCTTCAACGCGCCGCCGGTGGGCGTTACGCCTTGAGCCGCCGCCGACAGGGTACGCGCTTCGTTGGCCTGCGCCGTCATCTGGGCGAGCTGGCGCTGCAAGGCCGGCAGCGTGTCACGCAAATGCGCGCGGCCTTCCTGTGCGGGGGCCCACAGCACCGACCACGCAATCACCACACCCACCACCGCGCCGCCCCACGAGAGGAGGGTCTTTTCGCGTTCGGAGCGTCCATCCCAGAAGCCGGCCCACGTTTGAGCAAGTTGAGTTCTCATTGTCCGCTCCTGATGGTCCACTTGCCGGTGTTGCTGTCGATCTCCCCACTCAAGCCGTTGCCCGCGAGCCGTTGCGGCAGGCCGGGGTCCACCTTGATCTGCGGCTTGAAGGTGACGTCGAGGCGGTGATCGTGATAGTCGAGCGCGGCAATTCCATTCACAGGCAGCGGTCCGAGCGAACGCGCAAAGGCTGCGGCAAGCGAGAGAAAATCGTCCGGCGAAAGCTGGCCCGCCGCCACGCGTAGCTGTTGCATCTGACGCGACATCTGATCAGGCGCGTCGAGCACGACGGTGGTTTTGGGGAAGGTGTTGAGCAGCAACTCAGTCATCTGCGCGTTGATAGCATCGCGCTGGCGCGACAGCATCAGCCATTGGACATTCGCGCCGATGATCGCGATGACGACAGCGGCCACCGCCAGCAGGATCGGCAAACGCAGACGCCGCAAGGTGGCGCGGTCGAGCCGCCACGGCTGGGTAGCGAATTCGAACTGGCACAGATCGAAGCGGCATTCGAGCGCGCGACGGGCGAGCTGCTCGAACGGCAGCGGCTGCGCGCCGCTCACGTGACCAGCAAGACCACCCTGAGCACTCATGCCCATGCCGGGTTCGCCGCCGGGCACATCGGTGAGCCGGTACAGCGACACCGGCGCCGCGCCGGCCAGCGCGTCGAGGGTGGCCTTGACGGCCGTAACCGGCACAGCCAGCCCTTCACCCTGCAGGCCACGTGCGATCGCCAGCTCGACGCGCGCTGCGGCCGGATGCGTGGCGACCTCGGCCAGCAAGGCGGGTGCGGTGGAGATGACATTGCCGAGCACGGCGGCAACGACTGGCGTCAACGGCTCCGTGGCGAGCGTCGCCGCGCCTTTAGCGCCGACGCCGGACCTCGGCGCGGCCGCCGCGACAGTCGCCGTTTCCAGTTCTGGCTCGACGGATGGCGCCACGAACGGCACCACTGGCAGGCAGCGCGTGACAGGCACGGCGCGCACGCTCCGGTGACCGGCCGCAGCGAAGCCTTCGCAGATGAAGCGGAACCAGCCGCGATCAATGATGGCGAGCAGATGCCGGCCGCCGCCGAGCGCTTGCGGATCGACCGCGATGTGGCAGGTCTGCGGATCCTGGATCATTTGATCCTCGACCACGTTCGGCAACGCCATGCGCAGGCGCGGGCCTTTGAGCGGCGGCAGGGTGGCGGGCATCATCAGCAGGTCGCGGGCAGCCACCATCAGCACGGTGGACGAAGCACGCGGCAGCAGCGCGAGCGCCGAGCGGCCGGCGCGCTGCGTGCGGCCCGACTTGTCGAGCAACAGGAAGGGCAGATCCGGCAGATGCCATTCCTGCGACGGCACCGCCGGATCACGCGGCGGCAGAAGGACGATCAGCGTACTCAAAGGCCACTCTCTCGAGGAAAAGCGTTATTCATAGTTGATCCTGAACGCTCACGACGCGGGTCGTGTGGGTGAGCGCGTCGCGGTACACGAGGGTTGTGCGATCCACTTCCGCGCGTTCGTGGTCCACACGTCCGTGGATAAGAAAATAACTGCTGTTGACGTCAAGCGTACTCGGATCGATGGTCAATTGGGGGACACCGGCCCCCTGAAGCGCCAACTGTACGTCACCGACGTTGTGAAAGAACACCGTTTCGCGTCGCGACACGAAGGCCTGCGCGTTGGAGAGGCTCATGCCCGGCACAGCGGCGGCCACCACTTCAGCGGGCGCCGTATTCATATTGACGGCCGTTGTGGTGGGCAGCACGGTCACGAACGGCCGCAGACGGGCGACCATGTCGGCCGTGAAGCCGGGCACGTCGAGGAGCGAATCGACGCTGGTCATCTGCAGGGGACGCGGCGGCGCGTCGTCATCGTCTTCGATACCGGGCTTGTTGGTGAAATTGCCGCCGCCGATCGCGCCGCCCTGGATGGCCGTGTTACCGGCGCCGCTGCCGGTGAGCGACGAAGTGGTCTGAAAGCGCGTCGCGGAGAGCGCAAGGCCGTTGCGCATCTGCACCGCCGCGTTTTGCGCCAACTGACTGTTGAGGCTGAGCAGGGCCAGCAGGCGCTGGAATGCCTGGACTTGTTCGACGTTGATTTGCAGCACGCCGGGGGCGGGGCTGGAGACGAGATTACGCAGATTGAATTTGGATTGCGCGTCTTCGATGGAGCCGGACAGGTAGGTGTCGGCGCCTTCCTGGGCGCGGACCTCGCCGATCTGGCCGAGGAAATCCGACAGACGGGTGCGGGCGATGGGGACACCCCATACCCCGCCGAGATAGGTGATACCAGCGGAGGTGTCGCCCTCCGAGCGGAGGATCAGACGCGTCCAGTCGAGGGCGCCGCGGGAGATCCATTGCGCCTGGGAGAGGAGGCGTTGGTTTTCGATTCTTCTGATCTGGATTTGCTGGCGCCAGAGGATGCCGGAGACCAGGATGGCTGATAGCGCCACTACTAATAAGGCTGTGATTATGGCTACGCCGGTTTGGGTTTTTTGTTTTCTAGCTGTTGTTTTGGTTTTGATTGGTAGTGCTACTTTTTTTGCGTTGCCTTGCTTTTTGTTGGCCTTTCCTTGATTTGCTATCGGTCTATTCGCGTTGCCCCTGTGCGGGGCGGCACTCACTTTCTTTGCCGCCGCAAAGAAAGTAAGCAAAGAAAGCGGGCTCACACCGCCAGCTTGTAGGTGTCCACCACTGGCATCACTACGAAGTGGTCCGAAGACAAGACCGTCTCTCGCATTTCTCGCCTTCGTGACAAAGCACTCATTCATCCCGTCTACGCACTCCGTGCGTGACGGATCGGTCCACTCGGTGGTGTACCCACTGCGCTCGATACAGTCACCACCATCGCGGGCCATATGGCTCGCGAGAAGGGCGAGGCATGCGGGCCACTTTTGATGTACCGGACGGCGGGGCGCGAAGCGCGACGCTGGAGCGGATGACTGCTGTGTCACTGGGGATGAATGTGCGAGAGGAGGACTCGTTTTCGGACCACTCCGATAAAAGGCGAGAGGGGGACACCTAAAAGCTAGCGGTGTGAGCGGCTTTCTTTTGCCTACTTTTCTTTGCCGCTGCAAAGAAAAGTAGGTGCTGCCCCGCACAGGGGCGACGCAAATAGACCGAAAAGAAAACAAGGAAAGGCCAACAAAAGAAACCACCAACGCAAAGCCGCCGCCCGGCAAAAAACCAACCGCGCTGCGCAGCAAGAAACCAAAAAACCACGCCGTGAGCAAAAGCACCATACCAATTCACTCCCCGACGAGAAAAACCCGCGTTACAGGCCTGGCCAAAGACGTCGCCCCGACCACCACCTCCAACCCCGTCACCGATCGGGGCATCGGCGCAATCCCCAACTGCGGTACCTTCAGATTGTTCTGGTTCTCCGTGATCGCCGACTGCACATCTTTCATCTGCGTCGTCCAGCCAACCTTCGGCACGTACATCCGCGCGGAAATCGACCCCACGCCGCCCATCAACGGTACTGCGCTCCAGCCTTGTCCCTCGCCACTGCGCAACGCCCGCTGCAATTCATTCAGATTAGCCAGCGGCGGCGACGCATAGCGCGTCACACGTCCCTCTGCCACCCGATACCGCACCACCTGCAAACGCGGCGCGGCGCCCGGCAGATCGAGTTGACGCACGATCTGCAGCGTGTCGCCGCTCACGGAGACGGCCGCCTGGGTGGATTCGTCATCCGTTGCGACGCGGCGCACATCAATGCGCATCTGATCGAACAACTGCGCAAAGACCCGCTCGTCTTCCATCGCATTCGTGATGGTCTGCCGCCCTCGGATGATCTGGTCCAGCCCCCGCCATGACAACACGGCGATCACCGCCAGAATCGCAATCGCGACCAGCAGTTCGATCAGCGTAAAGCCACGCTGCGGCGCGCGGCCGCCCCGCTTACAGCGACCGGTTCGTTTCATTCGCTACCACCGTCACCATCTGGGCAAGATTGCCGGCGCGGCCCGGTGTCGTCACCAACACTTCGACGCGACGAAACACGGGATTCGGCGTTGCCGTCACGCGCTCCGTACAGATCATCTGCAAATTGCCCTGCGAGCAGTCGACACTGCTCGACCCCACATCGGGCCAGCTATGCTCGAGCTTCAATCGCGCGAGCGCATTGTCGGCACTCCAGCCCGCCAGCAAGCGCTGATGCAGCTCCAGTTCGCTGCTCGCGAGACTCCCCACGGCACGCAGCGACGCCGCCAGCGCCACCGCGATGATCGCCAGCGCGACCAGCACTTCGATCATCGTGAAGCCACGCTGCGTCGTGCCTAGACCGCCCGGCGCGCGGTGCGTGAATCTGCTCTGGCTGGCCATCTCAATGCACCTCGTAACGGCCATTGCCCGTCCCGACAATCGTTGCCTGGCCTGCGGCAGAAAAGAGCGTGACCTGCACCGGCACGTCGATGCTTTCCGTGCCGAACACCACCCGCGACGGATGCTGGTCCGAGCCCGGATAGCTGATCGCCACGCTCGTCACGCCGCCTTCCCAACGGCGCGGTCCCAGCAGATCGTCGCGTAGCGGACGCCAGCCATCGTCGGTATGCATGTCGAAACGAAAGCCCGAGTCGACCGGTTGCCATGCGATAGGCCGCGCGCGCACCTGTGCTTCATCACCGGCCGATTCGAACAGCAGCGCCAACCGCTGTGCTTCCTCGTTAAGATCCGTACGCGGATTGCGCGTCAACGCCAGCGAAGCCACCGACACCAGAATCCCCACGATCACCAGCACCACCAGCATTTCCAGCAGCGTAAAGCCGCGCGCGGGTCGCCCCCGCGTCGACAATCTCGCGCCGTCGTCCGACGCGCACGTCGACAACACCGTACGCGGAGCGGAAACACGAGACTGCCAATCGGACATGCGCATGGTGCGAGTGACGAAGCGGGCGGCGAAGTTAGACGCGGGAATCGAGGCTGGAATCAAGTTTGTCGCCGGCTAACGCTCAATGAACCCGTCAATCCCACGAGCCTATGTCGGCGTCGTTGCCTTCGCCGCCTGGTTTGCCGTCGGCGCCGTAGCTGAACACGTCGATCTCGCCGTGCACACCCGGATTCAGATACTGATACGCGTTACCCCACGGATCGTTCGGCAGGCGTTCGAGGTAGCCGCCGTCTTTCCAGTTGCTCGGCACCGGGTCCGTAGTCGGCTTTTCGACGAGCGCGCGCAACCCCTGGTCTTGCGTCGGATAGCGGCCATTGTCGAGCCGGTAGAGTTTGAGGGCCTGCATCACCGTGCCAATGTCCTGCTTGGCGGCAACGCGCCGCGCTTCGTCTGGACGGCTCATGATCTTCGGCACGATCAGCGCGGCCAGAATGCCGAGAATCGCAATCACCACCATCACTTCGATCAGCGTGAAACCGCGTTGACGACGACTGCGCAGACCCGCGATTTCAGTGCGGCGAGTGGTCCACATTTGCATAGCTTGCTACCTCTTTTCAGAAAGATTTCGTGTCCGGCGGGTGCCGCGCTGGCGATGATCCTGCGCGATTTAACACGCCCGACCGGTCATTTTAATGTCATGCACTTGAAGGGTTGCGAGAAAACGCCGGGCTCTGCCAGCTTCCTCGCCGCCCCTCGGGGAAACCCGGCGCGGCGCGTCAGGTGCGGGGCACTTTCCCCCAACGCAAATTTCACAATAGTCCGTACAATGATGTGCATGAACGCCATCCAAATCCGTCTTCTGTCGCTCGCGCTGTTTGCCGTGTTCTGCGCGACGCTCACTTACTGGATCGTCACGCTCACGTCCATGTCGGGCGGACCGTTGCCGGCCGCCGCCGTGCGCGCGCCGGTCTCGGTCGACCAGGCTGCCGTGCTGTTCGGCGGCCAGTTGCAGCGCAGCGCGAATCAGGACGTGCATCTGTTCGGCATCCTCTCGTTGCAGGAAGGCGGCGCTGCCATCATCAGCACCGGCGGTGAGCCGCCTCATGCAGTGTCGCTCGGCAGCAGCATCATGCAGGGCGCGAAGCTCTACGAAATCCGTCCCCGCTCCATCATCGTCGACCGCAACGGCGCCCGCTCCGAAATCTTCCTGCCCGCCAACGCCGCCGGCCCGACCATCTACGTGCGCTGAGCCCCGCGCCACTGCGCGGCTCGCTGCATCAGCCAGTGCAGGCGTCACTGCACCAGGTTGTTCAGCTCGATAATCGGCATCATCACCGCCAGCACGATCACCAGCACCACGCCGCCCATCGCGAGAATCAACAGCGGTTCGAGCAGGCTGGTGAGGAACATCGTGCGACGCTCCAGTTCGTTGGCTTCACCTTCAGCCGCGCGGTCGAGCATGGTGGTCACATCGCCGGTCGCTTCGCCTGAACGGATCAGGTGCACCAGCACCGGCGGAAACGTCTTCGTATTGCCGAGCGCGCGTGACAGCGACGTCCCTTCACGCACGCGCACGATCGCATCGTCGATGTTGTCGCGCATCGCGCGGTTGCTGAGCGTCTCGCTCGCGGCCTGCAGGGCGCGCAGGATCGGCACACCCGCCGCCGTCAGAATGCCGAGCGTGCTGGCAAAGCGCACGGTGTTATAGCCGCGCACGAGTTTGCCAAGCAGGGGCGCGGTGAGCAGCCACCGGTCGAACGCGAGCCGCGGCCCCGGCTGCGCCAGAATCGAGCGGATCAGCCATGCCAGCAACACCACCCCGATCAGCACCGCCCACCACCACTTCCGCACGAACCCGGAGAGCGCCATCATCATGATGGTGAGGAAGGGCAGTTGCTGTTTGGACGTGGCGAACACGTTCACCACTTGCGGCACCACATAACTCAGCAGGAACGTGACGATGCCGAACGCGATGATCGTGACGATGGTCGGATACGTGAACGCCAGCACGATCTTCTGCTTGAGCGCGTTGCGTTGCTCGATGTAATCAGCGAGGCGCGACAACACGAGGCCGAGCTTACCGGTATGTTCACCGGCCGCGACCAGCGCGCGGTAGATCTCCGGGAAATCGCGTGGATGCTGCTGCAGCGCATTGGCCAGCGAGTGGCCGCCGAGCACTTCCGCGCGAATCGACGCCATCAGTTCGCGGATGTAGTCGCGCTCCGATTGTTCCGTCAGCACCGCGAGCGCTTCGTCGAGCGGCAAGCCGGCGATCAGCAGACTGGCCAGTTGGCGCGTGAGAATGGCTTGCTCGCGCTGCGACAGACGGCGCCCCAGCGACAGGCGCTGGTTGCGCTCGCCGCGCATGCGCGTCGAAGCCGGCTCGACCAGCAGCGGCGTGAGCCCCTGGCCGCGCAGATTGGTGCGCGCACCGCGGGCACTGTCCGCATCGAGCACGCCTTTTTGCGCCTTGCCCGCGGCATCGATCGCTTCGAAACGAAAGGCTGGCATGCGCTTACACTCCGCCCGTCACGCGGATCACTTCTTCGAGCGATGTGAGCCCCGAGTCGAGCCAACGGTCGGCATCTTCGCGCAACGTGCGCATGCCTTGCGCGCGGCCCGCCGCGAGGATTTCCGCATCGGCGGCGTTGCGGTGAATCAGTGAGCGGATTGGCTCGTCGATGGTCAGCAGTTCATACACGCCGCGCCGTCCCGCATAACCCGAGTGACCGCACTTATCGCAGCCCACCGGATGCCAGTGCAGCCGGCCATCCGGATCGGGACGTTGTTCGCGGCACACGGGGCAGAGGCGCCGCACCAGCCGCTGTGCGAGCACACCCAGCAACGACGAAGCGAGCAGGTAAGGCTCGACGCCCATATCGGTCAAACGCGTGACGGCAGAAGCGGCGTCGTTGGTGTGCAGCGTCGCCAGCACGAGGTGGCCGGTCAGCGAGGCCTGCACCGCGATCTGCGCGGTTTCGAGGTCGCGGATTTCGCCGATCATGATGATGTCCGGGTCCTGCCGCAAAATGGACCGCAGCGCCCGCGCGAAGGTCATGCCGATGCGCTCGTTGACCTGCGTCTGGCCGATGCCGGACAGATCGTATTCGATCGGGTCTTCGACCGTCATGATGTTGGTCGTCGCGGTTTCGAGCCGCGACATCGACGCATACAACGTCGTGGTCTTGCCCGAACCGGTCGGGCCAGTGACGAGCACGATGCCGTGCGGGCGGCCAATCAGCTTGTCGAATTTGACGAGCGTGTCGGGCCCCATCCCGAGTGCTTCGAGATTCAGCCGCGTGGCGTCTTTCTCCAGCAGACGCAACACTGCGCGTTCGCCGTGACCGGTCGGCAAGGTGGAAACGCGCACGTCCACCGGCCGGCCGCCCACACGCAACGTGATACGGCCATCCTGTGGCAGACGCTTTTCGGCAATGTCGAGTTGCGCCATGATCTTGATCCGCGAGATCAGCGCGCCATGCAGCGCTTTCTTCGGGCGAACGACATCGCGCAACGTACCGTCCACGCGAAAGCGCACCACCGAAGCATTCTCGAACGGCTCGATGTGGATATCCGAAGCCTGTTCGCGCGCCGCCTGCGTCAACAGCGCGTTGATCATGCGGATGATCGGCGCGTCGTCCTCGGACTCGAGCAGATCTTCGACTTCCGGAATTTCCTGCATCAGGCGCGACAGATCGACTTCGCCCTCCACTTCACCGACCACCTGCGCCGCGCTGCCGTCCTGGCGCGCGTAGGCATGGTTGATCGCGAGCGCCAGTTCGTCAGCGGGCAGGCGTACGACCGTTAGCGCTCCGAAGTTACGCGCGACTTCAGCAAGCGCGGCGTCGCTGGTGCGTTCGCTGATCCAGACTTCCAGCCCCTCGGCATGCTGATGCGCGACGAGAATCTGGCCACTGCGCGCAAAGCCGTAGGGCACGAGACGCGCGGCGAGCGGCGAGGGCGCGCTGCGTTCCACATGCTCCGCGGCCACCGCCGATGGCACGGCCGTAGCGCCGGCGCGAGCGGCTGCCGACGACGCAGAACCCGACGGCGGCGTGAACGGCGTACTCACTGCTGCGCTCCTGTCGTGTTGGCCGGCGCGACGGTGACCGGGTTGGTCTGCACGGCAGCGCCGCTCGGCACGGGGTTGCTCTGGGCCGGACTACCGTTCGGCACCGGATTGGTTTGCACCGCGCCACCGTTGGTCACCGGCGCGGGCGCGCTGCCCTGCGGTGCCGCCTGCTGACGGCGCATGCGGTCGAGATCGAACAGGTTCATCGCGGGCGCGCCACCCTGACTCGGACCGATCGGCATAGGCGGCACCACCGGATCGTCGTTGTCCTTCATGATGTTGTTGTCCTGCTTGTACGCACCCTGCACGCCCTGGATGTAGTCGTAGCGATTCGCCGTCACCGCCTGCGCGGTGTTGTTATCGGCAATGATCACCGGGCGCAGGAACACCATCAGGTTCGTCTTGCTACGCGTCTTCTGCTCGGAGCGGAACAACTGGCCGATCCACGGAATATCGCCCAGCAGCGGCACCTTGCTGTTGCTGACCTGATAGTTGTCCTGCATCAGGCCGCCCAGCACGATGATCTCGCCGTTATCTGCGAGCACGGTGGACTGGATCGAGCGCTTGGTGAATTCCGGGCCGGCCGGATTGGTCGTCACGTTGGTCGTGCCGTTCACGATCGCCGAGTCTTCCGTGTAGAGCTGCAGCTTGAGAATGCCGCCGTCGGTGATCTGCGGCTTGATGTGCAGCGTCAGGCCCACGTCGACGCGGTCGTACGTATTGAAGGCCGCGCTCGTCGTGCCGCTCGTCAGGTTGGAGTACGAACCCGTCTGGATCGGCACGTTGGTACCGACCACGATCTTGGCTTCCTCGTTGTCGAGGGTGATGAGGTTAGGTGTGGACAGCACGTTCGCGTCGGCAGTCTGCGAGAGCGCCTGCAACAGTGCGCCGAGTCCCTGCACGCCGAAGATGTTGTGCACCCAGCCCACGTTCAAACCTTGCTGCAGGTTGGAACCCGCCAGCGCCGCGCCGAGACCGCCGGTCGTGCCGGCTGCCACCGCCGCCGTCGTCAGGTTGATGATGCTGTTGCCAGTGCCGGCTGCCAGATTGGTACCGGCCAGCACGGCATTCGTGCCGATCTGCCACTGGATGCCCAGATTGCCGGCCGTGTTCGAGTTCAACTCGACAATCAGCGCTTCGATATAGACCTGGGCTCGACGCGCGTCGAGCTGGTCGATCACGGCGCGCAGATTGCGATACACCGGCTCGGCCGCCGTGATGATCAGTGAGTTGGTCGCGGCGTCGGCCTGGATCATGCCGCCCGCCTGATTGTCGTCGCCCTTGCTCTTGTCGCCGCCGAGGAAATCGCTCGAATTGGAGTTGCCACTCGAACCGTAGCCGCCGCCTCCGCTGCTGCCGCCCAAGGGCGACGAGGTCGAACCGCTTCCCAGGCCACCCGATGGCAGCGGCGGCGTGCCGGACGTGCCGGCGGAGCCACCGCCGCCCGATGAACCGCCGTTCTGGTTAAACGAATTGGCCTCGTTCGAACCGGACGAAGACGATGAGCCCGAGTCGCCGCCTTTGCCGAGCATCCCGCGCAGGGTCTTGGCGAGCGTCGTCGCATCCGCATTGCGCAGCGGTACGACGTGGATATTGCCAGGCACCGCGGTGGGGCCGTCGAGTTGCTGCGCCAGCTGGACCGCGGAGGCGAGGCGCGCGCCGTTCGAGGCGCGCAGCAGCAGCGAATTCGTGCGTGGATCGGCGGTGACCGACACCTTCAGCGTCGCGTCGGTGGCGCCGATCGCGCCCGGATCGAGCATCTTCGTCATCTGCGGCGCGATGTCGAGTGCGTTGGCATTGCGCAGCGTCACCACCCGTACCTGCTGGCCGGCCGCCGTGTCGATACCGGCGATGATCTGCGCGATACGCCGTACGTTGTCGGCGTAGTCCGTGACGACAATCGTATTGTTCGCCGGATACGCGGCCACCGTGTTGTTCGGCGAGATCAGCGGACGCAGCACCGGCAGCACGTTATTGGCCGATTCGTTCCTCAGCTGAAACACCTGAGTGACCACCTGGTCGCCACGCGCCACCGGCGCATTGCCCACATAGGTGGGCACGCCCTGCAGCTTGGCGTCGGCTTCCGGCACGACCTTCAACACGCCGTGATCCTGCACCAGCGCAAAACCCTGCATCCGCAGCGCGGACTGCAAGGTCTTCAACGCCTGATCTTCAGGAACCGAGTTCTCGGACACCAGATTCAGCTGACCCTTCACGCGCGGGTCGACGATGATCGTCTTGCCGGTCGCGGCGCCAATCGCCTTGGCCACCTGATCGATGTCGGCGTTGACGAAATTGAGTGTCACCTGGGCCTGTGCAATCTGCGAGGTGATCAGACCAGCCACCAGCAGCGCCGTTGCGACGCGACGCAATGCCATACGATTTCTTCTCATGGAATGTGATGTCGATGCCGACCGCCGTGGCGACCGACTGTCAAGCGCAGCGAACATAGATGCGCACCGGCAGTGCCTGCGGCCTGCAGATGCCCGCATAGGTGGCGGCCACCCCGAGTGCCGTCCACCCTACGTCCGAAAAAAATGAACAGTAACAGTTTTTCATGTCCAATTTGTCACAAAACAACGGCTGCGGAGCGATTAGTCTAACCATAGCCCTCAGTTGTCAACCATCTGAAAGCTTGCTCAAGGACTCGGTTGCGTTCCCGGATACCCCGTGTTTTCGTGCGTCTGGCCCACGTTCGTGCCGGCTTTTGCCTCGGCGTACGCTCGCGATTTGTTCAGGCTAATGTGTCGGCTTATGTCTGTTAGCCAACTTTGACGATGAAACGTCTGCCGGTATGATACGGGCCGATAGCTCACATTGATGCGAGTTGCCCACGCGGGTTTTCCCCGATGTCCGACACAACCTTGGTGTTGGCGGGTTTGCGGCGCTTTGGTACGGCACGCTAGCGCCTTACCGCATCTTACCTTCGCTGTTATTTAGTCGTATTGACCGATGAATCGAACCCTCGTCGCCTTTTCCACGGTAATTGTCACGCTGCTCGCAGCGGGGCAGGCACACGCGGATTGTTTCGACGAGGCGGCGAAGTACCAGAAGGTCAATCCGCTGATCCTGCGGGCCATTGCATGGCAAGAGTCGCATAACCGTCCCGAGGCGCTGCACAAGAACGCCAACGGTTCGACCGACTATGGCCTGATGCAGATCAACTCGGTGCACTTGCCCGTGCTCGCGCAGTACGGCATTTCCACCAGCACGCTCATGGAGCCGTGCAAGAACGTCTATATTGCCGCCTGGCATTTGCGTCAGCAAATGAACAAGTACGGCAACACATGGCAGGCGGTCGGCGCGTACCACTCGGAAACGCCCACGCTGCGCGACCAGTACGCGCGGCAGATCGTGGCCATCCTGCAGAAGTGGAAGCTGTTGACCACCGCTTCCCGCTAGTCGGCCGCTTCGCCCGTAGATCCGGTTCCCACTCGTTCCCTGCATTGGCTGCGGCGCTCGCCGCCGGTTTTTGATGCACAATGCGGCTTCGTGCTGCCGTCTGCCGTGCGCCACATTGCACACCCGGCACGCCTCCTCAATTCCTTCCGTTTTCCGTACTGCGATGAACCAGCCGACACTGCCCGTCACCGTGCTCTCCGGTTTTCTGGGCGCCGGCAAGACCACGCTCCTGAACCATATCCTCGCGAATCGCGCCGGCCTGCGCGTTGCTGTGATCGTCAACGATCTGGCCGCCGTCAATATCGACGCGACCCTCGTGCGTGACGCCGCGGCGCTCTCGCATGTCGAGGAGCAGCTCGTCGAGATGACCAACGGCTGCATCTGCTGCACCTTGCGCGACGATCTGCTGAGCGAGATCAAGCGTCTGGCCGGCGAGGCGCGCTTCGATGCCATCCTGATCGAGTCTACCGGCATTGCGGAACCCATGCCGATTGCCGAGACCTTCACCTTTGTCGACGACGACGGCGTGTCGCTCTCCGATGTTGCCCGTCTTGACACGATGGTCACTGTGGTCGACGCGTTTAATTTCCTGCGCGATTACGGTTCCGCCGACGCGCTGTCGGAACGCGGCATTGCCGCGAACGAAGACGACGAGCGCACGCTGGTCGAATTGCTGATTGAGCAGATCGAGTTCTGCGACGTCCTCGTGGTGAACAAGGCGGATCTCGTCAGCGCGGAAGACCTCACGCGTTTGCAGCGAATTCTTGCGCGTATCAATCCGCGTGCCGTGCAGATAGTGAGCCGCTTTGGCGTCGTGCCGCTCGACGAAGTGCTCAACACTAACCGTTTCGATTTCGACGAAGCCGCAAGCGCGCCTGGCTGGCTCACATCGCTGCACGATCATCACGAGCATGAGCACGACCACGAACACAGCGGTCATGCACATCATGGCGAGGCCGACGAATTCGGCATTGGCAATTTCGTCTATCGCGCGCGCCGGCCGTTTCATCCGGAACGCCTGTGGGCGCTGCTACATGAAGAGTGGAAGGGCGTACTGCGCAGCAAGGGCTTTTTCTGGCTGGCTACGCGCAACGACATCGCGGGTTCGCTGTCGCAAGCGGGCGGCGCATGCCGTCACGGTCCGGCGGGGATGTGGTGGGCCGCTCAGGATCGCAGCGAATGGCCGGACGGTGACGATGAACTCGCGGCGGAGATTGCCGCCGACTGGTACGGCGCCGCGGACGACTTCAGCATCGGCGATCGACGTCAGGAACTGGTGATGATCGGCGTCAACATCGACGCCGAAGCATGGCGCGCAAAGTTCGACGCGTGTCTGTTGAATGACGACGAGTACGCGCTGGGACCTCACGCGTGGTCGCATCTGAATGACCCATTCCCGGCGTGGGACTTCGACGACGAACATGACCACGATCACGATCATGACCACGGCGACGGCGAGATCCTGCACGACCATCATCATTGACGATGACGCGTAACAACGCCACGGCGTACTAACTATTGTATTGAGCAGTGCCGGTGATCCGCACCGGCACTCGTCCCACGTTGCCGCACTGCTACGCGGCAAACGACGGGCGAAAAAAAACCCGCCTGTGGCGGGTGTCAACATCCAGGCAAATTGCGCTTAGCGCTTGTTGACAGCGTCCTTGAACGCCTTGCCAGCCGTGAACTTGACGGTCTTGGCTGCCGGGATCTTGATGGTCTCGCCGGTCTTCGGGTTGCGGCCCGTACGTGCTGCCCGCTTGCCCGAACCGAAGCTGCCAAATCCAATGAGTTGGACCGCATCACCCTTCGACACAGCTTTCTTGATCACTTCGAGCAGCGTATCCAGCGTCTCGCCGGTTTGAGCCTTGCTGGCGCCCGTCTGACCTGCGACGGCGTCGATCAGTTCCTGTTTGTTCATTAAGGTTCCTTTCTGGTTTAGGTTGACACGAACAGCGCGAACGCGCCGATTATACGTGCGCGGGCCGCGCCGTCGAGCAGCTCTGGCTCCGTAGTACCCCGGATAAAGCGTCAGGCAGCTCACTGCGTGACGGCCATGCTGCCGCTTTCATGGGCGGCGCTTGCTATGATAGCGCAGCGCAAACCCAATCTGGATAAGGGTTTCGCAGAAATCGCGGGGGTTGATGCGCGACCGCCACGAAAGCGCCATTTTTGTTATTTCTGGAATCGAAGCGGCACCCTAACCAGGGCTTTACATAAGCCTGGCGTTGGTTTTTGCCAACGCTCTACGCCTTGCCTGGCGTGCGGTTCAGCCGAATCGTGAGCTTGGCGTGACGCGCAGTGCGCTCCGCTCGAGCTGCTCCGGCGGTTAGTCATCGAGCGTTTGCAAGGTCACCGAGGCGCCATGTTGCGTTGCCTCAAGCAACTGCTTGGGAAGGCTAGCCGGCTCTATCCAAAGGTTTCCTTTAACTCGCATGACCGATCCGCTGATTCCTGCGACCCTGGCGTTTCGCGACAACGGCACGCCGTTCTCGCCGCGTCACGACGACATCTACCACAGCGCCGTTGGCGGTCTCGCCCAGGCTCAATACGTGTTTTTGCAAGGCAACGGACTGCCCGAGCGATGGCAAAACCGGCGCCTTTTCACCGTACTGGAAACGGGCTTCGGCATGGGCATCAACTTTCTGATGACCTGGGCCGCATGGCGCGCCGACCCGGCGCGTTGCGAGCGTCTGCATTTCGTTTCGACGGAAAAACACCCTTTTTCAAGGGTCGATCTGCTCGCTGCGTATGCTGCGGTCGTATCCGATGAATCGATCAGCGCACTCGCTCAGTCACTCGCCGATGCCTGGCCCATGCTCGTACCAGGCACGCATCGGCTCGAATTCGAGGGCGGCCGGGTGACGTTGACGCTCGCCTTCGGTGACGTCACGCAGACACTTCCCACTCTTTGGCTAAGAGCCGATGCGTTCTATCTGGATGGTTTTGCGCCTGCCAGGAATCCGGAGATGTGGTCGCCGGCGATCTTTAAATCGCTCGCACGCCTGGCCGGCGAGGGCGCGACATTCGCTACCTACACGAGCGCTGGCGATGTCAAACGCGCGCTGACCCAGAACGGCTTCGAATTTCGCAAGGTGGAGGGATTTGGCTGGAAGCGCGCCATGCTGTGCGGATACTTCGCGCCGCGCTGGCGCGTGCGACGGCATGAGCCTCCCGCACCATTGGCCGTACAGGAACGCCATGCGGTGGTGATCGGCGCGGGACTCGCGGGCTGCGCGTTGATCGAGCGGCTGGCAGCGCGCGGCTGGCGCGTGACGTCGCTGGAAAAGCATGCAGCCGTCGCGCAGGAGGCCTCAGGTAATCCCGCCGGCGTATTTCACCCGATGCTTTCGCGCGACGACAGCGTCGCATCGCGCATCACACGTGCGGGCTTTTTATACGCGCTGCAACGATGGGATGCGCTCGCCCGCAGCGGCCACCGTCTCACGCGTGGCGCGGGTGGTCTGCTGCAACTCGCCGATAACGAAGACGAAGCGCACCTGATGGCCGAGGCATTGGCGAAGTTCGGCTATCCGTCGGACTACGTCACGTCAGTTGAAAAAGCGCAGGCCGAACGGCTTGCCGGGCTAACGCTTGCGCAGAGCGGATGGTTCTTTCCGCACGGCGGCTGGATCGAACCGGCATCGCTTTGCGCCGCACAAATCGCAGCGGCGGGTGAGACTGTGGAGCGGCGCTTCGGTGTCGAAGTGGCAAAGGTTGAGCGTGCAGGCGACGAATGGAACGTGCTCGATGCCGATGGCGCGACGATTGTCCGCGCGCCGGTTGTGATCTTCGCCAACGCACATCAGGCCGCTCGCATCGCCAATCTCGAGTTCGCGCCGACGCGCAGCGTACGCGGTCAACTCACTTTGTTGCCAACCGGCAGCGTGCCTTCGTTAGGTATGCCTGTGATCGGCGAAGGCTACGCCGTACCGCTTCCCGATGGCGTCACGCTGACAGGTGCGACCTATGACCTCGACGACCCGGAGCCGTCACTCCAGGTCGCCGGACACCTGGAAAACCTCGAACGCATCACGCGCATGCTGCCTACGTTGGCAAATGCATTTGACACGCAGCACGCACAAGCACTCGCAGGACGCGTCGCGTTTCGCTGCGTGACGAGCGACCGCCTGCCGATGATCGGCGCTCTCGCCGATGAAGCTGCCGCCGTCTGCGATGCCGACAGGTTGCGTGGCGCATGGCCGCTCGATCTGCCACGCGCGCCGGGTCTTTATGGAGCCTTCGCGTATGGCTCGCGTGGCCTCGTCTGGGCAAACCTTGGCGCGGAGCTGATCGCCGCGCAGATCGAGGGCGAGCCTTGGCCCATCGAACGCGACCTTGCTGAAGATCTCGACCCCGCCCGCTTTCTGCTACGCGCATTGCGGCAAGGCACCGTGCGCTAGACGCAAAGAAGTTATCCACTCGTATCTGTGGATAACCGGTTTGCTTGCAGGTGCAATGGATGTGGACGGCATGTGGACGTAAACGGGGTAACTTCGCGGCGGTCGAAAACCGCAAAAAGTTACGCAAGGAAACGAGTCGTCCCCGCACATGCTGTGCAGCGGGTTACGCGCTCGGCAAGCTGCTGATTCAGTTAGGTAAACCGAGGTTATCCACAGAAATGAGGCGGACTTGTTAACTGCTACTACGTATACATACAGGTAAACATATAAACAGAAAGGCCAGCGGGCAACGGGGTTCATCAATCCAGCAAAAGAACCCTCTAGCCTGTTGAAGAAGACCGATGACGCATGCATATAGATTCTCTGTCTTAGTGGGAGATAGCGTCCTTACGTCCAGGATTGCAGTACGGCAAACCGGTCGGTTTTTCTCCTAAAGCCCGCAATCGAGCCCGCTTTTTACCGCTTACGGCAGGGCTTCGAGCGTATTCAGTTCCGCCCGAAAACCTATGGCACAATCGCCGTTCTTCTCGCGTCCAGGTTCCTCGTGAACGACGGACGCACAAAGGAACGGTTCTGTTCGATCTGACTCTGATTCAGGGCGATAACGTTCTTTCATCGCGCGGGATCCGTACAGACGCAGCTCACGCCGCGCCTGCACAACCGAATTCACCGCTTGCGAGTTCGCGGATCCGGCGCGTTCAGATTTCACCCGATCGATGACATTTCGCAATGCTGGTCGGCGCAGAGCAAACCGGGCAATGAAGAGATTGCGCGTTTGCACGCTCGCGGGTCTTATCCCCGAGTCCGTGCTGCTGGTCGTTGCTGAAAGCAATCATCTTGCTTGGAACCGGAGCAGGCGCGAAGGCGCGCTCCGGTCGACAAAGGAGACAGCACCACGATGAAGTCGGCGTTTTCGTTTTTCCCCGGCTGGCCACTTTCGCCCGATGCCATTTTTTGGGCAGGGCTCGCATTGCTCGCTGCAGGTTTATGCGGCGAACTTTGCTACCGCGCATGGCGTCTGCCGCGCATTTCCGGTTATGCGGTAATCGGCCTCGTGGCCGGCGCGGCCGGTTTTGGCGTGATCGACACCACTTCGGCCACGGCCGCGCGGCCTTTGATGGACGTCGCGCTCGGCCTCTTGCTGTTCGAACTCGGCAGCCGGCTCGATTTGCGCTGGATGGGCCGCAACCCCTGGCTGATCCTGTCGAGTATCGCTGAATCCACATTGACGTTCGTGCTGATCCTGCCCGTGCTGTTATTCCTGCACGTACCGCTGATCGTTGCGCTGGTGGTCGCCGCGATTGCGATGGCCACGTCGCCCGCAATGGTGATCCAGTTGAAAACGGAGTTGCGCGCGGAAGGCCAGGTCACGCAGCGTCTCATGAGCCTGACTGCACTCAACAGCATGTATGCGGTAGTGATAGAAAAGCTCGTCTCGAGCTGGATTCATCAGGAAGCCTACGGTAATGTTTTTGCCACGATTCTGCAGCCGCTGTATCTGCTGATCGGCTCGCTGATTCTCGCGTTCGTACTCGCCCGCACCTGCATCTTTTTCTATCGCCGCATGAACATGCAGGACGAGCATTCGTTCGTCGCACTGTTCGGTCTCGTGCTGCTGGCCATCGCCGTGGCGCACCTGTTCAAGCTCTCGACCATTCTCAGCCTGCTGGTGGCGGGCATCATCGTCAAGAACCTCGAAGCCCGTCCGCAATTGTGGCCGCAGCATTTCGGCACGGCGGGCTGGTTGCTGACGGTGATCCTGTTCGTGCTGACGCTGACGTCGTTTGAATGGAAAGACATCGCCATTGGCGGACTGGCCGCACTGGGTCTGATCGTTGCGCGTCTGGTGGGCAAGCTGGTCGGTGTGCTGGCTTTTGCCAAACCGAGCGGCTTGAACTGGAAGCAGGGTGTCGCGCTGGGTCTGTCGTTATCGCCCATGTCGGCGCTCGCCTATCTGCTCGTCGACGACACGTACTCGCTCTACCCGACCTTCGACCCGGCTTTGCGCGCCATCACCATGTGCGCGATCGTGGTGTTGCAGATCGTCGGGCCGTGGCTGGTGTATCGCAGTCTCGCGTGGGTCGGCGAACGCCGCGAATGAAAAGGACTATTGCGCGAGGTGCATGCATCGCGCGTAATCGATGTTTGAAAACGGCTGGGCCGGCGCGCTCCGCCCAGCCGACTTGAATCAGGAAACGTTATGTCACTGGAACGCTTCGTCGATTCGAAACCGTTCACCTTCGGTATCGAACTCGAGATGCAGATCGTCAACACACATGACTATGATCTGACCAAAGCTGCGTCCGATCTGCTGCGACTCATCAAGGATGAACCCATCCCCGGCAACATCACGCCGGAAATCACCGAGAGCATGATCGAGCTCTCAACCGGCATTTGCACGTCACACGAGCAGGCGCTGGCTGACTTGCGCAAGATTCGCGACACGCTGGTGGCCGCGGCCGATCGTCTCAACGTCGGACTCTGCGGTGGTGGTACACACGCCTTCCAGCAATGGAGCGACCGGCAGATCGTCGATACGCCGCGCTTTCAGTATCTGTCCGAGTTGTATGGCTACCTTGCCAAGCAGTTCACCGTGTTCGGACAACACGTGCATATCGGCTGTCCCGATGCCGACAGTGCTCTGTATCTGCTCCATTCGATGTCGCGCTTCATTCCGCATTTCATCGCGCTTTCGGCTTCGTCGCCGTTCGTGCAGGGTGTGGATACGGGTTTTCATTCCGCCCGGCTCAATTCTGTTTTCGCCTTTCCGTTGTCGGGACGCGCGCCGTTCGTCCTGACGTGGGACAGCTTCGAAGAATATTTTTCGAAGATGGTTCACACGGGTGTCGTGAACAGCATGAAAGACTTTTACTGGGACATCCGTCCGAAGCCGGGCTTCGGCACCATCGAAGTTCGTGTGATGGATACGCCGCTTTCCGTCGATCGTGCCGCGGCGATTGCCTGCTACATCCAGACTCTCGCGCGTCATCTGCTGCTCGACAAGCCGTTGCAACCAAAGGAAGACGACTACCTGGTCTACACCTTCAACCGCTTCGAAGCATGCCGCTTTGGCCTCGCCGGCACCTGCATCGATCCGCAGACGGGCGAGCGCAAGACGATTTCCGAGGACATCATCGAAACGCTCGAGCGCATTGCCCCCCACGCCGACGCGCTCGGTTCAGGCAAGGCGCTGGCCGAAGTGGCGTCGATCGCACGCGGTCAGGTCAACGACGCCACCTGGGTGCGTACCGTGTTCGAACATGAGAAATCGTTGCACGAGGCCGTACGGCAGCAGTGTCTGCAATGGCGCGCGTAGCGAAGAAGGCTTGCAAGCGTTGTCGGAAGCCCGCAGAACTGAGGTTGTGCGGGTTTTTTTTTGTGTTGGAAAATCCAGATCGGGCTTCCTTAGATGTTTCCAATATTTACGTATACAAACGTAATAGTAGTTAACAAGCCTTGCATTAGCCTGTGGACAACTGAATAATTTGCTGCAAACTCAAAGCCCTGCCAAAAGGATAAGTGGTGGGGTGGCGGGTGCATCGCGGCGGGAAAGTGCGGACAACCAGGTGGGCGAAATGGCGGCAGGCTGGCTTATCAAGAATCGATGCACAGGCCGCTAGAAGTGTTTTCCTATGGTTATCCACAGGGAGCGTTGGATAAGTTAGCTGTACGATTCTCTCGTCTCGCATAGAATGTCGGTTTTGCAGCTCCGATGCCGTAGCCTCACCTGCCAGTTTCATGACAGGTACGAAGTTGGAGTAAGCAAAAAAATGTTGTGGGGCATGCAAAATCTGGGTGCCCTTGGCAGTACATTTTCGAGATAGTAGATTCAGTCCGTCCTTGAAGGGACGAGACTGCCCCCATACAGGCTGCCGGCGTGTTTGGCACCCGACGGCCAGCTACGCAGCGGCAAGCTGTCATTAACGAACGAAAGATTATGAGCGAAGGCGTATACGGAGAGCAGGCAACCGGGCGAGTCACCCACAGCCTATTGCGACTGAGCACGGCCATGCGAAGCCAGGCATGGGAGTGGGCGGAAGGCGCGGGTCTCACGCCCACCCAGGGCGAAATCCTCGTGCTGCTGATGCAACGCAAGGGCCCGATGCGTTTGGGCGAGATCGCACGTGAAACGGCTTTGACCGCCGCTACCACGAGCGATGCGGTGAGCACGCTCGAAAGCAAGGGGCTCGTCGAAAAGCGCCGCGCGCTCGACGACGGCCGCGCGCTGGCAGTGCGTCTGACGACCAAGGGCCGCACGGCCGCCAAGCGCGCTGCGCAATGGCCGGACTTCCTGGCTAAGGCCGTCGGCACGCTGAAGGACGACGAGCAAGCCGTGTTTTATCGCACGCTGCTGAAGACGGTTCGCCAGCTCGAAACGCAGGACGATATCCCGCCGCACCGCATGTGTCTGACGTGCACGCACTTCGAACCGAGCAAGAATCCGAAGAAGACGCCGCATTACTGCAAGCTGCTCGACCTGAAAATGTCGGACACGGCAGTGCGTCTCGATTGCTCGGTGCACGAAACCGCTGACGTCGCGACCCAAAAGAAAATCTGGAAGATCTACGCTGCGTAACGCGAGGCTCCAGAGTTCGCTACACTGCCAGCTCATTGCCGAGCCGGCCTGGGCAGCCGCTTCATGCGGCCTGCCGGGCCGGTGTTGCGCCGTCTGGAGGCGTGTTTTTGACCATTGATGCTGGGGTCTGCTGATGAATCACGAAGTTCTGGCCATTCGCCATGTGCACTTCGAGGATCTAGGCAGTCTCGAACTGGTGGCGGGTACACGTGGCTTGCCGGTGCGCTATCTGGACGTCGGTTTCGCCCGTATCGAGGCGCCGGATCCGCTTGCGGCGTCGCTGATGGTGGTGCTGGGTGGACCGATCAGCGCCAGCGACGATGAGCACTATCCGACGCTGATGCCGCTGTTGTCGATGATCGAAAAGCGCATCGCAGCCGGCCTGCCCACCCTCGGCATCTGCCTTGGCGCCCAACTGATTGCGCGCGCCCTCGGTGCGCGGGTCTATCCCGCCGGCCATACCGAACTCGGCTGGACCCCTCTTACCTTGACGGATGCCGGCCGGGCGTCACCGCTGCGTCATCTGGACGGCAGCCTTACCTCCATGCTGCACTGGCATGGCGATACCTTCGATCTACCTGTCGGTGCGACGCGGCTCGCTTCCACACCGGCTTGCGAAAACCAGGCGTTTGCGTGGGGCGATCACGTGCTCGGTCTGCAATGCCACCCGGAAATTCGCGCTGATCGCTTCGAACCCTGGTTGATCGGCAATGCCGGCGAAATTGCCGGTCACGGTATCGACGTGCGCGAGTTGCGCGCTGACACGGCCCGCCTGGCACCGTGTCTGGAAGAGGCGGCGCAGCGGATGTTCGGCGAATGGCTGGATCAGGTCGAACAGGTTGGCAAGAAGCCGTAATTGCTGCCGGCATTGCTGCCCGCATTGCTCTAGGCGCCGAAGCGGCAAACAGTACGCAGTGCCAGGTGCCTGCCTCCCACCGTGCTGACACAAGTCCTGCAGCGAATCGAACGCAGTGCTATTCTCGTCTGCTCTCCGTCTATCCAGGACGTAATCCATGAGCGCGCTTTTCTCCCCGCTCACGCTGCGTAGCGTGACGCTTGCCAACCGTATAGTCGTCTCCCCCATGTGCCAGTATTCCGCCGAACGCGGCGAGGCGACGGCGTGGCACATGATCCATCTGGGCACAATGGCGCTGTCCGGCGCCGGCATGCTGTGCATCGAGGCCACGGCCATCGAACCCGATGGTCGCATCACCCCCGGCTGTCTCGGCCTTTGGGACGACGTCACGGAAGCGGCGCTTGTGCCCGTGCTGGCAGCCATCCGTCAATATTCGTCCATTCCGGTGACCATGCAACTCAATCACGCCGGTCGCAAGGCGTCGAGCCAGGTGCCGTGGGACGGTGGCCAGTTGATTCGCGTGGCGGATGGCGGCTGGTTGGCGCATGCGCCGTCGGCACTGCCGCACAAGGAGGGTGAGGAACCGCCGCTCGCACTCGACACCGCTGGCCTCAACCGCATCCGCGAGGCCTTTGCTGCTTCGGCACGGCGCGCGGCGCGTCTTGGCATCGACGGGCTGGAAGTGCATGCGGCGCATGGCTATCTGCTGCATCAGTTTCTTTCGCCCATCGCGAATCAGCGTACTGACGAATACGGCGGCTCGCTCGAAAACCGCATGCGGTTCCCGCTGGAAATCTTCGACATCGTGCGCGCGAACTTCCCCGCCGACAAACCGGTTGGCGTACGCGTCTCGGCAACGGACTGGGTGGACGGCGGCTGGACGCTCGAAGACACGATCGCGTTCGCGCAGGAACTCAAGAAGCGTGGCAGCGACTGGATCGACGTGTCGTCAGGCGGCGTTTCGCCGCTGCAGAAGATTCCGCTCGAGCCTGGCTATCAGGTGCCGTTCGCACACGCTGTCAAAAAGGCAACCGGTCTCACGACGATTGCGGTGGGCCTGATCACGGACCCGCTGCACGCCGAGCAACTCATCGAAGAGGGCGACGCCGATCTGATCGCCTTGGCGCGTGGCTTGCTGTACAACCCACGCTGGCCCTGGCATGCCGCCGCGCAACTCGGCGCGACCGTCGAAGCGCCGCCGCAGTACTGGCGCTCGCAACCGCGCGATCAAAAGGCTTTGTTCGGCGACATCTCGTTCGGCCAGCGTTGAACGGTCAATGTGGTCTGCAACGCGGTCAGCACTGCAATCAACACCGTGCAGTCAATACCGCAATGACTTTTTGACGGTTGAACGAAGCCATATCAAGCGTGTACGATGCCGGATGTGACGCACCTGCGTTGCAAGTCGACGCGGCGCCCGCAAGGCGCCGCGTTTGTTATTCGCGCCAGAAAACTGGCAGGCGTCGTCAACCGCTCGTGCTGGCGATCGTTGCGATGTTCACCCCTCGCTCTTCAGAAGGATTCATTCAATGAGTTCACGCAGGATCGTCGTGCGCCGTTCGGGAGTGCATGGCAAAGGCGTGTTTGCTGTCGAACCGATTGCGGCCGGTGAGCGCCTGATTGAATACAAGGGCGAACGGATTTCGTGGAAGGAAGCCCTGCGGCGTCATCCGCATAATCCGAAAGAACCGAATCACACGTTCTATTTCGCGCTCGATGGCGGCGGCGTGATCGACGGCAAGGTAGACGGCAACAGCGCGCGCTGGATCAACCATTCGTGCGCGCCGAACTGCGAAGCCGAAGAGATCGACGGTCACGTGTATGTGCATGCGTTGCGCGATATCGCCGCCGACGAAGAACTGTTTTATGACTATGGTCTCGTGATCGACGCACGTCAGACCAAGAAGCTGCAAAAGGAATACGAGTGCCGCTGCGGCGCACGTAAATGCCGCGGCACGATGCTGGCGCCGCCGGAGAAAGCGGGCAAAGGCAAGAAAAGCAAAAAGAAGAAATGAGGTGAGGGCTGCACGGACGCAGCCCTGTGAAACGCCATTAACGAGGCGTTAATTCTGCGGAATCAAAGATCGATCGGCGCCTGGTGCGCCGATTTTTTTGGCGCGCGCCGCGCGTCGATTGCGCGTGGCGTAGCAGCGGTGATGAGCGGAATGCGGACGATGAAGCGTGCGCCCCCATCCGGCGCGTCTTCGTAATGCACACTGCCGCGATGCAAGACCATGATGTCGTGGACGATGGCGAGACCGAGACCCGCGCCACCGTCGACGCCGCTGTCGGCCTGACCGTCACCGCGGAAAAAGCGCTTGAAGAGGTCGGCCTGCTGCGCGAGTGGTACACCGGGGCCGTTGTCTTCCACGATGATCTCGGCCGTCGGCGCGTCGTCGATCACGCTTTGCGACACCGTGACCGTGATACGCCCACCGTCGAAGCGCGACGGCGGCACGTACTTCAGCGCGTTGTCGAGTAGATTGGCGATCACCTCATGCAGCAGCACCGGGTTGCCACGTGCGGTCAATGGACGATCGTTCTCGGGGTCGTCCAGACGCTGAAAGCCGAGGTCCACGTGCACGGCCAAAGCCCGCGGCACCCACTCGGCGCCGGTTTCGAAGGCAAGCGCGGCCATGTCCACGTTGACGAAGCGCGCGGCCTGCTCGCCAGGCTCGGCGCGTGCCAGCGACAACAACTGGTTCGACAACCGCACCGCACGATCCGCCGCGGCGCGCAGTTCGCGCACGGCGGCGAGCGTGACTTGCGGATCGCGCGCAGTGGCTGCCTGCTCCGCGTGCAGCTTCACCGCAGTCAACGGCGTGCGAAGTTGATGGGCGGCGTCAGCGATGAATTTGCGCTGCGCGTCGAGCGCGCTTTTCAGGCGGTCGAGCAGGGCGTTCAACGCACCTGTGAGTGGCCGGATTTCGACCGGCACGAAGGTTTCGTCAACCGGTTCGAGCGAGGTGTGGGTTTGCCGGTTCAGCGAATCGGCGAGATCCGTGAGCGGATTGAGCTGCTGATTGACCACCCGCCACACGATCACCCATCCCGCGAGCAGCAGGAGCAGCAGCGGCATCATGATGGCCACCAGAAACTCCGCGGCAATCTGGAAGCGATGCTGCACCGGCTGACCCACTTCGACCACGATCGGATTGCCCGTTGGCTGGTCCACGCGTACCTGAGCGACGCGCACGGCCACGCCGTTGTGCTGCGTCTCGAACACGTACGCGTAGTGCATCAGACGCACGCTTTTGCCTTGTAGCGGCAGGTTCGGGTCGCCGGCGATTTCCGTATCGCCATTGCTTATCCGGTAGACGAGTTTTTCAACCGGATCGGAGAACATGGCCTGTGCCAGCGGCGGAACGTCGACCTTGGCATTCGGACCCGCAATCTGGATCTGCTTCGAAATGGCGGTGGCGAGATCGGCGAGCGAACGGTCCACGACGTGCTGCGTGTATTGCCACGCGAGCCAGTACGCGATCAGCCCACTCATCAGAGCGAGCAGTGAAAGGGGAGCAGCGAGGCGCCGCAGCAGCGTGCGGCGCAGGCTATTCGCGGCCGGGTGGGGCATGGTCGAACGCGCGAGAAAAGGAGGGGCGGCAAGCACTCACCGCAAAAGCCACCCGGCGCCGGCAAGGCGCGCGTTGCTGCCACGAAGGCATTGAACGTGTGATGCCGGCTCGGGCGCCGTCAGGTTGCTGGGCGCGGCAGCTAGCGAGCGGGCGCGGCCCCAACCTTCATGGCCATTATGCGGCCTGACGGATTTCCTGCAACAGGTAGCCGAAGCCACGCACCGTGACGATTTCGACACGGCAGTTTTCGAGCTTTTTGCGCACCCGGTGCACGTACACCTCGATCGCCGTATCGCCGAGGTCGCCGCCGAAGTGCGTCAGATGATCCTGCAGTTGCGCCTTGCTGACCACACGGCCGTGGCGCAGCAACAGCATTTCGAGCACGGCGAATTCACGCGGTGACAGTTCGAGCGGCTTGTCGTCGTTGAAGATACGACGGTCGACGCCCGACAGACGCACGCCGCCCAAGGACACTTCCGGACGCGGCATGTCGCCATGCGGTCCGCTGCGGCGCATCACGGCGCGAATACGCGCTTCGAGTTCAGCCGGTTCGAACGGTTTGAGCATGTAGTCGTCGGCGCCGGAATTCAGCCCCTGGACACGGTCGTTCAGCTCGTCGCGCGCGGTCAGCACGATCACCGGCGTGTGCCGGTTGCTCTGACGAAAACGCGAGAGCAGCGTCATGCCGTCGATGCCGGGCAAGCCCAGATCGAGGATCACGAGTTCGTGGCGATTTTGCGTGAGGGCCTGTTCGGCGAAAATGCCGTCGTGGACCATGTCGACCGTGAAGCCGGCTTGTTCGAGACTGCTTTGGATGCCGCGCGCGATAGGGCGGTCATCTTCGATCAGAAGGAGTCGCATGGGTTTCGCTCAAGTACAATGGGTTTAGGCTTTGGCACGCGGTTCGCCAGGGCGCCTGCTGCACAGGATGCCGGGCGGCACCACCTTGCCTGCGGCCATCCGGCGATCACGCACATCATGTCCGATATAACCATCCACGAACTCGAAGACGCGATCAACTTCTGGCGCGCCCGCTCACCTTCGAGCGGCGACGAACTTGTTCTGTGCAAGGAGGCAAGCGCGCTCTCCAAGCCGTATGCGCTGCTGATTGTACAGCGTCAGACCTCGCTATCACCGGAAGCTTTGGACGGGATTGCGCGGCAAGCGTGGGATTCTTACGTTCGCCTTAAGAATGCCCTGTAGAAGTGAAGGATTGAGCGCAAATTGGGTTGCAACGGGCTTTCAGCGAACTTTTGGTAACGCGTTGTTGCCCTGATGCTTGCCCTCTTTCATCCGGTTTCTTCGCTGCCGCGTGAGTGTTGCATTGCGCCGTTCGACGCTCCCGCCGTTCGCAACTAGCCCTGCATCTAGCCCTGCTCGGCGCCTTTCGCGGCTTCGTCGATAAAGCGGGCCAGGGCAATATCGCGCTCGGTGATACCGCCTGCTTCATGCGTCGACAAGGTGATCTCCACTTTGCTGTAGACGTTGAACCATTCCGGGTGATGATCCATTTCCTGCGCCTTGATGGCCACGCGCGTCATGAATCCAAAGGCCTCGTTGAAATCGGCAAACTTCAGATGCCGCTGGATCGCGTCGCGTCCGGACGCGGCAACCCAGCCGTCGAGTTGCGCAAGTTGCGTGGCACGCTCTTCCGAAGTG
Organism: Paraburkholderia sp. DHOC27; assembly: GCF_003429005.1. Taxonomy (GTDB): domain Bacteria; phylum Pseudomonadota; class Gammaproteobacteria; order Burkholderiales; family Burkholderiaceae; genus Paraburkholderia. The sequence goes on from NZ_QVQV01000003.1 coordinate 649,763, forward strand.
AGTTTATGAATCATCGAATTCCTCGCTGAGTGGTGTGCGTGAATGGGCCGCCTTGCTGATGATGCTCGCGTGCAAGGACGGCGCCGCGCGCGGTCCGGGCCTCGCTTTTGGCGGGCAGGGTACGCTACGCATCAGGCTATTTTTCCACGGATCGGAATGGGCCGCTTTGGGCCTTGGCCCTTTTCAGCACGGATTGGACTTCGCTGCGTGTGCGGCGCACGCAAACCTCAGACGAGAGGCGGCAGTCAGGGCGTCAATGCTGACGTGTGTGCAATAATTTTGCATAAAGTAGTTAATTTATGCGGAGATTCGCCATGCTGGAACTCGATCACTTCGATCTCGCGCTGCTGGACGTCCTACAGCGCTTCGGGCGCGCCACGCATCAGCAACTGGGCGAACAGGTGCCGTTGTCGCCGTCGCAGATTGGGCGACGGTTGCAGCGTCTCGAGCAGATCGGGGTGGTGGATGGGTATCGTGTGGTGCTGCGTCCCGAGAAGCTAGGCCTAGGCGTGACCGCTTTTACCAGCCTGAAACTCAAGCATCACGGCGACTCGATCGTGGAGCAGTTCCAGCAGCAGATCGACATGCTGCCCGAAGTGCTGGAATGTCATGCCGTGGTGGGGGATGCGGATTACCTGCTGCGCATCGTTGCGCCGGATCTGAATGCGCTGTCGTCGTTCGTGATGAAAAAGCTGATGCGGGTGCCCGGTGTGGACAGCGTGCGTTCGAACATCGTGTTGACCACGTTCAAACGCAACGGACCGCTGCCGCTCGGGCATCTCGCATCGGGCGCGGCCGCTGATTGATGCCGCTGGTTGGTGCCGTAACGTGGGCGGCCGCATTTCATAAGGCCAACGTGACCCGCGCGATAGCCGCAAGCACGTCGGCCGCGTCATTTACGCCGTCTGCAACGGCTCGGCATCGGGGCTCAGCAGGTCCACATACGCCACCGCGACCAGATCCGTTTCCGGCACGCCGAGCTTGGCGAACATCTCATGGGCCTCGGCGTGACCGCCTTCTTCGTCGTCGTCCTGCGCCAATACCACTTCCAGTTCAACGAAATCACCCAGCCCGTCCACCCGGTCGAGGTGGATGCGCGTGCGTCCGGTGATATACACGTGCCGCTCTTTCGTGACGATGCCGCGCGTGGTCAGGGCGGTCGCGAGCAGCGAGTGCATGGCTTCCGGGTTGGTGACGGGGCTACGCGTGTAGTAGGACGCCTTCGGGCCGTCGCGATCGTCGCGCTGATAGAAGATCAGCTCAGCGGGCGTGCCGTCGTCGAACTGGCGCAGCTTCAGACGCCCGCGCGGCACGTCGTAGAAGAAATCCTGCTGACGAAAGATGAGCGGAGCCTCGGGCGAAAGTTCGGCAGCGCGTTCGAGAAGCTGATCGAAGTGCCGGGCGCGAGCTTTGATTTCGATGTTGCGTGCCATGTCAGGTTCCTGTCGAGAGATAGATAGAGCGGCGGCCGCAGATAGGGCGTGATGCGGGTTGAGGCACACCGGGAAGAACAAACCAGGATCAAACGCAAGCGAAGGCGGGGCGCGGGGAATCGAGAGCGCGCGCAAACCCTGAATCTAGCAAAAAGCGCGTGACGTTGCTGTTAAGCCGTGCGCAGTGGGTTCGCGGGAACCCACGAGCATGTCATGAGTGTGCCTCATATCGCCCATTGTTGTTCGATGAGCTTGAGCGCGGCGGCGATGGTGGGGTCGTCCTGGCGGGCGGCGAGCGTGACGAAGCTCAACTGCGTAGGCACCGTGACGCCTTCGACGATGGTGAGGGCATGCGCGTGGGCCTCGGCGATGGCGATGGCATCGCGGGCGAGCGTCAAGCCCACACCCGATTTCACCAGATCCAGCATGGACGGCTCCTGATCCACCTCAGCCACTTTCACTGGCTTCACGCCGGCTTCGGCGAAGCAGCGTGACAGCAGCCGGTTATGCGCCGAGGCGGGTGGCGTCCAGATCCACGGCAGCGCAGCGAGCGAGCGCCAGTCGCGCGCACCTTTGACGCGGTCTTTCCAGCCGGCCGGCGCGAGGACGCGATACTGGAAACGGGTCAGCGTGACCGCGTGGAAGGTGGCGCTATCACGGGCGTCGTGCTCGGCGGGTTGGCCGATGTAGTAGCCCACGTCGAGCTCACCGGCGCGGATCTGGTCGAGCACCCAACCTGACATGCCATGCCGCAGCGCGGTTTCGATGTGTGGCCAGGTTTCGACCAGTTGCTTGAGAAAGCCGCCCAGGCGCAGAAATTCCGGATCGAGGATGGTGCCGATGCGCAGCCTGCCGCGGACTTCGTGACGCAGCGAGGCGGCCGCGCGCTGGACATCGCTGGCGGCACCGAGGGCACGCTCAGCGTGAGGGAGGAGCGCCTGACCGTCGCGAGTCAGGGCCAGGCCGTGCGAGGTTCGTGTGAACAGCGTGAGGCCAAGCGTTTCCTGCAGATGTTTGATTTGCAGGCTGACGGCGGGTTGAGTGAGGTGCAGTTGCACTGCAGCACGGGTCAGGTTGCCCTCGTGGGCGACAGTGACGAATGCTCGTAGCAGGGTTAGATCCATGATGTGATATTAGCGTGGCTTATTTCTTCGTTTTGGTTTTTTCATTGGATTGTGGTTGGGGTTTGGGGTTATTTTTGGTTTTCTTGTTTTTGGCGGTTTTTGGTTTCTTGGGCTTTTTTGGTTTCTTTGCCTTTCCTTGTTTTCTTATCGGTCTATTTGCGTTGCCCCTGTGCGGGGCGGCACCTACTTTTCTTTGCCGCCGCAAAGAAAAGTAGGCAAAAGAAAGCGGGCTTAAACCGCCAGCTCGTAGGTGTCCGCCTCGCCGCTCACGCGGCATTGGTCCGAGACGAGTTCGTCTCCCACTTACCCAGCGTTAGTGGCACAGCAGTCATTCATCCCGTCAACGCACGATGTGCGTGACGGAGCGGTCTGCCAGGGAGTGGTAAAAGATTTGTGTGGGATGGTCTTGGGAGAGAACGGTTTGTTAGCAAGCAGTGCAGACGAATGCGAGAAGGGAGCAGAACTCACGCAACGGGGCCGGAAATCTAGCAATGAAGATTGACGAAGGGTGTTATGCCTTTCGGCGGGGCGCGAAGCGCGACGCTGGAGCGGATGATGGCTTTGTCACGGGAGTGGGTGGTGCGAGAGAGGATCTCGTCTCGGACCCATGCCGCGAGAGTGGCGAGGGAGACACCTAAAAGCTGGCGGTGTGAGCCGCTTTCTTTTGCCTACTTTTCTTTGCGGCAGGCAAAGAAAAGTAGGTGCTGCCCCGCACAGGGGCAACGCAAATAGACCAATAACAAAACAAGGAAAGGCCAAGAAAAAAGCAAGGAAAGGCCAAAGAGAATGCAAGGAAAGGCCAAACCGAAAAGCGAACCAGAAAAGCAGCCGCAGGCAAAGAGCAAAGATCAGAACGGAGACAAAACCATGCATCCACGCAGTGAACCAAACCCAACTCCAGAATACGACTACATCATAGTAGGCGCAGGCACAGCCGGCTGTGTCTTGGCAAACCGTCTTAGCGAAGACAAAAACACCTCAGTACTACTACTGGAAGCCGGCGGCAAGGATGACTACCACTGGATCCACGTACCGGTAGGCTACTTGTATTGCATCGGCAATCCCCGCACAGACTGGCTCTACAAAACCCAGGCAGAACCCGGCCTGAACGGCCGCTCTCTCTCATATCCACGCGGCCGTGTACTCGGCGGCAGCTCCTCTATCAATGGCATGATCTACATGCGTGGTCAGCGCGAAGACTACGATGAATGGGCCCGTGTCACCAACGACCCCGCATGGTCATGGAACAACGTCCTGCCCATCTTCAAACGCAGCGAGGATTACTACGGCGGCGCCAACGAATCGCACGGTTCAGGCGGCCCCTGGCGTGTGGAGAAACAACGCCTCAAATGGAAGATCCTCGAAACGTTCTCGCAAGCCGCGCAGCAAACCGGCATCCCCGCCACGGATGACTTCAATCGCGGTGACAACAGCGGTGTCGGCTACTTCGACGTCAACCAGAAACGCGGCATCCGCTGGAACGCGTCCAAGGCTTTCCTGCGCCCTGCGCTCGATCGCGCGAACCTCACCGTCCTGACAGGCGCGCTCACGCAGCGCCTCGTGTTCGAGGGGCGCCGCTGCGTCGGGGTCGCCTATCGCGGCAACGACGTGGACTACGTGGCCAAGGCCCGCTGTGAAGTCATCCTGTGTGCGGGCGCGGTCAACTCGCCACAATTGCTCGAACTGTCCGGCATTGGCAACGGCGCGCGTCTGCAAAAGCTCGGCATCGAGGTCGTGCAGGATCTGCGTGGCGTGGGTGAGAACCTCCAGGACCATCTGCAATTGCGAATGGCTTACAAGGTGAATGGTGTACGCACGCTCAACACGGCTTCCGCGCACTGGTGGGGCAAGCTGATGATCGGTCTGCAGTACGCACTGTTCCAGAGCGGCCCGATGTCGATGGCGCCATCGCAACTGGGGGCGTTCGCGAAGTCCGATCCAGATGACCGCTCCCTCACGCGGCCCGACCTCGAGTATCACGTTCAGCCGCTCTCGCTCGACAAGTTCGGCGAACCGCTGCATCGCTTCAATGCGTTCACCGCGTCGGTGTGTCATCTACGTCCGGCTTCCCGGGGCAGTGTGCATATCGTTTCGCCCGAGGCGAGCGCGCCGCCGCAGATTGCGCCCAACTATCTCTCGACGGATTACGACCGTCACGTTGCCGCCAACGCGCTGCGTCTGACACGGCGTATCGCTGCCGCGCCCGCGCTGGCACCCTATGGACCCCAAGAGATCTTGCCAGGCATCGAGTTCCAGACCGAGGAAGAGTTGCAGCAAGCCGCAGGCAAGGTCGGGACGACGATCTTTCATCCGGTCGGCACGTGCCGCATGGGCACTGCGGACGATCCCGCCGCCGTGGTCGATCAGCGTCTGCGTGTAGTCGGGATCGAAGGTTTGCGTGTGGTCGATGCGTCCGTCATGCCCAACATCACCTCGGGCAACACCAACTCGCCGACGCTCATGATTGCTGAGCGTGCCAGCGACATGATCCGCGAGGATCGTCGCGCGCGTTCAGGCGGTCTCAATGCGGCTACACCCACCACGACCAGCGCGGCGTCAGTGACTATTGCGTGACGTGCAAGGCTGATGCGCGTCCCGGCGGCGAGACGTGCATCGGATACTAAGTGCAAATCCCAATGAATGCGCTGCATCATTGGCGAGACAATGAGGCGATGCTGCGTGATGCATGGTGGATACCTGTCCGCATGATTGCGCCACGCCAACGACAGGCACGGGGGTGCCGTCGTCACCATTTGTCGCGCAGCCGTTCGCGCGGAAGATCATAGTGTTTCGCCTCATTTCGCATGGAAGGGAACATGATTTTCGGCGACACGATTCTCGAAACGCGCGGGCTAACCAGAGAGTTCAAGGGTTTCGTCGCCGTGAATGGCGTCAACCTGCGCGTGCGCCGGGGGTCGATCCATGCGCTGATCGGTCCCAACGGTGCAGGCAAAACCACCTGCTTCAATCTGCTGACCAAGTTTCTCGAGCCCACCTCGGGTCAGATCGTCTACAACGGCATCGACATCACGCGCGAGCGGCCCGCACAGATTGCGCGGCGCGGCATCATCCGTTCGTTTCAGATTTCCGCGGTGTTTCCACATCTGACAGCATTGCAGAACGTGCGGATCGGCCTGCAACGTCCGCTCGGCACCGCTTTCCACTTCTGGAAGAGCGAGCGCACGCTGCGTCAACTGGATGACCGTGCGATGGATCTGCTGACGCAGGTCGGTCTGACCGATTTCGCCGATGTGCTGACCGTTGAATTGTCGTATGGCCGCAAGCGTGCGCTGGAAATTGCCACGACCCTTGCGATGGAACCCGAGCTGATGCTGCTCGATGAACCCACCCAGGGCATGGGTCACGAGGACGTGGACCGCGTCACCGCGCTGATCAAGAAGGTTTCGAGCGGCCGCACCATCCTGATGGTCGAGCACAATATGAACGTGATCGCCGGCATCTCGGACACGATCACGGTCCTGCAACGTGGCGAAGTGCTGGCCGAAGGCACGTACGCCGAAGTGTCGAAGAGTCCGTTGGTCATGCAGGCCTATATGGGCAGCGCCGATGCTGCGCTCGCCGGAGCCCACGCATGAATACGCTGGCGGAGCGCGAGAACGTCGAGGTGAGCGGGGTCGCGGCGGAGCCTGCGCTGGAGATCGCCGGTTTGCAGGCGTGGTACGGCGAATCCCATATATTGCATGGCGTGAATCTGACGGTGAACCGCGGTGAAGTGGTGACGCTGCTCGGTCGCAATGGCGCGGGCCGGACCACGACGCTGCGCGCCATCATGGGACTCACCGGGCGTCGCACCGGCTCGATTCGCGTGGGTGGACGCGAGACGATCAATATGCCCACGCATCGTATCGCCCACTGCGGCATCGGATATTGCCCGGAAGAGCGGGGCATTTTTTCGAGCCTTTCGTGCGAGGAAAATCTGCTGTTGCCGCCGCCGGTTGGTGACGCCGCGCACATGATGTCGCTCGATGAAATCTACGCGATGTTTCCTAACCTGCAGGAACGCCGTGCCAGTCAGGGCACACGTCTCTCGGGCGGTGAGCAACAGATGCTGGCCGTGGCGCGCATCCTGCGCACGGGTGCGAGTCTGCTGCTGCTCGATGAAATCTCCGAGGGTCTCGCACCGGTCATCGTACAGGCCCTCGCGCGCATGATCGTCACGCTCAAGGCGCGTGGCTACACGATCGTGATGGTCGAACAGAATTTCCGCTTCGCTGCGCCGCTCGCCGATCGCTTCTACGTGATGGAACACGGCGGCATCGTCGAGCACTTCAATGCAGGCGAACTCGAAAGCAAGATGCCGGCGCTACACGATTTGCTCGGGGTATAGATGCGGATCGGTGCCGATTGCCTCTGATAACCACAAGCTCGGAAACCAGGAGACAGCAAATGAAAATGACGACCCTCGCGCGGCTTTCGGTGTTCTGTTTTGCCGCGACGGCCAGCGCGGCGCTGACCGTGGGCAGTGCGCGAGCCGCTGACGACGCAGTGAAGATCGGTTACATCACCGACATGTCGGGGCTGTATGCGGATATCGACGGGCCGGGCGGGCTCGAAGCGATCAAGATGGCCATTGCCGACTTCGGCGGCAAGGTCAACGGCAAGCCGATCGAACTGGTCTACGCGGATCACCAGAACAAGGCGGACATTGCTGCGTCGCGCGCACGGGAATGGTTCGATCGCGATGGCGTCGACATGCTGCTTGGCGGTACGAACTCGGCGACGGGTCTGTCGATGAATCAGGTGGCGGCCGAAAAGCACAAGCCTTATATCAACGTTGGCGCCGGAGCCGACACGATGACTAATGAGCAGTGCACACCCTACACCGTGCACTACGCGTACGACACGACCGCGCTCGCCAAGGGCACCGGCTCGCAAATCACCAAACAGGGCGGCAAGACGTGGTTCTTCCTGACCGCCGATTACGCGTTCGGCAAGGCGCTGGAAAAAGCCACCTCGGACGTGGTGAAAGCCAACGGCGGACAGGTGCTCGGCGATGTGAAGCATCCGCTGTCGGCCTCCGACTTCTCGTCGTTCCTGTTGCAGGCGCAGGCCTCGAAGGCGCAGGTGCTTGGTCTCGCGAATGCCGGTGGCGACACCGTCAACTCGATCAAGGCCGCCAAGGAATTCGGCATCACCAAGACGATGAAGCTCGCGGCGCTGCTGATCTTTATCGACGACATCCACAGCCTGGGGCTCGAGACGACGCAAGGCCTCACGCTGACCGATAGCTGGTACTGGAACAAGGACGCCACCACCCGCAAGTGGGCCGAGCGCTACTTCGACAAGACCAAGAGGATGCCGTCGAGCCTGCAGGCCGCGGACTATTCGGCCGTCATGACCTATCTGAATGCAGTCAAGGCAGTCGGCTCGACCGATGGCGACAAGATCATGGCCCAGTTGAAGAAGACGAAGATCGACGACTTCTATGCGAAGGGCTATATCCGCGAAGACGGCAGCATGATTCACGATATGTATCTGATGCAGGTGAAGACGCCGGCGGAATCGAAAGAACCTTGGGACTACTACAAGATCATGGCGACGATCCCGGGCGACCAGGCGTTCACGACCAAAGCAGAGACGCGCTGCGCGTTGTGGAAGTAAGCGCTGGCGAGGACCGTCTGCTGGTTTGCAATCTGCTGGCAGAGCGCTGCCGGTAGACGAGAGGTTTTTCACGCCAGGCGTGCATTGGGGTCGTCCGCATTTTGCAACGCCGCGGACTGCTCGATCTCTCCTTGACGATAGCTTAAGGATTCAATGGAAATCTTTGGCATTCCGCTGTCGGCGATGCTGAGCCAGTTATTGCTCGGGCTCGTGAACGGCTCCTTCTACGCAATCCTGAGTCTGGGGCTGGCGATCATCTTTGGACTGCTCAATGTGATCAACTTCGCCCACGGCGCGTTGTTCATGCTGGGCGCGATGCTCACGTGGATGGGTCTGGCGTATTTCAACCTGCCGTACTGGGTGATGTTGCTGGTCGCGCCGCTGGTGGTGGGCGCGTTCGGCATCGTGATCGAACGTTCGATGCTGCGCTGGCTGTACAAACTCGATCATCTGTATGGACTGCTGCTGACGTTCGGCGTGACGCTGGTGGTGGAGGGTGTGTTCCGCTCCATCTATGGTTCGTCCGGGCAGCCCTACGATGTCCCCGAGGCGCTTTCCGGCGCGACCAATCTCGGCTTCATGTTCTTGCCGAACTATCGCGCGTGGGTGGTGTTGGCCTCGCTGGTGGTGTGCTTCGCGACGTGGTTCGTCATCGAGAAAACGCGGCTCGGCGCCTATCTGCGCGCGGGCACGGAGAATCCGAAACTGGTGGAGGCATTCGGCGTCAACGTGCCTTTGATGATTACGCTGACGTATGGCTTCGGCGTGGCGCTCGCGGCCTTCGCCGGCGTGCTGGCCGCGCCGGTGATCCAGGTCTCGCCGCTGATGGGGCAGCCCATGATCATCACCGTGTTTGCGGTGGTGGTGATTGGCGGGATGGGCTCGATCATGGGCTCGATTCTGACTGGGCTGCTGCTCGGCGTGATCGAAGGATTCACGCGGGTGTTCTATCCGGAAGCGTCGGCGACCGTGGTGTTCGTCATCATGGCGCTGGTCCTGCTGGTGCGGCCAGCGGGTCTTTTCGGCAGGGAAAAATAATGCAAAGGAAAGTGCTCTACGGGCTGCTGCTGCTCGCGCTTATCGCGGTGCCGTTTATCGGCATTTATCCGTTGTTCGTGATGAAGGTGCTGTGCTTCGCACTGTTCGCGGCCGCGTTCAATCTATTGATCGGCTACACGGGGTTGCTGTCGTTTGGTCATGCGATGTTTCTGGGCATGGCCGGCTACACCACCGGTTATGCGATTCAGTCTCTCGGCTATTCGCCCGAGCTGGGCGTGCTCGCGGGCACAGCGGCGGCAACGCTGCTTGGTTTCGTCGTTGGCCTGTTCGCCATTCGTCGTCAGGGCATTTACTTCGCGATGGTCACGCTCGCACTCGCGCAGATGGTCTACTTCGTGTTCTTGCAGGCGCCATTCACGCATGGCGAGGATGGGCTGCAAGCGGTGCAACGCGGCAAACTGTTCGGCGTGCTCGATCTGTCTTCGGATATCGTGCTTTATTACGTCGTACTGGTCGTGATGGTGCTGATGTTCCTTCTGATTGTGCGGATCGTTCACTCGCCCTTTGGGCAGGTGCTGGTAGCGATCAAGGAGAACGGGCCGCGTGCGGTTTCGCTGGGTTACGACACCGATCGTTTCAAGCTGCTTGCGTTCGTGCTGTCTGCCGGCATCGCGGGATTGGCGGGTTCGCTGAAGGTGCTGGTGCTCGGCTTCGAAACCTTGAGTGACGCGTACTGGACCATGTCCGGGCTGGTGATTCTGATGACGCTCGTGGGGGGCATGGGCACGCTGTTTGGCCCGCTGCTGGGCGCGGCGTTGATCGTGGCGCTGGAGGATCGACTCGGCGACATTGGCGGCGCGCTGGCTTCGTGGACGGGCGTGCAATGGTTCAATTCGCTCGGCGAGTCGGCGACCATCGTGACGGGTCTGATTTTTATTGCCTGTGTGCTGGCGTTTCGACGCGGCATCGTGGGGGAAATCGTCGCGCGGGTGCGACCACTGCGAGCTTGATGCATATGATCGAGGTTGGTATTTAGTTCGGTATCCGATACAAATTTAGCGTGATGACGAGAGCTGGACGAGAAGAGCATGATGCTCTGGATGCCCCAAATATGTGCCCCATTACAGTGCTGCGATGCACCACTAGGGTAAATGCTAGTTGTCCCAAATGGGGGGGTTGTTTAATCTTCCACCAGTTCTGATGAACACCGAATTTGCAGGTGGAGAACGAGGAGACAATGAGGCGCTAAGCGCCCAGACGAAAGCGCTGTTGGATTGATATCCAACAGCGCTTTTTATTTGTGCGTCGGAAATTGCATTGCGGTTTTTTAATCGACTCTGCGTTGCGTCTTTGTCTGCTTTCTTTAGTCGGGCGGTTTGTTTCCGGGATGTGTGATGTGTCTGGATGCGCCGTTCCGCGGGGTCTTTGGGGCTCTTGGTTCAACGTCGTCATCTGATTTGCGGATCACGCGTTTCCTTCTCTTCCTTTAAAGCTGGTCGGTCGATCAGCGCGCCGACAAACTCTACTAATTTTTAGCCAAGTAAATCGGGCCGCCGTTTATTTGCCCAATGGGCGGGCATTTGCCAAATCAGCAAAACGTGAATTGGACTGGTTATCGGTTGGTATTAACCGGTCGCGTTTTGCCGCGTATTGCAAACGGTGTGACCTGAATGAGTTATGGCTAAGGTGAATGTATCTGCGGCTTGATGCGAACCATAAAATCCGGCTGGTGAATACGCGAGGGCGGCCTTTTTGAACCTGATCGAGCGGCCCGGTTGGCTAGCGCTGCGCGTGGTTTTGCGGCGGAGAAGGGCGTGTTTGGCGCTTCGGCATCGAGTCGCTGGTTTCACACGCTGTGTTCGCGTGCCGGGCAAGCGGATGGCTGTAGGCGTTTGGAGGCAGGGAATAAGCGCAGATGGGCCTACAGACGTTCGGGTATGTGAAAGTCGAGGTGCCAGTGTGGGCGACGAGGCAGGTTGCATCGCTCGGGATTCTTGAGAAGAACCCACACTCCTGCCGCTTGGAGATTTGCCGTGGAGAGCGTGCGGTGCATCGCGCTCCCGAGGGCAACGCATCTGAGTAAGGCGCGTGTTGAACGTGGGTAAGCCGATCGACGATGACTGTTTGTGTACTGTCAGCGGTTCGAGCATCACGTGGAGGGCGCTCGACGCGACGGATCCCGTCTCCAGGGGTAACGCACCGATGATTCTGATGGTCGCGTGGCCACGGCCATTGCAATTTAGCCTCAAGAGCGCTCGTGGGCTTTGGAGAGGCCGTAGACCGATAGCGTGGCAGCGTATGGGAAGTGCCCTTCATGGTCTCGCCAATGCCACGGGTGCCAAGTGGTATGCCGTCCTTCACGGCGGGGTCTCCACGCATCATCTGACGCTGCTCGCGAATGAGTGCGACGTTTGCACGGACTCTTCGACGACGGAGCAGAGGCCGACACAACGGCGCTCGTAATCACGCAATAGGGCGCGTCTCTGTGGCTGGCAACGATCTCGTCGTGCTGCTGACGGCTTTGGTTGCGGCGCTTCTCGTTGTCGTGGCGTTGCGACCAATGAGCCATTTTCTGTTGCTACGCGCGATCGCGTGAGGTTTGACGTTGTTCTACCGATTTCGGAATTTCGCGCCGTGACCGCGTTCGAGGTTATCAGTGGAATTGCGACGCGCGAGCTGTCCGGGATTCCGTCTGGAATCGGGGTGCCATGTCTATTTGCCGGATCTGGCTTGTATCGATGGCGCCGTGTGATGTCTGTTCAAAAGTTGCTTAATAAGCTGCCGAAGCGGGCGGCTCGGGCGCTGCAGTTAGATCCTGGGGCAGGCGGTGGGCGTCAACATGGCGTGGATGCGGTTGGCAACTATTGTTTGCATGACGGCTTTGAAAACGTTGCCATTTGATGCGCTTGTTCGGTCGCGAAAGTGTTTGGGGAGGCGCCGGGCGGCCTTATGGTGCAGAAGAACCAAAGGATGCGAAAGGGGAAGCGGTGCCGCACATTCGCTACCTCAGTCACGAAGCCATAGGTACAACGATGCTGACGGGCCGGCGCCGGGTCGGCACTGCATTTTTGGAATAGGCGGTGCTTTTTGTTGCTATCCGAGGCTCTAGTTGCAGTTGCTCACTGGACTCGATCCACCGGCATGCATTATCAGGGCAAGGAAGTGCACAGCGGCCACGTCGCGCTGCGTGAAAGGAGAAGGGAGAAGGGAGAAGGGAGAAGGAATAAGCGTGTTTGCGGTGGAGCACGATATTTGACTTCGCCATGAGTCTTACCGGTCACAAAAGGTAAAGAAGATGTTCCGGCTGTCCTCGGAGCGCATCTCGAACCGGTGCGCGAGGATAACAACGAAATTCCGCCAAGTGGACCTCGAATGGGAAGGGCTTGTGTTCGGTGGGAGAAACGAACCGCGGTATTCTGCTGGAGTCATTGAACGCCTCGAGCAGGTTGTCTCGGTAGTCGGACAAAAAGGTGCGGGCGAATCCGAGTTTGTAATTACGATCATGGGCGTCCTACTCGCGTGTTGGGCCACGCTCAAGAGGTGCCTACGTACAAAGACGAGAACGTCTGCGGTTCGCGTCGAGCGGGAGGCATATGGCACATGCCTCGACCCGAGCTAATGTGAATTGCCCGCAACGATGAGCGACGAAGACAACTCGACACTCCGCATCTGTCAACGTAGACAGAGAGGGGAGCGTACTTTTACCGATCGGCTTGAATCGGGCTCCACGCTCCTGCGGCACCGCGCATCACAAGCGAGCGTTCGACGCGCTTGCAGAGCAGAGCCGCGAACGCGGACTATCGGGCGACTGTCAGGGTGAGGCTGAAATATTGGTGCTCGGTGCGTGTGCTGGTCCTCTGCCGGGCACCCATACATTGCGAAGAAGATCCACGCGGCCCGCACGCCGCGCGAAGCGGATGTAGCGGTCGTCTAAATCGGTGGACCCTGAAAAACGACTCTGCTGCGCGTGATTGATCCCTCGCTCCACGGCTACCCACTTTGGACCTGATCAATCGCCGTTGCACTGGAGACGGCGAAGGCGGAGCCGACACAAAATCCGCGCTCTATAGAGACATTGCTCAGACTGAGCGAAAAGAATCGCAGCGCTCGCCTTGGCAAGGCAGGGTGCCGCTTTAGCCGCCATGTTCCACGTGAAACACACCGCTTTTTTTACGGCTTGGCCATTCGGACGAATTCGGGCCAAAAGCGAACCCGCTATAATCGGCCCTACATTTTCCTTTTGAAGGTTCACGCGCGGTGTCCTGGCGTGAAATCCGCGATGCTTTTTCCCACAGAATTTGACGTAATTGTCGTCGGCGGCGGTCATGCCGGCACGGAGGCCGCCTTGGCGTCCGCGCGCATGGGCAACAAAACGCTCCTGCTGACTCACAATATCGAAACCCTCGGCCAGATGAGCTGCAATCCGTCCATCGGCGGCATTGGCAAAGGCCATTTGGTCAAAGAAGTCGACGCGCTCGGCGGCGCGATGGCCGCTGCCACGGACGAGGGCGGCATCCAGTTTCGGATCCTGAACTCGTCCAAGGGGCCGGCCGTGCGGGCGACGCGCGCGCAGGCAGACCGTCTGCTCTACAAGCAAGCTATCCGCCACCGGTTGGAGAATCAGCCCAACCTATGGTTGTTCCAGCAGGCAGTGGATGACTTGATGGTGGAAGGTGACCGAGTCGTGGGTGCCGTGACGCAGGTGGGAATTCGCTTCCGCTCGCGCGCAGTCGTGCTGACCGCCGGGACCTTTCTGGACGGCAAGATCCACGTCGGTCTCAATAATTACACGGGTGGGCGCGCTGGCGATCCGGCCGCGGTTTCGCTTTCCTCGCGCCTGAAGGAGTTGAAGCTGCCGCAAGGGCGACTGAAGACGGGAACGCCGCCGCGTATCGACGGCCGCACGATCGACTTTTCGAAGCTCGAAGAGCAGCCAGGCGATCTCGATCCTGTGCCGGTGTTCTCCTTCATGGGCCGCGTCGAGCAACATCCGCGTCAGGTGCCGTGCTGGGTTACGCACACGAACGAACGGACGCACGACATCATTCGCGGCGGCCTGGATCGGTCGCCGATGTACACCGGCGTGATCGAGGGGGTGGGGCCGCGTTATTGCCCGTCAATCGAGGACAAGATCCATCGTTTTGCGTCAAAAGAGTCGCATCAGATCTTCCTCGAGCCGGAAGGCCTCACCACCAACGAGTTCTATCCCAACGGAATCTCCACCAGCCTGCCGTTTGACGTGCAGCTGGATCTGGTTCGTTCAATGGTCGGGCTCGAGCATGCGCACATCCTGCGCCCCGGCTATGCGATCGAGTATGACTACTTCGATCCGCGTGGACTGAAAGCCTCGCTGGAAACCAAGGTTATCAACGGGTTGTTTTTTGCGGGCCAGATTAACGGTACAACGGGCTACGAAGAGGCTGCCGCGCAGGGATTGTTGGCAGGTATCAATGCTGGCTTATTCGTGCAAGGCCGCGACGCCTGGTGCCCGCGGCGCGATCAGGCATATCTTGGCGTGCTGGTCGACGATCTGGTTACGCGTGGCGTATCTGAGCCTTACCGCATGTTTACAAGCCGGGCCGAGTATCGACTCAGTCTGCGGGAAGACAATGCGGACATGCGCCTGACCGAGATCGGCCGCGAGTTGGGAGTGGTGGACGACGTACGTTGGGACGCGTTCAGTCGGAAGCGTGACGCTGTTTCACGTGAAACAGCGCGTCTCCGTACGACGTGGGTGAATCCCAAGACGCTGTCCTCGGAAGAAGCGACCGCACTGTTGGGCAAAGCAATCGACCACGAATACAGTCTGGCCGATCTTTTGCGGCGTCCTGGTGTGACGTACGACGGCGTATGCGGGCTGCGCGAAGGCGCTTGTGGTCCCGCCGAAGCCTTGGCTGACGACGAAGTTCTGCTGGCGCAGATCAAGGAGCAGATCGAGATCGGCATCAAGTATCAAGGCTACATCGAGCGTCAGGCTGGCGAAATCGAGCGCAATGAGTCGCACGAGAACACCCGCTTGCCGGATGGCCTCGACTACGCCGAGATACGCGGCTTGTCATTCGAAGCGCGTCAGAAGCTCACCCAGTTCCGCCCTGAAACGATCGGTCAAGCCTCGCGTATTTCCGGCATTACGCCTGCGGCGATTTCGTTGCTCATGGTGCATCTGAAGCGCGGCTTGGGACGTCGTTCGGTGAAACCGTCCGAGCCCGGTGCCGACTCGACGCCGGTGGCGCAATGACGGTTCGGCAGAAAAGTAACAGCGGTGGCGACAGGGAAGCGCTGTCGTCTTTGTTAGTCGAAGGGGTGGAGGAGTTAGGTCTTGACCTGAGTCAGTCCCAACTCGATAAGCTGCTCGACTACGTCGCTCTGCTCGGCAAATGGAACGCCGTGTACAACCTCACGGCCATTCGCGATCCGCGGCAGATGCTGATTCAGCACATTCTGGATTCGCTTTCTATCGTGCCGCATCTGGCCGGCCGCGGGCCGTCGTCGGTACTAGACGTCGGGTCTGGCGGCGGCTTGCCGGGCATCGTGTTGGCGATTGTTTTACCGGACTGGACCATCACGGTAAACGACATCGTCCACAAGAAGACGGCGTTTCAATCGCAAGCCAAAGTAGAACTCGGACTTGGCAACCTGTCGGTCGTGACGGGGCGTGTCGAGTCGCTGCAACCCGGCGTTGAAGTGCCGGCTAAATTTGACGTGATCGTCTCGCGCGCATTCGCAGAACTCGCGGATTTCGTTACACTGGCCCGTCATCTGGTTGCGCAGAACGGAGCGATCTGGGCCATGAAAGGCGTCCGTCCGGATGGCGAGATCGAGCGCCTGCCGGCGGGTGCGGAGGCCAGGCAGGTGATCCGGCTCAAGGTGCCGTCCCTCGACGCGGAACGGCATCTCATCGAAGTCGTCCTTGCTCCCATTTCTTGAATCAGATTTATCAGACATAAACGCATTCCGACTCATCCAGGCTGCATAAGGGACACACCAACGATGGCAAAAATCTTCTGTGTTGCGAACCAGAAGGGCGGCGTCGGCAAGACGACGACGACAGTCAACCTCGCCGCGAGCCTCGTATCGCAAGGACAGCGTGTTCTCCTCATCGACCTGGATCCGCAGGGTAACGCCACGATGGGCAGCGGCATTGATAAGGCAGCCTGCACCAACACCGTCTACGAAGTGCTGGTGGATGGCGTGGCAATCGCAGACGCACGCACGCGGCCGGAAGCCGTGGGCTACGACGTGTTGCCCGCCAATCGTGAACTCGCCGGCGCCGAAGTCGAACTGGTCAGCGTAGAGAACCGCGAGCGCCAGCTCAAGGATGCGCTGGCCGCCGTGGTGAATGAATACGATTTCGTCCTGATCGACTGTCCGCCGGCATTGTCCCTGCTGACGCTCAATGGTTTGTGCGCGGCGCATGGTGTGGTGATCCCGATGCAGTGCGAGTATTTCGCACTCGAAGGGCTGTCGGATCTGGTCAACACCATCAAGCAGGTGCATGCCAACCTGAACCGCGATCTGAAGGTCATCGGCTTGCTGCGCGTCATGTTCGATCCGCGCATCACGCTGCAACAACAGGTTTCGGACCAGCTGAAAGAGCATTTTGGCGACAAGGTGTTCGACGTCGTCATCCCGCGCAATGTGCGTCTGGCGGAGGCGCCCAGCTACGGCTTGCCGGGAGTGGTGTTCGACCGGGCATCGCGCGGCGCGCAGGCCTATGTGCAATTCGGCGCGGAAATGATCGAGCGGGTGCGCGCGATTTAACGCGCAACTGAATAGCCGAATCAGGCTAGATGCGTGTCACGCCATGCACAGAAAGGGCGGTCACGGGACAGCAGCAGAACGGAACCATTGAAGCGAGCCGGCGTTTTCATGAAAGGAAGCACGATGAATGCAGTAGCGAGGAAGAAGGGTTTGGGCCGCGGGCTGGAGGCCTTGCTCGGCGGCAGCGCGGACATCACCGAGGCGGTGAAGATCGAGGGCGCCCCGAACGTCTTGCCGCTCGGCAAGTTGCAGGCCGGCAAATATCAGCCGCGCACCCGCATGGACGAGGGCGCGTTGCAGGAACTCGCCGCGAGCATCCGTGCGCAAGGTTTGATGCAGCCCATCCTCGTGCGACCTGTCTCCGCCGACAAGTACGAAATCATCGCGGGCGAACGCCGTTTCCGCGCGGCCCGCCTGGCCGGACTCGATGAAGTGCCGGTGCTGGTCAGGGACGTACCCGATCAGGCAGCCGCCGCGATGGCGCTGATCGAGAACATCCAGCGCGAAGACCTGAACCCGCTTGAAGAAGCACAAGGCATCCAGCGGCTGCTCGATGAGTTCAGCTTTACGCATGAACAGGCGGCCGAGTCGGTGGGGCGCTCGCGCAGCGCCGTTTCCAACTTGCTGCGCCTGCTGAATCTGGCCGCCCCCGTGCAAACCATGTTGCTCGCCGGTGACCTGGACATGGGCCACGCGCGTGCGCTGCTGGCGGTCGACGCGGCCACGCAGATCACGCTGGCTAACCAGGTGGTCAACAAGCGCATGTCGGTGCGCGAAACCGAAAAGCTGGTGACATCCACCACCAAGGCCGCGCCCGCCGTGAAGGCAAAGGCAAACAACGATGGCGGCCGTGATACGCGCCGTCTGGAAGAAGAACTGTCGGACTTGCTGGCCGCGACGGTCAAGATCAAGCTTGGCCGCCGTGGACGTGGCCAGGTGCTCGTGGATTTCGGCGACCTCGACGCACTGGAGGGCATTCTTGTCCGCCTGCGCGGCAGCGCGACCGCCTGACCGACGGTCGCCGTGACGAGCGCCGGGCACGACACCCAGACATCCAGCCACCCAGTACGCAAGCTCATCTCGTATGCGGCGAAGGAACCGGTACTGTCGGTTCTCGTCGTCGCGCTGATTGCGCTGCAGTGGCTGCATCCACGCCCCTGGCTTTCACTGCCGGGCCTGATAGACTGGCAGACGGTCCTGACATTGGCAGGACTCCTGATCTTGACCAAGGCAGTGGAATTGTCAGGATTCCTGATGTGGATGGCGCACCGCGTGGTCCATCACATCCGTTCGGAGCGCAGCCTCGCGTTTCTGCTGATTGGTCTCGCGGCCGCGCTTTCCACGCTGCTCACGAACGACGTCGCGTTGTTCGTCGTCATTCCGCTGACGTTGTCGCTTCACAAGCTCACGCCGTTGCCTTTGAAGCGGCTCGTGATTTTCATCGCGCTTGCGGTGAATGCAGGTTCGATCCTCACGCCGCTCGGCAATCCGCAAAACCTGTTTCTGTGGCAGACCAGCGGTGTTTCGTTCGGCAGTTTCGTCTGGGCGCTGGCACCGCTGTGCGCGGCATTGATGATCATGCTGTATGCGCTGACGGCCGTGAGCTTTCGCGGCAAGGCGCTCGATCTGTCTAAAGACGCCGAGCCGCATCCTGTCGACCGCACGCTGGTTGGCGTCGCCGCGGTGCTGTTCGTAGGTTTCGTTCTGCTCGCGGATTCGCATCGTGCGGGCATCGGACTCGCGGCCATCATGCTCGGCTTCCTGCTGTGGCGACGCGAGATCGTCCTCAAGATCGACTGGCTGCTGCTGCTGATCTTCGTCTTCATGTTCATCGTGCTGCGCAGTGTCGCGGCGCTGCCGTGGGTGCATCAGACCGTCGGCCAACTCGGGCTTGCTACGCCGTTGCGCGCCTACGCCGCCGGGGCGGTGCTCTCACAGGCCATCAGTAACGTGCCGGCCGCGATCATGCTGGCCGAGTTCACCAAAAACTGGCGCGCGTTGGCGTTCGGCGTGAGCGTGGGAGGGTTTGGCATTGCCATTGGCTCATTGGCCAATCTCATCGCCGTACGCCTTTCAAATGAACGCGGCATGTGGCTGAAGTTTCACCTCTACGCCGTGCCATTCTGGCTGGTCGCCGGGGTGGTCGGCGGGTGGCTTTTGTTGCATATATGACACGGACGCGGAAGCGTCATCGTGGTACGTCGCGAGCACCAGGTCGGGCCAACGCCAATTGCATTTTTAGCCGTCCCCCGACAGTCTTACAGTTGACGTCCGTTACCGTCCAAAAGCCGTTCTTCCGCATGATGGGGTGGCGTTTCACGCGCTTTATTGAACGGCCTAAAGTCTTGAATTGCCTGCAACTATCGCTTACAATCGCCCGGATTTAATTGCACGGCAACCCCGTAAGTACTGCGTAAGCTGACGGGCTGGAATACGACTTTCGGAACACTGCGATGGCGGTCAAAACGTCGAATCAAGCGCCGGAAAATGGGCACGACGAACCCCGCGAAGCGCACCACGTTTCCGCCGTCACCTCCGGTCAGTCGTCCACGCGCGAAGAGGCGTGGGACGCCGAGCAACAAGATAACAATATCGTTCCGCTCACGCGGGCTGAAGCGGAAAAGCTCTTCGGTCCAAACGTGAGTCGTCCATCGCGTGTCACGCCTTTCAAGGTCGTGGCGGCGCAAATGGTTTTGTCCCTGGGTGCTACGCTGGTGTGGTGGCTGTTCTACAAGCCGCCGGGCGCTGCTGCGCTGTCCGCGTTCCTGGGGGGAGCAATTTGCTGGGTGCCAGGCGCGCTGTTTGCGGCGCGCCTAAGAACACTGAGCGGCGCCGAAACAGTCATGAGCTGGATGATCGGCGAAGCGCTCAAGATGGGGACAACGATTGCGATGTTCGTAGCCATCGCATTCTGGTATCACGACGTACGCTGGGTGCCGCTGCTCGTGACCTACCTCATTGCTTTGAAGACGTACTGGATCGCGCTCGCGTGGCGATGACGCCTGACGCGGATGCAACGAGATACTGGCTGGCGCGAGGCGCCGGCAAAAGGCGCGCGAGTATGACATGACTCGCGCCGGCGTGTTCCCGCAATACAGCATTGCGGCGGGAGCAGCCCGGACCGATTTTCGACAATTTGGGTGGCATTAACGATATGGCAGCTAGCGAAGGAACGCGCGCGATGGATCCGTCCGAGTACATCGCGCACCACTTGCAGAACTTCTCCACCGCGCACCAGACGTCGATTTTCGATATTCACGTCTGGAATCTGGATACGCTGTTTTGGTCGATCCTCTGCGGCCTGGCCACGATCTTCATCCTGCATCTCGCCGCCCGCAAGGCAACGTCGGGCGTGCCGGGGCGTTTCCAATGCGCCATCGAAATGCTGGTCGAGATGGTCGAGGATCAATCCAAGTCGATGATCCACGGCAGCCGCACCTTCATTGCGCCGCTCGCACTCTTCGTGTTCGTCTGGGTTGCCCTGATGAACTCGCTCGACTTCATCCCCGTCGACCTGCCGGGCCGTGTCATCGGCTGGCTCGGTTTGTCGGAAGTCATCCCGCACCATCGCATCGTCCCGACGGCCGACCTGAACGGCACCATCGGCATCGCGCTTGGCGTGTTCGTGCTGATGATTTACTACAACTTCAAGATCAAGGGCGCTGGCGGCTTCATCCATGAACTGCTGTCCGCTCCGTTCGGCGCGCATCCGCTGCTGTGGATCCCGAACCTGGCACTGAACATCATCGAGTTCGTCGCAAAGACGGTCTCGCTCGGCATGCGGCTGTTCGGCAACATGTACGCGGGCGAACTGTTGTTCCTGCTGATTGCCCTCTTGGGCAGCATCTGGAGCTTCGGCGCGGACACGACGGTGCTTGGCTTCATCGGCCACGTGATCGCCGGCAGCGTGTGGGCCATCTTCCACATTCTGATCGTGCTGCTGCAGGCGTTCATTTTCATGATGCTGACGCTGGTGTATCTCGGCCAGGCACACGACAAGCACTAACCTGCTCTGTCGACAAAGAATCGCTTTAAATTTTCAAATCCCAGTTCCAACCAGTTCTAAAAGACTTTTCACAAAGGAGTGATCATGCAAGCTTTCATCGCCAACATCCAGGGTCTGACCGCCATCGGTATCGGCATCATCATCGGCCTGGGTGCAATCGGCGCCTGTATCGGTATCGGTCTGATGGGTGGCAAGTACATCGAAGCATGCGCTCGTCAGCCTGAACTGATGAACCCGCTGCAAACGAAGATGTTTCTGCTGGCTGGTCTGATCGATGCGGCGTTCCTGATTGGCGTTGGTGTGGCAATGCTGTTTGCGTTCGCGAACCCGCTGCTGTCGAAGCTGGCAGGCTGAGGTTCCTCGGAAGTTTGCGCCTGAGCTATAACTGGTAAGGGCGCAGGGCGGAACGGGCACTCGGGCGCTGATCGAATACAGAATCGATGAGCGCCTTGCCGTTTCACTTTCCGAACTAGCAACGTTTAAGGAAACACCGTGAATCTCAACGCAACCCTGTTTGCGCAAATGGTCGTGTTCCTGATCCTCGCGTGGTTCACGATGAAGTTCGTGTGGCCGCCGTTGGTCAACGCCCTCGACGAGCGCGCAAAGAAGATCGCCGACGGTTTGTCTGCCGCTGAAAAGGGCAAGGCTGAACTGGAAGCGGCTCACAAGCGCGTCGACCAGGAACTGGCGCAGGCACGCAACGACGGCCAGCAACGCATTGCCGACGCCGAAAAGCGCGCAGTCGCGCTGGCTGACGAAATCAAGGCGCAGGCGCAAGCTGAAGCCGCCCGTATCCTCGCGCAAGCGAAGGCCGATGCAGATCAGCAGGTCGTGAAGGCGCGTGAAGCGCTGCGCGGCGAAGTGGCTGCGCTGGCGGTCAAGGGCGCTGAACAGATCCTGAAGCGCGAAGTCGACCAGGCGGCACATGCCGACCTGCTGAATCAACTGAAAGCCGAGCTCTGATCATGGCCGAACTTGCAACCATCGCCCGTCCGTACGCAGAAGCGCTGTTTGGCGTGGCCGAAGCTGGTGACGTCGCCGCCTGGTCCTCGTTCGTGCAGGAATTGGCACAGGTTGCGCGTCTGCCCGAAGTGCTGTCTATCGCCACGAGCCCGAAGGTAAGCCGCGCCCAGGTCAGCGATCTGCTGCTGGCTGCGGTCAAGTCGCCGCTCAAGGACAACGCGCAGGCGAAGAATCTGGTGCAAATGCTGGTGGACAACCACCGTCTGCAATTGCTGCCCGAAATCGCCGAGCAGTTCGAAGCGTTGAAGAACGCCCGTGAAGGCGCGGCTGACGCGTTGATCGTCAGCGCGTTTCCGCTCGAAGGCGCCCAGCTGGATGAACTCGTCGCCAGTCTCGAACGCAAGTTCAAGCGCAAGCTGAAGCCCGTGGTCGAGATCGACTCGTCGCTGATCGGCGGAGTGCGCGTGACGGTCGGCGATGAAGTGCTCGATACCTCGGTCCGCGCGCGGCTTGCCAGCATGCAAACGGCTCTGACGGCCTGAAGCGCCGCAAGCGCTTAAGCGGCTGGCACGCAACAGAATTGACTATCAGGAGCGAATAATGCAACTCAATCCCTCTGAGATCAGCGAGCTGATCAAGAGCCGGATCCAGGGCCTTGAAGCGAGCGCAGACGTTCGCAACCAGGGCACCGTGATCTCCGTGACCGACGGTATCGTGCGTATTCACGGCCTGTCGGAAGTGATGCAGGGCGAAATGCTCGAATTCCCGGGCAACACCTACGGTCTCGCACTGAACCTCGAGCGCGACTCGGTCGGCGCCGTGATTCTGGGTGAGTACGAACACATTTCGGAAGGCGACATCGTCAAGACGACGGGCCGCATTCTCGAAGTGCCGGTGGGTCCGGAACTGCTCGGCCGCGTCGTCGACGCACTCGGCAACCCGATCGACGGCAAGGGCCCGATCAACGCGAAGAAGACCGACGCAATCGAAAAGATTGCACCGGGCGTGATCTGGCGTAAGTCGGTGTCGGAGCCGGTCCAGACCGGCCTGAAGTCGATCGACGCAATGGTGCCGGTTGGCCGTGGCCAGCGCGAGCTGATCATTGGCGACCGTCAGTGCGGCAAGACCGCCGTTGCGGTTGACGCGATCATCAACCAGAAGGGCAAGAACCTGTTCTGTATCTACGTCGCGATCGGTCAGAAAGCGTCGTCGATCATGAACGTGGTGCGCAAGCTCGAAGAAACCGGCGCGATGGAATACACCATCGTCGTGGCGGCTTCGGCTTCGGAATCGGCTGCGATGCAATACCTCGCACCGTACGCCGGCTGCTCGATGGGCGAATACTTCCGCGACCGCGGTCAAGACGCGCTGATCGTGTACGACGACTTGACCAAGCAAGCGTGGGCATACCGTCAGATCTCGCTGCTGCTGCGCCGCCCGCCGGGCCGCGAAGCGTATCCGGGTGACGTGTTCTATCTGCACTCGCGTCTGCTGGAGCGTGCTGCACGCGTTTCGGAAGAGTACGTCGAGAAGTTCACCAACGGTGAAGTCAAGGGCAAGAGCGGTTCGCTGACGGCACTGCCGGTCATTGAAACGCAGGCTGGCGACGTGACCGCGTTCGTTCCGACGAACGTGATCTCGATTACCGACGGCCAGATCTTCCTGGAAACCGACCTCTTCAACGCAGGTATCCGCCCGGCTATTAACGCCGGCGTGTCGGTGTCGCGTGTGGGCGGTGCCGCTCAGACGAAGGTCGTGAAGAAGCTGTCGGGCGGTATCCGTACCGACCTCGCGCAGTACCGTGAACTGGCTGCGTTCGCGCAGTTCGCTTCCGACCTCGACGAAGCCACCCGCAAGCAGCTGGAACGCGGCCGCCGCGTGACGGAACTGCTCAAGCAGCCGCAGTATCAGCCGCTGCAGGTGTGGGAGCTGGCGGTTGCGCTGTTCGCAGCGAACAACGGCTACCTCGACGATCTGGAAGTCGCGCAAGTGCTGCCGTTCGAAAAGGGCCTGCGTGAGCAACTGAAGTCGAAGCACGCTGACCTGATCAAGCGCATCGAAGACACCAAGGAACTCTCGAAGGACGACGAAGGCCTGCTGCATACGGCTATCAAAGACTTCAAGAAGTCCGGCGCTTATTGATCCGCGAGTGACCCGCAAGGCATAAACGGACCTTGAAGCGGCGCGGGCCGCATGAACATGCCCCCGCGCTGCTTCGATGAAGGAGCAAGCAATGGCTGGAATGAAGGAAATTCGCGGCAAGATCAAGAGCGTGCAAAACACGCGCAAGATCACAAAAGCGATGGAGATGGTGGCCGCATCGAAGATGCGCCGCGCTCAGGAGCGCATGCGCGCTGCTCGCCCGTATGCCGACAAGGTCCGCGACATCGCTGCGCACATGAGCCGTGCGAACCCCGAGTATCGTCACCCGTTCATGGTGTCGAACGAGGGCGCGAAGACGGCCGGCATCATCCTCGTCACGACCGATAAGGGTCTGTGCGGCGGGATGAACACCAACGTGCTGCGTGCGTCGCTGCAGAAGTTCAAGGAACTGGAAGGCAAGGGCCAGACGATCGAAGCAACGGCGATCGGCAGCAAGGGTCTGGGTTTCCTGAATCGTCTGCGTGCGAAGGTTGTGTCGAACGTCGTGGCGCTGGGCGACACGCCGCACCTCGAGAAGTTGATCGGCGCGGTGAAGGTGCAGCTCGACATGTACTCGGAAGGCAAGATCTCGGCGGTGTACCTGGCGTACACGCGCTTCGTCAATACGATGAAGCAGGAGCCGGTGATCGAGCAACTGCTGCCGCTGTCGGCAGAGCAGTTCGAGCGCACGGAAGAAGATGGCACGACGCCGAACACGTCGTGGGACTACATCTACGAACCGGACGCGCAGGCCGTGGTGGACGAGTTGCTCGTGCGTTATGTCGAGGCGCTGGTGTACCAGGCCGTGGCGGAAAACATGGCGTCGGAGCAGTCGGCCCGTATGGTCGCCATGAAGGCCGCTTCGGACAATGCGAAGACGGTCATCAACGATCTGCAGCTCGTGTACAACAAGAGCCGCCAGGCAGCGATCACGAAAGAACTGTCGGAAATCGTCGGTGGTGCAGCGGCCGTCTGACCGTCAAGGTCGGGCATACCGCTTCGTGTGCGCCTCGTTGGCGCACCTCACCGAAACTGCGCCTTTGCGCGAGTGAAGAATTGAGTATCTAAAGGAAAAGCGATGAGTACTACTGCTTTGGTAGAAGGCAAGATCGTACAGTGCATCGGCGCGGTGATCGACGTGGAATTCCCGCGTGAGCACATGCCGAAGATTTACGACGCGCTCATTCTCGACGGTTCGGAATTGACGCTCGAAGTCCAGCAACAGCTGGGTGACGGCGTGGTTCGTACCATCTGTCTGGGTGCTTCCGACGGGCTGCGCCGCGGCACGATCGTGAAGAACACGGGTGCGCCCATCAGCGTGCCGGTCGGCAAGCCGACCCTCGGCCGCATCATGGACGTGCTGGGCCGTCCGATCGACGAAGCCGGTCCGATCAACTCGGACGTCACGCGCGGTATTCACCAGAAGGCGCCGGCGTTCGACGAACTGTCGCCGTCCACGGAACTGCTCGAAACCGGCATCAAGGTTATCGACCTGATCTGCCCGTTCGCCAAGGGCGGTAAGGTGGGTCTGTTCGGTGGCGCCGGTGTGGGCAAGACCGTGAACATGATGGAACTGATCAACAACATCGCTAAGGAACACGGTGGTTATTCCGTGTTCGCCGGTGTTGGCGAGCGTACCCGCGAAGGGAACGACTTCTATCATGAAATGAAGGATTCCAACGTTCTCGACAAGGTCGCGCTGGTGTACGGCCAGATGAACGAGCCGCCGGGCAACCGTCTGCGCGTTGCGCTGACCGGCCTGACGATGGCTGAGCACTTCCGTGACGAAGGTCTGGACGTGCTGTTCTTCGTCGACAACATCTACCGTTTCACGCTGGCCGGTACGGAAGTGTCGGCACTGCTCGGCCGTATGCCGTCGGCAGTGGGCTATCAGCCGACGCTGGCTGAAGAAATGGGCAAGCTGCAAGAACGTATTACGTCGACCAAAACTGGCTCGATCACGTCGGTGCAGGCCGTGTACGTCCCTGCGGATGACTTGACCGACCCGTCGCCGGCTACGACCTTCGGCCACCTGGACGCAACCGTCGTGTTGTCGCGTGACATCGCTTCGCTGGGTATCTATCCGGCCGTGGACCCGCTCGATTCGACCTCGCGTCAGATCGACCCGAACGTGATCGGCGAAGAGCACTACTCGATCACGCGCGGCGTGCAGCAAACGCTGCAGCGCTACAAGGAACTGCGCGACATTATCGCGATTCTGGGTATGGACGAACTCGCGCCGGAAGACAAGCTCGCCGTGGCGCGCGCTCGTAAGATCCAGCGTTTCCTGTCGCAGCCGTTCCACGTTGCTGAAGTGTTCACGGGCTCGCCGGGCAAGTACGTGCCGCTGAAGGAAACGATCCGCGGCTTCAAGATGATCGTGGGCGGTGAATGCGATCATCTGCCGGAGCAGGCGTTCTACATGGTCGGCACGATCGACGAAGCCTTCGAAAAGGCCAAGAAGATCCAGTAACGGTCGGGTGTAACGAGGTGGGCGTCGGTTCGTCAGCGTTGACTGTCTTTTGGGTAGTCTTCCGCGAAGCCGCCGCCTCGCAATACGCTCAACCCGCCTTACATGGGACGAGAGTGGGTGCGAAAGCGCTTACCCTCGTCGACAGGAGTCGATATGGCAACCATTAAAGTAGACGTCGTCAGCGCGGAAGAGCAGATCTTCTCGGGTCAGGCGAAATTCGTAGCGCTGCCGGGCGAAGCGGGTGAACTGGGCATTCTGCCGGGTCACACGCCGCTCATCACGCGGATTCGTCCGGGTGCGGTGCGCATCGAAGCGGAGAACGGCGACGAAGAGTTCGTGTTTGTCGCCGGCGGCATTCTGGAAATTCAACCGGGTGCGGTGACGGTGCTGGCTGACACGGCCATCCGTGGCAGCGACCTCGACGAAGCCAAGGCCGAAGAAGCCCGTAAGCGCGCTGAAGAGGCGCTGCAAAACACGGGCTCGAACCTCGAGTACGCTACCGCTCAGGCGGAACTCGCGTACGCGACGGCTCAGCTCGCGGCAATCCAGCGCCTGCGCAAGCTGCGCGGTCAGCAGTAAGCTCCAGGCCACGAGCGCAGTCAGCAGCAAATGAAAAGCAGCCCTAGTGGCTGCTTTTTTTTCGCCTTCAATTTGACGTTTACGGAAAGGTGAGCAGAAATGCGTCGGATGCGCAGCGGTGCGTTGGGCGCGTCGGTTTGCGGGTAACACTTGATGCCGCGTCGCCCAGCGCCGATGCACAATCGGCCTCAAATTCGTTCGACTGAGCGGGCAAAACTCACGGAGACACACCATGTCGACCAAAACGTCAGGTGAAGACGCGCTCATCAAACCGAAAGACGGACTTTCCTACGTGCGTGGCTCGACGCAAACACCACTCAGCGACGCGACGGTTGCGCAATTTCTGCGTGAGACGATGGAGCGTTTTCCGGATCGGCCAGCCGTAGTGTTCCGCGAGCAGGGTATCCGCTGGACGTGGCGGGAATTTGCGCTCGAAGTCGACGTGTTTGCGGCGGGCCTGGCCGCACTCGGCATCGTCAAGGGGGATCGAGTCGGCATCTGGTCGCCGAACCGGGTCGAATGGCTGCTGACGCAGTTTGCCACCGCGCGGATCGGGGCGGTGCTGGTCAACATCAACCCGGCCTACCGGTTGACCGAGCTCGACTATGCGTTGAACAAGGTGGGCTGCAAGGCCCTCGTGACGGCGGACTGCTTCAAGTCATCGAAGTATCTGGCGATGCTGCAGGAGCTCGCCCCGCAGCTCGCGGATCACGCGCCCGGCGATCTGCATGCACCACGTTTGCCTAACCTGCGGATCGTGATTCGCATGGGCGACACCGAAACGTCCGGCATGCTGACGCTCTCAGAGGTCATCGAACTGGGCCGGACCACACTCGACCCGCTGGCGCTCGATGCAATCGGTGCGGACCTGCGCGCCGACGATCCCATCAACATCCAGTTCACCAGCGGCACGACCGGCAGCCCCAAGGGCGCCACGCTCACGCATCGCAACGTGGTCAACAACGCGCGCTTTATCGCGATGGCCATGCGTCTTTCGGAACAGGACGGGTTGTGCATTCCCGTTCCGCTTTATCACTGCTTCGGCATGGTGCTGGCCGTGCTGGCATGCGTTTCAGTGGGCGCCGCGATGGTGTTCCCCGGCGAAGGCTTCGATCCGGCCGCGACGCTCGCCGCCGTGTCGGAGGAGGGTTGCACGGCGTTGCATGGCGTCCCGACCATGTTTATCGCGGAGCTCGATCATCCCGCGTTCGCCTCGTTCGACTTCACCCGGCTTCGGACCGGCATCATGGCGGGTTCGCCGTGTCCGATCGAAACCATGAAGAAGGTGGTGTCGCGCATGCATCTGGCCGAAATCACGATCGCCTACGGGATGACGGAGACAAGTCCGGTGTCCTTCCAGAGTTCGACCTCGGATCCGCTGGACAAGCGCACCTGTACGGTCGGACGCGTCCAGCCGCATCTCGAAGTGAAGATCGTGGATGCGCTCGGGCAGATCGTGCCGATAGGCGAGACTGGCGAGTTGTGCACAAAGGGCTACTCGGTGATGCAGGGCTATTGGGGCGACGAAGCAAAAACGCGCGAAAGCATTGTCGACGGCTGGATGCACACCGGCGATCTCGCGACGCTCGATGCCGATGGCTACTGCAACATCGTCGGGCGGCTCAAGGACATGTTGATCCGCGGCGGCGAGAACATCTATCCGCGTGAGATCGAAGAGTTTCTGTTCCGTCACCCCAAGATTCAGAGCGTGCAGGTGTTTGGCGTGCCCGACCCGAAGTACGGCGAGGAGATTTGCGCGTGGATCGTGTTGCGGGCGGGCGAGCAGGCGAGTACCGAAGAGATTCAGGCCTTCTGCCACGGTCAGATCGCGCACTACAAGGTGCCGCGGTACATCCGTTTTGTCGACGAACTGCCCATGACCGTCACCGGCAAGGCGCAGAAGTTCGTGATGCGCGAACGGATGATTCGCGAGCTGAATCTGCAGCAGAACGGGACGGCTTGATCACCCGACCGGGGACCGGCGCAGGGAAGCAAGGCGTTTTGAACGGTGTTTGAATGCAACAACGGCGCAGCGCAAAAACGCGCGCCGCGCCGTTGAAGAACAGACGTAGTCAGAACACCTGGCGCGCCGGTTTGTAACAAGACCGACAGACAAAACCGACAACGCGCAAACGTTTGGCTAGGGAAAAAAAAAGCGGGCCTGGAGCCCGCTAAAAACCACACGCTACGGGGTTAGCGCGAGGAGACCATTGGAGGAACCGACTGGGTAGACGCCCTAAGCGTCAGCCACGGCCCCAGCAGGGATGCCCCTTTCCAGGGCTTCGGCTAACGCCGACCGGCAAGTGCATCATGTCCGCTCACACCACGCACCCAGCCACATCCGTGTTGAAACCGTTGAGGGCATTGTGGGCGAATAAGTCTGGAGGCGCGGTAACAAAGTGTTTCAGGTTGTAACGCCCACCAGACAAGGCTTTCGGGGATTTCTTGCCGTTGAAAGCTGTTTAAAACGTAATTGTTTCCGATGTGAAATTTCGTGTGAACACGGGTTCAATTGATGCTTGGCACGCACCACAGGAAGCGCTTCCACTTTTGTCGGCGCTATATGGGAACCTTACAGACTTGCTGGGATTTCGGCCAATCGCCCACTACGCCTGCGTAGGCGGGCGATGCTGACCTTTCTAATTGCCTTATCGGTTCGCAGATCGCGCAGTGGAATGATCGCCAGCGGTGCTATCGGAAACACACCGATAAGCGGCCCACATTGGCACCTCGGTCCGCCAACTCTGTAGGCACTTATTGGCGCGGCGGCGGTTACAGATTGCGGGGCACCAACCTGCCCGTTGTGTGGTCACGGCTCTGCCTTTGGCTTCAGCCACGTGCGCCGAGTACACGTGGCACCTACTTCAGAGTCACTTTAGCCACTTGTCTGAGATCGCCTGATACTCGCCTGTTGCACGAGCAAGGTGCAACCACTGATCCACGTATTGCTGAAACACCACGTCCCCACGCGGCAGTAGCCACGCTTTCTCACCGTACTGAAACGGCTTGTCTGGATGCACCGAGCATAAGCCTGGGTTCAGCTTCTGCTGCAGGAGAGTTTCCGATGCGTCCGTCACCATCACGTCGGCCTTGCCCGTCAGAATCTGCTTGAAGACCGTGACGTTGTCGGGAAACACCGTCAGATTCGCGTGCGGGAAATACTGTCGGGCAAAGCGTTCGTTCGTGCCGCCGGGATTGACGATCACCCGTACCGACGGCTGGTCGATCTGCGCGACTGTCTGATACTTCTCCGCGTCGTCACAGCGCACGATCGGTGTCTTGCCGTCGATCATGTAAGCCTGCGTGAAGAATGCGCGCCTTTGCCGCTCGAGCGTGGGTGACACGCCGCCAATGCCGATATCGCACTTCGCCACGAAGTCGTTCATCAGATTGGACCACGACGTCTTGATGTATTCCGTTTTCACCCCGAGCGACTTCGCCACCGATTCGGCCATATCAATGTCGATGCCTTCGAAATGCCCGTCGCCCTTATCGAAGGAATAAGGCTTGTAGTCGCCGGTCGTGCAGGCCCGCAGCGTGCCCCGCGCCACGATTTCGTCGAGCCGCGACGGCGCGCCAGTATGACCGTCAGGCGTGGAGGGTGCGCCTTGAGCGTGGGCGAGGCTGGCCACGCCGATCAATGCCCACAACCATGAGCTCACCAGTAGCCGCGCAGCCTTGATCATCGAATCTCCCGGGTAGTTGTTCGGCTTGGATATCGCGGCTGATCATAGCCTGCCGCTTCGACGGTGAATATCGGCCAGACGGCCAGGGCCAGGCGCGGCACATCCCGGAACAATGCCGCCGGTTATTAGCCCGATCGGCCAAGATGCACGTTTGACGCGAGCCGGGTCCGGTAAAATGCCCCTTTGCCCTGAGTCGTATGCAACGTGGCCCATAACCTTCTGAACGACACCTTTCTGCGCGCGCTGCTGCGCCAGCCGACCGACTACACGCCGATCTGGCTGATGCGTCAGGCGGGCCGCTACCTGCCGGAGTACAACGCTACGCGCAGCCGGGCTGGCAGCTTCCTTGGCCTCGCCAAGAATCCCGCGTACGCCACGGAAGTCACGCTCCAGCCGCTCGACCGCTATCCGCTCGATGCCGCCATTCTGTTCTCAGACATCCTCACCGTGCCGGACGCAATGGGGCTCGGCCTCGAATTCGTGGCGGGCGAAGGGCCGAAGTTCGCGCGCCCGGTGCGTACCGAGGCCGATGTTGCGCGCCTCGCCGTGCCCGATATCGACGCCACCTTGCGCTACGTCACCGACGCCGTTCGCGAAATCCGCACGGCCCTGAAAGACGCGCAAGGGCGTCAACGCGTGCCGTTGATTGGTTTTTCCGGCAGCCCGTGGACGCTCGCCTGCTACATGGTGGAAGGCGGCGGTTCGGACGACTTCCGCACCGTGAAGTCCATGCTGTACGCGCGTCCGGATCTGATGCATCGCATCCTCGAAGTGAATGCGCAGGCGGTTGCGGCGTACCTCAACGCGCAGATCGAAGCCGGCGCACAAGCCGTGATGATTTTCGACACGTGGGGCGGCGCGCTTGCAGATGGCATCTACCAGCGGTTCTCGCTGCATTACATCGCGCAGGTGGTCAGCCAGCTCAAGCGCGAGCACGAAGGCGAAAAGATCCCGGTGATCACTTTCACGAAGGGCGGTGGACTGTGGCTGGACGAGATTGCCTCGACCGGCGTGGACGCGGTGGGCCTCGACTGGACGGTGAATCTCGCCAGGGCGCGCGAGCGCGTGGGCGACCGGGTGGCGCTGCAAGGCAACATCGACCCCTCCGTGCTGTTCGCGCCGCCCTCGGCAATCCGCATGGAAGCGCGGGGCGTGCTCGACAGCTTCGGGAATCATCCCGGCCACGTTTTCAATCTCGGCCACGGCATTTCGCAGTTCACGCCGCCAGAAAACGTCGCTGAACTGGTGGACGAGGTGCATCGCCACAGCCGGGCCATTCGCGCCGCTGGAGCGGGCGAAAACATGCAAAAGGCATAACGCACTTGCTGCATTGCAGCGAACTGGGCTCTCAGGCTAAGGAAAAAAGTCGCGCAGCGACGCCGTCGGATGGCCCTTCCACCGTTGTCAAGACTTGACTTATACACATTGTTAACGCTGCGGCGCGGTAGAGGCTTTATTTGCGCCCAAGCCCTTGCAAGTTGCGTGCGCATCTGATCAAGTCCTTGTCTGGCAAGGGTTTCAGCGGTTTTTTTCGCAATGTGCGGTAGTCCACATAACGTAGTAGTGGCGCGCTTTTCGGGGCGATCGGGCGGAGTTCTCAACAAAGTTATCCACAGGATGTGCGGGTAAATAGCAATTGTTCAGTACAATCCAAAACTTAGCGCAGAAAGTGAAGTTTTACTTTAACTTCGCCGCGCTCATCACCTTCTTACCGAACGTTGAGGTCGCGCGTCCTCCGCTGATCGCGTCCACGACGCGTCCATCGCGCTGCTGACCCCTTTTCGACCGGACCCAGACACACACGTGAGCCCTGTTTTCGTCCGCGTTGCGCTCGATCATCCGTTGCCAACCCTGTTCGACTACCGTTGCGACGCCGCTGAACCGGCGCAGCCC
Organism: Paraburkholderia sp. DHOC27; assembly: GCF_003429005.1. Lineage (GTDB taxonomy): Bacteria > Pseudomonadota > Gammaproteobacteria > Burkholderiales > Burkholderiaceae > Paraburkholderia. The sequence goes on from NZ_QVQV01000003.1 coordinate 682,444, forward strand.
GGCATGCTCGTCAGCGTGCCGTTCGGAAAGCGGCAGGTGGTGGGGCTCGTGCGCGAAGTAACCGCTCACAGTGAGGTTCCGGCAGACAAGCTGCGTGTGGCCGGAGCGCTGTGTGAAGCCTGCCCGCCGCTCTCCGAAGCGTGGCTGGAGTTGGCGGAGTTTGCCGCGGACTACTACCAGCGTGGCGTCGGCGAAGTGGCTCTGCCGGCGCTGCCGCAGGCGCTGCGCGATGCTTCGCGCTGGGACCGTTTGCTGGCGCCGGTGGAGCGCTTCCAGTTGTTGCCGGCCGGCCGCGCGGCGTTGCCCGATGCGCTGCCTGCGCGGGCCAGCGCGCTACGGCGGCTCGCGCAGGCGCTCGTCGACAACGAAACACTCCTCGCTGCCGACGCGCGTGCAATCCATCCAAAGGCAATCGCCACGCTTGCAGCATGGCAGGCAGAAGGATGGGTTTCGCTAGAAGTGACCGAGGCAGCCGAACTCGCCGCGCTGCCAGCGCTGCAGGGCGACCGCTTGCCCGCGCCGGTCTTGCCCACGCTCACCGGCGAACAAACCGCAGCCGTCGAAGCGATCCGCGACGCGCAGGGTTTCGCCCCGTTCCTGTTGCACGGCGTGACCGGCAGCGGCAAGACCGAGGTGTATCTGCGCGCGCTTGCCGCGATCCTCGAGGCGCGGCCGGATGCGCAGGCGCTCGTGCTGGTGCCCGAAATCAATCTGACGCCACAGTTCGAAGCCGCGTTTCGGGCGCGTTTCGCAGCGCTCGACGGCACCTCGATCGTGACGCTGCACAGCGGACTCGCCGAGGGCGAGCGCGCCCGCAACTGGTTCGCCGCCCACAGTGGACGCGCGCGGATCGTCCTCGGCACGCGTCTCGCGGTGCTCGCGTCGCTGCCGAAGCTCGCGATCATCGTGGTCGACGAGGAGCACGATCCCGCCTACAAGCAGCAAGAGGGGCTGCGCTATTCGGCGCGCGATCTCGCCATCTGGCGCGCGAAGCAATTGGGCCTGCCGGTGGTGCTGGGTTCTGCCACGCCGTCGCTGGAAAGCTGGTGGCAGGCCGATCAGGGGCGCTATACACGGCTGACCCTGTCGCGCCGCGCCGTGGCGGAAGCCGTGCTGCCAACCGTCAAACTGATCGACCTCGAGGAAGAACGACGACGCGGACGCGCATCCGTGGAAGGGCTGTCGGGCCCGCTGATCGCGGCGTTGAAAACGCGCCTCGAACGCGGTGAGCAAAGCCTGGTGTTTCTCAACCGCCGTGGCTACGCGCCGCAACTCGCCTGCGATGCCTGTGGCTGGGTGGCCGGTTGTCCGCGTTGCAGCGCCTACGTGGTACTGCATAAGCCGGAACGGAGCCTGCGCTGTCATCACTGCGGCTGGGAAGCACGCATTCCGCGCGCGTGCCCGGACTGCGGCAACGTGGATATCGCGCCGCTCGGCCGTGGCACCCAACGGGTCGAGGAAACGCTTGCGAGCGCGGTGCCGGGCGCGCGCGTGCTGCGCATCGACGCGGACAGCACGCGGCGCAAAGGCAGCGCGCAGGCGCTGTTCTCCGACGTGCACGCGGGCGACGTGGACATCCTCGTGGGCACGCAGATGATCGCGAAGGGCCACGACTTCCAGCGGGTTTCGCTGGTGGGCGTGCTGAACGCAGACACCGCCTTGTTCTCGCACGACTTCCGCGCCAGTGAACGCCTTTTCGCCCAGCTCATGCAGGTGAGCGGCCGTGCGGGCCGCGCCGGATTGCCCGGCGAAGTGCTGGTGCAGACGCGCTATCCACGTCACGCGCTGTATCACGCGCTGGCGCGTCACGACTACGTGGGGTTTGCCAATTCCACGCTGGCCGAACGCCGCGACGCGCATTTGCCGCCGTTCGTGTATCAAGCCTTGCTGCGAGCGGAAGGACGCACGCTGGAGGCGGCCATCGCCTTCCTGCAGCAGGCTGCCGCGGAGCTTTCGCAGATTCCGGCCGCCGAGCGCGTGACGGTCTATGACGCCGTGCCGCTCACCATCGTCAAGGTGATGCACGTGCATCGCGCGCAGTTGCTGATCGAAAGCGCGTCGCGCGCCGCGCTGCAAGCCACGCTGCGCGCGTGGCAACCGGTGCTGCGAACCCTGAAGGGTGTGCTGCGTTGGAACCTTGAAGTCGATCCGTTGGATATCTAGCGGCGTTCCGGCCTGCCTGGTGCGTCCGCGCATCGTCCGGCGTGCAAATCCCTTTCAGTCATATTCATAGTCCGAAAGGTCGTTTCGTTTCCCAGCCGCGCTCGACTATATTTCGCCGAATCGGCGCAGTTTTTAACAACAATCCCAACTCCTTCCGCGCCGACGCACCTCAACTCTCGGGGCTTTGCGATGAGCGATACCAATCACAGCCTGCCGGCGGGCACTGCACCGGCCAAATCCGATTCGAGCCGCGATACGTCCGTCAAGCGCGGCGGCGGCCTGTTTGCCACGGAAGACTGGTGGGCCGTATGGATCGGTCTGCTGGTCATTGTCGTCGCGTGGGCGCTGTTCGCGTCGGGCAGCAGCATCAAGTGGCTGGCGGTGGCGCCGGTCAAATGGTCGGACCCGGGCGCAGCGGCACAGGATCTCGTCAAACACATCCCCAACTACGCCGCGCTGTTCGTCGTGTTCGCGGTGCTGTTCGGCGTGAGCCTCGCGGCGTTGAAGCATCGGCTTGCGCATTTCCTGCCGTCGTTTTTGATCCTGTTCATCGCTTCGGTGCTGATCTTCACGCTCGGCGCCTGGGTCAACGCCTCGAAGTACAACCTCGAACCGCCGCTGGTCGCGCTGGCGCTCGGTCTCGTGATCTCCAACGTGTTTCGCTTGCCGGAGTGGTTCTCGGCCGGCTTGCGCGTCGAGTTTTATATCAAGGTGGGCATCGTGCTGCTCGGCGCGACCTTGCCGCTGACCCTGCTGGTGTGGGCCGGTCCCGTGGCGGTCGGACAGGCCAGCATCGTTTCGCTGGTGACGTTCTTCGTGATCTTTTTCGTCGCCAAGGCGTTCGGTCTCGACCGGCGTTTTGCCGCCGTGCTGGGCGTGGGTGGAGCGGTGTGCGGCGTCTCGGCGGCTATCGCCATTGCTGGCGCCGTGCGCGCCAAACGCGAACAGGCGTCGGTGGCCATCACGCTGGTGATCCTGTGGGCCATCGTGATGATCTTCGTCTTGCCGTTCGCCTCGCGCTCGCTGGGTCTTTCAACGGCGGTGGGCGGCGCGTGGATTGGCACGTCCGAGTTCGCGGACGCGGCGGGCATTGCCGCCGCGCAGGCCTACGGCGATTTCGCCAAACACGCGGGCGGCGCCATTGCGGGTGCGCCGGAAGCGTCGGTGCAGGCGTTCACGCTGATGAAGGTGGTGGGCCGCGACATCTGGATCGGCATTTGGGCGTTCGTGCTGGCGATTGTCGCCTCCACCCGCTGGGAAAGCCAGGACAGCGGCGTCAAGGCCAGGGCCGATGCAGGCGAAATCTGGGCGCGTTTTCCGAAGTTCGTGATCGGCTTTGTGATCGCGTCGGCACTCGTGACGTGGATTGCGAGCCACTACTCACTGGCGGATTACCGCAAGGTGGTGATGCCCGAGTTCGTTGCGCCGATTACCGCGCTGCGCACGTGGGCGTTCATCTTCTGCTTTCTCAGTATCGGATTGACGACGCGGTTGCGCCTGCTGACGGCGACCGGTCTGAAGCCATTCCTCGCGTTCACGGCCGGTGTGGTCGTCAATGTCGCCATCGGCTACGCGCTGTCCGCGCACGTGTTCGCATCGTATTGGAATAGCTTGGGGCAGGGCTCGTGACCGACGCCGCGCTCCGCCCGGACGGGACCACGCGCGCGGCGCGTGCGTGCCGGCCCAGTTGCGCCGGCTGCCGGTTCCGCGCCGACGATCGACAAACACTTGAGCAGCGCATTCCAGGCCTCACCGTATTCAGTTCTGGGTATGGAGCCAGCGTGGCGGCGACCCGCCTGTGCCTGCTGCACGATCAGCTCGTCTCACCGGACGACACGTGCGACCGGTTTGCGCCGCGCGCCTGACAGGCGTGAGCGTGCGCAGCCTGGATCAGGCCGTGCAAATCCTTGCTTGCCGGAGTTTTGCCGTCGCTTGCCGAGCCGCCCGCTGCCGTGTGCCGGGCCATCGGCTCACGCATCGATGCAACTGACGCCCACGTTCAATCGCGGATCGCGCTGCTCACATGGTCGCCGGAGGACAACCCTTCCGCCGAATCCCGCGCAACGGAGCACGTCGCGCCACGGATGAACAGCACCGCGCACGTCGCGCACATCGACCAGATTCCCGCTACCACCAACCACTTTTCCATAGCAACCGCCTCGTTATAGCCCCGTATCGTGCGCTGGTGCGCATCATGTGTTTGTATTAACGGCGCAATTCCGGATTCGATAAGGGTTGCGGCAAAAGAAATTTATAAGGGAAAGTACTGAGCCGCGGTTGCACCGGCGCGGCGCGTGGTGATCCGCCGCAAAGCCCGCTGCGACAAGGGTTTAACGTTGGTGCAACCAGACTTTCTGGAAGGTTGCACCTTTTTATTGGGAAGCGTACGATTCGGCCAACTTTTTAGTCTTTTGGCCGGCGCGGGTTGGCTGGCATATAGAAGGAAACATGGCTAGCACCACCCTTGGCGTCAAGGTCGACGACCTCCTGCGTTCCCGGCTGAAAGATGCCGCCACCCGTCTCGAACGCACTCCTCACTGGCTCATCAAGCAGGCCATCTTCGCGTACCTCGAACGGATCGAGCATGGCCAGTTGCCTGCTGAGCTGTCCGGCGCCCAGGGTTCGGCCGATCTCGCGGACGGCGCGGCCGTGGATAACGAAGAAGACGGCGCGTCGCACCCGTTCCTCGATTTCGCCCAGAACGTGCAACCGCAATCCGTGCTGCGCGCGGCGATCACGGCGGCCTATCGTCGTCCCGAGCCAGAATGCGTGCCGTTCCTGCTGGGTCAGGCGCGCTTGCCGGCCAACCTCGCAAACGACGTTCAGGCCATGGCGGGCAAGCTGGTTGAAACGCTGCGCGGCAAGAGCAAGGGCGGCGGCGTCGAAGGTCTGATTCACGAGTTTTCGCTGTCGAGCCAGGAAGGCGTCGCGCTGATGTGCCTCGCCGAAGCGCTGCTGCGCATCCCCGATCGCGCCACGCGCGACGCGTTGATTCGCGACAAGATCAGCAAGGGCGACTGGAAATCGCACGTCGGCCAGGCGCCGTCGCTGTTCGTCAATGCTGCAACGTGGGGCTTGATGATCACCGGCAAGCTGGTCACGACCAATAGCGAAACGGGCCTGTCGTCGGCGCTCACGCGTTTGATCGGCAAGGGCGGCGAACCGCTGATCCGCAAGGGCGTGGACATGGCGATGCGCCTGATGGGCGAGCAGTTCGTCACCGGCGAGAACATCTCCGAGGCGCTCGCCAACAGCCGCAAGTTCGAAGCGCGCGGTTTCCGCTACTCGTACGACATGCTCGGCGAAGCCGCCACCACCGAGGCCGACGCGCAACGCTACTACGCCTCGTACGAACAGGCGATTCACGCCATCGGCAAGGCGGCCGGCGGACGCGGCATCTACGAAGGCCCGGGCATCTCGATCAAGCTGTCGGCGCTGCACGCGCGTTACTCGCGCTCGCAGCAGGAACGCACGATGAGCGAACTGCTGCCGCGCGTGCGGTCGCTCGCCATCCTCGCGCGCCGTTACGACATTGGCCTGAACATCGATGCCGAGGAAGCGGACCGCCTGGAAATCTCGCTGGATCTGCTCGAAGCGCTGTGCTTCGATCCGGAGCTGGCAGGCTGGAATGGCATCGGCTTCGTGGTGCAGGCGTATCAGAAGCGCTGCCCGTTCGTGATCGACTACATCGTCGATCTGGCGCGCCGCAGCCGTCACCGCATCATGGTGCGTCTCGTGAAGGGCGCGTACTGGGACACCGAAATCAAGCGCGCCCAGGTGGACGGTCTCGAAGGCTATCCGGTCTACACGCGCAAGATCTATACGGACGTGTCGTACCTGGCCTGCGCGAAGAAGCTGCTCGGCGCGCCGGACGCGGTGTACCCGCAGTTCGCCACGCACAACGCGCACACGCTCTCGGCGATCTATCACCTCGCGGGTCAGAACTACTACCCTGGTCAGTACGAATTCCAGTGCCTGCACGGCATGGGTGAGCCGCTGTATGAAGAAGTCACCGGCCGCGACAAACTGAACCGGCCGTGCCGCGTGTACGCGCCGGTCGGCACGCATGAGACGCTGCTCGCGTACCTCGTGCGGCGTCTGCTGGAGAACGGCGCAAATACGTCGTTCGTGAACCGCATCGCGGATGAGAATGTCGCAATCAAGGACCTGGTAGCCGATCCGGTCGAGGAAGCGTCGAAGGTCGTGCCGCTTGGCGCGCCGCATGCCAAGATTCCGCTGCCGCGCAATCTGTATGGCGCGGAGCGCGTCAATTCGATGGGGCTGGATCTGTCGAACGAGCATCGGCTCGCGTCGCTTTCTTCAGCGTTGCTGGCGAGTGCGCATCATGCGTGGCGTGCCGCTCCCATGCTGGAGGGCGACGAGATTGCCGCTGGTGCACCGCGTGATGTGCGTAATCCGGCCGATCATCGTGACCTCGTCGGCACCGTGGTCGAAGCCACCGCAGAGCACGTGAGCGCCGCGCTCTCGCATGCCGTAGCAGCCGCACCGATCTGGCAGGCGACGCCGGTCGAAGCGCGCGCCGATTGCCTCGCCCGCGCCGCCGATCTGCTCGAAGCGCAGATGCACACGCTGATGGGTCTGGTGGTGCGCGAAGCGGGCAAGTCGCTGCCGAACGCGGTCGCGGAAATCCGCGAAGCGATCGACTTCCTGCGCTACTACTCCGCGCAGATTCGCAGCGAATTCTCCAACGACACGCACCGTCCGCTGGGCCCCGTGGTGTGTATCAGCCCGTGGAATTTCCCGCTGGCCATTTTCATGGGTCAGGTCGCGGCGGCGTTGGCTGCGGGCAACACCGTGCTGGCCAAGCCGGCGGAACAGACGCCGCTGATCGCCGCGCAAGCGGTGCGCATCCTGCGCGAAGCCGGAGTGCCGGCGGGCGCGGTGCAACTGCTGCCGGGTGATGGTGAAACGGTGGGCGCAGCGCTCGTCGCCGATGCGCGCACGCGGGCGGTGATGTTCACCGGTTCCACGGAAGTAGCGCGCCTCATCAACAAGACGCTCTCCGGGCGTCTGGACCCGGACGGCAAGCCGATTCCGCTGATCGCCGAGACGGGTGGCCAGAACGCGATGATCGTCGATTCGTCGGCGCTGGCCGAACAGGTCGTCGCCGATGTGCTGAACTCCGCGTACGACTCCGCCGGTCAACGATGTTCCGCGCTGCGCGTTCTTTGTTTGCAGGACGACGTGGCGGACCGCACGCTCGAAATGCTGACCGGTGCGATGCGCGAACTTGCGGTGGGCAATCCGGATCGCCTTTCGGTGGACGTGGGTCCGGTGATCGACGTGGACGCGAAGCGCGGCATCGACGCGCACATTGCCGCCATGCGTGAAAAGGGCCGCAAGGTCGAGCAATTGCCGATGCCGGAAGGTGGCGCGCAGGGCACCTTCGTGCCGCCGACGCTGATCGAACTCGACAGCATCGACGAGCTGAAGCGTGAAGTGTTCGGGCCGGTGCTGCACGTGGTCCGTTATCGTCGCAGCGCGCTGGACAAGCTGCTCGAACAGATCCGCGCTACGGGCTACGGGCTCACGCTCGGCATCCACACACGCATCGACGAGACCATCGCGCACGTGATCGGCCGCGCGCACGTTGGCAACATCTACGTGAACCGTAACGTGGTGGGTGCCGTGGTGGGCGTGCAGCCGTTCGGTGGCGAAGGCTTGTCGGGCACGGGACCGAAAGCGGGCGGCGCGCTGTATCTGCAACGCCTGCTGGCCACGCGTCCGGCGGGATTGCCGAAATCGCTGGCGTCGTCGCTGGTCGCCGACGCCCCGCAAACGGCTGAAAACAGCGACAATCCGTCCTCGGCGCTCACCACGCTGCGCGACTGGCTGATCGCGGAACGGCAACCGGCGCTGGCCGCGCGCTGCGATGGTTACCTGTCGCAAGGGCTCGCCGGTGCCACGGCGGTACTGCCGGGACCGACCGGCGAGCGCAACACCTACACGCTCGGCGCACGCGGCACGGTGCTGTGTGTGGCATCGACGGCAAGCGGCGCGCGCGTGCAGTTTGCGGCGGTGCTGGCCACCGGCAATCGCGCGCTCTTCGAGGGCGCTGCCGGCGAGCAGTTGATCTCGACGCTGCCCGCCGCGCTCAAGCCGTTTGCCAGCGTGAAGAAGAGCGCCGATACCCCGTTCGACGCCGTGCTGTTCGAAGGCGATAGTGACGAACTGCTGGCGCTGGTGAAGGAAGTCGCGAAACGTCCGGGACCGATCGTATCGGTGCAGGGCGTGGCGGCGGGCGCGTTGGACAGCGGCGACGAAGACTACGCGCTCGAACGTCTGCTCACAGAGCGTTCGGTGAGCGTGAATACCGCTGCGGCAGGCGGCAATGCGAATTTGATGACGATCGGTTGAGCCAACCTTTAACGGTCGATTCAATACAACGGAAGCGGTACGGCGACCCCGAAATCGCTCCATTCACACCTGGTTTCAAGGAGAAGCTATGCAACACAAGATGAAACAGCTGGCTGGCGCGGCACTGGTCGCCGCTATGTCGGTGGCGGGGACAGCACATGCGCAGCAGGCCGAAGACGTCAAGGTGGGTTTCGCTGGTCCGATGACGGGCGAACAGGCTCACTACGGCAAGGACTTCCAGAACGGCATCACGCTGGCTGTGGAAGAAATGAACGCCACGAAGCCGGTAATCGGCGGCAAGCCGGTGCACTTCGTGCTGGATTCGGCGGACGACCAGGCTGACCCGCGCACCGGTACGACGGTTGCGCAGAAGCTGGTGGACGACGGCATCAAGGGCATGCTCGGCCACTTCAACTCGGGCACCACGATCCCGGCTTCGCGCATCTACGCGAACGCAGGTATCCCCGAAATCGCGATGGCGACGGCGCCGGAATACACGCAACAAGGCTTCAAGACGACGTTCCGGATGATGACCTCCGACACGCAGCAAGGCTCGGTTGCCGGCACGTTCGCGGTGAAGAACCTCGGCATGAAGAAGATCGCCATCGTGGATGACCGCACGGCCTACGGCCAGGGTCTGGCCGATCAGTTCGAGAAGGCAGCCAAGGCTTCGGGCGCGACGATCGTCGATCGTGAATTCACGAATGACAAGGCCGTGGACTTCAAGTCGATTCTGACCAAGCTGAAGTCGGTCAATCCGGATCTGATCTATTACGGTGGCGCGGATTCGCAAGCTGCACCGATGGTCAAGCAGATGAAGACGCTGGGCGTGAAGGCTCCGTTGATGGGTGGCGAAATGGTCCACACGCCGACGTTCCTGAAGCTGGCTGGCGATGCGGCTAATGGTACGGTGGCGTCACTGGCTGGTCTGCCGCTGGAGCAAATGCCGGGCGGCGCGGATTACGTGGCCAAGTACAAGAAGCGCTTCAACGAAGACGTGGAAACGTATTCGCCGTATGCCTACGATGGCGCGATGGCGATGTTCGACGCGATGAAGAAGGCGAATTCGACGGATCCGGCGAAGTATCTGCCGATGCTGGCGAAGACGGATATGCCGGCTGTGACGACGACTCACCTTGAATATGATGGCAAAGGTGATCTGAAGAATGGTGGCATCACGCTGTATAAGGTCGTTGATGGGAAGTGGACGACTTTGCAGAGTGTTGGAGGGAAGTAATTCTTTTTTGCCTCCCGGCGGGTAGCTCTCTTTCGCCGGTGGCTGATTTTTTCATTGCCTCGTGGGCCGGTTTTTTTGCGGCTCGCGGGGCTTTGTTGTTTTTGGCCTTTCCTTGTTTTGTTTTTGGTTTGCTTGTGTTGCCCCTGTGCGGGGCGGCACTTACTTTCTTTGCCGCCGCAAAGAAAGTAAGCAAAGAAAGCGGGCTCACACCGCTAGCTTGTAGGTGTCTCTCCCTGTCTGCTTTGCTTAGTGGTCCGAGACGAGTTGTGCCCTCGCATTTTCTGCGCTCGTGACACAGCCGTCATTCATCCAGCGTTGCGCTTCGCGCTCCGCCGATGGGCATAACCTTTTCTTTGCGCACGCCTTCATGCAGGGCGCCTGCGCGCCCTGCATTCCGTGCGTTACGCCGTCTCCCCGCGCAGCTTCCTTCCCTGTTCCCGGATCTGCTCCAGCGTCGCGCCTGGCGTGCTGGCCTCCTGCGGCAAGCGAATCTCTATCAGCGCGGGTCGCTTTGCTGCGATCGCGCGTTGCAACGCCGGCAGAAAATCTTCCGTCCGTTCTACGAGCTCGCCATGCGCGCCGAACGATTTTGCGAATGCTGCGAAGTCCGGATTTGTCACTGCCGTGCCGTGCACACGATTCGGATAGTGCCGCTCCTGGTGCATGCGGATCGTGCCGAACTGGCTGTTGTTCACCACGATGAACAACACGGCCAGGTCGTAATGCACGGCGGTCGCCAACTCCTGCGCCGACATCATGAAACAGCCGTCACCCGCCAGGGCCACCACCGTGCGCTCCGGATACATCGACTTCGCTGCGATCGCCGCCGGTACGCCATATCCCATCGCGCCACTCGTCGGTGCCAGCTGCGAACGGAAATGCTTGTACGAGAAGTGGCGGTGCAGCCACGTCGCGTAATTGCCTGCGCCATTCGTCACGATGGCATCCGTCGGCAAGTGCGCGCGCAGTTGCCGGATCACTTCGCCCATCTGCACATCACCTGGTATCGGTCGTGGCGTGCGCCATTCCAGATACGCGCGGTGAGCGTCTTCTGCAGTGCCAGCCCATGCCGGTTGCGTGGTCGGCTTCAGCTCGGCGAGCATCGCAGTCAGTTCGGGCATGCCGGATACGATCGGCAAATCCGCTGCGTACACGCGGCCTAGTTCCTCGGCGCCCTGATGCACATGCACCAGCGTTTGCTTTGTCTTCGGAATGTCGAGCAACGTGTAGCCGCCCGTCGTCGATTCACCCAGGCGTGGCCCGAGCACGAGCAGCAAATCGGCATCGCGGATGCGCGCCGCCAGCGCCGGATTGATGCCGAGGCCTACGTCGCCAGCGTAATTCGGATGGTCGTTGTCCAGCGTGTCCTGAAAGCGGAACGCGAGACCAATCGGCAATTGCCATGCTTCGACAAAGCGCTGTAGATCCGCACACGCCTCCGGCGTCCAGCCACTGCCACCGGCGATCACCATCGGACGCTTCGCGGTTCCGAGCAGTTGCCGCAATTGGTCGATCTGCGCCGCCGACGGCGATGCCGCCACGCGGTGATACGCAGGCGCGCCCGGCACCACTGGACACACATCGCTCAGCACGTCTTCCGGCAGCGACAACACTACCGGGCCCGGTCGTCCCGAGGTTGCGGTGTGAAACGCGTGGCTCATGTACTCGGGAATGCGGCGCGGGTCGTCGATCTGCGCGACCCACTTCGCCATCTGTCCAAACATGCGGCGATAGTCGATTTCCTGGAACGCCTCGCGGTCCAGATGTTCGCGCGCACATTGGCCGATCAGCAGGATCATCGGCGTCGAATCCTGGAAGGCGGTGTGCACGCCGATCGAGGCATGCGTTGCGCCCGGTCCGCGCGTCACGATGGCGATGCCCGGACGGCCGGTCAGTTTGCCCACGGCTTCCGCCATGTTCGCGGCGGCGGCTTCATGGCGGCAGACGACGGTCTGGATGCGCTCCGTCTCGTCGTGCAATGAATCGAGCACGGCGAGGAAGCTCTCGCCGGGCACGGAAAAAACGCGCTCGACGCCGTGCGTCAGCAGCGCGTCGACCAGTAGACGCGCACCGGTCGTGGTGGCAGGTGCAGGGGTGGGAGTCGATGCCATTACAGTGATGTCTCCAAACAGGTCGGTCGTGCGAATGAGCTGGAACGTGTGCCCATTCTGCCGCCGGTTTCACGGGTTGGAATGCGGTGCCGCTCTACCGCGCGGCACCGCGGGAAGGGAGCGCGTCGCGTGCCACACGCACTCTCCACATATACAAAACTCGCTACGAAAATCTGCGGCCCATAGCGTGCTCCAACCGGCGGCGCTCGCAGCAAATGCCCAAAACGTCGAACCGCCTCAACATTCGACGATGTTCACCGCTAGTCCGCCACGCGATGTCTCTTTGTATTTGGTCTTCATATCCGCGCCGGTTTCGCGCATGGTCTTGATCACCGAATCCAGCGAAACGTAGTGGCTGCCGTCGCCGCGCAGCGCCATGCGCGCTGCGTTGACGGCCTTCACCGAGGCCATTGCATTGCGTTCGATGCACGGAATCTGCACCATGCCGCCCACCGGATCGCAGGTGAGCCCAAGGTTGTGTTCCATGCCGATCTCGGCGGCGTTCTCGACCTGCTCCGGCGTGCCGCCCATCACGGCAGCAAGCGCGCCGGCGGCCATCGAACAGGCCACACCTACTTCACCCTGGCAACCCACTTCCGCGCCGGAAATCGAGGCGTTCAGCTTGTACAGAATGCCGATCGCCGCGGCGGTCATCAGGAAGTCGATCACGCCCTGTTGATTCGAACCCGGCATGAAGCGCGTGTAGTAATGCAGCACCGCGGGGATGATGCCGGCCGCGCCATTGGTGGGCGCAGTAACGACGCGCCCGCCGGCCGCATTCTCTTCGTTGACGGCGATCGCATAGAGATTGATCCAGTCGACCATCGACAGTGGATCGCGCAGCGCCAGTTCAGGATTGCCCGACAGCGAACGATACAGTTGCGGCGCGCGCCGCTTCACCTGGAACGGTCCCGGCAACGTGCCGTCCGCATCCGGATTATTGATGCCGCAACCGCGCGCCACGCATGACTGCATCACCGCCCAGATTTTCAGCAGACCGTCGCGCGTTTCGGTTTCGGTATGCCAGACGCGCTCGTTTTCCCACATGAGTTGCGCAATGCTTTTGCCGGTGGCCTTGCACATGGCCAGCAGCTCGTTGCCGCTGCGAAACGGATGCGGCAGTTGATCCACCGCGCTCAGCACTTTCGTGTTCGGCGCGCCGGCCGTCACCACGAAGCCGCCGCCCACGGATAGATACGTGGCCTCGCGCAGCACCGCGCCTTGCGCGTCGAACGCACGCAACGTCAGGCCATTTGGATGCTCGGCGAGTGCCTGGCGGTAAAACGAAATGTGTTCCTTCTGCACGAACGGCACAGCGTGTGTGCCGAGCAGCGGCAGTGAGCGTGAGCTGCGCACCGCTTCCAGACGTTGCGCGATCGTATCGGGGTCGACCGTGTCCGGCGCGTCGCCCATCAGGCCGAGCATCACGCCGCGATCAGTGCCGTGGCCTTTGCCGGTCGCACCGAGCGAGCCATACAGATCCACCTTGACCGAAGCCGTGGCCGGCAGCAGCGCATCGCGTTCGAGCCCCTGCGCAAACATCAGCGCCGCGCGCATCGGACCCACCGTATGCGAGCTGGATGGACCAATGCCAATTTTGAAAAGATCGAACACGCTGACTGCCATTACTGCTCCTGCAAGTTTGAAATCGGATTACCGCGCCGGCAACGGCAGGCACACGGCCAGCCACGCGGGCGGGGTGGGCGCGAGACGCAGCGCGATCGGCGCATAACGGCCATCGAGCCGCGCGGCGAGGTGAAACAGTTCCGTTGCGTTCTTCGGATCCCACTGGCCGGTATAGCCAGGCAGACCCGCTTCACGACGTTTGACATCGAACGGCACGTCGGAGTGCACGAATTCTTCGTGCGTTTTTGTACCGAGTGCGTAAGGCGTTAGCCAGTTGAGCGCCGCCGCCAGCGTCGCGCCATTGGTGGCCTTTTCCGGCAGCCAGTTGCGGTTATGACGGCGCGCCGCGAGCGCTGCGGTAACGAGCGGCTGCAGATCGTAAGTGACGTAACGCAGCGCGTCGCGTTCCTTGAAGTCCACCGTGGATCCATCCGGCGCAATGTTGTCGCCGATATGCTCGGTGAACAGGCGCTGCGCCGTGAGGATCATCTTGCGGTTATCGAGCGTGAACGCGGCCATTGCGATCAGCTTGATGCGGTGACTCTGCCAGTTGTTGCGAAAGTTGCCCGTCAGTGGGCGCGGCTGCGCATCGACCTGCGCGATATAACCGTTGCCCAGTCTGGTCAGAAACGCCATGGCCGCGTTGCGCGTTTTTACCGGCAACGCGCTGGCGGTCATGTCATAGGCGAGGATCAAGCCTTCCAGTTGAGTCTCGTCGATCGGATTGAAACTCGGTTGATACGTGGTCACCCATGCGTACAGCAAGCGGTCCACCAGCTTAAGGTAACGGTCGTCGCTGGTGGCGCGCCAGGCCAGCGCGGCGTCGCGCATCAGGTCGAGATCTTTCTCGGCTTCGACGCTTTGATCGTAGATGCCTTCGTGCGGCAATGTGCCTTCGGTATGCAGCTTCGCCACCGCATGCGCGGGGTCGTCCAGATGGGCTTCCACGTTGCTGACCAATGCTTTCACGCCGGGATCGGCGTTGGTGCGTTCGCTGGTTTGCAGCGCGGGCGCCGCGCAGAAATTCATCGCTGCGCGTGCCTGACGCGCCGGCAGCATGGCCGCACCGCATACCAGCAGCACGGCGAGCGGGGTGCCCGCTGCCTGCCACGACAACATGGGCCTCGAGTGGCTCCGGCTTTGCATCGTTAGCACCTTATGCGCCATGCGAAACTCCTTCGTTAGGCTGATTCGGTGTGTGATGTTAGCCGTTCCCGGGCGCGAACGACAGGACCGCGCGCGCCCATCGGATGCAGCGCGGTTTTCCTAAGGCTGTGGCGGCGTTACGCGTAATCCGCGATCGGCACGCACGAGCAGAACAGATTGCGGTCGCCATACACGTTGTCCGCACGGCCAACCGGCGGCCAGTACTTCTTCGCGATCAACGACGGCAGGGGATACGCCGCGGTTTCGCGCGGGTAAGCGTGCTTCCAGTCATCCGCGATCACCACGGCTGCAGTGTGCGGCGCGTGCTTGAGCGGATTGTCTTCGCGGTCCGAGCGGCCTTCTTCGACGGCGCGGATTTCCTCGCGGATCGCAATCATCGCCTCGATGAAGCGATCGAGTTCTTCCTTCGATTCCGATTCGGTCGGCTCGACCATCAGCGTGCCCGGCACCGGGAAGCTCATGGTCGGCGCGTGGAAGCCGTAGTCGGCGAGACGCTTGGCGACGTCGTCCACGGTGATGCCGCTCGTGTCCTTGATGGGACGCAGATCGAGAATGCATTCGTGCGCCACCAGTCCGCCCGGGCCCGAGTACAGCACCGGATAGTGCGGCGCGAGCTTGTTGGCGACGTAGTTGGCGTTGAGGATGGCCGTTTCGGTCGCTGCGGTGAGGTTCTTCGCGCCCATCATGGCGATGTACATCCACGAGATGGGCAGGATCGACGCCGAGCCGTAAGGCGCGCCCGAGACCGCGCCGATACCTTGCGGCGAGCGCTCGTAACCCGACGACGTCTGATTGGGCAGGAACTGCGCGAGGTGCGCGCCCACCGCCACCGGACCGACACCTGGGCCGCCGCCGCCGTGCGGAATACAGAAGGTCTTGTGCAGATTCAGGTGCGACACGTCACCGCCGAACTGGCCCGGCGCGGTGAGGCCGACCATGGCGTTCATGTTGGCGCCGTCCACGTAGACCTGACCGCCGTGCGCGTGCACGATTTCGCAGATCTCACGCACGTTCGCCTCGAACACGCCGTGCGTCGACGGATACGTGATCATGATCGCCGCGAGCTTGTCCGCATGTTGCGCGGCCTTCTTCTTCAGGTCTTCGATGTCGACGTTGCCTTGCGTATCGCACGCAACCACGACCACCTGCATGCCGGCCATCTGCGCCGACGCGGGGTTGGTGCCGTGAGCCGAAGCCGGGATCAGACACACGTTGCGATGACCTTCGCCGCGCGACGCGTGGTACGCGTGGATGATCAAGAGACCGGCGTATTCGCCTTGCGAGCCCGCGTTCGGTTGCAGCGAGACCGCCGCGTAACCGGTAGCGGCCACCAGCATCTGTTCGAGCTGGTCGATCATCTCGCGATAGCCGACGGTTTGCTCAGCGGGCGCGAACGGGTGAATCTGGCCGAACTCGGGCCACGTGACCGGCAGCATTTCGGAAGTCGCATTCAGCTTCATCGTGCACGAGCCGAGCGGGATCATCGAGCGGTCGAGCGCGAGGTCCTTGTCGGAGAGGCTGCGCAGGTAGCGCAGCATTTCCGTTTCCGAATGGTGACGATTGAACACGTGATGCGTGAGGTACGCGCTGGTGCGTTCGAGCCCTGCGGGCAGCGTGCTGTGCGCCGAGACTTCGGCGTCGAGCGCGTCGATCTGCGGCACGTCGTTCACAAACGCGGCTTGTGCGAAGACGGCGAGCAGATCGGCCAGATCGCGACGCGAGGTGGTTTCGTCTATCGAAATACCGACGCGCGTGTCGCTCACGCGGCGCAGGTTGATGCGCTGCGCCGTGGCCGCGTCATGCAGTGCTTGCGTGCGTGCGCCGGTTTCGAAGGTGAGCGTATCGAAGAAGGTGTCGTTGACGAGCGTGTAGCCCAGTTGCTTCGCACCTGCCGCGAGCAGCGCGGCGATGCGGTTCACGCGCAGCGCGATGGTCTTCAGGCCCTGCGGGCCGTGATACACGGCGTACATGCTGGCCATGATCGCGAGCAGCGCTTGCGCGGTACACACGTTCGACGTGGCCTTCTCGCGGCGGATGTGCTGTTCGCGCGTTTGCAGCGCGAGACGCAGCGCGGGCTGTCCTTGAGCGTCGATGGTGACGCCGACCAGACGCCCCGGCATCTGACGCTTGAACTCGTCGCGCACGGCAAGGTATGCCGCGTGCGGACCGCCGAACCCTACCGGCACGCCAAAGCGCTGGGTGTTGCCAACGGCCACGTCCGCGCCCCATTCGCCCGGCGGCGTGAGCACGGTGAGCGCGAGCAGATCAGCCGCGGCGACCACATGGCCGCCCGCTGCGTGGATCGCGTCAGCGAGCGCACGGTAGTCGCGCACGTCGCCATTCGCGCCGGGGTATTGCAGCAGCACGCCGAACGCGTTGGCGCTGGCGGCGTCCGCAGCGGGACCCACTTTTACTTCGATGCCCACCGGTGTGGCGCGTGTCTTCACCACTTCGATGGTCTGCGGCAGCACGTCGTCGGCGACGTAGAACACGTTCGACTTCGGCTTGCCCACGCGTTGCAGCAGCGTCATCGCTTCGGCGGCGGCCGTCGCTTCGTCGAGCAATGAAGCATTAGAGATGGCGAGACCCGTCAGGTCGATCACCATCTGCTGGAAATTCAGCAGCGCTTCCAGACGGCCCTGCGAGATTTCCGGCTGATACGGCGTGTATGCCGTGTACCAGGCCGGATTTTCCAGCACGTTACGCAGGATCACCGTCGGCGTATGCGCGTTGTAATAGCCCTGTCCGATGTACGAACGGAACACCTGGTTCTTGTCCGCCAGTTCGCGCAGCGCGGCGAGTGCTTCGGCTTCGCTCTTCGGTTGCGCGAAGGGGCCGAGCGGCAGCGCTTCGCTGCGGCGGATCGTCTTCGGAATCACGGCATCGATCAGCGCGGCGCGCGACGCGAAGCCGAGGGCTTCGAGCATCGCTTGCTGGTCGGCCGAATCCGGGCCGATGTGCCGTTCGGCGAAGGCGTCATGCACTTCGAGCGCGGCGAGCGAGAGAGGAGTGCGGTTCATCAGACGATCCGGGTGTTCGAGCTTCATGGGTAATCCTGGTGGTGCGGCCAGCCGGGTTTGCCATCCGGTCTACCGGCGGCCGCACCTGTCGGTTTAAAGAGTTAGGCGCCGATGGACTTCGTGTAGGCGTCGGCGTCGATCAGACGGTCGTGCGTGGCGTCGGCGGCCGGCTTGATCTTGAAGAGCCAGCTTTCGTACGGCGTGCTGTTCACGGAGTCCGGCGTGTCGGCCACGGCCGTGTTCGCTTCGATGATTTCGCCCGAGACCGGCGCGTAGATATCCGAAGCGGCCTTCACGGATTCGATGACGGCCACGGTGTCGCCTGCCGTCACGGTCTTGCCCAGTTCCTGGACTTCGAAGAAGACGATGTCGCCGAGCGCTTCCTGCGCGTGGTCGGTGATGCCGACCGTCAGCGTGCCGTCGGCTTCGGTGCGGACCCATTCGTGCGATTCGGTGTATTTCAGATCGGCCGGGATGCTCATTGGATGCTCCTGTGCGGTGTGTTCGGTAATGACTTAAAAGTCGGGAGAGAGGGACGCACGCGCTGGCTGCTTAAACTGCGAGCACTTTGCCGTTGCGC
The DNA here is from genome assembly GCF_003429005.1 of Paraburkholderia sp. DHOC27. Taxonomy (GTDB): domain Bacteria; phylum Pseudomonadota; class Gammaproteobacteria; order Burkholderiales; family Burkholderiaceae; genus Paraburkholderia. The sequence continues at coordinate 700,726 of NZ_QVQV01000003.1, forward strand.
ACGAACGGCAGTTTTACCACGCTCGCGGGAAGGGCTTTGTCACGGATTTGCACGTGAACGATATCGCCCGGCTGGACGCCCTTCGGTACGCGGGCGAACGCAATGGATTCCTGCATGGTCGGTGAGAACGTGCCGCTGGTGATTTCGCCGTCGCCGTGCGGCGTGACGACCTTCTGATGCGCGCGCAGCACGCCGCCCGCCTTGCCGTTTTCCTTCTGCAGGATCAGGCCGACGAACGACGCCTGCGAGCCGTTGGCTTCCAGCTTCGCGCGGCCGACGAAGTCGCGCGGCGCGGTCAGGTCCACTGTCCAGGCGAGGCCGGCGTCGAGCGGCGAGACGTTGTCGTCCATGTCCTGGCCATACAGGTTCATGCCGGCTTCGAGGCGCAGCGTGTCGCGCGCGCCGAGACCCGCCGGACGCACGCCTTGGCGTTGCAGCGCGTCCCAGAACTCGCATACGGCCGTGGCCGGTAGCACGATTTCAAAACCGTCTTCGCCGGTGTAGCCGGTGCGCGCAATCATCAATTCGCCAAACGGCGTGTTGTCGATGATGGCCGCGTTGAACGGCTTGAGCAGTTCCGTGGAGGTGCGTGCGGACGGCGCGACTTGCCAGACCTTGTTGCGGGCGTTCGGGCCCTGCACGGCGACGATGGCCAGATCGCGGCGCGGCGTGACGGTGAGACCGTGGTTGCCCTCGGCGTTGAGCTGGCCGAACCAGGCGATGTCCTTGTCGGCGGTGCTGGCGTTGACCACCACGCGGAAAAAGTCCTCCGCGAAGAAGTAGACGATCAGGTCGTCAATCACGCCGCCATTCGGGTTGAGCAGACAGGTGTACAGCGCCTTGCCGGCGGCTTGCAGCTTGCCGACGTTGTTGGCAATGGCGTGTTCGAAGAAGGCGCGTACGCGCTCGCCGCGGAAGTCGACCACGCACATGTGCGACACGTCGAACATGCCCGCGTCGGTGCGCACCGCGCGGTGTTCGTCGATCTGCGAGCCGTAGTTGACGGGCATGTCCCAGCCGCCGAAATCGACCATACGGGCATTCAGCGCGCGATGGGTGGCGTGCAGCGGGGTGTGTTTGAGTTCGGTCATCGGGGCCTCAGGCAAATCTCGACGGAAACAAAAAAGGCCATGCGGCTCGATCCCTCGCGGCGTGAATGCCTGCGAGCGATGCCTTGCATGACCCCTCTGTCCTCGATACCTGAGAGATTGCGCTGCCGCGCGAACGTGCATTGCGTACCACGCTTGCCGTTCGCCCGGTGAAACGCGCGCCCCTTCGGTGGGCAGCCTGCCTGGTTCGATGGGAGTCGAAGCCGGTGGCTACTGCCGCTCTCCAGAGTGCGAAAAACCGGTGTCTGCTTAAGTCCGGACGAAGCCGGTTCAGACGGGTTTCTCGACGCGTTCGGTCCTTTTGCCTGAGAGTTTGCGGGTATGCCCCTTCGGCGGCGCGGCCTGCTCGATACAGCGGCCAGCGCGCTCTCCCGACGCGTGCGGCGAATGTACGCGAGGGCCGGAGGCTTGTCAAATTGAGACGGCGCGCGGCGTGGGGGCGGGCGGCGGCGGTGAGTTCGCGCCAAAAAAACGCTGGCACGGCGGGGGCAAGAACTGTTTACGAATCTATGTGTTTTTAAGAATCGCCCCGCTGCGGCGGACGTTGCGGCCCGAATATACTGCCCACCACCCAACCTTTCTATTCGGCTTCAGTTTTCATGCAACAAGCTCAGATTCACCAGATCTTCTATTCGGAGGAGACGCGGCTCGCACTCGATCCCGGTTTCATTCCGCTGGATAACGTCGGCCAACGTCCGGACTGGTGTGAATACTGGCCGATGCGAAATTTTCTTACCGGCGCGGCGCTGGACGAAGAGGCGTTTTATGGCTTCCTGTCGCCGAAATTCAAGGATAAAACCGGGCTGACAGCCGCCGACGTCCATCAGTTTCTGGGCGCCATCGACACTCCGTCTGACGTGGACATCGTCACGTTCTCGCCGTTTTTTGATGCCGGCGCGCTGTTTCCGAGCATCTTCGCGCAGGGCGCCGACGGACATCCGGCAGCGTGGCCGGTGTTCGTGGAATGTGTCCGCTTACTTGCGCCACAAGTGAATCTGGAAGCGATGGTCATGGATTCGCGGCACACAGTGTTCTGCAATTACTTCGTCGCCAAGCCGCGCTTCTGGCGGCACTGGTTGAGCCGGGCGGAAGTGGTGTTCAAGATCGCGGAAGAGAACCGTTCGCCGCTGGCCGAAGCATTCAACAGCACAATCGACCACAGCAGCGGCGCGACAGCCATCAAGGTCTTCGTCATTGAACGGATTGTGTCCCTGCTGCTCGCAACCGAACGACATTGGCAAGTGCGCGCCTTCAATCCTCTGGCGTTGCCGCTGCTTTATCCGGGCGCCGAGCGAGTCGGCGAGACGCTGCTGGCGCTGGATGCGCTAAAAGTCGCGATGATCGAGACAGGGCGTTCGGAATATATGGCGGCATTTGTCGAGATTGTTTGTCATGCGCGGCAGGCGATGAAGTCGGACCAGTAAGCGGCGCGCTGTCATAGAAGGCGGGGTTACGCACTTTCGTCCGGCTATTCAGGCGCAAAAAAAGGCGCGGGAGTGATCCCGCGCCTTTTGCCATTCAAACCACTGCAGACGAGCTTATTCGCCGATTGCGTGCGCGGCGCCGTCCAGTTCCTGGTTCAGCACGCGCTGCTCTTCGCCGGACAGACCGCCGCCATGCTGTGCCGCCATGTCGTGCGCTTCCTGACGAATCACGTCGAGGCGATGATGCAACGCGTCGCCTTGCGGCGGCGGGTAGAAGCCCTTGTTCACGTGATTGTCGATGCGGTGACCCAGGTTGTCGGCGCGACCGTCGACCTGGCGAAGACGTTGTACGGCGATTTCGTGCGCGTCCGGATGTGCCGGCGGCGGGGGCGGGGGCGAGACCACACAGGCAGCCAGCGAGGAAACCAGCGCCAAACCTGCCAGCGCACGGGTGAAACGTTGCATACCTACTCTCCTTGTCGTCGTCTTTTTTGATCGATGGTCAAATCGATACCGTGTAGCAACGCGGATGCGTCGCCACACGATGACCTCAAGACGGGAATATATTGTAACGAAACGTTCCTTTCGGAACTGTTAGCAGCAGTTCGCGTCGTGTAAGACACGAATTGAAAGGGGATATCAGCGGATACGTTCGAACGGCAAACGCAGGCCTTCCGCCTGGCTGCGGGCGGCCAGTTCGATGATGGTCATGACGTCGATCGCGTCCTGCGGCGTGACCGGGAACGGCTCGCCGTCCTGAATCGTCGCCGCCAGTGCGCGGTAGAAGCCGATGTAGTCGCCATCGAGGGTCGGCAAGCTGCGCTCGGCTTCCTGACCCGAGGCGTCGAGCACGCGCAGCGTCCCTGCCGGGTTGCCGCCCGCAAAACCGGCGTCGCCTGGCCGCAAACCGGCCCGCAGCTGATCTTCCTGTGTATCGAGATCGCGCTTGATGTAGCTGCCGCGCGTGCCATCAATGGCAAAACGCGGCGGGGCGAGTGCGGTAAGCGCGGTAGCATGCAATACCACGTCGAGATTCTCGTAGCCAAGTTGTAGATGCACGTAATCGGGCGCGCCGCCGCCGTCGCGATGCGTCTTGACCGTTGCCGATACCGTGGCTGGCGCGCCGAACAGCGTCAGCGCCTGATCGATGAGGTGCGGCCCCAGATCGAACAGCAGACCGCCGCCGCGCGATGCCTCCTCGCGCCAGCGCGGCCGCACGTCGGGACGGAAGCGGTCGAAGTGCGATTCGTAGTGGGTGACGCGTCCCAGTTCGCCGCTCGCGAGGAGGGCGCGAACGGTGAGGAAATCGCCATCCCAGCGACGGTTGTGAAACGGTGCGAAGGTGAGCCGGCGGGCCAGCGCCAGGTTGGCGAGCGTGAGCGCTTCGGTCGAGGTGAGCGTGACCGGCTTGTCGACGACCACGTGCTTGCCGGCTTCGAGCGTGCGCTTGGCGAATTCGAAATGGGTGTCGTTGGGCGTGGCAATGACCACGCATTCAATGTCGTCGAGCGCGAGCAGCGCGTCGAGGTCAGGTACGACGGTGGCACGCGAATAGTCCGCATGGGCCTGATCCGCTTTGCTGGTCGCAATCGCGGCGACGGTGGCACGGCCGCAATGCTCGATGACCGGCGCGTGGAAGGTCGCGCCAGCAAAACCGTAACCCATCAATCCTGTTTTCAGCGGGGCAGACATATGAGTTTCCTGCGAAAGTGACGCGCCGCTTTGCCACCGCGGCGGCGGCGCGTGGCCTGTCATTGTGGCACGCCAGGCGCGCGGCCTGGGCGCGGGCGGCTTCGAAGATCGTTGCCAGGAGCGACGGGTTTCTTCGTGTTAACATCGCTGCTCTCGCGCGGGGACGCTTCATTTGATACGACCCCGCAGCGCCCCGCCGTCAACCGCAATACCCATCCCACACACGATGTCCGCAGGCCTGAACCCCGCCCAGAACGAAGCGGTGCGCTATCTCGATGGTCCCTGTCTAGTGCTCGCCGGCGCCGGCAGCGGCAAGACACGCGTGATCACGCAGAAAATCGCGCATCTGATCGAAGTGAAAGGCTTCGAGCCACGCCACATCGCCGCCGTCACCTTCACCAACAAGGCGGCCGCGGAAATGCGCGAGCGCGTCGGCAAGCTGCTGGAAGGCAAGACGCTGACCACGCCAGGCAAGGAAGGCCGCAAGGTGCCCGTGAATCAGCTGACGGTGTGCACCTTCCACTCGCTCGGCGTGCAGATTCTGCGGCAGGAGGCGGAACACGTCGGCCTGAAGCCGCAGTTTTCGATCATGGATTCGGACGACTGCTTCGGCATGATCCAGGAGCAGGTGGGATCGACGGACAAGGGTTTTATCCGCAAGATCCAGTCGATCATCTCGCTGTGGAAAAACGGCCTGATCATGCCGGAAGAGGCGATAAGGATTGCGTCGAACGAGGACGAGCATCAGGCCGCAATCGTCTACCGCAATTACGTCGCCACCTTGCACGCCTATCAGGCGGTGGATTTCGACGATCTGATCCGCTTGCCGGCCGAGCTGTTCGCGAAGAACGAGCAGGTGCGCGAACGCTGGCAGAACAAGCTGCGCTATCTGCTGATCGACGAGTATCAGGACACCAACGCGTGTCAGTACGAACTCGTGAAGCTCCTCGCCGGGCCGCGTGCGGCCTTTACAGCGGTGGGCGACGACGACCAGGCCATTTACGGCTGGCGCGGCGCGACGCTCGAAAATCTCGGGCAGCTCAGCAAGGACTTTCCGAAGCTGCATCTGATCAAGCTGGAGCAGAACTATCGCTCGACGGTGCGTATCCTGACGGCGGCCAACAACGTCATCGCGAACAACCCGAAGCTGTTCGAGAAGAAGCTGTGGTCCGAGCACGGCATGGGCGACACCATCACCGTGACCGGCTGCAACGATGAAGAGCATGAAGCGGAATCCGTGGTGTTCCGGCTGTCTGCGCACAAGTTCGAGCGGCGCGCGCAGTTTCGCGACTACGCGATCCTGTATCGCGGCAATTTCCAGGCGCGCATCTTCGAACAGGTGCTGCGGCGCGAGCGGATTCCGTATGTGCTGTCAGGCGGCCAGTCGTTCTTCGACAAGGCCGAGATCAAGGACATCTGCGCGTATCTGCGGCTGATCGCCAATGCCGATGATGATCCCGCCTTCATCCGCGCCATCACCACGCCGCGGCGCGGGGTGGGCAATACCACGCTGGAGGCGCTCGGGTCGTTCGCGGGACAGGCGAAGGTGTCGCTGTTCGAGGCGGTGTACATGGGCGGAATCGAGGCGCGGCTGTCGGCGCGTCAGGTCGAACCGCTGCGCACTTTCTGCGATTTCATGCAGCGTCTGACGGATCGCGCGGACAAGGATCCCGCGAGCGAAGTGCTCAACGACCTGATGGACGCGATCCACTACGAAGCGTATCTCTACGATGCGTTCGACGAGCGGCAGGCGCAGTCGAAATGGCAAAACGTGCTGGAGTTTATCGAGTGGCTCAAACGTAAGGGCACGAAGCCCGAGCCTGAAGCGGGTTCCGAGGCCACCGGCTACGACAATGCCGACGGCCTTGCCGATACCGGCAAGAATCTGCTCGGTCTGATCCAGACGGTGGCGCTGATGTCGATGCTCGAGGGCAAGGAGGAGGACCCGGATGCGGTGCGGCTCTCCACCGTGCATGCATCGAAGGGGCTGGAATACCCGCACGTGTTTCTGGTGGGCGTCGAGGAGGGCATCATGCCGCATCGCGGTGGCTCGGACGACGCACCGATCGACGACGCGCGCATCGAGGAAGAGCGGCGCCTGATGTATGTGGCGATCACGCGGGCGCAGCGCAGTCTGCATCTGAACTGGTGCAAGAAACGCAAGCGGGCGCGCGAGACCGTGGTGTGCGAGCCGTCGCGTTTTATTCCCGAGATGGGCCTGGACGAAGCGCCGCCGCCGACGGCAGAAGAAGCGCCCATGTCGCCAAAGGACCGGTTAGCCAGCTTGAAAGCGTTGCTGCAAAAACCCTGAAAAAAGGTGACGGGCCAGCCCGGTCATAAAGCAAAAAAAATCCCTGTACGCGGTTTGGCGCGACAGGGATTTTTGTTTGCGGGCCGCGTTTGGATGCGGCTAGTGGCTTATTTCGCCGCGCTCACCATGTAGTCGACGGCGGCCTTCACGTCTGCGTCCGAGGCGTTCGAGCCACCCTTGGGCGGCATTGCGCCCTTGCCGTGCAGCGCGTAGTTGTAGACCACGTCCATCGGGTCTTTCAGACGCGGCGCCCAGTCGTCCTTGTTGCCGAACTTCGGCGCGCCGAGCACGCCCGCTGCGTGGCAAGCCTGACAGACCTGCGTGTAGAGCGCCTTGCCGGCCTGCGAGGCGTCCGCGCTCTGCGCGCCACCCGCCGGAGCGGCAGCGGGCACGCTGGCGATGGCGGCCAGTGCTGCGGCGGCCTGCGACGCCGCGGCACCAGCGTCAGGAGCGGAGCCGGACGCGGGTGCGGCCGCCGCTGCCGTCGCACCCGAAGCGGCTTGTCCCGGTGCCGGCGCGGCCGGTTCAGGGAAGCTGCCGCCTGAATTGTTGGCCATATACACAACGGCGCGGGCGATCTCGTAGTCGCTGTAGTCGTCTGGGCTGGTGCCGCCGCGCGGGGGCATCGCGCCCTTGCCGGTCAGCGCGGTATGCCACAAGGTATCGAAGCCCTGCGCGATGCGCGGGGCCCAGTCAGCGGTGTTGGTGAATTTCGGCGCACCTGCCGCCCCGCTGGCGTGGCAGGCAGAACAGACCGCTTTGTAGACTTCCTCGCCGGTCTTGTAGACGCGCGGCGCGTTGGCGTCGCGAATGTCGACCTGGGCGAGTGGCGCGATGCGGGCGTTGACTTCGGCATCGGCCAGACTGTCGGTGCCGGCGCCGGTGCGGATCCAGTTATCCGCATAGGCCGCGAGCAGAACGATGATGACGACGGGGACAGCAAAACCGGCAATGATGGCGGCGATGAGCTGTGCGGGGGTTTTGATTGGGGCTTCGTGTTCTGGTGCTTCGCTCATGCTTGTCTCGTCTCCCGTGGGTATTGTGAGCGGTACAGCGTGACGGCAACGACCTTTGTTTCTTTTGTTTATGAGCCACGGACGATTATAGACGCAACGTTTCAGCGGCGGCGAGCCTGGGCGGGGGCTCTTCAGCGGGCGTTTACCCGAATCGGCGGGGCCGTCTGGCGGGCGGGCCGCCCGCGCGGGACGGGGCCCGGACGGCCGCCCGGTGGACGGGCACCCGGAAACCGGGTATCCTCTCGGTCTCGCTTTAGCGCCGCTTTCGTGGCGCTTTCGTGTTGAAGCGCCCGTAGCTCAATGGATAGAGTACTGCCCTCCGAAGGCAGGGGTTGCTGGTTCGATCCCAGCCGGGCGCGCCAAGAAATCAGAAATGCATCCCCTCCAGTGACCGGTTCCGGTTACCGCGCAACGTCAGGCGTAGCCTGAGTCAGCCACATCTACCGCGCTCGTTACACCGGCGTGGGGACCGAATAAGCCTTTCGAGAATCACCGCGTGTGATCCTATGCCACGAGAGCGCCATGCCGCAGATCAGCGCAAACATAATCGACCAGCCGGCAATACCACCTACACGTGATTTTTCGATTAGACGAGCCGTCCAGATATCCGGGAAACGGCGCGCCAGATCCTGTTCGCTGATCTGCGGATCCGATTTGGCGAAGTGCAACATCTGACCGTGGATTCCCTGCCCGAAGCCGTCCCAGATACCTTGCCACGCATAAGGCGTGGCAGTTTCGCTGACATCCGCGCCGGGATACTCTGCGCCGACGACCCCCCAGTTCGTCGTCGCCGGCGCGACATTCAATGCCGCCGCGGCGACGATCACAGCGGCCGCCGCATAGCGCGCGCGTTTGCGCAATTCGACCAGTACAGGCGCAGCCGCCACAAACCAGATCGGCAGGATTGGCAGTAGATAACGCGGCCCCCAGCCAAACGCTCCCCAGTTGACCATCTTCGCGATCAGCAGGATGTACAGGACCGAGCCGACCATTGAGGCCGCGATCAGGCTTCGCTGGGTGGGTGGCAGCCGCCGCCAGATGAACGGTAAGCCGAGTAACAGCAGGAGCGTCGGCGCGTACAGCAGCAGGCCATGATTACCGCTGAAAAACAGGCCCGGCAGGCCGTGCAGGATATTGCCTTCCAGCGAGTTGTTGCCGTTCATATAGAACGGCGTTGCCGTGGCGGGTCGGAAAGGCGAGCCGGTGCGGACCTGGTTGTAGATGAAAGTCGGCACCATCAATACGAGAAAGGTTGCGCCCAGCAGGACGTATTTTGGCCACTGCGCCCGGCGCGGCCACGCCATCAACGCGAGCGATATCGCCATGAACGGCGCCAGGGAATAACGAAACGAGCAGACCAGCGCGAGCGCCAATCCCGCGGCCGCGAAGGCACTGGCGCGTGCATCGACACGTAGCGTCGCGTTCGCATAGTAAAGGAATACGCACATCATCGCCGTGGCGGGCAGCACATCCCATGTCACTTTGGCATAGGGGAGAAAGTACGTCCCAGCGGCAAAGAGCAAACTGAGCACGAATGCGTATTTGCCTTCGGCGTACTCGCTGAACAGCAGGAAAAGGAAATAGCATCCGATCGCAGCGACGACTGCGTAGGTCAACGCGGTTCCTACTTTCGCAAGCAAGGGCGGTGCCTTGAACAGCTCATCAGGAGATGCATGGCTCAGCTTCGTGGCGACCCACGCATTGGGGAGCATCAGCACGAGGGCGCCGAGATCGTGAGCTTCGTAGACACGGCCGTTCGGGCTTGGTACCCAGCCTAACGTCGCGGCCGAGTTTGCCGTGCCGAGGGTGCCGGTGGTTGCAAGGAGCGTGGCCGCAGCGAGTTGGCCACCCGCGTCGTTGCTACCCAACCTGCCACTTGAAAGCAGAACGAAAAAGCAGAGGAAAAAAGTGAGGACCCAGCCGCGTGAAGACGCTGTCCGCAATGTTTTGCTTTCCGAAGGTTTCTTCATCTTTCGTTCCTTATCTACGACAGGAGCGCGACAAGCTGAGAGTCAACGAACGGCTGCCGTGCGACACGCGACGTCGTGCTACACCGTATCAGGCAGATACAGGCTTTGCCGAGTAGAGAAACCAGATGCCGGCCATTAGCAGCGCGGCTCCGCCCACCGTTCTCGGGCTCAGACCGGCGCCGCTCATGAGACTGAACAGGAACAGAAGGATTACGGTGGTACCCACCATCAACGGGTACGCCACGCTGAGTTCGACTCGCCTGAGCGCTATGGCGTAAAGCACGAAGCCGATGCCGTATGCGCCAAGCGCGCCGACTCGCATCATCGTTGGCCGGGAAAGCACGAGGTCGGCAAGGTCGCCATGGACGGCCCCATACTGGCTGGCCATCCGCAGCAGAACGCTAGCAAGCGCACTACACAAACCGCTGACAAAGAGCAGGAAGATCGGCATGAGAAGGCAGTCAGATAGCTAGCATGACAGCGGCCACGCACAGGCCGACGGTAATCAGGCTCGTCCGGTCTTTCACGGCGAAAACGATCGGATCGTCGTTCATCTGTCCGCGAAAGGCGAGCATCCAGACCCGGCTGATCCAATAGAGCAGTAATCCGAATAGCACCCACAGCGGCGCCTGGTGACGGTATAGGACATTTACTTCAGCGGAGTTCATGTAAAGCGCGAGCACCAGCACGGCCGCGTATGCAGCAGCCGTGCCAAACGCACACAGAATCATGATGTCCTGCGCGATGTAGCCACGGCCAGCCGCAGCGGTCTTCCCATTGCGGACGAGCGCGTCGAGTTCGGTGTACCGCTTGACCATGGCGAGACTCAGGAAAAGCAGTCCTGAGAAGAGCACGAGCCAGTATGAGAGGGGGATACCGTCCGCCGCGCCGCCCGCGACGATGCGCGCCGTATAAAGCGCACCGAGCGTGAAAACATCGATGAGCATGTGGCGTTTGAGGAATAGCGAATAACTCAGCGTCGCGACGAAGTATCCGGCAAGCACGTACGCGAACGACATCGGCAAGAGCGCGGTTAGTGCGGCACTCGCAACGAGCAGGGCCCCGGCCAGATTGATGCCGAGCGACACCGACAACTGGCCGGACGCGAAGGGACGCTTGCTTTTGCGCACGTGACGGCGATCGGCATCGAGATCCAGCAGATCGTTCATCAGGTAGACGCACGACGCGCACAGGCTGAACGAGACGAATGCGATGGCTGCAGCAATGATTGATTTGACGTCTGTAAAGCGGTGCGAAGCCAGCAGCGGGACGAAAATCAACAGGTTCTTGACCCATTGGTAAATCCGCATTTCTTTCGCGATCAAACGCAGCAGCGGTCCTTCTTTTTCAATAAGTACGACGTTGGGGTTGACCCTGCGCGCGGCTGAGGCCATGCGCTTGTCGCCGATCACCATCGCCCGACGCGCGAGCGCCCAGACGGGTAGATCGGCTTTGGAGTCGCCGCAGTAATCGAACCCCCTCCGACCGAACTTGTTCACCAATGCCGCCGCCTTGTTCGGACCGGCAAGATTGAGCGAATCCGAACTGGCCAGCACCTCGGTGAAAATCCCGAAGTGATCGGCGATTGCCTGCGCGAGGCCTGCGTTCGTGGCAGTACACAGATAAAGCGTACGGCCACGAGCCTGTTCCGCACGAAGATATTCCAGCAACGCGACGTTATACGGCAGCACGCTGACGTCCAGATTGATGCGCACAGCAATCTGCGATTTCAGCCAGGCTTTGCCTTTCAACCTCCAGGCAACACACAGGAAAATATAAAGGGGGTTCTTTTTGACGAGTACCAGGAACGATTCGAACAGCAAATCCGTATGGGTGAACGTCTTGTCCAGATCGACGCACAACGGCAATAGATCGGAATCCTCGGGGATTCCGGCATCGATTTTCACCGGCTCTGCATCGACTCGCTCGCGCTCGTAAGCCAAGGGCAGGTCGATCGCGATCGCATCCTTTTGCACTTTTCGCTCCCCTGAAAGCCCGGAAACAGTTTGGGGGAGTGGATCGGCCGTGTATGTGCGCTAGCGGACGATTTTTGTCTGCTTACCGGGTGGTACGGGGGGCGGGCGCCGCGTAGCATTGCGCCGAAGTCACGTGGGGCTGAAGGATCCACGAAGCCCCGAGGAGGCTGGGCTAACGGGTTCGGCGTCTGCGACGTTTCAGCGAGGCCGACCATCGGCGTCGATACGCCCCCGGCGGTCAGTGAGCGAAAATGCAGTTCCAGAGTCCTTCGTATTTTTGAACCTGATGTTTCGCTATCAACTTGAAGCCGAGTTGCTCGAACCTGGCGCTCAACTCCGCCATTTTCGCCTCTTCGATCTCGATGAACACTTCTTTGCAGCCGCGAAGCGATTCAGTCGCACCGTCGATTGCCGGCGTTTCGTGACCATCCACATCGATCTTGATGTACTTGGGTGCAGGTAGCCCAAGCTGCTTGATCCACGCGTCGAAATGCACGAGCTGGATTGTATGGACGTGCTGCGGAACGAACGACTCGCCCGACACGGTCAAGGGCGCGTCAACGATTTTCTCGTGCGTGCCTAGATCCATGTTGTGGATATACAGCTTGCCGACGGAAAACCGATCCGACACCGCGACGTTGAAGGCGGAAATATCGACGTCATCGCCCCGGTTCAGAAAGGCGTTTTGTGACAACAGAAAATAGTTCGATGGGTCAGGTTCGATGGCGACGACCTTGAGCTTCCGCTTGGCCGCATAGAGCGCGAAAATGCCGTTGCTCGCGCCGAAATCGTAGTAGTTCGAAGATTCCGGAATCTGGTCGATCCAGTCCAGCAGCTCAGGCTCGATATGCTCGATGCCCGCCGCCATCCAGAGAAGTCGTTTGCTCAGCGCAAGCCAGCGAAAGTTCAGGCCACGAACCTGGCTTTCGTACGTGTACTTCCCAAGCGCGAATTGTTCTGCCTGCGCCAGCACGTCGGCACTTACGAGGCTTTCAACGGGAACGTGCTTCCATGTTTTCATGCTGATACTCCGTTGCTGCGATAGCCCGCTACATTCGTTTTCAATTGATCATGTCCCGTCTTCATGTCGGGGCGTTCCATTTCGTCGCGCGGAGGAAGCGAACAATAGCCAAGGACCGCTTTTTCGTCATCGGTTAGTTGCTCGTAAATTCCCTCGGGCAATGTGCCCGTGATGTCGAAGTTCTGCTTCATCCACCAACGGACAAACGTCGCGATGAGAGACCAGCGGCTCGCGCCAGTACTGTTGCCCAAAGCTCCGTGCCAGAGCCGGCTGTCCCAGATCACAATATCCCCGGCCTGTGTTTGAATGGGAACGGCAACCGCCAGCGCCGACTGATCAGCGTATTCGTCCGAGAGATGCGACCCAGGTACAGCCAGCGTGCAACCGCGCTCGGGCGTCTGGTCTTCGAGGACGACAGCGACCTGGCAAGCGATGCAATGCTTGCCGTTACTCGGAACAAACGAATCAATGTGTAACGGCATCGGCTTGGGGCCACTGCTTCGCCCGGACAGCGAGCGCAAGATAAAGTTTGGACGGTCTTGCGGAATCTGCTTGTACCAGGAATCGTTTAACAGCCCGCGAAGAACTTCCATCACAAGAGGCTTCTCTGTGAACGCGCGCGTATAACGCACATCCTCTCGCTGCAGGTTGTACAACGTGTCGTGACCACGGTTCAGGAAAGGCTGATCGATCTCGGCAGCGTGCGCCCTGCTGGCATTGAGGCGTCGTATATCTGCGAGCAGCATTTGCACTTCGTCCTCAGTCACGGCTTGACGAAGAACGGTGTAGCCCGTGTCGGTCAGCGCCTTCAAATGGTCAAGTGCGGTTTGATTCATGTCGATTTGACTGGTTTAGCAATAAGTAGTGCAACAGTGCAATGGGACCGACGTAAGCGCGACAAAACGTGAATACAAAATCGAGCGTCCTGGCTGGCGCGTCAACGCGTCATGATTGACCTGAGAGATAGACTTGCCGGTCAACCGTTGTCTTGTAAGCACTGACGAAGTTTCGTTTGTCCCATTCGCTGCATTCAAGATCGTCGAACCGGCACGAGAGCGAAAGTTTCCAGTCTGGAGCACTGGACGTTCGGGTTTTGTGCACCAGAAAGGGCGACATAAGCAGGATGTCTCCGGCTTCGATTTCCAGGTCAAGGAAGCCCTCGATCTCCTGCTGGTGCAACACGTATCCACTCTCTGTCTGATCTCCTGGCCACAGGCCGAGACTTTGACTGCCTGGAACGATCCGCAAGCCCGGGCCTTGCTTGCCCACATCAGTGATCGAAGTCCAGGCGATGACGCCGTTCGACGATGTGCCCATGCTTGGCCAATCCTGGTGGTACGGCAGCCCGTAGTTGTTTCCGGTCGTATTGCTGGACGTGTAGTGCGTGACAATCGGACCGGTCTGGATAGGGTCGACCATCCTGAGACGATCTTTCAATGCGTCGATCAGGTCCGGCGCGCAAAAGAAGCGCTTGACCTCAATATCCTCAGCAAGCAGTTTGATGAGGTTTCTGTTGCGGACTGGGTTGTCGGCGAACTTCGCTAACACGCGGTCTTCGAATTTTCTGCGGACCGTTTTCACCTGTTCACGTGACGTCGGGGACGTGATGATCTCAAAGCCGAGGCGTCGAAAATCACCCGCAACAACCTGGATTTCCCGTTCCATCATGCCTCGCACAAAGCTTCGGCATACCCAAAGCCGGTGGATCCAAACCCGTTGCCGTTGTATAGCATGTACAGGCGCTCTTTCACCTGGAAGACTTCCGGATAGGCCACCATGAACGAATCCCAGCCTGACGCACTCACGTCGATTCCTGCGCGGTCATCCAGCCTTTCCCATTTGATTCCGTCCGATGACTCGGCGTATCCGATCCGATAACTCGCTGCGCGATTTTCCCGGTAGCCCGCACGGTCGCGGTACGAATACCACATCTTGTATCCGTTGCCTTCTTTATGGACGGATGCACGCACGAGACCGCCTTCGTTCACGTCGGCGTAGTCGATCGCAACGAGTGCCTGGCGTTCCCAGTGAATCCCATCGCGCGATTCGGCATATTTGATGTTGTAGCGCGGCTCCGCGATCCCATCGATATGGTCCCATCCCGTACACGACAGATACCAGTTTCGCCAGATGCCATTTTCGATTCGCACGCAGGTGGTCGCGCAGAAATAAGGCTCCTCGGCGGTACGGTCCATGATTGGGCCATCGAACAACCGGCGATATGACTGTCCGCCGTCTTCACTGATCGCGAGTCCGACTGCATTGTGATAAGGCACCGTGTTGCGAACGTTCCAGCCGATGTAGTAAAGGTAGAGAAGGCCGTCGTTCTCGACCACACAAGATGGCATTGTTCCGCAGTCGTCGAACGTACCGGTTTTTCCCAGGTCCAGCACGGGAGCCGGTTGAACGCTCAGCACTTCGGTCAGATCGTTGCTGTTGACGTCGAGCCGTGCAATGCGGCTGCGATTTTGCGCGTCGCGGCTACTAAAGAGAATTTGCAACACGTCACCACTGAGTTGCGCCACGGTCGGAATTTGCGCGTGCGAGCTAGCCCAGGGCAGACGGTTATCGGGGGCGTAGATTAGCCCGCGCTTTAGCCACTGAATGGTCGACATCTCGTGCTCTAGAACTTCAGATCGGTGCTTGGCATAGCGAGCTTTACCGCTGGATTGCCTTTGTAGACAGACCACGGTTCCGTGCTTTTCATCACTGCGGACGCCATCGCGACAAACGTGCCTTCACCGATCTGGATGCCGTCGCGCAACGTGGCGTTCACGCCAAGAAAACTATAAGCGCCGATTTCGCAGTGACCCGACATGACGACGTGCGAGGTCATCGTGACGTGATCGCCGATATGTCCGTGGTGCCCGATATGATTGCCGCTCCACAGCACGACGTTGTCGCCGATACTCGTAAAAGGCTGGAGCGTGTTGTCTTCCAGGATGAAGCAGTTTTCGCCGATCGGGTTATCGAAGCGAGTCGCACGTGAACTGACGTAGCTGATCATCGAATAGCCTTTGGCCTTGATGTCATTGAACACGTGCTCGCGATCCCGGTTCATATGTTTGGGGGACATTGGCGCGAAAAACTCGAATTCGCCTGGCGGGTAGGCATTTTCGATGCCTTCAAACGCAACCACCGGCACGCCCTTGTATTGACCGTCTTCGGGCAGATAGTCGCGGTTTACGCAAAATGCGACGACGCTGTGAGCCGAGTCGTGCTCAAGGTAGTAGTGGGCCAGCTCAGCGTAATCCTGCAGCCCAAAGATAACGACGTTAGCCATTAGTTACGTTCCTTGTACACGTAGACGGTGTACTCATACAAGCCGTAATCGTTTCGCACCACGTAGTGCCGAGAAAGGCTCTTGGCGATGAAGTCGGTCAGGTCGCCAATCGGCATGTGGAACAGGTCATCGCGTTCCCAATCCACCTGTTTGGACATTACGTTAAATGCGATCCCGCAACGAGCCTTGTTGAACACCAGCGTCACGATTCGTCGCAGATGCTCAAACATCGCTTCAAAGCTCAATTCGCGCTTTTCCGTGAATACCCCGTTCATAACGACGTAGTCGAACTCCTCGAGGCCCTCAGGCTCGGCGAGCACGTCGATGCAGAAATATTGATTGTGCGGATACTTTTGCTGCGACAACGAACAGAAAGCGGCGGACGCATCAAGGCCCGCATATTGCAAGCCCGGCACGTGGTGCTCGAGCATGTATTGATACAGATGGGACGCGCCACACCCGAAGTCCAGAAGTGTCTTGTCCGTAGCCGAAGGGCGCACGAGATCGAGCATGACCTGATAGCGTCTCTCTGCATCTGCCGCGTTAGGCCAGTCTACGCCGCGATGCGAGTCGCCGAACTGTGCCAGGCAGTCCTCGTAGTGGCGGACAATGGAAAGATAGTCGGCGGTCATGCCAGAACTCCGGCTTGCAATTGATCGGTCACGGCAAGCGGATCGTTGTGCATGAGTACGTCAATGATCGACAGGCCAGGCAAGAACGCAGAGCTTTCCTCCGAGTGAGGGCGCAACGTGGGCGTGAGAAACGACAGCTTCGTGCCATGTGCGTCGAACGCGGCGCGGTCATACAGTTCGACGCCACCGATGGCATTGATGTAGTCATCAGCGCCTTCTATCCGGCAGATATCGATGATTCTGTCCTGTCCTTTGAGCGTCGCGTTTCCGTAGCGACGTGACGTGGGGATGATTTCTGTCTTCAAACCAAGGTGATCGCGCAGCGCAATCAGGCTGTGTGACAGATAAACAGCGAGATTGTCAGCCGGATAGCGGATGATGCTTTCGACAAGGGGGAATACGCGGGAAAACTGTGAAGAGCGCGAATACGCTTGCTGAATCGACTTGAGCGTGCGGTTGCGCCAGGTCGTATCGTCGCTGATGTCGATGTCGCAGATAAGCCGGTTCTGGCTGGCTCGTGCCAGAGGAACGGTCAGCATATGCGCCGAGCCTTGAATATTGATGCGGTTCCGGTTGATCCAGCCTCGGTTGATGAAGGCGACGTCGTCGTAAAGCACGAACGCGTCGACTTTCGCCATGAGCTGGAAGTACCCGAGATACGGCAGAAAATACGGCTGCATGATCGCGAGGCTGCGCTTAGCTTGCATGCTGATTCAGACCTGCCGCAGTGAGCACGATATCAATGATGCTGTCCTGTGTTTTTACGTCCAGCGCAGGGTAAATGGGCAGGCAGAGTACCTGCTGGGAGATTTCGCTTGCTACGGGCAGGTTGGAGCGCGATGCGGATGGCAGCCCACGATACGTCGGAAACTCACTAATCAGCGGATAGAAATACCGGCGTGCCCATATGCTCCTCTCTCGCATCGCATCATACAAAGCATCTCGCGTAATCGGGAATTCACGCGTGATCCGGATGGGAAAGTATGAATTGTTTCGCGTGCTGTGTGCTGGCACTTCGTGCAAGATCAGACCATGAACATTTCGGAATGCAGATTGATAGCGTTCCGCAATCCGCGCGCGGGCAGCCATGACGTGATCCATGTGCTGAAGCTGCAGCAGACCGAAGGCGGCCTGTACTTCATTCATCTTCCCGTTGATACCGGGCCCTATCACGGTCACTTCGTCGACGAAGCCAAAGTTCTTCAAGTTGTCGATTCGACGCTTCGTTTTCGCGTCCTGGCAAATGATGGCGCCGCCCTCGAAGGTGTTGAAGATTTTGGTTCCGTGAAAGCTCAGTACGGACATGTCGCCGAACTGGAGCACGGAGCGCCCATTCTTCTTCACACCAAATGCGTGTGCCGCGTCATACAGAACCCGCAGGCCATACGTATCCGCAATTCGCTCGATCGCTTCCACCTCGCAGGGGTTGCCGTAAACATGCACGGGAACGATTGCGGTTGTCTGAGGCGTGATTGCCGCTTCCACTTTCTCGGGATCCAGATTCATGCTACGCGGGTCGATGTCCGCGAAGACCGGACGTACTCCATTCCAGTGAAGTGCGTGAGTCGTGGCAACGAAGCTGAATGGCGTGGTGATCACCTCGCCGGTTATCTTCATCGCCTGCAGGGCGGTGATCAGCGCGAGCGTGCCGTTGGAGAACAATGAGAGATGTTCGACGCCGAGGTAGTCGCAGAGCGCTTGTTCAAGCTGGGCGTGAAAGGGGCCGCCGTTGGTGACCAGTTTGCTGTCCCAGATTTTCTGCAGATAGGGCAGAAATTCTTCCAGTGGGGGCAGGTACGGTTGCGTGACGGGTATGAACTTATCCATATGGACCTTTCGTCTCAGGGCTGGCCTTGCCCGATTGGGCGTGACGTTGGGCCGTATGCGTACGCCCGGCCACTATTTCGCACAGTGTTACATCGGGGCCACTCGTCCTATCGGTCAATCAAGTGCCGGAAAGACGGCCAATTCCACCAAATGAGGCAGGTCCTGGGCGCGCTCTCGGCGTTAAATTGACCCGGAAATCTCCCACTGTTCTGCAGATCAGTGGGAGCGACGCGCCGTTAAGCTAACCATCTCGACAAGTACGCAGCACGCGCGTGATGCGGGGTGCGCACGCATCCAGTCCCGGCGGGGCGGCACGGCGTTGGTTATTTCAAGGAAAGATCCGCTCTATGGCGACCGTCAGCATCCTCATACCCGCATTCAAGGCCGACTTTCTGGTGAAAGCGTTGGCGAGCGCGCAAACCCAGACGTTCAAGGATGTCGAGATTCTGATCGGTGACGATACCGCCGACGGCCATCTGAAGGACATCGTGGCGCGCTTCGACGACCCGCGCATTCAGTACTTTCATCATGGCTTCCAGGATGGTTTCCGTAATTCGCAGCGGCTTTGGGAGCGTGCCAGCGGAACGTACGTGAAGTGGCTGTTCGACGACGACATCCTCATGCCGACGTCGGTTGAAGCGCTGGTCAACGCGTTGCGCAAATTTCCCGAGTCCGCGCTTGCGTTTCACGACCGCGCGTTCATTGATGGCAATGACAAGGTCATCAGCGTCCCGCCGACACTCATCACAGAAGGTGAGATGGCGTTGATCGATCGCCCGCTGCTCGCACGGGAGATGGTCGCAAAGCTGGGCAATTTCGTCGGCGAACCAAGCAACATCTTGCTGGTGCGCGAAAAGGTCGATATTTCGACGGTGATGAACTACCGCGACCAGAAACTCGATTTTCTGGCGGACGTCGGCATGTATCTGAATCTTGCGGAGCGTGCGCCGCTGGTCGCGGTGCGCGGCCACCTGAGCTGCTTCCGGCAGCACAGCGGACAGCAATCCGGCCAGAGCAGCCCGATCATGAGTGCCGGTTTCTACGAGTGGGAGATGTTCGTCCGCGGCGAAGCGGCGGCCGGCAATCTTCCCGAAAGCATGCTGCCCGAGGCGAGAGATCGTATCAAGGTGTTTTACACGCACGCGTTTGGGAACCTGCAACTCAAGGAAATTGAGCCGTTACTGGCGAACCTCGATGAGATCACGGATCGGCCGGCGGCCGGGTTGTTCGAATCGGCCCGCTTCCAGGCGGATATCGCGAATGCCCGTGCAATAGTGGATGCGCGCAGACGCGCGGCACGCGTGTCTAATTTCTGCGCGGTGTGCGAGCAGACCGTTGGCGCATGGCTACCGCATCCGCTGGCCGGGACCTTCGATGTCGAGTTCCTTACCCAGGTCGAAGGTGTAGGTTCGCGGCTCGACAAGCATATTTGCCCCAAGTGCCATTGCAACGATCGCGACAGGCACCTGTGGCTCTACCTGACCCGATCAGGCGTGCTCGACAACCTGCAACATAAACGTGTGCTGCACCTCGCGCCAGAGGGGATGATCGAGCCGCGCATTCGCGCGTTGCAACCGCTCGACTACATTGCAGGCGACCTGCACCCGCGTCTTCCCCATCACCGCAAGATCAACGTCGAAGCGCTGGACTTTCCGAATGGCCGCTTCGATCTGATCATCTGCAATCACGTGCTTGAACACGTCGACGATCCCGAACGCGCGCTGGCCGAGTTTCGTCGCTGCCTTGCGCCTGACGGCCATCTCGTGGCGCAAACGCCGTATTCGCCGGTGCTCAAATACACGTTTGAGCTGAACCGCCCGCCAACCACGCCATTCGCGATCCGTTACTTTGGCCAGGATGACCACGTGCGGCTGTTCGGCGCCAACATGCCCGATCTGTTCCGCGCCGCCGGGTTGAATGGCGACCTGTATCCGCACGCCACGGTGCTAGGTGATACCGATCCCGAGAAGTTCGGTGTGAACGGGCAGGAGCCGTTCTTTCTCTTCGTGAATGGCGTTGCGCCACGATTCGAGCAGGCTGCTGACAATGCATCGGCTGTGAGCGTGGAGAGCGAAGCGGCTGAGACGCCGCACCTCCTGGCGTAAAAACAGCAAGGGCACCGCCGGAATTTCCGGCTGGTGCCCTTGCTTCGTGAGAACAGGTGGGACTGCTGGCGGCTAGCGCCCATTCACGATTAAGCGCTGCGAGGCAATGTCTTCAGCTTCTCATTCACCGCACTGCGCAGCTGCAAATACGCCGTCACATATTGCGGAAACCCCGTTGCATTCGCAGCGAACTTCAACGCATCCAGCGCGACCAGATCAGCGCCGAAACGGCTGAGCGGCTCGCTTGCAATGGGCAGCGTCATCGGGTTGAAGTTGCGGACTTTCCATTGACGCTGCGTGCCCAGAATCAGCGACGGAATGCGTTCGATGACAAACACCTTGGCCGGCGCGCGTTGCTGCTCGTACTTCACTTCCGCGTTGAGGCGCAGCGCGAGTTCCGTGTCACGCGCTTCGGCGGCGTTGAAAATCACTTCGCACTTTTGCAGCCACTCTTGCCAGAACGCAGGCTTCGCGATCAGGTAATTGCAGAACACGGTCTGCACCGAGCTCATGAACGTCGCGGTCATGTCCAGATCCGGGGCGATCAGACGCAGTGCTCCATTGATTGCATGCTCGATGCCGGGATGGCAAGCGGCCGCATGGTGGAACACGTTATCGAAGAAGGCGGCCTGATCGAAGAACGGCGAAAACGTGATGACGTCCACGTCATCCGGCGTGCTGTCGACGAACTCCCTGGCTTGCGCCGACGTCAGTCGCGTCTTCAGCGTGAACTTCGGTGAGAAGAAACCGTAGCGCGCTTCCGGGTCCAGCGTGTTTTCGAGGAAAAACCGCCGCATCGGCCAGTATTCGCGCCAGTCGGGACGCTGTCCGCTGTTGTCGAGCGGGATGAAGTCCGGCGCAACCATGCGGCGCGTTTCATCCGAGTAGAAGATCTGATAAATGTCGTTCTTCACGAATGGTCCGCGCTCAAGGGTTGGTCTTCTGCGATGTCGAACGATTCTGCGGGCAGGCCGTCGCACCAACGCCGCCAGATCACGCGCAATGCGCGGCTCATGCCGTCGGCGATGCGCTCCGGGCGGAACATCGGCGATTGCTCGCAACGTTCGCGCAGGCTGGAACGCAGCGCGGCGAGCGTTGGGAGGTCGGCGGCGAGGCTCGCGGCCCGGCGCACGTAGTCGTCCTTGTCGGTCGCTACGAACTGCGGCAGTCCAACGTGCGACATCGCGGTAAAGCCGCTGCGGCCGGGTACGGTGTCCGACGGCAGCGTCAGTGAGGGCACGCCCATCCACAGCGAGTGCAGCACGGTCGTGAGACCGGAGAACGGGAAGCTGTCGAGGCAGATGTCCACGTGATGATGCTGTTGCAGATAAACCGCTACGCTCGCACGCGAGCGGAAGTCGAGCCGCTCGCGCGTGATGCCTTCCTCGGCAAACCATTCCACCAGTTCGCCCAGACCGCCATCGCGCGGCATCGCGCCAATCAGCAAACGTGAGTTCGGCACTTCGCGCAGCACGCGCGCCCACAGCGCGATTACGTCACGCTGCAGTTTGTCGAGGCGGTTGAAGCTGCCGAACGTCACGTAGCCGTTATGCAGCGCCGGCAACGAATTGAGCGGCGGGCAATGCCGGTCGGCTTCGAATGGAGCCACGGCGGGAATGTAGGCGATCTGCTCGGAGAACTGGCTGCGGAACTGTTCGGGGACCCAGTAACGGTCGGCAAAGAAGTAGTCCACCGCATCGAGGCCGGTCGTGCCCGGATAACCAATCCAGCTCGCCTGCAGCGGTGCCGGTTTGCTCGCCATGCAGCGCAGGCGGTTCTCAGCGGTGTGGCCGGCAAGGTCGATCAGAATGTCGATACCGTCCGCGCGAATCATCTCGGCCACGGCCTTATCGGTCATGCCGACAATGTGATGCCAGTGCGCGAACATGCCGCGGAAACGATCGGTGGTCGCGTCGTGAATCTGCGTGTTCGAATAAGCGTGCAGCGAGAGGCTGGTGTCGCGCGCAAGATGCACGAGCACCGGCTCGAAGAAGTTGGCCATCGCATGGCGGCAGAAATCGCCTGAGATGAAACCGACCCGCAACTGGCGATTCGGCTCGCGTGTGTTGTGATGCGTCGGCCAGTGCGCCTTGAGCGGCGCTTCGAAGCGTTCCGCGAAACGTCGATGCTCCCTGAAGATTTCTGCGGGCGTGGCGTGGTCGCTGTGCGTCACGCAGAAGGCCAGATTGCTGTAGGCGAGTTCGCTGTCCGGGTCGGCTTCAATCGCCTGACGGAACACGTCCGCGGCTTCCTTGAGGCGTCCCATCTTCATCAGCGTCACGCCGAGCGGATTGCACGTAATGCCCGATGGTCCGGCCAGTTCGAGTGCCCTGCGGCAGAACTTTTCTGCTTCGGCATACTGCGCCGTATAGCTCATCAGAATGCCCATGATGCGGTGCGCTTCCGCATAGTCGGGGCGTAGTTCCAGCAGTTGACGGGCGAGCTTCTCTGCCTGCTCGTAGCGGCCTTTCGACAGCAATACGCCGGCCGCGATCTGCACGACGTCGGTATCGTGGGGGGAAAATTCGAGCGCGGTCAGCGCGTGGGTGAGGGCTTCGTCGTACTGCCCCAGCTTGTGCAACGACGCCGACAACACTTTCCAGCCAAAGCCGTGGCGTGGGAAGCGTGCGGTGAAGGTGCGGGCGCTGGCAATGGCTTTCTGCACTTGCTGGCCGTTATACAGTTCACCAAGGGCGCGCATTTCCTGCTCGCTGGGTAATGCATTACCTGCGTGCTCTGCCTGGCTGGTGCTATTCGACGCGTTGCCGGCCGGTGCCAAAGCCGCCGTTGCCGTGGCTTCGGCTGAAGGACTCGAGAGTGCGATAGTGGGCGTTGCCGTTGCAACACTCCCTGCCTGCACGGCGATCTTGCTGGTCTTCTGCGTCGTCACATGCGTCATGATGCCGATCAGCCGGTCGATCACCGGTCCCGAAAGGCCACGCTGCTGAGCCATTTCCAGCACGACCCACGCCGCTTTCAGGTTGTCCGCCTGCAACAGGCCGTCGATGTAATTGGCCCAGTACTGCAGATTGTTCGGATTGCCGCCCAGCGCCTTCTCCAGATACGGCAGCGACGCTTCGGGTTGCTGCAGACGTATCGCAATCACGCCGAGCCGGTGGTTCGCGTCCGGATGGTCGGGGTACGTGGCGAGCACGGTCTGATAACACGCGCCTGCTTCAGCATATTCGCCGCGGGCGTCTGCCGCGAGACCGTTGCGCATCGCGAGCGCGGCGTTCAGATGAAGCTGCACGGTGGCATCGTCGGGCAACAGGGCGGCGGCGTTTTGCAGCGGGATGGCCGCGCTCGCCAGATCGCCGCGCCGCAGATGCGCGTAGGCCAGCGTTTTCCAGCCATAGCCGTGCTGCGGCACGATCTGCACCATCTGCTGCGCAAGCGCTTCCGCGTTGTCATGCAGATTACTGGCGGACAGGGATTCGATGGTCGCGACAAATTCGTTCGCCAGCGCGTCGAGTTCGTCAGGTAGCGCGGCAGCCACCGCCTGGGTCAGGGGATCAGGTACGAGCTGCTGCAATTCGACATCGGTAGTCATGGGTGTCCTTGGGTGCCTGGCAACGCGCGCGGGCCCCGCACCGCCTGGCTGGAGCACGGACGAAAGGCGGACGCATTGACCTTGCGATAGTCTAGCGGCGCCCGTTCTGGTCGATTGGCGGAGTAAAGGCCTGATTTCCCTCCATTTCGCCGCGCCCGCTGCGGCCCCAATGCAAAAACAGTGGCAAAAAAAAAGCCCGCTATGAGCGGGCTTGAGGCGAACGAGCGCGCCTGTACGCCGGCGCGTTTCTTGTTATTCGGTACTGTTCAGTGCTATCCGGTCTCGCAACCGGCAGATTTCATCAGCTTTAAAACATCAGAACATGGCAACCCGGTTGTACTGCTGCGCGGATTTGATGCGCCGCGTAGCGAGTTCGTATTCCGCGGTCAGTTCAGCTTGCGTCGTGCGTGCGTCGTCAATGAGCGAGCGGTCCATTGCCTGAATGCGACGGATCATCGCCAGTGCCACCGGCGCCTGTTCCCGCTGGATCGAACGCACGAGCGGCGAACGTTCCTGCGCGAGGCGGGCAGCCTTTTGCCAATCGGCGATCTGTCCGGCCTCGGCGATAGCCTGGGTCATTTCGAATACGCGTTCGACGAGCTGTGTCTGGTCCATGTTGCCGTGCTCCGTGATGATGTCTTAAAGGCTCTCGTCAGGACTTGCCTGAGGCCAGTGCGCCGGCGCTGTTTGCGCCGCCGAACAATTGGGTCAGGTACTGCGTGTCGTTTTCCGTTGTGGCCATCAGCGAGTCCAGTGCAGTGAACTCGTTGGTGTATTGCGTGGTCAATTGCGACGAATACGCCGTGAGCGCGGTTGCCTGGGTCTTGACGTTGGTCAGGTCGGCAGAATAAACCGCCGTGCGCTGATCCAGAATGCCGCCCGTCGACGCGAAGGTGTTGATGCTGTTGTTCAACTGCGCGCCGACACCGTTGGTCAGGTTGAACAGCGTCGAGACCTGGTTCGGGTCGTTTTGCAGCGCCGTGGTGAGCGTGGACGTGTCGAGCGTCAGCGTGCCGTCGGCATTCAGGCTGATACCTACGTCTGCCAGCGTGGCCGAGACGCCACCTGAAGTCACCGAACTGCTGACAATGTTGCCGAGCGCGTTCTGGATGATGTTGGTCGTCGTGTCGCCCAAGAGCGGGCCGCCTTGCGAACCTGCCGATTGCGTCGAGTCGAAAGCGGTCAACGAGGCGATCGTGCTCACCACCGAGTTGTATTCGCTGACGAAGTTCTCGATGTCGGTGGCCTGAGTGGTCGTGTCCGCGGCCACCGTCAGTGTTTGCGGCTTGCTGCCGGTGCTGTCGATCGCGTCGGCCGTCAGGTTCAGCGTTACACCGGTCAGTGCCGTGGTCACCGTGTTGGTCGAGCTGGTTGCCGCGGTGCCGTTGATGGTGAATTCGGCATCCTGAGCATAGGCGCTCTGGGTCCAGCCGTTGCCGGTGCTGATGGTCGACGTGCTGCCGGCGGTGCTGTCGCTTGCGGCGGTGGTCGTCACACCCAGGCTGTTCAGCGGCGACGTGCTCGACGCGGCGTTCGACACGGTCACGTTGATCGTGCTGGCCGCGCCGGTCGACTTGGAGTTCAGCACCAGGTGGGTGCCGTCCGAGCCGGTGATAACGGAGGCTGAAATCCCCGGATTGTTATTCGCGGTGTTGATCGCGGAGGCGATATCGCTGAGCGTGTCATTCGACGACGTGACGTTGATCGTCATCGAATTGCTGCCCACCCCGACGGTCAGCGTGCCGGTGCCGAGCGCGCCGGCGTCGGTGGTATTGAATGCTTTCGACGTCACGCTTTGCGCCGTGGCGATCTGCGATACGTCGACCGAGTAAGTGCTGGCGACGGCGCCCGCACCGGCAGTAGCGGTCAGGCCGGTGCCGCCGGTCGCGGTGGCGGTGAACGCCGTCAGCAGCCCGCCGCCATACAGCGGCGCGAGATCGACCTGCAACGCGGACAGGGCAGCGGAGAGCTTGCCGAGCGCGGAGATCTGGGTGTTGTCGTTAGTGGCTTCGGTGGTCAGCGCAGCCTCGGTACCAGCGGTCTTCGAGGCGACGAGAGCGGTCACGAGCGACGATACGTCCAGCGAGCTATTGCCAGTCGCGCCAGAAATGATGGACTGGGCTGCTTCCTGCAGCGCGGATTGCGTCTCCGCCTGTACCTGGGCAACTGATGTACTTGCTGAAGCCGTTCCGGAAACTGTCGACATATACGCTCCGTGCTTGCTCTGGACCGCGCGACCGAAGTCGTCACTGTTGTATCGGGTCCGAACGTGTTGACGGGAGGTCGAGCCTCCCGGTAAGAAAATTTTTACGCGGATGAGCCGTCGATACTGCGCTACGGCCCATCCGCTTTACTGCTCGAAACTACCTTATTGCAGCAGCTTCAGAACTTGCTGCGGGTTTGAGTTGGCTTGCGCCAGAACCGAGATACCTGCTTGTTGCAGCACTTGAGCCTTGCTCAGGTTCGCCGATTCCTGTGCGAAGTCTGCGTCGGTGATCTGCGATTGTGCGCTCGACAAGTCGGTGGACTCAGCTTGCTGCGACGTCGCGATACCCGTCAGGCGGTTTTGTGCTGCACCCAGCGTTGCCTGAATGTTGTTGATCGTTGCCAGCGCGTTGTCGACCGACAGCATCGCCAGGTTTGCGCCTGCCGTGGTGCTGACGTTGACGTTCGCAACCGAAGTCGGCTGGTTGTTGTAGTTGATCAGGTTGAGCGACGTTGCGCCTGCTGCTGAGCTTGCCGTGCTGACACCGTTTGCACCGATCGTGCTGACCGGCGTAGCGCCCGTAGCGAATGCGAGCGTACCGCTGCTCGACGATGCTGCGAACAGGCCGCTCGTTGCGCTGGTCGACAACTGGTTGCCGTTCTGGTCGAGGTACTTGAAGCCGCCGCTGCCGTTCGATTCAACCGTGATCGACGTAACCGTGTTTGCACCGCCCGTTGCTGCTGCGAGGCCGGTCGTCGGATCGATGCTCAGACCCGACAGCGTGCCCAGCACCGTGCCCGACGTAGCCGTCGAACCGAAGCCAGTTTCAGCCGAGTTGATCGATGCCAGTTCGTTAGCGATCGTGAGGCCGCCACCGCTGTTCACCGAAATGCCGTCGATGCCGCTCGGCGTGCCGGTGATCGTGAACAGGTTTGCTGCTGCCGAGCTCGAGATCGCCGAACCGTTCTGGTCGGTGAACGAGAAGCCGCCCGTGCCGTTTGCCACGACGTTGATCGAGGTGATCGCGCCCGTGCCGCCAGCCGAGTTTGCTGCGCCAGTCGACGTCAGGTCCAGACCCGTGATCGTGCCAACCACCGTGTTTGCTGCAACCGGGCCGCTACCGAGCGACGATGCCGACACGCCTTGGCTCAGGTTGATGGTGATCGTTTGACCGACGCTTGCGCCGACCTGAACGCTCACGTTGCCTGCGGTGCCGTTCAGCAGGTTGATACCGTTGTACGAGGTTTGCGATGCCAGGCGGTTCACTTCAGCAACTTGCTCAGCCACGTCCTGTTGCAGAGCTTGCTGGTTCTGCGTCGACATCGAACCACCGGCGGCTTCAGCAGCCAGCGAACGGATGGTTTGCAGCGATTGCGTGATCTGGCTCAGACCCGTGCTGGCCGTTTGCACCATCGACACGCCGTCGTTCGCGTTCGACACGCCCTGGTTCAGGCCGTTGATGGCCGTTTGCAGGGTCGTCGAAATTGCCAGGCCAGCGGAGTCATCTGCTGCGCTGTTGATGCGCTTGCCCGAAGACAGGCGGGTGATGGCTTGCGAGAGCGCTGCGCCCGAAGAGTTCAGGTTTTCCTGCGCGGTCAGCGACGAGATATTACTGTTAATGCTGAGCATGAAATTCTCCCAAGAGGCTGTTGCCCTGAAGTTACTGTCACGTTGACATGGGCGGAGCACTCGTTCATTGCTGGCCGCCTCTGAGCAGGTTTTCGGCGCAGGAAAAAAAAACTTGAGGGACTTTATTCAATTGGGACGCAATCGTTTTACCAGGTTTTACGGCGCACGGAAGCGCGCTACCTGGCGCCCCACCTTATGGGACGGAGGCAAGGGCGCTGCGGACCTCGACGCAGAGCTTGGAAAGTCGCGTTATTCTGTTTCTCTCTGACTAAGCGCAAATGCTGGAGAAATCATGCAAAAACGCAGGATTGGCAATTCGCACCTGGAGGTCGCGCCGCTTATGTTTGGCGGCAATGTGTTTGGCTGGACCGCGGACGAAGCGACGTCATTCAACATTCTTGACGCATTCGTGGACGCGGGACTGGATTTCATCGACACAGCGGACGTCTATTCGGCCTGGGTGCCGGGCAATCAGGGCGGTGAGTCGGAAACCATCCTCGGCAAGTGGTTCAAGCGCAGCGGCAAGCGCGACCAGATCGTGCTGGCGACCAAGGTGAGCAAGCATCCGCAGCGCGAGGGTTTGTCGACGACCAACATTCAGGCCGCGGTCGAAGATTCGCTGCGCCGTCTGCAAACCGATTACATCGACGTATATTTTTCGCACGCCGATGACGAGAAAACGCCGCTCGCGGAGACGCTCGGGGCCTATCAGCGCCTGATCGAAGCCGGCAAGGTGCGGGTGATCGGCGCGTCCAACTACAGCGGCGCGCGGATCAAGGAGGCGCTGGCGGTCTCTCGCGAAAACGGGCTGCCCGAGTACCAGATCCTGCAACCCGAATACAACCTGTACGACCGTGAAGCCTATGAAACGGATATCGAACCGGTCGCGCAGGCCGAGCATCTCGGCGTGGTCGTGTTTTACAGCCTGGCCAGCGGGTTCCTGTCCGGCAAATACCGCTCAGCTGCGGATCTGGGCAAAAGCGCACGCGGCAGCCGGGTCGAAAAGTATCTGAACGAACGCGGTACCCGCATCCTTGCGGCGCTTGATACGGTGGCCGACCAGCACGGCAGCACCCCGGCGACGGTGGCGCTGGCCTGGTTGATCGCGCGTCCGAGTGTAACGGCCCCAATTGCCAGCGCCACGTCAGTCGAACAGTTGCAAAGCCTCACCGCCTCCGTCGAACTGATGCTGACAGGCGCCGACATGCGTCTGCTGGATGACGCAAGTGCCTGGCGCAATGGCTAAATTGGTGGTAGGCACGTTATTTTCCTGATATCATCGGGAGTGAATTGAGATCTTTGCCTGTTTCGTTCGCCTTGGGTGGGCGGAGCGGCAACAGACGCGGCGCTTGTGATGTGCGTCTGGCCGCGTTAAGCGGTGACTCCCCAGCTCTCTTTTCCGGCCTCCGCGGCCGCTTGCCTCTCGCTTCGTGCATGGTTTCGTTTTCCTGTTATTGGCCATGAAATCGAAGCGACCGGAGGACCGGCGCGTGAGCGGCAACCCGCCACGCAATTACCCGTATCTAGCGATTTGTTAGGAATTACATGACGACGATTCTTCTGAAGGAAAACGAGCCGTTCGAAGTGGCGATCCGCCGCTTTCGTCGCGCAATCGAAAAGAATGGCCTGATCGCAGAACTGCGTGAACGCCAATCGTACGAAAAGCCGACGACGGCTCGCAAGCGCAAGAAGGCTGCTGCTGTGAAGCGCCTGCACAAGCGCCTGCGTAGCCAGCAACTGCCGAAAAAGCTGCACTAAGCACGCTTTCAAGCACGGCCAAAACGGCGGTGTGAGCTTCGAAAGAAGCCACACCGCCGTTTTTATTTGCGCGCGGTATCTCGTTGGATTGGCCGTGGCGGCCCGCATGCAGCGGGCCGCCCACTAACAAAGCTCAGGCGGCGTGTTTAACGCGCGCCGCCGAAAGGCCGAACTGGCGCGCAATCGAGACGAGCCGCTCGCGCCATTCCCACGTGCCGAACACGTCGTGCACGTTTTGCAGGCAACTGAGCAGATCGACGGTTGCCGCATCGTAGACGTTCACGCGCGAGCGCAGCAGCGCCCGTTTGAGCGCCGCAATGCCGACATCCATATAGGCGGGCACTTCGACCGGAGGTTTGTTGATGAACCGGACGGGTATGCCTTCCATCGCGGTCATGTAGTCGCGGGGTTTGATGTAGCTGCCGACCGGGCAACCGCCGCAGTATCCGCGATAGGCACCGCCGCCGCGCGGCAGCAAGGCCGCACGCCCCTGGCCGTCGAGATGCGCGACAGCGCGGTCGAATATCTCCTGATGGGTCAGGAAGTTTAAACTTTTCATGGTCTTCTCCTCTGCGCGAGGGGCGCAGCGGTCGTTCTGGTATTCAGTCAATAAGTTCGAAACCGCGCGCCGGCAGCGCCAGATACCCCGCCAGATCGCACCTGGCGGCTGCCCGTGGGCGGCGTTGAAAGGTAAGAGCGCATCAATGCAGCGTTTCGCAGGACGATGCCGCTACAGATCGCGCACTCTGCCCCTTTGCTAGGTATAACGACCGTAGCCGGTAAAAACCGTAGTGTCAGTGTGCGCGGGCACGCAATTTTGACATGGCAGCGTGTGATCTGCAGCCGCGCGGACGGCGGAAAGCCTTGCCAGACAAGGCTCTGCCGGTTTAGACCTGCATGGCTAAGGACTTTCCCGAGGGCAGGATCAGGCCGTCTTATTGCGTCCCTTTTTGCCGAGCGCCGCGCAGCGGGCGTAGCAATGGCAGTCCGTTTGATGGTCGTTGACCATGCCGACTGCCTGCATGAACGCGTAGCAAATCGTGGTGCCGACGAATTTGCAGCCGTATTGCTTCAACCCCTTGCTGAGCGCGTCCGAGACCTCGGTGGACGCCGGCGCGTGTTGATACGACTCCCATTTGTTCTGGATTGGCGTCTGGTTGACGAACGACCACACGAAATTGGCGAGCGATCCATGCTCGGCGCGAATCTGCTGGACCGCGCGCGCATTGGCGATAGCTGCTTCGATCTTGCCGCGATGCCGGACGATCGACTCATCCAGCACGAGTTTGTCCACGTGCTTGGGCGTGAAGCGCGCCACGGCGTCGATATCGAAGTTAGCGAACGCCCGGCGATATCCGCTGCGTTTGTTCAAGATCGTCGACCACGACAAGCCGGCTTGGGCGCCTTCGAGCACGAGCATCTCGAATAGGTGCTGATCGTCTCGCGATGGCACGCCCCATTCGCTGTCGTGGTAGTGTGCGAGCGCTTCGCTCGAGGCCCAGTTGCATCGCTGTGTCACGGTCCGGCTCCTGCTGTTGATGTGAATCGAAAGCCCGGCTGCCCGGGCTTCGCCAGCATAGCGGAACGGATCGCCGCCGCAACCAGGCCGTTCGGCCAGTTGCCGGATCGAAGCGGACCTGCCACGCTATACGCCATCAACGAACCCCTTCATGCAGATACACATTTGATGAATACGGAACTCTTTCTGGTTGGTATCGACGGCGGCGGCACCGGCACGCGTGTGGTGCTGGGCGATGCCGAAGGACGCGAACTGGCCCAGGCAGCGAGCGGCCCCTCGGGCCTGGGTCTTGGCATCGAGCGCGCCTGGCAGGCCATTCAGGCGGGGTGTGAGCAAGCATTCAGCCGTGCGGGCGTCGCACTTGACTGGTCGCGCTGCGTAATGGGCTGCGGGCTGGCGGGCGTCAACAATCCCGACTGGCTGGCCGCATTTCAGGCGCAGGCGCCGAAACTGGCGGGCCTTGCCATCGAAAGTGACGCCTATACCACCTTGCTCGGGGCGCATGGTGGTGGCCACGGCGTGATCGTCGCGCTCGGCACGGGCAGTGTTGCCGCTGTGCTCGACGGTGGAGATGAATGGCGCCTCGCCAGTGGCTACGGATTTCCTTCCGGCGACGAGGCGAGCGGCGCCTGGCTCGGCTTGCGGTTAATCGTGCATGCGCAGCAGGCGCTCGACGGCCGTGTGCCTTTCGACGATCTGGCCCAGGCGCTGCTTGACCGGGTAGACGCGCGGGATCGCGACAGTCTGGTCGTCTGGCTGTGCGCCGCCAACCAGACCGCCTACGCAAGCCTCGCGCCGCTGGTGTTCGAACACAGCAACCACCCGCACGCGGCGCATCTGCTGAGTGCGGCCGGCATTGAGATCGGCAAGATCATTGCTGCGCTCGATCCCGCCGGGGCCTTGCCTATCGCGCTATGCGGCGGATTGGGCGTGCCGCTGAGCAAGTATGTGCCGCAGCAATACCAGGCAAGATTGCGCGCGCCGCTGGCCGACTCCGCGCACGGTGCGTTGCATCTGGCGCAAAGGGAAGCAGCGCGGATGGCGGCCAGTTCAGCGCGATAAAAGCAACAAGCCGCGCCGCAACCTGCCGCCAGAACACGTATCGCTACTGCCGACGCCATCTGTCACGGCTGAAGCGCCAAGCAACGATAAAATACGTGCTTTGACGTTCCCGGCTGCTCAAACCATGTACAAAGTTATCGCCACCGATCTCGACGGCACCCTGCTCAACGGCGACCATCAGGTCGATCCGTTCACCGTCGCGACGGTGCGCCAGCTGGAGGCGCAAGGGCTGCATTTCATCATCGCGACGGGGCGCCACTATCGCGACGTGGCAGGTATTCGGGACCTGCTCGGCATCCGTCCGTACCTGATCACGTCGAATGGCGCGCGCATTCACGCCCCTGGCGATGCAATGATCTTCGCTGACAATCTGCCGCCTGCCGCCGTGCATCGCCTCGTGCATCCCGAAATCATCGGCACGCACGGGCGCGTGATCGTCAATCTGTTTGCCGACCAGCAATGGCTGATCGACCGCGACGCACCAGAACTGTTGCGTCTCCATCAGGATTCCGGTTTCACTTATGAAGTGACCGATCTGAAGCAGCACGACGGCAACGGTATCGCAAAGACGCTGTACATCGGCGAGCCGGCCGACCTTGCCGAGATTGCAGCCAATCTGCAACGCGAATTTGGCGACGCGCTTTACGTCACCTATTCGCTGCCGGATTGCCTCGAAGTGATGACGTCGAATGTATCCAAAGGACGCGCGCTGAAGCAGGTACTCGAGCGTCTAGGCGTGGACGCGTCACGCTGCGTCGCGTTTGGCGACAACATGAACGACATCGATCTGCTGGAAACCGCAGGCCATCCATTCATGATGAACAACGCGAATCCCGACCTCGTGGCTCGCTTGCCAGGCGTCACGCGCATTGGCAACAACTTCGAAGCGGGTGTGGCGCACCATCTGCGCAAGCTGTTCGCGCTGGATGGCGAACTGGCGTCTTGAATGGAGCGCAGCGGGGAAGGGGGAGTGGAAAGTGGCTAGCGGGCCAACCACTGATACTCGTCCGTGATGACACTGGACGAGTATCAGGGTGCCTGGACCGCTGCGCCGCCAGTATTTACAGTCGCGGCGTAGCGCTGATCAAGGCTTTATCAATTACCCGTGCCAACCTTGGCCGCGATGATCGTCCCGGTGATCGTAGCCTCCGTGGCGATCACCATGATCCCAGCCACGGTGATCCTGGCCATAGTAACCGCGGTCCCAACCCGGGTGAGCGTAGTAGACCGGTTGGGCGTAGGCCGGCTCAGGTGCCACATACACAGGGGCGGGCACGCCGAGCGACAAGCCGACGCTCAGATCCGTATGGGCTTGCGCGACGCCACATGCGCCGGCGGCGAGACCTGCTGCTACAAGCAAATGAGTGACGATGCGTTTCATGTTGACTCTCCTGGTGCCATCCTGCGCGGTTATCTGAACCTGTGGCGCCGAACGCTCACTTTGTTCTCACGCTGGATGGTTGCTGTTGAGGACGTGTTGTCCCACGCCTTCAATCTACGCGTCGCGGCGCGCCGGAGTGCGACCAGATGTTACGGTCTGCAAGCATCAATGTTGCAGATAGCTGCGTCGCCAATCGCCATTCAGACGGGATGAAATCGAGGCCGTTTTCGTTGGATCGCCCGCCGCATGGCCGTTTTCGGGCCATTGTGCAGAGCGGAAAAGCGCGTCTCTAAGGGCGCGATCGCCGCTGCAAAAGAGGACGTGGTAAGCGTCCCTTACATCTGTGTTAGCTATTTAATGTGCCGCGCTGGCGGCGGCGTCGGGTAAGGACGCACAGGGGCAATCGGCGGAGCGGTCATTCAGACCCTCGTGGTCGTGCACGAACGTCACGCGCGGCGAACTGCCCTGCCAATCCAGCTTCACCACGTAAATACTGTCGAAATCGTCGCTATGCCATTTGGGGACGTCGGCGGCGTTGCCGCCGTGGGCGGCCACCATCTGCCGCACCAGCTTCTCGATCTCCTTGTGTTCCCACGCAATGACGACGAGCTTGTGGTGATACGCGGGGTCGACGAGCGCGCTGCCGAGTTGATCGATCTGCGCGAATCCGTACGGCGTCTGCACTGGCAGCTGAAACTGAATAGCCGTTGGCTCGATGGTCGCTAACGGCCGCACATAGTAATAAGGATGGCCACCGTCGTTCTTTTGCTGGCCAGGATCGGGCGCGAAGATCACATCGGGCTTGCCGAATTTGGCTGCAATCACCGCCGGCAACGCGAGCGAGCGGTTGAGGCCCTTGCAGTCCAATTGCCCGAGACCCTCGGCCGGTTTCTCGCCGTGCCGAACGAATATCAGCGTTTCGGTGATGTTGTCGGCCGCATGGGCGACCAACGGTGCGAGGGCGCCGACGCAGCATGAGGCGAGCGCGAGCACAACGCGTTGAAGGAGTCTGCGGGAACCATTCATCGGGAGATCCCTTCGGGCCGTATGAGAGTCGGACGATTCTAGCAGTGAGGGCGCCGATTCCAGTGCGCCGGGGGGAGCCGGTCGTGGAGACGTCTGGAGAGACTTCGCGCCGGCTACCCGGTGGCGCAAACTGACCGCGCATGCGCCAGCCAGACCCGCACCGATGAAACACGCGTTTTAAATGCAAAAACGGGCGCCGTCGCGCCCGTTTAAAACACTATCGCTCTTGCGAGATCAAGCGTCGGACATTGCCGCTGCCAAACTCTTGCGACGATCGGTCGAGACGATCGGGTACAGGAAGCCTGCGATCACCGCGCCGATGATCGGTGCAACCCAGAACAACCACAGTTGATCGACCGCTGCACCGCCGACGAACAGCGCCGGACCCGTCGAGCGTGCCGGATTTACCGAAGTATTCGTTACCGGAATCGAGATGAGGTGAATCAGCGTGAGGCACAGGCCGATGGCGATGGGTGCGAAGCCTGCCGGTGCGCGCTTGTCAGTGGCGCCGAGAATCACGAACAGGAAGAAGCCGGTCATGACCACTTCGCAGATGAATGCGGCTGCCAGCGTGTAGTGGCCCGGTGAGCGGTCGCCGTAACCGTTGCTGGCAAAGCCGCTGGCGACGAGGTCGAAGCCCGGCTTGCCGCTCGCGATCAGCGAAAGCACGAAGGCGCCGAGAATCGCGCCGATGACCTGAGCGACGATGTACGGCACCAGATCGCGGGCCGGGAAGCGGCCGGCAACCGTCAGGCCGACGCTGACCGCCGGGTTCAGATGGCAGCCGGAAATGTGGCCGATGGCATAGGCCATGGTCAGCACAGTAAGGCCGAACGCGAACGACACGCCGACGAAACCAATGCCCAACCCATGAACCGGGCCGGCGAAGTTGGCGGCGAGGACGGCGCTGCCGCAACCCCCGAGGACGAGCCAGAAAGTGCCGAACAACTCGGCAACGAGGCGTTTAGACAGCTGCATGATACGTAATCCTAAAAAATTAACTTGATTGAAGCAGGCAACGGAGATTCGGATGCATACCTTCAAACGCGAGATTCTAGGGAAGTCGGATCGAATTGAGTGTGAAGAATTGTCAATCTTCGGATCTGGCGGCCGGATTATTTCGCGATAAAGCGCGGGTCATTTAACAATCCAACAACCATTAATAAAATTATCAGACGATACCTTGCATATGCGGGTATTAATGGCCATTGCGAAATTCGCTAATTGCAGCTAGTCTCCGAGGCAATACGTTCTACAAAAAGGGAGAACCATATGTCGCAATATGCTGAACTCAAGGCGCAAATCGCCAGATTGCAGGCGCAAGCCGATGAAGCGAGACGCACTGAACTCGGTAATGTGATCGAGGACATTCGCAACAAGATCGCTGAATACGGACTGACCGCCCAGGACCTGGGCTTTGCCGCCGCCGCGCGCCGGGGCCGGCCGCCCAAGAAGGCGCCGCTGCCGCCGAAGTATCAGGATCCGAAATCGGGCAATACATGGAGTGGCCGCGGCAAGCCGCCCAATTGGATTGCCGGTAAGAACCGTGATCGCTTTTTGATCGATCAGGCTTAGTTGTTCAGTAGATTATCAGGGTGAAAGCTTTCTGAAGGTCGCTGCGCATGGCAACTGAATCTGCTGCGTAACTCATCTCCGATTTGTGCCGCCTTTACGCCAATCACGGCAGAAAAAAAGCCACCTGTGACAGGTGGCTTTTTTTGAAGATTGCTACTAACTCCGTGCAATTCCGCTCGCGCAAACGATTCACATTGCAAACCTGTTCGGAATTGGCCTGTCTTAAGACCAATCCGAAAAGTGACGCGAAAAGTGGCGTTTGCGCATTTCAGGCTTAGCCGACTGCGACTTGACGCAGCATCGGACGGCGTTCAGCTTCAATTAGCGCGGTGTAGCCATCCACGTAGTTTTGCGCCATCGTCTTTGCGCTGAAGCGGCGTTCGAACTGGGCGCGGATTTCCGTACGCGAAAGCTGATCGAGCTTCTGCAGCGCGGCGACTGCACCCTGCACGTCTTCCACCACGTAGCCCGTCACGCCGTGGTCGATCACCTCCGGCACTGAGCCGCGGTTGAACGCGATCACCGGCGTGCCGCACGCCATCGACTCGATCATCACGAGGCCGAACGGCTCCGACCAGTCGATCGGGAACAGCAGCGCCTTCGCGCCCGAGAGGAACTCCGGCTTCTGCGCCTCGTTGATCTCGCCCACGAACTCCACGTGCGCCATCGACAGCAGCGGTTCGATCTCGGCCTTGAAGTAGTCCATGTCGACCTTGTCCACCTTGGCGGCGATCTTCAGCGGCAGACCGCTTTGCGCAGCGATCTTGATAGCTGTATCGACGCGTTTTTCCGGACAGATGCGGCCGAGGAACGCCAGATACTCAGGCTTCTTGTGCGTCTGCGGCGTCAGCAATTGCTCCGGCAGACCGTGATAGATCGTGTTGAGCCAGTTGGCCTGCTTCAGCGGCAGCCGTTGCGAGTCGGAGATCGACACGACCGGCGCCTGCGAGAAGGCGTCGAACACCGGTTGCAGTTCCGGCAGGTCCAGACGGCCGTGCAGCGTCGTCACGAACGGCGTATCGAGCGTCGAGAACAGCGGGAACGGCAGATAGTCGAGGTGGAAATGCAGCACGTCGAACTCATGCGCCACACGGCGCACGCGTTCCATCAACAGCACGTGGGGCGCCATCCAGTCGCGCACCGTCGGGTCCAGACGCAGGGCGCGCGGCCAGGCCGCCTCGAGCGTGGCGGACGTCACCGAATCGCCGCTCGCAAACAGCGTGACATCGTGGCCCAGATCGACCAGCGCTTCAGTCAGGTAGGACACCACGCGCTCAGTGCCGCCATAAAACTTCGGCGGAACAGCTTCATAAAGCGGGGCAATTTGTGCGATTCGCATGCGTACTCTCCTTGTTCATAGAGGCTTCGCACGACGGCGCTCGGTAGAGCGAGGGGCGAATGCCTGGCGGACGGTCGGGCGCGGTAGGCCGCCGCCCGGGAGGCAACCCGAAAAGCTCATCGGGTTATCCCTTAAGGCCATTATCGGGATCGGCGAGCCTAATTCGAGTCATTTT
The DNA here is from genome assembly GCF_003429005.1 of Paraburkholderia sp. DHOC27. Classification (GTDB taxonomy): domain Bacteria; phylum Pseudomonadota; class Gammaproteobacteria; order Burkholderiales; family Burkholderiaceae; genus Paraburkholderia. The sequence continues at coordinate 738,312 of NZ_QVQV01000003.1, forward strand.
TCAAACGCTTAATGTTGTTACAGCGCGAAACATGCTGCGTTACAACCGGCAAAAACCGGCGAAATCGCCGTCCCAGCAAGCACTACAGCTTCACTTTCAAACACCTCACGACCTGCACAGGGCACTTCAACGACGTCTGGCTGGCCCCAAAAACACCTTCAAAAAACTGTCACAAAGAGAAGGATGTTGCGGCGGCGAGAAACGCTCTATAATCGCCAGAACCGCTTACGGTGCAAAAAAAGTCTCAATCCTTCGCACCGTTCACAGGTCAAACGACCACTCTCACGGCTTACATCTCACTTTCACCCGCCATTTTGTAGGAAAAACTCCTACACGATTAATGGATTAATCCGGCGCGCAAGCAGGGTGTCTGTCCGATTTCCCTTCCCTTTTGCATTCGACACAATGCTGCCAAGACCATAAACGGGCCGTTCGTGCGGTATGTAGGGCGCGCGCTCGAGCAAACGTTTCCGCAAACGGCCTGACCAGCCAGATCGACATCGGGGGAATCATGAGCACCACAAGTGACATGCTCAATGAGATAAGAGAAGTCAACCTGTCTTACCTCCTGCTCGCCCAGCGCCTGCTACGCGAGGACAAGCCGATGGGCATGTTCCGCATGGGCATCTCCGACCAGCTCGCCGACGTCATTGCCAATCTTTCCCTGGCGCAGACCGTCAAACTGGCTGCGTCCAGCCAGGTGCTTTGCCGTTTCCGCTTCGACGACCACGCGGTCCTGACCACGCTCGCGGACAAGGGCAAGAACAGCGCGATCGCCCAGGCACACTCCGCGATCCTGATGGCGAGCCAACCCGTCGAACAGGTCGGCTAACGCCCGCTTGCGCAGACAGGAACACCGACCCGTATCAGCAAGATCAGTACCCGGGGAATCCGAGCGGATGGCAACGAAGAGCGTAGTGCTCGAAGTCAGGGAGATCACCCTGGCTATCGAGCTGATTGAACTTGGCGCGCGTTTGCAGTTGCTCGAGGCCGAGACCAGCCTCTCGCGCGACCGACTCATCAGGCTTTACAAGGAACTGAAGGGCGTGTCGCCGCCCAAGGGCATGCTGCCGTTTTCGACGGACTGGTTCATGACCTGGCAACCGAACTTCCACTCGTCCCTGTTTTACAACATCTACCGCTTCATGGCGGATCACGGCGGCTGCGCGACGATCCAGTCCATCATCAAGAGCTACCGGCTCTATCAGGAACACGTGCAGTTACATGCCGACGAGCCCGTGCTGAGCCTGACCCGCGCATGGACACTGGTACGCTTCTTCGACTCCGGCATGCTGCAGATGACGCCCTGTTGCCGCTGCGGCGGTCATTTCGTGGCGCACGCGCACGACCCGCAGCGCGGCTTTGTGTGCGGCTTGTGCCAGCCGCCGTCGCGCGCCGGTAAGACGCGGAAAGTCGCCGAAGCCAAACTGCGCGCGAGCCAGCTCGACGCGCTCGCCGTTTAGGACGCGGCGCGCCAGCGCCCGTCCCGTCCACCAGAAGGCCCGGGCCCCGGCGGCCCAGCGACCACATGGCCCAGCGCCACGGTGGCCACGCCCGGCGCCCCCGTGCCGAAGCCCGCCCGGCGCCGTGAACCCGTGTTTACACCGGGCCACCGAGAAGCTATTCCACCAAAGTTTTCTCCTTCCTTGCCGTAAACCAGTTTAACGACGGTCTCCGTCGCTTCCTTGTGAGGGCTCGGCCGTGCTGATTTTTGTTGGAACACTCGTGACTCTGTTGTGCGTCTTTGGCGGTTACGCCATGGAAGGCGGGCACTTGGGCGCGCTGATGCAGCCAGTCGAACTGCTGATGATTGGCGGTGCCGGCGTGGGCGCGTTCGTCCTCGGTAACGGGATGAAGACCATCAAGTCGACGCTGGCCGTGCTGCCTACCCTGTTCAAGGGCTCCAAGTACAACAAGGATGTCTATATGGAGCTGATGGCGCTCCTCTACGTCCTGCTGGCGAAAGCGCGCAAGGAAGGCACGCTGACGCTCGAAGCCGATATCGACGATCCGTCGAAGAGCCCGATCTTCACGCAGTACCCGAAGATCCTGGCCGACCATCACATCATCGAATTCCTCACCGACTATCTGCGCCTGATGGTGGGCGGCAACATGAATGCGTTCGAGATCGAAAGCCTGATGGACGAGGAAATCGAAACGCATCACACGGAAGGTGAAGCGCCGGCGCACGCGCTGGCCAAGGTTGGCGATGCCATGCCGGCGTTCGGGATCGTCGCAGCGGTGATGGGCGTGGTGCATACGATGGCCTCCGCCGACAAGCCGCCCGCGGTGCTCGGCGAGATGATCGCCCAGGCGCTGGTCGGCACCTTCCTCGGCATTCTGCTTTCGTACGGGCTGATCGGGCCGCTCTCGAGCGTCGCAGAACAGCGCGTCGCCGAGTCGACCAAGATGTTCCAGTGCATCAAGGTGACGATCCTCGCGAGCCTGAATGGCTACGCGCCGGCCATCGCGGTCGAATTCGGCCGCAAGGTGCTCTTCTCGACCGAACGTCCGTCGTTCGCCGAGCTGGAAGAGCACGTGCGCCGCGTGAAAGCCAAGTAAGCGCGCGCCAGGAGACAGTTTTCCATGAGCAAGGACAAAGACCGCGCGATTGTCGTCAAGCGTGCCGCGCCGAAGAAGGCGGGGCATCACGGCGGCGCGTGGAAGCTCGCCTACGCGGACTTCATGACCGCGATGATGGCGTTCTTCCTGCTGATGTGGCTGCTGAGTTCGGCCACCACGGTGCAGTTGCGCGGCATTGCCGACTACTTCAACCAGCCGCTGAAGATCACGCTGTGGGGCGGCGACCGCAGTGCCGAAGATTCGAGCGTCATGAAGGGCGGCGGCCGCGACGTCACCACGGATGCCCAGGGCATCACGCGCCAGAGCGAGGGCACGATGACGCGCGCCCAGCGCACTGCCGCGAAAAACGACGAAGAAGCCGTCAAGCAGATGCAGGGCGAGCTGGAACGGCGCGAGCAGGTTCGCCTGCACGACCTGCAGGTCAAGCTGATGGCCGCGATCGAAGCGAACCCGGTGCTGCGCCAGTTCAAGCAACAGATTCGCATTGATTCGACGCTCACGGGGCTGCGCATCGAAATCGTCGATTCGCAAAAGCGGCCGATGTTCGCGACCGCCCGCGACGTGGTCGAGCCGTACATGCGCGACATCCTGCGCGAAATCGGCCACACGCTGAACGACGTGCCGAACCGCATCATCGTGCAGGGCCACACCGACGCCGTGCAGTACGCCGGTGGCGAGAAGGGCTATAGCAACTGGGAACTGTCGGCGGATCGTGCGAACGCGTCGCGTCGCGAACTGATCGCGGGCGGCATGGATGAATCGAAGGTGATGCGCGTGATCGGTCTGGCGTCGACGCAGAACCTGAACAAGGCCGACCCGCTCGATCCGGAGAACCGGCGCATCAGCATCATCGTCATGAACAAGAAGTCGGAGGAGGCGTTGATGCACGACGACTCGACCACCACGACCTTGTCCGACGACGCAGCGGGCTCGGCCCAGCTGCAAAAAATCACGCAGCCGGCAACGGTTGCTCCAGCAGCGCCCAACGTGGCGCCGAAGTAAAAGTAGCGTTTCGTTGGACCGGTGCCGCCGCAGTGACGGCGCACCTTCCGGCGATTCATTGTGAGCGCAGCGAGGGTTTCAATGATCAGGCACATTCTGGCAGTCGACGATTCGGCAGCGATGCGGGAGATCCTTTCCGCCACGCTGACGACAGCCGGCTATGAGGTGACGGTCGCGGCCGACGGCAACGAAGGTCTGGAAAACGCGCTGGCGGTGCCGTTCGACCTGGTGTTGACGGACCAGCACATGCCGGGCAAGACCGGCCTCGATCTGATTGCCGCCCTGCGCGGCAATCCGGCCTATCAGGTGACGCCGATCCTCGTCCTCACGACGGAATCCGGCGAGCCGTTCAAGGCAGCGGCACGGGCCGTGGGGGCGACAGGCTGGATCGAAAAGCCGCTCGACCCCGACATGCTGACCGAGCTGGTCGCGGTGCTGGCCGAGTCGAACCCATCCTGAGCTCATCCACCATTCATACAAGCGGCACGGCAGCCCAAGCCTAGACAGGACCTCTCGCGGTGACCCAGGCATGACACTCGACATCACTCAGTTCTATCAGACGTTCTTCGATGAAGCGGACGAGTTGCTCGCGCAGATGGAGCAACTGCTGCTCAATCTGGACATTGGCCATCCCGATCCGGAAGACCTCGCGGCCATTTTTCGCGCCGCGCATTCGATCAAGGGCGGCGCAGCCACGTTCGGCTTTACCGCGCTGACCGAAACCACTCACATTCTCGAATCGCTGCTCGACCGCGCGCGCAATAACGAACTCGTGCTGCGCAAGGACATGATCGACACGTTCCTCGAAACCAAGGACGTGCTGTCGGGTCAGTTGACGGACTATCGCGCGAGCGCCGAGCCGGATGCGGCGGTGGCGGCCGCGATCTGCGCGAAGCTCGAACGGCTTTCGGCGGAGAACCGCCCTGGTGCAGCAGCGCCGGCAGCGGCCCCGGCCGCACCGGCCGCAGCCGCTGTGGTTTCGCAAGACGGACGGGCACCAGAGCACGTTGTTGAACAGGCAGTACAGGCGGCCGGTGAACTGGCAGGCGGGACCTCGGCACAGACCGGCTCAGCCGGCACAGAAGCCGGGGAAAGCGGCCCGCATCTAAAAATTACGCTACGGGGAGTAGGTGAGAAGGACCAGGCACTGCTGGCCGAAGAGCTCGGCAACCTGGGGCATATCGTCGGACAGGTCAAGTCAGGCGGCGACCTGACGCTGTGGTTGCAGACCGATGTTACGTCCGACGACATCATCGCCGTGTGCTGTTTCGTGATCGACGACAGTCAGATCACGATCGGCCGCGGCACGGCACCGGCCGAGGAATCGGAGCAAGGCGAACCTGGAGCGCCAACTGCTGCGGAATCCTCACCGGCGCCTGCAATGGCACCAGCAGCGGCGTCGGCAAGTGCGCCGGCGCCGCGGCATGGCTTGTTTGAGGCGCCTGACCAACCGACGGCGCCCGTGGCCGCGCCGGCTGCGGCTGCACCCGCACCGGCGCCCGTCACGACGAATACGGCAACGCCCGCAGCCGCCAGCAGTTCGGGCGCTGCGGCAGCGGCCAATACGGAGACCGACCGCAAGGCGCGTCCCGCAGCGGCAGCCGCCGCCGAAGGCAGTTCGATTCGGGTGGGCGTGGAGAAGGTCGATCAGTTGATCAACCTGGTGGGCGAACTGGTGATCACCCAGGCCATGCTGGCCGAGACCACCAGCGCGTTCGACCCGGCGCTGCACGACCGGCTCTTCAACGGCATGGCGCAACTGGAGCGCAATGCCCGCGATCTGCAGGAAGCGGTGATGTCGATCCGCATGATGCCGATGGATTACGTGTTCAGCCGGTTCCCGCGTCTCGTGCGCGATCTGGCGGCGAAACTCGGCAAGGAAGTCGAACTTGTCACCTTCGGTCAGGCAACCGAGCTCGACAAGAGCCTGATCGAGCGGATCATCGACCCGTTGACCCACCTCGTGCGCAACAGTCTGGATCACGGCATCGAAACGGTGGAAGCACGCCGCGCGGCGGGCAAGGATTCGACCGGTCAACTGGTGCTCTCGGCAGCCCATCACGGCGGCAACATCGTGATCGAAGTGAGCGACGACGGCGCCGGTTTGCGCCGCGACAAGATTCTCGCCAAGGCCGCCAAGCAAGGCATGCAGGTCAGCGACAGCATGACCGACGAAGAAGTGTGGAACCTGATTTTCCTGCCCGGCTTCTCGACCGCCGAGCAGGTGACGGACGTCTCGGGCCGTGGCGTGGGCATGGATGTGGTGAAGCGCAACATCCAGTCGATGGGCGGTCACGTTGAAATCACCTCGCACGCCGGCAAGGGCAGCACCACGCGCATCGTGTTGCCGCTCACGCTGGCGATTCTCGATGGCATGTCGGTGAAAGTGGGCAGCGAGATTTTCATCCTGCCGCTGAACTTCGTGATGGAGTCGCTGCAGCCGCAAGCCGAGGACATCTACACCGTGGCTGCCGGCGAACGCGTGGTGCGCGTGCGCGGCGAATATCTGCCGCTCGTCGCGCTGCACGAAGTGTTCTCCGTCACCGACGCCAAGTCCGACCCGACGCAAGGCATCGTCACCATCATGCAGACCGAAGGACGGCGCTTCGCGATGCTGATCGACGAACTGGTCGGCCAGCAACAGGTGGTGGTGAAAAACCTCGAGACCAATTACCGCAAGGTGCACGGCATTTCCGCCGCGACCATTCTCGGCGACGGCAGTGTGGCGCTGATCGTGGATGTCGCCGCACTGAACCGCGAAACGCGGGCCGCGCACGGCGCCATGGCGCTCGCGTAAGCCCTTTGCTTATTACTTAACTCATTTCATCCCAACCGTTTGGGGGCTAACGTGGCAGAAGTCCAATCCATCAATTCGAGCGTGGCAAACGCGAGCGGTACGAATGGCCGCCGCGACGCGCAGTCGGCCGACGCCGGCGGCCAGGAGTTCCTCGTCTTCACGCTCGGCGCGGAAGAGTACGGCATCGACATTCTCAAGGTGCAGGAGATTCGCGGTTACGACAACGTCACGCGCATCGCCAACGCGCCCGAGTTCATCAAAGGCGTGATCAATCTGCGCGGCATCATCGTGCCGATCGTGGACATGCGCATCAAGTTTCGTCTTGGCCGCGTCGACTACGACCATCAAACCGTCGTGATCATTCTGAACGTCGCGCATCGCGTGGTGGGCATGGTGGTGGACGGCGTGTCGGACGTGCTGACGCTCGCCACCGACCAGATCATGCCGGCGCCGGAATTCGGCGCCACGCTGACCACCGAGTACCTGACGGGGCTCGGCACGGTGGATGGCCGAATGCTGATTCTGATGGACATCGAAAAGTTGATGACCAGCCGCGAAATGGCGCTGATCGAGACGATCGGCGGCTAAGCGAAGCAACGTACCCGCGATGGAACAACAGGGAGCATCAAGATGCTAAGAAGGTGGTCGATACGTACGACGTTGACCGTGATCGGGATTGGCCTGGCGGCGCTGACCATCGTAGTGAGCGCGCTGGGACTCAGCGCGCTGAGCCGCGCGAGCGGCGCGCTCGAGAGTATCGCCAGTGGCGATCTGGTGGCCATCCATGCGCTGGACGACGCCTCCGGCTACCTGTTGCGCTCGCGCATTGCGGTGGACCGCTACAACACGCTCGTCGCCGCCGGCAACATGGACGAGGCGAAGAGCGTGCTGGACCGCGCGCAGGATCTGCTGAAACAGGGCAACGACAACTGGCAGACCTATCTGGATGCGCCCAAGGCAGGCGTCGACCAAACCTTGCTGGACGACCTGAACGCGCGCCGCGCCACCGTGATGCACGATGGCGTCGAACCGGAATTCGCCGCGCTGCGCGCCAACGATCAGGCCGCCTTCCACGCGATTGCCGATACGAAGATCAGCCCGCTGTTCATTGCCTATGACGCATCGGCGTCGGCGCTCGTGAAGGCCTTGCAGCAACGCGTGCTCGACGAACAGACCGCCGCGGAAACCAACGTCGCGATGATGACGATCCTGATCGTCGCCGTCTCGGTGTTCGCGCTGGTGCTGGCCGTGGCGGTGCGGTTCGCCTTGCGCGGCCTGATCGTGCGGCCGCTGGAAGACGCCACGGAGTGCTTCGAACGCATCGCCGCCGGCGATCTCACGCAGCCCGTGAGCGTGTTCGGCAGCAATGAGATCAGCCGGCTTTTCACTGGCATCAAACGGATGCAGGAAAGCCTCGCTGCGATGGTGACGGCGGTGCACACCAGCACGGAATCCATTGATACCGGCGCGCGCGAAATTTCGATGGGCAACACCGATCTGTCGCAGCGTACCGAGCAGCAGGCCGCCTCGCTTCAGCAGACGGCATCGAGCATGGAACAGCTCACCGGCACCGTGCGGCAGAATGCCGAAAACGCACGCCAGGCGAGCCAGCTTGCCGTGAACGCGTCGGATATCGCCACGCGCGGCGGCGACGTAGTGGGCCAGGTCGTTCACACGATGCAGGACATCGCCACCAGCTCGAACAAGGTGGTCGACATCATCGGCGTGATTGAAGGCATTGCTTTCCAGACCAACATCCTTGCGCTGAACGCGGCCGTCGAAGCAGCGCGTGCCGGTGAGCAGGGCCGCGGTTTCGCCGTGGTGGCCGGCGAAGTGCGCAGCCTCGCTCAGCGTAGCGCCAGCGCGGCAAAGGAAATCAAGGAACTGATCGGCGATTCGGTCGACAAGGTGCAAAGCGGTTCGGTACTGGTGGGTCGCGCGGGTACGACGATGGAAGAAATCGTCCAGGCCGTGCGCCGCGTGACGGACATCATGGGCGAGATCAGCGCGGCATCCGAGGAACAGTCCACGGGCATCGAGCAGGTCAACCGCGCCGTCGTGCAGATGGACGAAGTCACGCAACAGAACGCGGCACTGGTCGAAGAAGCGGCGGCTGCGGCGGCTTCGCTGGAAGAACAGACGCGGCAGTTGCAGTCGGTGGTGGGCGACTGGCGTGTGCAGGGTGCGCAACGCGCAGCGGCACGCACGGTTGCGGTCACGCGTAGCGCGGCGGCTGTGCGTGCGCCGGTCGTCACGGCGGCGCAAGCGGCGGCCCAAGCGTCGGTGGCGAGCGCACCGCTCTCCGCAACGTCAGCGGGAACCGCGAGCAGCGCGAAACAGGACGCACCGCGCGCGGCAGCAGCGACGCGCACCGAACCGGCACTCCGGCCGAAGAGCAGCGCCAGCGCAGGCACCGAACCCGCCGGCAATTCCGCCGCGCGTGCCACGGCAAGCGCGGGCGGCTCGGACGCGGACTGGGAAACGTTCTAGGAAATGGCGTAGCAACATGCAGGCTTTCGGCACCGCGCCGCAGGATGGGCGCTTCAGATTCGACGACGCTCGTGCATGGAGCGGGCGGGCGGTCGCCGGTCAGTCGGGCAGTCAGTCGAGCAGTGAAGCCAGCAGCCAGGCAGGCATTGAACCAGACCATTGCGTGGGCAGGCGCGATCCCGCAATGGACATTTTTCGTTCCGCAGTGAGCCCGGTTGGCAGACGCGGAGACGCTTTGTCTCACAGGCAGGAAACTTGATGATGGCAACGCGCGCACAGCAGCAACCCGACAGGTCAGAGCCGGCGAAACCCGGCGAGCAGGGCCGCGACTTCGAATTCACCTCGGCGGATTTCGGCCGCATTCGCGATCTCATCCATCGCGGCGCCGGTATTTCGCTGTCGGATCACAAGCGCGACATGGCGTATAGCCGGCTCGCGCGACGTCTGCGCGCACGCGGCCTCGACAGTTTCCGGCAGTATCTGGATCTGCTGGAATCGGAAAACGATCCGGCCGAGTGGGAGGCGTTCACCAATGCGCTCACCACCAACCTGACCGCGTTTTTCCGCGAGGCCCATCATTTTCCGCTGCTGGCCGACTTCGCCAAGCAGCGTCAGCAGCCGCTGGCCGTGTGGTGCTCGGCGGCGTCGACCGGCGAAGAACCGTATTCGATTGCGATGACGCTGATCGAAGCGCTCGGCGAAAGCGCGGCGCGCCAGACCACGGTGCTCGCCACCGACATCGACACGCAGGTGCTCGCCAAGGCCGAAGCTGGCATGTACCAGTTCGATCAGGTGAAGCATCTGTCGCCGGAACGCCTGAAGCGCTTCTTCTTCAAGGGCACGGGCGCGCATGCGGGCATGGTCAAGGTGCGGCCCGAACTGCGCGCGATGATCCGTTTCCAGCAACTGAATCTGACTGATCGCGATTACGGCTTGCGCAACCAGTTCGACGCGATTTTCTGCCGCAACGTGATGATCTATTTCGACAAGCCGACCCAGGCGCAGGTGCTGGCGCGCTTCGAACCGTTGATGAAAACCGGCGGCCTGCTGTTTGCCGGTCACTCGGAAAACTTCACCTATGTCACGCAGGCATTCCGTCTGCGCGGCCAGACCGTGTATGAACTGACGCGCGACGCTGGAGCCGCGCGCAGCCCGCAACGCAGCCACGCACACGCGGCGCACGCATCGACTGACGGGGTGAGCGTATGAGCAGCACGCTACCAATCGCCACCAATCTGTACTTCGACAATCACTTCAATCGCCCCGGCGTGAAGCTGTTGCCGAACGAGTTCTATACGACTCACGAGGACATGGTGCTCGTCACCGTGCTCGGATCGTGTGTGGCGGCCTGCATTCAGGACCGCACCGCGGGCATTGGCGGCATGAACCACTTCATGTTGCCCGACGACGGCGCGGATGTCGGCCAGGCCGCGTCGGATTCGATGCGCTACGGCGCCTACGCGATGGAAGTGCTGATCAACGAACTGATCAAGGCCGGCGGGCGCCGCGAGCGTTTCGAAGCCAAGGTGTTCGGTGGTGCCGCAGTGTTGGCGGGCATGACCACCATGAACATCGGCGATCGCAATTCGGAGTTCGTGCGCCGCTATCTGGCGCTCGAAAAAATCCGCATCACGGCCGAGGATCTGCAAGGCAGCCATCCACGTAAAGTGGCGTTCATGCCGCATACCGGTCAGGTGATGGTGAAGAAGCTGCGGCTGCAACAGGAGTCCGGCGTGGCCGAGCGCGAGCAGGCCCTCGCGCGGCAAAGCGCCGAGGCGCGCGCCGAGCGGCTTGCCCAGGCGCGCAAGCGGGTCGAACTGTTTGCCTCGCCCGCTGGCTCTGCCGGGGCGGCTGGGTCGACTTCCGCCGCCGCCCGGCCGCGCGTCGAACTGTTCGGCGGCGGTACCGGCACCGCCGCCGGCACCGGTGCCGCCAAGCCGCGTATCGAACTGTTTGGTGCCAGCCCGCGCCCGCTTAATTCAAACAACGCCAGAACTGCTGAGGAGGCGTGAGAGCTGTGCAAAAGATCAAAGTATTGTGCGTCGACGATTCGGCGCTGATCCGCAGCCTGATGACGGAGATCATCAATGGCCAGCCGGATATGACTGTGGTGGCCGTGGCGCCCGACCCGCTGGTCGCGCGCGACCTCATCAAGCAGCACAACCCGGACGTATTGACGCTCGACGTCGAAATGCCGCGCATGGACGGGCTCGACTTCCTCGAGAAGCTGATGCGGCTGCGGCCCATGCCGGTGGTGATGGTGTCGTCGCTGACCGAGCGCGGCAACGAAATCACGCTGCGCGCGCTGGAACTGGGCGCGGTGGACTTCGTCACCAAGCCGAAGGTCGGCATTCGCGACGGCATGCTCGACTACGCCGAGAAGCTGGCCGACAAGGTTCGCGCTGCGGCGCGGGCGCGCGTGCGCCAGGCGGCGCCGGTGCATCATGCGGGCGCGCCTGCCGGGCACGCCGCCGCTGGCGCACATGCCGTACCCGCGCCGAACTTCAACAATCCGCTCGTCAGTACGGAAAAGCTGATCATCGTCGGCGCGTCCACGGGCGGCACCGAAGCGATCCGCGAAGTGCTGATGCCGCTGCCGCCCGACGCGCCTGCTGTGCTGATCGCGCAACACATGCCGCCGGGATTTACGAAATCTTTCGCACAACGCCTTAATGGTTTGTGCCGGATTACCGTTAAAGAGGCTGAGCACGGTGAACGCGTGCTGCCGGGACACGCTTATATTGCGCCTGGGCACGCTCACCTGTTGCTTGCACGTAGCGGTGCGAACTATATTGCACACCTGTCGGACGATCCGCCGGTCAACCGGCACCGTCCGTCCGTGGATGTGCTGTTCCGCTCCGCCGCGCAGCATGCAGGCAAGAACGCAGTGGGCGTGATTCTCACGGGGATGGGCCGCGATGGTGCGGCCGGATTGCTGGAAATGAAGAAGGCGGGCGCGTTTACGCTGGCGCAGGACGAGGCGAGCTGCATCGTGTTCGGCATGCCGCGCGAGGCCATTGCACTGGGCGCCGCCGATGAAGTCGCGTCCTTGTCGGAGATGAGCCGGCGTGTCATGACGCGCCTGTCGTCGATGGGCGAACGCGTACAGCGGGTATGATGCGCCGGGTCTGAACGAGCGCAAGGTCTTGGATGAGACCGCAGTCAGGGCTGACGCTCACTGCGGTCGAGATAAGCGGTTGCGTGCCGCACCGTCTGGATAAGGGTTAAGGGAAAGGGAATTGAAATGGATAAGGGAATGAAGATTCTGGTGGTGGACGATTTTCCGACGATGCGCCGGATCGTGCGCAATCTGCTGAAAGAGCTGGGCTATTCCAACGTCGACGAGGCGGAAGACGGCATGGCCGGCCTCGCGCGTCTGCGCAGCGGCACGTATGAGTTCGTGATCTCGGACTGGAACATGCCGAACATGGACGGTCTCGCGATGCTGAAGGAAATCCGCGGCGACGCGAACCTCACGCATCTGCCGGTGCTGATGGTGACGGCGGAATCGAAGAAGGAAAACATCATCGCCGCGGCGCAGGCCGGCGCGAGCGGTTACGTGGTGAAGCCGTTCACGGCTGCCACCCTCGACGAGAAGCTCAACAAGATTCTCGAAAAGATGGCGAAAGCCGGGAGCTGATGTGGACGAGCTGACCAACGCGGCAGCCGCCGAATCGCGCGACGACGGCGACCTCGCCAGCGATCGCATTCTGGCCCGCATCGGCCAGCTCACGCGCACCCTGCGCGATTCGATGCGCGAACTGGGGATCGACAAGCACGTCGAGCGTGCCGCCGAGGCGGTGCCGGACGCGCGCGACCGCCTCAAGTACATCGCGACGATGACCGAGCAGGCGGCCGAGAAAGTGCTGAGCGCCATCGAAATCGCCAAGCCGATTCAGGAGCAGTTGCAGCGCGATGCCGGCGTGCTGGATGAGCGTTGGGAGAAATGGTACGAGGCGCCCATCGAGCGTGAGGAAGTGCGCGCGTTGATGAACGACACGCGCACCTTCCTGCGCGGCGTGCCCGACGTGACCGCCGCGACCAACCAGCAGTTGCTCGAAATCATGCTGGCGCAGGACTTCCAGGATCTGACGGGGCAGGTCATCAAGAAGATCACGGAAGTGGTCTATCTGATCGAGCAGCAGCTGCTCGGCGTGCTGATCGAAAACATCGCGCTCGAACGGCGCGAGCAGTTTGCGGCGAATGCGGCTGCGCTGGCAGCGGAACCGTCATCCACGGGCAGCCCGGAAAATCTGCTGAATGGTCCGCAGATCAATCCGGAAGGCAAGGCCGACGTCATGCAGGATCAGGGCGAAGTCGACGACCTGCTCGCCAGCCTCGGGTTCTGATTTGCCGGCTGGGCTGTTTCTCCGGGCGTGACTTTGGCGATTATTTTGGCCGTTGCGGTGCGCAGAAACCGCCTGCGCCTCACCTCAAGTAAGGCAGGGTAAGACTCGCTGGAAGCCGGTTCCCCGCTTGCTCCAGAGATCTCGCCGGGCCTGATTTGCCCGGCTCGCAACCCGACTCAGGCACGGCACGTGCTACTCCCGAACAGGAAAAACGTTCCTGCGGATGGCCACCGCCGTGCCGTATGATCTCGTCTAAAGGCAGGCGCCCGTGCTCGACACGGACGCCGAACCGTCGATCGGGAGGAGTCTGGCCATGCCGAGTCGCGTACCCCGCGCCGTCTTCAGGACGACGCTTGCAGTTTCCTTGCTGTTCAGCGCCATTCAGTCCGCTCATGCGGTGCTGGGCGGCAGTCTCATGACGCCGCCCGCCAATGCGGCAACCACTTCCCGTAACGTGACACCGGTGGCCGTGATGCACGCGGCCTCGGCTGAGACATCTGGCGCATCCGGCGCATCAAGCTCCAGCGCGGCGTCCTCTTCGTCGTACACCGTGCAGGAGACGACGTACGGCAACGGCACCATCGTGCGCGAATACCAGGCCGCGAACGGCACGGTGTTCGGCATTGCGTGGCACGGTCCGCAGATGCCCCATCTCGCCGATCTCCTCGGCACTTACTTTCCGCAATACGTGGCTGGCGTACAGGCCGTGCGCGCCGTGCGTGGCGGCGGTCATGGACCGGTGGCGGTCGAGCAGAGCGGCCTCGTGGTCCACTCCGGCGGCCATATGGGCGCGTTCGCCGGTCAGGCCTGGCTGCCACAGGCGCTGCCGGATGGCGTCAGCGGTTCTGACATCCAGTGACAGTCACACGACCGACAAGCGGGAGGCAGGACATGCAAGCTGTAGCAAAGCTGAAAGGATGGATGCAGGTCGTGGCAACAGTCGCACTGGTGACGCTGCTGGCGGCGTGCGGCGGCGGTGGGGGCAGCAACTCCAATTCGTCGAATACGGATACCAGCGGCCTGCCGGCTAGCCCGACCGCCCAACCCGTCGCGTCCAGCGCGGGTAACACGGCGCCGATCTCCGTGGGCCAGGGCGTGGCGAACGTGATCAACATTCCCACGGTGAGCGTGAAAATCTGCGTGCCGGGGACCACCAATTGCCAGACCATCAACAACATCCAGGTGGATACCGGCTCGTTCGGGCTGCGCATCGTGAGCAGCGCACTGACCATTCCGTTGACGCCGAATGCAGTGCCCACCGCGCCGAGCAGCACGCTGGCTGAGTGCACCACCTTCGCCGACGGCTATTCGTGGGGCACGGTCCGCAACGCCACCGTGCAGATCTCGAATGAAACGGCGACCAACATTCCGATCCAGATTCTCGGCGACCTTTCCGCGAACAGCGTGCCGTCGGGCTGCATCAGTGGGGCAGAGGAAAACACCGCGAGTGCGATTGGCGCGAACGGTATTCTGGGCATTGGCGTGGCAACGGTGGATTGCGGCGTGAACTGCGCCAGCGCGACCCTCGCACCGACCTTCAGCAATTACTACGCGTGCAACGGCTCGTCTTGCGCGGCTACTCCGGTGGCCGTCCCACTGACGAGCCAGGTGGCCAACCCGGCGGCCAGCTTCGCCACCGACAACAACGGCGTGATCGTGGAGATGCAGCCCATCTCCGCCACCGGCACCGGCTCGGCCAGCGGCACGCTCGTGTTCGGCATCAACACCGCGACGAATAACCAGTTGAACGCGGCGCAGACCTTTACGACCGATGGCTCCGGCGATCTGAACAACAGCACGTTCAACGGCAGCAAAATCCAGGCGTTTTTCGATTCCGGTTCGAACGCGTACTTCTTCCAGGACGGCTCGTTGCCGCTGTGCAGTGCCTATAACGGCTTCTATTGCCCGACGGCAGGCGTGACGCGGACCGTGAATCTGGTCGGCCTCGGCACTGGCCAGACGGCGACGGCCAATATCGGCGTGCTGAGCGCGGCATCCCTCTTCAGTAACGGCAACAACTTCGCCTTCAACGACCTGGGCGGCCAGGTCGGCATGGCCGGCAGCTTTGATATCGGCTTGCCGTTCTTCTTCGGCCGCTATATGTATTACGGCTTCGACCGGACCTTGCAAGGCGGCCAACAGCCGTTCGTCGGATATTGAGTTTCGCTTGAGGATTTAGGCCGTCCGCGTGGTTCGACACGCGGGCGGCTTCCAAGGCGCGCTCACGGCGGGCGTGGCCGAACCCGCGTCTTCGCCGCGCCGTACCGCCCCTGCAGTCCGCGCCTGACCCCGTCCCCATCTCCCGAAATGCCCCGGTTTCCCCGCCCTTATCCGCCGATCATGGCTTGAGTTCTGCGGGAATAATCGCTCTCACTGGAAATTGGCATCGTGCCGTGTCCGTCTGGAGAGCCTTGTGGCAGACGATAGCGACCTCGAAAAAACAGAATCCGCCACTCCCCGGCGCCTCGAAAAGGCGCGGGAGGAGGGGCAGATCGTCCGTTCGCGGGAGCTGGTTTCGTTTGCGCTGCTGTCGGCGGGCTTTTACGGCGTCTGGGCCATGTCCGGCCATATTGGCGATCATCTCGGGGCCATGCTGCGCGCGGGTCTGACGTTCAATCACGCGAGTGTGTTCGAGACGCGCCAGATGCTGATCGGCGCGGGTGCGGCGAGCCGCGAAGGGTTGTACGCGTTGCTGCCTGTGCTGGCCATGACCGGCGGCGCGGCACTGCTGTCGCCGCTCGCGCTGGGCGGCTGGCACGTCTCCGCCACGCCGCTGGCGCCCAATTTCAGCCGGCTCGATCCGTTCGCCGGCCTCGGCCGAATTTTTTCGCTCAACGGACCGCTGCAACTCGGCATGTCGCTGGCCAAGACGCTGGTGGTGGGCATCATCGGCGGCGTCTCGATCTGGCATCGGCATGACGAAATTCTCGCGCTGGCCACCCAGCCGCTCACCGTCGCGCTTGCCAACGCCGCGCATCTGATCGCAGTGTGCTGCGGCATGACGGTGGCCGGCATGTTCGTGGTGGCCGCGCTCGATGTCCCGTATCAGATCTGGCAGTACAACAAGAAGCTGCGGATGACGAAGGAAGAAGTAAAGCAGGAGCACAAGGAAAGCGAAGGCGATCCGAAGATGAAGGGGCGCATCCGTCAGCAGCAGCGCGCAGCCGCGCGGCGCCGGATGATGTCCAAGGTGCCGAAGGCCGACGTGGTGGTGACCAACCCGACCCACTTCGCGGTCGCCCTGCAATACAGCGACGGCGAGATGCGTGCGCCGCGCGTGGTCGCCAAGGGTATCAATCTGGTCGCCGCGCGGATTCGCGAACTGGCCGTGGAGAACAACGTGCCGCTGCTCGAAGCCCCGCCGCTTGCGCGGGCGCTGTATCACAACGTCGATCTCGACCGCGAAATTCCGGGGCCGCTGTATGGCGCCGTCGCGGAAGTGCTCGCCTGGGTTTATCAGTTGCGCCGCTTCAAGACCGAAGGCGGTGCGGCGCCGGTCGCGCCGTCCGACCTCGACGTACCGCCCGAACTGGACAAGGGCGCGATCGACGACGACGCCGACCTGGACGCCGACGACGACCTCAACGATGACGCTGCACCTGGAGCTTCTGCATGAACGCACGCGCCGGATTCCTGTCCCGCCGACCGGAAGCGCTAAGCAACACGAACCTGCGCGCGCTCGCAGGTCCGATCCTGATCGTCATGATCCTCGGCATGATGATCTTGCCGTTGCCGCCGTTCCTGCTGGATCTGCTGTTCACCTTCAACATCGCGCTCTCTGTGATGGTGCTGCTGGTCAGCATGTACACGATGAAGCCGCTCGACTTCGCCGCCTTCCCGAGCGTGCTGCTGTTCTCGACCCTTTTGCGTCTGTCGCTGAACGTCGCCTCCACGCGGGTCGTGCTGCTCGAAGGCCACACCGGGCCGGATGCCGCGGGGCAGGTGATCGAGTCGTTCGGACACTTCCTCGTGGGCGGCAATTTCGCGGTCGGGATCGTGGTGTTCATCATCCTGATGGTGATCAACTTCATGGTGATCACCAAGGGCGCGGGCCGGATTGCGGAAGTCTCGGCGCGCTTCACGCTGGATGCAATGCCCGGCAAGCAGATGGCGATCGACGCCGACCTGAACGCCGGTCTCATCAACGAAGAACTGGCGCGCAGGCGCCGCTCGGAAATCGCCCAGGAAGCCGAGTTCTACGGCTCGATGGACGGTGCCAGCAAGTTCGTGCGCGGCGACGCGATTGCCGGCTTGCTGATCATGGTGATCAATATCATCGGCGGTCTGATCGTCGGCGTGGTCCAGCACAACATGGACTTCGCCGCCGCCGGCAAGAACTACACGCTGCTCACCATCGGTGACGGGCTGGTGGCGCAGATTCCGTCGCTGGTGATTTCGACGGCCGCCGGTGTGATCGTCTCGCGCGTGGCGACCAATGAAGACATCGGTACGCAGTTGACCGGGCAGTTGTTCACCAACCCGCGCGTGCTGATCATCACCGGCTGCATTCTGGTGCTGATGGGACTGATCCCCGGCATGCCGCACTTTGCCTTCCTGCTGCTGGGCGGCGGTCTGATCCAGCTTGGCCGGACCATGAAGAAGCGCGCCGAGGAAGCCAAAACGTCAGCCGCGCTCGTGGATGTCGCGCCGGCCGCGCTCAAACCGGCCGAGAACACCGAAGCAAGCTGGGACGACGTGACGATGATCGACACGCTCGGCCTCGAAGTCGGCTACCGGTTGATTCCGCTGGTGGACAAGAACTCGGACGGCGAACTGCTGAAACGGATCAAGAGCATCCGCAAGAAGTTCGCGCAGGAAATCGGCTTCCTGCCGCCAGTCATCCACATTCGCGACAACCTTGAACTGCGGCCCAATGGCTATCGCATTGCGCTGAAGGGCGTCGAAGTGGGCGTGGGCGAAGCGTATCCGGGGCAATGGCTCGCCATCAATCCGGGTCAGGTGAGCGCGGCGTTGCCGGGCACGCCGACTCAGGATCCGGCATTCGGTCTGCCGGCCATCTGGATCGACACCAATCTGCGCGAGCAGGCCCAGGTGTATGGCTACACCGTGGTGGATTCGAGCACGGTGGTCGCGACGCACCTGAATCACCTTGTTGTGACGCATGCGTCCGAATTGCTCGGCCGCCGCGAAATCCAGGCGCTCATCGAACGGATGCAGAAGGACACGCCGTCGCTGGTGGACGATCTGGTGCCGAAGGCGCTGTCGCTCACCACGCTGCAAAAGGTCCTGCAGAATCTGCTGGAAGAAGGTGTGCCGATCCGCGACATGCGCACCATTCTGGAAGCGCTTGCCGAGCACACGCCGAAGATGAGCGATCCGCACGAACTGACCGCGGTGGTGCGGCTGGCACTGGGCCGGGCGATCACGCAGCAGTGGTTCCCGGGCGTCGGCGACATGCAGGTGATGGGCCTCGATTCGAACCTCGAACGCGTGTTGTCGCAGGCGCTTTCGACAGGTCCCAATCCGGGCCTCGAACCAGGTCTCGCCAACACGCTGATGACCGAGACGCAAAAGGCGATGAGCCGTCAGCAAAACCTCGGGCTCTCGCCTGTGCTGCTGGTGCAGCATTCGCTGCGGCCGATGCTCGCGCGCTTCCTGCGGCGCAGCCTGCCGCAGCTCAAGGTGCTCTCGTATGCGGAAGTACCCGACACCCGCAACGTCAAGGTGGTGAACCTGATCGGCGCTTGAGTACCGGGCTCGGCCTGCGTGTCTGCGGGCTCCTACGGCCCAGAGCGGACGGGCCGCCAGGGCCGCCCAGGCCGCCATGCATGCGGCCAATCTGTCTCTCTCGCCGGCGCGTCGATACGCGCCGGTGTCGTTTGGGGAACTGGAAACGTTTCCGCTGCGGGCTTCCATCAAGCGAATTGCCCGTCTTTCCCGGTCTTTATCAACCGATGGTGCCTGGACTTCTTTCGCAATAATCGCTCTCAATGGGAAGCGGTATGTTGCCGGTCCGTCAACCTCATCGGGGGTCGAGCTTGAACATTCGGAAATTTGTCGGTGCCACCAGTCGCGATGCGCTGCGCCTTGTTCGCGAGGCACTGGGCCCCGACGCGGTCGTGCTGTCGAACCGCACGATGGATGACGGGAGCGTCGAAATTGTCGCGCTCGCCGACAGCGACCTCGCGGCGATCACGCCGAAGGCACGCGAAGGCGGTCATGCGGCCATGCCGGCGGCACTGCCGTCAGCAGCGCCTCAGCGCAACATGGCAGCAATGCAGGCCAATCCGTACGCGAGCGGTATGCCCGACGTGTTCTCCTCGGTGTTCGGCGCAAGCCCGGAAGCCGGCATGGAAAACGCAGCGGCAAGCGGCAACGCGGCGAACGGCGGCTCGACACAAGGTGCTCAGGCAGCGCAAGCCGTACAGTCAGCGCAAGGCACGCAGCCGGCGCAAATGGCTCAAGCGCCGCACGCTGCGCCTGCGTTGAACGCACCGGCCGCGCTGAATGCGTTCGCGGAACCCCACGCGCTCAACGAAGCATCGCAAGGTGGCAACGCCGCTCCGGCCATGACGACGCCGTTCGCGTCGCCGCACGAGCCGGCACCGCTGCCGCAGGCAACGCAAGCGCCCGTCGCGCATCAGTCCCAGCAGGCATCGCAAGCGCCTCAAGCGCAGCAATCGCCGATGCAACCCGCACGCCAGCAGCCGCGCGCCAGCGACGACATTCGCGCCGACGTGCTGAAGGCCGCCGGCATCGCTCCCGCTCCGTACGCCGCACCGCAGGTCGCGCCGCGCACGATGGCGGAATCGAATCCGTGGCTGATCGACCATGCGCGCAACATCGCCGGCAAGCAACAAGGCGCGTACAGCGTCCGGCCGTCCGCGATGACGCCCGCGGCTGCGATGGCCAAAGGTCTCGGCGCACCCGCCGAACAGCAACGTGGCGCCGCGCGCCAGGCCGCGGTGAACGCCGACACGCCTGAGTGGGCCCGCGAAGCCGCGCAGCTCGCCGCGCGTCGTACGACGCAAAAGACCCAAACCGCGCAGCACGGTAACGACGAAGCACGCAACGAACAGAAGAGCAGCTCGCGCAACGAAACCCGCACGCCGCCCACCGCTGCCAGCGTCGCCGAAAGCATCAAGGCCCGCGTGGAGCAGGTGGTCAACGAGACCGTGATGACCGAGCTCTCGTCGATGCGCGGCATGATGGAAGAGCACTTCGCCGGTCTGCTGTGGGCCGACCGTCAACGCCGCAGCCCGACGCGTGCGTCGCTCACCAAGCATCTGTTCGCCGCGGGTTTCTCCGCGCAACTGGTGCAGATGATGGTGGACAACCTGCCCGATGACGTCGACAACCTGGACGGCGGCATGGACTGGGTGCGCAGCGTGCTCGAATCCAACCTGCCGGTGATGGAAAACGAAGATGCGCTGATGGAGCGCGGCGGTGTGTTCGCGTTGATGGGCCCGACCGGTGTCGGCAAGACGACGACGACCGCCAAGCTCGCCGCGCGCTGCGTGATGCGCTTCGGCGCAAGCAAGGTGGCGCTGCTCACCACCGACAGCTACCGGATTGGCGGTCACGAACAACTGCGCATCTTCGGCAAGATTCTCGGCGTTTCGGTTCATGCAGTGAAAGACGGCGCCGATCTGCAACTGGCGCTGGCCGAGTTGCGCAACAAGCACATCGTCCTGATCGACACGATCGGCATGAGCCAGCGCGACCGTCTCGTTTCCGACCAGATCTCCATGCTGTGCCGCGCCGGTCAGCCGGTGCAGCGTCTGCTGCTGTTGAACGCAACCAGCCACGGCGACACGCTGAACGAAGTCGTGCAGGCCTACCAGCAGGCACCGGATCAACAACCGCTCGCCGGCTGCATTCTCACCAAGCTCGACGAAGCAACCAACCTGGGCGGCGTGCTAGACACGGTGATCCGCTACAAGCTGCCGGTGCATTACGTGTCGACTGGTCAGAAGGTGCCCGAGAACCTGTACGTGGCTACGCGCAAATTCCTCATCAAGAGCGCGTTCTGCATACCTCGCGACAGTTCGCCTTTCGTGCCGCACGACGACGATATTCCAGCCTTGCTCTCCTCGCTCTCCGCGCGTTCAACCGCCGAATTGCACGAGGTTCACTTTGGATAAAGTCGTCTCGGATCAGGCAGAAGGACTGCGGCGCCTGCTGGCGCGCAGCGGTGCACGGGTACTGGCGGTGACGGGAGGATCGGGCGGCGTGGGCCGCACGACAACGGTGGTCAACCTGGCCGCGGCGCTCGCGGAACAGGGCAGGGATGTACTCGTGATCGACGAGTGCGTGAACAACTTTTCCGTCAGCACGATGCTGGGCGGTGTGCGCGGCGCGGGTAATTTCGCGGCCGTCGCAAGCGGCGAGATGCCGCTCGAAGCGGCTGTAGCACGGCATGCCCTCGGGTTCTCCGTGCTGGCCGCTTCGAGCAGCAATCGCGAAGGCTTCAGCGCGGCGCAAATGGCTGTCGTGCTGGAAGGCCCCGCTGACATCGTGCTGATCGACGCGCAACTCGACCGCAGCGGTCATCTCTCGGTGCTTGCCATGCAGGCGCACGACCTGATGATCGTCACGCGGGTGGGCGGCCAGCCGATCACCGACGCCTATGCCTGCATGAAGCGGTTGCATTACGCGCATGGCATTGGCCAGTTCCGGGTCTTGGTGAATCACGTGCAAAGCGCCACCGACGCACGCACGGCATTTGACAACCTGGCGGGTGTCGCGGGGCGTTACCTGACTGTATCGCTGGAAAACGCGGGCTGTATTGCCGCGGACGCACGGATGGCTCGTGCACTTGAACTGTCGCGCTGCGTGGTCGACGCGTTTCCGTCGACGCCCGCCGCGCGGGACTACCGGCATCTTGCCGCGGAATTGCAGTATTGGCCGATGCGCTCAGCGATATCGTCAAGGCACCACTGGGTGGCGCCCGCAACGATCACGGCTGCGCAACACGCCGACCAACCGTCTGCGGAGCACGCCTGAGGGGCGGCGCGTGGACAAGGGGAGCATGATGTATAACGCCCAGGGAAAGATTTCCCAAGCCGAGGTTCTGACGAAGTACGCACCGCTCGTGCGGCGTCTCGGCTTGCAGCTGGTGGCGAAAATGCCGGCAAGCGTCGATCTCGACGATCTGATTCAGGCCGGCATGATCGGCCTGCTCGATGCCGCGAGCCGCTACAAGGAAGACCAGGGCGCGCAGTTCGAAACCTACGCGAGCCAGCGGATTCGCGGCGCGATGCTCGACGAGCTGCGCAGCAACGACTGGCTGCCGCGCAGTCTGCGCCGCACCTCGCGTGAAGTGGAAACGGCCGTGCATCAGGTGGAACAGACGCTGGGCCGCTCGGCGAGCGAGACCGAGATTGCCGGGCATCTGAAGATGCCGCTCGACGAGTATCAGTCGATGCTGCAGGATCTGCACGGTAGTCAGTTGATCTACTACGAAGACTTCGACCGCTCCGCTGACGACGAACCGTTCCTCGACCGCTATTGCGTCGATCACTCGGACCCGCTCTCGGCGCTGCTCGACGACAGCCTGCGCTCGGCGCTCGTCGAAGCCATCGAACGCCTGCCGGATCGCGAAAAGCTGCTGATGTCGCTGTACTACGAACGCGGCATGAATCTGCGTGAGATCGGTGCGGTGATGGAAGTCAGCGAATCGCGCGTCTGCCAGTTGCACAGCCAGGCGGTCGCACGGCTGCGCACACGTCTGCGCGAAATGGCGTGGGCCAAGGCCGAAACGGATTAAGCAACGCCGGCCACGCATGACCCGGAACGTTGGTACACAGCGTTCCGGCTTCCTCTCCCAACGCGGCGACTCGTTATGAGACGCCGACGCTCACGAGTCAGCTTCGACTCACACCGGGTTCGCCGCCACATAGTTCTTGAACGCGGAATACGCCTCGGTTTTCGTCACGCCGTCCGACTGCACGAGACCGTAGCCGTCGCTCGTGGACACGTCGATCAGTTCGTAGAACATCACCGATTGCAGGTTGTACGTCTGACGCAGCGTGTTGTATTCGGCCAGGGTGCCGGCCACGTAGCTCGCCTGTTGCGCCGCCGAGTCGCTCGGCACGAAACCCCATTCCGTGATCCAGATCGGCAGTCCGAACGATTGCTGAAGGATCTGCAATACGTTGGTGAGCCCCTGCGGACCCGCCTCGGTGATGAGGCCCGAGCTTTCGTACCAGTGATACATCGTGATGTCCCACGCCAGCGGCGTGGCGCCGGCCTGACCCGTCGACGAACCGTCCGGCGTGATGCCCTGCCACAGCATTTGCAGCGCGGTATAGGCGAGCGGAATGCCCACGTTGATGCCGCACTTGATGCTCGAATCGACCGACTTCACGCCGTCGATCATGCCGCGCAACACGCCGCGATAAGCCGGCCAGTACGCCGGGTTGTACTCGGCCGGTGAGTTGCCCGCGCCGAAGGTGACGAGGCCGTTCGCATCGAGTTCGTTGCCGCATTCGATCACGCTGACGAGGCCCTTGAGCGGCGTCGCAATCGAGACCGCGAG
This sequence comes from Paraburkholderia sp. DHOC27, assembly GCF_003429005.1. Lineage (GTDB taxonomy): Bacteria > Pseudomonadota > Gammaproteobacteria > Burkholderiales > Burkholderiaceae > Paraburkholderia. The sequence goes on from NZ_QVQV01000003.1 coordinate 762,034, forward strand.
TTCGTAGCCGAGGTTGTACGCGTCGGTTTCGCTGGCGGTCTGGTCGTAGCTCATCGGGTTGATGACCGGCAGGATCGATACGCCGCTGCCGGCGAACGGCCCGGCCAGCGCGGTGGCGATGGTCTGGGCCATGCCCGACCCAGCCACGTCCGCGCGGTAGTTGGTCACGCCGAGGTCCTTGAGCAAGGCGAGTTGCTGTGCGGCGCTCATGGTCTCGTAGATGCCCGACGGCCAGGCCATATGGCCGTTGACGCCGTAAAACACGTCGGCCGAGGTCGCGGTCGCCGCGCTGACACGCGGGTCGCTCGTGGCATTCCAGCCGTTCGCGCCGTACACGTACCAGCCACCGGCCGAATTCTCGCCGTAGATGGAGTGGTTCCAGTAGACCATCAGCACGGCGCTGCCCGGAAAGCCCGTGTTCATGTTGTTGCCGAGCACGCTGCCGTTCGAGAGCGTCCACGGCGTGCCGTAGGCGTCCGTGAAGGAGGCAAACGGCGGGATCGTGGTGCCTTGCGCCGATTCGCTCACCGCCGCCTTGGCTTTGGCGCTGGTGTTGGCCACCGCGCTGTCCGACGAGCCGCCAGCGCCGCCGCAACCGGCCAGCGCCAGACTGCCGGCACCGGCCAGCAAACTGGCCAGAAAAGTTCGTCTCGATGCGCCGGCATTCACGCTATCGGTTACCGCGAAAATGGCGGGACGGAGAAATGAAAGGTTCGCTTGCGTCGCTTTGCTGTTATCGGAGGACATAATTCCTGAATTAGTCAGAGCAAAGTGGCGCAGTATAACGGCATCTTTTTACTGAATATTTCTCGAAACGGCAGAAATTCCCAATTAGGGAAAAATGCCCAATGAGGTAGAGATGACGAGTAAAACGTTTGTTTCGAAACATCTGCCGTTTTGATGGCGTACTTTTTCGTTTGAAAGGGTAAATTTCGGTGTCACGCGGCAAAAAGTCCGCAAATGTTACGCCCAGAAGCTGTAATTGAGGATGCAAGCGGAAGGAAACTGTCCTCAATCAGGGGTCGGAGCCCCACGGCTTCTCATTGGATATTTCTAATTGATTTTCAGAATCTGAAGCCAGATTGAATTGACAGAAATTCGTATGAATTAATGATTGGCGTCTGAAGCGGTATTTATTTCTAATTATAAGCGGATAATCCGGTAGAGATTTCCTGACATTCAAGTTTCATTTGCCTGGACTGTAAGCTTGATTAGCCAGCACCTGAAATCGCATCCATTCCAGTAAATGGACGCCGCTAATTCGCCGTAATCCCCCGCCCACTCTGGCATTCGGCAAGTTCGCAAAACGCGGCTTTCCGGATGGCGCACAAAGCAAGCCAAACTGGCGTAACAAGCTGATTTCGTCCGCGCAGAATACGTTTCGAACCATCTGCCACATCTTCATCCGCGACGCTGTTGATCGCGCCGACCTTCACGCGGCCTCGCCGCGACCATCGACGAGCGCATCATGCCGACCTCCCCCCGGACCCTCGTGCCGATGCGTGCCGGCACGGGCAAGCCGCTGTTTTTCGTCCCCGGCATCAGCGCAACGGTGGACGACTGCCGCGCCCTCATCCATGCGATGCGCAGTCCGCGCCCCGTGTTCGGCATCGAGGCGCGCGGGCTGGACGGCCAGCAGCCGCCGCTCGATCGCATCGAAGCCATCGCGACGGACTACCTTCAGCAGATTCGCAGCATCCAGCCGCGCGGCCCATACGCCGTGGCCGGCTACTCGCTTGGTGGACTGGTGGCGCTCGAAATAGCGCAGCAGTTGCGGCACGGCGGCGAACAGATGGAGTGGCTCTGTCTGCTCGATTGCTATGCCCACGACCGCTGGCTGCCGCTCGGGCCGTGGCTGCAAAGCCGTGGCCGGTTCGCCGCGCGGCATTGGCGCAAGCTGCGCGCGGTGCCGCTGGCGCGGCTACCGGCTTATGTGAAGCAGAAGAGCATGGGGGCGGTGAATCGGGTCCGCGAGCGGTTGGGGCACGTGGCGCGGCAACCCGGGGACGACACCCACCAGCCGGTGTCGCTGTTGCAGCAGGTGCAGGACGAACTGTGGATCGCGATGGTCAGGTATCGGCCGCGGCCCTGGCATGGCGGGCCGATCGTCTACGTGCGCGCGGCGGTGATGCCCGCGGAGTTGAGCAATCCGATGCCGCTCTGGCACCGAATCGCGCGCGGCGGCCTGATCTATACCGAGCTGGATTGCAGCCACGTCGAGATGCTGCGGACCCCGTTCGCGGAACGGGTGGCGGCGTTGCTGGACGACGGACTGGCGCAGATTCCGCGTTCAACTGAAGACGACGCGCCCGATGAGCAGTTGCGCGGCGCCACCTGAAGCCTCAAGACTTAACGTCGAGGCGGCGGCGCGCAAGCAGAGGTTCAGCTGGAATCAGTACGCCCCGAAGGTGGGGACGCGGCCATCCGGGCCATAAAGGGCGGGCTTTGCCGGGCGCACCTGGAGGACATCGAGGGCGCGCTGGTTGTATTCCATGCGGGTGCGGATCAGCACACCGTTGATCTTGTTGGAGCGACGTGCGCGTTCTACTGACTGTTGCAGCAGAGACCATTGCGCGGCGAGCTTGGGGTCGCGGTCCGAAGCCAGTTCGATCCCGGTCCAGCCGCCTGGCAGACCCATTTCGGCGAGTTGCGCGTCGCGGGTCTTTTCGAGCGTGGCCAGCTTGCCGACCAGTTCGGTTTTCTTCTCGACGATGGGCCGCAAGGCCTCGGCCGGATCGACCTCGGTCAGCGCCTTCTGTTCGAGGGTCAGCACCGAGGCAAACGCCTCGATGGTCGAGTATTCGTCGATTACGATGGCCAGCAGCGCGTCTTTCATCACAAACTCGCTTTCACAGCGGCCCGCGCCATTCCCGCGGGTCGGGTTTTAAGGGGTCGCCTTGCGGCGGCCAGCCTTAATTGCCGGTCGCCGGGGCTCTCGTTTGCAACAGACTGCGCGTGGTATCCAGCACGCCGTCTGCGATCTTGCCCGGGTCGATGGTCAGCGTGCCATTCTTGATGGCCGCCTTGATCGACTCGACATGAGCCGTGTCGATGTCTGCCGAACCCGACGCTGCCAGACTGCGCAGGTTGGACGACAGGCCAGACAGGCTCACGCTCGCGTCGCCGCCCGAAGTCGAAGCGGCTTGCGCGGAATTGCTTGCGCCTTGGGCGGACGCTGCCGCCGGAGCTGAACCTTCCTGCTGAGCGGCGCGCGACGCGCTGCTCGTGAGACTGTCCAGCTGGGTGTTGGTGTTGGAATCGATTTTCACGATTGGCTTCCTGAACGATTTGAGTCTTATAACGGCACTCAGGAAACCAAACTTTAGTTCTAACGTTGTATCCCTTTGTAACGGCTTTGCCGGTTGTGAGCGGTAGCGAACCAAAGCGGGGCCGGATGCATCGCGACCGCGCGCGCCTGCCGCTACCGGCCTGCCAGCCGGGCTTTACATCTGAATCTCGACGGTCGAACTGTTCTTCACGATGCCCATCACGATCTGGCCGGTCGCGGTTTTCACCTTGACCGGCTGACCGGGCTGCGCACTGGAAAGCGCGCTGCCTTCGGACGAAATCTGGAAGCCGTCGCCCTGCGCGACCACACTCACTGTCTGCCCGGCGGTGACCTGCTGGGCGTTCTTCAACATATCGAGGCGTAGCGGCAGGCCCTGGCCGACCCGCATCAGCGTGATCGAGCCCACGGCCTGCGCGGGGTCCGTGATGATCGACATGGGCAGCATGGTCAGATCGCCGTCGCGGCCGACGAGATCCGCTTCGCCCACCACTTCGCCGGGCGCCATCGCACGGGCGGCCACGTAGTAGGTCGCGTTGATCGACACCTTCGCCTGTAGCCAGACCGTCCACGGGTGGCCGCTCGTGCAGCGCACGCCGACGGTGGTGCGGCCCCACAGGCGCGCGCCGTTGGGCAGGAAGGGCTGCAGCGTGGCGCAGGCCGCGAGGCCGCGCGGGAAAGCGGACGCCACGCTCAGCTCGATATGACCGGGTAGCCCCGTGATCTGTTGCTTGAGGAAGTCGACGGCGGCAGCGTGGATCAATTCGCCATCTTCCTGGCCAGCCAGGGCCGGTTGGGTCAAAGCCTGGGCCTGAGCCGGTTGTACGGGCTGTGCGGGTTGCACGGGTTGTGCAATCGAGGCGGCTGGCTGGCGGTATTGCACCGGCCGTGCGGGTTGTGCGTATTGAACCGGACGCGATGCCTCGGCGTATTGCACCGGCCGTGCAGCCTGGGCCGATTGCCCGAATGGCACCACTTCCACGGATTGCGCGACCGGGCGCGGTTGGGTCGGTTGAGCGACCTGAACGGGCAGCGCGCTTCGGCCTGGTTGCGCCGTGCGGGCCATTTGTGCCGCTTGCACCATCTCTGCCGCTTGCGCGGTTGGGTTCGCCTGCTCCGCCTGTGCGTTAGCCGTCATCAGGCCATGCGCGCCTTGAGTCTGCAGCATGGCGGCTTGAATCGCCGCCGCGCGTTGGGCAGCTTCGGCGAGCGCTGCCGCCGGCAATTGCGAGGGTGCTGGCAAACTGGCCAGCGCCTGATTCGGCGTGACAGCGGCTACCTGAGCTTGAGCTTGGCTCCGACCTTGTGCGCCGGTCGTGCTCGCCATCCCCGCTACCGCGTTGCGGTTCACCGCGCTCGCTGCCAGTTCAGGCGGCTCGCCGCGCGAGGCCAGCGGATCGATCTCCATCCCGCTTGCGGGTGTTGCATCGACAGGCCGCGCGGCTGCCGCGTTCAACGCACGCGTCGACGAAGCAGGCACGACGACCGGCATCACCTGGCTTGCGGCCAGGGCGCCAGTCATGTTCACGCGGGTGAGCCCAGCGCTGGATGGGGAGGTGTTAGGAGGCGTGTTCGGCGCCGTCGAAATCCAGTGCGGGGAGGCGGATGCGGCCGCTTCGCCGGTGCCTGGAATCACGATCGCGCCACTCGCATTGGCAAGCGTGCTGAAGCGATCGGTGGTGGCGGGCGCCGCTGGGGCGAGTGCAGACAGTGCGCTCGCCCCAGCCGCGCCGCCGGCATTTTGCGTCGGCCGATTGCCCGGGCGCGTGCCCGAAGTCGCCATCGCCGTCATGCGGGCGATGTCGTCCGGATTCTGTTGGCCGTTGCCCGGAATCACGATCGGGCCGCTGCTGTCCTCGGCCATGGCCGGCGCGATCCACAACGAGCCCGCGACGGCGCACGCCAGCCAGGCGGCGGCGTGTCGCGCAACGATGCGGCGCAGCGCATGCGGCACATCGAAAGTGGCTCGGACCATCAAAAATCTCCAGCTCGCGGCAAGGGTACGGATTGCATTCTAGAGACCGGCCCCCCGCCGCAAACGTCGAATAGAGGCGACCTTCCCCGGTTATTCCGACGATTGCCGCTTGCACGCTCCCCGCAAAATGCCTCTCATGCAAAAAAGCCTTTTGGGGCGCCGCAGGATGTGTGCACGGTAAGCACATGTCGGATGCGGGAACGTTTTCCGGAGATTTTCATGCTCGACAAACTCGATGCGGAATTTGCCTTTGGCCGACAGGCGCTCGATGTGCGTTCGTACCGGCAGGAACTGCTGTCGTCGAACATCGCGAACGCCGACACGCCGGGCTACAAGGCGCGCGACGTGGATTTCGGCTCGGCGCTGGCAGGCGCATTGAAGCAGGCGGGCGGCCGGACGTTGAGCACAGTGAGCGGTGACGACGCGGACAGCGGCGTCAGCGTGAGCATCGGCAGCGGTGCATCGAACAGCTCGACGCTGGCGATGGCGCAGCCCGCCGGTGTCACGAGCGGCATGACGATGGCGTCGACGGAACCGGGTCACATGTCCGGCAAGGTCTCGCTGATTCCGACCGGCGGCCCGAGCGACGACTACGGCCAACTGGCGTACCGCATTCCGACGCAGCCGTCGCTGGATGGCAATACGGTGGATCTCGATGCCGAGCGCGTGCAGTTCGCGGATAACTCGCTGCACTTCGAATCCACCATGACTGAAGTATCGAACCAGATCAAATCGATGCTGTCGGCGATCACCTCAGGCTCTTGATGAAGCCATGACGCGACGACCGGCACACGCTGGATGCAACCGCTAAAAACCACGCAAACGGGCAGTAACCACGCCGGGCTCATCCGGCAGGAGAGGTCAGAGAAGCCATGCCATCTTTGATGAATATTTTCACGGTCGCCGGTTCGGCCATGTCGGCTGAGTCGCAGCGGCTCAACGTGACGGCGTCGAACCTGGCCAACGCCGACAGTACGACGGGGCCCGACGGCCAGCCGTACAAGGCCAAGCAGGTCGTGTTCGCGGTCAACCCGCTCGGCGGCTCGCGTTCCGCGTCCGGCCAGCAGGTGGGCGGCGTGCAGGTGACCGGCGTGGTGGACGACCCGACGCCGATGAAGCAGACCTACGACCCGGGCAATCCCGCGGCCGACGCGAACGGCTACGTCACGATGCCGAACGTCGACCCGGTGGAAGAAATGGTGAACATGATTTCGGCGTCGCGCGCTTATCAGGCCAACGTCGAAACACTGAACACAGCCAAACAGCTCATGCTGAAAACTCTCACGATCGGAACCTGAGGAGCACGTCCTTGACCAGTTCAACCACAATCGGCAGCAACGGCACGACGGTTTCGCCGTTGATGAACGACACGATGAGCAACAACTCATCGACCAACTCGACGAACAGTGCGACCGGTTCGACTTCCAGCTCGTCGTCCAGCTCCGCGTCGAACACGACCGGCGCCGGGCTGCAAAGCACCTTCCTGCAACTGCTGGTGACGCAGTTGCAGAACCAGGATCCGACCAACCCGATGGACAGCTCGCAGATGACCTCGCAGCTCGCGGAGATCAATACCGTGACGGGCATCAGCCAGCTCAACACGTCGCTGTCGTCGCTGTCCACGCAACTGAACGCGGGCCAGACGTCGCAGGCAGCGCTGCTGATCGGCCAGAAAGTGCTCGCGCCGGGCAATTCGCTCAGCATCACGAGCGGCACGGAAACCAGCTTCGGCGTGCAACTGGGCGCGGCGGCTTCGGACATGCAGGTCAACGTCGTCAATTCCGCGGGTCAGATCGTCAACACCATCGATCTGGGTGCGCAACCCGCCGGCGTGGTGCCGGTGAGCTGGGAGCCGGTCGATTCGTCGGGCAACCCGCTGCCGACAGGCACTTACACGATTACCGCCACGGGCACCGTGAACGGCGTCGCCGGTACGGGCACCACGTTGACGACCGCTACGGTGGAAAGCGTCGTGCAGGGCACCAACGGTGCACCGAGCCTCGCGCTGTCCACGGGCAGCACGGTTCCGCTGACCTCGGTCGCGGCGGTCCTGTAAGACCACTCAAGCAAACATCGTTCAAACAGTTTAGACATTTCCCGGAACGGAGACCGTCATGGGTTATCAGCAAGGTTTGAGCGGCCTGTCGGCCGCATCGAGCGATCTGGACGTGATTGGCAACAACATCGCCAACTCGGACACGGTCGGCTTCAAGAGCGGCACCGCCGTGTTCGCCGATATGTACGCGAACTCGGTGGCTACCGCCGTCAACAACCAGATCGGTATCGGCACGCAGCTCGCAGCCGTGCAGCAGAACTTCTCGCAGGGCACGGCCGACGAAACCGGCCAGGCGCTGGACATGTTCATCAACGGCAACGGTTTCTTCCAGATGTCGGAGAACGGTTCGCTCACGTATTCGCGCAACGGCGTGTTCCAGCGTAACGCGGCCGGCCAGATCGAGAACGCGCAGGGCGCGCTGCTGATGGGCTACGGCGTGAATGCCGATGGTACGATCAACACCTCCAAGACGGTGCCGCTTACGCTGCCGAACGGCAACAGCGCACCGGCTGCGACTACCACGTGGAACGCGAGTTTCAACCTGGATTCGCAGGATGCTCTCGCGCTCGGTACGCCGACCGTCGACATGGCGGGTGCCGGCACGCTGACCAATGGCGGCGCGACGATCACCACCGCCAGCGCGGGTTCGAACAACGACACGTATCAGATCAACTTCACCAGCGCGACGCAGTATACGGTCACCGACGTGACCGCCGGTACGACGTCTGCTGCGCAAACCTACACGGCGGGCCAGGCCATTACGCTCGGCACTGGCCAGCAAGTGACCTTGACCGGCACGGCAGCGACCGGCAACCAGGTTGTCGTGACGCCGACGCCGGTCCCGTTCGACGCCAGCAACCCGAAGAGCTACACGTACAACACGCAGTTGACGGCGTATGACTCGCTCGGCGGCAGCCAGACGGTCAACGTGTATTTCGCCAAGACTTCGTCGGGCGTGTGGGATGTGTATGCAGGTGTGGCAGGCGGCACGACTGAGCCGATCGGCCAGGCCACCTTCACGACGAACGGCACGATGTCGAACTTCCAGCAGGCTAACGTCAACCCGACCACGGGTGCGGTGACGTACAGCTCGCCCACGACGCCGAACGCTGTGTCCTTCACCATCCCGACCACGGATGGTTCGGGCACGCCGCAAACGGTGACCCTGAACCTCTCGGGCTCGACGCAGTACGGCAGCTCGGACGGCAACACCGGCTTGACGCAGGACGGCTACGCCTCGGGTCAGTTGAGCAGCTACACGGTCGGCAACGACGGCGTCATCACCGGTAACTACACGAACGGCGCCACCGTGACGCTCGGCCAGCTCGTGCTCGCCAACTTCAACGATCCGAACGGTCTGGTCGATCTCGGCAACAACGAATACGCCGCCACGGGTGCTTCGGGCCCGCCGCAGATCGCCACGCCGGGCAGCACCAACCACGGTCAGGTGACGGGTGGTGAAGTGGAAGATTCGAACGTGGATCTGACCAGCGAACTGGTGAACCTGATCACGGCGCAACGCGACTATCAGGCGAACGCGCAGACCATCAAGACCCAGCAAACGGTCGATCAAACGCTGATCAACCTGTAAGCACCGCCGGAGCCGAACGCATGACCGACCGTCTGATTTACACCGCGATGTCGGGCGCCACCCAGGCGCTCGAGCAGCAGGCCATCGTCGCGAACAATCTCGCGAACACCTCGACCACCGGGTTTCGCGCCCAGCTCGAAACGTTCCGCGCGGTACCGATGGCGTTCGGCGATGGCAGCTCAGTCAACGACGACACCACGCGTACCTTCGTGCTGTCGTCCACACCGGGCGCGGACGAAACGCCCGGACCGATCCAGCAGACCGGCAATCCGCTCGACGTCGCCGTGCAAGGCGACGGCTGGTTGTCCGTGCAGACCGCCGATGGCAACGAGGCGTACACGCGTGCCGGCAACATGCACATCGACGAGAACGGTCAACTGGTGACGGCGACCAATCTGCCGGTGATCGGCACGGGCGGACCGATTTCGGTGCCGCCCGGTGCACAGATCACGATTGGCAAGGACGGCACGGTCTCGGCACTCGCCCCAGGCGACCCGGCCTCCGCGATCGCGGTGGTCGATCAGCTCAAGCTGGTGAAGCCGGCGGCGGGCTCGCTCACGCGCGGCGACGACGGCATGTTCCGCACCGCCGACGGCAATCCCGCCGACGCCGATCCGAGCGTGACGCTTGCGCCGGAATCGCTCGAAGGCAGCAACGTGAATCCGGTGAACGCGATGGTCTCGATGATCACCAATGCACGGCAGTTCCAGATGCAGACCAAGATGATCGAAAACGCCGACCAGAACGACCAGACCGCCAACCAGTTGCTCAGTTTCAGCTAACGGGCGCGACGCACTCGTCGACCCAGGAGAACTCACACCGTGAACCGCTCACTCTATATCGCTGCCACCGGCATGAACGCGCAGCAGTCCCAGATGGACGTCATCTCGAACAACCTCGCGAACGTCAGCACCAATGGCTTCAAGGGCTCGCGCGCCGTGTTCGAAGATCTGCTGTATCAGACCGTGCGTCAACCGGGCGCCGACTCCACGCAGCAGACGCAGGTGCCGTCGGGCATCCAGCTCGGCACCGGCGTGCAACAGGTCGCGACGGAGCGCCTCTACACGCAGGGCAACCTGCAGCAGACCGGCAACTCGAAAGACGTGGCGATCAACGGTAACGGTTTCTTTCAGGTGCAGATGCCGGACGGCACCACCGCCTATACCCGCGACGGCTCGTTCCAGACCAACGCGCAGGGGCAACTGGTGACCTCCAGCGGCTACCCCGTGATTCCGCAGATCACGGTGCCGGTGAACGCAACCTCGCTGACGATTGGCAGCGACGGCTCGGTGTCGGTCACGCAGAACAACTCGACCACGTCGCAGCAGATCGGCACCATGCAGATCGCCACCTTCATCAACCCGGCCGGCCTCGGCGCGCAAGGTGAAAACCTGTTCACGGAAACGAGTTCGTCGGGTACGCCGAACGTGTCGGCGCCGGGTTCGAACGGCTCGGGTTCGCTGCAACAGGGGTACGTCGAAACCTCGAACGTGAACGTGGTGCAGGAACTGGTCAACATGATCCAGACGCAACGCGCGTACGAAATCAACAGTAAGGCAGTGACGACATCCGACCAGATGTTGCAGACCCTGTCGCAGATGTCGGTTTAACGGTTCGGACTTCGGACCAAGAGGCGGTAGGTGCACACGATGTCGCAAATCAATCTCAATCGGCTCAAGGGCGACGCGCATGGCGCGAAGCTGCTTGCCACCCTCGGCGTGCTGGCACTGGCGCTGGGCGGCTGCGCGCTCGTCCCGAAGCAGCCCATCGTGCAGCAGCCGATGACCGCCACGCCGCCCATGCCGCCGCACGATCAGTCGCCGGGCTCGATCTACAACCCCGGCTACGCGGGCCGGCCGCTCTTCGAAGACCAGCGGCCGCGCAATATTGGCGACATCCTGACCATCGTCATTCAGGAAAACATCAACGCAACCAAGTCGTCGGGCGCCAACACGAACCGCACCTCGGCCACTTCGTTCTCGACGACGAGCGCGAGCTTTCTGGCCGGCCTGTTCGGCAAGGCCAACCTCAGCGCGCAGGGCGCCAACACGTTCGCCGGAACAGGCGGCGCGAATGCGTCGAACACTTTCAACGGCGTGATCACCGTGACGGTGACCAACGTGCTGCCTAACGGCAATCTGGTGGTGAGCGGCGAAAAGCAGATGCTCATCAACCAGGGAAATGAATTCGTGCGTTTCTCGGGGGTCGTCAACCCGAACACGATTTCCGGCTTGAACGCGGTGTACTCGACCCAGGTGGCCGATGCCAAGATCGAATACTCCGCGAAGGGCTACATAGACGAGGCGGAGACCATGAGCTGGCTACAGCGCTTCTTCCTTAACGTGTCGCCGTGGTGATCATGAAGCTCGCCTCTCTTCGCCGCTTTGCCGGCCGCCTCGAACGTGGTCTGGGTTCCAGCACGGGTTTTGCCGCGACGCTGGTCGCGCTGGCCTGCGCCATCCTGCCGTTTGCCACGCCGGTTGCGCATGCCGAACGTCTGAAGGACCTCGTCGCGATTCAGGGCGTGCGTGACAACCCGCTGATCGGCTACGGCCTCGTGGTGGGTCTCGACGGCACGGGTGACCAGACCACGCAGACGCCGTTCACGACGCAGACGCTCGCGAACATGCTGGCCAACCTCGGCATCTCGATCAACAACCAGTCCGCCGGTTCGTCCAACAGCAGCACGTCGGCACTGACCAGTATCCAGTTGAAGAACGTTGCAGCGGTCATGGTGACGGCGGTGCTGCCGCCGTTCGCACGGCCGGGCGAAGCACTCGACGTGACGGTCTCGTCGCTCGGCAATGCGAAGAGCCTGCGCGGCGGCACGCTGCTGCTCACGCCGCTGAAGGGCGCGGACGGTTCAGTCTATGCGCTGGCCCAGGGCAACATGGCAGTGGGCGGTGCCGGCGCGAGCGCCAACGGCAGCAAGGTGCAGATCAATCAACTGGCGTCCGGGCGGATTGCGAGCGGTGCGATCGTCGAACGCGCCGTGCAGACGAGCGTCACGCAGAACGGCACGATGCAGCTCGAACTCAACGACATGGATTACGACACGACGCAGCGCATCGTGACGGCCGTGAACAACGCGTTCGGCTTCGGCACGGCCTTGCCGCTGGACGGCCGCACGATCCAGTTGCGTGCGCCGGCCGATCCCGCGCAGCAGGTGCAGTTTCTCGCCCAGCTCGAAGACCTCGACGTGAAACCCGCTGCGGGCGCCGCCAAAGTGGTGCTGAATGCGCGCACTGGTTCGATCGTAATGAACCAGATGGTGACGCTGGAAAATTGCGCGGTGGCGCACGGCAATCTGTCGGTGGTGGTCAACACGCAGCCGGTGGTGAGCCAGCCAGGCGCGTTCTCGAACGGGCGGACGGTGGTCGCCCAGCAGTCCCAGATCCAGTTGAAGCAGGACGACGGCAATGTGAAGTTCGTGCATGCCGGCGCCAATCTGGCCGAAGTCGTGAAGGCGCTCAACGCGCTAGGCGCAACGCCTGCTGATCTGATGTCGATCCTGCAGGCGATGAAGGCCGCCGGTGCCTTGCGCGCCGACCTCGAAATCATCTAAGGAAGGAATCGCGATGACAACCGATCCGACTTCAGGCACGAACGATCTCAGTCAGCGCTTTGCGCTCGACGTGCAGGGCTTCGACAGCTTGCGCGCCAAGGTTGCCGCTTCGCCGCAGCAGGGCGTGAAGATGGCCGCCAAACAGTTCGACGCGAGCTTCATCACGATGATGCTGAAGAGCATGCGCGATGCGACGCCGCAGGACGGCCCGCTCGATTCGCGGGATGGCGCGCAGTTCACGTCGATGATGGACGAGCAGATGGCGCAGCAGATGTCGCAAAAGGGCATTGGTGTGGCGGACGCCATGCTCAAGCAGCTGATGAACAACTCCGGCATGCAGACCGGCGACGCAGGCGCGGGCAACAACGCCGCGCTCAATGCGCTGGCCAAGGCCTATGCCAATCCGCAGGCGAACGGTTCGCTCGCCTCGGGCATCGGCTACTCGCGCAACAGCGCATTGACGCCGCCGCTGCATGGCGACGGCTCGAGCATCAACGTCGACGCTTTCGTGGACAAGCTGGCCGCATCGGCGCAGGCCGCCAGTGAAACGACCGGCGTGCCGGCGCGCTTCATCATCGGTCAGGCGGCACTAGAGTCGGGCTGGGGCAAGCGCGAAATCATGAAGGCCAACGGCGAAACTAGCCACAACGTGTTCGGCATCAAGGCCACCAAGGACTGGACTGGCAAGACCGTGTCGACCGTGACCACCGAGTACCGCGACGGCAAGCCGCAACGCGTGGTGGAGAAGTTCCGCGCCTACGACTCGTACGGCGAAGCGATGAACGACTACGCGCAGATGCTAAAGAACAACCCGCGCTACGCGCAGGTGCTGAACGGCTCGCACGATGCCGCGAGCTTTGCCACGGGCATGCAGCGCGCCGGCTACGCCACCGATCCGCATTACGCGAAAAAGCTCATGTCCATCATGGAACGGATGAGCTGAAGCGGGCCACGGTCCGGCAGCGTCGCGGTGACGACTTCACGCGCTGCCGTGTGACTGCACGTTTTACCGCCTTTCAAACGTCCTCTTGAAACGGTCTATCAGACAAAACCGCTGCTTCGCTCGCCGAAGCGGCGGTTTAACGTTTGCGTGAAATATTTCGCCGGTTTACCCTAAACTTTGGGTACGGACTGCCGCTATTCAGTCAGACCTTACTACCCGGGGAGCGCGACTTCCCGGACAGATGCGCGTGTCACGGGCCCCTGCGCTGGACCTCAGGCACGGGCCCGCAAGAACATGCATACCGGCAAGCTCATGGATACCACTGAGACGAATGGCCAGACGGACGGCTCTTCTGAGATCGACAACGACTTCGGTCGCCGTAACCCCCTTGAGATCGGTGTCCAGTTGCGCAATCTCGTCAACCGCGGCGACTTTCTGACGGCGCAGTACAAGGGAGGCCAACTCGTCACGAAGATTCTCGATGTCGACGTACGCGAGCGGACTTTCGTCTTCGATTGGGGCGCGCTCGCCGAACAGAATCAAGGCCTGATCGCGGCGCAACGCTGCACCTTTCACGCGCAACCCGATGGCGTGAAGGTCGAATTCGCCACTGGCGCGCCACGCGAAACCCGCTACGAAGGCCGGCCCGCGTTCGAAGCCGACTTCCCCGAAGTGCTGTTTTACGTGCAACGGCGCGAGTTTTTCCGCGTCGACGCACCGGTGATCGATCCGTACATCTGCGCGGGGCGTCTGCCGGATGGCGAGCGGTTCCGCTTCGAGTTGCACGATCTCTCGCTGGGCGGCGTGGGCATGCGCACCACCGACCCGCGTGTCGCCAACCTGCCAATGGGCTGCGTGCTGCAGGACTGCGAACTCACGCTGCGCTCGCCCGGCACGATTTCGCTCGATCTGCAGCTGGTTTCGCTGCGCGCGGTGGAACTGCCCAACGGCAGCCAGCGCTATCAACTCGGCCTGCGCTTCGTGATGCTGCCCGGCAACGCGGAGAACACCTTGCAGCGTCTCATCACCCAGCTCGAAATGAAGCGCCGCTCGCTCGCGCGCAGCTAAAAAGTCCCTCCAGGGACGCCCGATCCATCCACGTGATTCAGCCTCGCTGCATCACGTGGATAAATGTGATCCGCTCCCTCAATATTTCCGCTGCAGGGCCGTTATACAGAGAGTCTTGGCAACTCGGTGGGCGCGTTGCCAACCCTTTCAGGATGACGCATGTCCAACCTCATCAGCATCGGTCTCAGCGGACTCAACGCAGCCCAGTGGGGGCTCACGACCACCAGCGAGAACATCGCCAATTCGACCACGGCGGGCTATGACGTCGAAAGCCCGGTGTTTTCGGAAACGCCGGGCCAGTACACCGGTTCGGGTTATCTGGCGCAAGGCGTGTCGACCACCACCGTGCAGCGCGCATACAGCGGCTATCTGACCAGCGAGCTGAACACCGCGCAGTCGCAAAGCGGTTCGCTCAACACGTACTACTCGATGTTGGCGGAACTGAACAACATGGTGGGCTCGCCGACCGGCGGCATCTCCACCGCGATCACCAGCTATTTCACCGGCTTGCAGAACGTGGCGAACGGCGCAGCAAGCGTCGCGACACGGAACACCGCGATCAGCGATGCGCAGACGCTGGCCAGCCAGTTGAATGCGATGGGCGAGCAATACGACCAGATGGGCCAGAGTGTCAACACGCAACTGACCGATTCGGTTTCGCAGATCAACACCTATACCGCGCAGATCGCTTCGCTGAACCAGCAGATCAATGCGGCCAGCGCGCAGGGTCAGCCGCCGAACCAGTTGCTCGATCAACGCGATCAGGCCATTTCGAGCCTGTCGTCGCTGGTGGGCGTGCAGGTGGTCTCGAATGCGCAGGGCGATAACGTCTACCTCTCGAGCGGCCAGGCGCTGGTGTCGGGGGCACAGAGCTTCAACCTCGGCACCGCGGCCTCGTCGGCCAACCCCAACGAACTGTCGCTGACGTACCTCGGCGCTGCCGGTACGACGCCGACCGCCGCCACCACGATGACGCTGTCGGACAGTGCGATGCAAAACGTTGGCGGCACGCTGGGCGGCCTGATGACGTTCCGCACGCAGTCGCTCGATCCGGCCGAAGCGCAACTGGGCGCAATTGCCACCAGTTTCGCCGCGCAGGTCAACAACCAGAACGAGCTGGGTCTCGATCTGAACGGCAACGCTGGCGGCGCGCTGTTCTCGGTGGCCGCGCCTGCGACCATCCCGAACTCGAACAACACCGGCAACGCTTCGCTGAGCGTGTCGTTCGTCAACGCCGAACAGCCCACCACCGGCAATTACACCTTGTCGTACGACGGCACCAGCTACACGCTGACCGACAACGCGACCGGCAGCATTGTCGGCACGGCATCGAACCTGTCGCAGCCGATCGACGGCCTGAATTTTTCGACGACCGGCACGATGAACGCCGGTGACTCGTTCAACGTTTCGCCGACCAGCGGCGCGCTGGACAGCTTCAAGCTGGCCACCACGAGCGGATCGGCAATCGCAGCGGCATCGCCCGCGCTCGCTACCAAGGGCACCGGCAATAGCGGCACGGGACAGATCTCCGCGGCGACGGTGACCGCCGGTTACTCACTGCCCAGCACGACGACCACGCTGACCTACAGCGCGTCGGCGGGCGGTTTCACCGGCTTCCCGGTGGGCTCGACGGTGACGATTGGCGGCACCAGCACGACGATTACGTCGACGTCGACGGTCGTGCCGTACTCGCCTTCGAGCGGCGCCAAGATGACGATCGACACGACGCCGGTCACGGCGGGTTCGATGAACGGCGTGACCGTGACGTTGAGCGGCACGCCGTCGGATGGCGATACCTTCACGATCGCGAAGAACACCGGGGCGCAAAGCGACGGCAGCAATGCCACGTTGATGTCGAACATCATCAATGCGCAAACGCTGAGCGGCGGCACGCAAACCCTGACGACCGCGTACTCGACCTACGTCAACACGATCGGTAACACGACCAACCAGGTGAACGCCTCGAACACCACGCAGACTTCGCTCGTGACGGAAATCACGTCCGCGCAGCAGTCGGTGTCCGGCGTGAACATCAACGAAGAAGCAGCGAACCTGTTGCAGTACCAGCAACTGTACCAGGCCAACAGCAAGGTCATTCAGACCGCTGACACGCTGTTCCAGACCATTCTCGGCATATTCCAGTGAGGCGTTGAGCGATGCGCATCTCTACTTCGCAGTTTCTCGGCATGAATGTCCAGACCATGGACAATCAACAAAGCCAGCTGAGCGAGTACTACGCGGAAATTTCCAGCGGCGTGAGCTTGACGACGCCGTCGGACAATCCGCTGGGTGCTGCGCAGGCCGTGCAACTGAGCATGCAGGGCGCGACCCTGTCGCAGTACTCTACCAACCAGAGCTCCGCGCTTACGCAACTCGGTTCGGAAGACTCGACGCTCTCGAGCGTCCTGACGACCCTGCAAAGCGTGAACACCCAGTTGCTGAGCGCAGGCAATGCCACGCTCAACGACACGAACCGCAGCGCGATTGCGGTGACGTTGCAAGGCTTGAGCAGTTCGTTGATGACGATGGCGAACACCAAGTCGCCGTCCGGCGACTATCTGTTCGGCGGCTACCAGGCGTCGTCGCAACCGTTCTCGCTGACGTCGGCCGGCACCGTGACGTACAACGGCGATGGCGGCGTGTCGAGCACGCAGATTTCGGATACGACGTCCGTCGCGACCAGCGACAGCGGCGATTCCGTGTTCATGAGCGTGACGCCAGAAACGGCCGATCCGGTTGCCTACGCCACGGCGGGCAATTCGGGCACGGGGGTGATCGGCGCCGTCAGTACGTCGAACGCGTCCGCCTCGGCGACTGGCGACACGTACGGCATCACGTTCCAGGTGACCGGCGGCGTGACGACCTACACCGTTTCGGATACCAACAGCACGGGCACCACGACGTCCGCGGCGCAGCCCTACACAGCGGGTTCGGCGATCACGCTGGGCACCAGCGGTCAAAGCGTGACGGTCACCGGCACGCCGGGCAACAATGATTCGTTCACCGTGCAGCCTGCTACGCAAGTGCCGCAGGCGCAGGGTGGCACGAGCGTGTTTGCGACGATCCAGAACATGATCACGGCGTTGCAGACGCCGGCTGATACGCCGGCTTCGCTGGCGGCGTTGCAGAACACCTTGAACACGGGTCTGACGCAGATCGCCAATACGCTGTCGAACGTGACGACGGTGCAGGCGACGGTGGGTGGTCGTGAGAACCAGATTCAGGCGATGCAGACGGTGAACCAGAACCAGTCGCTGCAGAACACGAACTCGCTGTCGGATCTGACGTCTACGGATCTTGCCAGCACGATCAGCAAGTACACGCAGACGCAGTATTCACTGCAGGCTTCGGAGCAGGCGTTCGTGCAGGTGCAGCAGATGTCGCTGTTCCAGTACCTGAATCAGTAAGGGGATTGGGGTGGAGGGAAGGGCGGCTTAGGCCGCCCTTTTTTGTTTGTTCGTCGCCTCGGTCATTTGCTAGTTGTTCGCGAGTTATGCGCACTGACGCTTAGGTGCGAAATCCCCTACGCAATCTCAGCGCTGCGCTGATACCCATCTTTTTGCGCATTCGGTATCGTCCCCAATATTCAGTAATTCTTACTGTTGTTGATCAGGACGATGTTGATGACTGTTCATGCGTGTCACCAGACTGCTTCAACGCAGCGCGCTTCTCCTCGGGTAACTGTTGTGCAGGCCGCTGCGGGCCTGGCTGCCTGCGCGCTGCTGCTCAGCCCGCTCTCCCATGCTGACGACATCACCTACGGCTACGACGCGCTCGGTCGTCTGGTCTCGGTGAGCGTGGCGGGCAACACCGCCTACTACGACTACGACGCGGCCGGCAACATCACGGCGATCCGCCGGGATGCACGTGTCTCTTCGCCTCGCGCCGACTCTTCCGCTTCGCCGCCGCTTGCTGATTCGCGTGTCGCTGCTGATCTCAACACGGACCAGAGCGCGGGGCGTTGACGCGCCGCTTGCCGTCTTTCGCTGTTGCGTGCCGCTATTCGCTTTTCGTTGCCATGTCCCTGCCGCTTTTCCCTCATGCACATCATGCCCATGACCTACCCGGCCGGCCTGCGCCGGCAGCCCGTGCAGCGGGCCGTCCTGCTGCTGCTGTTCGTTCTGCTCTCGTGGTTCGCGGCGCCCCGCGCACATGCGCAGATTGACTGCGACTCGAAGTACGCGAAGGCGGGTGCCTACCCGGCCGATCCCACCTGTCCACTG
>NZ_QVQV01000003.1:780975-781555 GCF_003429005.1 Paraburkholderia sp. DHOC27
GGGCCAGCCAGGCGGCGCGGGTGGCTGCGGCGATGGCGATGCCAGTGCGGGCTGCGGCAGCAGCACATCCGGTGGCGATCCGGTGCAGCTCTATACCGGCCAGTTCCATCTGGCTGCACACGACCTGCATGTAGCCGACACGATCGCGCTGGATCTCGCGCGGGTCTATCGCAGCAGCGCCTACGACGCCTCGGGGCGGCCGATGGCGGGCGCCTTCGGGGTGGGCGGCACCTTCAACTACGACCGCTAT
This sequence comes from Paraburkholderia sp. DHOC27, assembly GCF_003429005.1. GTDB lineage: Bacteria > Pseudomonadota > Gammaproteobacteria > Burkholderiales > Burkholderiaceae > Paraburkholderia. Next base: position 781,226 of record NZ_QVQV01000003.1, read on the forward strand.
CTGGTGGTCGCGGCGGCGATGGGTAATGGCGTGCGGCCTCTGGTCCAGCTATACCTGCCCGGCGGCATCCGGGTGCCGTTCACGCCACGCATTGGCACCACCACGGCCTGGGAGAACCTCACGAGCCCCGGCGAGTACTATCGCGCAAGCCTCGCGGACAGCGGCTCGACCAAGGTGCTGACGCTGCGCGATGGCCGCGTGCAGCAGTTCACGATGATGGCCGGCATCTACCGTCTCACGCGGATTCAGGACCGCAACGGCAATGCCGTGACGATCGCGCGCAACAGCACCACCGGCGCGGTGACCAGTATCACGGGCCAGAACGGGCGC
>NZ_QVQV01000004.1:0-507 GCF_003429005.1 Paraburkholderia sp. DHOC27
CATGCCGCCAAAGTCCGCCGCCGCGGCCTTCAGTGGACAGGTGGGATCGGCCGGGTAGGCACCCGCCTTCGCGTACTTCGAGTCGCAGTCAATCTGCGCATGTGCGCGGGGCGCCGCGAACCACGAAAGCAGAACGAACAGCAGCAGCAGGACGGCCCGCTGCACGGGCTGCCGGCGCAGGCCGGCCGGGTAGGTGATGGGCATGATGTGCATGGGGAAAAGCGGCAGGGACAATGGCAACGAAAAGCGAATAGCGGCACGCAACAGCGAAAGACGGCAAGCGGCGCGTCAACGCCCCGCGCTCTGGTCCGTGTTGAGATCAGCAGCGACACGCGAATCAGCAAGCGGCGGCGAAGCCGAAGAGTCGGCACGAGGCGAGGAAACACGTGCATCGCGGCGGATCGCCGTGAGGTTGCCGGCCGCGTCGTAGTCGTAGTAGGCGGTGTTGCCCGCCACGCTCACCGAGACCAGACGACCGAGCGCGTCGTAGCCGTAGGTGATGTCGTC
>NZ_QVQV01000004.1:517-508179 GCF_003429005.1 Paraburkholderia sp. DHOC27
TGGGCTGAACAGCAGCACGCAGCCAGCCAGGCCCGCAGCACCCGCCGCTCGCATAGCAATTGCCCGAAGAGGAGCGCGAAGCGTTGAACAAGCCTGATGAGGCGCATGAACAGTCATCAACATCGTCCTTATCAATAACAGTAAGAATTACTGAATATTGGGGACGATACCGAATGCGCAAAAAGATGGGTATCAGCTCAGCGCTGAGATTGCGTAGGGGATTTCGCACCTAAGCGTCAGTGCGAAGAAGACTACCGCCGCGCAGGCCCGCACGCGGGCGCGAGGGAGCTCTTCTTCGTAAGCGAGCGGCAACTCAAAGAATGACCAGAATCAACAAAAAAATGCGCCCATGAACTGCACCCCAAAAGTTGAACACATGTCCAACCTTCAGGGCGCACTCCGTGCCAGCTGTCTTTCGTTCAACGGCCGCTTATTCACTCCAGCAGTTGCTGCAGACTCGCCACCACCTGCGCGCCCTCCACCTCCAGCAGCCCGGCCGACACCGGCAGCTTGAACCGCCGCGGCCCCGCGCTGCCAGGATTGACGTACAGCACACCGTCGCGCTCGTCGATCAGCGGCTTGTGCGAGTGCCCCGTCACGACCACGCGGATGCCTTCGCTACCCGGATCGACGTCGATATCGGCCTGGTCGTGCACCACCAGAATCTTCACCTGCTGCACCGTCAGCGTGGCGTGAGTGGGAATCGCGCGGGCCCACTCGCCGCCGTCGTTGTTGCCGCGTACGGCGGTGACCGGCGCGATCTCACGCAGTGCCTCGAGCACACCCGGCTCGCAGATATCGCCTGCGTGAATGATCGCCTCGCATCCTTGCAGATGCCGGAGTACTTCGGGACGCAGCAGATTGTGCGTGTCGGAAATCAGGCCAATGCGAGTCATGACGGCGTGTGAGATCAGATAGGTCAGATACGTGGAGTCAATCAACGCGGCGCGTAGTGCACCGCGAGCCATACCGTCGGCACGCTTTCATGCGTCCACGCCACACGGTGTTTGCGATGCGCTTCGATCAACAGATAATCGCCCGGTTGCATGGCATGCACGCGCGCAGTGCCCTCGCTCTCATCCTCGTCGTCGCCAGTCCCCTCGCCCGCCGCGAATTCGAGCCGCGCGGCACCGCTTAGCAGCACCACCCACTCGTCACGCGGACTGTCGTACCAGAAGTCGGGCGGGCTCGTCTGCCCGGTCGACACGATGCGCTCGACGACCACGCCCGCCCGTTCAACCAGCGTATCCACCCACTCCTGCTGCGCGTGCGTGACCTCGTCACCGAGGCTGAACAGATTGCCGCTGCGACCCAGCATGCGCCCTCCCTATTTCATCGGCTTCAGACCGTCGAGCAAGGTGGGCACCAGTTCGCTGATGGTCGGATGAATGTGCATGGCGTATTCCAGCGTCGGGTATGGCGCGCCCGCCGCCATGATGTCGATGAAGGTGTGAATCGCCTCGTCGCCCTCGATGCCCAGAATCGCCGCGCCGAGAATCTGTTTGCTGTCCGCATCGACCAGCGCCTTCATGAAGCCATCGGTCTCGCCGCGTTCGCGGGCGCGGCCGACGCGCGTCATCGGCATGGTCGCGATCAACGCCGGGCGGCCCGACTCACGCACCTCCGCCTCCGACATACCCACCCGCGCGAACGGCGGATCGACGAACACCGCGTACGCCATGATGCGCGTATCGGCGCTGCGGTTGCCGCCCTCGAACAGATTGGCCGCGACGATCTGGTAATCGTCGTAGGAGGTGTGTGTGAACGCGCCGCGTCCGTTGACATCGCCGATCGCCCAGACGCCCGGCACCTGGGTGCGCAGCGCGCCATCCACGGGAATGATGCCGTGCGGGTTGGTGGCGATCCCGGCGGCATCGAGACCGAGATCGTCGGTATTCGGCCGGCGGCCGGTGGCGAACAGCAGATGCGTCGCCTCGATAGCCGGCTGCGCGTTGCCAAATGACACCCGCACGCCGTCGCCGGGCAACGGTTCGACGCTTTGCGGTTCGGCGCCGAAGCGAAACTCGATGCCCTCACGCGCCAGCACTTTCTGGATGGCCAGCGCGAAATCCGCATCCTCGCGGGCGAGCACGCGCTCGCCGCGCACGATCACCGTCACGCGGCTGCCGAAGCGGCGAAATATCTGGGCGAATTCCAGCGCGATATAACTGCCGCCGACAATCGCCAGATGCTCAGGCAACTCGGTCAGTTCGAGCAGGTTGGAGTTCGTGTAGTAGCGGATCCGCTCGAGACCTTCGAGCGGCGGCACCACCGCGCGCGTGCCCGTGTTGATGAAAATCTCGTCGGCTTCGAGTTCGGCGCTGATCTGCCCATCGTGACCGCTGACGCTGAGCGTATGCGGCCCCGTAAAGCGCGCATGACCGTTGAACACGGTGACGTTGTCCGCGCCGCGCAGCCATTTTTCGACCCCGCTGCGTGACTCGCCGATGATCCGGTCCTTGCGCGCCTTCACCTGGGCCAGATCGACCGTGACGTCGCCTGCCACCTGCACGCCATACGAAGCGGCCCGCCGCGCGACGTGGGCGACGCGCGCGCTGGCGACATAACTCTTGGTTGGCGTGCAGCCGACATTGACGCAGGTTCCACCGAACGCACCGCGCTCGATCACCGCCGTTTTGCGGCCGTTCTTGCCAAGGCGCACCGCAAGCGGCGAACCGCCTTGTCCGGTACCGATCACGACTGCGTCGAAGTGCTGTGGCATGGCTTATCTCCGGAAGCCCGTGAGTGGGTCCGTGCCATCTTACGCCAGCGAGTTTCTCGAGGGTGGCGATCCGCGCTTTGCGAATCAATCGGTCTGGGCGCGCGTTGGGGATTGCAGCGCTATGAACCGGATGATGAATTGCGCGTGGGAACTGCGCTTGATGAACTTCGACAACCTGGGCATCCGGCAACGTCGTGTCGCGGAACGGCTGCCTGAATACAGCTTGATTCTTGTTACTGTGTTGCTTGCTGTGTGGCGTGAAGCCAGCACCAGCGTGATACCGCCTGCTACGTTCGGCCTGAAACTCAGGCGTTGCAGTGATGCACTGCGCAGATCAGTTCACGCGAGCGTTGCAGCGCCCTGCGTGCGCCCATCGTCGCCACCAGCACGCCAACCTGGCTCAGGTTGAAGTCCTGCGCCACCATAATCTGCATCAACGACACCATCGGTAGCACCACCGCTGGGTGATAAAGCTGTCTTTCCAATAGGGCTCGCATATCCGGCTCCTTCGCATCCCATCGTCCCTGCACCGTGCCGGGACTGTTTCGATGGTGGGATTCTAGGGACTTCGGACATAGGGATAAATACCAGGAAACCGAAGGGACTTGTCGCTAAACACGAACAATCCGCCGGGATCGCGGAAACGCCCGCCAGACGGGGCTCGAGTGCATGTCTTAGGACTCCGGGAGATGTCGCGAACGCACGTTCACGACATCCGTTTCGCGCCTCGAGCCGTCAACCTCCACGCGAACAGCAAGGTTATTCGAGCGGCGCGCCGACGAATTCCGGCAACGCTTCAGCGCGCGCGGAGAAGGCCGCGAGCGCCGGATAGCGCGTTTCATCCACGACGCCGGGCAGCATGAACTGCGTGAAACGCCACGCCACCGCCACCGTGATGTCCGGTTGCATCAAACGCTCGCCGCACAGCCAGCCCGTGTGGCCCGCGAGGCGTTGTTCGAGAAGTGCGTAGGCCGCGTGCATCTGCTTTTCGACCCGCTCGATCCACGGCTCGTACTGCCATTGTGCGGGCCGCAGATTGCGCTCGTAGACCTGTTGCATGGCCTTTTCGGTGGCGGCAAGCGCGAGTCCGATGACGCTCAGCGCATGCAGCCGCGCGCCCGCGTCCTCGGGCAACAGCCGCGCCGCGGGCGCGACCTGGTGATCGAGATGATCGAGGATCAGGGTGGAGTCGATGAGTACCGTGCCGTCGTCGGCCACGAAGGTGGGCGCCTTCACCACCGGATTGATGCCGGCAAACTCGTCGTAATGGCGAAACACCGAGAGGCTGCGATGCTCGAACGGCAGACCGAGCACAGCCAGCGAAATCGCGACCCGACGCACATAGGGGGAGTCCAGCATGCCGATCAATTGCATTCGTTGCCTCGTGGAATGAGCCGAAGGAATGCATGACTTTAGACGAACTCCGTTGCACTGGCGAGGCGTCGGGGCGGTCTACTCCTTACACCGCCTGCCATGCCTACGACTCCCCACACGCTGGAGCCTTGCAGACACTCAACCGCCGCTCAGCACACCCATGCGCGCGCTCGTTTCAATGAGGCTGCGCGCATACGCGCTGGCCGCCACCGGACGGCTGAACAGATAGCCCTGCTGCTTGTCGCAGTCAATCGACCGCAAAAACGCCGCCTGTTCCGTGGTCTCCACGCCCTCGGCGGTCACGTTCATGCCGAGCGAGTGCGCCATCGCGATCACTGCCTGGGTGATGGCAATCGAATCGCGATGATCCGGCAACCCCGCCACGAACGAGCGGTCGATCTTCAGGTTGTGCAACGGAAAACGCTTCAGATACGACAGCGACGAATAGCCCGTGCCGAAGTCATCCACGGAAATGCGTACGCCCATGCGGGTCAGCGCGCTCAGCATGGGCAGCACGCTCTCGCTGTCGCTCATCAACAGGCGTTCGGTGATCTCCAGTTCCAGCGCGTCCGGCGCGAGCCCGTTGCGGGCGAGGCAGCGTTCGATCCATTCGACCAGTCCGTCGTTGAACTGACGCGGCGACAGGTTGACCGCGATCACCAGATCCGGCTCCAGCGTGCGGCGCCACTCGCCCAACTGCGCGCAGGCACGTTCCAGCACCCAGTCGCCAATCGCGATGATGAGGCCGGTATCTTCGGCCACCGGAATGAATTCCACCGGCGATACGTCGCCCAGTTCGCTGTTGTACCAGCGCAGCAGCGCCTCCGCGCCCACGGTGCGGTTGCGCCGGCTATCCACGATGGGCTGATACACGACGCTCAGTTCGCCCGCGCCCAGCGCGCGGCGCAGCCGTTGTTCGACTGCGAAGCGCCGTTGCAGATGCTGATTCAACTCCGCCGTAAAAAACTGGAAGTTGTTGCGGCCGCGCTGCTTGGCCGAGTACATCGCCGAATCTGCGTTGCGCATCAAGGTGGGCACGTCCTGGCCGTCCTCCGGAAACAGGCTGATGCCCACCGAGGCGCCCAGGTAGTACTCGTTGTCAGCCACCGCGAACGGCACCGCGATCGATTCCAGAATCTGCCGTGCGAACGCGATCAGATCCGTGGGATCGTCGTAGCCGTTCACGACGATCACGAATTCGTCGCCGCCCACGCGCGCGAGCGTCGCGTTTTCGTCCACGCAGGAAGCGAGCCGCCGTGCCACGCTGCACAACAGGGCGTCGCCCGCTTCGTGACCGGCCGTGTCGTTCACTTTCTTGAAGCCGTCCAGATCGACGAACAGCACGGCCACGCGTGCCAGTTCCATGCCGGGCGCCGACGGCTGGAACAGATCGCGCATCCGGTCGGCCAGATAGGCGCGGTTGTAGAGCCCGGTCAACGAATCGCGCGTGGCGAGGAATTTGAGCTGCTGTTGCGCCTTGCGTACCGGGCCGATATCGGTGAACGAAATGAGCAGCGAGCCGGGTTCGCTTTCGCCTGGCTTGCGGATCGGCACCACGTTCTGCGTGATCCACACCACGTCGCCGTCCACGAGTTCGAGGCCGATGGTTTGGCCGAGCAGCGGCTTGCCGCTCGCCAGCGCACGGATGGTCGGCCGTTGCGCGTGCGTGAGCGGCACGCCGTCTTCGTCGAAAGCACGCACCATCACGGTCAGGATATCGTGGCCGATCAGGTCCGCCTTGGCATGCAGGATTCGCAGCGCACTCGGATTGCAGGCGAGCACGACGCCCTCGCGCGTCTGCACCACGATGCCTTCGTTGAGATGATTGACGACCAGCCGGTGATGCTCCTCGCTTTGCGCGAGGCGTTGCGCCATAGCGTCCTGATGGACGGCGAGACCGACGCTGCGGCTGATGTCGCGCAGCATCGCCTCTTCTTCGTGGCTCGGGCGGCGCGGCATGCGGTAGTAGACAGCGAAGGCGCCGAGCACCTTGCCGACATCGTTTTCAAAAGGAATCGACCAGCAGGCGCGCAAACCGAGCGGCAGCGCCAGATCCTTGAAATGGGCCCAGAGCGGGTCGGTCTCGATGTTTTCGACCACCACCATGCGCCGCAGAAACATCGCCGTGCCGCACGAGCCCACTTGCGGGCCGATCTCGACGCCGTCGAGCGCGTCCGCATACGACTTCGGCAACGATGGCGCACCGCCTGCGCGGGCATGCAGGCCATCGGCGTCGAGCAGCAGGATGGTACAGCTCGCGCCATCGCCGAGCAGCGCTTCGGCGCGCCGGCACACTTCGTCGAGCAGTTCGGGCAGCGGCGTATTGCGCGTGATCAGCCGCAGCACACTGCGCTCGGAAGCGAGCAACTGTTCCGCCAGACCCGACGAATAATGGTCGCCGTCGGCGTCCGCGCCGTCCGTATCACCTGAAGTCACCTGAGCCGTCATATCTGAGCCCCCCATCTCAACATCGGCAGGTTTGGCCCCACGGCATACTGGGGTTTACGCCTGGCACTGCCTCGTAACGGCCGGTCCGTCGCTACATCGGCATCGCTCCGGATGCCTGGGATTCCTGTACACCTGCAATGCGTGCCTGGTGTTCACTGCACCGCTACCGCCGCGCCCGCCCGCTAGTTGTGCGCGTGCAGGTCTGGATTCAGTTGCCCCCACGTCTTGTTGCGCGAGATGGCTTCCACCGCGCCGGTCTGCGAATTGCGCCGGAACAGCCAGCCCGCCTGACCGGAGAGCGTGGCCGCCTTCGCCACCGAACCGTCCGGCAAGCTCAGGCGCGTGCCGGCGGTGACGTAGCAGCCGGCCTCCACGACACAATCGTCACCCAGCGAAATGCCGATGCCCGCATTCGCGCCGAGCAGACAGCGCTTGCCCACCGACACGACCTGCGTGCCGCCGCCCGACAGCGTGCCCATGATCGACGCGCCGCCGCCGATGTCGCTGTGATCGTCCACCACCACACCCGAGCTGATGCGGCCTTCCACCATCGAAACGCCGAGCGTGCCCGCGTTGAAGTTGCAGAAGCCTTCGTGCATCACCGTCGTGCCCGGCGCGAGATAGGCCCCGAGTCTGACCCGATCCACGTTGGCGATGCGCACGCCAGCGGGCACCACGTAGTCGGTCATGCGCGGGAATTTGTCGATGCCGGTGACTTCGAAAGCGATGCGTGCGGCCCGCGCGTTCAGACGCACCTGGGTGACGCTTTCGACCGCGCACGGCCCGAACGAGGTCCAAGCGACGTTCGCGAGCAGGCTGAACACGCCGCTCAGATTGGCCTCGTGCGGTTTGATGAGACGGTGGCTCAGCAGATGCAGGCGCAGATAGACGTCGTGCGCATCGCGCGGCGCTTCGGCGAGCGACGCGATGCCGGTGCGCACGCCGACCACTTCGACGCCGCGGCGTTCATCGAGACCGACGCAGCGCGCCGCGGCCTCGCCGAGTTCACGCGAGATTTCGTCTTGCGATAAACGCACGGTGCCGTCGATGACGGGCGCGTCGCTCAGTTGCGGCGCGGGAAACCAGCTATCGAGGATGGTGCCGTCGGCGGCGAACGTTGCCAGTCCGAGCGCCGACGCGCCGCCGAGCCTGTATTCAACCGATGCCATCGCACTCGTCTCCTTGTGGACGTGTCGCTCAATCTGGCCGCGCAACCGCGTGGTCCGCGTGGTCCGCGTAGTGGTTGGCCGTATGAGGGCCTTTGAAGTCTCCCCGGGCCTTTTACTACGCCTTGCGTAGCCGAAAGCTCAAAGCCCTTGCAGATGCTCAAGGGCGCTTAACGGCCCTTAAGCGCCCACTACGGCGCGCCAAGCTCTGCCCTATCACCGCTAGAGGTTCCGCGGCGACCTGCGCCAAGCCCCCAACTTGCCCGTGCTAGCGACTGTTGTTGCCGCCGGGCGGCCTGTTGCCACCCCCGCCACCACCGCCTCCGCCTCCGCCACCGGGTGGTCTGCCGCCGCCCGAGGGCCTGCCGCCACCGTTGCCGGGTGGCCGTCCGCCGCCACCGCCGCCCGGCGGTCTACCGCCAGCGTTGCCACCGCCATTGTTCGGCGGCCTGCCGCCGTTACCTCCGCCGTGGCCACCGCCATTGCCTGGAGGCCGGCCGCCGTGGCCGCCGCCATTTCCGGGTGGCCGCCCGCCGCCGTGACCCGGCGGGCGGCCGTGACCGGGTGGCGGACCCGGTGGACGCCCATGTCCCGGCGGACGACCGTGCCCATGTCCTGGCGGCGGACGATGCGCCCAGCGCCCCTGATCGTGATACCACGGCCGGTTGCGGTAATAGCTGCCCCAATACGCGCCGATCGAGAAGGTGACGATGGGCAGGCCGATTCTCGGCCCGTAGCCCAGCACGGGCACCGGCGTGCCTTGATAGGGATAGTTCAGACTTCCAGCGTAAACCCAGCCACGCAAGTTCGGTAGTGCGACATCGCACCATGTGTATCCGCTGACACATCCCATCACCGTGACAGCGGCGCCGGGCGGCAGTTGCGAGACCACCGGATAGTCCGGCGCGGGGCCCGCACGCAGGTTCGCGACGGTGTTGGTGAACGCCTGCGACTGCGCGAAAGCGGCGGCTGGAAATGCCAGCAAACAGCTCAACAGCGCGGCATACAGGTACTGCGCGAACGGTCTTCGCATCGATGCCTCCAATGGCACGGTGACGCTGCGTGGTTCGATCCCTGCCTAGCCTACCTCATCGCACCGGACGCCGCTGAATGATCTGTCACTTCAGCGGCGGCTCAGTTGGCACTTCAGTTGCCACTTCAGTTTTGCCCTTCACCACACCTCGCCTGCGATTGCGCACGGCAACATTTCGTAAGCAGCCCGGAAAAGGGTCTTGTGCTTCGCGCTCTGCCCGCTACGCGACACACCGATCATTCACGCCACGACTGACTGATACCTGTTCGCCGGAACCGCCATGAAGATCGCTCGCTCCTTTCCCTTCGCACGCCTTGCCTACGCTGCACGCCTCGGCCGTCTCGCCTCGCTCTCCGCTCTGCTGTTGGGTCCGCTGTTCGGTCCGGTGTCTGTGCATGCCACCAGCTTCGACTGCGCGCGCGGACGCTCCATCCCCGAGCAGTTGATCTGCCACACAACGGACCTGTCGAGACTCGACGACCAGCTCGGCAGGCTCTATTGGCAGGCGCGTCGCCGTGTCGACGATCCCAAGGCTTTTCGTGCCGACAGCGACAGCAAATGGAGCTGGCGTGAAGCGCATTGCCGCGAGGAAGCATGCCTGCGAACGTGGTACGGCGGCCGCATCGAAGAACTGCAGCAGTTGCTGGCGAGCCTGCCGGGTGGGCCGGCCGGTACCGCCAGATCGCCAGGCTCGTCGCCCGCACCGTGGCCCGCTGAACCAGACGCGGCGTCGGCCACGCCCGCGCATGGTCTGCACGAACTACCGCGCGATACAGGGCGGCGCGCATTTGCCGCCAACGAAAGCGAAAACGACAGCAGCGACGACCACGCCAAAGCCGATAACAACGGCACCCGCGCCCACGCCCCCTCGAAGCACCTCGCAAACAACGCAGCACTCGCCGCAACGACCCCATCACTTCAATGCACCGCAGCCGAACCCGGTCTCGTGCTGCACGATCAATGCCCAACCGTGCTGAAACAGAACACACAGTGGCGTTATCCGGCGCAGCCCGGCGACTGGTTTTGCGACGTGGCCACACTGGCGCAGACTCAGCGAGCGACGCGTGCGCAGTGAGACGCCGCGGACGGGACGATCACGCGCGGCCGCACGCGAGGGAGACCCGCCGCCTCATGTCAGAAGCTGAACCACGCGCGGCTCACGCACACCATCCACGAAGCCCCGTTCACATCAAACGGTACACACTCGTCCGTTTCAAACCTGCGCTTCGACCGCCGCGCGCTCACACAGCGTGGCAAGGTCGATCAGCATCAAGGTCCCGCGGCCCGGCAATTCCACTGCTTCCGTCATGCCGTTGCCCCAGCCGTTGCTCAACTGCCGCGTGAGCATGGCGGGCACAGGGATACGGCTCGCGGCGTCGATGGTCACGATGTTGTCCACCCCATCCACGACGAGGCCGTATTTCTCGCCACGGTGCTCGACGATCAGGATCTTCGCGTTCGCGAGATCCGCGTAGGGCGGCATGCCGTACATCGCGCGTACGTCGATCACCGTCACCATTTCGCGGCGCAACTGCAGCACGCCACGCACGAAGCTGGGTGCGCCGGGCGTCACCACGACCTCGTCCGAGTAGTCGATCACCTCACGCAACTGACCAATCCGCACGCCTAACAGATGGGCCAGCCGGAACGTCACATAGGTCTCGCGCGCACCGCCCCGCTGCCGCGTGGCTGCCGCCGCCCGCGCATTGTCGCGGTACAGATCGCGATGTCCACGTGCGATCGTCGTGATCCGTTCGTGCGTGCACAGCGCGTCCGCATTCAGCAGGATGATGCTGTCGCGGCCCTCGTTGCCGAGGCAGCCCGCGAACAGCGCAACGTGCCGGCGGCTGTACGCGGGCATCGCCAGCAGTTCGTCGTCACGGTAGGCGACGATGCTGCGCACTTCGTCGACCATCAAGCCGACGTGGATGTCCTGCTGGTTCAGCACCACGATGCGCCGCTCGTCCGCCGGCGTGCCGTGCACCGCCTGTGCCTCTGCCGTCGAGTTCTCGCGCGTGAGTCCCATGAAGCGCGCAAAATCGAGCACCGGCACCGTCGTGCCGCGCAGGTTCAGCATGCCAATGCAGATCTCGTCCGCGAGCGGCGACGGATGCATGGCGGGCACGCGAATGATTTCCTGGATCGCCGCCATCGGCAGCGCGAGGTGCGCACCGGCGACGCGAAACGACACCGTCTGGCGCCGCTGCGCCTGCTGCGCACGACGCTCGGCAGCACCCGCGCGATGATGCAGTTGCGGCACATCCGGCAAACCGAGCAGCGCGGCCGCCGAAAGAATCTGCAGGATGCGCTCGCCGCCATCGAGCTTGAGCGCGCCGCAGATCACCGCCGGCGCATGATCCGCGCGTTCGAAGGTAATGCGCTGCGCCGCGGGCACGCGCAGGATTTCGCCGGTGGTATCGAACAGCAGACCGATGCGCATGTCGGCGAGTTCGACGATCGCAATCTTGCTGGTGCTGCGCACGCCGTCATCTGGCAACTGGAGTAGCTGCCGCAGGTCGACAATCGGAATCAACGTGCCGCGCAGATTGAAGAGCCCAAGCAGATGGCCAGGGGCAAGCGGCACCGGCGTGATCGCAGCAGGATAATTGACCACTTCCTGCAAGGCCGCGACCGGCAGTGCCAACTCGGTCTGACCGAGATGAAACGAGCCGTACAGTTCGAGGCTCGCATTGCCGCGGGTGGCGTTCTGGGTTTCCATGTTGAGCATTCCGTTCACAGAGTGCGGGCAATCTTCTTCACGACGAACGAATGTTGCCGGCAATCTATCAGCAATTGCCTGCCGCTCTCTCCCCCCACATCGGTATGCACGATCCGCACGCCAAGCGCGTCGAGCAAACGCTGCGCGGTGCGAAAATTCTGCTCGCCGATCGGCGCATGCGACGGCCGGCGCACGTAGTGAACCATGTTCGCGCCGCCGGCCAGCACGACCTCCAGTTCACGATACGACGACCGCTGGATCTGCATCAGCGAAAGCAAGGACGGAATGGCCTGCGTGACGTATTTGGCGCCGATGGCCGCGGGTTGGGAGTGTGCCTGACTCTGGTTTGCAACCTGGCTCGAAGCATGACTCGCCGCATGACCCGGCGCTTCAGGCAACAGACAATGCGCGAGCCCATACAGTCCGCGCTCGCGCCACAGCACGCCGATGCCCACACACGAGCCGAGCGTGGCACGCAGCACATCCGCGCCACTGCCAATGCCGATCGCGCACATATGCACCTGAATCTCGCGGATATCAGTCACGGGTGCGCCCCGCCGGGTTACGGTAGATGAGCGGCTGTTCGAACTCGAAGCCCATGTCGAAGCGCGTGAGCGATTCCGATTCGCCGACGATCAGCAAACCGTCCGGCGCCATCGCGCGGCGCGCGTTGCTGAGCACCGCCTGCTGTCCCTCGGCATCGAAATAGATCAGTACGTTGCGCAACAGCGTGACGTCGATTGCCCCAATCTCACGCGGCAATTCATGCAGGTTGTGCTTGCGAAACGTCACGTTGGCGCGCAACGCCGGGCCTGCGCTAAAACCGTCGCCATCCGCGCGAAAATACTTCTCCACCAGATCGGGACGCGACTGCCGGAGCGCGTCGATACTGCGCCCCTGGTAGTGCGCGGCGCTTGCCTTGCGCAAGATGCCGTCGGCGATATCCGTACCGACGATCCGGTAACGAAACGCCGGATGCCTCGCGCGGAATTCCTCGCACACCATCGCCACCGTGTACGCCTCTTCGCCGCTCGACGCCGCTGCCGACCAGACCCGCAAGGGCATGTCCGGATGCGTGTCGAACCAGCGCGGCAGCAACTGCTGCGCGAAATACTCCCAGATGCGCGGCGTGCGGAAGAACGACGTTTCGTTGGTGGTCACGAGATCAATGAAGTCCCGCACTTCCTCGGGTTTCGCTTCCAGCATCTGCAGATAATCGCGGTAACCCGGCAGTGCGAGTTCCCGCAGACGGCGACGCAAACGGCCTTCCAGCAAGGTCCATTTACGCTCGCCCATCACAATGCCGGTATGGCGCCGCACCTGTTCGAACAGGGCGCGACGGGTCGCCGGATCGACCTCACGTTCCGTATCCACTGTGCCTCCTCAATTCGATGACACAGTCAGACGACAAAGCGCGTGACGGTTTGATCGAGCGCCTCGGCGCCCTGCATCAAGGTGGCGGAAGCGCGGGCGATGGTATCGCACGCGCCGGCGGACTTTTCGGTTTCCTCGGCAACCTGCTGGATCGCGGCGCTCACCTCGCGTGCGGCGATGAGCTGTTCGTCCGCGCCGCAGGAGATTTCCGAAATGGCCTGGGTCGTGCGGCTCACACCCGTGACGATCTTGTCGAACGCCTCGCCGGCCTGCTTGGAAATTTCGCTGCCCTGCGCGACCCGTTTGACGGATTCGTTGATGAGCTTGGAGATTTCCTTGGTCGCCTGCGACGAGCGCTCCGCCAGCTTGCGCACTTCATCGGCCACTACAGAAAAGCCGAGCCCGTGCTCGCCTGCGCGTGCGGCTTCGATGGCGGCGTTGAACGCGAGCAGGTTGGTCTGGCTGGCAATCTCGCCGATCACCTTGATGATTTCACTAATATCTTCGGATGACTTATTAATCAGATCCATCGCCTCGATCGAACGGGCGACCGCCTTGGCGCCGCGTTCGGCCTCCTGCTGCGTGTCCTTGGCGAGATTGTCGGCGCTGCGCGAATTGTCTGCGATCGAGTTGATCGACGCGGTCAGCTCTTCGATGGACGCGTTCATCTCCTCGACCGTCGCGCCTAGCAACTGCGCGCCGCTCGCCACCGTGTTGGCGCGACCCGCGATGTCCTGTGACGAAGCGGTAAAGCCGCCCGCCGAGTCGACCACCTTGCCGATCACCGCGCGCAGATCGTCCATCATGCGTTTGATGCCGGTGGCGAGTTGATCGATCGGATCGCTGCCGGTGATCTCGATGGCGCCGGTCAGATTGCCCGCGGCCGCGTCGTTGACCACGTGCAGCAAGGCGGCCACCTTGCGCTGGTCGCTTTCGGCGCGGCGTCGCACCTGTTCTTCCAGCTCCACCTGGGCGGTCACGTCCGTGGCGAACTTGATGACCTTGTGCAGGCGTCCGGCGCCGTCGAACACCGGGTTATAGGTGGCCTGAATCCACACCGGGCGTCCGCCTTTGCCGACCCGTTTATAGCGGCCCGCGTCGTATTCGCCGCGATTCAGTTTGGCCCAGAAATCACGGTATTCCGCCGTGACTGAATAAGCGTCTTCACAGAACAGACGGTGATGCTTGCCCTGAATCTCGTCGAGCCGATAGCCGAGCGTATCGAGGAAGTTCTGATTCGCAAACAGCACATGACCGGCCAGATCGAATTCGACCACGGCCTGGGCGCGATCCACCGCGCGCACCTTGCCTTCGTACTCCGCGTTTTGCTGGCGCGAGGCGGTGATATCCGTGGCGAACTTGATGACCTTGTAGGGCTTGCCGGTGGCGTCGAGCACCGGGTTATACGAAGCGTTGATCCACACTTCGCGGCCGCCCCGCCCTACCCGCTGATACTCGCCGTGATCGAACTCGCCACGCGCGAGCTTCTCCCAGAACTGGCGGTACGCGATGGTGTCCGCGTACACGGGATCGCAGAACATGCGGTGATGCTGGCCACGCACTTCGTCGAGCGTGTAGCCGAGGGTTTTAAGGAAGTTGTCGTTGGCGTGCAGGATGATGCCGTGCAGGTCGAACTCGATAACCGCCTGAACGCGGTTGAGTGCGGCGCTGATCGCACTGAGTTCGTGCAGTTCCTGGTGCCGCTCGGGCGTCGTAAGTTCCACTGCGTTCTCCTCGTTGAACGGACGCGATAAGTCACAACATGCCCAGCCCCCGCCTCGTGACGGAAGTCCGGCCCATGTTTTCTCTCAGTATGTTTAGTGTGTGCCGTGACAGAGAAGTCCCTCCCTGCGAACGATCTGGCGTCGTCGCCCTTGGACTTCACTGGCACCGCATGCGGTATATCGGCGGGGAAAGATGCAATCTTTATATCGGATTAGCCCTGGTTCCCAAATATTCGAGGCCCGCCTCTATGCCTTCACGGCCGGGGCGTTCCGCCGACATCGCGCTGCGGGGATTGGGACAGATCGCGGTTTTCGAAGCAAGCTGAATTTCCGGATCAGGTTGCCATTGCTACGAAAACAAAAAAGCCCGCGCGAAGGCGGGCTGAATCCACATCGGTGAAGATATGGAGGAGACGCTTATGAGTATATGCCGGAGTCAGTGAATCGCAAGGACTGTCGACGGATTAAGATCAAGCGCGCTTTTTCGCAACGGGATCAAATGGCAAACCGGCCTTGAAGCGGTCCAGTTTGTCGCTGGCTTCCGCCACGGCCCAGAACGGCACTTTCTGCAATTGATGGTCGTACAGGGTGACGATCTCGGCGAACGAGCGGAATCCGGCCATATCGAGCGCCCACACGCCGGTGGCGCGGCCTTCGTCGAAACACGCGGCAATCAGCGCGTCGGCGCGGCGCAGCGATTCCGGCGCGAGCGTGCCGTAGCCCGCATCGGTCAAGAGCGAGACCAGAATCATCGTCTGCGTCAGCGTCTGGGCATCGTTGAGGTTGCCCTTGCCACGCCGCAGCGCATCCAGTGCAAGATGAACCTGCAGGGCGAGCTCATCGGCGGTGGCACGCGGCAGCGGCAACAGCGCAGCCTTGGCGGCCCGGGCGCGGGCGGCCTGCGTGTGCTGTGAAAACGGTATGGTTTTGGCCATGGAGCAGTGAATTTACGGTTGTTGCGACGGAGGCAGCTGGCAAGCACGATAACGGCGCGCCAGCCAAAAGGTTTAGCCTCGCGCCTTCGCTCGTTTTGTCTCGTTCTTTGTGTCGCATTCACTGCCGGGTTTGGCCTCGTGGGCTGAAAGGCGGGGCTGCCGGCCGATTTGCAGATAGCTTCAAAGCGGGCAGCGCGGTAAAGTCTGGCTACTCCTCGTTATCGCGGCAGATCAACCTCAACAACGGAAGCGCGATGAATTCCCCGAAGAAATTCGCCCTGATTGCCCTGGCCCTCACGCTATTCGGCCTGTACAAATTGTTCGTGGTCTTTCACGACACGTACACGGGCTGCATCCAGTTTCAAACGCATCAAACCTGCAGCTTCGAAAACGCCGAGAATTTTCAAAACCTGCTGAATCTCGAACTGCTGTTTGCCTGCAGCTGGGTCGCCGCTGCCGCCGTCTGCTGGATGACGGTTTTGCAGGGGAAAAAGAAGGCGCGCTGACGGTAGATGACGTTTCGGTGACGGGCGCAGTGACGGTGCAGTGCCCGCCATTGCCTAATGCTGCGTTAAGCAGCGTTGCGTCGCCTTTAGCAGCGTAGCGTTCCGCCCCATCTGCTTCGGAATGCCAGGCAATGGCGTATTTGAGTGACGGCGAGAAACGTTATCTTGCGTTTGACGCCGCACTGCTCGAAGTGGCTCAGGAGAGCGAGGCAGCAGCCGCCTTGCGCGTGCCGAGCCAGGCAAGGGCCAACGCGCCGAAGCTCAATGCGGCGACTGCGATCCACAGCGCGAGGGAAAACGAACCCGTGTGGGCAGCAATCGGCGCAGCGACTAGTGGCCCGGCAATCTGCCCGAATCCGTATGCGCCAGTGGCATAGCCCATCAAACCGGCGGCCGATTCACCGCGCAGCCGGCGCGCCTCGCGCATCGCGAACAAGGTAATGGCGGTGAACGGCAAGCCGAGCAACATGCTGCCCAGTCCAAGGCCGAGCGCGGTCGGAAACACGATACCAAGCAGGATGCCGAGCGCCTGGATCACATAGCACGCGGCCAGAAGCAGCCGGTTATCCCACGTGATCGGCAGCCGTGCCCCCACCAGTGCGCCCACCATCAGCGCCAGTCCGAAGACAGGCCAGAACAGATCAGGCCACGGCGACCCCGGTAAAGCCTCACGCGCAATCACCGGCAGGAAAGTCGCGGTGATGATGTAGCCGAATCCCGCGAGGCTATAAAGACCAATGAGCCAGGCCGCATTGGTGCGCGTCGACGCGGTCGCGGTGGGTTCGGCCAGTTGGGCGCGCCCGCGCACGGCCGGCAACTCGTGAGCGAAATTGTTCCACACGAACACCACCGCAACCGCTGAGCACAACGCGAAGCCGATCCACACGAACGGCGCTGCCACGTCGTGCGCGGCAGCGGCAGCGCCCAGCAAACCCGTCGCGATGATGCCCACGCCGGGACCGGCATAGATCATCCCGGCGAGACTGTGCGCGTCGAGTTCGGCGAGACGTCGCAGGCCCCACTGCGAGGCAAACACGAATGCCCACGCGCTGACCACGCCCGCCGCAAAGCGAATGGCGGCCCACATCCAGTAGAGATCCACCACGCCCATGGCGAGTGTCAGCGCCACGGTTGCCGCCAACCCAAACCGCACCACGCGCGCATGATCGAAGCGGAGCGCGCCGCACGACAACGCCCCCACCAGATAACCCGCGTAGTTGGCGGACGCGAGCCAGCCGCCGTGACGGATATCCAGCGCGCCGCCTTTCAGCATCAATGGCAGCAGCGGCGTGAAGGCGAATCGCCCCACGCCGAGCGCCACCGCAAGCGCCACGGCGCACGCGAAGGCGGCGTGCTGCGCGGGACGGCCAGAAATCGAGGAAGTGCGGGCTAAGGGAACCATGAGCGGGAAATCGTAGCGGTGACGGCGGCAGACAAAGTGGCAAGCAAAGAGACAGGCAAAGCGATGGCAGCCAAAGCGCCAATATCCTGATCCTAGCTTGACCCACGCATCTTTAAAAATGAATAATGCAGATGTGATACATCTCAGGAAGAGATCATGGATTTGTCGGCATTGACCATTTTTCGGGCTGTCGTACGCGAGAACGGCGTGACGCGGGCGGCTGCCAAGCTCAACCGGGTGCAGTCCAATGTGACGACGCGTATTCGTCAGCTGGAAGAAACCTTGGGCGTGGACCTGTTTATCCGCGACGGCCGCCGCCTCGTGCTGACGCCCGCGGGCGAGACCCTGCTGCCCTATGCCGAACGCCTGCTGGCGCTGGCCGACGAGGCGCGCCACGCGCTTGTTGAAGATCATCCGCAGGGTCGTCTGCGACTTGGTACGATGGAGAGCACCGCCGCGAGCCGCCTGCCGCGTCTGCTGGCGATTTACCATCAGCGCTGGCCGCAGGTCACGCTCGAACTGGCCACCGGCGTGACGCGCACGCTCTTCGACGGCGTACGCAGCTTCGAATTCGACGCCGCGTTGATTGCACGGCCCATCGAGCCCGACGCATTGCACGCCGGGCTGTTCGAGTCCGTGCCGGTGTTTACCGAGGAACTGGTGCTGTGCACGCCGCGTGGACAGGCGCCGGTGACGACGGCGCACGACGTCGCGGGGCTCACGCTGATCGCCTTCGAGGCGGGCTGCGCCTACCGTTCATACGCCATGCGCTGGTATGAACAGCAGGGCATCCGGCCCACGCGTGTGCTCGAACTCAGTTCGTATCACGCGATCGTCGCCTGCGTGGCGGCAGGTGCGGGCGTCGCGGTAGCGCCGCGCTCGGTGCTCGAACTGGCGGGGCTCGACGGCGAAGTCGATCTGCATCCACTCGGCGAACTGTCACGGGTGGATACCCTCCTCGTCTGGCGCAAAGGACATTTCTCAGCCGCGCTCAATGCATTGCGCGACCTGCTGCTGGATGGCGCGCAGCCGCCGCGCCAACTTCACTCGCCCCGGTAGTTCAGCCACACCTTCATCGGTCCGCTGGCGCGGTTGTGCCAGGCGAAGTACGGGATGGCAACAAACGTGGCCGCGTTGTGCTGCGTCGCGTCTGTTGTCGACGCGCTCTGGTTGAATGGCCGGTACAACGCGCTCGACCAGTCCGCCTCGATTGCGCGCCGTTGCGCCTCGCCCTTCAACACGACCACGCCGCCAAGCTGAGCCTCGCGCCATTCCGCGGCCACACTCTGCGGATCGACGAACAATTCGTCCAGATCGACACCGGGCATATCGGCGCGCTCGACACAGTACAGCACCGGCCCGCGACTCAGCGCAACCCGCCCACGGTTTTCAGCGACCTTGGGATGGCTTTGCCAGACACGTGTCGTCATGGGCAGTTCGAGTCGAACCGTGTCGCCGGCTTTCCATGTGCGACGGATCGTGACATAGCCCTGAGTGTTCGACGTGGTGTCTGGAGCTGTGTCAATTTTTTCGCCGTTCACAGTCACCGTGACCGCAGCAGCCGTTTGCGGAGACGCAGCAGTGTGCCCTGCCGCTCCGTCCACCCAGCCAGGAATGCGCAACTTCAGCGCGAATTGCGCCTCTGCATCGACACCGATCTCGACCACGCCGTCCCACGGATAACGCGTCCTCTGGTGCAACTGCACCGTCTGTCCATTGAGGTCGATGCTCGCATCGCTCTCCATATACAACTGCACGTAGATCGAGTCCGCATCCGTGCCGTAGACGTAGCCGGGCAGCGAGGCGACGGTACGCGCCACGTTCGGCGGACAGCACGCACAGTAATACCAGGGTTGCCGGCGGTGCCCTCCATCGTCTTCCAGCGGATTCACGTAGTAGTACGCCTGCCCGTCGAGCGACCAGCCCGGCAGCATGCCGTTGTACAGCGTCCATTCGAACAGGTCGGCGTAACGCGCGTTACCGGTGGCCGCGAGCAGCCGGTGACACCACATCATGCTGCCGATAGCCGCACACGTCTCTGTGTAGGCCTGCGCGTTCGGTAATTCGTAGTCCGCACCAATTGCCTCGCCGTCGTGACGCGAGCCGACTCCGCCGGTGATATACATCCGTTGCGCGGTCAAACGGCTCCACAGCGTTTCGAGGCGCGACAGCAAGTCGGCCTCACCGGTCTCCAGATAAAGATCGGTGATCCCGCACGCCATGTACAACGCGCGGACCGCGTGCCCCGCCAGGTTTTCCATCTGCGCGAACGGCACATCGTCCTGGAAGTACGCGTCACCGAAGCGGCCGCCCGCGAGCAGGCCGTGGCCGCGTGCGCCGATAAAGAAACGCGCCAGCGCAAGATAGCGCTCGTTGCCGGTCTCCCGCGCCAGTTCGATGAGCGCCATTTCGACTTCTTCGTGCCCGTCGATATCCTCGACCTTCCCTTCCGACTTCGGACCGAAACGCTCGCACAGTAAATCGGCCACCCGTACCGCCACATTCAGCAAACGCCGCTGACCGGTCGCGCGATGATGCGCCACCGCCGCCTGAATCAGATGGCCCGCGCAATACAGTTCATGCAGGTCACGCAGATTGGTCCAGCGCTCGCCTGCGCGTTCGAGACTGAAATACGTGTCGATATAGCCGTCATCACCCTGGGCACGTTCGATCAGCGTAATGCCTTCATCGAGGCGTTTTTCGAGTTCGGCGTTTGGCCCACGTGCCACCACCCACGACGCCGCTTCGAGCCATTTGTACAGATCGGTGTCGTTGAAAAAGAGCCCTTCGTGCGGGCCATCGTACGCACCGAACACGCGCCGGAAGTTATTGAGCCGCCCGGTGCTTTCGAGCAGATCCCACTGGCTTGGCAGCGTGCGTTCGCTATTGGTGGCAAAGCGCGCGCCCCAGAAATCGCCGCGCAGATCGACCGCCGTGACCGGCACCGGTTTGATGCGCGCATAGCGGGTCGACGCGGCGTCCACCACTACGGGTTGCCGCAAGGCTCTTGTGTCGTTCATGGTGTCCCTGGGGTTATGCCTTGACCGCGCCTGCGATCAGACCGTTTATATAAAAGCGCTGCAAAAGCAGAAAAAGAATCGCGCACGGCAAAATGGAAATCGTGATGCCGGCTTGCATCAGCCCCCAATCCACGGCACCGAGCTGACCGCTCTGCGCATTGAGGAGCATCACGGGCAAGGTGTAGTTCTTTGCGTCGCCCAGCAGAATCAGCGCCGCGAGCAGTTCATTCCACGAACCAAAGAAAGCAAAAAGACCTGCTGTCACGATGCCCGGCAACACGAGCGGCACCATGATCATGCGCAGCGACTGCAACGAATTGCAGCCGTCGATCAACGAAGCGTCCTCGATCTCGCGCGGCACGGCGTCGAACGAATTGCGCATCATGAAGACCGCAAACGGCAACTGGAAAGTC
This sequence comes from Paraburkholderia sp. DHOC27, assembly GCF_003429005.1. GTDB lineage: Bacteria > Pseudomonadota > Gammaproteobacteria > Burkholderiales > Burkholderiaceae > Paraburkholderia. The sequence goes on from NZ_QVQV01000004.1 coordinate 21,354, forward strand.
GTGTAGACGAGCGCCAGGCCGAACAGCGTGCCCTGCAGATGCATCCAGCGCAGCAGCACGAAAAGCGGATTGAGAATGGACTGGAAGGGGATCATCAGCGTGGCGAGAATCACGACGAAGATCACGTTGCGCCCCGGAAAGCGGAAGCGCGAAAAACCGTAGCCGCCGAAGGTGGCCAGCACCAGCGTCATCGCTACCGTCATCATCGCCACGGACGTACTGTTGCCGAGATAGCGCCAGATCCCCGCGCCGTACCCCGCGAGGTTCTGATAGTTCTCAAACGACAGATGCGACGGCATCCATTTGGGCGGCGATGCGCTGGCGTCGGCCGGGGAATAGAACGAGGTGAACGCGGACCAGGCGATCGGAAACAGAAACGCCAGCGTGAGCACACTGCATACGAGGTAATACAGCGCCACGGAGAGTCTGGCCTTGAGGCGCGCCGCGCGTTCCGAATAACGCAACGCATCGAACTTCGAGGCGAGCGGATCGGAGGTCATGGGCGCGAAACTGCTGTCGGCGGAGCGGGATCGGTTACTCATCGTCGTCTCGCAGAAGAACCATCTGAATGACGCTCAACACGAGCAGCACGATCAGCAGCACCACCGACATGGCTGCGCCGTAGCCCAGCTTGAAGTAGGTGAAGGACGCGCGGTAGATCCAGTGGACCACCGTGATCGTGCTGTTCATCGGCCCACCTTTGGTCATCACGTAGAACTGCTCGAACGCGAGGTACGAGCCGATCACCGCCATGATCAACGCAAGCGCGAAGGTGCGCCGCATCATGGGGATGGTGATGAAACGCTGTTGGGCCCACCAGCGTGCGCCGTCGATGCGCGCCGCTTCATAGAGGTCTTGCGGAATGGCCTGCATGCCGACCAGCAGAATCACCATCGTGAAGCCGCATGCCTTCCACACCACCATCACGATCAGCGATGCCAGCGCGGAATTGGTGTCGCCCAGCCACTGAACCGGTTCATCGACAATCCCCAGTTGCATCAGGATCGCGCTGAAAATGCCCACCTGATCGTTGAACAGCCACACCCATAGCAGACTCGCCGTCGTCAAGCCAATTACGACGGGCAGAAAAAACGCCGTCCTGAAGATGCCCACGAAACGGCTCGCGCGCCGCACCAGCAACGCAAGCGCGAACGCCACGACGAAGATGGCGGGCGTGACGAGCAAGGTGTATTTGGTGGTGAACCAGAGCGCGCCCCAGAACGACTCGTCATGCAGCAGGTCGAAATAATTCTTCAAGCCGTTGAACGACGGCACGCCCATTAGCGGCCACTGATAGAACGACATGCCGATCGTCATGGCCAGCGGCAGCAGAAAAAACACCGCCGTGAACGCGAGACAAGGCAGCACGAACCAGTAGCCCGCGCCCTGCCGCCCTATCCCGCCGCGCGGCTTCCTGCGACGCACCTGCGGCGCAAGAGCAGCATCGTCTGCGATGGATTCGCCAAGGACATCCATGATGGTGCGTCCTATTGTGTGTTCAGGATCTGCGTGAAGCGCTCCTGCGCATTCGCCACGGCCACATCCACGCCCTTGCCGAACACAGCCTCCTGAATCATCGCGGCCCAGGGGCCGTTGGGATCGTTGATCAACTGATTGAACTTGACGCTATACGGGGTCTTGCCCTGGCTCATCGCGGTGGCCGCGGTCAGATAGCGGCTATCGAGCTTGCTATAGGCGTTGTTCGCCAGATCGACGCGCACCGGAATGCTGCCGTTTTTCGCAAACTGATCCACCTGCACCTGTTCGCCGAGACACCACTTGATGAATTCCATCGCGTCTTTCTTGTGCTGCGAGCCGATTGGAATCGCGATCACATCGCCGCCCGCAAAGCTCGCCCAGCCGCCGTTTTGTCCAGGCAGATACGCGAGGCCGAAATCAATTTCAGGGTGACTCTTCTTCAGCAAGCCAATCGAAAACGCGCCCGTGCCTGCCATGCCCACCTTGCCGGTCTCGAAGGCGTTGATGAAGTTCACGCCGCTGTCGGTCTTGGCGCTCGCGGGAATCTCGCCCGCTTCCCACATGCGGCGATACATGGCGAGCGTGCCTTCAAGCGCGGGATTCTTGAGCGTCGCGGTCTTGCCGTCAGCGGACAGCACATCGCCACCCGAGGCCCACACATACGGCGTCAGCGTGAAGATGTTGCAACTGCCGCACGCGCCAGAGAAATAGAAACCTTTGACGCCGCCGCCAAGCGCTGTGATCTTCTTCGCGTCCGCTTCGAGTTCCGCCCAGGTTTTGGGCGGCTGGTCGGGATTCAGCCCGGCGCGTTTGAAGAGGGTCTTGTTGTACAGCAGCATCGAACTTTCGGCGCTGAAGGGCAGCGCGTATTGCTTGCCCTCATAGGTGCCGAGTCGCATGTGTGACGGGCTCAGGCTTTGGTAGAACGGCAGCTTTTTGGCCTCATCGGTGATGTCGGTCAATTGCTTGTCGTGCGCGAATTCGGGCACGTAGATGAGATCAATCGCAATGACGTCGGGCGCGGCACCGCCTGCCGCAGCCGTGCCGAACTTGGTCACGAAATCGTCATTCGGAATGATGGTGAGGTTGACCTTGGTGGGATGACTCGCGTTCCATGCGGTGACGACGGGAGTCACGAAGCCCGAGTCCGACGCGCGCACCCAGAACGAAAGGCCATCGTCGGCGTGTGCGTAAGGGATGGCAAGCGGGGTGACAAGCGAGCCGGCGAGCACGGTTGCACATGCCCCTAGACGCAGCCATTGGTTGCAACGAATCATAGGTGTCTCCTCCTATAGCCGATGCACGTCCTGCGTCCCTTTCCGGACTGTGAGGGCGGACCACGCGAGGCGCGGAACGCGCATCTGAAGCTGCTGAGAAATGTGCTTTTTTCTACCTTGGCGTGCCGCGTCGAGGCTTTTCGCACTCCCGCGCGCGCCAGGTGCGGAAAGCTTGACACGCCCAACCGACACTCGCAAGATGAAGAAAGCGCAGTAAAACAGGCTAATTCCGACTTTTTGCGCCATGACCGAATCCGCACTGCATCTGGCATTTCCACTGGGTCTCGAAGCAAGCAACGGCGGCTTGTTTGTCTCGCGCGGCGTGGGCGTGCATCCCTCGCGAACCATCCAGTCGTACGAGCTGATCTACGTGCGGCAAGGCGCTCTCCATCTGCATGAAGACGGGCGGCACTTCGAGGTCAATGCGGGGGAGACGCTGTTGCTGTGGCCCGGCCGCTTGCATGGCGGCACCTCGCCATTTGCACCGGACCTCAAGTTCTACTGGGTGCACTTCACGTTGCCCGATGGCCCGCAGCGCGGTTCGGCCGCCGAGGTGCTGCTGGAAATTCCGCAGCATGCCAGTGTCGAGCGGGCCGATCATCTGTCCGGTATCTTCCAGCGCCTCCTGAACGATCAGCAGATCTACGGCGTGCAGCCGCTACCGGATAGCCTGACCATCCTGCTCATGCTGTGGGAACTCAAGCGTTCGCGGGTCGCGGTCAAAGCCGCCGACGGCGCCCCGCAGCAACTCGCGGCAAGCGCCGATCAATGGATTCGCACGCACTTTCATGAGTCGATCAGCGCGTCGGAGATCGCTGCGCATCTCGACTGCAATGCCGACTATCTGGGACGGGTGTATCGCGCCACCTTCGGACGCACGCTGACGGACGCCGTACACGAACGGCGCATGCTGCATGCCGCCATTCTGCTTGCGGAAGACCGGCTGAGCATCGCGCAGGTAGCGTATGCGTGCGGCTTCGACGACAGCGGCTATTTCCGGCGATTATTCAAACGAAGCAAGGGCATGACGCCGAATGCGTTCCGACGGCTGCACGTTCGGGTCCATGTGAATACGGCCTGAAGTTGCGTCTGAACAGGCAGCCGCTTCGATGTTAGGAATGCTATGGATATGCCTGCGGTGACGCCTGCGCTCATTCGCAGTCGAACACCACCGTGACGTGGTCACTCGTTATGCGCATCATGCCGTCGGTGGAGGTATCGACCGGCCTCGCCTGCTTGCCTTGGGCCGCGCAGTAGGCCTTCGCCTGGTCCAGCGCGGTGTTTCTAACGCTGGTCCATGAGACGAATTCCGAATTGAGGTTGCCACGCGCCGTCACGGCCAGGTGTCCGGACTGTGTGGAAGTGACGTCTGAAGCCGTCGCGCATCCGGCCAGCGCGGCCAGACAAAGTATCGCCAGGGTTATCCGCATTCTTGTCGGTCGAGATCAGAATGGTGTGATGACTGGGGCCGCCTGAAGCGAGACGTCTGCCAATAAGTTCGCACTTCATTGATCAGCGTAATCGTCCGCCACGTCGAGCCCTTCGGTACTTCCGGCATTTGCAGGTGCCGAAGCACAGCGTATTGTATTTTGCCGGCCGAAAAAGAGCATTAGCGAATCGGCAACACACTGTTAGCGCAGGGGAACAATAGAAATGCAGACCGTTAGCCGTGAGGGGACGGCTGGCGGCGCTACTGGAAGGGATTTGAAGTATCCGCAACGGGTGCCATCGAGAGATGACATCCGCGCGGATAAGAGATGCTTCGCGTTGCAGTGAAGCCGGTGGTGCTGGACGTGCGCTTTAACGGGCCAACAAACGGTGGAATAAGCGGTGTAACAAGCGCATACGGCATGACAAACGTGCGGCTATCGAATGCATAGCCAGCTTCGATGACGATCCTAATGACCGTTATCGACGCCATTTGCACGCGCATTCGGTTCAGCAGCCTGCGAGGGTGCTACATACGAAGCACGATAACCACCCGACTCCGATGCAGTACTGCTCACGCCGCCGTATGCACTGTTGTCCTGCTGCTCGGCCCGTTCAGCAGCAATGGTTTGCTCATTTTGCCCTTGCTCCGAAGCCGGTGCACCCACGGTTGGATTAAAGAATGGCGCTGGCCCGTAATTGCTGGCAAACGCGGGGCTGACTGCAACAGCCGATACGGCTGCGACTAAAGCGGCGAGATAGCGGGTTTTCATGGCGGCTCCCAGACATTGGCACATCGGTTCAGAAAAGCGCAATCAAATGCCGTGGAAACACATTTGAAGCGCCTACTGAATCAGTTTATGACGTGAGCAACAATCAAACAGACGATATTACGAAATTGCTTGTTTCAGATTTGCGCAATAACCGGATGCGCGCGGCATCCGGTTTGCGCAAATGACCGCATTACGGGCGGTTGTACATGGCGGCCCAATCCGCTTTCGATACGGCCGGCCGTCCCATTTGCGACGAACCATTGGCCACGCCGCCTACGCCCGTGGCGCCATTCTCTGCCGAGACCTTCGCTTCAGCGGCCTGCACCTGCGCCGGATAGCTGGTGTTGTCGCCATCGCCCGGGCGCCAGCCGGTTTGCTCGAGCTGTACGAGTTGCGCACGCACTTCTGCGCGCGTGGCGGGCTGATTCGGATTCGACTGGGCAAATACAGCAGCGGGAGCAGCAAAGGCGGCAGCAATAACCACGGCTTGAATAAGGGATTTCATGATTAACCTCCAGACTTGTTTGTCCTGCTACGAACAACCCTGTTCGTAATTCAGTGACTAGAGTCTAGGTAAATGCACACTTAAGATTAATACCTTTGTCGTGAAGGGACTGTTGTGAAATTCGGGTTAACCCTTTAGTAAGCCATTGCTGCCACCGCGCTACGCAAAACGCGATTGGGGCTGTACTGCTCGCATCAATGACTATGATGTACAGAATCGGCGGCCGAACTGACCCGGACGACACGAGGGTCATTGGCGCGTTGCGACATAGGGGCTGATGCCGCAGCGTTCGACGCCGTCTCCAGGCCCCATGCAAGGAGACGAGGCGATGAACTCGAGCAGCAGGCTGTGGCATGCGTGTGGGCGCATGCTGTCGTGGCTGGGTGCATTCTGTGTGTTGATGCTGTGCGCGCTGTCGAGCGGCGGCGCGTCTGCGGACCCCGCGGGAGGTCCATGTCGAGGCGAAGCGTGCAAACCGCACAAGCCGCCGCCTCCGCCGCCCAAGCTGAACTGTTCGCAACTGAATGGCTTGACCATCGCGGCTCACGAAATCGGCCTGCCTACCACCGGCGCCGCCGTCACGTCGACTACGCAGATCGCGGCAAGCGGCAGCGGCGCAACCGCAACGGGTTCGTACTGCCTCGTGGTCGGCGCCATTCATCCGGTCGATCCGTCCGCGCCAGACATCCTGTTCAATCTCGCGTTGCCGGACCAGTGGAACGACAAGATCCTGATGCTGGGCGGCGGTGGCTTCGACGGTTCGATTCCTGCCGTGACGGGCAACGTACCGAGTGCGCCGGCAAATCTGCCGGGGCCGCTCTCGCGCGGCTACGCGGTGTTCGCCAGCGACTCCGGTCACGAAGCAAGCAACGGCTCAGTGAACGGCGCGTTCTCCGTCAATGCCGAGGCGTACGACAACTTCATGGGCGAGGCGCTCAAGAAAACGCATGACGCCGCGCTCGTGATCATCCGGGCGCACTACGGCGCGCATCCCGAGAAGGCGTATTTCGCCGGCGGTTCGACGGGCGGACGTGAGGCGTTGACGGTCGCGCAGCGCTGGCCGCAGGACTGGGACGGCATCATCGCCTTTTATCCCGCGTACGATTTCACGACGCTTAGCCTGCAGCAGTTGCGCGCAACCGAAGGCTTCGCCGCGCCCGGCGCTTACCTCGATACGGCGCAGCGCGCGTTGCTCCTGAAAGCGGTGATGCAGGCGTGCGATGGTCTCGATGGCGTCGTGGATGGATTGATCAGTAACGTGCAGGCGTGTAATGCGACCTTCAATCCGTTCACGGCCCGCGTCGACGGCACGCCTTTGCGTTGCCCGCGCGGTGTCGCGCACGGTGACACGTGCCTGTCTGACCAGCAGATCGAGGCGCTCAATACAATGAACTCGCCGCTCGTGTTTGGCTATCCGCTCGAAAGCGGCGAAACATTTTATCCGGGTTACAACATCTACGGCGCCGATCTCGGCGTGGGCAGCGATTCGCCGCTCGAAGGCACGGTCACGTCGCTCGCGCTCGGCACGACGCAGCCGTCGTATCCGCTGCAAAGCACCGCCATGTTCGACGGACAGATCAGCGATCAGTTTGTCCGCTATACCGTGATGGACAATCCGAACTTCGACTCGCTGACGTTCAATCCGGCGCTTGCCGGCCGATGGTCGGGACGCGTCAGCATGCTGTCAGGGCTCGATGCCACCGACGCGAACCTCACGCCCTTCATGCGGCACGGCGGCAAACTGCTGATGGCGCATGGCACGGTGGACCAGACCGTCAGCACGCGCGCTACCGAGATCTACTATCAGCGCATGTTGTTCACGATGGGCTTTGGCGCGGTGGCGTCGTTCGCGCGTTTCTATGAGATTCCGGGGATGCAGCACGCAATCGGCACCGAGTTCAACGCCTCATGGGACTCGCTGACCGCGCTGGAAAACTGGGTGGAGCACGGCGCGCCGCCAGTGCATCAGATCGTCACCGACACGGCCGGCGTGCCGGGGCGCACGCGTCCGCTCTGCCAATACCCTGCGTGGCCGAGCTATAACGGTGCTGGAGATGTGGACAATGCGGCGTCGTTTACGTGTGTGCAATGAGTTGTCTGCAATGAGCGCGCAATACCTGCGCATTAGCACCTCGGGTATGGCCGGTCGGCTCTCGCGAAGTTGCGAGCCGACCGGCCGCGCCAGATGTCGCATCGCGCTCGCGAATGCAACCACGTAAAACCTAAGCCGCGACGGTTGACCGAAGAGAACAATTGAATTGCCCCGCGCCTTGCTGTTTTCGCGTGCAAACGCGTCCAGAATCAAATCCATCTGCCAACCCACCTGACACGCGCTGCCGTTGATCGTCGCGCGCCGTGTCATGCGGTCTCGTGTCTTCTCGTGTCGCCGCGCGTTGCCTTGCAAGCGGCTCGATGCACGACGCTAGCCCAATCTCGGCCTCATGTTAGTGGCGCGTTTTCAATGAGTGCCGAACAACCGCGCTGACACGCAATCGAACATCTCGATCGCCCGGCGCACAGATGGAGAATCCAGATGAGTCTGATCGAACATGCAATCGCTTCGAGTCAAGCCAGCGAAAAGAATCACGATCCCTCGCTAGCGGGAAAACCGGCGCCCAAGGTCGCCATCATCACCTGCATGGACCCGCGCATGAACCAGCTTCTCGAGCGCCTCGACATCAAACCGGCGGACGCGGACCTCATTCGCAATGTTGGCACCGTCGTGACCGAAGACGTGGTGCGCTCGCTGATGTTCTCGATTCACGTGCTGGGCGTGACTGAAATCATGATTGTTGGCCACACGGGATGTGGCATGGAGATGTTCACAGACCTGAGTTTCGAAAAGCATCTGCAAGAACGCACCGGCAAACTGGCCGTGACGCCCGCCGTGTTTCATTTCTATACCGACGTCAACGACGCCACCCGCAAGCAGATGTTGAAGCTGCGGACTCATCCGTGGGTGCCCGCGAATATCACCATTCGCGGCTTCGTGCTGAACCTTGCAACCGGCAAACTGACCGAGGTGAGCGCGGAAACGGTTGCCAGTTGATCGCGTAGGTCTCGCTCCCCCCCTCTCCCGTCGCGCTTCGCCGCGCCCCCATCGCCTTTGACCCCCTCGCCCTTCGCTCACGCAGCGAGGGGCGCTAATTTTCCTCTCATTCTGCCGCGTGATGATACGGCCACGGATCACGAGCGCCCTAGTGCCGTGATCCACCGTCCCATTACTGAAGAGGCAACCAGAATGTTCTCCAGGATTCTCGTCGCAGTGAGTGCAGGCTCGATCAATACGGTATTGGGATCGGCCGTGGAAATCGCCCGAAAGCATGATGCAAGCATTCTCGCACTGCACGTCGTCGACTCGTCGCCCTGTTTGATGTGGCCAATCGAGTACGACGTCGGGCTCGTCGTCGAAGCGATGGAAGCCAACGGGCGCCACATGGTCTCGCGCATGGCCAATGTGCTGGACAGTCACGCGCAGCTTGCGGAGACCCGCATGGTGACGCTGCCGTTATCGGGATGTTCGGTGGGCCGGGCGATTGCCGCTGCTGCCGATAGCTCGGACGTCGACCTCATTCTGCTCGGCGAGCGCAACGCAAACTGGTGGAACTTCTTTAGCGAAAACGTCGCCGCCCAGGTGCGGCGTCATACGGACACGCCTATCCAGGTTGTCTCCAGCCAGCTCGGTGTGAGCCCAACTCGCCGTGCCGCAGGACGGTTCGCGGGTACACCGGCGGCCGGGGCACGATAAATCCGAAACGTTGCTGCGCGCGGTTTGGGTTGCGGGTTTGGGTCCGCAAACTCTCTTAACCGCTTCGGCATCCTTAGTTATTTGAATTGCGCTTCACAAAAAAACTGTCACCTTGATTCACGGGCCATTTCAACGCTCCCCAACTGGCCCATTGCTGTCAATCTAGTAAGGAGTAGCAAATGCGTCACTATCCCACCAACAGCCCTGACGCCGCCGGTCGAATTCTTGCGGCTTGTCTGCTGACCGACGGACACATCAGCCTCATCGAACTCGAAACCCTCGATCGCTGCGGCATGGAAAGACGTCTGTTATTGAACCGGCATCGCCTGCTCGCTATCGTGCGAACGCTTTATGAAGACCTGACGCATTGCGGGTATCTGAGCTGGAACGATGTGTGTCATGTCGATCCCGAGACGCTCGCCTGGCTGGCGGCCGATGTGCAGGACCGGCAGTTGCGGCGCGACATTCTCGACCTGTGCAATGAAGCGGTCAACGCGGATCGCAATCATTGCGACCGTGAAGCCGATTTCCTGCGACTGCTGCGCGAAGCGTGGAAACTGCCGGTGCGCTCCGATGCCACCGCAGAGAGTGGTGGCCGCGCGCGCGTGTTTCAGAATCGTCAGCTCTGAACGGGCCTGTCAAACGCACGTTACGCGCATGCCTCGCTCACTCGCAGAATCGGAGCACGAGGCATGCGTCAGACGCTCAATGCGAAGGACGCCGCGCGCGATCAATCTGATCGTTCAAGCGCGCAACGGAATTGGCGAGAAACGCGACTCTCGCGTCGAGGCGGGAAAGCAGCAGCGTCCCGGTGAGAATGGCAAGCGCGAACAACACCACCGCGCCAGCGAGCCATTGCGGACTGATGCTGTTCGCTGCGCCGCAGATCGACCCGCGCGGGAAACTGGCCGCAGCCATGCCCGTGTAGTGCATCCCGACGATAGCCACGCCCATCACACAGGCAGCTCCGATGCGCTTGGGCATCACGTGGCTCTGATGCGCGCCGCGCAAGGTGTGCGCAAGCCATAGCGCCGCCGTGGAAGCAACGATGGCAACCAGAATGGACGCCACCACGAGACCGGGTTCGTAGCGGATCGCCGGGCGCATCAGCATGGCGGCCATGCCCATGTAATGCATGCCGGCAATGCCGAAGCCCATCAGCACGCCACCGGCCAGCAACCAGGGCAGCTTCAGACGCTCCCGCGTCACGATATGCAAGGCGAACCACGATACGAGCACGGCAATACCGAGCGAATAAAAGGTAATGGCGAAATCGTAGCCGAGCGGAATGCTCAAAGAGAACGACAGCATGCCGATAAAGTGCATCGACCAGATGCCCACGCCCATTGCCAAGGCGCCGCTGGCGAGCCACAGGTGCCGCGTGCGTGCATACGTCAGGATGGAGAGCCGGTCAGCGAGGTCGATTGCCGTGAACGAGGCGAGCGTTGCCACGATAAGGGAAACGGCAACCAAGCCGAAGTTGTAATTACTTTGCATAGATGGGCGGCTTTTTGAAAAGCTCGTTTAATGGTGTTAGCCAGCTTCGCAGGGTGTCTCCGCCCAGGAAGGACTGCTCTCTCATGTTCGCACGGCCTGTGCGCTTTTAAATGTATTCTGAATCCATGCCATCGCTGACTTTCGTCTGCGATAAGGTAAAGCAGGTTGGCTTTTGCAGCAAGCGAATTGATACGTTGCGTTTTTAGCGTGGCGCCGTCACCGTGAGGCGCAGGGCACTACAGTTGACGCTCGATGGCGGCTTTGTCGATGACCGACCACACGCGCTGAATCCGCGCCTCGTGGAATTCGTAGAAGACGTTCTCGGTGAAACTGATGCGCTTTCCATGCACGGGCAGCCCAAGAAATATCCCCACCGGCGTGCAGTCGAAATTCAGGCGGCTCGCGACGCGCGGCGGCTCGCAGACCAGAATGGCGATTTCGAAGCGCAGATCCGGAATCTCACGGAAATCCTTTTCGAGCATCGCGCGATAACCCGACAGGCCGATCCGTTGCCCGTTGTATTCGACCGTGTCGCCCACGAAGGTACCGAGGCTTGCCCAGTCCTGCCTGTTCAGACAGGCAAGGTAGCCGCGGTAGATATCGGCGAGATTGGCGTTATCCATCGTAATCGTCCTCCGGGCCTGAGACAGTGAGTGGATTGTGGACGATCTCGCCTGATGTGTCGAACCGCGCAACACACCCACGCATCAGTCCTTTCCGCGCAGGCAAAGCTGTTTGTCCGTGACAGGGGCTTGGCGCAGCGGGCCGTTGATCCTAGATTCTTCCTGGGGAGCCGTTGGCCCGACGGGAGCAAAATCCGGCATTAAAATTCCGCTCCCGTCGAGGCGTCGCAGTCTTTCATTCGGAGAACGTACGATGACGTCGGACGACAAGCAGGAGTTCAGCATCACGCGTGTCAGCGAGGCATACTGGCGCGTCACCATCGACCACCCGCCCTTCAACATCTTCGGACCCCAGTCCATTCCGATGCTCGATCGCGTCGTCACCGAAATGGAGAAAGACGCGACGCTTAAGGTGGTGGTATTCGACAGCGCCGTACCCGGATTTTTCCAGACGCATTTCGACTTCATTCCGCCGCTCGAAACCACCACGTCTATGGCGCCAGGCACGACAGGCCTGCCGCCTTTGCCGGATATTTTCGTGCGCCTGACCCGCTCTTCCGTGGTGACGATTGCTGAAATTCGCGGGCGGGCCAGTGGCGTGGGCAGCGAACTCGCCCTTGCGTGCGACATGCGCTTTGCCAGCCGGGAAAAAGCCGTGCTGTCGCAGTTCGAGATTGGCGGAGGCTTTACGCCAGGCGGTGGCCCGATGGTGCGCTTGCCGCGCCTGATCGGCCGGGGACGGGCGCTGGAAGTGATGCTGGGCGGTAACGACTTCCCCGGCGAGCTTGCCGAGCGCTATGGTTACGTGAATCGCGCCGTGCCGGATGCCGAACTGGGCGAGTTCGTGGACACCTTAGCGCGGCGCATCGCAAGCTTCGACAAAACCTCCCTTGCCGATATCAAGCGCATGGTCAACACCTCCACGTTGCCGTCCAACGAGGAGGTCGCCGCCGAGTGGGCTTCGTTCATCACTTCCGTGCAGCGTCCGGCGGCACAACGCGCGGTGACGAAATTGATGGAACTCGGACTGCAACAAAATCCCGACGTGGAAATCAACTTGCCCAGATACACCGGCAAGGTCAATCAGGCTGATTGACCGTTGCGCGGTGCTCCGAGTGCCGCTGCGCGAAAGCGCGACGAGATTGTCTGTTTCTCGCCACGCGCAGCGGTCTTATTTCTGCGTCGCGAGATTGACGAACGGGATCGCCGCGCCCGACCACTGCTGCGGCAGATGGCCGTCCCACTTTTTCACCGCTTCGAGGGCGACGTATTCCGTGCCGCCCTGCTGCTGGATGGCCTGCGCCTGAATCGCAATCGCCTTCGCCTGCCCTTCTGCTTCAACGATTCTTTGCTCGGTCGAGACCCTGGCCGTTTCCAGATTCTGCTCCGCGGTCAAGCGATTCTGTCCAGCCACGACCTTCTGACGCACGGCGGCGGCGAACTGCGGGTCGAAGTGGAAGTTTTGCACGTTGATGTCCGACACGATGATGCGGTACTTGCTTAGCTTGGCCTGCAGTTTCTGAACGATGTCCGTCGAGACTTTGGCGCGTTGCGTGACCAGTTGCTCGGCGGTGTATTGCGAAGTCACCGCCTTAAAGGATTCGTACAGCGCGGGCACGATGAATTTCGCTTCTATGTCCTGATCGTCGCCGAAGTTGTTATAGACGTAAGGCGCGTGGGCAGGATCATATTCATAATTCAGCGTGATGTCTTCGAACACCTCCTGAAGATCGGCAGTCCCGCCTTCGGCATTTTGCGCGGTCGCGCTCTGAAAGCGGACATTGAAGTCCACCACTCGCGCCAGCGGGTTAAGAATGTGCAGGCCCTCGGGAAGCGGCTGATCCTGAACGTCTCCGAACAGCTTGACCACGCCGCGATGCCCGGCAGGAACGACATGGATCGAACTGAATGCCAACAACACAACGGCTAAAGCGACCGCCACTAACCCCGTATTCTTGTTGCCAAGTTTCATTTGTATCAGCCTTTTTTATTAACCCGGAAAGTTGCCCCTGGCGAGGCGCCCCGCTAAATATACCGCCAGGCAAGCGCGGCGGGTGCGCGTGCATGCTCTCTGAGCTTCAATAACAACAGCCTCAGGAACGTCAATTGCTAAGATTGCAACTCGTAACTGAATTCGGTCTCAGGTCATAGAACCGATACGGGTCAAACAGCAAAGGCGATCATGTCCGGAACCACGTTTCATCAAAGAGTATTCCATCTGCTGCTCGCCATCGTCAGTGTTGCACTTGGCTGGATCCTGCTGCCGTTTTTTGGTGCAGTGTTCTGGGGCACCATTCTCGCCATCCTGTTCCAGCCCATGCAGCGCTACCTCGCGGCGAGATTTGGGCGCAGGCGAAATCTCGCTGCGTTGCTCACCCTCGGCGGGACCATCGTTATCGTCATTCTCCCGCTGTCGTTCATCGCGGCAACGATGGTTCAGGAAATCGGCCTGGCGTATGCGGAGATCAAGTCGGCGCAGCCCGATATGACCACCTACTTCCAGAAAGCGATCCATGCACTGCCGTCCACGGTTCAGACTCTGCTCGAACGCTTCGGCCTGACCGATGTGGCAGGCATCCAGAAGCGCTTGACCGACGGCGCCGCAACGATCAGTCAGTTCGTTGGCGCGCAGGCGTTGAGCATTGGGCAAAACACGTTCGACTTCGTCATCAGCTTCGGGGTCATGCTTTATCTGGTCTTTTTCCTGCTGCGCGATGGGCCGGAGATCGGCGGACGCATACGGCGCGCACTCCCGCTCGATACGCTTCACAAGCAGCATCTCATCGCGAAGTTCACCACTGTGGTACGGGCAACCGTGAAGGGTAATATCGCCGTCGCCGCCGTGCAGGGTTTTCTCGGCGGGGTGATTTTCATGTTGCTGGGTATCAAGGGGGCGCTTTTGTGGGGTGCCCTGATGGCTTTCCTCTCGCTGTTGCCCGCGATCGGCGCGGCTCTGGTTTGGGCCCCCGCCGCCGCTTATTTTCTGTTGACGGGCGATATCTGGAAAGGCGTGATTCTGATTGTCTTTTGCGTGGTGGTGATCGGGTTGGTCGACAATATTCTGAGGCCCATTCTGGTGGGCAAGGATGTCAAGATGCCTGACTGGTGCGTGCTGCTCTCCACGCTGGGCGGCATGGCCATCTTCGGCATTAATGGCTTTGTCATTGGACCGCTGATCGCTGCGCTGTTCATGGCATCGTGGGATCTATACACGCAGGACGAAGAGGTCTCGGCCAACGACGACGCGGATTCGGGCACAGCGGAAGAGTGAACGCCAGGCAAAGGCGGCGCGCAGGAACGACATGAACGATCGAAACGCGCTCGTGGTGCCGGGGACCGGACTCGAACCGGCAAGCTGTTAAGCGGCGGATTTTCTTCACACCACGTCTTTCGACGCCGGAAATACCGGGCGGCATTTCCGTTCGTGCGCTGGACTATGCCTTCGCCATCGCGGTGCGCTGCGCGCTCCGCCTTAGGCGCCCCCCGTCTAGTCTCTACACCTTCCGCACCCTCGCAGTCATGCGACGGCAGGCTTGGCTCGGCGTTGCCTCGACCGGCTGACGCGATCAGGGGTTTCACCGAATTTGAGGGGTTCTGCACCAACCGTTTCCGGTCGGGCACTCAATTTTTTAAGTCCGCTATGTTTACCAATTTCATCACCCCGGCAGGGCGGACGCGATTCTACCATTGTCGCGGAGCGGCTCCAAACCCGCCCAGAGCGGGCCCGCATGCCGCCACACCCTGGCTGCAGCCCCGCCCATCCCGGCCTTAATGGCGTCATCGGGCAGTCACAAAGCGTGTCGATAATCCGTTCGACGAAAACGTTTACACACCCGGTGAAAATCACGGCGATGACTCCCACCATCAAGGATGTCGCGGCACACGCAGGCTTCTCGATTGCGACGGTATCGCGCGCGATCAATGCGCCGCATACCGTCAATCCGGCCACCCTCGAGAAGGTCCGCCAATCCATCGACGCGCTCGACTTCCGCCCCAGCGTATTCGGGCGTCAGTTGCGCGGCGAGCGCACGCGCCTGATCGGCGTGGTGCTGCCCACCATCGCCAATCCGGTGTTCGCCGAAAGCCTGCAAGGCATCGACGATCTGGCGAGCGCGCACGGTTATCGCCTGATGCTGATGACCACCCAGTACAACGCCGAGCGCGAGCGCTATGCGATCGAAACGCTGCGCGAGCATCGCGTGGAAGGCATGATCCTGACCGTGGCCGACGCCGACACGCACCCGCTGCTCGACGAACTGGACCGCGCCGGTCTGCTCTACGTGCTCACGCACAACGATACGGTGCGCCGCCCGTCGGTCTCGGTGGACAACCGTCTCGCTGCCTATGACGGCGTACGCATGCTGATCGCGCACGGCCACCGCCGTATCCTGATGCTGGCCGGTACGCTGGCCGCCTCCGATCGCGCCCGCCAGCGCCACCTCGGTTACGCCCAGGCCATGCAGCAGGCCGGCCTCGTTCCCGCGCCTGCGCTTGAAATAGATTTCAATAGCGAAGAACTGGAGCCTGCGGTCCTCGCGCATCTGATCAGTGGTCCGAACCGTCCCACCGCCCTCTTTTGCAGCAACGATCTGCTGGCCATGATCGTGATGCGTGGACTGCGGCGCGCCCGCTTGCAGATTCCCCTCGACATGTCGATTCTCGGCTTCGACGGTCTCGCTATGGGCGAACTGCTGCAACCGCCGCTCGCCAGCATTTGCGCGCCGAATCGTGAGATTGGCTGCGCGGCATGGCGGCGTTTGCTGGCGCGCATCGAGCGCAGTTTCAGTGACGCTTCACTCGCCACGCTCGCGCTGACGCTGCCGCATTCGCTGCGCGAAGGTGCGACCATTGCCGCAATTCCGAATGCCAGCGATGCGCCGCGCGTGCGCGCCCTGCAGCCCTTCGCCTGAGATTCGCCGGATTCACACGAGACTCGCAGAACGTTGGCCTACATCCGCAGGAACGATCCCCGCATAGAACCCATGCGTTGCCAAATAGAAGCATCGGCGGCCCGCGCGCCGCGCATTGCTCAGCATTCCCAAGGAGACCTGTTGTGATTCACCGCCTCTTCCGGTGCGGTTCCGTCTGGCGCAAGCCGCTGCAACGTGGACGTGTGGGTGCGCTTTGTATGTCGGTACTGCTGGCCGGCGTCATAAGCCTGCTCACGTTGAACACCGCCTACGCCGACGAAACCGCAATCTGCTACAACTGCCCGCCCGAATGGGCCGACTGGGCCAGCCAGATCAAGGCGATCCAGCAGAAGACCGGCATCCGCATGCCGTTCGACAACAAGAACTCGGGCCAGTCGATTGCCCAGTTGATGGCCGAACAAAAGAGCCCGGTAGCAGACGTGGTGTATCTCGGCGTCTCGTCCGCATTCCAGGCCAAAGACAAAGGCGTGATCCAGCCGTACAAACCCGCGCACTGGAACGACATTCCCGCCAATCTGAAAGACCCGCAGGGTTACTGGTTCGCCATCCACTCGGGCACGCTGGGCTTTTTCGTCAACAAGGACGCGCTCGAAGGCAAGCCGGTGCCGCGCTCGTGGGCCGATCTGCTGAAGCCCGAATACAAGGGGATGATTGGCTACCTCGATCCATCGAGCGCGTTCGTTGGCTATGCGGGCGCGGTGGCGGTGAATCAGGCGCTAGGTGGCAGCTTCGATAACTTTCAGCCGGGCCTCGACTGGTTCCGCAAGCTCAAGGCCAACGCGCCCATCGTGCCGAAGCAGACCGCTTATGCACGCGTGCTGTCCGGCGAAATTCCGATTCTGCTCGACTACGACTTCGACGCATACCGCGCGAAGTACAAAGACCAGGCCAACGTCGAATTCGTGATTCCGCGCGAAGGCACGATCTCGGTGCCCTACGTGATGAGTCTCGTGATGGGCGCGCCACACGAAGCAAACGGGAAGAAGGTGCTGGATTTCGTGCTCTCCGATGAAGGTCAGCAGTTGTGGGCCGCAGCGTATTTGCGTCCCGTGCGTAGCGTCCAGATGGACCCCGCCATTGCCGCGAAATTCCTTCCCGCGAGCGACTACGCCCGCGCCAAACCGGTCGATTTCGGCAGGATGGCCGACAAGCAGCAGAGCTTCGGTCAACAGTATTTGCAGGTGATGCATTGAACGACGTCACGTTTCCGCTGCGCTGGCGCATCGTGCTGCTGGCGCCCGCGCTCGCTGTCTTTCTCGCCTTCTGGCTGCTGCCCATCAGCGCGCTTGCGCAACTGAGCGGCGACGGTCACGCGTTCGCGACGTATCGCGCCCTGCTCACCAACCCGCGTTACATGACGAGCCTCGCCGCCACCGTGTTGCTGTCCGCCGCGGTGACGGCCACCACGCTGGTGTTTTCCGTAATCGCCGGCCTGCTGCTCGCGCGCCGTGAGTTTGCCGGCAAGCGCACGTTGCTTGCGCTGCTGACTTTTCCGCTGGCGTTTCCGGGCGTGGTGGTCGGCTTCATGGTGATCATGCTGGCGGGACGCCAGGGCTTGATCGGCGTGCTGTCGCTCAAGCTCACCGGGGAGCGCTGGGTGTTTGCCTATTCGATGGCGGGCCTCTTTCTCGGCTACCTCTACTTCTCGATTCCTCGCGTGATCGTCACGGTGATGGCCTCGGCCACGCAACTCGATGCTGCGCTCGAAGAGGCGGCGCGCTCGCTAGGCGCGTCACCATGGCAGATCATGCGCGACGTGATCTTGCCGGCCCTCGCACCTGGCCTGATCGCCGCCGGAGCGGTGTGCTTTGCGACCGCGATGGGCGCATTCGGCACCGCTTTCACGCTCGCCACCGATATCGACGTGCTGCCCATGACCATCTACACCGAGTTCACGCTGAACGCGAACATGGTGACGGCGGCGGGCCTGTCCATCGTGCTGGGTCTCGTCACGTGGCTGGTGCTGGCACTCGCGCGCAGCATGACGGGTTCCGCCGTGGCGGCGAGCGCATAGTGTCGACGCGTACCCTGCTCGCCGCCGGTCAGTGGCTCGTGACCCTGTTGCTGTGCGCCTTCCTGATCGTGCCGGTGGCAATGTCGATACTTGCGGGCCTCACCGTCAACTATTTCAAGGGCGTCGCGAGCGGCCTCACGCTGCGCTGGCTGATCGAAGTGTGGACGCAGTATCACGCGTCGGTCTGGCTCTCGCTCGAAATCGCGCTGGCGACGCTCGTCGTCACGTTGCTCACCGGCGTACCCGCGGGGTATGTGCTGGCGCGCAGCAAGACGCGTCTCGCGCGCCTGATCGAAGAGCTGCTGGTGCTGCCCATCGCGCTGCCGGGGCTCGCCTCGGCGCTGGCATTGCTGGCGGTGTACGGCGGCTTCACGCGCTTTCGCATGAGTGTGGCTTTCATCGTGGCCGGGCATGTGGTGTTCACGCTGCCCTTCATGGTGCGCGCGGTGGCGGCCGTCTGCGCGAGCGCCGATCTGCGTACGCTGGAAGAAGGTGCCGCGAGCCTCGGCGCGAGCTTCATGCAGCGCTTCGTCACCATCGTGCTGCCCAACGCACGCCCTGGCATCGTGGCGGGCGCGCTGGCAGTGGTGACGCTTTCCATCGGTGAGTTCAACCTGACGTGGATGTTGCACACGCCCGAGATGAAGACCTTGCCGGTGGGTCTCGCCGACACCTACGCGTCGTTGCGCATCGAGATCGGCAGCGCGTACACGATCCTCTTTTTCATCATGACCATGCCGCTACTCGTCGCCATGCAATGGCTCGGCGTCGATGTCACCGGTCAGCGCAGCGCCAGTGCGAAGCGTCGCCGCGCCGCTTTATCACGAGGCGTCCGTCTCGAGCGTCTCACCGATACACCATGAAACTCGCCCCTGTCTCCATCACGCTCGCTCAATGCGGCAAGACTTTTCGTGGCACACGTGCGCTCGAACCCCTCGATCTGCGCATTGGCGCCGGTGAAACGCTGGTGCTGCTCGGGCCTTCCGGTTGCGGCAAGACCACGACGTTACGGATGATCGCCGGACTCGAAACGCCGGATGCGGGTGGACGTATTGCCTTCGGTGATGACGACGTGACCGCGCTGCCCATCGAGCGTCGCCAGGTGGGTATGGTGTTCCAGAGCTATGCGCTATTTCCGAACCTGACGGTGCGCGGCAACATCGGCTACGCGCTGAGAATCAAACGCGTCGCGAAAGACGTGGCGCGGCAACGCGTCGACGAACTGCTCGCCATGATGCGGCTCACCGCGCAAGCCGACCAACCCGTCGATCAACTCTCGGGCGGTCAACGGCAACGCGTTGCACTGGCCCGCGCACTCGCGATGCAACCGCGCGTGCTGCTGCTGGATGAACCGCTTACCGCGCTCGACGCGCGCTTACGCGACACGCTGCGCAGCGAGATGAATGCGCTGCTGCGCGGACTCGGCATCACCACGGTCTACGTCACGCACGACCAGGCCGAGGCGATGGAACTCGGTGACCGCATTGTCGTGATGAGCGCGGGACGCATCGAGCAGATCGGCACGCCGCGCGAGATTTACTACCAGCCGGCCAACCGCACAGTCGCGCAGTTCGTCGGCACGATCAACCGGCTGGCAGGCGAGCAGCGCGATGGTGTGCTGACCACGACGGGCGGCACGGTCCCGCTCACGCGGCGCGTGTCGGATGAAGGCGATGCACGCGAGATCCAGGGCGCCGATGCGTTGTCAGCCGCATCGCAAGCCACATCGCCAGCCACATTTCCAGCAGGCCCCGGCGAGCTGTTTTTCCGGCCCGAAGACGCGTCTCTCGTCGATCCGGCCAACGCCCAGTTACGTGGCACCGTCGCGGCGGCCGCATTTCTCGGCGAGCGTACCCGTCTGACGATCCACGGCGCGGCACCCGACGCCCTGCTCGTCGACGTTGCCGGGCGCGTCGAACTCGCACGCGGCACGGCGGTCGGTATTTCCATCGCACCCCACGCCCTGATTGCGCTATCGTGATACCGAGCGTCGGCTTTCTCTCTAACACCTGTCACACCTGTACCCCTTTCTGCGCCCCTTTTTGCGCATTACAAGGACACTCACCATGTTGCTAGCCCAGATCAGTGACCTGCACATCAAGCGCCCCGGCAGCCTGGCCTACCGGCGCGTCGACACCGGCGCCGCGCTGGCGCGCTGTATCGCCGCGCTCAACGCGCTGAACCCGCGCCCGGACGCCGTGGTGATGACCGGCGACCTCGTCGACCAGGGCGACCCCGAACAGTACGCGCACCTGCAAACGCTGCTGGCGCCGCTGCAGATTCCGTATTACCTGCTGGTCGGCAATCACGACGCGCGCTCCGCATTGCGCGAAGCGTTCAGCGACCGGCCCGAATTGCGTGAAGGCGGCGAGTTCGTCCAGTACGCGGCGGATATCGGACCGGTGCGTCTGCTGGCGCTCGATTCAATGGTGCCCGGCGAAAGCGGCGGCACGCTCTGCGACACGCGGCTGGCGTGGCTGGAAGCGCAACTGGCGGCGGCACAGGACAAGCCGGTGATCATCGCATTGCATCATCCCCCCTTCGATTGTGGCATTGGGCACATGGACAACATCCGGCTCGACCGGGACGCGACGCAGAAGCTGGCCGCGCTGGTAGCGCGTCATCCAAACGTCGAGCGGGTGATCTGCGGCCATGTGCATCGTTCGATGTTCGTGCGCTTTGGTGGCACGCTCGCCTCGGCCGTGCCGTCACCCGCGCATCAGGTGGCGCTCGATCTGCGCGGAGACGCGCCGTCGGGCTTCGTCATGGAGCCGCCGGCGTTTGCGTTGCATCGCTACGAGCCGGCCTCCGGTCTCGTGACGCATCACGCTTATGTCGATGCGGCGCCCGGCCCGTATCCGTTCTACGAGCCCGAAGGTGAGTTGATCGACTGAGACTGTATATCGCTGAGGAAGGTGGCGCGCGTCTGGGCCGTCAAGGCGCACCACCGTTCACGCGCGCACGAACGTATGACGGACGCGCCGTGACCACCTGAAATATGGCACGCCGAACACCGCGGCCACCACGGCCCAGACGAAGCCGTCGAGCGGCAGGCCGATTTCGATGGCGATGGCATGCGTCATGAAATCGCCCAGCAGATAAGCGAACGTGCGCATCACCAGCGTGGCCAGCAGCCACGCCTGCACGTGCCCGACAAAGCGCGCCGACCTGCGCCACATTAGCATCAGCAACCAGCCCGCACCGGCGACGATAAACGTGCCGGTGAGCACGTCCATGCCGACTAGCAGGATCACGACGCGATACCAGCCATGTGTCTCTGGACGAACGAACACGGCGAGCAGTTCCGGTTCGAGCATCATCTTGAGCGGGTCGCGCATCTCGATGACCGTGGCCGTCACCATCGCCGCCAGCCCGAGCAGGGCCAGCAACAGCCAGCCACCAATGCCGTGGGGTTCGTGTTCTGCGGGGATATCCATCTGTTCAGGGTGAATCGCGTCGGGTGAGGGTGCGTTTGCAGGGCGCGTTGCAGGTTGCGTCTGCAACGGGCTCCGTCGAGGAGCCGCGCGATTTTACGGACCGGCCGACCGCGTACATCTCATATTGATCAGCCCGCATCGCCCGATGGGCGTGGTCAGCAGGATTCGCCTCGCTCCGGTATGATCGACACGCTTAAATACTGCCTCTCCGGGCGGTCCATCGAATCCCCGCTTATGTCCACGACCCCGTTCCCCTCCGCCGCCGACGAGCGTGCCTTGCGCCGGCTGTTGCTGCTGCTCGCCACCATCGCCGGTGTCGCCGTTGCCAACATCTATTACAACCAGCCGCTGCTCGACAGCCTGCGTGGGTCCTTTCCGCAGAGTGCTTCGTGGGTGGGCGCGGTGCCCGCCGTCACGCAACTCGGCTACGCGGCCGGCATGCTGCTGCTCGCCCCGCTCGGCGACCGTTTCGACCGACGCCTGCTGATCCTGCTGCAGATTGCCGGTCTCAGCATCGCGCTGATCGTTACCGCCGCCGCGCCGAACCTCACCACGATGATCGGTGCGAGCCTCGCCATTGGTGTGCTCGCCACCATCGCGCAACAGGCCGTGCCGTTCGCCGCCGAACTCGCGCCGCCCTCGCAGCGCGGTCATGCAGTGGGCACGGTGATGAGCGGCTTGCTGCTCGGCATTCTGCTGGCGCGCACCGCGGCGGGTCTGGTCGCCGAGTACTTCGGCTGGCGCACGGTGTTCGCCGCGTCGCTGGTGGCATTGCTGGCGCTGGCCGTGGTGATCTGGATTCGCCTGCCCAAAAGCAAGCCGACCTCGACGCTGCCCTACGGCAAGCTGTTGATGTCGATGTGGCATCTGATCGTCGAGCACCCCGGTTTGCGCGAGGCGTCGGTGACGGGCGCGTGCCTGTTTGCCGCGTTCAGCATCTTCTGGTCCGTGCTCGCGCTGCTGCTGGCCGGTGCGCCGTTTCACCTCGGACCGCAGGCGGCCGGGCTGTTCGGTATCGTCGGCGCCGGTGGCGCACTGGCTGCGCCGATTGCCGGCAAGTCCGCGGATCGCCGTGGACCGCGCGCGGTCATCTCACTCTCCATCGTGCTGGTGGCGATCTCGTTCGTGGTGTTCGGGCTGTCCGGCGCGAGCATCGCCGGGCTGATCGTCGGCGTGATCATTCTCGATGTCGGCGTGCAGGCCGCGCAGATCTCGAACCAGTCGCGCATCTATGCGCTCTCGCCCGAGGCGCGCAGCCGCGTGAATACGGTCTACATGGTGACGTACTTCATTGGCGGCGCAGCAGGTTCGGCGGTGGGCGCCTTCGTCTGGCCGTGGTTCGGATGGATGGGTGTCAGCGTGGCGGGCCTGGCCTTCACGGCCCTCGCCGGGTGGAGTCACGCGCGGCGCAGGACGAGGCCGGTGACGGCGTCGTAGCTTCGATGGGTGTCGGAATGGCCACTTGAAGTAGCGGGTTAAAGCGTGGCCCGTTAAAGCGCTTTCAGACGCCCGCCTGACGCCCCACGCTGCGCGCTTCCGCGTAATCGTGCAACGCGTCGATCACGCGATCGAATTCAAACGATTTGTCGTAGAAATGGCGCACGCCATATTGCAGGCAGCGCTCGCGATACGCCGGCAACGCGTGATTGGTCAGCACGGCGGCGAAGGTTTTCTCGATCAACCCTTCGCGCTGCAAATACGCCAGCACGGGTACGCCCGAGCCGTGCTTCAACTGTAGATCAATGATCACCGCGTCGAAGGCCTCTGCGCTCAGCAACGCGATAGCCTCATCCGACGTATCCGCGTACGCCGTGACCTGCAGTACGCCCGAGGCGTCGATGGCCTCGGCGACGCTGCGGCGGATCAGCGGCGAATCCTCGATCAGCAGCACGCGCAAAGGCGCGTGGCCGGCATCGTGTTGGGCATTCGATTCGCTGATCATGGCACTGTTCCGCGCAGGGTTCCTCGCACTGTGTCCTCTATCGTACAACTCACGTTTCGCGTGTCACGCGAATGAGTCACGTCATTCGATCAAGCCGTTTTTGATCGCGTAGTAAGTCAGGTCCGCGTTGTTGGTCAGGCGCATTTTCTCCAGCACCCGCGCCCGGTAGGTACTCACCGTTTTCACCGACAGATGCAGTTCTTCGGCGATATCCGTGGGGATCTGCCCGGCCGCGAGCTTGCAGAAAATCTGGAACTCACGCTCCGACAGCGCCTCGTGCGGGCGCCCCGCGGCCGGTTTGTCGAGATTGTCGGCGAGCGTGTCGGCCACTGCCTCGGACAGATACCGATGCCCGCGCGCCACCGCGCGAATGGCCCGCACGATCTCGTCGGGCGCGCAGTCCTTGTTCAGATAACCGTTGGCGCCCGCACGCAGCAGGTTGATGGCGTACTGGCTCTCCGGATAACCGGAAAGGATCAGCACGCCCTGCTCCGGCCTTACCTGCTTGATGACGCGCAAGGTGTCGATACCGTTCTTGTCCGGCATGGCGATGTCGAGCAGCACCACGTCGAACGCCTGCTCGCGCACGAGGCTGATGGTCTGGTCGCCCGTCGCGGCTTCCGCCGCCACGCACATATCGGGCTCGTCGGCCACGAACTGCTTGAATCCGCCCCGGACAATCGCGTGATCGTCGGCTATCAACACTCGAATCATCGGTTTCTATCCGTGCAGTGGAAATGGCTCCAAAGCAGACATTGTAATGAGGTCTCGCCGCACCAGCCGCGAGACGTGCCACTGCGCAGCATCACGGCTCAGATGAAACGCAGGCACGCCTGCTTTGCGTTCCATCGGCCGCCCACTCTTTAATCACTCGCGCCCTTCCAGCAGATCCGCCATATCGTCGGCATGTTCTTCCTCGACCGCCAGAATCTCTTCGAAAATACGACGCGTGGTCACGTCGTCCTCGCCGAGGTACTTGATGATCTCGCGATAAGTGTCCACTGCAATCCGCTCGGCAACCAGGTTCTCGCGAATCATGTCGGTCAGATCCTTGCCCTCCTGGTACTCCGAGTGCGAGCGTGTCTTCAGGCCGTCCGGTGCGAAATCCGGCGCGCCGCCCAGCTGCACGATGCGCTCGGCGAAGCGGTCGGCGTGTTCCTGCTCTTCCGCCGCGTGCTCGGCAAACTCGGCCGCCACCGCTTCGGAATTGATGCCCTTGGCCATGAAATGGTGACGCTTGTAACGCAACGTGCAAACGATCTCCGTCGCGAGCGCGTCGTTGAGCAGCTTCAGCACGGTTTCTCGGTCAGCGCCATAGGTCTGCGTGACCGGGCCGTCCGACATATGCTTGCGCGCGTCGTCGCGGATTTTCTTCAAGTCCATCACGAAAGGTGACTTCGACATTTAATTTCTCCTTTATCCGGTATGGGGGGTATTGCGCATCCCGCACGAAACGCGCCTGATGCGCCGGTCAAGAGAAAGACCCGCAAAAGTCCTACGCGCTACGTTCGGAACACGCCCAGCAGCAGCGTCACGACGAACACGACGAGGAAGATGTAGAACAGGATCTTGGCAATTTCAGCCGCGCCCGCTGCAATGCCGGTAAAACCGAACACCGCCGCGATGATCGCGATGATGAAAAATACGACTGCGTAGTGAAGCATGGCGACTCTCCTTGCCGGAAGGGTTGTTGTCTAGGTCCAGAGTAAGCGCCCCCCGCTAATCGACTATCTTTTTCGTCACGACAAAGCCGAGCACCAGAAACACCACGCACAGAATCAGGAACACGATGAACAGGAACTTCGCGATTGCCGCAGCGCCTGCCGCAATGCCGGTAAAGCCGAGCACACCCGCAACGAGGGCGATCACAGCGAAGATCAGGGCCCATTTGAGCATGGTGAAATCCTCCAGAACGATAATTGAGCTGACAGAGTCATCCTAATGAGCCGTGCGGCGCAGCGCATTCCGGCTCCGGCCGTTTTTCGTGTGAGAATCCGCTGACATGGCATTACAGCCGCTTTACGATGTCCGCCGCGCCGCCCGGCTGAACGTGGCGGATACACGTGTCACGCGTCTGAACAGGTGCACAATGCGTCGATGAGCGTCTATACAAAAAGCCGGGTAATAAGGAGCACGACCTGAAAGTGGCAACCACATTGAACGAATGGATGCGCAACCGCAGTTGGGCGATTGCGATGACGGTCGCCATTGTCATCACGGTGGGCGGGCTCGTGATTCTCGAAACGGCCCGCGAACGCATCGCCGCCGAATACGAAAGCGCGCTCGAAGCGCGCGACGTCACGGTGCAATTGAGCACGCTCGAAAGCCAGCTCGAACGCCTCAGCGCCTACCAGGCCAACTTTCTTCTGACGAAGCAGGTGGCGCGCGCCCAGGCCTACTGCACGAACGCGACGCGGCTGCGGCAAACCATCCAGCAACTGAACACCACGTACTACCGCCGCGAAGCCGACAGTGCCGAGCAGGCGAGCTTCTCGCAGATCGCCGCGCTGATCGAGGCGCGCATCGGCGCGGGCGTCACTGCCATGCAGCAGGCCACACCGCAACCGCTGGCGCTGGCCGCGTGCGGCACCGCGAGCGGCGCGCAAACGGTGGATGGGGCGTTGATCGACAGCACCCTTTCCCTGCTGCGCGACAACGAAACACGCCGCGCGCAGCAGGCACTCGACGCGAGCCGCGCCGATCAGCGTGTCTCTACCTTGTGCGCGGCGGCACTCTCCGCGCTGAACATCGTGTTGTTCATCCTGCTGTTTCGCAACCTCGGCATCCAGATCGACCGGCAGGCGCGCGTGCAGCGGCAACTCATCACGCAGCAGGAGGAACTGGACCAGCTCGTCACCGAACGCACCCGTCAGCTCGAAGCGCTGGGCTGGCATTTGCAGGCCGTCGCCGAAAACGAAAAGACGCAACTGGCGCGCGAACTGCACGACGAACTGGGCGCGATCCTGACCGCCAGCAAGATGGACGTGGCCTGGGCCAACCGCAAACTGAAGGACAGCGAACCGGCGGTGGCCGAGAAACTGGCGCGCGCGCTCGCCAACCTCGATCAGGGGATTGCACTCAAGCGCCGCATCATCGAAGACATGCGGCCTACGGTACTGGCGAACTTCGGTCTCGTCACCGCGCTGCGCACCCTCGCCGACGAAGCCGCCCAGCGCAACAACTGGATGCTCGAGCTGCGGCTGCCCGCCGACGACATCCAGCTCGACGAGCAGACCGAGATTGCGCTGTTCCGGGTCGCACAGGAGTCGCTGACCAATGCGGCGAAGTACGCGCGGGCCTCGCGCGTGTCGATCGGTTTGCAGATCGACGAGGCACAGGTGGCGCTGTCCATCTCCGATAACGGCGTGGGCATCACGCCCGCCGACCTCAAGCGCACCCACACGCATGGCCTGCTCGGTATGCGTCAGCGGGTGGCGGCGCATGGCGGGCAGTTCGACATTCACCGTGGCGTACCAAGCGGTACGGACATTCATGTGGTGATGCCCTGCGCCCGCCGCGCCATGCCGCTGGACGACATCGCACCGGCCGCTCCCTCCGAGCGCAGCTTGTAGCCTCATGTAGGAGGGCGCTGACGCGAGAAAACGCGTCCCACCTACAAGAAAATCGCAGCCGCGCCGACAGCGTCCTGCTCCCCGATTTTTTAACATGCAATCAGACCGGATCGACTGGCGCGAAGCCCCGGTCGTAAGCCACGCAGCACGCGCCGGCTACCGGGCGCGTCCATTGATGCATTCTTGATAAGGGGAACACTCATGACTCGACTCTTCGCTCTGCTTCTGATCGCTGCGACTGCTGCGCTCGCTGGATGCAACACGATGGCAGGCGCTGGCCAGGATATCTCGAACGGCGGCCACGATCTGTCCAACGCGGCAGATAACGCCAAGTAAAAGCCGTCACTTCAGTGGCGTTGTCTGACGCTGGCTCGACTGCAACATCGAGTCAGCGAATCCTTCAGCCGCACTGATTCCACGCGTTTTGATCTCACGTTTAGCCCGCTGTGCTCGCACAGCGGGCTTTTTTACGCGCGTACGTCACGCACCTTCTGGCAGACGCTACGCCTGCAATGCAAAAGGCGCCCGCAAAAACAAAGCGGCGATCCACACGTGGCGGACCGCCGCTCTGCCCTCCCTGGTACGCCGCTTTTAGCGCGGCTCGATGCCCTTGATCTGCTTGTGATGCGACTGCTGCGATTCAACCGGTTTATGCAGCATCAAGCGCTTGCCGGCTCACACCTGAACGCGGCTTATTGACCCGTCAGTGTGTTGCTCAACTCGACCGCCGGCGTACCCGTGTTGCCGCCCTGCGCGACCAGCAGATGGATCTGGCCCGGCAGCAACTGGCTCAAGGTGCCGGCGATCGGCACCGTGGTCACCAGCCAGTCGGCATTGTTGGCAAGACTAAACGTTGCGGACTGGAAAATCGCTGTCTTGCTGCCCGCTGCCGTCACGATCGCCACATATGTACCGCCCGACAGATACAGCGAGTCCTGGCCGCTCGCCGGCACGGCGTTGCTGAACGACACGCCCGCCATCGTCGGACTCACGCCGTTGATGTTGGTCCCCGACGGCACGATGTAGATGTCGAGATTGGTCGCGTTTGCCGACGCGTTGAACGCACGCACACGGGCATCGTTGGAGAGCAGCCCCTTGTCGAACGGATCGTCGATCAGGCCGATGCCCGGCGCCGTCAGACCCGGCAATGCGAGCACGGTGTATTCGTGACCGTTGGCCGCATCCGGAAAGTTGCCGCTGGCGAGCGCCGTGGTCGTGCCGGTGCTGGCATAGGCGACGTTGGTCGAACCCGTGTTGATATTGGTGAAGTTGGTGACGCCCAGATAGTTGATATTGGTTTGGCCGCCGGGTGCTGCGCCGTTGACGAGGAAGTCCACGGCCGGGCCGCCCGGAATGGCGTGAACGAAGTGGATCTCAGGATCAGTAATGCCAAGTGATTTCGCGGCGTCGCTGCCGCTGCCCCCACACGCCGTCAATACGGATGCGACGCCAATGACCGCCGCCACGGTTCGAATGAGCTTCATGTTTTTTCACCTATATCGAAGTCGGGTATCGCCCGCGTCCTGCTGCGGGTCGCTCCCTGAGTCTTTCCCATTAGTTATGTGAGCATCGCGTCCGGTGCAGTGCCTTGTTCGTTGATCGTTTGAACGGCATTGTCCGGTCTCTCTCGCGACACTCCCTCCTATCCCTGTGGCACGTCCTTGCCTCGGCGCCAGGTCGTGCGTGTTATGGACGCTCGCATCGAGCAATCGGTGTGCCGCATGCACCGGCATGGACACCTGCACCGCAACCGGGCTTGCTGGACAACGCGTTTCGCGAATTAGAATTTTTCCTCGGACGATGGGCACGATGCGCGGTGTATCGTTCGTGCGCACCCCACTTTTACAAGGCGCGTTGCATGCCTTACCCACACGCTTCCCCGCATTCATACCCGCACTTGCTCGCCGAACTCGACCTCGGCTTCACGACGCTGCGCAATCGCGTCGTGATGGGCTCGATGCATACCGGCATGGAAGACCGCTTCTGGAACTATCCGAAGCTGGCCGCGTATTTCCGCGAGCGCGCGAGAGGTGGCACGGGGTTGGTCATCACCGGCGGCATCTCGCCGAACCGCCAGGGTTGGCTGTTGCCGTTCGGCGGCACGTTGAATTCCGTTTTCGATCTACGCAATCATCGTTTGCTGACCGCGGCCGTGCATGCCGAAGGCGGCAAGATCGCGCTACAGATCCTGCACGCGGGGCGGTACGGGTATCAACCGTTCGTCGTATCCGCGTCGGCGCTCAAGTCGCCCATTTCGAAGTTCAAGCCGCGCGCGCTCACGGAAGCCGGCATCGCGCGGACGGTACGCGATTACGCACGCTGCGCACGGCTCGCGCAACGCGCCGGGTATGACGGCGTGGAGATCATGGGCAGCGAAGGCTACCTGCTCAACCAGTTCCTCTGCCCGCGCACCAACCAGCGCACCGACCGCTACGGCGGCAGCCTCGAAAACCGCATGCGTCTCGCGCGTGAGATCGTCGAGGCCGTGCGTGCTTCATGCGGCGAACGCTTCATCGTGATCTACCGTTTGTCGCTGATCGATCTCGTCGAAGGCGGCAACACCTGGGATGAAACCGTGCAGGTCGCGCAGGCGCTGGAAGCGGCCGGCGTGACCATGTTCAACACCGGGATTGGCTGGCACGAGGCCCGTGTGCCGACCATCGTGACCTCCGTGCCGCGCGCGGCCTTCGCACCGTTAAGCGCACGTTTGAAAGCGTCGGTGAAGGTGCCGGTGATTGTCTCGAACCGCATCAATACCCCGCAGGTGGCCGACGACCTGCTAGCGCAGGGCATGGGCGATCTGGTTTCGATGGCGCGGCCGCTACTCGCCGATCCCGAGTTCGTCAACAAGACCGCAGCGGGACGCACGGACGAAATCAACACCTGTATTGCCTGCAACCAGGCGTGCCTCGATCACACGTTTCAGAACCGGCGCGCCACCTGCCTCGTGAATCCGCGCGCCGGCCGCGAGACCGAACTCGTCTACCGGCCGCTCACGTCCAAAGACACCGTGCGTACGGTTGCCGTGGTCGGCGCGGGGCCGGCCGGGTTGTCGGCGGCGACGGTGGCGGCATCGCGCGGGCATCGGGTGACGCTGTTCGATGCGAGCCCTGTGCTGGGCGGTCAGTTCAATCTCGCGATGCGTGTGCCGGGCAAAGAGGAGTTCAGCGAGACGATCCGCTACTTTCAGAGTCAGTTGCAACGTCACGGCGTGGACGTGCGTCTCGCAACGCGCGTCGATCCGGCTTTGCTCGCAGCGAGCCGCTACGACGATGTGATTCTCGCTACCGGCATCGTGCCGCGTCGTCCGCAGATCGCAGGCATCGACGGGCCGAACGTGCTCACCTATGTCGACGTGCTGCGCGGCGCGCCGGTCGGGCGCAGTGTGGCGGTGATCGGCGCGGGCGGTATTGGTTTCGATGTCAGCGAGTTCCTGCTGCATCGTCCTGGTGAACCGTTGCCGCAGCCGCGCGATGCCTGGCTCGACGAGTGGGGCGTGGATCTCGGCGTGAACGAACGCGGCGGACTCAAGACGCCCGCTCACGCGCAACCCGTGCGCGAAATCTGGCTACTGCAGCGCAAGGCAGGCAAACTCGGCGCGGGGCTCGGCAAAACCTCGGGCTGGGTGCATCGCGCGGCGCTGGCGCGCAACGGTGTGCACATGCTCGATGGCGTGTCGTATCTGGAGATCAGCGCGCGCGGTCTGAAGATCGCGCGTGAGGGTAAGGAGCAATGGCTCGACGTGGAGACGATCGTGGTGTGCGCGGGGCAGGAGTCGTTGCGTGAATTGCAGCCTGCCACGCCGTCTCAGGATGGTCCGCGCTATCACGTGATAGGCGGCGCGGCGCTCGCGACCGAACTGGACGCGAAGCGCGCGATCCGCGAAGGCGCAGAACTGGCAGCGCGGTTGTAGGTGCGGTTGTAGCTACGGCTGTGGGTGCGAGGGCAAACGCCCTCTCCTATCGCGCTCCGGCTCGCCTTACTTGGGGAAGTCCGTCGATGCCGACAACGCCTTCCACGTTTCCGTTTCCTGCGTCACGAACGCATTCTTCGCGGCAATCGCGGCCAGCGTATCGGTGCCGAGCGGCAGACGCAGCGGCGGCGTCGGCGCGTCGACCAGCTTGAGCATCGCGGCCGCCAGCTTGACCGGATCGCCGGGCTGGTTGTGGTTCATCTGCGCAGCGCGGCGCCGCACCGCGCCCGAAGTCGCATCGTAGTCGTCGATCACGTCAGCGGCGACCAGCATCGACGACGCATCCAGGAAGTCCGTGCGGAAATAGCCTGGCTCGACCACCGTCGCGTGGATGCCAAGCGGGCTCAATTCTGTGTGCAAAGCCTCGGTGATGCCTTCCACCGCGAACTTCGTCGATGAATACACGCCGAACCCCGCTGAACCCCGATAACCGCCAATCGACGAAATGTTGATGACGTGGCCCGAGCGGCTCGCGCGCATGGTCGGCAGCACCGCCCGGGTCACGTTCAGCAGGCCGAACACGTTGGTGTCGTACATGCGGCGGATGTCCTTGTCGGCGGATTCTTCCACCGCGCCAAGCAGGCCGAAGCCCGCGTTGTTCACCAGCACGTCGATGCGTCCGAAGGTGTCGAGCGCCTGCTGCACGGCCACTTTGGCCTGCGCTTCATCGGTCACGTCCAGCGCCACCGGCAGCAACGCGTCCGAGTCGCCAAGCCGCTCGACGATAGCCTTGACGTTGCGTCCTGCCGCGACGACGGCGTTGCCGTCCGCGAGCGCCGCCTCCGCGATCAATGCGCCAATCCCGCGCGACGCACCGGTGATGAACCATACACGCCTGAAATCGCCGTTCCGGATGTTTGCCATGATGTTTCTCCTCAGTGGATGGGGTCTGCCGCTCGAAGTGATGCCATCGTAGGCTTGACGATTGACCCGAACTAGCCACTAATTGCTAGACTCATAATCAATGATTATTTGCGAATCCGGACGCCGACCATGAACGAAATCCGCGCGATCACCACCTTCGTCCGTGCCGCGGCGCTGGGGAGTCTGCGGCGCGCCGCGGTCGACCAGGGCATCTCGCCGCAGGCGGCGAGCCATGCGGTGATGCAACTGGAGAAGGAACTGGGCGTGCGACTGTTTCACCGCACCACGCGCAAGCTGAGCCTGACCGAAGAAGGTCAGCGGCTCTTCGAGAGTGTGAAGCCAGCGCTCGGCATGCTGTCGTCGGCACTCGACGAAGCGCGGCGTTCGAAAGAGGACGTGGGCGGCCTGCTGCGCATCAGCGCGCCGCGCTCACTCGGCATGCCGTTGCTGTGGCCGTCTTTCGAGGCGTTTCAGCAGCTTCATCCGAACATACAACTCGACGTGCAGCTCGACGACCACTTCACCGATCTCGTCACCGAACGCGCCGACGTCGGATTCCGTGCCGGACCGCCGCCGTCGGGCGGCTCGATTGCGCGCCGGCTTTTGCCCATTCAACTGATCGTCTGCGCCTCGCCGCAGTACATCGAGCGCAATGGCGCGCCGCGCACGCTCGACGAGCTGACGCAGCATCGCTGCACCGGCTACCGGCGCGTGAATACCGGCAAGCTCGCGCAGTGGCAATTCCGCCTTGGTGACGAAGTCGTGTATCGGGACATACCCGCCGTGGTCTGCGCCAACGACACGGAGATGGAAACCCAGGCCGTGCTGGCGGGTTTAGGCATCGGGCAACTCGCTACCTTCAACTGCACGGCCCACATCCGCGCGGGCCGGCTCGTGCCGTTGCTGACCCAGCACATCGCCGATTACGGCACGATCCACATCTACTACGGGCATCGCACCGAGCAGCCGCTACGCGTGAAGACGTTCATCGACTTCATGATCGGGCGCCTCGCCAACAACCGCGAGTTCTTTCTCGACGCCGCGGAACTGCGCGCCGCGCGCATGCCGCAGCGCACGGCGCGGTGAATCACGGCGAAGCCGTTCGAGCCTTCGAATCGCGTTAGACAGGTTCCCGCCGCGTTCTTGCCGAAACCTCGGCGGGTTCTTGTCGGAAGCTTCGGTCAGGCCTTCGGCACCAGATCGAACTCGAGGCGAATCCCGCCCGGCTCGTACACCATCATGTGCCGCTTCGGGCCTTTGCCCAGCAGTTCCGGCGCGAACTCCATCTTCACGCCCGGCCAGCTGGAGACCTTTTCGAACAGCGTGTCGAAGGCGTTTTCATCGGCGGCGCGAATGGCCAGATGATGCAGCCCGACGTTGGTCTTTCTGTCGAAGTTCACCGCGACACTGGTATTGACCAGTTGCCACAAGGTCAGCGTGACGTGGCCGTCCGAGACGAAAATCGCCGGGTAATCCGGCTTTTCGCCGACCTTCTTCCAGCCGAGGCAGTCGATGAAAAACGCGCTGGTGAGGGCAAGATCTTTCACGGTGAGACCAATGTGGTCGACGCCCATCGTGAGTGAAGCTGAGCTCATGCCGAGACTCCTTTTAAGGTTTCAGATAGCGGACGCAGGCGTCCTGATTCACGCTCGAACTTACAGATGTGCACTGGCGAGTTTGGCCGCGAGGCCGACGAACACGATACTGGCGAAGCGGTTCAGCGCGCGCTGGGTGCGCTCCGAACGCAACAACACCTTGCCGCCGGTACCCGAAAAGTACGCGATGAGGCTGAACACGATCAGGCTCGCGACGATGAACACCAGGCCTAGTGTAGTGATCTGCAGCGCAACGTGCCCGCGATCTGCAATGACGAACTGCGGCAGGAACGCGAGAAAGAAGATCACCACCTTGGGATTGCTCAGATTCATGATGACGCCGCGGCGGTACAGATGCCCCGTCTCGATGCGCTCGACGCCCTCCGCCTTGATGCCGACCGGCGCGCGCCAGGCCTGCCATGCGAGGTACACCAGATACACGGCGCCCACGCTCTTGAGCACTGTGAAGGCGAGTTTCGATGCCACCAGCAGCGCGCCGAGGCCCACCGCGACCACGAACGTATGCACCAGCAGCCCTGTGCAAAGGCCCAGCACAATCACCATGCCGGCGCGCGGGCCGCGCATGGCCGACTGCAACAGCACGAACACGTTGTCCGGGCCCGGCGCGAGTCCAAGCACGAGTGACACGCCGAAGAACGGCAACAGGGTCGAGACCGGTAGCATGCGAAACACTCCTTTTTTCAGGCACTACTCGCGACGCGACCTGTTCGGTAGATCGCGCCTTGCGTAACTGCATGGCCGCAGATGCCGACGCTCATCGCGACTGACGAGCCGGACCGTTGCGTGGCCGCGTGATGTGGCTGCATGATGTGGCTGCGGGGCATAGCCGAATACGTCTGCTCGATTCGAGCTTAACCGCGCGGCCCTGACTGACGAATCCTCGAACCGCTCAAAAACATGCTCGGGCGACTCAACCCTTGCATGTGCAGCAGGGCATGGGCGGGGGTCAGGCAGGCGACGATGCCGGCGCCATCCTGCACCGGCGCCGAACGCGAACCGCGCCGAGCCAGGCCGAACCGCGCCGGCGCATCATTTTGCGCCAACAGTCCCAATACGGCGAGCTTTCAAACACGGCTCTTCGCGCAAGCTATCGACGGTCATCGCCGCATCGCATCATCGTGTTTATCCCTACACGGACGATCCGCAGGTAAACCCGATAACGCAGGAGCCTTGCTTGCGAAAGAGCATCCATGTGCTATAAAAAAATGCTGGTTAGCAGGTCTACCGGTCGCCCGTCCGCAGAAACGGGCGCAATCTAACAAGCGAGCGCGACCACCCATGAGTCTGTTGGAGCTCAGAGACGTTTCCAAGCATTTCGGCGCCATTCGCGCCCTGACCGACGTGACGTTGACTCTGGAGCCTGGCCAGGTGGTCGGACTCATGGGCGACAACGGTGCTGGAAAATCGACGCTGGTGAAAGTCATCGCCGGCAATTTTCCGCCCTCACACGGGGACATTCTCATCGACGGCAAGCCGGTCCATTTCGGCAGACCGGTCGACGCCCGCGCCCAGGGCATCGAGGTGGTCTACCAGGACCTCGCGCTGTGCGACAACCTCACGGCGGCGGCCAATGTGTTCCTTGGTCGCGAGCCGCGCATCGGCGTCTGGCCCATCCGCATTCTCGATCACGCCGCCATGTACCGGCGCGCCGGCGAACTGTTCAAGGAACTCAAATCGGAGACGCGTCCGCTCGATCTGGTCCGCCAGATGTCAGGCGGTCAGCGCCAGGCGGTGGCGATCGCCCGCACGCGCCTTTCCGAAGCGCGCCTCGTCATCATGGACGAACCCACTGCCGCGATCAGCGTGCGCCAGGTGGCCGAGGTGCTCGACCTCATCAAGCGTCTTTCCGAACATGGCATTGCCGTCATATTGATCAGCCACCGCATGCCCGACGTGTTCACCGTTGCCGACCGCGTGGTCGTGATGCGGCGTGGACGCAAGGTGGCGGACAAGAAGACCGAAGCATCCTCTCCGGAAGAAGTGACCGGCCTCATCACCGGAGCCATTGCCACTGCCTGAACCCGACTCGCAAGGGAGTCCCGAATTGAACGATCCGCAGGAAGGGCCCACGCCCATGTCGGCGCTGCTTGATAACCCGCAAGCCGCGCGCACCCACACCCGCTGGTCGGGTCTGCTCGCAAGCCAGGTGTTCTGGGTGGTGGCCGCCACG
Organism: Paraburkholderia sp. DHOC27; assembly: GCF_003429005.1. Classification (GTDB taxonomy): domain Bacteria; phylum Pseudomonadota; class Gammaproteobacteria; order Burkholderiales; family Burkholderiaceae; genus Paraburkholderia. Next base: position 57,203 of record NZ_QVQV01000004.1, read on the forward strand.
ATCGTTGCCTGTGTCGTGCTCTCGTTCGTCACCTCCACCTTCGCGACGCCGCAGAACCTCTTCAACGTCACGCGTAATTTTGCGTTCGTCGCCATCGTCGCGCTCGGCATGATGGCCGTGATCGTGACGGGCGGCATCGATATTTCGGTGGGCTCGACAATCGGCCTGTCCGGCATCGTGCTCTCCGTCGTGATGAACGCCGGCTATCCGATCTGGGCCGGCATCGGCATGGGGCTGTTGACCGCCGGCATCGTCGGTCTGGTGAACGGCCTGCTGATCGCGTATCTCGACATGCAGCCGTTCGTCGTCACGCTCGGCATGCTGAGCGTGGGCCGCAGCCTCGCGCTGGTGTTCTCGGGCAGCCGGACCATCTTCGATTTCGGTCCCGACGGCAGCAAGCTGCTCGCGCTGGGCGGCGGCAAGACGCTCGGGCTTGCCAATCCCGTGTGGTTCCTGCTGGTGCTCGCCGTGCTGTTCTGGTTCGCCTTCGCATTGACGCGCTGGGGCCGCTACGTGTTCGCGGTGGGCGGCAACCGGCATGCGGCAAATCTCACCGGCGTACCGGTGCGCCGCATCGTCTGCTCGGTCTACGTGCTGGCCGGCCTGATGGCGGGCGTCGCCGCGATCCTCGAAGTCGGCTGGCTCGGCGCGGTGACCACAGGCCTCGGCACCGGCGACGAATTGCGCGTGATCGCCGCCACGGTGATTGGCGGCACCAACCTGATGGGCGGCGTGGGCAGCGCGTTCGGTACCGTGGTGGGCGCGGCGCTCATCGAAGTGATCCGCAACAGCCTGATCCTGCTCGGCGTGGATTCGTTCTGGCAAGGGACGGTGGTGGGCGCCTTCATTATCGTTGCCGTGCTGTTCAACCGGCTCGGCGGTGAGCGGTCGACGGATTGAGTGGGTGAAAGACGGAAGTCAAACGGGAGTCGACCGGAGCAGGGAGCGGGTGGTTCGGCGGGTGAGAAAGCTGGTGGTTGGCCGGGTGGATAGCGCGTGACTCACCGCGTGACGCAGCGAGTGACATAGCAGGTGAATAGCGGGTAGTTCAGCGGGTGTTCGGCGTATGCAAGTGCGGACGATTCAGCGTGCAAAGGAGCGGCTGGACAGCAGGCAGACGGGCAATCGCAACAACAGGCTTCAGGCGCACCGGCCATCTCGTGGACGGTGCGCGCGAAGGCGGCCGGAACGGCGCGGAACGGCCGGACGCAAGGCTTCACGAGCAGGCGCGAGGTTCCGCAGGAAGGCACAGGGCTGGGGCCCGACGGGCTTCACTTGGGGTTATCACGACAATCGTGCGAGCAGACAGGGCACCGCGTGGCCGGCGCCGCACCTTGCACGGACCGCATCTGGCGCTCCCGCGCTCACTGCGGTCGACACAGGAGGCGACAATGAAGAAAATGTGGATGTGTCTTGCTGCAGCCGGAGGGCTCGCCGTTTTCGGCTCTTCCGCCTTCGCAGCCGATAAGACCCTGGCGCTGGTCGTGAAGGGGCTCGACAACCCCTACTTCGACCTGATGCATCAGGGCTGCGATCGGGCCAACAAGGAGCTCAACAAGCAGGGCTACACCTGCTACTACACCGGCCCTGCCACAGCGGCGGACGAAAGCGCCGAAGTGCAGATCATCGACGACCTGTTGACCAAGGGCGTGGCCGGCATTGCGGTCTCGCCGGCCAACGCGCCGGCCGTGGCGGAAGAACTGCGCCGCCGCAACGTCCAGATTCCGGTCATCACCGCAGACGCCGACCTGCTGCCAAAGGACGCGTCGCTGCGCAAGAGCTATGTGGGCACGGACAACTACGAACTGGGCGTCAAGCTCGGTGAGCAGCTGAAGTCGCTCATGCCGAAGGGCGGCAATATCTGCCTCGTGATGGGCAATCCGGCAGCCGAGAACATCAACCAGCGCGCCGCCGGAACCCGCGATACGCTCGCCGGCAAGAAGGGCACCGAGAAGCTCAATGGTGAAAACGGCTGGAAGGAAATCAGCGCGTGTCCGCTGTACGTGAACGACGACGCGGCCAAAGCGAATCAGATGATGCAGGACACGCTGACCGCCAACGCCACCGGGCTCGATGCCTTCGTGCTCGAAGGCGGCTGGCCGCTGTTCGCGCCGCAGGCGTATTCGCAGGTGGTCGCGCCGATCATGGACAAGATCAACAGCGGCAAGTTCGTGATCGTGTCAGCCGATACGCTCGGACCCGAGCTGCAGGCGCTGAAGGATCACAAAGTGAACGTACTGGTCGGCCAGCGTCCGGAGGAAATGGGCTATCAGGCCGCGATGGTGATGCGCGATCTGGCGGAAGGCAAGACGGTGAAGCCGGTCATCCATACCGGCCTCGACACCTGCACCTGGAAGAACGCCGATACCTGTCTGAAGCATTGACGGACAGCGGCGTGCGTTGAGCGGTTGGCGGCGGGAGCGGCGGCAGGGTCTTGACCCCGCTGGCTCTCGCCGCGCTACGTCGCGGCTGCGATGGCGTTTGCGTTGCGCTCGTGCGGCGCCATTCACACGTTCAAGCCGCCACGCGTCGGCGATCGAACCAGAACGACAGCCCCACACTCGCCAGGATGACCACGGTTGCGATCACCGTGGCGTGCGTCACGGGCTCGCCCAGTAGCAGCGAACCGAGCGCCACCGCCACCACCGGATTGACGTACATGCAACTGCTGGCGATGATCGGACTGGTGTGCCGGATCAGATAGCCATAAGCGACATAAGCCGCCATCGTGCCCACGAACACCAGGTAGATGAACGCCAGCAGCGGCGCAAAGTGCAGGTCCAGCATGCGCTCGCCAGAGGCCAGTGCGACCAGCGTCGACATGGCGCCGCCCAGGCCGATCTGCAGCGCGGTGGAAAGAAACAGGTCGGATGGCAAAGCCAGACGCCCGGCCAGATGGGCGCCGCCGGCCCAGAACAGCGCGCCGCACAGAATGGCCAGACTGCCGCCCGCCGATCCCGCCGCGTCGCTGCCATGACTCAGGATGGCGATGCCGATGAGGCCGAGGCCCACGGCGAACCACTCCCCTCGCCCGATCTTGCGCCCGGCCACGGCGGCGATGACCGTCGCGAACAGCGGCACGGTGGCGACCATCACGGCCGCCGTCCCGGTGCCCACCGTACGCATGCCGTAGGCCAGCATGCCGCTCGACAGCCCCACCAGCATCGTGCCGACCAGGCCCGCGTTGCGGATTTCCGTCATGCTGGGCCGCACCGGATCGCGCCGGATCGCGAAGACGAACAAACCGATCCCCGCGAACAGGTTGCGCATGCCCGACATCAGCAGCGGCGGAAAGCTGCCGAGCGCGACGTGCACGGCGAGGTAGGTCGAGCCCCAGACCAGGTAGACCACGGCCAGCGCGAGCGCAATGCGGCCGTTGCGGGATTGGGGCAAACGCAGCGGAAGACGCGACGGAAGACGCAGCGACAGGCGGGAGAGGAACGGCAGCGCCATCGACTCAGCCCGCCCGGTCCGGTCGCGGCGTTGCCCGGCAGATGACCGGAAGGCCGGAGGGCGGACACCGCGTCACGGACGCGGTCAGGAGGGTAAGGCTGGAAGACATGGCGGTAGAACAGGCAGAAGAACGGGAACGGCAAATTCGGGCGGTGTGCAACGCAGCATTATGCAGGAACAGTGCGGGGCTTCTATGAAAGAATCGTAAATTCTGTGGTCAAAAACCACAGTCGACGCAGCGCGTGCCGCGGGTACGGCGAAGCCGTGTGTACGCGCGATCGCCTGGACGAAACAAGTCCGGCATTTTCCAGTAACGCACAACTTGAACGAACTTGTCGTGGAGTCCTGAATGGATGACTGCGCTTGACTCTCGCGCTTGTGTCCCCCGCTTGCATCCCCCGCTTGCCTCCCCCGCTCCACTTCTCGATTCGTCGCCACCTGATCTCGTGCCATCGTCAGAACTGAAGCGAAAAATTGCCCGGGCGTGAGCGTGCTAACATGGACTGTGCGCTTCGTTGCGCCTGTCGTCGCATCTCATCGTTCCCTCCTTCTCACTGCTTTCCAGGTCATCCTCCGACACGCCATGCATCACGCTCTGTCCCGTACACCGAATCGTCCGCGCCTGCATGGCGCGGCGGCGTGTACACGCGCGTGGGCATCGTGCAAACGGATCGGCCAGCACGCTGGCCACTATCCGCACCCGCTTTCCGCCGCCCGGCGTCCGCACTGAACGAACCTCCATGCCGGGGCCGCGTCAGGCGGGCTCCGGGCCGATCTCATCCGCACGCTGTTCCTGTCATGCAGATCGAAATGGAGAACCGTCATGAAGAAGACCAAAACCTGTTACCTCACCGAACTCGACGTCGCCCGTCTGGAAAAACACGTCGCCATGCGCGGCACCGATGCACGCTTCCAGGACATGCTGGACGATCTGTTGCTGCGCGCGGTGATCGTGGATGCGCATGACATCCCGGCAGACGTCGTGACGATGAATTCGCGCGCCACGCTTGCCGATGAAGCCAGCGGCGAACACGTGACGTGGACCGTCGTGTATCCGCCGAATGCGGATTTCGCCAGCGGCCGCCTCAACGTATTTTCGCCGGCGGGTCTCGCGCTGCTCGGCGCGAAACGCGGCGAGAAGATTCGGTTCGTGCCGCCGAGCGGCGCGCAGCAGACCCTGAAAATCGAGCAGATCCTGTTTCAACCGGAAGCCGCCGACGACTTCACGTTATAAAAATCCGCGCGCTGCAACGCTTCGCATCTAGCACAGCATGAGCGACACATAAGCGACGCATAAGCGCCATCACGCAGCTTACATGCTGCGTCGCAACATCCCGCACAGGCCTTTTCGGGACATGCGTTCCCGGCCGTAAGCCGACCCATAAACCGGCAGCGTCGTTTTTAAGACCGGTTGCAAAGCAGCGCGCGGGCGGTGTATTGTGTGCGCTGCTAACGCGGGGGTCCTGCGTCGCACAGGGGTTGGAGGTCTGTGCTGCGTGGGTGAGAAATACCCTTTGAACCTGATCTGGATAATGCCAGCGCAGGGAAGCGTACGGAATTCACCACAGCAGCACCATCGCCACATCCTCCGGCGAATTCCGACAACTTCCATCTCGTCTCCTGCTTAGCCGCCCCACATCAGGAGAAATGCATGAACGCCAATCCGAAGTTTATTTCCGCGGACGCTCACGTCGATGCTGCCGCCGTCGCCCCTCTGCCGAATTCCCGCAAGATCTACGTGACGGGCTCACGCCCGGACATTCGCGTGCCGATGCGCGAGATCACCCAGTCGGATACGCCGGACAGTTTCGGCGGCGAAAAGAATCCGCCCGTGTTTGTCTACGATACGTCGGGGCCCTACTCCGATCCTGATGCGCACATCGATATTCGCGCGGGTCTGCCGGCGCTGCGTCAACGCTGGATCGAAGAGCGCGGCGACACGGAAGCGTTGAGCGGTCTGACGAGCGAATACGGCCGCGAACGCGCCGCCGACGCAGCGACCGCGGACCTGCGTTTTCAGGGCCTACACCGCACGCCGCGCCGCGCGAAAGCGGGCGCCAACGTTTCGCAGATGCACTACGCTAAGCGCGGCATTATCACGCCGGAGATGGAATACATCGCGATCCGCGAGAACCAGCAGCGCGCTGCGTACCTGGAGTCGCTCAAGACGAGCGGCCCGAATGGCGAAAAGCTCGCCGCGATGATGGGCCGCCAGCATCCGGGGCAGGCGTTCGGCGCAAGTGCGTTCGGTCCGAATGGCCTGACGGCGATCACGGCTGAATTCGTGCGCGAAGAAGTGGCGCGCGGCCGCGCGATCATCCCGAACAACATCAATCACCCGGAAAGCGAGCCGATGATCATCGGGCGTAACTTCCTCGTGAAGGTGAACGCGAATATCGGCAACTCGGCGGTGACGTCGTCGATTGGCGAGGAAGTCGACAAGATGACGTGGGCGATCCGCTGGGGCGGCGACACGGTGATGGATCTCTCGACCGGCAAGCACATCCACGAAACGCGCGAGTGGATCATCCGCAATTCGCCGGTGCCGATCGGCACGGTGCCGATTTACCAGGCGCTGGAAAAGGTGAACGGCAAGGCCGAGGACCTGACGTGGGAAATCTTCCGCGATACGCTGATCGAGCAGGCCGAACAAGGCGTGGATTACTTCACGATTCACGCGGGCGTGCGTTTGCAATACGTGCCGCTGACGGCAAAGCGTATGACGGGCATCGTCTCGCGCGGCGGCTCGATCATGGCGAAGTGGTGCCTCGCGCATCACAAGGAAAGCTTTCTGTACGAGCACTTCGAGGACATCTGCGAAATCATGAAGGCCTACGACGTGGCGTTTTCGCTCGGCGATGGCCTGCGTCCGGGCTCGATCTACGACGCGAACGACGAAGCACAACTCGGCGAACTGAAGACGCTTGGCGAGTTGACGCAGATTGCGTGGAAGCACGACGTGCAGACGATGATCGAAGGACCGGGTCACGTGCCGATGCAACTGATCAAGGAAAACATGGACCTGCAACTGGAGTGGTGCGACGAAGCGCCGTTCTACACGCTGGGACCGTTGACCACGGATATTGCGCCGGGCTACGACCACATCACTTCGGGGATTGGGGCGGCGATGATCGGCTGGTTCGGCACGGCGATGCTGTGCTATGTGACGCCGAAGGAACACTTAGGTTTGCCGAACAAGGACGACGTGAAGACAGGGATCATCACGTACAAGCTGGCCGCGCATGCCGCCGATCTGGCGAAAGGGCACCCGGGGGCGCAGGTGCGGGACAATGCGTTGTCGAAGGCACGCTTTGAATTCCGTTGGGAGGATCAGTTCAATCTTGGGCTGGATCCGGACAAGGCGCGTGAGTTCCATGATGAGACGTTGCCGAAGGATTCGGCGAAGGTTGCGCATTTTTGCTCGATGTGCGGGCCGCATTTCTGCTCGATGAAGATTACCCAGGATGTGAGGGAGTTTGCTGCGCAGCAGGGAGTGTCGGATGACGAGGCGCTGAAGAAGGGGATGGAGGTGAAGTCGATTGAGTTTATGAAGAAGGGGGCGGAGATTTATCAACGGCAATAAAGGTTTTTTGCGGCGTGGCGCTGTGGGGGTTTTTTGCCTGCGGCGCTCGTTGGTGATTTGGCCTTTTCTTGCATTGTTTTTTGGCCTTTCCTTGATTTGTTATTGGTCTATTTGTGTTGCCCCTGTGCGGGGCAGCACCTACTTTTCTTTGCCGCCGCAAAGAAAAGTAGGCAAAAGAAAGCGGGCTCACACCGCCAGCCAGTAGGTGTCCACCTCGCCACGTTCGCGGCATTGGTCCGAGACGAGATCAGCCCTCGCATTTCCTCCCTTTGTGACCAAGCCGTCATCCGCTCCAGCGTTGCGCTTCGCGCCCCGCCGTTGGGCATAACCACTTGCCGCGCCGGGGTCTGCACGGCGCCTGCAACACGCAGAAGTCTCTGAACCCTCGCGCCACTTCGTTCGGATTACGAATTATATTGGTGAGAATACACGAGACGGACCTTAGCGCCTCCGCTTTCCAATGCAAGCCGGTCCGCGACGCACGCAGTGCGGAGTGGGATGGATGATTGCCTTGTCACGAACGGGGAAGGTGCGAGAGCACGTCTCGTCTCGGACCAACGCCGCGGGAGCGGCGAGGGAGACACCTACAAGCTGGCGGTGTGAGCCGCTTTCTTTTGCCTACTTTTCTTTGCGGCAGGCAAAGAAAAGTAGGTGCCGCCCCGCACAGGGGCAACGCAAATAGACCAATAAGAAATCAAGGAAAGGCCAAAAAGAATGCAAGGAAAGGCCAAAGAGAAAGCAAGGAAAGGCCAAAAACAAAAGAAGAAAAAGCCAAAAACCAAAACAACCCCAGCGCGCCGCAGGCAAAAAAAATCAAGAAATACACGGTAACCACTTTGCAACCTGCAACCCACCACTCCAGCGTAAGCTAAGCAGATCATCGAGGAGCCTGCCATGAGTCCCCTTTCGGCCATCACCCGCTTTGCCAGCGCCGCTGCCGCGCTCGCCCTGTCTGGCTGTTACTACCCCTACGGATACTACCCCTACGGCGCCGGCGGCTATTACGCTACCGTGCCGACGGCATCCGCCCAGTCCGCGGTGCCCGTTACAGCAAGCGGCGAGCCCGCTCCCGCTCTCGATCAGCACAACCCCATCCCCGCGCCACCTCCGCCGTCGGTCACGACGTCAGGCTCGTACACGGTGCCGTCCATGAACGCTCAGGTCGCTGCGCCCTCGGCCTCATATTCCACGCAGCAAGTCTATGTGCCCGCGCCCGCGCCGGCCTACCCCGCGTACTATCCGTACGCCTACCCGCCCTACTATGGATACGGCTATGGCGGCTACCCTGCCTACTGGGGCCCATCGGTGTCCATCGGCTTCGGTGGATACTGGGGCGGTGGCTGCTGCTGGGGTGGCGGCTGGCACGGCGGCGGTGGATGGCACGGTGGCGGCGGTGGACACTGGCATTGATCGGCCCCGCGACGCGTCGCATCGGCGCAGTCGCGGCGCGTAACTGAAATCACCCCGCGCGTACCATCCTGGTCTATCCCCAAGTTGCGATAACGTGAATCTCTTCTGAAGCTCAGGCCGCCTGGACGAGGCGCCTGCATCAGCCGCACGTCTTCGCGCTGGCAGCTTGAAGCGGCTCAGATCCGCCCGAATCACCTGCCTCGTTTCCAGCTTGCCGCGCGCGCGTCCTCATGCGCACCCGTAGCTCCTGGCCCGCTCCCCGCCGCATCCAGCTCTCCCACCTGACCGCGACGCCATACCGGCGTCACCTTGTTGTCATCTCCCGGCTACCTGCACGCCATCGCGCTGTCTCCCATACGCCAGCGGAGCGCCGAACAGGCTCTCCGCAGCCTCTCGCCCGTAGTTTCCCCGTCTTGACTGCGCCAGCGCGCGTCCTATGCTGGGAGCTGCCGCATACATTACCTGTTTAATTAGCGAGCCCGCGCTGTTGGACCAGCAGCGCTGCCGCCATCCGTCCTGCTACGCCCGACGCGTCGTCTGCCTCGCAGTCTGCGCGCCGATTCGAACAACAATGAAGGAGACGTGATGTTTCACCAACTGTTGACCCCCATCGGCAATTCGCTCTTGCCATCCTTCCTCGTCGCCGCGCTGCCCATCCTCACGGTGCTGGTGCTGCTCGGCCTGGCGCGGCGCCCTGCATGGCAGGCCAGTCTCGCCGGGCTCGTGGTGGGGTTGCTCGTGGCCATCTTCGGCTGGCAGTTTCCGGCCGGGCTCGCCATCAATTCGGTGATCGCGGGCGCGGTGTTCGCCTGCTGGCCGATCATGTGGATCGTCGTCACCGCGATCCTGCTTTACAACATCGCACAGCGTTCGGGCCGCTTCGCCGCCTTTCGCATGTGGATGATCGACAATCTGCCGAACGACCGGCGCATCGTGCTGGTGGTGATCGGCTTCTCGTTCGGCGCGCTGCTCGAAGGCATCTCGGGCTTCGGCACGCCGGTCGCCATCACCAGTTCGCTGCTCATCATGCTCGGCTTTCCGACGCTCGAAGCGCTCACCTTCACGCTCATCTTCGATACCGCGCCGGTCGCCTTCGGCGCGCTCGGTGTGCCGATCACCGTGCTGGCCGCGGTCACCCATCTGCCGGCGGACAGTCTCGCCAAGATGGTCGGCCGTCAACTGCCGTTCTTCGCTTTCCTGCTGCCTTTCTACGTAATCGCCGTGTACGCGGGCTTTCGCAACATGCTGCGCATCTGGCCGGTGCTGCTGGTGGCGGGCGGCAGCTTCGCCATTACGCAGTTCGTCGCCTCGAACTACGTGAACTACAGCCTCACCGACGTGCTCTCCTCGCTCGTTTCGCTGATCGTCACGGTGTCGTTCCTGAAGATCTGGAAGCCCGCTGCCGATCCGCGCTTCGCGGTCAACGTGGATCGCGTCAACGAGGTCCGCGGCAAGATTGGCGGCGCGCAGGGCTGGTACCCGTGGATCATCGTCTCGGTGGTCGTGATCGTCTGGACCATCGCCAAGGTGTTCACGATCGGCGACGTCAAGGTGCCGTGGCCGGGTCTCGACAAGGCTGTCTACATCACGCTGTACAAAACGCCGTACGGCGCCATCTGGGACTTCCAGCCGCTTGCCACCGGCACGGCGATTCTGGTCGCGGCGATCATCACCGCGTTTCTGGTGCGCATTTCGCTGCGCGAATTTGGTTGCGCGATCATCGATACCTGGGTGCAGACGCGCATCGCCATCTTGACGGTGGCGACCATCGTCGGGCTCGCGTATCTGATGAACTATTCGGGGCTCACCTACACGCTCGGCCTGGGGGTTGCGTCGGTGGGCGCGTTTTTCCCGCTCGTGTCGGCGTTCCTCGGCTGGATCGCGGTGTTCCTGTCCGGCAGCGATACCTCGGGTAACGCGCTGTTCGGCAACCTGCAGGTGGTGGCCGCCAATCAGCTCAACCTGAACCCGGTGCTGATGGCCGCGACCAATTCGTCCGGCGGCGTGATGGGCAAGATGATTTCACCGCAGAACATCTCGACCGGCGTCGCGACCACCGAACTCAAGGGCAAGGAAGGCGTGGTGTTCGCCAAGACCTTCAAGCACTCGTTGATCCTGACGGTCGTGCTCGGCATCCTCGTGTGGCTGCAGCAGAACTATCTGCAGGGCATGATTCCGCATTGAGTGCGTATGCCTGATTGACGAGAAGGGCGCGCCGCTGGCGCGCCCTTCTCGTTTTACGGCCCGGTTTCCTTTTCAGCGTGTCAGCACGTTACTTTTTCTCACATCGCCGTGAGAATTGCTCGTTTTACGCCACCGCGCGCTACGTCTACGCTGTAGGGCATTCAGACGGGCCGGCAAGGTGACCTTGCTGTTTCATTCCAGCCTGAACCATTTCGCGAAGCTGCGCTGCTACCATCCTTGCACGTCCCGACTCAACCGCGCGGGACGCGCCTTCCATGACTTCCAGAAATCTCATCCAACTCGTGATTCTCGCCGCCCTGTGGGGCGCGTCGTTCCTGTTCATTCGCATCGGTGTCGCCGAGTTTGGCGTCGCGCCGCTGATGGCACTGCGGGTCGGCATCGGCGCACTGTTTCTCGTCATCGTGCTGCTCGCGCGGCGTCCGCTGCGCCAGTCGGCGACGATCCTGCGCACGCGAGCCCTGCCGCTGCTGATGGTGGGCATCCTCAACTCGGCGGCGCCGTTCTGCCTGCTCGCGTACGCCGAGTTGACGCTGCCGGCGGGCGTCTCGTCCGTAATCAATGCGACCGCGCCGCTGTGGGGTGCGCTGGTCGCCTTCCTGTGGCTGAAGGATCGCTTGACGGCGCTGCGTACGCTTGGGCTCGTGGTGGGTTTCATTGGCGTGTTGCTGCTGGTCTGGGACCAGATCGCGGCACCCACCGCCAGCGGCGCAACGGTCATGGGCACGACGCTCGCCGCGGGGGCCGCTCTCGGCATGACGCTGCTGTATGGTATCGCCGCCAACTATACGAAGCGCTATCTCACCGGCGTCGACGCGCTCACGGTCGCAGCCGGCAGCATGATCGGCGCGACCATCGTCCTCTTGCCGCTTGCCGTGATCTACTGGCCGTCGACGACCGTGTCACTGCATGCATGGAGCGCCGTGCTCGCGCTCGGCATCATTTGTACGGGCGTGGCCTACATGCTGTATTTCCATCTGATCGCGGTTGCCGGTCCTGCGCGCGCCATCACCGTGACGTTCATCCTGCCGATCTTCGGTATTTTGTGGGGCGCGCTGTTTCTCCACGAATCCGTGTCCGCCGGTATGCTCGAAGGCTGCGCGGTGATCCTGATCGGCACGGCGCTCGCCACGGGGGTGATCAAGCGGCTGCCGTGGATGGGGACGCGCAAGCATTCGCACGCGGATACCTGAATGCCGGCGCGGCTCGACCGCCGCCATGACAGCGCGTCGCCATCAATGACCTGCAGTGAGCTGAACTGGCTTCAGAAAAAAAATAGCCCGCGCTCCGATGGGGAGCGCGGGCGAAACCGTCGCCCTACGAGGATAGGCGACGGGGCCACCGGGGCCGCGCGAAACGCGCAGGCCGAGTTAGGTCACGCCGGTTGTTCGACCGGCGCCATTGCTGACTGATGTGAGTCGGATACAGCGGCGCTCGCCGTTACCTCTGGCGGTTGCCACTTGCGGCTGCCTGCTGCGGTCTGACTACTCTTCGCAGCAATGCCTGCATCCGTCCCCTTGATTACTTATAAGCAGCTTGCGTGCCAAGCTATGACAATCGACACGCCGCTCGCTAAATCATTGATTCGTCGATATTTTATTTTTCAATCTGATGCGCGGCGGCGTGTTTCGCTGCTCGTTACGCCGTAACGTCACGTTACGCGGCCTTGCGCGGGAGGGTGACATCGCCCTCACCGAACCCGCCATTTCACACGCGGTTCGGCGCGCGTGACACGCGACGAGTCGTGCACGGAAAGCGCTGCGCCGCAGAGAATTGCGAGCACGACGAGGCTCGCGGCCCACATCCAGTAGGGAATGACGTCGAACATGGCCGGTCTCCAATCGTGTGGTTGATTCGACCGGTCAAGCAAACTCCGTGCGCGCATGCGCGAAAGCTGGCGGTGGGCCGGCAAAGGCCGTCGCCACGCGGCGCGCGCATAAAAAAACGCGCCTGAGAGCGACTCAGGCGCGTTTTTTCTACAGCTTTCTTTACAGCGGCAGCAACCCGATCAGCGCAATTGATCGACCACCAGCCCCATGATTTCCTTGGCCGGACGCGAGGTGTCGATATTGCCCTTGTCGTCGACCACGGCCACGCGCGTCTGATCCGGCGTAACCGCGCGTACGTTCAGCAGATACGGCTTCGCGACCTTCTCGGTCTTGCCGTGGAACACCTGGCTCCAGAAACCCTGCTCGGCGGAGCTCATGTCTTTCGGATCCACGTAGCTGACGGTGTACAGCCCGCGCGTACGGTCGCGGCTCGCCACCGTGAAGTTGCTGCGATCCAGCGCGATGCCCACCCGCACCCACGCGCGATCATATGGCTCGCTGAGCGTGAGTTCGTTGGCCGTGAACTGGCCCGAGGTGTTCTGGACGTCGGTCTGATCCGGCGTCGGCGATTGAACGGACATCGCGACGTTTTCGGCGGCCGTCTTGGCTGCGGCGGTGTTGGCACCGGCAGTAGCGGCAGCCGGCGCGGCCTGCGCACCAGCCGGCGACAGCGGCGCACCCGAGGTATCGCCCGCGGTACGCGTATCCGACGCTGCCAGCGAGGCCATCAGGCGCTTCAGGTATTCGGTTTCGAGGCCCGGGTCATTAGGCTTCGGTTTCCACGTGGTAGTGTCGTTGTTGGCGCCGGACAGGGCTTCCTGCATGCCCTTCTGGCTGATGAACACGTACGTGCCGCCATTCGGCGCTGCTTCGAGGCGGGTGCGGTACTTGTTGCGCTCCGATGCCACGTACGAGTTGCCCATTGCCTTGGACAGCGTGTCGCGGATCAGGCCGTCGTTGATCGAGGCGTGCGTCTCGTTCCAGTCGGTCTCCATCACGCCCTTGTCGCGCTGGTCGACCACCAGCAGGAAACCCTGCTCCTGCCAGAAACGGCGGATCTGTGCCCAGGCCTGATCGGGCGTCTTGTTGTCGATGACGAGCCAGCTCTCCGAGCCGTCACGCTGGATATGCATGCCATTCACGGGCGGCAGCACGCTCAGATCGGTAGTGGGCGCCTTCGCCTGCACTTGCTGGAGCGTGGACAACGAGGTTGCGCCGCTTTGAGGCGGTAGCGAACGCTGATCGGACGTCTCATCGATCAGGTTTGGCGGGACTGCCAGTGACACTTGCTTCGATTTCGAATCGCTCTTGTAGTCAATCTGGGTCGGCGACGAGGTACCACAGCCGGCGACCAGCCCGCCCGCCATCAGCAATGCAGCATACCGCTTGGTAAGACGAAGATCAGTCATGTTCGGGGAATCCTTCCGCTACGCCACGGCAAGTTTCCGTGGATCAACCCGTCATTTTACCGATCCCGGACGCGCCTGTGCAAAAAGCCGGTTTACGGCCCATTCGGACGGGCGGAAGTTGCATGAAAAAGAGATGCCGCGGCGGCGCGCTGTGCAAGCGCCGTCCGGGGAGTTTGAAGGCAGCTCCGGCCACGCCGTTTTGATATGCCAAAAATGTTTTTCCGAGGACCGTTGAAGACCCGTATTTAACAATTGGCAACCTTCTTGGGGGCCTCGCCCCGCGCCGCGAACCGGCAACTATCTCATTGTTTTTCCAGGCCGTTTTTGCGTTTGATCAGAACCTTGCTGGGTCTTTGCAGGCCTCGCTCCGGCGACTTGCCCGGCAGCCCGGACAAACCCCGGTGATATCTTGAAATGGTCGTCTTAAAAAAATAACCAGCCATTCCGAGGTACGCATCATGATCAATCGTCATCGCAGTCAGCGCGTCGCACTTTGGACCGCGCTCGCGAGTGCGTCAGGCACCGCGCTACTGGTCGCACTTCCCGCGGCCTCCGCCTACGCGGAACTCGGCGGCACGATGCCGGGCAGCCCGGCAAGCGCTGCCCCCGGCACGTCCGCGGGCAACCCCGTGCCGTTATTGAACGGCGCCGTGCTGAAACGGACCAGCCTCGACGCGGGCGGCACCACCGTCAACGAATACGCGTCGAACAGCGGCCAGATTTTCGCCTATACGTGGCAGGGGCCCACCATGCCGGATCTGCCAGCGCTGCTCGGCGCCTACGCACCCTCATGGCGGGCCGGCGCGATCGCGGCCAACGACGCCGTCGGCTTGGGCGGCGCCGGTCTGCACGAATCGCGTGTGACCCGCTCCGACGTGGTCGTCGAAGCGGGCGGCCAGATGCGCAGCTACGTGGGACGGGCGTGGCTGCCCGCCGCCCTGCCGCCAGGCGTCACCCCCGACGCGTTGCAGTAAGGAGGCCGCCATGTCAATTCACATCTCGCGGCTGGGTTTGATGGCTGGCCTGCTCTGCGTTGCGCTCTCGGGCTGCGGCGGAGGCGGCGGCGGAGGCGGAAGTAGCGCCGGCAGCAGCGCTGCCGCGCCGGCAAGCGCCGCGTCGGGCGCATCCGGTACATCTACCGCATCCGGTACATCTACCGCATCCGGTTCGTCCATTCCGCAGGCAGCTTCCGCCCCTGCGGCCAACAACGTCTCGACGGTCCCGCAGTCGACCACGCCCAACACGCAGCCCATCCAGGTGGCGAGCGCCCCCGGCCTGACGCGCAATATGCTGACGACGAGCGTCACGGTTTGCGCCGCCGGTACATCCAACTGCGCGACCATCGACAACGTCCAGGTCGACACCGGCTCGCAAGGCTTGCGCATTCTCGCCTCGGCCCTACCGTCCAGCCTGCAGCTCGCAGCACTGCCCTCGGGCAGCGGCACGACCGGCGAGTGCGCGGTGTTCGGCGGCGGCTATACATGGGGTGCCGTACGCATCGCCGATATCAAGATGGCCGGCCAGGTGGCCGCCGCCTTGCCGATTCAGGTCATCGCCGATCCGGCTACGCCAGACGTGCCCGCGGACTGCACCGGCACGGGCCTCGCCATGCAGACCAGCACTGCGCTGCGCAGCAACGGCATTCTCGGCGTCGGGCTGTTTGCGGCGGATTGCGGCAGCGGCTGCACCACCTCGGCCCTGCCGCGCTGGTACTACGGTTGCAACGCAAGCGGCGCATGTGCGTCGACCGTGCAACCGCTCGCCCAGCAGGTCACGAACCCGGTGAGCGCGTTCCCACTGGATAACAACGGCATCGTCATTGATCTGCCCTCGGTGCCTGACGCGGGCGCGCCGACGATCACCGGGTCGATGATCTTCGGCATCGGCACACAAGCCGATAACGTGCTGGGCGCCGCCACCGTGCTGCGCGCCAATCCGCAAAGTGGGTACGTCAGTACCACGAGCAACGGCCAGATCTATTCGTTCAGTTATCTGGACAGCGGGTCGAACGCGCTGTTCATCGCCAATGCCGGCATGCCGGAATGCGGTCTCTGGTATTGCCCGGCGGCGATCCAGGCCGCCAATGCGACGATCGCCGGCGCGGACGGCACGGATGTCGCGGTGGCGTTTTCGGTGGGCAATGCGACGTCGTTGTTCGACTCGTCGAACAACGCGTTCGATAATCTCGCCGGCATTGCCAGCAACAGCTTCGGCTGGGGACTACCGTTCTTCTATGGACGGCGCGTCTATACCGCCATCGAAGCGCGCCTCACCTCGGCGGGGAACGGGCCGTATTACGCGTTTTGAGGGGGCGAGGCAGACACCGCTTGTCACGCGGCGCTTCCCAACTCCCTACGAACAGACCTCACTACCCCACGCATCACTTCATACTTTCCGCTTCGACTGCGGAAAAATCCGAAATCCAGCCGGTGCGCGAATTTGATACAGCGCACCGGCGATAATCCGATTCTGGACTGACGGTATCCCAATATTGTTAGTCATGCCTATCTTCAAGAATCGGAATCATGGCCTTCACCTTTTCGCTCGATGAGTTCGAGCAACTCGTCTACCGGCAAGAGCATCACGTTGCGTCCTACAGGCTCATCGGCGCGCTCGCACTGCTCTCCCACAACTACGGCGAACTGGATGAGAATTTTCTGGCTTCGGACCTCGGCGCGTTGCCGCCCGCGCAGCGCCGCGAACGGTATTGCGCACGTCTGACCAGCGCGATCGCCACACTCTTTTCGCAACCCGGTTTCACGCCGGATGACGCCTGCTACCGTGTGCTGCTGACGCTGCATCAATGGATGGGTGTGCTGTTCGCGGCCAGCGCCACCGGCAACGCCGATCACGTGATCCGGAATCTGAACCCGCGCGGCAGTGCCGACACGCAATTCTTGCCCGGCGATCGTTTCATTGAAAAACTCACTCTGCTTTACTCCACTGAATCGGAACTGGAGGTCAATCTCGCCGCGTTGTGGGCGCATGACAAGACCGCGGCGGCGCGTCTGGCTCTGGTGATGCTCGCGCCGACTTTCCAGGGCTCGGCCGACGCTCACGGCAAACGTGAAGCGCTGCTGCAATGGCTGCCCGGCAAGCTGCGCCAGATCGACGATCTGGACGACCTGCCCAGCGCCGTGCTGCATCACGCGTACATGTTCTGCAGCTACGCGGACACGCCGCAGCGCCACGCCATCAAGCAGGACATCAATCTGCTGGTGCGGCGCAAGCTGGCCCAATTGGGGCGGCGTGATCTGGTGGATGGGCCGCTGCCGGAAGGCACGCCGGGTGCGTTGACGCCGGCCGTGACGCAGCCGCTGACCAAGGGAACCGTGCTAGCGCAGGCATCTCCTGCCAGCCGTCAGTCAACTGGCCGCAAGCCTCTGATGATGGTCGTGCTGGAATGGTTCGGCGGCACACATTCCATCTACCGCACTCACTCCCGCACCATCGAAGCCGCACGCGAACACTTCGAAGTCGTTGGCTTCGGCTTCAATTCCGCGATCGACGATGCTGGTCGGGCGATTTTCGACCGCTTCATCGAGCTCGAACAGCCCGACTATGTCGGCGAGTCCCTGAAGACCCTGCGCGACTTCGCCGAGGCCGAACGGCCCGACGTGCTGTATATGCCAAGCGTCGGCATGTTCGTGCAGACCATCTTCCTGTCGAATCTGCGGCTCGCACCCTTGCAGATTGCGGCGCTGGGCCACCCAGCGACCACTCACTCCGACAAGATCGACTACCTCAGCGTCGAGGAAGACTACGTCGGCGATCCGGCATGCTTCAGCGAACGCCTGCTGCGGCTACCCAAGGATGGCCAGCCCTACCGCGCATCACGTGCGTTGCCCGAGATCACGCATCGCAAACTGGAGCAGCGTGAGGTAATCAAGATCATCGTCACGGCGAGCGCGATGAAGGTCAACCCGGCATTTCTCGATGCGTGCCGGGCAATTCAGGAACGCGCCGACGTGCCGGTGCAATTTGCGTTTATGGCGGGGATGATATTGGGCCTGCCGCTTCAGCATATGCGCGATGTCATCAAGCGCGCGGTGCCGGGCGCGGAGGTACATGGCCTGCTCGAGTACGCCGACTATCTGGCGCACGTCGACGACGCGGACCTGTTTCTCAGTCCGTTTCCGTTCGGCAATACGAACGGCATCGTCGATGCCTTTACGCTCGGCTTGCCGGGTGTGTGCAAGAGCGGCCCGGAGGTGTTCGAGCATATCGACGGCGCGCTGTTCGCTCGCGCCGGCATGCCCTCGTGGACCGTAGCGGAGACCGTCGAAGATTACATCGCAGCGGCCTTGCGCATGATTGCCCAGCGCAAGGAACGCGAGTCGCTGCGCCGGCAGTTGATCGAAACGAAGGCTGTCGAACGGTTCTTCGAAGGACGACCGGAAGCGTTCGGCGAGCGGGTGCTCGAACTGGTTCACGCGCATCGAACGGATCGGACCACCCAAGGCGCCGAACACATCGCGTGAGCGCAGACCGTTCACGCTAACGCGGACCAGACCCAGATGCTTCCCATCCGCGGAAAAGCACAATATTCATATCGTTAGCATTACTTATATTAAAGTCATTCAGCCGATGCAAGCCACTTTCTCGCTCGACGATTTCGAGCAACTCGCCTACTCACAATCGGACGATCAAGCGCACGAGCAAGCCGCGCTCAAGCTCATCGAAGTCCTGGCGCTGCTGCATCAAAAGCGCGGCCAACTGGATGCCGACTTCCGCGCTTCGGGCATGATCGATCTTTCGCCGGACGAGCAACAGGTGCGCTTTTGCACCCGGTTGGCCACGGCCGTCACGACGCTGTTTTCGAACCCGGATTTCCGGTTGCCCGACCCTTGCTATCGCCTGCTTCTCACCTTGCATGAGTGGCTCGGTGCGGTCTTTGCGACGACCGCGCTCGGCCATGCCGATCATGTCGTCCGCCATCTGAATCCGCGCGGCCCTTTAGACGGACAGTTTTTGCCCGGCGACACGTTTATCGACAAGCTATGCGTACTCTACTCGGGCGAGTCGGACCTGGAACTGGATTTCGCAGCACTCTGGCGGCACGACAAGGTCAAGGCGGCCTGCCTCGCATTGGTTTTGCTGGCCCCCGTATTCAAGGGGTCGCCGAACGCGCATAGCAAACGCGAAGCGCTCCTGCAGTGGCTGCCCGGCAAGCTCAGCCAGATCGACGATCTGGACGATCTGCCCACCGCGTTGCTGCACAACAGCTATATGTTTTGCAGCTACGCAGACACCCCGCAGCGGCACGCAATCAAACAGGACATCAATGTGCTGGTGCGGCGCAAACTGGACCAACTGGGCATTACCGATCTGCCTGCGCCGATTGCCGCGCCGGGCAACCTAGACATGCCGCCCGCTGCGGCGCGCACGCGGCGCGGCAAGAAACCGTTGATGATCGTCGTGCTGGAGTGGTTCAGCGGCGCGCATTCCATCTACCGTACGCATTCGCGCACCATCGAAGCCGCGCGCGAGCATTTCGAGGTGGTGGGGTTCGGCTTCGGCTACGCGGTCGACGACGCTGGCCGGGCGATTTTTGACCGCTTCATCGAACTGGAGCAGCCCGACTATGTTGGCGACTGTCTGCGCACGGTGCGCGCGTTTGCCGAAGCAGAGCAGGCCGACGTGCTGTATATGCCGAGCGTGGGCATGTTCGTGCTGACCGTGTTCATGTCGAACCTGCGCGTGGCGCCCCTGCAGATCGCGGCGCTCGGTCACCCGGCGACCACCCATTCCGACAAGATCGACTACATCAGCGTCGAGGAAGATTACGTCGGCGATCCGAAATGCTTCAGCGAACGGCTGCTGCGCTTGCCGAAAGACGGCCAGCCCTACCGAGCATCACGTGCGTTGCCGGAGATCACGCATCGCAAACTGGAGCGGCGCGACACCGTCGAGATCATCGTGACCGCGAGTCCGATGAAACTGAACCCCGTCTTCCTCGATGTCTGCGGCCACATTCAGGCACGCGCGGAGGTTCCCGTCGAGTTTCATTTCATGACGGGTAACAGTAACGGCTTGCCGCTGACGCAAATGCAGCGCGTCATCGGCGAATCGGTACCCGGCGCGATCATTCACGGTTTTCACCAGTACGCAGGCTATCTGGCGCGCGTCGACGACGCCGACCTGTTCCTGAGTCCCTTCCCGTTTGGGAACACCAACGGCATCGTCGATGCGTTCACGCTCGGTCTGCCTGGCGTATGCAAGAGCGGGCCCGAAGTATTCGAGCATATCGACGGCGCATTGTTCGCCCGTGCCGGCATGCCTGCGTGGACGGTGGCGCAGACGGTCGAAGATTACATCGCAGCCGCCTTGCGCATGATTGCCCAGCACGACGAGCGCGAGGCATTGCGCCGGCAACTGATCGACACCCAAGCTGTTGAACGATTCTTCGAAGGTTGCCCGGAGGTGTTCGGCGAACGGGTCTTACGCCTCGTGCGCGAAACCCGCCGGCGTCAGGCGGCGGCGCTGCGGGCGCAGGGAATGAATGAGGAGAAGGCGTCAACGGCGCTCTAAGCGCCCGCTTGATGACGGAAACGAGAGCGCGCGCCTGACAAAACAGCGCGCCTCACCCGGCCCACCCTCTCGCAGCGGATTTGCTTCGCGCCTTATTCGGTGGTGTCGCTTTTGTCCGTTTCATTGGTCTTGACCAGTTCGGCCGGCGAGAGCCAGCGGAACGAGGTCAAGCTGGGGCCACTGAAGGTGCATTCGACCGCCACGCCCTTGATGACCTTCTTCGGCTTGATGGGCTTGGCCGGTTTTGCGTCCGCCACCGTGGTCGCAGACGCGGCTGAAGCAGCCGAGGCATTCGCCACAGCCGCTCCTGAAGCGGTCACATCTGACGCTGCCACATCCGTGGCGGCTACATCTGAAGCAACGCCCCCTGAAGCAACGACGCCTGCCACTGCGGTTCCCGACGCAGCGCTAGCCACACCGGCGCCCGAGGCGGCCGCAGTCGCTGATGCCCCCGACGCCCCTTTCGGTGCATTGGCCTTGGCCACTTCCGCGGCAGTCTGCATGCGCGAGAGACTGCCCTCCACCACCACACGCGAGCCGGCTATGCCCGTGCCGGTATGGCTGGTGGACAACTTGTACAGCGAGGCGTAAGGCAACTGCTCCGACGTCACGTCCGCGAGTTTGCTGCGCATCAACTGCTCGCACGCGCTCGAATTCTTGTAGTCGGAGTAGACGCTCGTGCACCCCGCGAGCAACACGGCCACGGTCGTTCCGCATGCGATGGATAAAGTCCGGATCTTCATTGATGTTCCGAGTTTCAGGCTGTCGGCATTGTAGCGTACGGGCTGCGCCGCCACTAACCACAAGGCCAGCGCGTAAGTCGGACGGCCGCTGGCGGCTTTACTGGCAAAATGCCGGGGCTGTCAGCCGTTCATCACGCGAGCGTGACAGTTGACCTGTCCGCGGTGAGTCCGCTGCTCAACCTGCTGTGAACCCTTTACTCTTTACCCTTTACCCTCCAGTCACTCTGCCGCTCACTCGCCGCCGCTACGCCCCTAACGCATGCTCAGTCTCGTCGCCCTCGCTATCGCCGCCTTCGCTGCCACCAACGTCGATAATCTTTTCGTCCTGCTCGCCTTCGTGGCGGAGGCACGCGGGCATGTCGGGCGGGTCGTGTTCGGTCAATACGCGGGGTCGCTCGCCCTCATCGTGATCGCGATGGGACTGGCGGCGCTGCTACGCAGTCTGCCGCCGGGCTATGTGGGATTGCTCGGTGTCTTGCCGATCGGCGTTGGCTTGAGCAAGGGGTGGGCGCGTTTCGGTCCGCGTCGCGCGACGCCGGACGATACCGGCGCGCAAGCTGTCCCGCCAGCGAAGCCCGGTTCGGCGTGGTGGACCGTGGCGGGCGTCGCGATCGCCAACGGCTCGGACAACATCGCCGTCTACGTGCCGCTGTATGCCGGGCACTCGCGCCTCGACTGCGGGGTGATTTCGCTGGTGTTCGTCGTGATGATCGCTCTGTGGTGCGCCGGAGCGGTGTGGCTCGTCAACCACCCGCTGCTGGGCGCGCCCATCCGGCGGTACGGCACTGCGCTACTACCGGTGATTCTGCTCGTGGTCGGATTTTCGGTGATCGCGGAGAACGACACGCTGCGACTGGTGTTTGGGCTTTGAAAGGATATCCGACGGCGTAAGAAGTCTAGGCCGAGCCGCACGTGCAGCCGGCGTGGCCCAGACTTCGTCAACAACCCTCTCTACTTACGCCCCACCAGCGCCCCAACCAGAAACGCGACACCCGCAACCACGCCAATCGCCTGCCACGGACGCTCACGCGCGAATTCCGCCGCCATCGCAACCGTCTCGCGCACCTGATCGACGGTGCTGTCCGCTGCGTCGCCGAAGCTGCCACGCGCATCGTTTAACTGCGCCTGCAGGCGTTTGCGCAACGCAGCGACGTCGACATCGCTATTGTCGCGCAGCGACTTGTCGAGGCGGTCGAGCAGCGCCCGCGCTTCGCTGGCTGCATCGTCCTGGAGATCGCGCGCGCCGACGCGTACGTTACGGGCCGCGCGGCGACCGGTCCGTTTAGCTTCGGAGAAACCGCGGTCCAGCTTGCGTTGGGCGTCATCGGTGAAAGCCATGATGGTCTGCTCCTTCGAGGCAAAGAGTAATAAGTGACGGACGAGTCATCTGCGCACCCTTCCGCCCGGCTAACCCCAGTCGACGCAATCGCCGTGCCCGATGGCAACGCTGGCTGGCTCCACACCCCAAATGAAGCTAGAAACCTCCACCCAAAAACGTTCGCCATTCGGCCAACAATCGTATAAGCCAACGCAACTTCGACTCATCGCAGCATAAAACAATTAGCCCAGTACTACTGATCATTCAAATCAGCGCAAGAATCACCCGGCCTCGAATCCCTCGCCTTCCCGCACCGCGATCAACTAGTTGGTCGGCGTCGGTTGCACATAGGTCCGCACACCCGCCAGCGGCGATCCATATCCGCCCGCCTGCGTATTGTTCGGCAGCCCGTTGACGAGTTGCGCGCGTGGGTCGGTTGGATTGAGGTTCATCTCCCCCGCCTGCTGATTACCGTGCGACGGGTACTCGCTGCCGCGCGCCGCATTCGGCATCAGTTGCGTGCTGTTCTGCGGCGCATTCACATCATCCTGCGGCGAAAGTCCTTGTGCACCCGCCTGCGCCGCTACCCCCAGCGCCACCGCACACAAACAGGCCTTGATCTGCTTCGACATCGTTTTCATATTGCCTCCGACAAATGGATGAGCCGCTACGGCCGGCGCATTGCCAGCCGCGTATCGACCGGACATGAATCAAGCATAGACGAGCCGCCGCAGTCTTGCCCAACGCCGCTGCCATACTCGCCCGGATGCCGACGGAAGATATACGCAGGCCGCCGCCAACTGGTTTCATCTGACATGGGATGACGCCGCGAGCATCTCGCACATGGGTGGCGATCTGCGTTTCACCCCCGTTTCAGGGGAAATATCAGCCGGCCACGTGCAAAGCTTGCCGCAAGCGCTTATCGTTACGCCTGTTGCCGCTTACCATGCGGTTCACGTCATCCTTTTTCGTGCCATGACCTTCTACGCTACTCCGCTGCTTCGCAATCTGCGATTCGCCGTTGCCGGCCTCGCCGCCGCACTCGTGTTGACGGCCTGCGCTACCTCCGCGGCCGGACCGAACGCGGATTCGCTCGCAGCCGCAGTGGCCGGGCCGCAGCGCGGCGACGCCGCCAAAGCGCGCGACGTGTACCGGCATCCGCAGGCCACGCTGCAATTCTTCGAACTCGCGCCAACGCAAACCGTGCTCGAGATCGCACCCGGCGGCGGCTGGTACACGGACATCCTCGCGCCCTACCTGCGCGATCACGGCACGCTTTACGAGGCGCAATACAATGGCCCGTCAGCCGGCGCGGCGGCGGAAGAACAGTCGGGCCGCGCGGCATTCACGCGCAAGCTCGCGGCCAATCCCGCCATCTACGGAACTGTGCTGGTCGGCACGCTGCATGACGGCCAGTTCAATGGCTTCCCCGCCAACGGCAACGTCGACCGCGTACTGACGTTCCGCAACATCCATAACTGGATCAAGGACGGCCAGATCGACGCCAACCTGCAGGCGTTTTACCGCGCGTTGAAACCGGGTGGCATGCTCGGCGTGGAGGAGCATCGTGCCGCACCCGGAACGTCGTTGCAGCAGATGATCGACAGTGGATACGTGACCGAAGCCTATGTGATCGAGCATGCGCAGGCAGCCGGCTTTCAGCTCGACGGCCGCAGCGAGATCAACAGCAATCCGCGCGACACCAAAGATTATCCGCATGGCGTGTGGTCGTTGCCGCCCACCTACGAAGGCGGCGACGTCGACAGGGCGCGCTATGCGGCAATTGGCGAATCCGATCGCATGACGCTGCGGTTCATCAAGCCTCGATAAAGCCCTCAAAAAAGCACGCAAGCACCCATTCGCACCCTTTCGCGTCCAGTAATAGCCGCACGGTAGAGCCAACAGAGAAACGCAGCCGCAACGTCAGACTCACGAGCCGGAGGATGTATGTTCGACAACGTTTTCCGTATCGTGACCGACGCGAACGGACACCGTCACATCTACGCCTATACCGACAGTGTCGTCGTCGCAACCGTGCTCGTCGCGGGACTGCTGCTCGGCATCGTGCTATGTAGTGCGCTCTGTTACTACATCACCCGTTTCGTTCTGCTGAGGATCGTCGGCCGTTTTGCACGCGGTGAGGGCCATTCGTGGTTGCGCGCCGCCGTGCATTGCAAGGTGTTCGACCGTCTCGCGCCGCTCGTGCCGGCGTATATCGTCTGCCTGTCCGCACCGCTGCTGTCGGGCCTGACCATTCCGGTGATTGCCGCGCTCGGCCAGCCAGTCGAAACGCTGGCCGCCTGCTATATGGTGGTCACGGCGTTGCGCGCCGCATTCGCGTTTCTGCGCGCCATCGAAGATCGTTACCGGCATTTTCCATACGCGAGCGAGAAGCCCATCAAGAGCTTTTTGCAGGTGGCAACCATCGTGCTGTATCTGGTCGCGCTCATCACCGGCGTCTCGATCCTGCTGCATCGCTCACCCACGTACTTTCTCACCGGCGTGAGCGCGATGACGGCGCTGCTCATCATCATCTTTCGCGATTCGCTGCTGGGATTCGTGGCGAGCATTCAACTCGCGGCCTACGACATGCTGCGCGTCGGCGACTGGGTAGAAGTGCCGGGATTCGTGGCGGATGGCACGGTGATTGATATCGCGCTAAACACGATCACGGTGCGCAACTTCGACAACACCATTGTCACGATGCCGAGTCACGTCATCCTGACCAACGGCGTGAAAAACTGGCGCGGCATGACCGAGTCCGGTGGACGACGCATCAAGCACGCCATCTATATGGACACCGACCACGTCCGCTTTTGCGACGATGCGTTGCTCACGAACCTGCGAGCGAGCCTCGATCTTGCCGTACCCATCGCCGCACCTGTCGCCGCGCGCGAGGAAACGCAGCGGTTAACCAATCTCGGCATGTTCCGGCTGTATCTGGTGGCCTATTTTCGCCAGCATCCGGCTATCCGCCCGGACATGCCGCTCGTCGTGCGACTGCTGGAAGCCACGCAGCAAGGCCTGCCCATCGAGATATTCGCTTACATCAACGAGGTGGACTGGGAAGCGTACGAGCATACCCAGTCCACCATGATGGACCACGTCTACGGCGTGCTACCGCAATTCGGTCTGCGCGTCTGGCAAAAACGCTGAAGCAATGCCAAGCCCTTAGCGTTCTACTGCATGGGGTTCCTTCAGCTTGTTAGCCACACGAATCGCATCGAAGTAAGCGGAATTGGGCGGCCGTTTCAGATACTGCCCGGCCCCGCGCACGGCGCGCAAATCACCATCGGTCCATGCAAGAAAACCGCGCGTGAGCGTATGCATCGCCACGCCCTGCACCGTCATGCCTTCGAACACGTTGAAATCCACCTTCTGATGATGGGTCTTGACCGAGATGGTTTTCGTCGCAGCGGGATCCCACACCACCAGGTCCGCATCCGCGCCCACCTGCACCGCGCCTTTGCGTGGATAGAGGTTGAAGATCTGCGCGGCATTGGTGGAGGTGATACGCACGAACTCGTTCGGCGTGAGACGGCCCGAATTCACACCGTGATGCCACAACACCGACATGCGGTCTTCCACGCCACCGCAACCGTTGGGAATCTTCGTGAAGTCCTCGCGGCCCATCGCCTTTTGCGACGCGCAAAATACGCAGTGGTCGGTAGCCGTGGTGTGCAACTGTCCTGCCTGCAAACCGCTCCACAATGCCTCGCGATGCTCGGCCGAGCGGAACGGCGGGCTCATCACGTGGGCCGCCGCGCGATTCCAGTCGGGATCGCGATAGACCGCTTCGTCGATCACGAGATGGCCCGGCAACACCTCACCGAACACCCGCAGGCCTTCGCTGCGCGCACGCGCAATTGCATCCGCGGCATCCTTTGACGACACGTGGACGATATACACCGGCACGCCCAGCACCTGGGCAATGCGAATGGCGCGGTTGGCCGCTTCGCCTTCCACTTCCGGCGGCCGTGACAACGGATGCGCCTCCGGGCCCGTGATGCCGCGCGCCAGCAGTTGACGCTGCAACTGGAACACCAGTTCGCCGTTTTCCGCATGCACAGTAGGCAACGCGCCGAGTTCGAGCGAACGCGCGAAGCTGTTCACCAGCACTTCATCGTCCGCCATGATGGCGTTTTTGTAGGCCATGAAATGCTTGAAACTCGACACGCCGTGCTCATGCACGAGCGTGCCCATGTCGCGATACACCGACTCGTCCCACCATGTCACCGCAACGTGGAAGCCGTAATCGGAGGAAGCCTTTTCGGCCCACCCCCGCCACGCCTTGAACGCCTCCATGAGCGATTGCTTCGGGCTCGGAATCACGAAGTCGATGATGCTCGTGGTGCCGCCGGAGAGCCCCGCAGCCGTGCCGGTGTAGAAATCGTCGCTCGCCGTGGTGCCCATGAAGGGCAGTTCCATATGCGTGTGCGGATCGATGCCGCCCGGCATCACGTATTGCCCATGTGCATCGACGATCGTCGCGCCCGCCGGCGCCTCCAGGTCCGGCCCAACCTGCAGGATCGTGCCACCGTCCTGCGGATCTGCGCACAACACGTCCGCCCGCCAGCTACGGTCCGCATCGACTACCGTGCCGCCGCGAATCAGGGTCGTCATCTTGCTGCCTCCTCATTGACTGCTACGTTCGTTGCTTCAGATTCACTTACCGTTCAACTAACCGCTTCCACATCACGCACTTGCCACGCGCGCGCTCGGTCCCTTGCTCAACTTCATCCACGCGCTGTACACAATCGAAGCGAGCGCAAGCCCGACGAACCACGCATACGTGTAGAGCGTATTGAAGATCGCGGGCACATTCGGAAACGCGGCCGGAAACGCCGTGTGCAGAAAACCGGGCAGATTCGGCAGCACGCCGACCAGCAACGCCACCACTGCGCCGATATTCCAGCCACCCGTGTAGCTGTATTCGCCGTTTTCGTCGAACAGTTCGCGCGCGTCGAGGCGCGTGCCGCGAATCAGGAAGTAGTCCACCATCAGAATGCCTGCCACGGGCCCGAGCAGTGC
Organism: Paraburkholderia sp. DHOC27; assembly: GCF_003429005.1. Lineage (GTDB taxonomy): Bacteria > Pseudomonadota > Gammaproteobacteria > Burkholderiales > Burkholderiaceae > Paraburkholderia. The sequence continues at coordinate 84,712 of NZ_QVQV01000004.1, forward strand.
CGAGTAACCCACCAGCCACGTGAAGATGTAGCCCTGGGTGGTAGCGAGAATCTTCCACGGCATCATCACAATGGCAATGGTCGCGGTAATCATGCCGCCCGTGCGATACGAAATGCCCTTTGGCCAGAGGCTCGAAAAGTCATAGGCCGGTCCCACCAGATTGGCCGCCAGGTTGCAGCACATCGTATCGAGCGTCAGGATGATGAGCGCGACGCCTACGCCAATGCCCGTCATGCGGCTCGTCAGATCAATCGGGTCCCAGATCGCCTGACCGTAGATCACGACTGTCGCTGACGTCACCACCACGGAGATCACGGACAACAGCGCCATCGGCACCGGCAAGCCGATCGACTGCCCGACCATCTGATCGCGCTGTGAGCGCGCAAAACGCGTGAAGTCGGGAATGTTCAACGCGAGCGTGGCCCAGAATCCCACCATTGCGGTGAGGCCTGGCCAGAAGGTGACCCAGAACAAGCCTTCTTTCTTGCCGCCTGCCACGAATTGCGACGGCGCCGACAGCATCGAACCAATTCCGCCGGCTTTCGATGTCGCCCACCACACGAGCGCGAGACACATCACCACCTTGATCGGAGCGGACCAGCTTTCCAGCCAGCGGATTGCATCCGTACCGTGCACGATGAAGTAAATCTGCAGAGCCCAGAACACCAGAAAACACGCGAGCTGTCCGAGCGAAATATCCAGGAACGGCAGCGCGCTGCCATGCAACGCATTCCCCGTGAGGATATTGAGCAAGGTGTAGATCGCGCTGCCGCCCAGCCAGGTTTGAATGCCATACCAGCCGCACGCCACGATGGCGCGCAGCATGGCCGGCAGTTTCGCCCCTTGCGTGCCGAACGACGAACGCACCAGTACCGCATACGGAATGCCGTGCTTCGCGCCCGCATGGCCGATCAACAGCATGGGCACCAGCACGATCAGGTTGCCGAGTAACACGGTGACGACCGCCTGCCAGGGCGACATGCCCTGCTCGGTCAAGCCAGCCGCCAGCATGTAGGAAGCGATATTCATCACCATGCCCACCCACAGCGCGGCGAAGTGATACCACTTCCACGTACGCTGCGCGACGCCGGTGGGTGCCAGGTCGTCGTTGTAAAGACTGCTGCCCTGCGCGCCGGCCCCTAGCTGCGGATCGACACCTTGCGTTGTCTGCTTCATCGAAGAATCTCCACTTGTGCGTTAAGGCCCGCGCATCTTCTGGGGATGCTGCGGGCCGGGTCGGAACAGACTTCACTTACAGGCGCTGCGGCTGCTTTTCTCTTCTATGTGCTTCTCAGGCCGCTTTTGCGGCGGCTTGCGTTTCGACATGCGATTCGGTTTCAGCTTGCGGCGCATCCACACGGGCCGGGTTGTTCGGATGGGTGGTCCAGTTGGCGTATTCGCCCGCATCCACCCGCTCCATCGTGATGCACTGATCCACCGGGCACACGTGCATGCACAGGTTGCAGCCCACACATTCAGAGTCCACCACTTCAAAATGCCGGACGCCATCTTTTTCGCGCGTAATGGCCTGATGCGAGGTGTCCTCGCAAGCGATATGACACAGGCCGCACTGAATGCACTTGTCCTGATCGATGCGGGCCTTGATGTCGTACTTGAGGTTCAGGTACTGCCAGTCGGTGACGTTCGGCACGGCGCGGCCGCGGAAATCATCGAGCGTCGCGTAGCCTTTTTCGTCCATCCAGTTCGACAGGCCGTCCGCGAGATCCGCCACGATCCGAAAGCCGTAGTGCATCGCCGCCGTACACACCTGCACGCTGCCCGCGCCCAGCACGATGAATTCCGCCGCGTCGCGCCATGTGGAAATGCCGCCAATGCCGGAGATGGGCAGACCCGGCGTGGCCACGTCGCGCGCAATTTCCGCGACCATGTTCAGCGCAATCGGTTTGACCGCCGGTCCGCAATAGCCGCCGTGCGTACCCTTGCCATCCACCATCGGCAGCGGCGCCATCGCATCGAGGTCCACGCCGACAATCGAGTTGATGGTGTTGATCAGCGACACGCCATCTGCCCCGCCTTTGTACGCGGCCCGCGAGCCCAGCCGGATATCGCTGATGTTCGGCGTGAGCTTGACGAGGCACGGCAGCTTCGTGCCCTCCTTCACCCAGCGAGTGACCATCTCCACGTATTCGGGCACCTGTCCCACGGCAGCGCCCATCCCGCGTTCACTCATGCCGTGCGGACAGCCGAAATTCAGTTCCACCGCATCGGCGCCGGTGTCTTCGACGAGCGGCAAAATCCACTTCCAGTCGCGCTCGTTGCACGGCACCATCAACGAGACGATCAGTGCGCGGTCCGGCCAGTCGCGCTTCACCTGGGCAATCTCGCGCAGGTTGATGTCGAGCGGCCGGTCCGTGATCAGTTCGATATTATTCAGGCCTGCGATGCGTTGGCCGTTCCATTGCACCGCGCCATAACGCGAGCTGACGTTGACCACGTGGGGATCGAGGCCGAGGGTTTTCCACACCACCCCGCCCCAGCCCGCTTCGAAGGCGCGATTGACGTTGTAGGCCTTGTCGGTCGGCGGTGCGGAGGCAAGCCAGAAAGGATTCGGCGAAGTGATGCCGGCAATCGTGCAGCGTAGATCGGCCATGTTCGGCTCCTTGGGGATTCTGTTTTATCTTTATCGCTCGTGATAGACGCTAGGCGGCCTTGACCGCCGTCACGGCGAAATGCGCGTCGATCGCGGCTGCGGCAAGCTTGCCGTCCTGCACCGCCTGCACGGTCAAATCCATGCCGCCCGTGGCCGCGCAATCGCCGCCCGCCCACACATCGGGCAACGAAGTCTGCCGGTTGGCATCCACGGCAATGCGGCTGTTATCCAGCGTCAGCAACGCGTGCTCGATGCCCACCGGCACCAGCGTCTGACCGATCGCCTTGAGCACCATGTCCGCTTCGAGCGAGAAACGCTCGCTGCCTTGCGCGGAAGTCCGTTCGAACTCGACACCCGTCACCGTGCCATCACTGCCCAGCAAACGCAGTGGCTTCGCGTGCGTGATGAGCGTCACACCCTGGCTTTGCGCGAAATCGCGCTCGGCCCACGTTGCGCCCATCGTTTCCACGCCCCGGCGATACACCATCGTGACGGTCGTCGCGCCGAGCTTGCGGCTTTGCACTGCAGCATCCACGGCAGTATTGCCGCCGCCAATCACGACCACGCGTCTGCCGACTGGCACAGTGGCGAGATCACTTGCCTCACGCACCTGCTCGATGAAATCCACCGCGTTCATCACGCCGCCGAGCGCCTCGCCTTCGAGTTGCAACTCGCGCACGCCAGTGAGACCGATAGCGAGAAACACCGCGTCATGCTGTTGACGCAACGTGTCGAGTTGCACGTCGCGCCCGAGTGCGACACCGGTCTTCACTTCGATGCCGCCTACCGAACAAAGCCAGGCCACTTCACGCTGCGCGTAATCGTCGACTGTCTTATAGGCCGCGATACCGTATTCGTTCAGGCCGCCTGCTTTGGCGTGGGCATCGAAAATGGTCACACGGTGCCCCGCCAGCGCGAGACGATGGGCGCAGGCGAGTCCCGCCGGCCCCGCGCCGACCACGGCAACATGGCGTCCCGTATCCGGTGCCCGCTTGAAGAGCGCTTCGCCGCGCGCCATCGCCCAATCCGTCGCATGACGTTGCAGCGCGCCAATCGCCACCGGCTTCTCATCCTGATGGTTGCGCACACATGCGCCCTCGCAAAGAATCTCCGTGGGGCACACGCGCGCGCACATGCCGCCCAAAGGATTCGCCGAGAGAATATCCACGGCCGCGCCCTTCAGATTGCCGTTGCCGATCTTGCGAATAAAACTGGGGATGTCGATTTGCGTGGGACAGGCATTGACGCACGGCGCGTCGTAACAGTAATGGCAGCGGCTCGCGGCCACCGCGGCAGCGCCTGCATCGAGCAGAGGCGCGATGTCGCTGAATTCACATGAAAGCTGCTCGGGCGCGAGACGATGCGAGGCGATATCGCCGGTTTGCTTGATAGCCATACCCGTTCCTTGCTGAATGTGGAGACATAGCCGCACTCGGCGGCTGCATGATTCATGCAGCCGGGACGGCCTGTTTTATGCGCCTGCTGTTCGTTTTACAGTGGAGAGTTCAAGCAACCGGCTCGCACGCTCGCTCCAGCATGGCGTGCAGCAAAACATTCGCCCCCGCCTCGATCCATTCGAGCGTGGCGTCTTCGATCTCGTTGTGACTGATGCCGTCGACGCAAGGCACGAACACCATCGACGTGGGCGCCACTTGCGACAGATAGCAGGCATCGTGTCCCGCGCCCGACACCATGTCGCGATGCGGGTAGCCAAAGCGCTGCGCGGCGGCGCGCACCGACTTCACACAGGCGGCGTCGAAGGCCACCGGCGCGTAATAGAAAATCTGTTCGAGCTGGGTTTCGAGGCCAATCGCGCTCGTAATCCGCTCGACGCCCGCGCGCAGTTCGGCGTCCATCTTCGCCAGCACCGCATCGTCGGGATGGCGAAAATCCACCGTGAAAAACACGCGCCCCGGAATCACGTTGCGCGAGTTGGGATACACCTGCATCATGCCCACCGTCGCACAGCCGAAGGGCGCATGATCGAGCCCGATGCGGTTGACCAGATCGACCACGCGCGCCGCACCCAGCAGCGCATCGCGGCGGCGCGGCATCGGCGTCGGCCCTGCGTGCGCTTCCTGACCCGTCAGCGTGATCTCGTACCAGCGTTGCCCCTGCGCGTCTGTCACGACGCCGATGGTCTTGTGCTCCGCTTCGAGAATCGGCCCCTGTTCGATATGCAGTTCGAACGCCGCATGCAGCGGGCGTCCGCCACACGGCAGATCGCCCGCATAGCCGATGCGCTTGAGTTCTTCGCCGATCGTTTTGCCGTCCACGTCCTTGCGCGATAACCCGTAGTCGAGCGTGAACACGCCTGCAAACACGCCCGAGGCCACCATCGCGGGCGCGAAACGCGAGCCTTCCTCGTTGGTCCAGATCACGACTTCGACGGGGTGTTCCGTTTCGATGCCGTGATCGTTGAGGCTGCGAATCACTTCGAGGCCGCCCAGCACGCCGTAAATGCCGTCGAAACGGCCACCCGTGGGCTGCGAATCGGCGTGCGAGCCAGTCATCACCGGCAGCGCATCGGGATTGCGTCCGGCGCGGCGCATGAACACGTTACCCATCTGATCGACCGTCACGGTGCAACCCGCTTCCTTAGCCCAGCTAACGATCAGGTCGCGTCCCTGCTTGTCGAGATCGGTCAGGGCCAGCCGGCAGACTCCGCCTTTGGGCGTGGCGCCAATCTTCGCCATCGTCATCAGGCTGTCCCACAGACGCTTGCCGTCGATCTTGATCGACACGTCGGGTTCAGCATGCTTTAGCGCTTCGGATACCACGTTCATTCGTCTCACTCCTTTCGAAGAACCGACCTTGCAACGACTGGCCAATCCGCGCGAACCTCGTCAGCGCCACCTGAAACTGGTGCAGCGCTGCCGGATCGTGGGGCGTTTTCGCACGCCTGCGGTGCACAGCATGGCGCACATTTCTCTACTTTGAATACAGGGCTAACCCTGGGGATTCGCCGCTCTTCCAATCCTGTCCGAATGGACAGGTTGTAGCCGATTAACCCCGCCAAATCAACACCTTTTGTACGGCCGGAAACAGAGCGAGAAGCGTGCCATTGCGATGCACCATGACGGTAGAAGGGAGAGCCACTGCGTACGCGACGGGACGCGCAAGCTGCGCGCAAACCGCTAGAATGAAGCGCGACGCGGCATGCGCGCCGCGCGAGGCCAACAATGAGACATGACGAAACGGCAGTGGATCCAGCGGAAAACGACGCAGCACCGCCACCTATGCGGCGGCGCAAGGCGCACATCCGCGAGTCGAACGAAGCGCACCTGCTGGCCTGCGCGGAGGCCGTCTTCGCCGAGCGCGGCCTCGAAGGCGCCAGTACCGCGATGATCGCCGAACGGGCCGGTCTGCCGAAAGCCAATCTGCACTACTACTTCCCGACCAAACTCGCGCTGTATCGCCGGGTGCTCGAAGATCTGTTCGAAGACTGGCACCGCGCGGCCGATACGTTCGAAGGCAGCGACGATCCGGTGGCCGCGATCAGCGGCTATGTGCGCGCAAAAATGGAACTGTCGCGACGCCGCCCGTTTGGTTCGAAGGTGTGGGCCAACGAGATCATCCACGGCGCCGAGCACATGCAGGACATTCTCACGCAGCGCGTCAAGCCCTGGCTCGACAGCCGCGTCACGGTGATCGACGACTGGATCGCACGTGGCCTGCTCGCGCCCGTCAATGCGCAAACGCTGCTGTACATGATCTGGGCCACCACGCAACACTATGCGGATTTCGACGCACAGATCGTCGCCCTGAGCGGCAAACGGGCGCTCACGCAGAAGGCCTTCGACGCATCCACAGAGCAGGTCGTGCAACTGGTGATTCGAGCGTGCGGTGCGGTGTCGCCGCAACGCGATCGTTAGGAATACGACACGTGCAGAAGACTGCGAGCGGTTTCGCAACACTCCCTGCCACCACGACACGGGGCCCGCTGAGTATCGAGTACGCGTGGCTCAATGCAGAACGCAGAGACGCGCCCATCGCCCTGTTCCTGCATGAAGGGCTCGGCTCGATTGCCATGTGGCGCGACTGGCCCCAGCAACTGTGCAATCAACTCGGCATGCGTGGCCTCGTCTATTCTCGCCCCGGCTATGGACGCTCCACGCCACGTCCTCACACCGAACGGTGGCAACCCGATTACATGCACGTCCAGGCGCGGGACGTGTTGCCAGCCTTGCTCGACGTGTTGAACGTCGACGCTGCACAACGCTCGCGGATGTGGGTGATCGGTCATAGCGATGGCGGCTCGATTGCACTGCTCTACGCGGCAGCGTTTCCGCTGGCATTAGCTGGAGCGGTCGTCGTGGCGCCTCATGTTTTCGTCGAAGAGATCTCACTGCAAGGCATCGAGCAGACGCGACTCGATTATCGACAAACGGCGCTGCGTGATCGCCTCAGCCGCTATCACGCGGATGTCGATTCAGCCTTCTACGGCTGGAGCGACGCGTGGTTAAACCCCGCGTTTCTGACGTGGTCCATCGTGGATGCATTGCCTGCCATACGTTGCCCATTGCTCGCCGTGCAGGGACACGACGATCACTACGGCACGATGGCTCATCTCGACACCATTGCTCGCGCCGTGCCACACGCGCAACTAGTCAAACTCGCCGCATGCGGACACTCGCCACATCGCGACGCGCCGCTTGCATTGAATGCCGCCATCGACGCCTTCGTCACGCAGCACATCGACTAGCGCGCACCTGCGCATCACGACAAATCACGCCGAATCGGTAAGAACACCCCGCGTGGAAATTTTTGCGTGAATTACGCAAAGATGCACAAGCGCAACTTATTACCAGGTGTTCATAAATCTTACACAGGTAACTCGTTATGCTTCGGCCTAGCTGAGCCGGGGCCAAAGTACGCCTCGCCGGTCTCCCCCTGACACCGTGAAAGGCTACCTATGTCCGCCAGATTCGCGCATAGCGTCATGTTTGCCGGCAAACGTTTGGCCGTTCGCTGGGGCTCGCATGGTGTCGTGAGATTGAAAGATGCAGCACGCGCTCTCTGTACGTTTTTCATCATCCTGTCTTGCAGTTTTCTCATCACCGCGTGCAGCGATGACAGCAACGCTTCGAATAACGCGAGCGCCAACCCGGACACGAACACCGCCGACAACTATCGCAACGGCAACAACAGCGGCAACGCAACGTCACCGCCCCTCGCGCAGCAGTTCAATCAAAGCCCCGCCGCATTGCCTGCGCAAAGTTTGCAGACGCCGCCGCCCGCCGCGCAACTCGGCGCGGCAACGGCCGCGTCCGAAAGTCTTGCACCACCCGTGATTCACACCGTTGATTGAGTTCACCCCTGAGTTCGCTTGAGTCTGTTTAAGCCCCGCGACGGTGTTGTGTCCCGTTGACCGTCGCGCATATTCCATCTCCTGAAGATCGAAGCCAACATGACCTCTAAAAACCGCCGTGAGTTTCTGCGCGCAGCCGCTCAGGCTGCCGGTTCTGCCACCGCACTGAGCATGCTTCCGCTCGGCATCCGCAACGCCCTTGCGATTCCTGCTCACAACGCCACCGGCACCATTCGTGACGTCGAGCACATCATCATCCTGATGCAGGAAAACCGCTCGTTCGACCATTACTTTGGCTCGCTGCGCGGCGTGCGCGGCTTCGGCGATACGCGCGCCATCACGCTGCCGTCCGGCAATCCGGTGTGGTATCAACCGCTCACGGCGATTCCGGACGCAGGCTACGTGCTGCCGTTCCGCCCGAACGTGTCGAATCTGGGTCTGCAATTCCTGCAGGATCTGGCGCATGACTGGAACACCACGCACACGGCATGGAACGGCGGCATCTACGACCAGTGGGTGCCGGCCAAGGGCACCACGACGATGGCGTACATGACGCGCGAGGACATTCCGTTTCACTACGCGCTCGCCGACGCATTCACCATTTGCGACGCGTACCACTGCTCGATCATGGCGCCGACCGATCCGAACCGCTACTACATGTGGACCGGCTGGGTGGGCAACGACGGCAGCGGCGGCGGCCCGGTGATCGACAACTCCGAACTCGGCTATGGCTGGTCCACCTACCCGGAAGTGCTGCAAAACGCCGGCATTTCGTGGAAGATCTATCAGGACATGGGCACTGGCCTGAACGCGAGCGGTTCGTGGGGCTGGACTTCCGACGCGTACATTGGCAACTACGGCGACAACTCGCTGCTTTACTTCAACCAGTATCGCAACGCGCAGCCCGGCAACCCCCTTTACGACAACGCACGCACGGGCACGAATGTCGCGGCAGGCGGCACGTATTTCGACGTCCTGAAGCAGGACGTGACGAACAACACGCTGCCGCAGGTCTCGTGGATCGTCGCGCCGGAAGCCTATTCCGAGCACCCGAACTGGCCGGCCAACTACGGCGCGTGGTACGTCGATCAGGTCTTGCAGATCCTGACGTCCAATCCGGAAGTCTGGAGCAAGACCGTGCTGCTGGTGAACTACGACGAGAACGACGGCTTCTTCGATCACATGGCGCCGCCGTTTGCGCCTGCCTCGAACGCGAACGGCCTCTCGACCGTTGCGCTCACCAACGAACTGTACGAAGGCAATGGCCAGTACCCGGCCGGCTCGAATTCGATTGGCCCCTATGGCCTCGGACCGCGTGTGCCGATGCTCGTCGTGTCGCCGTGGTCGAAAGGCGGCTACGTCTGCTCGGAAATGTTCGATCACACCTCCGTGATCCGCTTCATCGAAAAGCGCTTTGGCGAGCATCACAATCTGGGCGAGTCGAATATCACGCCGTGGCGCCGTGCGATCTGCGGCGATCTGATGTCCGCCTTCAACTTCGTCAATCCGAATGATGCAGTGCCCGCGCTGCCCAGCACGGCCGCCTATGCACCGCCGGACCAGCAACGTCACGCTGACTACGTGCCGCTGCCGCCGCTCGTGCAAGCGGTGCCGAAACAGGAACCGGGGGTGCGTCCTGCGCGTGCGTTGCCGTACGAGCTGTTCGTGCGGGTGCGTGGCGAAACGGCCCAGGGCAAGCTGGGGATGAGCTTCGTCAACACCGGCCGCGCTGGTGCTGCGTTCCTCGTCTACGCGACCAACAGCGGCCAGGCACCGCGTTCGTACACCGTGGAAGCGGGCAAGCGCCTTGAAGACCAGCTGCCGCTGAACGTCAACGGCACGTACGACTACACCGTGTATGGACCGAATGGTTTTCTGCGCCGTTTTGCAGGCAAGCCGGTGCCGGCGTCGAACTGGTGGGAGCGCTCGGAAGTGGCACGTCCGGAAGTGGCAGACGGCTACGATGTCGCCAACGGCAACCTGCAATTGCGACTGGAAAACCCGGGCACGGCAAGCTGCGAGTTCATCATCACCAACGCCTACGAACCGGGCTCGGTGATCAAGCAGACGGTGCGCGGCGGCCAGACCGACGAGGTCTACCTCGATCTGCGTAACGTGTATGGCTGGTATGACCTCACCATCACCGTGAACACGGATTCGACGTTCACGCGCCGTTTTGGTGGACACGTTGAAACGGGCCGCAGCAGCATGAGCGATCCCGCGCTGGGTGCTTGAGTCTTAACGCCGTTCGCCTGGCGTTTGCACGATTTGCGTCATGTGCGTCATGTGCAGCGCGCTTAGGCAACGGCGGTAGCAAACGCCAGGGAGCGTTCGCGCTCTCTGGCGAGTATGGCCTGCACGACGTGGTCGGCATCGCGCGCGATGCCGGAAAAACGCCCCGAGCCCCACGTATGCAACCACGGCAGGCCAATGAAATACAGCCCTTCCACCGGCGTAATGCCGCGCGTATGCGCGGGATACCCGCGTCCATTGAAGACCGGCGCGTCGATCCAGCTAAAGTCCGGCGTAAAGCCAATGCACCAGACAATCGCGGCAATGCCACTGCTCGCCAGTTCCAGCATGGCTCGCTCCTCAGACGGTTGCCACACAGGTTCATACGGCGCACCCGGCGGCGCCTCGATGCGATTCTTCGTAATGAAGCCGTCGATGCTCGCGTTGATGCGGTTATAGGTATCGTCCGCGCTGTCGAGATTCATCGTCAGATTAGGGGCGAAGTGCAGATGCCCGTCGCGCAGATCTTCGAGCCGTCCATACAGTTCCATGCCCTCGGCGGCGAAGCGGCGCAGGTCGATGTCGCGACCGGCATCGCGGCCCGTCACATAGTGATTGGTGTTGTCGCGCACGCCTTCACGGAGCGGATGCTTTTCCACCGGCATGTCGTAGTACTGCATGTCGGCGAGCCAGTCCACCACGTCACGTCCGCGGTAAAAACGCGCGCAGCGTGGCGCCTCACCCACGGCAAGCACGACCTTGCGACCGGCCAGATGCAGATCTTCCGCAATCTGTGCGCCGGACTGACCTGAACCCACCACCAGCACTGCACCTTCGGGCAGCGCCTGTGGATTGCGATATTCGGAAGATTGCAGCTGCATGATCTGTGCGGGCAAACGCTCGGCCATGCGCGGCACGATGGGCGTGTGATAGCCACCCGAAGCCACGACGACGTGATCCGCGGTGAACTCGCCCTGGCTCGTCGCCACGCCATAGCGGCCATCGTCGAGACGCTTTACGCGTTTCACCTGCGTATGTTCCATCACGGGGGCCTCCACCATCGCAATGAAGCCGTCCAGATACGCGATGATTTCGTCTTTCTTCATGAAGCCGTGCGGGTCATTGCCCGGATACGGATAGCCCGGCAACGCGCATTGCCAGTTCGGCGTGACGAGACAGAACGCATCCCAGCGTTGATTGCGCCACGTGTGCGTGACGGTGTTTTTCTCGAACACCAGATGATCGACACCCGCCTGCTTCAGGTAGTAACTGATCGACAGGCCCGCCTGTCCTCCGCCCACGACGAGCACGCTATAGTGCCCATTTTCATGCTGTGCGCTGCGATCGGAATGTGCTGTGTTCGACATGATGCGTCCTTGCGAATGAAAATCTGGCGTGACGTGGCGGCGTCGCTTGCGGCACCCGTTTCAAACCAGTTCGATGACCTTGACGGTGGCATTGGGATCGCCGCGATAGCGGTCCGCGTCTTCTTCGATCTGCGCAAGCTGATCGAGCGCTGCGGAACAGGCGAAACCATATTTTTCCCGCACACGTTCAGAAGCGATGTTGAGCGCTTCGCGCGAGCGGCTGACGAAATCGTCGAGCGGGTACGCGTGACCGGGGGTGAAAAAGTCCTTGACCACTTGCGACGGCGAATAGCAGTTCGCCTCGTCGCCATCGGGCCATTGAATTCGAAAGTGCATGACAGGCATGGCAAAAATCCTCGTGCGGGTTGCGCGAATCTATTGAATGCTGAGGGGCTCGCTGCGCGATTGAATGAGCAGCAACGCACGATAGGCATCGAGATGACGACACGTACTCGACGCCCAGCTAAAGCGCGCCAGCAGCGCGGGAACCGCTTGAGCGAAATCGGTACGACAGTCGCCACGCAACACCCGTAGCAGCGCCGCTGCGATCGAAGCGGCGTCCGTGGGGACGGCCCAGCAGCAGGTGGTTTCGTCGAGATATTCGGTGAACGGCGCAATGGCCGATGCGACCACCGGCGTGCCACAGGCAAGCGCCTCCAGCACCACGAGCCCGAAGCCCTCGCGCAGCGAGACCATCGCCAGCACATCGGCGCTGCGAAACAGCGCGGGCATCACGGCATCGTCGAGCGGGCCGGTGATGATTACGCTTTCATCGGGCCCGATGCTCAGGCCGAGTGCCGCGGCGCGTTCGACGAAGCGATGCGTGTAGGCATCGTGATCGAGCAGACTCGCGCCGCCTGCGATCACCAGTTGAGCCGTCGGCATGACCGCTCGCACCGAGGCAAACGCATCGAGCAGCGCAAGCGTGTTCTTGCGCGCTTCAATGCCGCCCACGGCGAGCACGAGCGGACCGTCGACGAGTCCAAGACGTTGCCTGAGAGACGCGTCCATCGCCGTGGGACACGTATCAAAGCGCGTGGTATCCACACCATTCGGCACGGTGACAGCCTCGACGCCGTGCTGAAGCTGCATCTCACGCGTCCATGTTGCGCTGACACACAACACCTGATCGGCTTCACGCCAGGCGCGCGTCTGCCATTTGGCGAGTTGCGCGTCATCGAAATGATCCAGATGGTGGACCGTCCGCACGAAGTGGCGAATGATGCCCTCCTGCTTCAATTCGGCTAGCGCGTTGCCGCTGATACTGTCCTGCGCGTGCAGAATGTCGAATGCGCCGGCGTGTTCTTCGCGCAAGCTCTGTTTGAATGCGTGGATGCGTGCCGCCACCATCGCGACCGTGCCCTTTTGCGACGCCGTGATCGGCGCATACACCACACGGCACGACGGCAGCCGGAACAGGTGTTCACCGGCAGACGCCGGCACGAATACCGTCACGTCGTGCCCAGCAGCAGTCAGCGCATTGGCAAGCTCGAGTGTGTGCACCACGCCCCCACGCGGATTGACCGAGTGCGTCAGTAACGCAATCCGCAAGGCGTTTGCGCTCATGGCGCGACCTCGGCGGCTGCAATCGCCTCTGCCGCATCCGTTGCAACAATAAACGCTTCGTCGCTGAAGTCCCACAGCAACGCCGCGTCGCCGTCCTGTTCGACAAACACCTTGCGCGAGGCGTCCACCGTGCCGATCGCCGCACATGCGAGAGCACGTTCGGCGAACTGCGCCTGGACCTGTTCGACGTGCTCTTCACGCACCGACAGCAGAAAGCCGAAGCTCGGAAACGCGCTGAGCCAGCGTTCGAAAGGAACACCCGTTGGCCGGGGAATGCGCGCAAGGTCGATGCGTGCACCCACGCCCGAACATTCGAGCAGCATCAGCGCGGTGCCCAACGTGCCCGCCATGCTGATGTCCTTGGCTGCGTCGCAAAGGCCGCTTTCCGCGAGTTGCGGCAACAGTTCCAGATCGCCACGCAGACGCGCAGCCGGTGCGCCAACCGACGCATTCCAGAACGAATACGGTTCCTCGAAGCGGCCACGCAGATCGACCGCCATCAACAGACGATCGCCAGGCTTCGCGTTGAAGCTCGACAGTAGCTTGTTCGCTCGTCCGAGGATCGACACGGCAAGTTGCGCCTGATCGCTGCGGGCGTTCGTATGGCCGCCCACGATCGGCACCCCGTACGCGACGGAAGCTGCGGCCATGCCCGCCAGCACTTCGTGCGCGGCATCGACGCCGCTGCTCCACAGCGCATCCACGACAGCGAGCGGGCGGCCGCCCATCGCGTAGATATCGCTGATGTTGACCATCACACTGCTGTAGCCCGCGAACCACGGCATCGCATGCACGAAGTCGCTCACCATGCCTTCGATCGCAAACAGCAGATAGCCGTCGCCATCCGCGAGCGCGGCGCAATCGTCGCCAAGCGCCACGGCTTGAGCCATTTCGCTCGCACCGCCTGGTAAGCGCCGCGCCAATGACGACACCACGCCCGCAATATCCGTCTTGTGACGAAAGCCACGGCTTTCGCGCAGGCCGGCAACCAGCGACGCCACACTCACGATGTGCTCCGCGACTGCGTGACAAAGCCGCTACGCGGGCTCGTGCACGGCGGATAGTGATCGAGCTGCGCCTGCATCAGATGATGCGAGCGGCCCAGCAGCATCTCCTGTGACAGCGCATCCCAATGCAACGCGCGAAAGAGCGGCACATTCTGGCTCTGCACGTGCGCGAGAAACGTGTGGCATCCCAACGCATGCGCGCTCGTCACGGCAAGACGGATCAGCGTTGCGCCGATCTTGCTGTGCCGTCGAAACGCGGCGTGCACCGCAAGCCGCGAACCGAACCACACGCCGGGCTCCTCCTGATGAATCCGCACGGTGCCCACCACCTGCTCCGGCATCCCGGCAATGCAACTCACGGCAACGAGTTGCTGCGCACGCTCGTCGATCTCATCACGATCGTCGCCGACGAAAATACCCTGCTCGATACAGAACACCGCGCGCCGCAGCTTGTACGCTTCCTCGGCTTCCCATTGCAGCGTGGTCCATTTGATGCGGTATTCGGTCGGCGTGTACAACGCCGTTTCGAGGCCGCTGTCGAGCAGTTCGTCCGTATTCGATATCCCTGCAATCGCTTCACCAAACATGATCACACCTCGTACGATGACAGCGACGAACACGCGCCACACTTGCCGCAGCCCGCCTTGATTTCGCTGGATCGCAAATTAGCGGCCGAGAGCATCGCGCCAAGCGGTTGCAGCACCGACTTCATGAATTCAGGCGTGGGTGCCGGATGATCTTCGAGCGGTGTGCCGCTGATCGGCACGAACGGCACCACGAACGGATACACGCCCAGTTCGATCAGCTCGCGTGAAATGGCAAGGATGGCCTCGGCCGTGTCCCCGAGTCCTGCCAGGATATACGTGCTCACCTGGCCGCGCCCAAACACCGCGACCGCCGCCTTGAAGGCTTCCATGTAGCGCGACAGCGGCACACTCGACTTGCCAGGCATGATGCGTTCGCGCAAGGCAGGCGTGACCACTTCGAGATGCATCCCCAACGTATCGACGCCGCTCGCTTTCATGCGCGCAAACCAGCGGTCGTCGTCGGGAGGTTCGCATTGCGCCTGGATCGGCAGATCCACGGCGGCCTTGATCGCAAACGCGCTTTCGCACAGGATCTGCGCGCCGCGATCGCTGCCCGGCGGCGTGCCGGTGGTCAGCACCATATGCTTGACGCCATCGAGCAGCACGGCGGCGCGTGCGACTTCGGCGAGTTGCTCCGGGGTCTTGCGCGCAATCGTGCGGCCTGCCGCGAGCGACTGCCCGATCGCGCAGAACTTGCAGGTCTTGCGACGGCTCTCGTAACGGATGCAGGTTTGCAGCACGGTCGTCGCCAGCACGTCGGCGCTATGCAGCGTGGCGATATGCGAGTACGGCACGCCGTCGAGCGTTTGCATGCCGTAGAAACGCGGCGCCTTGGGAAAGCTGATATTCGCAATCGGAATCGTGCCGCGCAACAGCGCGCTGGTGCCGCTCGCGTTAGCCGGCCCCGCCACGAACGGCGAATGCCACGCGGTACTCGTATGCACGGGCACCATGATGGTCACGCCATCCACGATCACGGCCTTGTGATCCGACGGACCCGCGCCGCCACGCCGGCTTGCGACGCCCGCGCCCGGATCTTCCAGCCGCAGCCCCGCCGACTGCAATTCAGTCATCAATTGCCGGCTCGCGGCTGGCAAAGTCTCGCTGGAGTTCATCGCGGCATCCCACGGTTGAGTTGAAATCGGTGCTGGCCGTCGCGCTCCACGAAGGCATGGGCGTGACGGTCGCGGCGGGTCGTTCGTTGATGGCGAGGCTGAGCAGTTCGGGCCGCGCGTAATGGCCGACCGAATCCATCATGCGTTTGCGCTTGGTGATCAACGCCATGTCGAGATCGGCGATCACCATGCCCTCGCCCTCGCGCAACGGCTGCGCAAGATGTTGTCCTTCGGGCGACACGATGGCGGTGTTGCAGCCGCCACGCAGCGCTTTTTGCAGATTCGTGTCGGAGGTGATCGACGCAATCTGCGTTTCCGTCAGCCATCCGGTTGCATTGACAACGAAACAACCGGACTCCAGCGCGTGATGACGGATCGTCACTTCAATCTGTTCTGCGAAAATCGGCCCCACCAGCGAACCTGGAAACTGGCTGCAATGAATCTCTTCGTGCTGCGTCATCAACGCATAACGCGCGAGCGGGTTGTAGTGCTCCCAGCACGCCAGCGCGCCCACCCGTGCGATGCCGGTTTGCGCGACCTTCAGACCGGCGGCATCGCCTTGCCCCCAGATCATCCGTTCGTGAAAAGTCGGCGTGATCTTGCGGCGCTTGAGCAGCAACTGACCGTCCACGTCGAAGATCAGTTGCGTGTTGTAGAGGCTGCCGTGATCGCGCTCGTTCACGCCAAGCACGACCACCATGTGATGAAGGCGGGCCCGTTCGGCGACCGCCTGCGTCACCGGACCGGGCACCACGACCGCTTCCTCGTAGAGCCGCATGTGATCCGCACCGGAAGCCACCGGCGGGCGCACGAAAGAAAAGTACGGGTAGTACGGCACGAACGTCTCGGGGAAGACGATCAGTTGCACGCCTTCGCGTGCCGCCTGATCGATTGCCTCGCAGACCTTGTCGAGAGTGCCGTTGCTGCGCTCGAAGTCCGGTGCAATCTGGACTGCGGCGGCGCGCACGATGCGTTTATCGGACATGGTGATAGCCGCCTGTGCTCAGACCGTCCAGGTGTGGATGATCAGTGCGTTGTCCTTGCGATGGAGAAGCTGGATGTCCAGCACGTCGAGCGGGCTGATCGGACGAATGCCTTCGATCAGCGAGGCTTCGCCGTGGCCATACAGCGCCTGCAACGCGAAACGGCACGCGTATACCTTGCCGCCTTCTTCCATGAACTTCATCAGTTGCTTGTTGAAGTTCAGGTGACCCGGAAACGCTTCGTCGCCGAGCGTGGGGAAGCCGCGCTGCAAGCCGAGCGTGACGCCCGGGCCGTACAGCAGTACCGATGTCTCGAAGCCCTTGCGTTGCAAACGGGTGGCCTGCAGCAGATTGACGAAGCCGATCGAGCCTTCGAAGGCGACCGTATGGAACGTGACGAGCGCTTTTTCACCGGGCTCCGCCTTCACGTCCTCGAACACTTTCTCTTCGTAATCGACGAGGTAATCGCCCTTCTTGTGTAGCGGTTTGTCGACGGCTGGCATGGCACTCTCCAATGAGGTTCGCGTGAATGGAAACGGGCTGAAAAACGGGCTTGAAAACAGGACGCCGCGTGACATACGGGACGTCCGCGCCGAACTCTATAAGGCAACAGCCGTGCCACTCGCAGCGGTTGCAAATGCAATCACTTTCCAATCAAACAGACGATCATTCGTTAAGCGCCCCGAAAAAATTTTTGGCCCGAAGGTTGCGTTAAGCGAGCGTTGCCGTTGCAAACCGCCATCCAGCCGCGAATCGCACCAGCCGGGTGCGATGAACGTGTGGCGATGCGCCGGGCAGGTGCAGTCATTCACCACATACGATCAATCCGATCATTGCAGGCGATCACTTTGTCGCGCTGAAAAACCATGTACGTCGTGCCGCGTTTCCCTTCACATTCGTCTCGCGCGGCGCGGTTTTCAACCGTCTTCTATCCGCACAAAAAACAATGAGTAGCCCGACACATCACTGGATCAAACGCCTCGCCGAAATCCGCAAGCCCGCTTACCTGGCGATTCCCGACCTGATCGAAGAGGACCTCGCTACGGGCCGCCTCAGGCCGCGCGACCGCTTGCCGGGTCTGCGCGATCTGGCCGACGAACTGGCGTTGAACTACACGACGGTGGCGCGCGCCTATGCCGAAGCAAAGAAACGCGGCCTGCTCGATTCACGCGCGGGCAGCGGCACATTCGTGCGCGGACGTACCGCGACACTGCCGCTCTCGGGCGGCAGCAGCATTGAAATGACCATGAACACGCCGCCGGAGCCGGCGGACTATGCGGCGCGTCTGCGCGAATCCGCCGCGCGTTTGATGGCCGACAGCGATCCGTACCAGTTGTTGCGCTACCAGGACTTCGGCGGTTCGCTCGCCGACCGCGTGGCCGGCGCCGAATGGCTCAAGCGGCGGCTACCGGAGGTGACGTCGGACACCGTGCTCGTCTGCCCCGGCATTCACAGCGCACTGGTCGCGCTGGTGTCGCAACTGGCTCGGCCCGGCGCGATGATCTGTCTCGACACGCTCGCTTACCCAGGCATCAAGGCGATTGCCGCGCAACTCGGGGTGCGCTTGCAGGCGCTGGCACGCGACGACGAAGGACCGCTCGCGCATGCGTTCGAAGCGCTCTGCAAGACCGACAAGCCGAGCGCGTTCTATTGCAATCCGACGCTGCAAAATCCCAGCACCCTCACCCTCACGCACAAACGCCGCGAAGCGCTTGCAGATGTCGCGCTGCGCTACAACGTGCCGATCATCGAAGACGACGCCTATGCGATGCTGCCGCAGCAGACGCCCGACGCGCTCGCGAGCTTCGCGCCGGAGTTGACCTACTACGTGACGGGCTTATCGAAGAGTTTCGGCGCGGGCTTGCGGGTGGCGTATCTGCGTGCGCCGACACCGCGTCAAACGCAGCGGCTCGCCGGCGCGTTGCGCGCCACGACCGTGATGGCGAGTCCCTTCACGGTGGCGCTGGCGACGCAATGGGTGGTCGACGGCACGGCGCTCGACATGCTCAACGCCATTCGCGGCGAAGCGAGAGCGCGTCAGACGATTGCCACGCGCGTGCTCGGCGAGTGGACCTACGACGCGCATCCCGATGGCTTTCATCTATGGTTGCCGATTGCCGGCGAAGGCGGCTGGAGCGCTTCGGAACTCGCGCTGCAACTGCGCAATCAGGGCATTGCCGCGGTCGCGAGTGCCGCCTTCTCGACCGACGGCAATCCGCCCAACGCGTTGCGCATCTGCCTGGGCGGTTCGAAAAACCGCGACGAGTGCGAAGAGGCCTTGCGCATCATCGCGGATACGCTGGAGCATCCGCACCATCTGCATTCGGCGATCATGTGAAACCGGACGTCAGTGATCACGACTCGAAGTCCAGACCGCCGAGCAGCATCTCAGGCTCTCCTTGCGAGTGCGAACGGAAGTCGATTTCGCGGGCATTGCGCCACGCGTCGAGCTTGCGGGGGATCGCCTGCAGATAGCTGTCGAAGCGCGCGGCGCCGCCCTCGCCCATCAAGCGTTCGATCTCGTCGGTGTCCCAGGTCAGATGCACGTTCAGAGCATGCGGATAATGCCGCAGCGCTTCGCTCGGCGCCGCGAAAATCCGCACGCGGGTGGGATGGCCATGTCCCTGGTAAGGCAGCACCTCGACACGCACGGCGGGATCGAGACCGGCAATCGTGGCCGCGATGCGCGGCGCGAATTCCGTGTCGAACCTGATTATCGTCTCTGGATTCATACGAGCTCCTTCCTCGATCGTTGCGCGGTCTTGCTGCCCGCTACAACGCGTTGCAGCACGCGGAACAACCCTTCGCCGTGGGGACGAGGGGCCATTGTGTTGCGCCGCAATGACACTCGCGCCGCCTTGCAGGGTTGAGCGCATGATTTCGTAAGCATCATTTATGATACGGGCCGTTATGAGGTCGCGACAGATAAAAACCGGAGGTAGACTACCGGCAGCGTCAATCCATCCCTAAACCATGCGAACCATGTCGAATCCTGATGCCCCGCACCCCGGCGTCCGCCGCCCTCGTGCCGACACCTGCGACAGGTCGCAAGCGTCACCCGCGGCGACGGTGGATGGATACCACGCGAACACCCGTGCCACGTAACCCATGATTTACCCCTCACTGCGTGACTGGCTGTTTTCGGTCAAGACCTTCGCTGCGGCCATGCTCGCCCTCTATATCGGGCTCGCGTTCCAGTTGCCGCGTCCCTACTGGGCGATGGCGTCGGTCTACATCGTGTCGAACCCATTTGTCGGCGCAACCCGTTCCAAGGCGCTGTACCGGGCGCTGGGCACCGCGCTCGGCGCTTCGGCGGCCATCCTGCTGGTGCCGCCGTTCGTCGAATCACCGTATCTTTTCAGCGTCATCGTCGCGGTCTGGACCGGCACGTGTCTCTATCGCGCCATCTCCGACCGTACCGCGCGCAGCTACGTGTTCCTGCTCGCCGGCTACACCATGCCGCTAATCGCGCTGCCCGCCGTGTTCAGCCCCACTAACGTATTCGATCTCGCGATCACGCGAACCGAAGAGATCACGGTGGGCATCGTCTGCGCCAGTATCGTCGGCAGCGTGGTGTTGCCGAACCGGCTGGCCTCCACCATCATCGAACGCACCGATAGCTGGTTCCGCGATGCCGCGCTGTACGCCAGCCTGACGCTTTCGGGCACCATCGCCGGCGCGCATGTGTCGGCATGCCGCCAGCGGCTCGCGGCCACGGTCAACGGCCTTGAACTGTTGCTGAGCCAGCTCGCCTACGACCACACCCGCCCCGACGTGCTGGCGCGCGCCCATTCGCTGCGCGAGCGCATGCAGTTGCTGCTGCCCATCATGTCGTCGCTGGCCGATCCGCTGATGGCGCTGCTCGGCGGCGCCCCCCAGGTGCGCCCCGCCGGTCTCGAGGCGCTGCTCGCCGAGGTCGTCAAATGGTTCGAGACACCCATCCGCACGGCCCGCAACGACGCCGCCGCTGCCGTTGAAGCCGATACCCTGCGGGCCCGCATCGAGGCCTTGCAGCCGGCGGCGGCCGCGCTGGCGAGCTGGGAAGGCGCGCTGCTGTCAAACGCGCTGTGGCGTTTGAAACAACTGGTGGACGTGTGGCAGGACTGCCGCACGCTGCGCATCATCATCCGTGACGAACAAGGCAACTGGCAGCCACGTTTCAGGCACTGGCGCGTAGGCGGCACGGAGCGCTACTTCGATCGCGGCATCATGCTGTTTTCCGTGTGCTCGGCGGTGGGCGCGATCATCGTGGCCTGCTTCCTGTGGATCAGTTCCGGCTGGAACGACGGCGCGGGCGCCGTGACGCTGGCGGCGGTGGCGTGCTGCTTTTTCGCCGCGCTCGACGACCCCGCGCCCCAGGTGTTCCGCTTTTTCACCGCCACGGCGGCCAGCGTCGCACTGGCGGGTTTGTACTTATTCGTCGTACTGCCTAACGTGCACGACTTCCCGATGCTGGTGATCCTGTTCGCCGGGCCGTTCATCCTGGTGGGCACCCTGATTCCGCGTCCGCAGTTCAATCTCGCCACCATGCTGGTGGCCGTCAATACCGCCACTTTCATCAGCATTCAGGATGCTTACGACGCCAACTTCCTGGTGTTCATCAACAGCAATACGGCGGGGCTGGCCGGGTTGCTCTACGCGTATCTCTGGACCCGCGTAACGCGGCCGTTCGGCGCCGAACTGGCGGCGTCGCGCCTGATGCGTTCGAGCTGGGCGGACGTGGTGCTGAGCGCGTCCACCCGGCCCATTGAAGATCAGCGCAATCTCGCCGCGCGCATGCTCGACCGTCTGATGCAACTGATCCCGCGCCTCGCCGCCACGGACGACCAGCGCCATCCTTCCATTGAAAGCTTCCGCGATCTGCGCATTGCCTTCAACGCGCTCGACCTGCGCCGTCTGCGCCCGCGCCTGAATGGCGAGACGCCCGCCGCCATTGACCACGTGCTGGACGGCATTCGCCACTACTTCGAAACCTGCATCGACCGGCGCGGCCGCCAGCCCGTGCCGCCCGCCCTGATGTCGGACATCGACGCCGCGCTCGCGCGCGTCAACGCGCAAGGGCTCGCCAACGCCCAGGACGGCACACCGGTCTACGCGCGGCAATTGCGCGAGGCGATTCATGCGCTGGTTGGGCTGCGGCTTTCGCTGTTTCCTGCCACCATCGCCCCACTGCCAACGCCTAACCAGGAACCCGCCGCGTGATGCGTCCAGCGAGCCCACCGCCCTTTCTCGAGTGCAACCTGCGATGATCGGCGAAATCGACATCTTCGGCGTGTTCGTGCCTGCCATACTCGTGCTGATGCTGATCGCCTATCTGATCAATCTGGTGATCCGCAAACTGCTGGGGCGTACCGGCTTTTACCGGCTCGTGTGGCACCGCTCCATTTTCGATCTCGGCATCTATGTGCTGGTGCTGGGTCTGGTCGTGATTGTTTCGCACCACTTCATAACGTAAATAACGTGAATTTAACGTGAAAAAAACCTGGTTCTCCGTTGGTCAGATCCTGCTGACCCTGGTCGTCGTGGTGATTGCGGGCTTTGCGCTGTGGAAAATGGTCGACTACTACATGTTCTCGCCGTGGACGCGCGACGGGCGTATCCGCGCCGACATCATCCAGGTGGCGCCCGATATTTCCGGGCTGATTACCGAGGTGGACGTCAACGACAACCAGCAGGTAAAAGCCGGCGAAACGCTGTTCGTGATCGACCAGGCGCGCTACACGCTGGCGCTGCGCACGGCCGAAGCCACGGTGCAGCAGCGCCGTGCCACGCTCGATCAGGCGCGCCGCGAAGACGTGCGCAATCATCAACTGGGCGACCTCGTGGCGCGTGAAATCGCGGAAGAAAGCCGCTCGCGCGTCGAGCAGGGCGAAGCGGCACTGGCCGACGCGCTGGTGGCCGTGGATACGGCAAAACTCAACCTGCAGCGCACCAACATCGTCAGTCCGGTGGACGGCTATCTGAACGACCGCGCGCCGCGCGTGGGCGAATTCGCGGCGGCCGGGCGCGCGGTGCTGTCGGTGGTGGACATGCACTCGTTCCGCGTGGATGGCTACTTCGAGGAAACCAAGCTGAGCGGCATCGACATCGGCCAGGGCGTGGATATCAAGGTGATGGGCGAGCCCGGCGTTTTGCGCGGGCACGTGCAAAGCATCGTGGCCGGCATCGAGGACCGCGACCGCACGCCGAGTTCGAACCTGCTGCCGAACGTGAACCCGGCGTTTAGCTGGGTGCGGCTCGCGCAACGCATCCCGGTGCGGGTTGCGCTCGACGATATTCCGAAGGATTTCCGCATGATTGCCGGACGCACGGCGACGGTCTCGGTGCGCGGGCTTGCGCCGTCCATTGGACCGGGCTTCACGTCGGATCGTAGTTCGGCCTCGGGCGTGACAGCGGCTTCGGCACCGGCAGCGAGTGTGCAGTCCAGTGCTACGGTGGCCAATGCTTCCGGTACGGCGGTCATGCCGGTGACGTCTGCCGCTTCTGCTGCGCCCGCTGAGGGCAAAGCGGCGTCACAGCCGATGGCGAGCACGGCACGATGAAAACCTCACGCGCCTCCGTTCTCTCGCGACAGCGGCCCGCATTGCGATGCTCGCCTCGCTCGCCGCGGCTGCCGAAGCTGCCGCTCATGCTCGCGCTCAGCGCCTGTCTGCTGAGTGCCTGCGTGGTCGGGCCGAACTACAAGCTGCCCGACACGGCGGTGGTCAACGCGCCACTCGCCAACTCCGCGCTGCCGGACGTGGACGGCCAGCACATCTCGCAGGACGCGGTGCCGATCAAATGGTGGCATCTGTACGACGATCCGGTGCTCGAACAACTGGTGGACCAGGCGATGGCGTCGAATACCGACCTGCGGGTCGCCGCCGCCAACCTCGCGCGGTCGCAGGAGGCGCTGGGCGTCGCGCAGGCGCAGGGCGGATTTTCCGGCCACGCTACGGCAGCGTTCGCACGGGCTCAGGAATCCGCCGAACAATATCTGCTGTTCAGCAAGGTGCCGGTCGCGAACGAAGGCGATGTCGGCATCGCCATCTCGTACGAGTTCGATCTGTTCGGCAAGCTCAAGCGTGGCGTCGAAGCGGCCGACGCCGATAGCGAAGCCACCCAGGCCGCCGCTGATCTCGCGCGTATCACGGTGGTCGCCAATGTCGTGCGCGCGTATATCGAAGCCTGTTCGTCCGGCGACGAACTTGCGGTCGCGCAACAGTCGCTCGCGTTGCAGAAGCAGCGCGTCGACATTTCACGGCGGCTGCTCGCGGCGGGCCGCGGCAATCAGCCGGACGTGACGAGCGGCCAGACCCAGGTGGAGTCGCTCACGGCTGACATCCCCCGCTACACCGCGCGTCGCAAGATTGCCCAGTACCAGCTTGCGATGCTGCTGGCGCGCGCACCGTCCGACCTGCCGCCGGCGGTGAAGACCTGCGACAAGGTTCCGCAGATCGCCCAGCCGATCCCGGTCGGCGACGGCGCCGCACTGCTGCGGCGTCGTCCGGATGTGCGCGAAGCCGAACGGCAACTGGCGGCATCGACGGCGCGCATCGGCGTGGCGACCGGCGCGCTGTATCCCACCGTGAGCTTCGGCGCGGGCGCCGGGATGACGGGTGTGCTCGAAGACCTCGGCACCCAGCCTACCGATTACTGGCGTTTCGGACCGCTGATCAGTTGGACCTTCCCGACTAACGGCGCGCGCGGCCGGGTGCGGGAAGCACAGGATGCGAGCACGGCCGCGCTCGCGCGTTTCGACGGTGTCGTGCTGAATGCACTGCGCGAAACGCAGTCGAGCCTCGCCACGTATGTGTCGGACTACAGCCGCGCCGAGGCCTTGCGGGCGGCGCTGAAATCGGCCAGCGCGTCGGCCAGTGAAACGCATCGACTGTATGTGGGTGGGCGGCTCTCGTATATTGCGGACCTGGATGCCACGCGAACGCTGACGGCGACACACGCCCAGGTAGCCGCCGCCGAAGGTCAGGTCGCACTCGATCAGGCGAACCTGTTCCTTGCACTGGGCGGAGGCTGGGAGACGGAGGGAGACGGCAAGACGCCAGCTGACCCATCCAACCCGGCGAAGCCTGCAAACGCTGCGCCGCAAACCACTTCCACGACGTCGGCGCCGGCCACGCAATAAGCTGCGCAACAGCGGGCTCGACAAGACGCTCAGCCGCAGCAAACACCGCCATCGAAACATCCACAGAGGCCGCTGCCCTTGTCCAGGGGCACGCCTCTCAGCGCATCGCGCCCTTGCGCCCTTCCGCGTTGGTCGCCTGTGCAATGGCATCGAGATTCTGCGGGTACGGGAAATTCAGACCCAGCAGTTGCCGCATGGTCGGACTCGCCTTGCGCACGAACGCCTCGCCCACCATCGCGCGCAAATCCTCCATTGGCTTCACGAACTTCGGCAGATACTGGATCAGCACGGCGCTGCGATCCTGCGCGCTGTGGTTCGGCATGGCGCAATGCCACGTGGCGCCAAAGAACAGAATCGCGTCGCCGGGATCGGCTTCCATGCGCTCGCAGCGCTCGTAGAAACGGTCGGCCTCGGCGGGATAGCGCAGTTCATGCTGCGTGTGCGGAATGAAAGCCGTCGCGCCCGTCTGCGGCGTAAACGGGTCCAACGGAATCGTCACCTGCGCGTTGAGCGGAAAGCTGCTGTTGATGCCGAGCGGAAAGGTATCCGGCGCATGAAAGTCCCAATACGGGTAGTCGATATGCGGCTCCTGCCCCGGACCATCGGGCAGGATGCGGTTCGCCGCAATCGAGCCCATGATGAAGTCTTCGCCGAGAAAACGCTGCATGGCCGCGACGATAGCGGGCTGCTCGGCCATCTGCGCGAACACCTCGCCCTTCGCCAATAGATTCCAGACCCGGCGTTGCAGATGCAGACGCTGGTCCTGTGCGGCCTCCCCCTGAAAATGCGTGACTGTTTGCGCGCGGTCTTCGGAATGCGCCATCACGATACGGCGCGCCTCGGCGACTTGCTCGGGGCTGAACAGGCCCCGAATGCGGATGGCGCCCGGTCCGCGCAGCAGGGCTTCGACGGCAATCTCCGGGGTGAAGGCCTCGGGGGTAACGCTTTGCATGACTGTCTCCATGAGGTCGACGGTTCGTGGACCGCCTTGTTGCCAAGGATAGGACCGCCAGCACCCGGATGCAAGATTTATTGCAATTAAAAATGGATTGGAATAATCTTTCCAACAGCGGAACGGCGCAACGCGCGTGGCCCGCGTGCTTCTTGATGGAAGTCCATCAGTGTTCTATGTGAAGAATGCGGCGCGATCCTTTAGCATCGTGGCGGTCGAGGCGTGTGGGTGTGGTGGGGTTATCGGGCTCGTGGCTCGTGGCTCGTGGCTTGTGGCTTGTGGCTTGAGGCTCTTACCCGTCGCTCGTCCTGCGCCGCAGATCGCAAGCGAGTCATCTCATTCCTCTGTCATCCTAAGCAATTTCAAGGCAACGCGTTACCACGAAGAAAGATGCTTTACGCCGCGCTGACGGCTCACGCAATGCAGACACTCAATGGAGACAATCATGCAGCCATTCGAATCAAAGGTCGCCGTCATCACCGGCGGCTCGCAGGGACTGGGAGCGGCGATTGCCACCCTGTTTGCCGAGCGTGGCGCGCGCGGCATCGTGATCTGTGGACGTTCGCGCGAGAAGGGTGAAGCGAAGGCGTGTGAACTCAGCGAAGCGAGCGGCGCCGACGTGCGTTTCGTGCAGACCGATCTGGAAGACGTCGACGCCTGCCGCAAGCTGATTGCCTGCACGGATTGCCGCTTCGGGCGCGTCGACGTGCTGGTGAATGCCGCCGCCATGACCGACCGCGGCACGATCCTCGACACCGACCCGGCCCTCTTCGACCGCATGTTCGCCACCAACGTGCGCGCGCCCTTCTTCCTGATGCAGGACGCGATTAAGGTGATGCGCCGCGAAGGCATAGCGGGGAGCATCGTCAACGTCTGCTCGATGTCGGCTATGGCCGGTCAGCCGTTTATCGCCGCTTATTGCGCGTCGAAGGGTGCGCTCGCGACGCTCACGCAAAACACGGCCTACGCGTTATTGCGCAACCGGATTCGCGTGAATGGGTTGAATCTGGGCTGGATGGCATCGGACGGCGAGGACCGCATCCAGCGTGAATACCACGGCGCCGCGGCCAACTGGCTGGAACAGGCAGGTGCCGCGCAGCCGTTCGGCCGCCTGATCGATCCCAAAGAAGCGGCGCGCGCGGTGGCGTTTCTGGCGAGTGACGAATCGGGCATGATGACCGGTTCGATGGTCAACTTCGATCAATCGGTATGGGGCGCATTCGACGACGCGCCGCATCCGGCCCATCCGCTTTGAAATTCACGCGCGCCCGCTCCTGAAAGCAAAGCGGGTTGGCGCTCACGTAGCCGCCAACCCGCTTTCAACTTACGCGTTGCGTCAGGACTGCAGGAACTCGAGCAGATCGGCGCATACCTTCGCCGACTCGGTCGTGCACATGCCGTGCGAGGCGCCCGGGTAGACCTTGAGCGTCGCGTTCTTCACGATCTGTGCGGACTTGCGGCCGGAGTTCTCGAGCGGCACGATCTGGTCGTCGTCGCCTTGCAGGATCAAGGTGGGCACGTCGATCTTCTCGAGATCGGCGGTGTAGTCCACTTCCGAGAACTGCTTCACGCATTCGTAGAGACCGAGGATGGAGCCCATCATCCCTTCGCGCCAGAACTCATCGATCACGCCCTGCTCGACCTTCGCGTTGGGACGGTTGTAGCCATAGAACGGCATGGCCAGGTCCTTGAAGAACTGCGAGCGGTCGTTGGCCGTGCTGTTGCGGATGCCGTCGAACACTTCCATCGGCACGCCTCCGGGATTTCCCTCGGTCTTTAGCATCAACGGCGGCACGGCGCTGATCAGCACCATCTTCGAGACGCGTTTCGTACCGTGACGTCCGACATAGTGGGAGATTTCGCCGCCGCCCGTGGAGTGCCCCACCAGCATCGCATCTTTCAGGTCGAGTGATTCGATCAGCGCGGCGAGGTCGTCGGCATATGTGTCCATTTCATTGCCGGTGCCGGTTTGACTGGAACGGCCGTGGCTGCGGCGGTCATGCGCGATCACCCGGTAACCCTTTTGCAGCAGAAACAGCATCTGCACGTCCCAGGCGTCCGCGCACAGCGGCCAGCCATGAGAGAACACGACCGGCTGGCCGGTGCCCCAATCCTTGTAGAAGATCTTTGCGCCGTCCTGAGTGGTCACGTAGTTCATAAAACACGCTCCTGTCTGTGCGAAACGAAGGCCGGCGCAACTGCGACTGCAGCGCCGGAGGTGGGGAAAGCGGGGAGGACAAGATGAGAAGCCGCGAGCAATCGTGCGTTGCTACACGACTGAGCTTAGATGATGAAGCAAAAACTTGAAAGCTGAATAAAAGCGCGCTGCGCTCATGCTCTAACTGTTGGCGTCACTTCATCGCTGCCACTCGCGAATCGTCACGGAGCCGCTGTATCATTGGCCTGCGCGCCATGTCGACGCCCGCGCGCGTCGCATCGTCTCGCGCAACAGCAAAGGAAGCCAATGGTACAGAAGACACGCCGACGCGTGCTGGTGGCCGGTGTACTCGCAAGCGCCGGTCTGATGAATTCGAGAATCGCGAATGCCGCTTTGAATGGCAAGGCCACGATCGCCCTGGTCATGAAGTCCCCTGCCGATCCGTTCACGATGGCCATGTTGAGCGCGGCACAGAACTATCAAAAGCATTTCGCCTCGCAGTTCGACCTCGTGGTGCGCAGCAGCGACGCGCAGCCGGATACGGCGGCGC
Organism: Paraburkholderia sp. DHOC27; assembly: GCF_003429005.1. GTDB lineage: Bacteria > Pseudomonadota > Gammaproteobacteria > Burkholderiales > Burkholderiaceae > Paraburkholderia. The sequence continues at coordinate 113,273 of NZ_QVQV01000004.1, forward strand.
AGATCCGCATCGTCGAGGACCTGATTGCCTCGCACATCAACGCGATCGTGCTGGTGCCCACCGATTCGAAAGCACTGGTGCCGGTGGTGGCGCGTGCCATCGACGCGGGCATCATCGTGACCACCATCGACAACCCGCTCGATGAAGCCGCGCTGCAGGCCGCGCATATCGCCGTGCCGTTCATCGGACCGGACAATCTCAAGGGCGCGCGGCTGGTGGCGAACTATCTGGCGAGCAAGCTCAAGCCGGGCGACGAAGTCGGCATCATCGAAGGGGTCGTCACCGACCGCAATGCACAACAGCGCACCGACGGCTTCCGCGAAGCGATGAACGCCGCGCACATCAAGATCGCGGCCATCGCACCGGGCGACTGGGTCTACAGCAAGGCCAAGGCAGCAGCCAGCGTGATGCTCGACCAGCATCCGCACATCCGCGGCCTGCTGTGCGCCAACGACAGCATGGCGACCGGCGCGGTGGACGCCGTGCGCATTGCGCATCGCACCGGCAATGTCTACATCACCGGCTACAACAACGACGCGTCCATCACGTCGTTCATCGACTCCGGCCGCATCCTCGCCACGGTCGATCAGTTCGCCGCGCGTCAGGCCGTGTTCGGGGTGGATGTCGCGCTCAAGGCACTCGACGAGCACACGCGCGAACAGGACCTGTCGCCGTTCATCGAAACGCCGCTGCAACTGGTGACGGGCAAGACGCGCTAAGAGTTGTTCTGCACCAGCAGACGCCGCAGATGCGCTACCTGATTGACTGCGTCCGCTTCGACCAGTGACAGATGCTCGCGGGCAAACACGGCTGCGGCCGGTGTGAGTGCCGTGTCGCGTAGATGCGCGTCGATCTCGCCACTCACCGCGTCGATCCAGCCGGCCAGTTCACGGTCCACCGGTTCGCGCTGCGCCGTCAGCCGTAGCCGCGTGGCGGTGCCGGCCAGCCGGCGCAGGAGTGCGAGCGCCGTGATCGCAGCGCGGTCGGCCACCGAACTGTCGAGCCGTTCCAGCCGCTGACGGTTGAACGATTCTTCCGCGTTGTTGCTGGCGAGACCCGCGGCACGCCGCTGCAGTTCGACCTCGTGCTCCGCCTCGGCGGGCTCACCAGCTTCACCGGATTCGCCGCCTACGTGGCGTAACGCGCTCACCAGATAAGCGAGGTTAGCTCGCACGGCATCCGCGAGACGCGTGCGGAAATCCACCGGCTCACGGCTCGGCCACAGTACGAACGTCGCGAGCAAGGCGATCACGCTGCCGAGCACGTTGTTGCCGAGCCGCGCCAATGCATAGATCAGCTCGCTCGCACCGGGCGTCGCGAAGTCGGCCACCAGCACGAAGGTCGGCGTGAGGAACAGCACGAACAGGCTATAGCTGACGGGACGCAGTGCCATCGTCGCGCAGATCAGCGGAAACACGATCACGGCGATTGCGACCGGCGAATGCACCGCGAGACCGATCGCTGCCGCCAGCAAGGCGCCGACGATGCTGCCCGCCGCCCGCTCGATGCTGCGCGGCCAGGTGAGCGCGATAGACGGTTGCAGGATCAGCAGCGTCGCCATCGTGGCCCAGTAGCCGAACGGCAAATGCAGCGCGCGCACGATCGCGAAGCCCGCTGTCACCGCAATGCCCACGCGCGCGGCGTGCCGCAAGCCGATTGACTTGCGCGTGGCATTCGCCTTCAGCGTGAGCCAGGCCTGCGCGAGGTTGTCGGCGGCGGCCCGCCACCACGCGTGCGCCTCACGTGGCGCGGGATCGAAGTCGAGCGGTCCCGTGCCGTGCAGCCGCAGCGCGAGCGGCTGACCCAGGGCGGTCTCCAGCTGGCCGGCCAGCTTGTGCAAACGATGTTGCAGCGCCACCGGCGCCGCCGCGGGTTCGTCGTGAATCGCGCGACCAATACGCCGTGCCACCTCGGCCATCGCCGAGAGCAGCCGCGCCGCGCGCTGCGGCTCGTGCACACTGAGATGGCCGCGTTCGCAGGCGTCGGTGACGGCGATCAGATAGGCGAACAGACGCTCGGTATCCGCCAGCGCGATCAGCAGATTCTCGTAAGTGGCGCGGTGATCGGCGCGCGCGTTGGGCACCTTGGCCAGCACCGTACGTGCGGTTTCGAGCGCGCCGCGCGCCTCACCGCGAAACGTGGCCGCGTGGCTCGCCCAATGCCGGAAGTCCGCGCCTTCGTGGCGCAGAAGACGCGCGCCGTCGAACGCCATATCCGCAAGACGGCCATACACTGCGCGCACGGCCGCGCGGCTCGGCGCGAACGGATGAATGCGCCAGAGCGTCAGACTCAGCACCAGCGCGAACAGACACCCCGACAGATAGATCGCCACGAAGCGCAGACCGCTATGCGGGTCGTGCATGGGTTTGTCGACCATCACCACGCAGGCGGTGGCCGCGAGGATGCCCACTTGCGCAGCCGCTGAACCCCAGATCCGGCACAGCGCGCCGGCGGTCGCAAAGACGAGGATCGCAGCCGTCGCGGCGCACAGCCCAAGGTTAGATGAGAGACCGGACGGCAACCCTGAGGCAACGCCTGACGGCAGGCCCGCCGACCAGCCCGACACGAAGGCCGTGAGACCGCCGCATAAGCTCGACAGCAGCGCGAAACTCAGCATCGAGGCGAGGCGCATGCGGTTGGTGCCCGCGGCATCCGCGAGGCAGGTCCAGAACGCACCGATAGCCGCCCACGCGAACGCGGGGTCGTGCAGCAGATTGCCGAGCAGCAGCATGGCGGTCGACGCGCACGCGGCCCGCAGCCCTTCTGAGAGGTTGGTCTCCGCCACCGCGAACGACACCATCCACACCGGCCGGCGGCGCGCCAGAATGGCCGTCAGCGCGTGCAGCGTGGTCAGGCGGCGGCCGGCTGCGTGTCTTACCCGGCGATGGAGAGGACCGAACATGGCGCCTGCGGAATCGAGTCACGGTGTTAGTCGAAAGCGGCAATGACGGGCGTCTGAAGCAACCCGCCGCGTCATTGATCCACCATGCCGAATAATACGGGTAAACCCTGACCACAAATATGAGATCGGTGCATGCAAAGCATGCCTTTTGGCCATCGAGCAAGTCCTTGCCGCTCATTGCCGCTCATTGCCGCACATTCGCTGAGGACTGCCGCCTATGAAGTCGCACGCGTCAAGGAAGGCTAGCCGCGCGACCACGCTGCGAGGAGCGCCGGCAATTGCGCCATGTCCCTGAACACCTGTACGGCACCCACGGCGCGCAACGCATCCGGGTCGCTGTGGCCGGCTTGACCCGGACTGTAGCCAAACACCGTGGCGCCCGCGGCCACCCCTGCGGTAGCGCCCGTCACGGTATCTTCCACGATCGCACAGCGTGCAGGGTCCACGTCGAGGGCCTCGGCGGCCGCCAGATACACGTCCGGATAAGGCTTGCTGCGCGGCGTCTCATGGCCGCTGAAAATACGGCCTTCGAAGCAATCCAGAATGCCGATCTTCTGCAACTGCAGTTCCACCTTGACCCGATCCGCGCCGGAGGCCACCGCGATCCGTCCGTTGAGTCGCGCATGCAATTCGCGCACGGCGAACGCCGCGCCCTCGATCGCGACCAGTTCGCGCTCCAGTGCTTCGTTGCGCTGCGCCCTGAAGTCTTCGAGCCACGTCTGCGTGATGGCCACGCCGGTATTCGCTTCGATCAGCGCGGTCTCATCCTTCACGGCTTTGCCGACGAAGACCCGCAGCGTTTCCTCGGGTGTGATCTGCCAGCCCAGTTCGCCGAGCATCCGGGCGAGTACGCGGTTGGTGATGGGTTCTGAGTCGACGAGCACGCCGTCACAGTCGAACAGCACGGCGTCGAAGGGGAAGTCTGTCATTGTGTCAATGCGAAGTATCTGCGGGATTGCAGCGTCCAAGGATACTTCAGGTTCGGCGCCGGTGTTCACTGCGTGGGCGGCCCGCACTCCGGCTACGCAAGATGGGCGCGCATGCTCGATAGCCATTGACAGTCATACGAGGCTGGTCGCTATACTCGCCTTGCTCTCGCACAGGAACCTGAGAAGGAGTCCCCCATGACGACGCTTCGCGGCATGCTCGCGGCCCTCGCTGTCCTGTTGCTGTCTGCCTGTGTCGGCTTGCCGCCGCAGGCCAACCGGATCGAAACGCATGCGCTCGTCGACACTGGCGGCACGCGGCTCGGCACGGCCTTCGCGCCGCAGGAACAGAAGCACCCGGAGCAGAGCGCCTTTCATCTGCTGCCCGATGGCGTCGACGCCCTGCTCGCGCGCATCGTGCTGACGGACGCCGCGGATCGCACACTCGATTTGCAGTACTACATCTGGCACGACGACCTGACCGGGCGCTATCTGGCCAATGCCGTGCTGAACGCGGCCGATCGCGGCGTCAGGGTGCGTTTGCTGCTGGACGATCTCGGCACCAACGCCGACGACCGCGTGCTGCTCGCGCTCGCCTCGCATCCCAACATCCAGATACGCCTGTTCAATCCGGTTGCGGACCGGACTTTCAAGAAGCTCGGCAGTGCGCTCGAATTCAAGCGCATCAACCGGCGCATGCACAACAAGGCGCTGATCGCCGACAACCAGGCGGCGATTCTCGGCGGCCGCAATATTGGCGACGAGTACTTCGGCGCCTCCAGCGACGTCGCATTCGGCGATCTGGATGTGCTGACCTTTGGGCCGGTGGTGCATCGCGTGTCCACGGCCTTCGATCAATTCTGGAATTCGGACGCCGCGTACCCGATCGAGAATCTGACGGGTCACACCGCTCCCCCGGATGCGTTGCCGGCTTATCGGGAGAAGCTGCACGCCTTCGTGCTCGCCAATCGCGACACGCCGTATGTCGCGAAGGCCAGCGAACGGCTCAACGAAACCCTCGCGCCGAAAGACACCGATTTCTCGTGGGGCAAAGCCACCCTGCTCTACGACGACCCGGCCAAGATCACGCGCTCGCCCGACGATGCGCAAGGCCACCTGCTCACGCAATTCAAGGCGCTCGCTATCCAGCCGCAGAAGGAAGTGCTGATCGTCTCGCCGTATTTCGTACCGGGCAAAGACGGCGTAGCGTGGATGCGTTCGCTGACACAGCGTGGCGTGAGTGTGACGGTGCTCACCAACTCGCTCGCCGCCACGGATGTCGCCGCTGTGCACGCGGGATATCAGCGCTATCGCAAGGATCTGCTCGACGCCGGTGTGCATCTTTATGAGCTGAAGCCCGCCGCCGACGAAGACGACGACGGGCATACGAAGAAATCCATTCTCGGTTCGTCGAAAGCCTCGCTGCATGCGAAGACCTACGTGTTCGATCGCAGCAGCATTTTCATCGGCTCGATGAACCTCGATCCGCGTTCCGTCACGCTCAACACCGAAGTCGGCGTGTATTGCGAAAGCCCGGCGGCGGCCGCGCAGGTGGTCGACGGACTCGAACCGAAACTCAACCAGATTGCGTGGCGGCTCGAAGAGCGTCAGGACGCGAACGGCAAGACCCGCATTGTCTGGATAGATACGCGGCCCGATGGCACCACCGCCGAACTCAGCGAGCCCGATGTCACGACGATGAAGCGGATCGGAATATGGTTTCTTGGCCTGCTGCCGATCGAGTCACAGCTTTGAGTCACAGCTTTGAGTCACAGCTTTGAGTCACAGCTTTGAGTTGCGGCTTTGAATTGCAGCCTTGAATCGCGGCGTTAGCGTACGGAGTCATAGCCGCTGTCATCTCATCAGTATCGCGACAACCCAACGCTTTGGAGCGACGCATGACTGAACTGACGAACCACCCGCTGATTTTCTTTCTTGTGTCGTTCGTGCTGATGTCGGTCGCGGCATGGTTCGGCGCGTCCGTACTGCGCCGCAAGAAGCCGCTCGACAGCGAGATGCGCGAGGACTTCAGCGTGGTGCAGTCCGCGACGTTGACGCTGCTGGCACTGGTGATCGGCTTTAGTCTCTCGATGGCGGTGGGCCGCTACGATCAGCGCAAGAACTACGAAGAAGAAGAGGCCAACGCGATCGGCACGGAGTATCTACGGGCGAATCTGCTACCCGATGCGATGGCCAGCAGCGTGCGCGCCCTGCTCGTCAAGTATCTGGAGCAACGCATCCTGTTTTATCAGGTGACCGATGCGCAGCGGCTGGCGGAAATCGACGCGGCTACCGGCAAGCTCGAAGATCAGATGTGGGTCGATCTCAAGAATGCGGCGCTTGCCCAGCCTACCCCCGTCACCGCGCTGGCGGTGGCCGGCATGAACGATGTCATCAATACGCAGGGTTACACGCAGGCGGCATGGTGGAATCGCATTCCGCTTGCGGCGTGGACACTAATGATCGTGATCGGCGCGTTTTGCAACGTGCTGGTGGGTTACGGTGCGCGTACTGCGACGCTGTTCAAGCGCTTTCTGCTGGTGATGCCGCTGGTGGTGTCGCTCTCGGTCATGCTCATTGCGGATATCGACAGTCCGCGCAATGGCATCATTCGGGTCGTGCCGCAGAATCTGCTCAGCACTGCGCAATCGATGTCCCACTAGGTTTGCTGCGTGGGTTTGCTGCGTGGGTTTGCTGCGTGGGTTTGCTGCGTGGGCTGGCTCGCGACACGCCCCGCTCAGGCGTTTTACTGATGCGCATCGCCAATGTCGTTGCGCCAATGCATTAGTATCCAGTACTCAAGTTGCCTCGACACATGCGTCACGCAACACCCCTCATTGTGGAGAGCGATATGTTGAATCAGCGTGATACCGTCGACATCGCACGCATCATGCTCATTGTCGTCATCCTGTGCGGCTTGACGATAGGCAGCCTGTACGTCGTGCGTCCCTTCATTCCAGGGCTGATCTGGGCCACTACCATCGTGGTGGCCACGTGGCCCGCCATGCTGGCCGTGCAGCGACGCTGCGCCAATCGCCGCTGGATCGCGACCACCGTGATGCTGGTCATCCTGCTGGTGGTGATCGTGCTGCCGTTATATGCGGCGATCTCGACGCTCGCCGAACACGCGGGCGAGATCATGGACACCATCAAGCACCTGCCCGACTACGCGTTGCCGCCGCCACCGGGTTGGGTGGGCGATGTGCCGGTCGTGGGGCATCGCGTCTCGACCGAATGGCAGTCACTCTCCGATGCAGGTCCCGGCGGCCTGCTCGCGAGACTGGAGCCCTACGCGACCATTGCCGCGCGCTGGATGTTCGGACATGCGGCACTGGTCGGCGCCTTCGTGATTCATATGTTCGTGACCGTCATCATCACCGGCATTCTGTATAGCCAGGGCGAGAAGGCCGGCGCGTTCGTGCTGCGTCTTGCCACGCGCATCGCCGGCGAGCGTGGCGCGCAGGCGGCCGTGCTGGCGGGCGCCGCCGTGCGCGCCGTGGCGCTTGGCATCGTCGTGACCGCGGTTACGCAATCCGCACTGGGCGGGATCGGCCTGTGGATAGCGGGTGTGCCGGGCGCGGGCATTCTCACCGCGCTGATGTTGATGCTGTGTCTCGCGCAGATCGGGCCCATGTTGCCGTTGCTCGGCGGCGTCGCATGGCTGTTCTGGCACGGCGCGCACGTGGCCGCCGTACTGCTGTTCATCTGGTCGGTGATGATCGGCATGCTCGACAACTTCATGCGGCCGATGCTCATCAAACGCGGCGTCAACCTGTCGATGCTGCTCATCCTTGCCGGTGTACTGGGCGGGATGTTTGCGTTCGGAATCGTGGGCCTGTTCATGGGGCCGGTGATTCTCGCGGTCACCAGCACCCTGCTCAATGCGTGGATCAACGAGCGGCCGGTGCCGCCGGGAAACCCGGTGACGACGGCGCCGGTCGATCCACGGGTGGATGGGCAACATTAAGCGCGCTTTGTGCCAGCGTCCCGTGCGTTGGATGTCACTGGCTCGGAACGGCCTGCAGTGCGTCGAGGGTCGCTGCTGCTGCATCGCTTTGCATCGCGATGCAGCAGCAGCACGTAATCGCGCCGCCCCGAGCGCACGCCTCGTTACACGCCTTCCACGAGCACCGCGCGATAGCGTGAACCTTTGAAGCGGTGCTGGGCGACCTCCTGATACGCGGGACTGTCATACCAGCCACGCGCGGCTTCCGTGGTCGGAAACTCCAGGATCACGACGCCCTCGGGCGCGTCACCTTCGAGAACCTGTTGCGGTCCGTAAGCCGCCAGAACCTTCACAGGATGCCCGCTAAATGTGGGGCCCACCTTGCTCGAATAAACGTCGAGTTCCGTCTGATCCTGCGTGCTTTCCCGGGTAAACACGATGTATGTAGCCATGCCGTGCGCTCCTGATGCGATGAGGGTGGATAGAGTGCCGTTCTACAGCGGACCAACTCCGTGATCTTACCCCGCTCGCAACACGCTCGTGGTCGCTGCGTTCTTGGCATTGGGTGTAGCGCGCCCGTCTCAGGTATGCCCCTTGCGCGCCTATGGATACACCATTTTCCAAGGAGGCAATAATGGGCTCAATCAATCCTCAAGGTGATACGCGCAGCGGAGCGAACGTGATTGGCGGCGGTGTCGGAGAAGGCCCGGGACCGGAAATCATGGCCGCGGCGACACTCGACGGCAACAAGGTGATGTCCTCGGACGGCGAGCATGTTGGCAAGATTTCCGACATCATGCTCGATGTGCGCAGCGGACGGATCGCTTACGCCGTGCTGGCCGAGGGGGGCTTCCTGGGCATGGGCGCCAACCTGCACGCCATCCCGTGGAACGCTCTGACGCTCGACACGGATCAGAAATGCTTCCACGTCGACATCACTGCACAGCGTCTGAAAGATGAACCGGGTTTCGACAAGGACCACTGGCCGACGATGGCTGATTCGAAGTGGGGCACCACGACGCATAGTTATTACAATCGACAGCCTTATTGGCTTGCGACGCAGGAGGTCGTAGAAGACGATCCGGATGTGCGCTCGCCGCTGGGGCATTGAGGGCAGGCTGGCGTTGTAGGTTGCGTTTAATCTGGAGGTGGCCGTTTGCGCGGGGAGGTCGCGCAAACGGTGGGAGGGGTTGGTCGTTGTCTGCGGCTCGGCAAAGATTTTGACGCAAGTAATTATGTCGTAGTCCGTAGTAATTTTTGGTTTCGTTGGCAATCGGTTTTTTGCCCTTCCCTTCCGCCTCAGATGAATCCGCCGCACCAAAAGAAAAACCCGCACCACCTTACGGTGTGCGGGTTTGATTCTTGGTCGGGGCGAGAGGATTTGAACCTCCGACCACCTGCACCCCATGCAGGTACGCTACCAGGCTGCGCTACGCCCCGAACAGCACAAAAGTATAACAGACACTTTGCTCGATTAGAACCGCTGGCAACCAACAAAAACAGCAAGCGTGCAAATCAGTGGGCTAATCAATGGCTCAGCAAGTCGATCACGTGCAGGAGTTCCTTGCGCAACTGATCGACATCCACGCTGGCCATCGTCGACGCTGCCGCCGGTTCCATCACCTCGCCTTCCTCGACCATCTCTTCAGCAGGGCCGGCGCCATGTGTTCCGCCATGCGAATCGAGCCGGTTGCGCGCACCGTTGATGGTGAAGCCCTGCTCATACAGCAACTCGCGAATCCGCCGGATCAGCAGCACTTCATGGTGCTGGTAGTAACGGCGATTGCCGCGCCGCTTGACCGGTCGCAACTGCGTGAACTCCTGCTCCCAGTAGCGCAGCACATGCGGTTTCACACCGCAGAGCTCGCTCACTTCACCGATCGTGAAGTAGCGCTTCGCCGGAATCGGAGGCAAGACGACTTTTTCGATCGTCGCTGTCATCGTCAGTTAGCCGTCGTGGTGGGTTGCGCAGGAACGCGCCAGTCGATTAGCGCGCGAAGCTCGCCTCAGCGCCGCTTTCAACCAGCGCCTTCAGCTTTTGACTTGCATGAAACGTTACAACGCGACGAGCGGCAATGGGAATTGCCTCGCCAGTCTTCGGATTTCGGCCTGGACGCTGCGGCTTGTCGCGCAACTGAAAGTTGCCGAAGCCCGACAGCTTCACGCTATCCCCGCTTTCCAGCGCGTCACGAATCACTTCGAAGAACGCCTCGACCATGTCCTTCGCTTCCCGCTTGTTGAGTCCGACATTGTCGAACAGCAACTCAGCGAGTTCTGCCTTGGTGAGCGTGGGCGTTTCCGCCGAAGCGTTAGCGGGTGATGTCGGAATATCGCGAATCATGGCGCTACGTTGCGCCGTAAGAAGGGCTTCGAAATCACTCGAGTTCATTTCATTCATATCTATCAAATGGCGCGCCAACCTGAAACGGAAAATGCGGAAACTGCCGCGTTTAGAGTATTCCGCGGGTTATCCGCGCAACCGTGCGCCATATACTCGAGCCAGACGATCCACCAGGGTTTGAATGGCCAGATCGACCGTCTCGTCCTGAAGGGTCCCGCCAGTATCTTGCAAGGTCACACGGAACGCAAGGCTTTTCTCGTGAGCTGCCAATCCGCCGGAAGTGTTTGATTTTGGACGAAATTCGTCGAAAAGCGCAACCCTTCTGACGGTCTTGCAGGCGTCTTCGACGAGCGCCTTTTGCATCTCGTCCAGCAGTGCCTGAACCTCGATTTTTTCATCCACGACCACCGCAATATCACGGCGAACCGGCGGAAACTTTGATACTTCCGTAGGTACCGGCAATGCCCGCTGGATTAATGCGTCGGCTTCGATTTCAAACAGAATCGGCGCGTGCGGCAAATCATATTTCTGCATCCAGCGCGGATGCAATTCGCCAATCCAGCCCACTGCCCGACCATTCAATTCAATCCGCGCACTGCGTCCCGGATGCAGCGCCGGATGCTCCGCTTTCACGAAGCGCGCCACTGCCGGCGCGAGCACCGCTTCGAGATCGGCCTTGACGTCGAAGTAATCCACGCCACGCGTTGCCGCGCCCCACTGCTCGTCCAGCGCCGGGCCATAGGCAAGCGCGCCAAACATCTTCGGCTGCGAGAAACCTTCGACCTGCAGTTCGCCCGCCTTGATGGCCGGATCGTGCAGGAAGACGCGACCCACTTCGAAGACGCGCACGCGGTCCGCGCGGCGATTCAGGTTCGTGCGCAGCACTTCGATAAGGCTGCCCACCAACGTCGTGCGCATCACCGAAAGCTGGCTCGCGATCGGGTTGAGCAGACGAACCGGTTGCTCGTTACCGGCGAAATCCTTCTCCCACTCGGCGTCGACGAAGCTGAAGTTCACCGTCTCCGCGTAGTCGCGTGCAGCCAGCGCGTGCCGAATGTCGTGGAGGGTGCGGCGCGTTTCGTTGGTCGCGCGCATCTCGCTCGTCGCAACGGGCGGGCGCGCCGGAATCTTTTCGAAGCCATAGATGCGCGCCACTTCTTCGATCAGATCTTCCTCGATCTCGATGTCGAAGCGATACGACGGCGGCGTCACCGAAAACACGTCGCCTTCACGTTCGAACGTGAGACCGAGGCGCGTGAAAATCTGCGCGATCTCGTCGGCGTCGATCTTGACGCCGATGATGCGATTCGCCCGCGCGACCCGCATCTTCACTGGCGCGCGTTGCGGGATATTGACGATCTGATCGTCCACCGGACCCGCTTCGCCACCGCAGATGTCGAGGATCAACTGCGTGATGCGCTCGATGTGCTCGACGGTCGTCGCATAGTCGACACCGCGCTCGAAGCGATGTCCTGCGTCAGTGGAGAAGTTGTATTTGCGCGAGCGGCCGCGAATGCTGTCCGGCCACCAGAACGCGGCTTCGAGATAGATGTTGGCGGTGTCGAGCGTGACGGCCGTGCTGTCGCCGCCCATGATGCCCGCGAGACTTTCGATGTGCTGATCGTCCGCGATCACGCCGACGGTGTCATCCACTTCAACCGTGTTGCCATTCAACAGCTTCAGCGTTTCGCCCTTGCGACCCCAGCGCACATCCATGCTGCCGTGGATCTTGTCCAGATCGAACACGTGCGACGGCCGGCCCAGTTCGAGCATCACGTAGTTGGAGATGTCGACCAGCGCGCTGATGCTGCGCTGACCCGAACGCTCCAGACGCTCCACCAGCCAGTGCGGCGACTTCGCCCGTGCGTTCACGCCACGAATCACGCGGCCCGAGAAACGGCCGCACAGGTCGGGCGCCGAAATCTTCACGGGCAACGTCTCGTTCAACGTGACCTTGACCGGCTTGATATCCAGCGGATGCAGCGGCGCGCCGGTAATAGCCGACGTTTCGCGCGCCACACCGAACACCGACAGGCAGTCCGCCTTGTTCGGCGTCAGCTTGATTTCGAACACGGTGTCGTCGAGATTCAGCGTCTCGCGGATGTCCTGACCGATCGGCGTGTCTTCCGGCAGGATCATCAGGCCGCTGTGATCTTCCGAGAGTTTCAGCTCACGGGCCGAGCACAGCATGCCCTGGCTTTCCACGCCGCGCAGCTTCGACAGCTTGATGGCAAACGGCGCACCGCCTTCTTCGGCCGGCGGCAGCTCGGCGCCCACGAGGGCGACCGGCACCTTGATGCCAGGCGCGACGTTCGGTGCGCCGCAGACGATGTTGAGCGTCGTGCCCGTGCCGGCGTCGACCTGACACACGTTGAGTTTGTCCGCGTCCGGGTGTTTCACCACCTCGAGAACCCGGCCAACGACGATCTTGCTGGTCGGCGGCGCGGCCGGCCGCAGGCCTTCGACTTCGAGGCCCGCCATCGTCAGCGCGTGCGACAGCTCGTCCGTCGTCATCTGCGGGTCAACAAAGCTTCTTAGCCAGGATTCCGGGAATTGCATGGTTCTGTGTACGTTCTGATCAGGTTAATCCACGTCCGGGTAGGGCCTTGTCCGGTTACCCCTTGGTGGGATAACCACGCGCCCTGCCGGTGGCGTTGCTTGCGTCGCGCGCTGCGTCTCGTTGTGTCGATCAGCGTGCGCGGCCGCCCTCGTTGTACGGTGTTGCGTCTGTAGCCTGCTTTGCTGAAACGACCGCTAGGCTTGGTCGCGTTGGCTGCGTTGCCGCAGCAGTCGCTTCAGCGGTTCAGCGTCAGGCGAACTGACGCAGGAAACGCAGATCGTTCTCGAAGAACAGCCGCAGATCCTGCACGCCATAGCGCAACATGGCCAGCCGTTCGAGGCCGCTGCCAAACGCAAAGCCAATGTAACGCTCGGGGTCGAGGCCCATGTTGCGGATCACCGTGGGGTGAACCTGGCCCGAACCGGAAATCTCAAGCCACTTGCCGGCGTTCTTGCCCGTTTCGAACAGCATGTCGATTTCGGCCGACGGTTCGGTGAACGGGAAGTACGACGGACGGAAGCGTACCTGGATGTCGTCGCGTTCGAAGAATTTCTTGAGGAAGTCGCTGTAGACGCCCTTCAGGTCGGCGAAGCTGATGTTCTCGTCGATCCACAGGCCTTCGACCTGGTTGAACATGGGCGAGTGCGTCGCGTCGCTGTCCACCCGGTAGGTGCGGCCCGGCACGATCACCTTGATGGGTGGCGTGTTGGTGCGGGCGTAGCGGACCTGCATCGGGCTCGTATGCGTGCGCAGCAGCAACTGACGGCCGTCGGCGTCCTTGCCGTCTACATAGAAGGTGTCTTGCATGGAACGCGCCGGATGGTTCTCCGGGCTGTTCAATGCGGTGAAGTTGTACCAGTCGGTTTCGATTTCGGGGCCGTCGGCCACATCGAATCCGATGGTACGGAAAATCTGTTCGACGCGTTCCCACGTGCGCATGACCGGATGCAGGCTGCCTGCACCCGTGCCACGGCCGGGCAACGTGACGTCAATGGCTTCAGCGGCAAGGCGCTGGTTCAGAAGCGCGTCGGCCAGCGCCTGACGGCGCGCCGTCAAGGCGGCTTCTACTTGCTGCTTGGCGACGTTGATCCGCGCGCCTTCCGTCTTGCGCGTCTCGGGATCGAGTTTGCCAAGGCCCTTCAACAGCTCTGTCAGGGCACCCGATTTACCAAGAAAGCGGGCTTTCTCGTTCTCGAGGGTGGTGACGTCGGAGGCTTCTGCGAAGGCTTTTTGCGCATCAGCGACAATCTGGTCCAGATCCATTGATCCCATCTTTTCTACGTCAGTGTTCAATCGATGCAAAACTGGTTCGACCAACAAAAAAGGGGCTCGGTGAGGAGCCCCGTTTTTGTTGCAGCGTCACCGAGACTACCGGATGTTCGCTGCAACGAACCACGCAGTTTAATTGCCCAAAGCGCAATCAGGCTGCAACGGCGGCTTTCACCTGCTGAACGATCGCAGCAAAAGCAGCCTTGTCGAACACAGCCATGTCGGCCAGCACCTTGCGGTCGAGTTCGATCGAAGCCTTCTTCAGGCCGTTGATGAACACGCTGTACGTCATGTCGTGCTGACGCACCGCCGCGTTGATACGCGTGATCCACAATGCGCGGAACACACGCTTCTTGTTGCGGCGATCGCGGTAGGCGTACTGGCCTGCGCGCATGACCGCCTGCTTGGCGATGCGATAGACGTTATTGCGACGGCCGCGGTAACCCTTGGCCAGCTTGATGATCTTCTTGTGACGGGCCCGTGCGGTAACCCCACGTTTTACTCGAGGCATGTTTCGCTCCTATGAGTGTCGGTTAAGGGTTAAGCGAACGGCAGCATTGCGCGCACGGAGTTCAGATCGGAATCATGAACTGCCGTCGAACCGCGCAGATGGCGTTTGTTCTTGGTGGTTTTCTTGGTAAGAATGTGGCGCTTGAAGGCTTGACCGCGCTTGACGGTACCGCCCGGACGCACCACGAAGCGCTTTGCAGCACTCTTCTTGGTCTTCATCTTCGGCATGACAACTCCATTATTTGATGGATATGGGTGTGCGGTCGACCAGTTGGCCACTACCCGCCCTTCGAAACCCACTCCACTTGGTATGCAGCAGACCGGTCTTGCTGGTCGCCGCTTTTTCAGGATTCGCGGCCATTTTCATGGGACGCTCCTCCGAAACCTGCCTGTCTTCGCCACACACGTGGCGGCGAAGTACAAATCAATTCACAACTCAAACTCTTCGCTATTCCGGCGCACGCCACAAGGCGCGCTGCCAACCGCCCAGCGCTCAAAACCGCGCGGGAGATTTACTTCTTTTTCTTCGGAGCGAGCACCATGATCATCTGGCGCCCTTCCATTTTCGGCATTTGCTCGACCTGACCGACTTCGTCCAGGTCCGTGCGCAGACGTTCCAGCATGCGCATGCCAATTTCCTGGTGAGCCATCTCGCGGCCACGGAAACGCAACGTGATTTTCGTCTTGTCGCCGTCTTCGAGGAAGCGAACGAGATTGCGCAGTTTGACGTTGTAGTCACCGTCGTCGGTACCCGGGCGGAATTTGACTTCCTTGACCTGGATGACCTTCTGCTTGAGCTTTGCCTCGTGCTGCTTTTTCGCTTCCTGGTACTTGAACTTGCCGTAGTCCATCAGACGGCACACAGGCGGCACCGCCTGCGGGGCAATTTCAACCAGATCCACGTCTTGCTGTTCCGACATCCGGAACGCATCAGCGAGTTTCACGATGCCGAGCGGTTCGTTCTCGACTCCGACCAGACGCACCTCGGGTGCAGTAATTTCACCGTTGATGCGGTGCGCAGACTTATCAGTAGCGATGTTACGTTTCCTCTAAAAATTAAAAAAACGAGCCGCGCTGCCAAGTGGGTTTATTTGAACGACTGCACGTCCTGATGCAGACGCTCAAGGAAGGTGCTGACGGGCATCACACCCAGATCAACACCGCCACGGGCACGCACGGCTACCGTTTGGGCATCACGCTCTTTGTCGCCGACCACAAGGAGGTACGGCACCTTTTCCAGCGTGTGCTCTCGTATTTTATAGCTAATCTTCTCGTTGCGCAAATCGGCCTCTACTCTAACCCCTTGTTTTTGCAACGTTTGGGCTAGTGATTGGGCGTATTCGGCCTGACTTTCTGCGATATTCATCACCACAACCTGCATCGGGGCGAGCCACGACGGCATTGCACCAGCATGGTGCTCGATGAGAATACCGATGAAGCGCTCCATTGATCCGACAATTGCCCGGTGCAGCATGATGGGCCGGCGACGGCTGTTATCCTCCGCCACATACTCGGCGCCGAGACGCTCTGGCAGCACCATGTCGAGCTGCAACGTGCCGCACTGCCACGAGCGGCCGAGCGCGTCCTTGATGTGATATTCCACTTTCGGACCGTAGAACGCGCCCTCGCCGGGCAGCTCTTCCCACGTCACGCCACAGGCCGTCAGCGCGTCGCGCAGGCCCTGCTCGGCGCGATCCCACGTTTCGTCCGTACCGGCGCGCGCGTCGGGGCGCAGCGACAGCTTGATCTCGACGTTATCGAAACCGAAGTCCTTGTACACGCTCATGGCCAGCGTGTTGAAGGCGATCGACTCGCTGATGAACTGCTCTTCGGTACAGAAAATGTGCGCGTCGTCCTGCACGAAACCGCGCACACGCATCAGGCCATGCAACGCGCCCGACGATTCGTTGCGGTGACACGAGCCGAATTCTGCATAACGCAACGGCAGATCGCGGTACGAACGCAGTCCGTGATTGAAGACCTGCACGTGACCGGGGCAATTCATCGGCTTGATGGCGTAGTCGCGCTTTTCCGATTCCGTCGTGAACATGTTTTCACGATAGTTCTGCCAGTGGCCCGACGCTTCCCAGAGCGAGCGGTCCATGATCATCGGCGTCTTGATTTCGAGGTAGCCCGCACCGTTCACGCGGCGACGCATGTACTGCTCGACCTGCTGCCACAGCGTCCAGCCGCGCGGATGCCAGAACACCATGCCCGGCGACTCGTCCTGCATGTGGAACAGGTCGAGCTGCTTGCCGAGCTTGCGGTGGTCGCGCTTTTCCGCTTCCTCCAGCATATGCAGGTACGCTTCCTGGTCTTCCTTCTTCGTCCAGGCCGTGCCGTAGATACGCTGCAACTGTTCGTTCTTCGAATCGCCGCGCCAGTAAGCGCCGGCCACCTTCATCAGCTTGAAGACCTTCATCTTGCCGGTGGACGGCACGTGCGGGCCCCGGCAAAGATCGGTGAAGCCGCCGTGCGAGTACAGCTTGATTTCGTCGCTGGCGGGAATCGATTCGATGATCTCGGCCTTGTACTTTTCGCCGATGCTCTTGAAGAAGTCCACCGCTTCGTCGCGCGAAACCACGCGGCGCGTAACCGGCTCGTCTTTCTTCGCGAGTTCCTGCATGCGCTTTTCGATCTTCTCGAGATCTTCCGGCGTGAAAGGACGGTTGTACGAGAAGTCGTAGTAGAAGCCGTTGTCGATCACAGGCCCGATCGTCACCTGCGCTTCCGGATACAGATCTTTCACCGCATACGCCAGCAAGTGCGCCGTGGAGTGGCGAATGATGTCGAGGCCGTCGGCGTCTTTCTCGGTGATGATCGCGAGCGATGCGTCGTGATCGATCAACGCGGACGTATCGACCAGCTCGCCGTCGATCTTGCCGCCCAGTGCGGCCTTCGCGAGACCTGGGCCAATCGAAGCCGCCACTTCGGCTACGGTCACCGGGTGCTCGTATTGACGAACAGAACCGTCAGGCAGACGTATCGAAACCATTGCGTTCTCCGTGATGCCGACCGGTGGCGGCACATGCAACAAGCAAAAGAAAAAACATCAAGACGAAAAAAATGCGGCCCCACTTTCGAGGGGCCGCATTCACATTTCCAGCAAACTGCAATGGCGAAAGTGGTCCTCGACTAGCGTCGTTCCGAAGCAGTATCGGTCAACGTTCGCGGTGTCATAACCGTATTCGCCTTTTGCGCCAAGGCGCTTGCTACATCTCTCGAAACCCCGGAAAACCGAAATTTCTTTTTCGTTGGTAGGCTCGATTGGACTCGAACCAACGACCCCCACCATGTCAAGGTGGTGCTCTAACCAGCTGAGCTACGAGCCTGAAGAAACGAGATTATATGGAGCCCCACATCGCTTGGCAAGTACTTTTGTACGGTGACACTGAAAATTACCGCTATGCTTTACCGCTTTATTTCACGTAACTTCAACGGCCCGCTTTGAGCGCAGCCATCATGCTTTGCGCGACGCACGCACGACGCCCGTGACTTCACCGAGCAACGCACACGCACGCTGAATCTGCGCCGCGCTCCACACCTCGACCGTGAATTGCATGAACGCCGCGTTACGCCGCGTCTGCGTCTTCACACCTGTCACGTTCATCTTCTCGCGGGCGAACACTTCGGAGATGTCGCGCAGCAGGCCCTGCCGATCTGTCGCCTCGATAGACAGATCGACGGGATACACCGACTGTCCTCGTCCGTTCATCACCTCCGCGGACCATGCGGTCTCCAGCACACGTTCAGGCGCGCGCTCGGCCATGCGCAAAAACGTCGGACAGTCGCTGCGGTGGATCGACATGCCTTTGCCGCGCGTGACAAAACCACTGATGCCATCGGGTGGCGCCGGGCGGCAGCAACGCGCCAGTTGCGTAAGCAACGCATCGACGCCGACGACCAGCACGCCCGTCGACGCACCCTGCGCGACGCTCGACCCACTGCTGCGTTTCTCGAACTGTTCGGGCGCTTCGACTTCCGGCTCGGGCGGCGGCGCGTCCTGCAACGCCTGCTCGATCAGCCGCAAACTGAACTCTTCCTTGCCGACCACCGAGAACAGATCGTCCGTGGTCTTGAAGCCGAGCTTTGCCGCCAGTTGATCGAGGTTGACCGAAGTCTTGCCTTCACGCTGCAAGGTCTTTTCAACCATCGCGCGGCCGGTGGCGATATGTTCCTGCACTTCGACCGCGTTGAACCACGCGCGCACCTTCTGGCGCGCACGCGGGCTATGCATATAGCCCAGTTGCGGATTGAGCCAGTCGCGCGACGGGCCGCCCTCCTTCACCGCGACGATCTCTACCGTCTGGCCGTTTTGCAACTGCGTGTTGAGCGGCACCATCGCGCCGTCGACGCGCGCGCCGCGGCACCGATGTCCCAGTTCGCTGTGCAGGTGATACGCAAAGTCCACAGGCGTTGCGCCCTGCGGCAGCGGAATCACACGCGCCTGCGGCGTCAGCACGTAGATGTGGTCGTCGTCGAAGGTGGCCTGGCGCAATTGTTCCCACGGCTGTGCCGCGCGCTTCTCGCCATGCTCGCCCTCGGAGACATCGTCTTTCCACGCCAGCAACTGACGCAGCCAGGCAATCTTCTCGTCGTACTTCTCACTGGCAGTGACCTGACCGCCATAGCCGCGCGCGCCCGCTTCCTTGTAACGCCAGTGCGCCGCCACGCCGTATTCGGCGAACTGATGCATTTCCTGCGTACGGATCTGCACTTCGAACGCACGGCCGTCGTCGCCGATCACCACCGTGTGCAGCGATTTATAGCCATTCGGCTTGGGACGCGAAATGTAGTCGTCGAATTCCTTCGGCACCGGTTGCCACAGGTTATGCACGATGCCGAGCACTGTGTAGCAATCCTTGATATCCGGCACGATCACGCGAAACGCGCGCACGTCATACAGCTCGGCAAAGTCGAGTTCCTTGCCGCGCATCTTGCGCCAGATGCTGTAGATGTGTTTTGGCCGTCCGCTGACTTCCGCGCGAATATGGGCCGCTGCGAGTTCCTGTTGCAGCCGCGCGATGGCCTCGGCCACATAACTCTCGCGCTCCACACGCTTCTCATCGAGCAGCTTCGCGATACGCTTGTAAGTAGCGGGCTCTTCGAAGCGCAGCGCGAGGTCTTCCAGCTCCCACTTCAATTGCCAGATGCCCAGCCGGTTTGCGAGCGGTGCGTAAATATCGAGCGTCTCACGCGCCACGTCGGGCGACGGTGTGACCTTCGCGGCGGCGTAGTAACGCAGCGACTGCAGCCGCGACGCAAGGCGGATCAGCACCACGCGGATGTCCTGCGCAAACGCGAGCAACATCTTGCGCAAGGCTTCGACCTGCGCGCGGCGTGCCGCTTGCGCGTCGCGCCCTGCTTCCGGAATCGCATTCTGCGCCGCGCGCAAACTCACCGTGCCGAGGCGCAGCAACTTGCGCACGTCGCTGACGAGTTGCGCAACCTCTTCGCCGAAGTCGTCTGCAATCACCTGCTCGGGATCCTGCAGATGCGGCGTCAGCGCAAACAGCGCCGCCGCCAGCACCGCCGCCGGATCGACATTGAGCGTGCGCATGATCGACGCGGTACCCGCCGCGTGATCCGCCAGCAATTCTCCCGATGACAGCCGCACCTCGCCCGCATGTTCGCGCACGAACGCCATCGCTTCCTCGAAGGAAGGGACGGGAAGAGGAGCGGTCGTGACGGTATCGGTATTCATGGTGCGACGGCCCGCCGGGCCAGACGGATCAAATTAAGTTCAAGCGTGTTTCAACAGCAGATGCATGCGCCGATCTAGTCGCGCGTTGCGGCCACGACGACGATTTCGACGAGGCACTTCGGATTCGCGAGACGCGCTTCGACGGTGGCGCGCGGCGGCGTAGCGCCCTGCGCGACCCACTCGTCCCACACGGCATTCATGCCGGGGAAATGCGCCATGTCCGAAATGTAGATCTGCGCCGACAGCAAATGCGACTTGTCGCTGCCCGCTTCGCCGAGCAACCGGTCGATGTGCCCGAGCACTTCGCGCGTCTGGCCGGTGATGTCCTGCTCGTCGTCTTCCGCAATCTGGCCGGCGAGGTACACGGTGCCGTTATGCACTGCGATCTCGGAGAGCCGTTTGCCGACGTGGTGACGAATGACTGCCATGTGGATTCCCGATGATGATGATTGAATTGAACGAACACCGCGAACGCCAGTGCGCTTCGCAGCCCGCAAAAGTGTGCCGCGCAACCCGATATTATGACGCGTCTGCGCCAGCCCCGAGAAAGAAGCGGCGCGCAATGTCGATCTGCCCGGCGCTCAAAAACGCCGGCGCATGCCCCACACCCGGAATCTCGACGCTCGATACCGCCTTACCCTGCGCCATCATTTTCGCAACCGTCTCGCGCGACAGCAGATCCGATTGTTCCCCACGCACCACCAGCACGGGGCCGGCAGTCGCCCCCAGCGCGCCCCACAGCGCCGCCTCACCAGCCTTCACGGCCTCTTCGGTGGTCGCCTTGAACGGCTCGGCAATGCGTGGGTCGTAGCGGAAGTACCAGGCGCCGTCACGCTCATGCAACAGCGGCGTATTGATCTCGCACCATTCTTCCGGTGTAAGCGGGCCGAACGATTGCGCAAGCAAAGCGGCGTAATCGATGCCCTGTTGCAGCGTCTCGAAACGCACCGGCTTGCCGAGGTAGTCCCCGATGCGCCCCACCGCGCCACCCTCGAGGTGCGGCCCGACATCGTTGAGCAACATATTCTGGATAGGCGAGCCCGGCAGCCCGGCCAGCCCCATGCCGATCAGACCGCCCATCGAGGTGCCGAACCAGTCCACTTTTTCGACATCGAGCCGCGCGATCAGCGTGACCATATCCGCCACGTACTGCGGCACGCTATAGTAGTTGGGGATGGTTAGCCAGGATGAAAGCCCACGCCCCACCACGTCCGGACAAATCACCCGGTATGTGTCGGCGAACGCCGCCGCGAGCCGGTCGAAATCGCGACCCGAACGCGTCAGCCCATGCACACACACCAGCACTCGCGGATTGGCCGGATCGCCCCATTCGGTGTACGCCACGCGATGCAAGCCGCCGGGGCTCGCACACTGGACGAAACGTTGGCGGGGCGAAGTCCGATTTGCTGCGGTGAGAGAAGCGGAAGGCGTAGCGGTCATCGAATTTCCCTTTGCAAAAGTGCGGACCCTTCAGAAACCCACAGCGAAGGCCCACAGCGTGCAAACGATTGTAAACCGCTTTGCCACACGGCACGATCGACCGAACGGCCTAGGAAAAATCGCATGCCCATGCCACCAGGCCAAGCCCCGCGCCGCATCAAAAGAAAAAGCGGGCGGAGACTCGCGTCCCGCCCGCTATACCGTCCCTCTTCGCCATTGCCCTTCACAGAGGCGCCAGCGCGAGAACAACGAACTAAGATCAGCTCACCGCGCTCACATCCAGCGGCGCGCCCGTCTTGGCCTTGATTTCCTCGACCGTGACGCCCGGCGCCAGTTCAGTGAGCTTCAAGCCATCTTGCGTCACCTCGATCACGCCCAGGTCGGTGATGATCTGATCCACCACGCCCACGCCCGTCAACGGCAGCGTGCATTCTTCGAGGATCTTGTGCTGATCGCCCTTCGCGACGTGCTCCATCAGCACCACGACGCGCTTGACGCCAGCCACCAGATCCATCGCGCCGCCCATGCCCTTGATCATCTTGCCCGGAATCATCCAGTTGGCGAGGTCGCCCTTCTTGCTGATCTGCATGGCGCCGAGAATGGCCAGGTTGATGTGGCCGCCGCGGATCATCGCGAACGAATCCGCCGACGAGAAAATCGACGAACCCGGCAGCGTGGTCACCGTCTGCTTGCCGGCGTTGATCAGGTCAGCGTCCACCTCTTCCTCTGTGGGCGATGGGCCAATGCCGAGCAGACCGTTTTCCGACTGCAGCCACACCTCGACACCGGCCGGCACGTGGTTCGCCACCAGCGTGGGCAAGCCAATGCCCAGGTTCACGTAGAAGCCGTCCTGCAGTTCCTTCGCCGCGCGTGCGGCCATTTCGTCACGAGTCCATGCCATGATCACGCTCCTTTCGCGCGGACGATGCGTTGTTCGATGCGTTTCTCCGGATGCGCATTCAGCACGATGCGCTGCACGAAGATGCCCGGCGTGTGGATCGCGTCCGGATCGAGTTCGCCCACTTCCACGATTTCCTCGACTTCCGCCACGGTGATCTTGCCCGCCATTGCGCACATCGGGTTGAAGTTGCGCGCCGTGCGGCGATAGATCAGGTTGCCGGACTTGTCGGCCTTCCATGCCTTCACGAGCGCGACATCGGCGGTCAGCGAGTGTTCGAGCACGTAGTGGTTTTCGCCGAACTGGCGGGTTTCCTTGCCTTCGGCGATCAGCGTGCCGTAGCCGGTGTTCGTGAAGAAGGCCGGGATGCCGGAGCCGCCCGCGCGCAGCTTTTCGGCGAGCGTGCCCTGCGGGGTGAATTCCAGTTCGAGTTCGCCGGCCAGATATTGCCGTTCGAATTCCTTGTTCTCGCCCACGTACGACGAGATCATCTTCTTGATCTGGCGCGATTCGAGCAGCAGGCCGAGGCCGAAACCGTCGACACCCGCATTGTTGCTGATGCAGGTGATGCCTTTGACCGCCGAATCGCGCAACGCCGCGATCAGCGCCTCGGGGATGCCGCACAGGCCAAAGCCGCCGACGGCGAACGTCTGCCCGTCCTTGACGATGTCCTTGAGCGCGGTGACCGCGTCTGGATAGACCTTGTTCATCAGTGTGTCCCTTCCTCTATGGAAACTCGAAATCCGGTACGCCGGCCCCCGGACCGGTGCGATGCAGGGTGCTCGAGCACGGTGACCGTGTCACCGCTCTGGCGTGGCGTGCGCGCGAGGCGTGTGTTGCTGTGCCCAGAACGTCATTCTAGTCATCCGCCGCCGCGCCTGCGCTGACGTTGAACAACGCGCCGGACACGCCTTGCACATGAGCGCCGGACGTAGCCTTCGCCGAAGCGCCACGCGCGTCTCTCGCTGTGACATCGCAGCCTTATGATTGGTTCGGCAAGGGTACGATGCGCCCGTCATACGGCACAATACGCAAAAATACATAAGTAGACACCCGCCGCCCCGCCATGCCTGCACTGGATTACCAAACCGCTTTCCACCTTGCGCCTATCGGGCTCGTGCTCTCACGCGAGCGTTTCATTGAAGACTGCAACGACCAGTTGGCGTCGATCTTCGGCTGCGCGCGCGAGGCGTTGCTCGGGCAGTCGTTTCAGGTGCTGTATCCGTCCACGGACGAATTCGAGCGGATCGGCGCTCGCATTCCGCCCATCATGACCGCGCAGGGCAGTTATGCCGACGATCGCATCATGAAACGCGCCAATGGCGAACTGTTCTGGTGTCACGTGACGGGGCGCTCGCTCGAACGCGCCGCGCCGCATGCCGCCGGCGTCTGGACTTTCGAGGATCTGAGCGCGACGCGCCGGGTCGCCGTGGAGCTGACGCCGCGCGAGCGGGAAATCGCCGCTCAGCTCGTCACGGGTAAAACCAGCAAGCAGATCGGGCGGGCGCTGGACATCAGCCCGCGCACCGTGGATGTCTACCGGGCGCGGCTGATGCGCAAATACGGCACGGGCAACGCCACGGAACTGTTGCAGCGGCTGCTCGGGCAATGACCCGGGGCTGCGGAATGTGCGCGTGTACGCGTGTTGTGCGTGGCGCGGATGCTGCGGCGCGCGTAGCACCCGCAGCACGTGCTTCAGGCACCCTTGACGAGCACCGCCCCTTCGATGGTGGCGCGCAGCACATCGGGGATCGGCGTCGATTTGCCGGCCGCGTAGTCGATCCACACGCAGCGTGCGGCACCGCGTGCATAGACGGTATCGGGATCGTCGGCGCGCGTGAGTTCGAACGCAGTGTCGAAACTGCTGCGCCCGGGCGTGCCGACCGACATCCGGCCAATCACGTCACCGGGGTAATGCAACTGCTTGAGAAACTCCATCGACGCATTGACGATCACCGGCCCCTGCCCTTCACTGTTGCCGCCGGCAATGCCCAGTTGCTCGAACCAGGAAATGCGCACCTGCTCCATATAGCGGAAATAGACCGTGTTGTTCACATGGCCAAACGCGTCCATGTCGCCCCAACGGATCGGCATGGACAGCTCAAAAACTGCGTGGTAATCGGTCATCAGACTTCTTCTGCGGGTTGAAACAGGGAGCGCGGCCACGCGCCGATGAATGACGGACGTTCAGGACAGCCCGAAGCCGTCATCGGCGGCAATGATCGAGCCGTTGATAAATTGCGATTCGTCGGCGGCGAGCAGCAGCAACAGCCCATCCAGGTCTTCCGGCTTGCCCACCCGGTGACGCGGCAGCATGGCCGTCAGCTTCTGGCCCTGCTCGGTGGACCAGTGGTGGTGATTGATTTCGGTGTCGATATAGCCCGGACAGATGGCGTTCACATTGATGCCATGCTTGCCCCATTCGAGCGCCATCGCCTTGGTCATGTGCACGACAGCGGCCTTGCTCATCGAGTACAGGCCGATTTGCGGCAGCACGCGCAAGCCCGCCATCGACGCGATGTTGATAATGCGGTACGACGGTTTCTGCCCGCCGTTGCCACGCATGATCATGCGTTTGGCCACTTCCTGGGCAACGAAAAAAGCGCCGCGCGTGTTGGTATCGAAGACGTACTCGAAATCCGCGGGCGTCACGTCCGACAGCTTCTGGGTGGTCGACACGCCCGAGTTGTTCACGAGAATGTCGATGGTGCCCGCCTCGGTTTCGGCGTGCGCGACGGCAGACTTGATGCTCTGGTAATCGGTTACGTCCAGCGAAACGACATGCGCCGCGCCGCCGGATGCCTCGATCTCGGCGCGCAGTTCCTTCAGGCGCTCGGTACGGCGGCTTGCCAGCACGACTTTCGCGCCCGCCTGCGACAACACCTGAGCGAAGCGCTTGCCGAGCCCGCTCGAGGCGCCGGTAATCAACGCAACCTTGCCTTCCAGATTGATCGAACGGCCCATTGTGGTTACCTTGTTCGGTTGGGTTTCGGGTTCCAGTTCCACGTTGCAGCGCTGCGGGTAAGGCCAGATACGTCAGGCACCGGCTGCGACGGGCACACCGACCGCCCATGTGCGGGACAACACCCTATCACATAAATAGAACGATCGTGCTAATCTCTACTTCTTGAGTTGCAGCTCATGGATCGTTCGCCCACAATACGATCCCGCAAAAGCATTCTCGCAAAAAGCATTCTAACGGTAAGAGGAGCATCAATGACCCCCGCAAGTCTCATTGAGCAGTACGGTCCCCGCGAGTCGATGGAATACGACGTGGTGATCGTCGGCGGCGGCCCGGCTGGCCTGTCGGCGGCGATTCGCCTGAAGCAGCTGGCGCAGGCAAAAGGCGTCGAGATCGGCGTCTGTGTGCTGGAAAAGGGCTCGGAGATCGGGGCGCACATCCTCTCCGGCGCGGTCATGGACCCCCGCGCGCTGAATGAACTGATTCCCGGCTGGAAGGAAAAAGGCGCACCGCTCGACGTGGAAGTGACCGAAGACCGCTTCCTGTTCCTCTCGGAATCCGCGGCGAAGACCGTGCCCAACTGGGCACTGCCGGACAACTTCAAGAATCACGGCAACTACGTGATCAGTCTCGCGAACGTCACGCGCTGGCTGGGCCAGCAGGCCGAGGCGCTGGGCGTGGAAATCTTCCCGGGCTTTCCGGCAGCGGAAATCCTCTACAACGACGACGGCTCGGTTAAGGGCGTCGCCACGGGCAACCTCGGCATCGGCAAGGACGGCCAGCCCACCGAGAACTTCCAGCTCGGCATGGAGCTGCACGCCAAGTACACGTTGTTCTGCGAAGGCGCGCGTGGCCATCTGGGGCGTCAGCTCAGCGACAAATTCAAGCTGCGCACGGGCGTCGATCCGCAGGTTTACGGCATCGGCATCAAGGAACTGTGGGAAATCGACCCGGCGAAGCACAAGCCGGGGCTCGTCATCCACACGGCCGGCTGGCCGCTCGACACCGACACCTACGGCGGCTCGTTCCTGTATCACATGGACAACAACCAGGTGATGGTCGGCTTCGTGGTGGGGCTCGGCTATTCGAACCCATACCTGTCGCCGTTCGAGGAATTCCAGCGCTACAAGACGCATCCGGCGATCCGCGCGTTCCTCGAAGGCGGCAAGCGGGTCTCTTACGGCGCGCGGGCCATTACCGCCGGCGGTTTGATGTCGCTGCCGAAGCTGGTGTTCCCGGGTGGCGCGCTGGTGGGTGACGATGCGGGCTTCCTGAACGCCTCGCGCATCAAGGGGTCGCACGCGGCGATCAAGACCGGCATGCTGGCGGCCGACGCAGCCTTCGAGGCAGTCCAGGCGGGACGTCAGGCGGACGAACTGGCGGCCTACCCCGAGGCCTTCAAGACTTCGTGGCTGCACGGCGAGCTTTACCGTGCGCGCAACTTCAAGCAATGGATGAGCAAGGGCCTGTACCTCGGCACGCTGATGGTGGGCATCGAGCAGAAGCTGCTGGGCGGCAATGTGCCGTGGACGCTGCACCACCAGCACTGGGATCACGAGATGCTGAAGCCGGCTTCGCAGTGCAAACCGATCGTGTATCCGAAGCCGGATGGCAAGCTGACCTTCGACCGGCTCTCTTCGGTGTTCATCTCGAACACCAATCACGAAGAGAATCAGCCGGCTCACCTGACCCTGAAGGATCCGACGGTGCCGGTGAACGTGAACCTGCACACGTATGCGGGACCGGAATCGCGCTATTGCCCGGCCGCCGTGTACGAGTTCGTGAAGAACGACGACGGCAGCGAGCGCCTCGTGATCAACGCGCAAAACTGCGTGCACTGCAAGACCTGCGACATCAAGGACCCGACGCAGAATATCGTGTGGGTCACGCCGGAAGGCGGCGGTGGGCCGAATTATCCAAACATGTGATGAGCGTGTTTTTGACGCCGCATCGCGTGAGGATGTGAAAAGCGCCGCTTTATGCGGCGCTTTTTTTGTGTCTCTGTGCTTTCGGCGTTGCTGCCGGCACCGTGCCGCTAGCGCGCTATTACCGCGCCGTTACCGCGCGGCCAACGCCTCCAGCCGCGCCCTCACGCTGGCCAGAACAGGCGCCCACGCGCCGATTGCCGGTTGACGGAACAGTTCGATCGAGTCGTACCACGGCGTTCGCTGATTCGCCGCGCCCCAGAACCACGCCGATACATGGTCGATCATCAGGCAGGTCGGGACGCCGAGCGCGCCTGCGAGATGTGCCGGCCCGCTGTCGATCGTCACGACCAGGTCCAGGTTGGCGAGCAGCGCGGCCACGTCGTCGAAACCGGCCTCGAAATGCGCGGTGGGGTCGATGATCTGGACGCCGTGAGCACGCCACGCCTCGACCGTCGCAGTACGCCCCGGTGACAGCGCAACGTACGTGATGCCCGGCACGGTGAGCAGCGTTTCGATCTGTTCGACTGGCACCGAGCGCCGCATGTCACGGATGTGCTGCGGATTGCCATTCCACACCAGCCCGACTCTCGGACCCGCCGCCGTACTCTGGGCCAGTTGCGCACGCCATGAAGCGGCGCGCTGCGGATCGGCGCTCAGATATGCGTGGCCCCAGCCGGATGCTTCGAAGACGCCAAGCCGCAGCGGCAAGCTCATCAGGCCGCAATGAAAATCGGGCCGCGTATCGAGACTGGTTTCGAGCGTCACGCCACGCGGCAACATTCGTTCGAACAGATGCCGCAATGGTCCGTCGTGGCCGAAAATCACACGGCCGCCCTCGCGCTGCGCACGCTCGGCCAGCAACGGCAAAAAGCGCACTGCCCAGAGACAATCGCCATTACCCTGCTCGCCGTACACGACGAGCGTCTTGCCGGCCAACGATTCACCCTGCCAATGAGTGCTGATGGCAGCGAGCGCAAGATGCGCTTCATTCAGATCGTCACCGAACGCAATGCGCGATTCGTAATGCGCCCAGCCTTCCGCATAACGACCCGAACGGATTTCCAGCTCGGACAGATCGAACTGCGCATGGGCACTTTGCGGCGCGAGCTCAAGCACGCGCCGCAGCAGCGCTTCTGATTCGTCGAAACGGGCTTGCTCTTTCACGCACAGCGCGAGTTTATGCAAGGCCACCGGATTGCCCGGCACGACACGCACGGCCTCGCGCAGCAGCCGCTCGGCTTCGTCAAAGTCGTTGCGTTGTTGCACGGCGGCCGCGCGCCAGACGAGCGCGTTGGCATCCTCTGCATTTTGCGTGAGCAGAATCGCTGTGGCGGAGTCGACCAGATTCCAGTCACGCACGATGAAGGCGGTTTGCGCAATCGTCGCAAGCAGGTTGGGCTCACAGGACGCGTCGAGCTGATACGCACGCACCAATGCGCCGAGTGCTTCGCGTTGCAGTTCACGCTGCGACTGGCCGCGTTGTTGCCCGGCCGCCTGTAGCACGGCCTGCCCCAACGCTAACCAATCTGTCGCGCCGGCTTGGGGTGTGGTGACGCGTGCGCGTAATTCGGCGAGGGTTGCGGCGTCGGGGCGATGCGACGCTTCTTGCGGTGCGCTTCCCGACCTGTGTGGGTCCATCATGACTACCTTTCCGCTCGAACCAGGCAACGCCTTTCAGGGCGCGCTGGCAGCAATCTTCGGTGTCGCAACGGCGACGTCGCCACACTGCGCGCGATGGCGCAACGCGTGATCGATCAGCACCAGCGCGAGCATCGATTCGGCAATCGGCGTGGCGCGGATGCCGACGCACGGATCGTGACGCCCGAACGTTTCGACGACGACCGGCTGGCCCGCTTTGTCAATGGAACGCCGTGGC
Organism: Paraburkholderia sp. DHOC27; assembly: GCF_003429005.1. GTDB lineage: Bacteria > Pseudomonadota > Gammaproteobacteria > Burkholderiales > Burkholderiaceae > Paraburkholderia. Next base: position 142,535 of record NZ_QVQV01000004.1, read on the forward strand.
GTGCGAATGCTCGAGGTGGGCTTGATGGCGATCGACACCGTGATGTCCTGCCCGGTGGAAATACCGCCCAGCACACCGCCCGCATGGTTGCCGACGAACCCTTCCGGCGTCAGCTCGTCGCCATGCACCGAGCCGCGTTGCGCGACGCTGGCGAAGCCCGCGCCGATCTCCACGCCCTTCACCGCATTGATGCCCATCATGGCGTGCGCGATGTCGGCGTCGAGACGGTCGAATAGCGGCTCACCGAGGCCGACCGGCACGCCAGACGCCACCACGTTGATGCGCGCGCCGATGGAATCGCCGTCCTTGCGCAGCGCGTCCATATACGCTTCGAGTTGCGGCACGAGATCGGCATTCGCCGCGAAGAACGGGTTTTCACGCACATGCGACCAGTCAACGAATGGCACGTCGATCTCGCCCAAGGCCGCCATATAACCGCGGATTTCGGTGCCGAAATGCTCGCGCAGCCACTTCTTGGCCACGGCGCCCGCAGCGACCGTCGGCGCCGTGAGACGCGCCGACGAACGGCCGCCGCCACGGTAATCGCGGATGCCGTATTTCTGCCAATAGGTGTAGTCGGCGTGGCCAGGGCGGAAGGTCTCGGCGATATTGCCGTAATCTTTGCTGCGCTGATCCGTATTGCGGATCAGGAGTGCGATGGGCGCGCCGGTGGTGACGCCTTCGAACACGCCGGAGAGAATCTCGACCTTGTCCTCTTCCTGACGCTGCGTAACGTGGCGCGACGTGCCCGGCTTGCGGCGATCCAGTTCGATCTGGATGTCGGCTTCGACCAGCGCCATGCCCGGCGGGCAGCCATCAATCACGCAGCCAATAGCGGGGCCGTGCGATTCGCCAAAGGTCGTGACGGTGAAAAGCGTACCAAGCGTATTGCCGGACATGGCGTGATCCAAAGAAATGCGGGAAACCCCTATTATGCCAGCCCATCTTCGGGCGAGGGCCGTGCGGCGTGAGCGTTGGCCGAATGGATAAGGCGCGGCGGGCGCGAGGGGCGTGGGCGAGGGTCCTGGAGTCACGGCGTCGTGGCTCCCGGCTCCCGGCTCTCGGCTCTCGGCTCCCGGCTCTCGGCTCCCGGCTCCCGGCTCCCGGCTCCCGGCTCCCGGCTCCCGGCTCCCGGCTCCCGGCTCCCGGCTCCCGGCTCTCGGCTCTCGGCTCTCAGGGTAGCGCCGCAGCGGCCTTGCACCCCGGCGTGGGTCGCCGCCGCGTCACAACCTCCTGCAAAATCTACTTCCGCGCCCCCCGCAGCTCCGTCACGATGTCCTGTAGACGCTCAGGCGTGACCTCTGACGGCTCCAGCGGCTCGCCCACCGCCAGCGTCAGGCGGCTCATCACGCCCTTGCGCAACGGCCTCGGCCAGCGCGCATCGATGGCGCGCGAAAACACGCTGCCCCATAAGCCACGCAATGCCATCGGAATCACCGGTGCCGGGTTGCGGCGCAGGATCTCGCTCACGCCATGCCGGAACGGGTTCAGCTCGCCGGTTTTGGTCAGCTTGCCTTCCGGGAAAATGCACACCAGTTCGCCCTCGGCAAGCGCCTCGGCACAGCTTTCATAAGCGCGCGCCAGCATCTGCGGGTCTTCGTGGGACGGTGCGATCGGAATAGCCTTCGCATGTCGAAACACCCAGCCCGCAAACGGTGCCCGGAAGATGCGGTGATCCATCACGAAACGGATTGGCCGCGGGCTCTCCGCCATGATCACGAGGGCGTCCACGAAGCTCACGTGATTACACACCAGCACCGCAGCGCCCTCTTCGGGTATGCGCTCGGCGTGCACGAGCCTGATCCGGTAAAACGTATGCACCAGCAGCCACGCAATGAAACGCAGCAGAAACTCAGGCACCAGCGAATAGATGTACGCGGCTACGACGATGTTGAGCAACGCGGTGACGAGAAAGATGCCCGGGATGCCGACGCCTGCTGAGGTCAACGCCATCGCCATCAGCGCGGACACGATCATGAACAACGAGTTGAGAATGTTGTTCGCGGCAATGATGCGCGCCCGGTGACTCGGCTGGCTGCGGCTCTGGATGAGTGCATAGAGCGGCACGCTGTAAAAGCCGCCGAACATGGCCAGCAGGAACAGATCCGCCAGCACGCGCCAGTTGGCCGGCACGACGATGAATTCCGCCACGCTCAGCAGATGCGCCGGGAGCGGCCGCGCGTGGCTGGCAAAGAACAGGTCGATGGCGAACACGCTCATGCCGATCGAGCCCAATGGCACGAGGCCCACCTCGACACGGCGCTTCGACAGACGCTCGCACAGCAGCGACCCCAGCCCGATGCCAATGGAAAACGTTGCGAGCAGAACGGTCACGACGTCCGGATTGGCGGACAGCACATCCTTCGCAAAGCGGAAGAACGACGACAGAAACGTCGCGCCCACGAACCACAGCCACGAGATGCCGAGCAGGCTCAGGAACACCGTGCGATTTTCACGGGCAATCCGCAGATTGCGCCAGGTTTCGCTGAGCGGATTCCAGTTGATCTGCAGATTGGGTTGCGCCGCCGGCGTGACCGGCACGAAGCTCGACACCACCCGTCCTGCAAACGCAACGACGATACACGTGCAGCCCAACACGACAGCGCCATGCGCGACAAAACCCGCTGCTTCGCCCCCGACGATCGTGCCCACCAGAATGGCAACGAAGGTGCCCATTTCGACCATGCCGTTGCCGCCCACCAGCTCCGATTTGCCCAGATGCTGCGGCAGGTACGAGTACTTGACCGGGCCAAAAATGGTGGAATGCACGCCCATCAGGAACGTGCACAGATAAAGCAGCGGCGCGCTATGCAGCCAGAAGCCCGTGGCCCCGATCAGCATGACGGCGATTTCGAAGGTTTTGACGAAGCGCGTGAGCATCGCCTTGTCGTATTTGTCCGCGATCTGACCGGAGGTTGCGGAGAACAGCACGAACGGCAGGATAAAAATGGCGGAAATCAGAAACGCTGCCGTGGCTGCATCCACGCCCGAAAAACGTGCCGTTTGATACGTGACCAGCGAGGTAAAGCCGATCTTGAAGACATTGTCGTTCATGGCGCCCAGGAACTGGGTCCAGAAAAATGGCGCGAAACGACGCTCGCTCAAGAGGCGAAACTGGGATTCGTGCGCGTCGCCGCTACGGGCGGCTCGGCGGGCGGCGGGTAACGGGCGATCGCTCATGAAATTCGAAGAAAGTTGAACGGGACCGCATGAACGCGGAGGCTATGTAAGGTGCCATTGCGCGAGGTGCGGGGCATGCTGCGACGTCCCGCCGCACATCCCCACAGCATTGATGGCGCATTCGCCTCAATGCCGCCTGGCGCGCGGACGCAAAAAAGGCGCACGCTTTCGCGCGCGCCCTGGATCAATAACGCTTGCCCGTGTCAGCTTGATGGCCAGTACAACGTGGGGATTGCGCTTTTGCGGATCGTGCCTGTCTAGCGTGTCTCGACGCCCGCACGCACCCGCTTCAAGCCTTCGTTACTGCGCCTGCTGCGGCTCCTGCTCTTCCGGCCAGTCGCGGATATAAGCCTTCAGCATGCGATTTTCGAAACCCTGTTCTTCCACCACGGCCTTGGCCACGTCGTAGAACGAAATCACGCCCATGAGCGTGCGGCTTTCCATGACCGGCAGGTAGCGCACGTGATGCTCGAGCATCATGCGGCGCACTTCGTTGACGTCGGTTTCGGGCGTGCAGGTGAGCGGATGGTCGTCCATGACCTTGCGGATGGTGGACGTTCCCACGCTGCCCTGGTGCCGCGAGAGTGTCAGGATGATTTCACGGAAGGTCAGCATGCCGACCAGATCGCCGTACTCCATCACCACCAGTGAGCCGATGTCGTGCTCTGCCATTGCGTTGACAGCGTCGACCAGCGGCGTATCCGGCGTGACAGTAAAAAGGGTGTTGCCCTTGACCTTGAGAATGTCGCTGACTCGCATGATTGTCTCCTGTGTCGACGGAGGTCAGCGCCCTGGCGCCTGCCCCAGTTTCATGCAAATAGTTGCCATTGACTGAAGTTAGCGTTTTAGCGCCTTCCCCGGTGCCATGCACGATGGTTGCAAAATCCGGAAAAGCCATTAATACGTGACTGACTTTCGATCCTATCGGAAAGGCCCGTAAAAGGAAAGCGAGCCGGGAACCGCCCGCTCACCGGGGCGCAGCGGACTTCGCGGCGTGCCAGGTCGGGAAAATCGCACTTGAAGGCAATAGCCCCGGTGATAGGATGGCCCCCACTTTCACCCTTCGCGGAGCCGTCCGTGGCTCCGCCGCCTCAGGATGTCCGCCAACCGTTTCGACACGCTTGCGCTGCACGCCGGCGCCGCCCCCGACCCCACCACGGGCGCCCGCGCGACGCCGATCTATCAGACCACCTCGTTTTCCTTCCGCGACACCGATCACGCCGCCGCGCTGTTCAACATGGAACGCGCCGGCCACGTCTACTCGCGGATCTCGAACCCGACCGTGGCCGTTTTCGAGGAGCGCGTTGCCGCGCTGGAAAACGGCGCGGGCGCGATCGGCACGGCCAGCGGCCAGGCCGCCCTGCATCTGGCGATCGCCACACTGATGGGCGCGGGCGCGCACATCGTCGCCTCCAGCGCGCTGTACGGCGGCTCGCACAACCTGCTGCATTACACGCTGCGCCGCTTCGGCATTGAAACGACCTTCGTCAAACCGGGCGATCTGGACGCCTGGCGGGCCGCGCTGCGCCCCAACACCCGCCTGCTGTTCGGCGAAACGCTCGGCAATCCGGGGCTCGACGTGCTCGATATCGGCGCGGTCGCGCAGATCGCTCACGACCACGGCGTACCGCTGCTGGTCGATTCCACCTTCACCACGCCGTACCTGCTCAAACCCTTCGAGCACGGTGCGGACTTCGTGTATCACTCGGCCACCAAATTTCTCGGCGGCCACGGCACGACCATCGGCGGAGTGCTGGTGGACGGCGGCCGCTTCGATTTCGAGGCCTCCGGGCGTTTTCCCGAGTTCACCGAGCCATACGAGGGCTTTCACGGTATGGTGTTCGCCGAGGAAAGCACCGTCGCTCCCTTCCTGCTGCGCGCCCGCCGCGAAGGCTTGCGCGACTTCGGCGCGTGCCTGCATCCCCAGGCCGCGTGGCAATTGCTGCAAGGCATTGAAACGCTGCCGCTGCGCATGGATCGCCATGTGGCCAACACTCGCAAGGTGGTCGAGTTCCTTGCCGCTCACGCCGCCGTTGAATCCGTGGCGTATCCCGAACTGGACACGCATCCCGATCATGCGCTCGCCAAACGTCTGCTGCCGCGCGGCGCCGGCGCAGTGTTCAGCTTCAACCTGCGCGGCGACCGCGCCGCCGGCCGCCGCTTCATCGAAGCGCTCACGCTGTTCTCGCACCTCGCTAACGTGGGCGACGCCCGCTCCCTCGTGATTCACCCCGCCTCCACCACCCACTTCCGCATGGACGCCGCGGCGCTCGCCGCAGCGGGCATTGCGGAAGGCACGATTCGCCTTTCGATTGGCCTCGAAGACCCTGACGACCTGCTCGACGACCTCAAGCGCGCGCTGAAGGCTGCACAGAAACCCGCGAAAGCCGCACCTTCTGCCAACACGACGCCGTCCCCGTCCCACGGTCCTGCCGATGCAGCCACCGCCCCCGCCACCGGTGGCGCGCAGAAGGAGTCGACATGATCTTCGAGGTGCAGCACCAGCCGGTGTACGCCTATACCGGCGGCAAGCCGTTCGACCCCAGCCTGCCCACCGCCGTGTTCATCCACGGTGCCGAGCATGACCACAGCGTGTGGGGCCTGCAGACGCGCTACTTCGCACACCACGGTTTTGGCGTGCTGGCGGTCGATCTGCCGGGCCACCATCGCAGCGGCGGCCCCGCGCTGACCAGCATCGGCGCTATGGCGCAGTGGCTTGCTGCCGTGCTCGACGCGGCCGGCGTGACGCGTGCCTGCGTGATCGGCCACAGCATGGGCTCGCTCGTCGCGCTCGAATTCGCCGCACGCTACCCCGAGCGCGCCACCCACCTCGCGTTGCTTGCCACTGCCGCGCCGATGACGGTCTCCGACACCTTGCTCGACGCCGCGCTCAACCGTGAGCCCGAAGCCATTGCGATGGTCAACCAGTGGTCGCATTCGACGCTCGCCGCCAAGCCCTCGAGCCCCGGTCCGGGCTTCTGGCTGCATGGCATGAACCAGCGCCTGATGGAACGGGTTTCGGCCACCGGCGAACCCCATCTCTTTCACACCGATTTCGCCGCCTGCAACGCCTACGCGGACAGCCTGCCGAGCGCAGCACAGGTGCGCTGCCCGGTCTTGCTGCTGGTTGGCAAGCGCGACATGATGACTCCGCCGCGCGCAGCGCAGGCGCTTGCCCAGGCCTTCGATCACGCTGGTGTGGCGCATCAGACCGTCACGCTCGATGCAGGCCACGCGCTGATGACCGAGCAACCCGACGCGACGCTCGACACGCTATTTGCCTTCGCGAAGCACAGCACCAAAGCCGCCCCGTCACCACAACGATAGTGGACAGACACGCTTCGCACCATCGGCCGAATGGCCGAGTTGCGCCCACCTGCCGATAGCAGCACAATGGCTCAAGCCTGTCGGGAACGAGCTTTGCACCACCGCTATGCGCGCCGCGTACGTTTGGCATTGCCAGGCAGCGCGGTTCGATTCACAGCGTGATAGAGGGGCAGGTCAGGAAGATGTCACACAAGCAGCGTAACGGAGGCCATGATGGCTCAAACCGCTCATACCGATCACTTCGCGAGTTTCGCGGAGTTTTATCCGTACTACCTGGAAGAGCATCGCAACAACACGTCGCGACGGCTGCATTTCGTGGGCTCGCTGGGCGTGATCGGCTTCCTCGCCATGACGCTCGCCACCGGCAACTGGCTGTGGCTGCCGGCCGCCGTCATCTGCGGCTATGGCTTCGCGTGGGTCGGCCACTTCTTCTTCGAGAAGAACCGCCCGGCCACCTTTCGTCACCCTGTCTATAGCCTGATGGGCGACTGGGTCATGTTCAAGGACATCTGTACGGGGAAAATTTCGCTTTAACGCGGGCGCGCCTTGTTCATGCCGCTCGTGCCGTTGATGCCGCTCATGCCGTTTGATGTGGCATGGACGCGGTCTGCTGTTCGGCCTGCGCTGCGCGTTCGGCTCTCGCCGCGGCGCGCAGTGCCAGCAACGACGCAAGCGTGACGCTCAGCTTGTCGTTTTCGAGCGCGGAAAGAAGCGTGGCACCGTCCACCCGCGTCGAATCCAGATTGAGCTGATATTCGAGTTCGCCGCGATCGACCACGAACAGGTCGAAAAGACGCGCCACCGTGACCTGATTCGGATTGGCGAGCAGCAGGAAACACGGCCGCGCGCCGTCCTCCTGCAAGCGCGCGATCCACTCGATTTCCTCGAGCTTGTCGAGCAGCGCGGTGGTCGTATCAATGTCACGGCGGAGCATGCGCGCCAGATCCGGCAGAGAGTAACCGCGCTTGCCGGCCTCACGCGCCTCGCAGAGCCGCGCGAGCAATTCGAGCGCGTCGAACAGGTCGCTGCCCGCAAAGCGCGGCCGGTGAAACTGGCCAATACGGATGGCTGGCAGCGCCGAGGCCACCATCGCGCCCGCCAGTGTGATGAACCAGCTCAAGTACATCCACAGCAGGAACATCGGCACGGTGGCAAAGGCGCCATACACGGCCGTGTAGGTGGGGACGCGGCGGATGTAATAGCCAAAGCCACGCTTGGCGAGCTCGAAGGCAATCGCCGCGCCCACCCCGCCTACCACCGCGTCGCGCCACTCGACGCGGCAGTTCGGCAAATACACGTAGAGCATCGTGAAAGCGAGCGCAGTGAGCGGCAACGCAGCGCCCGTCAAGGCCCAGTCGATCAGCGGCGTGACGTGCTGGGCCGCGCTGAACGCCATGGAGCGGGTGAACAGATAGGAGGAGATCGACAGGCTGACGCCGATCAGAATGGGCCCCAGCGTGATCACCGCCCAGTACACCAGTACGCGCTGGGCAAACGGGCGCGGCTTGCGCACGCGCCAGATCACGTTGAAGGCGGATTCGACGGTCATCATGGTCATCACCGAAGTGAGGAACAGGACGATCATGCCCATCGTGGTCAGCCCCTTGGCCTTGGACGCGAACTCGTTCAGATAGTTGAAAATCTGGTTGTTAAACTGCGTGGGCATCAGATGCGCGGCGAGGAAATTCTGCAGCGACATCTGGAACGAACCGAAGATCGGGAACGCCGTGAACAGCGCGAACGCCACCGTGGCCAATGGCACGAGCGAGAGCATGGTGGTGAAGGTGAGACTGCCCGCCACCTGAGGAATCCGATCTTCGCTGCTGCGCTGCGCGGCGAACTGCGCGAGGCGTTTGAGCGCATCGAGGTCTAAACGCACCCTGGACAACAAACCTGCCTCCTTCGACTTCGTAAAGCCCGCCGCGCCCATTGCGGCCGGCGGCGGATTGCCTGCGCGCGGCCTGTGCCGCGGACCCAGCCCCTATAATACCTGCTCACCCGAAGAGGCCTATGAAAGACATTCTCGTGCTCTATTACAGCCGTTACGGCGCCACGCGTGAACTTGCGCTGGCGATTGCGCACGGCGTCGACAGCGTCCCCGGCATGCAGGCGCGGGTTCGCACAGTGCCCCCGGTGTCCACCGTTTGCGAGGCCACCCAGCCGGACATCCCGAGCGAAGGGCCGCCGTACGTGGAACTGCGCGATCTGGAAGAATGCGCCGGTCTCGCGCTCGGCTCGCCCACCCGCTTCGGCAACATGGCCGCACCGCTCAAATACTTTCTGGACGGCACCACGCCGCAGTGGTTATCCGGCGCGCTCGCGGGCAAACCCGCATGCGTATTCACCGCCACCGGCAGCATGCACGGCGGCCAGGAAACCACGCTGCTTTCGATGATGCTGCCGCTGCTGCATCACGGCATGCTGATTCTCGGCATCCCCTACACCGAGAGCACGCTGACCACCACGCAAACCGGCGGCACGCCTTACGGCGCGTCCCATTACGCACGCGCGGACTCCGCTGAACACGGCATTTCAGCCGACGAGAAGACACTCGCCGTCGCGCTCGGCGCGCGTATTGCACGTACGGCTGCTGTCATGAGCGAACGGCCGTGAATACGCCTGCTCCCTTTGAGACTGCAGCGGATAACCCGGCGAGCGCGCCACCTGTTCCAGCCACACCTCGCCGTCGAGGCGCGGCCCTCGGCGCCGCCCTCGCGCTGATCGCACTGATCGTGCTGTCGGTTGCGTGGGAATGGTGGCTCGCACCGCTGCGGCCCGGCGGCACGGCGCTCGTCCTCAAGGCGGTGCCGCTGCTGCTGGCGTTGCCGGGCGTGCTGCGCCGCCAGCTCTATACGTTGCAGTGGGCGTCGATGCTCGTCTTGCTGTATTTTGCCGAAGGCATCGTGCGCGGCATGAGCGACCGTGGTCTCTCCGCGCAGCTTGGCTGGCTGGAGACGGTGCTCGCCTTGATCTTCTTTGTCTGCGCACTCGCCTATGTCGCCCCGTTCAAGCGCGCCGCACGACAGCGTGCGAAGCATCCGGGCTAACGCCACGCCTCACCCACGTCCCTTGTCTTCCGGTATCTGTCTGAGCACCTCTTGATCGACCGACCATCATGACTCAACCCACTTCCCCCGCCGGCAACGGTACTGACGCCCCCTCACAGGCGTTCATCGCCGCATGCCGCGACGCCATCGGCGCAGCGCATGTGTTGACCGAGCCGCATGACACCGGACCCTATCTGACCGACTGGCGGCGCCGCTACACCGGCGCCGCGTGCGCCGTGCTGTGTCCGGCGACGCCTGCCGAAGTGGCCGCCGTCGTCAAACTCGCGGTCGAACATCGCATCGCAATCGTGCCGCAAGGGGGCAACACGGGACTGGCCGGCGGCGCCACGCCGGATTCGAGCGGGGCGCAGGCCATCCTGAGTCTGCGGCGGCTCAACCGCATCCGCGACATCGACCCGCACAACAACACGATCACCGTCGAAGCGGGTGTGATCCTCGCCGAAGTGCAGTCGCGCGCCGAAGAAGCCGGCCGTCTGTTCCCGTTGAGTCTCGCCGCTGAAGGCAGTTGCACGATTGGTGGCAATCTCGCCACCAACGCGGGCGGCACCGGCGTGCTGCGCTATGGCAACACGCGCGAACTGTGTCTCGGCCTCGAAGTCGTGACCGCGCAAGGCGAGTTGTGGGACGGCCTGCGCGGATTGCGCAAGGACAACACGGGCTACGACCTGCGCGACCTCTACATTGGCGCAGAAGGCACGCTGGGCATCATTACCGCCGCCGTGCTGAAGCTCCATCCACAGCCCGCCGCACGTGTCACGGCGCTCGCTGCACTGGCCTCGCCGCAGGCCGCGCTCGATTTCCTCTCGCTCGCGCAACGCTTCGCGGGGCCGCTCCTGACCGGCTTCGAATTGATGTCGGATTTCTGCCTGCGGCTCGTGGGCCATCACTTCGAACAGATGCGCTATCCGTTCGCGGAATCACATGCTCAGGTCGTGCTGCTCGAACTGTCTGATAGCGAAAGCGAAGAACACGCACGCGCCCTCTTCGAACGCCTGATGGAAACCGCGCTCGAAGACGGTCTGGTCGAAGACGCGGTGGTGGCGGAAAACCTCGCGCAGTCGCGGGCATTCTGGAATCTGCGCGAACACATTCCGCTCGCACAGGCCGAAGAGGGGCTCAACATCAAGCACGATATCGCGGTGCCGATCTCGCGCATCGGCCATTTCATCACGGAAACCGACGCGGCCATCGCAGAGGCGGTGCCCGGTGCGCGCATGGTCACGTTCGGGCATCTCGGCGACGGCAATCTGCACTACAACGTGCAGGCGCCGGAAGGTGGCGACGCGAAGGCGTTCCTCGCGCAGTATCAGAGCCCGATCAACAAGATCGTGTATGACAGCGTGCACCGGCATCGCGGCAGCATCAGCGCCGAACATGGGCTTGGCCAGCTGAAAATCGACGAGGCGGCGCACTACAAATCAGAGGTGGAAGTGCAGTTGATGCGCACGCTCAAGCGCGCCCTCGACCCGCTCAACCTGATGAATCCGGGCAAGGTGATACGCTAGCAGCTGGGCACGGCCTAGCGCCGCGCTGATGCATCCGCTGTTGTACCACACACCGTCCGCGCTTTTCTGACAGGAGCATCGTTCGTGAAGATTCGCGTGCTGTCCGATCTGCATCTGGAGTGCGACGAGCCGGAAGTCATTCCGCACGCTCAGGCGGATCTGATCGTGCTTGCCGGCGACATCCACAATCACGCAGCCGGGCCGCGCTGGGCGGCAGAAACCTTTGACGGGTCGGTGCCGGTGGTGTACGTGCCCGGCAATCACGAGTATTACGACGGCGAGTTCGGTGCACTGGAAACGGCCATGCACGATGCTGCCGCCTCGGTCGACAATGTCCATCTGCTCAACAACGCCGCGCTGGTCGATCCGGCGGGCGAGTGGCGCGTGCTCGGCACGACGTTGTGGACCGACTTTGCCCTGTACGGCGCGCAACCGGAAGCCATTGCGGATTCGATTGCGGCGGCCGAACGCGTGATGCTCGACTTCCGCGGCTTGATCCAGATCGCATGGCCGCATGAGCGCACCGCCGCTCCCGAAGCCGCAGCGCCGCGCAATTTCACGCCCGGCGATTCCCTCGCCCTGCACGCGCAGGCCCGCGCCTGGCTCGCAGGCGAACTGGCGAAGCCATTCGGCGGCAAAACCATCGTCGTCACCCACCATGCGCCGCATCGCTCGAGCCTTGCCGAGCGCTATGCCAACGACCTCGTCTCAGCCGGCTTCGTGAATCATCTGCCGGAGCTGGTGCGTGCGCCCGTCGCGCTGTGGATACACGGTCATACGCATACCGCATTTGATTACACCGTCGACGGCACGCGGGTGGTCTGCAATCCGCGCGGCTATCCCGATCGTCGCACCGGACAGATGGAAAACCCGCTGTTCGCATGGGACAAGGTGGTGGAGATCTAGTCGCGCGGATCTAGCCGCCCGCTGGTCACATCCGGCGCAACGCATTAAGCTGCGGGCGTCGGCAAGCCGTTGCGCCATCCATCCGGGAGCGCTCATGTGTGGTCGAATCAGCCAGTACCGCGAAGCATCGCGCTACGCCCAGCACCTGGGCCTCGCCAATCCCTTCATGCTGTTCGATGCCGCCGACCGCCGTCCCGGCTACAACCTGCCGCCCGGCACGCATCCACTCGCCATCTATCCAGACGAAACCATGCGGCCCATTCATTGGGGATACTGTCCGGACTGGGCGCGCGCCCAGAATCTGCCGCAGACCATCAACGCACGCGCAGAAACCGCCGCCGGTGGCCGCTATTTCAAGGAATTGTGGATGACCGGCCGCGTGCTGGTACCGGCGGACGGCTGGTTCGAATGGCGGCTGGAGACCGCGCCGGAAGATGAGCGTGAGGAGAACGAAACAGGCAACGGCGCACCGGAGAGTCAGTCTGCCAGTGCGTCCGTGCTGGCCGAGAATGAGTCAACCGGGCAGATGCGCCCTCCGACGCGCCACCAAACCGATGCGATGTTCTCGAAGCAACCGGTCAGGCAACCCTACTACGTGCGTCTGAAACGCGACGAGCCGATGTATCTGGCGGCGCTATCCAACGTGCAGGGCACCCAGCCGCAAACCGAGGGCATGGGACTCGTGATCGTGACGGCCACCGCCGACGCCGGCCTGATCGACGTACACGATCGCCGGCCGCTGGTATTCGGGCCCAAGGCCGCGCGCCGCTGGCTCGACCCGGCCATAAGCGGCGCCGAAATCGACGATCTGGCCCGTCACGCAGGCGAGCCGGCGGCAAAATTCAGGTGGTATCGGGTGAGCCTCGACGTGGAACGGCCGTTGGTCGACGAGCCACGCTTGATCGAGGCGTTGCAGTAGCCTGCAGTACCGTTTGGGAGCGGCTGGTTTGAGCGCCACTTAAGGGCAGCTTACGGGCACCTCAACCGCAGCATAAGCGCGGATCGAGGACCACTTGCGCGGAGCGACCGCGCGAACTCATCGAGCGCTTCGCGAAGCGCGTTTCCGGACGGCTAGCAACTGCGCGTTACCGGACGGTCAGCAACTGGTTAGCAACCGGGATGCGACTCCGGCTGCAACCCGCGCCAGCCCGAAGCCCGCTTCCCAGGACCGCCCAGAACTCAACGCCGCCGCGTGTACCCCGCCGCATCGCGGCGCTCGGCGCGGATCGGCACGAGTTGCGGTTGAGCCTTGAAGCGGCGCAGCAGCTCGCGCGAGCCCGCAATTCCGATCAGTCCCAGCATGACGGCCACGCCGATCAGCAGATGCGTATCCATATTCCTTCTTCCTTTTTGATTCCAGATTCCTGAGCGCTGGCCGGCGCGGCCGGCAAGTACGTTGGACACCACGTTATCAAATCAAATCGGAGCCAGAAGTAAGGAAATGTTGCGACGCCGCGCTTCTGTAACATCGCGCAACGCCGCGACGAGTCCGCGCTTCGTCAAGTCCGGGCAAACTTGCGCAGTTCGGTTTGATCCGCCGCGAGCGTTGCAGGCAGTTCGTCGCGCAGGAATTCCACCCACGTGCGGATCTTCGCGTCGAGGTACTGGCGCGACGCGTACAGCGCGTACAGATTCATTTCCTGCGACGTGTATTCGGGCAGCACCCACACCAGCTGCCCGCTACGCAGCCCGCTGATGGCCGAATAAATGGGCAGCAGACCCACCCCCATGCCTTCGCGCACCGCTACTGCCAGCGCTTCGGCCACGTTGACCTGAAACGTGGCGGCGCCTAGCGCAACGCTTTCCTGGCCATTCGGGCCGTCGAAAATCCATTCAGCCGTAGGGAAGATGGGCGTCACGAGTTGCAGACAGGTGTGCCGGTTGAGATCGTTCGGCACCTGCGGCACGCCGTGCCGCTCCAGATAGGCCGGCGACGCACAGGCTATGCTGAAGGCGCCGCCCAGCCGCTGCGACACCAGACCCGAATCCGGCAGGTCCTGCGCCAGCACGAGCGCCACGTCGTAGCCCTCGTCGAGCAGATCAGGAACACGGTTCGAGAGCGTCAGTTCGATCTGCACTTCCGGATAACGCTGCTGATAACGCCCCACGGACGGCACCACGTAGTGCTGTCCGAAGCTCGTCATGCCATGCACCTTGAGCTTGCCGGACGGCCGCGCGTGGGCGTCGCTCGCCTCGGCCTCGGCCTGGTCGACGTAGGCAAGAATCTGCTCGCAGCGCTGCAGATAGCGCTCGCCGGCTTCGGTGAGCGCGATGCGGCGCGTCGTACGGTTGAGCAGGCGCGTGCGCAAATGCGCTTCCAGGTCGGAGACCGCGCGCGACGCATAAGCCGTCGTCGTATTCAGGTGCTGCGCCGCACCGGTGAAGCTGCCCGCTTCGACGACCCGGACAAATACGCGCATGTTTTGAAGCGTATCCATACCCATCCTTACTGAGACAGTGCGATTGTTACATGCTTCGTAAGAGCGATTGTCACAGTTTCCGTAAAAATGCCTTGCATCTTTACAGCTTATTCATGAATACCACCAAAAATATAATAACGCACAGGGTTCTATAGTCAATTCAGGGGGAAATCGTGCAGTGTCCGGTACAAAAAGGGATCGCCACGTTGGCCGCTCTTACGATCTCGATAATAATCGCCGGCTGCGCCAGTAACGGGGGCCTGGCACCGCAGGACCGCGCCACGGAAACCGGAACGCTCGACGCCGGCGCGGCCATCCGCGCGGCCAATGCCGAAGCACAGTGGCCCGCTGCCGACTGGTGGCACACCTATCACGATCCGCAACTGGACGCCTGGATCGCTGCCGCTCAGGCGAATAACCCCACGCTGGCCATCGCCCAGGCGCGGGTGCGCGAGGCGCAAGCCATGACGGGCATCGCACGCGCCGCGCAGGCACCGCAGATCAACGGCAGTCTTTCGATCGAGCGTGAACACTGGCCCGACAACGTCTACTACGGCCCCGGCCCGCTCTCCGACGCGAACACCTGGAACAACACCGGCACGATCGGCCTCTCCTATCACCTCGATCTGTGGGGCAAAGACCGTAACAATACCGAGCGCGCGCTCGATCTCGCCCACGCCAGCGCGGCCGACGAGCGCGCGGCGCAGCTCGAACTCGAAGCCAACGTGGTGCGCGCATACGTCGACATGTCGATGAATTACGCGCTGCTCGATATCGCCAACGCCACCCTGCAGCAACAGCAGCAGATCGTCGATCTGGCCACGCGCCGTCTGAAGGGCGGCCTTGGCACGCAGCTCGAACTGAGCCAGGCGCAAACGCCGATTCCCGAATACGAACGTCAGATCGATGCGCTCGAAGAAGCCATCGCGCTCGACCGCAACCGGTTGGCTGCGCTGGCCGGCAAAGGGCCCGGCGCGGGCGACGCGATCACGCGGCCCGCGCTTTCGCTGGCGGCGCCGGCCGGCTTGCCGTCGGCGTTGCCGGCCGAACTGCTCGGCCACCGTCCGGACGTCGTCGCGGCGCGCTGGACGGTGGCGGCGCAGGCGCGTGGCATCGACGTCGCCAAGGCTAACTTCTATCCGGACATCAACCTGCTCGCCTCGATCGGCGGTTACGCGGCGGCGGGGCCGCTGTTCCAGTTCCTGCGTTCGGCCAACGGAAGCTGGACGGGCGGTCCGGCAATGTCCCTGCCGATCTTCGACGGCGGCCGCCTGCGCGCCGAACTCGGCACCTCGGACGCGGGCTACGACGCCGCGGTCGATCAGTACAACCAGACCATCGTGAGTGCGCTGAAGGACGTCGCGGATCAGGTGGTGCGCCTGCGTTCGCTGCAAACCCAGCAAAGCGACGCGGAACGTTCCGTCGCCGCCGCACGCAAGAACTACGACCTGTCCCGCGAAGGCTACAAGCGTGGCCTGACCGATTATCTGAACGTGCTGATCGCGCAGAATCAGTTGCTACATGCCCAGGAAGGCGTGGCGCGGATTCAGGCGCAGCGGCTCGGCGCGCATGCGTCGTTGATGACCGCGTTGGGTGGCGGCCTCGCCGATCCCGCGGATGGCCCGAAGCCGGATGAGACGCTGCCCGCGCATGGTCGCGGCAAGGGCCAGCCGGGGAGTAACGCCCCTGACGTCCCTAAGGCCCCTAACGCCCCGCTCAGCACGCAAACCGCCGCGCCCGCGACGGCCCTGCAATAACGCGCGGCGCTCCCATGTCTACATCCACCGCGCCCCGCCAGCCGTTGACTCCGGCGACGCTCTACACAGCCGTCGCCGACTGGGCCCGCACCGACGGCCTCACGTGGCTCTACGTGCTGAAGGCGCTGACGGCCGCCTTCCTCGCGCTCGGCATTGCAATGAAGCTCGACCTGCCGCAGCCGCGCACGGCCATGACCACCGTGTTCATCCTGATGACGCAGCAAAGCGGTCGCGTGCTGGCCAAGAGCTTCTACCGGATCTGCGGCACGCTGGTCGGGCTCGTCGTGATGCTGGTCCTGATCAGCCTGTTCTCGCAGCAACCGGAACTCTTCATCACGTCGACCGCGATCTGGGTCGGCATCTGCACCGCGGGCTCCGCGCGCAACCGCAATTTCCGCTCGTATGGCTTCGTACTTGCGGGTTACACGGCGGCGCTAATCGGCATCCCTGCTTCGCAGAATCCCGACGGCGCGTATATGTCGGCGCTCACGCGGGTGGCCGAAATTACGCTGGGCATCATCTGCTCGGGCGCGGTGAGCGCGCTGATTTTCCCGCAATCGGCGGGCGACCAGATGCGCAATACGGTGCGGGTGCGTTTCAGCGCATTCGTCGACTATGTGGCGGCCGCCTTGTCGGGGCAAGTGGATCGAGCCCACATCGAGGCCACCAACGCGCGCTTCGTCGCGGATATCGTGGGCTTCGAAAATACCCGCAGCGTGGCCGTTTTCGAAGGTCCCGAAGCGCGCATGCGCAGCGGCCGGCTGTCGCGGCTGAACAGTGAGTTCATGACCGCGTCGACGCGGTTTCACGCGCTGCACCAGTTGATGAACCGCCTGCACGATGCGAGCGCCGCACGTGTGATCGAAGCGCTGCAACCGTATTTCAGCGAGATCGCGCCGCTTCTGAACAAGTCCGGCCAGCCCATCCTGAGCGCCGCCGACGCCGCGCATGCCACTGCGCAACTCGAGGCTTACAAGGCGACGCTGCCGCAGCGGGTGCGCGCGACCCGCGCCGGACTGGCCGCGGAAGACGACACCCCGTTGCTCGATTTCGACACGGCGGCGGAACTGCTGTACCGCTTCGTCGACGATCTGCACGCCTACACGGCCACGTATGCCTCACTCGCCGTGGATAACCATGAACGCGAACGCTGGATCGAACGCTACACGCCGAAGACCAACGCGCTGGCGGCGGCGATCGGCGGCTTGCGCGCCACGTTCGTGGTGATGCTGCTCGGCGCCGTGTGGATCGCCACCGCGTGGCCGAGCGGCGTCTCGCTGGTGCTGACCGGCGCGGCGACCTGCGCGCTGGCGTCCTCGTCGCCCTTCCCCGCGCGCATGGCGTTTCACATGGCTATCGGCACGGCGCTCGCGGGTCTCGTCGGGCTCGTGCTGACGTTCGGCGTGTATCCGCATATCGACGGCTTCCCGCTGCTTTGCGTCGTGCTCACGCCCTGTCTTGCGCTGGGGGTGTTCATGACCACGCGTGCGAAGCTGGTTGGCTACGGCTTCGGCTACTGCGTGTTTTTCTGCACGCTGGCCGGACCGGACAACCTGTTCCACTACGATCCGACCGCGTTCATGAACGACGCGATTGCGCTCGTGCTGTCCATGCTGGTGACGGCCGTGGCCTGCGCGACCATCCTGCCGCCTTCGATCCCGTGGATGCGCAATCGCCTGCTGATCGACCTGCGCCGCCAGGTCGTGAGCGCGTGTCACGCACGGCTCACGCGACTGCGTTCGCGCTTCGAGAGCGGCACGCGCGATCTGCTGTTCCAGCTCAACGCACTGGCCGCGACCGAGCCCGAGTTTCAGCGCAATGCGTTGCGCTGGATGTTCGCGGTGCTCGAGACGGGTAACGCCGTGCTCGACCTGCGCCGCGAAATCGCAACGCTGCCTGCCAACGCCCGCTATGCCAGCACGATGCCGTGGCGCGTGGCGGAAACCCGCGCGCGCCGCGCCGTGGCGGCGCTGTTCGAGCGGCCGGACGAACGCCGCATGGACGCAGCGCTGGCGGCCACCACCGATGCGATCGCCGCCGTGCAGCAGGTGTTGACGACGTTTGCGCCGCCGCGCGAGGAACGTCATCAACTGCAACGCATTTTGAGTCATCTGCATTTCATTCGTACCGCGCTGCTCGATCCGCAATCGCCGCTGGAAACGCTGGTGGGCACGCGGACCGACGCATCACAAGGAGTTCGCCATGCCACGTGAAGTTGCCGTCCTCGACGCCTATGTGCCGGCCATCGTGCTGCTGTTTGTGGCCGGCACGCTGCTGACGTGGATGCTGGACCGCGTGCTGGCCTATACGGGCCTGTACCGCGTGGTATGGCATCCGAACCTGTTCCGGGCCAGCTTGCTCGTGTGTGTGTGCGGCGCGCTGGGTCTCGCCGTTTATCGTTGACCAGAGTCGAATCATGACCATTCGAAATATTGTGGGTTTTGTCGCGACAGCCATCATCTTCGCGTTAGCGATCTTGATTGGCCGAGCCTTGTGGGTGCACTACATGGATCAGCCGTGGACACGGGACGGCCGCGTGCGCGCCGACGTCGTCAACATTGCGCCGGACGTCTCCGGCGCGGTCGTGGCGTTGCCGGTGCACGACAACCAGATGGTGAAGAAGGGTGACCTGCTGATGCAGATCGACCCCGCGCACTATCAGATCGCCGTCGAACAGGCCGAGGCCGCCGTGGCCGCACGCAAGGCCGAACTGCAGATGCGCCGTGACGACGCGAAGCGCCGCGCCGACATGGACAGCATGGTGGTCTCGAAGGAGAGCATGGACAATGCGACCCATACCGCCTCAGCAGCCGAAGCGGCGTATCAGCAGGCCCAGGCCGCGCTGGATGCAGCAAAGCTGAATCTGGAGCGCACGCGGGTGGTATCGCCCGTGGATGGTTACGTGACCAACCTGAACGTATTCCAGGGTGACTACGCAACGGCGGGCGCAGCGAAACTGGCCATCGTGGATAGTCATTCGTTCTGGGTGTATGGGTACTTCGAGGAGACGAAGCTGCCGCACGTGAACGTGGGGGATAAGGCGCAGATGCGGTTGATGAGTGGCGGCGTGCTGCAGGGACACGTGGAGAGTATTTCGCGAGGGATTTATGACCGCGATAATCCGCAGAGCCGGGAGTTGCTAGCGGATGTGAATCCGACTTTCAATTGGGTCAGGTTGGCGCAGCGCGTGCCTGTGAGGATTCGGATTGATCAGGTGCCTGAGGGGGTAGTGCTTTCGGCTGGTACTACTTGTACTGTTGTTGTGCAGCCTGGTTGATGTTTTTTTTGCCTGCGGCGCTGGCTGTTTTTGTTGGCGCTTTTTTGCTTTTTTTTTGGCCTTTCTCTTTGGCCTTTCCTTGATTTCTTATTGGTTTATTTGCGTTGCCCCTGTGCGGGGCAGCACCTACTTTTCTTTGCCTGCCGCAAAGAAAAGTAGGCAAAAGAAAACGGCTCACACCGCCAGCTTGTAGGTGTCTCCCTCGCCGCTTCCGTGGCGTTGGTCCGAGACGAGACCCTCCCTCGCGCCGCATCCCTCCGTGACAAAGCATTCATTCATCCCACTTCGCACTGCGTGCGTCGCGGTTGGGTCTGCATGGGGAAGCGGGCGGGGGATATTTTGGGCTGCCCTCCCTCCAGACTAATTAGATATCCAAACGAATCTTCGGCCGACCTGAAACTGTGGGAGTCGCGCCAGCAGTTGCGCAAACTGGGCCAACACCTTGGGTTATGCCCAACGGCGGGGCGCGCAGCGCAACGCTGGAGCGAATGACGGCCTGGTCACAAAGGGAGGAAATGCGAGGGCTGATCTCGTCTCGGACCAATGCCGCGAGCGTGGCGAGGGAAACACCTACTGGCTGGCGGTTTGAGCCCGCTTTCTTTGCTTACTTTCTTTGCGGCGGCAAAGAAAGTAAGTGCCGCCCCGCACAGGGGCAACACAAATAAACCAATAAGAAATCAAGGAAAGGCCAAAGACAATGCAAAAAAAGGCCAAAAAACAACGACCAAAAACAAAAACAGCGAGCGCCGCAGGCAAAAAACTACCCTAACTTAAACCTCGCCACCATCACCTTCAACCCCTTAGCCTGATCATCCAGAGACCGAGCAGCAGCAGTCGCCTGCTCAACCAACGCTGCATTCTGCTGCGTCCCGGAATCCATCTGCGTCACAGCCAGATTAATCTCCTCGATCCCCGAACTCTGCTCGGCCGAAGCCGCCGAGATCTCCCCGATGATGTCGGTCACCCGCTTCACTGCCTTCACCACCTCGTCCATCGTCTGACCCGCATCCTGCGCCAGCGCCGAACCATTCCCCACCCGCTCCACCGATGCGCTAATCAACCCCTTGATCTCCTTGGCCGCGCCCGCGCTCCGCTGCGCCAGATTGCGCACCTCGCCCGCTACCACCGAGAAGCCACGCCCCTCTTCGCCCGCGCGCGCCGCTTCGACCGCTGCGTTCAGCGCCAGAATGTTCGTCTGAAACGCAATGCCCTCAATCACGCCGATGATGTCCGCAATGCTCTTCGCGCTCTCGTTGATCTGGCTCATCGTCGCCACCACGCGGCCTACCACTTCGCCACCCTTCTCCGCTATTTCCGATGCGTTGTGCGCCAGCGCGCTCGCCTGCTTCGCGTTGTCGGCGTTTTGCCTCACCGTCGAGGTCAACTGCTCCATGCTGCTCGCCGTACGTTCGAGCGCCATCGCCTGCTGTTCGGTCCGCTGCGACAGATCCAGATTGCCCGTCGAAATCTCCCCCGATGCCGTGGCGATCGCATCCGCGCTCGCGGCGATATCCGAGACGGTAGTCGCAAGCCCGCTTTGCATCTCGCGCAACGCCGACAGCATGCTCGAGCGGTCCTGACTCGCTAGCGCAATACGATTCGACAGATCGCCCGCGGCAATCCGGCTCGCGATTTCCTTGGCATACACCGGCTCGCCGCCGAGTTGCCGCGCGAGCCGCCGCACCACCCATTCGCTGATCACGAAGGCGAGCGCGATCAAGCCAGCGGTCATCCCCGCCAGCATCACGAACGACGAGTGGTAGATGAACCCCGAGGCATCGATGGTCGCCTTCGCGGCCACGCCGCGCTGCTCGACCAGACCATCCACCATCTTCTCCAGCTTTTCCGTCTCCACCAGCATCGAGACGTCCTGGGTGCCAACCTGCCAGTTCATCTGCGACAGATCCAGCGGCTGCGCCTTCACGAGCGTCACGAAATCGCGCAGATGCCCGCTCCAGGTTGCAACCGCGGCGGCAAATTTCTGCTCCTGCGCGGCGGCATCGCTATCCGCGGGGTCGGCGTACTGGCGCAGCGCGTTTAGTTGCGTCGCGAGTCCTGCGAGATCCTTGTCGATGTCCGCGCCCAGTTCGTCGCGTTCCTTCGCGGTCGTGGCGGTCAGCAGCATCTTCTGCGCACGGCTCGCGCGCAGCACATGACCGCGCGCCTCCTCCGCCGCGCGGCTCGCCACGTGACCCTGCACGTAGATGGACTGCGCCGAGCCATTCAGACGGCCGATCTGCGTCAACGAAAACACCCCAATCACCAGCGTGCCGAGCAGCAGCATCGCAAACGCCAGCCGCAATGTGGCTTTTACGGACAAACCCTGCGGACCGGCCGCCGGTGCGCGCGGCTGCGACGCCCCTCCAACCCGCTCGCTATCTGCAACAAATCCCACCCCTGTCCGGCTGCCCAGCGAAACTTTCATATTTGTTGGCCCCGCGCCACGTTTGCACATCTGCGGGAACAAGCCGTTCCCGCATTCCAGGATATCTATCTCCCTGTATCTACGGCATCTGTGTCGGCATTCTTTAACGAGGGACGCGAAGCTCAGCGTCGTTCCACCGCCCGCCCCATCCTGACGCCCTGGCCGCGTGGCCGGAACTCGACTGAATGGTCAGGAAATGGCCGTTTCGCGACAAAAGTTGGCCTAACATTTCGCGTCAGCCAAATTACAATTCATCAAACAGAAGAAAATGCGTGCGAGCGCGTCCAAAAGCCGCAGCCAGCCCGCAATCTGGATCGCGCCCTGCCGATCCACTCGCCATTCCGTCATCAACCCGTTTCAGCCTTCTCAAAAGCGCATGGAAACCAGTCTCGATAAAGGCACCCTCGCCGCCGCCAGCCCAGCCGGCGTCCATCCCGTGCCGCCGCCCGCGGCGGGCAAGGTGCAGCGCACCGTATATTCGGTGCTCGGTGCAATCAGCTTCTCGCACCTGCTCAACGACATGATTCAGTCGCTGATTCTGGCCATCTACCCCATGTTGAAGGACAACTTCTCGTTGTCGTTCACGCAGATCGGCCTGATCACGCTGACCTACCAGATCACCGCGTCCATGCTCCAGCCGCTGGTCGGCATGTACACGGACAAGCATCCGAAGCCGTACTCGCTGCCGGTCGGTATGGGCTTTACGCTGAGCGGTCTGCTGCTGATGTCGGTTGCGCCCAACTTCGGCATCCTGCTGGTG
This sequence comes from Paraburkholderia sp. DHOC27, assembly GCF_003429005.1. GTDB lineage: Bacteria > Pseudomonadota > Gammaproteobacteria > Burkholderiales > Burkholderiaceae > Paraburkholderia. The sequence continues at coordinate 165,160 of NZ_QVQV01000004.1, forward strand.
GCCGCGGCACTGGTCGGCTGCGGTTCCTCGGTGTTCCATCCGGAATCGTCCCGCGTGGCGCGCATGGCGTCGGGCGGCCGTCACGGCCTCGCGCAGTCGTTGTTTCAGGTGGGCGGCAATGCCGGCTCGTCGCTCGGGCCGCTGCTCGCAGCACTGATCGTGATTCCGCATGGCCAGCGCAGCATCGCGTGGTTTTCGGTGGCGGCGCTGGTAGCGATCGTCGTGCTCACGCAGATCGGCCGCTGGTACAAGCAGCATCCCGCGACGAAGAAGGCACGCGGCGCGCAGGCGGCGCATCCGTCGCTCTCGCGTAACAAGGTGCTGTTCGCAATGGGCGTGCTGGTGCTGCTGGTGTTCTCGAAGTACTTCTACCTCGCCAGCATCAACAGCTATTTCACCTTCTACCTGATCGACAAGTTCCACCTGCCGGTGCAGGCCGCTCAGGTGCACCTGTTCGTGTTCCTTGCCGCCGTTGCCGCAGGGACCATCATCGGCGGTCCGGTGGGTGACAGGATTGGCCGCAAGTACGTGATCTGGGTGTCGATTCTCGGCGTAGCCCCGTTCACGCTGCTGCTGCCGTATGCCAACCTGTTCTGGACCGGCGTGTTGACGGTGGTGATCGGCGTGGTGCTCGCGTCGGCCTTCTCGGCCATCCTGGTCTATGCGCAGGAGCTGATTCCCGGCAAGGTCGGGATGGTGGCGGGCCTCTTCTTCGGCTTCGCGTTCGGGCTGGGCGGCATTGGTGCGGCCGTGCTCGGTCAACTGGCGGACGCGACCAGCATCGCCTACGTCTACAAGGTGTGCTCGTTCCTGCCGTTGATCGGCATTCTGACGGTGTTCCTGCCAAATATCGAAGGCAAGAAAGCCAAGGCTTGAGGCGGCGTTGAAACGCTCGGCAATCCTGCATGGAAAAAGGCGCTTCGGCGCCTTTTTCTTTGCCCATGCGGCTTGAACCGCGACACCCACGGCCGACGCGCGGGCGTCCTATGGTGAACCCGCGTTGTCCGGCTGCGCGGGCGTACTCTATGCTGTGCACACGCACGCCGCCGACGCACTCCGTGGCCACTCGCCGGCGTGCTTCGTATCGTGCTCCACGTCCCCTCACCCTCGCTGCCGCAAGGATCGCCGCTGATGACGAACTACCGCGACTTCCACCGCCGTTCCATCGATCATCCGGAAGATTTCTGGCGCGAGGAGGCGCGGCGCATCCATTGGGAAACGCCGTTCGACAAGGTGCTCGATACGTCGAATCCGCCGTTTGCGCGCTGGTTCGTCGGCGGCCGCACCAATCTTTGCCACAACGCGGTGGACCGTCATCTGGTGGAACGCGCGCAGCAAAATGCGCTCATCTACGTCTCGACGGAAACTGGCATCGAGCGCCGCTACACCTACGCGGAGCTGTACGCGGAAATCAACCGCATGGCTGCCGTGATGCGCTCGCTCGGCGTGAAGCGCGGCGAGCGCGTACTGATCTATCTGCCGATGATCCCCGAAGCGGTGTTCGCCATGCTCGCCTGCGCGCGGCTCGGGGCGATTCACTCGGTGGTGTTCGGTGGCTTCGCCGCGCCGAACCTGGCAGCCCGCATCGACGACGCCAAACCCGTGCTGATCGTCACCGCCGACGCCGGCGCGCGTGGCGGCAAGGTGATCGACTACACGCCGCTCGTCGACGAGGCCCTCGCACGCGCGCAGCACAAGACCGCGCAGGTGCTGCTGATCGACCGACAACTCGCGCCCGAGCGTCTGAACGCCAGCTACCTGGTGAACTACGAGCCGCTGCGCGAGCAGTTTTTCGATGCCCATGTGCCGTGCGAATGGCTGGAGTCGAACGAGCCTTCCTATGTGTTGTACACCTCGGGCACCACGGGGCGGCCCAAGGGCGTGCAACGCGATGTGGGCGGCTATGCGGTAGCGCTGGCGGCGTCGATGGAATACATCTTCGAAGGCCGCGCGGGCGACACCATGTTCACCGCCTCGGATATCGGCTGGGTGGTCGGCCATAGCTACATCATCTATGCGCCGCTACTCGCCGGACTGACCACCGTGATGTACGAAGGCACGCCGATTCGCCCGGACGGCGGCATCTGGTGGCGGCTCGTCGAGCAGTACAAAATCAACCTGATGTTCACGGCACCCACCGCGCTGCGCGTGCTCAAGAAACAGGATCCGGCCTTGCTGAAAAAGTCCGACCTGTCGAGTTTGCGGACCTTGTTTCTGGCCGGCGAACCGCTCGATGAACCGACCGCCTCGTGGATCACCGGTGCGCTCGGCAAGCCGGTAGTCGACAACTACTGGCAGACCGAAACCGGCTGGCCGATGCTGGCCATCCAGCGCGGCGTCGAAGCATTGCCGCCGAAGCTCGGTTCGCCTGGTGTGCCCGCCTACGGCTACGACCTGACCTTGCGCAACGAAGCGAACGGCGAACCGTGCGCGCCAGGCGAGAAAGGCGTGTTGACGCTGGGATATCCATTGCCGCCCGGCTGCATGTCCACCGTGTGGGGCGACGACCAACGCTTTATCGACACGTACTGGTCGAGCGTGCCGGGTCAGGCCGTGTATTCGACTTTCGACTGGGGCATCCAGGATGACGATGGCTACGTGACCATCCTCGGACGCACGGACGACGTGATCAACGTCGCGGGTCACCGGCTCGGCACGCGGGAAATCGAAGAAGCGCTGTCGAGTCACGCGGCCGTCGCCGAGGTCGCCGTGGTCGGCGTGGCTGATCCCGTGAAAGGCCAGGCAGCGCTCGCCTTCGTCGTGCTACGCGATGCTGAGCGCTACGCGAGCGACAAGGCGCGCGCAAAACTGTCCACGGAACTTACCGCGACCGTCGACCGGCAACTGGGCGCGATTGCGCGGCCGGCGCACGTCCATGTGGTGTCGATGTTGCCCAAAACGCGCTCGGGCAAGCTGCTGCGCCGGGCCATTGCGGCGTTGGCGGAAGGACGCGAGCCGGGTGATCTGCCCACCATCGAAGATCCCGCGGCACTCGTGCAGGTGCGCGAGGCGCTGGCGGCAGCGAGCGGGAAAGCGTGAACCTCAGCCGCGCGCCTGCAGGAACCGCGTGAGAATCCCGTTCGAATACGTGCCGGCAAGCTCGGTCAGGAAGGTCGTGAACGACGCCGGCGCATGGGCGTCCGCCGTATCCGAGACCGTGCGCACGATCGCACACGGCACGCCGTACTCGTGACAGACCTGGGCAATCGCGGCGCCTTCCATCTCGACCGCGAGCGCATCAGGCAATGCGGCCCGCAGCGTTGCCACCGCCGCCGCACTGGCCACGAACTGATCGCCGCTGATGATGAGCCCGCGATGCAGTTGCGGCGTCTCGATGGCAAAGCGCTGCACGAGCGCCGCACCCTCCTCCGCGATGAAACGCCCGGCGGCCGCCGCGAGTTGTGCGGCCAACGCAGAATCCGCCGCAAAGCGTGCAATGCCGAGCAACGGCACTTCGAAGCGAGGGAACAGCGGCGACGCATCCAGATCGTGCTGCATTAGCGAGTCCGCGACGACGACCGCGCCGATCCGCACGTCGTGCCCCACGCCACCCGCGACGCCGGTGAACACGACGGCCTCGACATCGAAGGCATGAATCAGCGCACTGACCGTGGCCGCTGCCGCGACCTTGCCGATGCGCGCCAGCGTGACGACGCACGGTGCGCCATAGGCAGTACCGACGTGATAGTCACGCCCGCCATGCGTGACCGTATGCACGCCCGACTCCGCGCGCATCACCTCGATCAGGCTGCCGAGTTCCTGCGGCAACGCCGCCATGATGCCCAACGGCCGCCGTCCGTTCGCCGCTTCGTTACGCAGCGCGCTCATTCGACCGCCTGCAGTTTGGCGACCGCGAGCGCGAGCCACTTCTCGCCGTGACGCTTGAATTTGACCTGCGCCTTCGCTTCAGCGCCGCCTCCTTCGAGCGCGGTGATGGTGCCCTCGCCGAACTTGGTGTGAAAGACCTGTTGACCGACGCGGAAGCCGACTTCCGCGGCGCGCTGCTCATTCGCAAACGCAGGTAGCGGCGCAGAGGTTGCCGCCCCGCTGTAGCCCTGCTGGCGATCGGGCCGCGCAAACCAGTCGCGGCCGTAGCCTGCGTTGTCCGAACGGCCGCCCCAACGCGCACCGGCTTCGACCTTGGGCGTGAGCCACTTGAGCGTTTCCTGCGGCAGTTCGTCGAAAAAGCGCGAACGGATGTTGTAGCGCGTCTGGCCGTGCAACATGCGGCTCTGCGCGAACGACAGATACAGGCGCTCCTTCGCGCGCGTGATCGCAACGTACATCAGACGGCGCTCTTCTTCGAGGCCGTCGGTTTCCATCGCGCTGTTCTCGTGCGGAAACAGGCCTTCCTCGAGCCCCGTGATGAACACCGCCGTAAACTCCAGTCCCTTGGCCGCGTGCACCGTCATCAGCTGCACGGCTTCCTGACCGGCTTGCGCCTGGTTGTCGCCCGCCTCGAGCGACGCGTGCGAGAGAAAGCCCGCGAGCGGCGTCATCGTGTCGGGGTTCTGCGCCGGGTCCGTGAAATCGGGTGCATCGAGTACGACGGTGTTTGGATCGTCCGTGGCCACGCCCAGCTCCGGCGCGGCGCTCGCGCCAGGTCGCAGCGGAATGGAGCGCGCGGGTGTATCGAGCCCGTAACCCTCTTCGCTGACGAACGCCGCCGCCGCGTTGACGAGTTCCTGCAAGTTTTCGAGGCGATCCTGGCCTTCACGCTCAGTCTGATAAAACTCGGCGAGGCCGCTCGTGCGCACCACGTACTCGACCGTCTCCGGCAGGCTCATCTGCTGCGTCTCCGCGCGCATCTTGCCGATCAGGTTGGCGAAACCGGCGAGACTCGAGCCCGCTTTGCCGGCCACGTACGGTATCGCCGCAGCCATCGAACAGTTGTAGAGACGCGCGGCGTCCGCCAGTTGTTCGATGGAACGCGCCCCGATGCCGCGGGTCGGGAAATTGACGACGCGCGCGAACGCGGTGTCGTCATTCGGGTTGTCAATGAGGCGCAGATAGGCAAGCGCATGCTTGATTTCCTGGCGCTCGAAAAAGCGCAGGCCGCCGTACACGCGATACGCGATGCCTGCATTCACCAGCGTGTGTTCGATGGTGCGCGACTGCGCGTTGCTGCGGTACAGAACCGCGACTTCGCTGCGTGACGTGCCGGTATTGATCAGCGCCTTGATTTCTTCGACGATCCAGCCGGCTTCCTGACTATCCGTGGCGGCTTCATAGACGCGCACCGGTTCGCCGTGACCGGCGTCGGTGCGCAGGTTCTTGCCGAGCCGCCGCGAGTTGTTGGCGATCAGTTGATTGGCCGCATCGAGAATATGGCCGTGCGAGCGATAGTTCTGCTCCAGCTTGATCAGATTGCGAACGTTGAATTCCTGCTCGAAGTCGCGCATGTTGCCGACGTTCGCGCCGCGAAACGCGTAGATGGACTGGTCGTCGTCACCGACCGCGAAAATCGCGTTGGTTTGCCCGGCGAGCAGCTTGAGCCACGCGTATTGCAGCTTGTTGGTGTCCTGAAACTCGTCGACGAGAATCTGCCGGAAGCGCGCCTGATAGTGCGCGCGCAGCGGCGGATTATGGGCGAGCAGCTCGTAGCAGCGCAGCAGCAGTTCGGGGAAGTCCACCACGCCTTCGCGCTGGCATTGCTGGTCGTAGGCTTCGTAGAGCTCGACGAACTTGCGGTTGAAGTTGTCGGTGGCGTCGACGTCCTTGGGGCGCAGTCCCTGCTCTTTGGCGTTGTTGATGAAGTACTGCAGGTTCTTGGCCGGGTACTTCTCGTCGTCGATGTTCAGGCCTTTCATCAGACGCTTGATCGCGGAGAGCTGGTCGGCGGTATCGAGAATCTGGAAAGTGGCGGGCAAACCGGCATCGCGGTGATGGGCGCGCAGCATGCGGTTGCACAGACCGTGGAAGGTGCCGATCCACATGCCACGCGTGTCGATGGGCAGCAGCGCCTGCAGACGCGCCATCATTTCCCGCGCCGCCTTGTTGGTGAAGGTGACGGCGAGGATGGTAGCGGGCGACGCGAGGCCCTGCTGGATCAGCCACGCGATGCGGGTGATGAGGACGCGGGTCTTGCCGCTGCCCGCGCCGGCCAGGATGAGCGCGGGTTCGTTGGGGAGGGTAACGGCGGCGTGTTGTTCGGGGTTGAGGTTGTGGAGGAGTTCGGGCATTTTCCGGGAAAGCGGGTCGGGGTCGGGGTCGGCGGGTTCGTTCCTCATTATAAGGTTTGGGGGGCCGCCGCGCGGCGGGGGTATCGGGTGCAGCGTGGTGCGGATTTGCCTGCGGCGCCGTGGTTTTTTTGGTGTTGGCCTTTCGTTGCTTTCTCTTTGGACTTTCCTTGATTTCTTATTGGTCTATTTGTGTTGCCCCTGTGCGGGGCGGCATCCAATTCCTTGGCCTTTCCTTGCATTCTTAATGGTCTATTTGTGTTGCCCCTGTGCGGGGCGGCATCCAATTCCTTGGCCTTTCCTTGATTTCTTATTGGTTTATTTGCGTTGCCCCTGTGCGGGGCGGCACCTACTTTTCTTTGCCGGCCGCAAAGAAAAGTAGGCAAAAGAAAGCGGGCTCAAACCGCCAGCCGGTAGGTGTTTCCCTCGCCACGCTCGCGGTATTGGTCCGAGACGAGATGGTCTCTCGCACCGCCCGCTTTCGTGACCAGGCAGTCATCCGCTCCAGCGTTGCGCTGCGCGCTCCGCCGCCGGGCATAACCCCCGTCAGTGGGTGGCACCCAACCGCGACGCACGCAGTGCGGAGTGGGATGAATGAGCCCTTTGTCACGGAGGGATGAGGCGCGAGGGAGGGTCTCGTCTCGGACCACTCCGGGCTGTGTCCAGTGGGGGACACCTAAACGCTGGCGGTGTGAGCCGCTTTCTTTTGCCTACTTTTCTTTGCGGCAGGCAAAGAAAAGTAGGTGCCGCCCCGCACAGGGGCAACGCAAATAGACCAATAAGAAATCAAGGAAAGGCCAAAGCGAATGCAAGAAAAGGCCAAAAAGAACGCAAGAAAACACCAACGAAAAAACCAGACCCGCGGCTACGCCGCCGCCACCACCCGCAGGGCCCAAAACCCCCTCCCGGACGGGTCCACCCTTTATAATCAAAGATTCCATTGCATTCCAGCCGACCGCCAACAATGAGCGACACCACGCTTGCCAAGAGTTTCGAACCCCACAACATCGAAGCCCAATGGGGCCCCGAGTGGGAAAAGCGCGCCTACGCCGCGCCCGCGTTCACCCCGAACCAGAAAAACTTCTCGATCCAGCTGCCGCCCCCCAACGTCACCGGCACCCTGCACATGGGCCATGCCTTCAATCAGACGATCATGGACGGCCTCACGCGCTATCACCGCATGCTCGGCGAGAACACGCTCTGGGTCCCCGGCACCGATCACGCGGGTATCGCCACGCAAATCGTCGTGGAACGCCAGCTGGACGCGCAAGGTGTCTCGCGCCACGACCTCGGCCGCGAAAAGTTCGTCGAACGCGTGTGGGAATGGAAGCAGCAATCCGGCTCGACCATCACGAATCAGGTGCGCCGGCTCGGCGCGTCGATCGACTGGTCGCGCGAATACTTCACGATGGACGACAAAATGTCCGCCGCCGTGCGCGACGTGTTCGTCCGTCTCTATGAGCAAGGCCTGATCTATCGCGGCAAACGGCTCGTCAACTGGGACCCGGTGCTGATGACGGCGGTCTCCGACCTGGAAGTCGCCAGCGAGGAAGAAAACGGCCACCTGTGGCACATCCAGTACCCGCTCGCAGACGGCTCCGGCCATCTGACGGTCGCCACTACGCGCCCCGAAACCATGCTCGGCGACGTCGCCGTGATGGTCCATCCGGAAGACGAACGCTACGCGCACCTGATCGGCAAGATGGTCAAGCTGCCGCTCACCGAGCGCGAAATCCCGGTGATCGCGGACGATTACGTCGACCGAGAATTCGGCACCGGCGTCGTCAAGGTCACGCCGGCTCACGACCTGAACGACTATCAGGTCGGCCAGCGTCACGGCCTGCCGCAAATCGAAATTCTCACGCTCGACGCGAAAATCAACGGCAACGCGCCGGAAAAGTACCGCGGTCTCGATCGGTTCGAGGCACGCAAACAGGTGGTGGCGGATCTCGAAGCCATCGGCCTGCTCGAATCCGTCAAGCCGCACAAGCTGATGGTGCCGCGCGGCGATCGTACCGGCGTGGTGCTCGAACCGATGCTCACGGACCAGTGGTTCGTCGCCATGAGCAAGCCGGCGCCGGAAGGCACCTTCAATCCCGGCAAATCGATCGCCGAAGCCGCGCTCGACGTGGTGCGCCAGGGCCAGATCAAGTTCGTGCCAGAAAACTGGACCACCACGTACTACCAGTGGCTCGAAAACATCCAGGACTGGTGTATCTCGCGCCAGCTCTGGTGGGGTCATCAGATTCCGGCGTGGTACGGCGAAAACGGCGAAATCTTCGTTGCAAAGAGCGAGGACGAGGCGCGCGCCCAGGCCGCTGCCAAGGGTTACACCGGCGCATTGCGGCGCGACGAGGACGTGCTCGACACGTGGTTTTCGTCAGCGCTCGTGCCCTTCTCGTCGCTCGGCTGGCCCAACGAAACCCCGGAATTGCAGGCGTTCTTGCCGTCGTCGGTGCTCGTCACCGGCTTTGACATCATCTTCTTCTGGGTCGCGCGGATGGTCATGATGACCACGCACTTCACCGGCAAGGTGCCGTTCGACACCGTTTACGTGCACGGCCTCGTGCGCGATGCCGAAGGGCAGAAGATGTCGAAGAGCAAGGGCAACACGCTCGACCCGATCGACATCGTCGACGGTATCGGCCTCGACGCGCTCGTCGCCAAGCGCACCACCGGGCTGATGAACCCGAAGCAGGCGGCGTCCATCGAGAAAAAGACCCGCAAGGAGTTTCCGGACGGCATCCCCGCCTTCGGCACCGACGCGCTGCGCTTCACGATGGCCTCGATGGCCACACTCGGCCGCAACGTCAATTTCGACCTCGCGCGCTGCGAGGGCTATCGCAACTTCTGCAACAAGCTCTGGAACGCCACGCGCTTCGTGCTGATGAACTGCGAAGGCCACGACTGCGGCTTCAGCAAACCCGGCCCGTGCGCGCCCGGCGACTGCGAACCCGGCGGCTACACGCACTTTTCACAGGCCGACCGCTGGATCGTGTCGCTGCTTCAGCGCGTCGAAGCCGAGGTGGCGAAGGGCTTTGCCGACTACCGCTTCGACAACGTGGCGAACGCCCTGTACAAGTTCGTATGGGACGAATACTGTGACTGGTACCTCGAACTGGCCAAGGTGCAGATCCAGAGCGGCACGCCGGAACAGCAGCGCGCCACGCGCCGCACCCTGCTGCGCGTGCTCGAAACGGTTCTGCGGCTCGCGCATCCGGTGATTCCGTTCATCACCGAAGCCTTGTGGCAAAAGGTGGCGCCGCTCGCCGACCGTTACCCGCAAGGCATGGCGGAAGGCGAAGCGTCCATCATGGTGCAGCCCTACCCGGTGGCGGAGCCGGGCAAGCTGGACGAAGCCGCCGAGCAATGGGCCGCTGATCTGAAAGCCATGATCGACGCCTGCCGTAACCTGCGCGGGGAGATGAACCTGTCGCCGGCCGTGAAGGTGCCGCTGCTCGTCACCGGCAACGCGGAGCGCCTGAGCAGCTTCGCCCCATACGCCCAGGCGCTGGCGCGGCTCTCGGAAGTGCAGATCATCGCAGACGAGGCCACGCTCGATGCCCAGACACATGGCGCGCCAATTGCTATCGTAGGAACGGACAAGCTGGTGCTGAAGGTGGAAATTGATGTTGCCGCCGAGCGCGAACGCCTGTCAAAAGAGATTGCACGGCTTGGGGCTGAAGTCCAGAAATGTAACGCAAAGCTGCAAAATGAAAGCTTTGTTGCAAAAGCCCCGCCTGCGGTCGTTGAGCAGGAGCAGAAAAGGCTGGCAGAATACGAAACGACCATCGGCAAGCTGAAAGCGCAGCTCGCGCGCCTGCCGGCCTGATTGACGCTCCGCGCCCGAGCTTCCGCCCGGGCGTCGCCACCAGAGGACTCAGGGTATTCACATGCTAAAAGTTACAAAAGCGGTATTTCCGGTAGCAGGTCTTGGCACCCGGTTCCTCCCCGCCACCAAGGCGAGCCCGAAGGAAATGCTGCCCGTCGTCGACAAGCCCCTCATTCAGTATGCGGTGGAAGAGGCGATGGCAGCAGGCATCACGGAGATGATCTTCGTCACGGGGCGCAGCAAGCGTGCAATTGAAGATCACTTCGACAAGTCGTACGAGATCGAAGCCGAACTCGAGGCGCGCGGCAAGGACAAGCTGCTGGAACTCGTGCGCAGCATCAAGCCGAGCCATGTGGATTGCTTCTATGTGCGCCAGGCGGAAGCGCTCGGTCTGGGCCACGCGGTGATGTGCGCGGAGAAGCTGGTGGGCGACAACCCGTTTGCCGTCATCCTCGCGGACGACTTGTTGTACGGCACGCCGCCGGTGATGGCGCAGATGATCGAGGTGTTCGATCACTATCACAGCTCGGTGATTGGCGTGGAAGAGATCCCGCCGTCGGAGACGAAGTCGTACGGTATCGTCGATGGCAAGGAGTGGGAAGACTCCATCGTCAAGATGTCGGGCATCATCGAAAAGCCGGCACCGGAAGTGGCACCGTCGAATCTCGGCGTGGTGGGTCGTTACGTGCTGAAGCCGCGCATTTTCGAACACCTGCGCTCGCTGAAGCCTGGTGCGGGCGGTGAACTGCAACTGACGGACGCCATTCAATCGCTGCTCGCCGATGAACAGGTGCTGGCGTACAAGTACCACGGCACGCGTTTCGACTGCGGCAGCAAGCTTGGTTATCTGAAGGCAACGGTGGAGTTCGCGCTGCGCCACCCGGAAGTGGCAGCGGATTTCGAGGAGTATCTGCGTACGCGTTCGCCGGTGCTGGAAGGCTGAGTGATTTAGCCTGGTAGCGCGGGACGCCGCGCAGCAGATCTAAAAAGGCGTTGTTGCACCGCGAATTGCGGGCAACAACGCCTTTTTCTTTTGGCGTACGGGGCCGTTAGCGCCAGCGTCCTGCTGCACTCGTTCCTGCGTCGCTAGGCAGGCGGAATCATCGACACAACCATGCCCAGCAAAAGTAGCGCCGGTAATGCAAGTAGCGCAGCCGATTGCAGAATTCTGTACCAGCGAACCTGCGCCAAATTACCTCTCAAACCGACAGCCCAGACCAGGAACGCGAAGGTTCCAATAATCCATAAGAGATATGCGGCTTCACCGTCGGCCAATCCCGCTGCATATCCCAGGAATCTTGAACTGGCGATCAATTGTTGAACTCCATGAAGTTAACGTCACGCGTAACGCCCACACGTAACCCTACAACCCGTAACATCCCGCCCAAATCACCCAGGATGGGATACTCTGCCCCCTCCAACTTCCCGGATCTGCCTTAATCAATGACCACCCCGTCTACGATTCGCCGTGCCCACCCCACCGACCTCCCGACGATATACGCCGGCGAGCTCGACTACATCCGGCAGATCGAGCCGCAACAGGAAGCGCGCTGGAGCGGCGCCCTGTACTGGCACATCAAGCAATGGGCCAGCGACCTCGACCGTATGTTCATCGCGGAATGCAATGGGGAGGCAGCGGGATACTGCTTCTGGGAGGTCCACGCTGACGCCGCGGTGCTCGCGTCGATCTACGTGCAGCGGGAAAAGCGCGGTGCGGGACTCGGCAAGCAGCTTCTGGCCGAATTCATTCGCGACGCGCATGCACAGGGATTCACGACACTCACGCTCGGTGTGAAACCCGACAATCCGGCGCGGCTGCTGTATGAACGCGCGGGCTTCATCTATACGCACGAAACCGGCGGGTATCGTCACTACGCGTATCAGGTAGACGACCGCACGGCGGCGTAGCCGCGCTCAGCACTCACGCTGCGGCGGCCGCGGTTGTATCAGCGACGCCGCATCAGGAACGTGAACACCTTATCCTGCGTCGAGACTTCGACGATCTCGTTGCCGGTCTGCTTGGCGAACGCGGCGAAATCGCGCTGCGAGCCGGGATCGGTGGCGAGCACCTTGAGGATCTGGCCGCTTTCCATGTCGGCCAGTGCCTTCTTGGCGCGCAAGATGGGCAGCGGACAGTTCAGGCCGCGCGCATCGACTTCCTTATGAACCTGAATCTGCATCGATGTTGACCTTGGAGGGGAACGCGGCGTCAGAAGCGCAAAAAGCGGTTTCTGACGCACGGTAGAGGACCAAATTCTACCGCAGCCGCCTTCTACCCGCCGCAAGCGTGCGAAGCGACACGCATGGCAGGCCCCGCGTAGGGCCGCATTCACGGGGGCGGCATGGCCGCAAGCGCTAAACAAAAACGCAAACGCACCCGCGCCCCCCTTTCCTCCTACAACAACGTCACCGCCTGTCCGCTTTGCAGCGACTCCCGCAGCGCGCTGCCAATCCGCGTCGCCTCCAGCGCATCCGCCAGCGTCGCCCCCTCGGACTTGCCGCCCTGCACCGCCGCCACGAACGCGCGTGCTTCGTACAGGAACGCGTCCTCGAAGCGATCGAAGAAAGTCGGCGTGCACTCATTGCGAATGCCGCTCGCGTCGAGAATCTCCACGCGGTTCAAACGCGGGTTCTGCCCGATCGTCATCGCGCCCGCCGTGCCGATCACTTCGCTGCCGGTGTCGTTGCCATGCGCCATCGTTCGCGACGCATAGAACATCGCGAGGCTGCCATCCTCGAATTCGCAGATCGCCACGCCGTTGTCGACATCGCCGAACTCACGCAGTCCTTCGTGCAGCGCCACGGTGCCACTCGCGAACACGCGTTTGGCGCGCGGTTTGCCGAGCAGCCAGCGGGCGACGTCGATATCGTGCACGGTGCAGTCGAGAAAAATGCCGCCAGAGTTCGGCGCAAAACGCACGAAGAAGCCATCCGGATCGTTCTGGTCGCAGGTCTGCGAGCGCACCATGAACGGCCGGCCAATCTTGCCGGCAGCGAGCTTGTCGAACGCGTCGCGATAGCTCGGATCGAAGCGTCGCATGAAGCCAATGGTCGCCTGCAGATGCGGCCGCTTTTCCGCCTCGGCCAATACCCGTTGACACTCGGCCAGATCGAGCGAAAGCGGCTTCTCACAGAACACATGCTTGCCGGCGCGCAGTGCGTCGACAATCTGCTGCGCGTGCAACGCAGACGGCGTCACCAGCCACACGGCGTCCACTTCGTCATCCTTCAGCAACGCGGCGTAATCCTCATAAAGACGCGGCGCCGGTAGACTGTCGCGCGCCCAGGCGCGCTCCTCTTCGAGCGGACTGCACGCTGCCACCACCGCCGCGCCAGGCACGCGGTAGGCCAGATTCTCTGCGTGCCGTTTGCCAAGTCGTCCCAAGCCCACCACGCCAACGCGTACGCCCTGTTTTGCACCCGTCATGCGGCTTCTCCCAGACGTACCGGACGCCCTTCGCGCCACGAAAGCGTGGCAGCTTCGGCCAGTTCCAGCGCCTTCAGACCATCGGCCACCGTCGTGCGCACCGGCTTGCCTTGCGTCACCGCTTCGAAGAAATGCGCGATTTCCGCAGCATAGGCGGCCCGGTAACGTTCGAGGAAGAACGCTTCCGGCACGTCGCTGGACACAGCGGTTTTCGAATACGCCGTCACTTCGGTAGGACGCACGTTGCCCGCCTGCAGCATGCCAAGGCTGCCGAGCACTTCGAAGCGCTGATCGTAGCCATACGCAGCGCGCCGCGCCGTATTGATCTGGCAGAGGCGCCCGCTCTTCGTGCGAATCGTCACCGCCGTGGAATCGATGTCGCCCGCTTCGGCAATGGCCGGATCGCTCAGGCAGCTACCCGTCGCGTGCACGGTCTCGGCTTCGTCGTCGAGAATCCAGCGGAAGATGTCGAAGTCGTGAATCAGCATGTCCTTGAAGATGCCGCCCGAATGCTTGATGTACTCCACCGGCGGCGCGCCCGGATCACGGCTCGTCACGATCAGCATTTCCGGCGTGCCGATTTCGCCCGCTTCGATGCGCGCCTTGAGCGCGGCAAAGGTCGGATCGAAGCGCCGCTGAAAACCGATCATGCACACCACGCCCGCTTTCGCGACCGCGTCCGCGCAGGCACGCGCGCGTTCGAGCGTCAGGTCCACTGGCTTCTCGCAGAACACGTGCTTCTTTTGTGCCGCGGATTGCAGAATCAGATCGGCATGCGTGTCCGTGCTCGAACAGATCACGGTAGCGCCGACCGACGCGTCACTCATCGCGCTATCGATATCCGCGACCTGCGCACCGTGCAACGCGGCGAGCGCCGCAGCGGCGTCGCGATTGACGTCCACCACATACTTCAGACGCACGCCCGGTTGCCGCGCGAGATTGGCCGCATGAATCCGGCCAATCCGTCCCGCGCCGAATACCGCTACATCCATTACCTTGCCAGCTACATCAGTCATCGTATCCTCCAGTGTCTTTGGATTCTTCTACGTTCAATTCCAGCTTGTACGCGAGCGCAATGAACAGCGCCTGGCACAGACAGATCGTGCTGGTGAGCGAGCGAAACGCAAAGGCGCTCCCCTCTTTCACATAAAGTTGAGTCGTCGCGTAGCGTGATAGTGGGGACAACTGACTATCTGTGATCACCAGCGTTTTTGCCTGATGATGATGCGCAACGCGCAGACAGTACTGCGTTTCCTTCGCATACGGCGCGAAACTGATGGCGATCACCACGTCACCCTTCCTGACGCTGCGAATCTGCTCGCGATACATGCCGCCGAAGCCCGACACCAGATGCACGCGCTTGGGCGTGTGCTGCAGCGCGTAGACGATATAGCTCGCCACCGGAAATGAGCGCCGCACGCCGATAACATAAATGTTGTCGGCGTGCTGCAGCATCTTCACGGCTGCGTCGAACTGCGCGTCGTCGAGGCCGGCTTCCAGTTCATCCAGACCGCCACGGCAGGCCGCCACGAATTCGCGCGCCACCGAACGGCTGGATAGCGCGCCCGGCTTGTCGTCGATCAGCTTGCGAATCCGCTGCTGATAGCTCGGCGACGACGTGCCCTGCCCGGTATACGCTTGCCGGAACACCGCCTGCAGATCCGAGAAACCGGAGAACCCAAAGCGCTGCGCGAAGCGCACCACCGCCGACGGATGCACACCGCAGCTCGCCGCGATGTCACTGGTGCGATCCACCATCACGCTGGAGCGGTGCTGTTCGATGTACGTGGCCACACTCTTCAACTGGCGCGGCAACGACTCGTAGTTGTCCGCGATGCGCTGCATCAAATCGTCGACGCTCGGCGACTCTGTTGTGCTCTCTTCCGCCATAGTTGTTCCTTCCACCTTTTATTGCACTGCGCAACGACCGTCTCGACGTGATGCACGAGCCGCCGCGCAGGGCGCGCAACACCGCGCTGACGTTGCAGATTATAGGCAGCGCCATCGACAAATGGAACGTATTTTCCATTTTTATTTGACATGAAATTTTCATTGCATCGTCGCGGAAGATGACCTAATCTTGGTCCTGAGCGAGATGTAGCGAGCATGCGTGTAAACGCCAAGAGGGCTCGTAAGCGGCATCCAACATCCGCTCCCTTCAAAAACGACAGACCGATAAAGGTGGAGACAATGAGACTTTGCAATGGCAAGGCTGCGCTCAAGATTCTGGTGGCGGCACTGGCGCTGACGGCGGGCATCGCGGCTACAACGGCAGCTCAGGCAGCCGACGCGCACTTCGTTCTGATCAGCCACGCACCCGACTCGGACTCGTGGTGGAACACCATCAAGAACGCCATCAAACAGGCCGACGAGGACTTCAACGTCCAGACCGACTACCGCAATCCGCCTAACGGCGACATCGCGGACATGGCGCGTCTGATCGAACAGGCAGCGGCACGCAACTACGACGGCGTGATCGTCACCATCGCCGACTACGACGTGCTGAAGGGTTCGATCGGCAAGGTCACTGAAAAGCACATTCCGCTCGTCACGATCAATTCGGGCACCGAACAGCAAAGCGCGGATCTCGGCGCCATCATGCACATCGGCCAACCCGAATACACCGCCGGTAAAGCGGCCGGTGAAAAAGCCAAGGCAGCAGGTGTCAAATCGTTCCTGTGCGTAAACCACTACGCCACCAATCCGGCTTCCTTTGAACGCTGCCGCGGTTTCGCCGATGCGCTCGGCGTCGACTTCAAGACCTCGACGCTCGACGCGGGTACGGACCCGACCGGCATCCAGTCGAAAGTGAGCGCGTATCTGCGCAATCACCCGGATACGGGCGGCGTGCTGGCGCTCGGCCCGCTCTCGGCGGCACCGACCATCAAGGCACTGCAGCAGATGGGTCTCGCCGGCAAGATGTGGTTCGCCACCTTCGACTTTGACGACGACATCGCCAAGGCCATCAAGGACGGCACCTGCCAGTTCGCCATCGACCAGCAACCGTACCTGCAGGGTTACATTGCCGTCGCCGTGCTCGCCATCGCCAAGAAAGAGCACACCACCGATCCGGCCAAGATCGCGCAGTCTTTGAAATCCAACGCCAAGTTCCAGGGCCGCCTGTCCACCTACGGGCTGGCTCCTTCCTACGGCCCGCGCAATATCGGTTCGGGTCCGGGTTTCATTACCAAGGAGAACATCGACAAGGTCGTCAAGTACGCAGGTCAGTACCGCTAACGAATCTCGCATTGAATGCGGGGCCGGCCCACCCGTCCCCGCAGACTCGAAGGGTGTGCGCGCCGTCAGCCGGCACGGCCCGGCCCGGCCGCCCCCTCTAGCAATGCTTCACTTGCATCACGCACCGCTTGCACGGCGTCGGAACGACGTTACGCACAAGGTGCATCAAGGAGAGCTTCAATGGGCGTCGCCAACCCCTTTCACGCCAAACATCACCCTTCCGACAAGGACGCCGCTGCGACAGCAGGCGCCACGCCGGTCGCTTCCGATGAGCGCGTACGCAGTGAATCCTGGTTCAAACATCTGCTGAACCGCCCCGAATTCGCCGCGCTTGCTGGCGCCGTGATGGTCTTCCTCGTGTTTGGGTTTGCCGCCGGCAACTCCGGCATGTTCAACCTCGACGGCGTGATGAACTGGTCGCAGGTCGCGGCCTACCTCGGCATCATCGCCGTGGGCGCGTGCCTGTTGATGATCGCCGGTGAGTTCGACCTGTCGATCGGTTCCATGATCGGCTTCGCTGGCATGATGGTCGCGCTGCCCACCATGTATTTCCACTGGCCGATCGGGCTGTCCATCCTGTTCGCTTTCGTCGGCTCGATGCTGCTCGGCGCGCTCAACGGCTACCTCGTGATGCGCACGCGGCTGCCGTCGTTCATCGTCACGCTCGCTTTCCTGTTCATCCTGCGCGGCCTCACGCTTGCGCTCTCGGTGATGTTCGCCGATCGCACCATCATCTCTGGTGTGGGCGACGTGGCCGCACATGACTGGCTCGCTCATACGTTGTTCCAGGGCGTTGCCTTCAAGGGCCTGTTCGTGACACTCGGACACATGGGCCTGCTGAAGATGCTCGACAACGGCAATCCGCTCGTACCTGGCATTCCCAAAGTCATCCTGTGGTGGTTCGCGCTGGCAGCGGTGTGCGCTTTCACCCTCGCCAAGACACGCACGGGTAACTGGATTTTCGCAGTGGGCGGCGATGCCAACGCAGCGAAGAACGTCGGCGTGCCGGTGCGTCGCGTGAAGATCTCACTGTTCGTGCTGACCGCCTTCTGCTCGTGCCTGTACGCAGTGCTGCAGGTGTGCGACATCGGTTCGGCTGCGGCAGACCGTGGCTTGCAGGCTGAATTCGAAGCCATCATCGCGGCGGTGATCGGCGGCACGCTGCTGACCGGCGGTTATGGTTCGGTGATCGGCGCCTGCTTCGGCGCGCTGATCTTCGGCGTGGTGCAGATCGGCATCACCTACACGAACATCGATTCGGACTGGTTCCGCGTTTTCCTCGGCGTGATGTTGCTGTTCGCGGTGCTGTTCAACCACTACGTGCGCAGCCGCGTTTCGACATCGCGCTAAGCAAGGAGCTCAAGATGAGTACGACACAAGCTGCCAGCGACGATTACATCCTGTCGCTCGAAAACGTCAGCCGCTATTTCGGTAACGTGATTGCGCTGAAGGACATCACGATCCGCCTGAAGCGCGGCGAAGTGCACTGCCTGCTGGGCGACAACGGCGCGGGCAAATCCACGCTGATCAAGACGCTCGCGGGTGTCCACCAGCCGAGCGAAGGCACCTATCTCGTGGACGGCAAGCCGGTCCACTTCACGTCGCCGAAAGACGCGCTCGATCTGGGCATCGCCACCGTGTATCAGGATCTTGCGCTGGTGCCCCTGCTCTCCGTGGCCCGCAACTTCTTCATGGGACGCGAGCCGCAGAAGAAACTGTTCGGGTTCCTTAGCGTGATGGATCTCGATCATTGCGCCACCGCCTCGCGCGACAAACTCGCGGAAATGGGCATCAACGTGCGCGATCCGCATCAGCCCATCGGCACGATGTCGGGCGGCGAAAAGCAATGTCTCGCGATTGCACGCGCCATCCACTTCGGCGCACGCGTGCTGATTCTCGACGAACCGACGGCCGCACTCGGCGTGAAGCAGAGCTTCAACGTGCTGAAGCTGATCCACACAGCGCGCGCCAAAGGCATTTCGGTGATCTTCATCACGCACAACGTGCACCACGCGTATCCGATTGGTGATTCCTTCACGCTGCTCAATCGCGGCAAATCGCTCGGCACCTTCACCAAGGACACCATCAGCAAGGATGAGGTGCTCGACATGATGGCGGGTGGCGCGGAAATGCAGAAGATGATCGGCGAGCTGGAAGGCGCGACCATCTGATGTGCGTGCTGCTTCAAGCGCCGCTGCCAGGTGCCGCTGTTACATGCCGCAGTTGCGTGCCACTGATCGCGCCATCATTGCGCGCCTTTGCTTCGTAGCGTGCCTCGATATTCAGGAAATTTCATGGCTCTTACCAGTACCCCTTCTGCCGCTACCAGCCGCTTTGCGACGGGCCGTAGCCGCGACATCATCTGCCTTGGCCGGCTCGCCGTCGATCTCTACGCGCAGCAGGTGGGCGCGCGGCTCGAGGACGTGTCGAGCTTTGCGAAATACCTCGGCGGCTCCTCAGCCAATATTGCCTTCGGCTGTGCGCGCCTCGGCCTCAAGTCGGCAATGCTCGCACGCGTCGGCAACGACCACATGGGCCGCTTCCTCACTGAGACGCTCGCCAAGGAAGGCTGCGATGTCAGCCACGTGCCCGTTGACCATGCGCGACTGACCGCACTCGTGATCCTCGGCCTCAAGGATCGCGACACCTTCCCGCTGATTTTCTATCGCGAGGACTGTGCGGACATGGCCGTGGACGAAGCCGATTTCGACGAGGCTTTCATTGCGTCGTCGAAAGCGCTGCTCATCACCGGCACGCACTTCTCCACCGCGCAGGTGAACCGCACCAGCCGCCGCGCGCTGGAATACGCGCGCCGCAACAACGTGCGCACGATTCTCGACATCGACTATCGCCCGGTTCTGTGGGGACTCACCGGCAAGGCCGACGGCGAAACCCGCTTCGTGGCCAATGAGGACGTCAGCGCGCACATCCAGAGTTTCCTGCCGTTGATGGATCTCGTGATCGGCACCGAGGAAGAATTCCGCATTGCCGGCGGCAAGGACAATCTGATCGACGCGCTCGCCAAGGTTCGCAGCGTGACGCCGGCCACGCTGGTGGTCAAACGCGGCCCGCTGGGTTGCCAGATCATCGACGGCGCCATACCCGCTTCGCTCGACGACGCGCCGATTCATGGCGGCGTGCAGGTCGAAGTGCTGAACGTGCTGGGTGCGGGTGACGCGTTTGCGTCCGGGTTCCTCTCCGGCTGGTTGCGCGACGAACCGCTCGACGCCTGCGCGCGTGCGGCCAACGCGAGCGGCGCGTTGGTGGTGTCACGTCACGGCTGCGCGCCGGCCATGCCGACGCCTGCCGAACTCGAATACTTTCTCGCCGAAGCGAAGGCCGATCCGCAACGGATGCGCCGCCCCGACCTCGACGCCAGGCTCGCGCGCCTGCACCGTGTGACGCCCGCGCGCAAGCAGTGGGACGAAGTGCTCGGCTTCGCATTCGATCATCGCAACCAGTTCTTCGATCTCGCGCAGCAGACCGGCGCGGATGAATCGCGGGTGGCGAAACTCAAAGGTCTGTTTGTCGAAGCGGTTGCGCAAACCGAGCAGGCACTCGGCCTGCAAGGACGCATTGGCGTGCTGATCGACGACCGCTACGGCCAGGATGCGCTGAACGCGGCAACGGGGCGCGGCTGGTGGATCGGTCGCCCGGTCGAACTCCCGGGTTCGGTGCCGCTCGTGTTCGATCATGGCCGCTCGGTCGGCACGACCTTGATCGCGTGGCCGCAGGAGCATGTGGTCAAGTGTCTCGTGCAATACCATCCTGACGAGCCAATCGAGCAGCGTCTCGAACAGGAAGCGCAACTGCGTGCGCTCTACGACGCGACCCAGGCAAGCGGCCACGAACTGCTGCTCGAAGTGATTCCGCCCAGGCATTTGCCGCAGGCGCCGGACACGGTGTATCGCGCGCTCAAGCGGCTGTACAACATCGGTCTCTATCCGGAATGGTGGAAGCTGGAGCCAATGGATGCCGCGCAGTGGCAAGCCATCGACGCCCTCATCGCCGAGCGCGATCCGTATTGCCGTGGCGTGGTGCTGCTCGGTTTGTCGGCGGCGGTCGAGCAGCTCAACGAGGGCTTCCGCGCTGCTGCGCAATCGGCAACCTGCCGGGGCTTCACCGTGGGCCGCACCATCTTTCACGAGCCGAGTCAGGCATGGCTTGCCGGCACGATTGGCGATGACGAACTGATTGGGCGCGTGCGCCACACCTTCGAAACGCTGATCGCCTCGTGGCGTGCCGCGCGCGGCAACCCCGCCACGCAGACGAGCGCGTCGCACCCCGTTCACCAGGAGCAGGCGGCATGAACCAACGCGTCTTGCATCACGAGGCCGTCGCCGAGAGCACGGCCGAATCGACCGCACCGGCCGTGCCAGGCACGCTGCGTCTCACGGCAGCACAGGCGCTGGTGCGCTATCTGGCGGCACAGCGCGTCAAGACCGTTGACGGCAGCGGCGTCGAGCCACTGTTCGGCGGCGTGTTTGCGATCTTTGGTCACGGCAACGTGGCCGGAATCGGTGAAGCACTTTATCAGTACCGCGAAGCATTGCCGACCCTGCGCGCACACAACGAACAGGCGATGGCTCACAGCGCGATCGCTTTTGCCAAGGCGCATTTCCGCCGCCGCATGATGGCCGTCACCACGTCCATCGGACCGGGCGCGACCAATCTGCTCACCGCCGCCGCGCTCGCTCACGTCAACCGTCTGCCGGTGCTGCTGTTGCCGGGCGACATCTTTGTCTCGCGGGCACCGGACCCGGTGTTGCAGCAGGTCGAAGACTTCCAGGACGGCGGTATCTCCGCGAACGACGCGTTCAAACCAGTTTCGCGTTACTTCGATCGCATCGTGCATCCGGCGCAGTTGCTCACGGCGTTGCCGCGCGCGATACGCGTACTGACAGATGCGGCCCTGTGCGGCCCCGTCACGCTCGCGTTGCCGCAGGACGTGCAGGCAATGGCTTACGATTTCCCCGCGGATTTCTTCGAACCGCGCGTGGTGGGTTTCCACTCGCCCGCGCCGATTGCCGAAGAAATTGCGGCCGCGCTGGCGCGTTTTCGTCGCGCAAAGCGGCCGATGATCGTAGCCGGCGGCGGCGTGCTATACGGTCATGCAACGGACGCGCTGCACACCTTCGCGACCACCTACGGCATTCCCGTTGCTGAAACGCAGGCGGGCAAAGGATCGCTCGCCTGGGACGATCCGTTGAACGCGGGTGCGTTGGGCGTCACAGGCTCGCCCGCAGCCAATGCGCTCGCTCACGATGCCGACTGCGTGCTCGCAATTGGCACGCGTCTGCAGGACTTCACGACCGGCTCGAACACGCTGTTCACGCAGGCCGAGGTGATCGGCATCAATCCGAATGCGTTCGATGGTCTCAAGCATCGCGCGCTCGTCGTGCAAGCCGACGCGCGTCTCGCGCTGGGCGCGCTCACGGAACAACTGGGCGACTGGCGTGCGGACAGTTCATGGACCGCGCTCGCACACAAGCTCTCAGCGAGCTGGCGCGACACCGTCGACACGCTCACGCATGCGCCGCAACGCGACAACGTGCTGCCGTACGACGCGGATGTCATCGGCGCGGTGCAGCGTTCCAGTGCGGCCTCGACCACGGACGATATCGTCGTCTGCGCGGCCGGCACGCTGCCCGCCGAGTTGCACAAGCTGTGGCGCGCGGGACGTCCAGGCGCCTATCACGTCGAATACGGCTACTCGTGCATGGGCTACGAGATCGCTGGCGGGCTCGGCGCGAAACTCGCGCATCCCGAACGTGAAGTGATCGTGATGGTGGGCGACGGCAGCTATCTGATGCTGAACAGCGAGATTGCGACCTCGGTGATGCTGGGGGCGAAGCTGATCATCGTCGTGCTCGACAATCGCGGCTACGGCTGTATCAATCGCCTGCAACAAGCCTGCGGTGGCGCACCGTTCAACAACATGTTCGATGACTGCCAGCAAGGCCCGCTCGGCGCACCGGCCATTGATTTCGCCGCGCATGCACGCTCGCTCGGCGCCCAGGCCGAGCACGTCGCGAACGTCGCCGAGTTCGAAAGCGCGATGCAGCGCGCCCGCGCCGCGGATCGCACGTACCTCGTTTGCATCGACACGGATGCGGCCCGCACCACCGACGATGGCGGCTGGTGGTGGGAAGTGGCGGTGCCGGAAGTCTCGACGCGCGAAACGGTCCGCAAGGCTCGCGCGCAATACGACAGTCAGATTGCCGCGCGTGCGCAGGCTGCCGACGACACTATCAATGATTGAGGATGGCCGTATGACTCAGTTCGACGTACGCATTGGCATCAACCCGTTGTCGTGGATGAACGACGATCTGCCTTCACTGGGTGGCGAAACCCCGCTCGAAGTGGCGCTTACCGAGGGTCGTGCAATCGGTTATCAGGGCTTCGAACTCGGCAACAAGTTTCCGCGTGAACCGCAGGCGTTGAAGACGCTGCTCGCGCAATACGATCTCGCGCTGGTGTCCGGCTGGTATTCGGGCAGACTGGCGCGCGGCAGCGTGGCGGACGAGATTGCCTCCGTGGATGCGCATCTGGATCTGCTGGCAAAAAATGGCGCGACCGTGATGGTGTATGGCGAAGTGGCCGATTCGATCCAGGGCGCGCCGCGACCGCTGTATCAACGGCCGCGCTTTTTCAGCGCGGCACAGTGGGACGCCTACGCCGCACGCGTGGACGAATTCGCGCGCTATACGCTGAACCGTGGCGTGCGTCTTGCGTATCACCATCACATGGGCGCGTATGTGGAAACGCCGGCGGATGTCGAGCAGTTGATGTCACGCACGAGCGACGCCGTTGGCCTGCTGTTCGACGCGGGGCACATCACGTTTGCGGGTGGCGAACCGGTTGCGTTTCTCGACAAATACATCGAGCGGGTGTGTCATGTGCACTGCAAGGATGTGCGTCCCGCGGTGATGAAACTGGCGCGCAACGGCAACTGGAGTTTTCTGGATTCGGTGATCAACGGTGCCTTCACGGTACCGGGCGATGGCGCGGTGGATTTCCCGACCATCATCGATCGTCTGAAGCGGCATGGCTATCGCGGCTGGCTGGTGGTGGAAGCCGAGCAGGACCCGGTGATTGCGCGCTCGTATGCGTATGCCGAGAAGGGTTATCAAACCTTGCGGGCGTTGGTCGATGCGCCGCTGGGTACGGGAACGTCTGCAGCGAAGGAGGCAGCATGAGTTTGCTGGTAAAGGCGCAGCGCGAGGGCCAGACAATCGCGCGAGTGACGCCGGAAACGGCGGCGTGGCGCTACGTGGGCTTTGCGGCGTACAGGCTGGGCGCGCAGGAGGTGGTGCACGTGCTCGAACCGACGCGCGAGGTGTGCATCGTAGTGCTGGCGGGTGCGGTAGATATCGAAGCTGGCGATACGACGTGGAGCAGTCTGGGTTCGCGTGACAGCGTGTTCGAGGATGCGTCGCCGTACGCGGTGTATTTGCCGCCGGGTGTCCGCGCAACCGTGCGGGCTGTGCGCGATGCCGAGGTGGGCGTGGCGAGCGCGCCGGCGAGGGGCGAGTATCCGATGCGTTTGATCGAGCCTTCGCAGATGAAGCGTTCGACGCGTGGCAAGGGCATGAATACGCGGTATGTGTGCGATATCCTGCCTCAGGGGGAGCCGGCGGAATCGTTGCTGGTGGTGGAGGTACGCACGCCTGGTGGGCATGCATCGAGTTATCCGCCGCACAAGCACGATACGGATAATGTGCCGCTCGAGAGTTCGCTGGAGGAGACGTATTATCATCGGCTCAATCCGCCGCAGGGGTTTGCTTTTCAGCGCGTGTATACGGATTTGAGGGATATTGATGAGTCGATGGCGGTGGAGGACCACGACGTGGTGATGGTGCCGCGTGGGTATCATCCTGTTGTTGTGCCGTACGGGTATGATTCTTATTATTTGAATGTCATGGCGGGGAAGGATCGGGTTTGGCATTTTAAGAATGATCCTGTGCATGAATGGATAGTAGTTAGGGATGCAAAGTAGTTGTTTTTTTTGCCTGCGGCGCTGGTGGTTTGGGTTTTTTGTTTTTGGCCTTTATTTTTTGGCCTTTCCTTGCTTTCTTATTGGTCTATTTGTGTTGCCCCTGTGCGGGGCGGCACTCACTTTCTTTGCCGCCGCAAAGAAAGTAAGCAAAGAAAGCGGGCTCACACCGCTAGCTGTTAGGTGTCCACCACTGAATTTCCTTGGGAGTGGTCCGAAGACGAGACCCGCTCTCGCACCACCCTCGCCCGTGACCAGGCAGTCATCCGCTCCAGCGTCGCGCTTCGCGCCCCGCCGGAGGGTATAACCCCTCGCCAAACTTTTACAGCCCACTGCTCATTCACCACCCAAGAGTTTCCGGTTTTCCGCGTTTGGCGTTTGGCGTTTGGCGTTTGGCCGCTTTCCGACGTGTCCGCGGCCGCGACGCACGTAGTGCGGAGTGGGATGAATGAGCCCTTTGTCACGATGGTTACTGCGCGAGGGAAGCTCTCGTCTCGGACCGATGCCGCGGGAGTGGCGAGGGAGACACCTACAAGCTGGCGGTGTGAGCCGCTTTCTTTTGCCTACTTTTCTTTGCGGCAGGCAAAGAAAAGTAGGTGCCGCCCCGCACAGGGGCAACACAAATAAACCAATAAGAATTCAAGGAAAGGCCAAAAAGAAAGCAAGAAAACGCCAAAAAGAAATGCAAGAAAACGCCAACAAAAACAGCGAGCACCGCAGGTAAAAAAAACCAACCGTCAGGGCCACTCAGCAAGATCGACCTTTAACCCTCCATCACCCCCCATAAAAACCCGCCCCCTGGCGACCTCCCTCCGATAAGAATAAAGCCCAAACCTCATCGCCTCCCCGGCAGGCCGGGAAGAATCCAATATCAAGGTGCGCCCATTCGTCACCAACGAATCAAACATCTTGATGTCGCCCGACTCGATCCACACAAAACTTCCGCCCGCGTCAGCTGGTGGCCGCGCCACCACCGCGCCGCCCTCCCGCTTGAACTTCAACACAAGACCCTCATTCGTCACTGCCGCGCTCGCGAGATGCCCCTGCAAAACCGGCGGTGGAAATACGGTGTACTGATCAAACACCAGTTCGTTTCCCTGCAACGCCACCCCCTTTCGCACAAACGGTGTCAGCGACGCTAACGGAATGTCCAGCGCCCGCAACAGCCCCGCCTGCGGCACGCCCAATACTTTCACCGACGTCGGTGCATACACGAGGTGCCGCTCGTCGCGCGCTTCGATCGTGCCGGTCATCGTGGTCGGCAGCCACACGCCCGGGAAGTGGTTCCACAACTTGATGCCGCCTGTCACCTGCAACGCACCATGCTCCGGTGTCAGCTTCAGATCGTTCAGCGAGCGCGGTGCGTAGTCGAGCAGGTAATCGTTGAACAAGGCGGCCATCGCCGGCCACGGTTCGATCACCTCTCCGCTGATGATGTGAATGTCGTATTGATTCGGATCGTCCAGATCCACCGGTTGACCCGGTTTCTTCGGCACCATCTGCGCATCCAGCGATCGCACGTGAAAGCCAATCCGGCCCGACACGTAAAAGTCCACGTTCTGCATATGGATCAGCGGTGCCGGTCCTGACGAATGGCGCTCGTCCGTGAGTGCCGTGCTGTGCGACTGCATCGCGAGATCGTCAGGTGCGGGTCGCATCGAGACCTGCATCGCGCGCAGTGTCGTTTGCGGCGATGCTGGAGAGGTCGATGCGGTACGCAATGCCGGCGGCACGCTCTGCCACTGCGCGCGCGCCAGCGCCAACGCGGCCTGTTGCGCGCGAATGATGCTGTCGTTGTAGCGTGCACTCGCGCTGCCGGTCTGTTGTGACGCGGAATCGTGCGCCGCGCCCGCCAGCGCCGTATACGACGGCAAATGCACGGTCAGCGCGCCCGCTTGATTGAAGGTGAAGTACCCCGCCGCCATCTGCTCGCGATAGTGATACAGGTCGAGCACGAATGGCGTGTTGGCGTCGGCGGGTATCAAGGCCATGTCGATGTTCATCGGCATCGAACGCATGAACTTCACGTCGCCGCCCTCCACCAGCATCCCGCGCGGTGGCATGTTGCGAGGCCAGTCGATGTCGCGCAGTGTGTGATCGTCGAGCGTAAAGCTCACGCCCGCCGCCGATGTGTCGATGCGCGTGATCGTCATGTGCAGCGCCGGCGGCGGCGTGAGTTTTTCGACCTGCATCACCACGTCGTCACCTTCGAGACGCGCAATCGGTGTGTCCACTTTCAAGAGGTCCGCCATCTTGACGTGCGCGGCCTGCATCAGCTTGTCGGCCGCGACACCCGCTACCTCAATATGATCCGCGTGGAAGACGAGTTCGGCGGCATTGCGCATCGAAAGCGTCCCGCTCAGCACGATCGGCACCCACGTCTCACGATGCATTTCGCCGGTGATGCGCAATGTGCCGCCGTCCTGCGGCACGACACGCATATCGCGCAGCGGCGAGCCGGCGTACTGGAACAGGTAGCGGTTGAAGATCGCCGTGAGTTTTGCACTATCCAATGTGACTTCGCCGCGATGCACGTCGATGCTCACGCTAGTCGGATCGTCGAACACGATCGGCGCATCGGCATGCGACGGCTGCATCGTCGCGGCCATCCGGTGAATCATGAAGCCAATGTCGCCGGTGACCCTAAAGTCCACGTCGCGCGCAAACATCAACGAACCGTCGATACCGGAATCACGCAGCGTCAACGGACGGGAGCGCTGCTCGCTCAAACCGCCTTGCGATGGATCGCGTGCCGCCACGCGTTGTTCCTGCGCGAGCTGGCAGGCTTTGGCGCGTTCGAGCTGCGGACGCCCGGCGGCTGCGGCTTGCGGGAGGCCAGTGGCGTTGGTGGCGTTGGTGGCGTTGGTGGCGTTGGTGGCGTTGGTGGCGTTGGTGGCGTTGGTGGCGTTGGTGGCGTTGGTGGCGTTGGTGGCGTGGGTGGCGTTGGTGGCGTTGGTGGCGTTGGTGGCGTTGGTGGCGTTGGTGGCGTTGGTGGCGTTGGTGGCGTTGGTGGCGTTGGTGGCGTTGGTGGCGTTGGTGGCGTTGGTGGTGCTGCAGTCGTCGCTATCCGGATTGGTCAACGCACCACGCGCCGTGTTGGCCTGCTGCGACGTGTCGCGCTGTACGCCATCGTCGATAGCGGGCGCGCTCGCGGCCAGCGGTGACGTCGCGACCGGCTGATTCGCTGTCGAGGTGGCGTTGGCACAACCCGTCGCAGTCAGCACGACAGCAAGGAAAAGTGCGATCGCGGCGCTGGCCGTCAAGCGCCAGTGAGCCGCTACCCGCCCTTGCGGCAGCGCAGCCGGGCGCTGTCCCGCGCCCGACCGCGCCTGTTCGATGCGTTCTCTCGGCATGATGTCTCCCCCTCCTGGTGCCGCGTCGCTGCATGGCCAGTCCGGAACGGCGTTATTGATGGCGCGAACACGGCTTGCGCACCGGCGCCATAGCTGCACGCGCCTGCTGTGATTGTCTTTATTTGTGGGCGTGTTGCCGACAAGATTCCTGGAGGATGCTCACCAAACGATCAAGCGTTTGAATCGCTGGGCCGGCCGGGCGCAGAGCCGCTCCAGCATTGGCGCGTGCTGCTTTGCAAAACGGAAATTCAAACAGGAGAGGCGC
This sequence comes from Paraburkholderia sp. DHOC27, assembly GCF_003429005.1. Classification (GTDB taxonomy): domain Bacteria; phylum Pseudomonadota; class Gammaproteobacteria; order Burkholderiales; family Burkholderiaceae; genus Paraburkholderia. Next base: position 193,449 of record NZ_QVQV01000004.1, read on the forward strand.
GGAGAAAAACCGCAGCATGGCGCAAGGGATGATGGTCGGGCGAGTCGCAGCGCAGATCAGCACGTCCGCAGCACATTGCGACGTTGGCACCCGGGGTCCGTCAACAGGACGCCGGGTGCCCTGAAACCTGCTATTCGCTCGGGACAACCAGCGGCTCGAGCGCCGCGCGCAACCCGGCCGGTAGCGGCACCGGCCGGCGTGTCGCGCGATCCACGTAGACATGCACGAAATGGCCCTCGGCTGCCGGCTGCGTCTCGCCTTCCCTGAACAGGCCCACCTCGTAGCGCACACTCGTCGTGCCGAGCCGCATCACACGCAGACCCGCCTCGATGCGCTCGGGAAACGTGATCGATGCGTAGTACCGGCACTGCGTTTCGACCACCAGTCCGATGGTCGCGCCGCGCTCGACGTCGAGCACGCCGACGCGAATCAGATACTCGTTCACGACCGTATCGAAGTAGCTGTAATAGACGACGTTGTTCACATGACCGTAGACATCGTTATCCATCCAGCGCGTCGCGATGGGCAGAAAATGCGGGTAGGCATGGCGTGGTGCGGGTACGTGTTTGTTCATCGCGGTCAGTCGAGCGTAAGTGGGTGCGAGTACGGGTGCAGGTCCAGGTCCAGGTGCAGGTGCGGCGTGTCCAGGTGATTCGCTCAGAGCGACTCGGTCAGCATGCGGCGGTAGTCTTCCGCGGTTGCTTCGCGCGGGTTGGTCTTGTGGCAATGGTCCGCGAGTGCGCCTTTGATCACCTTGTCGAACACGCTTTCATCCACGCCCATCTGCCGCAGCCCCGTGGGCAATCCAAGGCGCGCGGTCATGTCGAACAGGGCCTGGGCGAGATCGGCGTTTTCCGCGAGCCCCATCACGCGACGCATGCGGGCGTAGCGATGATTGGCGACCACCGACTCCGCGCTCTCGTTGAAGCGCAACACCGCCGGCAACACGACGGCGTTGAGCGTGCCGTGATGCAAGGACGTGCGGCCGTTCACCGGCACGCCGCCCAACGGATGCGATAGCGAATGCACGCAGCCCAGTCCCTTCTGAAACGCCATCGCGCCCTGCATGGAAGCGCTCATCATGTGCAGACGCGCGTCGCGATCGCTGCCATCGTGCGTGGCGCGCTCAATGTTGGCCCACGCGCGCTCGAGACCGTCGAGCGCGATGCCATCGGCGGGTGGATTGAACGACGATCCGAGGAAAGTTTCGATGCAGTGCGCGATGGCATCCATGCCCGTCGCGGCAGTCAGCATGGGCGGCAGGCCGAGCGTCAGGCCAGGGTCGCACAGCGCCGACTTCGGCAACAGATGCCACGAGTGGAAGCCAAGCTTGCGGCCGTCATCCAGAATCACGATCGCACCGCGCGCCACTTCACTGCCCGTGCCTGATGTGGTGGGAATCGCGATCAGCGGGGCGACGGCGTCGGTGATCTTGCCGCTGCCGCCTTCGATGGTGGCGTACTGCGCGAGCGTCCCCGGATGCGTGGCCGCAATCGCCACGCCCTTGGCCAGATCGATCGACGAGCCGCCGCCAACCGCGATCAGCCCGTCGCATCCTTCCTCACGGTAACGGTTCGCGGCGGCCATGACCATCGCTTCCGTCGGATTCGAAGGCGTATCGTCGAATACCGGCACGTCGCCAAGCTGTAGCGCGTCGAGCGCGCGCTGGGCAACGCCCGCCGCGACCACGCCCTTGTCGGTGACTACGAGCGGCCGCTTGATGCCAATGCGCGCGCATTCCGACGGCAGTTGTGCGAGGGCGTCGTAGCCCAGATGGATGTGGGTGAGGTAGTAGATATAGGCCATGTCAGAATCGTCGTCCGGATGATGGGGATGGGTGCGCCGCTACGCCAGATTCGCGGGCGGGGCTGTGGTATTTGTCTCGTGGATGTACTGTGTGTCTGTCTCTGTGTAGTTATCTCTGTGCGTTTGTCTCTATGTAATTGTCTGTCGTCTCCTGCGTGCTCCACGCGCCCGTGTTTTCAAGACACGCTGCATTCTGCCTGCCAGCGCGCAGTCCCCATCTCATTATTGTCCGGGCCGTTCGACGTACTCGAAAGGCAGGCCCCGGCGACGCATCCATTCGGCCACCGCGCGCCCTGTTCCCGCGCGCCACGGACGCAGTTTGGCCGGCTCGACGAGCCGATACTCGAGCAGTTCCGGCGACAGCGCGATCGTGCCGTTGGCGCGCACGTGATAGGCAATGATCAGCTCGTTCTTGCGGATAAATTCGTAGACGCCGACCAACTCGACGCTCTCGGCGCGCAGCGACGTTTCCTCGAGCACTTCACGCGCAATGCCCTCTTCAGGCGTTTCACCGTTCTCCAGAAAACCAGTGATCAGCGCAAACATGCCCTCCGGCCAGGCGGCGTTGCGCGCGAGCAGGATCTTGCCCTCGTATTCGACGATAGCCGCGACGACGGCCAGCGGATTGTTCCAATGCACATAACCACAGGTTGTATCAGGGCAGCTCTGACGGACGCGCCCGCCTTCATGTTCAGGATCGGCACGCTGGACAAGCGGCGTGGCGCAGCGGGGACAAAAACGATGGTCACTCATGGGTGGGTGTTGTCTCTTGTTGTCTCTTGTTGTCTCTTGTTGTCTCTCGATCTCGGATTTGCGGAGCTGCTGCGGTGTTTCCGCGCAGCTGCGTTTATTTGCCGACCGGTGCAACGGACGCCGCGCACAATTCGCGGACTTCGGCGGCAAAGCGCTCCACCGTTTCCGCTTGCGTGTCCCACGCGCACATCAAGCGACAGCCGCCCGCACCGATGAACTCGTAGAACTTCCAGCCGCGCCCGCGCATCGCCTTGGCGACCTGCGTGGGCAGTTGCGCGAAGACCGCGTTGGATTCCGTGGGAAACATGATGCTGACGCCTGCTATCGCGGCGAGGCGCGCTTCGAGCAGCTTCGCCATCGCGTTGGCGTGACGCGCATTGCGCAGCCACACGTCGCCGTCCAGCAGACCGAGCCACGGCGCGGAGATAAACCGCATTTTCGACGCCAGTTGACCCGCCTGTTTGAGCCGATAGGCGAAATCATCGGCAAGCGCGCGGTCGAAAAACACCACGGCCTCGCCTACCGGCAATCCATTTTTCGTTCCGCCAAAACACAGTACATCGACGCCAGCACGCCACGTGATTTCGGACGGATGCACGTCCAATGCGGCCACCGCGTTGGCGAAACGGGCGCCGTCCATGTGCACCTTCAGATGGCGGCGCTTGGCGATCGCCGCGATTGCGCGCACCTCCTCGACGCTATACACGGTGCCCACTTCCGTTGACTGCGTCAGCGTGACGACCTTTGGCTTCGGATAGTGGATATCCGCGCGGCGGGTGACGACGGCCTCGATGGCATCGGGCGTCAGTTTTCCGCCGATCCCCGGCGCAGTCAGCAGTTTCGAGCCGTTCGAGAAGAATTCTGGGCCGCCGCACTCGTCGGTTTCGATATGCGCGAGCTCGTGGCAGATCACGGAGTGGTACGACTGACACAGCGACGCGAGCGCCAGCGAATTGGCCGCGGTGCCATTGAATACGAAGAACACTTCGCAGTCGGTCTGGAACAGATCGCGCAGGCGGTCGCACACCTGCTGGGTCCACGAGTCATCGCCGTACGCGGGTTCGTGGCCGCTATTGTTGGCGGCGATCAGCGCGTCGAGCGCCTCGGGACAGATACCGGCGTAGTTATCGGACGCGAAATGTTGCATGGCGAGCGGCGCACCCGGTCGAGGACGCGCGGAGGTGGCGGGAAAGCGGTCATTTTAGAGCGGGCGCACGATTTTGTTTGGGTTTGCATTTCGACGCCCCAAATGCAAAAGAGCCACGGGATGCGATCCGCGCGGCTCTTTTTGCTGATGTGATGCTTTGGGCGTTCGTGGCGGTCGTGATGCTTGTGACGCTTAAGACGGCGGCGATGATGGCGACGATAGCGACGCTCTCAGCCTTTTTGACGCTGGTGACAGTTCTGCGTCAAGGCGCCCGCAACGGAACGCCCTGACCGGTCAATTACAGTTGCGCTTCGACCCAGCCCTTCACGCCTGCCAATGCCGCCGGCAGGTTGGCCGGCTCGGTACCGCCCGCCTGCGCCATGTCGGGACGGCCACCGCCCTTGCCACCCACCTGCTGGGCGACGAAGTTGACGAGCTCACCCGCCTTGACCTTCTTGCTGGCGTCCGGCGTGACACCGGCGATCAGGCTGACCTTGCCGCCTTCCACCGACGCCAGCACAATGGCCGCGCTCTTCAGCTTGTCCTTGAGCTTGTCGACGGTTTCGCGCAGGGTCTTCACATCCGCGCCGTCGAGCGTGGCCGCCAGCACGTGCACACCGGCTACGTCGATGGCCTGGCCGGCCAGTTCGTCGCCCTGGCTGGACGCCATCTTCGACTTGAGCGCGCCGAGTTCCTTTTCAAGCGCCTTCACCTGGTCCTGCACCTGCACGATGCGTTGCGTCAGTTCCGCAGGCTGTGCCTTCAGTGCGGCCGCTGCCGCGTTGATGCGCGCGTCGAGTTCCTGCACATAGCGCACGGCGTTGTCGCCGGTAATGGCTTCCACGCGGCGAATGCCCGCAGCGACGCCGCCTTCCATCACGATCTTGAAGAAACCGATGTCACCCGTGCGATGCACGTGCGTGCCGCCGCACAGTTCGCGCGAAAAGCCGAGATCGAGCACGCGCACTTCGTCGCCGTACTTCTCGCCGAACAGCGCCATTGCGCCACCCTTCACCGCTTCGTCGAACGGCATCACGCGCACCACACCCGGCGCATTCGCGAGAATTTCCGCGTTGACGATGGCCTCGACCTGACGGATCTGCTCGTCGTTCATGGGCGCGTTGTGCGCGAAGTCGAAGCGGGTCTTTTCCGCATCGACCAGCGAGCCTTTCTGCTGCACGTGCGTACCGAGGACTTCACGCAAGGCCTTGTGCATCAGGTGAGTGGCCGAGTGATTGCGGGCCGTGCGGGCGCGACGCACCGCGTCGATCTCCGCCTTGACCACGTCGCCCACTTTCAGCGTGCCCTGCTCCAGGGTGCCGTGATGGCCCACCACGTCAGCCTGAACCTTCAGCGTGTCCGCGACAGCGAAGCGCACGCTCGCGTTGGCCAGCAGACCCTGATCGCCGACCTGGCCGCCCGATTCCGCATAAAACGGCGTGTGATCCAGCACCACCACCGCTTGCTGCCCCTGTGCGACTTCCTGCACCGAAGCGCCATCCACGTACAGGGCGATGACCTTCGCGTCGTCGAAGACGATTTCTTCGTAGCCGTGGAAGGTGGTCTTGGCACCCGCGTATTCGAGGCCCTGGGCCATCTTGAACTTGCCGGCCGCGCGAGCCTGATCGCGCTGACGTGCCATCGCTTCGTCGAAGGCCGCTTCGTCGACCGTCACTTCGCGCTCACGGCATACGTCTGCCGTCAGATCCAGCGGGAAACCGTAGGTGTCGTGCAGCTTGAACGCGAGTTCGCCGTCGAGCGTCTTGCCGCCCTTCGCGTCGAGATCGGCCAGCGCGCTGTCGAGAATGGACATGCCGTGCTCGATGGTCTCGAAGAAGCGCTCTTCTTCCTGACGCAGCACGTCGGTCACGCGTTGCTCGGCTTCCTTCAGCTCCGGATAGGCGCTGCCCATCTCCGCGACCAGATCGGCCACCAGACGATGGAAGAACGAACCCTTCTTGCCCAGTTTGTAGCCGTGCCGGATAGCCCGGCGCACGATACGGCGCAGCACGTAGCCACGGCCTTCGTTGCCCGGAATCACGCCGTCCACGATCAGGAACGAGCAAGCCCGGATGTGATCGGCGATCACCTTCAGCGAGTTGTTGGTCAGGTCGGCCACGCCCGTTTCGCGGCCGGCCGCCTTGATCAAGGCCTGGAAAAGGTCGATCTCATAGTTGCTGTGCACGTGCTGCAACACGGCGGCGACGCGCTCCAGACCCATGCCGGTATCCACGCACTGCTTGGGCAGAGGCGTCATGTTGCCCTGCGCGTCGCGGCTGAACTGCATGAACACGAGATTCCAGATCTCGATGTAACGGTCGCCGTCTTCTTCCGGCGATCCCGGCGGGCCACCCCACACTTCCGGGCCGTGATCGTAGAAAATCTCCGAGCAGGGACCGCACGGACCGACGTCCGCCATTTGCCAGAAGTTGTCCGAGGCGTAACGCGCACCCTTGTTGTCGCCAATACGGATGATGCGTTCGGTGGGCACACCCACTTCCTTCGCCCAGATGTCGTATGCCTCGTCGTCTTCGTGATAGACCGTGACCCACAGCTTCTCTTTCGGCAAGTGGTAGACGCTCGTCAGCAGTTCCCACGCGTAGTGGATCGCGTCGCGCTTGAAGTAGTCGCCGAACGAGAAGTTGCCAAGCATCTCGAAGAACGTATGGTGGCGCGCGGTGTAGCCGACGTTCTCCAGATCGTTGTGCTTGCCGCCTGCGCGCACGCTGCGCTGCGCCGTCGTGGCACGTGAATACGGACGCGATTCCGCGCCGAGAAACACGTCTTTGAACTGCACCATGCCCGAATTGGTGAACAGCAGCGTGGGGTCGTTGCCGGGCACGAGGCTCGACGAGCGAACGATCGTGTGGCCCTTCGATTCGAAGAACTTGAGGAATTTCTCGCGGATTTCGGCGGCTTTCATAGCGTACTGGGGACGGTCCTGGCAGGATCTGGCGACATTCGAGGGGGACACCCAGGATGCGCCAACCGGATATTGCTTAAACGACTGATTATACGGGATCGGCGCTCGCACGCGAGGGCGCGGCGCGCCCTTTGCGCGGGACTGGCCATCCGGCCAGGGTGCGGGCTGACCCGCCATACCGGGCCGGTGCGCGAGTCAGGGCATTGGCGCGCGATCCGGCCTATGCCGTTCGGCCGAATGGGCCGGTGCGCGGGAATCGCTTAAGATTCCGGACATCGACGCTGTCTCACAGCGCACCACCACTGCGCGGCTCAACCCGCTGGCCATGCGTGCCGCGGCGCCGCGCCATCAAGGAGACATTGGAACGACATGGGCGCTCTCAGTCATATCCGCGTGCTGGATCTCACCCGCGTGCTCGCCGGCCCGTGGTGCGCGCAGACCCTCGCCGACTTCGGCGCGGACGTCATCAAGATCGAACGCCCGAGCGTCGGCGACGACACCCGTCATTGGGGGCCGCCGTACCTGAAAACGCCCGAAGGCAGCGACACGCGCGAGGCTGCGTACTACCTTGCGGCCAACCGCAACAAGCGTTCGGTGACCGTGGATATCGCCACGCCGGAAGGTCAACGGATCATTCGCGAACTCGCGGCCCAGAGCGACGTGGTGCTGGAGAACTACAAGGTCGGCCAGCTTGCGAAGTATGGGCTCGACTATGAATCGCTCAAAGAAGTGAAGCCCGACATCATCTACTGCTCGGTGACGGGCTTCGGTCAGACGGGACCGTATGCGCAGCGGGCCGGCTACGACTTCATCGTGCAGGGCATCGGCGGGTTCATGAGCATCACGGGTGAGCGCGACGGTCAGCCTGGCGGTGGTCCGCAAAAGGCGGGCGTGGCGATCGCCGACCTGATGACCGGCATGTACTCGACGGTTGCCGTGCTTACTGCGCTCGCCCACCGCGACCGCTCGGGCGAAGGTCAGTACATCGACATGGCGCTGCTCGACGTGCAGGTGGCCATGCTCGCCAACATGAATTCGAATTTCCTCGCAAGCGGCCAGCCGCCCGCGCGCTGGGGTAACGCGCACCCGAACATCGTGCCGTACCAGACCTTCCAGACCAGCGACGGCTGGATCATCGTCGCGGTCGGCAACGACGGACAGTTCCGCAAGTTCGTCGAAGCGGGCCAGCGGCCGGAGCTCGCCAACGACGAACGCTTCGCGACCAATCCGGCGCGCGTGCGTAACCGCGACACGCTGGTGCCCATTCTCACGGAAATGGTTCGCACGCTCGGCAAACACGAATGGATCGCGGCGCTCGAGGCGGCGGGCGTGCCGTGCGGGCCGATCAACGATCTGGCCGAGGTGTTCGAGAACGAGCAGGTGCTGGCGCGTGGCATGCGGGTGGACTTGCCGCATCCGTCGGGCGGCACGGTGAAGCTGGTGCGCAATCCCATCAACATGAGTGGGACGCCGCCGCAGGCGCTCTCTCATCCGCCCACGCTGGGCGAGCATACCGAGGCGGTGATGCGCGAAGTGCTGGGTTACGACGAGGAGCGGATTGCGGCGTTGCGGGCGCAATCGGTTATTTGAGGGGTGGTTGTCCCAGCGACGCCAGCCAACGCTGGCCTTCGTCCCAATCGCCCAGTCCACTGTCCGCGTTGATATGCCCGCGGGCACCGATCTCGTGCCACTGGCTGCCCCACGCCTTTGCGCAGCGCTGCGCAAAGGCCACACCGCCATAAGGATCGTCGGTACTGGCCACCACGATGCTGGCGAACGGCAAGGCAACCATCGGCACTGACTCGGAGCCTGAAGCATCAGGTGGAAAGCCTGGCCCATCGGGGTCAGGCAGCGCCACCAGCAGCGCGCCCGTCACATTCCTGAGCGTCTCGGGCGCCGCGTATTGGGCAGCCCAAAACGCCACCGTCAGGCAGCCGAGACTATGCGCTGCCAGCAATACCGGCCGCTGCGAAGCGCGAACCGAGGCATCGAGCGTGCGGCACCAGGCGTCGCGCACGGGATGATCCCAGTCGGGCATGGGTACGCGCCGGAATCCGGGGTGCAGGGATTCCCAGCGCGTCTGCCAATGGCCGGCGCCCGAGTTCATGTAACCCGGCAGTATCAAGACCTGCTGTTCGAGCATCGTGCCTCTCCGTGACGTTGTGAGCCTGCCCGGCGACTCTCCGCATCTGCCCGATCGGCGAGTGCAGCGTTCAACCGCGCTGCTACATGTCAACGCAGACGCCCGGGCAGATCAGCCGCCTATTGAAACACAGCGCCCACACCCACGCCACGCGGATCGGCCGCCGCCTGCGGGGTCGTGCCATCCACGCGAATCAACTGCACGTCGCCGTTAAAGGACTGCCCTTCCACCGAGTATCCCTTGGCCTTGAGTTGGTCCGCGAGATCACCGGTAATCGGATGATACGGCTCGAAGTAAATCGTCTTCTGCGGCAGCAGTTGATGATGAAAGCGCATCGCATCGACCGCGTTGGCCGGCGACATGCCGAAGTCGACCATGTCCGTCATCACCTGGAAGATAGTCGTGAAGATGCGCGAGCCGCCTGGCGTGCCGATCACCGTCGACACCTTGCCGTCCTTGAGCAGGATGGTCGGTGTCATCGAGGACACCGGCCGGCGCCCCGCCGCAATCGTGTTGAGATCGTTGGCAGCAGCACCCGGCACGCTCGCCGTACCCGGCTGCGTGACGAAGTCGTCCATCTCGTCGTTGAGCAGGAAGCCAGCGCCGTCCACGACGACGCCCGAGCCAAATGAACCGTTGAGCGAGTAGGTGTTCGACACCGCGTTGCCCCATTTATCGACCACCGAAAAATGCGTGGTTTCGGGCTTCTCGGCTTGCGCCACGTCGAGCCCCGGTTTGACCGGTTGCGCGCCCGGCACCTCGTCGGCCTTTACCTCGGCGGCACGCTGCGAGAGGTAGCTGTCGTCGGTGAGTTTGTCGACCGGCACCGGCTTCACATCGGGGTCGTCCACATACTGCTGGCGATCCGCGAACACACGGTCTTCGATCTGCGCGATCAGATGGATATACGGCGCAGAGTTCAACTCGACCCCGTCGAACGCCGGTTTCAAATCAGCCTTCATCTTGAGCATCTGGATCAGCCCGACCCCGCCGGAACTCGGCGGCGGCGCGGTGACCACCTGGTAGCCGTGCCAGTCGGCCATCAACGGTTGACGCCAGACCGCCTTGTACTGTTGCAGGTCCTGCTTCGTAATCAGCCCATGACCGAACATCTGCGTGCCGATCAACTCGGCCGTGTGGCCTTCGTAGAACTCGCGGCCGCCGTCGCTGGCAATCCGTTCTAGCGTCTGTGCCAGTTCAGGTTGCCGGAACACGGTGCCCGCCTTCAGGCTCGAGAAATACGCGTCGAAATTGGTCTTGCCGGTGAAGTTGCGTGCGCTATCGTCGCGCACCTGCTGCAGCCGTGAATCCACCTTGAAGCCGTCGGTGGCGTAGTGGATCGCAGGCGCCAGCACCTGCTTCCACTTCAGCTTGCCGAAACGCTGCTGCGCTTCCCACATGCCCTCCACCGTGCCAGGCACCGCCGCCGCGCGACTGCCCACGGTGCTCATGCTGCCCATCACCTTGCCCTTGTCGTCCAGATACATCTCGCGCGTCGCCTGCTGCGGCGCCGTGCCGAGGTAGTCGAGGAAGTACGGCTTGCCGTCCATGAACACAGTCATGAAACCGCCGCCGCCCAAATTGCCCGCATCCGGGTACGTGACGGCTAGCGTGAACGCGATCGCCACCGCGGCATCCACGGCGTTGCCGCCTTCCTTGAAGATCTGCTGCGCGGTTTCCGCGCTGTATTGGTCCGGCACCGCGACCGCCGAGGCGTCGAGCACGGGCTTGGGGGCCGTTTTGGCGAGCGCGGGGGTGTCGGTGACGAGGCTCGCCGCCAGTCCGGCAACCAGCGCTGCCGTCGAGGCCGCCAGTTTCAGCGCAATGGGCCTGCTCCAACTCATGGGGTGTTTCCTTTGTGATGTGTAGCGATGTGGCGGGTGCAGCTCGGGCAGCACAACAGCACGGTCCGGGCCCGGCGCGGACGCCGCCGCGTCGGTCGCATCGTAAAGGGGTGAAACGCCGGTGAACAAAGCGTTTTACCTCCTGTTACAGCGTGAAACACGACAAAAATATTGTCGCAGCAACGCAATTAGAGGGCATGAAACACTGCAAACCGTTGGCTACAGGCTGCACCGGGGGCGCCGAAGGAGGAGGCGTCAGGTAGAATTGACAGACAAGTGAGCGCACTGCGCGCCTCCGACCGACTTTCCTCTTCTCGCATGAATACCGAACGCAACGACGCGCCCGCGGCATCCAACTTCATCCGCAACATCATTGACGACGACAACCGCTCCGGGAAGTGGGGCCAGCGTGTCGAAACGCGCTTTCCGCCCGAACCCAACGGTTATCTGCACATCGGCCACGCCAAGAGCATCTGCCTGAATTTCGGCGTCGCGCGCAGCTACGGCGGCATTTGTCATTTGCGCTTCGACGATACGAACCCGGAAAAGGAAAGCGTCGAGTACGTCGATTCGATCATCGACGCCGTGCAATGGCTCGGCTTCGAATGGAACAAGGAAGGCCAGGATCACCTGTATTACGCGAGCGACTACTACGACAAGCTGTATGAGTTCGCTGAGCTGCTGATCCAGCGCGGCAAGGCGTATGTCGATAGCCAGTCCGCCGAAGAGATGCGCGTGAACCGCGGCTCGGCCACGGAAGTGGGTACGCCCTCGCCGTTCCGCGATCGTTCGGTGGAGGAGAACCTCGATCTGTTCCGCCGCATGAAAGCCGGCGAGTTCCAGGAGGGCGAACACGTGCTGCGCGCGAAGATCGACATGGCGTCGCCGAACTTCAACATGCGCGACCCGGTCATCTATCGCATCCGCTTTGCGCATCACTACCGCACGGGCGACAAATGGTGCGTGTACCCGATGTACGACTACACGCATTGCATCTCGGACGCGCTGGAAAACATCACGCATTCGCTGTGTACGCTGGAGTTCGAAGATCACCGTCCGTTGTACGACTGGATTCTCAACGAGCTTGCCGAGGCCGGCATCTTCACGCGTCCGCTGCCGCAGCAGATCGAGTTTTCGCGTCTGAACCTCACGTATGCGATCACCAGCAAGCGCAAGCTGCTGCAGCTCGTCAACGAAGGCCATGTGGACGGTTGGGACGACCCGCGTATGCCGACCATCGTCGGCGTGCGCCGGCGCGGTTTCACGCCGGAAGCGATCCAGTTGTTCTGCGAGCGTATTGGCGTGACGAAGGTCGATTCGTGGATCGACATGAGCGTCTTCGAAGGCGCACTGCGTGACGACCTGGACGACAAGGCGCCGCGCACGGCAGCGGTGCTCGACCCGCTCAAGCTGATCATCGACAACTTCCCCGAAGGTGTTACAGAAGAATGCAACGCGCCGGTTCACCCGCATCATCCGGAACACGGCACGCGCCTGTTTCCGATTTCGCGGGAACTGTGGATCGAGCGGGACGATTACAACGAAACGCCGCCCAAGGGCTATTTCCGTCTGTTCCCGGGCAACAAGGTGCGTCTGCGTTACGGCTACGTGATCGAATGCACGGGCGCGGACAAGGACGAAAACGGCAATGTGATTGCAGTCCACTGCAATTACTTTCCGGATAGCCGCTCGGGCACCGAAGGCGCGAACAACTACAAGGTCAAGGGCAACATCCACTGGGTCAGCGCCGCGGGCGCCGTGCCGGCGGAAGTGCGCATCTACGACCGTCTGTTCAAGGAGCCGCAACCCGACGCAGGCGGGCGTGATTTTCTCGAAGCGCTCAATCCGGATTCGAAGAAAGTGGTCAACGCCTATCTGGAACCGGGTGCACGCGACGCCCTGCCCGAACAGCGTTATCAATTCGAGCGGCATGGTTATTTCGTCGCCGACCGCATCGACTCGAAGCCGGGTAAACCTGTCTTCAACCGCATCGTGAGTCTGCGCGACAGTTGGGGTAAGCCGGCGTAAGCTAAATCAACGCTATCGGGCCGGGTTCAGCCGGATTGCGTTGCAGCGGGGCCTCGCGGTGTCATTGACCCGCGGCGTCCCGCCGGTTCGTCGCAGGTGCTTAGCGCGTTCGTTGCATAACGGTCCATCGAAGTGACAGTGCACGCAACAGTCCGGGGGAAACGATGATGTTTGCAGCCAGCCATCCGTCTCGCACGCGCCACGCGCTGGCCGCGCTCGCGGCGGCATGGTTCGCGTGCTCCGCGCACGCCCAGGAACTCACGGGCACCCTCAAGAAAATCCACGATGACGGCGTCGTCACGCTCGGCGTGCGCGAAGCATCCATTCCCTTCTCGTACTCGGATGGCCACGGCACGGTGGGCTATTCGCAGACCATCGCGTTGCAGATCGTCGAACAGATCAAGAAGACGCTCGACCTACCCGATCTGAAGGTGCGCGAAGTCACGGTGACCTCGTCGAACCGTATTCCGGTGCTGCTGAACAATCAGATCGACCTGGAGTGCGGTTCCACCACGCACACGGTGGAACGCGAAAATCAGGTGGCGTTTTCCGACAGCTTCTTCCAGTACGCGGTGCGGATGATCGTGCGCCGCCATTCGGGCATCAACGATTTCGCCGACCTCGCCGGTAAAGCCGTGGTCACGACCGCCGGCACATCCGATGAACGGTTGCTGCGTCAACTGAATGGAGAGAAGCACCTGAACATGCGCATCACCAGTGCGCGCGACCATCCGGAGGCCTTCGCGGCACTGAAGGAAGACCGTGCGGTGGCATTCGTGATGGACGAGCCGATCATTTACGGCTTCAAGGCCACCGACCCGCACCCGGACGATTTCACCGTGACGGGCACGCCGCTCGGCTACGAGGTGTACGGCTGCATGTTCCGCAAGGGCGACGCGCCGATGCGTGATCTGGTAAATGGCGTCATCGAGCAGATGCAGACCTCGGGCGCGGCAGAGCGGCTCTATAACGTGTGGTTCACGCAGCCCATTCCGCCGCACGGCATCAATCTGAATTTTCCGTTCTCGGCGGCCATGCGCACGTTGTTCGCGCATCCGAACGACCACGCGCTCGACTGAGCGACATCGCGCGACTTCACGCTTGCACCGCTACCTTGGCGGCTCCCTTCAAAGGCTTTGATGCAGTTCCGCCAGCGATAGCGTGGTCTGGAACAGCCTGGCAAGACTGCGGCTCGCGTACTGCTCGACCTCGTGCGGCGCGGTCCAGCGGTAGGCGTCCATCTCGGGAATCAGCGTGCCGTCCGAGCGGCGTGGAAAGAGCGACGTGCAGACGCACTGCGTAAGGTCCAGTTCGTTCTCGTGCGCCCGGGCGGCGAACAGATGCAGATCCTTGTCACGCCGGTACACGAACAAACCGAGGTCTTTCAGGCGATCCGCGCTGATGGCGATGCCGGTTTCTTCGACCATTTCACGCAGCGCCGTGACGTGCGCGGCTTCGCCCTCCTCGCCGTGCCCCTTGGGAATGTCCCAATGCGACGTTTCGGTGGCGTGGGCGAGCAGGACCCGCCCTTGCGCGTCGAGCAGCACCACGCCACAGGAGACGATACGCGTGGCCATCAGCGCAGTACTCCGGGTGACGCGACGAGCGCTACGTTCGAGGACGACCTGAGACCCACCATGCGGCGTTCCCTGCCGGCTTCGCTCAATGCTTCTTCTGCAGGCGCCACGGACCGCTCGCCCCTTCGCGGCAGAACTGCGGCTTCAGGTTCATGGACTGGCCTTTGGCGTTCAGCACGACGGTGGTGTCGCGGCAGGTGCGCTCCCCGTCCTTAGCCGTACTTTCCGGGGTAATCGTCGCTTCGATGCGCACGCTGTTGCGTGTGCCCTCGTTGACCCACGTGGAGGACTGGCCGTCCTGTTTCTCGTTCAGGGTCTTGTCCACCGCGGCCTTGATCGAGTCGATGTCAGCCTGCTTCATGTAGGCGATGGGCGTGTCGTTCAGAAAGCCAAGGTTGGCGGCGTAAGCGCCCACCGCACCCGCCAGCAGCACACCGCCCAAGGTGGCATGAACCAGGCTTCGGATTCGCATCGACATTGAGTGTTCTCCTCGAAAGATGGTGCGGCAGCCACACGTGCAGTGACGGCGGCTGTGGCGGAATCTGTGATCCGGACCTCAAAAGCATAGCATGCCAACTGTCAGCCAGTGGCCCAGAAAGCGGCCTCGAACGCCGGTTGCCGGACGGCACGCGAACCCGGCCCCGAAAGCGTCAACAACCTCCTCACCGACCACAGTTTCAATACAACAACATCTTGATTTCAGACTGGTCTCATGGATACTAAGGGCCAGAATCCATACGATGGCTGGTTAAGCGCGCCCCTTTTCCAGATAAGCGCATCAAAACATTGCCACCTCTATGGACTACTCCTTCGCTCTCAAACTGTTCGCCGTGATGCTGGCGATCTTCTCCCTCGCCCTCGTGCCGTTCTTCATGCGCCGCGATCCCGCTCCGGTGCGCAGCATCGTGCGAATCGAGGCCCTGCCGCGCCCACAATGGCCCAGTGTCATGACACGCATGGGCACGGTCACGCTGCTTTCGTCCTTCGTATTGCTGGTTGGCGGCTGCTACCTGCTGATCACGGGCTAATCTGCCGCCCACTCCATCTTCCTTGCAGGGGCGCTCAGGCGCCCCTGTTCTTTTGCTGCGCCAAACACGGCACCTCCTCAACTGTACCTGTCAGCGCGCATTCGGGCCTTTTAGAATGATCAAACTCGTCATTCACGGGATCGCCCATGCTGCAAATTCTTGGCAAGGTCAGCTCGATCAACGTCCGCAAGGTGCTCTGGACCTGCGCCGAACTGAATCTGCCGTTCGAACAGGAAGACTGGGGATCGGGCTTCCGATCCACGGACACAGCGGAGTTTCTCGCGCTCAATCCCAACGCGATGGTGCCGGTCATCAAGGACGACGGCTTCGTGCTGTGGGAGTCCAATTCGATCATCCGTTATCTCGCGTTGCGCTACGGCGGAACGCAGCTCTATCCCGAGCATCCGCAGGAACGCGCGCGCGTCGATCAGTGGATCGACTGGCAGGCCGCGGAACTGAACCGCGCATGGAGTTACGCCTTCGTGGCGCTGGTCAGAAAGTCACCCGTTCATCAGGATGCCGAATCAATTCAGGCATCCATCACCAGTTGTGCGAAACATATCGGCATCCTGAACCAGCAACTCGAAACCACCGGCGGGTTCGTCGCTGGACCGCATTTCACACTTGCAGATATTCCGATTGGATTGTCGGTCAACCGCTGGTTCGGTACGCCGCTAGCGCACCCGCATTTTCCCGCCGTGGCGGACTACTTCGAACGACTCGCTGGGCGGCCGGGCTTTGCCGAATACTGCCGCAACGGCACGCCGTAAACGTCCTGCCACCAGGACGACCAACGGACGACCGGCGCCCTGGCCCATTGTCGGGGGCGCTTACTTGACTGGCGCTGCGCTCAGCTGCCGCGCCAGCAGTCTGCTTGCACTCTCTTACCGATGTAACGCATGGCACCGACCGGGCGTGTAGATTGCTAGGCTTCGCGGTTGTATCCTCAATTGCTTGAGCAAATCGTGAAGCGTCCCGCCAACTGGAATCGAGCATGAAAATATCGTTGCCGCCGCATGGGCGGCCCAACCGCGTGTATCCGACGGGCGCGCCGACGCTGCATGGGCTCGCATCGGTGGTCACCGGTGTCGTCGTGGTGTGCGGGCTTTACTTTGGACGCGCGGTGCTGATTCCGATCACCCTGTCGGTCCTGCTCAGCTTTCTGCTGGCGCCGCTGGTTGCAGCGTTGCGGCGTCTGCACATGGGCCAGTTGCCGTCCATCTTCATTGCCGTGTTTTTCGCGCTGGCCATCGTGCTGGGCGCGGGCACCCTGATCGGCGCGCAGATCGTGCAACTGGCCGCGGACATCCCGCAATATCAGGTGGCCATCGAACGCAAGATCGAAACCGTGCAGGAGAAAACCGTTGGGCGCGCCGATGTGCTGATGGGCCGCGCGGCGCTCACGCTGCAGCGGGTTGCCCCGTCGCGGCCGGCCGCGCCACGCAGCTTCGGCAAGGCCAACCGCAACGCGCCGCCCGCGCCCATGCCGGTGGAAGTGCACGAGCCCGCGCTCACGCCGATGCAGCTCGCGCAGCGGGCTTTTTCGCCGGCCATTGCCCCGCTCGAAACCACCTTCATCGTGTTGGTGGTGACGATCTTTATCCTGCTGCAACGCGAGGATTTGCGTGATCGCCTGATCAGTCTGTTCGGCTCGCGCGATCTGCACCGCACCACCACCGCCATCAACGATGCGGCGAGCCGGCTCAGCCGCTATTTCGTCGCTCAACTGGGCCTCAACCTGAGCGTGGGCGCGGTGCTGGCCGTAGGGCTCGCGGGCATTGGCGTGCCGGGGGCGCTGCTGTTCGGCGTGGTCGCGGCACTGCTGCGCTTCGTTCCATATATCGGCATCTGGATCGCCGCCTTGCTGGCAGTGTGTCTGGCCGCTGCTATCCAGCCGCAATGGACGATGGCCGTATGGACCCTCGTGCTGTTCGTGGTCGTCGATCTGCTGGCGGGCCAGGTCGCCGAGCCGCTGCTGTATGGGCGCCGTTCCGGCCTTTCGCCGCTCGCCGTGGTGGTGGCCGCGATTTTCTGGAGCTGGCTGTGGGGTCCGGTCGGCCTCGTGCTGTCGACGCCTCTCACGCTGTGTCTCGTCACGCTAGGCCGTTATGCAGATCGCCTCAACTTCCTGACCATCCTGCTCGGCGATCAACCTGCGCTGACGCCGGCGCAGACGTTTTATCAGCGCCTGCTGGCCGACGACCCGCATGAGGCGATTGTCCAGGCGGACCGGCTGCTTGGCGAAATCTCCGTGACGGACTACTACGACCAGGTTGCGCTGGAAGGACTGCGCCTTGCGCGCAACGACGCGCTGCGCGGCGTGCTGACCACGGAACAGCTCGCGCGCTTCAACGAGGCGGTGGTGGATATCATCGAAAACCTCGAAACCGTGGAAGGCTTGCCGGACCACGCGCCGCGCGCCGAAGCCGGCGAACGCGAGCAGGCGCAGGCGGGCGGCCGCGCCGAGCCGCATTACGGCCCGCTCCACGATGACGACATGGAAGGCGCGGTGGCAACGGATGCCGTCGTGTTGTGCATCTCGGGCCGCGGCGCATTCGACGAGGTGGCCACGGCCATCGCGGTACAGTTGCTGAACCGGCAAGGGGTCACCACGGTGACGACGACCTACGAGCAGTACCGCAACACGCGCGGCGGCGGACGCGAAGTGGATCGCGCCGACATCATCTGCATCGTGTCGCTCGATACCGCCGAAGCACCGCCCTACCTGCGCAACCTGCTGCGACGTATCCGCAGCCAGCCCTCGCCTGCCACGGTGATCGTCGGCTTCGGCGGGCAAAGCGAAGGCAGTTCCGATCTCGGCACGACCGGCAGCACGCGAAACGCCACGACGTTCCGCGATCTGGTCGAAGAGTGTCGGGCAGCGACGGTCGCGGTGAGCCGCAACGAACACGTTCAGGGGACTGCGTAGGCAGCGGTCGCTTGTGGGTTGCGTGTGGGTTGCGTGCGAATTGCGGAGTTCGCGGGTTTTGCGAACTTCACGGGCCGTAGTTGCCTGCCGCTACAATGGCTCAAGCTCATCGCGTCTGTTTACCATCCTTTGCCATGCAGCATCTGAAATACCTCAGCGCCTATCCGGCTGCGTTACAGGACAAGGTTCGCCGTCTGATTGCCGAACAGCAGTTAGGCGCCTACCTTGCCGACAAATATCCCCGTCGCCACACGGTGCAGACGGACCGCGCGCTCTATGACTATTGCGCCGAACTCAGGCGCGAGTTTTTGCGCAGCGGACCGGCCATCGACAAGGTGATGTATGACAGCAAGCTGGACGTGATGCGACATGCGCTTGGGCTGCATTCCACGATCTCACGCATGCAGGGCAACAAGCTCAAAGCGAAGAAGGAGATTCGGATCGCGTCGCTGTTCAAGGACGGCGCGCCGGAGTTCCTGCAGATGATCGTCGTGCATGAACTGGCGCATCTGAAGGAAAGCGAGCACAACAAGGCGTTTTACCGGCTCTGCGAGTTCATGCAGCCCGGCTACCATCAGACCGAGTTCGATCTGCGGCTGTATCTGACGCATCGCGATCTGGTGCGCGATGGCCGAAATGCCGACGGAGGTCAGGCGCAGCCGGCTTGACGCTTGCTCGACCTAACAGTATTCTTATACGTATAAATGGGTTGCGACTACGCGGCCGGCGCCAGGCTCCAGGGACTACCTTGGGGCCTTTCGCTTTTCTAGGGGAACACTTTCAGACCGTTTCCCGCCGTGACCGTCCCCTGGCTGAAAAACTTCGCCGAGAGTACATCGAAGGCCCTGTTCGCCTGATGTGGGCGCAAGATGTGCAGCCCGATTGGCCGCGCCATCAGATCTGCGAGTTGCAAGCCCTCCGAATTCGCCTTCTTGTCACAGATCACGATATCGAAGTTGTATTTCGCCTGCGTCCGGTTATCTCCGTCGCAAACCCGCCGGAAAGCCAGTTCTAGATCAGCATCCTCTTTCGCGCCCCTCGCTTCGCATACGACGTGCGTCAACCGATCATGTTGGCCATTCAGCCGCAAAAAATTCCGGACACGCTCAAGCCCGTACTGAATCCCAATGTGATAAGGGTTGTACGGATTGCTATAGCGCTGTTTAAGCTTGCTCTTCTCGATCACGACCGCGATGACCGTCATAGGCGTGTCGACAATCACCTGGGTGAGTGCCGCCATAAACGCTTCGCGCGGTTCTTTTCCTAGCTGGGAGAAATGGCCGCGCTTACGTCGGATGTCGATCTCATGCAGCACGACGCAGTCGTGTCCAAAGGTCGCGAATTTTAGCCGCTTGATGCGTGGCACGACCACGTCTGCGTAGTCAGCCTTCTTGATCACACAGAAGCAAAGCACGAAGAGTGGATAGTCAGCATCAATCGACGTCAAACTATGGTCACCGCTTTCATCCACAAACACGATGTAGTCACTGTTCACTGCGTTATTTCCCTGCATCAGCTGGCCCAATCTAGATTGCCGCGCAGGCACTGCGTGTGACTTGTCACGAGACACTGGCTTCGGTCATCTCAGACATTGAGAATGGCTGAATTAGCGGGCGCTAGTGAGGGCGTTCGCGGGCTCTTGCGGCGCGCGATATCGTATCTGAAAGGGTGCGAGAAACGGAATAGCGCGCCTGGCGTTACCGTGCGTGAAGATTTTTCGGGCGGCCCGAGGACCAATGACCGACAATGATTTCATGGCCCCCCCACGAGGAATCGAACCTCGATTTCAGGTTTAGAAGACCCGTGTTCTATCCGTTGAACTATGGGGAGGCGAGACTGAAATCTTAACCGACCGGGCCACGCCGGCAACAGCGCGGCAGGGCCCGGATTATAACCGATCGTAAGCTGCGGCCTTCATGGCTGGGCGACGGCGCCCTCACGGCACCCGCGTCGCCGCGCCGCGCTTCGATCAGACCGGTTGCGGATGCAGCATGAACCAGCCGAGAAACACGAGGCCCGCAATCACGCAATAGACACCGAAGCTGGCAAGGCGCCCGCGTCCTTCGAAGTAACGCATCAGGAAACGCACGCTCAGGTACGCGGCAATCGCCGTCAGCACGCCGCCAAGCAACGCATCGCCGAGCTGGCCCGACGCGTGAAACAGCTTGGGCAACTCCAGAATACCCGCCGCAAAAATGATCGGCGTGCCGAGCAGGAACGAAAACTCCGCCGCCTTTTCCGCCGTCAGACCGGCCGCGTTGCCGGCGATCATCGTCAGCCCGCTGCGCGAAAAGCCCGGAATCAGCGCGCCGATCTGCGCGAGACCGACCAGAAACGCCTGCCCGAAGGTCAGCTTCTCGGGCCCCTGATGCACACGCGAGCGTTGCAGGCGGTCACCGAACCACAGCAACACGCCATTGACGATCAATGCAATCGCGACGATCCGCAAATCGTGAAACAGCCGTTCGAGCCGTTTTTCCAGAATCAGACCCACGAGACCGGCCGGAATCGTGCCGATGATCAGCGCCCACATCATGTGGCCATCGTCATTCCGGCGCCCGCCCAGCGACGCGAAGAAGCCGCTGATCAGCGCGATCCAGCGCTTGCGGAAGTACCAGAGCAGCGCGAGCGCCGTGCCGAGGTGCAGCGCGACGAGGAAAGGAAGCAACTGCGGCGCATGCTCGTCGATGTGCATGCCAAACAGTGCGGGAACGAGCAGGGTGTGACCCAGGCTGCTGACCGGAAACAGTTCCGTGACGCCTTGCAGCACGCTCAAGAAAATCAGAAACGACAAGCTCACGCGGCGGTCCTTTTCGAAAGAGGAATCAGAGGAACACGCCGGAAATCGGCAACCGGCGCCTTGAAAGCGCACCGATTATGCCTGGCCGCTATGTCAGCGCCAAGCGTTTACACCACATAAGGGGAAATTTTTGACGCGGTGCGTCACGACCTGGTGCGGTCATGGCAGCGCCGGCAAGCTGGATCAGCCGGGCTGGCGGGGTATCCAGACACGCTGCCGGGACACCCACGGAGCGCCGCGAGCCGCGGCGCCGGACGGGCCAAAAGTGGGACGGGCCGGGCTCAGTCGAGCTTGTAGAAGAAATACACCGTGCTGACGGCAAACATGCCGAACAGTGCCACGCCCATTGCCATTGCGAGATCCATCACGCCTCCGCGGTCGGTCAGGCCCGATAATTCAAACCACCGGGCAACCCGAAGGATTATCGTTACCTCGACGGCTTTCGCGAACCCGCAATTTCCCCAGAAGGGTTTCCCCGTAGCATAAAGCGGCGCAAAATCAGCCTCGCGCCGTCGATCCGCGCGGCCCCTCCATCCCATGCTCAACCAGACCGCACTATGGCCCAATTCCAGCACCATGACGTTATCGAGACAGCTCAGGGCGCCTCGCAGCTTCGTTTCGCGCCGCAAGACGGCGGCCGCCTTCTGTCGTGGCTCATTGACGGCGAGGAAGTGATCCATTGGCCCGACGCGGCCGACTGGAGCCAGCCGGCGAAAATCCGTGGCGGCAATCCGCTGCTGTTTCCGTTCCTCGGCCGGCATCGCGTGGATGGCCAGATCGGCCGCTGGCGCGACGCGCAGGGCGTCGTGCGCAACCTGCCCATGCACGGCTTCGCGCGCGACCTGCCATTCGCCGCCACCGTCGAAGAGGCGACCGGCAAGGCCGGCGCCAGGGTGCACATGGTCCTCACGGACAACGACGCCACGCACGCCGGCTATCCGTTCAAGTTCCGCTTCGAGGCGATCTACCAGCTCGCGGACGACCACACGCTCGACGTCGAACTGGTCACCACCAATACCGGCAGCGACGCGCTGCCCTATTACGCCGGCCACCACTTCTATTTCGCCCTGCCCCACACTCAGCGCGCCGAAACCGTGCTTGAACTGCCGCACACGCGCCGCTGCTTTCAGCAGCCCGATGGCTCGATCAGCCCGTCCGAGCAGGGTGAGCCGCGCTATACGCTGGACGAGGCACGCATCATCGACCGCTTCCATTGTCTCGACGGCGCGCCCAATCAGCCGGTCAAACTGGTCATGCCGGGCCTGAACCGCAGCATCACGATCGACCTGGAACGTCCCGGTTCGCTCCCCTGGTACGCGGTCACCACCTGGACCGAAACGCCGGAATCGGATTTCTACTGCATCGAACCGTGGCTCGGATTGCCGGACGCGATTCACAACGGCATGGGTCTGCGCTGGCTGGAAGCCGGCCAGACGGAAAAGGCCGCCCTGCGCATCAGCGTAGCCCCGCTGCGTTGATTTGCCGCGAGGCAGTGGGCGACGGCGCCGCGCGACGCGGGCCGGCGCCTGCCAGAAGCCCACGAGCGCGCGCTTGCACACGCACGTCAGCAACAACGCCGGCACGCGACGCCCGTGCCGCGCCATGACGCCACCACCACGTCGCCACCGGCGCGAATCGCGTGTTGCGATGCAAAACCGTTAGAATCGGACGTTTTTGCTATCCACCTGCTGCGTGATCGGGATCGGCGCGCGGCAGCGCTTTGCGAGGTCCAATGTTGGCAACAAGAAGAATTAAACGGTTCGCGTGCGCGTCGTTTCTCGCAGTGCTTGCCGCGTGCGGCTCTGCGCCAGTGGGTCCGGGGTTTTATCGCGTCGAACGGGGCGATACGTTATTGAAGATTGCGCGTAGCAATCATCAGTCGGTGCAGAGCATTGCCCGCTGGAATAACCTGTCGAATCCGGACAGCATCGAGGTTGGTCAGGTGCTGCGTATCGCGCCGCCCGGCAATAGCGCGGGGGTGACGGCGACTACGGGCACCGGCGCCACTGGTGGCAAGAGCGGCGGCGGCAGTACGGCGTCCCGGGCACCAGCGCCGAGCACAGGGCCCGAGATCACCCCGCCCACGCCGACCTCGTCCATTTCGCTCGTCTGGCCGGCCAATGGCAGCGTGATCCGCCGCTTCGACGGCGCGAACTCGAAGGGTATCGACATCGCCGCGGCCGAAGGCACGCCGGTCGTCGCGGCCGCCGCGGGCACCGTGGTGTATGCGGGCAACGGTCTGCGCGGCTACGGCAACCTGCTGATCATCAAGCACAACGCGGACTACTTGACCGCCTACGCGCACAACCGTGTGTTGCTGGTCAAGGAAGGTCAGGCGGTATCGCAAGGGCAGAAAATCGCCGAAATGGGCGACAGCGACACCGACCGCGTCATGCTGCACTTCGAATTGCGCTACGGCGGACGCTCGATCGACCCATCGCGCGCCCTGCCGGCACGTTGATTGCTGCAACGGGCAGCCTGCGCGGGAACCTCGGACACCGCGCGGCGCTCCATCTGACACAAGACGCGGCGGGCCGCCGCGATCTGACACGAAACGCGGCGCTCGCCGCGTTTAGCACCCGCAACCTGTGAGGATCCGATGAAAACAAGCTGGACCCCAACGGCCGTGGCCGTCGCCGCAAGCGTCGCGGCGCTGATGCTCGCGAGCCTGAGCGGCTGCGCGAGTTCGACCAAGATGACCTACCTGCCGAGCGGCGACGCCGGCTTCGCCATCAACTGCAGCGGCAGCGATGCCAGCGAAAGCTGGGCCGAGTGCTACAAGCGCGCGGGCGAAGTCTGCGGCAACTACGGCTATGACGTGATCTCCAAGGATGTCGACAATGGCGCGACTTCCGGCGGTTCGGTAGGCGGCATATTCGGCGCAAACGTTAAAAACCGCTCAATGGTGGTTAAATGCAAGCAATAGCGGCACGCTAATCCGCGCGTCGCAGTTCTGTGAATATCCCCCGAAGCTTACGTTTGACAAAGCGCAGGCAAAAAAAAGCCCGGCTCTAGGGCCGGGCTAACGGGGGTTCGGCGCATTACGGTAAAGGACCGGTTCACCATGCGCCAAGACGGAATCTATCAATGTGAATCAGCGCTTGCAATGGATTAATTTTGCGCATAATGTGCCACGCCGCACAGAATACGCAAGCAGTGAAGAAAAATTAATCGAAAAAGAAACCGGAGTGAGCCGGAAAAACCGCCTCCGCAAGCCTCGAAGTAAATCAGTGAACTGCCTTGAAAGCCAGACGGACATTGACGTTCATCCGTATGCCGAATTTACCACAAGGCCATCAAATAGTTAACTCTTCGATTCACTGGTTCGATATTTCCTGCTGATTATCATTTGCTGATTTACGTGCGCAAGCGCACTTTTACCGATTTAACACATCCGCCGATTCAATCGCAATCGTCATTTCATAAGCCCATTCGATTGATTCGCGGATTGCGGATTATTTTTTAATTTCGCGATCTGAAAGTTAATCGTTCGTACAAGCCGCGTCATTCTCATTTCACGCAAACTAGAGCACCCGCAGACCCAGTTCCGTGACGAGAACAGCCGCCTGTTGAAATGAAATCGTCGCGCCGCGAAAGAGTCCGGCATCGACGAGGCGTACGCCGCTCAGGTCGGCAAGCCGCAGGTCCGCGCCATCGAAGCGGGCGCCTTTGAGGTTGGCATCTTTCAGGCTGCCGCCTTCGAACACGGCTTCGCGGAAGTCGGCACCGGCCAGATCCGCATCGGAGAAGTCCAGTTCCTGCAACGTGGCTTTGCGAAACGACAGGCCACGCAGATGCGCGCCGACCAGCAGCGTTTCGGTGAAACTCAGGCCCAACGCCGAGCATGCTTCGAAACTGGCCCCGGTCAGCTTGCAGCCGGTGTACGCGACCGACGCCAGTTTCGCGCGGCGCCAGCTCGTGTTGTTCAGGTCGCACGATTGAAACGCGGCGTCGACGAGATCCGCCGAGGCGAAATCGGCCTGGCGCGCGCGGCAGCGCAGCCAGCGGCTTTGCGTCAGCGCGGCGCCGAAAAACGAAGTCTCGACGATATTGCAGCGATGAAATTCCGCGCCGCGCAGATCCAGCCGCGACAGGTCAGCGCCTTCGAAATCGCAATCTTCGAACCGCAGCCACGGATGACCCGCGCCGAGTAGCGGTTCGACATCCGCGCGTGCAAGCGTGGCGTGCTGAACGGTGTGGACGCCGGACAAGGGCGCGCTGGAGTCGACTGACATGAAAAAATCTTCCCGTTGCGCTCCGGCAGTGCCAGAGCTGAATACTCAAAAAATCACGAAGCGCGGCGCAGACGACGTTCCACGCCACCGTCACGCCGTCACATGCACGCACGTTGAGCGCCGACCTCGATCGCTCACCCGCCCGCAGCAAAGCGGGCGCAAAATGACGAGCGTACCTGAACCGGCCCGCCGTGTGACCACCCCGTGGCCGCCCCGCGCCGATGGTTTATAGTAACGGCCGCTCTTCTGAACCCGCCTACGCCGATGACCTCGAACGACGCCTCCCACAGTCCGCTCTACCTCTCGCTGCTCGCGGAAACCGCGAAAATCGGCTGGCCGGAACTCGAGCGGTTCTTCGCCCGCGGCATCCTCTTGCATGTCGCGCGCGATCTCGATCTGGTTAGCGTCGCTGAAGCCATCGCCAACGACGACACCGCGCAGGTCAGCCAATGGCTGGCGTCCGGCCTGGTGGAACGCGTGCAGGCCGAAACCGCCGCGGATTACGCCGCGCGCGACCCGGACCTGTGGGCCGTCGTGGTCTCACCGTGGGTCTGCGTGCAGGAACGTGGCGCGGACCATCAAGCACGGCCACCCGGCCAGACGCATTGAGCGCGCCTTGAGCGGCGCCGCCCCCACCCATACCGCGCCCGCGTTGCCGGTGCGCTGGCATCGGCGTGTATTGTCACTGGCCGTGCCGATCGTGCTGGCCAATCTCACGCAGCCCATTCTCGGCGCCGTCGACACCGCCGTCGCCGGCCATCTGTCCGACGCCTCGTACCTGGGCGGCGTTGCGCTCGGCGGCCTGTTCTTCAGCTTCGTATTCTGGGGATTCGGCTTTCTGCGCATGGGCACCACCGGCCTCGTCGCACAGGCGTGGGGTGCCCACGATCATGCCGCCATGCGCGACAACGTGGTGCGCGCCCTGCTGCTTGCGCTGGTCATCGGCATAGCCGTGTTGCTGCTGCAAATGCCGCTGATCGACTACGCGATCCACACGATTGGCGGCAGCGACGCAGTCCAGCAGCAGGCCCGGCTTTACTGTCACGCACGCATCTGGGCCGCCCCACTCGCGCTCGCCAACTACGTCGTGCTCGGCTGGCTGCTCGGCACCCAGCGCGTCAAGCTCGCGCTGGCCGTTCAAGTGTTGATCAATAGCGTCAATATTGCTGCGGTGCTGCTGTATGTGTATGCGTTTCACTGGGGGATAGGCGGAATCGGCGCCGCCACGGCAAGCGCGGACGCGCTCGGTTTCGTGTTCGGCGTCGCGCTGCTGTGGCATCAGCGGCCACGCGGTGTCGCCCCGTTGACGCGAGCGACGTTGCTCGACGCCACCGCGCTGAAGCGCCTGTTGGTGCTCAACCGCGACATTTTTCTACGCACGCTGTGCGTGATCGGCTCGTTTGGCTGGTTCACCCATCTGGGCGCGCGGCAAGGCGACACGGTGCTCGCCGCCAACGCGCTGCTGCTGAACTTTCAGACCTTCATGGCTTTCGGGCTCGACGGCTTCGCGCACGCGGCCGAAGCGCTGGTCGGCGCCGCCATTGGGGCCCGTGACCGTCACGCGTTCCGGCAAGCGGTGAAGGTCACGATGCTGTGGTCCGCACTTGGCGCGATCGCTTTTGCGTTCGTCTACTGGAGCGCGGGAACGTGGATCATCCATAGCCTGACCGACCAGGTGGCCGTGCGTGCCGCCGCGCAAACCTATCTACCGTGGGCGGCCCTTTCCCCCGTCATTTCCGTGTGGGGATTTCTGCTGGACGGGGTGTTTATCGGCGCCACGCGCACGCGTGAATTGATGGTGTCGATGGCGATATCGCTCGCGGTGTTTCTCGCGGCATCGTGGGTGCTCATGCCCGTGCAGGGCAATCACGGACTGTGGGCCGCGATGATGATCTTCATGGCGATGCGCGGTGTCACGTTGATGCGCCTGTTGCCGCGTGTCGCGAACAGCATTCCGCAAGGCGTGGCGGCGAGCTGAGCAGCCAGGCCTGGCGCGGGCGGCTCAGCTCGCCAGTTACCGATTGAAACAAGCGCATACAAGTTTCACAGGCAACGGCTCATAGAATGAAGCCAGCCCGCGCTCTCCGCGCGAACAGTCTGCGTGGGTCAGAGGCCCCGGCGTGCCCGCGCCGGGGCCTCGCCTTTTACAACGGGCGGTCTGCTGGTGCAGAGCGCCTTGCACGTCCTACTGCGGGTTCGCCTGCGGCGCGGCCTTGGGAGTCGGCTCATTGAGCATGGATGGCGGCCGGTCGTCGGTCGGTACGCCGTGATAGTCAGCGGGATCTTTGGGGGGCGCATGGTGCCCGGTTGAGGGATCGGTGTAGCAGCCGCACAGGGTTGCCGACAGGAAAGTGATCAACAGAAAGCGATTCATAAATTCTCTAAAAAAAGCAAAGCAAAACAGCGCACGCACTGGCGGACGGCCGTGCGCCAAGAGTCTACTCTCAAAGCGTGCTGCGCCGCGGCGAGACTTGCGATTCGCTTGCATGCTGCGCGCCGGCCTGCGTTTTTTCGCCAGCCTGACCTACTATGTAGCCATGGTTGCGGTTGTAAAAGGAGGCTGCCATGGATGCCGAACAAATCGCGGGTTTCATCGGGCTTGGCATCGGTTTGCTGGTGCTGGTGGGGTTGTCGATTTTCGAATCGCGCACCTACCGTCGCGAGCATGACGGTGAAGGCATGATGCATCACTGGCTGTCAGGCCATCACCTGCCCCACTGGAACCGCCGCAAACACTGACGCGCGGAGCCGGCCGCAGCGGGCCGGCCGTTACACGCCCGCTTTAGCCAATACCACGATCGACACGCCCAGCGCCTCGCGCTGTGGATCCTCATTGCGGTATGAATGCGGCACGTGCCCCGGAAACGCCAGCACGTCTCCGGTTTCGAGTCCGTGCCGCTCGCCTGCGACGAAAATCGCCACGCGTCCCTCGATGCAGGTGAAGTATTCCCGCGTGCCCGGCAGATGCGGCGTGCCGCGCATATAACCACCCGGCGCGAACGACATCGTTTCGAGAATGCCGTCGGGCATCGGCTCCGGCACCAGCGGCCGGATCGTCAAGCCGTTGCCGCGCGTGTGCGCGGAGATGTCGTCCACTGACCACTTGCGCACCTTGGCGCGCGGCGACGCCAGCAGTTCGTCCAGCGGCGCGCCGAGCGCGCCCGCCACTTTCATCAGCACCGCGAGCGAAGGATTGCCCTCGCCCGATTCCAGATTCGCCACGGTCGAGCGCGGCAGTCCCGACGATTTCGCGAGCCCCTCCTGTGTCAAGGCACGCGCATGTCGCAACGCCACCAGATTGCGCGCGAGATGCTGGGCAGCGTGCCCGGCGTCGGGTGACGTGTCGGGGGACGTCTCGGGTGTCGCGCCGGATTCCTGCGCGAACTCTGTTGCCGGTGCTTTAGCGAGCGCTTTCGTGATCCTCCTCGTCGTCTCTTTGGCGGGCTGTTTAGCGCGTTCCTGCGTGGAATCGTCCATCGTATCGACTTTCTGACAAGGAGTTGGACATCGCACTCGGCCGTGCGTCGTGGTGTTTCTATTATCGGGCCATTGGCAGGACGCGGGGCACACGACCCTTGCATCCAGTCGTCTTCCGTCACCTTGGGCCACGCCCTGAACCGGAGAAACACATGGCACCTACTCACGCAAATCTGCATGGCATGCGCGTCGCGATCACCGGCGGTACCTCGGGACTTGGCCTCGCGCTGCTCGACGAATTGCTCGCACGCGGCGCGCACGTTGCGTTTGTCGCGCGCGACGCACGACGCGTCGCCCAGGTCGAAGCGCGTCGTTCGAAAGCCGTGGGCCTCGTTGGCGATGTGTCGAACAAGGACGCGATCTACCCCCTCGCGCTGCAGATCAGCGGTCTGCTGGGCGGGCTCGACGTACTGGTGAACAATGCCTCGTCACTCGGACCCACGCCGCTCGCGCTGCTCGCCGATACGAACTGCGAGGACATGGAGACTGCGCTCGCCACCAACCTGCTCGGCCCTTTCCGTCTCACACGCGCGTTGCTGGGCTCACTCACAGCGGCCGCGCGTGAATACGGTGGCGCGGTAGTGCTGAACGTCTCCAGTGACGCCGCCATCGAGCCATATGCCACGTGGGGTGCGTATGGCGCGAGCAAGGCCGCATTGCGGCACATGAGCCGTATCTGGGACCAGGAGCTGACAACGCAACGCGTGCGCGTGCTGTCGCTCGACCCCGGTGACATGGATACACCGCTGCACGCGCTCGCCGTACCCGACGCTGATCGCGCCAGCCTCAAACGTCCCGCAGACGCAGCGAGAGCATTCGCGGATACGCTCGCCGCCACGCTGCAAACGATGCGCAGCCCTGCCACTCTCGTGGGAGAACAAGCATGAGCCTGCGCGCTGCCAATCTGGCCATTCAACGCCCTCACGATGCACGCCTGCTCGTCGTCGATCAATACGGTCACATCGAACATCGTCCACGCACCGCGCTGATTGATTTACTGCGCGAGGGCGATTGCGTCATCGCCAACGACGCGGCCACCTTGCCCGCGAGCCTCGCGGCGATACACGAGCGCAGCGGCGCACCGATCGAAGTGCGGCTGGCGGGCCGCGCATCGCTCGATCCACATGACGTGCAGCGCTTTACCGCCGTGCTGTTCGGCGCGGGCGATTTCCACACGCCAACCGAAGCGCGCGCTGCACCGCCGGCAGTGATCGAGGGTGATCAGCTGCGCCTTGGCAGCCTTCGCGCAACCGTCTTGTGTGTGCTCGATCACCCGCGCCTGGTCGAACTACGCTTCGAGGGGAACGCCACCAGTATCTGGCGCACGCTCGCAGAACAAGGCAAGCCGGTTCAATACGCGCATGTGCCACAGGCGCTCGCGCTGTGGGATGTGTGGACCACCATTGCCGCGCAGCCCGTGGCATTCGAGTCACCGTCGGCGGGCTTCGTGCTCGATTGGCAAAGCGTGGATGCGATGCGTGCACGCGGCATCGACTTCGCCACCCTCACACATGCTGCAGGACTTTCTTCCACGGGCGATGCAGCGCTCGATACACGTCTGCCATTCGACGAGCCCTATCGCATCCCGCCAAGCACGGCGCAAATGATTGCAGCGACGCGTGCGCGAGGTGGTCGCGTGGTGGCCATCGGCACGACCGTGGTGCGTGCGCTCGAACACGCGGCGCGCAGCGACGGCATCGTGCACGCCGGAGACGGCATGGCCACGCAGCAGCTCGGTCCTGGTTCGATACTGCGTGTTGTCGACGTCATCGTTTCCGGTACGCACGAACCGGACACCAGCCACTACGCGTTGCTGCGCGCCTTCACCGATACGCTGACATTGCAACGCGCTTCCGACGAACTCGACGCCCATCGTTATCGCACGCATGAATTCGGCGATTCGGTGTGGATCGAGCGGCGCGCGTGTGCAGGGCGCGAACGGCACGCCAAAGCTTTTAACAATTGGTCATTGACGCTGCCGACTGAAGCCATATAGAATCTCGGCTTCGTCGGAGCGTAGCGCAGCCTGGTAGCGCATCTGATTTGGGATCAGAGGGTCGTAGGTTCGAATCCTATCGCTCCGACCAATACCAGCAAGGCTTTCAGCGTAGTCATCACAACGCTGCCTGTCCCTCAGTCGTATGACTGTCCTGTTGCAATAGCAGCATCTCCTCGCCGGCTAGTTCAAAGGCCTCGGCTTCGGCGCACTTCCGCAAGAAATCCGCTTATCAAGCCTCTCAAGCGCATCGTTCGATGTTCGCGTACGGCTTTACACCGCGCAACTCACGGTGAGCGTTGCGATCAACCCCGGTTGATTGTCGGCGAGCCCGAGTGAGCCGCGATGCAGCGTCGCCACCGACTTGACCAACGCAAGCCCCAATCCCATACCCGGCGTACCACGGCTGGCATCGCCTCGATAGAAGCGGTCGGTGACCTTGGGCTTTTCCGCATCCGGAATGCCAGGGCCGTCGTCTGCCACTGAAACGGCAATCGTGTCGCCGAGACGTCGTGCAGTCAGCTTGATTTCGCCTTCCTCACGCGCGAATTTCAGCGCATTGTCGATCAGATTGCCAAGGGCCTGCGCGAGCAGCAGCGGATCGCCCACCGTCGTCAAATCCCCCTCGCATTGAAGTGACAGCCCGATACCGCGCAATTCGGCGACCGGCTGATAAAACTCCACCGCATCCGAGACGATGCTGCCCAGATCGCTCGGCAAGAAGCCCGAGCGGCGCACACCCGCATCGATTTCCGCCAGCCGCAGCAGCGCGTTGAAAATGCTGATGACGTGATCGACATCCGACAGTGCGACTTCGAGTTCCGGCAGCGTGTCTTCGTTGCCTTCTCTTCGCAACGTCAACGTCAACACTTCCAGCCGTGAACGCAATTCCGTGAGCGGCGTACGCAGATCGTGAGCAATCGCGTTCGATACGTTACGCACCCCGTTGACCACTTCGATCAGCGCTTCCTCGGCCTGCTCGCGCGTCTTCACTTCTCGCTGCAAGCGTGCGTTCTGCTCCTCCTGCAATTTCTGTAATGAGCGCAGTTTCAGATGCGTGTTCACCCGCGCGGCCATTTCTTCCATTTGCAGCGGCTTCGTCACATAGTCGACCGCGCCCGCGCGAAACCCTTCTATCTTCTCGTCGGTTTGCGTCAACGAGGTCATGAAAATGACCGGAATATCGCGCGTTTTCTCCATCGCTTTCAACCGACGGCAAGTCTCGAAGCCGTCCAGCCCCGGCATCATCACGTCGAGCAGGATCAGATCGGGCAGCACCAGTTCAGCGCGGCGCAATGCCTCGTCGCCATCACGCGCAATGGCCACACGCAGATTTTTTCCCTCCAGACATTCGACCACGAGGCCGAGATTTGCCGGAGTGTCATCCACCACCAGAACGACGGGCGCACCCGTGTTGGAGGATTCGTTGGTCATCACGTAGCGGGCCCCAGGTGTTGTTCGATTAGCGTAAGCAAGGCTTGCGATTCATACGCCGTCGCGAGGCGGCGCAACTGCGTCGCAAAACCCGAGTAACGGCTGTCCAGATCAACCAGATAATCCGCGTGGCGGACAATGTCGCGCATCGAGCCACGCAGTGCGAAACGGTGCAACGCCATCAGTTCGTCGTGCGGCGGCACCACCGTCGGCTCTTCTGTCTTGGCCGGGCGCGCACGGTGGGTCCATTTCAAGGCCAGCACCGCGGCGATCTCCTTCAGCAAGCGGTCCAGGTCGAGCGGCTTTTCCAGAAAGACACTCGCCCCCGCGGCAAGGTTGGCCTGCCGGTTACGTGTCGAGGCATCGGCAGACACCGCGATCACCGGCACGTCGTGCAGCACCGCGGACGCACGAATCTGCGAGAGTGTTTCGATGCCGCCCATCACCGGCATGACCGTGTCCAGCAAAATCAGATCAGGGCGTGACGCCTCGGCTTTGGCGAGCGCGTCGCGGCCGTCGCTGCTCTCCGACACACGAAAGCCGTAGCGCACCAGCGAATCGACGATCAGCGCGCGATTCGCCGCCACGTCGTCGATCACCAATACGTGTCGTTCGTCGCCCTCATAGCCGACGATTTCGAACGCTGACTGGAAGTCCTCCACCTCTGCGTGCGACACCGGCGCATCGAGTTCGAACCAGAACGTGCTGCCTTGTCCAACGTCGCTCGTCACGCGAATTTCGCCGCCCATCATGCGCACGAGCTGACGGCTGATGGCGAGACCCAGGCCAACGCCGCCAGTGCGGCGCGTGAAATCACCGGCCTGTTCGAACGGCTGAAAGATCGCCTCCAACCTGTCCGCGCTCACCCCCACGCCCGTGTCCCGCACTTCGAAGCACAAACGTGCGTCGCCCACCGTGCGCACCGCCAGCGTGATTTCGCCACGATCGGTGAACTTGATCGCATTGGTGAGCAGATTCAACAACACTTGCCGCAGGCGCTTTTCGTCGACGCGGATCACCTTCGGCAAATCGGCCGGCGACTCGAAGTTCATCACGAGATGCTTTTGATCGGCACGCACGCTCACCATCTCGACAATCACACGCAAAAACGGCCGCAGTGGCACGTCGCTCACGTTGAGATCCAGCTTGCCTGCCTCGATACGCGCGAAGTCGAGGATGTCGTTGATGAGCATGAGCAGATGTTCGCCGCTCTGTTCGATTACGCCGAGGCTCGCCAGTTGCCGCTCGGTCAACTCCGTATCGCGTCGCAGGATTTGCGCGTAGCCGAGGATGCCGTTCAATGGCGTGCGCAACTCATGGCTGATGTTGGCGAGGAACTGGTCTTTAGCACGATTGGCCGCCTCTGCCGCATCTTTGGCGACACGCACCGTGTCTTCGAGCGCCTTGCGCGTGGAAATGTCCTGCAGGATCGCGATAGTGTGTAACGCGCTGCCCGCTGCATCGCGCTGCAATGCGATCGACACGCTCACCCACACGCGCGCCCCATCTGCCTTGACGAAGGGCATTTCGTCCGTGTAGTGCGAGATGCGCCCTTCACTCAGTTGACGATAGGTCTCTTCGCTCGCAGCCAGCGCGCCCGGATCGAACAGGTCCTGCAAGCGCTTTTCCAGCAGAGCGTCGCGCGCATAGCCGACGATCTCGCACCAGCGTTGATTCAACCGTAAAAAGCGCCCTTGCAGATCGCAGTGCGCAATGCCCACCGCGGCGTTTTCGAACGTGCCGCGAAAGCGCGCCTCGCTGGAACGCAGCGCCTGTTCGGTCAGTTTCAATTCGGTGATATCCACGAGGCTGCCAACGAAGCGAATTGGTCTGCCGCGCGCATCCCAGCTTGCCGTGCCGCGCACCAATACCCAACGCAGGCTGCCGTCGCTATGACACAGCCGGTTTTCGATCTCGAACGCGCCAACCCGCTTGCTGAAATATTCAAGCATGGCCGCTTCCGTGCGCACGCGGTCTTCCGGCACCAGCACGCCCATGTACATCTCATAGTCGATCTGCGTCTGCGGCCGCGTGTAGCCGAGCCATTCCCAGATGTTCGCGAAGCGCGCGACACCATGCCGGTGATCGCCGTCCGGCATGTCAATTTCCCATACGCCGACATTCGACCCATGCATCGCCATTTCGAAGCGCGCATTGGTCTCCCGCAGTATCTCGGCTTCTTCCGCGCGGCGCCTCTGCGTCACGTCGCGAAACACCAGCACGACGCCGCGAATTTCACCGCGATCGTCGATGATCGGTGAGCCGCTGTCGTCGATCGCGATCTCGCGGCCATCGCGCGCCAACAGTACGGTGTGATTCGCCAGCCCGACAATGCAGCCGGCCGCCAGCACCGCCGCCACGGGATCTTCCGCCGGCGCGCGGGTCGTTTCGTTGATCACGCGAAACACGTCCACCAGCGGGCGGCCCAGCGCTTCACCACGCGGCCAGCCAGTCAGCACTTCGGCAACCGGATTGATGAAGTTGATGCGCGACTCGCGATCCGTGGCGATCACCGCATCGCCAATGCTCGACAGCGTGACCGCATAACGCTGCTCGCTCTCGCGCAAGCGCTGCTCCGCGCGATGCTTGTACAGCGCCATTTCGACGACGGTACGCAGTTGCGTGTCGTCGAAAGGCTTGAGCACGTAGCCGAACGGTTCGGTGACGGTCGCGCGTCGCACGGTCTCCTCGTCCGCATAAGCGGTCAGAAACACGACCGGCAGATTCAGCGTGTCACGCAGCAGTCGGGCCGCGTCGATGCCGTCGAGTGAGCCCTCCAGCCGCACGTCCATCAGCACGAGATCGGGAACGGTCTCGGCCGCCAGCGTCAGCGCGTCTTCACCGCGCGTCGTGACGCCCACCACCGTATGGCCGGCGCTCGCCATCTGTTGCGCAATGTCTCGCGCAACAACCCGGTCGTCCTCGACAATCAGAATGCGTGCGCCCGCCATGATGTTTTTTATCCGCGTCCGTAAGCATTGAAGAGAATGCTGCAGGTGGTACCGCCAACCCGGCTCAGTTCCAGGCTGCCTTGCAATTGATGCGTCAGGTCGTGCACGAGTTGCAGCCCCAGCGAGTCGGCTTTCTCCAGCGAGAATTCCGGAGCGATGCCCACGCCGTTATCCGCGACCGTGAGTTTGCAGCGCTCCTGATCGATCAGCCCAAGCTCGACCCGCAGACGCCCGCTGCGGCCATCTGGAAACGCGTGCTTCAACGCGTTGGACACCAGCTCGTTGATGATCAGCCCGCACGACACCGCGCGGTTCATGTCGAGCTGCACGTCGTCTACGTCGATCTGCAAGGCCACGCCCATGCGTCCCATGTCATAGGCACGCGCGAGGTGGCCGCAGAGATTGTTCACGTGGGTCGCCATCATGATGCGAGCGAAGTTACCGGCGCGATACAGGTTCTCGTGCACCAGCGCCATCGACCGCACGCGGTTGCGGCTATCAGCGAACAGTTCGGCCACAGCCTTGTCCGTCACGCGCGCAGCCTGCAAATTGAGCAGGCTGCTGATGAGTTGCAGATTGTTCTTTACCCGGTGATGTACTTCATGCAGCAAGGCTTCCTTCTCTTCGAGCAAGGCTTCCTTTTCTTCCAGCGAGGCGTTTTCGAGGGAGATCGCAGCCTGCGACGCGAGCAGTTCCAGTACCGCGAGGCGCGGCGGCGTGAACACGCCTGGCGCAAGGTCGT
Organism: Paraburkholderia sp. DHOC27; assembly: GCF_003429005.1. Taxonomy (GTDB): domain Bacteria; phylum Pseudomonadota; class Gammaproteobacteria; order Burkholderiales; family Burkholderiaceae; genus Paraburkholderia. Next base: position 229,262 of record NZ_QVQV01000004.1, read on the forward strand.
TTTCCAGGTAGAGCATGCCCATCAGCCTCGCCTGCTTGACCAGCGGCAAACACAGCACCGCACGCACACCCACCGAGTGAAAGTACTCGTCCGTAGAAAACGAATGAGGCAGCGATGCGTCGTCCAGCAGCACGCGCTCCTGATTGCGCATGCTGGCGTGCAGGATGGACACCGGCAGATCGCGGGCGCTCACCACCTCATTGCGCAAACGTACCTCGATGCCTTCGCGGCTCGTCAGTGCTTCGGCTTCGATGCGCAACTGCTCGCCGCGCGGCAGGACGAGCAATGCACGTCCCGCACCGGCATGTTCGAGCATGATGGTCATCAACGTACGGATCAGCTTCTCGAAGGCGATTTCACCCGAAATGGCCTGCGACGCCTTGACCACCGTTTCGACATCCAGTTGCTCGGCCATGATGCTGCGCGCGGGCATCTCCCCTGGCTGGCGCACGAGACTGGGATAGCGCCGATCGAGCGCCTGCACCTTGCCCGACGCTCCCCAGCGCAGATACGCAAGCCGGGCGTTGCCCAGGTACACAAACGCGATCGTCGTGAATTCACGTGCCAGATAAAAGCGCCCGGCCACTTCATGCGCCAGCGCTTCGACCAGCGGCAACTCGTGTTCGCGGGCGAGAGCGATGGCGTTTTCGTACTGACGCATCGCTTCGAATTCCTGGCCGTTGATGCGCGCGATCTCGCCTGCCACGAGCGCACCGCGGCAGGCGAAATTACTCGGGCAATGCTCGGCCCACACGACGAGCTTCGCATGATGTTCAGTCAGCGCCTGCAACACCGCCGGCTGCTGGTCGACCGTGGCATCGTCGTACTGACGGGCGCGGGCCAGTGCGGCGTAGAAGTAGTACTCCGCGTATTCAAAATGGCCCGACGAGGTCCACAACAGCGGTGCTGCCTTCTCGGCTGCGGCGATGGCTTCGGCGATATGTCCCGCCAGATAGCGCCCTTGCAGTTTGCGAATCCAGTACCAGCAGTTGGCAATGGCGAGACAGGGATCGGCTTCGAGATGCTGCTCGAAGCGCGTCTCGTCGAAGGCTTCGTCGTTGAAGGACGCGAATGTTGACGTCAGGCCGCGCAGGGCTCGAATGAGCTGCAACTGCGCGCCGATGATATCGACGATGAGGCCGAATTTCGCGGCCTGCACCACACCGAGGCGTTGCTGCGCGACGCGCTCGACATCGATGAGCGGATCGCCAGCGGCCAGCAGACTCGTCACGAGGCAACAACTACTGAAGCCGGTATAGGTGAGGTCGCCGCTTTCGCTCGCAGCATCGAACGCACGCCGCAGCAGCGGCAAGCCCGTGCGAATGTGCTTGGTCCACGGCACCACGTGATACGCGAAGCACATGTAGACGCGTGGCCGGAAGCGTTCCAGCCGGCGTTCGTCGACCAGCGCGAGACCAAGCTGGCCGAATTGATAGCCGGCTTCGTAATCGCCGAATACCGGACCCGCCACCATGCCGAGATACGTATAGCCAATGGACGACGCGTCGCTGTTGCCGTGTTCGAGGCTCAGGTTCGCCATCCGGCAAAGGATCAGGCAGACGAGGCTTTCGTCGCTGAAAAACGCGGGTGGCAGCACGGCGGTGAGCACGTCCAGCGTCGCCCGCCGGTCGCGGTCCGTGAGCAAGGGCAGATCGAGCAGCGACGCGATCGGTGCGTCGCCGATGCGCGCAAGCAAACGCTCGTACTCGGCACGGGCTGCGTCGCGCGTGGGATGCGGCACCCAGTCGATGCCCACGCCGCGTAGATAGTCGAGGCAGATCTGCACCGCCAGGTCGCTTTGATCCAGGGCGGTGAACAGCGTGACACGCAGCCAGGCAATCGCGGCCCGGTCGGGCAGCGTCCTTGCGCGCTGTGCCAGTCCTTCGAGGCGCGTCTTTGCTGAATCCGTTTTGCCGGTCAAGAACTCGCATTCGGCGAGGCTGCTTTCCAGCGCGAACTTGAGCCCGTAGTGTTCATCCCAGCTTGCGTCGTCGAGCAAGCCGCTGCCAAGCGCGAGATAAGTGGCGGCGGACGCATAGGCCGACGACGCTTTCGCGCGTCGCCCGGCCAGCAGATTCCATTGCGCCACGCGCATCTGCTCGGCCGGGGTGTCGATCAGTTCGACGGCCCGGTTGTACTGATTGACGACCTCGAAGATGTTCTGCTCGATGTCCTCCGCCGCCGCGTTGGTGGTGAACATCCTGCCAATCCGCAGATGCGCGGCGGCCCGCTCGCCTGCTGGAATCAGCGCATACGCGGCTTCCTGCACGCGGTCGTGCAGAAACGCGTAGCCGCGTTCGCGCCGGAACACGAGACCCGCATTCACGGCGTCGGCGAGCGCCGCCGGCATCTGGGCTTCGCTCATGCCGCTGGCGCGCGCCAGCATCGCGGTGCTCGCGCTGTTTCCGAAGCAGGCGAACTGCTTGAGCGCGCTTTGCGTCGCTTCCGGTACGCGTTCGATCTTGCCGACCATCAGATCGACCACGCTGTCCGTAAACTGCGCCTCGCGCAGGGCCGTCATGTTCCATTGCCAGGCACGGCGCGTGGCGTCGAACGTGAGGTGTCCCTGCTCGGCCAGCATCTTTAGAAACTGCACTGTGAAGAACGGGTTGCCGCCCGTCTTCTCGAAGATGAAATGCGCCAGATGCATGACGTTGGCTGGTTCGATACGCAGCGCGCCGCCAACCAGCCGCGCGACTTCGCTGAACTGCAGCGGCCGCAGGACGATTTCGTGGACCGGCACACCCGCCTCGCGAATGGCCACCAGCGCGCGGGTGAGTGGATGCGTCGCGCTAACCTCGTTGTCGCGATACGCGCCCACCACCAGCAAATCAGGCAGCTTCGACGTGGCGAGCAGACTTTGCACGAGATCGAGCGTGCCGCCGTCGAGCCATTGCAGGTCGTCCAGAAACAGCACGAGCGGATGGCCTGCATCCGCGAACGCACCGATGAAGCGGGACAGCACGCCCTGGAAGCGAGCCTGCGCCTCTTGCGCGGGCAGTTCGGGCACCGCCGGTTGCGGTCCAATGATCGCTTCGAGTTGTGGAATCAGCGCCACGACGAGTTGCCCGTTTGCGCCCACGGCTTCAGCGAAGCGCGCCCGCCAATCGGCAATCTGTGCCTCGCCTTGCGCGAGGATGTCCTGCGTCAGGCTCTGAAATGCCTGGCCCAGCGTCGCGTACGGAATGTCGCGCTTGTATTGCTCGAATTTGCCCTCGGCGAAGCGGCCGCCGGTGGCGCGCAATTTCTTGCGCAGCTCGTTGACGAGCGACGACTTGCCAATGCCCGAATAGCCGGAGACCAGCACGAGTTCCGACTTGCCATCGCGCATCACGCGCTCGAATGCGCTATCCAGTTCGACGGTCTCCACTTCGCGGCCATAGAGGCGTTCTGGCACGAGCAGGCGCTCCGGCGTGTCATGCGCGCCAAGCGGAAATGCGTCGATCCGGCCGCTGCGGTCCCATGCCGCGAGACAGCGACGCAGGTCGTCTTCCAGGCCTTGCGCCGTCTGATAGCGATCCTCGGCGGCCTTGGCCAGTAGCCGCATCACGATTGCGCTCACTTGCTGCGGCACGTCGCGGGCGAGTTCGTTCAACGGGATCGGCGTTCTGGCGATATGACAATGCAGCCATTCGAGCGCCGTGTTGGCCCGGTACGGCGAGCGGCCCGTCAATATTTCGTAGAGCGTAATACCTAGCGAATACAGATCGGCGCGTGCGTCGACGGCCCGGTTCATGCGGCCGGTCTGTTCCGGTGCGAGGTAAGCGAGTGCCCCCGCCGTGAAGTCAGGCATCGTACCCATCGACGCTTCAATGGCATTGCAGGAGGCAATGCCGAATCCCGTCAATGCCACGCTGCCGGTTTCCGTATTCACCAGAATATTGGCGGGCCGGATGTCCTTATGGACCAGACCCCTTGCGTGCAGCGCGCCAAGCGCCGCGGCAAGATTCGCGGCAATGAGCAGCACCCGGCCGAGCGGCAGCGTCCCCGCGGGCAGAGCCGCGAGCGACGTGCCACCGGGATCGTCGAGCAGCAGCGCCGTGCTGCCGGCGTGCTCGACGAGCGCGCGCGGCAAGGTGGCGAACTTGCCGTCCAGATGACTGCGCAATTCGTAAGCGTGCTCGAGACGCGCCTGACCATCAGCGGCGGGCTGCGGCGACGGCAGCGTGACGGTCAGCCACGTCCTCGCGTCCTCGCCACGCCGGATGCGCGACAGCAACACCTCGCCGTCGTCACAAAGCGTTTCGAACCTGAAGTCGGATAACTCGATCATGCCGCCCCCGCATGCCAGAGCCGGTTATTCGTTCGCCGTCAGCATGTAACCGGAGTTGCGAACCGTCCTCAGCACGGACCGTTCGAAGCCGGCGTCGATCTTGTGGCGCAGCTTGCTCACATGAACGTCGATCACGTTGGTTTGCGGATCGAAGTGGTAGTCCCAGATATTTTCGAGCAGCATGGTGCGCGTGACCACCTGATCCGCGTGACGCATCAGATACTCGAGCAATTTGAACTCGCGTGGCTTGAGCGCGATGGGCTTGCCCGCACGGGCGACCTTGCGCGACAGCAGGTCGATGGACAGATCGCCCACCTTGAGGACTTTTTCCGCGTAGTTTTCGCGCGCACGGCGCGTGAGCGCGTCGAGCCGCGCCAGTACCTCGCCAAATGCGAACGGCTTGACCACGTAGTCGTCGCCGCCTGCCTTCAGGCCGCGGATGCGCTCGTCGACTTCGTCCAGCGCACTCACGATCAGGATAGGGACACGATTGCCGGTGGCGCGCAACGCCGCGATGATGCCGAGGCCGTCGATGCCGCCTGGCAGCATGCGGTCCATGATGATGGCGTCGTAGGTTTCGCTGGCGCCGAGAAACATGCCGTCACGGCCGTTGTCCGCGGAATCGATGACATGGCCTGCCTCGACAAGCCCCTTCTTCAGAAAGCCGGCAACCTGTTCGTTGTCTTCGACGAGCAAGATTTTCATATCACGCGCGCCTCCTTCGTCGTTCGACACCCTCCCGGGGCAACAACGCCTATGCGGCGAACTCTCGATTCGATTATCCCCGAAATCTGTCAAACCCGATTCAACGGGATTATTAATTTTTTTTAATTTTCCCGCCAAGAGACCGCGTGAAAACGGACCACTGGCGTCGAACCCAACGTGCCGCGAAGGTCCGCAGACCTCTCACGCTGGCGATTAACTAAGGTTAATGATTCCATCATCGTGGGGAAATCGAGCCGCCCATATGATCTCTCCTACCGATCCGCGCGCTGGCGCGAATTCGTAGCGAAGCCAATTCGAAGTCCTGATTAATGTGAGGAATGGCGTTCTGAGAGGGGACACCATTCTGCGCCGAGGGAAGATTCATGACCCAACTCAATCACACTTCAACACCGCCAACGCAATTCGAGGGCTTTAAGGTCTGTATCAACGCGCAGCAGGCGCGGGCCGACATCATTCTGGACCGTCCGCCCTTCAATCTCGTCTCCATCCGGCAGGCCGAGCAATTGCGCACAGTGTTCGAAGCGCTGGACATCGATTCGACGATCCGCGTCATCGTCCTGCGCGCATTGGGTGAACATTTTTCGCGCGGGTGCGAGTTTGAAGGCTCGGGTCATGCAGCTGGAGAGGATCTGGCGTGGCGAACGTGGACGATGGACTTCCCTTCGCGCTGCGGCAAGCCAGTGATTGCGGCCAATCGCGGCTACTGCTTCGGCGCGGGCTTCGAACTCTCGCTCGCATGCGACTTCCGGATTGCCACGGAGACCACGCTTTACGCACTTCCCGCGCAAAGCGTGGGCCTCGGATGCGGGTCAGGCGGCGCAGGCCGCCTGCAACAGATGGTGGGAATCGGCCGCACGCGGGACGTGGTCATGCGTTCGCGCTATATCCGCGGGGCGCAGGCCTACGACTGGGGCGTCGCAACCGACTTCGTCGCCGATGCCGAACTGGAAAATCTCACCGACACGCTGGTCCGCGAGCTGCTGGCGTCTTCGCCGCTCGTGCAACGCGCGGCGAAACGGCTTTTGAATGCGATGGAAAACGCCGCGCTGGCGGCACAGACTGAACTCGAGGGATGAGGCATTGGCGTCGGTGCGTCTCAATCCACGCCCGCCATTGCGAAGCATCGCGCCCAAAACGAAGCGGCCCGCTGCGGCGATGATGCGCCGTAGCGGGCCGTTTCAGCCAGTCAAACACTCGCGCCAGATCAGTGCGAGTTTGCAGCGGCGCTCGCTACTGGATAAGCGGCGAGCGCTTTACTCGCACTGATTAGTGACCAGCATAGATCGAACGTTGGTTCGTCAGCACCGGAATCGCGGCAGCACCCGATTGCGACGAGCCGCTCGCCACACCACCTTCACCGCTCGTTGCGGCATTCTGTGCCGCGACACGTGCTTCGGCGGCCTGGATATCAGCCGGGTACGTCGTGTTGTCGTTGCTCGGGTTGTAGCCGGCCTTTTCGAGTTGCACCAGTTGGGCACGGACTTCAGCGCGCGTCAGGGGCTGGTTCGATTGGGCGAACGAAGCAACCGGAGCGGCGAGAACAACAGCGATAGCAACAGCCTTGATAAGGGATTTCATGATCACTACCTCCAGAGATTGTTTTTCCAGCGCTGCAAACAGGTTTGTGTGCAGCCAGTGATCACAGTGTAGGAGTGCGTAGACCTAGGGTAAATACCTAAGATTCGAAATGACTTTTCCTGATCTGCTTACAATGGGTTCGTCACCGGCGATCGAGTCGGTTGGCTCTGCGCAAGCCGAGTCCACCCATGATCGCTCCGGCAATGCCTGCGATCGCGCCCACCACGCCGCAGATGATGGCCACGTAGTTCGTCCAGCCTGCCTCGGTGGTCCTGGCGTCGGTGGTCGTTGATCTGGTGGCGCTCGCGTCAGCAGGCGGCGCCAACGGCGCCGAAGCAGCGGCCAGCGAAGGCGTGCTCGCGGCGACGCTTGCAGGCGGAGTGGTTGGCGGCAATGGTGTAGCCGAAACGAGTGGAGTCGCCACCGTCGAAACCGCTGCCGAGGAAGGCGGCGCTGCATACAGGTTGGCGGCGAGCGCCATTGAAGCGGCGGGCGTGTCTCGCGCAATATCGCCCGCGCACGAGGGCATGCAATGCGATGCCAGTAGCAGCGACGCAGCGTAGATGAGTGGGAATTTCATGGCGCGTCGTGCGCAATCGCGAGGCACGCGAACGACGACGCGGGAGGAGTTGCAGGCAACGTTAGATTGGCTCGCCATCCGATCGTCCAGTTGAAATTTGATCGGACGATTGTACGGCTGCCCGTTGCGATACGGGATGGTGACCGAGGCTCGCGCCAGACGTGCGGCCTAGGAGGGCGACCTACGCGGGCAACCCACGCACCGGCCGCACAGCCCCCACCGCAATCAATGCCGGTTCGGCCCGCTGAGATCGTAGAAGCGGCGCTGTTGCAGGTCGCCAATCACGCGTTTGCGCAGACGTTCGCGCCGGTAGTGCCCCACCGCAAAGACAGCGGCGATGATCAGAACGGTAAATCCGAATGCCGTGCCCAACACTGTCGCGTCCATTGCGGCCTCACATCAGTAACGCACTATAAAGCTGTACTGGGACAGCAATGGCGCCGTGGCTGGCAGCCATGTTTGGTGCCAGTACCTGGGTTATTACTTGCCGGCCTGGGACGAACCGTTGCTGCCCGAACCGTAGGCGGCGGCCTGCTTGTCAGCCGCAACACGGGCTTCGGCAGCCTGGATGTTTTCCGGGTAATGCATCCAGTCTGACGGGTTGTAGCCGGCCTTCTCGACCTGCACGAGGTCAGCGCGCACCTGTGCGCGGGTCAGCGGTTGTTGGGACGACTGTGCGAACGCGGCCAGCGGCACGGTGATCAGTGCGGCGATGGCAGCAGCTTCAAGCAGCGACTTCATAATGACGGAACTCCGACGGTGGTTTTCTGCGGGGCGGCAAACACGCGGGTTTGCGACCAATGACCGCGATTCTAAGGGTTGACCATACTAGGGTAAATACTTAGTCGGTGAAAACACTGTTTTGAAAACAAGCACAATCGCTATCCTCCTCCGGCGGAGCCCCGCCCCGCCGGGCTGCGCGCGCATACCGCAGCCTCCGACGCAACCCGGACGCTCTCAAAAAGCGGCGCGTTTCTTGCGGATCGAGGGCAACACATGGAGACACGCATGAACCTGATTCTCTGGCGACACGCCGAAGCCGAAGACATCGCGCCCACCGATCTTGCGCGCCAGCTCACCACCCGCGGCCGCAAACAGGCGCAGGGTGTGGCGAAGTGGCTGCGCAGCCGGCTCGATCACGACACGGTGATCCTCGCCAGCCCCGCGGCCCGCACGATCCAGACGGTCGAGAGCCTGACGGACCAATATCGCGTCGTGCGCGAACTTGCGCCGGGCGCGAGCGCCATGGACGTCCTGCGCGCGGCGGGCTGGCCGGAGGGCATCGCCGGCACCGTGTTGATCGTCGGACATCAGCCCACGCTCGGTCACGTGGTGGGGCGACTGCTTGCCAACAGCGATTCGAGCTGGCCGTTGAAAAAAGCGGGCGTCGTGTGGATGGCGAGCCGCAGTCGCGAAGGCGAAGAGCAAGCGGTGTTGCGCGCGGCCATCGGTCCTGATCTGTTGTAAATCGCTCACGCTCGACGATGCCGCTGCGCGGCATGTCGAACGCGCACGCGCATCGTTCAATACGCACGGCGCGTAGCGCATCCCAATCTGGCTCGGGCAGACGGCGCGATTAACTTGCGTTCGCATTGCGCATCGCTTACGGACCGTCATTTAATGGTCATCGCTTTGCCATGCGAGCGTCACCAGGCGTTACTACATTGGCGGAAAAAAAGAACCTTACCTTCTCCGACCAGGAACGCCACGATGCAAGATCTGCCGACGTCCTCCTCACTCCTCGCTACCGGTAACGAGACGCGCCGCCATCTGCCGCGCGCCGCCGAGACCGTCACTGAACAGCACCGTTTGCAAGTGGCCTGGGCGCGCACCGACGAAGAACTGCGCGAAGCGCAACGTCTGCGCTACCGCGTCTTCGCCGATGAAATGGGCGCACGCCTGACGGGCCCGGCGGGCCTGGACGTCGATGCCTTTGATATGTACTGCGATCATTTGCTGGTGCGCGACCTCGATACGCTCAAAGTGGTCGGCACGTATCGCGCACTGCCGCCGCATCAGGCGGCGCGCATCGGCCGTCTTTATGCAGAAAGCGAGTTCGACGTTTCGCGCCTCACGCACCTGCGCGCAAAGATGGTCGAAGTGGGCCGCTCGTGCGTGCATCCAGACTACCGCAGCGGCGCCGTGATCATGTCGCTGTGGGGTGGTCTCGCGTCGTACATGCAACACAACGGCTACGAGACCATGCTCGGCTGCGCGAGCGTGGCGATGGCCGATGGCGGTCACTACGCCGCGAACCTGTACAGCAGCATGCGTGAAAGCGCGATGACGGCGCAGGAATACCGTGCGTTTCCGCATACGCCGCTGCCGGTGGAAGAACTGCAAACCGGTGCAGCCGTCACGCCGCCGCCGCTCATCAAGGGCTATCTGCGGCTTGGCGCGAAAATCTGCGGCGCGCCTGCATGGGATCCTGATTTCAACACGGCGGACTTCTTGACGCTGCTGCGTTTGTCGGAAATCAACGCTCGCTATGCGCGGCACTTTTTGGGTGACGCGTCGCCGGTTTGACACCGGGATGCGGTTTGGCCCGCGGGTCACACCAGAAGCATTTGAGCCACAAAAAAAACAGCCCGGCAGATCGACTCTACCGGGCTGTTTTATTCAAGCGTGGGGTGAGGGTTTTGCGTGCTACACCCGCTTCGATATTTCTTCAGTCGTCCGTATAAACCACCCGATACGGAATGCCGACCTTCTCCCACTCCGCCGCCTCCTGAATCAGGCTGTAATCGGTGAGCGGATTGTTCGCCACCCATTCGTTCGGCAAGCGCACTTCGTAGCCGTTGTTCACGCGCGCGACGAAAATGCCCGGTAGACCGACATCCGCACGGCGCCGGCAGAGCAGCGCGGCGAGCCGCAGACAGAACAGCAGCGGCCACTCCACCTCACGGGTTTGCGACAGCTTGCCGAGTTTGCCCCCGTGACCCAGCACGAGCGCCGCCAGCCGGGCCTGATCGGTGCGCGAGAAACCGGGCATGTCGGCGTTGCTGGCAATGTAGGCCGAATGCTTGTGATACGCGCTGTGCGAGATGGAGAGACCAATTTCATGCAGCGACGCCGCCCAGCTCAGGAACATGCGGTTTTCCGCGCGCCGCTCGGGATCGGCTTCGTCGAACTGGTCGTAGAAGCTGACCGCGAGGTCGCCAATGCGCGCCGCCTGCGCCCGGTCCACGCCATAGCGGCGCATGAAGCCTTCCACCGTGACCGTACGCATGTCCTCGTGCTGCGAGCGCCCCAGCAGGTCGTACAGCACGCCCAGACGCAAGGCGCCGTCCGTGGTGTCGACGTAATCCACGCCGAGTTCGTCGAACACCGCCAGCATGATCGAGAGACCGCCCGCCAGCACCGGAATGCGGTCGGGCTTCAGCGCAATCAGCTTCAAGCGGTTGACGTTCTCCGCCTTGATCAGCGCGCGCTTGAGCCGTTCGAGGCCGCCGCGCGAAATGCCGTGCGTGATGCCCGGATCGTTGAAGCCGTTGGCTTCGACCAGCTCGGCGAGCGCGCGCGCCGTACCCGACGAGCCTATGGCCTGCTCCCAGCCGGTTTGCTTGTACTCGTGAGAAATGATCTGGATTTCGCGTCTCGCCGCCAGTTCAGCCTGACGCATGGTGTATTCGTCGACGTTGCCCGCCGGAAAGAACGCGCGGCTATGGCTCACGCAGCCGATATACAGGCTCTCCATCTTGATCGGCGTGTAATGCGAGCCAATGATGAATTCCGTCGAGCCGCCGCCGATATCCACCACCAGCCGCTTGCCCGGACTCGCGGGCACCGAATGCGCGGCGCCGGCATAAATGAGGCGCGCTTCTTCGCGCCCGGCGATCACTTCAATCGGAAAACCGAGCGCGGCTTGAGCTTCACCAAGAAATTCACCGGCGTTTTTGGCAATCCGCAGCGTATTGGTGGCCACCGCGCGCACGTGGTCCGGATGGAAATCGCGCAGACGTTCGCCGAAGCGCTTGAGCGCGTCCCAGCCGCGCACCTGCGAAGCGTGGTCGAGCATCTTGTCGCTCGACAGTCCGGCGGCGAGCCGCACGGCCTCGCGCAGCGCGTCGACCTGATAGATCTGGGTGCCCGCTTCAGTTTCCTCGACACGCCCCACGATCAGCCGGAAGCTGTTGGAGCCGAGATCGACGGCAGCGATTAGGTGGGGCGTGTTTGACATCGAGTGAGCGGACTCCATCCGTGCGAGCGTGGCCGCGCTGCTGCGGGCCCCGCTGTTTAAAGTCGCCATTTTAAGCGTCCCGGACCTCACGATGTCACCTTTGCGGTATTGACGTTCGTAATGGTCCCACATGCACTGCGTCATTTGTACGACACGGCGGCAATACAGCGTAGAATTTATGACAATTTGAATGTCATACGAACGTAATCATACTGTGAGAATTTCCGAGCGTCTTTCCGCCTCTCTTCCTGACCTTCCCTTCTCACCGCCGATGTCCATCCGCTACCCCCTCCTGAACCGCGAACTGGGCATCCTGGGTTTCAACGAGCGCGTGCTGGCGCAAGCCGCCGACCCCGCCGTGCCCCTGCTCGAACGCCTGCGCTTCATCTGCATCACCAGCAGCAATCTGGACGAATTCTTCGAGGTCCGCATGGCCGGACTTCAGGAGCAGATGCGCGACAACCCCGGCGCGCTCTCGCCCGACGGCATGTCGTTGCAGCATGTGTACGACCTCGTGGTCGAACGCGCGCAAAAGCTCGTGCATCGTCAGTACGCCATGCTGCACGACACGGTGCTGTCCGCGCTGGAACACGAAGGCATCTATTTTCACGGCACCGAAGCGTGGAGCGAAGCGCAGACCGAATGGGCGCGCAATTACTTCTTCGACGAACTGCTGCCGGTGCTCACGCCCATCGGGCTTGATCCGGCGCACCCGTTCCCGCGCGTGCTCAACAAAAGTCTGAACTTTGTCGTCGAACTGGAAGGCAAGGACGCTTTCGGCCGTCAGGCGCTGATGGGCATCGTGCAGGCGCCGCGCGCGCTGCCACGGCTCGTGCGCATGCCGCAGGAACTCTCGGGCTATCCGCACGGTTTCGTGCTGCTCAGCTCGCTGCTGCAGCATTTCGTGGGCGAACTGTTCCCGAGCCTCGTGGTGCGCAGTTGCAACCAGTTCCGCATCACGCGTAACAGCGAACTGTTCGTCGACGAAGACGAAATCACCAATCTGCGTGTCGCGTTGCAGGGCGAACTGCCGGCGCGGCACCTGGGCAACGCGGTGCGCCTGGAAGTCTCCGCGGATACGCCGGCGCATCTGGTGCGGCGTCTGCTCGATGAAAGCAGTCTGTCGGAGAAGGACTGCTACTTCGTCAACGGCCCGGTCAATCTCGTGCGTTTGATGCAATTGCCGGAAATGGTGGATCGGCCCGATCTGAAGTTCGTGCCGCATATTCCGTCCATTCCCGCGCAGATCGCCAACAGCGCGAGCCTGTTCGACGTGATCGACCACGGCGACGTGCTGCTGCATCACCCGTACGAAAGCTTCCAGCCGGTGCTCGAACTGCTGTTGCAGGCGGCCAAGGATCCGAACGTGATGGCCATCAAGCAGACCATCTATCGCACCGGCACCGATTCGCCGCTGATGGACGCGCTGATGCAGGCCGCGCGCAACGGCAAGGAAGTGACGGTGGTGGTGGAACTGCTGGCGCGCTTCGACGAAGAAACCAACATTAACTGGGCCGCGCAACTGGAAGCGGTGGGCGCACACGTCGTGTACGGCGTGGTGGGCCACAAGTGTCACGCGAAGATGATGCTGATCGTGCGGCGCGTGTCGCACAACGGCAAGATGACGCTCAAGCGCTACGCCCACCTCGGCACCGGCAACTATCACCCACGTACGGCGCGTCTGTATACGGACTTTGGCTTGATGACCTCCGACCAGAAAATCTGCGAGGACGTGCATCATGTGTTTCAGCAGCTCACCGGCATTGGCGGTGAGCTGAAGCTGCACGAACTGTGGCAGTCGCCGTTCACGCTGCATCCAAAGCTGGTGGACGCGATCCGCGCCGAAGCGGAACACGCCAAGGCCGGCAAGAAAGCGCGCATCGTGGCGAAGATGAATGCGCTGCTGGAGCCCACGGTGATTGCGGAGCTGTACGAAGCCTCGCAGGCGGGCGTGAAGATCGATCTGATCGTGCGCGGCGTGTGCGCACTGCAACCGGGTGTGCCGGGGCTGTCGGAGAACATCACGGTACGTTCGATCGTCGGGCGCTTTCTCGAGCACCATCGCATCTACTACTTCTACGACGACGGCAAGGAGCAGGTGTATCTGTCGAGCGCCGACTGGATGGACCGCAACTTCTTCCGGCGTGTCGAAGTCGCATTCCCGGTGAATAACCGGCGTCTGAAGCGCAGGGTGATAGCCGAGGGTCTCTCCGCGTTCCTTGGCGACAACACGGCAGCGTGGCTCATGCAAAGCGACGGCCACTATCGGCGCCGCAGGCCTGGCAAGTCCTCGCGCAATGCGCAGATGAGTCTGCTGACGAAGTTCTGTCCTTAACTAATACGCCGCTCGCAAGATGCAAAAAAGCCCGCCGGAATTCTCCTGGCGGGCTTTTTCTTTTGGGTGCCGCGCTTCAGGCGCTCACACCGAAGCCGGCTGGCACCGCGCGCTACGGTACGCGGGAAAGCGCACCGTGAACGTGCTGCCGCGCCCTTCTTCGCTCTTCACATCGAGTTGGGCATCGTGCCGTTGCAGCACGTGCTTGACGATCGCAAGGCCAAGGCCGGTGCCGCCCGTATCGCGTGAACGGCTACGGTCGACGCGGTAGAAACGCTCCGTCAGGCGCGGAATTTCCGCAGCGGGAATGCCGAGGCCGCTGTCCGTCACGGAAAACAGCGCGAGGCCGCCCTTCATGTGCCACGTCACGTGAATCTTGCCGCCGTCCGGTGTATAGCGAATCGCGTTGGTCACGAGATTGCCCAGCGCACTGAGAATTTCGGTTTCGGCGCCCGTGATGGTGAGGTCTTCGTCGGCGTCGAAGCTGATGTGATGGTGATGGCTCGACAGGTTGTCCGCATCGTCACGCAGGTGCCGAAGCACCGCGCGCATGTCGATCATCTGGTCGCTCGGCGGCTTGTTGTTGCCTTCGAGCGTGGCGAGCACCAGCAGGTCGTTCACGATATGCCGCATCCGCGAAGCCTGCTGCTCCATCAGGTCCAGGTAACGCGCGCGCTCGGCTTCGGCAAGCGGCAACTCGCGCATGGTCTCCAGAAAGCCCGACAGTACCGTGAGTGGCGTCTTCAACTCATGCGACACGTTGGCGACGAAGTCACGCCGCATCGCGTCGGTGCGCTCGAGTTCGGTGATGTCCTGCGACAGCACCAGCTTGCGATTCTCGCCGTACGGGAACACCTGCACGGACAGCACGTTCTGGCGCTTCTCGCCCATGCCGCGCATGATCAGCATTTCTTCGTAGTGGTGCGAGTTCAGGTAGCGCACGAAGTCGGGCTGACGCACGAGATGCGTGATGTGCTGGCGCAGATCGCGCTTCGCATCGAGACCGAAGTGCTTCTCGGAGATCGCATTGCACCACTCGATCTGATCGTGATCGTCGAGCATGGCCACGCCGTTCGGCGACGCCTGGATGGCCTGAATAAAGCGGGAATGTTGTTGCTCGACCTGGCGCACCTGGGCGTGCCAGCGCTTGGCGAGCTTATGCAGACGGTAATAGATTTCGCCCCAGATGCCGGGGGCACTAGGAACTTCGCCGTAGACCGGCGCGTCGAGTAGACGCCACAGACGCTGCTTGTGAAACGTACCGAAGATGCTCTGCGCAAGCAGCACGCAGACCGCCACGATCAATGCGGTCTTGACGCTGACGAACACGCCCAGCACCGTGCAAAGAACAGCAAGCAGCACGATCGATACAATGGAACGCGCCCAAATGATGTTCATGTCCTGGCGATCGAAGAGAAAACAATGCGCGGCACATAGGTGCCGCGCGCTTTATCTGGTCGGTCGAATGCTGCGCGACGCGTTCGAGTGCCTTGGCCTCAGGCGCTCTTGGCGAGCCGGTAGCCGCTGCCCCGGACCGTCTCAATCATAGCATCGCACCCTGCCGGCTTGAGGGCCGCACGCAGACGCTTGATATGCACATCCACCGTACGCTCTTCGACGAACACGTGATCGCCCCACACCTGATCGAGCAACTGCGTGCGGCTGTGCACGCGCTCCGGGTGCGTCATGAAGAAGTGCAGCAGACGGAATTCGGTCGGCCCGAGATCGAGCTTGATCTCGCTGCCTTCCGCGTGCGCCGCGACCCGGTGCGTGGCCGGATCGAGCTTCAAGCCGTTGATCGCCACCACGTCTTCGGTCAACTGCGGCGCGCGGCGGCGCAACACCGCCTTGATACGCGCCATCAGTTCCTTCGGCGAAAACGGCTTGGTGACGTAATCGTCCGCGCCGATTTCGAGGCCGAGCACCTTGTCCTGTTCATCGCCACGTGCGGTCAGCATGATGATCGGGATGTGCTTGGTGCGTTCGTTATTGCGCAGATCCCGCGCGAACGCGATACCTGATTTGCCGGGCAGCATCCAGTCGAGCAGGACGAGGTCGGGCAGCACATCGCTGATCAGGTTCTGCGCCTGCTCCGCGTTGTAGGCGCGAATCGGGCAGTGGCCCGCGTGTTGAAGATTGACCGAAATCAGTTCGGAAATGGCGGGCTCATCTTCGATGACGAGAATGCTGCTTGGCATCGGCACCTCTTGACCTTTATTCAGTGGGTTAGCTGAGTGCTTCACGTTCGAGCGCGTCGCGCGACTTGTGTCGCACGTCGGTGCCCTTGACGATGTAGATGATGAATTCAGCAATGTTCTTGGCGTGATCGCCAATCCGCTCGATCGCCTTGGCGATGAACAGGAAATCCAGACCCACCGAGATCGAGCGCGGATCTTCCGTCATGTACGAAATGAGCTTGCGCACGAAGGCGCGGAATTCCTCGTCGATCGCCTTGTCGTCGCGCACGATCTGCGCAGCGGCCACCGTATCGAGACGCGCGAACGCATCCAGCGCGCGGCGCAGGATCGACACCGCCATCTCGCCGGACAGCTTGATCTCGGCAATGTTGATGGTGCGCGAGGCACCGTCTTCCATCAGACGCTTGGTGCGCTTGGCAATCTTCTCGGCTTCGTCGCCGGCGCGCTCGAGATTCGTGATGGTCTTCGAAATCGCGATCAAAAGACGCAGGTCACGCGCGGCCGGCTGACGGCGCGCGATGATGTTGCTGCATTCTTCGTCGATGTCGACTTCCATCTTGTTCAGGCGCTCTTCGGCGGCGATCACCTGTTCGCACATATCCAGGTCGAAATTGTTGAGCGCGTTCATCGCGTTGACGATCTGCGATTCAACGAGGCCGCCCATTTCCAGAACCTTCGAGGAAACGAGATTCAGATCGGCATCGAACTGGCTGGAGAGGTGTTTATCGGACATATCGTGCTCCCTGTCTGGTGCGCGTGGCGGAAGGCGCCGGCTTAGCCGAAGCGGCCGGTGATGTAGTCCTCGGTTTCCTTGCGGACCGGCTTGATGAAGATCTTTTCGGTATCCCCGAATTCGATCAGCTCACCGAGGTACATATAGGCAGTGTAGTCCGAACAACGCGCAGCCTGCTGCATGTTGTGGGTGACGATCACCACGGTGTAATCGCTCTTCAGTTCGGCGATCAGTTCTTCGATACGGCCCGTCGAAATCGGGTCGAGCGCGGAACACGGTTCGTCGAGCAACAGCACTTCCGGACGGATCGCAATGCCGCGCGCAATGCACAGACGCTGCTGTTGACCACCCGAGAGACCGTAGCCGCTCTGCCCCAGCTTGTCCTTCACTTCGTTCCACAGCGCGGCCTTGGTCAGTGCCCATTCCACGCGGTCGTCCATCTCCGAACGCGACAGCGTCTCGAACATCTTCACGCCAAAGGCGATGTTGTCGTAGATCGACATCGGGAACGGCGTCGGCTTCTGGAACACCATGCCGATACGCGCGCGCAGGAGCGAGATATCCATCTTGGAGGTGAGCAGGTTCTCACCGTCCATCATGATCTCGCCTTCCGCGCGCTGCTCCGGATAGAGCGCGTACATCTTGTTGAAGGTGCGCAGCAACGTGGACTTGCCGCAACCCGACGGGCCGATGAACGCGGTCACCTTGCCTTCGGGAATGCGCAGGTTGATGTTCTTCAGCGCGTGGTATTTGCCGTAGAAGAAGTTCAGGTCGTTGACTTCGATCTTCGGCCGCGCTGCTGCCTGTGCATGCTCGCTCTGGGCGGGGTCGAAACCAGCGGGCGCCGTAGGGCGCGCAGTCGGGTTAAGTTGAGTTTCTGCCATGTTCATCGGATTACTCCGCCCTTACTTTTTCGAAAAGATCGCGCGAGCGAGGATGTTCAAACCCAGCACCCCAAGCGTGATCAGGAAGACGCCGGCCCACGCAAGCGATTGCCACTGCGGGAAGGCGCTCATCGCAAACTGGTAGATCGTGACCGGCAGATTCGCCACCGGCTGATTCATGTTCAACGAGAAGAACTGGTTCGACATCGCGGTGAAAAGCAGCGGCGCCGTTTCACCGGCAATCCGCGCGACCGCCAGCAGCACGCCCGTGATGATGCCCGCCACCGACGCCTTCAGCGTGATGGACAGTACCATCTTCCACTTCGGCGTGCCGAGTGCGAAGGCTGCTTCACGCAGTGCGTTCGGCACCAGCTTCAGCATGTTCTCGGTGGTGCGGATCACGATCGGAATCTGCAGCAGGCCGAGCGCGAACACACCGGACCAGCCGCTGAAGTGGCCCATCTTCGCCACCACGAGCGCGTAGACGAACAGGCCCACGACGATGGACGGCGCCGACAGCAGAATGTCGTTGATGAAACGCGTGACGCTCGCGAGCCAACCCTTCTGGCCGTATTCGGCGAGATAGACGCCGGCCAGAATGCCGATCGGCGTGCCAACCAGCGTCGCCAGCGAAATCAGCATCAAGCTGCCGACGATCGCGTTGGCGAGACCACCGCCATCGGTGTTCGGCGGCGGCGTGTTCTGCGTGAAGAGTTCGATCGACAGACCACCGATGCCAAGACGCAAGGTGGTGAATAGAATCCAGACGAGCCAGATGAGACCGAAGGCCATCGCGGCGAGCGCGAGTGCCAGCGCAATCGCGTTGGTCATGCGGCGTCGGCTTTGCAGCCGCTGGCGCATCGCTTCGAGCGCGGCGACGTCGTCAGTACCCGGCATGTTCAAGGTGGACTGGCTCATTTCGCGCCCTCCCCTTTTTCGAGGCGAAGCAGCATGATCTTCGAGATCGCCAGCACGATGAAGGTAATCACAAAGAGGATCAGGCCGAGTTCCATCAGCGCCGAGGTATGCAGGCCCGGATCCGCTTCCGCGAATTCGTTGGCGAGCGCCGACGTGATGCTGTTGCCCGGCGAAAACAGCGAGACATTGCTGAGCAGATTGGTGTTGCCGATCACGAAGGTCACGGCCATCGTCTCGCCGAGCGCGCGTCCGAGACCCAGCATGACGCCGCCGATCACGCCGCTCTTGGTGAACGGCAGCACGACCTTCCACATGACTTCCCACGTGGTGCAGCCAATGCCGTACGCCGATTCCTTCAGCAGCACCGGCGTGACTTCGAACACGTCGCGCATCACCGAAGCGATGTACGGAATGATCATGATGGCGAGGATCACGCCCGCGCACAGAATGCCGATGCCGATGGGCGGCCCCTGAAACAGCGCGCCGACGAAGGGCACGCTGCCGAGCACGGTGCCGAGCGGCTTTTCGAACCAGGTGGCGAAGATCGGTGCGAACACTAGCAAGCCCCACATACCGTAGACGATCGAAGGGATCGCAGCCAGCAGCTCGATCGCGATGCCGAGCGGCCGGCGCAGCCACGCGGGCGCCAGTTCAGTGAGGAACAGCGCGATGCCGAAGCTGACCGGCACCGCAATGATGAGAGCAATGATGGAAGTGGCGACCGTGCCGTAGATCGGCACCAGCGCGCCAAACTGCTTGCTGGGTGGATCCCAGTCGGAAGTCCACAGGAAAGCGAGGCCGAATTGCTTGATCGACGGCATGGAGGCGACGATCAGCGAGACGATGATGCCGCCGAGCAGCAGCAGCGTGACGATCGCGGCGAGACGTGCGAGGCCGCCGAAGATAACGTCGCCGGCGCGGCTGGGCGCTTTTTGCTGCCCAGCACTGGCGGGAGCTCTCGACACGATTGGGATGTCGGACATGGGAACCTGTGTGCCTGTTACCAGAAGCCGCATGACACAACGTCATGCAAC
Source organism: Paraburkholderia sp. DHOC27 (assembly GCF_003429005.1). GTDB lineage: Bacteria > Pseudomonadota > Gammaproteobacteria > Burkholderiales > Burkholderiaceae > Paraburkholderia. The sequence goes on from NZ_QVQV01000004.1 coordinate 248,701, forward strand.
CAGTACTACGGCCGCCGCGCCTCACATGAGACGGGGCGGCCTGTTACCAACTACGCGACGCTTACTCGGCAACCGACTTGCCCGATGCGTCCTTGACCTTTTCCTTCCACTGCGACTTGATTTCCGTCACGACCGATTCCGGCAGCGAGATGTAATCGAGGCTGTCAGCGGCCGACGAACCGTTCTTGAACGCCCAGTCGAAGAACTTCAGCGTTTCGGCGCCTTGCGGTGCCTTGTCCTGCGTCGTGTGCAGCAGCACGAACGTTGCGCCGACGATCGGCCATGCGTCCTTGCCCGGCTCGTTCGTCAGGATCTGATAGAACGACTTCGACCAGTCAGCGCCAGCAGCCGCTGCCTTGAACGTTTCCGTCTTCGGCTCGACGATCGTGCCTGCCGAGTTCTTCATGTCGACGAACACCATCTTGTTCTGCTTCGCGTACGCCCATTCCACGTAGCCGATTGCGCCCGGCAGACGTTGCACGAAGGCTGCGACGCCGTCGTTGCCCTTGCCGCCCGTACCCGTCGGCCAGCTAACCGTTGCGCCTTCACCGACCTTCGACTTCCAGTCAGCGTTGACCTTCGACAGGTAGTTCGTCCAGATGAAGCTGGTGCCCGAACCGTCAGCGCGGCGCACCACGGCGATGTCCGTATCCGGCAGCTTTGCCTTCGGGTTCAATGCGGCGATTGCCGGATCGTTCCACTTCTTGATCTTGCCCAGGTAGATGTCGCCGAGCACTTCACCCGACAGCACCAGCGAACCCGGGGTCACGCCCGGCAGGTTCACCACCGGCACCACGCCACCGACAACCGTCGGGAACTGGAACAGGCCGTCTTTGGCCAGCTCGTCGTCCTTCAGCGGCGCGTCCGAACCTGCGAAATCGACCGTCTTGGCGATAATCTGCTTGATACCGCCCGACGAACCGATACCTTGATAGTTCACCTTGCCGCCGCCCGACTTCTGATAGGCGTCTGCCCATTTCGTGTAGATGGGTGCTGCGAAGGTGCTGCCCGCGCCGGTGATATCAGCTGCTTGTGCGGTGAGCGCGAAGAGCGCGCCAGCCAAGCCAGCGAACGCGGTTTGCATCAATTTCATGAGACCTCCAGTGGTGTGAGCGGATTACACGACACCGCGAAGAATAGGGTCTCTTTATGACAGTAACGTGACTAACCGTGAAAATCGCGTGACACTTATATTACTGCGATGAAAGGCGAATTCGCGGCTATTAAAGGAGGGAGACGGTGGGCCTGATGCGGATTGGGAGAAGGTGTGGAAAATCAGGGACGGGAACGTTTGCGCGATCGCTTTAGCGCTGAAATTTGCGCGTTGGAAAGCTGGTTTGGCGGGCCGGTGAATTGACGAAGGACGCGCGCGCTGCGTGGAGTGATGCTACACGCGCGTCGGGTTCGTTGTTTGGGCTGGCTGCTCCTGGCTACGTCTCAGGTGGTCGCCTGTTTGACGACATTCGCGATGGCTTCGGCGTGCCGCACCGCCTCGTCCACGCGCTGCGCTTCGACCATCACGCGCAGCACCGGCTCCGTACCCGAGGCGCGAATCAGCACGCGCCCATGCCCTTCCAGCGCCGTTTCGGCCGCCTTGATGGCACGCTGGATGGCGTCGCTGCCCTTCCAGTCCGCGCCCGGCTGCATGCGCACGTTGATCAGCTTCTGCGGGAACAGCGTGACCCCTTCGAGCAGTTGCGCGAGCGACTTGCCGCCGCGCTTCATGGCCGCCAGTACCAGCAGCGAAGAGACGATGCCGTCACCGGTGGAATGGCGGTCGAGCGACAGAATATGGCCCGAGCCTTCCGCGCCCAGCTGCCAGCCGTGCTCACGGAGTTGCTCGAGCACGTAGCGGTCGCCCACTGCCGCCCGCACGAAATTCACGCCTTCGCGCTGCAGGGCGACTTCGACGGCCATGTTGGTCATCAGGGTGCCCACGGCCCCTTCGACTTTGCCTTCGGTGGCAATGCGGTCCTTGACCAGCACGTAGAGCAGTTCGTCGCCGTTGTAGAGCCGTCCGGATGAATCGACGATCTGCACGCGGTCGGCATCACCATCCAGCGCAATGCCAAGATCCGCGTGATTGGCGCGCACCGCCCGCACCAGCGCGTCCGGCGCCGTCGCGCCCACGCCGTCGTTGATGTTGAAGCCGTTCGGTGCGACGCCGATCGGGATCACGTCCGCACCCAGTTCGTGGAACACGTGCGGCGCGATGTCATACGCGGCACCGTGCGCGCAATCCACCACCAGCTTCATGCCGCGCAGATCGAAGGCCGCCGGGAAGGTGCTCTTGCAGAACTCGATATAACGCCCCGCCGCATCATCCAGCCGACGCGCCTTGCCCAGTTGCTCGGAAGCCGCGCAGTCCAGCGGCAGGTCGAGTTGCTCCTCGATCTTCAGTTCGACTTCATCCGGCAGCTTGTCGCCATACGCCGAGAAGAACTTGATGCCGTTGTCGTAGTACGGGTTGTGCGACGCGCTGATCACGACGCCGGCCGCCAACCGCAGCGCCCGCGTGAGGTACGCGATACCCGGCGTGGGCATCGGACCGGCCAGCATCACATCCACACCCGCCGCGGAAAAGCCGGCTTCGAGCGCGGCTTCGAGCATGTAGCCCGAGACACGCGTGTCCTTGCCGATCAACACCGTGGGACGTTGCCCCGAGTGGGCCCAACGGTCACCGCCAGCCAGCACCTTGCCGGCGGCGTAACCCAGACGCAGGACGAAATCCGGCGTGATCGGCGCATCGCCGACCTTGCCGCGAATACCATCAGTACCAAAAAAGCGACGTGCCATCTTGTAGTTTTCCTCTTCTTTCAGGGGTCAGCGGCGTGCGGCGTCGCGCGTGGCTGCCCAGACTTTCAATGCGTCGACGGTTGGCGCGACGTCATGCACGCGCAAAATCGCCGCTCCCCGCTCGGCGGCCAGCACGGCCGCCGCGACACTGGCTGCCACGCGCTCCGGCGCGGCACGGCCGGTCACCGCGCCCAGCATGGACTTGCGCGACATACCGGCCAGAATGGGAAACGGTCGCCCGGCATGCGGCGCTGTTTCGGCCAGATGAGCCAGCAATGCGTAATTGTGTTCGACCACGGCCTTGCCAAAACCAAAGCCCGGATCGACGCTGATGCGCGCTTTGGCAATGCCGGCTTGCGTCAGGGCCGCTATGCGCTGCGTCAGAAACTCACGCACTTCACTCACCACGTCCTGATACGCCGGCTCGCCAAGCTGCATGGTTTGGGGTTCGCCCAGCATATGCATGACGCACAGGCCACACGCGCTGTCACGCACCGCCTCGATCGCACCAGGCATCCGGAAACCCCAGATATCGTTGATCAGGTCCGCGCCCGCCGCCAGTGCATGACGCATGACCTCGGGCTTGTAGGTGTCAACCGATAGCGGGATTTGCGCGTCGCGCAACTGTTCGACCAGCGGGATCACCCGCTCCAGTTCCTCGTCGAGCGGCACCGGCGGTGCACCGGGCCGCGTGGATTCGCCACCAATGTCGATGATGTCCACACCGTCGAGCATCATGCGTTCCGCCTGGCGCAGTGCGTCGCCGCGCAGGGCGAACTGTCCGCCATCGGAGAAGGAATCCGGCGTGACGTTCAGAATGCCCATGACCAGCGGGCGCTCGAAGGTCAGCGTGAAACGCCCGCATTGCAACGGTTCGGGCTCGAGGGGAAACGGTAAAGCAGTGATCGACACAGAACAGGCATCCAGACGACAGGGTGAAAACGGCAACGAGACTCTTGGCGAATTGGCGTGGATTTCGTTTGCCAACCTGGGTTGGCAAACTCCAGTGAGCCAACCGCGCGAATACAAAACGGGCCGGTGTGAATCACACCGGCCCGCAGTTTGAACGTGGCTTCGATCAGGCCGGCGCGGTCGCGCTGCCCGGCTTCACCTCGGTACCCGTGCTGCCGCCCGACGAAGCGTCGCTGGCCGGCGGCGAGCTCTTCGGTGCGCGCGGCGGACGTCCCGCCATGATGTCGTTGATCTGATCAGCGTCGATCGTTTCCCACTCCATCAGCGCTGCGGTCATGGCTTCGACCTTGTCGCGATTCTCATCCAGCAGACGCTTGGCCAACGTGTACTGCTCGTCCAGCACCCGGCGGATTTCCGCGTCGACCTTCTGCTGCGTCGCTTCCGAAATGGTCCGCGTGAAGCCGCGGCCAAACGGTGTGGCGTCGTTTTCGTCGTCGACGTAGACCATCGGCCCGAGGGCGTCCGTCATGCCGAAGCGTGCAACCATTGCACGTGCGGTCTGGGTGGCCTTGTTGAAGTCGTCCGAAGCACCCGTGCTGATCAGGTTCAGGAACAGCTCTTCCGCCACCCGGCCGCCGAACAGAATGGCCAGACGATCCAGCAAGTAGTCTTTCGAGTACGTTTCGTTGTCGTGCTCCGGCAACTGCCACGTCACACCCAGCGCGCGACCGCGCGGAATGATGGTGACCTTGTGCACCGGATCAGCCTTCGGCAACAGCTTCGCGATCACCGCGTGGCCCGACTCGTGATACGCCGTAGCACGCTTCGATTCTTCGCGGATCACCGCCGACTTGCGCTCCGGACCCATGAAGATCTTGTCCTTCGCGTCTTCGAAATCGATCATCTCGACGATGCGCTTGCCACGACGCGCTGCGAACAACGCCGCTTCGTTCACCAGGTTGGCCAGGTCCGCACCCGAGAAGCCCGGCGTGCCGCGTGCGATAACCGCAGCGTCGACGTCGTTCGAGATCGGCACCTTGCGCAGATGCACCTTCATGATGTGTTCGCGACCGCGGATATCCGGCAGACCCACATAAACCTGACGGTCGAAACGGCCCGGACGCAGCAGCGCCTTGTCCAGCACGTCCGAACGGTTCGTTGCAGCGATCACGATCACACCGGAATTCGCTTCGAAGCCGTCCATTTCTACCAGCATCTGGTTCAGCGTCTGCTCACGTTCGTCGTTGCCGCCGCCCATACCGGCGCCGCGATGGCGACCGACCGCGTCGATTTCGTCGATGAACACGATGCAAGGCGCGTGCTTCTTGGCCTGCTCGAACATGTCGCGCACACGGGCCGCGCCGACACCCACGAACATTTCCACGAAGTCAGAACCCGAAATGCTGAAGAACGGGACTTTTGCTTCGCCGGCGATGGCGCGTGCGAGCAGCGTCTTACCGGTGCCCGGAGGGCCGACCAGCAGCACACCGCGCGGAATTCGCCCGCCCAGCTTCTGGAACTTCTGAGGATCGCGCAGGAAGTCGACCAGCTCGGAGACTTCTTCCTTGGCTTCGTCGCAACCGGCGACGTCCGTGAAATTGATGGCGTTGTTATTCTCGTCGATCAGACGTGCGCGGGATTTACCGAACGAGAACGCCCCGCCTTTCCCGCCTCCCTGCATCTGCCTCATCATGTAGAACCAGAACCCGATGATCAGGATTGTGGGCCCGAGGTAATACAGCGCGGAAACCAGCGCGTTCGGTTCGTCATCGGCCTTGCCGCTCACCTGAACGCCATACTTCATCAGGTCGCCGACCATCCAGATGTCGCCGGGCGACACGATCTGGTATTTCTGGCCGTCTGCTGGAGTGACCGTGAGGTTGCGCCCCTGAACGATAACGTTCTTGACCTTGCCGTTCTTCGCGTCGTCCATGAACTGCGAATACGAAACGCCTTCCTGGACACGGGGCTTATCGAACTGCTTGAACACCGTAAACAGCACCAGTGCGATAACCAGCCACACTGCTGCCTTCGAAAACATATTGTTGTTCAAAGCACCACTCCTTCACTCATAGACGGGCGCCTACATTTGCCTTGCGGCACCACTAAAGCATTCTAATCCAGTCCGCAGACCCCTGCCATAACGAATCGCTACCGCACAAATAGCGTCTGGCGGGCCTCCAGTGCCGCATTTCCGGCCAATCTGGGGGTGCAAATTGGTTATTTGATACCGGCTTGACCGGGCCGTTTAAGATGCTTACCCAAAATAAAAGTTTCGGACGATTTATCCCGTGAGGCTTTCGGCTTGCGGGCTGCCACCGTCTTAAACTGCTGCTTGAACTTTTCTACTATCTGGCTATAACCGCTGCCGTGGAAGCATTTGACTAAAAGGGCTCCATCCGGCTTCAGGTGATTCTGCGAAAACTCCAACGCGAGATCGCATACGTGCTCGATCCGCGCCGCATCGGCCAGTGCCACGCCCGACAGGTTGGGCGCCATATCCGAAATTACAAGATCAACCTGGCGTTCTCCGACGATTTCTTCCAGTTGCCCGAGCACGGTGTCCTCGCGGAAGTCGCCCTGAATGAAGGTCACGTCGGCGATCGGCTCCATTGGCAGCAGGTCGAGCGCGATGATCGTGCCGTCGATGCCGCCTTCGCGCGCCGCGTCACGCTTCGCGCCCTGCGCCAGCTTGTTGCGCGCGTACTGGCTCCAGCTGCCGGGTGCCGAGCCGAGGTCGACGATGACCTGCCCCGGGCGGATCAGCTTGTCCTGCTCGTCGATTTCCTTCAGTTTGTAGGCTGCGCGGGCGCGATAGCCCTCCCGCTGCGCCATTTTCACGTACGGATCGTTGATGTGATCGTGCAGCCACGAGGTGTTGAACTTGTTTTTTGCCATTAAACGTTGAACTCTTGCTGCGTGATGTCATGCTTTTAGCGGATAATACGCGCTTAATTCGCGCGGCTGCCGCTCAATGGTCATCAACTTTGGGCCGACAACCGCGTATCTCTGTAGTTCTGACGCGCCGCCCTGCCCGATTGCCGAAACTCTCGCAACCGCAGGCGTCGCCATTTTAGTCGAGTCTTCCACTTTCCATGCCAGCCCTCAAAGTCTCTTCCGATCAACGCGCCGAACTGCGCTCCCAGGCTCACGCGCTCAAACCGGTCGTGCTCATCGGCGCCGAGGGCCTGACTGACGCCGTGCTGGCCGAAATCAAAGTCCACCTGGGCGCCCACCAGCTGATCAAGATCCGCGTGTTCGGCGACGAACGCGAGGAGCGCCTCGCCATTTACGAGGCCATCTGCGACAAGCTCAATGCCGCGCCCATCCAGCATATCGGCAAACTGCTCGTCATCTGGAAGCCGGAAGCCGCGGCTCAACCGGCAACGCGCGCAAAACGCGGCGCGTTGCCGAGCGCGCGTGAAGCAGCGGAAGAAGCCAAACCGGGCAAGGGCCGCGCGCCGCGCGTGGTGACGGTGATCAAGCCTTCCGAAGTGCCCATGCGCAAGCCGAAGCCCAAAAAAGTCGTCGTGCGCGGTAACGAACGCGTGACGGCGGGCGGCAATATCAAGCGCGCCAAGAAGCGCCAGGCAAGCGCCAAGCGCTCGCATCAATCGGTGAAGTAAGGTTGGGCTGGAACGCGGGCACCTCCGCCCGCGTCAACGTGGAGGCCGCATACAGTGCCCATGCGACCACGCGCAACCATAGACGAGCGCACTCAGCCGCACATGGCGGCTGACTTGAACTAGCCCGTCAGACCGCCCTTGCCCGCTGAAGTCGTGGAGGCGCGCTCTCCCTGCCCCACCACCAGCACGCCGGATTCCGCCGGCAGCTTCCAGACCAGCACAATAGCCAGCAGACTTTCGATCAGATAGAAGAGACTCGACACGCCGTGCAGCACACCAAAGCGTGTTGCATAGGCCGAGTGTCCAACATCGGTGCCGGCCTCGAGCGCGGCCATGCGCAGCGCGTTCATGAAAGGCTGCAGTGCAAAGTAACCCACCAGCACGCACACCAGCATGCCGGCAATCAGCCAGCGCAAGCGGCGATACGCGTCACCGCCGCGCCGGATCAGCACATTGGCAAGCCCAAGCAACAGCACGCCGCAGACAACCCCAAGCACCCCTTCGATGTGAAACAGTTGCGCGGCCACCGCGCCGGCTGCCATGCGATCCAGCGACGTGAAAAGCACCGGCGCAACCGCGTAGCCGATGGTGAGCAAGCTGCCGACCCAGACAACGGTCAGCAGCCGGAACAACCGGTGCGGTACTGCGGACACATGCGCAGGCACACGCGCGGACACAGGATTAGCCACTGGATTCACCACAGAAGCGGGCGCGTCAGACGTAAGTAACGGCGATGATTTCGTACTCGCGCACGCCGCCCGGTGCCTGCACCGACGCCACGTCGCCTTCCGACTTGCCGATCAATGCACGCGCAATCGGCGAGCTGATCGAGATCAGACCGTGGTCGATATCCGCTTCGTCGTCGCCGACGATCTGGTATTTGACCGAAGCGCCCGAATCGAGGTCTTCCAGTTCGACGGTCGCGCCGAACACCACGCGGCCATCTGCCTCGACCGCCGACGGGTCGATGATCTGGGCACCGGCGAGCTTCGACTCGATCTCGGCAATGCGGCCTTCAATAAAGCCCTGCTTCTCTTTTGCAGCGTCGTACTCGGCGTTTTCCGACAGATCGCCCTGGGCACGCGCTTCAGCGATCGAATTGACAACCGCCGGACGTTCAACCGACTTCAGGTGCTGCAGTTCATCGCGCAGCTTCTTCGCGCCACGCGTCGTCAAAGGAATAGTGCTCATAAACAGCTCTAGTGGCAAAAAAACGGCCGTAAAAAAAATCACCGCGGTTAAGTGCATCCCCGCTGGGACCGGAACGTGGCGCAAAGCCCGTGCCGGAACCGTGGGGACGCCGCTTAACCGCGGCACTTACATCTTGGACAGGTATTCGAAGCCTTAGTTTAGGCGAGCGTGGAGTCCTTGTAAATCATAGACTTCCAGATCCTTCAAATAACGCAAGCCTTCAACGGCAGCCCGTGCGCCCGACATCGTGGTGTAGTACGTGACCTTGTTCGCCTGCGCGCTCATGCGAATCGAACGCGAATCGGCAATCGCCGCGCGGGTCTCGTCGACAGTCGTGAAGACCAGCGCAATCTCGCCGTTCTTGATCATGTCGACGATGTGCGGACGACCGTCCTTCACCTTGTTGACCACACGCACCGGCACGCCGGCCGCTTCGATGGCGGCAGCCGTACCCTTAGTTGCGACAATCGGATAACCCAGTTCGTGCAGCATGCGGGCGACTTCGACAGCCTTCGGCTTGTCGGCGTCCATCACTGTGAGCAACACCGTGCCCGACTCCGGCAAACGCGAACCCGCTGCCAGTTGCGACTTGAAGAGCGCTTCGCCGAAAGTCTGGCCCACGCCCATCACCTCACCCGTCGAACGCATCTCAGGTCCGAGCACCGGATCCACAGTGGGGAACTTGACGAACGGGAACACCGCTTCCTTGACGCTGAAGTACGGCGGCACGATTTCCTTCGTGACGCCCTGCTGCGCCAACGTCTGGCCGACCATCGCACGCGCCGCGATCTTCGCGAGCGGCAGACTGGTTGCCTTCGACACATACGGCACCGTCCGCGAAGCACGCGGGTTTACTTCGAGCACGTAGATCACGTCCTCTTTCGAACCGTCGGCGCCATTCGCGTTGCCCGGTACTTGCTGGATCGCGAACTGCACGTTCATCAGGCCGACCACGTTCAGCGCCTTCGCCATCGCGGCGGTCTGACGCTTCAGTTCGGCAATCGTGGCCTGCGACAGCGAGTACGGCGGCAACGAGCAAGCCGAGTCGCCCGAGTGCACGCCGGCCTGTTCGATGTGCTCCATCACGCCGCCAATGAACACCGCTTCGCCATCGGAGATGCAATCCACATCGCATTCGATCGCGTCGTTCAGGAAGCGGTCGAGCAGCACCGGCGAGTCGTTCGACACCTTCACGGCCTCGCGCATGTAGCGTTCGAGATCGCGCGGCTCGTGGACGATTTCCATGGCGCGGCCACCCAGCACGTAAGACGGACGCACCACCAGCGGATAGCCAATTTCATCGGCCAGCTTCAGCGCTTCGTCTTCAGCACGCGCCGTACGATTGGGCGGTTGACGCAGACCGAGGTCCTGCAACAGCTTCTGGAAACGCTCGCGGTCTTCCGCGGCGTCGATCATGTCCGGCGACGTGCCGATGATCGGCACGCCATTCGCTTCGAGATCGAGTGCGAGCTTGAGTGGCGTCTGGCCACCGTACTGCACGATCACGCCAACCGGCTTTTCCTTGTCGACGATCTCCAGCACGTCTTCGAGCGTCAGCGATTCGAAGTACAGACGATCGGACGTGTCGTAGTCGGTCGAAACGGTTTCCGGGTTGCAGTTGACCATGATCGTTTCGTAGCCGTCTTCGCGCATGGCGAGCGCGGCGTGCACGCAGCAGTAGTCGAACTCGATGCCCTGGCCGATCCGGTTCGGGCCGCCGCCCAGCACCATGATCTTCTTGTTGTTCGTCGGGTTCGCTTCGCACTCTTCCTCGTAGGTCGAGTACATGTACGCCGTCTTGGTGGCGAACTCCGCCGCGCACGTGTCCACGCGCTTGTAGACCGGACGCACGTTCAGCTCGATACGACGTGCCCGCACTTCCGCAGGCTTCGCGCCCAGCAGTTTGGCCAAACGGCGATCCGAGAAGCCGCTTTGCTTCAGATACTTCAGTTCTTCCTTCGACAGGCTCGCCAGCGTGCGGGCTTCCAGCGCCTTTTCCTTCAAGACGATCTGTTCGATCTGCGCGAGGAACCACGGGTCGATGGAGGTCTCTTCGAAGATTTCCTGCGGCGTCATGCCAATGCGGAACGCGTCGCCCACGTACCAGATGCGGTCCGGACCGGCTTCGCCGATCTCGCGGATGATCTCGTCGCGGCTGGTGGTCTTTTCGTCCAGACCATCCACGCCCACTTCGAGGCCGCGCAATGCTTTCTGGAACGACTCCTGGAAGGTACGGCCAATGGCCATCACTTCACCAACGGACTTCATCTGCGTGGTCAAACGCGGATCGGCTTCGCGGAATTTCTCGAACGCGAAACGCGGAATCTTGGTGACGACGTAGTCGATGGTCGGTTCGAACGAAGCCGGGGTCTGTCCACCCGTGATTTCGTTCTTGAGTTCATCGAGCGTATAGCCGCAAGCGAGCTTGGCGGCGACCTTGGCGATCGGGAAGCCGGTTGCCTTCGAAGCCAGCGCCGACGAACGCGACACGCGCGGGTTCATTTCAATCACGATCATCCGGCCATCTTTCGGATTGATCGAGAACTGCACGTTCGAGCCGCCCGTGTCCACGCCGATCTCGCGCAGCACTGCGAGCGACGCGTTACGCAGGATCTGATACTCCTTGTCGGTGAGCGTTTGAGCCGGCGCGACGGTGATCGAGTCGCCGGTGTGGATGCCCATCGGATCCAGGTTTTCAATCGAGCACACGATGATGCAGTTGTCCTGCTTGTCGCGGACCACTTCCATCTCGTACTCTTTCCAACCCAGCAGCGATTCTTCGATCAGCAGTTCGCGCGTCGGCGACAGGTCGAGGCCGCGCTTGCAGATCTCTTCGAATTCATCGCGGTTGTACGCAATGCCGCCGCCCGAGCCGCCCAGCGTGAACGACGGACGGATCACCACCGGATAACCGCCGCTGCCGGTTTCCGTTGCGATCTGCGCCTGCACTGCCAGGGCTTCTTCCATGGAATGCGCTGTGCCCGACTTGGCCGAACCGAGACCGATCCTGGTCATCGCGTCCTTGAACTTCTGGCGGTCTTCCGCCTTGTCGATGGCTTCCGGCGATGCACCGATCAACTCGACCTTGTACTTTTCCAGCACGCCGTGCGCGTGCAGATCGAGCGCGCAGTTCAGCGCGGTCTGGCCGCCCATAGTAGGCAGGATCGCGTCCGGGCGCTCCTTGGCGATGATGCGCTCCACCACTTCCCACGTGATCGGCTCGATATAGGTGACGTCGGCCGTGTTCGGGTCGGTCATGATCGTCGCCGGGTTGCTGTTGACGAGAATGACCTTGTAGCCTTCCTCACGCAACGCCTTGCAAGCCTGTGCGCCCGAGTAATCGAATTCGCACGCCTGGCCGATGATGATCGGACCGGCGCCGATGATGAGGATGCTCTTGATGTCTGTCCGCTTCGGCATAACGCTCTCGCTAATGTATTCCTGTGTTCTTTCCGTGACGCGCGTGGTGGCAGCGTGTGGGTCGCATGACTTCTGCGGGTTCGCCGCGCTCGCGCGCTTTGTTCTGTCCGCTGGCGCGGCGCCGGGCTGCCCCGCGCGCGGCGCTTTTCACCTGGTCTTTACGCGACCGCTGCGGCTGCCGTGGTACCGGCCTTTTTCTGATCCATCAACCCGGTGAAGCGGTCGAACAGATACGCAATGTCGTGCGGACCGGGCGATGCTTCCGGGTGACCCTGGAAGCAGAAGGCCGGCTTGTCGGTAAGCGCGAAGCCTTGCAGCGTGCCGTCGAACAACGACACGTGCGTGGCGCGTGCGTTGGCCGGCAAGGTAGCGGCATCCACCGCAAAGCCGTGGTTCTGCGACGTGATGACCACGCGGCCGTCGTCCAGATCCTTCACCGGATGATTCGCGCCGTGGTGACCCGTCTTCATCTTCATGGTCTTCGCACCGACCGCGAGGCCCATGATCTGGTGACCGAGGCAAATGCCGAAGGTGGGAATGCCACGCTCGATCAGCTCTTTGGTGGCCGTGATGGCGTAGTCGCAAGGCTCCGGATCGCCGGGGCCGTTGGAGAGGAACACGCCATCCGGATTGAGCGCGAGCGCGTCAGCGGCGGTAGCCTGCGCGGGCAGCACGGTGACGTGGCAACCGCGCTCGGCCAGCATGCGCAGGATGTTGAACTTGACGCCATAGTCGAACGCGACCACGCGGTACTTCGGCGTGTTCTGCGTGCCGTAGCCCTCGCCCAGACGCCATTCCGTCTGCTTCCATTCGAACGGCTGTTTCGTCGACACGACCTTGGCCAGATCCATCCCGGCCAGCCCTGGAAACGAGCGCGCCAGTTCGATGGCCCTGGCTTCGTCATCCGAGCCTGCCAGGATCGCGCCGTTCTGCGCACCCTTGTCGCGCAGCACGCGCGTGAGCATGCGGGTGTCGAGGCCGGCGATGGCGACCACGCCTTCGTCCTGCAGGTATTGCGTGAGCGTGCGTTCCATGCGGAAATTCGACGCGAGGACCGGCAGGTCGCGAATGATCAGGCCGGCGGCATGGACTTTGGTGGCTTCGACATCTTCGGCATTCACGCCGACGTTGCCGATGTGCGGGTACGTGAGGGTCACGATCTGACGCGCATAGCTCGGGTCAGTCAGGATTTCCTGATAGCCGGTGATTGCGGTGTTGAAAACGACTTCGCCAATCGTATGGCCGGGAGCGCCGATCGAGTAGCCACGAAAGACCGTGCCGTCGGCGAGCGCGAGCAGAGCGGGAGAAAAAGACGGCAACACGGGAGACTCCTTGGGGGAACACCCTGTGCCGACCTGTCTATCCGAGCCGTGCGAGCCGCAGCGAGGCGCATCTGTGGATGCGCGCGCAGGCTCGCTCGCGTGTCACAGCAGACGTCGCAAGGGCGCGATGGATCCATTGTGTGGACTGATCGGCTGGGTGCGGTGCGTCAGCCGCGCGCGGCGGATGAACGGTGAGGGAGAGGTAGGCGCTAGGGTGCGGGTTGATAAGCTCAAACCTTGGAATTATAGCCCGAAACTACCCTTCCCTCCAAATCCGAGATGGCTGCGGGACGGTGGGCAAGGCGCCTTTTAAGCGCCTGGAGGCAGTGTTTGCCTGCGTTTCCGGGCGTTCCGAGTGTTTCGATCAGGCCTGAATCGGGATAGCGAACTCAGGCCCTCCGCACAAGGCGTGAGCGGCTCGACTACGACTGATGCTCGGCCTGCAATTGCCCGGATTTCGCCAACGCCCGCCCCGGCAGTACGTACCAGATGGCGCTCGCTACCTGCAAGGCGACGAGAACGCCCCATGCCGTCAGATGCGCGGCGGCCGGATAGCGGCCCGCGCTCGCCGGCCAGCGCGACAGCACAGCGCCGACGCCAATCTGGAAGCCGAAGATCAGCAAAAAGATGATCAGCGTGAGCGTGGTATTGGCGCGGCCAATCAGGTGCGCCGGGAAATGCCGCGCCATCACCGCATAGCTGAGGATGCCGGTGCCGCCGAAGATGCCGTACGCCGCCCACAGCAGCCCCGCCGGCAGCGGCACGCCCGCCATGATCAGCATCTGGGTGAGCACGAACAACGCCATGCCGACGCCACAGAACGCATACAGGGACACCCCGCGCCGCTCCAGTCCACGCGCCGCCGCGCCGAAACCGACGCAGCCCGCCATCATCGCGAAGCCGAGAATCGAAACCTGCGCGGCCGCCTCACGGGGCGCGAGACCCATGACGTCGCGCATCCACGCCCCAACCCACAAGGACTGCATGGCGTAGAACACACCCTGCGTGACCACGGAAAACGAAGCGATCTTCCAGAACGCAGGGCTTTTAAGGATGTGCCACGTGCCCTTGAACTGCGAAATCAGGCTGGCGTGGCCCCGCTCCTCGCGCGTCTCCGGCGCGCCGAACCACAGGGCCAGCGCGACGAGAATGGTCAGCACGCCAAGGCCGACGCACACGGCGCGCCACCCGGCGAAGGTCAGCACCCACGTCAGCGGCGTGCCCACCATCACGCCGCCCAGACCGCCGACCGCCATCACCAGCCCGTTCATCAGCGGCAGGCGGGCCGCCTCGAAATGCTGGGCCAGCGCCTTGAAGGCCGCGCCCAGGCAGACGGACACGCCGACGCCGATCAGCAGACGCCCGAGCATCATGGTGCCGATACTGTGCGCGGCGCCGAAGACGCCGATGCCCGCCGCCGCGAACAGCAGCGTGCCGGCGGTGACGCGGCGCGAGCCGAAGTGATCGAGCAGCACGCCCGCCGGAATCTGCGCGCCGGCGAAGCCAAGGAAATAGAGACTTGTCAGCAGCCCGAGATCGGCCGCGGACAGGCCCAGGTCATGCGTAATCAGCGGCGCGAAGCCGAGATTGACACCCCGAAATACGTACGAGACGAAGTAGCCGGCGGAGAACAGCAGAAAGACGCGAAGCTGGGTTGACGACATAGGTGAAAAGTTATTCGGTACGTTCGAGGCAGGGCGCCGCCCTAGAAGATAAGCGAATTGGCGCGCGGCCGCTTCGTGCGAGACCCTGAAATGAAAACGCCGTCACCACTGGGTGACGGCGTCGAAAACGAAAAGTGATCGGAGCGCAATTCATGCGCTGCCCCCGCAACGCATGTGGTCACTTCCGTAAGAGCCGCTTTGGTCTATTTACCCTTCTTCGCCTTGGCTGCAGTCTTTGGGCGGCTTGTTGCCGCAGCCTTTGACGACTTGCTGGACGTGTCCGCCGCAGTCGCTTTCGAAGTCTTGCCCTTGCTGGCGCCCGACGCAGAAGAGCTGCCGCTCTTGCCCTTGCCCGCCGAATCCGACACCTTGACGACCTCGGCGTGGCCACGACCCGATTTCTTATCGTAACGCGAATCGCCCTTGGTGTCTGTGACGCGGGTGCCGATGCGCTCGACGCCACCTCCCTGCACGCTGGCAGCGATCCGTTCAGGACCCGGCTCGCTCGGCAACGCCTTGCCCACCGGGACGTGCAGCACGATCACCTGACCCGGTGCGACGCGGTCACGATGCGTGCGGTTCCATGCCTTCAACTGCCCGACCGAGACGCCGTAACGCACCGCCAGCGCGGCCATAGTCTGATTGCGGCGCACGCGGATCAGCATCTTGCGGGTATCGGGGACGTCCGGCTCCATGGCCAGTACCGCGCTCTCCGCGACGTCGGCGCTGATGTCTTCGTCGTCGTTGTCGTCGCTACGCGGCACGACGATCGTCGAACCCGGCTTCAGGCGCATGCCGGCGGGAATCTTGTTGACTTCCATCAGCGTGTCCGGATCGACGCCGATCTTCTGCGCAATCGTGGCTGGTGCCGCGCGCTCGGTGACCGTATACGTGGTCCACGACGACAGATTGCCGGTGTACGCCTTCAGGTTGTGCTCGAAGGCACTGGCGTTATCGAACGGCAGCAGGATCTGCGGCTGCGTTGCGCCCAGAATGACCGGCTTCTTGAACGACGGGTTCAGCGAACGGAATTCGTCCGGTGTCATGTTGGCGAGCCGGGCCGCCACGTCGACGTCCATGTCGTGCGCCGTGGTCACGGTCACGAAATACGGGTGATTCGGAATGGACGGCAGCGTCAGCCCATACGCCTGCGGGTTCATGACGATATTCTTCACCGCCTGCAGCTTCGGCACGTAGTTGCGTGTCTCGTTCGGCATGCGCAGATCTTGATAGTCTGTCGGCAAGCCGGCCGCCTCGTTACGCGCGATCGCGCGCTGCACGTTGCCTTCACCCCAGTTGTAGGCGGCGAGTGCGAGCTGCCAGTCGCCGAACATGTCGTGCAGACGCGATAGGTAGTCGAGCGCGGCACTCGTGGACGCGAGCACGTCACGGCGCTCGTCCTGCCACATGTTCTGCTTGAGGTTGTAGGTACGGCCCGTGTCCGGCACGAACTGCCACATGCCGGCCGCCTTGGCGACGGACAGCGCCTGCGGGTTATAGGCGGATTCGATGAACGGCAGCAGCGCGAGCTCGGTCGGCATATGCCGCTGCTCGAGTTCCTCGACGATGTGATAAAGGTATTTTTGCGACCGCTCGGTCATGCGCTGCACGTAGTCCGGGCGCTGCGCGTACCAGTTCACCTGCATGTCGACGAGGTCGCTTTGCAGGTCAGGCATCTGGAAACCACGACGAATACGGCCCCACAGATCAGGGTCGGGGGTCGTCAACTGATCGACCGAACCTTGATCGACATCGATCGTTTCTTTGGCGGCGGATGTCTTGCGAAGGGCGTCGGCTACGGCTTGCTGGCTGGCAGGATTGGAAGCGGTGGTATTGCTATTCGTCGTTGGTCCCTGGCTCGCGCACGCGGCGAGCATGAGGACCAATAACGCACTAAAGATAAATCTCATGAACGTCTCGGCTTCCAACTGGAATTTGCAGCCGATAGTACGAAAGCCAGACGTTTACGTCAATCGGAAATAGGCTGAAAACCTTGGCAAATCTTGGGGTTGGCAGATTTTTCCGAAAATCAAGGTGAGCTTGCCCCTAACGGAAGCCGGTTAGCGGAAGCGGTTCTTCCACTCCCGCATCAACGTAAAGGCCGCCAGACGATCGGGCACCGTTTCATGTAACTGCTCGGCCAGCGTGCTCTGGACCGCCGGATTGTCGGCGCGCAGAAACGGATTGACGGCGCGTTCGTGCTCGATCGTGGTGGGCAGCGTCGGCACCCCGCGCTCGCGCAGCGCCGTGGCTTTGTCGCGCCACGCCAGCAGTTGCGCGTTGTCCGGCTCGCAGGCAAGCGCGAAGCGGATATTCGACAGCGTGTACTCGTGGGCGCAGTGCACCTGCGTGGCGCCGGGCAACGCCGCCAGCGAATCCAGCGAATCGAGCATCTGGGCCGGCGTGCCTTCGAACAGGCGCCCGCAGCCGCAGGCGAACAGCGTGTCGCCGCAGAACACGTGCGGCGTGCCGGCGGGATCCGCCGCCTGGAAGTAGGCAATGTGGCCGCTGGTGTGGCCGGGCACGTCGAGCACCGTAAATTCCAGCGCGGGCTCCGCAATGCTGACGCGATCGCCGCTGCGCAGCCGGTGCGTGAGATGGGCGATCGACTCGCCGGCAGGGCCGTACACGGGCACCCCCTGGCCATTCAGCAGATCGGCCACTCCGCCGACGTGATCCTGATGATGATGCGTGAGTAAAATAGCGCTCAACCGCCAGCCTCGCTTCGCCAGATAAGCGCGAACCGGAGCGGCCTCACCCGGATCGACCACCACCGCGTGGTGCCCATCCGAAACGAGCCAGATGTAATTGTCTTCAAACGCCGGGGCCGGTACGTACTCGAGCGCATTCATAGGCGACGCAATCTTCAATATGTCTGACCGATCGATTATAGACTGGCCCGCCTGGACCGACTCGCCGCCCGGACGCTACGTCCTCGAATGGGAGCAGGCGCAGCTCGACCGCGTGGTGTCGGACGTGTTCGGCTATCACGCGCTGCAGCTCGGCCTGCCGCAACTCGACGCGCTGCGCGAGAACCGCATGCCGTGCCGCGGGCTCGTGCTCGACGCCGCCAGCGGCGCGAGCGCGCCCTACGAATTCCCGCGCGCCGCGGGTAACGGCCGGGGCGCGGGCAATGTCATCAGCACGCCGGACCGCCATGCGCCGGCGGGCCGTAGCGCCGTGTGGTGCGACCTGCTGGACCTGCCGTTCGAAGCACAAAGTGTCGACCTGATCGTGATGCCGCATACGCTGGAGTTCACCGCCGACCCGCACCGCCTGCTGCGTGAGGCCGAGCGTGTGCTGATGCCCGAAGGCCAGTTGATCATTCTTGGCTTCAATTCGCTGTCGCTGTGGGGCGCGCGGCAATCGGTCGGCAAGGTGACGGGCAAGCCGTTCGTGCCGGCCGCGCACGACCTGATTGCGTTCACCCGTCTCAAGGACTGGATTAAACTGCTCGGCTTCGACCTTGAACGCGGACGCTTCGGCTGCTATCGTCCGCCCCTCGTCAGCGACCAGTGGCTCGCGCGCTATAGCTTCATGGAAGCGGCAGGCGACCGCTGGTGGCCGATCTTCGGCGCCACGTACATGATCAAGGCCATCAAGCGCGTGCCGGGCATGCGTCTGATCGGACCGCTGAAAGTGAAAAAGCCCGTCCTTGCCGCCGGTCTCACCCCCGCCGCCACACCGAACACCCGCAACCAGAGAAAATGACTTCCGAACTCATTGATATTTATACGGACGGCGCCTGCAAGGGCAATCCTGGCCCAGGTGGCTGGGGCGCCCTGCTGCGTTACGGCGCGCAGGAAAAAGAAATGTTCGGCGGCGAAGCGAACACCACCAACAACCGTATGGAACTGATGGCGGTGATCGCCGCGCTCGAAGCCTTGAAGCGACCCTGCAAGGCCGTCGTGCATACCGACTCGCAATACGTCCAGAAAGGCATCAGCGAGTGGATTCACGGCTGGAAGAAAAAGAACTGGATGACGGCGGCCAGGACGCCCGTCAAGAACGCGGACCTCTGGAAGCGGCTCGATGCAGCCGTCCAGCAGCACGAGATCGAGTGGCGCTGGGTGAAGGGTCACGCGGGGCATCCGGAGAATGAGCGGGCCGATGCGCTCGCCAATCGCGGCGTCGCGACGCTCGCGGAAATCTGACGCGCGGCTGTGCCTTTAGTCTTTGCGACTAGCCTGTGCCATCAGCTACCCTGTGCCGTTACGCCGTGCCAATGATTTGAGCCCTTGCGTACACCACGTTTTTTTCGAAGCCAATTTTTAGAGCGGGCTAAACCGACATGCGTCAACTCATCCTCGATACTGAAACCACCGGCCTGAACGCACGCACCGGCGACCGCATTATCGAAATCGGCTGCGTCGAGCTGGTGAACCGCCGGCTCACGGGCAACAACCTGCACTTCTATATCAACCCCGAACGCGACAGCGATCCGGGCGCATTGGCCGTCCACGGCCTGACCACCGAGTTCCTGAGCGACAAGCCCAAGTTCGCGGAGATCGCCGCCGAGCTGCAGGACTTCGTGCAAGGCGCGGATCTGATCATCCACAACGCGCCGTTCGACATCGGCTTTCTCGATGCCGAGTTCGCGCTGCTGGGCCTGCCGCTTTTCAGCACGCAATGCGGCGAAGTGATCGACACGCTGGTGCGCGCAAAGGCCATGTTCCCGGGCAAGCGTAACTCGCTCGATGCACTGTGCGACCGCTTTGGTATCAGCAACGCGCACCGTACCCTGCACGGCGCACTGCTCGACTCGGAACTGCTCGCCGAGGTTTACCTCGCGATGACGCGTGGTCAGGAAAGCCTCGTCATCGACATGCTCGGCGAAACGTCGTCGGGCGGCACGGAGCGTGCCCCGCGCGTGGCTTTGAGTTCACTCGAACTGCCGGTGATCGTTGCGAGCGAGGAAGAAATCGCGGCGCATCTTGCCGTGCTCGATGGTCTCGACAAGGCCGTCAAGGGGACGAGCGTGTGGCGTCTGCAACCCGTCGCGACCGCAGATGAGCAAACTGCTTAAAAAACTCTTTACGAACCAAAAAAGCTCTGACATAATGCACAGCTCTTCGGGTGGTTAGCTCAGCGGTAGAGCACTGCCTTCACACGGCAGGGGTCACAGGTTCAATCCCTGTACCACCCACCAGATTCGCGTGACCCGCAAGACGAAAGGCCCTCAGACAACAGTCGAGGGCCTTTTTGTTTGGGCCTCTGTCTTGCCTCTTCTCCTCGCCTGTTTCGTTCGCTTGCATCGTCTGCCCATCTCGTCTTCCGTGTTGCGTTTCTGCTCGTTTGTGCACGTCAGCTTCTAGCCCACTGCGCTTTGCCAGGTCAATCATTCTCGCCATTCGCCGCTCGGCTTAGCTCAGACAAAACCCATCTCTGATCCGCTTCTACGAGCCACGTCATGCAATCGCATCGGCGCGCTGCTCGCAGCTGATGACGCAAACCCGCCAGACATGACGCGCGTCTGTATCGAGTGCTCAGGTGT
Source organism: Paraburkholderia sp. DHOC27 (assembly GCF_003429005.1). Classification (GTDB taxonomy): domain Bacteria; phylum Pseudomonadota; class Gammaproteobacteria; order Burkholderiales; family Burkholderiaceae; genus Paraburkholderia. The sequence goes on from NZ_QVQV01000004.1 coordinate 269,126, forward strand.
GCTAGAGTGATTCGGCTCGCAACGAGCGGCGCCACATCTGGCGAATCGCGCAAGCAAACCCGAACACTCATCCCCTTGGTGCCAGTCAGCGGCTTGGTCGCGGAGTCGGCAGATGAACCCATCATCCTGGCATACCGGCAATGGAGAATCCCGCTCCGAGGTGCTATGGGAAGACAGTGAGCGCGTGGTATCCCGGCGCTGGCGCAAGGCCAGTGATGGACATCGGCTCACCGTCCTCGAAGTGGTCCCGGTCGCGGAGCACGCATCGCTCGCCACGCTCAACCGTCTCACCCACGAATACGAACTGAAGGACGCACTCAGCGAATCCTGGTCGGCACAGCCATTTGAACTCGTCCGCGAGCGCGGCGGCTTCATGCTCGTGCTGAACGATCCCGGCGGCGAGCCGCTCGACTGGCTGATCGGCCAGACCCTGCCCATCGACACCTTCATCCGCGTGGCCGCCGCCATCGCGTCCGCGCTGGCGCATCTGCACGAGTGCGGCCTGATTCATAAGGACATCAAACCGACCCACATACTGGTGGATTGCGAAAGGCCCCAGGCGTGGCTCAGCGGGTTCGGCATTACTTCGCGGCGCGCCCGTGAGCAGCAATCGCCCGAACCGCCCGAGTCGATCGCAGGAACGTTGGCCTACATGGCGCCCGAGCAGACCGGCCGCATGAACCGGTCAATTGATTCCCGCAGCGATCTCTATTCGCTGGGCGTCACGCTGTATCAACTGCTCACGGGTCATCTGCCCTTTTCCGCTGCGGATCCGATGGAGTGGGTGCATTGCCATATCGCCAGAATGCCGGTGCCGCCACACCAGATCTCCGGGCATGTGCCGCCGTCCGTCTCCGCGATCGTGATGAAGCTACTGGCCAAGACGGCAGAGGACAGATATCAGACGGCGCTCGGCGTCGAAAGCGATCTACGCCGTTGTCTGACGGAGTGGGAAACCCGGCGGCGTTTCAAAGACTTTCTGCTGGGCGAAGCCGATACGCCGGACCGCTTGCTGATACCGGAAAAGCTCTACGGCCGGACCGCCGAGACCGCGACCCTGCTCGCCTCGTTCAACCGCGTGATCACGAACGGTACGCCTGAACTGGTACTGGTGTCCGGTTATTCGGGGGTAGGCAAATCGTCCGTGGTGAGCGAGTTGCACAAGGCGCTGGTGCCACTCAACGGTTTGTTCGCCTCGGGCAAATTCGATCAGTACAAGCGCGACATTCCTTACACGACGCTCGCGCAGGCATTGCAAAGCCTCGTGCATCCGCTGCTCAGCAAGAGTGAAGACGAATTCAGTGATTGGCGCGCGGCCATCCAGGAAGCGGTCGGCCCCAATGCGCGGCTCATTTTCGATCTGGTGCCGGAGTTGAAGCTGATTCTCGGCGAGCAGCCGCCGGTTCCTGTGCTTCCCGCGCAAGATGCACAGCGTCGCTTTCAACGGGTGTTCCGTCGCTTCATCGGCGTGTTCGCGCGGCCCGAGCATCCCCTCGCCCTGTTCCTCGACGACCTTCAATGGCTCGACGCGGCCACGCTCGATCTGCTCGAAAATCTTCTGACGCAGCCGGACCTCCGACACCTGTTGCTGATCGGCGCCTACCGTAACAACGAGGTGGACGCCGCTCACCCGCTCATGCGCAAGCTCGACGCAATCCGCGAGGCCGGCGCGCAAGTGCAGGAAATCGTGCTGGGGCCGCTGTCGCGCCAAGACCTCGAACAACTGACCGGCGACGCCCTTCGCTGCGAACCCGAGCGAGCGGCATCGCTCGCACAACTGTTGCACGAGAAGACCGAAGGCAACCCATTCTTCGTGATCCAGTTCCTGTCTTCGCTTGCGGACGAGGCGCTGGTCGACTTCGATCATCGCAAGGCACGCTGGACGTGGGACCTCAAGCGCATCCACGCGAAAGGCTACACGGACAACGTCGTGGATCTGATGGTGGCCAAGCTGAGCCGTTTGCCAGCAGAGACTCAGGCTGTGCTTCAGCAGCTGGCATGTCTTGGCAGCAGCGCCAGCGTTGCTGTGCTTGCTCTCGTGTGTCAACTGACCGAGGACCACACTCACGCGCATCTTCGTGAAGCGGTGCGCTCGGGGCTCGTGCTGCAGTCCGACAGCGCCTATCGGTTCCTGCACGATCGCGTGCAGGAAGGCGCGTATTCGTTTATCCCGGCGGCCTTGCGAGCGGCGACGCATCTGCGGATCGGCAGGTTGCTCGCAGCGCATACACCGGCGGCGAGCGTGGAAGAAGCGATCTTCGAGATCGTGAGCCAGCTCAATCGCGGCGCCGCGCTCGTCACGTCCAATGAAGAGCGTGAACGGATTGCGGCACTCAACCTGATTGCGGGCCAGCGCGCCCAACATTCCACCGCGTACGACGCGGCGCTCACTTATCTGAGTGCCGGCCGCGCCATCCTGCCGGAGGATTGCTGGCAACGCTGCAGCGCGTTGACCTTCGCGCTCGAACTGCACCGCGCCGAATGCGAGTTTCTGACGGGCGCGTTGGCGCAAGCCGAGGAGAGGCTGTCGATCCTCTCGACACACGCGAGACGGCTGGTCGATTTGGCCGCGGTCGCACAGTTGCGCGAAGAGCTGTACACGACGCTCGGCCGCAGCGACCGCGCCATCGAAGTCTGCCTCGACTATCTACAGCGTGTGGGTGTGCACTGGTCGGCCAACCCCACGACCGAGGAAGTCAACCAGGAATACGCGCAGCTCTGGCAACAACTTTCGCACCGCGCGATCCAGGACCTCATCGACCTGCCGCTGATGACCGACCCCGAGTGGCGTGCAACGATGGACGTCCTCACCGCGGTCGTCTCTCCCGCCCTGTTCACCAACGCCAATCTGCTGTGCCTCGTGGTCTGCCGGATGGCCAATCTCAGTCTGCAATACGGCAACTGCGACGGCTCGTGTTTTGCCTACGCGTGGCTCGGGATGATTCTGGGCGCGTACTTTCGCGATTATCAGAACGCCTTTCGCTTCGGCAAACTCGGACTCGACCTGGTGGAACAACGCGGACTGCGGCGCTTCGAGGCGCGCGTCTATCTGATCTTCGGACACCGCGTCTTGCCGTGGACGCAGCCCATTCACACGGGACGCCCCCTGGTGCTGCGCGCCTTCGCGGCCGCCAATCAGTTAGGCGATCTGACTTTTGCCGCCTACAGCCGCGATAACCTGATCACCAACCTGCTCGCAAGCGGCGAACCGCTTGCCGACGTGCAGCGTGAAGCCGAAGCCGGTCTGGAGTTCGCCCGCCAGGCGCATTTTGGGCTCGTCACTGATCGCCTGACATCGCAGATCAGGCTCATCAAAACCCTGCGCGGGCTCACCCCTGATTTCGCCTCGTTCAACGACGCCGAATTCGACGAAGCACGTTTCGAGCGCCATCTGCAAAGCGAGCCGCAACTGGCAATGGCGAGCTGCTGGTACTGGATCCGCAAGCTGCAGGCGCGCTTTCTCGCCGGGGACCCGGCGTGCGCGATTGCAGCCGCCGCCTGCGCCGAGCGTTTGCTGTGGACCGCGCCTTCGTTCTTCGAAATGGCCGAATACCATTTCTACGCCGCATTGGCACACGCCGCGATGTACGACGCCGCATCGCCCGAAGCGCGTGGCCGGCATCTCGACGCGCTGGTGGTACATCATCTGCAACTGCGCGAATGGGCCGACGCGTGTCCGGAAAACTTCGCCAATCGGGCGACGCTGGTAGAAGGCGAAATGGCGCGCGTGGAAGGCCGCCAGTTCGATGCGATGCAACGCTATGAACAGGCCATTTGCTCGGCGCGCGCCAATGGCTTCGTCCACAACGAAGCGCTCGCCAACGAAGTCGCCGCGCGCTTTTACGCGGCGCATGGGCTGGAGAAGATTGCCCGCAACTATCTGCAGGACGCACATCACGGTTACCTGCGCTGGGGCGCCGACGCCAAGGCGAGGCAACTCGAGCAGACGTTTCCGCGCCTCAAGGACGAGTTGCGCGTCTCGGCACCTACAGTCACGATCGGTTCGTCGGTAGAGAACCTCGAACTGGCAACCTTGATCAAGGTCTCGCAAGCCGTGTCGAGCGAAATCGTGCTCGACAATCTGCTCGATGCGCTCATGCGCACCGCCGTCGAGCAGGCGGGCGCCGAGCGCGGGGTGCTGATCGTACCCGGCGACGGCGAATTGCTGCTCGCCGCGCAAGCCACCGTCAGCGGCGCGGCGGTCCACGTGCAGGTGTGCGAGCGGCCGCTGATCAGCGACCGCTTGCCCGAATCGGTGCTGCACTACGTGATGCGTACTCACGAGAGCGTCATGCTGGACGACGCCGCGCAATCGTCCTTCGCCGCTGATCCGTATATCCAGCAGCACCAGTCGCGCTCGCTGCTCCTTCTCCCGCTGCTTGCGCAGGCCAAGCTGATCGGCGCGCTGTACCTCGAAAACAGTCTGGCAACTGGCGTGTTCGGGCCGGCGCGCGTCGCCGTGCTGAAGCTGCTTGCCTCACAGGCCGCGATCGCGCTGGAAAACGCGCGCCTCTATCGCGACCTGGCCGAACGCGAGGCCAAGATCCGGCGCCTCGTGGATGCGAACATCGTCGGCATTTGCATCTACGATCTCGAAGGCCGGATTCTTGAAGCCAATGACGCGTTTCTACAGATCGTGCGCTACGACCGCGACGATCTTGCCGCGGGCCGTATCCACTGGACCCATCTCACGCCGGGTGAGAGAACGGAGCATGACCGGCACCAATGGCTGCCGGAACTGCTCGCGATGGGTACCTTGCAGCCTTTCGAGAAAGAATGCATGCGCAAGGATGGCAGCCGCGTGCCGGTTTTGATCGGGGCGGCCAGCTTCGAAGAAAAGACGCATCAGGGCGTCGCGTTCCTGTTCGATCTGAGCGACCACAAGCATGCCGAAGCGGCGGCGCGCGAGAGCGAGCAGCGGTATCGCGAAGTGAAGATGGAACTCGCGCATGCGAACCGGGCGTCGACGATGGGACAACTGGCGGCCTCGATTGCACATGAAGTCAAGCAGCCCATCACGGCAGTGGCGTGGAATGCTTCGGGCGCGTTGCGCTGGCTCGGTGCACAGCGGCCTAATGTGCCGGAGGCGCTGCAGGCACTCGAGCGCATCCGCAGCGACGCGAAGCGCGCCAGCGAGATCGTCGACCGGATCCGCGACTTCATCAAAAAAGCGCCGCCGCACAACGACAGCGTCGACATCGCGCAGGCGGTGGGTGAAGTCATCGAACTCACGCGCGGCGAGGCCGTCAAGCACGGCATCAGCGTGCAGGCGATCTTCGCGAAGGATCTGCCGCTGATTCGCGGCGATCGCGTACAGCTACAGCAGGTGGTGCTCAACCTGATCATGAACGCGATCGAAGCAATGAGCACGACGAGTGAAGGGCCACGCGAACTGCGCATCGAGACCGGTGCGGACCCGTTGCAGGGCATCGTGATCGCGGTCGCGGATTCGGGTCCCGGTTTGCCCGCGGACGGCACTGATCGCCTCTTCGATCCGTTCTATTCGACTAAAGCCAGCGGTCTGGGCATGGGGCTGTCGATATGCCGATCTATCGTCGAGGCACACGGAGGCATTTTGTCTGCCAAAGCCAACGCACCTCGCGGCGCTGTTTTCTATTTCAACGTGGCAGATCGCGCAGGGGCCGCGACGTGAATCTTGCCGTGTTGTCATGAAAATGCCGCATGCATTTGTGTCGCGCATCGTTCGATGCCAAAACGCCAAACCTCGTATCAGATCAACCACATGCATGCATCGGGTACTTGCGTGCGACCGTTTGCCGCTATATATTTGAGGCTCGGGCATCAGTCCCGTTAAGTAGTTCTCCACTCTTCACTTCACTCGACACTTTAGGGAGGCATCACATGCGGTACATGCACATTGCCACTCTAAACGTGGCCGCGCGACCTTAACGGGTTGCTTCAACAGGTCTGCCAATCCGGCAAGCCTGTGCAATTCCCAGACGCTGTATAGCTTGTTATCCAGTTCATTCTGGCTTGCTTCGGCTGTCTATTCCTCTTGCTCCTGACTGGAATCCCGGGGTCTTTGCGCCCCAGGGCCGTGACCAATGACTACAAGAAAACTCGACTTTCGCGGACAAGCCTTCAAGGACGTCCTAAGCTTCACCGTTCGCCACTGGCGCGAACAACCCTGGCGCATCTTCGCCGTGACCAGCCTTGTGCTGCTGTCCGCGTTGGCGGATGTGCTTACACCGATGTTCGCGGGACATCTCGTCGACGCCATCGCGTCGGGTTCGGCCGGCAACCCGGCCGCCTGGCACGCAGCCATGACGGCGTTCGGCACGCTCGCCGGCCTCGGTCTCGGGGCCACGCTGCTGCGGCAAGGCGTGTTCATGAACATCATCGCGCTCACGCTGCGCATGATGAGCCAGATCGCCGCGAACGCGTTTCATCGTGTGCAGCGTTTCTCGACGGACTGGCATGCAAATAACTTTGCCGGCTCGACCGTGCGCAAGATCACGCGCGGCATGTGGGCGCTCGACATCCTCAACGACACGCTGTTGATCGCGCTGTTTCCGTCGCTGGTGATGCTGGTCGGTTCCACCGTGCTGCTCGGCGCGCGCTGGCCGTTGATGGGTCTCGTGGTAGGGCTCGGCTCGGTGCTGTATATCGCGGTGACAGCAATGCTGTCGCTTGGCTTCGTCGCGCCTGCCGCGCGTCTCGCCAATGCGTGGGACACGCGCATGGGCGGCGCGCTGGCCGACGCGGTGAGCTGCAATGCGGTCGTCAAGGCATTCGGCGCCGAGTTGCGTGAAGAAGCCCTGCTCGCGCGCATCATCGGCAAGTGGCGGCATCGCACTCGCCGCACATGGGTGCGCGGTACGCTCAATGGCGGTGTGCAGGGCGGCATGCTGGTGTTGATCCAGGCGTCGATTCTCGGCGCGGCGTTGTTGATGTGGGCACGCGGCCGGGCGAGCGTAGGCGACATCACCTTCGCCCTGACGATGTTCTTCATGTTGCAGGGCTATCTGCGCGAAGTGGGCATGCATATCCGCAACCTGCAACGCTCGGTCAACGACATGGAAGAACTGGTGTCGCTCGAGAAGCAGCCGCTTGGTATCGACGATGCACCGGGCGCCCGGCCAATCACGATCGGTAAGGGCGAGATCCGCTTCGAGCACGTCACGTTTCACTACGGCGCGCTCGCGACGGCGCTTTACGACGACTTTTCGGTGCGCATTGCGCCGGGTGAGCGGGTCGGTCTGGTGGGGCACTCGGGTTCGGGCAAGACGACCTTCATCAAGCTGATCCAGCGGCTCTATGACGTAACGGGTGGCCGCATCACGATTGATGGGCAGGACATCGCGCATGTCACGCAGGCGTCGTTGCGCAGTCAGATCGCGATCGTTCAGCAGGAGCCCGTGCTGTTCCACCGCTCACTCGCGGAGAACATCGCCTACGCGCGTCCCGGTGCGAGCCGCGCGGAAATCGAGCGGGCCGCAAAGCTCGCCAGCGCGCACGACTTCATCGTGACGCTGCCGAACGGCTACGACACGCTGGTGGGCGAGCGCGGTGTGAAGCTGTCGGGTGGCGAGCGGCAGCGCGTGGCCATTGCGCGGGCATTTCTTGCGGACGCGCCGGTGCTGATTCTGGACGAGGCCACGTCGAGCCTCGACAGCGAAAGCGAAGTGCTGATCCAGCAAGCGATGGAGCGGTTGATGGTCGGACGCACGACGCTCGTCGTCGCGCACCGGCTCTCGACGGTGCGTGCGCTGGACAGGCTGCTGGTGCTCGACAAGGGCAGGATCGTCGAGGAAGGCAGTCACGACGCGCTGATCCAGCTCGACAACGGTTTGTACCGGCGGCTGTTCGAACGCCAGGCGCTGGAGTTGATCAAGGGGCTGGGCGAGCAGGACATGGCGCGCCCGGCGTCGCCGGTGAAAGCCGGGCGAACCGATAACGAGGAAATGCTGATCGACGAGTAATCGTCTGGCTGCGGTGGATCGCATCGAGCGTTTGATTCGGTGCGATCCGTGCGGTGCTGTACTTTTTGAGCCAGCGTATCTTCACCGATACGCTGGCTTTTTTCTTGTGCAGTCTAAGTGCTCGCAAAAAAGTCTCGATACATCGCTTGACAATCTACCTACTAGTAGATAAAGTTCGACTCATGGACACGACATCAACAGTCAGGGAACAGATCCTCGACCACGCCATCACGCTCATCATGCTGCGCGGTTACAACGGTTTTAGTTACCGTGATCTGTCCAATTTGGTTGGTGTCAAAACCTCGAGCATCCACTACTACTTTCCGTCGAAAGACGATCTGGTACTGGAGGCGGTCAACGCTTACAGCAGTGAAGTATTCAGCGCCCTTCAGGGTGTCGACGCTTCGCTGCCGGCGGACGCCAAGCTCAGCAAGTATGCAAAGCTGTTTGGCAGAACCCTCGGTGACGGCAATCAGATCTGCCTGTGTGGCATGCTCGCTGCTGATATCGAATCGCTGCCCGAGAACATCCGGCAAGCCGTGCAGGCGTTTTTCAAGGGCAACGAGAGTTGGCTCGCCAAAGTCCTGGCGCAAGGCGCGCAAGAACACACGCTGGCCGTGAACGGCAAACCGGAAAACGCGGCGCGCGCTTTATTCGCGGCGTTTCAGGGTAGCGTGCTGGCAAGCCGCCTGTTTCATACCAAGGCGCGGCTGGAAGATGTCGAAGCGACGGTGCGGATTGCGCGGTAAGTTCAGCGTTGCAGCGCTCAGGTATGAGGCGGCGTGTAGTCTCATTCATGACCTGGAGTTGGCGTATATAGGTCTGGGTAGTTGGCACAACTCACCCGGCCTGTTTTTTGGCCCGTTTATCTACCGTTGAGTAGATAGATAAACGGGAGATGCGAAGTAGGCAGAAAAGGCATGGATTGTTGGCTTTGATTTACCGGCAAATCCACCTATTAGTTATAGACAGCACGAAAGTACGACCCTCACTCATCTGAAAAGGAGCTTCATCATGTCAGTCGAAAAAGTTCTGTACCGCGCTCAAGCTCAAGCCACCGGTGGCCGCGACGGCCGCGCCGTAGTGCCCGCCAGCCACCTCGATTTCAAGCTGACCACGCCGAAGGAACTGGGCGGCGGCGGCGGCGAAGGTGCCAACCCGGAGCAACTGTTCGCGGCAGGCTATAGCGCCTGTTTCATCGGCGCGATGAAGTTCGTCGGTGCGCGTGACAAGATTGCCGTCCCGGCAGACGTTTCGGTTGAAGGCAATGTCGGCATCGGCCCGATTCCCAACGGCTTCGGCATCGAAGTGGAATTGAAGATCTCGCTGCCCGGCATGGCACGCGAAGAAGCGCAAGCGCTGGTCGAGAAAGCTCACGTGGTGTGCCCGTACTCGAACGCAACGCGCGGCAACATCGACGTCACGCTGACGATCGTTTAAGCCGCAGGCACTACGGGCGCTGCGAACGTCGAAGGCAATGAAGGCGCTGACGGACAGGCCGTAGGATCAGGCCTGCCGCAGCGACGAATCGAGCGCTTTCGCGGCGACCCGGTCACCTTCGGTGGCAAGGGCCGCGCGAAATACAGTCTGGTGATTGTGGCCAGCGGCGGCCGGCGAGTCCCACAGCAATTCGACCTTCGGCCGCCGGTGCAGCAGGCCGACACGGTCGATGGTCGCCGGACCCGAAGAAGCGCTCATCGCTGAACCGGAGAGCGCCTGCATATCGCCCGCTACCGCGGGCGTTGGCGTTGGCACACGCGGCACCGCCGAAGCGCCCGCCTCGCCGTCCGGCCAGCGCACCGACAGTTCGCGCGCATCGTACTGCCCGACCTTGCGGCTTTCCACCCAGACGATAGCCGTACGCGTCACGCTATCGAGCGAAATCGCGTAGCGGCCAATCGCAAAGCGCCGCGCCGCGATATTCGTGCGCCACAACGCGCGCGGCCGGCAGATCCACAGCACGGCTGCGTACAAAGCGGGGGCGGCGACCAGCCAGCCGTTGGTTTCAGCAACCGTGTGAACCGCGCGGCGCAGGCCGGCAGTCCAGACAAACGCGCCTACCGACCAGACCGCAAACAGGAACCCCAGGAACGCGAACAGGCGCAGCGCCTGCCGCAGCCATTGCGGCAGCGGGTGAAACGGACGCTCGGCCTGTGCACGCGCGCCCGGCAGAAAGATCAGCAGGAACAGAAAGACCAGATTGATGCAGGCCCACGGTGACGAGGCCATTGCCGTCAGCGTGTCGAGCCCGATCGAGGTCATCGAAAAGATCCACCGCGCCAGGATCACGAGACCGATGGCGCGCAACGCGAAGATCATTCCGGCGCCGGGCGCCGCGTTCGCACGCGTCTCTTTGGTTCTCGCCAAGGCATCCTCCTGTCAGCGACGGCGCCGCCAAATTCGCGGCACGGCCATTATAGGGATATTGCCGTGACGACTCACGGCTGCCGCCCGGAAATGGTCTGTTTCACCCCATTCAAACCACGAATGCGCGGCGCGCATACAACAACGCCCCGCATGCTCGACACATGCGGGGCGTTGCAGAGATGGGTTGACTGCTTTTTCAGCAATCTGCCGGACGGCACGCAGAGGTAACGCAGGCGTCACACCGGGATGCCCCTGCGCGCGCCCTGGCTGCTCCTGGCCTTTAGCTCGCGTTGACTTCGCGCAGCACCGTGCGATGCTTCTGACGCAGCAGTTCTTCGTAGACGGTGACGTAGTTACGCGCCATCACCTTCGACGAGAAGCGGTCTTCGAACGCCTTGCGCACACCGGCGCGCGACAGCGACGACAGACGCTTGAGCGCCGCGACGGCGCTGATTTCGTCTTCGACGACGAAACCCGACACGCCGTTTTCGATGACTTCCGGCACCGAGCCGCGCTTGAACGCGATTACCGGCGTGCCGCAGGCCATTGCTTCGATCATCACCAGACCGAAGGGCTCCGGCCAGTCGATCGGGAACACCAGCGCGTGCGCGTTACCGAGGAACTCGCGCTTTTCGGCTTCGCCGATTTCGCCGATGTATTCGACGTGCGGGAGCGCCATCAACGGCTTGATGACTTCTTCGTAGTAGGCGCGGTCGGCCTTGTCGATCTTGGCGGCAACCTTGAGCTTCATGCCTGCCTGGCCGGCGATCCGGATTGCGCGGTCAAGACCCTTCTCCGGCGAGACACGGCCGAGGAATGCGAGGTAGCCCGGTTCGACGTTCGGGATCGGCGTGAGCACGTCTTCCGGCAGACCGTGATAAACGGTGGACAGCCAGTTGGCCTGTTGCAGCGGCACGCGCTGGTTGTCCGAAATGGACACCACGGGCACGTCGCTAAACGTATTGAAGATGGGTTGCAGTTCGGGCAGATCCAGACGACCGTGCATGGTGGTCAGGAACGGCACCGGCTGACGCGCGAACAGCGAGAACGGGTAGTAGTCGATGTGGAAATGCAGCACATCGAACTCGTCCGCACGGCGGCGCACTTCTTCCAGCAGCAGCATGTGCGGGGCCATCACGTCGCGAATGGTCGGGTCGAGGCGCAGCGCCTGCGGCCAGAAAGCTTCGAGTTTCGCCGAGGTCTGCGAATCGCCGCTCGCGAAGAGCGTCACATCGTGTCCCTGTTCGACCAGTGCTTCGGTCAGGTAGGACACTACCCGTTCCGTTCCGCCGTACAGCTTGGGAGGAACCGCCTCGTGCAACGGAGCGATTTGAGCGATTCGCATAGAAAGAACTCCTCGTAAAAAATCAGGCAAAAGTACAGCAGTTGTGAAAAGCGACTTCGCTTCGCTCGCCTGGCCAGCCGGGCCGGACTAGTCTGGCTCGAGCCTGTTTCGTTCGAGAAATCCTGCGATGGATCGCTTGGTAAGGATGCCCAGACTGATCATCGTCACCAGGCTGTTCATGTGCCATAAAACGCACATGCGTCAGACTCGTTGACAAACTGTCAGATAATTTCGCGGCACTTCCGAGCAAGCATTATGAGTGCCCGCAGCGCGCATGTAGGCGAACATTTCAAAGACTTTACGTTGTTACAAAGCGGAAACACTTTGCAAACCCTTGTTTTATAAGACAGTTCTACAGTAGGAACTGGCCCGGGCGCAGGCCTTGCGACCGCTTGTCTGCAAAATTTTCGCTCGTGCTTCAAACGCGCTGTCCAGCACTTCGCCGCACGTAGAAGTACCCCTCGGCGGCGCTGAATGGCTTTTGTAATTATATCTCGAAATATGCCGCAATCTGCATGGCGCGCTGACTCATGGCGAGCGCGAGCGTAGCGACATTGCGCATACTCATCACGAAATCAGTCGGGTCCTGATGCTCCCGGAGGCGGGCGGAATGGCTTTTGCGTGTTTACAATGCGAACATGCGCCTTTTTGCGACGATGCTCCCCGTGGCCCATGCCGTTGCATGACATAACCTGAACCACACCGACCACACGATCAATTGGAACATCTCACCATCGCTCAGCGTAATGCCCACAACGCACGGCTTTCGAGCTATGCGCACCGGCCGCTTGCGTTCCTGTTTCGCTTTATCCGCCGCCACCCGTTCGCGCATGCGATCGTCCTGTGCAGCGTGTTTGCGGCCGTCGGCTGTGCGCTCGCTTCTCAATATGCGATCAAGCATCTGATCGACGTGCTGGGTGAAGGGCGTCACCATCCGGGCCCGCTGTGGGGCGCGTTCGCCATCCTCGTTGGCTTGATCGCCGCAGATAACCTGCTGTGGCGGGTTGGCGGCTGGGTGGCCGCGCACACCTTCGTCGCCGTCACGGGCGACCTGCGCCGCGATCTCTTTCAATATTTGAGCGGCCACTCCCCCACTTACTACGCCGAGAAGCAGCCTGGCATGCTGGCGAGCCGCATCACCGCGACCTCGAACGCCGTCTACACCGCCGAGAACACGACCGCGTGGAACGTGCTGCCGCCATGTATCGCCGTGCTTGGCGCCATCATCATGATCATCGCCGTCAATCCGTTGATGGCGGCCGGCCTGATGCTCTGCTCGGCGATTCTTTCCGTGGTGCTGTACAAGCTGGCTGGGCGCGGTTCGGCGCGCCACCACCACTTCGCCACCAAGGCCGCGTCCGTGGACGGCGAGCTGGTGGACGTGATCAGCAACATGGGACTCGTGCGCGCCTTTGGCATGACCTTCCGCGAGCAGGCGCGCTTTGGCGCCACCGTCAAAGCGGAGATGGACGCGCGCCAGCAAAGCCTGCTCTACCTCGAGAAGCTGCGCCTGCTGCACGCGGTCATCACCGCCATGTTGTCTGCCGGGTTGCTCGGCTGGGCACTGTGGCTGTGGAATAACGGCCGCGCCACCTCGGGCGACATCGTGCTGGTGAGCTCGCTCGGCTTCACCATTCTGCACGGCACGCGCGACCTCGCCGTCGCCCTCGTCGACGTCACCCAGCATATTGCACGGCTCGCCGAGGCGGTGCGCACCCTGCTCGAACCGCATGGCATGCCCGATCGCTCGGACGCTGTCGAACTGGTGCCGCAGGGCGGCCGTATCGACTTCGAAGGCGTCACCTTCGCCTATCCGCGCCGCCGTCCGATCCTCGATCACTTCGATCTGCACATCCAGCCGGGTCAACGGGTGGGGCTGATCGGCAAGTCGGGCGCCGGCAAGTCCACCGTGCTCGCGCTGCTGCAACGGTTCTACGAGACTCAGGGCGGTCAGATCAAGATCGACGGTCAGGACATTGCGACCATCACGCAAGACAGCCTGCGGCACGCCATTGCGGTTGTCCCGCAGGACATCGCCCTGTTCCACCGCACCGTCTACGAGAACATCGCCTACGGCCGGCCCGAGGCGAGCCGCGAGGAAGTGCTGGCGGCGGCGCGGGAAGCGCGCTGTACGGACTTCATCGAAGCCATGCCGGAAGGTTACGACACCATTGTGGGCGACCGCGGCGTCAAGCTCTCGGGCGGTCAGCGGCAGCGTATCGCCATTGCACGCGCCATCCTGAAGAACGCGCCCATTCTGCTGCTCGACGAGGCCACCTCGGCGCTGGATAGCGCCTCCGAGGAAGCCATCCAGAAGGCACTGGACCGTCTGATGGTGGGCCGTACCGTGGTGGCGATCGCGCACCGGCTGTCCACGCTGAACAGCTTTGACCGCATCATCGTGATGAGCGCCGGCAAAGTGGTGGACGACGGCAGCCCGGAAGTGCTGCGCGACCGTCCGGGCCTGTATCGCGATCTGCTGTCCAAGCAGTACGGCAAGGCCACCACCCTGCATGCGGGCGGCAAGAAAGTGGACGAGCAGCACGTGGTTTGATGAGCGAGCAAGGTTGCGTCTGACGAGCAACCGTGCAAATCATGCCGCTGGATTGTAAAAAAGCCGCTTCGGTTTATGCCGAAGCGGCTTTTTCATGTGCTGGGTTTTGACCACGGCCGGGTGTTGAGTTGCTCAGGCGGGCAGCCATTCTCGGCAATTCGATTCAATGGCCAGTACGGACGCGCTGCGAATATTCCGCCAGTGCGCAAGTTCCTCCGCCGCGCGGCCCTTCAACCCGCCAGTCCCTCGCCCGCGGCGACGGCTGCGTCCTCGCCCCCCGTCTCCCCGCTGGTGGTCTGCAAATCGCGCATGAAGTTGTCCCGCCACACCGAGACATTGTTCTCGCGCAACTGCACCATCATGTCGCGATAGCGCGCCTGACGCTCGGCGAGCGGCATGGAGAGCGCCGTGGCAAGCGCCTCGGCCATGCCGTCGATATCCACCGGATTCACGATCAGCGCCCCGTCCAGTTCCTGGGCGGCGCCCGCGAAGCGCGACAACACCAGCACGCCGGGATTCTCCGGATCCTGCGCCGACACATATTCCTTGGCGACGAGGTTCATGCCGTCGCGCAGCGGCGTCACGTATCCCACATGCGCCGTGCGGAACAGGGCGGCCAGCACCGGCCGCTCGTACTGCCGGTGAATGTAGAGGATCGGCGCCCAGTCGAGTTCGGCAAAACGGCCGTTGATGCGGCCGGACTCGCCCTCCAGTTGCAGGCGGATATCCTGGTAGGCGTTCAGATCGGCGCGAGTGGGCGGCGCGATCTGCAAAAACGACACCTTGTTCCGCTGCGACGGCGTATGTTCGAGCAGCCGTTCGAACGCACGGAAGCGCTCCACCAGCCCTTTCGAATAATCCAGCCGGTCGACGCTCATGATCAGCTTGCGTGCATGCAGCGTGGCCTTCATGGTCCGCACCGGCTTGCCGCGCTCGCCGGACTTGGCCAGTTCGGCAATCTCATCCGGGTAGACGCCGATCGGATACGCCGCCGCACGCAACGTCCGGCCAAAGGCCTTGATCGTGCTCGGCGCGGGCCGAGTTCCCGCAGTCAACGCCTGCGGTGACGCTTCCACTGTGCCGTTGGCCTCGTTGACGATGTAGTCGCAAAACGCGCGCAGATCGGGCGCGGTCTGGAAACCGAGCAAATCGAACGAACAGAGTGCCTCGACCAGTTCGCGATGCGGCGGCACCGCCAGCAGCACCTGCGAGGCGGGAAACGGGATGTGCAGGAAAAAGCCGATGCGGTTTTTCACGCCCGCCGCGCGCAGCGCCTGGGCGAACGGAATCAGATGATAGTCGTGCACCCAGATCACGTCGTCGGCACGCAGCAGCGGCACGAGTTGCTGCGCAAGCCACGCATTCACGCGACAGTAGCCTTCGAAATCGTGCCGGTCGTACTGCAGCAGATCCGCCCGGTAGTGGAAGGCCGGCCACAGCGTGGCGTTCGAAAAGCCGCGGTAGTACTGGTCGTAGTCGCGCCGCATCAGGCCGATGGTGGCGAAGGTCACGGGCCCCCGCTCTTCCACGCTGATCTGCGGCGGTCCGGAAGTGAGCACTTCGCCGCTCCAGCCGAACCACATGCCGCCGGTTTCCTTCAGCGCATCGTAGACACCCACCGCGAGGCCACCGGCCGCCGGGCCGCCTTCCGAGATCGGTGCGACCCGGTTCGATACGATAATCAGTCGGCTCATGAAGCGCGCTTTCCGTGCAGTTGGAACGTCGACAACAGGCGTAACGCAAGCATCGTCATGTTCCGCGCGCCGCCTTGACGATGGTATCGAGCCATTCGAGCAACGCGCTGACGGACTCGAGCCGCGTACGCGCAATCGTGTCACCCGGGCCCACCTTGATCGAGATACCGCCGCGCTCGTTGGCGACCACGAAGCCTTTCTCGTCGGTCAGATCGTCGCCCGCGAACACGGGCGTGCGGCCCGTGAACGGCGGCTCGTCCAGGAACGCGCGCACCGCGCGGCCCTTGTCGACGTCTTTCGGCTTGATCTCGTAGACCATCTTGCCCGGCTGCAGCACGTACGCGCCGGGATAGTCGGCCACCAGCCGCTCGGTGGCCGCGCGCGCCGCCGGCTCGCGATCCGGCGCGTTGCGGTAGTGCAGTGCGAGCGCCGCGCCCTTGATTTCGAGCAGCATCCCCGGATTGTTGTTGACGACTTCCGCCAGCACCTGCTCCATGCGCAGCAGCCGGTCGTCGTTGAAGCCGATGCGCTGGGTGTCGCCATTGGCGTCGCGCCGCTCCGCGCCGTGCAGACCGGCAATCGGCAGATCGGGCATGCCGAGGTAACCATCAATGCTTTCAATGCCACGCCCGGAGACGACCGCTACCGCGCCATTGGTCAGGCGGCGCAGTTCGGTCAGCAGGCCGATCACCTCGGGCTGCACCCGCACGCCATCGGGCGTTGACGCCAGTTCGACGAGGGTGCCATCGAAATCGAAAAAGAATGCCGTCTCGCTAAGAGACAGAACAGCCGGAAGTGCTTGCATGGGTTTATCTTGCCTTTCAGCCGCTCTAAGCTGCAAAAGTGTGCGCATCTTACCGCGCGTACCGCTATTTTTCGGGAAAGTCAGGCCGAGCGCAACGCCGGTCGGGCTTGCGGCCCCGTGAGTTCATGGTTTAAGCGCGGCGAGCAGGGGTGAGCGGTGGTTACTGCCGGCTTGTCGCGAGATTCGGACGCGGTTTACTTTCGAAGCCGGCCCGCGCCGCACCTCGCCGCACCTCCGCCGCCCCCGCGCTACAGACAGCTTTCAGGCCCCTGCGTCACATTGACTCGCCATATCTGCCGTACGGGGTTGCGTATGACGTCATTCAATAAATTGCGATACAGTCCCAGCCACGCGTGAGTCGCACGGACGCCATACAGCACATACAGCACGCCGACGTTGCATTTGCCCCGTCATAGATCGAGTACCCGATGCCTGCTTTGTTCCCCAGAATGTCAGATCGAGATGCGAAACGCGCCGCCCTGCCCGCGTGGCTTGCGCGGATTCCGCTGCTTGCGCTGATCCCGCTGCTCGTGGCACTCACGGGGTGCAGCCACAAGGAAGAGCCCTGGCGTCTGACCAATGTCACGGGCCACCTGCCCGATCTCGACTTTTCACTGACCGCGGATAACGGCAAACAGGTCACCGGCGAGAATTTCAAGGGCGACGCGGCGCTCGTTTATTTTGGTTACACGCACTGCCCGGACGTTTGTCCCGAGACGATGGCGCGCCTGATGCAGGTGATGAGCAAGCTGGGACCCGACGCGCAGAAGGTGCGTATCCTGTTCATTACGGTGGATCCGGCGCGCGATACACCGCAGTCATTGCATGATTACGTCGACGCATTCGACGCCCAGCACACCGTTGGCCTGACCGGCAGCGACGCCCAGATCGAGACGCTGGCGCGTCACTACCGTGTGGCGTATCAAATGGAAAAGCGCGACCCGCATGGCGAGTATGAAGTCACGCACAGCTCCGCCGTGTACGTGTTCGATGCAGAGGGTCACGCGCGCCTGCTTGCCACCAGCAACGATTCGCCCGACGTGATCGCCGCCGATCTGCGTCGTATCATTGACGCCCCTGTTTAACGACTTGTATGAGCCGTCCCGGCGACGCGCAGCACCTGCATGTGATGTCGTCTTTCCTGTACTTCCGAGTTTGCTTATGACTATCAAGATCAAAACATCGTTGGCACTGAGTCTCGCCGCTGTGCTCTCCCTGAGTTTGGCCGTCGGTGCACACGCGGCAGGCACGCAAGCCATCAGCGCGCAAAACGCGTGGGTGCGCTGGCTGCCGAACAATCTGCCGGCCGCCGGCTACGTGACGCTCGTCAACGCCAGCGACAAACCCATCGACCTCACCGACATTTCCAGCGACGACTACGAAGGCGCGATGCTGCATCAGACGGTGTCGAACGGCTCGACCCAGCAGATGGTGATGGTCGACAAGCTGACGGTGCCCGCACACGGCCAGGTCGCGATTGCGCCGGGCGGCTATCACGTGATGCTGGAACACGCGCAGCATAAGGTTGCGCCCGGCGACACGGTGCACCTGAAGCTGCAGTTCTCCGACGGCGAAACGCTGAACACGCCGTTCGTGGTCAAGTCGCCGGCCCAGGCGAACTAACCACTCGTGCAAACCAACACCGCCCGATGAACCTGCTCTACTGGCTCGAACCGTGGGAGCCGTCGCCGACCGTCGTGATCGCGATAGGCGTGGCGGCCATCCTGTTCCTGCGTGGCGCGCGAAAGGCGAAGGTGTCGATGCCGCGGCGCGTGTCGTTCTGGTTCGGACTCGTGGCGCTGTATATCGCGCTTCACACGCGGCTCGATTATTTCTTCGAGCACGAGTTCTTTATGCATCGCGCGCAGCATCTGGTGCTGCATCACCTCGGGCCGTTCTTCATTGCGTTGTCGTATCCGGGCGCTGCGCTGCGTGCGGGCATTCCGTTCAGCTGGCGGCAACGCTTCGTCAGGCCCGCATTGCAGAGCGCGCCGGTTCGCCGCGTGCTCGACTTCGTGATGCATCCGGTCGTGGCATGTGGCCTGTTTGTCGGCCTGATCTATTTCTGGCTGCTCTCGCCCATTCATTTCGTGGCGATGCTCGACTGGCGGCTGTATCGGGTGATGAACTGGAGCATGGTGATCGACGGTCTGATGTTCTGGTGGCTGGTGCTCGATCCACGCCCGGCGCCGCCTGCGCGACTCGCGCCAGGCCGCCGCATTCTGGTGGTGATCGCCGCCATTCCGCCGCAGATTCTACTCGGCGCATTCATCTTCTTCACACCTAACGAGCTGTACCCGATCTATTCGATCTGCGGGCGCGCGTTCACGTGGTTGAGCCCAATGCGCGATCAGCAAATCGGCGGGCTGCTGTTGTGGATTCCAGGCTCGATGATGAGCGTGATCGGCGCGCTGATCGCGATGCGTCACTGGATGCGGCTATCGGCCCGCGGCCGGCTGCGTGACAAACGCCCTCAGGCGCGGGGCCGCACACCCGCGCCCACTGCCTCGATCACGAAGCCGCACGCGCGCACGGACTGAACTCAGGCGGCACGCATCCAGACGTGCGGAATGCCGTCTTCTTCGTGAACGTCGGAGATCGGTGCAAAACCGAAGGCGCCGTAAAACCCTTGCAGATGGGCCTGCGCATGCAGACGTATCGGCGTGTCCGGCCACTGCCTCGCAATATGTTCGAGCGCGCGTTCGAGCATCTTGTTGCCGAGACCCATGCCGCGAAAATCCGCCGTGGTCAGCACGCGGCCGATGCGGATGTCGGTGTCGCCCTCATCCGGCAGCAATACCCGCAGATACCCCGCCAGTTTTGCTTTTCCCGCCGCGCTGCCGAAGGCGAACAGATGCCAGGCGTCGGTGTCGAGTCCGTCGATATCGCCGTACACGCAATTCTGCTCGACCACGAACACTTCGCTGCGCGCGGCCAGCATGGCGTAGACCTCGGCGGACGTGAGGTCGTCGAAGGCCTTCCAGCGCCATTCAAAGGTCGTAGACGAAGTGGTGTCGGATTGCAGCGGCTTGTTCATGGCGAGGCACATCAGATGAGATTCGCCCAGGCGGGCGGCGTTGGCAGAATTATGCCGCGAATGCCGCGTGAGGATGCTGTCGAACCTGCCCGCGTCTGCTTACGCCCGCTAATCGTAACCAATGGCCACGAATGAGCCAACTGCGCGAGCCTACTTCTTCGACGCGCGCTTGTTGACGTACATGGCGGCATCCGCCTCCGCCAGCAGATCCGCAATCGACGTATGGCGCGTCGCGTCGTACTCGATCTCGCCCACGCTATAGCGAATCTGATAGCCGAGGTGAGCCTGCTCGTTGCGTAAAGCGAGACTCTGCTGCAAACGACGCGTGACGGTTTGCGTCTCGGCGCGATTGGTGTTGGTCAGCAAGGCGACGAATTCATCGCCGCCCAGCCGCGCGATCACATCGCTCTCCCGCAGCGCTTCGCGCAGCACCTCGGCAAAGGTCACGAGCGCACGGTCGCCTTCCGCGTGACCATACGTATCGTTGATCGCCTTGAACTCGTTGAGATCGAAAAACAACAGCGACGCCGGTCGGCCGAGGCGCTTGCAGACATTGAGCGCGTGCTGCGAGAGCGCCTCGAAGCCACGACGGTTGGAGAGTTGTGTCAGTGGGTCGAGCGTCGCGAGTTGTGCCGCAGCCAGCTCCTCGCCCGCCATCCGGCTGAGATCATGCAGCAGCGCACGGTCTTCGTCGTCGAGCGCGCGAGGCCTCACGTCGATCAGACACAGCGTGCCCAGTTTGCTGCCGTTGGGCACCGTCAACGGACAGCCGGCGTAGAACCGGATGCCCGGCGCGCCAGTGACCAGCGGGTTATCGTGAAACCGCACGTCCATCAAGGTGTCGGGCACCATGAGAATGCCGTCATCGAGGATGGCATGCGCGCAGAACGAGACGTCGCGGGGCGTCTCGCTCACCGGCAATCCCACGCACGATTTGAACCACTGACGGTTCTCGTCAACCAGGCTCACCAGCGCAATGGGCACCCCGAAGATCCGCTTCGCGAGCCGGGTGAGCCGGTCGAAACGCTCTTCAGGCGGCGTATCGAGAATACTCAACGCACGCAACGTATCGAGACGGGCGCTTTCATTCGCGGGAACGGTTGGGGCCAGCATGTCGATTTCCGTTAAGGGTAGTCCGTGCAGAAGATCACATAGTGTATAGCGGCTAAATTCGAATCACGCTTTAGGGTCCGCGCCCTGCGGGTTCACCCCAACCCACCGCATTGACTCCGCCGGCATTGCGGGCGGAGCGAATGCATTTGCGCTCAGAAAGTAATCGCTGCCTTGATGGAACTGACCGCTGTCGAGTTCAGCAAGACTTTGAAATTCACCGGCGTCGAACTGCCCGACGAGAAATATTGCTGCGTGGTCCCGTCTTTCAGAAGCGCGCCTTCATAAATGCCACCGCTGCCCTGATAGAACACGGCGTAGGCGGTCGTCGCCGCTGACGCTACCGGCGTGTTGGCCACCCATGCCCTCACTCCGGCGACCGTGCTGATCTGGCCGTCGGCAAGCGTGTATGTTTTGCCATCCACGGGACTGACGGCGGGGAAAAAGTTTTCCAGCGTCGTGATGCTGCTCGAACACGGCGTCAGAATCGCACCGGTCGTCGCTGGTGCCGCGCAGTCGTCGACCAGCAGCGTATCGCCGACAACCTGACGAACCACCTTGATATACGCCGAGCCCGCCTGCCACGTTGCGGCCGGGTTATACAGCGTGAGTCCGTTGACGCTCTGCGTCAGGGTTGCGAGGTCGCTGGTCGTAAGAAGCTCTTCAGGCGAGTTCGAGATCAGGCCGCTCAGCAGCGTGACCGTATAGCTGGTTTGCAGCGTCGTGAATACCGGCTGGATGCTGCCCGAGGCGAAGTAAGTGGTCTGGACAGCGTTGCTGCCGACGGGATACGTCACCTGTCCCGTGGCGGGCGACGCCATCGCGAATACGCTGCCCGCGACCATGTAGCGCGTGCCGGGCAAGTCGGTCGGTGCGGTCAGCGTCGAGGCCACGCTGGCGATCGTATCCGTCAGCGGTTGTGCGCCCGTGCTCGGACTCTTCGGAATGCTTATCTGTTCGGTATAGAAGCTACTCGCTGGACTCAACGCCGAGGTTCCCGAAGGCGTCGTATAGATATCGAGGCCGCCTTCGAGATCGAACAGCCCACCGTTCGATGCCAGCGCGAAGCTTTCATAAGTGAGTTGCGTCTCGCTCAAGGCGGGCGCCGCCGGCGCACTGGGTGAGCCGCCCGAGCCGCCCCCGCAGGCGGACAACAGGAGCGTGCCGAGCAGCACCGCGGCCAACGCCGGCTTCACTGAGTATTTCTCTTGCTGTTTCATTTTTATGGTCGGTCTCACGGCGTTCGCTTTTGATGCAGCCGGGTCGTTGGAGCGCAATGACGCGTGAATCGACGCGTCTGTGCAGGGCGAATCTGGGACGAATCTCAAATATGGGACGCGCCATCTTAATATGACGTACCGGGCGTCACGACACAATCGTCGCAATCCCGGCTAGAAAACAACAGCGGTCACAGACGGGCCGTGTTTAGCCGTTTAGCGGGATCGGCTCGACCGCGTGCCCCACGGCTTCGATCAGACTGCCCGGCCC
Source organism: Paraburkholderia sp. DHOC27 (assembly GCF_003429005.1). Lineage (GTDB taxonomy): Bacteria > Pseudomonadota > Gammaproteobacteria > Burkholderiales > Burkholderiaceae > Paraburkholderia. The sequence continues at coordinate 291,469 of NZ_QVQV01000004.1, forward strand.
CGCCAGATGAAGCGCGCCGACCACCACCAAGGTACGCTGCGGACTATCGAGCAAGCCACGGACATGCGACGCCCACGCCCGATTGCGCGACTCGAGGAGCGCGCTGCGCACGCCTGGGAGGCGGAACATCGGTGATTCGGTAGCAATTGAGTAGAGCGCTTCGGCGTCGCCTTGTAGCCATGCGTCCTGCATGCGCTCCAACGTGCGCTGAGGTTCGGTGAGATCAGCCAGTAGCAATTCGAGCCCGGTGCAGACCGTTTGCAAAGGAATCGTTTCGAGGGATGCGGCGATTTCGGCAGCCGTCTCCAGATAGCGATGCGGCTTCGCCTGCGCTGCCGCCACGCGAAGCATGCGCGGTTCGACGCCCTCCACCACCCGTTGACAGAGCGTCGGCGCCACGACAAGCGCGGCCCACGCGTGCAATTCGCTGAGCGGCGCCAACGGCCCCGCGGTGGGCCAGGAAGGGTCGAGGCGGCGCCAGACATCGGCAGGCAGCTCATGTTCGAGCGAAGTGCCCGCGTCTCGTTTCAGGTAAGGCAGGATAGCCAGCGCGTCTGATTCGAAGACCAGCGTTTCGGCCCACTCGAAGGCGTTCGGCACCCAGGCAGGCAAGCGTGGATTGCTGGCCGGGAACAGATGCATCGAGCCGAGCAATCGGACGTGGGTTCCGGTGAGCTGAAAGTACATGGCGAGGATTAGCTGTCGGATGAAGTTGCACGAATGTGCCGACAGTATTTCATATGCAACGTCACATGCGCCGCGATGAATGCCGCTTGCTCGCCCGGTACGTTCGATGTCGTTGCAGCTTGGCAGCCTGATGCGCCACGCGACGCAGAAAAAAGAAAAGCCCCGACGTGTCGGGGCTTTTCTTTGACTGCTGGAGGCGCGAGCCGGAGTCGAACCGGCCTAAACGGCTTTGCAGGCCGCTGCATAACCGCTTTGCTATCGCGCCGTAAGCGGACTGCTTAGCCGTCGTATCTCTGTTGCATGCTGCAAGTACAGCAACTTGACGGGTTCACAGATTGTTCGATGGCCGGTTGGTCCACCAAACAAAAAGGGAAGCGTTGCTTCCCCGAATGTCTGGAGCGGGAGACGAGTCTCGAACTCGCGACCTCAACCTTGGCAAGGTTGCGCTCTACCAACTGAGCTACTCCCGCATGGTGCTGCATTGTCCTGCATCACAACGTTTTGCTACGCGCTGCTTCTTACGCTGCTCATTACTTCGCCACGCAACGACAGGGCACGAAACGCTGCTTTAAATCTGGAGCGGGAGACGAGTCTCGAACTCGCGACCTCAACCTTGGCAAGGTTGCGCTCTACCAACTGAGCTACTCCCGCGTTTTGCTGCATTTTGTTGCAGATACTGCCTGATTACTGCTGTATTACGCTCCGTTGCGAGAACTACGTGCACCGGAGAAACGAGATTATGTAGAAACCGCCGAAACGTGTCAACCCCTTTCATGCACGTCTTGATGGGGACAACGTGCGCTCACACGATCCCGCCCCGCTCACGAATCTGCGGCCATGCGAGCTTCATGTAATAGAGCATCGACCAGATGGTCAGGAAGGCTGCCAGCAGGATGAGCCAGAGGCCCCAGACACGCGTGTCGATGGTGAAGCCAGGCGCGAGCGGCACCGGACCGTACAGCAGCAACATCGGAATCGCGACCATCTGGCACACGGTTTTGAATTTACCGAGCGAATTCACCGCGACGCTCTTCGATGCGCCAATCTGCGCCATCCACTCACGCAGCGCGGAAATCGCAATCTCACGACCGACAATGACGAGCGCGATCGCCGAATCGAGTCGCGCCAGTTGCACGAGGACGAGCAGCGCGGCCGTCACCATCAGCTTGTCCGCGACCGGGTCGAGAAACGCGCCGAACGCGGAGGTCTGATTCCATTTACGGGCCAAAAAGCCGTCGAACCAGTCCGTCAACGCAGCAAGGATGAACACCGTCGCGGCCGCCAGATTGCGGTGCATGGGGCTCATCATCATGTCGGGCAAGTAGAACACGCCGACCACGAGCGGAATCAGGACGATCCGCAGCCACGTCAGGAAAATCGGGAAATTAAACGGCATGGGCAGGCGCAGCGTCTGACAAGGGAGATGCAATTGTGCCGTGACATAAGGCCTGCCACAAGCAAACGGGCGGCGAACCGGCGCCAAACCGGCCGTGGGCGGGCCGCAAGGCAGGCGGGGCGGCGGCTGCCCGCCCTCTGCGGACCACGGTCACGGCACGGGGCAATAACGAGACGCGAGCCTCACGCGTCGTGCGAATGCTCTCGTTCATCCAGACGCGATCTGACGCGATCAATGTAGTTGCCGGTAGATCTGTTCGGCCAGCGCACGCGAAATGCCTTCGACGCTCGCCAGATCGTCGATGCTCGCCGCTACCACGCCGCGCAGTCCGCCGAAGCGCGCCAGCAGTCGTTGACGGCGCTTCGCGCCCACGCCCTCGAGTTCTTCCAGGCGCGAGGTCTGACGGGTCTTGCCGCGTTTTGCACGCATGCCGGTGATGGCAAAGCGGTGGGCTTCGTCGCGGATCTGCGCGACCAGCATCAGCGCAGCGCTTTCCTTGCCGAGCTCGAGCGGCGGCCGGCCGTCCGCGAAGATCAGCGTTTCGAGCCCGACCTTGCGCCCCTCGCCTTTTGCGACCCCGACCAGCATGCCGACATCGAGACCCACTTCGGTGAAGACCTGGCGCGCAATCTCCACCTGCCCCTTGCCGCCGTCGATCAATACGATGTTCGGCAATATGCTGCCGGCACCGGCTGGTGGCGCTTCCGCTGCGTCGGCCGGTGCGTCCGCCGGTGCGTCGGCCTGTACGTCGGCCTGTGGATCGGCCAGCTCGGGATCCGCGGGCTGTTCGGTGGCTGACTCCGCGACCCGCTCAGCCGCTTCGTCAACCGCATTCGCCGCCGCCTGCGCGACCATCTTTTCGTAGCGGCGCGTGAGCACCTGGCGCATGGCGGCGTAGTCGTCCCCCGGCGTAATACCGGTGATGTTGTAGCGCCGGTACTCGGAGGACTGCATCTTGTGATGATGATAGACCACGCACGATGCCTGGGTCGCCTCGCCCATCGTATGGCTGATGTCGAAGCATTCGATGCGCAGATGCGCGAGGTCATCGCATTCGAGTCCCAGTGTGTCCGCGAGGACACGCGTGCGCGACTGCTGCGAGCCCTGCTCGGACAGCAGCCGTGCCAGCGCGAGCCGCGCATTCTGCTCGGCCATGGCGAGCCACGCGCGTTTCTGTCCTTGCGGCTGACGCAGCACACTGACCTTGTGGCCGGCCTGTTCGATCAGCAGATCCACCAGTTCGCGATTCGCCGGCGCATGGCTCACGACCAGTACCGGCGGGACGCGATTGCCGAGATAGTGCTGCGCGATGAAGGCTTCGAGCACTTCGGATTCGATGCCGTTCGCGCGCCGGCGTGACGGTTTGCCCGTGCCTGTCGCGTTTACGCTCGCGGTGGAGGGTTCGTCTGCCGAGGCGTCGACATCGGCGGCGCCTGCGGTGACATCACGCGCGTCATCGTCTTCGCTAGCGTCATCCTGATCGTCGCCGCCGTCATCGAAATCTTCGGCTGTCTCGACGATCTCATCGGCTTCGTCATCCACCTCATCATGCACCTCAGACAGCAGCGCCTCTGCGATGACCAACGCATCCAGCCCGGCGTCATCCGCGCTCGCATCCGCAGCCGGCATCACCGACGCTTCGTCACGCGACGCACGCAAGCTCTGCTCGACCGCGGCGTTCAGCGCACCGGCCGCGTCCGCTTCGTCGTCATCGAGGCCGCCCTCCTCGATCGTCAACGCGCTCTCGACATGCGCCGGGAAATACGCCTTGTCGCCCAGGTGGCGTCCACCGCGCACCATCGCCAGATTCACACACACGCGTCCGCCCAGCGCGACCACGGCGAGAATATCCACATCGCTGTCGCTGCCCACTTCGATGGCCTGCTGATGCAACACCGTCGACAGCGAGCTCATCTGGTTGCGCACCGCCGCGGCCTGCTCGAACTTCAGCTCCGACGCGAACGCATGCATCTTCTCTTCGAGTTCCTTCATCACCTCGCTTTGCCGGCCGAGCAGGAAGCGTGAAGCGTTCGCGACATCGCGCGCGTAATCTTCCTCGCTGATCGCGCCGACACAAGGCGCCGTGCAACGTCCGATCTGATGTAGCAGACACGGCCGCGTGCGGTTGTTGAACACGGAATCCTCGCAGGTCCGCAGCTGGAACACGCGTTGCAGGATCTGGATGCTTTCGCGCACGGCCCAGGCACTCGGGAACGGACCGAAGTACTGATTCTTGCGGTCCACCGAGCCGCGGTAATACGCCATGCGCGGAAACGCGTGCCCCGTGAGCTTGAGATACGGGTACGACTTGTCATCGCGAAACAGGATGTTGTAACGCGGCGCGAGCGCCTTGATCAGGTTGTTTTCGAGCAGCAGCGCTTCGGCTTCGGAACGCGTGACGGTTGTCTCGATGCGTGCGATGCGTGTCACCATCATCGCGATGCGCGGCGACAGCAGCGTCTTCGTGAAGTAGCTGGACACGCGTTTCTTCAGATCGCGCGCCTTGCCCACGTACAGCACGGCGCCATGCGCGTCGTAATACCGGTAGACGCCCGGCAGATGCGGCAACTGGGCGAGCACTTTTTTGGGCTCGAACGTATCGGGAGCGTCGGAATCGGTCATGCAGGATCGGGCTGAACACCGCGGCGGGATTCACGCGGAGAGTCGTGTGAGTGCTTTAGAATCGCCAGTTTAGAACATTCCGCACGCGTCCGAGGCCCGGGCGCCGTTCAACATGCGATCCGTGCGTCCTGCTTCTGCCTCTGCTTCTGCCTCTGTGTCTCCGGCTTCTGTGTCTCCGGCTTCTGTGTCTCCGGCTTCTGTGTCTCCGGCTTCTGTGTCTCCGGCTTCTGTGTCTCCGGCTTCTGTGTCTGCGGCCTTCGCGGCGTCCTCCGCTTCCGCGTCGCCCGCCGCAACCGCCGCGGCTGCGCCACCCGCCTCTGCCGAGGCCGCGGACGCTAACGCGCCGGCACCCTCGGGCACCAGCCATGCGGCCATCGCCGCCGACCTGTTCTGCGCGGTGATCGACAACTACGGCGATATCGGCGTGTGCTGGCGACTCGCGCGGCAACTGGCGAGCGAACACGGCTGGCAGGTGCGCATTTTCGTCGACGATCTGCACGCCTTCCAGAAGCTCTGTCCAAGCCTCGCCCTCGATCGCAGCCGCCAGGCGGTCAGCGGCATCATCATCGAACACTGGCGCGAGCCGTCGCGCGCCGGCGCCACGCTGGAGGTGGCCGACGTCGTCATCGAAGCGTTCGGCTGTGAGGTGCCGCATGTCTATGTCGCGGCGATGGCGCGCCGCGAACGCGAGCCCGTCTGGCTGAACCTGGAATATCTGAGCGCGGAAGACTGGGTCGCGGATTTTCATCTGCGCCGCTCGCCGCATCCGCGTTACGCACTGACCAAGACCTTCTTTTTTCCGGGTCTCGGTCCTGGCACCGGCGGAGTGATCAAGGAACGCCATCTGGACGCCGCTCGCGCGGCCTTCGAAACGTCCTCGCCTACGCGGGACGCGTGGTGGCAGAAGACGGTCGGCACGCCCGCGCCCCACGCCGACGCGACCGTGGTGTCGCTGTTCGCCTATGAGAACCCCGCCGTCGACAGCCTGCTCGTGCAATGGCGTGACGCGCCGACTCCGGTGGTGCTGCTGGTCCCAGAAGGCCGCATCTCCGGCGCGCTCGCGCGATTTTTCGGTTTGTCCGCGTTCGAGGCCGGAAGACACGCGGAGCGCGGCAACCTGCGCGCCCACGCCCTGGCGTTCACGGATCAGCCCGGCTACGACGCCTTGCTGTGGGCGAGCGACATCAATTTCGTGCGCGGCGAGGATTCCTTCGTGCGCGCACAATGGGCCGCGCGACCGTTCGTGTGGCACATCTACCCGCAAGCCGACGACGCTCACCTGCCGAAACTCGACGCCGCGCTCGAGCACTATGGCCGCGGCCTGGCCGCCGCGGCGCGCGCGGCGCTGGGGCGCTTCTGGCATGCCTGGAACGGCGTGGGCCCGCCGGACTGGGCGGATTTCCAGCGTCATCGCGAAGTTTTCCAGCAGCGCGCGGTGGATTGGACGCGGGAACTGGCGACGCTCGGTGACCTCGCCGGAAATCTGGCCGATTTCGCAAAAAGTCAGTTAAAATAAGCGGTTATCCAACGGCCGACGACGCAAGCGCGGCACGATGGCGGCGACCGGTCCCGCAAGACACGTGACAACAAACGCAGCAGCAAGCGTGGCAACAAACGTAGCAACAACGCGGGAACAAATCCGGCAGCCGGTCTCTCGTGAAAGCGGCACATGCGGTTGCAAAATCAGGTTGCGGCCACCATGCCACCACGTGGCAGCGCTCAAAAACCGGGTGAGTCACACGCATTGGGTGCCCCCGTGGGTACGCCCGAGCAAGGGCCGAACAAGGGCTTGAGCCGGGCATAGGCCAGGGCGCAAGCCTGGGTAAAAAGCGGTAAAACGCAGTGACCGGAAGGTAAATGGGCCGCGAGACATGAAAGGCCGCGGGCAACCGCACGCTTGCGCCGTATGCCGTTGAGCACAGTTAAAGCTATTTATTTCGTACAGGACAGTTTTATGAAGACCGCACAGGAACTCCGCACCGGCAACGTCGTGATGATCGGCGCAGACGCAATGGTCGTGCAAAAGGCCGAATACAACAAATCGGGCCGTAACTCCGCCGTCGTCAAGATGAAGTTCAAGAACCTGCTGACCGGCGCAGGCATGGAAACGGTGTACAAGGCCGACGACAAGTTCGACGTCGTTCTGCTCGACCGCAAGGAAGTCACGTACTCGTACTTCGCTGACCCGATGTACGTGTTCATGGACGCCGACTACAACCAGTTCGAAGTCGAAGCCGAAATGATGGGCGACGCGCTGAACTACCTCGAAGACGGCATGGCTTGCGAAGTCGTGTTCTACAACGAGAAGGCCATCTCGGTGGAACTGCCCACCACGCTGGTGCGCGAGATCATCTACACGGAACCGGCTGTGAAGGGCGATACGTCGTCGGGCAAGGTGCTGAAGAACGCCAAGCTGAACACGGGCTTCGAACTGCAGGTGCCGCTCTTCTGCAACATCGGCGACAAGATCGAAATCGACACCCGCACGCACGAGTACCGCAGCCGCGCCTAAGCGTCGCTTGGCGCTGTTTGTCGCCGTTTGGCGCCGTTTGGCGCTGGGTTATCGGCACCGGCCCTGGGTCGGTTTCTGGGTCGACCTCTGGTCGATTCTGCGCCCGTAGTCAGCCAACACCGGCAAGCTTTCCTGCTTCGCCTGCCCTGCATTCTGCCCCCGTGCGGAGTGCGGCGGCCACATCAAAAAGCGCCCACTTTTGGGCGCTTTTTCTTTTTTTCGCGACCGTGTATGGTTGAGGCAATCTTTACCGGCAGCGTTCTCAATTTTGCCTGCCGGCGCCAGCAATCTCCTCTCACCACAGCCTCCAAACCCTTGATAAATTTAAGTAATCGCTGATGGCACAGTCTCTGCTTGAGTCAGGAACAAACCGAACAGGTTTTGCTTCTTTTCATCCTTGGGAGATGCGCCATGAATAACGATATCGCAGAAGGCAAATGGAAGCAGATGGTTGGCCGGGCCAAGACGGCTTGGGGAGAGTTGACCGACGACGAATTGACCAAAGCGGAAGGCCGGGTCGACAAACTCGCAGGTCTGATTCAGGAGCGTTACGGCAAGACTCGTGAAGAAGCCGAGCGCGAAGTCCGCCAGTTTTTCGACCGGTACTAATGAATCCGACTGTCGCGTCCCTCGCGGCTACAGCCTCCTTGTGCCTGCGCGCCACCGCTGATGCGGAACCGGCAGCAGCACTGGCAAGGCGCGGTGCGATTTTCTCCCGGTGGTTCGCTAGCCGGAACGTCGCCGCCAGGCACGTTGCCGCGTGGAACGAGTCTGTAACGACGCCGCCCAGGACGCCAGTCAATCGTCGCACCCTCGCTAGCGCGCCCGAGTACCGGCGCGCGGCGTGGGGCCCGTCCACTCAATAACCTGCGCCCTTCACTATGCCACACGCCCTGATTGTCGAAGATGATCCTAATAGCCTGTCCGGACTATCCGCGATCCTCGCCGCTGACGGATTCTCCGTCGACACCGCGACAACCCTCGCCGAAGCGCGGGCTGCGCTCACGCGCTTCATCCCGGACGTCGTGCTGGTCGACCTGAACCTGCCCGATGGCAGCGGTCTCGACCTGCTCCAGCATTTGCCCACGCAGCCGCCCGGCGGCGCATTGCCTGTCATCGTGATGACCGGTAATGCCACCGTCGAAAGCGCCATCGAAGGCTTGCGACACGGAATTTGGGATTATCTGTTGAAGCCCGTCAACATTCCGCGTTTGCGCAGCCTGCTGGCGCGCATTCCGCGTCCGTACGAGTTGACCGAGGAAGTGCAGACCTTGCGTGCCACGTTGCGCCAACTTGGCCGTTTTGGGCCGATGCTTGGCCGCAGCGGCGCGATCCAGCACCTGTACGACATGATCGAGCACACCGCCCCGACCGAAGCCGCGGTTTTGATTTCCGGCGAAGCGGGAACCGGCAAGGAAGTCACCGCGCGCACGATTCACGAGATGAGCCGTCGTCGCAAGGGACCGTTCGTCACGTTCGATTGCCGCACGGCGGCGACGCTCGCCGCGAACGGCACGCTTGACAGCGTGCTGTTCGGACACGAGCGCGCTGCGTTCAATGGGTCCGATCAGCGCGAGCACGGGCTGTTCGAGCAGGCCAGCGGCGGCACGCTGTTTATCGACGAGATCGCCGAATTGCCGCGTCCCCAGCAGGAAGCACTGTTGCGCGCGCTCGATACGCAGACCTTCATGCGGGTGGGCGGCACGCATCCGGTCGTGACGGATTTCCGTCTGATCGCCTCGACGCGCAAGGCGCCGCGCGCCGCGGTGGCCGATGGCAGCCTGCACGCGGATCTCGCCTTGCGCCTCGAAGCAGCCGCGATTGCGCTACCGCCGCTGCGCGAACGCGGCGAGGATGCCGCGCTGTTTGCGCAAGCCCTGATCGACGAGCTCAATCGTGAAGCCAGCGCCATCGGCGGCGCCGATGCCACCAAGCAGATCGGCCCGAACTTCCTGCGCGAGTGTCTCGCCTATGAATGGCCCGGCAACGTGCGTGAATTGCAGGAGCGTGTAAAGCGTGCGTACCAGGCGTCGGGTGACGTGATCGAATCGCTGCGCGCCGACGAGCATGGTTCGGCCGGCGGCCGCGATCTGAACGGCAGCCGTGTGCAGGTCACGGTTGGCACCCCGCTCGCAGACGTCGAAGAAATGCTGATCCGCGCTACGCTCGATGCAGTGGGCGGTACGCGGCATCGGGCAGCGTCGTTGCTGGGGATCAGTCCGAAGACGCTGTATAACAAGCTGCAGCGCATGCGTTTGAATTAAGGCGCGCGGCGTAGTCCGATGCACGACTAAAGGTCGTAGGAGCAGGTCGTAAAAAAACGGCGGTGTTAGAAAACACCGCCGTTTTTACATTCAAGCTGCCATCGCGCTCAAGCCACTGCGCTTCGCAACAGAGACTGCGCCTGCAGATATTCCGGCTCGGCGATCAGCTTGCTCCACTTCAGCGCCTTGCCGCGCGGACGCATCCGTTCGATGCGCTGGCGCGATTCCTTCGATGGCGTGAAGCGCAACGCATCCAGCACCTTTTCCGCTTCCGCCGGCTGATTGCAGATCAGCACCATGTCGCAGCCCGCCTGCAGCGCGGCCGTCGCGGCCTCGGTCAAGGTGCCGCCTTGACGCGCGGCTTCCATCGACAGGTCGTCGCTGAAAATCGCGCCCGTGAAACGCAGCTTGCCGCGCAACACGTCTTGCAGCCAGATACGCGAGAAGCCCGCCGGTTTGCTGTCCACTTTCGGATAGATCACGTGGGCCGGAATCACCGACGCCAGCGACAGACCGAGCCAGTCGTACGGCGCGACGTCGTCACGCAGGATTTCGTCGAGCGGCCGTTCGTCCACCGGCATGGCCACGTGCGAGTCGGCAGCAGCAAAGCCGTGCCCCGGAAAATGCTTGCCGCAGTTCGCCATGCCCGCCAGCGCGAGGCCATGAGCGAGGCTCTTCGCGAGCATCGTCACGACGCGCGGATCGCGATGAAACGCGCGGTCGCCAATCACCTGCGATTGTCCGTAGTTCAGATCGAGCACCGGCGTAAAGCTCATGTCGACCCCGCACGCGCGCAGTTCAGCGGCAAGGATGTAGCCGACCGCCGTGGTGACCTTGGTCGCATGCAGGACATCCGCGTCCCACAGCGTGCCGAGCTTGCCCATTGCGGGCAGGGTCGTGAAGCCATCAGTGCGGAAACGTTGCACGCGGCCGCCCTCATGATCCACTGCGATCAGCAGCTCGGGGCGCACCTCGCGTATTGCGTCGGTCAGCGCAACCAGTTGTGCGCGGTTCTCGTAGTGGCGCGCGAACAGGATCACGCCGCCAGTCATGGGATGTTCGAGACGGCGAATGTCGTCGGCGGTCAGGGTTTTGCCGACCACGTCGAGCATCACCGGTCCGGGATTGATTTTCATTGAATGTCGCAAGGAGAAAAGGATGCGGCGCAGACGCGCCACATCGGGGAAAGTCAGGGGCTGAGGGGATCGGCAGGCTCGGCGGGTGAATCGACGGCAACGCTGTTGCTCACGTCCGCCACTTCCGCGATCACGAAGGACACGGCGTAGTCGTGCTCGTCGCTGATGGTCACGCGTGCCGTAATGCCACGGGCGTCGAGCCATTCAGCCAGTTCGCCGGAGGCGACCACGATCGGCTTGCCGCTCGGCTCATTGAGCGTCTGCAAGGCTCGCCAGGTCATCGGCCAGCGCATGCCGAGGCCGATTGCCTTGGAGAACGCCTCTTTGGCCGAAAAGCGCGTGGCCAGAAACGCGAGGCCGCGCACCGCAGAGCGTGCATGCCGCGCGTGATAAATGCGCAGTTCGTCCGCGCCGAGCACTTTCTCGGCAAAGCGGCCGTTGGTGCGCGTCATCACTGCCGCGACGCGACTGACCTGAACGATGTCCGTGCCAATGCCGTAGATTGCCATGCGTGTGCCGTGTCCTCTTGCAGTCGTTGCGCTTGTGCGGGGAACCGGGAAACCGTAGGACGGCACCCGGTGGCGAGCGTGACGTCAGGCGCGCGCGGCGAGGCGTGCGGCGACCATGATCGCTTTCATCTCGCGCACCGCGTTGTCCCAGCCGGCGAAGATCGCATGCGCGACGATCGCATGACCGATGTTCAGTTCAACGATGCCATCAATCGCCGCGATCTGTTGCACATTGGTGTAATGCAGACCGTGGCCCGCATTGACCTTGATGCCGAGCGACACGCCGAGTTCCACGCCGCGCACCACGCGTTCGTATTCGCGCTGCTGTTCAGCGGGATCATGCGCTTCGGCATAGCGTCCCGTGTGCAACTCGATGACCGGCGCGCCTGCGTCATGCGCCGCGCGAATCTGCGTCTCGTCGGGGTCGATGAAAAGCGACACGCGAGAACCCGCGTCCGCCAGTTGCCTGCAGGCAGCGCGCACGGCTTCGAACTGGCCGGCCACATCCAGACCGCCTTCCGTCGTCAATTCCGCGCGCTTTTCCGGCACGAGACAAACGTCGTGCGGCTGCACCTCGCAGGCAATATCGAGCATCTCCTGCGTCACCGCGCATTCGAGATTCATGCGCGTTTTCAGGAGCGGCCGAAGTTTGCGCACGTCTGCGTCGACGATATGCCGACGGTCTTCGCGCAGATGCAACGTGATCGCGTCCGCGCCGGCTTCTTCGGCGTCGAGTGCCGCGCGGATCGGATCAGGGTACGAGGTGCCGCGCGCATTGCGCAGCGTGGCGACGTGATCGATGTTCACGCCCAGGTCGATAACGGTCGGCGAGGTAAGAAAGAAGCTCATAGGTTCTGCAGGTCGATCAGGATCTGGCGCGTCGCGAGCGGCGTGCCGCCAAGGTAAGTGTTGAGCAGAAAGCGCATCAGCGTCTTGCTCTGCGCCACGGTCTGGGGACGCTGATAATCGTCCGCCTCCATGTCGAGCAAAGTTTGCCCCGCGATCACGGGCCATTGCGCGGGGAGATCGTCGGATGCTTCGCGCACGCCGCGCTCCGGGTCGAACACATAACGGCCGTCCGGCTGCACGGTTTTACGCGTGACCGTCCGGCTCAACGCCATTGCGTAACCGGTCTCACGCAGCAGGACGCGTTCGAACGAGCGCAACACCTGCACCGCCGGCTCGTCATGCGCGAGACGTGCAAGTGTGACCACGTAGTGCTGGAACAGTTGCGGATGTGGATCTTCGCGCCCGCAGAATTTGACCAGCAGTTCGTTGACGTAGAAGCCGCACAGCAGCGCGTCGCCCGCGAGCGGCAGCATGCCGCCCACCCATTCGGCGCCAGTCAGCGTACGGACTTCCGACTTGCCGGACCACGACAGCGCGAGCGGCTGGAACGTCTGCAACACACCGCGCAGCGCGGAATGCGGGCGCTTGGCGCCCTTCGCGACCAGCGCGAGACGGCCATGATCGCGCGTCAGCACGTCGATGATCAGACTGGTCTCGCGATGCGGATAGCTATGCAGCACGAAGGCCGGCTGCTCGGTGATCTTGTATTCGGAAGTGGAGCTACGCGGCGCACGGCGAGGCGGTGGCTTGCGGCCCTCGCCCGCTTTGCCCGCATCGCCCCCAGCGCTAGCCGAAGACGCAGCGGAAGATTTTCTCGACGCACGCCCCCTGGCAGGCTCGCGAGCAGGCGCGGCCGGCTCCGGGTTGTCCGGGTCCGCGTCAGAATGCAGCGTCATCCACGCGTCATTCGTACCCATAGGCGCGGAGTCCGGCTTCATTGTCGGCCCAGCCACTCTTCACCTTGATGAAGGTTTCCAGATACACGGGACCGTCGAACAGCTTTTCCATGTCGAGGCGCGCTTCGGTGCTGATCTGCTTCAGCTTGGCGCCCTTCTGGCCAATGATCATGGCCTTGTGCATGTCGCGATCCACCATGATGGTCGCGAAGATACGCCGCAACCGGCCTTCCGTCTCGAACTTGTCGATCAGCACGGTGCTGGTGTACGGCAGTTCGTCGCCGGTCCAGCGGAACACCTTCTCGCGCAGGATTTCAGCGGCGAGAAAGCGCTCGCTGCGGTCGGTCAAATCGTCCTCACCGTAGATCGGCGCGCCTTCCGGCAGGAACGGCTTGATCGTCGCCATCAACCGCTTGATGTCATCGGGGTTCTTGGCGGACAGCGGCACGATCTCGTTGAACTGACGCAGCGCACTTACCTGCTGCATGAACGGGAACAGCGAGTCCTTATCCGACACGCGGTCGAGTTTGTTCGCGATCAGCAGCGTGGGCACCGAAGGCGGAATCAGGTCCAGCACCTTCTGATCGTCCGGGCCGAAGCGACCGGCTTCGATCACGAACAGGATCGCGTCGACCGAGGTCAGCGTCGAAGTGACCGCGCGATTGAGCGAGCGGTTCAGCGCGCCGCTGTGCTTGGTCTGAAAACCGGGAGTATCCACGAAAATGTATTGCGCGTCTTCCAGCGTGTGGATGCCAGTGATGCGATGGCGCGTGGTCTGCGCCTTGCGCGACGTGATGCTGACTTTCTGGCCGACCAGCGCGTTCATCAGCGTGGATTTGCCGACATTTGGGCGGCCGACGATCGCGACCATGCCGCAGCGGAAACCAGTGGGGGTGGAAGCGTTCATATTCAGGCTACGGCAGGTTCAAATGGACGCGCCGCGAATCGCGCGCGCCCATAAATGGCATCAATGGCCGGCATCGGCGACGCGCGTTTGCACCGCGTCGGCAACACCGGGTTCGAGTTCGGCGGGCGCCGGCGTATCGGGCGCGAGTTCCCTGGTACGGGATGCAGCGGGCTTGTCCACGCTGCGGGCGGCGGCATCGGGCTTGTCGGCCGATTTGTCCGCGGCTTTGTCCACGGTCTTTTCCGCGGTCTTATCGAGGCTGCGAGGCAGCAGTTCGCTCTTTTCCCCAGCACGCTCCGGGCGCTCGTTCTTTTCCAGCCTGTCCAGCTTGTCCGATCTGTCGGCACGCTCGGGTCGGTCCGCTTTTTCTGCTTTGTCTTTTTCCGCGACCGCCACGTTGCTGTACTCGACATGCGCGGCGCGAATCACCGCGAGCGGCGCGGCAGGCACTGCGAACGACGCCGGGCGCTCGGCGAGTGCCTCGGTAACGGTGGCCTTTTCGCCGCGTGCGTACCGTTCGGTCTTTCGATCCGGCGCGCGCAGATCAAGCGCAGCCTGCACGCCGGTCACGCCGGGAACGATCTCCGGATCGGGTTTGGCCGCGCGAGCGCCTTTCGAACGCTTCGGCTTGGCGACCACGGCAGGGGCCGCGGCCATTACCTCGTCGAGCGCCTTTTTGGCGGCGGCCTGTTCAGCCGCACGCCGGCTTGCTCCCGAGCCCGATACTTTCACGTCGAGCTTGGGCACCGTGCATTCGACTTCGAACTGCTGATTGTGCGCCGCACCATGCGTGGCAACCACGGTGTAGGTGGGCAACGCGATCTTGTGACCTTGCAGATACTCCTGCAGCAGCGTCTTCGAATCCTTGCCGAGCGTACGGGGGTCGATATGGTCGAGAATCGGCACGTACAGGCGCTTGATGACCGTCTGGGCGGCGTCGAAGCCACCGTCGAGGAAGATCGCGCCAAGGATGGCTTCGAGCGTGTCAGCAAGGATGGACGGCCGCCGGAAGCCGCCGCTGCGCAGTTCGCCTTCGCCTAGCCGCAAGCCTTCTGAAATATTCAGGGCCTGAGCGATTTCATAAAGGGACTGCTGCTTGACCAGATTGGCACGAACGCGCGACAGGTCGCCTTCGTCCAGTTTCCCAAAACGTTGGAACAATAGCGCGGCCACCGCGCAGTTCAGAACGGAATCGCCGAGAAACTCGAGCCGTTCATTATGCGTGGCGCTGTGACTGCGGTGAGTTAAAGCCTGACGCAACAATTCCGCATTGCGAAATTCGTAGCGCAAACGGCTTTCCAACGGAGATAGGGGCATGTGCAGAGTATAACGCGGGCGCCTGCCCCAGCGAAAACACGGGGCAGCCGACGAAAAAGCGTAGTGAAGCGGGCTTACCGCACGTTCTTAAAGTAGCGTGATAACACGTCGCGCCCGTTGCGAACTCGCGGGGCGACGTGTTGTGCGGTCTGTGATGCGCGCTAGTGCGATCGCGATCAGTGGAATGATCCGATGCGCTTCAGATTGCTGAAGTTCATCCAGATGAAGAACGCGCGGCCAACGATATTCTGGTCCGGTGCAAAACCCCAGTAACGGCTGTCTGCACTGTTGTCGCGGTTGTCGCCCATCATGAAATAGTTGCCGGGCGGCACCTTGCAGATCACACCGCGTGCGTCATACGTGCAGTTGTCGCGATACGGATAATCTTCCGCACCGACGATGAACGGCGGCACTGCCGGATTGTTCAGGATCGCGTTCTTGCGGCCATCCAGATCTTCTTCGAACTGCTTCGCGTAACCAATGCGCTCTTCGTCGAAGTAATCGGGCAGCGGCGTCTCCGGCACCGGCTTGCCGTTGATGGTGAGTTGCTTGTCCTGATACGCCACGACGTCACCGGGCAGACCGATCACGCGCTTGATGTAGTCGACCGACTCGTCTTTCGGATAGCGGAACACCACCACGTCACCACGCTGCAGCGGACGGCCCGCAGTGATCTTGGTGTTGGTGATAGGCAGGCGAATGCCGTAGTCGTACTTGTTGACGAGGATGAAGTCGCCCACCAGCAGCGTCGGCACCATCGAACCCGAGGGGATCTTGAACGGCTCGACCACGAACGAACGCACCACGAACACCACCAGAATGACCGGGAAGAAGCTCGCCGAATACTCGAGCCACCAGGGTTGACGCAGGTTCTCCTCACGCAGGCGTGCCCGCGTTTGCGGCGCGTTTTCGTCAGCGAAACGCTCGCCGACGCGCGCCTGCTGGCGGTCGAATTCGGCGACCGCGGCATCTGCCGCGCGGCGCCGTTGCGGCAGGAACACCAGCTTGTCTGCTACCCACGCGAGGCCCGTAATGATGACGAGCACAAAAAGAATCAGCGCAAAATTCATAGAGTTCCGTTCTTCGTCTTATTTATCTTCGACACGCAGAATGGCGAGGAAAGCCTCTTGCGGAATCTCAACGGACCCGACCTGCTTCATTCGCTTCTTGCCTGCCTTTTGCTTTTCCAGCAGCTTCTTCTTACGGCTAATGTCGCCGCCGTAGCATTTTGCCAGCACATTCTTACGCAAAGCCTTGATGTTCTCGCGGGCAATAATGTTCGCGCCGATCGTGGCCTGAATGGCCACGTCGTACATCTGACGCGGAATCAGTTCGCGCATCTTCGAAGCCACTTCGCGACCGCGGAACTGGCTCTGCGAACGGTGCACGATGACCGACAACGCATCCACCTTGTCGCCGTTGATCAGCATGTCGACCTTCACGACATCCGCCGCACGGTATTCCTTGAACTCGTAGTCCATTGACGCATAGCCACGCGAGATGGACTTCAGGCGATCAAAGAAATCGAGCACC
Organism: Paraburkholderia sp. DHOC27; assembly: GCF_003429005.1. Taxonomy (GTDB): domain Bacteria; phylum Pseudomonadota; class Gammaproteobacteria; order Burkholderiales; family Burkholderiaceae; genus Paraburkholderia. Next base: position 308,097 of record NZ_QVQV01000004.1, read on the forward strand.
ACTTCGCCCATCGGAATTTCGTACGTGAGCTGAACCTGACGACCGTGGTACTGCATGTTGATCTGGTTGCCACGCTTTTGCGTACACAGCGTGATCACCGAGCCCACATAGTCTTGCGGCATGTACAGGTTGACGGTGACGATCGGCTCGCGCACTTCTTCGATCTTCGACGGCTCCGGCATCTTGGCCGGATTCTCGACCATCACGGTCGTGCCGTCGCGCTGCAGGACTTCGTACACCACGGTCGGCGCCGTGGTGATCAGGTCCATGTCGAACTCGCGCTCGAGACGTTCCTGCACGATCTCCATGTGCAACAGGCCGAGGAAGCCGCAACGGAAACCAAAGCCGAGCGCCTGCGACACTTCCGGTTCGTACTGCAACGAAGCGTCGTTCAGCTTGAGCTTTTCCAGCGAGTCACGCAGCGCGTCGTACTGGTTCGCTTCCACCGGGTAGAGACCCGCGAACACCTGCGGCTTCACTTCCTTGAAGCCCGGCAGTGGCTCGGCGGCCGGCCGGTTCACCAAGGTCACCGTATCGCCCACTTTCGCGGCGGCCAGTTCCTTGATGCCGGCGATGATGAAGCCCACCTGCCCGGCGGACAACGATTCGAGATTCTTCGATTTCGGCGTGAACACGCCCACGTGCTCGACCGGATACTGCGCTTCGGTCGCCATCATGCGGATTTTGTCTTTCGGACGCAGCGTGCCGTTGACGATACGCACGAGCATCACGACGCCCACGTAGTTGTCGAACCACGAGTCGATGATCAGCGCCTGCAGCGGCGCGTCCGGGTCGCCCTTGGGCGGCGGCACCTTGGCGATCAGCGCTTCGAGCACGTCTTCGACGCCGAGGCCGGTCTTGGCGCTGCAATGCGTGGCGTCGGTTGCGTCGATGCCGATCACGTCCTCGATTTCGGCAATGGCGTTCTCGGGATTCGCGGCCGGCAGGTCGATCTTGTTGAGCACCGGAATGACGTCCACACCGAGTTCGATGGCCGTGTAGCAGTTCGCCACGGTCTGCGCCTCGACGCCCTGGCTCGCGTCCACGACGAGCAGCGCGCCTTCACACGCGGACAGCGAACGGCTGACCTCGTACGAAAAGTCGACGTGGCCCGGCGTGTCGATCATGTTGAGGTTGTAGATGCGCCCATCGCGTGCGCGATAGGTCAATGCAGCGGTCTGTGCCTTGATGGTGATGCCGCGCTCGCGCTCGAGATCCATCGAGTCGAGCACCTGGGCTTCCATTTCGCGGTCGGACAGTCCGCCGCAAATCTGGATGATGCGATCGGCGAGCGTCGACTTGCCATGGTCGATGTGCGCAATGATCGAGAAATTACGAATATGATCCATTCAGTACCGATCAAGCGAAAAAGGCGCGCTCGGACGATTGCGGAGCACGCCTTGTAAGTAGGTGAAAAACCTGTCTATTTTAGCCGATATTGGCTCTCGCCCGGCATATCTTGCAGGAGGGGATGGAAAGGCGGCTCACCAGAGCGCCTCGCCAGAGGGTATTCCGCACGCATGCGTCGCTCGTTCGGCAACGCTTCGGCATTAATTCGGCATTGATTCGGCGCGAGCCGATCTGCTGCTAGCCCTGCCGGACTGCGCGCGCACTGAGCGCGGCACGGACCCGCGCTTCGTCCAGATGATAGTGGCACAACTCGACACCATCGCAGACCAGCACAGGCACGAGTTCGTTATAACGCGCTTCCAGTAGCGGGTCCGCGTCGATATCCACCACGTTTAGTTGCGTGTCGAACTCGGCCAGCAACGGCTCGAGCGCGACGCGCATGTCGTCGCACAGATGGCACCACGCGCGCCCATACAGCGTGAGCGGTGCCGCCGGCGTCATTTCTGCGAGGAGTTGCTGCCACGCGGACGCAGCGGGACGAACTGCGTGTTGTCGCCACGGCGCACGAGCAGCGCCACCATCTTCTGCGAGTCGAGATGGGCAGTCACTTCGTCGAACTGCTTCGCGCTCGAGATGTCCGTGTCGCCCACACGCAGAATCAGATCGCCCTTCGCGAGGCCCGCACGCGCTGCGGGACCATCCACCTGATCGACCTGCACGCCACCATGCACCTTCAGCGTCTTTTGCTGATCGCTTGGGATGTCGCTAACGGCAATACCGAGCGAATTGGTGGCGCGCTGCTTCGGCGGCGGAGTTTGCTTCTCGTCGGCCTTCGCGGTCTTGTCCGGCTGCATTTCCGTGATCGTGATCGGCAGATCGCGCGTCTGGCCTTTACGCCACACGGTAATGGTGGCCTTCGTGCCCGGCTTCGTATCGCCGACCATACGCGGCAAGTCCGTCGCGGTATCGACCGAATGGCCGTTGAACTTCAGGATGATGTCGCCCGCCTGCACGCCCGCCTTGTCCGCCGGACCACCCGGCTCGACGCTGCTCACGAGCGCACCCTCGGCCGTTGGCAGGCCGAGCGATTCGGCGACATCCTTGGTCACTTCGCCGATAGCCACGGCGATGCGGCCACGCGTGACCTTGCCGGTGCTCTTCAACTGATCGGCCACGCGCATCGCTTCGTCGATCGGAATGGCGAACGAAATGCCCATGAAGCCGCCCGTGCGGCTATAGATCTGCGAGTTGATGCCGATCACCTCGCCCTGCATGTTGATGAGCGGGCCACCTGAGTTGCCGGGGTTCACCGGCACATCGGTCTGGATGAACGGCAGATAATCGCCCGTATCACGGCCCTTCGCGCTGACGATACCCGCGGTCACCGTGTTCTCCAGCCCGAACGGCGAGCCGATCGCCACCACCCACTCGCCCACGCGCACTTTGGTCGAATCGCCGATCGTCACCGCCGGCAGATTGGCCGCATTGATCTTGACGACCGCGACGTCCGTGCGGTCATCGACACCGATCAGCTTCGCCTTGAATTCGCGCTTGTCCGTTAGCGTGACGTAAATATTGTCAGCGTCGTCCACCACGTGCGCATTGGTCATCACGTAGCCATCCTGGGACAGGATGAAGCCCGACCCTACGCCACTGCTCTGCTCGGAGTCCGAGTTATCGGGCGTGTCCTGACTGCTGCTGCCGCCGCTGCCACTGCCGCCGCTGCCCCCATTGTCACTGCCGCCATTGCCGTTGTTGTCGCTGGGAGGCGTGCCAGGCTGCTGCGGCATGGGAATGCCGAAGAAGCGGCGAAAGAACTCCGACATGTCGCCGTCATCCATGCCCGGCGGCATTCCGTGGCTGCTACTGCCTGACACACGGGTGGTAGTGCGAATGTTGACGACTGCTGGGCCGACCTTGTCGACGAGATCCGTGAAATCGGGAAGATTGGCTGCGGGAACCGCCGACGCCGTATGCGGTACCAGTGGCAGACAAACTGCCACCACCGCGGCCGCGAGGAATTTGCGCACCGTGAAAGTCGTCATATCGTAGCGAGCCAAGGGATTCGAAGGATGACAGGGACTACTTGGGAGCCTTATATTCTATGGCAGACGCAAATTGCTGCAATGTGGCCTGGGGCACTTCTCCAAGTAGGGTAATCCAGAAATCACCTTGACGCTTAACGAGCACGTGCGTCGCCCCATTGCTACCCGCGCCTTCTTTGCGCGTATTGTTTTCGACCGGCTCGACAAAAATGGAAATCGCGGCCAGCCCGTCGGAGAACACCGCTTGATCGACCGGGATGGGCGGCGCGCTCGCATCCTGCGCTGCCATAGGCCGGCGCAGCTCACGAATCTCGTGGAAGCCGGGCACGTTGGGCGTGATCTGCCAGCCCTGCGCTTCCATGTCCACCGGTTCGACCGGCGGATGCACGACAGTCCAGCCGCTGATGTTGTGAATGCCGTTGACGATTGCGGTCTTGTCGACCGGTACGCCAATACTGATTTGCGAAAACGATAACTGCTCCAGCACCTGGCCGCTCGGGTCCAGCGTCTGTGCGCGCAGCAGAAGGCCCGTTTTCTTGTCCGCCCACAGTTTGTAAGCGAAACGGAACGCGTCTTTCGGGTCGAGTTCGACCACGTCGCTGTCGATTCCCGCTACCCGGTCGGTGCCGAGCAGCTTCGGTTCGTACACCGTCAGCACCTGGTCGCCGCTCGCCGATAGCAGCGCCGGAAACGAATCCTTGTTCTGACGTTTTTCGACGACGCACAAATGCCGTTCGGGGATGAACGTGTACATGTCGTCGTTATGACGCAACATCTTGCGCGGCTTGCCATCCAGACTTTCGAGCTGCTCGAACTCGCCGTCGTTGCGGGTGGCGTAATGGACAATGCGCGAGGTCTGCACGAAGTTGCCGCGCTGATAGACGAACGCGCCTTCGTAGTTCTGTTGCTGCGCGGCCTGGTGGATCCGGTTGAGCAAATCCGCCGCGGTGCGGCGGGCGACGAGCGGGTCGTCAGATTGCGCAAAGACACGCGGTGCGGTGGACAACAATACGGCTGCACAGAAAAGAAATGCCGGCAGCCGCCCCCATATAGTCGTTTTATTCAACCGCAGTGTCTGCATCAGACTATTGGCCTTGCGTGGTCATGGCGGTAGTGCGAAGCAGCGGCATGGAACCCGGCATGACCGGCTGTTGCGCGAACTGCTGATGAGCTTCCAGATATTGGTCGAGGCTGGCGTCACGGATGATATTGCCGTCCTGCACAGGCTGGGCCGCCACGGTGGCCACCGGCGCCATTGCAACGCGCTGCACCGCATCCCCATGCGACTGCACCGACGCCACCTGGCTGATGCCCGGCGTGCCCGACACGCCTTGCAGCTGCGGCACGACGATCCACGTGAGGGTGGCAGCCGCCGCAGCCACGGCAAACGCCGGCACGACGCGGCGACGCAGCGCCAGCAGACGTTTTGCAACCGGCATGGCGGCAGGCGCCAGCACGTGCGGCTCCTGCTCGAAACGCGCGGCGAAGCCGGCGAGGAACGCATTGCTGGCCGCAGGGCTTACCGCCAGATCGTCGGAACGCAGCGCGTCGCCGATCAGGTGGTACTGCGACCAGGAGGCGCGATCCTCGTGATCCAGCCCGGAAATAAACTTGTTCAGATGCTCTTCGCCGAACAACTCACCGTCGACAAAAGCGGACAGACGCTCGCCGCGCGAGCTTGCTTGCGATTGCATCGAGACCGACCCCATGATGCTCCCCATCTAACACACACCCCTAGTGACACCACCTAACCTGGATATTGCCCCATTGCCCCGCCCGGCCAGCCGGTAATTACCAGCGTTTGCCTTCGGGTGTGTCAAGCAATGGTCGCAATTTTGCCGCAATGGCTTCGCGAGCGCGAAAAATTCGTGATCTGACCGTGCCGATCGGGCACCCCATCATCTCAGCGATTTCCTCGTAGCTCAAACCTTCAATTTCACGAAGAGTAATGGCGGTGCGCAACTCTTCCGGTAAAACCGCCATCGCAGCATTGACCGTCTCAGCGATCTGCTTGCTCATCAACATCGACTCAGGCGTGTTGATATCCCTTAGTTGGTCGGCGTCCGAGAAAGTTTCAGCTTCTTCAGCATCTGCTTCGGTCGAGGTAGGTGCACGCCGCCCCTGGGTCGCAAGGTAGTTCTTTGCCGTGTTGACCGCAATCCGGTACAACCACGTATAAAACGCCGACTCACCGCGGAATTGCGGCAGCGCGCGGTACGCCTTGATAAAGGCGTCCTGCGCCACGTCCTCCACCTCAGCGGGGTCGCGCACGAGCCGCGAAATCAACCGGAGGATCTTTCGGTGGTATTTGGAGACCAGAAGCTCGAACGCCGCCTTGTCGCCATTCTGGACGCGTTCAACCAGCAACTGATCAATTTCTTTTTCGCTCACCTGATGAATCCGTTAACTATTGGGTGCATGGCGGGGCACCATTGTAGCGTCCCCATCAAAGCGTCACGTTACCAAGGTAACAGCGGTTACAGTCGTTACAGTCACACGCGGCTGGCGTGTCGCCCGAGCACCGCCAGTTCGCGGAATGCGCCGGCGCCGAGTGCGTCAGCGGCGATCAGTAGATGGCGGGAGCGACCAGACCCGTCCGCGAGCACCAGGATGAGCAGCCGGCCGCTCCACTGCGAAAAGCCGGCAATGCGGCCCTGCGCGATGACACGGCCTGCGCGGGTCCAGAGTGTGAGGCCATCGGGCCCGATTTTGAGGGAAGCCGGTTCGGCACGCCAATGACGGCGTGCCGCCAGCATCAGCAAGGCAAACGTCGCGAGTGCCGCCGGCGTTGCCTGCCACATGCCGAGCCGGGCGCCGAGCGTCGTTTGAACTGCCGCGACTGCGATCAGTATGCACGCCACGGCGACACCGCGCAGCCACACGGACGGCCGCAGGGCGATCAGCGGCGCGCCGGTGGATGATGCCGGCCCGCACTGGGGTGCGGCGCCGGCCTGCAACGGTTGTGACGTCAAATGGTGAGGCCCGGACTCAGGCGCGCTTGAAGACGAGCGTGCCGTTCGTGCCGCCGAACCCGAACGAGTTCTTCAGCGCGACGTCGATCTTCATCTCCCGTGCCGTGTTGGCACAGTAGTCCAGGTCGCACTCGGGATCCTGATTGAAGATGTTGATGGTCGGCGGGGACACCTGATGATGCACGGCGAGCACCGTGAACACGGACTCGAGCCCGCCCGCGCCGCCCAACAGGTGGCCGGTCATTGACTTGGTGGAGTTCACCACCATGCTCTTCGCGTGGTCACCGAAGGCGCGTTTGATCCCGGTGGTTTCCGCGAGGTCCCCGAGCGGCGTCGACGTGCCGTGCGCGTTCAGGTAGTTCACTTCTTCCAGGTTCACGCGTGCGTTCTTGAGCGCCGCCAGCATGCAGCGGCGCGCGCCGTCGCCATCTTCGACCGGAGCGGTCATGTGATAGGCGTCGCCGCTCATCCCATAGCCGCTGACTTCGGCGTAAATTTTCGCGCCGCGAGCCTTGGCGTGTTCGTACTCTTCGAGCACCATGACGCCCGCGCCCTCGCCCAGCACGAAACCGTCGCGGTCTTTATCCCACGGACGGCTTGCCGTTGCCGGGTCGTCGTTGCGCTGCGACAGCGCACGGGCGGCGGCAAAACCACCAATGCCCAGCGGCGACACGGTGGATTCAGCCCCGCCCGCGATCATCACGTCCGCGTCGCCGTATTCGATCAGGCGCGAGGCCTCACCGATGCAATGCAAGCCGGTGGTACACGCGGTGACGATGGCGAGGTTCGGACCTTTAATGCCGAACTTGATGGAGAGATGCCCGGAGATCATGTTGATGATCGAGGCCGGCACGAAGAACGGCGAAATACGGCGCGGGCCGCGATTGAGCAGTTCCGTCTGGGTGACTTCGATCATCGGCAAACCGCCGATGCCCGAACCGACCACCACGCCAACGCGCTCCGCGTTTTCCTCGGTGATCTCCAGACCGCTGTCCTGCATCGCCTGGATGCCGGCAGCCACGCCATAGTGGATGAACGTGTCCATGTGGCGCGCCTCTTTACCGGGGATGTAGTCCTCGATATTGAAGCCCTTCACCTCGCCGGCAAAACGGGTCGTGAAATTCGACGCATCGAACTTCGTGATATTGGCAATGCCCGACTTGCCGGCGACCAGATTGGCCCAGCCGTCGGCAACATTATTGCCAACAGGCGAAATCAGCCCCAGGCCTGTAACAACAACACGACGACGGCTCACGGTAACCTCTTCTTCATAGGTGACAAAAGCAAAAGCCACAGTGATCACAGGAATCGGACCTGTGAGCCCTGTGGCTGTTAACCTGACAAATGCGCTGACAAACGCGCTGACGAACGCGCGGAAACTTGCGCGGGCCGCAGCACGGTGTGCTTAGGCATGGTTTGCTGCGCGAGCAAACGCGCGGTCAGATGCGCCGCTGACCCCGGCTGCGGCATCATCGACAACGCAACCGGCGACACTAACGCCAGTTCCATTGGCAATAACGCCAGCCCCGCAGGTGCCGGAGGCCGGCGCGACAGGGCGTCACACGCAGCCAGCCCAGCGATGCGGGCGCGAATAGCCTTACGCCTTGACGTTGGCGCGGGCGTAGTCGATCGCTTGCTGAACGGTCGTGATCTTCTCAGCTTCTTCATCCGGAATTTCCATGCCGAATTCGTCTTCGAGGGCCATCACGAGTTCGACGGTGTCAAGCGAGTCTGCGCCGAGGTCGTTCACGAACGAAGCTTCGTTCTTGATCTCCGCTTCTGCAACGCCCAGTTGTTCTGCGACGATCTTCTTAACGCGCTGTTCGATATTGTCCATTAACCCCTCCAAGGGAAAAGAAGTTCAAAAATACAGGTGCGCGCATTTTATCAGGTTTGCCCCTGCAAAAAAGCGGCGCGCACGGTTCCAGTCAAGGCATCCCCGCACCCATCTCAATTAACGAGTCGCGGCGCGGATGATAACCGAATGCCGTTACGACATGTACATGCCGCCGTTGACGTGCAGCGTCGTGCCGGTGATATATCCCGCTTGCGGCGAGGCGAGAAACGTGACGGCATGCGCGATGTCTTCCGGATTGCCCAAACGGCCGAGCGGAATCTGAGCCTTGAGCGCAGTTTGCTGTTCCTCGGGCAAGGTTTTGGTCATGTCGGTGTCGATAAAGCCAGGGGCGACGCAATTCACGGTGATATTGCGGCTGCCGATCTCTCGCGCCAGCGCACGCGTCATGCCCGCCACGCCAGCCTTGGCGGCTGCGTAGTTGGCTTGCCCGGGATTGCCAGCCGAGCCCACCACCGAAGTGATATTGATGATGCGGCCGCCACGCGCCTTCATCATCGGGCGCAGCACTGCGCGCGACAAACGGAACACGGACTTGAGATTGGTGTCGATCACCGCGTCCCAGTCGTCGTCCTTCATGCGCATTGCTAACTGATCCTGGGTGATGCCCGCGTTGTTCACCAGCACATGCAGCGCACCGAATTCCTTCACCGTGCCGTCAATCAATGCTTCTGCGGCAGCCGCATCGTTCACGTTCAGCACGGCACCGCGGCCATTCACGCCTTCGGCCTTGAATGCTTCCGTGATCGCATTGGCGCCGCTTTCGCTCGTCGCCGTACCGATTACCGTCGCGCCCTGACGCGCCAGTTCCAGCGCAATGGCGCGCCCGATGCCACGCGACGCGCCGGTCACGATTGCAATCTGCTTCTCGAGAGTCTTTTCCATCTGTCAGTCCGCATTGCCCCGAAGGGCTGAATATTCTTTTGGTTTGTCAGTTTGTCTCGCCGCTCGTCTACGCGCATTCAAGCAGCGTAGGACCGATGCTCAAGCGGCATTCAAGCCGTCACGAGCTTGAGCGTCTCTTCGAGCGAAGCAGGATCGAACACGGAAGCGCCGACCAGATTGCCGTCAATGCGCTTGGTCAGTCCTGCCAGCACCTTGCCCGGGCCGCATTCGATCACATGCGAAACGCCCTGTTGAGCCATCGCCTGCACGCACTCGACCCAACGCACCGGGCCCGCTGCCTGACGCACCAAGGCATCCTTGATGGCGGCCGGTTCGTTCACCACGGCGACATCCACGTTGTTGATGACCGGGATCTGCGGCACCTGCAATTCGACGCTGGCGAGATACTCGCGCAACTGGTCGGATGCGGGCTTGAGAAGCGAGGAATGGAAAGGCGCCGACACCGGCAACGGCAACGCACGCTTGGCACCCTTGGCCTTGGCAATTTCGCACGCCTTTTCAACGGCGGCCTTGTGACCGGCGATGACGACCTGTGCAGGTGCGTTGAAATTCACCGCTTCCACCGTGCCCGCCGAGGCTGCTTCCGCGCACACCGCGCGCACCGTATCGTCATCGAGGCCGAGAATGGCGGCCATGCCGCCGACACCGACCGGCACCGCCGATTGCATGGCCTGAGCCCGAAAACGCACGAGCGGCACCGCGTCGCGAAAGCGCAGCGCACCAGCGGCGACCAGCGCCGTGTATTCGCCGAGGCTGTGTCCAGCAACGATGGCCGGCGCCGGACCACCCGCCGCCTGCCATGCGCGATAGACCGCGTAAGCGGCCGTCAGCATGACGGGTTGGGTGTTGGTGGTCAGATTCAGATCTTCTGCCGGACCTTCGGCGATCAGCTTGCCGAGATCCTGGCCCAGCGCGTCGGAGGCTTCCTGAAGCGTTTCGCGCACGACTGCGTGGTCGGCAAACGCGTTGAGCATGCCGACCGACTGCGAACCCTGCCCAGGAAAAACGAACGCAAATTTCATATCAACCTCAAATTCGATAATTCAGATGCCGACGCTGAACGGCCCGTGCGAAAGCCGATCTCCGTCACCTCACCGCGGACAGCGCACACGCGCCATCACACACAGCGGGTCAATAACGGATGACCGACGCGCCCCACGTGAAGCCGCCGCCCACACCTTCGATCAGCACGTTCTGGCCGCGCTGGATGCGGCCGTCGCGCACAGCGACGTCAAACGCAAGGGGAATGGACGCCGCCGACGTATTGCCGTGCTCGCCCACCGTCACGACCATGCGTTCCTGCGGCAGACCCAGCTTGCGGCACGTGCTCTGCATGATACGGATATTGGCCTGATGCGGAATCAGCCAATCGACCTGTTCCGGAGCGAGTCCGGCTTTGTTAAGCGCCTCGACCGCCACCTTCTCCAGCACGTTGACGGCGAGCTTGAAGACCGCCTGGCCGTCCATATGCAGGAACGCGCTGCCGGCAATCACACCGCCGTTGACGTTGCCCGGGGTACAGAGAATGTTCGAGTGGCTGCCGTCCGCGTGCAGCGCGTTGGCGAGCACACCCGGCTGATCGGACGCACCGAGGATGACCGCGCCGGCGCCGTCGCCAAACAGCACGCAGGTCGTGCGATCGTTGAAATCGAGCAGACGCGAAAACGTCTCGGCGCCAATCACGAGAGCGGTGCGATGCTGACCGCTGCGGATGAAGCTGTCAGCAGTAGCGACGGCATAGGCAAAGCCCGAACACACAGCCTGCACGTCGAAAGCCGCGCCGTTGTTCTTGATGCCGAGTTTGTTCTGGAGCAGACACGCCGTGCTTGGGAACACGAAGTCAGGCGTGGAAGTGGCAACAATGATCAGATCGATCGTTTGCGGATCGACGTCCGCGGCTTCGATGGCGCGACGGGCGGCAATCAGCGCGAGGTCGCTGGTGGCGACGTCAGGTTCCGCAAAGTGGCGGGCGTGGATGCCGGTGCGGGCCACGATCCACTCGTCACTCGTCTCGACACCCTGCTTCGCGAGACGGTCAGCCAGTTCCTGATTGGTGATGCGGCCAGGCGGCAGATAACTGCCGGTACCCAGCACGCGGGAATAAATTGTGGATTCAGCCATTATGCCTTCGAGGAGTGCGCAGCGTAGGGCTCGGCTGGCTGGCCGGCAATCGGGCTTGCGTAGCCCGCGCCGCTTGACTCGCGCGACGCCTGTTCCAGAGAACCTGCATTCTCTTCCATTGCCCGCGCAAGGCGTTCCAGCACGCCGTTTTTGACGGCATCATACCCGCGTTTGATCGCCCACTCAAACGCGTAGGCGTCCGCCGAGCCGTGGCTCTTGATGACGAGGCTGCGCAAGCCCAGCAGCGCCGCGCCATTGTATTGCCGGTGATCGACACGCTTTTTGAAACGCAGCAACACGGGCAACGCCAAAACCGCCATCACCTTGGTCAGCCACGAACGGCCGAATTCTTCCTTGATGATGTTGTTGAGCATCTGCGCGAGACCTTCCGAGGTCTTCAGCGCAACGTTGCCTACGAAACCGTCGCACACGATGACGTCGGTCGTGCCCTTATAGATGTCATCGCCTTCCACGTTGCCGCGAAAGTTCAGTGTACTCGCCCGTAGGAGTTCACCGGCGCGCTTGATGGTCTCGTTGCCCTTGATGACCTCTTCGCCGATGTTGAGCAAGCCGATCGTGGGGCGCTCCTTGCCTTCCAGCGCCGCGACGAGCGCGTGGCCCATCTCCGCGAACTGCAGCAGATGCGACGGCTCGCAGTCGACGTTGGCGCCGAGATCGAGCATCATCGTATAACCGGTGGGATTGGGGAGCGCGAACGCGATCGCCGGGCGTTCGATGCCCGGGAGCGTTTTCAGAACATAACGGGACACTGCCATCAGCGCGCCGGTGTTGCCGGCGGAGATGCAGGCCTGCGCCTCACCTTCCTTGACACGATTGAGCGCTACGCGCATCGAGGAATCTTTCTTCTTGCGCAGCGCGACTTCAACCGGATCGTCCATTGCGACGATCTCGGAAGCAGGCATGACGACCAGTGCGGCCTCGTTCTCTGCCTTTAACTTCTTCAGTTGGGCGCGGATGGCACTTTCGATGCCGACGAGCATCAACTGCGCATCGGGATGCGAACGAACGAAGCTGACCGCCGCGGGAACGGTCACGGACGGGCCGTGGTCGCCTCCCATGCAATCTATCGTGAGCTTTACTGTCATGGAATGCGACGAGTGTCAGGAGCTCTGCATGGGATCGCAGCAAGCGCAAAAACGCTGACTGCGATCGACACAAAAAAGCGGCAGTAAAATGCCGCCTTTCTGTTGAGCCAGGAAAATGTCAAGCGAGCCGATCGCCACGCGAAACGCCGAAGGGCGCAACGCAATGAAACGATTAGTCGTTCTTCGTCTTGACGACTTTCTTGCCGCGATAGTAGCCGTTCGGGCTAACGTGGTGACGCAGATGCACTTCACCCGTGCTCGGCTCAACAGCCAGCGGCGCTGCGTTGAGGAAATCGTGCGAGCGGTGCATGCCGCGCTTCGACGGCGACTTCTTGTTTTGTTGGACTGCCATGATAACTCCTAAAAATTTTCCGAATTCTAACACAGCCCGATACTGCAATCGCCACTGGCCGGATGGCCAACGCGCCGCATCGTGCTCCTATGCAACTGTCTAGTGCTTCTTGCCGCCAGCATCACCCTTTTTGAGCGATTCGAGCGCCGCAAACGGATTGGGCCGTTCAGGCTCGCCGCCTTCTTCAGCTTCATCCGAGCCGGCTTCGTCGCCCTCGCCCTCATCACCCGCCACACCCGACACGAGAGACTCGTGCACGGCAGGGCAAACTTCGTGTTTGGGCACCAACGGCAAACTCAGCAGCAACTCTTCTTCGATCAAGTCGATAAGATCGAAATGGCCTGAACCCACGATCACATCGACTTCATCCTCGTCGAGCGGAAACTCTTCGGCTTCCGCCTCGGTGTTGACGATCCGGTAAGTCGCATCGACGTTGAACGCCTGCAAATACGGCGTAAGACACCGCTGGCATTCGAGCCACGCCGACCCGTGAATCGCCAGCCTCAAATAAGGCTGTGGACCCTCGGTGCCGTCGTCCTGCAACTCCGGTTGCGTTGCCCCTTCGGCCTGCCAGGTGAACGCGGTATCGCGATCTGGCGCTTCCGCCGGGACTTCGTTTAACATGCGCGGCAGTTGCGAGACGCGCACGACACCTGCCGCCTGGCGCCCACTACGCGCGAATTCGAAGAGATCGAGATCATGCGGGTTGGCGAGACCTGCAGGTTTGCCAGGATGTTGAGTCATGTGCGCTCCTGCGTCGGCATGGATTTAGCCGGAGTATATCGGCATGCGGACCGCTTTCGTATGCTTCGTGCGCGCCTGGTAACCGCGGCAACCTTGGTAACCGTACCCAGCAGCAGCATGTAGCAACCGCACATACCGATGAAAAGCCCAAAACTATATCCGTTTTGTCTTTTCGAGTCAAACACTTAAGCCCACATTCGCGAAGCACCGTGCGGCTTGCCTTCTTTCGCTTTTTATTCAGCCTGAATTCACTATGCCGGATACCCCTTCCCGCCCGCCGCGCCTCATTCTGGCGTCCAGTTCGCGCTACCGCCGCGAACTGCTCGAGCGCCTGCGCGTGCCTTTCGAGGTCGCCGTTCCCGCGCTCGATGAAACGCCCCACGCCGGCGAAACGCCCGAAGCCACCGCGCTGCGGCTCGCCGAAGCCAAGGCGCGAACCGTGGCCGCGGGGCTCCCGCCGGGCGAAGTGGCGCTGGTAATCGGCTCCGACCAGGTCGCCACGTACGATGGCCTGCAGATCGGCAAACCCGGCTCGCACGAGAAAGCGCTCGCGCAACTGCAGGCCATGCGAGGCCGCGAGGTGCTGTTTCACAGTGCGCTGTGCCTGTTCGACAGCCGCAACGGCCTGGCGCAAACCCTGGACGTGGTCACGACAGTGCGCTTTCGCAGCCTGTCCGACGCCGAACTGGACGCCTATCTGCGTGCGGAAACCCCGTACGATGTGGCGGGCAGCGCCAAAGCCGAAGGGCTTGGCATCGCGCTGCTGGACGCGATCGAATCCGACGATCCCACCGCGCTGATCGGCCTGCCGCTGATCGCGCTCACACGCATGCTGCTGGCAGCCGGTTTTCCACTTCTGGGGGCGCAATGAGCGGCACTCTGTATCTGATCCCGAACACGCTTGGGGAAGGCGACGCGGAAGCGCTCGATCTGGTGCTGCCAGCGCCGGTGCGGGCCCGCGCCGCCACGCTGCAGTACTACATTGGCGAAAACGCGAAAACCACGCGCGCCTTTCTGAAAAAGGTCGGTACGGAGCGGCCCATCCAGGAAATCGAGATTCGCGAACTCAACGTCAACACGCCGGCCGGCGAGATCGACCAGTTGCTCGCGCCGCTGCTGGCGGGTACAGACGCTGGACTGGTCTCGGAGGCGGGATGTCCGGCCGTCGCCGACCCGGGCGCGCTCCTCGTGCGACGGGCGCACGCGCGTGGCGTCAAGGTCGTGCCGCTGGTGGGGCCCAGTTCGATTCTGCTGGCACTAATGGCGTCTGGCCTGAACGGCCAGAGCTTTGCGTTTCACGGTTATTTGCCGGTGGACGCCGCCGAGCGGGCCAAGCGTCTGCGCGATCTGGAACAGCAATCGCGCAAGGCGAAGCAAACCCAGATCTTTATCGAGACGCCGTATCGCAACAAGGCGTTGCTCGACACGCTGCTCACGACCTGCGCGCCTTCGACGCTTGTCTGTGTTGCGGTGGATTTGACACTGGAAAGCGAGACCATCGCGAGCCGGTCGGTGGCGGACTGGAAAAAGGCGCCCGCCGTGGATCTGCACAAACGTCCGGCGATTTTTCTGCTGCTGGCAGTTTGATGAGTCACGCGCGGCCGCTCGCCGTTTGCAGGGCCGCGCGAAGGACCCCATCAAGGGTCACCCAAAATACCGCGTAAAAGGCCGCGCGCCAGTGCCCCAAAGCACCAGCCCGCGGCCCTGCGCTCAACTCACCGCAAACTCATCTTCCCGCCCAGCAGCATGGCGTGCATTGCCGCGCCACCCACCGCCGCGCCGAACTTGCGGGCCACGCGGTCCGTGATGCTTTCCTTCACCGTGTAGTCCACGATATCCGGAGCCTTGATGATTTCACGCGCCACGTAGTCGGCGTCGCCGAAGCCATCTGCAAGACCCAGGTCGACGCTTTGCTGACCGGTCCAGAAGAGCCCCGAGAAAATGTCCGGCGTTTCGTGCAGGCGCTTGCCGCGGCCTTCACGCACGGCGTCGATGAACTGCTGGTGGATCTGATCCAGCATTTCCTGCGCATGCTGATCCATCTTCGGCGTTTCCGGCGAGAACGGATCGAAAAAGCCCTTGTTCTCACCGGAAGTATGCAGACGCCGCTCCACCCCGAGTTTGTCCATCAAGCCGGTAAAGCCGAAGCCGTCCATCAGCACGCCGATCGAGCCGACGATGCTGGCCTTGTCCACATAGATCTTGTCCGCGGCAGCGGCCGCGTAGTAACCGCCGGACGCGCACATGTCGCCCACCACCACGTACAGCGGGATGGACGGGTACTTGGTGCGCAGACGGCGGATATCCCGGTTGATGATGCCCGCCTGCACCGGACTGCCGCCCGGACTATTGCAGCTCAGGATTACGCCCGCGGTACCCGCGTCGTCAAAGGCGCTTTCCAGCGCGGAGTCGACATCGTCGGCGTTCGCGTTGGTATCTGCGGCGATTTCACCGTCAAGCGTGATCAACGCGGTGTGGCGCCCCGTGGTGGCGACTTTTTCGCCGGAAAAATCGAACACGCCCCACACTACCAGCAACACCAGAATGACAAAGACGAAGCGGAAGAAAATCTTCCAGCGGCGCGCGGCGCGCTGCTCGTTGATCGCCGCGAGCGCGATCCGTTCGAGCGCGGCGCGTTCCCAGCCCGGCTCATTGGAGGGGTTGGGCGTACGCGGTTGATGCGGATCAGGAGTGAGATTGTCGGACATGCGTCGCAGATCAAAGTGTCAGGGAGTGACCGGACGCAGGTCGTCGTCCGGCAGCCAGAATACCGCGCGGCCATCCGGTGTATCCCGTTCGTCGACCTGAACGGGACGCAGCCTGCCGCCACGGCACGGACCGCCGACACACTTACCGGTGTCCGGCGCGTAAATTGCGCCGTGCGTGGCGCACATCAAGTATAAACCCGATGATTCGAAGAACTGACCCTCAGCCCAGTCGAGCTCCATCGGCACGTGCGCGCAGCGGTTCAGGTAGCCATACGCCGCGCCGTCGTAGCGGATGAAGAACACCACGGCGTCACCGCCGGCGTGCTTTGCCGCGACCCGCACGCCGGCGCCGCCGTCGACGAGTTCATTCGAGGCGCAGACCCGTACCGGCTCCATGACGGTGTCGCTCATGCGTTTTCACGCAGCCAGGCGGACAGCGCGCTCACGCTCGACGCCACGAACTTCGGCTCGAGCGCCGTCAGCGATGCGGCCGGATGCGCCCCATACGTGACGCCAATGCCCGCCGCACCAGCGTTGATCGCCATCTGCAGATCGTGCGTGGTATCCCCCACCATCACCGTACGCGCGAGGTCTTGTCCCAGTTCACGGGTCAATTCATGCAGCATGGCCGGGTGGGGCTTGGAAAAGGTTTCGTCGGCGCAGCGCGTGCCGTCGAAAAGGCTCGTGAGACGCGCCTGATCGAGCGCGCGGTTCAGGCCCACGCGGCTTTTGCCGGTCGCGACGCCCAGCAGATAGCCCTGCTCGCGCAGTTCCTGCAGCATTTCGCGGACGCCCGCGAACAGCTCGGTGGTCTGATCCTTCACCAGGTAATGGAAGCGATAACGCTCCGCGAGACGCGGATAGTCGGACGGATCGAGCGTGGGCGCCGCGATTTGCAACGCGTCGCGCAAACCAAGGCCGATCACGAAGCTGGCCGCCTCGTCCGCCGGCACCGGCAATCCCAGGTCGCGGCAGGCCGACTGGATACTGCGCGTGATGTGCGCGGTGGAATCCATCAAGGTGCCGTCCCAATCGAAGACGATCAGATCAAATTGCTCTCTAGCCATGCGTGTCCGTCTCCGGGGTTTCCCCTTGATTCAAATCATTTAATTGATCGATAAAGCGCCGGCATTCGGCTGGCAACGGCGCTTCGAACTGCAGCACTGCGCCGGTCGCAGGATGCGCGAGCTTGAGCCGATAAGCGTGCAAAAACATGCGTTTCAGGCCCGGGCGTGCATTCGTGCGGGCCAGATCCTTGTTCAGCGCGAAGTCGCCGTATTTGGCGTCCCCCACGATGGGCAGGTTCAGATGCGCAAGGTGAACCCGGATCTGATGTGTGCGCCCGGTCTTCAGTTCCGCTTCGAGCAGCGCATAGTCCGGCCAGCGTTTGACCAGATTGAAGACTGTATGCGAGGCCAAACCGTCTGCCTGGACGCGCACGCGGCGCTCGCCGTCCGCCGTCAAATATTTGTGCAGCGGTTCCTTGACGGCCCGGCGGCGCCCCCAGTCGCTCGCCCACTCACCGTGGACGCCCGCATAGTACCGTTTGTCCATGCGGTTCTCGCGAATCTGCTCGTGCAGATTGACGAGCGCCGCGCGCTTTTTGGCCAGCATCAGTACGCCCGAGGTTTCGCGGTCGAGCCGGTGCACCAGTTCCAGAAACTTCGCTTGCGGCCGCGCTTCCCGCAACTGCTCGATCACGCCGAACGCCACCCCGCTGCCACCGTGGACCGCGACGCCCGCCGGCTTGTCGATGACCAGCATGTGATCATCTTCAAAAAGAATATCGAAATGGGCGGCGGGTACGGGCGCCGCCTGCGCGGCCTCGCTGGCCTGGGCGATGCGAATGGGCGGCACGCGCACCAGATCGCCGTGTTCGAGACGGTATTGCGCGTCGACCCTGCCCTTATTTACCCGCACTTCCCCGCTACGCAGGATGCGGTAGATATGGCTTTTCGGCACGCCCTTACAGACGCGCAACAGGAAGTTGTCGATGCGCTGTCCGGCCGCACCGTCGTCGATCTCGATCATCGAGACCTGGTCACTTGCGACCGATTTCTGGGATATTTTGCCTAACTCTTTCATTCTGAATATAATTTGCCCAGCAGTCTGCGGCGGCCGGCGCAGTGTCCGGAATTCCGGCGGATTGCGCAGGTGCAAGCGATAAACAGTTATTTTACTT
Source organism: Paraburkholderia sp. DHOC27 (assembly GCF_003429005.1). Taxonomy (GTDB): domain Bacteria; phylum Pseudomonadota; class Gammaproteobacteria; order Burkholderiales; family Burkholderiaceae; genus Paraburkholderia. The sequence continues at coordinate 326,438 of NZ_QVQV01000004.1, forward strand.
GCGCCCGGGTCTGGTTGCTCACCCGCATAACGAGATGCAACACGTCGTACGCACGGAGTCAGTACCCGGCAGGGACGGCGCCCACAGGCGCGTTCGGTCAAGGTCAGCTCCGACGGTAACGGAATTTTGGTAAAAAAGAATCTAACTGCGAGCCTCGGTATCGGGCGGTTTGACGCCCGGCAGGACGAGGCTTCCGGTTGCGAAAATACGGCGTGCGCCCAAGGCGTCTTGTAGAAAGTACAAGACATGGCGACGTCAAAATGAGGCGAGACACCCCCGGCGAGAAAAGACGCGCCCTCTGCGCGAACTTCCCGCTGCGGCTTGACCGCAACCTTCGACCCTCCGGTCACGCGCCCAGTTGGCGCACCGGCGCGAGTGGACGAAGGCGCATTCAGGTCAGCCGGCAAACACCCGCGGCGTGTCTGGCCGTTATTTGAAGCCGTGTTCGCATGTGCCCTGCGGCACCGTGTCCAGCTTTGATGGACCGGGCCCTCTCAGGCAATTCTCCCCGCCATTTTTCCCGCTCCAGCGTGCTTGTGAAAACACAATAAGGCGCGGCATGCCGCTGCCCTAAGCGTCTTTTGCGTCCAACAAACGCAAAGACGTGGGCAGGCCAGGCCGCTCTGGAGCCGTTCAATGAAACGCATGTTGTTCAATGCGACGCAGCAGGAAGAACTGCGCGTTGCCATCGTCGATGGGCAAAAACTCATCGATATCGACATCGAAACTGCCGGGCGCGAACAGCGCAAAGGCAATATTTACAAGGGCATCATCACCCGCATCGAGCCGTCGCTCGAAGCCTGCTTCGTCAACTACGGCGAAGACCGCCACGGCTTCTTGCCGTTCAAGGAAGTCGCCCGTCAGTATTTCCGTGACGGCGTCGACATGCGCTCCGCGCGTATCCAGGACGCCCTGAAAGAAGGTCAGGAACTGATCGTTCAGGTCGAAAAGGAAGAACGCGGCAACAAGGGCGCGGCGCTCACCACCTTCATCTCGCTCGCCGGCCGGTATCTCGTTCTGATGCCGAACAACCCGCGCGGCGGTGGCGTTTCGCGCCGGATCGAAGGCGACGACCGCCAGGAACTGCGCGAAACCATGGCGCAACTGCAATTGCCGGAAGGCATGAGCATCATCGCGCGCACGGCCGGCATCGGCCGCTCCGCCGAAGAGCTGCAGTGGGACCTGAACTACCTGATGCAACTGTGGCGCGCCATCGAAGCCGCGTCGCAAAGCGGCTCGGCCGGCCAGCCGATGCTGATTTATCTCGAATCGAGCCTGGTGATCCGCGCGATTCGCGACTATTTCCAGCCGGATATTGGCGAAATCCTCATCGACACCACCGAAATCCATGATCAGGCCCGCGCCTTCATGGATATCGTGATGCCGGATAATGTCAGCAAGGTGAAGCGGTATCACGACGATGTGCCGCTGTTCTCGCGCTTCCAGATCGAACATCAGATCGAAACCGCGTACTCGCGCACCGTGCCGCTGCCCTCGGGCGGCGCCATCGTGATCGACCACACGGAAGCGCTGGTCGCGATCGACGTGAACTCGGCGCGCGCCACCAAGGGCGCCGACATCGAGGAAACCGCCGCGCGCACCAACCTCGAAGCCGCCGACGAAGTAGCCCGCCAGTTGCGCCTGCGCGACCTGGGCGGCCTGATCGTGATCGACTTCATCGACATGGAATCGGCCAAGAGCCAACGTGAAGTCGAGCAACGTCTGAAAGACGCGCTCAAGCACGACCGTGCCCGCGTCCAGATGGGCAAGATCTCGCGCTTCGGCCTGATGGAACTGTCGCGTCAGCGTCTGCGTCCGGCCCTGTCGGAAGGCAGCCACGTGACCTGCCCGCGCTGTAACGGCACGGGCCACATCCGCGATACCGAATCGTCCGCACTGCAAGTGCTGCGGATCATTCAGGAAGAAGCGATGAAGGAAAACACCGCGGCGATCCATTGCCAGGTGCCGGTCGAAGTGACCGCCTTCCTGCTGAACGAGAAGCGTGCAGAAATCAACAAGATCGAGTCACGTTTCAAGGTCAATGTCGTCCTGATCCCGAACAAGCACCTCGACACGCCGCACTACAAGCTCGAGCGTCTGCGTCACGACGATGCGCGTCTCGACGATCCACGCGCTTCGTGGAAGATGGCCGAAGAAGCGGCCCGCGAGCTGGAATCGGAAACCGGTTACAGCAAGCGCACCGAGGAAGTGAAGCCGAAGCAGGAAGCCGCCGTGAAGGGCATCACGCCCGAGAAGCCGGCGCCGAGCGCGCCGGTTCGTCCGGCTGCCCCGGCTACGCCTGCGCCTGTCGCAGTCACGCCGGCTGGCGGTGGCTTCATTGGCTGGCTGAAGAACCTGTTTGGCATGGCGCCGGCTGCTCCGGCACCGGCGGCCCCGGCTGTCGTCGAAAAGCCGGCGCGTCCGGCTCGCGGCGATCGTCCGGAGCGCGGTGAGCGCACCGGCGAGCGTGGTGGCGACCGCAACCGCAACCGTCGTGGCGGCGCAAGCGGGCGCGATGGCGCACCGCGTGGCGAAGGCGCAGCGGTGGGCGGCCGTCAGGGTCAGCCGTCGCAGCGTCGCGAGGAACGCGAAGGGCGGGATAACCGCGAGCCGCGTGAAGGCCGCGAACCGCGCGAGGCCCGTGAGCCGCGTGAAGCACGCGAGAACCGCGAAGCGCGTGAACCGCGTGGCGGCCGTGAGGCGCGTGAGGGTCGCGAGCCGCGCGAAGGGCGTGAAGGCCGTGGTGAACGTGGCCAAGAGCGCGCTGAACGCGTCGATGCACTGGAAAGCGCGCCGCGTGGCGAGCGTCAGGAACGCGGCGAGCGCCGTGAACGTGGCGACCGCAGCGAGCGTGGTGAACCGCGTCGCAAGCAGCAACCGGAAAACGCCGAAGCGCTGGGCCTGGACGAAAACCAGACCGAGCTGCTGAATCAGGCGCAAGGTCAACCGGGCGTCGAAGGTGGCGCACCGGGCGATCAGGAAGCCGTGGCACGTGAGGGCGAAGAGCGTCGTCGTCGCCGTCGCGGTCGTCGTGGTGGCCGTCGTGAGCGTGAAGAAGAAGGCGTGACGGGCGCTGGCGGTGCAGAAAACGCCGGTGGGGAAAGTGCGAGCGTCGAAAACGAAACGGTCGGTGTGGTATCCGAGGCTCCGGCACAACAGCCGCGCCCTGCGGCACCGGTTGAAGTCGTCGTCGCAGCCGTTGCTACGGAAACCGCCGTCGTGACCGAACTGCATGCTGCAACCGAAACGCCGGTTCTGGCTGCGGAGAAGGCTGCGACCACGGAAACGCTGGTGCCGGTCGAAACGGCGCCGGTGGCTGAAGCACCAACTGAAGCACGGACTGAAGCACCGACCGAAGCACCGGCGTTCGCACAAGCTGAGCCGACGTTTGCTCCGGCTGAGCCTTTCGCACCCGCTCATCAGCCAGTAGCCCCGGCGGAACCTGCTATCAGCGAAGCTGCTGCGGCACCGGTTGCACCTGCCTTTGCCACGCCTGCGGTCGAAGCACCGGTTCATGCGCCGGCAGCGGTAGAACCGGCAGTCGCTGCGCCCGTCGTCGCCGAACGGGCGGCAGCCGAGCACGCCGCGGCTCACGCGCCTGTCAGCGAAGTCGCACCGGCAGTACAGGTTGCCGCGCCGGTCGAGACAGCGCCTGTTGTCGAACCCGTCGCTGCGCCAGCGGCCCCGCAAGCCGAAGCGCCGGCAGCGCAACCGGCCGTGACGCCGGCGCCGGTTGAAACCGCTCCGGCTCCGGTCCGCCCGGCCGCCGGCAGCGGTCTGTCGGCGGAAGCTCTCAAGCCGGTGCTGGAAAGCGCCGGCCTGATCTGGGTGAACACCGATGCCGACAAGCTGCGCGCCGCGCAGGAAGCCGCTGGACAGGCCGTCAAACCGGCCCGCGTGCCGCGCGAGCGTAAGGCGCTCCCGCCCACGGACACCGCCCCGATGCAACAGGTCGAGACGGCGAAGCACCAGCAGTAAGCCACACGCCGGCCGCGTCTAGCGGCCCGGTCGTACGAAAAGCCCGCCGTCAGGTCACTGAAGGCGGGCTTTTTGTTATACCCGTGAGGGTATTCGCCCCACTACGAGGCTCGGGGCGTTCCGTTAGAATGAATGTCTGAGCCCTCAAGAAGCAATCCATGTCCCGACGCGTCATTCCTGTTGCCGATGTCAGCGCCGTGCCGGTTTTCTCCGGCCCGTTGCAGACGCCAAGTGGCGTGCTGAGCGACGCGTTTGCGCGTCCGCTGCGCGACTTGCGCATCTCGGTGACGGATCGCTGCAATTTCCGCTGCGTGTACTGCATGCCGCGCGCGGTATTCGATAAGGATTACGCGTTCCTGCCGCACAGCGCGCTGCTGAGCTTCGAGGAAATCACCCGGCTCGCGAGCCTGTTCGTGGCGCACGGCGTCGAGAAAATCCGTCTGACCGGCGGCGAGCCGCTGCTGCGCAAAAACATCGAATTCCTGATCGATCACCTCGCGCGCCTCAAAACGCCCGAAGGTCGCCCGCTCGATCTGACGCTCACCACTAACGGCTCGCTGCTCGCCCGCAAGGCGCGCAGTTTGAAGGACGCTGGTTTGACGCGCGTCACCGTGAGCCTCGACGCGCTCGACGACACGCTGTTCCGCCGCATGAACGACGCCGATTTCGCGGTCGATGACGTCCTCGAAGGCATCGCCGCCGCCCACGCGGTCGGCCTCGCGCCGGTGAAGGTCAACATGGTGGTCAAGCGCGGCACCAACGACATGGAAATCGTGCCGATGGCGCGCCACTTCAAAGGCACCGGCACGGTGTTGCGCTTCATCGAATACATGGACGTGGGCACCTCGAACGGCTGGAACATGGCCGAAGTCCTGCCGTCCGCAGAAGTGATTGCACGCATCGACGAGCACTTTCCGCTCGTGCCGCTCGAAGCCCATAGCGCGTCGGAAACGGCGCAACGTTGGGGCTACGCGGACGGCAGCGGCGAGATCGGCGTGATTTCCAGCGTCACGCGCGCGTTCTGCACAAGCTGCACACGCGCCCGGCTTTCCACGGAAGGCAAGCTGTACCTGTGCCTGTTCGCTTCCGCCGGGCACGATCTGCGTACGCTGCTGCGCAACGGTGCGGACGACGCGGCGATTGCCTCCGCGCTCGCCCACATCTGGCAGGCCCGCACCGACCGCTACTCGCAGCTGCGCGGTAGCGGCGCTGACGCGTCACAGGCAGCGCATGAACCGCGCGTCGAGATGTCGTACATCGGCGGTTGATGCCGTCTCTCCATCCCCGGCTACCTTGCCCATGAGCCCGACGCCTGCGCAGATCACCGGCCTCGTCCTCGCCGGCGGGCGCGGCACCCGCATGGGCGGAGTCGACAAGGGTCTGCAACGGCTGCATGGCGAGCCACTCGCCGCCCACGTGATAAAACGGCTCGCCCCGCAAACCGGCGCGCTCCTCATCAGCGCCAATCGCAACACCGCGGCGTACGCCGAGTTGGCCGCACCCTATGGCGCGAGGGTCGTGGCCGACACGCTGCCGGGATTCCCCGGACCCCTCGCCGGCCTGCTGGCCGGCTTGCGCGCCGCCGGCACCGAGTTCGTGCTGAGCGCACCATGCGACTCGCCGGGTCTGCCGGACGATCTCGCCGCCCGTCTCTCAGAGGCATTGGCCACGCATGGCGCCGACATCGCGACCGTCACCACTCGCGACAGCCACGGCACGCCCTCGATTCACCCCGTTTTCGCCCTGCTGCGCACCTCTCTCGCGGACGACCTCGCGGCCTTTCTGGACGCGGGCGAACGCAAGGTGCGCGCGTGGTACGCACGCCACAAGACGGTGGAAGTCGCCTTTCCGGACGAGCGCACGTTTTACAATATCAATTCTTTGCAAGAACTTGCCGGGCTAGAGCGACCGTAAATAGAATGATCGGCGCCCCGGCCCTGGCCGAAGTCCTGCTCCCGTCGCACAGCGGCAACCGCGTCCTCATGCGACCGCCGTCTGCGGCCCACCGGATCAGGCCGACCGCCTCGACCGACGCATCCTGTCGCGACGCTCCTCCATTCATGACCACGCTCAACGAATTCTCCAGCTGCGTCACCCAATACGATCCACAGGCGCTGCCGGTCACGGCGGCTCAGGCTATCGTGCGCGAGTGGGCCACGCCCGTCACGGCCATTGAACACGTGCCGCTGCACGAGGCACTGGATCGGGTGCTGGCGCAAGACATCGTCTCGCCGTGTAACGTGCCCGCGCACGACAACTCCGCCATGGACGGCTACGCGTTTCAAGGCGCGGCGCTCGGAGCACAGGGCGGCACGGTCGAACTCAGCGTGGCGGGCAAGGCACTGGCGGGCCATCCGTTCAACGGTCCGGTAGGCCTATCGGCCTGCGTGCGGGTCATGACCGGTGCGAGCCTGCCGCAGGGTTGCGATACAGTGGTGCCGCAGGAACTCGTCACACGCGTCGGCGAAACCATTCGCTTCGGCACAAACGAGGTCCGCGCCGGCGCCAACCGCCGCCTTGCCGGTGAGGATCTCGCCCGTGGCAGCGCGGCGTTGCGCGCCGGGCGTATTTTGCGCCCCTCGGACCTCGGGCTGATCGCGTCGCTCGGCATCGCCGAAGTGCCGGTACGGCGCCGTCTGCGCGTCGCATTCTTCTCGACCGGCGACGAATTGCGCTCGCTCGGCGAATCGCTGGATCCCGGCTGCGTCTATGACAGCAACCGCCACACGCTGTTTGCGATGCTGCGCCGTCTGAATATCGACCCGCTCGATCTGGGCGTGGTGCGCGACCATCCCGAAGCGCTCGAAAAAGCCCTGCGCAATGCGGCCGCGAGTGCCGACGTGGTGCTGACCTCGGGCGGCGTTTCGGTCGGTGAAGCCGATCTGACCAAGCAGCTTCTGCAAACCTTCGGCGATGTCGCGTTCTGGAGCCTCGCCATGCGCCCTGGCCGTCCGCTCGCGTTTGGACGGGTGTGGTCGGGCGAGCGACCGGGCGTCGGCTTGCCCGCGCTGTTTTTTGGTCTGCCGGGCAACCCGGTTGCGGTGATGGTGACCTTCTATCAGATCGTGCGCGAAGCGCTGCTGGTCATGTCCGGCGCAACCGCGCAGCCGGTGCCGCTGATACAGGCAACGAGCAGCGAGCCAATTCGCAAACGCGCGGGGCGCACCGAATATCAGCGCGGCGTTGCCCGCCGCAACGCACGCGGCCAATGGCAGGTCACGCCAACCGGCTCGCAAAGTTCCGGTGTGCTAAGTTCCATGAGCGAAGCCAATTGCTTTATCGTGCTGGCGCATGAACGCTCCGACGTGAGCGTCGGCGAAAGCGTGGACATCATGCTGTTCGACGGCCTGATCTGATCGCAGCGGCTAAAATAAGCCGGCTTGAACGAGCCGGCCGCCGCTCTCTTTCCGACTCTCTATCAACATTACGACCAACGGTTTGCACTACATGAAAAAACAGATCTCGTTCATTGCACCCGGACAGACTGCCAAGGCGCTCATTCTCGTGTACCTGACCTTCAGCGTGCCTATCGTGCTGCTCGGCGTGCTGGTGGCGTTTATCCGCTACGGGTCGGTTGAGTTGACCACGGTGTTCAGCGCGCTGCTGCTGAATGCCATTCTCGGCTTCATCCTGCTGTGGATCGCCTGCCACGCCTACAACTGGGTGGCTTCGCGTTTCGGCGGCATCGAGATCCAGTTGACCGACGCGCCCGAGGAAGCCTGATGGCCGCTACCATTCGCAGCGCCACGCCGGCCGATGTCGGTGCCATCTTTTCGTTGATGCTCGAACTGGCCGAGTTCGAGAAGCTCACGCACCTGTTCGTTGCGACGCACGAAGGTGTGCACGACGCGCTGTTTGGCGCGCGGCCCTCGTCGGAAGCAATGGTGGCAGAAGGAGAAGATGGGCGCATCGTCGCCTATGCCCTCTTCTTCCATAATTTCTCCACCTTCCTTGGCCGGCGCGGGTTGTACCTCGAAGATCTGTATGTGCAGCCGTCGCAACGCGGCAGCGGCCTCGGCACCCGCATGTTGCGGCAACTGGCCGCGTTGGCCGTGGAGCGGCAATGCGGGCGCTTCGAGTGGACCGTGCTGGACTGGAATCAGCCCGCTATCGACTTCTACGAAAAGATGGGTGCCACCGTGTTGCCGGACTGGCGGGTGGTGCGCATGACCGGTGACGCGCTGGATGCATTGGCTGCGAGTGGTTCGGTCCAGGGCGGCTGACGCTCAGCCAGCCGCGTTCTCATTCATCTGCATCCGAGCCCAGCAGCGCGTCTCCGAGAAGGCCACTCGCCTCGTCACCGGGCAACGCTTCCACGTCGCGCAGTTTGCGATTCATCATCCGGGTGCGCGTTTCTGCGGCTTCGATGGAACGCGTGACCGTCTCCAGCTGCGTTTTGGTTCTCGCCAGCACGTCGCCGAATTTGCCGAACTCGGTCTTCACCGCACCCAACACCTGCCATACCTCGCTCGAGCGCTTTTCGATGGCAAGGGTGCGGAATCCCATCTGCAAACTGTTGAGCAGCGCGGTCAGCGTGGTCGGGCCGGCAATCGTCACGCGGTAGTCGCGTTGCAGCAGATCGGTGAGTCCCGGACGACGCAAGATCTCGGCGTAAAGTCCTTCGGTGGGCAGGAACAGCAAGGCGAAGTCCGTCGTGTGGGGCGGCGAAACGTATTTCTGCGAGATGGTGCGCGCTTCAGCGCGAATGCGCGCTTCGAGCGCCCGCGACGCCTCTTCCACCGCAGCCGGATCAGCCCGCTCCTGCGCCTCGATCAGGCGTTCGTAGTCTTCGCGCGGGAACTTGGCGTCGATCGGCAACCAGACCGGAACCGCCGTGCCGTCCTGTTCCCGGCGCCCCGGCAGCTTGATCGCGAATTCCACCCGCTCATTGCTTTGCGGCACCGTCGCGATGTTCTTCGCGTACTGATCCGCCGTGAGCAGTTGCTCCAGCAGCGCTTCGAGCTGCACTTCGCCCCACGTGCCGCGTGTCTTGACGTTGGTTAGCACCTTCTTCAGATCACCGACGCCGGCAGCCAGGCTCTGCATCTCACCCAGGCCGCGATGCACCTGCTCCAGTCGCTCGGAGACCTGCTTGAACGATTCACCCAGGCGCTGCTCCAGGGTGGCGTGCAGTTTCTCGTCCACGGTGCGGCGCATTTCTTCGAGCTTGACCGAATTGTTCGCCTCGATGTCCTTCAGACGCTGCTCGATCGTGGCCCGTACCTCGGCGAAGCGCCGGTCGTTTGCTTCGGTGAGCTGCCCTAACTGGGTGGTGAGCGTTTCGCCGAAACGCGTGAGCGCCGCCGCCTGTTCTTCGCGCGCCTGCTGAGCCTGTTGTTGCACGCTGTGCCGCACGGCCTCGAGCTGCTGCGCGTTCGTGTCCGTGAGCTTGACGAGTTGTTGCGCGAACCCGTCTATCTTGCCGCCCTGCAGCGTCGCCATGCTGGTGAACTGCGTCGTGAGCGTTTGCTGGAAGGTCGACAGCCCACCGTTCAACTCAGCGCGCGAGACACGCGCGGTTTCCGTGATCTCACTGCGCAGTTCGCGTTCCAGGCGCTCAAACGCGCGGGTTTGTACCGCGCCCGTGGCGCCGATGTGATCGCCCAGTTCGTCGAGCCGCGTATCGAGATCGCCCTGCTGGTTGTCGCGTCGCAACGCCCACACCAACGCCAGCAACGCGATCAGCAGTGCAATGGCCAGCCCCGCGACCGCCGCGGGCAACATCATCGTCATACGCGCGCCTTGCCCAGCACTTCCGGGTTGATCGGGTTAGCGGGACGGCCCGCATTGGGCCCTTCGCCGAGCGCGGCGATCAGGTTGTCGGCGGCGAGATTGGCCATCGCGCGACGCGTGGCCTCCGTGGCGCTGGCAATGTGCGGTGCCAGCACGACATTCGGCACCGTCAGCAGCGCCGGGTTCAGATTCGGCTCACCCTCGTACACATCGAGACCGGCCGCTGCAATGCGCTTCGCGCGCAATGCTTCAGCCAGCGCCGCGTCGTCGACAATGCCGCCGCGGGCAATGTTGGTGAGCGTGGCGGTCGGTTTCATCAAGGCCAGTTCGGCCGCGCCGATCGTGTGATGATTTTCCTTCGTATAGGGCAGCACGAGCACGACGTGATCGGCACGCCGCAGCAGTTCCTCTTTCGACACGTACTGCGCGTTCAACTCGGCCTCGATCTGCGGCGCCACCTGTGAACGGTTGTGATAAAGCACCTGCATGTTGAAACCACGCGCGCGGCGCGCGAGCGCCTGGCCGATGCGGCCCATGCCGATCACACCCAACGTGGAACCGTGAATATCCGAGCCGAGAAAACCGTCATACGCCCACTTCTGCCAGTGCCCCGCGCGCAGCCAGTGCTCCGATTCGGCAATGCGGCGCGCCGCTGCCATCATCAGTGCCCAGCCAAAGTCGGCGGTGGATTCGTTCAGCACATCCGGCGTATTGGTGCCGAGCACGTTCGACGCGTTGAAGGCGGCCATGTCGAAGTTGTTGTAGCCCACCGCCATGTTTGCCACGACGCGCAGACGCGGCGCCGCGGACAACACAGCCGGGCCGACCGGGTCGCCGGCGGTCAGCGCGCCGTCCTTGTCGGCGAGGCGGCGCGCGAATTCGTCGGCGGACAGTACGTCACCGTTGTTCCAGTCGACCTCGAAATACTGTTCGAGACGTTCGATCACGTCCGGAAAGATGGGACGTGCGACGAGGATCTTCTGCATTGCAATTCTCCGAAAAGCGCACTGGGATAGCCGATCCGCCAGTGCCATCAAACGCTAAAAGAACAGCCAGCCCGTCACGAAAAACAACGGTATGAGGACGACCGCCGACCACCCGAGATAACCGAAAAAACTGGGCATGCGAATGCCGCGCGACTCGGCAATCGCCTTCACCATGAAGTTGGGGGCGTTGCCGATATAGCTGTTTGCGCCCATGAACACCGCGCCCGCCGAGATCGCGGCCAGCGTCGTGGCGCCCGTGGTCATCAAGGTCTGCGCGTCGCCCCCCGCCAGGTTGAAGAACACCAGATAGGTTGGCGCATTGTCGAGAAACGAGGACAGCAGCCCGGTGGCCCAGAAAAACATGGCGTCGTGCGGCTCACCGGATGGATGGTGAACCACATGAAGCAGCCCGGCAAACGCGCCGGCTTCACCCGCCCGCAAGATGGTGATGACCGGCGCGATGGTCACGAAGATGCCGGCGAACAGCTTGGCGACTTCTTCGATGGGCGCCCAGTTGAAGTCATTGCCCTCGCGTGCCGTGCGCGGCGTCACGGCTAGCGACAGCAGCGTCACCGCGATCAGCGCCACGTCGCGCACCAGGTTTTGCAGCGCGACCGACGTGCCGAACACGTCGAACTCGACACCGGGTTTCCATAAGCCGCTCATCAGCACGAGGACGATGATCGCTGCCAGCAGCCAGAAATTGATCTTGCCGTCGACACTCAGCGCGAGCGAACCCGGCGTGACTTCAGACGAGGCTGGACGCGTGTCCTCGCGCCGATGATAGAAGTACGAGTCCAGCACGTAGAACGTCAGCAGCAACACGACGCAGACAAACAGCATGGGCAAAGCCAGGTGCGTGGTGGTCCAGAAAAAACTGACGCCATTCAGAAAGCCGAGAAACAGCGGCGGGTCGCCCAGCGGCGACAGCGAACCACCAGCATTGGCGACCAGGAAGATGAAGAACACCACGATATGCACGACATGCTGACGGCTTTGATTGGCGCGCAGCAAAGGACGGATCAGCAGCATCGCCGCGCCGGTCGTGCCCATGATGCTGGCGAACAGCGTGCCCAGCGCGAGAATGATCGTATTCAGCCGCGGCGAACCGCGCAGGTCGCCGCGTAGACAAATGCCCCCGGCAACGGTGTAGAGCGCGGTGAGCAGCACGATGAACGGCACGTACTCCTCGAGCATGGCATGGACGAACGTGCCGAACGCGAGGCCTACGCCGAACGAGATGGCGAACGGCACGAGAAACACGACGGCCCACGCCGCTGCGATCTTGCCGAAATGGTGGTGCCAGAAAGCCGGCGCGATGAGGGGAAACAGTGCGATGGACAGCAGCACGCCGGCGAACGGCACACCCCACCACGCGGATAGCGTGGCGCCGTCGAGCGTGGCGGCCGCAGCGACGCGTGGCAGGAACGCAAACAAGGTGGCGATCAGCAGGATCATCGCACCGGCGTGCCGCTTCGCGAAGCCGTGCTCAGGCTGCCTCGCTCGCGCGCAAGCCTGCGCGCAGACACGCTCGGGTGAGGTGCTCTGCGTCGAGCCACTGCAAATATGCGGCGATATGAAGCTCACGCGCCGCGCACCACGATGACGTGAACGCGATATGGGCCATGCGCGCCGAGCACAATGGTCTGCTCGATATCGCCGGTGCGCGACGGACCCGAGATGAAGTTGACCGCGCGCGGCGGTTCGCCCCGTTCGGCGCGGATCAGACTGAACGCGTCTTCATGACCGGCGACGATGCGCGACGCCGGCACGATCGCGATATGCGTTTCCGGCAACAACCCGGCCGACGCATAAGTCTCAGGCCCGGACAACAGGACGAGCGAGCCGGTCTCAGCCGTCGCGCAAAAACAGCCGGTGATACCGACCCGATCGCTATCTTCAGGCTTGCGAAATTCCACCGTGAGGCCTGCGGCGGACCAGTCGAGATCCTGCAGTGTTTGCCATGCGATTGCCTGCAACGGCAAGCCACACTCGGTCAGATAACGGTGCGCCGCAGCGGGTGCGTCGTGCAGCGCGTCGACGCTCTCTACCGTGGTCGACATCCTTAGCGCCTGCTCGATGAAGTGCGTGACGAGGTCGTCCGGCAAGGGCGGACGCGGACCTTGGGGATGACGCGCGAGATAGTCCGCGGCGGCTTCGCGCTCGGAAGCGGACGGCTCGTCTTCGCGTCCCTGCGCGGCGCGGATGCGCGCCAGAATCTGGCGGCGAGCGATCGATGTATCCATGACGTAGGTCCTTGCGAAGTGGCCGGCCTGGTAGCCGTACCGTACCGCGAGGATTATACCGGCGGCCCCGCGCGCAAACAGTCGGCCAGATGGCCAGGCCAAGGGTCCGGACAAGCGTGCGTGGAGCACGCCGCCGAACACATGCCAAGTACCACTCGCCAGCGTTACGGCGTGGTTTCCTCGTCCGGCTGCTTGATGCCGAACACCTGGCGCAGATACGCCAGATAGGCCTTGTCGTCGCACATGTTCTTGCCCGGCGAGTCGGACAGTTTGGCCACCGGCTGACCATTGCAGCGAACCATCTTGATGACGATCTGCAGCGGGTTGTAGCCGAGGTCGTTGGTCAGATTGGTGCCGACCCCGAAGGCAAGCTTGCAGCGGCCCCGGAAGCGTTCGTACAGTTGCAGGACCTTGGGAATGTCGAGCGCGTCGGAGAACACCAGGATCTTCGTGCGCGGATCGCAGCGGTTCGCTTCGTAGTGCTTCAGCAGGCGCTCGCCCCATTCGAACGGGTCGCCGGAGTCATGCCGCGCGCCGTCAAACAGCTTGCAGAAGTACATGTCGAAATCGCGCAGGAACGCTTCCATGCCGTACACGTCAGAAAGCGCGATGCCCAGATCGCCGCGATATTCCTTCGCCCACATCTCGAAGCCGAAGATCTGCGAATCGCGCAGCCGCGGACCCAGCGCCTGGCAGGCCTGCAGGTATTCATGCGCCATCGTGCCGAGTGGCGTGAGGCCATGCTTCATCGCGTAGAAGACGTTGCTCGTGCCGGTGAACTGTTCGCCGAGGTCGTCTTTCAGCGTGAGGATCACTTCCTCGTGCCAGCGCTTCGAAAAACGACGCCGCGTGCCGTAGTCGGCAATCTTGCAGTCCGCGAATTCGGGCCGTGCACCCAGCAGCTTGATCTTCTCGCCAAGGCGCTCGCGGCCCTCGCCATAGGCCGGCTGTTGCTGCGTGTTGCGGAAATAGACTTCGTTGACGATCGCGAGCACCGGAATCTCGAACAGGATCGTATGCAGCCACGGACCCTTGATCTCGATGTCGATTTCGCCGTTGCCCTTGGGCGAAGGCGTGATCGAAATGTACTTTTCGCTCAGATGGAAGAGCGCCAGGAACTCGATGAAGTCGCCCTTGATGAAGCGCATGCGGCGCAGGTAATCCAGCTCGCTGTCGGTGAAGCGCAGGTCGCAGAGCTTGCGCACTTCATCGCGAATCTCGTCCACGTAGGGCACGAGATCGACGCCAGGGGTCCGGCAACGAAAGCGGTATTCGACGCTCGCGGCAGGGAAATGATGCAGAACCACCTGCATCATCGTGAACTTGTACAGATCAGTGTCGAGCAGCGAAGTAATAATCATGATGGTGCGAACCGGGACTGCGGGAAACGGAGGACCGGACATGGCTCACGCGCGGCCAGTGCCTGGTCCTTGTGAGACCAGGCGGGGCACCATGTGGGTCCATGCGCCTGTGGCACGCCCCTGCGCGCCAGCTTGACGCATGTTACCCGAATGCGCCGCGGGATATGACTGAAGGGTCATCCGGGCGCGCCATAAACTAATCACGAAATCGTATAAACCGGCTGAAGCGTCAGTACATACGCCTCTTGACGTTACGTTACAATAGCGCTTTTGGCGTTTCGCCTCCCCCGATACCGCATGCAGGAGCTGCCTGAATGACTCACGTTGTGACCGAAAGCTGCATCAAGTGCCGCTATACCGACTGCGTCGATGTGTGCCCGGTGGACTGCTTTCGCGAAGGTCCCAACTTCCTCGCGATCGATCCCGATGAGTGCATCGACTGTGCCGTGTGCGTCGCCGAATGTCCGGTGAACGCCATCTACGCCGAGGAAGACGTACCGGGCGACCAGCAGAACTTCATTGCGCTGAACGCCGACCTCGCGAAGAACTGGCCCAGCATCACGAAGACCAAGGCTCCGTTGCCCGAAGCGGACGAGTTCAAGGACGTGAAGGAAAAGCTGGACCTGCTGGCTCGCTAATCGAGCGTGGATGAGCGTGGACGGTGCCTCGTGCGGTCATGCCAGGCGGTTGCACTTCTCTCGTTTCATTGAAATAGAGATGCGGCCGGGGTATTGACAGCCCTTGTAGTACCTCCTACAATTTCGCTTCTCTGCTGTTGTTGTTCCCCGATAGCTCAGTCGGTAGAGCGCCGGACTGTTAATCCGTAGGTCCCTGGTTCGAGCCCAGGTCGGGGAGCCAAGAATTGCAAAGGCCCGTTAACCATGACGGGCTTTTTTATGTAAAGGTTGTATTG
Source organism: Paraburkholderia sp. DHOC27 (assembly GCF_003429005.1). Lineage (GTDB taxonomy): Bacteria > Pseudomonadota > Gammaproteobacteria > Burkholderiales > Burkholderiaceae > Paraburkholderia. The sequence goes on from NZ_QVQV01000004.1 coordinate 341,655, forward strand.
CTGTTCCCCGATAGCTCAGTCGGTAGAGCGCCGGACTGTTAATCCGTAGGTCCCTGGTTCGAGCCCAGGTCGGGGAGCCAAAAAATTTCGAAGGCCCGCATTCGTGCGGGCCTTTTTGTTTTGGGCGATTGATCCAAGGTGGTCAATGCCGTGATCTTTGGCAAGCCACGCGTCCCGTCTCCTCATACGCCAATGCGCCACGCGTCCCACCTCATCTCACAGTACGACTAATCCGACGGCTTTAGGAATTCTCTGATCGCACGGGTGCGCTCAGGCCTCGACAATCTCAATATCGAAATAGCAGTGATCGCGCAGCGTTGCATCAGCGCGCGAGAACGCCGAATTGTGAGGTTCGAAAAATGTCCCGTGCGCTGTCCCGCTTGCTTAAGGCAACCTTGCTCATTGCGGCAGCGTGCGTTTCGACCCATGCGCTCTCTGCTCCCTATAGTGACTGCAGCGCTGCGTTGCCCTTGTCGGTCAATCTCCCGTCTGTCAGCGTGCCGGCCAACCTCGCCGTCGGGCAAACCATTCCTGGCGCCACGGCCTCTTTCGCCATTCCGGTGAACTGCACGGTCAATCCGGGTGCCGACTGGTACATGACCACATCGCCGACCGCCGCCATCACTCTGGTTGCTGGCTTTTCGGACGTCTACACCACCAGCGGCATGGGCGCTGGGGTGGGTTTCAGAATGCGTAATGCCGCCGGCGTAGTCATGGCACCCATAAGCTACGCCGGCGCCACGGGCACATACGACATGGGCGCCTCGAAGCTCGGTGCGAACGTAATCCAGGGCACCTTCGAACTCGTCAAGACCGGCACCGTGGCCACAGGCTCGTTCGGATTTTCGGACTACGCGCACGTCCCCAGCAAGGAGTACGCGAACGGTGGTGCGGCATCAAAGAGCATGCTCAGTTTCAACTACACGGTACTGAACAATTCGGTCGCCAGTTGTTCGGTCACCACCACGAATGTCGCCGTCTCCATGCCGTACACGAACACTTCCGCATTCAAGGGCATCGGCACGACCGCCAGCGCCACGCATTTCGATCTCGGCCTCCAATGCGACCCAAATGCGAAGCCGGCGGTCAGCTTCACGGATTCAGCCTCGATATCCAATCAGACGAACACGCTCACGCTGGCGCCCGGCTCGACTGCGGCGGGTGTCGGTGTGCAGCTCCTCTATCAAAACGTCCCGGTGACGTTCGGCTCGGCCAGCTATTCCTATACGACCAGCAGTACACCCACGACGACTGGCGTCGCGCTTGGGACCCTGTCCGGTGTCCAGAACATCCCCTTCCAGGCGCGCTACATCCAGACCGCTGCCTCCGTCACCCCCGGTCTGGTCAAGGCCATCGCTACCTTCACGATGAACTACAACTGACCCTGCGCGACACCACGAGGACCGCAGCCAGGACGTGGCGGTTTCGATGCCGCTCACGCGGAACAGCGTCCCGAAGCCAAAATCAGTCGTGATCCACGCTACGACGCAAAACTAATCGGTTTGCGCGTTGGATCAATCCGGAAACAGGACGTCGGCCGTTATACGATGGCACTTCCCCGCAATCATTCCGGCATCCCGATGAAAACCCTCCTGTCGAATCTCGCGCTCGCTGCTGCCTCTACCCTGCTGCTCGCTTCGCTCGCTCACGCCGAAGAAGTCGCGAGCGTCAACACCAACTTCCGCGTGACCGGTTCCGACCGCGTCGTGGTCGAAGCCTACGACGATCCGCTGGTACAAGGCGTCACGTGCTACGTGTCGCGTGCTCGCACCGGCGGTATCAAGGGCACGCTGGGGATCGCGGAAGATCCCACCGAGGCGTCGATTGCCTGCCGGCAGGTTGGCGAGATCAAATTCACAGGCCCGCTCAAGCAGCAATCCGATGTGTTCTCGGTGAGCATGTCGCTGATCTTCAAGACGCTGCACGTGGTACGGGTGGTCGATCCGAAGCGCAACACACTGGTCTACCTGACCTACAGCGACCGCGTCGCAAGCGGCAGCGCGAAAAACAGCGTGACCGCCGTGGCCATGCCGGCGGGCACGACGATTCCGCTGAAGTAACGGGCTCGCGGAAGGTATCCCGGCGCTGGGCTGCGCGCGCTAAACTGGCAGACCAAGCCGGAGTATCACCATGTCTGACACGCGTTTCCGCGATTCCGCCCGCTACTGGCGCACGCCGCTGCTGCCCGGCGCGGACCTGCTCACCGCCGAATATCACGATCACGAATTCACGCCGCATTGGCACGACGCCTACACGATCCCCGTGATCGAGGCCGGCGCCGAAGGTTATCGCTATCTGGGCAGCGACTACGTGGCCGAAGCGGGCAGCGTGCCCATCATCAATCCGGGTGAATTGCATACGGGCGCCAAGGCCATCGAGGCCGGCTGGCGCTATCGGGTGCTGTATGCGCCGGTGGATTTCCTGCACGCGCTGGCGGGCGACGTGGCCGGCGGCTCGCAGCCGTTACCGTGGTTCGAACCGGGTGTGATCCGCGATCCGGATCTGGCCCGGCGTCTGGCCCACGCGCACCGTCTGCTGGAGGCCGACACCGATCCGCTCGCCGCCGAAACCGCGATGCTCGACGCGCTCTCCACGCTGCTGGTCCGCTACTCTCGCAGTCAGTCGAAACCGTGGCAAGCCAGCGCTGACGACGCGCGCGTCACCATCATGAAGGAGCGTTTGCTGGGCGATCTGACCGAGCCCCTGCCGCTCGCCGAACTGGCGCACACGGTCGGACTGTCGCCGTTTCACACCGCACGGCTATTCACGCAGACAACGGGCCTCGCGCCCCACGCCTGGCGCAATCAGGTGCGTTTGCAGCGGGCGCTGGCGCCATTGCGCGCCGGCGTGTCCGTGACTGAAGTCGCGGCCGCCAGCGGCTTCACCGATCAAAGCCATTTCACGCGCCACTTCCGCCGCATGTTCGGCGTGCCGCCGGGGCGCTGGCAGTCAGCGTAAGCCGCCACCGGCCCCGCTCACCGCAGCGACGCTCGATCCAGGGTCTCGCCATCTACAGGCATCTACAGGCATCTACAGGCGCCGACCGCAGTCAACAGCCGCCCACCGCAAGAACGTACAAGCCCCGCCTCCCTGAACCGCCTATGCTCGGCGGACCAAGGAGGCAAGCTTGACCCAACCCATCCAACCAGACCAATCCACCCGCTGGACTGAAGTCACCGCCGGTGCGCGCGACATCATCCCGATGATGGTCGGCGCTGCGCCGTTCGGCGTGATCTTCGGCACCCTGGTCACGTCCGGCCCGCTGCACGCATGGCACGGACAGTTGATGTCGCTCGTGGTGTTCGCCGGCTCGGCGCAGTTCATCGCGCTCGGGCTGATTGCCGGGCACGCGAGTTTTGCGGTCATCTGGGCCACCACGCTGGTCGTGAATGTCCGGCACGTGCTGTACAGCGCGACCCTTGCCCCCTACGTCTCGCATCTGCCGCTGCGCTGGCGCCTCGCACTCGGCGGCGTGCTCACGGACGAGGTGTTCGCGGTCGCGTGGTCGCACTACCGGCATCACCCACCCGGCTCAGTGAGTCCGTACTACTTCCTCGGCGCCGGGCTCGCCATGTACATCAACTGGCAGATCTGGACGCTCGCCGGCCTGCTGTTCGGCGCGGCCTTTCCGGGCCTGCAGTCGCTCGGACTGGACTTCGCGATGGTCGCCACCTTCATCGCGATCGTCGTGCCGCAACTGGTCGCCCTGCGCTATCTGGCGGCGGCCGTCACCGCCGGCGCGCTGGCGTTTTTCTGGCAAGCGTGGCCGTACAAGCTGGGGCTGCTTGGCGCAGTGCTGGCGGGCGTCATAGTGGGCGTACTCCTGTCGCACCCAGGACTGCGTTCGCGCAGCACCGAGGCAGCGCAATGAACTACGCCCTGCTGATTCTTGGGATGGCGCTGATCACGTGGTTGATCCGCGCCGCCGTGTTCGTGATCGGCGAGCGGCTGGTCTTCCCGCCGCTCGTGCGTACCGCGCTGGGGTTCGTGCCTGTCACCGTGCTGACGGCGATCATCGTGCCGATGGCCGTCTCTCCGCACGGCGGCGACGCCGAACTCACCTGGCGCAATCCGCAACTGGTGGGCGCGCTGGCCGCCGTCGTCGTCAGCGCTTTGACCCGGCGGCCGCTTTTGACCATTGCCGTTGGGCTCGCCGTGTTTTTCATCTGGCAAGGCGTCGTGCTAAGGTAGCGCGCCTTCGCGGCTAGCCGGTGTTACGCGGCGCATTCAGCCCACGCGACCCGTGCAGCCCACTAGAGCGCCGCACCTGGACGGCGCCGCCCGCCGCGCCGCACGGCCCTCTGCCGCCGCGCGGCCCATGCTTCCGTCCCCTCAAGTTTTGCCCCATCAGGCCGTTAAGCAGTCGAGGTCCGCTCGTCGGGAGATAACCCGGCTGATTACGCGGCAACAAGCAGGATCAACCGCGTCGCGCATCGACGTCGCTCTCCTACGAGGGCCATCTGCAGACAGCGACATGTTTGCGATGCAACGCGGGAGGGCCAAACGGGATAAGACATGGGTCAGATCACCCTTTCACTGAAAGACGAAACCGTCGTCACGCTGCGCAAGGATTTCGATGCGTTCCTGCGGGTTTCGCTGAAGCTCGACCCGCAATTCGCGACGCCGTCGTTCGAGGACTTTCTGCGCGCCAAGTTGCTCGACAACATGCTGCCGCTCACCGAGCATGCCGTGAAGCGGATGCTGCAGGGCGGCCAGTACGCATGGGCCAAGCGTACGCTGGACAAGGAATTCCCGGACGTCGTGGCGATCCTGATGCAGCAGGCCACCGAATTCGGCTTCGGCTTTGCGGCGCGCTCGGAATGGACCCCGGAGGAGCTCGCCAAGCAGTGCCGCGACTGGGCGGCGGCGATCGTGAAGGAATCGGAGGGTGATGCGTCGCTGGTGGATCCGCTCGCCGCGCAGATCAAGGGCGCGGCACGCGACATTCAGGCGCTGGAAGAAGAGATGCAGACGCCCGCATGGCGACTCGTGGAATCGCTGCGTCAACGGGTGTACGAAGCGAAGGTGGCCTGCGAAACCAGCGTGGGCAGCACCGCGCGTGAGAAGCTCGGCGAACTGCGCGGCCTGCTGCGCCTGGGGATTTCGCACGGCTCGTTCCAGAAGCAGGAAGCGCAGCAGATCATGGAGTATCTGCGTCTGCTGAAGCCCGAGATTTTTGTCGAAGAGCCTTACGACGTCTTCACGCGCCTCGCCACCTGGCTGCGCAACTTCTTTACGCCCCCGCCGCGTCAACAGACGCCGCAAACCCGGCAGACGCGCTAGGCCGCCGCCGCGGGTCGATCATTTAGTCCAGCGGTCACTCCGTGGGTCAGTCCCACATCTTCCGCAGTTTCGCGGCAATCTCGATCTTCGCCTGAGCGGCCGCGGCCAGTCCCGCGGCGCTCGGCGCAACCGGCGCCGGGATGCGCGGCCACGCGTAGGCGTCGAACAGCGGCAGCAGGTGCGCCGGAATGAAGCGGCTACGCGACGCCCAGACATGACGGTCACCCAACTGGGTCTGGTTGTGCACGTAGAAGCGCTGCGGCACGACGATATGCAGGTCCTCTTTCGCGCGCGTCATCGCCACATAAAGCAGGCGCCGCTCTTCCTCGATCTCCTCTTCGCTGCCCGTGCCCATATCGGACGGTATGCAGCCATCGACGCCATTCAGTACGAATACGTTGCGCCACTCCTGTCCCTTCGCCGAGTGAATCGTGGACAGGATCAGGTAGTCCTCGTCAAGCAGCGGCACGCCGGATTCGTCGCTGGTGGCGTCAGGCGGATCGAGCGTGAGTTCGGTCAGGAAGCGCTCGCGCGACGCGTATGTGCCCGCGATGCTCTCCATCTGCAGCAAATCGGCATGACGGATGGCAGCATCCTCGTGATTGCGCTCGAGATGCGGTTCATACCATCGGCGGATCAGTTCGAACTCGGCTGGCCACGCTGACCCAGGCGCGCTGACGCTCGCCATCAACGCGGCAAACGCCTGCCAGTCTTCGAGCGCGCGCAGCGGCGGCACGAAGGCGGCCAAGGCTGCGGACAATGCACTGGTTGACACAGCGGCCGTGGCGAGGCCCGGAGCGTCAGCGGCGCCGGTCGCATCCGGTTGCGCGACGCTGTCCAGTACCCGTGCGGCCGTGGCCGGTCCGACGCCAGGCAAAAGCTGCGTGACGCGAAAACCCGCCACGCGATCGCGCGGATTTTCCGCCCAGCGCAGCACGGCGAGCACGTCTTTCACGTGCACCGAATCCAGAAACTTCAGACCGCCGAACTTCACAAACGGAATATTGCGCCGGGTCAATTCGATTTCGAGCGCGGCGCTATGGTGGGCGGCGCGAAACAGTACTGCCTGCGCTTTCAGCTTCATGCCCGCCTCGCGCGCTTCCAGCACCTGCTCGACGACATAGCGCGCCTGATCGGCCTCGTCCGCGACCGTGACGAGGCGTGGCCGCTGCGCGCCAGCCTGATCGGTCCAGAGGTTCTTGGTGAAGCGCTCGGCGGCGAGTTCGATCACCGCGTTCGACGCCGCCAAAATGGGCTGCGTGGACCGGTAGTTGCGCTCGAGGGTCACCTGCTTTGCGGGCGGATTGAAGTGCTGCGGAAAATCGAGGATGTTGCGCACCGTCGCGCCGCGAAACGAATAGATAGACTGCGCGTCGTCACCGACCACGGTCAGCCCGCGCCCGTCCGGTTTCAGCGCGAGCAGGATCGCCGCCTGCAGGCGGTTGGTGTCCTGATACTCGTCCACCAGCACATGGTCGAAGCGGCCCGACAGATCAGCGGCAATCGCGGGCTCCGCGGCCATCATGGACCAGTAGAGCAGCAAGTCGTCATAGTCCAGCACGCTTTGCTTCTGTTTCGCCTCCACGTATTGCGCGAACAGCACGCGCAGATCCGCCTCCCATTCGCGGCACCACGGGAATGCTGCGTTCAGCACGTCAGCGAGCGAAGCGCCCGTATTGACGACGCGCGAATAGATGGCGAAGCAGGTGCCTTTGGACGGGAAGCGCCGCTCCTTGGCGGAGAATCCCAACTCGTGCCGCACGAGATTCATCAGATCCGCGGAGTCCTCGCGGTCGTTGATGGTGAAGGTAGGCGCGAGGCCGATCAGATCCGCGTATTCGCGCAGCAGCCGCGCGCCGACGCCGTGGAACGTGCCCGACCACGTCAGGCCCTGCGCGAGCGCGGCCCGCGTGCCGAGCGCGTGGGTGGCGATGCGCGTCACCCGGCGCGTCATTTCAAGCGCGGCGCGGCGCGAAAACGTGAGCAGCAGAATGCGGCGCGGATCGGCGCCCTTGACCACCAGGTTTGCTACCCGATGCGCCAGCGTGTTGGTCTTGCCCGAACCCGCCCCGGCAATGACCAGCAGGGCTCCGGCGGGCTGCCCCTTGAGATCGGCGCCATATTCGACGGCTTCGCGCTGCGCGTCGTTGAGTTTGGCGAGCCAGGCGGCGTCTTCCGATGGGTTGGCCGGCGTATACGGCGAGGAAGGCACTGAAGGCGCGGAGTCGGCAACAGGGAGCACGGGCGGTCGGGGTCGGTTATTCAAGCCTGCGGCAAAGGGAGATCAGCGCCGCATACTGTATATCCATACAATCCCAGACGACAAGCGCCCTTTTTTTGCCGGGCGCGCAGCGGTCCTTTTTGGCCCTCTTCTTCAGTCCGGCTCGTTATTCCTTCTTGGCGTCTTTTTCTTTCGCATCGGCGGCCGCCTTATCGGCGTCGGCCTGGGCGTCCGTCTTCGACTTATTGGCCTTGGCCTGCGCGACATCCGCCTTCTTGTCGGCCTTGGATTGTTCCTTGGCCGCCTTCTTGTCGGCGTGGGTCGGCGTCGCCGACGAGTCGTCAGCTTGCGCGACAGACACCATCGACAGCGACAGACAGCCGGCAATCAGCGCCACATAGATTTGCTTGTTCATGCGAGCCTCCTTTGATGGACATACAGTGAGCCGTGTCAGGCATTCAGCGGGCGGCATCAGGCCGGTCGCAAGGTGGCGTGTGATAGACGGCGTACGGCCTAGTGCGCCCACCGAACCCGCCACGCCACCTTGAACCGGCCTGGGTGCCCGCTCAGCCCGCTTAGTGCTTCACGTCCGACGGATCATCCTGCGCGGCCGCCGGCTGGCCCTGCATGTTCATCTTCATTTCGTTGTTGGCCGCCTGCTTGTCGGCCTTCTTGTTGATCTTGGCGTCGCGCACCTGCTGCTTGTACTGAGCCTTCGCAGCTTGCTGCTGCTCCTTCAACTGTTCCTTGGACGCCTTCTTCGAAGCGCTGTACTCTGCATTAGCCTTCGCGTTCGCGTCACGCTTCTGCACCAGCGGATCGGTCGAGCCCGAGGCGGTCAGACGCTGCTCGGGCGGCGTGACCGGCTGCATGCCTTGTGCGGCCGGCGCTGCGACGTCTGCACCGGGCGTGCCTCCGTTATCCGGCTGCGCGCTGGTCTGCGCGAAAGCGCCAGTGGCGGCGAAAGCAGTCAGGGCGGTACCGATCAGGAGCGAACGAATCTGGGTCATAGCTATCCTCTCTAGGTTGTTGTCAGGACATGGGTAGGGGCATAGAAAACGCCGGCCACCCGGTCTGTCATTGCACTGCAAAAACGCAGCAGGCTTTTCTACAGACCCGTCCTTTCCGAGTGAGGTTCGCGAGAAACGCCTTCTGTTACGCAACGTTTCATTTTCTGACAATCGCATAACATCCACTTGCAATTGCTCAAACAGCCAAGCCGAAAACGCGGATGAACCCGTGGAAACAATCCGACCGCGCGTCCCGCACGTCTTCTGGCTATGATGCGAACCCCGTTACCCTGGCTGCAATCGTCATGCCCAATCTGGACTTCACCCTGACCGGCGACTACGTCGAACTGCACAATCTCCTGAAGATTACGGGCCTCGCCGACAGCGGCGGCTCCGCAAAAATGATGGTCGCCGACGGCGCCGTGACGGTGGATGGCCGCGTCGAACTGCGTAAAACCTGCAAAATCCGCGCGGGTCAGGTGGTGCTGCTAGGCAATACGCGCATTGCCGTCCACGAGGCGTAACGCAGCCATTCAATTCGCCCACCGGTGCGACGGGGCCGCGCCCGCGGCTGCGTCATTCGCCGCGCGCGAAAAAAGCGCACCAAAATCGTGCTTTCAGATCGACAACACGTCGCCCGCCCCCTAAGCTTTCCGTTTTGACAGAAGACAGCGCGGCGCTGGCCGCGCTGTCCCCTCTATGACGCAATCTGGCTTTTCCCGCGTGACCATCCGGCCGCCCACGCTGTCCGGTCACGCCGCCGACACCGCCCGCCTCGCCGCCCCGCTCGCCATCGCCCAACTGTCGCAGATGGCGATGGGCGTGACCGACACCATCCTGCTCGGCTCCCTCGGCCCGGACGCGCTGGCTGCCGGTGGCCTCGGCGCGAACCTGTTTTTCGTGGTCGTCACGCTCTTGCAGGGTGTGCTGACCTCGGTCAGCGTCAGCGTCTCGCATGCGCGAGGCGCCCAGGCCGAGGACCGTGTGCCGCCCATCTACTGGACCGGCCTCGTGATGTCCGTGTTGCTGGTGCTGCCGGCCTTCGTGCTGCTGTCGCTCGCTACGCCAGTCTTGCTGGCGTTCGGCGAACCGGCGCTGCTCGCGCACAACGTCGGCGAGTACACGGCCATCCTGCGCTGGGGCGCGCTCGGCAGCCTGATCGGTATTGGCCTGATGCGCTCGTTTCTGCCGGCTATCGGCGCCGCCAAACGGCTGCTGTGGGTGTCGGTGATCGGCGTGTTCGTCAACGGCTTTCTGAACTACGGCCTGATCCACGGGGCCTATGGGTTGCCACGTCTCGGCTTTCTCGGCTCGGCGGTCGCGACGACCTTCACGGTGTGGATGACCGCGCTGGTGTTGATGGGCTGGCTGCATCTGCGGCCGCGCTTTCGTCACTTCGTCGTGGCCACCCGGCCCAAATGGCCCTTGATGGGCGAACTCTTCGGCATTGGCTGGCCGGTGGCGATCACCTATGGAGTCGAATCGACGCTCTTCCTCGCGACCGGCCTGATGGTCGGCCTGCTCGGCGAAGCACAACTGGCGGCGCACCAGATCGCGCTCAACGTCGCCTCGGTCGCCTTCATGGTGCCGCTCGCCATCGGCCAGGCGGCCAATGTGCGGGTCGGCTTCTGGTCCGGCGCCGGACATCCGCTCGCCGCGCGCCATGCCGGCTTCGTCGCGCTTGCGCTCGGCGTCGGCTTCATGTCAATGTCGGGGCTCGTGTTGATTCTTGCGCCGCACTGGATCGTCGGGCTATACCTGCATCTCGACGATCCCGCCAATGCCGCGACCGTCGCCCTCGCCAGTTCGCTGCTCGGCGTCGCGGCCATCTTCCAGATCGTCGACGGTATGCAGACGGTCGCCTCCGGCTGCCTGCGCGGTCTGAAGGACACGCGGGTGCCGATGCTGGCCGCCGCCTTCGGTTATTGGGCCATTGGTTTTCCGACCGGCTATACGCTGGCGTTCCATTTCGGGCTCGGGGCGCGGGGGCTGTGGTGGGGACTGGCAGCGGGCCTCGCGAGCGTCGCCATGCTGATGACGTTACGCTTCCATCGTCTGAGTCTGCGGCGCACGCAGCCGCAGCCGGCGTCGCGCTGATGCACGCGGCTGCCTGCGCGCTGATGGCCTCGCTTTTTGCCCGGCTGATCGAAAGGCACATCCAGCCACACTGATCAAACCGTCACTATCAAACTAGAACCAAGGACCTTTTGCCATGCTTGCCCGGGTTACCCGTCTCTTTCCGCTGTGGGCCGTGCTGGTTTCGCTCGCCGCCTATTTCTCGCCCGCTTCGGTTAGCCCGATCGCACCGCACGTCACCACCCTGCTCACCATCATCATGCTGGCAATGGGCGTGACGCTTTCGCTAGCCGACTTCAGGCGTGTCTTTACGCGCCCGGCGCCGGTGATTGCCGGCATCGTGCTGCACTACCTGGTGATGCCGCTTGCTGCCTGGGCCATCGCCAAGGCGCTGCGCATGCCGCCGGATCTGACCGCGGGCATGGTGCTGGTGGGCAGCGTCGCGAGCGGCACCGCATCGAACGTGATGATCTATCTGGCGCGCGGTGACGTGGCGCTCTCGGTGACGATCAGCGCGCTGTCGACGCTGGTGGGTGTGTTCGCCACGCCGCTGCTCACGCGCCTTTATGTGGACGCGTCGATCGTGGTCGACGTGCACGGCATGTTGATGAGCATTCTGCAGATCGTCGCGCTGCCCATCGTCGTGGGTCTCGTGATCAACCATCTGTTCGGCAAACTGGTGCGCAAAATCGAGCCGATCTTGCCGCTGGTCTCGATGGTCGCCATTTTGCTGATCATCGCCGCCGTGGTGGGTGGGACGCAAAAGAGCATCGCGTCCGTGGGGCTCGTCGTGATGCTGGGTGTGGTGCTGCATAACGGCATCGGCCTGCTCGGCGGCTATTGGGGTGGCCGACTGCTCGGTTTCGACGAAGCGGTCTGCCGCACGCTCGCCATTGAAGTGGGCATGCAGAACTCCGGTCTCGCGGCTACTCTCGGCAAGCTGTACTTCTCGCCGCTGGCTGCGCTGCCGGGCGCGTTGTTTTCGGTGTGGCACAACCTCTCGGGTTCGCTGCTCGCCGGCTACTGGGCGGGGCGACCCGCGAAAGGCTCGACCCACAGTCAGGCAACGCCGGTTCTGGATGCCGAGCGTAACTAGCGGGACGATTGTTCGTGGGTGCGCTCGCCCATGAGCACGGCCTGGGCGGCAGGTTGACTAGACGGCGAGGCGCGCGGGCCAACCATGCGCGCCGCGCGTTTCCCTGTGCTTCACGGCGCCGTGCCATTCGTTCTTTTGTCCGCCGTGAATGCCAAGCTTCATAAGACAGCAATCTTCGTGGACACAGCACGCCGCGAAATGATTCGGACTACGCAGGTTTCATTACAGGGTGCATTGGCTTTTACATAATCGTGCCTCACACACCGCGCTCCCTTCGTCCGCAAACGCACCTCACCCATCCCAGGCAAACCGCTCGTTGCCCGCATCCCCCACCCACTCGCGCGATTCCCCTTAGAATGCTTTCCTCAACAGAATCACAAACGCGTCGACCGCGCGGCGGCAGGGGCATTCCGTAGCGCGTCGAATCAAGCGGAGGACAACGCGTGCGGGCGTCTCACAGCAATTACAACATCACGTCGCAGCTTCGGGGATCCGGATTCACTGACCGGATCGAATCCTTCATCACCGGCATCGGCAAGTACTGCTTGCTGTTCGGTCTTTCGACGGCACTTTTGACCGGCTGCGCCACGCGCCCACCGGCTACTGCTTTCGACCGGCCCATCACGCACGCCATTACGCCATCGACGGAAACCGCGCTCGGCGCTGCGCTTGCGCCACTCGAAGTGGCGCATCCGGATCAATCGGGCTTTCGCATTCTGTCGAGCGGGACCGAGGCGCTGCAAATGCGCATCGCACTCGCGCGCGCCGCGACGAAGACGCTCGACATGCAGTACTACATCGCCACCGAGGACACCACCGGCAAACTGCTGCTCGGCGCCGCGCTGTATGCCGCCGATCACGGCGTGCGCGTGCGCATGCTGGTCGACGACCTGAACTTCAAGGACATCGACGATGTGATGGCCGGCCTGAACTCGCATCCGAACATCGAAATCCGCGTGTTCAATCCGTATGGCAGCACGCATCGCAGCGTATTCGAACGCACCACCGACCTGTTCACGAAGATCGATCAATACACTCGCCGCATGCACAACAAGGCGATGATCGCGGACAACCAGCTGGCGATCGTCGGCGGCCGCAACGTGGGCGATGAGTATTTCAGCGCGAGTCCAACGCTGCAGTTCCGCGATCTCGATGTGCTGGCCGCCGGTCCGATCACGGCCGATGTCTCGGCAAGTTTCGACGAGTACTGGAACAGCAGTGGCGCGTATCCGCTGCGTGCGCTGAATCACCAGCGCTTCTCGCAACAGGAACTGGACACCACCCGCGACGCGCTGCGCGCGCACTGGCGCAGCGACGCCGAGCCGTACAACGCCAAGCCGATCAACGCGACGCCGCTCGCCACGCAAATCAGCAAAGAAGAACTGAATCTCACCTGGGCACCCGCCGAATTCAAGGCGGATTCCCCCGGCAAGATCGATCAGCCCTCGCCTGATTACGTGAGCCCGCCGCTGCAACGGCTGATCGAACTGACACACGCTGCACAGCGGGAATTCCTCGTCGTCTCACCGTATTTCGTGCCTCACGATGCCGGCGTGAAGGCATTGGCCGAGCTGACGCATCGCGGCGTCCGCGTGGCGGTGCTCACCAACTCGCTCGCCGCCACGGATGCAGTCGCCGTGCAGGCCGGCTACGGCCCGTACCGCGTGCCGCTGCTGCAAAACGGCGTGGAGCTGTACGAATTCAAACCGGACCAGCGCACGCCGCCCACCGTGGCGGGTTCACGTTCCCGCGCGAGCCTGCACGCCAAAACTTACGTAATCGACCGGCAAATCCTCGTGGTGGGCTCGATGAATCTCGATCCCCGTTCGGCGAATCTGAACACGGAGCTGGCGCTAATCATCCACAGCCCGGTGCTTGCCGGTCAGGTGGCCGGCCTGATCGACCGGGCGATCTCGCCGCAGGTGAGCTACCGCGTCACGCTCGCCACGCCTGCGCAACTGGCGCAACTCGGATATGTCGGCGCGCCGCCGTCGAAGCTCGTCTGGACCGACGAAGAAAACGGCGCGCCGCGCACCTACAACTTCGATCCACAGGCGGGTTTGTACCGGAATTTCCTGACAGGGATATTCTTGCTATTGCCCGTCCAGGGAGAACTTTGATGTGCGGCGCTGCCGTCATGCCGAGACACGCCGCACAAGCTGTCCGACCCATGCCCTTTTTCAGCCATAGCGGAGTGGAACCATGACCGAAGACGTACGAATGGAGCGCGACACGTTCGGCGAGATTGCCGTGCCGAACGCCCGTCTCTGGGGCGCGCAAACCCAGCGCTCACTGCAGAACTTCCGTATTTCCACGGAAAAGCAGTCGCCTGAACTGATCACCGCGCTCGCCGTGATCAAGCGCGCGGCCGCCGAAGTCAATCAGGGCCTTGGCGTGCTCGACGAGAGCAAGGCGAAGGCCATCATGCAGGCGGCGGACGAGATCATCGAAGGCAAGCATGCCGGCGAGTTTCCGCTGGCGGTCTGGCAGACCGGCTCCGGTACGCAGACCAACATGAACCTCAACGAGGTGATCGCGAACCGTGCGAGCGAATTGCTCGGCGGCGAACGCGGCGAGGCGCGCAAGATTCACCCCAATGACGACGTGAACCGCGGGCAGTCGTCCAACGACGTGTTTCCGACGGCCATGCACGTGGCCGTGGCGGTGGGCATCGTCAAGCACCTGCTGCCGGCCCTGAAGACCCTGCGCGACACGCTCGACGGCAAGGCCAAGGCATTCGCCGGCATCGTCAAGATTGGCCGCACCCACTTGCAGGATGCGACGCCGCTCACGCTCGGCCAGGAGTTTTCTGGCTACGTGGCGCAGCTCGATCACGGCATTCGTCACGTGGAATCGAGCCTGCCGCATCTGTACGAACTGGCGCAGGGCGGCACAGCGGTCGGCACCGGGCTGAACGCGCATCCGCAGTTCGCCGGCAAGGTTGCGGCGGCGATCGCCAAACTGACCGGCGTGCCCTTCGTTACGGCGCCCAACAAGTTCGAGGTGATGGCAGCGGCCGACGCGCTGGTGTTCGCGCATGGCGCACTCAAGACGGTGGCGGCGAGCCTGATGAAGATTGCCAACGACGTGCGCTGGCTGGCAAGCGGCCCGCGCTGCGGCCTCGGTGAACTGTCCATTCCGGAGAACGAGCCGGGCAGTTCGATCATGCCGGGTAAGGTCAATCCGACGCAGTCCGAAGCGATGACCATGCTGTGCTGTCAGGTGTTCGGCAATGACGTCGCGGTGAACATGGGCGGCGCGAGCGGCAACTTCGAACTGAACGTGTTCCGCCCGATGATCGCGCACAACGTTCTGCAATCCATACGTCTGATCGCGGACGGCGCGCACAGCTTCAACGACAACTGCGCGGTGGGCATCGAGCCGAATCGTGCGCGCATCGACACGCTGCTCAATGAGTCGCTGATGCTGGTGACGGCGCTCAATCCGCACATTGGCTACGACAAGGCCGCCAAGATCGCGAAGCAGGCGCACAAGGAAGGCACCACGCTGAAGGCTGCGGCGCTCGCACTCGGCTTCGTCACCGAACAGCAGTTCGACGAATGGGTCAAGCCGCACGACATGGTGGGCAATACGGAGAAGTGAATAAGGCCTGGAGACATGCCGTTAAGACAGGCCGTTGAGTCAAGCCGCGTTCCCGCAAGGGGCGCGGCTTGCTGCTTTACATGAGCGCGCCGGACGTGCGCCTTGGGGCAGGAGGCAACGGCGAGCGCCGGGATCAGACCTTCCCTTGCGCGACCTCTTCCGGCTTGAGTTCGACGATCGCGTCGAGCGCTTCCTTGACGTCCAGCGCGTACTTGGCGAGGCGGCTCTGCTCTTCGGTCTGCGGCACGAACGACGGCACCGGCACCGGATGGCCGTTCTCGTTGACCGCCACCATCACTACCAGACAATCGGTGGTCTGCAGCAGCTCGCCGCCCTTCGGATCGCCCGCCTGCACCGACACGTGGATATGCATGCTGGTGCGTCCCGTATGGACCACGCGTGCGCGCAGTTCCACGAGGTTGCCTACCAGGATGGGCCGGCGAAAACGGATGTTGCCCACACTGACCGTCACGCAGTAGCGCCCTGACCAGACTGCGGCGCAGGCGTACGCGGTTTCGTCGATCCACTTCATCAGCGCGCCCCCATGCACCTTGCCGCCAAAATTGACCGAGGTCGGCTCGGCAAGAAAGCGGAAGGTGGTTTCCGAACGGTCCAGCGGCGCTGCGGTGGGGGTGCTCATCTTGACTCCAGTCAAACAATGTGTCGAAAGCTGGCGATTATACGAGCCCAAATTTGACTACGGTGCGCGGGGCGGCGAGTTAGCGTTGCCTCTTGGCCCTCAGGTCCGCGCATGCGTTGCGCGCGTCGGCACCCGTTACTTGTGATACGAGATGCCCTCGTCGATCGTGCCGTACATGGTGATGCCGCTCTGACCGGCGCTCGGTGGGGCCGAGCCGCCTTGAGCACAGGCGCTGCAAATCAGCAGCGCAGCAATGGCGAACAGGAGTTTCATGACCGCGTGTTCCTCTTGGACAGGCTTTGATTCTAGCCTGGCGGGTCGGCTCTCGCAGAACGCCTACGGCCTTGCCGCGCGACATGCGCGCCGCGCCACGCTCTCCGTCGCATTCGACGCTTCACACGAGGCTGAAGCATCGAATGCGTGCGACCGATACACTGAAGTGACTGCCCGGGTTCCGCAAAATCCGTCTTCGAATCGCTGCAAAGGTGCAAAGGAGTCTCTCATGTCGGTCTCTGGATTCGCCGCCCACCCCACTTCTGTCTTTGCACCGCTCGCCGACGAGCAGCATCACTTTCCCGGCTTGAGCCGGATTGGCGCGCTGCTCGCCGACCCCGGTCGTGCCGCTATGCTGTGGGCGCTAATGGACGGCAGCGCGCGGCCGGCCGGTGAGCTGACGCTCATCGCCGGGCTCTCGCCCTCGGCGGCCAGCGCGCACCTCGCCCGGCTGACGGACGGCGGTCTGCTCGCGCTGGAAGTGCGCGGACGGCATCGCTATTTCCGGATCGCCTCGCCGGATATCGCGGCATCCATCGAAGCGCTCGCCAACGTCGCGCAGGCGAGCATGCCGGCTCGACCGACGCCGCGTGCCGCGCGCACGGTGCCGGTGGACATGCGTTACGCGCGCACCTGCTACGACCACATGGCGGGCGAACTCTCGGTGCAACTCTTCGAACGGATGTTGAGCCATGCGCTGCTGACCGAACAAGGCGACACACTCGTGGCGACACCGGCGGGCGCGGCGCAATTCGCGCGCTGGGACATCGACGTCCATGGCCAGCAAACGCGGCGACGCCGCTTTGCCTGCACCTGTCCAGACTGGAGTGTGCGCCGGCCGCATCTGGGCGGCGCGCTCGGCGCTGCCCTGCTCGACTCATGGACGAAGCACGGCTGGGTGGAGCACACCGGACGTCCGCGCATCCTGCGTGTGACGCCGGCGGGGCATCGTCAGTTCGACGCCTTCCTCGCCAGCTGATGGACCATTGGGCAGCAGGATCGGAAAATAACGGCAAATAACGGCAAAACAAGGACAGTCCGCCCTTCATCCGCATTACGAATCGGTCACAACTGACTTTTTGTTACACGGTAGGGCCAAGGCCTTACAAATCCCGACGCCTTGAAACATGCCACACCGGTAGAGTCCTTTCACGGATGCACACCCCGTGTCCGTGAGAGAGACAACATGAAAACGACCACCACACAAAATCACGCACTGCGCCGCGCTACCGGTTTGACTCTGATCGCCGCGGCTGCCCTCACGCTCGCTGCCCAATCCGCCTTTGCCCAGGAAGCGCCGCCCGATGCCGCGCCGGCCACGGCTGCCGCACCGCAAGGCACCCCCAATGATCCGCCGGGCCGCGTGGCCCGTCTCGACTACACGGCAGGCGCGGTGACCACTGAACCCGCCGGCGCCAATGACTGGGCGTATGCGCAGATCAACCGCCCGCTCACCACAGGCGACCAGTTGTGGAACGATCAGAACGCGCGCTCGGAGCTGCACATCGGTTCGACGGCGGTGCGCCTGAGTGCCTCCACGAGTCTCGACATTCTCAATCTCGACGACACCAGCGCCCAATTGAAGGTCGCGCAAGGAACGCTCTCGACGCGGGTACGTGAACTCGCGCAGGGCTCGTCGTATGAGATCGACACGCCCAATCTCGCGCTCGGCATCAATGGCCCGGGCGACTACCGCGTCGACGTTGCGCCCGACGGCAGCAGCACCACGGTCACGGTGCGCAGCGGCAGCGTCACCGTATATGGCGACAACGGCCAGGTGCCGGTTGCCGCCGGCCAGCAGATGCGCTTCGCCGGCACGGCCTTGCAGCAGGTCGCCAACAACGGCGCGCCGGGACTCGACGCGTTCGATCAATGGGCCGCCGCGCGCGACGCCGCCGAAGACCGTTCGGTCTCGGCGCGCTACGTGTCGCGTGAGGTGCCGGGGTACGAAGACCTCGACGCCAACGGTCGCTGGCGCAGCAGCCCGCAATACGGCGAGGTATGGGTGCCGAACGCCGTGCCAACCGGCTGGGCGCCGTATCACGACGGTCACTGGGTATGGCAGGCGCCGTGGGGCTGGACGTGGGTCGACGACGCGCCGTGGGGCTTCGCGCCGTATCACTACGGACGCTGGGCGTATGTCGACGATTCATGGGCGTGGGTGCCGGGCCCGGTGGTGGTCAGTCAGCCGCCGGTGTATGCACCGGCGCTGGTCGCGTTCGTTGGGAACGGCGGGGGCGGCGGCGGTGGGCTCGACTGGGGCGTGAGCCTGGCAATCGGCGGCGCGGCGGCAGCGGGCATCGCGTGGTTCCCGCTGGGTCCCGGCGAGGCATGGCATCCGCAAGGCGGCGGCTGGAGCCCGCGCTACTACAACCGCGTCAACGATACGGTGGTCGTCAACAACTACAACCGTCAGGTGAACGTGACGAACATCAACGTTCACAACACGTACATCAACTACCGCGCGCCGGGTGCCGTCACGGCGGTGGCGGCAACCGCGTTCGTGCATGGCCAGCCGGTTGGCCGCTTTGCACAGAAGGTGGATCCGCAGCAATGGCGCAACCCGCAGTTCAATCCGGGGGCACCGCGTATCGCGCCGGTCAGCCAGAGCTTTGCCTCGGGGATGCGTAACGCCAACTACCGGCCGCCGGCCGCCGTGATGTCGCGCTCCGTCGTTGCGACCCGCACGCCGGCCGTGCCGCCCGCGTATCACGACACGCTCGCCCAACACTATGCACAAGGTGGCGCACGGGTGCCGGGCGCCGGTGAACCCGTGATCCGCACTTCCGTACCCGCCCATTTCGTCGGCACGCAGACGCATGGCGCACCGGGTGCAGGCATAGCCAATGTGCGGGTCGTACAGTCGCATGCGCCGGGGATGATGCCGGGTGAGCAACGCGTTGCTCAGGGCGCGCCGGGAGCACCTGGAGCGCAGCACATTCCTGCTGGCGCGCCGGGTGCACCGGGTGCCCCCGGTCAGCGGCCGGGTGAAGTCGCGCCCAACGGCGCACAGGCGGCGCGTGGCATGCCGGAGATGGGCCGTCCGGGTGCGCCAGGCGCGCCGGGCCAGGCCGCGCAGATGGCCAACCAGCGGCCCGAGCCCAACAACGGCGTACCGCGTCCGCCGCAGGCAGGTGGGGTCGCTCCGAACGCCGTCGCCGCGCAGCGTGGCGCGCCCGCTCCCGCAGGTCAGCAAGCGGCTGAAGCGCGTCACGAACCCGCTGCCAACGTGCCGCACCCGCCCATGACGCAAGAAGCGGCACAGCATGCACCGCAAGGCGCTCAGCAAGGCATGCCGCAGACCGAAGCGCGCGGTGGCGAACCGATGCGTCCGCAGCCCGGTGCGATGGCCCAGCGGGCCCCGGAGCCGGCACAGCAGCCGCGGGAAGAAAACCGCCCGCAGCAGATGAGCCATCAGCCGGAACCGGCACCGCGCTCACCTGAACCGCAGCAGACCGCACGCGCGCCGGAACATCAGCCGCAAGCGCAGGCGCAGCCGCGTCAGGAGTTCCATCCGCAGCAGGCCCAGCAACCGCGTCAGGAGCCACGTCCAGAACCGCGTCCCCAGCAGGCTCAACAGCCGCGCCAGGAGCCGCGCCCGCAGGAACCGCGTCCGCAGCAGGCGCATGAGCAGCCGCATCCGGAACAGCATCAGCCGCAACAGGCGCAGCATCAGCAGCCGCATCAGGATCAGCATTCGAACAACGGCCACGACGAGCATCATCGAGGCTGAGTGTCTTGCTCCCGGGCGCGCCTGCAATGTCAGTCGCGCCTTGATAAAACAAAACCCCACGCTTTAAAGAGCGTGGGGTTTTGTTTTATCGGCGACGGCATTTAAAGCCTGCGGCGCGGATTATTGCTTTTCACCAAAACAAACCGCTGCACATTCACGTCATTAGCGGCAATGGCTCAAACTGCCATTGGCGCCGTCAACGGCTCGTGATGGCGATAGCCGACCAGCGAGAAATCCGCGGGCTCGATTTTTTCTAGCCACTCGGGCTCATACACGCCGGTTTGCGCGTATTCCGGCACGCGCGCGGCAATCTCCAGACGCGGGCTCTCGTACGGCGTGCGCGTGAGTTGCGTTTGCAGCATCTCGAGCTGGTTTTCGTAGATGTGCGCGTCGCCGATAAAGTATGTGAACCAGCGCGGCGTATAACCCGTCAGGCGTCCAACCAGGTGCAGCAGCGCCGCGCCTTCGGTCAGATTGAACGGCGTGCCGAGACCGACATCGTTACTGCGGATATACAGGCACAGCGAGATCTCTTTGCGCGTCGCATTCGGCAGAAACTGATACAGCAGATGGCAAGCCGGCAGCGCGATTTCTTCCAGCACCGCTGGATTCCACGCGTGAAACAGAATGCGCCGGTCAGCGGGGTTCTGCATGATCGTGTCGAGGCATTGACGCAACTGGTCGATCGCCTTGTACAGCAGCACCCTGGATGTGCCGTTTTCGTCGAATGAAGTGATCAGTTGATAGCCGCGGCCCGTCGCATCCTCGATCTGGGCGCTCGCCGAAGCGTCCAGCACCTTGTAGGCGGGCCACTGGCGCCACTGCACGCCGTACACGCCGCCAAGGTCATCCGGACCTTCACGGTACGGATTGGCGAGCCACTGCGGGTTCTGGTTGGCGTTGGCGTCCCACACCTTGCAGCCGAGGTCACGAAAATCCGCCGCGCTGCGCGAGGCGCGCAAAAAGCCGATCAGCTCGCCGATTGCCGATTTGAACGCCAGCTTCTTGGTGGTGACAGCGGGGAAACCCTGCTGCAGATCGAAACGGAGCATCGCGCCCGGCATGCTGATGGTGCGGATGCCTGTGCGGTTCTCCTGCCACGTGCCGGTGTCGAGAATCAAGCGGACGAGGTCGAGGTATTGGTTCATTCGGGTTCCTTCGGCGCGGGGTCAGATGAGTAGCTGACCTGCGGGTGTTTTCGCGGAAAAACCCGATTTTAGCAAGTGCGGCCGGACCGCGCCGGACCGCCATTTTTCTGCGTTGTTTTCAGCGTTAATCGTTGCGCTGACGTCGCGCTGAAAATGCGCTGACGGTTACGTTAAGGCTTGCGTTAAGAATTGCTGTTTTGTTGCATATTAGGCTTTAAAGCGGCTTTAAAAGGTGTCTCAGATATGAGGCACTGAAGCCGGCTCGCCATGCGGCACGATATGCTCGCCTTCCATGTGACGCATGCCATGCGAACACAACAGGCGGTATAACGTGACACGCGAAATACCGAGTTCCTGCGCAGCGTCGCCAAGCCGTCCGCGATGACGCAGCAGCGCCAGTTCGATGGCCTGACGCTCCGCAGCTTCGCGCGCCTGCGCGAGCGACACCGGCACGATCTCGACGTACTCCGCCAGTTCCAGATCGCGTGCGGTAATGGCGCGGCCTTCCGACATCACGATGGCGCGCCGCACACGATTGATCAGTTCGCGCACGTTGCCAGGCCAGCTGTAATTGTGCAGTGCCGCGATTGCATCCGGCGCGAAACCTCGCAGACGGCGGCTCGCATCTTTCCTGAAACGCTCCAGCATGTGGCGCGCCAATAGTTCGATATCCTTACCACGCGCACGCAACGGCGGCTCGTCGATCTGCAACACGCACAGACGGTGATACAGGTCCGAACGGAAGCGCCCTTCGATCATCGCGGCGTTCATGTCCACGTGGGTAGCCGAGATGATGCGCACGTCCACGTCCACCGCGCCATGGCCGCCGAGGCGCTCGACCTTGCGCTCCTGCAGAAAGCGCAGCAGGCTCGCCTGGCTTTCGAGCGGCAGATCGCCGATTTCGTCGAGGAACAGCGTGCCGCCGTTGGCCGCTTCGACGCGGCCGATCTTGCGCTGATTGGCGCCGGTGAACGCGCCGCGCTCATAGCCAAACAATTCCGATTGCAGGAGATGCGGAGGAATCGCACCGCAGTTGATCGGCACGAATGGTGCGTTGCGGCGTGACGAGCGTTCGTGAATGGCGACGGCGGTGAGTTCCTTGCCGGTGCCGGATTCGCCGGAGATGAACACCGGCGCGTCGGTCATGGCAACCTTGCGGATGGAGCGGAACAGCGCCAGCATGGCGTCGCACGAACCGACCATTTCGCCTTCGGTGCCGCCGGGGCTGCCGTCGTTCGACGCGGGTTCACCCAGAGAAATCATGCCGTAGGCGTGGCCCACCGAATCCACGATGCGGTCGCCCGAATAAGGCACGGTCACGTAATCGAAACAGTAGTCGCGCACGAGGCGGCGCAATGCGGCGTCCTGCAACTGACCCGGCATGGTCGCGGCGACCCAGCCGACGTTCGGCATCGTCAGGCACGATTCGAACGCAGCAATTTCATGAGGCTGGAAGTGGCTCGACAGATCGAGCAAGCCGCCCGCTGCCATTCCGGCGCGAACGGCGCGGCGTACATCACGCGCTGATCCCACGACTTCGACATGCCAGCCGCGCTGGTGGAACCGGGTGTTCAGTTCCACACTAGGGTCACGCGAAACATAAATCAGTTGCCGCGTTGCGGATTCCATTATTCAGATCCTCTCGTCAACGAACGTTAAGGATGACGGCACGCACCTGAACACGTTTCAGACACGCTGACTCAGCCCGGTTTTCACTTTGGTGAAAAACCGAACGGCCATTCCATTCCGTGCGGACAGCTGATCCCCGAAAAGCGGCGTGTGTGATTCAGACGGCCCAGCGTCGGGCTTTTTTAAATGTGACTCTGTTTTCGAGAGCTTACTATACGCGCGTCGCTTCGAAAACAAATATGCAAATTTAAATCCGTCCCTTCACCGCTGAATAAGGCCAGACGGGCGATCGACATGTCTACGCATTCTGAATAAAACGTATTCGGGCATGTTTGCCAGGGACCAACCCTTAGCTTTCATGTACCGGCGCTAATTACCGATTTCCGGTATTTCCTGCCGCCCGTTTCAGGGCTGAAACGTTTTTGCCTGCTTTTCAGTAAAAACCATCTTACTCCTACTATCTGCTCCAGTCGCATCAACGGATTGAGCCGGATGGCACACGTTTCGCTAAATGCTGTGCACCAAGGAGACACACCATGCGACTCGCTTTCCGCACCAACCTGCACCAACTGCCGCTGTGCGCCGCGCTGTGTGCCATTGCCGGTTTGTTGAGCGTCCCGCAGGTCGCCGCTGCGCAAGATTCTGTCCCCGTAACACCCGCTGCAAACGCAGCGTTTGTCACCGTAACAGACACGTCGTCCGCAGTGAATGTGCCCGCTCCAGCGAGTGCCGACACGACGACTCAGGCAACCGCTTCCGGGGACCCCGCAAAAGCCAACCTGACGCCCGATGCCTCGTCGTTCAGCGATGTCTCGCTCGACGACCAGGTGCTGTCGCGTCAACGCGGTGGCTTCAGCGGCATGTTGATGGTCGCGGCGACCCCGCAACTGATGCGCGGCGCGAACAGCGGCGGCAATGGCGTGACGTTGTGGGACGAGATCGCCCCGCCCTCGCCGATGCCGATTCCGCTCGATGCCGCGGCCAACGCGCAGGGCAACGTTGCAGCTTATCAGCGCAAGTGACCGCCCATCCACAGATCACTGCTCGCTCACATGCTTACTAAAACAGGCGCTCGCCAGCAAGGACATGAAATGAACACCTCAACCCGGATGCCGCGTCCCCGCCTCCGCCTCGCTCCTTCGGTGCGTGTGCTGCTCGGCGTGTTGGTCAGCGTGGTGGCGGCCGGCATTGCAGTGAGCGCCTTCGCCCAGCAGTCGATCAACCCCGGCGACATCATCGTCGAACGTCAGGTCACGCCGCGTGATGCCTTCGACGCCGTGCCGAAGAGCCAGGACCCGGTGGCCGTGCGGGCCACGACCTTCCCGGCCAACTCGTTCGATCCGGCCATGGCCGCGCTCGTGAGCGACACCGATCTGGTCAACGCACACGGATCGAGCGGCGTCGGCGGCGACGCCGCATTGAGCGGCACGGGCCTGCAAGCCGTCACGCAGATTCTGAGCGGCAAGGCGACCGGCAACAACGTCGCGCTGAACGCCGGCAGCATCGGTCAACCGGCAGCAGGTGTGGGCGGCACGATCACCTCGTCGGTGGTGGGCGCGCTGGCGCCGCTGTCCTCGGCTCTGGGCGGCGCACTCGGAGGCATGAAATGAGCACCGTCCGTCATCTGCGCAAGGCCTGCCTCGGCGTGGGCGTGAGCGCGAGCCTCGTAGCAGGCAGCGCGTATGCGCAGGCGCTGCCGGGCGTCGGCGCCACGGCGACGATCGCCACGGGCGCCGCAGCCGGCTCGACCGGTGCGATCACGGTGAACGAAACGGCCGGGCTGAACAACGCCCAGGCCAATCAGGTGACGATTACCACAGCAGGCGCGATCGGCAACGACAACGCCAGCCTGCAAAGCGCGACTGGCGCGGCGCGCGTGACCAACGCCCGCGCGTCGATACAGGGCAGTGCATTTTCCAATACGTCCGGAGCGGTGCTGGTGAATCAGTCTGCGGGCGCAGGGAATCTTCAACGCAACAGTACGCAGATCGGTACTGCGGCGGTTGGAGTCGAGACCGTCTCGGATGGGGAGCTATCCGCGACGGCCGCGAAAAACGGCGGTCTGGGTCAATCGATCGGGGTTAATAGCGTACGCGAGGCCAACATATCAAACGAAGCCTTCAAGAACGTCAGCGGGATCGTTCAGATCAACCAGGCAGCTGGTGCCGGTAACGCCACGGCAAACAGTTTTGTGCTCCGTCCCCCGGCGGGCACTTCTTTTAACTGACAACACAAGTATCGGAGCGAAAAATCATGAAGCGCACTCTCATTGCAGCAGCCGTTCTCATCACCGCTACGGGCAGCGCATTCGCTGGGCCGAAAGACCCGTACATCTTCAACGCCACGCTGGTCGGCGAAGAAGTGGGCATCGAAGGATGGGTTGGCCTGTACGGCTGCGTCCACGTGTCCAGCAGCGCTGGCGCGGTGATCAACAACAACCAGAGCGTCAACGTTCACGCCTCGCTGGATCCGCAAGCGCAAAGCTTCACGGTGGGCCGGGTCACGACGTCGTACGACAACAGCATGCACAGCGTGTCGGGCACCGGTGCCAACAGCACGTATAACTACAGCGGCTTCAGCACCGCGCAGCAAGGCATGTCGACCCACACGTCGAGCAACACGGATGTCGCCGGTTCGACCACGACGCGCAGCTCGTCGAGCGCCTATGCATACGGCAACCAGGCTTCGGTCGGCGAAAGCAGCGCCTACCATGCCACGAGCGACAACGGCAGCGCCCACGACAGCACCATCGCCGCCGGCCTGACCACGACGGACAACAGCGCCTACAGCAACACCAACAACCGTGGCCGCTCGACCACCGTGTCCGGTTCGCAGGCCGCAGCAGGCACGGTCACGCTGTCGGGCAGCGTCAAGTCGAAGGGCAACCTCGCCAACGGCTCCGCCAGCGTCACGCTGTCGGGCTCGGAAGGCACGGCTGCTACGGCGACCCGCTCGGGCGAAACCAGCACGGCTTCGAACGGCACACATTCGTACGGTTCGGTCAGCACGCTGAACGGCTCGCTCGCAACGACCAACGCCAACGCTTCGTACGCTGACGGCACGCAAAGCTTCGGTGCTTCGGCACAAGACAGCGGCTCGGGCTCGAAGGCACGTACTTCGACCGACACGTATGCCCACAACTCGTCGTCGACCCGCACGAACACCGAATCGGGTTCGTCGTCCTACGCAACCGCAACGGGTTCGACGCATGCCTGGGGCTACAGCGTGAACGATTCGCTGAACACCACCAACGAAATGGTGACGGGCAGCGTGACGCAGGTCTACAACACGCAAGTGGCCGGCACGCTGAACGCCACCACCGGCACGGGTGCAGCGTCGGGCGTCTCGGGCAACCTGGGTATCAACATCGGCGAAGGTATCGACAACGCCCAGAGCAACGATACGTCGCTCGCTTCGGTGGATGTCGGCAACGTGTTCGGCAATGCGCAGGTGTTCAGCACGCAGTCGTCGGCAGGCAACGCGAAGATCAACAACTTCAACCTGAATGCGTCGATCGGCGACAGCTCGCTGCAAAACGTGTCGGGCAACGTTGGTGTGAACGTGGCCTCGGGTATCGGCAACGTGCAGAACAACAGCCTTGCTGGTGCAGTGACGACGACCAATGCAGGTCAGGCACTGACCACGGCAATGGTTGCCACGGATGACAACTCGCAAGCGGCTTCGATGCAGGTGAGCGGGCAATTCCAGGGCACCGCGATGCTGGGCGCCAATGCACTGTCGGGTTCGCAAGGCAACATCGGCGTGAACATCGCCGGCGGCGCAGGCAACCTGCAGCACAACGGCCTCGCCATCGCAGCACTGAACAGCGGCAAGTAAAACAAACGTTGGGGGACGCGCCGGCGGGCGGTATCGCCGGCGCGCATAAAAGCAGGAGACCAGCATGACCGGGTTCGTACGTGTCCCGGCGCTACGGCTAGCCGTTGCGCTGGCGTGTGGTTCTGTGTGGGGCGTCTCGCACGCACAGTCGACCATCGATACCAACACCTTCGTGGGCGTGCCGTTAGTCAAGACGGTCCGCTCCATGAAAGATATCCGCTACAGCCACATCGTCAGCCAGCAATACGACTATAGCTGCGGTGCGGCCGCCCTCGCGACGCTACTCAAATTCGGCTACGGAATAGATATTCCGGAGACCGAACTGATTCGCCGGATGATGGTGTTCTCGACGCCGCAAGTGGTCGTCAAGAACGGCTTTTCGATGCTCGACATGAAGAAGTTCGTCGAAACCATCGGACTGCGCGGGCGCGGTTTTCGGGTCAATACGGACGCGCTGTATCACCTGCAGATCCCCGTGATGGTCCTGATGAACATCAATGGCTACGAACACTTCGTGATCGTCAAGCACGCCGCCGACGGCCGCATTTTCATTGCGGACCCGGCTCTCGGCAACCGCATCGTGCGCGAAGACGATTTCACGAAGAGCTGGAACGGCCTGGTGTTCGCGGTGCTTGGCAAACCCTTCAGGGAGGATTCCCCGCTGTTGCAGGACAACGAGTCGCTGGCCCTCAAGCTGCGCGCGAATGCGCTGGCAACCGGGACGGCGGCGACACCTTTTGTGGAGTACGGCTTGATCAAGGCAGAACTGTTCTGACGCAACCATGAAACGCCACCTCTCACAATTGGGCCTCGCGTTATGCACCACGATGTGCGGCCTGAATCACGGCGCTTTTGCCGCCGACATCGCCGGCTTGCCACCGGTGCCCGAATTTCTTTCGTCCCATGAAGCCGCGCCGCAAACGCTAAAAGTCGTGGCCGTGGACGACGACGTACTCGAACAACAGACCGGCAAATCCGCCGGCGGCGGCACGATGATTTCCGGGTTCGTTCTGAACCTGCTGTCTCAATGGAATTTGCCGAACGGCGTGAGTGCCCTTGCGCAAGGCACGCTCACCGCGACGCAGACCGCGGCCGGCCAGATCGCCACCACGGTGAGCACGCTCGCTCAGGTCACCAGTAACGCGCTGGGCAATAACGGCAGCACGGGTGCGGGGAACACCGGTGCGAATGCGAATGCCAGCGTGAGCGGTGGACAGAACGTCTCCGTGAACGGTGTCTCGCAGGTCACCCAGGTGGCAGGCAACAACAACCTGGGCACCAACGCAGCGCAGATCGACTTCACCAATACGCCTGTCACGCCGGCAAGCGGTAACGGTGCGCTCTCCGCAGCAGCCTCCAATTCGACCGGCACCGTCAAGGCCGGCATTGCGTTTGGCAGCAACGGTGTAACGGTGGCCCTGCAAACACCAGCGGGACTGGCCAGACAAACCATCGCGCCGAGTAATGCGCAGATCGCGCAGTTGCTGCAGATAGCCGGCAGCAACCAGCAGGTCGCCAATCAGTTGCAGCTCAGCTTGCAGACGACGCAGATGTCCGCCGCGATGGTTCGTCAGCTTGGCGTTCTGCAAGCCTTGCAAAACAGCGCCAGCTCGAGGAGATAACCCAGGGGAGAAAAAAAGTGGGCCGCCACCCGCGAAAAAACAAGAAGCAACAACTACGCACGCAGTACAGATAGCACGGCGCGCAGCCTGGAGAACCGGGCAGCGTGCCGTCAGAAATACCGGGGGAATAAAAATGAATAACGCACCAGGAACCGGAGTGCCCCGCACGGCACTGGCGGCGATTCCAATCGCCGTCATGCTGTTCGCACTCTCTCAGACAGCGGGCGCGCAGGCGCTCGCCAATCAATCCGTCGACGATCGGCTCAATATGCTGATGCGTGTGGTCGACGAGCAGCAGAAGCAGATCAATTCGCTGGAACAGCAGGTCGTCAATCTGGAGATGTCACAACGCGGCCGCGGCCTGTCCGGGCCCGCTACGGGTCCCGACGGCACGACGGTGGCCGAGCAGCCGGGCGCCGATGGCCTGCCCGTGCCGCTGCCGCCGCTTGCCCAGGTCAGTCCTGGCGCGCCTGCGCCCGGCAGCGCAACCGGCACGGCGACGGGCGTCCCCGTCACGCCGCCCACGCCGGACGAAAGCAGTAACAGCTCGGGCGCGACCGCAGGCGGTCTACCCGCTGCTTCCGATGGCTCCGGTGCGGGCGCCGTGGGGCAAACCCAGAAAGCCGCGCAGCCGGTGCGCACGCAATCCGAAGAAGCCGTCGCGCAGCAACAGAACGCGGCCCTCTTCGCGCACAGCCTGACGTTCGACTGGGGCATCAGCGACACCTACTACGATCGCCGCCAGCTCCAGCTCTCCGGCTTCCTCGCGCTCGATGCGATTTTCCTCGGCAACATCAATCTGGGCGAGACCAAGTCGCACCAGGTGATGGCCGATCTGGACACCCGCTACGGGCTCACCGACCGCATCAGCGTCGACGTGGACGTGCCGTACATCTACCGGCACAGCAACTTCATCGTCGGCGGCGCCGGCGGTGCGGCCAACACGCTCTCGGATGCGTCGGCCAATTCGAGCGATATCGGCGACGTCAACTTCGGGATCTACTACCAGTTCCTGAAAGAGACCAACAATCTGCCCGACCTCGTGGGCAGTCTGCGCATCAAGGCGCCGACTGGCTCCTCACCCTTCGGCATCAAGCTGCAACAGGTCGATGCCGACAACACCAACCTCGTCGCCCCGAGCAAGCTGCCCACCGGCACCGGCTTCTGGAACATCACGGCGGGTATGTCGGTGTTGAAGACCTACGACCCGGTCGTGCTGTTCGGCAGCCTCTCCTACACCTACAACGTGGCCCGCTCGTTCGCGGACATCTCGTCGGTGGAAGGCCAGACCGAACCGGCCACGGTCAAGCTCGGCGACATCGTGCAGTTCGGCGGCGGCGTTGCCCTGGCGTTCTCGGACAAGGATTCGGCAAGCATCTCGTACACGATGGCGCTCGAACCGGAGTCCGAAACCAAAGCGCCGGGCAGCAGCTATTCGAAGGTGCCCGGCAGCGAAACCGCTGCTGCCGCGCTCAACTTCGGGCTGAACCACGTGGTGAACAAGCACTTGACGATCAACGGCTCGGTGTCCGTCGGCCTCACGCCCGACGCACCGAACTTCGTGGTCGGCGTGCGGTTCCCCTACACATTTTGATGTGCCAACAAGACGAGGTTGATCGTGCGCGAATCATCCCATTTGACTAGTGTTCCGCCGCCCTCCGGTACGCATCTTTCGCTCGCCAGACCGCTGGACGTCAGCCTGATGCGTCCACAGGAAAGCGCGCTGCCCGCCGAGCGGCGCGAACCGCCTGCGACCGAAGAGAAAAACGTCGCGGCGCCCCCGCTCGCGCATACCGAACGCATCGTGATGTACGTCTCGCGCAGCGTCGATGAGGCGCTCGTCGCGCATCTGAAAAGCCGCGACTGGACGGTGGTGGTGGCGCGCTCGGCGCACGAGGTGTTGCGTCTGCTCAAGCCCGATACGGTGTGCGCCGGGATCGTGGATCTGGCCAGTTTTCCGCCGCGCGACATTGGCGGCCTCGAAGCGAGCCTGCGCCAGCAGCAGGTGGGCTGGATCGCGCTCGCGACGCCGCAACGGCTGGCCGACCCAGACGCACGCCGCCTGATCCGCCACTACTGCTTCGACTACATCAAGACGCCGGTCGCGCACGCGACGATCGACTATCTGGTCAGCCACGCATTCGGCATGGTGACGCTGTGCGATCCGGAAGAGACGCCGCCGGTCTCGACGGGCGGCGACGACGAGATGGTCGGCACCTGCGAGGCGATGCAGCAGCTCTTTCGCACTATCCGCAAGGTCGCCAATACGGATGCCAGTGTGTTCATCTCCGGCGAATCGGGTACCGGCAAGGAACTCACCGCGCTCGCAATCCACGAGCGTTCGCCGCGCCGCAAGGCGCCGTTCGTCGCCATCAACTGCGGGGCAATTCCGCATCATCTGTTGCAGTCCGAATTATTCGGCTACGAACGGGGCGCGTTCACCGGCGCGAACCAGCGCAAGATTGGCCGGGTGGAAGCGGCAGACGGCGGCACGCTGCTGCTGGATGAAATCGGCGACTTGCCGCTGGAAAGCCAGGCAAGCCTGCTGCGTTTTTTACAGGAAGGCAAGATCGAACGGCTGGGCGGGCGCGAGTCCATTCCGGTGGATGTGCGGATCATTTCGGCCACCCACGTGGACCTCGAAAGCGCCATGCGCGACGGACATTTTCGCGCGGACCTGTTTCACCGCCTGTGCGTGCTGCGCGTCGACGAGCCGCCGCTGCGCGCCCGTGGCAAGGACATCGAAATTCTTGCCCATCACATCCTGCACAAGTTCAAGACCGACAGCACGCGCAAGATTCGTGGCTTCATGCCGTCGGCGATCGAGGCCATGCATAACTACAACTGGCCCGGCAACGTGCGCGAGATGATCAACCGCGTGCGCCGCGCCATCGTCATGGCGGAAAACAAGCTGATTTCCGCCGACGATCTCGATCTTGCGCACTTCACCGCTCAGCAAAGCGTGAGCCTCTCGCAAGCCCGCGAAGCCGCCGAGAAGCGTGCCATCGAAGCAGCCTTGCTGCGTCATCGGCATCGTCTGACCGAGGCGGCGGCGGATCTCGGCATATCGCGCGTCACGCTGCACCGGTTGATGGGTGTGCATGACCTGCGCGAGATGACCGAGGTGGACGAAAAGTCGCTGTTCGGTGACGGCGCAGCGGCGCGCGAATGAAGCAAAGTGGCGGGTAACGGGGGCTCGCCGGGCCTCAGGTAGAATCGTAACGATTCCGTTACCCTGTTCACTCCATGACGACGCTCACCCTGATCGTCGCTCGCGCCCGCAATGGCGTGATCGGCCGCGACAACCAGCTTCCCTGGCGTTTGCCGGAAGATCTGGCCTTCTTCAAGCGCACGACGATGGGCGCACCCATCATCATGGGCCGCAAGACCCATGAGTCGATTGGCCGGCCATTGCCGGGGCGCCGCAATATCGTGGTGACGCGCAACGCGCAGCGCCGCTTCACAGGCTGTGATACCGCCACCAATCTCGACGAGGCGCTCAGCCTCGCGGGTCAGGACCAGGCGCCGGAGGCCTTTTTGATTGGCGGTGCGGAACTGTATGGCGAGGGGCTGGCGCACGCCGACAAGCTGATCATCACCGAGATTTCGGTTGATTTCGACGGTGACGCCCATTTCGCGGCGCTCGATCCGCAGGAATGGGAAGAAGTGGCACATGAGACGCATCGCGCCCATGCGCCAAACGAATTCGATTACGCGTTCGTCACGTATCGGCGCAAAGGCGCGGTCGCCGAGGCGCGGCAGGCGTCGGCGGCCTGAGGTGGCGTAGCGCTGCAGGTAAGCGCTGGTGTTCGAAAGACATGAAACAGAAAGGCCACGGAAACATCGTTTCCGTGGCCTTTCTGTTTGTTTGTGGCTCGGGCAAAGCCGGTTTGAAACCTGGGCTTCGCGCCGCGCGATCAGCGGCCACGATGCCCCGGCTTTTTCCGGACGTTACTGGCCAGCAATCGTCATGCGTTCGATCAGCACCGAGCCGGTCTGCTTGGTACCGCGCACGATGGTATCCGCGCCGACCGCGACGATATGGCGGAACATCTCCTGCAGCGTGCTCGCCACCGTGATTTCTTCCACCGGATACTGGATCTTGCCGTTCTCCACCCAGAAACCCGACGCGCCGCGCGAATAGTCGCCCGTCACGTAGTTGACGCCCTGCCCCATCAGTTCGGTCAGCAGCAAACCGGTGCCGAGCTTTTTCAGCATGGCTTCGAAATCGTCCTCGGGACGCGTGTTCGAGCTGAGCAGCGACAGGTTATGCGAGCCGCCGGCGTTACCCGTGGTTTGCATGCCGAGCTTGCGTGCCGAATAGGTGGACAGGAAATAGCCTTCCACGACGCCGTCTTTCACCACCGAACGCTGTTTGGTACGCACGCCTTCTTCGTCGAAAGGAGCGCTGCCCATCGCACGCGCCACGTGCGGATCTTCGACCACCTGGATGTGCGGCGCGAACACCGGCTTGCCCAGGCTGTCGACCAGGAACGAGGTCTTGCGATACAGCGCGCCGCCGCTCACCGCCTGCACGAACGCGCCGAGGATGCCCGCTGCAAGCGGCGCCTCGAACAGCACCGGCACCTTGCGCGTATCGAGGCCGCGTGCGCCGATCCGGGCCAGCGCCCGCTCCGCCGCATAGCGTCCGATGGCTTCCGGCTCGGCCAGTTCGCCGGCGCTGCGCTTCGAGGTGTACCAGTCGTCGCGCTGCATGTTGCGCCCGCTGCCGGCGATCGGCGCGCATGCCACGTAATGACGCGAATACGGATAGCCCGCGAGGAAACCGCGCGAGGTGGCCAACACAAACTGCGAATGCTGTGCCGACACGCTCGCACCTTCCGAATTGCGAATCTGCGGACTAGTGGCGAACGCAGCGTCTTCGGCGCGGCGGGCAATCTCGACCGCTTCATCCGCGCTCAGATTCCACGGGTGATACAGGTCGAGGTCGCGCGGCGACGTTTCGAGCAACTCCGCCTCGGCGAGGCCCGCGCAGTCGTCTTCCGCCGTGAAGCGCGCAATGTTGTAGGCGGCCGCGACCGTGTCCTTCAAGGCCTGCGACGAGAAGTCCGAAGTGCTCGCGTTGCCGCGCTTGTTGCCGATGAACACCGTCACGCCGACCATCTTGTCGCGATTGTGTTCGATCGTCTCGACCTCGCCACGCCGCACGGAGACGGACAGGCCGTCGCCTTCGGAGATTTCGGTCGCCGCGTCGGTGCCGCCGAGCGACTTCGCGTGACGCAGGATGTCCGAGGCGATTTCCTTCAGCTCATCCTGGGTATGCGGGAAAAAACGCTGTCTGACGTCCATGTCTGCTGCCATATTCGTTGCCGTCCTGTTCGGGGCCGAAGCGGCCCGCGGGTATGTTCTCAAGTACGTCGCTACGTATCCCGCGATCATAGCAAGGTCCGCGCTGGCGTACCTGGCATTCGCCTGCAGCCATTGTGGTCGCTCATGCGTCGACGGTCTGCCGTCACGCCACGGCCGCCATACGCTGCTCGGCCTCACGCGCCGCAAGCCCTGCGCGCCGCTCCGCTACAATATCGGTATGACACGCAAAACCCGCATTCAACCGATGGAAGCCGCCGCCGAGAACGTCGTCGACGAGAACGGCTACGACCGTCCCAGCAAGTCCCAGCTCAAGCGCGAAATGCACGCGCTGCAGGAACTGGGCGAGGCGCTGATCGCCCTGCCCAAAGACGCGCTCAAGCGCATGCCGATGCCCGAAAAGCTCGACGACGCAGTTCGCGAAGCACGCCGCATCACCGATCACGAAGGCAAACGCCGTCAGGTGCAGTACGTGGGGCGCGTGATGCGCTCGCTGCACGACGACGAAACCGCCGCGCTGCGCACCGCGCTGGATTCATACAACGGCATCAACAAGGCCGAGACGGCACGGCTGCACTGGATCGAGCGCACCCGCGAGAAACTGCTCGCCGACGACGCCGCGCTCACCGAATTCATTCGCCAGCACCCCGCCGCCGACCCGCAGGAAGGCCGCACGCTGATCCGCAACGCCCGCAAGGAGGCGCAGCAGAGCAAGCCGCCGCGCTATTTCCGCGAGCTGTTCCAGTGGATCAAGAACGCCGATGGTCCCGAGGCGTCGGATGACGCCGATGAATCCGACGCGCCGGAAGACGACCATGACGAAGATCGCGCGTAATCATCCGGATGAACTCGTGATCGGCCTCGTGTCGATCAGCGACCGGGCCAGCACGGGTGTCTACGAGGACAAAGGCATTCCATCTTTGCAGGAATGGCTGGGCACGGCGTTGAGTTCGCCCTGGCAGGTTGTCACGCGGCTGATTCAGGACGACGCGCCGACCATCTCGGCGACGCTCGTTGAACTGGTGGACACGCTAGGGTGCGATCTGGTGCTGACCACGGGCGGCACCGGGCCTTCCCGGCGCGATGTGACGCCGGAAGCGACGCTTGCGGTGGGAACGAAAGAAATGCCCGGTTTCGGCGAGCAGATGCGGCAGATCAGCCTGAATTTCGTGCCGACCGCCATTCTGTCGCGCCAGGTGGCGGTGATCCGCGAAACTGCCGACCATGCGGCGCTGATCGTCAATCTGCCGGGGCAGCCGAAGTCGATTCGGGAAACGCTGGAAGGCCTGCGCGATGACGCAGGCGTGGCAAAGGTGCCGGGGATTTTCGCCGCCGTGCCGTACTGTATCGACCTGATCGGCGGTCCGTATGTGGAAACCAGTCCGGCGGTCGTGAAGGCGTTCCGGCCGAAGAACGCGGTGCGGGCGCCGCGTCAGGGGTGAAGCTGGGCGCGAGAAGCGCTGCGTGGCACGGCGAGGCACACGGTCCTCGCCTGCCAGCAACAGCCACCCAGGCTTCTTATACCTACGCTCAAGCTTCCGCTACCGGCGCACTGGCTGCCGGAATCAGGAAGTGCTCGCGGTAGTACTTGAGTTCGTCGATCGACTCATGGATATCGGCCAGCGCGGTATGCATGGCGCGCTTCTGGAAACCCTTATAGATGGCGGGCTGCCAGCGGCGGCACAATTCCTTGAGCGTGCTCACGTCGAGATTGCGGTAATGGAAGAAGCGCTCCAGATCCGGCATCCAGCGCGCCATGAAGCGGCGGTCCTGGCAGATGGAATTACCGCACATGGGCGACTTGCCCGGCGGCACGAACTGGCCGAGGAACGTGCGAATCTGCTCGG
This sequence comes from Paraburkholderia sp. DHOC27, assembly GCF_003429005.1. GTDB lineage: Bacteria > Pseudomonadota > Gammaproteobacteria > Burkholderiales > Burkholderiaceae > Paraburkholderia. Next base: position 377,001 of record NZ_QVQV01000004.1, read on the forward strand.
TGGCTTGCGCTTCGTCAATGGTCGATGCGCGCACCCGGTCGATCAGCCCCGAACGGCCATGGGTGTTCTGATTCCACTCGTCCATCTTGTTGAGCGTTTCATCGCTCTGATGAATGGCCAGCACCGGACCTTCGACAAGCCGGTCGAGCGTGGAATTGGTCACCACCACGGCGATCTCGATGATGCGGTCGGTGTCCGGTTCGAGCCCGGTCATTTCCATGTCCAGCCAGATCAGATTCATGTCGCTGCGGACGAGCGCGGGCGACTCAGCGGATTCGAGGATGTCAGTCATGAAGGCAACCTTAATGAACGGCACCGCGCGCCTTCGCAAGACGCGCCCGTGCACCGTTTGCAAGTTCGTTTGAGCGAGCCCCGCCAGCCGGCGGGAACAAACATATAATTGTCGCATAGATACCACGGATTTCCCGGATGCCTACTTTGTACTTCACCGTTCTGTTTGCGATCGCCGTGGTGGCGATGGTCGGCACCAAGCTCTGGCTCGCGTCGCGGCAAATCCGCTTCGTGGCGGCGCACCGCGAACAGGTGCCCGGCCAGTTCGCCGGCACGATTGCATTGACCGCGCACCAGCGCGCCGCCGACTACACCGTCGAACGCACCCGTCTCACCATGATCGAGATCGTCGTAAGCGCGGCTGTGCTGATCGGCTTGACGTTGCTGGGCGGCGTACAGGCGCTCGATCTCGCCATTTCGGACTGGCTCGGCCGCGGCTACCTCGGCCAGATCGGGCTGATCGCCGCCGTGATCGTCGTTACCAGCGTGATCGACCTGCCGTTCGATTACTACCGCCAGTTCGTGATCGAGCAACGCTTCGGCTTCAACCGCATGAGCAAGGGCATTTTCTTCGCCGACCGCATCAAGGGCGCGCTGATCGGCGCCGCGTTTGGCCTGCCGCTGCTGTTCGTGGTGCTGTGGCTGATGAATCAGGCCGGCAGCCTCTGGTGGCTGTGGGCGTGGGTGGTCTGGGTGGTGTTCCAGATGCTCGTGCTGGTGCTGTATCCGTCGTTCATCGCACCGCTTTTCAACAAGTTCGAGCCGCTCAAGGACGAGGCGCTGGTGAACCGCATCGAAGCGCTGATGAAGCGCTGCGGCTTCGCGGCGAAGGGCCTCTTCGTGATGGACGGCAGCCGCCGCTCCGCGCACGGCAACGCGTATTTCACGGGCTTCGGCGCGGCCAAGCGCATCGTGTTCTTCGACACCCTGCTCTCGCGCCTGTCGGGCAACGAGATCGAAGCGGTGCTCGCGCACGAGCTGGGTCACTTCAAACGTCGCCATGTCATCAAGCGAATGATCGTGATTTTTGCCGTCAGCCTCGTGATGCTCGCGCTGCTGGGCTGGCTGATGCAGTGCGTGTGGTTCTACGAAGGGCTCGGTGTGCGGCCGTCGCTGATGGGCGGCAACAGCGGGCTTGCGCTCGTGCTGTTCTTCCTCGCGCTGCCGGTGTTCCTGTTCTTCGTGACGCCGCTCGGCAGTCTCAGCTCGCGCAAGCACGAGTTCGAAGCGGACGCGTTCGCTGCCACCCAGACCGATGCGCAGGACCTCGTCAACGCGCTGGTCAAGCTGTACGAGGACAACGCGTCCACGCTCACGCCCGATCCGCTCTACACCGCGTTCTACTATTCGCATCCGCCGGCCTCACAGCGGATCGACCGTCTGCTGCGCCACGCATGAGCGGCCGTTCGCCGAAGGCGGCACGCGCGGTGTCCAGCACCCGCGTGCACGGCCTCGTGATCGCGGCGCATGGCCGCCACTACCTCGTGGCGCCGGAAGACGGCAGCGCGCCGTTACAGTGTTTCCCGCGCGGCAAGCGCAGCGAAGTCGCGGTGGGCGACAAGGTGATCTACGAGCCCACTTCCGCCGATCAGGGCGTGATCGTTGAAATCGGCGAGCGGCGCAATCTGCTCTACCGCTCGGATCAGTACAAATCCAAGCTATTTGCGGCGAACCTCGATCAGTTGCTGATCGTGCTCGCCACTGAGCCGCATTTCAGCGAAGACCTGCTCGGCCGCGCGCTGGTCGCGGCTGAAGCCAATGAACTCAAGCCGCTGATCGTGTTGAACAAGACCGACGTGGTGGCCGCCTTGCCCGGCGCGCGCGAGCGTCTGGCACGCTACACGGCGCTGGGTTATACGGTCGTCGAACTGTCGATCAAGACCCAGCCGGAGGCGGCGCGCGCCGCACTGGACGACCATCTGCGCGGACATTCGACGTTGCTGCTCGGCCAGTCGGGCATGGGCAAATCGACGCTGGTCAACCTGGTGGTGCCGAACGCCGAGGTGGCAACGCGCGAAATCTCGACTGCGCTCAATAGCGGCCGGCATACGACGACGTTCACCCGGCTTTATCCGTTGCCGGATGGTGGATCGCTGATCGACTCACCTGGCTTCCAGGAATTCGGGCTGCACCATCTCACCGAAGGACGGCTCGAACGGGCGTTCCCTGAGTTCAGACCGTTGCTGCCGAATTGCCGCTTCTATAACTGCCATCACCTGCAGGAACCGGGTTGTGCGATTCTCGAGGCCGTCGCGGACGGCCGCATCGCGCCGGCGCGGCACGCGCTCTACGCACAGCTGGTGCACGAAGCGAGTCAGATCGTCCGTTAATGCGGCGCGCTGCGTTGAGCCGTGCCTCGCGTGATCTGCTCGTGTCTTGCGGAATGGTGCTGCTGGGCCAGCTGTCGCGTCTGTCCCGTCTGTTTTTTCCCGTCCTCTTTATGTGCAACCGGCTTCCCTCATGATGAAACTGATGCGCGCACCGAATCTGCTGATCGGACAGCATTGGGTCAATGTGCTGGCGACGGCCGGCATTGCCTGCGAGTTGCACAACCGCTATCTGAACGGCGCGCTTGGCGAGATTCCGGCGGATCAATGCGCGCCGGAGCTTTGGCTCGTGGATGAGCGCGATGAGGTGATCGCACGCAGACTCATCAACGCGGCGGCGCATGGCCCGGCGGCAGGCACGCCGTCATGGCGCTGTGGTCAATGCGGTGAGACGCTCGAAGCGCAGTTCACCGTGTGCTGGCAATGCGGGACGGCGCGGAATCCGCTGGATGGGTGAGCATGGATGCGGCGCGTTTGGCGATTTCCGATCCGGGCTCAAAAAGAGTAAGGCCGGGATGACCCGGCCTTACTTAGGCAACCTGCTCGACAAGATAGCGTCTAGACGCGCTTCGTGCGCTTTACGCCAGCCACACCGCGATGGTCAGCATCAGCAGCAGGATCATCCACAGGATCACCGCGCGCCACACCAACCCCACCGCTGATTGCAGCGTGCGCGGCGTGCAATCGTCGCCCACCTGCATCGGACCGCCGTCGCCGGTCGCCAATGCATCGAGGCTGGAGGGCTCGGCGAGCGGTCCGCTCAGACGTGCACCCAAGGCGCCGCTGCCCGCCGCGAGCAGCACGCCGTCATTCGTATCGGGCCATTGCCGGGCGTGATTGCGCCACGCGTAGATGGCGTCCTCGAAGTTGCCGACAATCGCAAAACCCAGCGACGTCAACCGCGCCGGCACCCAGTCGATCACGAAGAACGCCCGTTGCGCAAAGCTCGAGAACGCCGGCGTGCGTTCGTCCGTGGGACGCGACCATGCACGCGCCAGATATTCCGCGATGCGGTACAGCACGGCGCCAGCGGGACCGATCGGCACGAGGAACCAGAAGAACACGCCGAACACATGGCGATGCGACGCCACGACCGCGTGGATCAAGGTGTGCCGTACGATTTCGCTGACAGGCATGTCGACCGTATCCAGCCCGGTCCATTCATTGAGGATTTCCCGCGCGCGTGGCACGTCGTCGCTGTTGAGCGCGAGATGGATGTCGGTGAAATAGTGGCTGAACTGGCGAAAACCGAGCGTGAAATAGACCACCACTACGTTCCACAGGAACGCCAGCACGAAGTTGATGTGATAGAGGACGTAGTAGACGAGCGCGACGACGAGGGTCCACGGCAGCACGACCACCAGCCACGCGAGCACGCCGTGCTTGGGCTTGCCGGCGTCGAATCCCAGTGCCGCCGACTCCGCGTGATATTGAAGCAACGCGGACACCGGATTGTTCGGCGATAGTGCGCGCACCTGTTCAATGATCAGAGCCAGCAATACGGAGAAAAAAGTCATGCGATGCGCCGTGCCATTCGAGTTTTACGATTGTTCTATAACGATATCACAGGGTCGGATGCCCGAAGCCTCGCGATGGTTGCAAAGCCGCGACAGCCAATGCCAATGCACGGCGTCTTGACCCTGCGCAGTACATAAGCGGCGGTCGATCCGGCACGCACTCATGCTGCAAGGAAACGATAGAAGTTGCGCAGCATCCCAGCCGTCGCGCCCCAGATGAAGTAATCGCCCTCCTCCGCATCACCGCGTGGGTACGGCATGGCGAAAAAGCGCCGCTCGCCGCCCTCCCAACGGAACACGCGTATCTGATGATGCGCGGGGTCCATCAGAAAGCTCAGGGGCACTTCAAAGATTTCGGCCACCTCGAACGAGTCGGCCTTCACGGTAAAGGGCGGATGCACCAGCGCCACTACCGGCGTCACGCGAAAGCCAGTACCCGTGAGGTAGTCAGGCAACGCGCCGAGCACCTCGACGCGCGCCGGATCGAGGCCCACCTCTTCCTGTGCTTCGCGCAGGGCCGTGGCAGTAGCGTTGGCATCGAAAGGTTCGTGGCGTCCGCCGGGAAAGCTGACCTGGCCGGCGTGATCGTTGAGATGGTCGGCCCGCTGGGTCAACAGGACCGTGATGCCGTCTTCACGCACCGCGAGCGGCACCAGCACGGCGGCCACGCGTGGGTCGGAAAATTCTTTCCAGCGCGGATCTTCGGCTTCCGTCGTCCAGGACAGACGCTGCTCGAAGCGTGCCCGCAAGCCATCTGGCGTCAGACGTGCCGGGGCAACCAATGGCAAATCATCACCCGTCGATTCGACAGGCAGGGTTTCGGGCTGGAAGACGGGTCGGGTCAACGGGACTCTCGTAATTCTCGGAACGAGCTTGCGTGGGACATGTTGCTATTCTGACCCAACAAACAAAAAAGCACCCACAGGGGGTGCTTTTTCTTACAGCTTTTACGCTTGGGAAGCGCGGTCTTTCGAGACCAGCTTTTCCTTGATCCGGGCCGACTTGCCCGAACGGTCGCGCAGGTAGTACAGTTTCGCACGACGCACATCACCGCGACGCTTCACGACGATGCTTGCCAGCAGCGGCGAGTACGTCTGGAACGTACGCTCGACGCCTTCGCCCGACGAAATCTTGCGGACGATGAACGACGAATTCAGACCACGGTTACGCTTGGCGATCACGACGCCTTCGTAAGCCTGAACACGCTTACGCGTACCTTCAACCACGTTCACGCTGACGATCACCGTATCGCCGGGGGCGAATTCGGGGATGGTCTTCTCGCCGAGGGCGCGCGCGATTTCTTCCTGCTCGAGTTTTGCAATCAGATTCATCACTGACTCCTAAGTCCATCATGTCGGCGTTCGTACCTGCCTTGCGCGGCTTTAGTCTGCGCTTCGGCTACGGCCCCGATAGAGGATGGGTTCACATCAGGCACCGTACACGCATGTGCGGCGCCGCCTATTCGCTAGTAACACCGGGGCTTTACGCCTTCGATGCTTCCTTCGCGAGACTTGCAAGCCATGCCTCGTCGGCACGGCTCAACATCTTGTTCTTTCGGGCCTTTTCGATCAGATCGGGCCGCTTGTTCAACGTGTTGCGCAACGCTTCGCGCCGGCGCCACGCCTCGATTTCCGCATGATGGCCACCGAGCAGCACATCGGGCACCCGCACGCCTTCGTATTCTTCCGGGCGGGTGTAATGCGGACAATCCAGCAGCACGTCGACAAAACTGTCCTGCACCGCCGACTGCGAGTCGTTCAGCACGCCAGGCAACTGTCGCACCACGGCGTCCATCAGGGCCATAGCCGGCAATTCACCACCGGACAGCACGAAGTCGCCGAGGCTCACTTCTTCATCCACACAGCGCTCGATGAGACGCTGGTCGATCGCTTCATAGCGGCCGCACAACAAGATCAGGCCGGGCTGCGCGGCGTACTGCATGACCCGTTCGTGATTGAGCGTCGCGCCTTGCGGGGACATCATCACGACACGAGAAGCGGTAATGCCCTGCTGCGCCTGCGCTTCTTTCGCAGCACCGATCGCATCTTCTAGAGGCTTGCCCAGCATGACCATGCCTGGACCGCCGCCATACGGGCGATCGTCGATGGTGCGGTAGTTGTCGGTCGTGAAATCACGCGGATTCCACGTGCGCAAACCGTACCGCGCCTGCTTCGCCGCGCGGCTGGTAATGCCCCAGTCGGTCAGCGCACGAAACATGTCAGGAAAGAGCGTGACGATATCGAACTGCATCGCTCTCTCCCGTTATCGAGCTTGCTTAATAGTCGGCTTCCCAGTCGACGACGATCTGCTTCGCCGCCTGATCTACCGTTTTGACATAGACACCGACGAACGGGATCAAGCGCTCGCCCGTGACCGGCTTACCGTCTTTGCCGGTAGCCGGGTATTCGATGCGCAACACCGAGTGCGCACCGTTGTCGATCATGTCAGCGACCTTGCCGAGTGCGACCCCGGCAACGTTCACGACATCCAGGCCGAGCAAATCGACCCAGTAGAATTCGTCAGCTTCAAGTGCCGGAAAATCACTGCGGCAGATGAACACCCGCGTACCACGCAGCGCGAGCGCCGCGTCGCGGTCAGCCGTGCCGCCCAGATGGGCGACGATGCTGTCGCTGTGTATTTTTGCCTGCAACGCCGGCGCCGAACTACGCTCGTGGCCTTTCATGAGCCACCAGCGCTTCGCGCTCAGCAAGGCGTCGCCACCTCGCCCGGCGTCCGCATGTGCGGCTACCTTGACCCAGCCTTTGAGGCCGTAAGCGTCGACGACTGCGCCCACTTCAACCGCGTCGTCCGGCCAGCTTTCGACCGTTTCGACACGCATTGCGGCGTCACTGGCAGCGGCCTCCAGAGCGTGGCCCGTTGTTTTGGCACGCTCGACCGGCTTGCGGACGAATGCACCAAACGCTGCCTGACTGCGGGGAGCTGCCTTAGCACGCCCTGAACCGCCAGAATCGCGTTCAGACATGAGAAAACCTCAAGGCGAGCTTCGCTGCCAACTTGAACTGATTACTACCGTGCACCGCGCCACTCGAATCCTGCGCAATGCCGCGCCAAACCTGCGCACCAGCTCGGACATGTTGCCCACGCAAAGCGCGCAAGCCGCCCGGGATGCACATGTTCGCGACCATTAAGCGGCCGGTTGCGCCTTTTGCGCTTCCTTCACGAGACGCTCGACCGTCGGCGACAGTTGCGCGCCAACGCCTTGCCAGTACGTCAGGCGGTCTTGAGCGATACGCAGTGCTTCACCCTTCGTTGCTACCGGGTTGTAGAAGCCAACGCGTTCGATGAAGCGGCCGTCACGACGGTTACGCGAATCGGTTGCGACGATGTTGTAGAACGGGCGCTTCTTGGAGCCGCCACGAGCCAAGCGGATGATGACCATTACTAGAATCCTTGAAAACCGGGGTTCGGAACGACTGAAACACGCGATTATAGCGGGAAACTGAAGCCATAACAAACACTTACGGGGATAAACTGACAGCTACGGTTGTGCCGGCCATACAGGCTGGGCGGCCGGGGCCCGTCAAATCGCAGGAATAACCCGATAAAACGCCCATGAAATCTGCCCTGATCGCGTTGTTTCTGCGCTCGCTTAACAGCCTGCCGCGACGCCTGCACCGTGGGTTGCATGACGAGCCATCCCACAAGCGCGACCCTCTCGAACGCCGGCGCAGCGGCCTCGGCGGGTTCCGCCCCCCTATTCTGGCCGTGCTCATGCTGGCGATTGCCCTCCCCGCGTCAGCCGCCCTGCCTGTTGAACGAATCAGGTTACCGCCCGGTTTCCACATCGAGGTGCTCTCGGACGAGGTACCCAGCGTCCGTGAAATGGCGCTCTCCCCCAATGGCATTTTGTACGCAGGCAGCCTCGACGGCCACGTTTACGCGCTGGAGCTGCGCGACGGACGGGTCACGGCGCGCCACGTGATCGCCTCGGGTCTCGACGATCCAGCGGGGGTGGCGTGGCACGACGGCGCGCTCTACGTCTCCGCTGTGTCGCGGATTCTGCGTTACGACGCGATCGACTCGCATCTGAACGACCCGCCCAAGCCCGTCATCATCAACGACAAACTGCCACCAGAACATCACCACGGCTGGAAGTTCATCGCCTTTGGACCGGACGGCAAGCTCTATGTGCCGCAAGGGGCGCCCTGCAACATCTGCAAGCCGGACCCGGACCGCTACGCCATGCTGGGCCGGATGGATCCGGACGGCAGCCATTACGAGACCATCGAGCGCGGCATCCGCAACACGGTGGGCTTTGCCTGGCAGCCGGGCAACCATGAACTCTGGTTCACGGACAATGGCCGCGACCTGCTCGGCGACGACGTCCCGGACGACAAGCTGAACCATGCGCCGCGGGCCGGCATGAATTTCGGCTACCCGTATTGCCACGGCGGCGACACGTCCGATCCTGAGTTCGGCAAGGAACATCCCTGCAGCGACTTCACGCCGCCGGCGGTCAAACTGGGCGCCCACGTCGCTTCGCTCGGCATGCGCTTCTACACGGGTTCCATGTTTCCGTCAGACTACCGCGACAACATTTTCATTGCGGAGCACGGCTCCTGGAACCGCAGTAAAAAGTCCGGCTACCGTGTGGTGCGCATCATCACTAACCCGGACGGCAGCAGCGCGCATCAGGAGGTCTTCGCTCAAGGCTGGTTGATGCCTGACGAAAGCACCTGGGGTCGCCCCGACGACGTGCTGCCTCTGTCAGACGGCTCGCTGCTGATCAGCGACGACTATGCGGGCGCGATTTACCGGGTGACGTACGCGGCGCCTTAATTAGAATCCGGTTCGAGCCTCGCGGAGGAGTTCGGCGAGTGGACGTCTAGGCATCCACGCCGCTTCCGTCATCCAGACCAAATGCCGCCAATCAGCATGCGACGTGGCCGCGCGCCTGCACGCGGCGTAGAATGCGCGTCGTTCCGTGCACACCATGCGCGCCGCTACTTTCGACTGCCTGTCAATCCACTCACGCCCACATGTCCAGCCGCGTTTCGTCGTCCCCACGCTTCAGGTCCAAGACACTCACCGCCGCGCTGGCGTTCTTTTTCGGCAGTCTCGGCGCGCACCGCTTCTATCTGTATGGCCCGCGCGACATCTACGGCTGGGCGCACGTATTTTTCACGCTGCTCGGCATCCCCGGCGTTCTGCTGCTGGTTGCAAGCGAACGCGCGTCGACGCTCGGCTGGGCGTTGGCCGTGCCCGGCGCCATTTCGCTCTTCGCGGCCTTTCTCGCCGCCATCGTCTACGGCCTGCGCCCCGACGAGAAGTGGGACGCGCAATTCAACGCACAAAGCGGGAAGCGCAGCCAGTCGGGCTGGGCGGTCATCTTCGTGGTGATCTTCTCGCTGTTCATTGGCGCGATGCTGCTGATGACCGGCCTCGCCTTGTCGTTCCAGACTTACTTCGAATCACAGGTCGAGGCGGCAAAGGCTCTGTCTCAGTAACAGGCACCCGGCAACGCAAAGACAACGCAGCGACAGCACAGCCACAACCGCGGCCAAAACTAGAACAGATCCAGTTGTGGATTGTCGCGCTCGGCCCGCTTCGGCTCGACGTGCTTAAAGTGCGACATGTCCAGAATGCCGCGGTTACGCTCGTTCAGACCGAGACGCCGCGCTGCCTTATGGAAGCGCTGTTTGAGCAGATCGGCCCACGCGCCTTCGCCCTTCATCCGGGTCGCAAAATTGGCGTCGTAATCCTTGCCGCCGCGCATGTCCCGCACCCTGCTCATCACGCGCTCAGCGCGATCCGGAAAATGGGCTGCCAGCCAGCCTTTGAATAGCGGCGCCACCTCCCACGGCAAACGCAGCACGATATAGCTCGCGCTCTTCGCACCTGCCTCGGCACACGCCTCCAATACCCGTTCCATATCCGGCTCGGTCACGAAGGGAATCACCGGCGCAATGCTCACCCCAACCGGAATGCCTGCTTCGGCGAGCGTGCGGATCGTACGCAGCCGGCGCGTCGGCGTCGCGGCACGCGGCTCGAGCGTGCGTGCAATCTCGGTGTCGAGCGTGGTAATGGTGATCGCCGCCATGAACTGGCCGCGCGCCGCCATCGGCGCGAGGAGATCGAGATCACGTTCGATCAGCGACGATTTGGTAATGGCCGCAAACGGATGATTGCGTTCGCTCAACACCTCGATGACCCGCCGCGTCAGTCGCAAGTCGCGCTCGGCCGGCTGCCACGCGTCCGTATTGACGCCCAGTGCGATGGGCTCAGGCACGTAGGATCGCTTCGATAACTCCTGCGCGAGCAACTCAGGCGCGTTGACCTTGGCGTAAATGCGGCTCTCGAAATCAAGCCCCGGGGACAGGCCCAGATAGCTATGCGTCGGACGCGCAAAACAGTAGATACAGCCGTGCTCGCAACCCCGATAAGGGTTGAGCGACACATTGAATGGAATGTCCGGCGAAGCGTTGCGATTCAGGATGCTTTTGGCCCGCTCTTCAAACACCTGGGTGCGCAGCGCGGGCGGCCCGCCCTCTTCCTCTTCGTGGAGCATCCAGCCGTCGTCGACCACTTCGCGTTGATCGACTTCATAGCGGCCCTGCAGGTTCGTCACCGCGCCGCGCCCTTTGCGGGGCGCGGGCGGGGCGATCGGATATTCGGCGTCGGGATCCATCACGGGAGAAAGGCAAAAGCCACGAGAGACAAGCTCAAACTGAATACTGTATAAATATACAGTATTCGAGCCGTTTGTCGAGACCCGCTTTCAACGCATGACGCAGCGCCTATTCGCCCACGGCGATGGTCAAGGTCTCCTTGATTTCTTCCATCACCACATAACTCTTCGACTGCACCGCGCCCGGCAACTGCAAGAGAATGTCGCCCAGCAGTTTGCGGTAGTCGGCCATCTCACCAATGCGTGCCTTGATCAGGTAGTCGAAATCGCCCGAGACCAGATGGCACTCCAGCACCTCGGGAATCTTCTGCACCTCGCGGCGGAACTGGTCGAACATGTTGCCGCTCTTGTGATCGAGCGTGATCTCGACGAACACCAGCAGCGCCGCACCCAGTTCCGCCGGGTTGACCCGCGCGTGGTAGCCAGTAATGACGCCATCGCGCTCCATGCGCTTCACCCGTTCGATGCAAGGCGTGACCGAGAGCCCCACACGCTCCGCGACGTCTTTCATCGCCATGCGGCCGTCGTCCTGCAACAGCTTGAGAATCTTGTGATCGAGCTTGTCGAGCGCGCGCACCGGTTGACGTTGAGTTCGCATCGTGTTTTTACTGAAAACCTGAGAAATACAATAACAAAACCTACCTGACACTTAATAGTATAGCGGTTAACACTGGGCCAGCCACGCATCGCCTCGTGAATCGAACAAATTCAAATGACGAATTCGATCACGTGAGAAAAGATCCCATGCGCCGCGCCCAAAACCCTTCTGGAGCAGCTATGCGAGTCGTCATTTTGGGCAGTGGTGTCGTCGGGGTGACGAGCGCCTGGTATCTTGCGCGTGCGGGTCACGACGTGACCGTCATTGATCGCGAGCCCGGCCCGGCGCTCGAAACCAGCTTTGCCAACGCCGGCCAGATTTCGCCCGGCTACGCGTCGCCCTGGGCCGCGCCGGGTGTGCCGCTGAAGGCTGTCAAATGGATGTTTCAGAAGCACGCGCCGCTGGCTATCCGGCTAGACGGGACGCAATTCCAGTTGCAGTGGATGTGGCAAATGCTGCAGAACTGCACCTCCGCGCGCTATGCCGTCAACAAAGGCCGCATGGTGCGTCTGGCCGAATACAGCCGTGACTGCATGCAGGCGCTGCGCGCCGACACCGGTATCCAGTACGAGGGCCGTACGGGCGGCACGTTGCAGGTATTCCGTACGCAGCAGCAGTTCGACGGTGCTGCGAAAGACATCGCCGTGCTGAAGGAAGCCAACGTTCCGTTCGAGCTGCTCTCCGCCAGCGAACTGGCGCGTGCCGAGCCGGCGCTCGCTGCTACGTCGCACAAGCTGACGGGCGGTTTGCGCCTGCCGGGCGATGAAACCGGCGACTGCCAGATCTTCACTACCCGTCTTGCGGCAATGGCCGAAGAAATCGGTGTGAAATTCCGCTATAACACGCCCATCGATTCGCTCCAGATGGCGGGCGGCCGGATCGCCGGCGTGCAGTGCGGCAACGAGACGGTGCGCGCGGACGCATTCGTCGTGGCACTGGGCTCGTATTCGACGAAGTTCCTCGATGGAATCGTCAAGATTCCGGTCTATCCGTTGAAGGGCTATTCGATTACCGCGCCGATCGTCAATGCAGCCGCCGCGCCGGTGTCGACGGTGCTCGACGAAACGTACAAGATCGCGATCACGCGCTTCGACGATCGCATCCGTGTGGGCGGCATGGCCGAGATCGTGGGCTTCGACAAGTCGCTGCGTCAGGCGCGTCGCGAAACGCTCGAAATGTGCGTGAACGATCTGTTCCCCGGTGGCGGCGACACCTCGAAGGCTAGCTTCTGGACCGGTCTGCGGCCCATGACGCCGGACGGCACGCCCATCGTTGGTCGCACGCCTGTGTCGAATCTGTTCCTGAACACGGGGCACGGCACGCTTGGCTGGACCATGTCGTGCGGCTCGGGGCAACTGCTCGCGGATCTGATCTCGGGCAAGCAAACCGCGATTCGCTCGGACGATCTGTCGGTGCATCGTTATCTCGGCGACGCGCAAGGCTCGGGGCGTCCGGCCTACGCTTAAGAGAGCGCCTGAGGTGATCTAGCGAGGCGGCCTTTCGTTAGTGCTTTAGACAAGCAGCCACGTAAAACAAAAAGGGCACTGGATCCACGATCCAGTGCCCTTTTCCTTTACCGCATGGCGCCGTTCTACAGCGCCAGCCAGATCAACCCAGTTCGCCCACCAGTTCTGGCACGACCGTAAACAGATCGCCCACCAGACCGTAATCGGCCACGCTGAAAATCGGCGCTTCCGGATCCTTGTTGATGGCCACGATCACCTTCGAATCCTTCATGCCGGCCAGATGCTGGATCGCGCCCGAGATGCCTACAGCAACGTACAGTTGCGGCGCGACGATCTTGCCCGTCTGCCCCACCTGATAGTCGTTCGGCACGAAACCGGCGTCCACTGCGGCGCGCGACGCGCCGAGTGCTGCGTTCAGCTTGTCGGCGAGCGGCTCGAGCACCTTCGTGTAGTTCTCGCCGCTGCCCAGACCACGACCGCCCGAGACGATGATCGACGCCGAGGTCAGTTCCGGACGGTCCAGCTTCGTCACTTCACGGCTGACGAACTGCGACAGACCGCTGTCCGCCGCTGCTGCGATCTTTTCGACCGCCGCGCTGCCGCCTTCTGCTGCAACCGGATCGAAGCCCGTCGAACGCACCGTGATGACCTTGATCGGATCAGCCGATTGCACGGTCGCGATGGCGTTGCCCGCGTAGATGGGACGCTCGAACGTATCCGCCGAATCCACTGCCGTAATGTCGCTGATCTGCGCGACGTCGAGCTTCGCGGCAATACGCGGCGCGATGTTCTTGCCGTAGGCCGTTGCCGGCGCGAGGATGTGCGAATAGTCCTTCGCCATGTTCAGCACGGTGGCTTCGACGTTTTCCGCGAGGCCCGCTTCGAGTTGCGGCGCATCGGCCAGCAGCACCTTCGTCACGCCTGCAATCTTCGCCGCTGCATCCGCTGCGGCCTGGGCGTTGTGACCGGCCACCAGCACGTGGATATCACCGCCAATCTTCTGCGCCGCTGCAACCGTGTTCAGCGTGGCTGCCTTGATCGACGCGTTGTCGTGTTCTGCAATTACCAGATTCGTCATTTGCTCTGTCTCCCTCTCACAGCACCTTGGCTTCGGTCTTCAGCTTCTCGACCAGCGTCTTCACGTCCGGCACCTTCACACCGGCGGAGCGCTTGGGCGGCTCGACGACCTTGAGCGTCTTCAGGCGCGGCGTGACATCCACGCCGAGGTCTGCCGGCTTGATCGTTTCCAGCGGCTTCTTTTTCGCCTTCATGATGTTCGGCAGCGTCACATAACGCGGCTCGTTCAGGCGCAGGTCGGTGGTGACCACGGCCGGAAGGGTCAGCGAGAGCGTTTCCGCGCCACCGTCCACTTCGCGGGACACGGTTGCCTTGCCGTCAGCCACGACGACCTTAGATGCAAACGTGGCTTGCGGCAGATTCGCCAGCGCAGCCAGCATCTGACCGGTCTGGTTCGAATCGTCGTCAATGGCCTGCTTGCCGAGGATGACCAGCGACGGCTGTTCCTTGTCCACCAGCGCCTTCAGCAGCTTGGCGACGGCCAGCGGCTGCAGGTCTTCCGAGGATTCGATGAGGATGGCGCGGTCCGCGCCGATGGCCAGCGCCGTGCGCAGCGTTTCCTGCGACTGCGTGACACCCGCCGACACGGCGATCACTTCGGTCGCTACGCCCGCTTCCTTCAGACGCACCGCTTCTTCCACGGCGATTTCGTCGAACGGGTTCATCGACATCTTGACGTTGGCAATGTCGACACCCGTGTTGTCCGATTTCACACGGACCTTGACGTTGTAATCGACCACTCTCTTGACTGGCACCAGGATTTTCATGCACACGCTCCAAAGTTACGAATACGTCAACCCAACGGACATTATAACGACAGCCTCTCCGTGGTCGGCCCGTGGGTTGGATGACTGCGAGGATAGCGCTCCTCAGCGGCGTGACAGCAATTACGAACGGTCGTTCTATTTTAATCCCGAAAAAACTTCGGCGGCAAGCCTGATGGCTGACCGGCAACTCTAATTCTTGCTGCACGTCCCACGCGCACGGGCTACCCGCACCATAACGGGCATCCCGGCGCGTTCCAACCTGCCGTGGTGAGCGCCTTGTGGGCGCCCCGCCTACTTATGGCTCAAGCGTCGCACAAGCCAGTCGCCAAATGACTGCACGAGTTGGACAAAGACGATCAGGATCAACACCACGGTCCACATGACGGTGGGCTCGTAACGCTGATAGCCATAGCGAATGCCCAGATCACCGAGGCCGCCGCCGCCAATCGCACCCGCCATCGCCGAGTAGCCCACCAGCGAGACGAAGGTGATCGTCAGACCGGCCACGACACCCGGCCACGATTCAGGCAGCAACACCTTGAAGACGATCTGGCTGGTCGTGGCGCCCATTGCCTGAGCCGCTTCGATCAGCCCGCGATCCACCTCGCGTAGCGCCGTCTCGACGAGCCGCGCAATGAACGGCGCGGCGGAAATGGTCAGCGGCACGACTGCGGCTGCCGTACCAATGGACGAACCCACTACCAGCCGCGTAAAGGGAATGACCGCGACCAGCAGGATGATGAACGGCGTCGAACGGACCGCGTTGATCACGACGCCCATCGTACGATTGAAGCCGACGTTCTGCAGCACGCCCTGACGGTCCGTCAGATACAGCAGCACCCCGAGCGGCAGACCCACCAGCGCGCCAACCACACCGGAGATGCCCACCATGACGAGGGTCTCCCAGAACGACTGCACGAACATATCGAGCATGTCACTCAACATAAGCCATCTCCTCCACCACCACACCCTGTTCGCGCAGGAACGCCAGCGCGTTTGCCACATTTGCAGGTTCGCCGGCCGCCAGCACCGCGAGCGAGCCGAACGCCTGCCCCTGAATCTCGTCGATCTGGCCGTGCAGGATGTTGAAGTCCAGTTCGTAGCGGCGAATTGTCTCCGAGAGGATCGGTTGATCGACGCCCGAGCCCGTAAAGGCAAGACGCAGCAGATGTCCGCTGCCCGTCTTCAGCCGCTCGGCGACGCGCGCTTTCATGGCGGGCGGCAGTTCCTGCGCGATCACGTCGCCAATCAACGCACGTGTGACTTCGTGATGCGGTTGCAGGAACACGTCGATGACCTTGCCGTGTTCGACGACACGGCCCGCATCCAGAACCGCAACGCGATCGCAGACCTGCTTGATCACATCCATCTGGTGCGTGATCAGGACGATGGTGAGACCGAGTTCGCGATTGATGCGCTTGAGCAGATCGAGAATGGCGCGGGTGGTTTCGGGATCGAGCGCGGAGGTGGCCTCGTCGGAGAGCAGCACCTTGGGTTTGCTGGCGAGCGCGCGGGCAATCCCGACGCGCTGCTTCTGACCACCGCTGATCTGCGCTGGATAGCGGTCTTTCTGCGCGGACAGGCCGACCAGATCGAGCAGCGGCAGCACATTGGCCTCGATCTCATCGCGCTTCATGCCGGCCAGTTCGAGCGGCAGCGCAACGTTCTCATACACCGTGCGCGACGACAGCAGATTGAAGTGCTGAAAGATCATGCCGATCTCGCGCCGTGCTTCGCGCAGTTGCGCGGCAGAGAGCGTGGTCAGATCGCGCCCGTTCACGACGATGTTGCCTTCCGTGGGACGCGTGAGCAGGTTGATGGTGCGCACCAGCGTGCTTTTGCCCGCGCCGCTGCGTCCGATGATGCCGAACACTTCGCCGGCGGGAATCGACAGGTTGACGTTGTGCAACGCCTCGACCCAGCCTCGTGGCCCGGCAAAGCGCTGGGAGATGTTACGAATTTCGATCATGGAAAAGCGAAACGGCGGGGCTGCCAATGAGCGCCATGCGCTCCGGACCAGCGGCCGCCGCAATTTTGAAATGGGATTTGAGCCGCGATTCTACCGCAGCGTTATCATTCTCTTTAATAATCAATTCCGATTTTTTCATAACCACAGGGAATTAGAGGACCGCTCGCATGAGCGTCGCTCGCGTCTTCAATGTCAGCGCGACTATGATCGGGCGGACACAACTACGACAATGGTGCGATGGAGACAACGGACCACAACAACCTGCGTTCGGCGGCTGCCGCAAGCGCCCGCGGCAGCGCGCCGAACTATGACGTAACAAGTGCGTCGCCCGCGTCGCGGCTCGATCCGCAACCTGCGACGATGACGAGTACCCGCACGCGCGATGGCCTCGAATTACCGCTGTATCGCTGGCCAGCTTCGGGCACGTTGCGGGCACGCGTTGCACTGTTACACGGCCTCGCGGAGCACGCCGGCCGCTACTCAGCCCTCGCGCAGCGCTTGAACGCAGTGGGTATCGAATTGCTCGCCATTGATCTGCGCGGTCACGGGCGCGCACCCGGCAAACGCGTGTGGATCGATCGATTCGACGACCATCTGCTCGATGCAGAGGCCCTGCTCGGCGCCACCATCCACGGTAACGCCGACGAAGCTGCGCGCAAGGTGCCGTTGTTCCTGATGGGCCACAGCATGGGTGGGGCGATTGCCGCGCTGTTCGCGGTCGAACGGCTCGCCAGCAGCGACCATGCACTCGCGGGGCTGATCCTGTCGAGTCCAGCGCTCGCACCCGGTCGTGACGTGCCGCGCTGGATGCTGACCATGAGTCAGGTCATCAGCCGCGTGTGGCCCGGCTTTCCCGCCATGAAAATCGACGCGGCGCTGCTCTCGCGCGATCCCGCCATCGTCGAAGCGAATCGCAACGATCCGCTGGTGCATCACGGCGCGATTCCGGCGCGTACCGGCGCGGAAATCCTGCTGGCCATGACGCGCATCGAACGCGGGCGGACCGCGTTGCGCGTGCCCCTGCTGGTGTATCACGGCACCGCGGACAAACTCACGGAACCCGAGGGTAGCCGCGAGTTCGGCGCGCACGCCGGTTCACCCGACAAGACGCTCACCCTGCACGACGGGAGTTATCACGAGACGATGAACGACCTCGAACGCGAGCAGGTTATTGGAGAGTTGATTGCGTGGATTCAGGCGCGGAGTGGGTAAGCGCGTGCGCCCTGTTCACTCACGCCAGTCCGGCGGCCGCTTGTCGATGAACGCCTGCACGCCTTCGAGCGCCGTTGCGTCCATCATGTTGCAGGCCATCGTCTGTCCGGCCAGTTGGTACGCCGCTTCGACGCCCATCTCCAGTTGCCGGTAGAACAGCCCCTTGCCGGCACGCACCGCTTCGACCGGCTTCGCGCAGATGCTCGCCGCCAGCGAAGCCACCGCGGCGTCGAGTTCTTCAGGCGGCGCCACGCGGTTGATGAGCCCCTGCTGTCGCGCCTCGTGCGCGTCGATGAACTCGCCCGTCAACAGCATCTCCATCGCCGCCTTACGCGACAGATTGCGCGACAGCGGCACGGCCGGCGTCGCGCAAAACAATCCCAGGTTGATGCCGGATACCGCGAAGCGTGCCGAATCAGCGGCCACAGCCAGATCGCACATGGCGACGAGCTGGCAACCCGCGGCGGCGGCGACACCGTGCACGCGCGCGATCACCGGCTGGGGCAGGCGCTGGATCGTCATCATCAGCTTCGAGCAGCGTGCGAACAGCGCGCGGTAATACTCGAGCGAGGGTGACGCGCGCATTTCCTTCAGGTCGTGACCGGCGCAAAAGGCACGCCCCGCTCCAGCAATCACCACGACCCTGGCATCCGTGTCAGCCAGCGCGGCCAGCTGCGTCTGCAAGGCGTCGAGCAATGCTTCGGACAACGCGTTAAACGCCTCCGGCCGGTTCATGGTCAGACACCCGACGCCGCGCACGCCATACGCATCATGCGTGAGCTCGATCAAGGGAACGTTGCTTGGCGCATTCGCTGAAGCAGGAGCTGGCTGGTTCGCGTTCATTAAACTCACCTGACGTCAAATCCCGGCTAGCGCCCGCACATGCGCAACTGCGCTACGACCGAGCGCCGAGAGGTTATAACCGCCTTCCAGGCAACTGACGATGCGTCCTTGCGCGTAGCGATCGGCGATCTCGCGAATCTGTCCGGTCAGCCACGTGTAATCGTCTTCGACCAGACCCATGTTGCCGAGATCGTCCTCACGATGCGCATCGAAACCCGCCGAGACGAAGATCATCTCCGGCTTGAACGCGTGCAGGCGTGGCAGCCAGATCATGTCGACGGCCTCGCGCACTTCCATGCCTTTCGTGCGCGCCGGCATCGGCAAGTTGACCATGTTCGCAGCCTGATGCTCCGCGCCGCTAAACGGATAAAACGGATGCTGGAAGAAGCTGCACATCAGCACACGCGAATCGCCGGAAAAGGCGGCCTCGGTGCCGTTGCCATGATGGACATCGAAGTCGACGATCGCGACCCGTTGCAGACCATGCGCCTCGAGCGCGTGACGCGCGGCGATGGCGACGTTGTTGAAGAAACAGAAGCCCATCGCCCGCGCCGGTTCGGCATGGTGGCCGGGTGGGCGCACGCTGCAGAAGGCATTGTCGTAACGCCCCTCGATCACCGCGTCCGTTGCGGCCACGGCCGCACCTACGGCGCGCAGCGCGGCCTGCCAGGTGTGCGGGTTCATCGACGTGTCGGGGTCGATCTCCGCGTAGCCCTCCTCGGGCGAACGGCTGCGGATATAGTCGACGTGCGCCTGGGTATGCACGCGCAGCAGCGCGCTTTCGTCGGCAAGCGGCGGCGATTCGCGTTCGATCAGCGCGTCGATGCGGCTGGCAATCAGTTGATCTTCGATGGCCTGCAGGCGCGCCGGGCATTCGGGATGCCACTGCCCCATCTCGTGAAGCAGACAATCTGCGTGGGAATAAAAAGCCGTTGCCATGATTCTCTTCTGCGGCACACCGTGCGAGCAGCGCGCGGCGTGTCTGAGTCTCCGTCCAAAGGGCACGCCCATGCGGCGCACCCAACACCATCAAGTTACCACACGATGCGCCCGTGACGCGCTGCGTGCAAGGTTCTGCACCGTTTGCGCAGATAGGCTCGGGTATACTGCCCCGTAACTTTTCTCCCCCTGCACTCTTTGCACTGCGCTCCCAGCACTATGACCGTCAAGCTTGCTCTGCCCGCACGAACCCGGCTCCGCACCCAGACCGTAGCGGGCGTTCTGTCCGTTGCGTGGTGCGTGTTTGCGGCGGCCACGCCGGCCGAGGCACAAACCGGCGCGCCCAAGGCCCCGCTGCTGCTGGCACAGGCTCAGCCGCAACAACCGGTTCCTGCGGGACAGACGTTCGAAGAAGAGATCATTCCGCAGCGCTACGCGAACAATCCGGACGTGGACGGGTTCATCAACGACATGGTCGCGCGCTACGATTTCGATCCCGCTGCGCTGCATGCGCTGTTCGCACGGGTGAGCTATTCGCAGACCGCCGTGAAGCTCGTCACGCCGTCGCCCACGCCGTCCATCAAGAACTGGCGCGTGTATCAGGCGCGCTTCCTCGACCCGGTGCGCATCAATGCGGGCGTGCGCTTCTGGCGTAACAACGCGGCGACGCTGCAGCGTGCGTACGAGCAGTTCGGTGTGCCGCCGGAAGTGGTAGTAGGCATCATCGGCGTGGAGACCATCTATGGCCGGTTCATGGGTAATTTCCGTGTGCTCGATGCGCTCACCACGCTCGCCTTCGATTACCCGAACACGCCTAACCGGGCCGAGCGCGAGCAGACCTTCCGCAAGAATCTCGAAGACTATCTGGTGTGGACGCGCGACTCGCAGATCGACCCGTCAACGGTGCTCGGTTCGTACACGGGCGCCATTGGCATTCCGCAGTTTTTGCCCAGCAGCATCGTGCAATACGCGATCTCTTACGATGGCAACAAGCAGATCGATCTGCGCACCAACCAGGCCGATGCCATTGGCAGCGTGGCCAATTATCTGAAGCAGAACGGTTGGGAAAATGGCCGGCCGGTGGTGTGGAATATCGGTTCGGACGCGGGCAGCATCGGCATTGCCCAGGCTGCTGCAGATGGCCAACCCGAGCCGCATTGGGCGCTCGAACAACTGTTGCGCGCCGGCATGCTGCTGAACGCACCGGGCGTGGATACGACGGCGGAAGCGGGGACACCCGTGACGATCGTCGATTTGCCCTCGCCCGGACTGCCCACCGAATACAAGCTGGGTTTGAAGAACTTCTATGTGCTGACGCGCTATAACCGCAGCTTCTTCTATGCGCTCGCGGTGTATCAACTCGGTCAGCAGGTGAAGGCGCAGATGATCGCGCAAGGCAATCTGGACAGCAACGGTGTGCCGCTCGGCGTCCAGACTGATTCGGCGCCGGCGCTCATGCCGACGCCGCCGCAGATGGGTGCGCCGGGATCAGCGCAGATGCAGGCGCCAGCGGCCGCGCCTGCTCAAGCACCGATGCGCATGCAAGCGCCCGCTCAAACTCAACCGCCTATGCAGATGCAAGCACCTGCGCCTATGCAGGCGCCAGCAGCACCGGACGACTCGCAGTAAGCGTCTTGCACACCTGGCGGCGCCGGCTCTAGCGGGCTGCCAGGTTCATCACTGGCTCACCGCCGTCTCTCCGCCGTTTCTACTCTGTCGTTACGCTGGAAACACGCCCGTAGACAGATAGCGGTCACCGCGATCACAGACCACGAACACGATGGTCGCATTCTCCACCTGACGCGCAATCCGCAGCGCCACTTCGCATGCGCCCGCAGCGGAGATACCGCAGAAAATCCCTTCGACTGCGGCCATGCGGCGCGCCATTGCTTCCGACGCCGCCTGGCTCACGCTTTCCACGCGATCGACACGGCTGCGATCGAAAATCTTCGGCAGATAAGCTTCGGGCCACTTACGGATGCCCGGAATGCGCGAGCCCTCTTCAGGCTGCGCACCGATGATTTCGATGGCCTGGTTCTGTTCCTTCAGATACTGCGAAACCCCCATGATAGTGCCGGTAGTGCCCATTGCCGAGACGAAGTGCGTGATGCGCCCTTCCGTGTCGCGCCAGATCTCCGGGCCAGTGGTTTCGTAGTGCGCGAGCGGATTGTCAGGATTGGCGAACTGATCGAGGATGATGCCCTTGCCTTCGCGCTGCATCTGCTCGGCAAGATCGCGCGCGTATTCCATGCCGCCCGTCAGCGGTGTGAGCACGATTTGCGCGCCATACGCGGCCATGCTCTGACGGCGCTCGACAGACAGATCCTCAGGCATCAGCAGCACCATCTTGTAGCCACGCACGGCCGCTGCCATAGCCAGCGCAATGCCCGTGTTGCCGCTGGTCGCTTCGATGAGCGTGTCGCCCGGCTTGATGCGGCCACGCGCTTCGGCTTTTGCGATCATCGACAGTGCCGGCCGATCCTTCACCGAGCCCGCCGGATTGTTGCCCTCGAGCTTGCCAAGAATCACGTTGTTGCGGCTGCGGATCTCGTCATCAGGCAAGCGGACGAGTTGAACGAGCGGCGTATTGCCGATCGTGTCTTCAATAGTTTTGTAAGCCATAGGGTGTGCGGTACTGTCGATGTGCAGAGACTGCAATCCAACGATTCTAAACCACCGTGCCTAAGCGTGCCCAACGGTGGCCATAGCGCGGTAGGCAAGTGCTCATGGGAATGCATCGCCCAACACAAAAAGCCCGCGGCTGAGTACCGCGGGAGCCAGTCATCTGCATGACGGCTGAAGGAGCGTTGGGTGCCGACTCCAACCTGAAGGGTGTTCGGGTTGCGGCGGTTCGGCCGGGACGCGCGCGTATCAGATAGACACGCTGCTGGCGCCCGAACGCGCACCGCCGCCGTATGCTATTTCTTCACCACCACCGTGGCATTGCCTTTCTGCGCATTGGCCGCCGCGGTCGTAGTGGGCGTGGCTTTGGTCTGCGCAGAAGCCGCAGCCTGCGCCCCAGCAGCAGAGCCAGCCGGACCGACAGCAAGACCTTCCGCCTGCAGCCGCTCGACCGTATGGCCGCCCATGCCCTTGACGCGTTTGCTGAGGTCGGTGGTGTCCTTGAACGGTCCGTGCGCGTCGCGCTCGTCCAGAATCGCTTTGGCTTTGGCCGGACCAATGCCTTTGATGCCGCGCAGCGCTGCTTCATTCGCCGTGTTGACGTCGACAGCCGCGTAGGCGTGACCGAACGCGGCGAGCATTGCCGCGGTAACCATGATTTTTCGCAACATGATGGAATCTCCCTCTTACTACCTGCCGGTGACGACCACCGGCCAGGAGATGCCAGTTTAGAGAGGTCTGCGAATGATTTATAGCTGGCCGAATAGCCAACGTACGTAGCGATCGACGCCTTCCTGCACACTCAAAAACGGCGCGTCGTAGCCGGCCGATCGCAGTTTGGTGAGATCCGCCTGCGTGAAGCACTGATACTTGCCGCGCAACGGATCGGGAAACGGGATGTACTCGATCAGCCCGCGCTGCACCTGCTCGGCGAGCGACAGCGGCGCCTCATTGTTCAAGGCACGCAGCGTGTTGACCACCGTGGTGGCGATGTCGTTGAACGGCTGCGCACGACCGCTGCCCAGATTGAAAATGCCCGAGCGTTCCGGGTGATCGAAGAAATGCAGGTTCACCTTCACCACGTCTTCAACGGAAACAAAGTCGCGCGTCTGCTCACCCGCCGCGTAGCCGTTGTACTCGCCGAACAGCTTGACCTTGCCCTCGGCGCGGAACTGGTTGAAGTTGTGGAACGCCACGGACGCCATGCGCGCCTTGTGCGTCTCGCGCGGACCGTACACGTTGAAATAGCGGAAGCCGGCAATCTGGCTCTTCGCGTCCGGCAACACGCGGCGAATCACCTGGTCGAACAGGAACTTCGAATAGCCGTAGACGTTCAGCGGCTGTTCCACTTCGCGCTCTTCGACGAAGCGGCTCGAACCGCCATACGTGGCCGCTGACGACGCATACAGAAACTGCGCACCCTGCGCGAGACATGCGTCGAGCACGGCGCGGCTGTAGCGGAAGTTGTTGTCCATCATGTAGCGGCCGTCGGTTTCCATCGTGTCCGAACAGGCGCCTTCGTGGAACACTGCGCGCACCTTGCCGAAATCGCCACGCGCGAAACGCTCGACGAATTCGGTCTTGTCGAGATAGTCGTCGATCTCGCAATCCACCAGATTTTTAAACTTGTCGGCGCGCGTGAGGTTGTCGACAGCGATGATGCGTTGCTCACCACGCTCGTTGAGCGCCTTCACGAGATTGCTGCCGATAAAGCCGGCCGCGCCGGTGACGATGAGAGTCATGGTCGTCCTGCGGAAATGAGGTTCACGGGGGCGTGCCGCGCGCGCTGAAAGAAGCACGCGACGGGGCATGCCGCGTTAGAGAAAGAGTTCGTCGTAATCGACGGTGGCCGTGCCGAGCTTGCCGACCACGATGCCCGCGGCGCGATTGGCCAGTGCAACGGCGTCGACGAGCGACAGACCCGCGCCGAGCATCACGGCGAGCGTGGCGATGACGGTGTCGCCCGCACCCGAGACATCATACACTTCGCGCGCCACGGCCGAAGCGTGCAGGATGCCGTCGTCCGAGAAGAGCGTCATGCCCTCTTCGGAGCGCGTCAGCAAGAGCGCCTTGAATTCGAGTTCGGCGCGCAGTTTGGCCACGCGCGCTTTCAGATCGTCTTCCGACTTCCACTGCCCCACCACCTCGCGCAACTCGGCGCGGTTCGGTGTGATGAGCGTGGCGCCACGATAGCGTTCCCAGTCGTCGCCCTTCGGGTCGACCAGCACGGGCTTGCCTGCCGCGTGAGCCTTGGCGATCATCTTCGTGACGTGCGTCAGGCCGCCTTTGGCGTAGTCCGACATCAGGATCACGTCGTGCGCCGGCAACAGTTCATCGAAGCGCGCAAGACCGGCGAGCAGCACTTCGTGCGTAGGCGTGTTTTCGAAATCGACGCGCAGCAACTGCTGCTGACGCGACAGCACGCGCAGCTTGATGGTAGTCAGCAGCGAAGGATCGCGTTCGAGATGCGGTGCCACGTTGCTTTCGCCGAGCAACTGCACGATGCGCTCGCCCGGCTCGTCCTTGCCGACCACACACAACAGTCCCGCCTGCGCACCCAGGGCCACGGCGTTGCGTGCGACGTTGGCGGCGCCGCCCAGACGGTCTTCCTGTTTCTGCACGTGCACGACGGGCACCGGTGCTTCGGGCGAGATACGGTTGACGTCACCGAACCAGTAGCGATCGAGCATCACATCGCCGACCACCAGCACGCGTGAGCCCGCGAGCCGCTCGCGCGGAACCGTACCCACTTCGGGTACGGAGACGGTTTCGGTCAAGGAATCAGACATCGGCTGGGAATTCGGAAGGTTGGGCATAGGGACGTCCAATCGAGTGGTAATCAATGCCCAGTTCGGACATCGTTTCCGGCTCGTACAGATTGCGGCCATCAAAGATCAGCGGCGACTTCAACACGGATTTGAGGTGCTCGAAATCCGGGCTCTTGAATTCCTTCCACTCAGTGACGACCACCAGCGCATCGGCCCCCGTGAGCGTCTCGTCCTGGGTGCCGGTGAAATGCAGGCGTGCCAGCCGCTCTGGCGTGTCGTGCAGGTCGAGTGCGAATACACGGCGCGCCTCGGTGATCGCGACCGGATCGTAAGCCTGCACTTGAGCGCCGCGCGCCAGCAACTCGGCAATGATGCGGCGGCTCGGCGCTTCGCGCATGTCGTCGGTATTCGGCTTGAAAGCGAGGCCCCACACAGCGAATGTGCGGCCGCTCAGATCGTCGCCGAGCGCGCTCGTGATCTTGCCGACCAGCACTTCTTTCTGCTCGTTGTTCACCGCTTCCACAGCTTCGAGAATGCGCAGATTGTGGCCGCTCTCGCTGGCCGTGCGCACCAGCGCCTGCACGTCCTTCGGGAAGCACGAGCCGCCATAGCCGCAACCCGCGTACAAAAAGTGATAGCCGATGCGCGGGTCCGAACCAATGCCGCGGCGCACCGCTTCGATGTCCGCGCCGACGCGGTCTGCCAGATTCGCCATTTCGTTCATGAAGGAAATGCGCGTGGCCAGCATGGCGTTCGCCGCGTACTTGGTGAACTCCGCCGAGCGCACGTCCATGTAAAGCGTGCGCTCGTGATTGCGGTTGAACGGCGCATACAGACGCTTCATCAGTTCGCGTGCGCGCAGACCCGCTTCGTCTTCGTCGCTGCCGAGCACGATGCGATCCGGGCGCATGAAATCGTCGACTGCCGCCCCTTCCTTGAGGAATTCTGGATTCGATACTACCGAGAAGCCGTGCTGGTCACTGTTGGCGAGACCGCGTTTGCCGAGCTCTTCCTCGATCACCGCGCGCACACGCTGCGCCGTGCCAACCGGGACCGTCGACTTGTCGACGATCACCTTGAAGCTGTTCATGGTGCGGCCAATGTTGCGCGCCGCTTCCAGCACGTATTGCAGGTCCGCCGAACCGTCTTCATCGGGCGGCGTGCCGACCGCGATGAACTGCACTTCGCCGTGCGCGACGCTCGCCTCGACATCCGTCGAAAACGTAATGCGGCGTGCATGACGGGTACGCGCGATGATCTCCTGGAGGCCCGGCTCGTGAATCGGCACGCCGCCGTTGTTCAGGATTTCGATCTTGCGCGGATCAACGTCCAGACAGAAGACGTCATGACCGATTTCTGCGAGACACGCGCCAGTGACGAGGCCGACATAGCCCGTGCCGATAATGGTGATTTTCATACGCGTTCCGGTTATGGGTTCCGGTGAGAGTTTCCGGTGATGTATCCAGCGCTGACTGCCGGCCCGACTCGCGCTTTCCTGTGCACTGACAGGCTGGCGTCTCGCCAGATGGGCCGCGTGGCTTGCGCTGCGCGCTCAGCTCGACGCCGTGATGGGCTCGACCCGGCGCGGCGCATAGGTTTCCCAACCACTGCAACCCGGACACTGCCAGTAGAAAAGACGTGCCCGGAAACCACAATTCTGGCACGTATATCGTGGCAAATTTTTGGTGCGTTGGCGGATCAGCGTACGCATCAATTCCAGTTCACTGCGCCGTGGTTCCTCGGCAGTGGCCTGCTGTGCCTCCAGTAACCGTGTCATGCCCGCCAGATTGGGCGACTTCTGCATCTGCGAGCGCGCCAGGCTGTGCGCAGCCTCCAGCCCACGCAATGCGGCGACGTGCTGATAGGCCACGTCCAGCAGATCATTAGAAGGATAGCTGTCAACCCAGCCGGTGAGCAAATCTGCCCCCTCCTGCGGACGGCCAAGCTTCTCGTAGGCTTTGATCAGCTTCTCGGCGACCAGCGGCAGATACGCGGGGTTCTGCTCTTCCACCTCGCGCCAATGGGCGATGGCGGCCTCTTCGGCGCCACCCGCTGCGTCGACATCACCAAACAGGATGGTGGCGCGCACGTTATGGGGATTCGCCTTGAGCGCCAGATTCAACTGACGGCGTGCCTCATCCGGCTTCTTTTGCTGAAGCGCTTCCTGCGCAAGTTCACAGTGGAACTGGGCGATTTCCTTGTCGAGCGATCCTGCGCCCATCGTTTCGAGATGGCGCGCGATGTCGATCGACTTGTTCCAGTCTTTCTCGATTTCGTAAATAGTTAGCAGCGCACGCTGCGCGCCCAGCGCATAGTCACCGCTTTGCAGCGAGCGGAAGGTCTCTTCGGCGCGATCCAGCAGGCCCGCCTTCAGGAAATCCTGGCCCAGTTCGAACAACGCGTGATCACGCTCGTTCACCGGCAGATCGGCACGGCTCAGCAGATTCTGATGGACGCGAATCGCACGGTCAGTCTCGCCACGGCGCCGGAACAGATTGCCGAGCGCGAAGTGCAATTCGATGGTTTCGGGGTCGAGCTTGACGACTTCGATGAAGGCGTCGATGGCCTGATCCGGTTGCTCGTTGAGCAGGAAGTTCAGGCCACGAAAATACGAGCGCGGCAGGTTGGCGCTTTCAGACAGCAGTGTCTTGAGGTCGTAACGTGCGGCCATCCAGCCGAACGCGAAAGCGACGGGTACGACAAGCAGCCACCAGAAGTCTAGATCCATGCGATTGATTGGGAGTGCAAAAACGTGAGCCGGTTGCCACAGGCGCGCGGCATGGAAAACCTTAGATCAACGGCGGCAGCGGCGGTTGCTCAACCACGACCGGTGCTTCGCGCGCCACCCGCAACTCGCGCTTCAGACGGCCGTTCTCGAGCCGCAACCGGAACACTGCCGGCACCGCCGACACCAGACCGGCAAGCAAGCCGACCACGAAGAACGCCAGCCCGATCAGGATGAGCGGCGCGGACCATGTATAGCCGGCCAGGAAATTCAGCGTAGCAGTTTGCGTGTTGGACAGTGCGAGCACGAGCAGCAGCACGAACACCAGGACGCGGATCAGCCAGACAATAAATTTCATGTGCGAGTCTCTTCACGGCAGTTGCGGGGTGACGCCGGCTTGATGACGCGCATCGCGCCATGCTGTCGCCCGCGCCGAAGTGACCCGTATTGTAAAGGAAGCCCCCGCGGCTGGGCAGCAACTAGCCGATTGGCTGAGTCGATGTGTGCGTAGGCGGTTTGTCCTGGCTCTAAAGTAGGGTGAAAAATGAGGGCGAAAAAAAAGCGCCCGGAGGCGCTTTTCTTTGGTCATTGCCGTCTGGCTTTGGCCGCCGACGTTATGTATGCCGCACTGATTGCCGCGCGGCATGGTTTTACAGATCGTCGTCCGGACCTTCGTCTTTCAACGGTTCGCCCGCGCGGCGGTCAACCCGCTCACGTAACTCCTTGCCGGGCTTGAAGTGCGGTACGTACTTCTCAGGTACCAGCACCTTCTCACCCGATTTCGGATTGCGGCCGACACGGGATGGACGACGGTTCAGGCCGAAGCTGCCGAAGCCACGAATTTCGATGCGATGACCGTTGGCAAGCGCCTCCGACATCGCATCCAGCATCGTCTTCACTGCGAAATCCGCATCTTTAAGAACAAGTTGCGGAAATCGCAAAGCCAGCTGGGCGACCAATTCCGATTTGGTCATAACTGCAGCAGACCCTGAGGCTTACTGGTTCTGGCCGTCGAGCTTGGCCTTCAACAGCGCGCCGAGGTTCGTCGTGCCGGTCGCTGCCGCGCTCGAATCCGACGAAGCCAGGCCGCGGATCGCTTCCTGTTGCTCAGCCGAGTCCTTCGCCTTGATCGACAGGTTGATGCCACGCGACTTGCGGTCGATGTTGATGATCATCGCATTGACCTTGTCGCCTTCCTTCAGCACGTTGCGAGCGTCTTCCACGCGGTCTTGAGCGATTTCCGAAGCACGCAGGTAGCCTTCGACTTCCGCCGACAGCTGAACCACTGCACCCTTCGCGTCTACCGTCTTGACCACGCCGTCGACGATCGAACCCTTGTCGTTCATGGCAACGAAGTTGCTGAACGGGTCGCCTTCGAGCTGCTTGATACCCAGCGAAATGCGTTCCTTCTCGACGTCGATGCCGAGAACGATGGCTTCCACTTCGTCGCCCTTCTTGTACTTGCGAACGGCTTCTTCGCCCGTTTCCGACCACGACAGGTCCGACAGGTGAACCAGACCGTCGATGCCGCCCGGCAGACCGATGAAGACGCCGAAGTCGGTGATCGACTTGATTGCGCCTTGCAGCTTGTCGCCCTTCTTGAAGTTGCGGCTGAAGTCATCCCACGGGTTCGGCTTGCACTGCTTCATGCCGAGGCTGATACGGCGGCGGTCTTCGTCGATTTCGAGAACCATGACTTCGACTTCGTCGCCCAGCTGCACGACCTTCGACGGTGCAACGTTCTTGTTCGTCCAGTCCATTTCCGACACGTGAACGAGGCCTTCGATGCCCGATTCCACTTCGACGAATGCGCCGTAGTCGGTGATGTTGGTGACCTTACCGAACAGGCGCGTGCCCGACGGGTAACGGCGGGAAATGCCTTCCCACGGATCGTCGCCCAGTTGCTTGATGCCGAGCGAAACGCGGTTCTTCTCTTGATCGAACTTGAGGATCTTCGCGGTGACTTCCTGGCCAACCGACAGCACTTCGCTCGGGTGACGCACACGACGCCATGCGATGTCGGTGATGTGCAGCAGGCCGTCGATACCGCCGAGGTCCACGAACGCGCCGTAGTCGGTGATGTTCTTCACCACGCCTTCCACGATCGCGCCTTCCTTCAGCGTTTCGAGCAGCTTTGCGCGCTCTTCGCCTTGCGTGGCTTCGATCACGGCACGGCGCGACAGCACGACGTTGTTACGCTTGCGGTCGAGCTTGATGACGCGGAATTCCAGCGTCTTGCCTTCGTACGGCGTCGTGTCCTTGACCGGACGCGTGTCAACCAGCGAACCCGGCAGGAACGCGCGGATGCCGTTGACCATAACCGTCATGCCGCCCTTGACCTTGCCCGTGATCGTGCCGGTCACGAGTTCGTTGTTGTCGAGAGCCTTTTCCAGCGACAGCCACGAAGCCAGACGCTTCGCCTTGTCGCGCGACAGGATGGTGTCGCCATAGCCGTTTTCCAGCGCGTCGATCGCGACGGAAACGAAGTCGCCCGCCTGCACTTCTACCTCGCCCGCGTCGTTCAGGAACTCTTCGAGCGGGATGTAGGCTTCGGACTTGAGACCAGCGTTGACGACCACGAAGTTGTGGTCAACACGCACGACTTCGGCGGAGATCACTTCGCCGGCGCGCATGTCTTGCTTGGTCAGCGACTCTTCGAACAGAGCCGCAAAAGATTCGGTATTCGGGGTAGAGGTTTGCAGGTCGGACATAAAAATCGAAATTTGCATGGTTTCGCGGTGCCCGGCTGGCCGGATGGTCAGCAATGACGGCTAGAGTGCGAATGCCACGCGGGGTTAAGGGGTTAACACACGCTCCACGACGATCGCGGAGCACCTACACAACAACATACTGCTGTTTTACAGATCTTTTACTGGTACTTACCCGCGCGCATGGAGTTGTTACGCTCATGCGGTGGGCTGAAGCGCCCGGTACCACTGCACCACCTGATCGACCGCCTGGTCGACTGACAATGCCGAGGTGTCCAGCAGCTTCGCATCCGCTGCAGGCTTGAGTGGCGCGGCTGTGCGCTGACTATCGCGCTCGTCGCGTTCACGCAAATCCCGAAGCAAGTCATCCATATTAGCAGAAAATCCTTTTTGGATCAATTGCTTATACCGCCGCGCGGCGCGCGCCTCCGCGCTGGCGGTCAGGAACACCTTGAGCGCGGCGTCCTGGAAGATCACCGTGCCCATATCGCGGCCGTCCGCGACGAGGCCAGGCTCCTTGCGAAAAGCCCGCTGACGGGCCACCAGCGCGGCTCGCACGGGAGCATGCACGGCGATCGCCGAGGCCCGCTTGCCGATCGCTTCGGCGCGAATCTCACTCGACACGTCGACGCCGTCGAGCTGGGCCAGGCCCTCGCGGAACGTGATATGCAGATCGTCGATCAGCTTGGCAAGACCCTCGGCATCGTCCGGGGCAATGTCGTACCGATGGCTGGCAAGCGCGGCGAGCCGGTACAGCGCACCGCTGTCGAGCAGGTGAAAGCCGAGGCTGGCGGCGACCAGCGCGGCCACGGTGCCTTTGCCGGAGGCCGTCGGGCCGTCGATCGTGATGACGGGCGTCTGGTGAAAGGGACGGGTCGGTTTCATCTAAAAAGTCGCACGTCGGGTCGGTTCAATGGGGTCAAGGTCGGGCCAGCGCGGTGAAGCGCTCGAAATAGTCGGGAAAGGTCTTGCCAACGCACTTTGGATCGTTGATCCGAACCGGTACGCCGCCAAGACTCACGAGGGAGAAGCACATCGCCATGCGGTGATCGTCGTAGGTGTCGATGGCGGCGTTGGGGATCAAGGCTTCCGGCGGCGTCACGGCCAGGTAGTCTTCACCCTCGTCCACCGTCGCGCCAACCTTGCGCAGTTCCGTGGCCATCGCCGCCAGCCGGTCGGTCTCCTTGACGCGCCAGCTCGCGATGTTGCGCAGCGTGGTCGTGCCGTCGGCGAACAGCGCGGCGACCGCGATCGTCATGGCTGCGTCCGGGATCAGGTTGCAATCCATGTCGA
This sequence comes from Paraburkholderia sp. DHOC27, assembly GCF_003429005.1. GTDB lineage: Bacteria > Pseudomonadota > Gammaproteobacteria > Burkholderiales > Burkholderiaceae > Paraburkholderia. Next base: position 408,772 of record NZ_QVQV01000004.1, read on the forward strand.
TGGGTTCGAGCTTGCCGTGGTCGTGCCCCACCCCGCGCACCTCGATCCAGTCGTCGCCCATGCTGACGTTGGCGCCCATGCGGATCAGCGCGTCGGCGAAGCCCACGTCGCCCTGAATGCTCGCGCGTCCTACCCCTTCCACGCGCAGCGGGCCGCCGCCGAGCGCACCGGCCGCGAGGAAATACGAGGCCGAGGACGCGTCGCCTTCCACCATGATCCGCCCGGGCGACTGATACCGTTGCCCCGCCGGCACCGTGAACTGATGCCAGCCATGACGCTCGACCTTGATGCCAAAGCGCTCCATCAATTTGATGGTGATCTCGATGTACGGCTTCGAAATCAGTTCACCGTCGACCTGTACGATGGTCGAGCCGGTTTCGGTGCGCAGCAGCGGCAGCGTCATCAGCAGCGCGGTCAGAAACTGGCTGGAGACGTCGCCGCGCACGCGGATCGGCGCTTCTACCGCAATCTGGCCGGCGCGGATCCGCAGCGGCGGAAAACCTTCGTTCGCCTCGTAGTCGATGCGCGCGCCGATCTGCCGCAAGCCATCCACGAGGTCACCAATGGGCCGTTCGTGCATACGCGGCACACCGTGCACGCGGTAATCGCCGCCATTCACGGCCAGCGCCGCGGTCAGCGGCCGCACCGCCGTGCCCGCGTTGCCCAGAAACAGGTCCGCCGTCTTGGCCGTGAACGCGCCACGCGTGCCCGTCACGACGCATTCATCGCCTTCGCGCTTGAGCTTCACGCCGAGCTTTTCGAGCGCTTCCAGCATGACGCGCGTGTCGTCGGAATCGAGCAGATTGGTGATGGTGGTTTCGCCTTCAGCCAGCGCCGCCAGCAACAGCACGCGGTTCGAAATGCTCTTCGAGCCAGGCAGGCGAACCGTGCCGGAAGCTCGGGAAAACGGTCCGAGATCGAGGTATTCCATGATTGAGTCCAGTTTCCGGTTATTTCGCGGGGCCGACGCTGTCGTCCGGCGCGGCGCGTTGCTCCTGCCACTCGGTACGCGCCATGCGCGAGCGCGCAAACACCGCTTCCAGCGCTGCACCGTCGCCGTTTTCGATTGCCGTACGCAGACCGGCTAACACCGCGGTGTACGCGTCCAGTTCTTCCAGCAGCGCGTCGCGGTTGGCCACGCAGATGTCCCGCCACATTTCCGGGCTCGACGCGGCGATCCGCGTGAAATCGCGGAAGCCGCCCGCAGCGAACGAGAACTTCAACGCAGCGTCCGGCGAATTGAGAATCTGCTCGACCAGCGCGAACGAAAGCACGTGCGGCAAATGGCTAACCGAGGCGAGCACCCGGTCGTGCTGCGCCGCCGTCATATCACGCACCAGCGCGCCCGTCGCACGCCACATGGCCGCGACCCGCTCCACCGCCTCAGGCGGATTTTCCGGCAGCGGACACAGCACGACGTTGCGACCCACGTACAGATCAGGCAGTGCGGCATCCACGCCACTCGACTCACGCCCGGCGATGGGATGCGCCGGCACGAACTGTCCGATGCGCCCGCCGAGCGCAGCGCGCGCTGAAGCGACCACGTCGGATTTCGTGCTGCCGGCATCGGTCACGATGGTGGCAGGGTCGAGGAACGGCACGATGCGCTCGAGCAGCGGTTGCGTCTGCGCCACCGGCGCCGCCAGCAACACCATGTCGGCGCCCGCCAGCGCGGCGCGCAATTCCGCGTCGTCGCCGAGCGCGGCCGTGGCGTCGATCACACCGAGTTCCAGCGCGCGCGCCGTCGACGCCGGATTGCGCCCAACGCCCACCACCATGCGCGCGCCATGAGCTTCGCCACGCTCGCGCAGCGCGCGGGCGAGCGATCCGCCAATCAGGCCGACGCCAAAAATCACCAGCTTGTTAAAAGAGAACGCGGCCACGTCGGTCATAGAGAAGAGTGCGCCAAGTTTGCTGATCTGAAACAGTCACAGGCGCACGGGTCAAAGTCGATGCTCGTTGCAGTTGCTCGATGCCGCCGCTCAGGCGGGTGCGAGCGCCTTTTCGAGCGCGGTAAGGAAGGCTTCGTTTTCTTCCGGCAAACCAATCGTGATACGCAACCACTGCGGCAAGCCGTAGTTGCCGACCGGACGCACGATCACCCCTTGCTTCAGCAATGCGAGATTCACGCGGTTGCCCGCTTCGTTGTCGTTGCCGACCCGGACCAGCACGAAGTTGCCGTGCGACGGCACGTATTCGAGGCCCAGTTTGTCGAACGCTTCCGTCAGACGGCGATAACCTTGCGCGTTGAGCGTCGCACTTTTTTGCAGGAAAACCGTGTCGTTCAACGCGGCAACCGCCGCGGCCTGCGCCAGCGTATTGACGTTGAACGGTTGCCGCAGACGATTGAGCAGGTCAGTGAGTTCCGGCTGCGCGATCGCAAACCCTACACGCAGACCCGCCAGCCCGAAGGCTTTCGAGAAGGTGCGCGAAACCAGCAGATTGGGATAACGGCGCACCCACGCAATCGAGTCGTAGCGCTGTTCAGGCGCGAGGTATTCCGTGTAGGCCTCGTCGAGCACCACCGCCACATGGCGCGGCACCTTGTCGAGAAACGCTTCGAGCGCCGGACCGTCGATGAAGGTGCCGGTAGGATTATTCGGATTGGCGACGAACACGAGGCGCGTGTCGTCGGTGATCGCGGCCAGCATCGCCTCGAGATCGTGACCATACTTGTGCGCCGGCACCACGATTGCACGGGCACCCAGACCTTGCGCTGCGAGGGCGTAGACCGCGAACGAGTATTGCGCATAGACGATGGACTGCCCCTTCTCGACAAACGCGTGCGCTGCCATTTCGAGAATGTCGTTGCTGCCATTACCCAGCGTGATCCAGTCAGCCGGCACGTCGTATTTGGCGCTCAGCGCCGCCTTCAGTTCGAACGCGTTCGCATCCGGATAACGGCCCAGTTCGCTAGCGGCCTGCGCCATGGCGCGCTGCGCCGATTTCGGCATGCCCAGCGGATTTTCGTTGGACGCCAGCTTGACGATGGTCGCCTCGTCGAGACCGAACTCGCGCGCCACTTCGGAAATGGGTTTGCCGGCGACGTAAGGCGCGATGGCGCGCACGTAAGAAGGACCGAACGACGTTGTCATGTGTATCTCCGGTACAGCTATCTAATGAATGAGTGAACCCGTCAACGGGATTCCAGGGCGGCGCGAACGCAACCGCCTGTATCAGCGCGCGCGCCGATACGAGCCGAGAATCTTCAGGAACTCGGCCTTCTCGCCGAGTTCGGCGAGCGCCGCCGCGACTGGCGGATCGTCGCGATGCCCTTCGAGGTCAATGTAGAAGTAGTATTCCCAGGTGCCGACGCGCGCCGGACGCGACTCGAAGCGCGTCATCGAAACGCCGTGTTGCGCGAGTGGTTCCAGCAGCTTGAACATGGCGCCAGGCTGATTGGCAACTGAAACGATCAGCGAGGTCTGGTCACTCCCGCTCGGGCCGGTCGGCTCCTTGCCAATCATCACGAAGCGTGTGCGGTTGTGCGGGTCGTCCTGAATCAGCGCGTTCGCGACCAGCAGACCGTAGTGGGTTGCCGCGCGGTCACCCGCGATGGCCGCCACGGTGGGATCGCTTGCGGCAAGCCGCGCGCCCTCGGCGTTGCTCGACACGGCCTGCCGCTCGAGGTGCGGCGCGTTCGACGCCAGCCACCCCTGACACTGCGCGAGCGCCTGCGGGTGCGCGCAAACGCGCGTGACGCCGCTCAGATCGCCGTTGAGCGTGAGCAGATTGTGATGAATCGGCAACGCGAGTTCGCCGCCGATCAGCAGTTGCGTCTGCAACAACAGATCGAGCGTGCGCGACACCGCGCCTTCGGTGGAATTCTCAACCGGCACCACACCGAATTCGGCGGCGCCCGCTTCGACCGAGCGGAACACTTCGTCAATGGACGGACACGGCAAGCCTTCGATCGACTGACCGAAGTACTCGTGCATGGCCTGTTCACTATACGTGCCCACTGGCCCGAGATAGGCCGCCTTGACGGTCTTCTCCAGCGCACGGCTCGCTGCCATGATCTCGCGCCAGATGGCGCTGATGTGGTCGTCGGCGAGCGGCCCGGCACTCATGTCCTGCAAGCGGGCAATCACCTGCTGCTCGCGTTCGGGGCGGAACACCGGCGCGTTGAAATGCTTCTTGACCTCGCCCACTTCCAGCGCAACCGCGGCGCGCTGATTCAGCAGCGCGATGAGTTGGGCGTCGATCGCGTCGATGCGATCGCGCAGTGGTTTGAGTCGGGTATTGAGTTCGTCGTCCATGCGTAAAAACAGCCCTGCCGGGAAACTTCGAAAGGATGCGCGCGCGTGGAAACCCCGCGGGGTTCAGGCGCCGCGCTGTTCAAATTCCTTCATGTACTCGACTAGCGCTTTAACGCCTTCGAGCGGCACCGCGTTGTAGATCGACGCCCGCATGCCGCCGACGGACTTGTGGCCCTTCAGCTGCACCAGCCCGCGCGCTTTCGCGCCGGCCAGAAAATCTTCATTGCGCGACTCGTCCGCGAGGAAAAACGGTACGTTCATCCGCGAGCGCGACGCGTGTTCAACCTTGTTCAGATAGAAGCTGCTGGCATCAATGGTGTCGTACAGCAGCTTCGACTTTTCGATGTTGCGTGCTTCGATGGCCGTCAAGCCACCCTGCTTCTTCAACCACTTGAACACCAGCCCGGCGACGTAGATCGCATAGGTGGGCGGCGTGTTGTACATGGAGTTGTTGGCGGCGACTGTCTTCCATTCGAACGCCGACGGACAAATGGTCATGGCGCGATCCAGCATATCCTCGCGCACGACGACCACCGTAACACCGGCCATGCCGATGTTCTTCTGCGCGCCGCCGAACAGCACGCCGTATTTGGCGATGTCCATAGGACGCGACAGGATGTGCGACGACGCGTCAGCGACCAGCGGAATGTCGCCCAGGTCGGGAATTTCGAAGGTCTCGACGCCGTGGATGGTCTCGTTGGTGCACAGATGCACGTAGGCCGGGTCATCCGACAATTGCCATTCGGCGCGCACGGGTGCACGGGTAAAGCCCTCAGCGGTTTCGCCGCTGGCGGCCAGATGCACCGTACCGTACTTTTGCGCTTCCTTGAATGACTTCTGCGACCACGAACCGGTGACGACGAAATCGGCGCGCGGCTTCGAACCGAACAGGTTCATCGGCACGATGGCGTTTTCACCCAGACCGCCACCTTGCAGGAACAGGATGCGATGGCTTGCCGGCACTTCAAGCAGCTCCCGCAGATCGACCAGCGCTTCCTCGTGGATGGACATGAACTCCTTGCCGCGATGGCTCATTTCCATCACGCTCATGCCGCTGCCATGCCAGTCCAACATCTCGTCCGCCGCTTGCCGCAGCACTTCTTCGGGCATGGCCGCCGGTCCGGCCGAGAAATTAAAGACGCGCATGTGAGATCCCTGAAGCAGACGCCGCGAACAAAACTGGCAAGTTCGCGCCCGAAAAGAAAATGGCTGTTTGCGCGTGTGCGCAAACAGCCATTATCGCATTGACGCTGCCAGGCCGCCAAACCCGGCGCCGCGAGGCGCCTTGCATGAGCGGCAGAGCTGCGTTAGCTCATCAGCGTCGTGACCTTCTTAACGATCACTTGGCCCGTCAATTACTTGACTGCCGGCGGCTTGACCGAAGCGACTTCCTGGTCAGCTTGCGCGCGGGTTGCCTTGATCGATTGCGGCATGTACTTCTGCATCAGACCGTTCACGACGTCGCGACCCACCTGGTCTTGAACCTGGATGAACTTGCGGCCCGTCGGGCTCTTGTAGAACGCCGTCAGATCCTTGATTTCCGACGTCGTGTAGTACTTCGCGTACGCGTCGTATTGAGCTTGCATGGCGTCCTGACGGAAGCCGTCCGTTGCGAAGACCTGGCCAGCCTGATCAACCAGCTTCGGCACAGCGTTCTTCTGCAGCGTAGGGACGGAAGCCTGCTTCTGCTTGTCCGTCATCGTCTTGTTTTCGCTCAGGGCGTCCGACAGGATGGCCGGAACCAGCTGCTTGGCCTGCATTTGCGCGCTGTTACCAATTGCGCCGACGAGCTTTTGCGCGTCGATCGCGTCCAGCAGATCCTTGATTGCAGCCTGCTTGGCCGGATCAACCGGGGCCGGAGCGGCCGCCGAGTTATCCGCCGGAGCCGGCGCTTGATTCTGAAGTGCTTGCGCCATCGCGAAGGTCGGTACGAAAGCAGCCAGCAACATCAACTGTTTGAATCGTTTTTGCATCATTACTCCCTAAGAGAAATTAGTCGAACTGCATGCTGCGTGGACCGCGCATCGTCGAGATGCGCCTGTCTATGTCCCCGCAGCGTTCACCCGATATGTGAGACTTGCCGGTGCGAATCAGGCCTGGCCGCCTTCTTCACCGCCTTCGTCACCGTCAGCGGAACCTTCGGCGTCACCGTCCACATCAGCTTCAGCCTCAGCAACCTGCTGCAGACCGGAAAGCTTCGTCCCTTCATCAAGACTGATGAGTGTAACACCTTGGGTTGCGCGGCCCATTTCCCGAATTTCCGACACGCGCGTGCGGATCAGCACGCCCGTATTGGTAATCAGCATGATCTGGGCTTCCGGATCAACCAGCGTCGCGGCGACCACCTTGCCGTTGCGCTCCGATGTCTGGATCGCGATCATTCCCTTCGTACCGCGCCCGTGGCGCGTGTACTCGGTGATCGGCGTGCGCTTGCCGAAGCCGTTCTCCGTTGCGGTGAGCACGGACTGCTGCTCGTCACCCGCCACCAGCAACGCGATGACCTGCTGGCCGTCGTCGAGCTGCATGCCTCGCACGCCCCGTGCCTCACGGCCCATTGGACGGACGTCGTTTTCGTCGAAGCGCACGGCCTTGCCTGAATCCGAGAACAGCATCACGTCGTGTTGACCGTCGGTGATGGCGGCGCCGATCAGGTAATCACCGTCATCCAGGCCGACCGCAATAATACCCTTGCGCAGCGGCCGACTAAAGGCTTCTAGCGGCGTCTTTTTTACCGTTCCTAACGCGGTGGCCATGAACACATATTTGTCGGCCGAGAATTCCTTGACCGGCAGCACCACCGTGATCTTTTCGCCGTCGAGCAGCGGGAACATATTGACGATCGGACGGCCGCGCGAGTTGCGCGAACCTTGCGGCACCTCGTAGACCTTGACCCAGTACACGCGGCCGCGGTTCGAGAAGCACAGGATGTGATCGTGCGTATTGGCAATGAAGAGCGTGTCGATCCAGTCGTCTTCCTTCATGGAAGTCGCCTGTTTGCCGCGACCTCCGCGCTTCTGGGCGCGATATTCCGACAACGGCTGCGATTTCACGTAACCCGCGTGCGACATGGTCACCACCATGTCTTGCGGTGTGATCAGGTCTTCGGTGTTCAGCTCGGTTGCGTTCAGCTCGATCTTCGAGCGGCGGCTGTCGCCAAATTCGGCCTTGATCGAGGTGAGTTCGTCGACGATGATCGCAGTAATGCGTTCCGGGCGTGCCAGGATGTCCAGCAGGTCAGCGATCTGCGCCATGACTTCGCGGTACTCGCCGATGATCTTGTCCTGCTCGAGACCGGTCAGGCGTTGCAGACGCATCTGCAGGATTTCTTGAGCCTGCGTGTCCGACAGACGGTAAAGGCCATCTGTCTGCATACCGAACGCCGGGTTCAAGCCTTCAGGACGGTACGCCTCACGGCCACCGGCTGACGCATTTTCGGTCTCGGCGCGCGAAAGCATTTCGCGCACGAGCGACGAATCCCACGGACGCGCCATCAATTCCTGCTTCGCGATAGGCGGCGTGGGCGCGGCCTTGATGATCGCGATGAACTCGTCGATGTTGGCCAGCGCGACAGCCAGGCCTTCCAGCACGTGACCGCGCTCACGCGCTTTGCGCAGTTCGTATACAGTGCGCCGCGTCAGCACTTCCCGCCGGTGCGACAGGAAGCAGCTCAACATTTCCTTCAGGTTCAGCAGCTTCGGCTGGCCGTCGACCAGCGCGACCATGTTCATGCCGAACGTGTCCTGAAGCTGGGTCGCCTTATACAGATTGTTGAGGATGACCTCAGGCACTTCGCCACGCTTCAGCTCGATCACCACCCGCATGCCGCTTTTGTCGGACTCGTCGCGGATGTCGGAAATGCCTTCGAGCTTCTTTTCGTTGACCAGCTCGGCGATGCGCTCGAGAAGTGAGCGCTTGTTCACCTGATACGGCAGCTCGTCGACGATGATCGCCATCCGCTGACCGCGGTCGATTTCCTCGAAGTGCGTGAGCGCGCGCATCACCACGCGGCCACGGCCGGTGCGGTAGCCATCGCGCACGCCGGCCACGCCGTAGATGATGCCGGCGGTCGGGAAGTCAGGCGCAGGGATGATTTCAATCAGCTCGTCGATCGTCGAGTCCGGATTCTTCAGCAGATGCTGACAGGCGTCGACGACTTCGTTCAGATTGTGCGGCGGGATGTTGGTGGCCATCCCCACTGCGATGCCGGACGAGCCGTTGATCAGCAGATTGGGAATGCGCGCCGGGAGAATGGCCGGTTCGTTTTCGCTGCCGTCGTAGTTCGGCGTGAAATCGACGGTTTCCTTGTCGATGTCGGCAAGCAGCTCATGGCCGATCTTGGCCATGCGGATTTCGGTGTAACGCATCGCCGCGGCGTTGTCGCCGTCGACCGAACCGAAGTTGCCCTGACCGTCCACCAGCATGTAGCGCAACGAGAAGTTCTGCGCCATCCGGACGATCGTGTCGTATACAGCCGTGTCACCGTGTGGGTGATATTTACCGATCACGTCGCCGACGATACGCGCCGACTTCTTGTAAGCTCGATTCCAGTCGTTGTTGAGTTCGTGCATCGCGTACAGCACACGCCGGTGCACCGGCTTCAGGCCATCGCGAACATCGGGAAGCGCACGCCCTACGATCACGCTCATCGCGTAGTCGAGATACGAACGGCGCATTTCCTCCTCTAGGGAGATTGGCAGAGTCTCTTTGGCGAATTGATCCATTATCCGTATCGTTTACGTGCGAAGACGGTGGTGGGACACCGCCTTTCGCGTAAGCACTGCAGGCGCAGCACATCACGCGATTCTAACACGCGAGGCATCCGCTCCCGGGACGGGTGCGTATACCTATTAGAGGGATGCGCAGGAACGGCGCCTGGACGCCCCAATCCCGGGCGCGACCGGGCCCGATTTATGCTGGCCCTTTTTCGGCCCTCAGCCATGCCTGGCGGGGCGCGCCGCCCGAATCCCGCTTCTGTTGCGCATGCACCACAATTGGATAGGGGTATGGAAGGGGGCGGATTTTTTTTATCGTGGGAAGGGAACGATATGGCAAAATGCCAACGCACAAAGAGTTAGACACTGCTCGAAGTCTACACAGCGCGTCTTTTGTTCCGCACCAATGTTATACTTCGAGCAATGTATGACTTGTCATCGTCAACAAGCTCGCAGTAAACCTGCGGTAATCTCAATTTCGAGAGGAGAAATATGAATAAACTTTCAAAGCTCGCGTTCATTGCAGCTACCGCAGTTATGGCTGCATCCGCGATGGCACAGTCGGTGCCGGCGTCGCGACAAGCTACGAACGACAACTGGGTAAACGGTACGGGCGAGTACGTGTGGATGAACGGCACGAACGAACTCTGCTGGCGCGATGCGTTCTGGACGCCGGCAACCGCTAACGCAAAGTGCGATGGCGCTCTCGTTGCTCAGGCTCCGACCCCGCCGGCACCTGCTCCGGCACCTGCTCCGGTTATCCAGAGCCAAAAGATTACGTATCAAGCTGATGCTCTGTTCGACTTCGACAAGGCAATCCTGAAGCCGGCTGGTAAGGAAAAGCTGGACGATCTGGCATCGAAGATCGGCGCGCTGAACCTGGAAGTCGTGGTCGCAACGGGTTACACGGACCGTATCGGTTCGGACAAGTACAACGACCGTCTGTCGCTGCGTCGTGCACAAGCTGTCAAGGCATACCTGGTCAGCAAGGGCATCGAAGCCAACCGTATCTACACGGAAGGCAAGGGCAAGCGTGACCCGGTCACGACGGGTTGCAACCAGAAGAACCGTAAGGCACTCATCGCCTGCCTCGCACCGGATCGTCGCGTGGAAGTCGAAGTTGTCGGTACTTCGAAGCAGTAAGCTACAAATTACCGCAGTATCAAAGCCCCGCTTCGGCGGGGCTTTTTTTATGTCCGACGATTAAACGTTGCAACACGGCAGTTCAACGACGCCCTTGGCTGCGCCAGACATGCCGTGCCGGACGCTGTGCGGCACACCGCGGTACCGCGTTTTTGCCGCTCCGTGCCTCGGCCTATATACTCGGGTCTTATCGAAGACATCGCTTTCCTCAACAACCGCATCCGCCATGACCAACGCCGATCCCCACGAACTACAAAAATTCAGCGACCTCGCGCATCGCTGGTGGGACCCCAACGCCGAGTTCAAACCGCTGCACGAACTGAATCCGGTCCGGCTCAACTGGATCGACACGCATGCGCATCTCGCAGGCAAGCGCGTGCTGGATATCGGCTGCGGCGGCGGCATTCTGTCGGAATCGATGGCTGGTCTGGGCGCACACGTGAAAGGCATCGATCTGTCGAGTCAGGCCTTGGGCGTCGCCGATCTTCACAGCCTTGAAAGTGGTGTAACGGTAGATTACGAAGAGATCGCCGCAGAGGCGTTGGCGGCGCGCGAACCCGGCACATTCGATGTGGTCACGTGCATGGAAATGCTGGAGCACGTCCCGGAGCCTGCGGCGGTGGTGGCGGCTTGCAAGACGCTAGTCAAGCCGGGCGGCTGGGTGTTCTTCTCCACGCTGAACCGCAACGTCAAGTCGTATCTCTTCGCTGTGATCGGCGCCGAATATATTGCGCGGATGCTGCCCAAGGGCACCCACGACTACGCGCGTTTCATCCGCCCGTCCGAGCTGGCGGCTTACGTGCGCGCTGCCGGTCTGCATACCGCAGACATCAAGGGCATCGTGTATCACCCGCTCAGTAAGCACTTCGCGTTATCGAACGACACGAGCATCAACTACATGTTCGCCTGCCGACGCGACGCCTGACGCGCACCGACCCGAACCCATACATGAGCGATCCTACCCCTCTGCCCCAACGCGAAGACGACGACGCCTCGCTGAGCCTCTGCCAGGCGGTCCTGTTCGACCTTGACGGCACGCTGGCCGACACCGCGCCGGATCTGGCGGCCGCCGTCAACAAGATGCGCCACGAGCGCGGCCTCGAAATGGTGCCGCTCGACGATCTGCGCCCGCTCGCGTCGGCCGGCGCGCGCGGCCTGATTGGCGGCGCCTTCGGTATTGGCCCGGAACACCATGACTACGCGTCGATGCGCGAGGAATTCCTCGCCAACTACGAAGCCGACCTGTGTATCGAAACCACGCTGTTCCCCGGCATCGACGAGGTGCTGGACGAGCTGGACGCCCGCGGCGTGCGCTGGGGCATCGTGACGAACAAGGTGGCGCGCCTGACCGAGCCTTTGGTGGCACAACTCGGGCTCGACACGCGCGCCGGCTGCGTGGTGAGCGGAGACACCACGCCCCATTCCAAGCCGCATCCGGCGCCGCTCCTGCACGCCGCCCGCGAGCTGGATCTGCCGCCAGAAAGGATTGTCTACGTGGGCGACGATCTGCGTGACGTCCAGGCGGGATTCGCCGCAGGTATGGTGACGGTCGCCGCAGCCTACGGTTATTGCGGTAACGACATCCCGCCCGAGCGCTGGCATGCACAGCATGTGGTTGATTCAACGGCTGAGTTGCTGCGACTGTTGCGCGAGATCAGCTAAACGGCAGCCGCAAAAGAGGCAACGGCGAAAACTCAAAACGCGCTCGCCATCGACGCCCGGCGACCGTATCAAAGCCACCTTCACCGGCATCCCTCCAGAGACAGCCGGGACAGGGACCCCGATCTATTGTAAAATCTGCGCTGGTCCTGACATTGAGGGACAACGAACCGCGGGGGCGACCTGGTTTCGACAGGGGTTGCAAAGCGGCTAGGGCATACCGAGGACCCGTCACCTCGTTAATCAATGGGAAAAACGTAACTGCAAACGACGATACGTTCGCACTGGCAGCCTAAGGGCCGCCGTCCTCTGCCTAGTTCACTGACGGGCTAGTGTCGCAAGACCGGTAGCAATACCGACAGAGGTCATATACGTCAGTTAAGCCTTGGCGGCGTCACGACGTCCGGGTCGAAAATCTAGTGAATCGCCTTAGTGCAGCGTGTTCGTCCGCGTCACTGGGGTTAAATCAAATGACAGAACTAAGTATGTAGAACTGGTCGTAGAGTGCTTCTGGACGCGGGTTCGATTCCCGCCGCCTCCACCAATTGCTTGAAAAAAATCCTGTAGGGTCAACGCCTTACGGGATTTTTGTTTTTTCAGCCCATCAATTAGCCCATCAATAGGTGCGGCCCAGGGGCGTTTTTCACGTGTACTTGCTTCCTCAAATCCGTGGCGTGTTTGCGACGGTCGGCCAGAATCCGCGAGGTGGTTGAGGCCGTAACACTCCGTTGTTTGTGTCGGCATGGAGGGCGAAATGGACGAGTTCGACCTGTGCAGGATTTCCGACAACTTCACTTTGTCGACTGCTGCTGCGCTGATTTGCAACATTGAGCCCAGCCGGGTTCAGCCTAAAGATCAGTCCGGAAACGAAGGTTACTGCGTCTGGTATCGCAGTGAAGTTGATCCGAAGGTAGCCGGCAATGACACCGATCCGAATCTATTCCGTACGGCCCTGGATTCTCTCTTACGCGCCGTGCAGGCAGGGACGCTCGCGGCAAGCGTTGTGTATCGGGGCAAACTACGTTTGATCCAGTATGACGACGGCGGTGAGGACGAACGGTGGATTCCCGTTGGACCATTCGACCCTGGCGAGACAACTGTGAGCCTCGACGACTTGCGAGCATGGCTGGCATTGCGTGGTGTTAGAACAGGATTCTTTTTTCCTGAGGCGAGCGATGCGCCGGACTATCTAAACCCTAAACATCCCCGCTACGCGCCCAGGCTCGCTGCCGCGGTCAGTGCGTGGCTGGCTGTTGCCCAAGGCAGCGGTAAAAGCGTGAAGGATGCAATCAGGAAGTGGCTGCGCGAGCATGCGGCCGAGTTCGGTTTGACACACGACGATGGCAGCCCGAACGAATCCGGTATAGAAGAGGTGGCGAAGGTCGCGAACTGGCATCCGAAAGGCGGCGCGCCGAAGACCCCGGGCCAATAACTTACCTACCTCCCGAACCCTTGTCCGCATTGGGTTTGTGCGGTTTTGACTCCAGTACCCACCTACCCTTTCCGCGCAAACCTACCCACCCATTCGACCTTTAGCAAGGGTGGGTTTTCTGCACCCACCCAGCTATTCACGGCCTTACTTCTCCAACGTAATACCGCCATGCCGCGTCATTCCGGCGCGCACTTTACTTTCAGAGGTGAGACATGGCCGACCAAACATTCCACATCCTGATTCCGCGCTGGCGCGTCTCCGAGATAACGGGCCTTCAACGTAGCGCGCTGTACGAGCGCATCGCGCGTGGCGAATTTCCGGCGCCCGTTACCATCGGCAGCGCTGCCGTGCGCTGGATCGAAGCCGAGGTCGTGGCGTGGGTTCAGCAGCAGATCGACACAAGTCGCGCGCAGCCAGCGGCGACGGGTGGCCGCCGTGCTCGGGCCTGAACCGGTCAGCGTCGCGGCGCCTGACGATGCCGAAGCGCTCGACGCCGCGCGTGCCGAATTTTGGATGCGCTGGCGCGGGGAGCTTCCTTCGTATGCAGAAGCGCGCCGCGTGTCAGCCAAAGCCACACAGGCTGATATTCGTCCGGTCGGGCAGCCGCCGCGCACCGATCTCTTCTCCTCTCTGAATGGCCCTCGTCGTCAGCGGGCCGAATCGTTACGTGTGTGGTTCGAGCGGCGCATCACGAAAGAGTTGGACCGCTCCGAGCGCCGCATGACGCGCGATGAATGGCGCGCGCATCGCGAATGGATTGAGGAGCATGCACGAAGTTGTCTGTGGGAAGCGCTTGAGCGTCACGCGGCGAAGGGGAAACTATGAGCAGCGAACGCGATGTTGAAGCCGAGCTGGCACGCGCCGCTGAATTGATCGAGACAAGCGAAGGCCGTCGCGAACAGATCGAGCGCGGCCGCCAACGTGCCGTCCGCGGTGCCCAGATGGCGGCGGCGCATACCCAACAGAAGAAGGTCGGTTGCCACGCAACGCGCAACGACGAACACGCCGGGCAGTCAGCGGTCCTGCTGCAATGTGCGGCGGACGTAAAACCGCAGCCGGTCTTGTGGTTATGGCCGGACTGGTTGCCGGTGGGCAAGCTGACGGTCCTGGCCGGATCGGCTGGCACGGGCAAAACGACTCTTGCGCTAGCGCTGGCCGCTGTCGTCACGCACGGCGGACAGTGGCCGGACGTAACCGGGTGCGGCTGCTGCGGCCAGGTGCTGATGTGGAGCAGTGAGGACGATCCCGCCGATACGCTGGTGCCGCGTCTGATGGCGGCCGGCGCGGACCTGTCGAAGGTGCATTTCGTCGGTAGCGTGGCGAAGGCGGACGGCGAATTGGCGCCGTTCGATCCAGCCCGTGACTTGCCGCTGCTAAGCGAGCGCATCGCCCGCATGGACGGCGCGCGCCTGCTGATCGTTGATCCTGTTCTCAGTGCGATTGGTGGCGACGCGCATCGCGCCAATGACGTGCGCCGCGATCTGCAACCGCTAGTTGACCTGGCCGCGCGTCATGGCTGCGCGGTAATCGGCATCTCGCATTTTTCGAAGGGCTCGAAAGGCAACGCGCCGGTTGAACGCGTGATTGGCTCACAAGCGTTCGGCGCACTGGCGCGCATGGTGCTGGTCACGGCGAAGGAGGAAGGCACTGAGCGCCGGATTCTGGCCCGCGCAAAGTCCAATATCGCGCCCGACGATGGCGGGTTCGCCTATGCGCTGGAACGCGTCGAGGTACAAGCGGGTATCCGTGCGAACGTCGTTATCTGGGGTGAACGCATCGAGGGAAGCGCACGCGACATTCTGGGGGACGTCGAGCAGGACGCCGGCCAGGACAGTGAGCGTTCCGAGCGTGACGAGGCAAAGGATTTTCTGCGTTCCCTGCTGGCGGATGGCCCGGTGCCGGTAAAGATGATTCAGGCTGATGCGCGTGGAGCGGGTCTCGCGTGGCGCACTATCGAGCGTGCGAAACGCGAGTTGGGGGCCGACGCCCGCAAGCCGAGCGGGTCCAGCGGCTGGTGGTGGGCGCTGTCGGAGCAAGACCGCCAAGGCCGCCACCAAGAGGAGCAAGACCGCCAGACAGATTCCGGTGGCGGTCTTGGTGGGGCGTGGCGGTCTTCAGCACCGGCAATGGTTTACGATCCGCCCCTTTCATCCGATTTTGACCAAGATCGCCAAGACCGCCACGTCAACGGGAGTGGCGGTCTTCGTCCACAAGATGACGATGAGGTCGAGGATTCAGTATGAGTGCCACCGAAATCATCAAGCGCGCCGCTTCATTGTGTGTGCGGCTGTGGATCGACGGCGAGCGGATCAACATGGCGGGTTCGCCGCACAGCGTCGCGGAACTGAAGCCCGAGCTTGCCGCACACAAGTCCAGAATTATGGCGCACCTACGCGCCACCACGAACGACGTCACTGATTGCGTCGGGGCGCTGATCGACGCGGATGGCGGTAAGTATCTTCCGTGGGGGCCGTACCTGTCTCCCGCCGAAGTTCAGCGCATGAGGGGTGAACTGTTCGACAAGATCGACGAGCTTTGCCGCTGTGAATGCTGGTCGGTGGAACGGCGGTGCGATACGACGACGCGCATCATGCGAGGGCCGCTCGCGGACCTGTTACCCAAAATTTCGCACTTCAGTGAACGGTTAGCGACACTGCGCGCAGAAACGGCGGTACGGGCAGCAAAGCAGGCGCGGACGTGGAGCATGGACGGCTTTGACGATCGAAGGAACAAATAAAGGTTTGTGAACTTCGCATCTCGAAATTGATAGCAAATGATAGCGGAGCACAACACCTGGGCAGCGGGTGGCGGTCGCCGTAGAAGTTTGCTCACTGATTCTTTATCAAAGAATCAAAGGACCAGCAACGCACGTCTGCCCCTACCTTGTAGCGCGTGGGTAGCAAGCGGTTAGCTACCGTGCGTTATACTTTTGCTGCTGCGGAAACAACGCGGCCTTGGATTGGCGTCCATGAACAGATACAGGCGGGCAACCGCCGACCGGCGGTTTTTTTACGCCCGCATCAAGCACCGCAATGGTCGGGTCTTGGTGAGGGAGCGCTTGCGCTCGCCGGTTTCCTGTATCGCCGGTACGCCAACCTTGCCATGTGCCCGGCCACCCCGATTGGCGTCGGAGGACGGGTTTGTCCACTGATACAGGAGGCTTCCCTCGTGCGCCATGCCACCGCTCACTCCGAGCAAACCCACCATCCCGTTTCACTCCAGACCGTCGACACCGCTGTTATCCGCGTCGACCAACTGCAAGCGTTGTCGGGATTGCTAAGTATCGAAGAAGTGGCGGAGCAATTCGCCGGTCTCTCAATGGTCGCTCAAGCTTCAATCTTCGGACTGTTCGAGGATGGGCTGGCGGACATTCGTGAGGTGCTGGCGCGCGCCAGTGGACACTCCAAAAGTTGACTTACGCGACCTACATCATTGAACGCGTTTTACGTCGCTCGCCGCTGATCTTCTCGCCCGCTTTGAGCGGGCGTTTTGCTGCGGCTCACAACACCTGGTCGGTGAGAATGTGGCGCGCCCATGCCTCCATCATTGTGCGGCGTTGTTCCAACAGATCGGTTCGGTGATAGGCCGCTTCCACCTTGTTCGCAACCGTGTGCGCCAGCGCCCGCTCGGCAAGATCGCGGGCGTATCCCTGTTCGCTGGCCCAATCGCGAAAGCTTGAGCGAAACCCGTGCGCCGTCGCTACGCGTCCCGGCGTGTCGCTTTTCGCTTCCACGCGGCGTAGGAACGAAGTCAGCACCATGTCACTCAACACCTTTCCGCGTGGCGACGGGAACACAAGCGTCTCATGCAGCTTTTGCTCTTTCAGGCTTTTGACGAGTGCGAGCGCCGGTTTTGACAGCGCAACACGATGCGCCTCGTTCGCCTTCATCCGCTCGCCCGGAATAGCCCATACACCGGTCTCAAGATCGAATTCATCCCATACCGCGCCGCGCACTTCACCGCTGCGCGCCGCCGTCAATATCAGGAACAGCAACGCGGCGCGCGTAGCTTCGCCCTGTTTGAATTCCGCGACATGCGCTTTCACAAATGCGGGTACGTCACGCCAAGGCATGGCCGGCTGGTGTTCCTTCTTCGCGTTCTGTTTCGGCAAGATGTGATCGACAACGTTGACCGGGTTCGCCGCGATATGCCCGTGTGCCCACGCCCACTGCATCACTGCGTGCATGCGCTGGCGGACACGGCTGGCGGTTTCCGCCTTCTCTAGCCAGATGGGCCGCAACACGTCGGCGCAGTTGGCTGGTGCGATCGCATCGAGCTTCTTTTCCCCGAGCAGCGGAAACACGTAGGCCTCAAGCGACCTTATCCAATCGTCCGCGTGCTTTGCGTTTCGCCAGCTTGGCTTGAGTTCCTCGTGGACCTTGCGCGCCGCCTTTTCAAACGTGAAGGCCGAGGCAGCGAGCGCCGCCGCCCGCTGTTCACTATTGCGCCGCTCGATCGGATCGGCGCCAGCATCGAGAACCTTGCGCATCGCCAGCGCTTTCTCGCGGGCTTCTGCTATCGGCGTTTCCGGGTACGTGCCCAGGCCCGCATCGCGCCGCTTGCCCGAAACTGGCGAGGTAAAGCGCAGCGACCACTTCGCACCGCCCTTCGTGGGCGTCAGCATGAGGCCCGTTACCTTTCCATCGAAAACCGGCTTATCGCCGAGCCGCAGTGCTTTTGCCTGTTTGTCTGTGAGTGCCATTTCCAGTCCATCATTCAGCCCATCACGAAACGCCGGATTGGGTCGGAATATTGTAGACTTCTACGGCCAGCAATCACACGCAGGTCATTGATATTAAATGGATATTGCGGAAACGCGCGGAGTGTGCCGGATTGAATTCCGGCGGACGCCGCCTCCACCAGAACACGTTTCAAGATTCGAGCCGCACAACAACGAACCCGCGAGTAGCCAAGGCTGTCGCGGGTTTTTTGTTGCTAAGCCGGTATCAGAGTACCGGCGTCAAAGCTGAGTTATTGATCTTCCGGGCACTGCAGATTGCAGCCGTTCGGGTCGCCCAGATCGCCCTTCTTGCGCATGGCCGACTTCTTGTCGGATTGATATTTGTTCGACGGCGCCGAGGCAGCAAACGGCAATTGCGGATGCTCTTGCAGATGGAATCCATCGCTGAGGATACCGTCCGGCACGCCCGGGGAATTTTGCGCGAAGGCAACTGAGACTGTGGCGAAAACCGCGCCGGCCGTCGCAGCGACGGCACATGCTTTGAGGAAAACGTTCATGGCGATCCAGCGCGGTGGGCCGCGCAGTTGAGGCTAAGCTGAAGAGCAGAGAGTATCGCATACGGACCTCCAGCGCAGCGGGTCGGCGCCGCAACGTTGTTACAGCCGCTTACCCCGCTCACACCTGCATCGGCCCCAGCCCCTCATCCACCTCGACCAGCTCGCCGCAGTCACGCGGGTCGTAACCATCCAGATGTGCCACGCTGCTCCTGAACGGACGGCCACGCAACATGCCGATGACCGTCGCCAACGGTTGCCGCTCGAGGCGAGCCCGGTCACAGGCGAAGTAATAGTCCTCATCGACGATGGGCACGAACTCGAGCCCAAAATGATGCGCCGCCGGCTCGACGCCGAAGCCGACATCGGCCATGCCACTCGCTACGAATGCGGCGATCGCCGAGTGCGTCAACTCCGTCGATGCATACCCGTTCACCCGGTCCGGGTCGACGCCTACCTGACGCAACGCGAGATCGAGCAGCATGCGCGTGCCCGAACCCGGCTGCCGGTTGACGAAACGGATATCGCCGCGCGCCAGATCGCTTAAGCCATTGATCCGCTTCGGATTGCCCTTCAGCAGAAACAGACCTTGCTTGCGCCGCGTCAGATGGACCAGCACATGCTGTTGCGGATCGAGCCAGCGCCGATACGTGTTTGCACAGGCTGCGCGGAATTCGCCGCGCGGCAGGTGGAACCCCGCCAGATCGCACTCGCCGCGCGCCAGCGCCGTCACCGCATCCACGCCGTCGCGGTATTTGATCTCCACCGCAACCTCGTCGCCTACCAGCGCAGTCACCAGCGCCGCCACCGCGTAGCCGTGTGACGCGTGAATCCGCACATCGTGCGTGGGCGGCACCAGCCAATGGTTCAGGTCGCTCGCCACTTCGCTTGCGAGCGCGCGCATATTCGCGTCCAGCCGCTCGCCGCACAGGCGCTGCGCTCGCAGCACCGCCTGCCCCAGTTCCGACAACACGGAGCCGCGTCCGCGCTCCTTGGCAATTAGCGGGCCGCCGAGCCGTGCCTCGATGCCGCGCAGCAAACCCCATGTGTGCCGGTAGGACAAACCCTTACGCGTTGCCGCCTGCGCGATGCTGCCGGTTTCGTCGACGGCCGCCAATAACGACACGACGTCCGTCAGGCTTGACTCGTGGCCATCGGCATCGCGAATCACAAGCTGTGCGTGACATTCGATCCGGATCATATATGTACCGCCGTCTCCTATTGCGAAAGGGGGGCCTCCCGCCTATCTTTCGTTGTATATACCAAATCAGTGAAGCATATGTGCACGACGTATGAAGTACAAGTGCATATTAGACTTCGGAGGAGCCCCACTTTGGACCAGTCTAACGCGCTCGCGCCTGACGACCTGGTGCAGCGCCACGCGCACCCAGGCCGGTCATTGCTGACCGTGCTGCACGCCATTCAGGATGAACTCGGCTACGTGCCGTCTGCGGCCGTCGCGCCGCTCGCACGGGCGATGAACCTGTCGCGCGCGGAAGTCCACGGCGTGATCACGTATTACCACCACTTCCGCACTCACCCGGCCGCGCCGGTCACAGTACAACTGTGCCGTGCCGAGGCGTGCCGCAGCATGGGCACGGAAGCGCTCGTGCAGCACATCGAAGCGCACACGGGTTGCGGGTTCGACGCCGGACATGCGCACGAAAGCGACGCCACGGTGGGACTCGAATCGGTCTACTGTCTCGGTCAATGCGCGCTCTCGCCGGCCATGATGATCAACGGGACGCTGCACGCGAAAGTCACGCCGCAGAAATTCGATGCCCTGCTCGCCGCCGCGACGCAACGTTTGGGGGAAACGGCATGACGCGCATCTATGTTCCCCGCGACTCGTCCGCCCTCGCGCTCGGGGCCGACGCCCTTGCCGAACAGATTCTTCTCGAAGCCGAACGCCGCGGCCTTGCCATCGAGCTGGTTCGCAACGGCTCGCGTGGTTTGCTGTGGCTCGAACCGCTCGTGGAAGTGGCCACACCAGCGGGCCGCGTCGGTTATGCAAACGTCGACGTGTCCGATGTCGCAGCCCTCTTCGATGCAGGCATGGTAGAAGGGGGCGCGCATCCGCTGCACGTCGGGATCGTCGACCAGATTCCGTATCTGCAGAAACAGCAGCGTTTGACATTCGCGCGCATCGGCCTGACCGATCCGCTCTCCATTGACGACTACGTGGCACACGGTGGCCTCGAAGGCCTCAAGCAGGCGCTCGCCACCGATGGCGACGCCGCCTGCGAAGCCCTCATCGAATCCGGCCTGCGTGGCCGAGGCGGCGCGGCGTTTCCGGCGGGCATCAAGTGGCGCACCGTGCGCGGCGCGAAGGCACCGCAGAAGTACATTGTCTGCAATGCAGACGAAGGCGACTCCGGCACGTTTTCCGATCGTCTGATCATGGAGAGCGACCCGTATGTGCTGATCGAAGGCATGGTCATCGCGGGTATCGTGACCGGTGCGACTGTGGGCTATGTGTATGTGCGCAGCGAGTATCCACATGCCATCGCCACGCTCGAGGCTGCCATTGTGCGAGCGCGTGCAGCAGGCTGGCTCGGCGACCAGGTGCTCGGCTCCGCACATCGCTTCGAACTGCAGGTCGCCAAAGGTGCAGGCGCGTATGTCTGCGGCGAAGAAACCGCGTTGCTCGAATCGCTGGAAGGCAAGCGCGGCATCGTGCGCGCCAAACCGCCGGTGCCGGCGCTCGTCGGCCTCTTCGGGCAGCCCACCGTGATCAACAACGTCATCACGCTCGCTACCGTGCCGATCATCTTCGCGCGCGGCGCGGCCTTCTACAAAAACTTCGGCATGGGCCGGTCACGCGGCACCCTGCCGTTCCAGATCGCCGGCAACGTCAAGCGCGGCGGTCTCGTCGAACTGGCATTTGGCGTGACCTTGCGTGAGCTGATTAACGATTACGGCGGTGGCACGGCGAGCGGCAAGCCCGCTCGCGCCGCTCAGGTAGGCGGCCCGCTTGGCACCTATCTGCCGGAAAGCCAATGGGATATTCCGTTGGACTACGAAGCATATGCGGCGGTGGGTGCCGTGGTGGGTCACGGTGGCATCGTCGTTCACGACGACACCTCCAATCTCGCCGAACTCGCGCAGTACGCCATGCATTTCTGCGCGCTCGAATCGTGCGGCAAATGCACACCGTGCAGAATCGGTTCGACGCGCGGCGTGGAAGTGATCCAACGAATCCGCAACGGCGATACCTCGACGCGCCAGGTGCAACTGCTGCGCGATCTGTGCGACACGATGGTGTCCGGATCGCTCTGCGCAATGGGCGGCATGACGCCGTTCCCGGTGCTGTCCGCACTCGACCATTTCCCCGAAGACTTCGGCCTCGACGCCGCCCACCCCAAAGCCGCGGCCTGACGAAGGAGCCCACTATGTCCGATGCCCTCAACTCCCCTGCCGGCGGCTGCGGCTCCGGCAATTGTGCGTGCAAGTCGCAGGCGCAGCAGCGCGCCGCCCGTTCGCCGTTCGACGACACCGACTACGGCACGCCACTGCGTCACGCGGATGTCGACGTGACGCTGGAGATCGACGGTCAGGCGGTCACGGTGCCGGCCGGCACGTCGGTGATGCGCGCGGCGATCGAAGCTGGCGTGAACGTACCGAAGCTATGCGCCACCGATTCGCTCGAACCGTTCGGCTCGTGCCGGCTTTGTCTGGTCGAGATCGAAGGCAAGCGCGGTTATCCGGCCTCGTGCACGACACCAGTCGAAGCCGGCATGAAGGTACGCACGCAGACCGACCGTCTGCAGTCGCTGCGCCGTAACGTGATGGAGCTGTACATCTCCGATCACCCGCTCGATTGCCTCACCTGCCCTGCGAACGGCGACTGCGAACTGCAGGACATGGCCGGCGTCACGGGCTTGCGCGAAGTGCGATATGGCTACGAAGGCGCGAATCATCTGAAGGACAAGAAGGACGAGTCCAATCCCTACTTCACCTACGACCCTTCCAAGTGCATTGTCTGCAATCGCTGCGTGCGCGCCTGCGAGGAAACGCAAGGCACCTTCGCGCTGACCATCGCGGCACGCGGCTTCGAATCGCGCGTCGCGGCAAGCGAAAATCAGCCCTTCATGGATTCGGAATGCGTCTCGTGCGGTGCGTGTGTCGCCGCATGCCCCACGGCCACGCTGCAGGAAAAAAGCGTCGTGATGCTGGGTCAGGCTGAACATTCGGTCATCACCACCTGTGCGTACTGCGGCGTGGGCTGTTCGTTCAAAGCCGAAATGAAGGGTAGCCAGGTCGTGCGCATGGTGCCCAACAAGAACGGCCAGGCCAACGAAGGTCACGCCTGCGTGAAGGGTCGCTTCGCGTGGGGCTACGCGACGCACAAGGACCGCATCACCAAGCCGATGATCCGCGAAAAGATCACGGATGCGTGGCGTGAAGTCAGTTGGGAAGAAGCGCTGAATTACGCGGCATCGGAATTTCGCCGCATTCAGGCCAAGCATGGTCGCGATTCGATTGGGGGCATCACGTCGTCGCGCTGTACGAACGAAGAGACCTACCTCGTGCAGAAGCTCGTGCGCGCGGCGTTCGGCAACAACAACGTCGACACCTGCGCGCGCGTGTGCCACTCGCCAACGGGTTATGGTCTGAAGACGACGCTCGGCGAATCGGCAGGCACGCAGACGTTCGCTTCGGTCGACAAGGCCGACGTCATCATGGTGATCGGCGCTAATCCGACCGACGGCCATCCGGTGTTCGGCTCGCGCCTGAAGCGCCGTGTGCGTGAAGGGGCAAAGCTGATCGTGGTCGATCCGCGTCGCATCGACATTGTCGACACACCGCACGTGAAAGCATCGCACCACCTGCAATTGCTGCCGGGCACGAATGTCGCCATCGTCAATGCGCTGGCTCACGTCATCGTCACTGAAGGTCTGCTGAAGGAAGCGTTCATCGCCGAACGCTGCGACATGCACGCGTTCGAGCAGTGGCGCGCATTCGTGGCGTTGCCGGAAAACGCACCGGAAGCAACCGCGTCCGTCACCGGCGTGCCGGCCGAACAGGTGCGCGAAGCGGCCCGCATCTACGCCAACGGTGGTAACGCCGCGATTTACTATGGCCTCGGCGTGACGGAACACGCGCAAGGCTCGACCATGGTGATGGGCATCGCCAATCTGGCGATGGCAACGGGCAACATTGGCCGGGAAGGCGTGGGCGTCAATCCGCTGCGCGGCCAGAACAACGTGCAGGGTTCGTGCGACATGGGCTCGTTCCCGCATGAGCTGCCGGGATACCGTCACATCAGCGATTCGATTACGCGGGCTTTGTTCGAGGACGCCTGGAATGTCACGCTGCAACCGGAACCTGGCCTGCGCATTCCCAACATGTTCGAGGCCGCGCTCGACGGCAGTTTCAAGGGGCTCTACTGCCAGGGCGAAGATATCGTGCAGTCCGATCCGAACACGCATCACGTGTCGGCGGCGTTGTCGTCAATGGAATGCATCGTCGTGCAGGACATTTTCCTCAACGAGACGGCCAAATACGCGCACGTCCTGCTGCCGGGTTCGTCGTTCCTCGAAAAGGACGGCACCTTCACCAACGCCGAGCGCCGTATTTCACGTGTGCGCAAGGTGATGCCGCCCATTCCTGGCTACGCGGACTGGGAAGTCACGGTCATGCTGGCGCGTGCGCTGGGCTACGAAATGGACTACGCGCACCCGTCCGAGATCATGGATGAAATCGCGCGTCTCACGCCGACCTTCCACGGCGTCTCGTACGCGAAGCTCGATCAACTGGGCAGCATCCAGTGGCCGTGCAACGAGAACGCGCCAGATGGCACGCCCACCATGCACATCGATACCTTCGTGCGCGGCAAGGGCAAGTTCGTGATTACGAAGTTCATCGCCTCGCCGGAAAAGGTCACCCGCAAATTCCCGCTGATTCTCACGACCGGGCGCATCCTCTCGCAATACAACGTCGGCGCGCAGACGCGCCGTACCGAGAACTCGCGCTGGCACGACGAAGATAGCCTGGAGATCCATCCCCATGACGCGGAAGAGCGCGGCATCAAGATGGATGACTGGGTGGGCATCGAATCGCGCGCGGGACAAACAGTGCTGCGCGCCAAGGTGACCGAGCGCATGCAACCGGGCGTCGTCTATACGACATTCCACTTCCCCGAGTCAGGCGCCAACGTGATCACCACCGACAGTTCCGACTGGGCCACCAATTGCCCGGAATACAAGGTGACCGCGGTACAGGTGATGCCGGTGGAACAGCCGTCGCAATGGCAGCAGGACTATTCGCGTTTCAACACGGAGCAACTCGACTTGCTGCGTCAGCGCGAACTCGCCAACGCCACGTCGGGTAAATAAGGAAAAACAATGGATGAACAGAACCTGATCGACATGGCGAACCGCATCGGTGAGTTTTTCGATTCGATGCCCGATCGCGACGAAGCGCTCGACGGCGTCGCCGATCATATTCGCCGCTTCTGGGAGCCGCGCATGCGGCGCCGGCTGCTGGAGTCGCTCGATCAACCAAATGCAGGCGGTCTCGCCATGAGCGCCATCGTCAAGGAAGCGTTGCACAAGCATCGCGCGAAACTAACGCCTGCGCCTGCGGCCGTTGCATAACGCCGCGCCTCAACTCGCCGCCTGCTGCTGCGTCACACCTTTCGTGAACCACGCTTCACAGTGACGCAACAACCCATTCAGATCGGAAGTAGGCCGGCCACGCGCGCAGATATACCCGTCTGGACGAATCAGATAGAACGATGGACGGGTGCGTCCATATGATTCGGATAACGAAGGAGCGCCCTCGCCCTCCAGGTCACTGACACGCCAGATACGCACCGCTCCCGGCAGCAGTCGCTCGATCGCCGTACTGAGCCGGTCGAGATCGGTTTGGTGGTCCGTTGGGCGATCGGCCTGGCGATCCGCGGCAGGATCGAGCGGCGCCTCGTTGGGACGTGGTTCGATCAGCAGGAACAACGAGAAGAACGCGGGGTCATGCAGATCGAAAATGCAGCCGATGCCCGGCGCTCGTCCCAAGGGTCCATCCACCACGTGCACGAGCGCATCGGGCGCGCGTTCACCGGCACGCGGGCCGCCGTCGAGCACCCGCTCGAGCGTGAGCGGACTGCGCCGGTACTGGATGGCGAGTTCACTCACCGTGAGGCGTGCAGCATCGCGCAGCGGGCCGAGCGCGGCCAGCGCCGGCATGACACGCTCGCGCAGCAGCTTGAGCGGACCATGATCAGCCTCCGCCATATGCGTGGCGAAGCTCGTCTGTCGCAACACGTCGCGCTCGATCGGATGCCGCTCCAGGTGATACGAGTCGAGCAGACGGTCGGGCGCTTCACCCTTGATCACGCGGGCAAGTTTCCAGCCCAGATTGAAGGCTTCCTGAATGCCCGTGTTCATCCCTTGGGCACCAGCGGGACTGTGCACGTGCCCGGCGTCTCCGGCCAGAAAAACCCGTTGCACACGCAACTGCTCGACCATGCGGCTGCTCACGTGAAAATGCGCTGACCACGTGAGATCGGAAAATTTCACAGGGTGATGGATACGCCGCGCGGCCAGCGCCCGGCATTCTTCCAGCGTCGGAAGCGGCGCGGGTTCGCTCGTGGAAGCCGCAGCGGAAACGGCAGGCGCTGCCCCGGTGGCCGCAGTGGGTGCCGGGGGCGCCGCGGATGCCGGAATAGCAACCGGCCGTACCGAATGATCGGCGATGAGCCGGTAGCGCTGCTCGCCCAGCGGAAACAGGGCAGCCAGGCCTTCGCCCGAGGCGAAAATGTGGAATTCGTCGTTGGACCACGGCGTTTCCGCCTGCAGATCGGCCAGCAGGAAAACCTGCTCGAAGGATTTGCCGGCGAAGCTCATGCCCAACTGATGACGGACCGTGCTGTGTGCGCCATCAGCGCCAATCATGTACGCCGGGCGAATTTCTTCGACCCGGCCGTCTGCGTGCCGCAGGATCGCATTGAGACCCGCGGCGTCCTGCGCAAAAGCGCTGAGTTCGACGCCACGTTCGAGCGTCACGCCAAACGTGGCCAGATGCTCCGTCAAGAGCCGCTCGGTGATGCTCTGGTCAAGAAACAGCACATACGGGTAGCGCGTTTGCAGCGGATCGAAATCGAGCCGGGCGAGGCGCTGCCCGTTGGAATAGAGGTTCGCGGTGTGGGCGCGATGTCCCAGTTCGAGAAACGGCTCGATCAGACGATGCTGTTCGAACAGTTCGAGTGTGCGCGCCTGGATGCCGATAGCGCGCGAGTGCGGCGCCGGCTGCAACGTCTTGTCGATGAGACGCACGGGTATATGCGCACGCGCCAGACTCATGGCGGCGGCGAGCCCGGTTGGACCCGCCCCGACGATCAGCACCGGCGACGCAGCGGATGATGCGGCGGCCATGCAGCACTCCGGAGACCAACATGACGTCTAGTGTACGCCGCTGCCCCGATGACCGGCGGTGCAGCGCGTCAAAAGCCGGTTCAATGCGTGCCCGGCTGATCGAGCGAGCAACAATGGTCCGTAGTGCCGAGATCGACCTGCAAGGTAGCGTGCTGCATGGAGAAAGTCTCACGCAAGGTGAACACGATTGCGTCGACGGCTTCGTCGCCGGGATGACCGGCCGGCATCACGAGATGCGCGCTCAGTGCGTTGCCGGTGGTGGAAAGCGCCCACACGTGCAGATCGTGCACGTCGGTCACGCCTGGTTGCGCCGCCAGATAATCGCGGATGCGCTGCATGTCCACACCTGGCGGCACCGCGTTGAGCGCGAGGCACACGGAGTCGCGCAGCAGACCCCACGTCCCGTAGACGATTACCGCGACCACCACGAGACTCATCAACGGGTCGAGCCAGGTCCAGTTCGTCCCGAGGATGACGAGACCGCTAATGGCGACGGCGGCGGAGATCAGCGCGTCGCCGGCCATATGCAGAAAGGCACCGCGAATATTGAGGTCCTCTTTCTGACCACGCATGAAGAGCCATGCGGAAAAGCCGTTGACGAGCATGCCAATGGTCGCGACGACGAACACCACGAGGCCCTGCACCGGCGCTGGGTTCATCAGCCGGCCAATGGCCTCCGCAACGATCACGCCGCACGCGAACAGCAGCAGGCCCGCGTTGACGAGCGACGCGAGAATGGACGTGCTGCCGAAGCCGAAGGTATAGCGTCCCGAAGGCCGGCGCGTGGTGAGCCAGGCGGCGCCCCAGGCGAGCAGCAGACCGAGCACGTCGGACAGATTGTGGCCCGCATCGGCAAGCAGCGCGGTGGAATGCGCGATCACCCCGTAGATGCCCTGCACGACCACGATGGCGATGTTCAGCGCGACGGCAATCGCAAACGCGCGCCCATGACCGGCAACGGGCGCGTGGTGGTGATGGTGGCCGCCGTGGCCGTGGCTATGACCGTGACCTTGTGCGGCGCTGCCGTGGTCGTGGCCCGAGTGATCATGACCCGCGTGGTCGTGGTCATCGTGGTCATCGTGACCATGAGCATGGCCCGCGTGATCGTTTGCGGCTGTTTGAGTCGGATCGGTTGCTGAGTGGTTATGCACGGCTTGATACGTTTGATGATCGTGATTGTGAAATGGGCGTGGCTGGTCCGCTGCTTGACGCGCGGCATGGTGGTTTTCGTGGTCGTGGCCGGCGCGGTCCCCGGCAGAACTATTCGAGGGCTGACCAGCGCCAGACGCGTCACTCCCCGCCTCGCTCACTGCATACCCACGCCCGCGCGTCGCACGCGCAGCGTCCGCGTCAACGGCAAGGCCTTGTACATCGTCGGGGTCCTGACCTTCGAGCCATACCGGCGCGTGATCGTCTTCGCGCTCTTCCGCTGAGCCGTTGGTGCCTGATAGGGGTTTCATCACGCGTCCGGGGAAAATTCGTTGGCGGGCTCGGCCACATGTTCGAGCATCTCGGCCAGCATGCCGCTGATGTGGCGGTCTGCCGCCACATAGAACACCTGCTTGCCCTGGCGTTCCGCGCGCAGAATGCGGGCCGCGCGCAATAGCCGCAGATGGTGGCTCACCAGCGACGGCGACAGCCCGAGCGCCTCCGCCATCGCGCCCACCGCGCGCCGCTCGTCGACACATGTCAACACGATGCGCAGGCGCGTAGGGTCGCCGAGCAGGCGGAACAGATCGGCGAGCGGCACGACGCCGTCGTCATTGGACATCACTTGCATGACACGCGCCTACCTCGAACATATGAACACATATTCATATGTTATAGATCAGACTCCGGTCCGTCAATCTGGGGCATGCCCTGGCGAGTGTGGGAAAATGCATGGCTTGTCTTGCCGAATCACCGCGATTTATTGCGAATCACCCGCGAATTACCGCCCCCCGTCATGGAACCAGTTTTTGAAAGCGCCTACGCGGCGCATCGTGACGGCCGCCTCGACGATGCCGAGCGCGGCTATCGCGCCACGCTCGATATCGATCCCGCGCACGTCGACGCCCTGCATCTGCTGGGGGTGTTGCGCCATCAACTCGGCGCGCACGCTGAAGCAGCCGACCTGGTTGGCCGCGCGGCGCGGCTGCGTCCGCAGGACGCCGCGCTGCAACTCAACCTCGGCAACGCGCTGAAGGCAATGGGGCAACTCGACGGCGCCATCGAGCGGTTTCGCAATGCGCTCACGCTTGCACCCAGTTTCCCGCTGGCACATTACAACCTCGGGAATGCCTACGCGGCGGCGGGTCGTCACGAAGACGCGGCGGACGCGTTCCAGAAGTCCTTGCGGCTGCAACCGGGCAACGCGTCCTCGCACAACAATCTGGGCAATGCCTTGCATGCGCTCGGCCGGCATCAAGAAGCCATCGTATCGTTCGAACGCGCGCTCGAATTGCAGCCGGGTCATGCCGGGGCGCACAACAATCTGGGCATGGCGCTCAATGCGCTCGAACGCGCCGAAGCGGCGCTCACGCAGTTCCGTGCCGCGATCGCCGCGCAGCCGCGTTTCGTGGCCGCTCATTTCAATCTTGCCAATACGCTGGATGCGATCGGCCAGCACGCCGAAGCGGCCGCGGCCTTCCGGGTCGTGCTGTCGTTACAGCCGCATCTCGCGCCGGCCCTGTTCGGACTGGGCAACGCGCTATCCGCGATGGGCCGTCACAAGGAAGCACTGCCGCATTTCGAGCGCGTGGTGGGGCTCGATCCGAAATTCGCCCTGGCCTGGCTGAGTCTGGGTACCGCGCATCACGCGCTCGGCGCCCCCGCTGCTGCGGTACGCGCCTTCGATCAGGCGCTGCGCCTGCGGCCCGAGCTGGCGTCCGCGCATATGAACCGCGCTCTCTCGTGGCTGACGCTCGGCGATTTTGCGCGTGGTCTACCCGAGTACGAATGGCGCCTCAAGACAATGGCGCAGCGCGTCCCGCAGACGCTGCCGCGCTGGCACGGCGAGCCCATCGAAAAGCGCACGCTGCTCGTGCATGCGGAACAGGGCTTCGGCGATACGCTGCAATTCGTGCGTTTCGTGCCGCTCGTCGCACAGCCTGGCGCGCGCGTCGTGTTGGAAGTGCAGCCGCAACTGGTGCCGCTGCTTGCGCCTGCCGCGCTCGAATGGCGCGTCACGCTCATCGCGCAGGGTAAGCCGCGTCCGCCGGTCGACCTGCAGTGTCCGCTTCTGAGCCTGCCGCTCGCGCTCGGCATCAACAGGGAGACGATTCCCGCGCGCACGCCTTATCTGAGCGTGCCGCCCGCTTATCGTCGCAAGTGGCGTGGGTCGATTGGCGGTCATGCGCGGCGCAAGATCGGGCTCGCGTGGTCGGGACGTGTGCAGCAGCAGGAAAATCGCAGCATGCCGCTCGCCGAACTCGAACCGCTGTTCGCGCTCGATGGCATCGACTGGATTATTTTGCAGCCCGACCTCAGCGCGGCTGAGCGCGCCACGCTCGACGCCCATCCGCGCGCCGGCACGATCCACCGCTTCGATACCCGGCTGGGCGATTTCGCGGATACGGCGGCGATCATCGAGCGGCTCGACGCCGTCGTGTCGATCGACACCTCGATTGCGCATCTGACCGGCGCGCTGCGCAAGCCGCTCTGGCTGATGCTGCCGTTTGCCGCCGACTGGCGCTGGTTCATCGACGAGCCGCGCAGCCCGTGGTATCCGGGGGCGCGGCTCGTGCGTCAACCGGAACCCGGCGCGTGGGCGCCGGTGGTCGAACAGATTGCTCACGCGCTACGTGAGGATGCTTGAGCCCTCGTAAGGCGTAGCGCGTGCTTCGTGCTTCGTGCTTCGTGCTTCGTGTTTCGTGTTTCGTGCTTCGTCAGACCGTGCGGTACTGATTGCGCGATTCGGGCGTGCGATACAGCACCAGCGTCGCGATCAAACCGCAGATGCCCGCGATTCCCAGCCACAGTCCCGGCGCGGCCTTGTTGCCGGTCACGTGAATCAGCAGCGTCGAGATGGCCGGCGTGAAACCACCGATCGTCGTGGCAAGGCTATACGCGAGCGAGAAGCCCGCGGTGCGCACTTCAACCGGCATCACTTCGGTCAACGCCACGACCATTGCGCCGTTGTAGCAGGCGTACAGGAACGACAGCCACAACTCCACCATCAAGAGACGCGCGAACGACGGCTCGGCCACCAGCCATTGCACGGCCGGATACGCGGTGAGAATGGTCAGGACGGTGAAGATCAGCAGCACGGGCCGGCGTCCGATCCGATCCGACAGCGCGCCCGACAGCGGCAGCCACACCAGATTCGACAAGCCGATACAGACGGTGACGACGAGCGCGTCGATCGCCGAGAGTTTCAGCACTTCCTTGCCGAAGGTGGGCGTGTATGCCGTGATCATGTAGAACGACACCGTGGTCATGATCACCATGCCCATGCCGCCGAGGACGACGCCCCAGTTTTCCATCATCGACTTCATGATCTCGCCCATGCTCGGGCGATGCTTGCGCGCGGCGAACTCTTCCGTTTCCTGCAGCGAGCGCCGGATCAGGAACAGGAATGGCACGATCAGGCAGCCGATCAGGAACGGCACGCGCCAGCCCCACGCGGTCATCTGCTCGACGGGCAGGACCTGGTGCAGCACCACGCCGATCAGCGCGGCAAACACCACGGCAACCTGCTGGCTGCCCGACTGCCACGAGCAATAAAAGCCCTTGTTGCCCCTGGTCGCGATCTCGGAGAGGTAGACCGACACGCCGCCCAGTTCCACACCAGCCGAGAAGCCCTGCAGCAGGCGGCCAAACAGGACCAGCACCGGCGCGAGCACACCAATCGTGGCGTAACCCGGAATGGCGGCGACTGTCAGCGTGCCGACCGCCATCAGGCCGAGCGTCAGCATCAGGCCCTTGCGGCGGCCATGATGGTCGATATAGGCGCCGAGGATGATGGCGCCCAGCGGCCGCATCAGGAAGCCCGCGCCGAACACGGACAACGCCAGCATCAATGAAGCAAAGTCATTGCCGCTCGGGAAATAGGTCTTGGCAATTGCCGAGGCGTAATAGCCGTAGACCATGAAGTCGTACATTTCCAGAAAGTTGCCGCTGACAACGCGGAAAACCGTCCGGAAGCGGGATTCGTTGGAAGATCCGTGTGACGCAATAGACATGACACTCTCGAATGGGCCCTTCGCCAGACTTCGCGGGCGAAACGGGCGGTTGACAACATTCACCGCATCTTCGAACAGATGCCGCCGGCTCCACGGAAGGCCCGCGCCGGGCTCGCAAGCGTGCCGGGGCGCTGAATTCTGCTGCGCTACCGATAGCCCGGATATCAGGGTAAACCTTGGGTCAGTTGCTCATCGGGGCGCCTGGATGACCATTTGACGGGGTTTTCAGCCATCGCCAGTGCGAATGTTACCGTCGTGGCCAGCGGCTTGCATTCGAGGCGGGCATGGATGCCTTACAGATGGGTCGGTCGCAGTACACTTTGCAACTGCCCTTCAGGAACACTATGCCGCTGATGCCCACTGCCCGCGCCCTTTCCTTGCGCACCGCGACGCCCGCCGATGCAGCGCTGATCGCCTGCATCCATTCCGCCAGCTGGCAGGCCACTTACCGTGGGCTGCTGCCTGACGCGTTCCTCGACAACGAAGTGACGCTCGAACGCGCGGCTTACTGGCAGGCGCGGCTCAATGCACCCGGCGGCGAGCGGCGCATGGTGGTCATCGCCGAGCACGCCGGTGAGCCGATTGGATTTGCCTGCGTCGAACGTCAGCCGGAGTCGTCGTGGGGCGTGTTGCTCGATAACCTGCACGCGTTGCCGGGTCACCAGGGCATTGGCGTGGGCAAACTGCTGATGCGCGCGGCTGTCGACTGGGCGCGCATGCAGGGTGAGACGCAGTTGTATCTGTACGTGCTCGACGGCAACACCCCGGCGATTGGCTTTTATGAGCGGCTGGGGTGGCGGTTCGCTGGGGCGGAACCCGATCGTATGGGCGGCGTGGATATCACCGCGCTGCGTTACGTGTATCGGCTCGAGGGTCCGCACGCGGTGTAGGCCGGTTTTCGGACGCGTCCGATCGTTTACATAAATCGTTTTTGCGATCATCGACCGCACCTCGGCGGTTTCGTGGCGACGCGCCTTATGCCGGGCGCCAGCGCAAAATCTCGGCCGCCCCCATCGTCATCATCCCTCCGAGGCCAGTTTTCAAAACGACCCCGCCGCGAGAGAGCGATGACGACATCTATGCCCCTTACCCTGATCGAAGGCGCTATGGCCATACCCAGGCTGCGGCCCCTCGATCGTCTGCCCGCCCCCTTTGGCCGCGATTGGGCGCTCTCGCCACCTCATCTGAGCCTGCGTGCCGAACTCAAGGCGCTATATGCGGCGGTCCTGCGCACCTTTTGCGTCAACACCGCGGCGTTTCGCGCGTTGTGCCGTTGGGAATCGCGGCGCGCGTCGGCGCCGGACGATACAGCACAAGTGGACGCGAGCTCGCGTGAGGATGTTGCTGCGGATATCCCGCCGTCGGCGCCGGATTTCAGCGCTGCCTCGGCGACCGCGCCGAGCTACGGTGCTTCGACACGTTGGACCGCGTTAGCGGGTGGTGTATGCGCCGTTGGCGGTGCAGCCCTTCTTGCCTGGCTCGCAATCGACCATTACGCGTTGCATCGGCAGTCGGCTCAGGCGGCGCACGAAGGGCGTACCGCGAATCGTTCGGGGTTGACGGGACAGGCCAGGCTTCGGGCGCTGCCACTAGCCGGATCGAAGCCAGACGACGCGAGGACTGTCACACGTTCACGTGCGGTGCCGCCGGTTGCTGTGGATATGCCTGTTGCGCCTGTTGCGCCCGTGCCGCGCGAGGCTGAAGGGACGTCTGCCGAGACGCTGACGCGTGCCGTCATCGCACCCGCATCCGCGCCCGTCACGGCGGGGACGAGTTTAACCACCCAGCCGGAACCCGTATCCAGCGCGCCCAACACTCGCGCTGCCGACGCCGACGCGGCGCCAGGCACAACGGACGAACCACACGCGCTTCGTGCCTCGCCACCGGCTTCGTCCAGCACACGCAACCACCCGGACGTCAGCATTGGGCATTCGCAGCCGCGTAAATCGAGTCGCGCACCAGGTGCATCGCACCTTGCCGCGAGGAATGCGGCGATCGACGCACCACGCTCATCTCACTCGGTCTCGTCGCGCGCGTCGACCGCGAACGAGGATGCGGCGTTCAAGCCCCGGTCACTGGCCAGGCCGTCTGCCGCAGGTGACTTCTCGCCATTTGCGCCCTCAGCGCTCGGTGTCGATGAATACGCATCGGTCACGATGTCCGCGAACACGCATCTGCGCGATATCCCACCGGCGCGAGCGCTCTCTCATGTGGTCAACACCGAGAGCACCGACTGGGCGAATCGCGTTTCGCAACGCCGTATCACCGACGTCCCCGAGCAGTTCTCCAAATAACGTCGCGCAAAAAAACAGCCCGGTAAATACCGGGCTGTTTTTTGTCCTCCGCTACCAGAGCCGCGCGCTCGCCTATCTCGATCCAGGCAAACCGGATTCGGTCTGCCGCTGCAATTGCTGCACTTCGTTTTGCACCTGGCGCAATTGCGCCTGCGCCTGCTCTTTTTCCGCGCGCAAGGCAACCGCCTCGCTTTGGGTTTGACGCTGGTAGTCGTTGACCTTGGCTTGCTGCGTACGCGCCACGTCGAGGTCGGCCTGCAAGCGTCGCGCGCGATCTTCCGAGACCGCAATCACGTTCTCGATAAAAGCCTTTTGCGCCTGCAACTGCGCGCGGCGAATTTCCACCTCGGCCAATTGCCCCGTTTGCTGCACGAAGTCGGTGTAAATGGCTTCCGCGCGGGTGTCGTCCTGAGATTTGATCACGCGCCAGAAGTGCTTGTCCTGAAACAACGCTACGTAGTACGTCATTTCTTGCGGATAGAAAAACAGACTCGCGCCATAGCTGCCGTTATACGTGGTGCGTAGCTCCGTGAGTTGCTTGTCGTGGATCATCTGCATCAGTTCGGCGACGGTACCTTGCGCATCGCCGCCATCTGCTACACCTGGCGCCGACGCCGCGCCACCTGAGGCCGCCCGCAACGCTGCGACGACCGGCTGGGGCGTCAACGCGCTCATGGCCGGACGCGTGCCGACGACGGGCACTGAATCCGTTGAACCGGCGCTCTCTCCTGCCAGCACGAGACCACCATGCTGCAGCAGCGCACCCGTGGTCGCGAGCAGCAATGCGCGCCGTACAGTTAAGAGAGACTTCATACGTGCATGCTCCATGCGAATTTCAAACAGCCTTGAATTATCGCGCGGATTGCTTGTTAAGCGAAGGGTTAGTGTGACGCGCCACAACACTTTAAATCGAGATAGATAGCATTCTTAAATTTAGGTCAAGCCAGCAGGCAAATCGCGAAAAAAAGCGCCGAACGAAGTGTAAAAAAAGCAAAGATGATCCGCTTGCCAAAGCGGCGAAAAACGCCTCACAATTGTTTGATAAGCCGTCGTTCCAGGCGATGAAAATATCGCGCTCATTGGTGCACAATTTTAAGATCACACTCGAGGTCCATTCATTTACATGGCAGGACTTACTATCTAAGAAATCAATCGCGCTTTCGAGTTACGCGGGACTCAGCGTTCCGTCGAAGATGCGTCAAACAAAATCAGACGCATAAAAAAAACGGCTTCGAATGGAAACGAAGCCGTTTTTTGATTGCTGCGCGCAGAACGCGCTGTGTCGAACTAGACGCTAGAAGCGGGTTTCGCGTGCCACTCTCAGGAAGGTATCGAGTAGCGGCGTGCAGTCGAGCAGTTCAGGCCCACCCGCGCGGTGAAACTCCGGGTGCCATTGCACGCCCATCACGAACGGGGCGCGCCGGTAGCGCACCGCTTCGATGATGCCGTCCGCCGCCGAGACCGCCTCGATATTCAGGTCACGGCCAAGCGTTTTGACCGCCTGGTGGTGAATCGAATTGACGATCGCATCACGCCGCCCCGGGAACATGTTGGCGAGCGTCGAGCCATCCGGGAAATGAATCCCGTGACGGTGCTGATCGTAGTTTTCGTTGACGTGGGCACCGGCCGTCGGCACGTCCGTGGCGATGTCCTGATAGAGCGTGCCGCCAAACGCCACGTTGATCAGTTGGCAGCCACGGCACACGCCTAGCACCGGTTTGCCCGATTCGATGAACTCGTGCAGCAGTTCCAGTTCGTACATATCGCGTACGCGGTCGCCGGGCCATTCGGGGCTCGTGGCCTGCTCGGCGTACGACTGCGGCGAGACGTCGGCACCGCCCTGCAACAACAGTCCATCGAGATGCTTGGCGTAATCGCGCAGACGGATGTTGCTCGGGTGCAGCATGCCTTGATGGCCGACGGTCGGAATCATGAACACCAGCACATCGCGCGACATCACCCAATGCGCGATGGACTCCTCCAGATATTGCAGCGTCTTGCCACGCAGTCCCTTGGCACCCGGTTCAGGATGGAAGATGCGCGCCGACACGCCAATGCGCAACGTACGCTGCGTGATGCGTTGACCGGCACGATCGAAGATTTGCCGGGCGCGCGCCGCGATGATGCGGCCGAATACCGACCACGCCGAGTCCGTCTGCTTCAGATAGCGTGGCGGCGCAGGCGGAAGCGCATTGGGCGGCGGTGGATTCGAAGCGGTGAAGTCAGGCGCTGCGCCAAATCCAGGCGGCGGTGAACCCGCCGGGCGATTCGCCGCGCCACGCGCCGCAGCGGACGGATCCTCCGCGTCGCTCGCCGCAGTCGCGCCGGCAGCAGGGTTCGGCTGCGTGGCGGGTTGGGAACCAGGCGATGAGACGGATGCTGAAGCAGCAGGCGCACCGGGTCGAGCCGCCGGTTGCGCCGGAGGCTTCGTCGAAGAAGCCGGCGCACCGCGTCTCGCATCGCGCTGATGGACCGCGGCTTCCTGCTTCGCCGTCGACGCCGCTGCGGACGCACGTGCCTCGGCCGCATCGCGCTGCTGCGCCTTCGCGGGATCTTCAGGCGTGACGGCAGACGCACTGGCCGGGTCGTCCGTCGACGAGCGCTGCGCTGCTTCCTCGGCGGCGGCCGTGACGTCCGGCGTCTGAGCCGGCAGATTCGTGAGCGGAGGTGACTGGAGCGTTTCCCTCTGGGCGGTCGGCAACGCAATATCCGGGGACGCCGCGGGCGTCTCGGGAGTCAATCCATTGGACTTCGACGCATCGGGATTTGCACCCTCTGCTGGCTGCCCCGACGGGGATGGAGTGCCGGGCGTGCCGGCATTTTCTGGTTTGTTTTCGCTCATGACTGTCGGACGGGCGCCTTCCACGCGAACGAATGGACATGGATTGATTATCCGCCACCGCGCCATATGCAGCAAACGTGCACACAATTGGTCACATTGTTACGCGCTCGCCCCGGCACATGGAGCGAACCTTGCGCGACCTTATGGATCGGGCTGCTCGTTGAAGGTTTCGCGCAGTGCGATCTGCAGCGATGCATGGATCTTGACGCACCAGCGCCACAACAGCGCAACGAGGATCGCTGCGCACACGAGTACCGCCGACAGCAATCCGGTAGGCGGCAGAATCCCGCCGGACAGCGCCGCCACCAGCAGAAAAACGCCCACCATCGAGACGACTGGCACGAGATCCGCGATCGCATAACGGATCGCCCGCGTGAAGCGGCTCGCGTTCACCGGCTGCACGCTGACTTCGGCGAGCAGCAGAGCGAGCGATTTTGTCTTGCGGTAGACCGCCACGAGAAACGGCATGGACACCAGCAGCGCCCCACCCCACAACAGGACCCGCTGCATGGCTTCGTCGGGTAGCCAGCGGTCGAGCCACGCATTCGCGTACGCGGCGCCGTAGCTCGTCGCGAGGAAAATTGCCACGACCAGCGCGAGGTTGACCGCAATCTGCAGCACGATGCGCCGCGTGATGCTAAAGAGCGTGGGCTCGCCACTCGCCGGCCGCAGACTCGCCAGCCACTGCGCGTACATGCCAAACACGCTCGCGACCTGCCGTGGCATGGCCCTCCCGAGACGCTGCGTCAGCGGATCGGCCGCGCGGATCAGATACGGCGTGAACAGCGTGGTCAACGCGGAGACCGCCACCGCAATCGGATAGAGGAACGCGCTCGTCACCTTCAGGGTCAGCCCAAGCGAGGCGATGATGAACGAGAACTCGCCGATCTGCGATACGGTCATGCCGACACGCATCGCGGTGCGCCCGTCCTTGCCCGAGAGGAACGTGCCGAGGCCGCACGAAACGATCTTGCCAACGATCACCGCCACCGTGATGACCGCGATCGGCCACGCGTAATCGACCAGCACGTGCGGATTGAGCATCAAGCCGATCGTCACGAAGAAGATCGCGGAGAACGCATCACGCAACGGCGCAATCAGATGCTCGATGCGATGCAGATGGCGCGACTCGGCCATGATGGCGCCGATCAGGAACGCGCCCAGGGCAATGCTGTAGTCGAGCTTCACCACCAGCAAACAGAAGCCAAAACAGAAACCCAGCACCGCCACCAGCAGCATCTCGTCGCTGTTCGAACGTGCCACGTAATTGAGCGCACGCGGCACGACGAGAATGCCGACCACCAGCGACACGGTCATGAAAAGCAGCAGCTTGCCAAGCGTGATCAAAGCGATGCCCGCACTCAACTGACCGGTCTGCGCAATACTGGATAACAACACCAGCATCGCGATGGCGAGAATGTCCTCGACGATCAGTATCCCGAACACGAGTTGGGCAAAGCGCTCGCGCTTGAGGCCGAGTTCAGAGAGCGCCTTCACGATGATGGTGGTCGATGAGATGGCGAGAATGGCGCCGAGGAACAGCGAATCCATCGAACTCCAGCCGAACGCACGGCCAATCTCGAAGCCGAGCCACAGCATCAGCACGATCTCGGAAAGCGCCGCGACGATGGCCGTCGCCCCGACCTGAAACAGCTTGCGCAGACTGAATTCGAGCCCAAGCGAAAACATCAGGAAGACCACGCCGAGTTCGCCCAGCGTCTGGATGGTCTGTTCGTCGTGAATCAACTGGAACGGCGGCGTGTACGGCCCGATGATCACGCCCGCTGCGATATAGCCCAGCACGACCGGCTGTTTCAGGCGATGGAACAGCACGGTAACGACGCCGGCCAGCGCCATCACCACCGCCAAATCCTGAATAAAGCCGATGCCGTGGTGCATGGGACACGCTTCCTTACAAAAAGTAATGTAAGAAGCATATTAACGCACGCGCGCATTTGTCCGACGCGCCGGCTCTATTTTTCCTTATGACGCGGCGTGTCACCGACCCACGCCGGATGCCGAACGCGAGGCGAGCCCTCGTCGTAAAACCTTGTTCTACAATTCCCGCGGGACACTGCGTTGCAGTCGCGAATAACAGCGGCGCCAGCTCTGCCGCGGCTGTTGCAGTTGTTGCGATGCTGCGCGCCATTCGCACCGGCGGCGTGAATAAAGCGCGGGCCAAGCCGGCGCGACAACGCCGCGAAGCCGCCAGCCATTAACTTTCCGACTCTACTGTTCGAGCGGGTCTAACCGGATGTGAACGATCATGGCCACTGAGTTCAAGCCCTTCCCGCCGCTCGCCCAACTCGCGGCCGATCTGGCCGCCGGTCGCACCACGAGCCGCGCGCTCGTCGAAGCCGCGCTGGAACGCATCGCCGATCCCGCCGGCCAGGGCTCGACGGTCTTCATGCACGTCGACGCCGAGAACGCCCGCGCCGCTGCGGACGGCCACGACCGCCTGCGCGCGGCCGGCACCGTGCTGTCGCCGCTCGCGGGCATTCCCGTGTCGGTGAAAGACCTGTTCGACATAGAAGGCCAGGTGACGCGCGCCGGTTCGCGCGCTCTCGCCGACGCGCCGCCCGCCACCGCCGACGCGGTCACCGTAGCCCGCCTGAAGCGGGCCGGCGCGGTCATCGTCGGGCGCACCAACATGAGCGAGTTCGCGTTTTCCGGGCTCGGTCTGAATCCGCACTATGGCCATCCACTGTCGCCATACCGGCGCGGCGTGCGCGGCGACGAGCGGATTTCGGGCGGCTCGTCGTCAGGGGCAGCGGCTTCCGTCGCCGACGGCATGGCCGCGATTGCACTCGGCACGGATACGGGCGGTTCGATCCGGATTCCGGCGGCGCTGTGCGGCCTGACGGGCTTCAAACCGACCGCCGAGCGCATTCCCAAACAGGGCGCCGTACCACTCTCGCAGACGCTCGATTCGTTTGGTCCGATTGGCGTGTCGGTGGCCTGCTGTGCACTGTTCGACCGCATGCTGGCCGGACTCGAGCCGCGTCTGCCGGCGCTGCGGCCGCTCGAAGGCGTGCGCCTCGGCGTCCTGACGCACTACGTCACGGACGACGTCGAGCCTGCGGTGGCCAACGCCATCGACGCCGCGCTCAAGCATCTGGAGGCGGCTGGCGCGATTGTCAGCGAGGTGCGCTTCGCGCCGCTCGACCGTTTGCCGGCCATCAATCGCTTCGGCTTCTCGCCGATCGAGGCGTACGCCTGGCATCGCACGCTGCTGGAGAAGCATCGCGACGCGTACGATCCGCGCGTGCTGGTGCGTATCCTGAAGGGTCAGCCGGCGAGCGGCGCGGACTATCTGGATCTGGTGGCCGAGCGCACGGCAATGCTGGAAGCCGCGCGCACGCTCTGGCAGCGCTTCGACGCAATCGTCGCGCCGACCGTGCCCGTCGTGCCGCCCCGGCTCGCGGACCTCGAACACGACGACGATGCCTTTGGCCGCACCAACGCGTTGATCCTGCGCAATCCGAGCGCCTTTAATTTCCTCGACGCCTGCGCCCTGTCGCTGCCTTGCCATGTGCGCGGCGACGCACCCGTGGGCCTGATGCTGGCGGGCGCACCCCACGGCGACGAGGCGCTGCTCGGCGTCGGCCGCGCGGTCGAGGCCGTACTCAACACGATCCGTTGAGCGCGCCACCCTGAGGCACGGTCAGGCAGCGTTCGCGCTAGAATCGCGGGCACCTGCCCCCTTTTTGGATGTTCGACAGTTCAACGATCCATGAATAACGACAATGCCATGCTGCGCCGCGAGCGCTCCCTGCTGGTCCTGCTAGCTCTCGTCTGCGTTGCGCTGGTCGGCGGCGCGCTCTACATGCAGTACGGCCTGCACGAAGACCCCTGCCCGCTGTGCATTCTGCAGCGCTACTTCTTTCTGTTGATTGCGATTTTCGCCTTTCTCGGCGCGCGCCTCGGCAGTTGGCGCGGCGTTCGCCTGCTGGAGACGCTGGCGGCGCTCTCGGCGCTGGCCGGCATCGTCACCGCCGCGCGGCACGTCTATGTGCAGGCCAATCCGGGCTTTAGCTGCGGGTTCGACGCGCTGCAACCGGTGGTGGACAGCCTGCCGCCGGCGCACTGGCTGCCGGGCGTGTTCAAGGTTGCCGGACTGTGTGAAACGGCGTATCCGCCTATTCTCGGGCTCTCCTTGCCGATGTGGTCGCTCGTTGCGTTTGTCGTGATGTTCGTGCCGCTCGCGCTGAGTCTCGTCAAGAATCGCCGCCGGATTGCCTGAAGACTGCGCGGTTTGGGTCTTGTCGCAGTATCCGAACCGCCTTTTACCAACTTCGAAGTCACGCTCGAAACGCCGTCCAAACCGGCTTCGAGAGCTTCATCGCAAGGCTTAAAGGCCACCTCAACCGTCCGCCGCGCCCCAGCCGGCGTGGCTTTGCGCGCGTCTGACCGCCCCACACCGCCTATCCCGCATGCGTTTCACATGACCTGCCGCTGATAACCCCCATCAGCACAGGGAAATCTTTTCGAGACGCGAGAGTGCTATCTTCAAATATGGATGGCGATCTACGTGCGCGAGGCCGGCTATGGTGCGACCCCCTGCGTAACGCGCGCCCGGTCCGCAATGTCTTCTGGATTCGCCATGACAACGCAAACCATCCGTTTTTATCACCGTGGCGCCGTCCGGGAAGTCCGGGGCGTACCGGTTACGCGCACCGTGCTGCAGCACCTGCGCGAGGATCTGCATTGCACCGGCACCAAGGAAGGTTGCGCCGAAGGTGATTGCGGCGCCTGCACGGTGGTGCTCGGCGACCTCGACGGGCATGGCGGTCTGCAACTCAAGGCGGTCAACGCCTGCATCCAGTTTCTTCCTACCCTCGACGGGCGCGCGCTTTTCACCGTCGAAGACCTGCGCGCCGCCGACAGCACGCTGCATCCTGTCCAGCAGGCGATGGTCGACTGTCATGGATCCCAGTGCGGCTTCTGCACGCCGGGTTTCGTGATGTCGATGTGGGCGCTCTACGAGAACCAGCCCGCCGCGGCCGGCCTGCCCACTCGCGACGAAATCAATGCCGCCCTGTCCGGCAATCTGTGCCGCTGCACGGGCTACCGGCCCATCGTCGAGGCGGCGCAAAAGATGTTCGACTACGCGCAATACGAACGCGTGCCGTTCGATCGGGCCGCCATCGCCGAAGCTTTGCAGGCGCTGCGCCGCCGCGAGACGTTCGAATACACCGCGCCCGATGTACGTGGCGAGGCCTTCGGCACCCACACTTTCTACGCCCCTGCCACGCTCGACGCCTTTGCGGCGCT
Source organism: Paraburkholderia sp. DHOC27 (assembly GCF_003429005.1). Lineage (GTDB taxonomy): Bacteria > Pseudomonadota > Gammaproteobacteria > Burkholderiales > Burkholderiaceae > Paraburkholderia. The sequence continues at coordinate 451,159 of NZ_QVQV01000004.1, forward strand.
GCGCGCCAGCCATCCCGACGCCCGCGTGCTGGCCGGCAGCACGGATGTCGGCCTGTGGGTGACCAAGCAGTTCCGCGATCTGGGCGACGTTCTGTACATCGGCAACGTGAGCGAGCTGAAACAGATCGAACGCGATGCCCAGACGCTGACCATCGGCGCGGCCGTCTCGCTCGAAAGCGCCTACGCGGCCCTCGCCGCGGATTATCCCGAACTGGCCGAACTCTGGACCCGCTTCGCCTCGCTGCCTATCCGTAATGCCGGCACGCTGGGCGGCAATGTCGCGAACGGTTCGCCCATCGGCGATTCGATGCCCGCGCTGCTCGCGCTGGGTGCGGAAGTCGTACTACGGCACGGCGGCAAAAGCCGCACGCTGCCGCTCGACGCGTTCTACCTTGGCTATCAAAAGACGGCACTCGCCGCCGGTGAATTCGTCGCGGCCGTGCGGATTCCGCGTCCCGCACCCGATCTGCGCTTTCGCACCTACAAGGTGGCGAAGCGCTACGACCAGGACATCTCAGCGGTATGTGCCGCGTTCGCATTGCGCATCACGGATGGCGTGATCGCGGGAGCGCGCATCGCGTTCGGTGGCATGGCTGCCACGCCCAAACGCGCCACTCACGCGGAAGTGGCACTGACCGGCGCCGCCTGGGACGACGCCGCCATGCAGCGCGCCGCGGAGGCGCTCGGCGCCGACTACCAGCCGCTCACGGACATGCGTGCGACAGGCGCCTACCGCATGAAGGTGGCCCGCAATCTGCTGCAACGCTTCCATCTGGAAACGCGGGACACAGCGCCGCTCTCCCACTTCGACGTCAACGCCTTCGCCTTCGAAACGGGCGTGGCAGGCGGCGAAGCTGGCGCTGATACGGTCGCCGAGGAGCCGTCGCCATGAACAAGCAAACCGATGCCTTCATCGTCCACGCCGCCGGGCGTGCCGAGGCCGAGACAGCCGCCATCGGCGTTTCGCTGCCGCACGAATCCGCGGCGCTGCACGTGAGCGGCGAGGCCACGTACACGGACGATCTGCCGGAATTGCAGGGCACCTTGCACGCCGCACTCGGACTTTCGCGGCATGCGCATGCGCGGATCGTTTCGCTGGACCTGAGCGCGGTGCGCAACGCACCCGGCGTGGTCGCTGTGCTGTGCGCCGACGATATCCCCGGTGAAAACAACTGCGGCCCCGTACTGCACGACGACCCGATTTTCGCCGACGGCGAGGTGCTCTACCTCGGCCAGCCGGTGTTCGCGGTCATCGCCGAAAGCCATGAACTGGCGCGCCGCGCCGCCGCGCTCGCCAAAAGCGACGACGTGGTGCGCTACGAACCGCTCGACGTCGTGTTGACACCCACGGAAGCGAAAGCGAGAAAGCAGTTCGTGCTGCCGCCGCTGCATCTGACGCGCGGCGATCCGGCGGGAAAGATCGCCGCCGCGCCGCATCGCATCCAGGGCACCTTCGAAGTGGGCGGTCAGGAACAGTTCTATCTCGAAGGACAGATCGCCTACGCGCTGCCCAAAGAAATGAATGGCATGCTGGTCTACAGTTCGACACAGCATCCGAGCGAAATGCAGCAGGTGGTCGCGCATATGCTCGATTGGCCCGCGCATAGTGTGGTGTGTGAATGCCGGCGCATGGGAGGCGGCTTCGGCGGCAAGGAATCGCAGTCGGCACTGTTCGCCTGCGTCGCGGCGCTCGCCGCGCAGGTGCTGCAGCGTCCCGTCAAAGTGCGCGCCGACCGCGACGACGATTTCATGATCACCGGCAAGCGTCACGATGCCGTGTATGAATACGAGGCAGGCTTCGACGACGCCGGCCGCATCCTCGGCGCGCGCGTGGAAATTGCGCTGCGCGCCGGCTACTCCGCGGACCTGTCCGGCGCGGTGGCCACGCGCGCTGTCTGCCATTTCGACAACGCGTATTACCTGTCGGACGTCGATATCGTCGCGCTGTGCTGCAAGACCAACACGCAGTCGAACACCGCGTTTCGCGGCTTCGGCGGACCGCAGGGCGCGCTGGTGATGGAAGTCATGCTCGACAGCATCGCCCGCCAACTCGGCTGCGATCCGCTCGACGTGCGACTCGCCAACTACTACGGCATCGGCGAACGCGATGTCACGCCCTACGGTCAGCGCGTGGAAGACAACGTGATCGCGCCGCTCACCGACGAACTGCTGACGAGCAGCGCCTACCGCACCCGCCGCGCGGAGCTGGCGGCCTTCAATGCGACGAGCCCCGTGCTCAAGCGCGGTCTCGCCTTCTCCCCGGTGAAGTTCGGTATTTCGTTCAACGTACCGTTCCTCAATCAGGCTGGCGCCCTCGTGCACGTGTACAAGGACGGCTCGGTGCTCGTCAACCATGGCGGCACTGAGATGGGCCAGGGGCTCAACACCAAGGTGGCTCAGGTGGTGGCGAACGAACTCGGCATCCCGCTCGCGCGGGTCCGGGCAACCGCCACGGATACGTCGAAAATCGCCAATACGTCCGCTACCGCCGCGTCCACCGGCAGCGATCTGAACGGCAAGGCGGCCGAAGCCGCAGCGCGCACCATCCGCGAACGGCTGGCCACGCTGGCCGCGAAGGAACTGGGCGGCGCGCCCGAGGCCGTGCAGTTCAAGGACAGCATGGTGCTCGCCAACGGTGCCGCGATGCCGTTCGCGCAACTCGTGGCCGCTGCGTATCTGGCCCGCATCCAGTTGTGGTCCGATGGCTTCTACACGACGCCGAAAGTGCATTGGGACGCGAAATCGCTCACCGGTCATCCGTTCTACTACTTCGCGTACGGTGCGGCAGTGTCGGAAGTGATCGTCGATAGGCTCACGGGCGAATGGAAACTGGTGCGTGCGGACGTGCTGCACGATGCGGGACAGTCGATCAACCCGGCCATCGACATCGGCCAGGTGGAAGGCGGCTTCATTCAGGGGATGGGCTGGCTCACCACCGAGGAACTCTGGTGGAATCGCGACGGTCGACTCATGACACACGCGCCATCCACGTACAAGATTCCGGCCGTGAGCGATACGCCGGCGGCGCTTCATGTCAGGCTGTATCGCAACGACAACGCCGAGCCCACGGTTTTCCGCTCAAAGGCGGTGGGCGAGCCGCCGCTGTTGCTGCCTTTTTCGGTGTTTCTGGCGATCCGCGATGCGATTGCTGCCGCTGTGCCCGAGGCAGAACACGCGCCGCCGTTGCGCGCGCCGGCTACGCCCGAGGCGATCCTCGATGCGCTCGACGCGTTGCGGCCCGCCGGAGCAGGTCCGGCGCAATCCTGGGCAGCGTCCACGGCAACGCAAGCGCAGACACCGCAACCGGAGCAAGTACCGGCTAACGTCATCACCAGTCATTGATTTTCACGCGCGGCGCGACACGAACGCCCTGCGCCGCGCTTAACCGGCCACATGGACACCCCGTGCGGCCCCCTTGGGAGAACGCCGGATGCACGCCTGGCTGACCGATCTGCAACACCTGCTCGCGCACGGCGATGCCGTGATCCTCGTGACGGTTGCGCGCGTCGAAGGTTCGGCGCCGCGCGAAGCCGGCACGAAGATGATCGTCACGCGCGATTCCGCGAAGCACACCATTGGCGGCGGCCACCTGGAGTGGAAAGCCATTGAGAGCGCACGCCGGGTTCTGCGTGACGGTATGCGCACGCCGCACACGCGCCGGCTCGAACGCTTCGCGCTGGGCCCGAGTCTCGGCCAGTGTTGCGGCGGCGCGGTGGTGCTCGCATTTGAGCGTCTTGATGTTGGCGATCTGGGCTGGGTGACGTCGCTCGCCAAGCGCGTGGCGGCCGGTGCATCGACCGTGCGTAGCGTATCATTCGGGCCCGCACCGGATGCCGTGATGCTGTCCGACCCGGAACCCGGCGTCGAAACCGCTGATTGTCTGTTGTGGGACGGCGCCGGTTTCGACGAAAGCAGTTCGCTGCTGACCGAGACCATCGCACCGCGCGATTTCGCCGTCGTCCTGTTTGGCGCGGGTCACGTGGGCGCCGCGCTCGTGCGCGTGCTGGCCACCTTGCCGTGTCACGTGCGCTGGGTCGACGAACGCGATGCGCAGTTTCCGCCGCTGGAGTCGCTACAGGCGCCCAATGTCACCATCGATCCGGACGACGCACCCGACGCGGCAATCGACGAAGCTGCGCCGCACACGTATTTCATCGTGATGACGCACAACCACGCGCTCGATCTCGAGCTTGCCGAGCGCATCTTGCGGCGCGGCGATTTCGCGTTTTTCGGCATGATCGGCTCGTTGAGCAAGCGCAAACAGTTCGAGCATCGGCTGGCGGCGCGCGGCATCGACCCCTCGCAGATCGCGCGGATGAAATGTCCGCTCGGCGTGGACGGCATTGTCGACAAGTCACCGGAGATCATTGCGATTTCCGCAGCCGCACAGGTATTGCAGGCGGTTGAAGCGAACGCCCACGCAACCCAGATGGCATGACGCGTGTGCATCCGGCAGAACGGACTCCTGACGAATCACCTCATTGAAAAATCAGCATGAATACGACGACCGCACTTTCTCTCACCGACAAGGTCGCAGCCGCGCCGAAGGCCGAACTGCACATCCATATCGAAGGCTCGCTCGAACCCGAGCTGATCTTCAAGCTCGCCGAACGCAACGGCGTGAAGCTCGCCTACGACTCCATCGAGGCACTGCGCGCCGCGTATGCCTTCACCGACCTGCAATCGTTCCTCGACATCTATTACGCCGGCGCAAGCGTACTGCTCACCGAGCAGGATTTCTACGACATGACGATGGCGTACGTGGAACGCTCGCTCGCGGACAACGTCGTGCATACCGAGATCTTTTTCGACCCCCAGACGCATACGGAACGTGGCGTGTCGATCGCGACGGTAGTGGCCGGCATCGAGCGTGCGCTGGCTGACGCGGAAGCGCGCGGCCTTACCAGCAAACTGATTCTGTGCTTCCTGCGCCATCTATCAGAAGAGGACGCGCTCGCCACTTTCGACGAAGCGCTGCCCTTGTTCGATCAATACCGGCACAGGCTGATCGGCGTGGGACTCGATTCGTCGGAGCGCGGCCATCCGCCTTCGAAATTCGAGCGCGTGTTTGCGAAGGCTCGTGCCAAAGGTCTGAAACTGGTCGCGCACGCGGGCGAAGAAGGGCCGCCGTCGTATATCTACGAGGCGCTCGATCTGCTGAAAGTGGATCGCGTCGATCACGGCGTGCGCAGCATCGAAGACCCGGCGCTCGTCACGCGCCTCGCCGACACGCGCGTTGCATTGACGGTATGCCCGCTGTCGAACCTGAAGCTGTGCGTGTTCGACGACCTGACCAAGCACACGTTGAAGGCGCTGCTCGACAAGGGCGTCGCGGTGACGGTGAATTCCGATGACCCCGCTTACTTCGGCGGCTACGTCAACGCGAACTATCTCGCCACCATCGAAGCACTCAAGCTCAACGACGGCGAGGTCTACACCATCATCCGCAACAGTTTCGAAGCAGCGTTCGTGACGCCGGCGGAACGCGATGCGTTGATCGCGAAGCTCGACACGTACTGGCAAGCCGCAGGTGATCGCTGACTTGGCAAGCGCGAGACGAACGCGAGATAAACAGCAACACAGGGCTTTAAGCGGCGCACGGCGCGCCGCCGCCAGGCCTGCTTCATCCCCCTATCGGAGACAGTTTTTCCCATGACTCAATCGGCACAATCAGCTTACCGCGCACAACTGCTGACCTTTACGGGTGACCCTGCGCAATCGTCCAACGCGGCCGTCTTCCACGAAGACGGCCTGTTGATCGTCGCGAATGGCCACGTCGTGGCAAGCGGCGCCTATGCGACGCTCGCGCCGCAGCTCGCCCCCGGCACCCCGGTGCAGGACCTGCGCGACAAACTGATCGTGCCGGGCTTCATCGACACGCACATCCACTATCCGCAGACCGACATGATCGCCTCGCCGGCACCGGGTCTGCTGCCGTGGCTCGACACCTACACGTTCCCCACCGAGCGCCGCTTTACCGACGCCGCCTATGCGCAGGACACGGCGCGCTTCTTCGTCGAGGAACTGCTGTCCTGCGGCACGACGACGGCGCTCGTGTATTGCACGGTCCACAAGGAATCCGCCGACGCGCTCTTCACCGAGAGCGAAGCGCGCAACCTGCGGATGGTGGCGGGCAAGGTGCTGATGGATCGCAACTGCCCCGAGTTCCTGCGCGACACCGCGCAGTCGGGCTACGACGACAGTGCCGAGCTGATTGGCCGCTGGCATAGCCGTGGCCGCCAGATGTATGCGTTGACGCCGCGTTTTGCGCCCACCTCGACGGCCGCGCAACTCGAAGCCTGTGGCGTGCTGGCGCGCGAGAATCCGGATGTGTTCATCCAGAGCCATGTGGCCGAAAACACCGACGAAGTGAAATGGGTCGCCGACCTGTTCCCCGGCCATCGCAGCTATCTGGACATCTACGATCACTACGGTCTGCTGCGGCGTCGCGCGGTGTACGGCCATTGCATCTATCTCGACGAGGAAGACCGCAAGCGCATGGCGCAGACCGGCGCGGTGGCGTCGCACTGCCCGACCTCGAACCTGTTCCTCGGCAGCGGCCTGTTCGACTTCGACAAGGCCGACGAGGCTGGCATGCCGATCGCGCTTGCTACGGACGTAGGCGGCGGCACGTCGTTTTCGATGCTGCAAACAATGAACGAAGCGCACAAGGTGGCGCGCCTCACCGGCCATCATCTGACCGCCACGCGCATGTTCTGGCTGGCGACGGCGGGCGCCGCCGAGGCGCTCGATCTGGCGGATAAGGTCGGCACGCTGAAGCCGGGCTCGGAAGCGGACTTCGTGGTGCTCGACCCGCAGGCCACGCCGCTGTTGGCACGCCGCACGAACCGCACGGAATCGCTCGAAGAGCTGCTGTTCGCCTTTGCGCTGCTCGGCGACGACCGCGCCATCTTCGAAACGTATGCGGCGGGCAAGCGGGTTCATCAGCGCGGCGAAGCGCGTCAGCACTCGACGTATCACGCGAAAATCGCCGCATAGCGCGATTCGGGCGAACTTTCGCCGCGCGACAGCATGACCGCAAGGCTGCACCCCAGCAAAACGGCCCGGCAGGAATGACCTGACCGGGCCGTTTTTATCTGGTGCATCAACGTGGCATTTGCACGCGTCACGCCACGCCACACGCAGCGCGACTGACGACGCGTTATTGCACCACGCTCGGCGTCGAGGCCGGTGCAGCCGGCGCGGCCGATCCCGCCGCCTGGTTCGACATACCCGCGTTCTTGACCACTGGCATCTTGATCGTGCGCACCGCGCCGTTGCCCAGCGGGAAGTCGGCCAGCGCACTGCTCACGAGGTACGGCATGGCCCGCACCAGCGACGGCTCTTCGCCCGCGTTACGTGCCATCACGTTGTAGACCTCCTTGCCGGTCGCACGGTCGGTGATACGGATGCCCAGCGAATGGGTGAACACCGGATACGACTGATTCACGTACGCGGGCGGGAATGGCCCATACGCGCCCCACGGATCGTACGGGCGTCCCCAGAACGGACCCGGCCACGGGCTGCTGTAAAACACCGGCTCGGCGACATTCACGGTCTCGGCGTGCGTTCCATACGAAAGGCCGACGAGGTAATGCGCCTGCTGCTCGTCCACTTGCCTGAAGCTTTGCACGGCCAGCTGGTTCGCCACCAGCAGTTCGTAAGTGGACTGTTCAATGCTGTTTTGCTGCGCAGGACTGCGCGTGAACGCGTAAGTGCGGCTGGCGTCGTTGCCGCGCCAGTCCGAAAACGCCGTGACCTGGGTTGTCACGTAGCTGGTACAACCGGACAGCAATGCCGTCAGCGCCGCCAGCATCAGGACGGCGCGCTGCGTCCAACGGTCTGATTTCATGGTCTTCTTTATCCTTACGTAGAGTCGCGGCAGGTTCGTGCAGCGGCCCGATCATACGCTGACCTGGCCCTTAGACAAAAAGTTCGACCCGCAGACCACTATTGGCTTTGTACAATGGCCTCACATACCGGCGTGCCGTGAATGCGCCGCCGGCTCGATACCCCATTCTTACGAAACGTCATGGCAGATACCGCTACGCCCCCCGTCATCCGTCGCGCCGATTACGCCCCGCCGGCTTTCCTGATCGACACGGTCGCACTGGAATTCGATCTGGTGCCCGAGCGCACGGTCGTCAAAAGTACGATGCAGGTGCGCCGCAACCCGGACGCCGCACGTGCCGCCCATCTGGAACTGGTGGGCGAGCAGCTCGAATTCGTCAGCGCGGCGATTGACGGCAAGCCCTACGGCGCCGTGCGCACGAACGAACACGGCCTGACCGTCGACAACGTGCCGGACAGCTTCGAGCTCACGCTCACCAGCATCTGCAATCCTGCTGAAAACACTACGCTTTCGGGTCTGTACGTGTCCAGCGGCAACTTCTTCACCCAGTGCGAGGCCGAAGGGTTCCGCCGCATCACCTACTTCCTCGACCGCCCGGACGTGATGGCCACGTACACCGTGACGCTGCGCGCCGACAAGGCGGCCTATCCGGTGCTGCTGTCGAACGGCAACCTGCTGGAAGAAGGCGACCTGCCCGACGGCCGCCACTTTGCGCGCTGGGAAGACCCGTTCAGGAAGCCGTGCTACCTGTTCGCGCTGGTCGCTGGCAAGCTGGTGTGCATCGAGGAACGTGTGACGGACGGCTCCGGCAAGGAAAAGCTGTTGCAGGTGTGGGTCGAACCGCACGATCTCCACAAGACGCGCCATGCGATGGATTCGCTGATCAACTCGATCCGCTGGGACGAGCAGCGTTTCGGTCTGGGGCTCGATCTGGACCGCTTCATGATCGTCGCCGTCAGCGACTTCAACATGGGCGCGATGGAAAACAAGGGGCTCAACATCTTCAACACGAAGTACGTGCTGGCCAACCCCGAAACTGCTACCGACACCGACTTCGGCAACATCGAGGCCGTGGTGGGCCACGAGTACTTCCATAACTGGACCGGCAACCGCGTCACCTGCCGCGACTGGTTCCAGTTGAGCCTGAAGGAAGGCCTGACGGTGTTCCGTGACCAGGAGTTCTCGGCCGACATGGCCGGTGGCGCAACCGACGAAGCGGCACGCGCCGCCAAGCGCATCGAGGACGTGCGCGTGCTGCGGCAGATGCAGTTCGCCGAAGACGCCGGTCCGATGGCTCACCCTGTGCGTCCGGAAAGCTACGTCGAGATCAACAATTTCTACACGATGACCGTGTACGAAAAGGGCTCGGAAGTCGTGCGGATGTATCAGACGCTGTTCGGTCGCGAAGGCTTCCGCAAGGGCATGGATCTGTACTTCAAGCGCCACGATGGTCAGGCGGTGACGTGCGACGATTTCCGGCATGCGCTGGCCGATGCCAACGGCCGCGATCTCACGCAATTCGAACGCTGGTACAGCCAGGCGGGCACGCCGCGCGTCGCGGTGAAGACCGAGTACGACGCGGCAAAACGCACCTTCAAACTCACGCTCACGCAGGGTTACGGTGACGCCGCACCGGCTGCCCGCGAGACGCAAAAGGGTCCGCTGCTGATCCCGTTTGCGATTGGCCTGATCGGCAAGAATGGCGCCGATCTGCCGCTGCGTCTGGAAGGTGAAGCGAGCGCCGCGCCGGCCACCACCCGCGTGCTCGAATTCACGCAGAGCGAGCAAACCTTTACCTTCGTCGATGTCGCCGAAAAGCCGCTGCCGTCGCTGCTGCGTAATTTCTCGGCGCCGGTGATCGTGGAGTACGACTACTCCGCTGAAGAGCTGGCCTTCCTGCTGGCGCACGACAGCGATCCGTTCAACCGCTGGGAAGCCGGGCAGCGCCTCGCCACGCGCGAACTGCTCGCGCTCGCAAGCCGCGCGGCGAGCGGGCTGCCGCTGGAGCTGGATGACTCGGTGGTCGCCGCGTTCGCGCGCGTGTTGACCGACACGACGCTGTCACCGGGATTCCGCGAACTGGCGCTGATCCTGCCGTCTGAAGCCTATCTGGCGGAACAGATGGCGGAGTCGAATCCGGCTGCCGTGCACACCGCCCGGCAATTCGTCCGCAAGCGTCTCGCCACGGCACTCAAGAAAGACTGGCTCGCCGTGTACGAACAGAATCTGACGCCGGGCGCCTACGAAGCCACGCCGGAGGCGAGCGGCCGTCGCGCACTGAAGAATCTGGCGCTGTCGTATCTTGCGGAACTCGACGATCCTGCTGACGCGGTACGCCTCGCTTCGGCGCAGTATGCCGAAGCCAACAACATGACCGACCGTGCGGCGGCGCTGTCCGCGCTGCTCAACGCCGCAGCGGCAGGCGGCGGCACGCAGGCGCAGGACGCGCTGGAAGATTTCTACAAGCGCTTCGAAAATGAACCGCTCGTGATCGACAAGTGGTTCGCTCTGCAAGCCACGCAACGCGGCAGCGCGCAGCGGCCCGTCATCGAGAGCGTGCGCAAGCTGATGGCGCACCCGGCGTTCAACCTGAAGAACCCGAACCGCGCCCGCTCGCTGATCTTCAGCTTCTGCGCGGCCAATCCGGCGCAGTTCCACGCCGAGGACGGCTCGGGTTACGCGTTCTGGGCCGAGCAGGTGATTGCGCTCGACGCACTCAATCCGCAGGTGGCCGCGCGCCTCGCGCGCTCGCTCGAACTGTGGCGCCGCTTCACGCCAACCCTGCGCGACGGCATGCGCGCGGCGCTGGAAAAAGTGGCGGCGCAGGTGAAGTCGCGCGACGTGCGGGAGATCGTCGAGAAGGCGCTCGCCTGATCCTTTTTTCTGGCTGCACGCAGGGAAAAGCCGGCACGCGTTGCCGGCTTTTTTTCGTCCTTTTTTCGTCTTGTTCCCTTGGCTACGCAGGGATTCGTTAGCCATCTGGCCGACTGTTCACGCGGCGATCGAGAGGTGACAGTAAACCCCATTCATTTAACGGTTTACGTTTAACGCGACGCGTTATAAAATCATCCATGATCACTTCGTTTGGCAACAAGGCTACAGCACTCATTTTTTCCGGCGCTTTCGCGCGCTCACTGCCTGTCGAGATTCAAGCGGTTGCGCATCGCAAGCTGCTCATGATCGACGCGACAGTGTCCATTGAAGACCTGTACGCGCCGCCCGGCAACCGGCTGGAGGCATTGCAGGGTCAGCGCAGCGGGCAATGGAGTATTCGCATCAATGCGAAATGGCGCATCTGCTTCCATTTCGTGGAAGGCCATTCGCTAAACGTCGAGATCGTTGACTATCACTGATTGATTGGGAGACCGCAATGGTCATCACACGCGCCGAACTGGACAACACCGACTTTTCGGACCTCGAGACCGGGGAGCCGATCGCGCCACTGCATCCCGGCGAGATCCTGCGCTCTGAGTTCCTCGACCCGCTGGGTATGTCAGTCAATGCGCTCGCCAAAGCCCTGCGCGTGCCCGCACCACGCATCAACGATGTCGTGCTGGGCAGGCGCGCCATCTCGGCGGACACCGCCCTGCGTCTCGCGCGCTACTTCAGCGTGAGCGCGCAGTTCTGGCTGAATCTGCAAATCGACTTTGATCTGCGCGTTGCCCGCGAGGCCGATGGCGCGCAGATCGAGAGCGAAATCGAACCGCTGCCCAAGGCGCAACGGCCTAAATTGCCCAAGGCATTGAGCGGCCAGAGCCGCGGCGCGGTGCTGGCCGCAAGCGTCGCCGGCAACGCTGCGGCGGCCAGACTGCGGCGCAAGGACTAAGCTCGGACATCGACTCCGTCCGGCTTGTGTCTCAAAAGCACGGGACCGACACATCCTGCGGGTAAAATCGAGACATTCCTTCGCCTTATCGGAGTATCGCAATGGCATTGCACCGTCGTACCACTCTCACGAAGTACCTGATCGAGCAGCAGCGCGAGACCAACAATCTGCCGGCCGACCTGCGCCTCCTGATCGAAGTCGTTGCGCGCGCGTGCAAGGCGATCAGCTACCACGTCAGCAAAGGCGCACTGGGCGATGCGCTCGGCACCGCAGGCAGCGAGAACGTGCAGGGCGAAGTACAGAAGAAGCTCGACATTCTCTCCAACGACATTCTGCTCGAAGCCAACGAATGGGGCGGCAACCTGGCCGGCATGGCGTCCGAAGAAATGGAGAAGTTCTCGCCGATCCCCGCCAATTATCCGAAGGGCGAATATCTGCTGGTATTCGATCCGCTGGACGGCTCGTCGAATATCGACGTGAACGTTTCTATCGGCACGATCTTCTCGGTGCTGCGATGCCCCGACGGTCAGCAGCCTACCGAACAGTCGTTCCTGCAACCCGGCACACAGCAGGTTGCCGCCGGCTACGCCGTGTACGGTCCGCAGACTGTGCTCGTGCTGACCACCGGCAACGGGGTGAACTGCTTTACGCTCGATCGCGAACTGGGCTCGTGGGTGCTCACGCAAAGTGATATGCGCATTCCGGTGGAAACGCGTGAGTTCGCGATTAACGCGTCGAACGAGCGCCACTGGTTCCCGCCTGTGCAGCAGTACATTAGCGAACTCAAGGCAGGCAAGGACGGCTCACGCCAGGAAGATTTCAACATGCGCTGGGTCGCGTCGATGGTGGCCGATGTGCATCGCATTTTGAACCGCGGCGGCATCTTCATGTATCCCGCGGACGCACGCACGCCCGACAAGCCAGGCAAGCTGCGTCTCATGTACGAAGCCAATCCGATGGCGTTCATCGTCGAGCAGGCAGGCGGCGCCGCGACCAACGGCGAGAAGCGCATTCTGGATATCGTGCCGAAGAGCCTGCATGAACGCGTGGCCGTGTTCCTCGGTTCGAAAAACGAAGTGGACCGCGTAACCCGATACCACCTCGAAAAGAAAAGTTGAGGCAGGGGCTTGCCAAAGCGATAAAGAAGTCCATATAATCTCGTTTCTCCTGATGCCGGAATAGCTCAGACGGTAGAGCAGCGCATTCGTAATGCGAAGGTCGGGGGTTCGATTCCTCTTTCCGGCACCAACAGATTCAAGCACTTAGCCCAGTCATCGCGACTGGGCTTTTTGCTTTTCTGGCCGCGATATGTCCTGGCGCTGGTCTAGAATCCCGTGCCGCACTGGTACGAAAACTGCTGTTCTCACGATCTCTATCTCACGGAGCAAATCAATGAAAAAATTCGCCCTGGCCATCGTCGCTGCTTTCACAGCGCTGTCCACGGTTCCGGCATTCGCCGATTACGACCATGATCATCATCGGCATTGCCATTGGGTTTGGCATCACCACCATCGCGTGCACGAGTGCCGTTAATGCTGCCTATGCTGTCGAAGCACCGGATGCTTGAACGAGCAACCACCGGCAAATTGAGCTTCGATTTCGCTTCGCAGCAGTAACACTGCTCCGGCATTGAACCCAGTCTCTGAGACTGGGTTTTTCGTTTCTGGGCGTCGCTCGACGTTCAATCGCTGTCGCTGTGACAATCTGAACACCTTCGACAAGTTCGCCCCGCTGATATGACCGCTCCCAGCAAACCATCGCCGCTCGTTTCGCATCCCACCTCACCAGGCACGGACACCGTTGCGCACTCCAGCGGCTTCGTTCGGGTACGCGGCGCGCGCGAGCACAATCTGAAGAACGTCGACGTGGAGATTCCACGCGATGCGCTCGTCGTGTTCACCGGTGTATCCGGTTCGGGCAAATCCTCGCTGGCGTTCGGCACGCTGTACGCGGAGGCGCAGCGGCGGTATTTCGAATCGGTCGCGCCTTACGCGCGGCGCTTGATCGAGCAGGTGGGCGTGCCGGAGGTCGACTCCATCGAAGGACTGCCACCTGCGGTCGCCTTGCAGCAGCAGCGCGGTGCGCCCAGTGCGCGCTCCTCGGTGGGCAGCGTCACGACGCTGTCGAGCCTCGTGCGCATGCTTTACTCGCGTACCGGCAACTATCCGCCGAAGCAGCCCATGCTGTACGCGGAAGACTTCTCGCCTAACACCGTGCAGGGCGCCTGTCCCGTCTGTCATGGACTCGGGCGCGTGTACGAGGTGACCGAGAAATCAATGGTGCCCGACGACTCGCTCACCATCCGTGAACGGGCGATTGCCGCGTGGCCGCCGGCATGGCACGGCCAGAATCTGCGCGACATTCTCGTCACCCTCGGTTACGACGTGGATACGCCGTGGCGCGACTTGCCCCGCAAGGATCGCGACTGGATCCTGTTCACCGACGAGCAACCCACGGTGCCGGTCTATGCCGGCCTCACGCCAAAGGAGACGCGCGCGGCGCTCAAGCGCAAGCTCGAACCGAGCTACCAGGGCACGTTCACCGGCGCGCGCCGTTACGTGTTGCATACCTTTGCCAACACACAAAGTGCGCTGATGAAAAAGCGCGTCTCGCAGTACATGATCAGCAGCGAATGTCCGTCGTGTCACGGCAAGCGTCTCAAGAAAGAGGCACTCTCTGTGACGTTCGCCGGTCTCGACATTGGTGAGCTGTCGCAACTGCCACTCGCGCGTCTGGCCGCCCTGCTCGAGCCCATTGCGCGCGGCGAGTGGGCCGATGCTGGCTCGACGACACCAAGCCGTGCGCTTGGGAAACAGACACGGCTAGACGCCACCGCGCGCCGCATCGCGGCAGGCGGCGCGTCGCACCAGGCCGCGCCGGATGTTCGGCGCACGCCGAATCTGTCCGAAGAAAAACGCGTCGCCGCCCAGCGGATCGCCGCGGAATTGCTGGAGCGCCTGTCCACGCTAGTCGACCTGGGCCTGGGCTATCTCGCACTGGACCGCAGCACGCCGACGCTCTCCTCCGGTGAACTGCAACGTCTGCGTCTTGCGACGCAGTTGTCGTCGCAACTTTTCGGCGTGGTGTATGTACTCGACGAACCATCGGCAGGTTTGCATCCCGCAGATGGGGAAGCGCTCTTCACTGCCCTGCAACGACTCAAAGCCGCGGGGAATTCCCTCTTCGTGGTGGAGCACGATCTGCAGATGATGCGGCGCGCCGACTGGCTGGTCGACGTTGGTCCCGCCGCCGGCGAAGCAGGCGGTCATGTGATCTACAGCGGACCGCCCGCGGGCCTCGCCGCAGTCGAAGCCTCGCAGACCCGTCATCATCTGTTCTCAGCCAGTATGCCGCGCGCCCACACGGCGCGCGAGCCGGCCGGATGGCTAAGGCTTGCGAACGTGAGCCGCAATAACCTGCACCGCCTCGAGGTGGCGTTTCCGCTCGGCTGCTTCACGACGGTGACCGGCGTCTCGGGTTCGGGCAAATCGAGTCTCGTCAGTCAGGCGCTGCCGGAACTGGTGGCAGAGCGGCTCGGACGAGTGATCGAAACCGCGGACGACGACGAAACCGATCCGCTGCTGGCGGCGGCCGAGGTGCCGGCCAGCGGTGAAATCGTCGAAGGGATGGAGGCGTTGCGCAGGCTCGTGCGCGTGGACCAGAAGCCCATCGGCCGCACACCGCGCTCCAATCTCGCGACCTACACCGGACTCTTCGATCACGTCCGCAAGCTGTTTGCCGATACGCCGGCCGCGCGCAAGCGTCGCTACAGCGCTGGGCGCTTTTCCTTCAACGTCGCTCAAGGGCGCTGTCCGACGTGCGAGGGCGAAGGCTTCGTCAGCGTCGAACTGCTGTTCATGCCAAGCGTCTATGCGCCCTGCTCGACCTGCCACGGTACGCGTTACAACCCGCAGACACTCGAAATCAAATGGCACGAGAAAAACATTGCCGACGTGCTCGCGCTGACCGTCGACGCCGCGTGTGATTTCTTCGTCGGCGAAGCACACATCATGCGGGCATTGACTGTGTTGCGCGAGATCGGACTCGGCTATCTGCGACTGGGTCAGCCGGCCACTGAACTCTCCGGCGGCGAAGCTCAACGCATCAAACTCGCCACCGAATTGCAGCGCGCGCAACGCGGCGACACGCTGTACATCCTCGATGAACCGACCACCGGCTTGCACCCCGCTGACGTGGACCGTCTGATGGTCCAGTTGCAGGGACTCGTGGACGCCGGCAACACGGTGGTGGTCGTCGAGCACGACATGCGCGTCGCGGCACAAAGCGACTGGATCATCGACGTCGGACCCGGTGCGGGCGACGCAGGTGGACAGATCGTGGTGTGCGGCACGCCGGCTGAGGTTGCGCGCGCGGAGCATAGTCGCACGGCTGGCTATCTGCGGGACACGGTAGCTGCTGACCAGCGGTGATGATGTCGGCTGTCAACGACGCCGCCATCAACGCCTCCTGCTACGCCTGACCTCACATTTCGAATTGGCACTGCTTGCCTCGTATTCGCCTATTTGTCATTTGAATTGACGATTTAAATCGCCATGAATCGCGTCAACGGAATCAAGCGAGGCGTCGTTAACCAGAAAAGGGCGTGAGTTCAACGGCGTATTTCTTCGTACGAACTTTTGTCATGCATCTGGAATAGTCTGATCCCGGCACTGCGGGGAAATGCTTAAGGGTCCTGACGAGGTGTCACACGCAACACAAATAGTCCGCGCAGTTTGCGCTTTAAAAATGGGGCTTGCTTAACCGTTTTGCCAGATGGCGTCGCGCTGCAATAGAGCGCTGCAGCGCAGCAAACAGGTGTAGTGCAGCTTGCGAGCGCTGGGGAATACCCGAGGCGATGTGCGCGGCGAACTGCATATGACTGTACGAATTCGCACACTGCGCCGTCCGTTTGATGTGTTTTTGTATTGTCGTGAAACCGGCAGCGCCAGGTACAAAAACGGCCTAAAGGTTTTAGCCCGACCGTTCGTAATACAGGCAATCATTAAATTTTATTCAAAGAAGATGTCGGGACGAAGCCTTGTGCCGTTAAAGCAACAATTCGGGATTGAAAAACAGTTTTATCGCTTTGCAGCACTAGTGCAAAACAGGGACCGAGGCAGATAATCGGTTCGTACAGGAGAACTATCATGGATGCCAAACCGCCCAAGATTCCGACCCCGGATAAAGTTGCCAGCCCGGATCCGGAACCCGCTGGCGTTGAGTTCCTGGGCGCCGAACTGCCTGAGCATGTTCGCGCGTTCTTTGACGAACAACGCAAGTCGTGCGATCCGAAGTAACTGCGAATTGCCGCGCTGCAATATACCGATCATGGGCAATGCCATCGGTCGGTTCGGGGTTGCGTGCGGACAACGTGACGTATCGCGCGTCGCATTAGCTTGATCGCGTTCGCGCTGGATTTTCGTCCAGCGCGGTAGGGTGTGCGCGCGCAGTGCATGTGCAATTTGCGCGGCTGCCAGCGATCACTTCGATTAATCTTCAGGTCTTTCCGTTTCGACCGTTCCGGTCACGTTCCCACATGAACCGTCCGTTTCGCAATGGCGTGTGCCGCGTCATGGCACTGAGTGCAGCTTTGGCGATGGTGTCCGCGCCCGCTCGGGCAGATAGCGATAACACCGCACTCACGAATCTGATCTCGCTGGTCTCGCAACGCCTTGCGCTCGCCGAGCCAGTCGCACGCTGGAAGTGGGCCAACCATCAGCCGATTACCGATGCACCACGTGAAGCCGCGTTGCTCGCCGACGTCGAAAAGCGCGCCGCCGCGGCGCAACTCGATCTGGCGTTCGCACGCGCGTTCTTCCAGGACCAGATTGATGCGAGCAAGGAGATTCAGAACGCTCTGTTCGCCACGTGGCGCAGCACACGCGCGCCTGAGGGAGCCGCGCCGGATCTCGCCACCAGCACCCGCCCTCAACTGGATCAGTTGACGAAGTCGATGATCACCGGGCTCGTCGGCGTGCAGGGCTTGCGCACGGCAGCGGATTGTCCGTCACAGGTGGCGCAGGGAATCGCCAACTGGAAGACGCTGACGCGCTACGACTCGGCGCGCTCAGCGGCGCTCACCAGGGCGCTCGGACATGTATGCGAATCTGGCGGCGTGGGCGCGACCGGCTGAGCACTGCGTTCAGACTCTACCGGGAGCGCTGTCGGAGCGAGCGGTGTTGAAACGCCGAGCGGCATGACGCGCAGCCCGCGCGCAAGATGCCCCTGCAAAATGCGGTAAGTCGACAGTTCGAACGCGGCCCCCACGTTCGCGGCCGGCAAGCCTGCCGCTTCCTCCAGCGTGGGCGTGTGGCCAAGGTACCGCCAGCGATCCACGACGTGGAACGCGCGCGCCTGCAACTCCGCGTCACGCTCCTCAAAGACGATGGGCCCGTTGAACGGCCAGGGTGCGTCCACCGGATCGCCCTTCGCGACACGCTGCTGCCGGTTGTGCGCCGGACGCAGCGTGGCGATCCATTGCGCTTCGGCCAGCATCGCGCCCAGCTCACCGCCCGTGGCGCGCCATTCGACCCGCCGTACCTGCTGGGCGAGCCGCAAATCTTTCGACGACCGACGCTCGCCAGTCAAATGCGAGCGCAACCGCTGCCGGAGCCGCACGCTGCGTCCGACGAAGAGCGGCGCGTCCGCTTCTCCATAGAAGGCATACACGCCGCAACCCGCCGGAGCGGTATCGAGCAGGTCCTCGGTGATATCGCCGCCGAGGTGATAGCGCCGCAGCGTACGTTCGATCTGCATGCGCAGCGCTTCGACCGGCACGAGACCGTGCAGGCGCTGCCAGAACTGCCACAGCAGATCGGCATCGGCTAGCGCGCGGTGCCGGTCGGAGGGCACCAATGCGTGTCGCTCGACCAGCGCGTCGAGCCCATGACGTTTTTCCGCCGGAAACAGCGCACGCGACAGCCGCACCGTGCACAGCACGTCCGGATTGAACGCGAATCCCGCGCGACGGAATTCACTGCGCAGAAAGCCGCGGTCGAAACTGGCGTTGTGGGCGACGAACAGCTTGCCGTTCAGCCGCTCGAAAAGCGCCGGCGCGATCGCGCTGAAGGTGGGCGCGCCGCGCACCATCGCGTCCGTGATGCCGGTGAGTTGCTGAATGAATGGCGGGATGGACTGCTGCGGATCGACCAGGGTGCTCCAGCGGGAAACCCCGCCCGGCCCAATTTCGACCACGCCGACTTCCGTAATCCGATGCTCGCCTGTCGAACCGCCTGTCGTTTCAAGATCGACGAAGACGATGGGCGTGTCGATCGCGGGGGTGTGTAAAAGCTGTTCGGGCATGAGGAAAGATACGGTTGGGATGTCAGGCTTTGTCCGGCAACGGCCAGCTTGCCGCAAGTATGCACCACTCGGCCCGGCGTGCTGCGTTTGGCGGCACCGCTTTTTCTGGCTGATGGGTGCCGCGCGACCAGTGACAGACGTGTCTGAGGTGGTCACTCTTCGCTCTCTGCCGGGAATGGCTCATGGCTCGGCAGCGCCGTTCGTTAAATGTGAAGTCCGGTTGACTGAAAGTATTGCGGCGGCGTATTAGCCCGCTAGGGGTCGGTCTCAGACTACTGTCTGTTTGATGGCTTAATTCCCGTTCATTGTCGTGCGTTTTCTTTTTCGTTACGCGTTAGTGCGCACGATGATCGGGCCATCGTTTGTTTTTGAAATACGATAAAAAACAGGCAATAAAAAACCCTCGCTAATGCGAGGGTTTTTTAGCCGCAGCTTTCTCGTCAACGGTGACCGAGGGCATGCCTTTACATCGGCTGGATGTTCGCCGCCTGCTTGCCCTTCGGACCCGTCTTGACTTCGAAGGATACGCGCTGGTTTTCCTTCAGCGACTTGAATCCTTCCGCGCGAATCTCGGAGAAGTGGGCGAACAGATCGTCGCCGCCGGAGTCTGCCGTGATGAAGCCAAAGCCCTTAGCATCGTTGAACCATTTGACGATACCGGTTTCCATATACCTGTTTCCTTCAAGATTTTAATAAAAACGGGCAATGCCCTTACGCCGATCGACTCCACCTCGTTAAAGCCAGTCGTTATAAATCCGGCTTTGCCGTTATACGAGGAAGGAACAGCAGGCGTCAAGAAGATTTTAAGAACGACGCGAATGGTTTAAGGAACATGGTGAAGCACTCTGTCCGTGTCATTTGATTGAACGTTTTAAGTAACAACAGAACACGCTTTAAGTCATTTTTACGGCCACTTAATCAGTTCTTAAACTCGCAGGCAATTTTTGCGCGATTTGTAACAAAACTTGTCAATCGTAAGTGTTTGTCCGAGTTGTTCCGGTAGGGGCCCCCGCTCATGATGGAACACAGCAGTTCGCATTGGAGGCTGTCATGCATATGAACGCAATCCGTCGCATCGTCACTCGAGTCGCGCAATTGCGGCACAGGGCGCCCGCCGCCCAAACAACCCAGACGGCGCCTTCGTCATCGCTGTTCGATTTCGATCCCATGTGGCACGGCGATCATTGGCAAAACCTGCTGTCCTCGCCAATGGATGCGCGTCACTACGTCATGGAAGACTGGAGCGTGTCCGTGGGCACCGAATTCGAGCCAGCCCTCGCGGCACAGGCCCGCTAGAACCCGCTTCCGAAAAGCTGGGCAAAAAAAAGCGCGACTGGGAAGTCGCGCCGACAAAGGTTTGGAGATCTTTTTCGTCAACGAAAAAGTCTGCTTCGAAAAGCAGAGCTTGAAGTATAGGGGTTGGGCGTCGGCAGATTGAGGGCCGAACCATCAATCATCTATTGCACTTGCGGCAACAATCGAAAATTTCATTATTGTCTCGTTGTTTTTACACGTCATTTGATGTAGCAATTGAACAACGCACGACAGTTGACACCGCCCTCCCCCCGTACGCACCCCCTCGGAATGCCTTAACCAGTAAGGCTTCCGCCAGCTTTCCTCATCATTGCGCCTGACGTAATACTTTATTGCGTAAATCGGAATGCCCGCTGGTCAACCGCGTCCCTACACTCTGCCTGTCCGGAAACAAGCGCGCTGGCTTGCCGCGCGTTTCACGCAGTTCTTCGCCTCTCGCAGCGTACGCGTGACGTTTCCCTGAAGCCTGGGTTTCCAAAGCCCATCCTGTTCTCGGAGTTACAAAGATGAAAAAGACACTCATGGTCGCGGCCCTGACGGGCGTTTTTGCAACTGCAGCTCATGCACAAAGCAGCGTCACGCTGTACGGCCTGATCGATGCAGGCATCACCTACACGAACAATCAACACGGTCACTCGAACTGGCAAGAAACGGACGGCGCGGTCAACACCAGCCGTTGGGGCCTGCGTGGTTCGGAAGATCTGGGCGGCGGTCTGAAGGCAATCTTCGTCTTGGAAAACGGCTTCAACATCACGAGCGGTGCGCTGCGTCAGAACAGCCGTCTGTTCGGCCGTCAAGCATTCGTGGGCCTCGCGAGCGACCAGTTCGGCGCCGTGACCCTCGGCCGTCAATATGACAGCGTGGTGGACTACCTCGGCCCGCAAGCGCTGACCGGCACGCAATACGGTGGTACGTTCTTCGCCCACCCGTACGACAACGACAACCTGAACAACTCGTTCCGCGTTGACAACTCGATCAAGTACCAAAGCGCAAACTACGGCGGCTTCAAGTTCGGCGGCCTGTATGGCTTCTCGAACGCAGCTGGCGAGTTCTCGACGAACCGTGCTTACAGCCTTGGCGCATCGTATAACTACGGTGGCTTGAACGTTTCGGCTGCTTACCTGCAACTGAACAACAGCATCGGCGCGATCACCGCAGGCGAAAACCCGGTGAACACGATCACCAACGGCGCAGGCGGTGCAGTTGGCAGCGACAACTCGCTGGTGGCAGGTCGTCAACGTACGTTCGGCGGCGCGATCAGCTACGCGTTCGGCCCGGCAACGGCTGGCTTCGTGTACACGCAAAGCAACCTGAACAACTTCGTCGGCATCAGCCCGTCGTCGTCGGGTACGACCAACGGTATCCTGTTCCCGAACGTGTCGAGCGGTCACTTCCAGAACTTTGAAGTGAACGGCCGTTACCAACTGACGCCGGCACTGAGCGTTGCTGCTGCATACACGTTCACGCAGTCGAGCATCGAAGGCAACAACCCGAAGTGGAACCAGTTCAACCTGCAAACCTCGTACGCTCTGTCGAAGCGCACGGACGTGTACCTGCAAGGCGAATATCAGCACGTGATTCAGGACAACTCGGGTCTGAATGCTGACATCAACGCATTGGCTTCGTCGAACAACAACAATCAAGTCGCTGTGACGGCGGGCCTGCGTCACCGCTTCTAAGCATCACGCTGTAAAAGCAGTCATGAAAGGCGCCGCTTGCGGCGCCTTTTTTTCGTCTTGAGAAAGAAGGTGGCCGCGCAAGGCGGCCACGCGCAGTGCACGAGCCGTGTGCTAACGCGAGCCTCTACGCGTCGCTCTCTGGCGCCGGATAGCGCACGTCGACAATGTCGATGGGTTCAGGACCCGCCGGCGTGTGCAGGATCACCTGATCGCCAATTCTCGCCTTCACCAGCGCGCGTGCAATCGGCGAAATCCAGCTCACCCGTCCGTGATCGAGATCGACCTCGTCGACACCGACAATCGTCACCGTGCGAACGTCGCCGTCCTCACCAGCATAGTCGACGCTCGCACCGAAAAACACCTGGTCGACGTTCTCCTGCTTGCTGCTGTCCACCACCTCGGCCAGATCGAGCCGCTTGGTCAGAAAGCGGATACGCCGGTCGATTTCACGCAGACGCCGCTTGCCGTAGATGTAGTCACCATTTTCAGAACGGTCGCCGTTCGACGCCGCCCACGAGACCAGCTTGACGACTTCAGGACGCGCCACATCGATGAGATGGAGTAACTCATCGCGCAACCGGCGATAGCCCGCGGGCGTAATGTAGTTTTTTGCGCCTGCCGGGATGGCGGGCTGAGCAGCGTCGAGATCGTCATCACTCTCGTCGCTCGATTCTTTGACAAAGGCCTTGTTCATGATCGTCCATAGACTGCAGGGAAACCCTGCCTATCAAGGGTACACGATCAGGGCAATGGGACAAATCGCAGTTTCACTCTTCCCTTTTTTGTCAGCTTTGCTATAATCCCGTTTCTGCGTGCGGCTGTAGCTCAGTTGGATAGAGTACTTGGCTACGAACCAAGGGGTCGTGGGTTCGAATCCTGCCAGCCGCACCACTTATTTCGAGGGCCTCCCTCCGGGGAGGCCCTTTCGTTTCACCGGGTTATTCGATTGGTTTGTCCGATAACCTGCTGTTGTACCGCTTTAAGCGTGCGGCTGTAGCTCAGTTGGATAGAGTACTTGGCTACGAACCAAGGGGTCGTGGGTTCGAATCCTGCCAGCCGCACCACCTGCAAAACAAAGGGCCTTCCGCATGGAAGGCCCTTTGTTTTTGGTCTCACGAATCACGTGAGCCGCGACCCGTGACCATAACGCGTACGATCAAACGCGGCAGGCAAGCCTCAACGCGGCTGCGCCTGAATATCGCCGATCTCTCCATCGGGTTTCGGCATGTCACGCATCACAGGAGCGGCGGTCTGCTCGCCAATCGGCTCCGCCCGCAAACCCACCAGCGCCTGAGCCTGCCGCAGCAGGTCGTCCACGGTATCGCCAAAACGGCTCGTCACGAAGGCCCGCAGCAGCGCCACCCGCAGGGAGTCGCCGCGCCCTTCTACCGTCCCTTGACCACCTTCAAATTCGGCCACGCAGTGGGCCTGCTGCCGGTTGACCTGCTCCCGCACTTCGAGTCGCTGAGCCCGCTCCAGAACGACCGAGGCCGCCTCCCAGGACGACGACGGGGTGAAGCGTCCGTCCCAGGCCCGGCCACGATCGTTGCCGCGTATGGAGACGGTTTCACCGCTGTCGGTAAAGTGGATTTCGCGCACGAAGTCGTGCAGGCCGCGGGCAACCCAGTAGTCGAGTTCCATCCCGCTCAGATTCGCTACGTTCACGGCATTTCCCCTTCAATGAAGGTGAGACTGGCGCCCGCTCGCTCGAGCCCAGGACGCTCAGTAGTCCGCGCGTTCCCGGTCGATGCGCATCCCGCCGTCGTGACGGTGATGGCCTTCCTCGCTGGGCCGTTCGCGGGCAATCCGCATGACGTCCGGATTGGTGCGCACGCGGCGCATCACATTGGCAAGATGAACCCGATCGCTCACCTGGATCACAAAGCGCAGGATAGTGGATTCCTGTGACAGGTCTTCATCCATCGCGATGTGGACGATATTGGCGTCGGCGGACGTGATATCCGCAGCCACGCGGGCAAATACGCCCTTGGTATTCTTGACCAGCACCTTCACGGCCACGTCGAACAGACGGCCGGGCTGCGGCGCCCACGCCACGTCGATCCAGCGGCCGGGATCGCGCCGGTGAATGCGCTGGGCGACCCGGCAATCCGTGGTGTGAATGGCCATGCCGAGGCCAATGCCGATATAGCCCATGATGTCGTCGCCCGGAATCGGACGGCAGCAGGCCGAGAGCTGCACCGACATGCCTTCGGTGCCGGTAATGACCACCGGCGGCGCGTGCGACGTGCTGCCGGATTCGCGCGGGCTGTCGTCGTCCGCATCGTGGCCATTCATCAGCACTTCGATGCGCTTGGCCATCACCGCGGCCACGCGCCGGCCGAGGCCGATGTCCGCGAAGATTTCCTGACGGCTCTTGTTGCCGGTCCACTGCACGAGCTTTTCCCAGGCTTCTGGCGTCACGTCGGAAAGCGCCAGGTCGTACGCCTTCAACGCCTGATCCACCAGCCGCTCGCCCAGTTGAACTGACTCGTTCAGGCGCATGGTCTTCAGATAGTGGCGGATCGCGGAGCGAGCCTTGCCGCTGCGCACAAAACCGAGCCACGCCGGATTCGGCTTGGAGTACGGCGCCGTAATC
Source organism: Paraburkholderia sp. DHOC27 (assembly GCF_003429005.1). Classification (GTDB taxonomy): domain Bacteria; phylum Pseudomonadota; class Gammaproteobacteria; order Burkholderiales; family Burkholderiaceae; genus Paraburkholderia. The sequence goes on from NZ_QVQV01000004.1 coordinate 475,728, forward strand.
ACTTCGACGATATCGCCGCTCTTCAGCTCAGTGCGAAGCGGCAGCAGTTCGTTGTTGATCTTCACGGCGACGCACTGATTGCCCAGGTCGCTGTGGATCGAATAGGCAAAGTCGAGGGCTGTCGCGCCGCGCGGCAGCGCCATGATCTTCGACTTTGGCGTGAACACGTAAACCGCATCCGGGAACAGATCGATCTTCACGTGTTCGAGGAATTCGCTCGAATCGCCCGCTTCGCTCTGAATATCCAGCAGCGATTTGAGCCACTGGTGCGCGCGCTTCTGCACGTCGTTCAGGTCGGCGCCGCCGTTCTTGTACAGCCAGTGCGCCGCAACGCCCGCCTCGGCGATTTCGTGCATCTTGCGCGTGCGCACCTGAAACTCGATAGGCGCGCCGAACGGACCCACCAGCGTCGTATGCAGCGACTGGTAGCCGTTCACCTTCGGGATGGCGATGTAATCCTTGAACTTGCCCGGCACCGGCTTGTAGAGCGCATGCAGCGCGCCAATGCACGTGTAGCACTCCAGCGCGCTGTCGACGACTACGCGGAACCCGTACACGTCCAGCACCTGCGAGAACGACAACTGCTTGTCGCGCATCTTCTTGTAGATGCTGAAGATGGTTTTTTCGCGGCCGGTGACTTCCGCGTCGATCTTCGCGTCCGCAATGGCGCGCTGCACCGACTCCAGAATCTTGCCGACCACTTCGCGCCGGTTGCCGCGCGCCGCCTTGACGGCCTTTTCGAGCGTGGCGTAGCGGTGCGGATTGAAGTTCGCGAAGCTCAGGTCCTGCAGCTCGCGGTAAGTATTGTTCAGACCCAGCCGGTGCGCGATGGGCGCGTAGATATCCAGCGTTTCGCGGGCCACGCGGCGGCGCTTTTCAGGTGGCACGGCACCGAGGGTGCGCATGTTGTGCAGCCGGTCGGCCAGCTTGACCAGAATCACGCGCACGTCGCGCGCCATCGCGAGCAGCATCTTGCGGAAGTTCTCCGCCTGCGCTTCCTCGCGATTGCGGAACTCCATTTTGTCCAGCTTCGACAACCCGTCGACCAGTTCCGCGACCTTCGCGCCGAACCGCTCGGCGAGCTCGGCCTTGGTCACGCCCTGGTCTTCCATCACGTCGTGCAGCAAGGCCGCCATGATCGACTGGGCGTCGAGCTTCCAGCTGGCGCAGATTTCTGCGACTGCAACCGGGTGCGTGATGTAGGGTTCGCCGCTTTGACGGTACTGCCCGAGGTGGGCTTCGTCGCTGAAATGGAAGGCCGCCTTGACGTCCTTGATCTCTTCCGGCGAAAGGTAGCCAGACAGCGCGGCCGTCAGTTTGGCGATTGAAACGACGTCATGCCGGCGCGGCTGCTCCGGCGTGGCGGTGGGCCCGAACAGATGGCGAAACGACTGTTCGAGGACCGCGTCGATGTATTTGCGTGCTGAAGCCGGCGAGTCGCTTTCGCGAGCCTCGTGTTCCACTTCCGTGACGGGGGGCGAAGGGTTGGTGCTCATACTCGCCTCCGTGTCAGGTGAACTGCGAGGGTGAACTACGAAGTTGAACGTCGGGATCGACGCCGGCCTGCACGCGCAGGTGAATTACAAAGCAATCAAAAGCGGATGAAACGTGCCTTAGACCGGCACCTTCTTCAGCATTTCAACGCCAACCTGACCAGCCGCGATCTCGCGCAGCGCGACGACGGTGGGCTTGTCGCGGCTTTCGATCTTCGGCGTATGGCCTTGGGCGAGCTGGCGTGCGCGATAGGTTGCGGCAAGTGCCAGTTCGAAACGATTCGGGATCTGTTTGAGACAGTCTTCGACGGTAATGCGGGCCATGTTGGGTTCCTTCTCAGTATGTCGCTTATTCTACCTTATGTGCTCGTATGCCCGCCGCGATCACGCATGCGGGAGGTGGATACCGAGCTGCACAAAAAGGTCCGTGTGGCGTGCGTATTGCGAGGCGAAGCGCAGGCGCGTGGAAGCAACCAGACACTGCAGCTCCGCGAGCGCGCGATCGAAATTCTCGTTGATGACCACGAACTCCGCTTCCGCCGAGTGCGCAATCTCACTACCCGCGGCCAGCAGGCGCCGCGTGATCACGTTCGGCTCATCCTGGCCGCGCTTCTTCAAACGCTCTTCCAGCGCTTCGAGTGAAGGCGGCAGGATGAAAATCTCGACAGCATTGCGAAACTGCTTCTTCACCTGTTGCGCACCTTGCCAGTCGATTTCGAGCAGCACGTCATGGCCGCTTTTCATCTGCTCTTCGATCCACAGCCGCGAGGTCGCATAGTAGTTGCCATGCACCTCGGCGCTTTCCAGAAATTCGCCCTCGGCGTGGCGGCGCAGGAAATCGTCGACGGTCGTGAAGTGGTAATGCTCACCGTCCTGCTCCTTCGGACGCGGCGGCCGCGTCGTGTAAGAGATGGACAGGCGGATCGCCTCGTCACGCGCGAGCAGCGCGTTGACGAGCGTCGACTTGCCCGCGCCCGACGGCGCGACCACCATGAACAGGTTGCCGGGATAAGCACCGGCATAAGGATTGCGCGGTGCGCTGCTTTCGCGTGTGTGGTCAGTCATTGCAATCGTTGTCCGAAATGGGCCCGAAATTTACTCCAGATTCTGTACTTGCTCGCGCATCTGTTCGATCAGCAACTTCAAGGTCATCGACGCATCCGCCAGTTCCTTCGCCGCCGCTTTCGAGCCTAGCGTGTTCGCTTCGCGATTCAACTCCTGCATCATGAAGTCGAGGCGCTTGCCGACCTTGCCGCCCTTTTCGATCACGTGACGCGTTTCGTTCAGATGTGCCGTGAGGCGCGACAGTTCTTCCGTGATGTCGATGCGGATGCCGTACATTGTCACTTCCTGGCGAATCCGCTCCGCGATTTCCTCGCGTGAGATATTCGTCACCACCGCGTCCGGCGCAGCAATGCCGAGCGCTTCCTGCAACCGCTCGACAATCTTCTGCTGATGCCGCGTGATCAGTTCCGGCACGAGCGGCGTGATCTTCGCGACGATGGTCTCCATCTCGGTCACGTTGGCGAGCAGCATCGCCGCCAGTTGCGCGCCTTCCCGACCACGCACGTCGATCAGATCGGCAATGGCCTGCTTGCCGCATGCGAGCACCGCGTCGCGCAGCGTTTCCGCCGGCACGTTGCTCTCGGCCAGCACACCTGGCCAACGCAGGATTTCACCCGTGCGCAGACGGCCCGCTTCGGGAAACGCGCTCAGCACGGCCCGCTCCAGCAGTGCGAGTTGCGCCACGGTCTCATGATTGATCACGCCGGCACTGGCCGACTGTTCGCTACGCTGCAGATTGATACGAATATCCACCTTGCCGCGCGAGAGTTTGTTCATCAACATCTCGCGCAGTGTGGGCTCGCACACACGCACGTCTTCAGGCATACGGAAGTTCAGATCGAGAAAGCGCGAGTTCACCGTGCGCAACTCCACTGAGACGCTCACACCGCCGTTGCCTGTAGCCGCTGCGAGTTCGCGCGTGGCGCTCGCATAGCCCGTCATGCTGTAGATCATCGTATGTCTCGCGATTGAGGCCATGCCGCGAACGGGATGGCCGTTAGAGTCGAAACGCCCGGCGTGTACGAGACGCGGGGCGGGCAAACGGCATTATCCCATTTTTGGCGGCGGGCCCCGCCGTTATGGACCGGCCACGTGGACCGCCCATGCGGCCCCTGGCCAGATGGCCAGTTCGATGCGCGCACAGCGCTGCGTGAGGCGATAGGCGGTAAAATCGCGGTTTCCCTCCTGCACGCTCTCTCGCGATCCCCCAACGATGAACGACACCACCGTAGCTCCCCAACGCCGGCCCAGCGGCCGCCGCGCCGATCAACTGCGCGAAGTGCGCATTACGCGCCACTATACGAAGCATGCGGAGGGCTCGGTGCTGGTCGAATTCGGCGACACCAAGGTGATCTGCACGGCGAGCGTCGCGGAGACCGTGCCCGCGTTTTTGCGCGATCGCGGCCAGGGCTGGCTCACCGCCGAATACGGCATGCTGCCGCGCGCCACCAACACCCGTAACGATCGTGAAGCGGCACGCGGCAAGCAGACCGGCCGCACGCAGGAAATCCAGCGGCTGATCGGGCGTGCGCTGCGTTCGGTGTTCGATCTGCAGAAGCTCGGCGCGCGTACGATGAATATCGACTGCGACGTGATCCAGGCCGATGGCGGCACGCGCACGGCGAGCATCACTGGCGCTTTCGTCGCTGCACACGATGCGGTGACGAAACTGCTGGCGAGCGGCCGCATCGAAAGCTCGCCTATCACCGACTTCGTTGCGGCGATCTCAGTAGGCGTGTTCAACGGCTTGCCGGTCCTCGATCTCGACTACGACGAAGACTCGCAGTGCGATACCGATATGAACGTGGTGATGACCGGTGCCGGCGGCTTTGTCGAAATTCAAGGGACGGCAGAAGGCACGCCGTTCTCACGCGACGAGATGAATGCCCTGCTCGATCTCGCCCGCGACGGCATCAGCACACTGGTTGCAAAGCAGAAGCAGGCTCTGGAGTTGAAGGGTGAGTGAGCATCGAAACAGCGGCTCGGCGTCGGAGTCTGCCGCGAGTTCAGGCGCGGCTTCGACCGTGGCCGCAGCGTCATCGTTGGGGCAGACGCCGCTCGGCAAAGTCGTGCTGGCGTCGAACAACGCGGGCAAGCTGCGCGAGTTCGCTGCGCTGCTGGACGCGGCCGGAATCGAACTGATACCGCAGGGCGCGCTCAACGTGCCGGAAGCCGAGGAACCGTATCCCACGTTCGTCGAGAATGCGCTGACCAAGGCTCGCCATGCCGCGAAGCTGACAGGCCTGCCGGCGCTCGCCGACGATTCCGGCTTGTGCGTGCGCGCACTGCGCGGCGCGCCGGGCGTCTATTCGGCGCGCTACGCGCAGCTTGCGGGTGGTCCAAAGAGCGACGCGGCGAACAATGCCCGTCTCGTCGAGCAACTGCAGCGCGAAACGGATCGTCGTGCGTACTATTTCTGCGTCCTCGCACTCGTGCGATATGCCGACGATCCGGAGCCGCTGATAGCCGAAGGCCGCTGGCACGGGCAGATTCTCGACACGCCGCGCGGTGAGCATGGCTTTGGTTACGACCCGTACTTTTTCCTGCCCGATCTGAATGCGAGCGCGGCGGAACTCGAACCCGCAGTAAAGAACCGTAGCAGCCACCGCGCGATGGCGTTGCGGCAGTTACTGGCGCGGCTGGGAGAGGAAGCGTGATCCCGATCAAACCCGCCGGCAAAACGGGCGCCGGAGTGATCCAGGCTTTCACCGCGCCGGGCAGCATCCACCTCACATCGCTGCCGCCGCTGGCGCTGTACGTGCATTTCCCGTGGTGCGTGCGCAAGTGCCCCTACTGCGATTTCAACTCGCATGAGTGGAAAGGCGACGCGTTCCCCGAGAACGACTATCTCGGCGCACTGCGCACCGATCTCGAACTGGCGTTGCCGCTCGTCTGGGGACGTCAGGTACATACGGTGTTTATCGGCGGAGGCACACCAAGCCTGCTTTCAGCGGCCGGATTGGACCGGCTGCTGTCGGACGTGCGCGCATTGCTGCCGCTGGACGCCGACGCGGAAATCACACTCGAAGCCAACCCCGGCACATTCGAAGCGGACAAGTTCGCGCAGTTTCGCGCGAGCGGTGTGAACCGGCTCTCGGTTGGCATTCAGAGTTTCAACGAAGCGCATCTGAAGGCGCTCGGCCGCATTCACGACTCGGCGCAAGCACGCCATGCAGTCGACGTGGCGGCGACCACCTTCGACAACTTCAATCTCGATCTGATGTTCGCGTTGCCGCAGCAAACGCTCGCAGAGTGTCAGGCGGATATCGAAACGGCGTTGTCATTCGCGCCGCCGCATTTGTCGCTGTATCACCTGACGCTGGAACCGAACACGCTCTTTGCGAAATTCCCGCCAGCATTGCCGGACGACGATGCTTCCGCGGATATGCAGGACTGGATCCACGAGCGCACAACGGCTGCGGGCTACGAGCGCTACGAGGTCTCGGCTTACGCGCAACCGCAGCGGCAGAGCAAACACAACCTCAACTACTGGCGCTTTGGCGATTACCTCGGCATCGGTGCCGGGGCGCATACCAAGCTGTCGTTTCCCAATCGCATCTTGCGCCAGATGCGCTACAAGCATCCCACGACGTTTATCGAGCAGGCCAGAGCCGGCGCGCCGGTGCACGAAGAACACGAGGTGGGAACGCGCGATCTGCCGTTCGAGTTCATGCTGAACGCATTGCGGCTCGTGGAGGGGTTTCCGGTGCATCGCTTCATCGAACGTACGGGTATGTCGATGACGTCAATCGAGCCTGCGTTGCAGGAAGCGGAGCGACGCGGCTTGATCGCACGCACCCACGAAAAGATTGCGCCTACACCACTCGGACAGGCTTTTCTGAACGATCTGCAGGCGCTGTTTCTGAAAGAGCCTCAGTGATAGCAAGTCGACTTGCCGACGCGAGGGATTTTCAGGTTACAATTTAAGGCTTGGAGGTGTGGCCGAGCGGTTTAAGGCACCGGTCTTGAAAACCGGCGAAGGAGTGATCCTTCCGTGAGTTCGAATCTCACCGCCTCCGCCACCTTCCCCCCTCCCCCGCCGTAAACCCCACTCAACTTTCCCCGTAGTCCGCCGATACCCCGAATACGAGCCCACATCGAGACTCGTCCCGGAGGTACACATGAGAGTTCGTCCGCTAGTCACGCTGTTGGTCTCGCTCGCCGTTGGCGGCTCCCCGGCTTTTGCCAATGCGCTGACCATCAGCGATCCGGACGCCGTCGCGCTGTTCGGCACCAGCCAGATTTCGACCAGCCAGCAGACGGGTGGCGCGGCGACCCTGGCGGCTACCACGGCGTCGATCGGCATGGACGCCATGCGCAACGTGAGCGGGAATCTCGGTGTCAACGTCGGAGCGGGCGCGCTGAATGCGCAAGCCAACCAGATCGCGCTGCTGAGCGCATCGTCATCGGATATCAATACGCAGCAGGATGTGCACGCCGCCGGATCCATCAACGGCAGCGGCGCGGCTACGCTTGCGGGCGGCACGCTTGGCAAGGCAAGCGGAAACATCGGTGTGAATCTCGTGTCCGGCGTGGGCAACGCGCAATCCAATGCGCTCGCCGTGCATTACTAGACGCTCGTCCAGACAGCAATCCACCGCCGCTCCACTACCCGCTGCGGGACCTCGCGCCCGCTCCGATTCAAACGGGCGCTCGAAAACCTTCGCGCTGTTCCCGCCGTTCGCCTGGCCGATCCAGACGCTGTGATCCAACGGTCAGATCAGTAGCCACATCGTTCGTCACGCGTCGAAACATTCCACCGCCCTGCCCACTAGACTTGAAGTCCGACAACCTCAACGGACGGCGAACATGCGAGTCATCGAACACATCCTGTCGTGGCATCCAGATGACCAGCAGCGCCACGCATTTCACTCGCGCACCTGAGCATGCCGCGCCTCGAACACAACATTCGCGACGCACGCATCGCACGCCAGGCACTCGCCGCCACCAGCATGAGCTATACGCTGGTCTTGCTGGATGCGTCCATCGTCAACGTCGCGCTCGAGTCAATCGGCGCAACGCTGGGCGGCAGCATTGCGGGTCTGCAGTGGGTCGTGAATGCCTATACGCTCAGTTTCGCCAGCCTTCTGCTGACAGGCGGCACATTGGGCGATCGGCTCGGCGCGCGGAACGTCTACACGGCAGGTCTCGCGCTCTTTGCCTTCGCCTCGGCGCTGTGCGGTTTCGCGCCCAATCTGTTGATGCTGTGCTGCGCCCGCGCGTTGCAAGGCGTGGGCAGCGCCTTGCTGGTGCCCTGCTCGCTTTCCCTCATCAATCGCGCTTACCCCGAACCGGCCGCTCGTGCGTCGGCAATCGGTGTCTGGATGGGATGTGGCGGCATTGCAATGGCTGCCGGACCGTTGATTGGCGGCCTGCTGATTCACTGGTTCAACTGGCGCAGCATATTCTTCGTGAATATTCCGATCGTCCTGATCGGCATCGTGCTGACGCGCAGCATCACGCGCGATGGCGCCGTGCGCTCTCGCCATTTCGATGTTGCCGGCCAGGTGGCAGTCGCCATCGCGTTAGCGTCGCTGATCGCCGTCCTGATAGAAGGAGCGAGTCATGGCTGGCGCTCCACGCTCATCCAATTAGGCGCTGTCGCTAGCTTCACGTCATGGTTAGCTTTCCTGATCATTGAGAAGCGGCAGACCGAACCAATGCTGCCGTTGGGATTCTTCAAGAGCGCCGTTTTCTCCGCGTCCACGGTCGTATCGTTGACATCCGCTTTGATCTTCTATGGATTGCTATTCACGTTCAGCATTGAATATCAAACGCTGCGTGGCGAGTCTCCTCTGCGCACCGGCCTCGCATTCCTGCCACTCACCGCGATGGTCGCGCTCGGCGGTCTCTGCTCAAGCCGCGTGGTCAGGCTATGCGGCACACGCGGGTCGATGTGCGCGGCGTTCGTTTTGTATATCGCCGGCGCACTCGGCATGCTCGCCTTGGGACCCGGCGCCTCCGGCTGGCTCGCCGTTGCGCCGATGCTCGCCATCGGGCTGGCCGCCGGCATCGTATCGCCTGCGGCTACTGCGCCCGCCATGAGTACGGTGGCGTCCGAGCGCGCTGGCGTCGCCGCCGCGACGCTCAACGCCGCACGTCAGGGCGGCGCGGCCGTGGGCGTTGCCTTGTTTGGTGGCTTCATCAGCGCTCTTCATCCGTTCGAAGCAGCCATGCGGATGGCACTGATCACAGCGTCCGTAATCGCGATGTTCGCCGCGCTGGTCTGGTGGATCGCCTTGCGACATGCGCGCATCAGAAATGACGCAAAAACTAAAACGCAACGCCAGACGAACCGGCAAGTTGAACAAGCGTGACACACGCAACACAACGTAACGCACGCGCGAGAAGGCAAACCCAAACGGCAAACGCCGTGACGCGAAAGTGAAAGCGAGCGCACATCGCGCTCGCGAATACGCTTGAGCACGGCGCGTCGTCATACCGCGTAATAGCTGTAAGAGCGCGTGAAACGCAACGCACGCTGTGGATGACTACACTACGACTGCCTCTTCCGTCCCCCGGGGAGGCGTTGTGTGAATCTCCTCAGCTTCGCCCGCCAAATCCTGGCGGGCTTTTTTACGCCGCGACATGCCGACGCCGCCCGATTCACACCGCCAGCAAGGCTTGCTTTTCGCGCGCATCGGCGCAACGTCGATTCAACTCACGATGGATGGCCTGGCTGTCGAGTAGCATCGACACCTCCGCCAACCCCTGGTCGAATCGCAAGACGTATTCGATGTCCGTGTAGTCGTGGTAAGCGCCGCTATCGGCCAGCTTGCGCGCTTCGGCGATGGCGGCGTTCTGCCGCTCGCTTTTGATCAGATCTCTTATCGCCATGATTGCCGCTCCGAGGAACAGTAACTCCATCATAGCAACGGCGCAGACGCTGCAAAGTAGCGCGCAAACAACACCCGCAAATTTCTCTTTGCGCACACACCAGGAGCGCAATGGCGGCGCCTCGACCTGCATAATTCGACCCGAATCGTGCGTGCTGAAACCCGTTGCTGTAACCCGCTATGGTAAGCAACTGTAAGTCGCTCCCTGCCCCCAAAGCCGGGATACGCCAGCGCATAGGCCGTGCGGAACGAAATGCCGCGGGAATGTCCGTAACGCACCGTCACACGGGAGCCAGAACGCAATGCAGCATGGCCCCGTCCAACACGTAACAGGGAGGCAAATATGCTAAAAGTTTTAGGACTCGTTTTTGGACTGGGTACGCTCGCCGTCAGTCTCGGCGGTTGCGTGGTTGCACCTACGCCGTATGGTTACGCGCCAGCACCGGCGTATGGCTACTATGCGCCAGCCGTCAACGTGGGGGTTGGCTTCGGCGGTGGAGGCTGGCATAGATAAATACGTGCCATTGGGATTGGACCGCCTGAGCCAAGCGCAACACCCACGCTAGCCACAGGCGAAAAACAGGCACACAACAGGCAAAAAATTGCCCGCACGAAGCGGGCAAATAAAGACCTTCCACCGATGCCTCCTTGGGGGAGGCAAATTCAGTGTAGAAGGGTTTGCTCGGCAATGTGTTGCATCAATGTTTCACATCATTACCTGACGACGGAACGGCATCATCGTGCTTTAGCGCTGCGGTAAAAACGGCAACGTCATGCCGTCAAACCGGCAAGCAGCACGCCTCGCGCACTCGCCAAATGACAACGCGGCTGCCTTAACCACGGCAGCCGCGTTCACATCCACTTCCAGCAAACGAAAGAATCAATTCGCCCCAGGTGGCGGCGGGGGTGGCGCCCCCGGCGGCGGAGGCGGCGGTGCTGCAACGTAACCACTGTTGGCAGGCGCAATCGTGCGGAAGGAACCGGTTACAGGGATCCGCTCACCGGACGCGTACATGCACTGCAAGTACGCGTAGTCGTAGCTTCGTTGCGTGCCAATCGCCGAGTTTTGCGCCGTCCCTGCGCCGACCGCGCTGCCGGTCAGCAGGCCCGCTCCCGCGCCGATCGCAGCGCCACTGCCGCCGCCAATCGCAGCGCCTGCCGCCGCACCCAGCGCGGTGCCTACGACAGCGCTGCCCACCGCGTTAGTCGTCGCCGCCTGATTGGCTGCCACGCCGCCCACCTGCTGATAGGCATATTGCCGGCAGACAGCGTCGTCCGCGCGGAACTGATCGAACGTCTTGCCGGTGCCGGGCAGCGCCATCACGCTAGGAGATGTCGGCAAGACCGCGCATGCCCCGAGCAGACTCAGCGACGCAAGCACCGCATAGCTTGAATATTTCATGTCCTTCTCTTGACGAAAAACACGCTTAATTGGACGGCTCCGACGACTCTTGCGCCGGTACTGGCCGCCAGCCCGACGAGCACGACTTCACATACGGGTAGTAGGTCTTGCTGTCCTCGCAGTAGTACCAGGTGTTGCCGTTTTGCTGCGCGGCAGCGGGACCCTGCACCGGCGCGGCCGGCTGTCCCTGTGGTTGCCCCTGCGGTTGTCCCTGCTCGACGTATTCCTGCGGACCGACCGGAACCGGTACCGGTACGGCGACCGCCGGCGCATACGGGTAGTAATACGGCGCCGGTCCCCACGGGTAGTAATACCCGCCACCGCCGATATAAACGCCCACATGAGCCGCATGTGCCACGCCACTCGCGCAAACCATCACGGCGGCGGACAATCCCAGCAAAATTTTTAGCCTTTTCACAACGATCTCCACGACGAAACGGGCGTGGAACGCGTGTTCCACGGCACAACAGAACGCTATTCCACTCTACGCCGCAATTCAATCGTTTCGACGCAGGTGATTTTTTCGGTCGGTTACACCTGCAAGCCCTCGCAACCCGCACGAGCCCGCTGTTAACGAACCTGCAGCATGCTTTATTCCCAAGCCAGCGGGTGCAGTCAAATGCAGTGGTCCATTTTGCAGGCGCCGATAACGGCACGGATAAGCATCAGCACGCTCCAAGCCATTGGCAGGCACACGAAAGCGATACCCAGATAGAGCCCGTGCGATGCGGCAGGGCGGACAGCCGCCAAAGCGTCGCAATTATATTTTTAGATTCAGCGCGCGCATACCGGTTCGGGTGTCGTGCGGGTCGTGCAGGTTGTGCAGGTTGTGCAGGTTGTGCACGAGGCGAGCGACGCCTATTGCAACGAGTCTGTCGCGGGATGCAAACGCTCGAGCAACTCACGGCCACGAAGCGTCAGTTGAAGCGTGGCGCCTTGACGGTCCCGCGGCCGCAACTCGACGAGTTCGTAGTGACGCAACGCGAGCACATCGGGATCTTTTTCTTCCAGAATCTTTCCGGTGTCGCGGATCAGCATGAGCGTCGCCAGTTCGTGAGGGCTCAACATCGGATACCTCCGTTGATCGTTGCATGAGCAATGAAGACATCCTAGAGAACGCACACTACAGTTTGGCTACGGCCTTGTTTCGGAGCGTTACACGGTTACAAATCGAGCGCCTTGATATCGCGCCCTCGAATCCCTCCAAGCCCGGACCATCCTGCTCGATTCCTCACACGCTGCACAGGCTCGCGCGTTACACCTTGCAACAGCAATTCAGGGCCAATGCGCATTGCAACGCCGCCGCTTTTGTCTACCATGAAAACATCCTGCTCTTCGCTGCTCATCTGCGATGCATATCCGCTCAGGCCATCTGAACGAACTGATCCGTAGCGACGGTGCGCGTTCGCATCGTGTTCATGGCATTCGCCGCATTCGCTGCGCTTACCGTGCGTCGCTCGTGCTGGGCATCGCGATGCTGGCGGCTGGCTGCACGTTCACGCCGCCAGAACGGCCGCCGCTGATCGTGCCGGCGGCTGCTGTGAACAGCGCCACGCTCGATCAGTACCGCATGGCCGTCGCGCGGCGCATTCTCGATCGCAACCCGTCGTATGTTCTGCAAGGCACGCTGCAGCCGATGCTGCGCTCGCTGGTCGTCGTCTCGTTCACCGTCGATCGCAACGGTCAGCTCGTGCAGTCCGCGGTCTATCGCACCAATGGCGACGACGAAGCGGAAAGCACCGCGCTCTCGACACTCAGGCGCGCCGCGCCGCTGCCGCAACCGCCGGCCAGACTGCTCAACGGCCGTGGCCAGATCGAGTTGTTCGAAGACTGGCTCTTCAACGACAACGGCAAGTTCCAGTTGCGCACGTTCGCTTCGCCGCAGGCGCAGACCATCGACTGACCAGCGGGTGGCGTCGTTGCACGTCGCAGGCACCCGTGCGCCTCGCAAAGCCCGAGGCAAGCCTGCGCACGCTATAATTTTTCGATCCCCACGCCGGCTCAGTCCGGCATGACGCGCATCGTCCGCTTACCCGCTGTCGTTCGCGCGCCCACCCCTCGCTTCGCCGCGTTATCCACGCGTGTTGCACCACGCCCTGCATCGTTGCGCCGACCAAGGCGTGATGCAACACAGCCGCGAACCATCCATACAAAATACGACGCTGTACGAGCGCGCCGCTCACGGATGCGCCGCACACAGCGTCACGACACTGGAGATAGTGCATGTCTACCTCGCCGATTTCCGCGACCCAGCCCGACGCGGCCGGGAAGAACAGCAGCGCGCGGATCATCTTCGCGAGCTTCATCGGCACCGCGATCGAGTTCTACGATTTCTACGTCTATGCGACCGCCGCCGCGCTCGTCATTGGCCCGGTGTTCTTTCCGCATGGCTCGGCGACGGCGCAGGCGCTCTCGGCCTTCGTCACGTTCGGCATTGCGTTCGTCGCGCGGCCCATCGGCTCGTTTCTATTCGGCCATTTCGGTGACCGCATCGGCCGCAAGTCGACCCTGGTTGCGTCGCTCCTCGTGATGGGCGTGTCCACCACGCTCATCGGCTTCGTGCCCGGCTACGATTCGATCGGCAGTCTCGCGCCAATCCTGTTGTGCGTCCTGCGTTTCGGCCAGGGCATTGGCCTTGGCGGCGAATGGGGCGGCGCTGCACTGCTCGCCACGGAAAACGCGCCGCCCGGCAAACGCGGCTGGTTCGGCATGTTCCCGCAACTCGGACCGTCCATCGGATTTCTGGCATCGAACGGCCTGTTCTTCGGTCTTGCGTTGTCGCTTTCGGACGAGCAGTTTCGTAGCTGGGGCTGGCGGGTGCCTTTTATCGTCAGCGCGGTGCTGGTTGCGCTCGGCTTATACGTGCGTTTGAAGATCGCGGAAACGCCGGCCTTTCGCGCTGCAATCGAGCGCGAGGAACGCGTGCGCGTGCCGATCGCCACGCTGCTCTCGCAGCACGGCTGGCCGACCGTGCTCGGCGCGCTTTCGATGGTGGTGTGCTACACCCTGTTCTATAACGCCACCACGTTTTCGCTCTCGTATGGCGTGTCAGTGCTGCATATTCCGCGGCAAAGCTTTCTTGGCCTGCTGTGCATCGCCGTGCTGTTCATGGCGCTCGCCACGCCGCTTTCCGCATGGGCCAGCGATCGCTACGGCCGCAAGCCCGTGCTGATCGTCGGCATCATCGCGGCGATCCTCTCGGGCTTCGCAATGGCGCCGCTGCTGGGCAGCGGATCGATGCCGCTCGTGCTGTTGTTCCTCGTCATCGAACTGTTTCTGATGGGCGTGACCTTCGCCCCGATGGGCGCGCTGCTGCCGGAACTCTTTCCCACCAACGTGCGCTATACCGGTGCAGGTGTCGCGTACAACCTCGGCGGCATTCTCGGCGCCTCAGTGGCGCCCTATATCGCACAGGTGCTAGCTGCACACGGTGGACTGAGCTGGGTAGGCGCTTACGTGTCCATCGCAGCCGCCGTCAGTCTGTTCGGTGTACTGTGCATGCGCGAAACGCGCAACGCTCACTTGATGTAACCCCGCCTTGCGATGCGGGTGTGCTCGCCACGCCTGCATCACTGTCTTTTCCCACCATAGCTTGATGGACGTGTCAGCCAATTTTGGCCCGACGCGGCACGTCTATTCAATGTTCACTTAGCAGCGCGACCCCTTGCGTGACTTTTTGGCGTGCCTATACTCGGAAAAAAGGCGCGTTGCGGATTACCCGATCGACCCACGCGAATCCTTACGGCCTGCGAAAGAATTCAAACCGCGTTCACCGGAAGTCAAACCGCCACTCACGAGCAGGGAGCCGACCATGCGAATCCATATTCAGAACTCCGATATCGTGGTGATCATTGCGCTGGCGCTGCTGTGTTCCCTGTTGCTCGCGCTGCGCTTCCGCCCCTCGAGCTGGAAGGCCATCGTGCTCGAAGCGATCGCCGCTAATCTGGCGGCGATCTTCGCAGTCATCGCCTTCGAGCTGATGCTGAGCTGAGCCAGGCATCCGTCCGCTCGCGAGCACGAGCCGCGAGACGATCAATCGTAGTAGTAGCCGTGATGGTGGTAGCCGCCGCCGTAATATCCCGGCGCCGGTGCGATCACGCAGCCACCCAGTGTCGCGGCAAGCAATGCGCCCGCAATCAATGTCAGCGTCAAGCGTTTCATGAGGTATCTCCCACATCGATTCAAAGTCGTTCGAGCGGCTCTCGAATGGTGTGATTGAACACGATGCGACGCAGACCAAGCGTTGCATTTTGTAAGCGATGATGTGCGCTCCGTTACACGTTGCGCGAAGCAGGCAGCGTTTCTGCAAACGTCACGGCGCTTGAAAGGGACACCGCAAACGTTTGAAGGCACTCGCGCAAAAGCCCCTCAATGACAGGTACGGCTTCGCAGTTGTGTCCGTTTGGCCCTTTGATACAAGGGTTTAGCGCACTCTTCCTAAGCTCGAAGACCTCAGGTATCCGCGTGCCGGCATGAACCTTCCAGCATTTGCTTCGAGCGTAAAGCCAGTCGCCGGACGTCAATCAACAGCCACATTTCTAACAGATGTGTAATACGCGCGAATACGTTGAGCGGCTCGCGAAGCAGGCTCGCCAAGCGCACGGCTTACCGGCGAGAAAGCAGCGCGAACAAGCGTGTGACAAATATGGAACTCACCGGCATGCTCGCAGTCTTTACGAGGGTAGTGCCTGTTTGTTCATGTTGGATCCTCTCCGCCCGCTGTTCCCCGACACGGGCGATTTTCGAGGCGTGCCATGACAGCGCTTGTCTGACCGAGCGTTGTGCGTGTCGCGCCTTTTTTCTTTTGTGAAGGAGCGCTCGACACGCTAGCCGCCGCTCATTAGCGGACGCTACAGGCGGCGTACCGTGCCGCCAGCGCTGTCGGACAATCAGACCATCATCAGACTGCCGCCGCGGGATGGGCCGCGCTGCCGGCCGTGGCCGGATCCATGTGAACGTAGTCGATCGCCCGCAGCGCTTCGCTGACTGGCGGCACCGAGTGTCCATCGCCAATGGAGATGGAACGGAACGGCGCCTCGATGCCGAAGTGCGATGGCGAGGTCGCCACGAAAATCATCACGGTACGCTTTTGCAGGGCGTGGGCGACGTGCACGAAGCCCGTGTCCGTGCCGATCACCAGCGCGCACGCGTCGATCATCCGCGCAATCTCCGTGACGCTCATCTGAGGAAGCACGGCAGAGCCCGGCACCTTTGCGGAGATCGCTTCCGCCTCTGCGCGCTCGCCCGCCGAACCCCACGGCAACACGATACGAAACCCGCGGCGCACGAGTTCATTGCCCACTTCCGCCCAATGGTCGACGGGCCACTTCTTGTCGTCCTTCGAGGTGGCGTGGAACAGCGCCGCCACCGGAGCGTCGCCGACCTCAGCCGTGCCGAATGGTGCGGTGTCGGCTTCGGGCAGTTTCAGATCGTAGATGGAAGGACCTTCCGGCTGATAGCCGAGCACCTCACCCACGCTGATGCGCATGCCTTGCCACGCATTGCCGAGCGGACGCGGTCCGAAACGACCCGAGTAAGCGAAAGCGGCGCCGCGTTCGCCCAGGTCTTTGGACTGATAACCGAAGCGCCGCGACGAACGGGCCAGAAAGGCAATGATGGCGCTCTTGTACACGCCCTGAATGTCGAGGATGAAGTCGTAGCGGTAAGCCCGCAGGTCGCCGATCGAGGCCGCGATGGCCTTGAAATCCGCCCAGCGGCGTGCCTTCTTGAAGCGCCGCAACGGCGCGCAGAGCACCCGGTCGACGCTCTGGCTCCAGTGCACCACCTCGGCGAAGGCCTCGTCGGCCGCCCAGTCGACCTGCACGCCCGGAAATGCCCGTTTGATATCGGCAATGACCGGCAGTGCCTGCACAATATCGCCCAGTGACGTCACCTTGACGATAAGAATTCGCTTCATTGATCAGCCTGTCGAAGTTTCGGTCGCGGCGGCATTTTAGCCGACCACGACGCGCTCTCACAGTTGAGGCGGCAATCTCTTCGCCGCGTGCGGGCTCGAAGGGGCCCTCGCGAAGGCGCCCTGAATCGTAAGTTAGCCCGCGCGCGCAACAATTGCCAATTTATTCCAAATGCCTTTCAGGCGGCCGTATGCGGCTGATCGGCCGCTATAATCCAACCTTTGCCACTGCAATCATCTCATGCGGGCATTGCCATTCTCCTCCAGCGTCATCCGGCGCACCCGGCGCCTGTGGCGCCAATACGGCGTGTTCTGGCTTGGCGCGATCGTCGTCGGCTTCATCGCCGTCCTCTACGCCAAACTGATCGACTTTGGCTTCGCCCAGTTTCAGGCCATCCAGCACCGCCACACGTGGCTGCCGCTCATCATCACCCCAGCGGTCACGGCGGCCTGCGTATGGCTCACGCGCAAGTTCTTTCGCGGTGCGGAAGGCAGCGGCATTCCGCAAGTCATCGCCACCCTGCACGCCAAGCCCGGTGAATACGGCAGCCGTTTGCTGTCGTTTCGCATCCTGTTCGGCAAGATCGCAGTATCGTTTCTCGCCATTCTGGGCGGCATGACGATTGGCCGCGAGGGACCCACGGTGCAGGTCGGCGCAGCGCTGATGTTCAATCTGCGGCGTTTTTATCCGCGCTCCAACGCTCATATCGAACGTCAGCTCGTGCTGGCCGGTGCGGCCGCGGGCCTCTCGGCCGCCTTCAATACGCCGCTTGCGGGGATCATCTTCGCCATCGAGGAACTCACACGCAGCTTCGAGGCGCGTGCGAGCGGCGTGCTGATTACGGCAATCATCATTGCCGGCGTGATCGCGCTCGGCGTGAACGGCAACTACACGTACTTCGGCACCATCCAGATCGGCGCGCATTTTCCGGATCTGCTGCCCGCGGCGGTGGCGCTCACGGGGCTCGTGACGGGTATCGCCGGTGGCGTGTTTTGCTGGCTACTGCTCAACACGGGGCGCTGGATTCCGGCGCCGTTGCGCGTGCTGCACAGTGAGCGTCCAGTGGTCTTCGCTGCGCTCTGCGGATTCATCATCGCCGTGGTGGGCCTGCTTTCCGGCGGTCTCACGTTTGGCAGCGGTTACGCTGAAGCGCACGGTCTGCTCGACGGCAGCGAACATCTGTCGGTGTTCTATCCGCTGCTCAAGATGATCTCGATGGTCGGCTCGTATCTGCCAGGCATTCCGGGCGGCATCTTCGCGCCGTCCCTTTCGATCGGTGCGGGCATCGGCAATGTGCTGCACATGGTGTTCGGCAGCATGCAGTTGCCAATGTTGATTGCGCTCGCGATGGTCGGCTACCTTGCCGCCGTCACACAGGCCCCCATCACGTCGTTCGTGATCGTGATGGAGATGATCAACGGGCATGCGCTCGTGATCTCGCTGATGGCCACGGCGCTGGTGTCGAGCCGCGTGTCGCGCTTCTTTGCGCCGCCGCTCTACGAAGCGCTTTCCGAGCGCTACGTGACGCCGCTGCCGGGCCCGGCTCCGGCGCCCACACCGGAAGTGCCCGAGGCGCTGATCGACGACGAGCCGCCCGCTACGGACGAGGCCGATGCGGCGAACGCGCCGCCGCGGTAAAACGGGCACTTGGTCAGATGGTCAGATGGTCAGAATTCAGACCGCATGAATGAAATGAACGCGTCGCCGACGCAACGCGTTCATGCCGTGGATCAGTGAATCAGGCCCAGTGGCCTTCGACCCAACGGTAGTTCGGGCCGCGTGCGACCCAATGGCCCGGCACCCAATGGTAGCCAACCCGTTCACGTTGCCAGTGGCCGCCAATCCACACATAGCGGCCATGATCCCAGCGCCAGTGCCCCTGGTCCCAGACATAGCCAGCGCGCGGCGCCGGTACGACTTCATAGCGCGCCGGAGGCGGCGCGCTCGGTGCGATCACGACAACCTGAGCGGATGCCGAGGCAACGGCAGTCGCACCCGCCGTCACGATCAAAGCTTGAGCGAGAAACAAGCGAAAGGTCTTTTTCATTTTCCCCTCTGTTTAAAGGCGCCAATCCTGGCGTTAGTCCTTTAATGCGCGACGTCCCGTTTTGGCTGACCGCCAATACGTTACGCGCTGCCTGACAATGCAACGGAATGTTTCCAACGCGGGTTCGACGCAATGAACGCGACAGGGAGCGTGCGACGGAACCGCGTCAACACCACTCTAGCACCGCGCCTTGCACACCTGGGAACCGTGGGATAGGGCTGGGGAGACGGCACTTCACCCCGTCATCGGGACGAGGCGAAGCGCGTACACATCGTGGAGAAAACGGGCTGGAGCCAGCCCGTCTGAACAACCGTTGGCGAAAATCAGGCCTGCGGGATTTCGATCTTGACCTCGAGCACTTCCAGGTCGTCCTGGCGCTCGAGACTCACGCGAATATCGTCATCGGAGATCTTCACGTACTTCGAAATCACGGCAACCAGTTCGCGTTGCAACGCCGGCAGATAATCGGCGGGCGCATGGCCGCCGGCGCGCTCGTGCGCGATGATCAACTGCAGGCGTTCCTTCGCTATGGATGCGGACTTCTTCTTCTCGCCCAGCAAAAACGAAAGAATCGACATTACGTGCGCTCCCCTTACTTGGTGCCGAAGAGGCGCTGCAGCAGCCCGGGCTTCTGGTAATCGGTAAAGCGAAGCGACTTCTGCTCGCCGAGGAAACGCGACACCACGTCTTTATAGGCTTCGGCGACGTCAGTACCGTCGAGGTGCACTGCCGGCAGACCCTGGTTCGACGCATGCAGCACCGCTTCCGATTCCGGAATCACGCCGATCAGATCGATGCGCAGGATTTCCTGGATGTCGGTCAGCGACAGCATTTCGCCTTCGCTCACGCGCTTCGGGTTGTAGCGGGTGATCAGCAGGTGCTCCTTGATCGGCTCCTTGCCTTCGATGGCACGCTTGGTCTTCGACGACAGGATGCCGAGAATGCGGTCCGAGTCGCGCACCGACGACACTTCCGGGTTCGTCACGATGAGTGCTTCATCGGCGAAGTGCATGGCCAGCAGCGCGCCCGATTCGATCCCGGCCGGCGAGTCGCAGACGATGTATTCGAAGTCCATCGCGATCAGGTCGTTGATGACCTTCTCGACGCCTTCCATCGTCAGCGCGTCTTTGTCACGCGTCTGCGAAGCCGGCAGGATGAACAGGTTCTCGCACTTTTTGTCCTTGATGAGCGCCTGGTTCAGATTGGCTTCACCCTGGATCACGTTGATCAGGTCGTACACCACGCGGCGTTCGCAGCCCATGATGAGGTCGAGGTTACGCAGGCCGACGTCGAAGTCGATGACGGCGGTCTTGCTGCCCCGTAACGCCAGGGCCGATGCAAAACTCGCGCTCGTGGTCGTCTTGCCCACGCCACCCTTGCCCGATGTCACCACAATGATTTTTGCCATTACCCTTACCCTGTGTTCGTCAATTTCGTTCAAATAAGTCCGGCGGCAGCCCGCTCCACGGCACGCACCAGCGCGGCGCGCGCGACGCGTGATCAGGTGAGCCGCAGCGGTTCAATCATCAGCTTTTCTTCATCGAGCCAGATCTGCACCGGTTTGCCGAGCACATCCGGCGGCAGAGGGGTCTCGGTCGTACGGTAGATGCCGGCAATGGAGATCAGCTCCGGCTCCAGACAGGTGCAGAAAATGCGCGCGTCGTGGTTGCCGTGCACGCCCGCCAACGCGCGGCCGCGCAACGGCGCGTAAATATGGATGTTGCCCTCGGCGATTACTTCTGCCCCGTAGCTCACGAGGCCGAGCACCACCAGATCGCCTTTTGCGTAGATTCGCTGACCCGAGCGCAGCGGCTTGTCGATCACCGTGGTCTGCGACGAGGTGGCGAGCTTGACGGGCTCGACGCCCGCCGTCGCGGCGTCGGCCGCGGCGGTTGGCTCGGCTGCGGGGTCCGTCATCGGCAGTTCGCCCTGCACCGGCGTGGTGTTCTCAGCGCTGCCACCGTTGTTTTCTTCGGCGGCCTTCGCCGACACGCCGCGCCGGTCGCGCGCTTCGAGCAGCGGCAACGCGGATTCGGCGGCCCAGCCCTGCTCGGGGTTCGCCACGACGCCCACCGGGCGCATGCGCACGCTGTCGAGCAGTTGCGCGATATCGGCCAGCGGCACGCGTTCGTCACCGGCGAGCCGGCGCACGTCGATTGCGACGACGTCATTGGCGAAGAATTCGGGAGTCGCCTCGAAGCGCCGGGTCAGCTCGGCACGCATGGCTTCGAGGTCAGTTGTTTTGACCACGAACAGGAGCGTATCCACGCTGCCACTGCGGAGTTCAAAAAATGGCGATTTCTTGGGCGACATAGCGTTCGGCAAAAAATTTTGCGTATTTTACAGGCGTCCACGCGCGGAGCCAGTATTTTCCGCGATATGAATGAACGCCGCTGCCCGAGCTGGGGCAACGGGCGTCGCAGAAGCGCAGAGGACAGGGAACGGCGTGCGGCTGAACCGCCCGCCCGGTCACTGGGAGGAGACTTGCGAGGCGCGCGGTACGTGGCGCACCAGCAGGCTTTCGGACTGGTCGGGCCAGCGCGCGGTACGGGCATGCTCGCCGGTCGGGCCGAAGCCAAGGCGCTCGTAAAAGCGCATTGCCGTGCGGTTGGCGTCGGCCACCCACGCGTAGATTTCCTCGGCGCCCGCGCCAGCCAGCCATTCGCTGGCGGTGTTGACGAGCAGCTCGCCGCCACGCAGATGACGCACCGCGGGCGCCACCCACAATTCGCCGACAAACGCACGGCGCGCGGCGCTGTCTTCGAAATGCGCTTCGATCAGCCCGGCGGGATGGCCTTCGGTATAGAGAATGAACGATGTGGCCAGACTCGAAACCGCGTGACCCGCGGCGGTGGCATCGAAGGTTGCGGCGTCCGCGGACAGAGCATCCTCCAGCGTCTCACCGAAGGCATAGGGCGCCTCCCGCAACGACGCGGTACGGAGTTCGCGTAAAACTGCGCCCTGATCAGCGGCGATGCGGCGAACGGTCAATGACGGACTCATGCAGACGTAAACCCCTTGAAACACTAAGCCGTAGCTTTAACCGAACCGGCGCGCGAGTCAAATCCTAAATTTGGCAATTTGTGCACGTTGTCCCTTGACGGCAGCCGTCTGCGGCGCAAACCTGGGCCTCATGCGGCTGCGCATGTCACTGCGCATGTCACCGCTCTTCACTGCTCATGCACGCCCTTGCTTGTTCCGCTGCGCCTAAAGCGCCTAAGGCGCCTCGTAACGCCCGGTGCCGTCCGGCCAGGGCGTCAGCAGTTCGTACCCGTCGTCCGTCACGGCCACCATGTGTTCCCACTGCGCGGAGAGCGAGCGGTCCTTGGTCACCACCGTCCAGCCGTCGCGCAACACCGAGGTGCCCGCGCGCCCGGCGTTGATCATGGGCTCGATCGTGAACACCATGCCCGGCTTCAGACGCAGACCCTGCCCCGCCTGACCGTAGTGCAGCACCTGCGGCTCCTCGTGATAGACCTTGCCGATGCCATGCCCGCAGTAGTCGCGCACGATCGAAAAGCCATCGCGCTGCGCCGTCTTCTGGATGGCGTGGCCAATGTCGCCCAGCGTAGCGCCCGGCTTCACCTGTCGGATACCGGCCAGCATCGCTTCGTAGGTGGTGTCGATCAACTGCCGCGCCACGCTACTCGGCTGGCCCACGCAATACATGCGGCTGGTGTCGCCGAAATAGCCGTCGCGAATCACGGCCACGTCGATATTGATGATGTCGCCGTCCTTCAGGATCTCCGCGCGGTTCGGGATGCCGTGACACACCACCGAATTGACCGAGGTACATACCGTCTTCGGAAAACCGAGGTAGCCCACGTTCGCCGGAATCGCCTTCTGCTTGTTGACGATGAAGTCGTTGCAGAGCGCGTCGAGTTCTTCGGTCGACACGCCGGCCTTGATGTGCTCGCCGATCATCGCGAGTACGTCGGCTGCGAGGCGGCCGGCGACGCGCAGCGCGGCGAGGTCCTCGGGTGTCTTGTAGGTAATAGCCATGAAATCAGTGCGGGTTCGTGAACGCGCAGCGGCAAAGCCGTCGCGCGTTCGGGTGCAGGAGCCGGACCGGATTGCTGCGGTATATGCCAGATAGTGACGCACACGTGGCAATGCGATCGTCGATCCGGGAATTGTACAGAGTATGACGCAGACGGCTCGCCCGGAGCCCTGATGGCCATTGCGTGCGCGCGATGAATCACAACGCGTGCTGTGATTCGCGCGTGCATCGCCAGGCAGCGCACCGTGCGATGCGTTTGCTTTAAACCTGCTGCATCGCTCACGCGCTCTCGCAAGAAATGTTGCGAGCGCACGCAAATATCTTTCTTGCATGCTGCATCCATCGCGAGCTTCGCTCCGTAAAGTGCGTTGAGGACCCGCCTTTTCTGGGTGCAGCGCTTCGGTTCTTCTCTTTGAAGAGCAGTGTGTCCTCGTGTTCGCGATTTGCGCCACCGCATCGCGCAGACTGTCCTGTTGACTGAGCGAATGCGCCGCGAATGCCGCGGCATTTCCCTGCGAAATTACTGAGGAGCACGGCCATGTCGGAAAAGTCAGGAGACAATTCAGCATCCCTTATTAATATGTTCGATCGTCGTGTGGAGCGGCGCCAGCAGCGCAGACAATTCTTCAGAAACGCCGGAGGCCTGAGCCTGGGACTGGTAGGCGGCACGCTGATCAGCGCATGCGGCGGCGGTTCCGGCAACAACTCGATGGCACAGAGCAGCGGGCCGACAGACGAGGAGATTCTCAACTTCGCGCTGAACCTCGAGTACCTCGAAGCGCAGTTCTACACCTACGCCACCACCGGCAGCGGTTTGCCGAACAGCATGTTGTCGGGCGTGGGCACCCAGGGTGCCGTCAACGCGGGGGCGCAAGTGCCCTTCCAGGACCCCGTGGTGCAGGCGTACGCCAACGAAATCGCCAACGACGAGCGCGAGCACGTCGCGTTCCTGCGCTCCGCCCTCGGTTCCGCCGCGGTTGCCATGCCGTCCATCGACATCAGCGGCACGAATCCGAATGGCGCGTTCTCCGTTGCGGCGCGTGCGGCGGGACTGGTTGGCGGGGGCGCCGCTTTCAATCCGTACGAGAGCGACAACAACTTCCTGCTCGGTGCGTTCATCTTCGAGGACGTGGGCGTGACGGCGTACAAGGGCGCGGCGCCCCTGCTCGCCAGCAAGACCTTCCTCACGGCCGCTGCCGGCATTCTCGCCGCCGAGGCTTATCACGCCGGGCTTGTGCGGACGACGCTGTACGCCAAAGGCATCGACATGACGAGCCTGCTGAGCGCCGCCAACGCCATCTCCGCGGCACGCGACAGCCTCGATCAGGTGGGCAACGACGATCAGGGCATCACCGGCACGACGGCCGGCACATCGAACATCGTGCCGCTCGACAGCAATGGTCTGGCCTTTGGACGCAGCTATTCAGATGTGCTCAACATCGTCTACCTGACGAGCACGGCGGCGGTGAAAGGCGGCTTCTTCCCGAACGGCGTGAACGGGCCGCTCAACATGAGTGCCTGAACGAAGCAGTAAACGGGTAACCAGCGCGTAACGGTACGGCGACGGCGCATCGTGGTGACACGATGCCCGCCTCCTTGCTGTTTTCGCGTTGACCCATCGTCTCCAGGCGCGTGGCTTGCGTACGGCTGAGACGGGTCCAGAACGAACGCACTTGCATGAACCAGACTAACGACGCACCGGAGATGCCATGAACGAAGCCGTAGGCCGTGTCGCGCCGCAGACGCTGACCGAGCAGACCTGTCACGCCATCCGTGAAGCACTCGCGGGGCATCGCCGTGGACCGCGCGCAATGTTGTCGATGGCCGGCCCGGCGGTCGTGGCGTCGATCGCATACATGGACCCCGGCAACTTCGCGACCAACATCCAGGCCGGTGCAGGCTATGGCTATACGCTGCTCTGGGTCGTGGCCGTCGCGAATATCGTGGCCATGCTGTTTCAGTCGCTGTCTGCCAAGCTCGGCCTAGTCACCGGACGCAACCTGGCCGAACTGTGCCGCGCTTCGTTGCCGTGCCGCTATGTGCTCGTCATGTGGGGCATGAGCGAAGTGGCCGCGATGGCAACGGATCTGGCCGAGTTCGTCGGCGGCGCAATCGGCGTCTCGCTGTTGCTGCATTTGCCCATGCTCGCCAGCATGCTCGTGACCGCAGCCGTCACCTACGGTCTGCTGCAGTTCGAGAAAAAAGGTTTTCGCCCGCTGGAACTGGTGATTGCCGCGCTCGTCGGCGTGATCGGCCTGTCGTATCTGGCCGAGCTGTTGATCGCGCCGGTGCAGTGGCCAGCGGTCTTTCTGCATACGTTCACGCCGCGTATTCCCGATCACAGCGCGTTGACCATTTCAGTCGGCATCATCGGCGCAACGGTCATGCCGCACGTGCTGTTTCTCCATTCGGGTCTGACGCAAAATCGCGTCACGCCACGCAACGAACACGAACGCGCGAGGCTGCTGAAGTTCTCCAACGTGGAGGTGGTCGCGGCGCTCGGTGTAGCCGGTCTTATCAATATGGCGATGGTCATCATGGCATCGAGCGCGTTTCATCAGGGCCACTCGGATATGGCCAGCATCGAGACCGCCTGGCGCACGCTGACGCCGCTGCTCGGCAGTGCGGCCGCCGCCCTCTTTCTCGGCGCACTGATCGCCTCAGGCATATCCAGTTCGGTGGTCGGCACGATGGCCGGACAGATGATCATGCAAGGCTTCGTCGGCATGCGTATACCCGTCGGCCTGCGACGCCTCATCACGATGGCGCCCGCCTTCGCTGTCGTGGCGTGGGGCGTGGATGCGACCCGCGCGCTGGTCATGAGCCAGGTGGTGTTGAGCATCGCCTTGCCGGTGCCGATGATCGCGCTGGTCTGGTTCACTTCGCGCAGCGATCTCATGGGCGCATACAGGAACCGCCGGATCACGACGGTGGCCGCCGTGGTCGGCACGGTTGCGGTACTGGCGCTCAACGGCGTGCTGCTGGCGCAGGTGGCGGGGCTCGGGTTTTAGCTCATGACTCGACGCCTGGTTACCTTGAGCGCCGCGTTCGCACTGACCGCACTCGGCGGTTGCAGCGGCAGCGCGCTGTTGAATGCGGCTGTTCCGCACCACACGTTTCGCGCGAGTACGGGCATTCCGTACGGACCCGACCCGCGTCAGAAAGTCGACGTCTACGAACCGGATGACAGGCTGACCAGCACACTGCCTGCGGCTCCGCACGGCCGCCCCATCGTGGTTTTCTTCTATGGCGGCAGTTGGCAGAACGGCGAGCGCGGCCAGTATCTGTTCGTCGGTGAGGCACTCGCTTCGCGCGGCTTTGTCGCGGTCGTGCCGGACTATCGCACGTGGCCGAAGGTCGGTTTCCCCGGCTTTATCGAAGATGCCGCCGCAGCCGTACGCTGGGCGCGCGATCACGCGACGGAGTTTGGCGGCGACCCGTCGACGATCTTCCTCATGGGCCATTCAGCGGGCGCTCATATTGCAGTGTTGCTGGCCACTGACGGCCACTACCTTGCTGGGCAACACATGAGCAAGCGCGACTTGAGCGGCGTGATTGGGCTCGCCGGCCCCTACGACTTCCTGCCGCTTACTGATCCCGTGCTGAAAGAAATTTTCCCGCTTTCTGTGCGCGCCGAAAGTCAGCCCATCAACTTCGTGACTGGCGACGAGCCGCCGATGTTTCTTGCCGCGGGCAAGCGCGACACCACGGTAGACCCTGGCAATACCGATCGGCTCGCAGCAAAAATGCGCGCGGTCGGCGATAGCGTCGAGGTGAAACACTATCCGTACGTGGGACATGTGTTGCTGGTGGCATCGCTCGCTGCACCGCTGCGCTTTTTCGCCCCGGCATTGAAGGACGCAACCCAATTCATCAGCGCGGAGATGGCGCAAAAGACCGCGCGAGCAATTGCACCGGCACCGGCGGCCGTGCGAGTGGACAACGTGTATCCGCTCCATCCGGCACAAACCGACGGCTTATTGCGCCGTGCCGAGTAGCTGCATGCGTAACTTCGGGGCGCGCGTGGAAGGGTCGAGCCAGATGCCGAAGAACGCCCGCGCAAATGCGACATCGTCGATTTCGGCGGTCGGCTGTTCGCCTGCATAAAAACGCACGCCTTTACCCGGTAGAAACACGGCACTCAACTGATCGCCCGGCTCGACGTCCGTCAAAGCCTGCATCAGGTCATCGTGCCAGCGCTCGATCGTGTCGTGCGAAAGGGGCGCCGTTGCCTGCCGCTTGATCTCGTCCATGCCGATATCGGCGAAGCGTTCGCGTCTGATGCTGCGCGTGTAGATGAGGTGCAGCGCGAACGGCGCCGTGTAATTCAGCGGCGCATGTTCGCTCCAAAGCTGCGCACGATACAGCCTGAAGCCGAACACGCTGAAGTCGCCCTCGCCGACGAGTTGCGCCGGCTGCACGTCGGCGCGCCAGTCCGCGTTGGCCGACGTCATCCATAGCAGCGGACACAGGATCAGACACAGCGTGGCAAGCGCGGCGCGCATTTCAGTTCGCAGACTGCAGCACGAAATGCATCACGTCCGTACGGCCCTCGTCGAAACCCGCCTCGCAATACGCGAGATAGAGCCGCCACGTGCGCACAAAGGTTTCGTCGAAACCCTGCGCGCGGATCGCGTCGAGTTGCATCTCGAACTCGTGGCGCCAACGCCGCAGCGTTTCCGCGTAATCACGTCCAAATGCCAGCGTCACATTCGCCGCGAGCCGGCCTCGCTTCGCCGCCGCCATGAAGCGTTGCGGACTCGGCAGCATGCCGCCAGGAAAAATGTATTCGCGGATGAAATCGCTAGTGGCGCGATAAGCGACGAAGTGCGCTTCATCAATGGTGATGGTCTGCACCAGCGCTTTTGCTCCCGGCGCCAGGCGCTCACGCAGAATGCGAAAGTAAGCAGGCCAGAATTTCTCGCCCACGGCCTCGAACATCTCGATCGACACAATGCCGTCGTACTGACCCGTCAACGAGCGATAATCGCGCAACTCCAGATGCACGCTGTCGAGCACGCGCGCCTCCGCGGCGCGCAGTTGCGCAAACTCTAGCTGCGCAGCCGAAATCGTCACGCCGTGCACATGAATACCCTGTCGCGCGGCGTGGATCGCAAAGCCGCCCCAGCCGCAGCCGATTTCAAGCACGCGCATGCCCGGGCGCAGACCCAGCGTATCGATGATGCGCTGGTATTTGGCGTGCTGCGCGGTCTCCAGCGGCGTATGAAAGTCGCCGTCGAACACCGCGCTCGAATAGGTGAAACTGGGGTCGAGCCAACGCTTGTAGAAGCCGTTGCCAATGTCATAGTGCGCGTGAATATTGCGGCGGCTGCCCGAACGCGAATTACGGCGCAGCCGATGCCGCAGCCCGTACCAGACCTGCGCGAGCCAACCGCCATACACGGTGCGTTGCAGGGCCCGTTCGTTGCGGATCGCCACGCGCAGCAGCGCGGCCAGATCCGGTGTTTCGACCCAGAACAGCCGCCACGCTTCGGCGAAACCAATATCCCCTTTGCGCAGGATCGCGCCGCAAGCGCGCCAGTCTTTCAGTTCCAGCCGCGCGCCCGGACCGGCATGGGGATCGCCGAACACGCGCTGCTGGCCATCCGGTGTCACGAGAACCAGGTGACCCTCGCGAATGCGCTCGAGCAACGACAGAAACAGGCGGCCCGACGCGGGGGCAGTCTGAGCCCCGCTGAGGGTTCGTGAGAGCGTCATGGCTGAATCTCCTCAATCGACGAAGATGGGCGCGCGGCGCGCGGCACGTTGCCCGCTCCGCGATGTTGGGTGGGGACGTCGGCGGCGCGACCGGGCGCAGGATGTTTGCCGTAGAACGGCACGCGTTTTAACGCGAGCCGCAAGGCCTGCCAGTGGATCCGCGCAACGACGCCAACGGTCAGCAGCGGCTGACGCGAAAGCGCAGCGAAGGCGGCACCGAAAGTGAGGGGCCGCAGGCGTCCACCTACCGCCGTGCGGATGAGCAGGCCGTCGGCGTCGTGATAGTCGATTGCCACGGACGAACCTTGCTGCGTCTCGCGCACCCGAAACCGGTAGTGCCCCTCTACCTGGCAAAACGGCGACACGTGCAACACCTTGCGGCAAACCAGCTCGGTCGCGGCATTGATCGGTGCGCCGTCAGGCGCACTCAGCAGATAACTGTGACGCGCGCCGAAGGTGTTGCGCACCTCCGCGAGCAGCGCGCGCAACGCGCCGTCGCGGTCGTGACAAAACCAGAAACTGACCGGATTGAACGCGTAGCCGAATACGCGCGGGAAGGCTTGCAGGAAAATTTCGCCATCAGCGGGCAGTCCCGCTTCACGTAGTTGCGCGCGCATCCAGGTGTCGAGGTCGCTGCCATCACACGGTCCGTGATCGCGTGTGTGGAGACTGAGCGGCCGCCAGCGGTTCACACCGAACCATCCACGCTCGAGCGACGCCAGCCGCGCCAGATTGCAGCGCACGAAGAACACCGGATAGACGAAACGGTGTCGACGCGGCCGCAGCCGTTCGTGCATTACCTGACCCGTGAGCAGCCAGGCGGCGCAGTCGCGCTGGTCAGTGACGCGGCTGTTCATAGCTTCGCCCATGCAGGCAGCGCGGAGAAATCAGCGGCGACGCGCAGCGCCGATTTCAGTCCGTCTTCGTGGAAGCCATAACCGGTCCATGCGCCGGCAAACCACGTGCGCCGCTGACCCTGCAACATGGGCAGACGTCGTTGAGCGTCGATCGCCGCCAGATCGAACAATGGATGGTCGTAGACGAAGCGGCGCACTTCCGTGCCGGGCGCAGGCTCAGTCACCGGATTGAGTGTGACCACGAGCGGCGTCGCAAACGGCAACGGCTGCAACTGGTTCACCAGATAGCTGACGCAGACCGGCCGCGCGCCGTCGAGGCTGCGACCGCCCAGGTAGTTCCACGCGGACCACACGCGGCGACGCCGCGGCAACAGGTTGGTGTCCGTGTGCACCACGGCGACATTCGGCTGATAGCGTACGGCACGCAGCACGCTACGCTCGGTCTCGTGAGCATCGTCGAGCAGGCGCAGCGTGTCGGGCGCGTGCGTGGCCATCACCAGCGCGTCGAAACGTTGCGGACCGCTGTCCGTCAAGACGTCGACACCGTCGGCGTCACGCCGCACGCCACGCACCGGTGTGCCGATGCGAACGTCGTCGAGCTGACCGACCATGCGCCGGACGTATTCGCGGCCGCCACCCACCACCGTCTTCCATTGCGGACGGCGCGTCACCTGCAACAGTGCGTGATTCAGACAGAAACGCAGAAACGTGGTGGCCGGAAAACTGAGGATGTCGGCCGTGGCGCTCGACCAGATGGCGGCGGCCATCGGCAGCAGATAGTGCTGCTGGAACGCGCCGCCATACCCGCCCGCGCTCAGCAACTCGCCCATCGACGCACCCGTGTGCATCGCGACGTCGAGGTTGCGTTCCGCGCTGGTGTTAAAGCGCATGATGTCGCGCAGCATGCCGATGAAGCTGGGCGAAAACAGATTGCGGCGCTGCGCGAAAACCGTGTTCAGGCTGGTGCCGGCCCATTCCAGTTGCCCTTCGTCGAGCGAGACGGAAAACGTCATCTCGCTCGGATGCGCCTCCACGCCCAGTTCGTCGAACAGTGCGATGAGATTCGGATAGGTGCGGTCGTTGAAGACGAGGAAGCCGGTATCGACGGGATGGGTGTGTCCGTCCAGCGTGACATCGACCGTGTTGGTATGACCGCCCAGGTAAGAACCCGCTTCGAATAGCGTCACCTGATGTTGCCTCGACAACAGGTAGGCACTGGCGAGCCCTGAGATGCCGGCACCGACGACCGCGATGCGCTGTCCGCGCGGCTGGGGATGGGTAAGGCAGCGGCTCATGTGCAGGTCTCCGGCATGAAACGGGCGCATGAGTTTGTCGAGGTAAGTTGGTTTGCGCGCCCCATGATCGGAATACGCAACAAGCGGCGGTTTGGATGCAGCCCGACCTGGAAATGGAGGGGCGTGTTGGGTGCAGGAGATGGCTGAACGGCGTGCCAAAGCCAGTGGCGTCGTGCCGGTTTTTGATGCGTTATGGCTTGCGACGGGATGCCTGGCTCACGCGTGGGAAGGCGTCAGAGTGCCGTTGCGCTTGTGATTGCCGTTGCCGGCGCAACGGTTTTGGCGCGCTTCCGCGCGGTGCCAAAGATTGAATGTGGTCAACAGCGGCTGGTGTTGACTCGGGGATGTCTCGTGAGTCGATGCTGCGGCGAGGGTGTGTCTGGCAGACGGCCTCGCCTCAGTCTCGGCGGTTGGCGGCCCGCATCAATCCCACATGTTCCGAAACGCGACTGCCACGATCACCGGCACGCACATCACGAGCGGGATGGCGAAGTAAGGTACTTCGAGGTCGACGTAATAGCTGTAGACGAGCCAGCCGACACCCGCGCCAAGCGTCAGCAACGCGACGAGCCACGTGAGGATATTGAGTAGCCGGTTCGATGGACGCTTGCGCGTCCGTTGCTCTTTTGTCGAAGGCGTTTTCATCGCAGCACCAAAAGTTGGTCTCGTTGTTGGTCTCGTATCTCTTAATTTCGATTTTACGCTTACAGCAGGTTGGGGAGCGGGTTGGTCATGTGCGCGTAAGCTTGCCGTCACCGCGCATTCTCGACCGGCAAAACAAAACGAACCAACGAGGCCGCCCAAACAACAAACCCAAAACAAAAAGCCCCGCAGAATTTCTTCTACGGGGCTTTTCAGAATCTTGGCGGAGAGGGTGGGATTCGAACCCACGGTACGGGAAAACCGTACGCCTGATTTCGAGTCAGGTACATTCGACCACTCTGCCACCTCTCCGGGATACTGCCTTTTTACTACCTCTCCAGTCTTGGTCGGCGACCGGAGAAGCGAGGATTATAGAGGGTTTTTTGAATTTTACAAGCCCTCTTTCTGACAAATTCCGAGGTCGGCAAACTCACCTACCCCTTCGCAAGTTCTGACCGGCAGCGAGGCGCCGCTCAGGCCCCCGCTTCGAGGCGAGCCACGCCGCCCATGTACGGACGCAGCACTTCGGGCACCGTCACCGTGCCGTCCGCGTTCTGGAAATTCTCCAGCACGGCGACGAGCGTACGGCCCACTGCCAGGCCCGAGCCATTCAACGTATGCACGAGGTCCGGCTTGCCTTGGGCATTGCGATAGCGCGCTTGCATACGGCGCGCCTGGAACGACTCCGTATTCGAGCAGCTCGAAATTTCGCGGTAGGTGTTCTGCGCCGGCAACCAGACTTCGAGGTCGTACGTTTTGGTGGCGGAGAAACCCATGTCGCCGGTGCAAAGCGTCATCACGCGATACGGCAAACCCAGCTTTTGCAGAATCGCCTCGGCATGACTCACCATCTGCTCGAGCGCGTCGTAAGAGGTGTCCGGTGCAACGACCTGCACCATTTCCACCTTGTCGAATTGATGCTGGCGGATCATGCCGCGTGTATCGCGCCCGTACGAACCCGCTTCCGAACGGAAGCACGGCGAATGCGCCGTGAGCTTGACCGGCAATGCGTTCGCTTCGAGGATGCTGTCGCGCACCGTGTTGGTCAGCGAAATTTCCGATGTAGAGATCAGATACTGCGTAACCGTATTCTCGCCGCCGCCTTTCTCGACGCGGAACATGTCGTCGGCAAACTTCGGCAATTGCCCGGTGCCGAACAGGATTTCCGGATTGACAATGTAC
>NZ_QVQV01000005.1:0-102 GCF_003429005.1 Paraburkholderia sp. DHOC27
AAAAAACGTGTCGATCATGAACTGCGCGAGCGCACGGTGCAGCCGCGCAATCTGTCCGCGCAGCATCGTGAAGCGTGCGCCGGACAGCTTCGCGCCGGTCTC
>NZ_QVQV01000005.1:112-188257 GCF_003429005.1 Paraburkholderia sp. DHOC27
TAGCCGTGCTGCTGCGTGTGCGTGTCGATCATGAACTGCGCGAGCGCACGGTGCAGCCGCGCAATCTGTCCGCGCAGCATCGTGAAGCGTGCGCCGGACAGCTTCGCGCCGGTCTCGAAGTCGAGGCCGAGCGGCGTGCCCACATCCACGTGATCCTTCACTTCGAAATCGACCTGACGCGGCGTGCCCCAGCGGCGCGTTTCGACGTTGCCGGCCTCGTCCTTGCCCACCGGCACGCTTTCGTGCGGCAGGTTCGGCATGCCGAGCATCAGGTCGGACAGGCGCTTCTGGATGTCTTCGAGCTGCACGGCGGACGCCTTCATCTCGTCGCCAATGCCGCCCACCTCGGCCATCACCGCGGACGTGTCCTCGCCCCGGCCCTTCATTGCGCCGATCTGCTTCGACAGGCTGTTGCGGCGCGCCTGGAGTTCTTCGGTACGGGTCTGAACGGCGCGGCGTTCGGCTTCGAGCGCGGTGAAGGCCGCCACGTCGAGGGTATAGCCGCGGTCGGCGAGTCGCTTGGCGACGCCGTCGAGGTCTTTGCGCAGCAGCTGGATGTCGAGCATGGGATGGGGCAGGGAATCGTTGTATGAATCAGGGATTTTAGCGCACCGGCGTGGG
Source organism: Paraburkholderia sp. DHOC27 (assembly GCF_003429005.1). GTDB lineage: Bacteria > Pseudomonadota > Gammaproteobacteria > Burkholderiales > Burkholderiaceae > Paraburkholderia. Next base: position 734 of record NZ_QVQV01000005.1, read on the forward strand.
CGGCCGGTGCATCGAATGATTGGCGGTGGCTCAGCTCTTCTTCGGCTTGTTCTCGCTGCGCCATTGCGCGTCGAGTTCGGCCAGACGCGCCAGTTTCTCGCTGATCTTGCCTTCGAGCCCACGCGGCGTGGGCTCGTACCAATGCGGCTCGCGCATGCCGTCCGGCAGATAGGTTTCGCCAGCCGCGTAGGCATCGGGCTCGTCGTGCGCATAACGGTATTCGTGACCGTAGCCCAGTTCCTTCATCAGCTTGGTGGGCGCGTTGCGCAGATGCACGGGCACGCCGCGCGACTGATCCTTGCTCACGAAGCGCCGGGCTTCGTTGTACGCCATGTAGCCCGCATTCGACTTGGGCGCCACCGCCAGATAGATGATGGCCTGCGCCAAGGCCAGCTCCCCCTCGGGCGTGCCGAGCCGCTCGTAGGTTTCGGCGGCGTCGAGCGCGATGCGGGCCGCACGTGGATCGGCAAGACCAATGTCCTCCCACGCCATGCGGACGATGCGACGGGCCAGATAGCGCGCGTCGGCGCCGCCGTCGAGCATGCGGCAGAACCAGTACAGCGCGCCGTCCGGATTGCTGCCGCGCACCGATTTATGCAGCGCGCTGATCTGATCATAGAACGCGTCACCGCCCTTGTCGAAGCGGCGCAGATTCTCGGCGAGCGCACTGCCAAGCAGCGTACCGTCGATCTCGGTGGTCTTCTGCTGGGCCGCCGCTCGCGCAACGATCTCCAGATTGTTGAGCAGCTTGCGGCCATCGCCGTCGGCCGAGCCGATCAGCGCGTCACGCGCTTCGTCCGTAAACGTGAGGCCGCCCAGTTCCTGCTGGGCGCGCTCCAGCAGCTCGCGTTGCTCATCGACATCGAGACTTTTCAGCACGTAAACCGCCGCCCGCGACAGCAATGCGCTATTCACCTCGAACGAGGGGTTCTCGGTCGTCGCGCCCACGAACACGAACAGACCGGATTCGACGTGCGGCAGGAATGCGTCCTGCTGACTCTTGTTGAAGCGATGCACTTCGTCGACGAACACCAGCGTCTGATGACCGTGCGCGCGGTGCACCTGCGCCGTCTCGACCGCTTCGCGGATATCCTTGACACCAGAAAGCACGGCCGAAAGCGCGATGAATTCCGCGTGAAACGCATTGGCCATGAGCCGCGCAAGCGTCGTCTTGCCGACACCGGGCGGCCCCCAGAGGATCATCGAATGGGCTTCGCCCGACTCGAACGCGACCCGCAAAGGCTTGTTCGGCCCAAGCAGATGCTTCTGGCCGATCACCTCGTCAATATTGCGGGGCCGCAGGCGTTCGGCAAGCGGGACGTTGGCACGGGTTTCTTCAAACATGATGTTTTGTGGATAATCTCGGCTTTCCGGGCATAGCTCGGCGGGTTGATGCCTGCGCGCACGACACGTGCCCGGGGACGCCAGCCAGCCGGCGCGCAGTCTGCGGCACGGTCCAGCATTATGACAGTGACCGGGCCGTTCCACGCCCAGCCACGCCAGCGTGCGGCAGACTGACAGAGCAACGAACAGCGACAACATTAGTCACGACATCAGCGACACAGACAGGGACGATAACCAGATGGCACAAGATCCACTCGCCGGCGACGCCGGTTCCACCTATGCCCCCCTCACCCCGGTGCCGGACGCCCGGCGCGCGTTCCGCACCGGTGACGCCTTCGCCCTGTGGTTCTCGCTCGGCATCGGCCTGCTGGTCGCGCAGGCGGGCGCGCTGCTGGTGCCGGGGCTGTCGCTGCCGCACGCGCTCGCCGCGATCGGCATTGGCAGTGTGATCGGCGTCGTGCTGCTGGCGCTGGCGGGTGTGATCGGCACGGACACCGGGCTCGCCGCCATGTCCTCGCTGCGCCCGACGCTCGGCGTGCGTGGCGCGTCCGTGCCGGCTGTGCTGAATGCCGTGCAACTGGTCGGCTGGGGCTCGTTCGAAGTCATCGTGATGCGCGACTCCGCCGACGCGCTCGCCAAACAGGCCTTCGGCCTCTCCATGCCGCTCGTCTGGACGATCATTTTCGGCCTGCTCGCCACCCTGCTGGCCATCAGCGGCCCGCTCTCGTTCGTGCGGCGCTTCCTGCGCACGTGGGGCATCTGGCTGCTGCTGGCCGGCGCGGCGTGGCTGTCGTGGAACCTGCTGGCCAAGCACGATCTGGCCGCCTTGATGCGTCGCCCCGGTACGGGTGAGATGTCGTTCGGCGGCGCGATTGACCTCGTGGTGGCCATGCCGCTGTCGTGGCTGCCGCTGATTGCCGATTACACGCGTTTTGGCCGCCGTGCCGGTGAGTCGTTCCGCGGCACGCTGCTCGGCTACGGCATCGCGAATATCTGGTTCTACGCGCTTGGCGCGATCTACGGCCTCGCCGCAGGCGGCGGCGACGCCCTGCTGACCGGCGCGCTGGCCCAGGCAGGTGGCGGCTTTGCGCTGCTGCTGATCCTGATCGACGAGGTGGACAACGCCTTCGCCGATATCCACTCGGCCGCCGTCTCGACCGGCACGTTCTGGACGCGCGCCACCGTACCGTTGCTGTCGGCGGCGTTCGGCGCGCTGTGCACCGCCATCGCACTGCTCGTGCCGATGGCGAAGTACCAGAACTTCCTGCTGCTGATCGGTTCCGTGTTCGCGCCGCTGTTCGGCGTGGTGCTCGTCGATCACTTCATCGTACGCAAACGCCGTATCGAGGCCGCCGCGCTCGCCGACCTGCAAGGCCGCTACGGTTTCTCGGGCGGCTGGCATCTCAGCGCTTTCATCGCCTGGGCGATCGGGATCGTCGCGTATCAGGTCATCAACGAATGGTTGCCGAACCTTGGCGCGACGCTGCCGGCACTCGCCATCGGCGCGCTCTGTTATCTCGCGCTGGTTACGACGCGCAAAGCCGCGTACGCCTGACGCAGCTTGATCGGCCCGCGCAATGCGGGCCGTTTGCATGACCCCCGAGGCGTGGCTCACTTTTCTCGAACCTCTGCCGAGCCCGCCATCGCCCCCTTCCCGACGAGATGTGGATTCGGCCTAGTGCTTTTGGCCGAGGCACGCTTTATTGCGAACCGGCCTTATGCTTGAAGTAGTTATCAAGCAGCACCAGCGTTTTCAAGATAGATCATCTCGTTTTATCCCAATCGTCGAAATGACCGACTGACCTACCTCGGAAACATGTTTTCACAGTTAGTTGTCGATTGACAACCAACCATAACTCACTTAACATGAGGGCATTGATGACTCGTGGAACTCACTCAAAGAAGGAAGTAGAAGATGCACTGGCCTATGCCGAATCATGCGGCTGGCGCGTCAAAAGTGGTGGCAAAGGGCACGCGTGGGGAAAGATGTATTGCCCATACAACGACAGCGAGTGTCGGTGCGGAGAATTCTGCATCACCAGTGTCTGGAGCACGCCTAAAAATCCTGGCAACCACGCCCGGCTGCTCAAACGGGTAGTTGAGAATTGCACGACTCATCGGCAAAAGCGCGCACTGCAAACGGTGCACGCCAAGATTGACCAGTAGGAGTAACGCATGGAATACGACTTCACCCTCAAATACCAGCTCGCCGCAGACGACTGCGATCTCGACGAGATCGTGGAACGCCTCGCCGAAGCGGGCTGCGACGACGCAACCATCGGTGTCGGCCAACCGGGCCGCATCGCGCTAGTCTTCGCCCGCGAAGGCACCAGCGCACTGCAGGCGCTGCTCAGCGCGCTCGAAAACGTGAAGCAAGCAGTGCCTACCGCACGCCTCGTCGAAGCTGCGCCCGACTTCGTGGGGCTGACCGACGTCGCCGACGTGGCCGGCGTGTCACGCCAGAACATGCGCAAGCTGATGCTCAGTCATGCCGCTGATTTTCCGATCCCAGTTCACGAAGGCAATCCGTCGGTCTGGCATCTGTCGGATGTTCTCACGTGGCTCACCACGCGCGGCGGCTATGACATCGAGCCGAACGTGCTGGAAGTTGCCCGTTCGGCCAAGCAGATCAATCTCGCCAAGGAGGCGCGTCAAATCGAACCGCTGGTTAAGCGGCAGCTCGAATATCTGGTCGCTTGAGCGGCGCTTAGAAGCGCGGGATGCAGGGTGATGGCGCGGTTCTGCTTCGGCGTTAGCCGATGTGTAGAGGTTAAATATGTGTCGAAGCGCGAGACTTTTAATTTGCTATCCTGATTAAATGGCCGACCCATTCGTTGGCCTAAAGCAGGCTTAGGTGGCAATTGCAGCGCAAGCCCGGCTCTCGCTGCGAGATTCACGTCACCGGGTTCGCGCCACGCAAGCTTCGCTGCGGGGTTGGTGAGACTCACGCCACGAGACTCACGTCACAAGTTTCTCGCCAAAAGCAACAGCGCAAATGAAACGGCACCCCAAACCGTTGGAAAACTATCCAACGCGTGGGGTGCCGCTCTTTTGGGTGCCGCTCAAACCTCGCAATACAAGCTCGACGCGGCGCGCCAGGCCGTGTCGAAAGCCGCTCAGCCGTTGATCACATCTGCACCCTTCGGCACCGTGAACTTGAACGCATCTGCCGGGAGGGACGGATTTTTCTGGATGTTCGAGAAGGTCAGCAAGGTCACGTTGCCGAACACGTCGTGCAGTTCCATCGCTTGCAGATTGCCGTCCTTGAAGCCAATGCCCACGCGCTGAAATTGCGTGTCCTTGGCCTTGGGGATCAGTTCGAGCCAGTCGATGCCGCCTTTCACACCGGCATCGTGCAGCGTGAAGTTCTTGTCCAGATCATTGCTGCCGAACAGGATGGCCGCAGGGCTCGCGCCCAGCGCACCGCCAAGTGCACGCTCGGTGACCTGGTTCAGGTCTTTGTCATAGACATACAGCTTGTCGCCATCAGCCTGCAAGATCTGTTGGTATGGCTTCTCGTACGACCAGATGAACTTGCCCGGTCGGGCGAACACGAACGTGCCGCTCGAAGTGGCATTCTTCGGCATGACCTGAGCGGCGTCGCTTGCACTTTGCGCCTTGCTAGGCGCGCGCACTTCCTGCTGCACGAAATCGCCACGCGCCGAATGCACCTGGGCGACAAACGCCTTCAACTGCTCAGTGCCGCTCGCGAACGCCTGTTGCGCGACCAGCAAGGACGCACCAATGGCGACGCTGCCGAGTCCGCGTGCCAGCGAGCGAACCAGTTGGCCGAGGCGGCCAGGATGGGCAGAATGCCCGGCGTATTGCTGCATATTCATTCTCCGTGGATTGAATCGGACCTGGAATGGGGTAAGGGGCTAAGCGTCACAAGCAAGTGACAAGCGGGTGACAAGCGGGTCACAGGCGCGTAACAGGCGGATGACAAGCGGCGGCGAACACGCCGCTTGCACAGCCGGGAATGCGGCCACGCACCCGGCACGGGCAACGCGCGAGCACGCCACGAGCAGCACACGCGCAGCCAATCAATCTGCTTCGCGCGCGGGCGTGAGAATCTCGCGATTGCCGTTCGACGACATCGCCGAGACCAGCCCCGATTGCTCCATTTGCTCGAGCAGACGGGCCGCGCGGTTATAGCCGATCCGCAGATGGCGCTGCACCAGCGAGATCGAGGCACGGCGGTTCTTGATCACCACTTCGACAGCCTGGTCGTACAGTGGGTCCGACTCGCCGCCACCCGCGCCGGTTCCTTCGGCGCCCGCAGAACCTTCGTCGCCGTCGCCCGTCACGCCGCCTTCGAGGATGCCCTCGATATAGTTCGGCTCGCCCTGCTCCCTGAGTTTTTCGACGACGCGGTGCACTTCCTCATCGGAGACAAACGCGCCATGCACGCGCACCGGCAAGCCACTACCGGGCGGCAGATACAGCATGTCGCCCATCCCGAGCAGCGATTCGGCGCCCTGCTGGTCGAGAATCGTACGCGAGTCGATTTTCGACGAAACCTGGAAGGCCATCCGCGTGGGCACGTTGGCCTTGATCAGCCCGGTGATCACATCCACGGACGGACGCTGCGTGGCCAAAATGAGGTGAATGCCGGCCGCGCGAGCCTTTTGCGCGATCCGCGCTATCAGCTCTTCGACCTTCTTGCCGACCACCATCATCAGGTCGGCCAGTTCGTCGATCACGACCACGATGTTGGGCAGGCGCGTGAGCGGCTCCGGATCGTCCGGCGTGAGGCTGAACGGATTCGGCAGCTTCTCTTCGCGCTTGGCGGCCTCGTCGATCTTGTTGTTGTATCCCGCCAGATTGCGCACGCCGACCTTGCTCATCAGCTTGTAGCGGCGCTCCATTTCGGCGACCGCCCAATTGAGCGCATGACCGGCCTGGCGCATGTCCGTGACGACCGGACACAGCAAATGCGGAATGCCTTCGTAGACGCTCATTTCGAGCATCTTCGGATCGATCAGGATCATGCGGACCTGCTCGGCGCTCGCCTTGTAGAGCAGCGAGAGGATCATCGCGTTGATCCCCACCGATTTGCCCGAACCGGTAGTACCGGCCACCAGCAGGTGAGGCATCTTGGCCAGATCCGCGCAGACCGGCTTGCCGCCGATGTCCTTGCCGAGGCCCATCGTCAGCGGCGAGGCGGCGTCGGCGTAGACCGCCGAGCCGAGAATTTCCGACAAACTCACGGTCTGCCGGCGCTGGTTTGGCAACTCCAGTGCCATGAAATTCTTGCCCGGAATCGTCTCGACCACGCGGATAGACACCAGCGACAGCGAGCGCGCCAGGTCCTTCGCCAGATTGACGATCTGGCTGCCCTTCACGCCGGTGGCCGGCTCGATCTCGTAGCGCGTCACGACCGGACCCGGATAGGCCGCCACCACGCTGACTTCGACCCCGAAATCCTTGAGCTTTTTCTCGATCAGCCGGGACGTGAATTCGAGCGTATCGGGAGAAATCGTTTCCTGCGCGGCGGGCGCCGGATCGAGCAGCGAAATGGGCGGCAGCGTGGAATCGCCCGGCAGATCGGTGAAAAGCGGCACCTGGCGCTCTTTCTCGACCCGTTCCGACTTGGCCGGCGTCACCACCGGCGGCACGATCATCACCGGTTCGTGTTCTTCGATGCGCACGCGGCCCTGCTCCACCTTGCCTTCGCGCTTGACGGCGGCGGCCTCGCCGAGCTTGCGGTCGCGCCCGGCTTCACGGCGCAGACGCGCAAACGTGACCGCCGAAATGATCGATTCACCGACCCGTTCCGCCACGGAGAGCCACGAAAAACGGAAATACAGCGACAGCCCGATGGCCAGCGCGATCAGCAGCGCCAGCGTGCCGCCCGTGAAGCCGAGCGCGTGCGACACGCCGCGCGCCACGCCTTCGCCGATCACGCCACCCGGCGCACGCGGCAATTGGACTTTCAGCGACCACATGCGCAGGGCTTCGATGCCGTCGCTCGATAGCAGCACGAGGATGAAGGCGAACGCTTCCGCGAGCCAGCTCGCGTCGCGCGGCTTGTCTTCGTCGACGGTCTCGTCGAGCGTGATGCGCCGGTAGTTGGCGGAGATGCGCCGGCCGAGCAGCACGACCCACCAGTAGGCGGACAGGCCAAACAGCAGCAGCATGATGTCGGAAGTCCAGGCGCCCACGCGCCCGGCCCAGTTGGCGATGTGATCCACCTGCGCGGCGTGGGTCCAGCTCGGATCGTGCCGGCTGTAGCTGACGAGCGCCATCAGCAGGAAGACGCCGAGCGCGACCTGCAGGATCCAGCGGATTTCGGTGAAAAGGCGCGACATGCGGTGCGGCAATGCCTGCGCGCTCGCGGAATAAGGAGCTTTTGCCATTGATCCTGTTGCGTGTACGGCTAAACGAGCACCCAATGAATGCGCCACCAAACTGGCGGCCTGAACGATCAGCCTGGTGAGCAGCCGCCAACAGCGGCTGAACGACCGGCCTGCTCAGCGCCCCTCAGAGGCGCTCGGTGACCCTTGGCGCCCCCGAACCGCGCTGATATCTCCTCGCGGCCGCCGGGTCGTTCGATCCGGGCTATTGTAAACGCAGTGTCGTACGCAAGGCTGTAAATGACAGTAACCGCCGCCCGTCCGGCGTAATTTTGTGCGCAGAACGCGACAACAGGCTATCGCGCCGATCATTAAGCTTCATGGAGCAGGCCGTCTCCCCGCCCTTTATAATGTCGGACTCATGCCCAAGTACGGTATCAGCTCAAGTCAAGTTGTTGTCGCGCGGCCTCGCCAAGGCGAGCCGGGCGCTTTTTACGGATCTCCATCATGCCCGCCACCACCAAGCACGCCAAAGTCCTGATCCTCGGTTCCGGCCCCGCAGGCTACACGGCCGCCGTCTACGCCGCCCGCGCCAATCTGAACCCGGTGCTGGTCACAGGTCTCGCCCAGGGCGGCCAGTTGATGACCACTACGGACGTGGAAAACTGGCCGGCGGACCCGAACGGCGTGCAAGGCCCGGAACTGATGGGGCGTTTCCTCGAACACGCGGAACGTTTCAACACCGAGATCATCTTCGACCACATCCATACGGCGAAGCTCAATGAAAAGCCGATTCGTCTGATCGGCGACTCGGGCGAGTACACCTGCGATTCGCTGATCATCTCGACCGGTGCGTCGGCGCAATACCTCGGCCTGCCGTCGGAAGAAGCGTTCATGGGCAAGGGCGTGTCGGCCTGCGCCACCTGCGACGGCTTCTTCTACAAGCAGCAGCACGTGGCCGTGATCGGCGGCGGCAACACCGCGGTGGAGGAAGCTCTCTACCTCGCCGGCATCGCGAAGAAGGTGACGGTGATCCATCGCCGCGACAAGTTCCGCGCCGAGCCGATCCTGATCGACCGTCTGCTGGCCAAGCAGAAGGAAGGCGTGGTCGACATCAAGTGGAACCACGTGCTCGACGAAGTGACGGGCGACCAGTCCGGCGTCACCGGCTTGCGCATCAAGAACACCAAGACCGGCGAGACGTCGAATCTCGAGTTGCAGGGCCTGTTCGTCGCGATCGGCCACAAGCCGAATACGGACATCTTCGAAGGTCAGCTGGAGATGAAGAACGGTTACATCATCACGAATGGTGGTCTGTCGGGCAACGCAACGGGCACGAGCGTGCCGGGCGTGTTCGCAGCAGGCGACGTGCAGGATCACGTGTACCGCCAGGCCATCACCAGCGCCGGTACCGGCTGTATGGCTGCACTGGACGCACAACGCTACCTCGAAACCATTGACGAAATGGTGGGCGAGCACGTGATGAGCGCCGAAGCCGAGCGTTAATCGGCGAACCGCGCGGCAAACGGCGCACCGGACTTCCGGGTCCACGCGCGGCTGCGTGGCAGATCCCGAGCGGCGTTTTATGCGGGGTCTGTGAAGCAGGGACGGTAAAATGGCGCACGGGCCTCGACCTTGGCGCTTAGCGCGCGTAGCGTCATGTAGAAAGGGCCGAGGCTGACAAGCTGACGGCCCTTTTTGCTTTTGGCGTTGCGTAGCTGCGCAAGTTTGAGAACCCCGACCCGCCCGACCGGAACACTGGTCACGCGGGCCAAGCCCTATTTCGAACGCCTGTCCAAACGCCTGTCTCTGACGTGCATCCCCGTTATGGCGAAGAATCTGCCCCATCCTAGCGAACCTAAACGTCCACGCGCGGCAGCCGTGAAGCCGACGCCCACGCCGGCCGCTCCTGCTCCGGTAGCGGTTGATCGCACCGCCGGACTCGCCGGTCTCGGCGCATTGCGGGCCGCGTTGAAAACCGACACCGAACGCCGCGAGCGGGAGCGCGTAGCAGCAGCGCAGGCGCAACGCGAAGCGTCAGCGGACGCCGATCTATTCCGGCGTGAGATCGGCGCGGTCGCGCCGCTCGTCGTGCCGCCGCGCGTCCCGCCGGCGCGCACGCCACCGTCGCCAGTGCCGACCCAAACCTGGCTCGATGAAGAAGCGGTGCTGCACGAAGCCATTTCCGACGAGTTCGATCCCGAGGTACTGCTCGAGACCGACGAGACGCTGTCCTACTGCCGCCCCGGCATCAGCCAGGAGGTGGTGCGCAAGCTGCGGCGAGGCGCGTGGATCGTGCAGGCGCAACTGGACCTGCACGGCATGCGCCGCGAAGAAGCGCGTGAAGCGCTCGCGGAGTTCATTCGCGAGTCGAGCAAGCGCGGCCTGCGCTGTCTGCGCGTGATCCATGGCAAAGGGCTCGGCTCGATCGGCAAGGAACCTGTGCTCAAAGGCAAGGTGCGCGCGTGGCTCGTGCAGAAATCCGAGGTCATTGCGTTTTGCCAGGCACGTTCGCACGACGGCGGCGCCGGTGCCGTGCTGGTGCTGTTGCAGCCCGGCGCGCAACCCGCTCATCCGAAAACCTGACGGTGCTCTTTTGATCCATCCGAGACTCACGCTCGCGCTCACCATCATGGAAGCGCTGGCCATCTTCGCCTATGCCATTTCCGGTTTTATCGAAGCGCGTACGCGCCGGCTCGATGCCGTCGGCACCTTCCTCGTCGCGATGGCCACCGCCTTTGGCGGCGGAACCGTGCGCGACGTGCTGCTCGAACGCCGGCCGTTTTACTGGGTTCAGCATCAGTTCTACGTGATCGCCATCTTCGTGATGGCGCTGTTTGCGCCGATGCTGCTCAAGATGACCTCGCGCCTGCTCTCCGAACGCGTGCTGCTGGTGGCGGATGCAGTCGGGCTGGGACTGTTCAGCATCTCCGGCACCTCGATGGCGCTCGACGCGCAGATGCCGTGGTTCACGGCGGTGATGATCGGCGTGCTGGCCGGTGTATTTGGCGGCGTGATCCGCGACGTGCTGTGCAACGAAGTGCCGCTCATATTGCGCGATTCGCGGCCCTATGCGACCTGCGCGTTTGTCGGATGCTGGCTGTATCTGCTGCTGGATTACTGCAACGTGGACACGATCTACAGCGTGCTGATTGCAACCGCCTTCATCCTGCTTGCGAGGTTGCTGACGTACAAATTCGACGTACGCCTTCCGCACTGAGCGAACGTTGCGCGTGCATCGAACCGCCGTAGAACAGGCGCCTGCTTGATGCACGCTTGATGCCGGCTTGATGCCCGCTTCAGAAAGTTTCCCCCTGCAACTCCGACGTCCGTTGCAAGCCCGTCACAGGCAAACCGGCGGCCTCACTCGTCACAGCGTGTAAACTGCTGTCTTTTTCGACTCTGGTTGTATGGTGCAAGTCCCCCAGCGCACGGCGCTCAGCGGCCCGGCGCTCATCCGCCTGCTGGCTCGCCTGACGGATCTCGACGTCCCCGAATCCAGCCAGTCGCTCTCCGACCGGCTCAGCCAGTGGCTCGGCTGGACCGATGCGATTGCGCTGTCCGCCGCGCTCGCCGGTTCGACGCCGGCCGTGAATGCCAGCGTGCGGGCCTCGGGTAGCGCAGAAGACAAAGAGTGCGTGCGCGTGCGTTCGTCATTGGCGAGCATGATCACCAGCGACCCCACGTTCGCACCCGCCAGGCAACGCCGGTTCGCACAGGCGCAACGCGAAACCGCGTTGGTGGAAACGACGTCTGACTATGCGGTGTTTCGCCAGCGCTATCTGTCCTTGCAGCAGAGCATGGAGACTGGCGTCGGTAATCTGCGCGGCCATCTGCGCACCCTGCTTGCAGCGAGGACACCGGCCTCGGCGCGGCTCGCGGTCGTGGATGCCGCGATGGAGCGCGCGTTGGGTCCACGTGAGCGTACCTTGCTCGCCGCCGTGCCCGAGTTGCTGGGTGGGCACTTCGAGCGTCTGCACCGGGCCGATCAGGCGGCACGGGCCAACGCCGAAGCTCAGGGGGAGACGGTCACGGCTACACCTGGCGGCGCATGGCTCGACGTGTTTCGCCACGACGCACGCAGTGTGCTGCTCGCCGAACTGGATGTTCGTTTTCAACCGGCCGAGGGCTTGCTCGCGGCCCTTCGCGCCAGCTAAGTAGGACACCATGTCCAGCAAAATTCTTCATATCGTTGTGTTTTTGGCGGGCCTTGCCGCCGTGTGCTGGATCGGCGCCGGATACGTGGGCTCGAATCCGCTGGCGCTGAGCGTCACGCTTCTGATTGGCGTCTGCTACCTGGCAGGCGCGCTCGAATTGCAGCGCTATGGCGAGGCAACCGCGACGCTGACTCGCGCGCTGGCCGGCCTGTCCGCCGTACCGTCCAGCTTCACGACATGGCTCGAATCCCTGCAACCGGGTTTGCGCAATCCGGTGCGTCTGCGCGTCGAGGGTGAGCGCGTGGCGCTGCCCGGACCCGCACTGACGCCGTATCTGGTCGGCCTGCTGGTGTTGCTGGGCATGCTGGGTACGCTGCTCGGTATGGTGGCAACCCTGCACGGCACAGGGATGGCGCTGGAAAGCGCAACGGATCTGCAGGCGATCCGCGACTCGCTCGCCGCGCCGGTGAAGGGGCTGGGTTTTGCGTTCGGCACGTCGATCGCGGGCGTGGCCACGTCGGCGATGCTGGGCCTGCTCTCCGCGCTGTGCCGGCGCGAGCGCCTTGCAGCCGCACAGGTACTCGATACGAAGATCGCCACGACGCTGCGCCGCTATTCGCAGGCGCATCAGCGTGAAGAAAGCCTGCGCGCGCTGCAACGTCAGGCCGACATGATGCCGACGCTGGTGGACCGCCTGCACACGATGATGGCCGCTATCGAACAGCAAAACCTGCGCTTGAGCGAGCATCAGGTGGCGAGTCAGGACGCGTTTCACAGCAAGACCGAAGCGGCTTATATGAGACTGGCCGCGTCCGTGGAACGATCGTTGAAGGCCAGCGTGGCCGAAAGCGCCCGCACCGCCGGCGCGGCACTGCAACCGGTGATGGAGGCCACGCTCGCCGGCCTCGCCCGCGAAACCAGTGCGATGCACGAGAGCGTCACGCACGCTGTGCAGCGTCAACTGGATGGCGTGTCAGGCGGTCTCACCGCCACCACGGCGACGGTGGCGGGTCTCTGGACCGAAGCGCTGGCCGGTCAGGAGCGCTCCAACGAAAAGCTGGTGGGCGATCTGCGCACTTCGCTGGAGCAGTTCACCGCCGCCTTTGAGCAGCGCTCGGCCGGTCTGGTGGACAGCGTCTCCACGCGTCTTGCCGTCACCACGGGAGATATGTCCGCGACCTGGCAACAGGCCGCCGCCGCTTTCGAGCAACGCTCGGCCGGCCTGGCGGACGACGTCTCCGCGCGTCTTGCCGCCACCACGGGTGATATGTCCGCGACGTGGCAACAAGCCGCCGCTACTTTCGAGCAACGCTCCGCCGGTCTGGTGGACGGAATCTCCACGCGTCTAGCCACCACCACGGGCGAAATGTCCGCAGCCTGGCAACAGGCGCTCGCGCAGCACGAAAGCGTCAACGAGAAACTGGTGGCGCGCAACCAGCAGGCCTTGACGGAAGCGTCCGCCACCTTCGCTCAGCACTCCGCGTCGCTGCTCGATGCGGTGAGCCAGTCGCACGCCACGCTGCAAACCGAATGGGCATCACGTGATGAACAACGACTCGCCGCCTGGCGCGAGACGCTCGCCACGATGGCCGCAAACTTGAACCAGCAATGGGAACAGACTGGCGCCCGCACCGCAGCCCAGCAGCAGGCTATCTGCGACACGCTGGAGCAGACCGCGAGCAACGTCTCGGCGCAAACCCAGGCGTACGCCAGCGAAACCATCGCGGAGATTGGACGGCTCGTGCAAGCCGCGTCCGAGGCGCCGAGGGCCGCCGCCGAAGTCGTCGCCGAACTGCGTCAGAAACTCTCCGACAGCATGGTCCGCGATACCGCGATGCTGGAAGAGCGCAGCCGTCTGCTGGCGACACTGGAAACCCTGCTCGACGCGGTCAATCATGCGTCCACCGAGCAGCGCACCGCAGTGGACGCGCTGGTCTCCACCTCCGCCGATCTATTGGATCGCGTGAGCACCCGCTTCACCGACAAGGTGGAAAGCGAAACCGGCAAGCTCGGCGCCATCGCCGCTCAGGTGACGGGCAGCGCCGTCGAAGTTGCGAGCCTCGGCGATGCGTTTGGCGCGGCCGTCCATTCGTTCGGCGCATCCAACGACAAACTGGTCGCGCATCTGACGCGTATCGAAGCGGCGCTCGACAAGTCCGTGGCCCGCAGCGACGAACAGTTGGCCTACTACGTCGCGCAGGCGCGGGAAGTCGTTGACCTGAGCGTGATGTCGCAGAAGCAGATCATCGAAGACCTGCAACAACTCGCCCGCCAGCGCGCAGTGACCGGAGCCGAGGCGGCATGAGCGATGAAATTGACGGCGGCGTCGAGACGACGGCGCCCATCTGGCCCGTGTTCGCCGATCTGATGTCGGTGCTGCTGGGAGCGTTCGTGCTGATTCTCGTCGGCGTGATCGGCGTGCAACTGGAACTGTCGAGCCGCCTCGACCACGAGGTCAAGCAGCGGCAGATCGAAGCGCAACGCCGCAAGACCCTGGAACAGGCGCTGGCGGCGCCGCTCGCAGCGGGTCGCGTGACGCTCGTCAACGGGCGCATTGGCATTAGCGGCAGTGTGCTGTTCGCGCTGAACTCCGATCAACTGCAACCGGCCGGCCGCGACTTGCTGAAAAGTCTCGCCGGACCGCTGTCCGAGTATCTGAAGGCACGTGACGAAATCCTGATGGTGAGCGGCTTCACCGACGACCGCCAGGTGCGCGACGGCAACCATCGTTTCGCCGACAACTGGGAATTGTCCGCGCAACGTGCGCTGACGGTCACGCGCGCGTTGATCGACGACGGTGTGCCCGCCGCTTCGGTGTTTGCGGCCGCGTTTGGCTCCGGTCAACCGGTGAGCGCGAACACCGACGACGCCGGCCGCGCGAAAAACCGGCGTGTCGAAATCGCCGCCATGCCGAGACCGTCGAGCGCGGCAGGCAAATCCTCTACGGGTGACGGCTCGTGATGAGCGAGGCAACGGACACGAACGGCACCACGCGAGTCCAGCCTTTGCTCGACACATGGCGCGAGCAGGGCCGAGACGCATTCGACCCGGTGCGTTTTCATTTCATGGCCGCGCTTGCGCGGCGGGCAGTGGCGCTAGGCGGTGACGCGCGGCGTCTGCTGGAAGAGAAGCTGAACGTGCTCGTCGAGGCGTACGCGGCAGATCTTGCCAAAACCGAATCCACACCCGACGAGCCGCAAGACGAGCCACGTAACGAGCCGACTCGCAGTCCACTCTCAGCGCTGAACGAGTACGTTGCCACTAGCCACACCGCGAGCGCCCAGAGCGACAACGAGAACCCATCGCCGCAACCCCGCACCTATCCCGAACTCGACACGCTCGATTACTTCCGCGAAGTCTGGTCCAGGGTACGCACGCACAAGCAGTTGCGCGAATCGTTTGAACAGGTGCCGGGCAATGCCGGCCCGCTGAATTCGAGCAGCCTCGTGCATCGCTCGCTGTCGTTGATGCGCGAATTGTCGCCGGGCTATCTGCAGCAGTTTCTGTCGTACGTCGAAGCCTTGTCATGGATGGAGCAGATGACGGGCGACGGCATCACAGCGGACAAGGACGCACCTCGTACAGCAGGCGCCAGCAACAGCGCGAACGCCAGCAACAGCGCGAACGCCAGCAACAGCACCACCAAAACCGCTGCCGCAAAGAAAACCCCTCGCGGCAAAGCCCGCTAGCAGCGCACAGACAGAACACCGCGTAGAACACAGCAAAAAGCCCCATGCGTCTCACGACACACGGGGCTTTTTTCCTTGCTTCTGCTTTCGCTTCGCTCACCTACCGCGACGAAATCCTCAAGCAATCCGTTCTTCGTTGGACGGATCGAACAGCACCGCCTTCGACACGTCGAACAGCAACGTCATGTTGTTGAGCGGCTGCGGATTCGATGCCGGGTGCACGCGGCTCACCACGCGCTTGCCGTTGACCTGTGCGAACACCAGCGTATCCGGACCGGTCGGCTCGATCACGTCGACCTTCACTTCGATCGGCTGCAATTGCGCATCTTCGACGTTGTGCGCGCTGCGAGCGTCCGTGATGCGTTCCGGGCGCAGACCCAGAATCACGTCCTTGCCCACATGGCCCTTCACCTTCGCCGAGTTGAACGGCAGATTCAGCACGCTGCGCTTGATGCCGGTATCGATCTCGACACCCACGCCCGCGCCCTGCTCCACCAGCTTGCCTTGGATGAAGTTCATCGGCGGCGCGCCGATGAAGCCCGCCACGAACAGGTTCGATGGCGAATCATAGATGTCCTGCGGTGCGCCAAACTGTTGCACCACGCCGTCCTTCATCACCGCGATACGATCGCCCAGCGTCATTGCTTCGATCTGATCGTGCGTCACGTAGACGATCGTCGTGCCGAGGCGTTGATGCAGCAGCTTGATTTCCGAACGCATTTCGATCCGCAGCTTCGCGTCCAGGTTCGACAGCGGCTCGTCGAACAGGAACATCACCGGATCGCGTGCGAGCGCACGGCCCATTGCCACGCGCTGGCGCTGACCGCCGGACAGTTGTCCCGGCTTGCGATCCAGCAGGTGCTGGATCTGCAGCATGCTGGAGACGCGATCCACGATCTGCGCCTGCTCCTGCTTCGGCACCTTGCGGATGCCAAGGCCGAACGAAATGTTGTCGCGCACCGTCATGGACGGATACAGCGCGTACGACTGGAACACCATTGCGATATCGCGATCTTTCGGCGACAGGTTGTTCACCGTCTTGCCGTCGATCTGGATCTCACCCTTCGTTACGGTCTCAAGACCGGCAATCATGTTGAGCAGCGTCGACTTACCGCAGCCCGAGCCGCCCACCAGAATCAGGAACTGGCCGTCTTCGATGTCGATGTTGACACCCTTCAGGACCGGCACCCCGTTCGGGTAGGTCTTGTACACGTCACGGATGGAAAGGCTTGCCATGCTGTGAATCCTCTTGTCTCTGATACAGCTTCAGGTGCGTCGCGCGAGGCGGCGCAGGCCGGATGCCGGTTCGCGCCGCAGCCGCCATGTATGCGGCACGCTGCGGCAATCGTTTTGGGTTAGCCCTTCACTGCGCCTGCCGTCAGGCCGCGCACGAAGTAACGGCCGGCGATGATGTAGACGAGCAACGTAGGCAGCGCGGCGATGATGGCCCCTGCCATGTCGACGTTGTATTCCTTCACACCAGTCGACGTATTCACCAGGTTGTTCAGCGCCACCGTGATCGGCATCGAATCGACACCCGAGAACACGATACCGAACAGGAAGTCATTCCAGATCTGCGTGAATTGCCAGATCAGGCAAACCATGAAGATCGGCAACGACACCGGCAGCAGGATCTTCGAGAAGATCAGGAAGAAGCCTGCGCCGTCGATGCGCGCCGCCTTCACCAGTTCAGCCGGAATGCTGACGTAGAAGTTGCGGAAGAACATCGTCGTGAACGCGATACCGTACACCACGTGCACCAGCACCAGCCCGGCCACCGTGTTCGACAGGCCCATCGCCCCTTCGAAACGCGCCATCGGCAACAGGATGGCCTGGAAGGGGATGAAACAGCCCACCAGCAACATCGTGAAGAGGATGTCCGCGCCACGGAAGCGCCAGTGCGTGAGCACATAGCCGTTGAACGCGCCGATGATCGACGAGAGCAGCACGGCCGGAATCACCATGCGCACGGAGTTCATGAAGAACGGCTCCATGCCGTCACAACGCACACCCGTACACGCCTGGCTCCATGCCTTGATCCACGGCGCGAAGGTGGGGTGCGACGGCGGCGTGAGCAGGTTGCCGGTACGCAGTTGATCAATGTCCTTGAACGACGTGGACAGCATCACGTACAGCGGGAACAGGAAGTACAACGCAAACAGAATCAGCGCCGCATAAATGACGGCACGGCTGATCGTCATCTTAGGCTGCATTACGCGTGCTCCTCGATTCCATATACATCAGCGGCACGAGCACGGCCACGACGGTTGCGAGCATCATCATCGACGATGCAGCGCCGACGCCCAATTGCCCGCGGTTAAACGAAAACGTGTACATGAACATCGCGGGCAGCGACGACGAAGTACCCGGGCCACCCGCCGTCAATGCGACGACGAGGTCGAAGGTCTTGATCGTGATGTGGCAGAGAATCAGCAGCACGGAGAAAAACACCGGGCGCATGCTCGGAATCACGATCTTGCGGTAGATGGTCGGCAAGGTCGCGCCGTCCACCTGTGCCGCCTTGAAAATTTCCGCATCCACGCCGCGCAGACCGGCGAGGAACAGGGCCATCACGAAACCGGTGGACTGCCATACGGCCGCGATCACGATACAGAAGATGGCACGGTCCGGATTGTCCAGCCAGTCGAACTGGAAGCTCGTCCAGCCCCAGTCATGCAGCACCTTTTGCATGCCGAGATTGGGGTTGAGAATCCATTGCCATGCCGTGCCGGTCACGATGAACGACAGCGCCATCGGATACAGGAACACCGCGCGCAACGCACCTTCGTTGCGGATACGCTGGTCGAGCAGGATGGCGAGGAACAGACCGAGCCCCACGCAGATGGCGATGAACGGAATGCCGAACCAGCCAAGGTTCGCAGCCGAGGTCCACCAGACGTCGTTATCGAACAACTCCCGATAACGGTCCAGACCCACGAATTCGTAGCGCGGCATCAATCGCGAATTCGACAGCGACAGATAGCCGGTGATAACAATGAAGCCGTACACGAACACAATGCTGATCGCGATGCTGGGAGCAAGCACCAGCTTCGGAATCCAGCGGTCGGCGAGCGCCGCCATTGGCGACGTGCGGCGGGTCACGGCGGCCGTGGATTTCCCGTTTCCGCTAAGAGAAGCAGTCACTACATGACTCCTGAAACTTTGCCGTCCATCGCTGCGCGTGACACCTGCAACGCGCGCAACCTGGAAGCGGCCTGGGCTGTGACTCTGGGTACATCTTCATGCTTGATACGCCTGAAGCCTTGAAACATGCAGCCTGAGGCTGAAGCGCCCGGTTGCGCGTGGAGTCGCAACCGGGCGCCCTGCTACCTTGCTTACTTCGTCTTCGCTGCCTTCGCGAGCGCTTCAACTGCGCTCTTCGAATCTTGCGTCGAGTTCATGAACTTCGTCACGACGTCGGTGATTGCACCAGCCGTTGCGTCAGGCTGAGCCATACCGTGTGCCAGCGACGGAACATAACCGCCAGCCTTGATCGCCGTCTGTTCGTCGGCGTACGACTGCTTGCCGCAGGCGTCGAACTTGTCCATGTTCACACCAAGGCGAACCGGAATCGAACCCTTGTACAGGCTGAACTGCTCCTGGAAGTCCGGGCTCATGATGGTCTTGGCAAGTGCCAGCTGGCCAGCCGTTGCATCCTTCGCGCCCTTCTGTGCGAAGAACACGAACGAGTCGACGTTGAACGTGTAGCCCTTGGCCGTACCCGGCACCGGTGCGCAGACATAGTCCGTACCCGGCTGCTTGTTCGCGTTCGCGAACTCGCCCTTCGCCCAGTCGCCCATGAACTGCATACCGGCCTTGCCGTTGATGACCATGGCCGTTGCCAGGTTCCAGTCGCGGCCGGTACGGCCGTTGTCCATGTACGACTCGATCTTGCGAACCGTGTCGAACACGCCGACCATCTGTTGCGAGGTCAGGGTCTTCTGGTCGAGGTCGACGATTGCCTTCTTGTAGAAGTCAGCGCCTTGCGACAGCACCACGTCTTCCCACAGCGTCAGGTCTTGCCACGGTTGACCGCCGGCAGCGACCGGCTGGATGCCGGCAGCCTTCAGCTTGTCAGCGAGGGCGAAGAATTCCGGCCACGTTGCCGGCGGCTGTGCGCCAACCTTGTCGAGCGCCGACTTGTTGATCCACAGCCAGTTCACGCGGTGCACCGAGAACGGTGCTGCGACGTAGTGGCCGTCAGCGTGCATGATCTTGTCGATCTGCGGCGGCAGGTTCTTCTTCCAGTCGCCGGCGACGGAGTCGATCGGCACCAGCACGCCCTGCTCCGCCCATTCCTGGATCAGCGGACCCTTGATCTGTGCTGCGCTCGGCGCGTTACCCGAGATCACTTGCGTCTTCAGTGCCGTCATGGCGGCTGCACCTGCACCGCCCGCAACCGCGAAGTCCTTCCAGGTGTACCCCTGCTTCTGCATGTCGTCCTTCAGGACGCCGACAGCCTTCGATTCGCCGCCCGAGGTCCACCAGTGCAGCACTTCGATCGACTCGGCTGCCTGAACTGCCGACACGCCACACATCAGACCTGCGGCGCACAAAGCGCCCATGATCGCGCGAAATTTCATTGCTTATCTCCTCCAGACACCTGAACAAAAAACAAATGGCCCCTGATGTCGCCAGGGTGCTGTGGTTGGTTCAAAACAGGCAAAACACTGGGCGATCGAGCCTCGGCCGGGCGCATGCGCGTGCATGGGCCGGCGTGCCGACGTTCGGCCGCAGGAAGCTCAGAAGATGAGTGGTACGGAATGCAACTTGACTGTCTCCTCTTTTGATTTTTGCCTGCCCGCGTCGCGCGCGGCAGACTCGAGGTGACCCACACGTTAACCCGGACACAGCGCGCTGCCGATTGCCGCCGGCGAACCCGCTGGCACGTGCAAAAACGTAATGTCCATTAACATGAAGGGGACGCCTGCCGATTCGGGAAAACGCGCATCTTGCTTACCCTCGCACGCTTTTTTCATCGAATTAGCGCTACCTCTTGATTTGGATTGTAGTTAAACTACAATTCAGTGTCAAAAAAAATTTTATCGGACTACGGTCGCCTGGAAGCGACCTTCGGACATCGACGGAGACACATGCTTACCGATTCAAGTTTCACCTTCGTTCTCTTCGGCGGAACCGGCGATCTGTCGATGCGCAAGATCCTGCCGGCTTTGTTTGAAGCACACCGTGCGAGCATGCTGGCGGAAAGCGGCAAGATCGTGGGGGTGGCGCGTCATGCGGAAGATCGCGAGGGTTACATCGAGTGGGTGAACGAGCACGTCAAGCCGTATGTCTCGAAGAACGGTCTCGATGAAGCAGCGTGGGACAGCTTCCTGAAGCGTATCGAGTATGTGAAGCTCGACCTTGGCAAGCCCGAAGACTTCGCGCTGCTGCGCGAGGCCGTGAATCCGCTGCCCGGTATCCGCGTCTTCTATCTGGCCACGGGGCCTTCGTTGTTCGTGCCGATCTGCCGCGCGCTCGCCGCGGTTGGCCTGAACAACAACGCGCGCATCGTGCTGGAAAAACCGCTCGGCTACGACCTGAAGTCGTCCAACGCCATCAACGACGCGGTGGGCGAAATCTTCGCCGAAGAACAGATCTACCGGATCGACCACTACCTCGGTAAGGAGCCGGTGCAGAACCTGCTCGCGCTGCGCTTCGGCAACGCGCTGTTCGAACCGCTGTGGCGCCGCGAATGGGTAGAAAGCATCCAGCTCACCATTGCCGAAGAACTCGGCGTCGAAGCGCGCGGCGACTTCTACGACAACACCGGCGCGCTGCGCGACATGGTGCAGAACCACTTGCTGCAGCTGCTTTCCATCGTTGCTATGGAACCGCCGCATTCGATGGATTCGGATTCGGTGCGCGACGAAAAGCTGCGCGTGCTGCGGGCGCTCAAGCCCATCGATCCGCGCGACATCGGCAAGGTCGCGGTGCGTGGCCAGTATCACTCCGGCGTGATCCGCGGTTCCGCCGTGCCGGCCTACGCTACCGAAGCCGGCGTGAAGCCAGACAGCACGACGGAGACCTTCGTCGCACTGAAAGTGGAGATCGAAAACTGGCGCTGGGCCGGCGTGCCGTTCTTCCTGCGTACCGGCAAGCGGCTCGCCGACCGGGTCGCGGAGATCGTCGTGAACTTTCGTCCGGTGCCGCATTCGGCGCTCGGTCCCACCGCGTTGCGCCCGGGTGCGAACCGGCTGGTGATCCGGCTGCAACCCAATGAAATGATCCGGCTCTACTGCCTCGCCAAGCAACCGGGCGAAGGCATGAACCTGTCCAGCGTGCACCTCGACCTCGCCTTCGACCAGTTCTTCCGCGAAGGCCAGATGGAGGCGTATCAGCGCCTGCTGCTCGACGTCATCAACGGCCGTCTTGCGCTGTTCGTGCGGCGCGACGAGCAGGAAGCGGCATGGCGCTGGGTCGAACCGATCCTGAACGAATGGGCGGCCAGCAACAAGCCGCCCAAGCCCTATGCAGCAGGCACGTGGGGACCGGCGGCTTCCAGCGCGATGCTTGCGCAGCATGGCACCTGCTGGCTCGAAGAAGAAAACTGACGGGCGGCGGCGCGGCGTGATCATGCGACCACCCCGCGTCTGCCACCGCATGGTTTCACCTATTCGCTGAACGGGGTGGCGCCATAACGGTGACGGTGACAGCACCCGGTTGCGGTCTACCGCATCCGGTCCGTGCATCATCAGCGTCACGCGTTACGGCATATCTCGCAGACCTCACAAGAATGCAGTACGGAGGAGAAATGATCGAGCTTCACGCTTTCGAAGATCAGCAAGCCCAATCCGATGCGCTGGCCAAAGCGGTGGGCGACGCATTGCATGCGTCGCTGGCCGCGCAGACCGGTGCATCAGCCGGCGCCGCCCAAGCGACGCTGGCCGTCTCGGGCGGCACGAGCCCGCGGCCGTTCCTGCAAACGTTATCCACGCAAGCCTTCGACTGGCCGCGCATTGCCGTGACGCTGGTCGACGACCGCTGGGTGGCCGACACCGACAAGGACAGCAATTCGCGTCTTGCGCACGAAACGCTGTTGCAGAACGCCGCCAAAGCCGCCGCGTTTTTCCCGCTGGTGGATTTCAGCCAGACGCTCGACGCGCACGTCGCCGCGCTCAACGCCGATGCCAGCCGAAAGATTCCCGACGTTGCGATCCTCGGCATGGGCGAAGACGGCCATACCGCGTCGATCTTCGCGGACTCGCCGGAGTGGGACTTTGCGCTCACGACGTCCGACCACTTTGTCGCCGTGCATCCGGGCGCTGCGCCGCATCCGCGCGTGAGCTGGTCGATGCCTGCGTTGAAGCAGGTGCGTCATCTATTTCTGTTGATTGCAGGACCGCGCAAGCTGGACGTGCTGAATGCCGCCGCCGCTGCGCCACAAAAAAATGCCATCTCGAAGCTGGCAAACGACAAGGGAGTGAGACTCGATGTCTACTGGTGTGAAAAGTAACGCCGTTCCAGGTGCGGGTCAGCATGCCGACGGACCCAGGCTGCTCGCCGACATCGGCGGCACCAATGCGCGCTTTGCGCTGGAGACGGGACCGGGCGAAATCGGCTCGGTGCAGGTGTACCCCTGCGCCGAGTATCCGGGCGTCGCCGAGGTCATCAAGAAGTACCTGAAAGATACGAAAATTGGCCGCGTGAATCATGCGGCGATTGCGATTGCGAACCCGGTCGACGGCGACCAGGTGAGCATGACCAACCACGACTGGACCTTTTCCATCGAGGCCACGCGCCGCGCGCTGGGCTTCGACACGCTGCTGGTGGTGAACGACTTCACCGCGCTGGCGATGGCGCTGCCGGGTCTCACCGACGCGCAACGCGTGCAGGTGGGCGGCGGCGCACGGCGGCCGAACAGCGTGATCGGTTTGCTGGGACCGGGCACGGGCATGGGCGTGTCGGGCCTGATTCCCGCAGACGACCGCTGGATTGCGCTGGGCAGCGAGGGCGGCCACGCCACGTTCGCACCCGCCGACGAACGCGAAGACATCGTGCTGCAATATGCGCGCAAGAAGTGGTCGCACGTTTCGTTCGAGCGGGTGGCGGCGGGCCCCGGTATCGAGGTCATCTACCGTGCGCTGGCAGGACGCGACAAGAAGCGCGTGCCCGCCAACTTCGACACGATCGAGATCGTCAAGCGCGCGCTGGAAGGTGAGCCGCTGGCCGCGGAATCCGTGGACGTGTTCTGCGGCATCCTGGGCACCTTCGCTGGCAATATCGCAGTGACGCTGGGTGCGCTGGGCGGCATCTACATTGGCGGCGGTGTGGTGCCGCGGCTGGGCGAATTCTTCGAGCGTTCGTCGTTCCGCAAGCGCTTCGAAGCGAAGGGCCGTTTCGAAGCGTATCTGCAGAACGTGCCCACGTACGTGATCACGGCAGAGTATCCGGCGTTCCTTGGCGTCTCCGCGATTCTGGCTGAACAGCTGTCGAATCGTGCCGGTGGCAGTTCGTCGGCCGTGTTCGAACGCATCCGTCAGATGCGCGATGCGCTGACGCCGGCTGAGCGACGCGTAGCGGACCTGGCGCTGAATCATCCGCGTTCGATCATCAACGATCCGATCGTCGACATTGCGCGCAAGGCCGACGTGAGCCAGCCGACGGTGATCCGCTTTTGCCGCTCGCTCGGTTGCCAGGGCTTGTCCGATTTCAAGCTGAAGCTGGCGACGGGCCTGACGGGCACGATCCCGGTGAGCCACAGCCAGGTGCACCTGGGCGACACTGCGACCGACTTCGGCGCGAAGGTGCTCGACAACACGATCTCGGCGATTCTGCAATTGCGCGAGCATCTGAATTTCGAGCATGTGGAACGGGCGATCGACCTGTTGAACGGCGCGCGCCGGATCGAGTTTTACGGCCTGGGCAATTCGAACATCGTCGCGCAGGACGCGCACTACAAGTTCTTCCGCTTCGGCATTCCGACGATTGCGTATGGCGACCTGTACATGCAGGCCGCGTCGGCTGCGTTGCTCGGCAAGGGCGACGTGATTGTGGCCGTGTCGAAGTCGGGACGCGCGCCGGAGTTGCTGCGCGTGCTGGAAGTAGCGATGCAGGCGGGCGCGCAGGTGATTGCGATTACGTCGAGCAATACGCCGTTGGCGAAGCGCGCGACCGTGGCGCTGGAGACGGATCACATCGAGATTCGCGAGTCGCAGTTGTCGATGATTTCGCGGATTCTGCATCTGGTGATGATTGATATTCTCGCCGTCGGGGTGGCGATTCGGCGGGCTGTGCCGAATGAGGAAGTGACTGAGGCGGTGTCTAAAGTGCGGCGTAGCGCGGATGATGATGCTACTGCGGTGCTGGACTGGCTTAGTCATGGGGCGGCTTCTTCGGCCGCAGATTAAGGTTTGTTTTTTGTTTTTTGTTTTTTGTTTTTTGCTCTGCGAGCGCTGGGGTTTTTTGACCCTGGCGCTTTTTTCATTTTTGGTTTTTCGATTTTTGCTTTTGGTTTTTTGTTTGTTCTGGTTTTGTTTGGGGTCCTTTGTTTTTTCTTGCTTCTTTTTGCCACGCTGTGCGGTCGGTCCGCGGCGTTGGCCTTTCCTTGTTTTCTTTTTGGTTTATTTGCGTTGCCCCTGTGCGGGGCGGCACCTACTTTTCTTTGCCGGCCGCAAAGAAAAGTAGGCAAAAGAAAGCGGGCTCACACCGCTAGCTTGTAGGTGTCCACCTCGCTACGCTTGCGGCGTTGGTCCGAGACAAGACCTTCCCTCGCATTTCCCTCGCTCGCGGCACAGCAGTCATTCATCCCGCTCCGCACGCCGTGCGTCGCCAGCCGGGTCCGCTAAGGCCTACGCGCTCCGCGCCTGGCCCGATACCCCCTCCCCTCCACCTGGGCTTCCCCAACTGTCTTCACCTAGCTGCGTTCGTTTAGCTGCGTTCGTTTAGCTGTGTGCATTAGCTGTGTGCATTAGCTGTGGGTGTTTGGCTGTGGGTGTTTGGCTGTGGGTGTTTGGCTGTGGGTGTTTGGCTGTGGGTGTTTGGCTGTGGGTGTTTGGCTGTGGGTGTTTGGCTGTGAGTTTTAGCTTGTGCTTTGGGGTGTTGGGCTGCGAGGCTACTGGCTCGCATGGCGGATGACGCATAACGAAGAGCTGTTATGCCCTTCAACGGAGCGCGAAGCGCGAAGTGGAGCGGATGACTGCCTGGTCACGGGAGGGTAGTGATGTGGGGGACGGTCTTGTCTCGGACCAACGCCGCAAGCGTAGCGAGGTGGACACCTACAAGCTGGCGGTGTGAGCCGCTTTCTTTTGCCTACTTTTCTTTGCGGCCGGCAAAGAAAAGTAGGTGCCGCCCCGCACAGGGGCAACGCTAATAAACCAAAAACAAAACAAGGAAAGGCCAAAGACCAAAGGCGCAACGAACAAAAGACCAAAAACCAACAGCGCCGCAGGCAAAAAAACCCCAAAAACCTAAACCAATACCCCCGGCACCGGCCGCCCATGCCATCTAACAACTAACAAACGCCCCAGATAACAAAGCACCCCGGCAACGCCAATAGTAACCCCCATACCCGTCGGCGAAACGCCCTCCCACAGACCAACAGCAACACTGGACAACGCCCCCAGCGCCAACTGCACCGCCCCAAACACCGCCGCGGCCGCGCCGGCATTCTGCGGATACCGATGCATCAAATCCGTCGTGCAATTCGCCGACAACAATCCCACCACGCCCACCACGAAAAACAACCCGGCAACGATCGACCACAACCCGCCCCACCCGGTCAAACACACCAGCGAAACGAACAGCGACGCGCAACAACTCACCAGTGCCGAGAACGAAATGATCCGAAGCGATCCAAGCCGACCGATCAACCGCGTGTTCAGAAAGTTGCCGAACATGATCCCCACGATATTCAGCCCAAACAAAAATCCATAGTGCTGCGCCGAGACGTGGAAGTACTCGATATAAACAAACGGTGTCGCCGTGATATACGCAAACATCGAGGCAAACGCCATCCCGCCGCACAACATGTGCCCCCACGCCACCGGGTCGCGCAGCAATTTGCCGTACGCGGCGAACGATTTCAGCACCGCCGCATGTTTGCGCTTCTCGCGCGGCCATGTCTCCGGCACCCGCAAATAAGCTGTTACCGCGCACACGGTTCCGAACAGCGTCAGCGCCACGAACACGACGCGCCAGCCGCCCAGCAACAGCAACTGGCCGCCAATCAATGGCGCCAGCAGCGGACCAATCGACGTCACGATCGACAGCATCGACAACACTCTCGCCGCGTCGGTCGGTTCGTGGGCGTCGCGGGCAATCGCGCGCGCCAGCACCGATGCCGCGCCTGCGCCCAACGCCTGCACGAAGCGGAACGTCACCAGCGATCCAATCGAAAACGACAGCCCGCACGCAATGCTTGCCAGCGCATACATGATGATGCCGCCCAGCAACACCGGCCGGCGTCCGAACGAATCGGACAGCGGTCCGTACAGCAGCATGCCCACCGAGAAGCCCAGCATGAAGCTCGTGAGCGTCGTTTGCGCAGCACCTGTCGAGACGAGAAACGCCTGCGCGATGGACGGCAAACTCGGCAGGTACATATCAATCGAAATCGGCCCGCACGCGGCCAGCGCGCCAAGCAACAGAATCAGCCGGCCATCGGGCCGGCGCGGGGTGACGTGAGACATGGGAATCCGGAAGAGGCAGCCCATTCGCTGATGCGCCGGGCCGCAAAAATAGTGAAGCTGCTAAGGTGTGACTAAGGTCAATTGTACGCGACGGTTAACCCGGTGTGTCCGCGCGGCACGGTTCAGCGCTGCGCGACATGACGCAACCTGGCGCGACACGTTGGCCGCTACCCGCTGCATGCCGCATCGGCATCGGTAATCGCAGTCGCGGCCACGACCGCAAACCCAAAGGCAAGGCAATCGCGACCACAACCGCAACCGAAACTGCAACCGAAACTGCAACCGCAACTGCAACCGCAACTGCAACCGCAACTGCAACTGCAACTGCAACTGCAACTGCAACTGCAACCAAAGCCAAACCCCAACCCAAACCCCATCCACCACGACCAATCGGTTAAGCTGCCGCTTCGCACCATCACCGTATCGTTGCTCGCTCGACATGACTGCCTTCCTGCTGATCTGGAGCCCCAAGAAGTGGCCTTGGCCGGAGTTGCCTGACGTCGCCAGACGGGTCGCCACCGGCGAAGCCGTGACGGACGTCTGGGGCTGCGGCGTCGCCCGCAGCATCCTGCCCGGCGACCGCGTCTTCCTGCATCGCGTCGCGCAGGAACCGCGCGGCATCTTCGGCTCGGGCTACGTCACACGCGCTCCGTACGAGGTGCCCGACGCCCACAGCAAACGTGGCTATCGGCTATGCATCGACTTCGTCTACGACTGGCTCGTGGACGCGCATCAGGCGGTCGTCATCCCCCGTGATGCATTGCGCGTGCATCCCTTCTCGGTACAGACCTGGGACGCCCAGGCATCGGGCACCTCCATCAAACCGGTGGCCGAGGGCGCGCTCGAGAAACGCTGGGCCGAACTGACAGGCAAACGCAAGCCGCCCCCAATCGACTCAACCGGCCCACTTGGCCCGGCCGCCTCGCCGCCCGGCTCCGCCCAGTCCAGCAAGGTTTCCGCTCATGCCGCCGCGCGGGCGAGATCAAACCTGGCTGCCCGAACAGCCTCGCCGGCCGCACCTCAGCCGGTGCCGAAGCCGGCCATCAAGCGGCTCCGGTAGCGCCCCGCTGCCCGCCAGCACCGGCCGATTCCGCGCGACTCCGGTACAATTTCAGCCAACAATCGGGTCCTTGCGGGGGCGCTGCGGGGTCGCCGCGCCAGATGCGAGGCGGGTGTAAGGTCGGACACAGCAGGCGCGTGGCGAGGGTTTCGATAGCTCACCGCCGTCGGCTTGCCTTCCACCGGTCATCGACCCCATCGCATCGAGGTCGCCCGTATCGCCCGTTGCGCGCGCCCCTGTGCAGCGCTCTCTGTGCATTCCTATCAGGCAGGTCTAACGTCATGTCCAGCAATTCCAGAAACGAAGCGCTCTTCGAACGCGCTCAAGTCACCATCCCCGGCGGTGTCAACTCGCCGGTGCGCGCCTTCCGTTCGGTGGGCGGCACGCCCCGCTTCATCGAGCGCGCCCAGGGCGCCTACTTCTGGGACGCCGACGGTCAGCGCTACATTGATTACATCGGCTCGTGGGGCCCGATGATTCTCGGTCACGTTCATCCCGAAGTGCTCGAAGCCGTGCAGCGCGTGCTCGTGAACGGCTTTTCGTTCGGCGCGCCGACGGAATCCGAAGTGGCCATCGCCGAAGAAATCTGCAAACTGGTGCCGTCCATCGAACAGGTCCGCATGGTTTCGAGCGGCACGGAAGCCACCATGAGCGCGCTGCGTCTCGCACGCGGCTTCACCAATCGCAGCCGCATCGTCAAGTTCGAGGGCTGCTATCACGGCCACGCGGACAGCCTGCTGGTCAAGGCCGGTTCGGGTCTGCTGACCTTCGGCAATCCCACTTCCGCAGGCGTGCCGGTGGACATTGCGAAGCACACCACGGTTCTCGAATACAACAACGTCGCCGCGCTCGAAGAAGCCTTCAAGGCCTTCGGCAACGAGATCGCCTCGGTGATCGTCGAACCGGTGGCCGGCAACATGAACCTCGTGCGCGCCACGCCAGAATTCCTGCAGGCGCTGCGCCGTCTGTGCACGGAATACGGCGCCGTGCTGATTTTCGATGAAGTGATGTGCGGCTTCCGCGTGGCGCTCGGCGGCGCGCAGCAACTGTATGGCATCACGGCCGACCTCACCTGCCTCGGCAAGGTGATCGGCGGCGGCATGCCGGCGGCGGCCTTCGGCGGACGGCGCGACATCATGGCCCATCTTGCGCCGCTCGGCGGGGTATATCAGGCGGGCACGCTGTCGGGCAATCCGATTGCCGTCGCGGCCGGCCTGAAGACCTTGCAACTGATCCAGGCACCCGGCTTCTATGACACGCTCGCCGCGCGCACCACGCGTCTCGTCGAGGGCCTCACTGGCGTGGCTCGTGAAGCCGGAGTGCCGTTCGCGGCGGATGCGCTCGGCGGCATGTTCGGTCTCTACTTCGCCGACAAGGTCCCCGCGAGCTTCGCTGAAGTCACGCAAAGCGACGTGCCGCGCTTCAATGCGTTCTTCCACAAGATGCTCGACGCGGGCGTGTACTTCGCGCCATCGGCGTACGAGGCGGGTTTTGTGTCGAGTGCGCATGACGACGCCATCATCGACGCCACGATCGAAGCCGCACGCGGCGCCTTCGCGTCGCTCGCAAGCTGATCCGCGTCTACGAAGAGCAAGCACTACCGAACCGCATTTCGCCTCTCGCACTCAACGGACGCCGATGTTCTCGCAAACCGATTTTGTCCATATGGAACGCGCGCTCGCTCTCGCGAAGCGCGGCATGTACACGACCGATCCGAACCCACGCGTCGGTTGCGTGCTGGTGAAGAACGACGAGGTGATTGGTGAAGGCTTCACGCAGCCGGCCGGGCAGGATCATGCGGAAGTGCGGGCGTTGAAGGATGCCCGCTCGCGCGGTCACGATCTGCGTGGCGCCACGGCCTACGTGACGCTCGAACCCTGCAGCCACTTTGGCCGTACGCCGCCGTGCGCGAACGCGCTGATCGACGCGCAGGTCGGGCGGGTGGTCGCGGCAATGGAAGACCCGAACCCGCAGGTCTCGGGGCGTGGACTCAGAATGCTGCGCGACGCCGGCATCGAAGTGCGCTGCGGCCTGCTCGCCAATGAGGCGTACGAACTGAACATCGGCTTCGTCACGCGTATGACGCGCGGCCGGCCGTGGGTGCGCATGAAAGTGGCGGCCTCGCTCGACGGCCGCACTGGTCTGCCCTCGGGTGCAAGCCAGTGGATCACCGGCGAAGCGGCGCGCGCCGATGGCCACGCCTGGCGCGCACGGGCGTCAGCGATTCTGACGGGCATCGGCACGGTCCGCGAAGACGATCCGCGCATGACGGTGCGTGCCGTCGATACGCCGCGCCAGCCGCAACGCGTGCTGATCGACAGCCAGCTCGACGTCCCGCCCACCGCGCAGATTCTGGCGGGCGCGCCGACGCTGATCTTCTGCGGCAATCTCGACGCGCGCCACGCGGAACGCGCGGCGGCGCTGCGCGACCGCGGCGCTGAACTCGTGCAGTTGGCTAATCCGGCCGGCAAGGTCGATCTGCCGGCCGTGCTGAAAGTGCTCGGCGAGCGCAACGTCAACGAGTTGCACGTGGAGGCCGGCTACAAGCTGAACGGCTCACTGCTGCGCGAAGGCTGCGTCGACGAACTGCTGATTTACCTGGCGCCGAGTCTGCTCGGCATGGATTCGATGAGCATGTTCAACCTGCCTGCGCCGGCCACGCTCGATGAACGCGTGCGCCTGAATTTCCACTCGGTCGACCGGATCGGCGACGACGTGCGCATTCTGGCGCGCTTCGAGCCGGCCACTGTCGGCTAAGCTTGGTCGATAAGGCACCCACAGCAATTCGAAACAGACAAGGAATCGACACGATGTTTACCGGAATCGTCGCGGCAGTGGGCCGCATTGAATCAGTCAAACCCCTCGGCAACGATGGGGACGCGGGTGTGCGTCTGAATGTCGAAGCGGGCGGCCTCGATCTCGACGACGTGCAGCTCGGCGACAGCATCACCATCCAGGGCGCGTGCATGACCGTGGTGGCGAAGACGGTGCATTCGTTCGAAGTGGATGTGTCGCGCGAGAGCCTGAATTGCACGGTCGGACTCGGTGAGCCGGGCGAAGTGAATCTGGAGAAGGCGCTGCGGGCGCACGACCGGCTCGGCGGCCACATCGTTTCGGGGCACGTCGACGGCCTCGGCACGGTCACGCGTTTCGCGCCAGTCGGCGAGTCGCATGAACTGCGTGTGCTTGCGCCGCGCGAGATTGGCCGCTATCTGGCGTACAAAGGTTCGATTACCGTCAACGGTGTGAGCCTGACGGTCAACTCCGTCGAAGATCGCGACGACGGCTGCGAGTTCTCGATCAATCTGATTCCGCATACGGTGGAAGTCACCGCGCTCAAGCATCTGCACGAAGGCGCGCAGGTGAATCTGGAGATCGATCTGATTGCGCGGTATGTGGAGCGGATGCTGTCCACCTCGGAAAACGGCCGAAATCCGTTGAAATAATCCGACCATTAAAAGCGCGGCCCCACCGGCGATCGCGTCTTTACCTTGGCCGGGCATCGGGCGATGATGGAAGTTGGCAGCGGAACAATCTAATCTGGTAGTTATGTGTCGGCGTTAGCTCGTGATCGACCGGTGAGCGCGCCGCACAGTCGAACCCGGAGATCATCATGCAGATTGCAAAAGTCATCGTCGGAGTGGCGGTCCTGTTCGGCGCCACCGTGGCCCATGCCGATGGATTCGACATCAAGCGGTCCATCTCGAACGGCCGGGAATTGCGCCTGCTGGAGCACACACCCGAATGCGACGGCGGTCCTGGCGCGTTCATCACGCGCAAGGGCAAGCAGCTCGATCAAACCTGCCATGTCGTGCTGACGCCGAAAGGCGCCACGGTAGAAATGCCGGCTTTCGAGCCACGGGTGTTCTTCCCGCGTGACACGCTCTACCCGAACTCGTAAGCGGGTTGCCTGGTCAGCAGCTTACGCAGTTATCCGCTGCGGCATCACTATTGGGTGAAATGACGGCATTCAGAGCCGGATGATTTATTCATTGCATTAACCCGAACGTCCACACTTCCTCCATCAGCGCCCCCATTCCCGTTTTCACCCCATAGTCACTGGCACCACTCGCGCCTATACTCCCCCTCAGCCGATTGGACGCCGCGCAGCGCGTAAAACAAGTCGAGCGTCACAAGTCGGACTCATAACCTGGAGGAAGACAAAATGAAGCGATTCGTGTCCCGCTGTATGGTTGTGGTCTCAACGGTCATGGTCTGTTCACTTTCGGGACTGGCGCAGGCCGATGCGGGTCATCCCGTGGTGGCGTTGCTGCCCGGCGTGGTCGATCCGTTTTACTTCACCATGCATCGCGGCGCCGAACGGGCCGCCAAAGAAGAAAACGTCGAATTGCTGTTTCAGGTTCCCAAAGAATGGAACACCAGCGAGCAGGTGCCGATTCTCAAGGCATTTATCGCCAAACATCCTGACGTACTGCTGATTTCGCCAGTCGACAAGCAGCAGCTCATTCAACCGCTGAAGGAAGCCGCGGACGCCGGCATCAAGGTCATCACCGTCGATACGTATATCGGCGACGGCCACTATCAGACGGGCAAGGGCGACGCCGATTTCCCCCTCTCCTATATCGCCTCGGACAACCTCGAAGGTGGACGCGTCGCAGCACGGGCGCTGGCCAAAGCCATCGGCGACAAGGGCACGGTCTACTGCGAGAACAACAAGCCCGGCATCTCGAGCACGGATGCACGCGCCGAAGGCTTCGCGGACGAGATGAAGAAGCATCCGAATATCAAGGTGCTGCAAACGCTCTACAACGAGGATGACGCCAACCAGGCCGCCGCTCACGTCGCCGCCGTGCTGGCGCGCAATCCGGATCTCGCCGGCGTGTTCGGCGCCAACACCTTCTCCGGCAGCGGCGCGGCGCAGGGCGTCAAGGCGGCCGGCAAGCAAGGTGCGGTCAAGGTAGTGGTGTTCGATGCCGTTCCAGGCATCGACAAGGAGATCAAGAGCGGTCTCGTCGATATCGCGATTGCGCAGCGTCCCGACGAAATCGGCTACTACGGCGTCAAGTTCGCATCCGACGTGATCCACGGCAAGAAAGTGCCGACGCTCAAGAGCACGGGCTTCGAGGTTCTCGACAAGAACAACATCGACCAGCCCGACATGCAGAAGTACATCTATTCGAACTAGCCGGCAACGCTGGCTGAAGTCATGGATCGTCCTCGCCGCGTGCGTTCCCGCGCACGCGGTGTCTGCTTCCGACAACGCGGATCACTTCATGGATAACTCGCGTCTCGACCGGTTCGCTCTGGTCACCCGGCTATGGCCGTGGCTGTTCCTCGCCGCCCTGCTGGTTTTTTTCGAGGTGTACGCCCAGGTCTCGGCGCACCGCTCGTTTCTGCTCAACGCCTACAACCTGCAATCCATCGGGCTCGCCGCAGCCGCGCCGCTGCTACTCGCCATCGGTCAGACCTTCGTGATCATCACGGCCGGCATCGATCTCTCCGCGGGCTTCGTGATGGGGCTCGCGGCCGTCTGCGTCGCGCAGTTCACGCTGTTCGGCAACGGCTCGCCGTGGATCCTGCTCGCTTCCATCCCGGTGACGATTGCGGTGTGTCTGATCCCTGGGCTCGTCAACGGTGTGCTGATTGCGTGGCTGCGCGTGCCTGCCTTCATCGGCACGCTCGGCATGTACGGCGTGGCGCGCGGCGCGGGGTTTCTCGCGGCGGGCAGCGGCATGACGGTTTCGGTGGATAACCCCGGCCTCGTCAAGCTCGGCAGCGGCTGGGCGCCGGTGATCCTGACCGCCGTGCTGCTGATCGTCATGCATCTGCTGCTCTCGAAGACCCGCTTCGGTCAATACACGTACGCGATTGGCGGCAATCCGCAATCCGCCGTGCGCGCCGGTATCAACGTCAAACGCCATCTGTTGATGGTGTATGTGATCGCCGCAGCATTCGCCGCAGTAGGCGGCATCATCTATACCGCGCGGTTCGCGGCGGGCGCCGCCAATGCCGGTGAGCCGATGCTGCTCGATTCGATCGCCGCGGTGGTGATTGGCGGCGCGAGCCTGTTTGGCGGCACCGGCAACGTCATCGGCACATTGATCGGCGCGCTGATCATCGCGGTGATCCAGTTCGGCCTCGTGTTTATCGACGTCAACGCGTTCTGGCAATTCATCGTGGTGGGCATCGTCATCATCCTGTCGGTGCTGATCGATCAATACAAGGACCGTCTCGGAGGTGCCCAATGAGCACGCCGATCCTGGAGGTACGCAACGTCTCGATCCGCTTTGGCGGCGTCGAAGCGCTCAAGCGTGTGTCGTTGCAGTTGTTGCCCGGCGAAGTGCTGGCGCTGGCGGGCGACAACGGCGCGGGCAAGTCGACGCTGATCAAGATTCTCTCGGGTGTCTATCACGCCGATCAGGGCGACCTGCTGTTCGACGGTGCGCCGTTGCAGTTACGCGATCCGCAGGACGCGCGTGCACAGGGCATCGAGACCATCTATCAGGACCTTGCTCTCGCGGACAACCTGGACGTGGGCAGCAACATTTTTCTCGGACGTGAACCCACGCGGCGGCAACTCGGCTTTCAGGTGATCGATCGGCCACGCATGGCGCAGGTCGCGCGTGAAGTGCTGGAGCGTCTCGACATCGTGATTCCGGAGCGCAAGCTGGGTGGCCCGGTGAAGATGCTCTCGGGCGGTCAGCGTCAGGCCATTGCGATTGGACGCGCGATTTACTGGAACGCACGCGTGCTGATAATGGACGAGCCCACGGCCGCGCTCGGCGTGCCCGAACAGCGCAAGGTGATGGAGTTGATTACGACGCTGAAAGCCCAGGGCGTGTCCGTGATTCTGATCTCGCACAATCTGCACGACATCTTTGCGATTGCCGATCGCATCGTTGTCTTGCGGCGCGGTGAAGTGGCGGGTGAGCGGCAAGTCCAGCAAACCAAGGGCGATGAGATCGTGCATCTGATGGTGGGTGACACGTACGCGAGCCCCAGCTAGCGGGAATAACGTTTGCTGCATCATCAGGCCTGCCCAACGCGGGAAGACGTTTGAAAGGATGCCTGATGATGCACAAGGATGATTCCCCGCAGCCCATGCGCCGGCGCGTGTTGACGTCTTTGGGTGCACTGCTGCTCGGCTCGCTCGAGATCGGCTCGTTGGCCGACGCCGCTGAAGCCACCCAGCACGCTGCCGTCGCTCACGCCCCGCGCCTCGAAACCGTGGCTACTTTCGATGACGACTTTCGCCTCGTCGGCATCGGCGTCTCGCGACACGGGCGCGTGTTTGCGACGGCGCCGTCGCCGGTCAAGCGATCCATCTACAGCATGGTGGAAGTCGATCCGAAAAGCGGCGCGTTGACACCGTTTCCCGATGCGGACTGGAACAACTACAAGCCAGACGAAGACGGCACGCATCAATGGATTTCGGTGCAGGCGCTATGGGTGGACGAGCAGGATCATCTGTGGGTCCTGGACTCGTCGCTGGCCAAGGTGGATCAGAGCCGTCAGCCGCCCAAGCTGGTCGAATTCGATCTCGCAACGCGCCAGGTGCTGCGTCAGTTCAGCTACGACAAGGTGGTGACGCCGAAAGATTCGATCAACGATATTCGCGTGGATCTCCAGCACGGTTACGCGTACATGAGCAATGCGGATAACCGGGGCGGCGTGGTGGTCACGAATCTGCAGAGCGGGGAATCTCGCCTGTTGCTGGCGGGTGATCGTTCAGCCGTAGCGGACGCCAATCAGCATTTGATGTTCGGCGACCGGATTGCACGTAAGCCTAATGGCGAGAACGTCGTGATCCAGACGGACGGCATCGCGATTTCGCCGGATCGCAACTGGCTCTACTACCGCGCGCTCACCGATCATCACTATTGGCGCATTCCAACGGCGGCGTTGATCGACACATCGCTCTCAGCGGAGGAGGTGTCGCAGCGCGTTGAATCGCTCGGTGACGGTGCGTTGACCGGCGGCCTGATCATGAGCCCGGCGGGCGTGCTGTACGGCGGCGATCTCGAGAATCGCACAGTGGTGGCGTTCAATATCGTGCAGCGTGACGGCAAGCCGACGCTCGACCAGACGACCTTCGTTGCGCCGCATCCACAGCTTTCATGGGCCGATGGCTTTGCCATCTCGAACGGCTACCTGTACTTCGCGGACTCGCATCTGCACGAACTCGATAACTTCTCGAACGGCTATCCGCGTCAGGGCAAGTTCACCATCTTCCGGGTGCGTTTGCCGCAGCAGCCACGACGTGGGCTGGCAGGGTGATGGATACGCAGCGCCTCACCCAGCCCTGCCCACCGGCGGGAAGCGTTTGCGGTTACGGCTAAACGTGACGCGTCGGAACCGCTCCTGCTTGTGCTCTTCGTCGAAGTGCGCGAGCGACGGCTTGACCAGATCGCTACGCGAAACCACACCGACGATGCGCAGACTCCCGCGGTCGGCCACCACCGGCAACCGTTCGAGACCTTGAACCGCCAGCCGCGTGGCAACGAGCCGGCAGGTCTCATCCGGTAACGCCACGATGGGTGCCGTGCCGCTGAAAAGATCAGCAATGCGGGCGTTGGAGAGTTGCTCTGGGTGTTCGTCACGGAAACGTTCGAGCGTCATGCGATCCACCATGCCAACCAACGCGCCAGCGTTCACCACTGGATACGCGCGATGCTGCTGCGTGGCGCCGAAATGCGTGCTCAGTGCCTCATGCACCGGCATGTCGGCGTCGATGCTCGCGACGGAGGACGACATCACCTCGTCCACGTAATGCCGCTCCAGCGGATCGACGCCATACTCGCGATAGATGTGGTAGCCACGGCGCGCGATCTTCTCCGTCATGATGGAGCGTCGCATCACGACCGTTGCGAAGCCGTGCGCGACCAGCGTAGCGGCGAGCAGCGGCAACAGCGCGTTAGCGTCGTGCGTCAGGCCAAAGGCAAACACGATGGCCGTGAGCGGCGCGCCAAGCGTGGCGCCCAGTGTGGCAGCCATACACACCAGCGGCCACAGCGCCGCATCATTACCGGGCAGCACGTGTCCGAGCACCGTGCCGAGTCCGGCGCCCAGCATCAGCAGCGGCGCAAGTACCCCGCCCGATGTGCCGGACCCAAGCGCGATGACCCAGATCACGGCTTTGACGACGAGGATGGAGACCGCGATCTGCAGCGCGATGTGTTGATGCAGCAGATCACCAATCACGTCATACCCCACACCGAGCGCGCGCGGCTCGATCAGGCCGCCAATGCCCACCGCGAGGCCGCCTAGTGCGGGCCACCACATCCAGTGGATGGGCAGCTTGCCGAACAGATCTTCGGTCTTGTACAACGCCGCCGAAAGCCCGGAGGCGAGCGCACCGCTCAGCAATCCGGCAATCACACAGGACACCAGCGAAAGCGCGCCGGCCGGTGCGGTTTCGAGCGGAAACAGCGGACCTGTGCCAAAGAAAATCGCCCGTGCGAATCCCGCCACGGCACACGCCAATGCCACCGGCAGGAAACTGCGCGGGCGCCATTCGAACAGCAACAATTCGACCGCCAGCAACACCGCCGCCACCGGCGTGCCGAACACGGCCGTCATGCCCGCGGCCGCGCCGGCGACCAGCAAGGTCTTGCGCTCCGCAGACGTCACCTTCACGCACTGTGCGATCAGCGAACCGAGCGCGCCGCCCGTCATGATGATCGGACCTTCCGCGCCAAACGGACCACCGCTGCCGATCACGATGCCAGACGAAAGCGGTTTGAGAATCGCGACCTTCGGCGACATGCGGCTCTTGCCGAACAGAATGGCTTCGATCGCTTCGGGGATGCCGTGCCCGCGAATTTTCTCGGAGCCGTAGCGTGCGATCAAACCCACGATCAGGCCACCCACGATGGGAATCAGAATCACCCATGCGCCAAGCGTGTTTTGCGCGGGAGAGCGATCCGCGAAGGAAAACGCGCCGAAGAAAAACAGATTGGTGAAAAGATGAATCAGGCTGAGCAGTACGAAAGCGGCGAGCGTGCTCAGCAGGCCGATGACCGCCGCGAGTGCGGAGATACCTGGCAACCGTGCGTTCGACGAAAAGTCACGCTTATGAGTGTTGTGCATCATGATTACTCGACATCGATCTGGGGAACATTGAACGCGCCTTTGAGCGACTTCAGTTCGGCGCGGTGCATTTGCGCGAGGCGCGACAGCACCTGCTCGCCGGCTTTCAGCAGATGCACTTCCACCTGGCGGCGATCCGTGCCACTGACCTTGCGCTGCACGAGATCCAGCGCCTCGCAGCGCGACACCAGCGCGACCACGCCGTGATGCTGCGCCTGCAGCCGTTCGGCAAGCTCGCCGATAGTCGCCCAGTCGCGCTCCGGGTAGCCCTTGATATGCAGGAGTAAAAGGTATTGCAGCGGCGTAATGCCCTCGCCCTGCGCGGCCTGCTCGGAAAAGCGCTCGAAACGCCGCATCTGATAGCGGAATTCGGAGAGTTGCTCGAAGTCCGCTTTGGTCAATCCGCGTGTGAGGGTTTTCATTGACGCTCCAGAGGCCATCGCGCATTGCGAAAACGCGATTGTATCACGACGTGATATGTTATGCCGGAGCGTTCAATGCTGGGAACTGAGGGCGATGGGCGGTGTTATTTTTCTTGCTGCTGACGCCGCCAGTGTCCATTCGTGCGCTAATGACCCGCCAGCGACGCCGCGACAAGCTGCTTGAACGGCGTGACGTGCTCACCGAAACGCAGCATGAGATTTCTCGCCAGCTTCGCGGGCAGACGGTCATCCGTATAAACGCGGGTGATGAATGCGGTGATCAGATAGAGCGGGCGCGTCGAACGCCGGTGGTGGTTTTCGTAGCGCTTCAGGAGCGCGTCGTCTGCGATGTCGAGACCGTTTGCCTCGGCGCCTATCAACGCGCGCGACAGCGCGTCGATACCTGACAGACCGAAATTGAAGCCGTGCGCGGTCACGGGATGCATGCCCACCGCCGCATCCCCAACCGTTGCAAACCGCTTGCCGACGAATCGTCTGGGATAAACCGAAACCAGCGGATAGGCGTGACGTGTGGTGGCGAGCGTCATCCGGCCCAGCCTGCGCTCGAAGCGCCGCTCGATCTCATGATTGAACGCTTGATCGTCCAGACTCATGAGACGGTCTATCTCACGACCCGCCAGCGTGACCACCACGGATGACCGGAATGCGCCGCTCGCAGGCTCCGGATTCATGGGCAGCAGCGCAAGCGTCTGTCCATAGCCGAACCATTCCCACGCCGCGTGGTGATGCGGCACATCGTGCGTCATGCCGCACACCAGCATCGACTTTCCGAAGTCGTGCATGTCCGCGGAAATTCCCATCATCCTTCGAGTGGGAGAGTAGCGGCTATCAGCGGCAATGACGAGGCGCGCTGATATTGACTGGCCACTCTCCAGTTGCACCTTCGCACCGGCATCGCCTGTTTCGACGCCAATCACCCGCTCCGCTGCGATAACCTCGACTTCGCCGTCCTCATGGCACGCGTGAATCGCATCGTAAGCCGCCTTGCGGATCAAATGATTCGGCACGAGCCAGCCGAGTTCTGTGTACGCGCTCAACTCGTGTCCAATGCCAAGCGCAAAGGGCGACGAACCGTTGAAAATCTTCGCATCCGTCAGGCTGGATTTCGACGCCGGATCGATCCTGTCCCAGACATCCAGATTCTTCAGGATTTCGACTGATTTTTGCGTGAGCGCAATTTCCCTGCCATCGAACTTCGGATTCTCCAGCTCGCCCAACGCCTGTTGATCAACGAGCACAATGTCGAGGCCCGACTTGCACAAGGAACGCGCGAGACACAGTCCGGCAGGACCGGCACCGACGATGACGATATCTGTTTCCATGACACTTCCAGAGTTGATGGGCTCTTGTCCGATGCACCGCTGCGCACAGACAGACCGCACGCACACGCTGACTGCGCATGCTGGTTGCGCGAGTTAATTGCGCACGATAAGAGGCACCCACTCTATTGCCTATCGCCCCGAAGAACGAGGCGACAAAGCGCCGCGACGGCCAAGGAGCTAGTACCAAAGACGTATTCCGGCCACGCGGCAAGTCACATAGAGTCCGGAGTCATGCAAGGCCGACCGCGCAGCCCTTGCCGCGCCTTAAAAACCGGTTACGCGGACTGACGCCCGCCACCATGCGCCAGCGAAACCCCCGCCGAGGCCGACAGGTCCTCCACTGCGAGGCGGATCGCCGCGATCAGCGCACGTGCCGCCGGCGATGGCGCGCCCTCAGCCCGCACCATCAGGCCGATGTTGCGTTGCATGTTGTGGAGCGGCACATCCAGCATGACGAGTTGCCCCGACTCGCACTCGTAGTGCAGTTGTTGCGCGGACAGCGCAGCCAGCATGTCGGTATGCAGCAGCAGGCCGCGGATCACCGCGAGGTCGGCCGTTTCCACCGTGGGCAGCGGCGGCTTGAGGTTCACACGGCGAAACTGCGATTCGAACAGGCGGCGTGCAGGTGCCTGGCTGCGCGGCAAAATCCATTGGGCGTACCGCAAGTCTTCGATGCTCAGTCCGCGTGACTGTGCGAGCGGATGATCGCGGCGCGCCAGCACGGCCATTTCTTCAGTCATCAAGCGTTCGTTGTGCAAGCCGCTGCCTGGCTCGTCGGAACGCAAGGCCCCAAGAATGAAATCGACGTCGCCCGCGCGCAAGCTCGCCACCAGCGTCTCGTACGCGCTTTCGTCCGTCGCGACCCGCACGCCGGGGTGCCATTCGATCAGGCGAGCGATGGCATTGGGCAGGATCAACGTACGCCCGAGCGGCAGCGCACCCACCGTCACCGCGCCCTGAATATTGCCGTGCAGCGCCGCGATGTCATCCGGTACATGACGTAGCTCGTTCAGCGCACGGCGCACGTGCAGCAGAAAGGTCTCGCCTTCCGGCGTCAGCACGATTCCACGTGGGCTGCGATCGAACAGGCGCAGACCCGAGCCGCTTTCGAGCACCCGGATCGCGCTGCTCACCGCGGGTTGACTGATGCCGAACGCGCTTGCCGCAGTCGGCATGTGACGATGACGGGCCAGCGCCACGAATATCTGCAGCCGGCGCGTGTTCAGCAGGTAGGCCGGCAGTGCGCCTTCTACCAGCGTGCGGCGACGCGTTTGCTGCGCCACGCTCCATATCGTGAGTTCACCCAGCTCGGCGAAGATCCGGTCGCAGCGCTTGAGTACCGCGCGCCCGGTTGGAGTCGGCAACATGCCGGACGGTTTGCGCTCGAAGAGCGGTTCGCCCAGCGCCGCTTCGAGCTCCTGCACGGAGCGCGTGACGGCGGACTGGGCGCGAAAGAGTTCGGCGGCAGCACGCGTGGCGCTGCCGGTGTCGGCGACCAGTTTGAAGGCCCGCAGATGCGCGAGGTTGAGAAGTTCGCTATTGCTCACGCCAGGCTCACGCTTTATTCACGCTCGTTGTTTACGTTCGTTATCCACCTGCACCTGCACCCGCATCGTCTTCGCCATCCGTCATGCGGGCTCCATGCCCTGACTGCGCTTCGCCGCGTCCGCCTCGAACGACACCAGAAAATCCAGCAGCGCCTCAGCCGCCGCACGCTTTTTCGATGCCATGCAAATGGCCGCCGAGAATACGGTGATGAGCTGAATCTCATCCGGCAGCGGACCGACGACCTCAATACCCGGTACGTGCATGAGCTCGCTGAACTGCTGAAAGCCGAGTTCCACTTCACCGCGTGCGATCAAGCTGCCCACCGGGACACCGGGCCGCGCCTGCATGATGCGCGGCGCGATGATCTCAGCGATGCCCCAATGTGCGAACAGCCGCATCAGATAGGCCCCGCTCGGACCCGTGGAGTAGCCGATCGTGCGCGCGGCCAGTACGGCCTCGCGAACCGCCGCTGCCGTGCTGATATCCGGCTGCGGCGCGTTGCCCGGCACGGCAATGGCCACACCCGACCGAACCAGCTCGACCTGGCTGCCCCGCACCACGTGCCCCGCGGCAGCGAGCCGCTCGATCGCGTCCGTGGCCAGCACGACCACATCGAATGCCTCGCCCTCTTCCACCCGCCGGGCCGCGGTGACGCCGCCCACCGACTCGATGATCACACGCCGTTTCGACCGCTGCTCGTATGCCTCGCTCAATTCTTCGAGCAGTGCACGGGTCGCCATTGAAGCGATTCCGGTAATCGACCCACCTCGGGTTTGCGCAGTGTCCATTTTCATGTCCATGTCGGTGTGCTGTCAGTCGATGTAGCGCAACCCCGCTTGCTGCAACGGTTCGCGCATGCTGTACATGTCGAGGCCGAGTACGCCGCTGGCGAGCTTCGCGCGCTTCGTCGCTTCGTTGGCCTCGCGCGCCATTGCCTTGTCCAGCACCTGCGGCGCCCAGGCGGACGGCACGACCACCACGCCGTCGTCGTCCGCCACGATCACATCACCGGGACTCGCCAGCGCGCCTGCGCACACTACGGGGATGTTCACCGAGCCGAGTGTCGCCTTGATGGTGCCTTTCGCGGAGATCGCCTTGCTCCAGACCGGGAACTGCATCGACGTCAACTCGCGCACGTCGCGCACGCCAGCGTCGATGATAAGTCCACGCGCGCCGCGCGCCTTGAAGCTCGTTGCCAGCAGATCGCCGAAGTAACCATCGGTGCAATCCGCCGTCACCGCCGCAATGACGATATCGCCCGGCTGAATCTGCTCGGCGGCCACGTGCATCATCCAGTTGTCGCCCGGTTGCAGCAGCACCGTCACCGCCGTGCCGCTCGCCCGAGCGCCGACGTAAATCGGCCGCATATACGGCTTCAGCAGACCCGTGCGGCCCATTGCCTCGTGCACCGTGGCACTGCCGAACTCGCCGAGCTTCGTGGCTACGTCGGCGTCCGCGCGTCGAACGTTGCGATACACCACACCTAGTTCATACATGATCAGTTTCCCTTATTTTTAGCGCGCCAGCTTCAGCGCCGCATCCAGCCGCGGATAAACACGGCGCGCGTTACCTTCATA
This sequence comes from Paraburkholderia sp. DHOC27, assembly GCF_003429005.1. Lineage (GTDB taxonomy): Bacteria > Pseudomonadota > Gammaproteobacteria > Burkholderiales > Burkholderiaceae > Paraburkholderia. The sequence continues at coordinate 43,850 of NZ_QVQV01000005.1, forward strand.
GATCTTGTAGCGATCGGCGGTGTCGATGTGCGCGGCCTCGACATAGCGCTTCGTATCGTCGAAATAGTGGCCCGTTTCCGGATCGATGCCGCGTACTGCGCCAATCATTTCGCTGGCAAACAGAATGTTGTCGACGGGAATCACGCGCGTCAGCAGATCGATGCCCGGCTGATGGTAGACACAGGTGTCGAAGAAAATGTTGTTGAGCAGATGATCCTGCAGCAACGGCTTTTTCATTTCCTGCGCGAGTCCGCGGAAGCGTCCCCAGTGATACGGCACCGCGCCGCCGCCATGTGGAATCACGAAGCGCAGCGTGGGGAAATCGCGGAACAGGTCCGACGTGAGACATTGCATGAAGGCGGTGGTGTCCGCGTTCAGATAATGCGCGCCGGTGGTGTGGAAACACGCATTGCAGCTCGTACTCACGTGGATCATGGCGGGGATGTCGTACTCCACCATCTTCTCGTAGATCGGATACCAGTAACGGTCCGACAACGGCGGGCTGGTCCAGTGCCCCCCTGAAGGGTCCGGATTCAGATTGATCGCCACGTTGCCGTATTGCTCCACGCACTTCACCAGTTCGGGGATGCAGGTGGCCACATCCACGCCGGGACTTTGCGGCAGCATCGCGGCGGGAATGAAATGCTCGGGAAACAACTGGCTCACGCGGTAGCACAGTTCATTGCAGATCGCCGCCCACGTGCTCGACACTTCGAGGTCGCCGATGTGATGCGCCATGAAACTCGCGCGCGGGCTGAAGATGGTCAGGTCGAGGCCGCGCTCGCGCATCAGCCGCAACTGATTGCTTTCGATCGACTCGCGCAGCTCGTCGTCGCTGATCTGCAATTCGGACACCTTCGGCATCTCCGACGGCTGCTTGATGCCTGCCACCTGGCGGTTGCGCCAGGCCTCCAGCGCTTTGGGCGCCGTGGTGTAGTGCCCGTGAATATCGATGATCATCGCTTCTCCAGAAAACTGATCAAATCGCTGGCGCGGCCACACATGGCCACCGCACCGGCTTCGTTAATGCGCCGCAGTCGGATGCGGCGTCGCTTCCTCACTGACCTTCGTGCGTTGCGCCAGCAGAATGGCGATGGCCGCCAGCGTGGCGGGAATCGCGAGCATCGCGAGAATCGCGCCGAACTGCCAGCCGAGGCCGAGTAACGCACCGCCAATCGCGGAACCGAAGATGCTGCCGAAGCGGCCCATGCCGAGCATCCAGCTCACGCCGGTGGCCCGCGCGACGGTCGGGTAACGGCTCGGCGCGAACGCGTTCAGCCCCGTCTGCGCGCCGCTCATGCAGAAGCCCGCGGCGAACACCAGCACGGTGAGCGAGGACGACAACGCGCCGATCCAGCCGAGTCCGAGCACACACAGCGCACCGCCCACGTACGCGGCACTGATGACTGGCGCCGGGCGCACCTTGTCCATCATCCAGCCCACCAGAATCGAGCCCACCGTGCCGCCTATCTGGAACATGGCCGTGACGTTGGCCGCGGTAGTGACGGTCAGACCGGCATCCCTCATCAAGCTCGGCAGCCAGCCGGTCAGCAGATAGATCACCAGCAGGCCCATGAAGTACGTGACCCACAGCGCCCCGGTCATGAAACCGTAGCCCTGCGAAAACAGCACGCCGATCGGCTTGCGCGTGGGTAGCGGCGGCTCGTTGGAGATAAACACCTCGTCGCCGTTGAAGCGCGCGCCGCACACCCGGCCCAGCACCTTGCCGATCCGCGCGGCAGGCGCGCCGCGCACTGCCATCAAACGGGCCGATTCAGGCAGCAGCCAAAGCTGGATCGGCAACAGCGCCAGCGGCAACGCACCGCCGAAGATCAGCACCGCACGCCAGCCGTGCTCGGGAATCAGCCAGCCCGCCGCGAAGCCAATCAACGCCGAACCCAGATTGAAGCCGCAAAACATGATGGTGATGAGCAAGGCGCGCTTGCGCTGCGGCGCGTACTCGGACAGCAGCGTCGTGGTGTTAGGCATGGCCGCGCCCAGGCCGATGCCGGTCAGCAAACGCAGCAAGGCCATGACCGGCGCAGATTGCGTGAACGCCGTGCTGATCGTGAAAACGCCGAACAGGAAAATGGACGTGAGCAACACCCACTTGCGGCCGACGCGATCCGATGCCGGTCCGGCAGTCAATGCGCCGATCACGAGCCCGATGGGCGCCGCGCTCATCACGAGACCGAATGCGGGCCGCGAGATGCCCCAGTCGTGGATGATGGACGGCGCGATAAAGCCCATGATGGCGACGTCCATGCCGTCGGCCGTCACGATCAGAAAGCACAGCGCCACGAGTAGCCACTGGTAAGGAGAAATGGCCCGCTCGTCGATGAAGGCCTTGATGTCGATGACCCTGCCGCCGATTCCCGCGCCGGTAAATCCGCTTCTTACGCCGCCTGTCTGTCCATAGCTCATCAAATGTCTCCTGTCTCCTCTGTCTCGCGTTTCCGGTCACCGGTCGAGGCATCCATACATGCCTGGGTTCGTGCATGAGGCAATGCGCGTTTCGCGTCTTGAGCACCATGAAGAACCCACCTCTAACGGCGACCCGCTGATCAAGCTTTTTGCTGTTCCGTGCTGTCCCACGCCAGCTTGCCCGCCGCTTTTCCCGCGACCGAATACAGCGCGCCCGGCGCATTACGGGTGCGTTGAAAATCCTCCAGCGTTTCGCCACGCATGGCCGCATAGATGTGCAGGTTCGATACGCCGAGTACCGCACCCAGTTTTTCGAGCATGAAAAAGATCACGCCGTAATGCAGCAGGCCGCGCCAGTCGCGTTGCCGAATCAGTTCGCGCTCCTGATCACTGAGTTCCGCGGCCGCGAAGCTCGCTTCCGGATCGTGCAGGAAAGCCGCACGATGCTCGGGCTCGACCATGCGGTGCAGGAAATCGTTGATGCGGTAGGCGCGCACCGCGACTTCGATCGAGAACGGATAGGTGCCTTCCAGCTTCTCGACGCCCGCGAGTGCCTCGGCCATTCGTTGTCGGTGACGCTCGGCGACGGAGGGCAACGATTCACCGTCTACGCCTTCGTAGATGGCGGTGGCGATGCCTGCCATCGACGGCAGGTAGTAGCTGCGATGCTTGCAGACCACGCCTGCGGGCAGCGCGCCGCGCATGGTGAGCCACATCACGACCTCGGCGCCTTCGAAGCCACCCAGTTCCGCGTATTCCGCGAGGGTCATGCTGGCCAGTTGCTCCGGGTCGCGCTCGAACAGGTCGAGAAAACGCTGGTCCCATGCGGTGTTGTTGAAGCCCGCACGCTCGCCATGCACTTGATGCGACAGGCCGCCGGTCGCGACGATGGCCACCTTGAGATCCTCGGGATAGCTTTCAATGGCGCGCCGCAGCGCCTGGCCCAGCTTGTAGAAGCGGCGCGCACTCGGCATGGGCAGCTGCAGCACGCCCATCTGCAACGGCACGAGCTTCACCGGCCATTCCGGCTTGTGCGGACACAGCATCGACAGCGGCGAAAAGCATCCGTGATCGAGCGCCTTGTTCTGGAAGAAGGACATGTCGAACTCGTCGGTCATCAGCGAATTGCCGATGTGTGCGGCCAGTGCCGGATGTCCCTTGATGGGTGGCAGATCGCGCGCGCCGCCGCCCTCGTCCGCGACATGCCATTCCGGACCGACGCCCAGCGTGAAGGCCGAATAGTGGTCGAAGAAGAACGAGGTGACGTGGTCGTTGTAGATGGTGACGAGCACATCGGGTTGCTTTTCGGCCAGCCAGTCCGCGAGCGGTGCGAAATTCTCGAAGATCGGTGCCCACACCGGATCGTCGCGCTTGTTCTTGTCGAACGCGAAACCGATGGTGGGAGTGTGCGAGGCAGCAATGCCGCCGATGATCCGTGCCATGCCTGAATTCCTCCAGAAACGCCCGTGTTTCGCGTTTCTCTTGTGCGCTGCGATTCGTTACGTGGGCGGCGGGCGGATCGCGGCATCCAGCGCATTGCGTTGCCGATAAACGAAACTCAAACCGTCGCCTGCTGGAAAGACCGTAGCGAACTGGCGCGAGCGCCGACAGTCCGGGTTAACCCAATGCATTGACAAAAGTTCATGGTTTTTGATGTTTTAGATGGCACGCCAATGGGTCAACATGGCGCCAGAAGGCCCGTCCGGCAAGGCAAAGCGCGGATCGACGAGATATGCGTAGAGATTTTTCGGGCGAATTTACCTGATCAATGCCAATAAATAGATTAGATGGCACTGGAATCAAGTAGCAATCAGCCCGTGAATTAGCGGCCTTGCTGGGCGGTTGGTGGTCGATTCGATGGGTCTGCCGACGCGCCCCCAAACAGGCGCTTATCGACAAGGGGCGGTAGACGGCAGATCCGTTGCAGATTCAGGCCGCCTTCGAGCCGCCAAACGGCCTATGCCATTCGCCGGAACGACGCGGAGGCGCGCGTGGCGTAAAATACGCGCTTTCCCGAAATTCTCGCCACCATGACGCTCGCCTCCACTCTTGAGATCATTGCCGAACTGAAAGCCGGCCGGATGGTGATCCTTGTCGACGAAGAAGACCGCGAAAACGAGGGCGACCTCGTGATCGCCGCCGAATTCGTCACGCCGGAGGCGATCAATTTCATGGCGCGCTACGGCCGTGGACTGGTCTGTCTGACGCTGACGCAGGAGCGCTGCAAGCAGCTCAACCTGCCGCTCATGACCTACCGTAACGGCACGCAGTACGGCACGGCCTTCACGGTCAGCATTGAGGCCGCGGAAGGCGTCACCACGGGCATTTCGGCCGCCGACCGCGCCCGCACGATCCTTGCCGCAGTGGCGCACGACGCGCGTCCCGAGCAGATCGTGCAGCCGGGCCACGTGTTCCCGATCATGGCGCAACCCGGCGGCGTGCTGGTGCGCGCGGGTCACACCGAAGCGGGCTGCGATTTCACGGCGCTCGCCGGGCTCACGCCGGCCGCGGTGATCTGCGAGATCATCAAGGACGACGGCACGATGGCACGCCTGCCGGACCTGATCGAGTTCGCGGACGAGCATCAGTTGAAGATCGGCACCATTGCCGATCTGATTCACTATCGCAGCCGTACCGAGTCGATCGTCGAGCGCATCTGCGAGCGCACCATGCAGACCGCACACGGCCCGTTCCGCGCGGTGATGTATCTCGACCAGCCGAGCGGCCAGCCGCATATCGCGCTGGTGCGCGGCACGCCCACGCCGGAACGCGAAACGCCGGTGCGGGTGCACGAACCGCTGTCGGTGCTGGACCTGCTGGAGGTCAGCACGTCCACCCACTCGTGGACGCTGGACGCCGCCATGAAAGAAATCGCGGAGCGCGATCTGGGCGTGGTGGTGCTGCTCAATTGCGGCGATTCGAAAGAACACCTGATCGACGTCTTCAAGGCATTCGATTCGAAGGACCGGGCCGAAGCCCTCAAGCGTCGTCCGGTCGACTTCAAGACCTACGGCATCGGCGCGCAGATTCTGCGTCAGCTGGGCGTCGGCAAGATGCAGGTGCTGTCGAACCCGCGCAAGCTGGGCAGCATGTCGGGCTACGGCCTCGAAGTGACCGGTTTCGTGCCCATGCCGGGTTGCGACGCGCAAAAGCCTTAAACTCGAGGCCCTTTAGACCACCGCCGGCGCCGGCATCGCGCCGGCCAGCACTTAGCTGATCCGATCAATCAAGCGCAATAGCGCCTAACCAGACAACACTACGGACTCACTATGGAAATCGGACAATATCAACCGAACCTCGACGGCGACGGCCTGCGCATCGGCATCGTGCAGGCGCGCTTTAACGAACCCGTGTGCAACGGCCTCGCGGATTCGTGCATCGAAGAACTCGAACGCCTCGGCGTGACTGGCGAAGACGTGCTGCTGGTCACCGTACCGGGCGCGCTGGAAATTCCGCTGGCGCTGCAAAAGCTCGCCGAAAGCGCACAGTTCGACGCGCTGATCGCACTCGGCGCGGTGATTCGCGGCGAGACGTACCACTTCGAACTGGTGTCTAACGAAAGCGGTGCCGGCATCTCGCGTATCGCGCTCGATTTCGGCATTCCGGTCGCCAACGCCGTGCTCACGACCGAGACCGACGAACAGGCCGTCGCACGCATGACGGAGAAGGGTCGCGATGCTGCACGCGTGGCAGTCGAAATGGCGAACCTGGCGGTTGCTCTCGAACAACTCGGCGGCGACGATGACGACGAAGAGGAAGACGAGGACGAAGAGGAACAAGCATGAAGAGCGCTCGCCGACGTTCCCGCGAACTGGCCACGCAGGGGCTGTATCAGTGGCTGCTGTCGGGTTCCCCCGGCGGTGAGATCGACGCGCAGTTGCGCGGCGCACAGGGCTTCGACAAGGCCGACCACGAACACCTGGACGCGCTGCTGCATGGCGTGATCCGCGATTCGGAAGCGCTTTCCGCCGACCTCACGCCGTGCCTCGACCGCCCCATCGACCAGCTCTCGCCGGTCGAACGCGCGGTGCTGCTGGTGGCCGCGTATGAGTTGAAGAATCACGTCGACATTCCGTACCGCGTGGTGATCAACGAAGCAGTGGAACTGGCCAAGACCTTCGGTGGCGCGGACGGCTACAAGTACGTCAACGGCGTGCTGGACAAGCTGTCGGCGAAGCTGCGCGTCGACGAAACGCAGGCGGCCCGCAAGCACTGAGGCCGTTGCTGTGCTGTAGTGGAGGCGCTGTTGTCGGCGCTCTGCACGAGACGTGAATCCGCACTTACCGTACTGATCGTATGAACACCGTGACCGAACCACTGGTACGGCTTGCTGCGCGGGTCGACGCCATCCAGCCGTTCTATGTGATGGAGCTGGCCAAAGAGGCCGCATTGCTGGAACGTGCGGGGCGCGACATCATCCACATGGGAATCGGCGAGCCCGATTTCACCGCGCCCGAGCCGGTCATCGAAGCAGCCGCGAGCGCGTTGCGCCGCGGCGTCACGCAGTACACCAGCGCGGTGGGGCTGCACGCGCTGCGCGAGGCGATTGCCGGGCACTACGCGCGGTTCTACGGCATCGACGTGGATCCGGCGCGCATCGTGGTCACGGCCGGCGCCTCGGCGGCGTTGCTGCTCGCGTGCGCCGCGCTCGTGGATCGCGACGACGAAGTGCTGATGCCGGATCCGAGCTATCCGTGCAACCGTCACTTCGTGGCGGCCTCCGAAGGCAAACCCGTGCTGGTGCCGAGCGGTCCGGCCGAGCGCTTCCAGCTCACCGCCGCTGACGTAGAGCGCCTGTGGAACCCGCATACGCGTGGCGTGCTGCTCGCCTCGCCGTCGAATCCCACCGGCACCTCCATCGAACCCGCCGAACTGGAACGCATTGTCAAAGCCGTGCGGGCACGCGGCGGCTTCACGATCGTCGACGAAATCTATCAAGGCCTGAGTTACGACGCGCACCCCGTCTCCGCCCTTTCGTACGGCGAGGACGTCATCACGGTCAACAGCTTCTCGAAGTACTTCAACATGACCGGCTGGCGGCTTGGCTGGCTGGTCGTGCCGCCGACGCTCGTGGGCGCGTTCGAAAAGCTCGCGCAGAATCTGTTCATCTGCGCCTCGGCGCTCGCGCAACACGCAGCACTCGCCTGCTTCGAACCGGATACGCTCGCCATCTACGAAGCGCGCCGGCTCGAGTTCAAGCGCCGCCGCGACTTCATTGCGCCGGCGCTCGAATCACTGGGCTTCTCGGTGCCCGTGATGCCGGATGGCGCCTTCTACGTGTACGCGGATTGCAGCCAGGTCAACCATGCAGCGGCCGGCGACAGCGCCGCGCTCACCAAGGCCATGCTGCATGACGCCGGTGTGGTGCTGGTGCCTGGGATGGACTTCGGCCATTACGCGCCGCGCTCGTATATCCGGCTGTCGTACGCGACGGCTTATCCGAAGCTCGAAGATGCGGTGGCGCGCTTGCGCGGATTCTTCAACCGCTGAACGGGCTGAAGGCGATGTGTGGAATGCCAGCGCCAGAATGAAAAAAAGCACCCGAGGGTGCTTTTTTGTTTTGCAGCTTGTGCTCTTCGACTTCACGGCTCAGCGTGTAGCGCTCGAAGTCAGTTCAAGCGCCCATCTCCGGACCCGAAGCGTGCTTGGTGGTGTTGGCGTCATCCTGTGCCGACGACTTCACCGAGGTCGGCTCCGCTGTCAGCGGATGCGCGCCGTCGAGCGTCACCTGCACCCGCTTGCCCGGCGCAGCCGTTGTTGCGGCCGCCGTGCTGGTCGACGCCGTGGTCGTGACCGGTGCCTGCGGTGCGTTGATCGGCACCTTGCGGCCACGCGCTACATCACGCAGACGGCCACGTTCCGCAACGACCTTCGCGCCGTAGCCGCCATCGTCCGGGCTCGTCGAGCCGACGTAGAGGCGCAGGCCGCCCGGCAGCGAACCGCCGCGTGCGATGCAATCCTTCAGGACCAGCGCGCCTACCTTGATGTTGGCAAGCGGATCGAGCGCTGCGCTCTGACCGCCGAAGTACTGGAACTTGTCCGAGTGCACTTTCGACATCACCTGCATCAGGCCTTGCGCCCCCACGCCGCTTTCGGCGTACGGATTGAAGCCCGATTCGATCGCCATCACGGAGAGCAGCAGCAGCGGGTCGAGACCCACTTCGCGACCGGTATCGAACGCGGCTTTGACCAGTTCGCTCACCGGCTCCTGAGCCACGCGATAACGTCGCGCCAGATAGTTGGCAACGAGGTCCTGTTCGCGGGTGGAAACGAGTGCGCGGTCGTCGCGCGCTTCGGGGGCCACGCGCTGCGCAGGAATCAGACGCGCGAGCGCGCTGATGCTTTGCACCGAATGCGGATCGAGGGCATTGAATGCCGTGACGCCGAGGCCACTGGTGCCGGTGCCGTCGAAGGCACCATCGAAACTCGTGTTGCTCGTGCTACCGCTATTGCCTGTATTGCTGGCAAGCGCACTGCTGTTGTCGGAGCCGTCAGCACCCTCGGTGTTGACCGGTGTATTCGAGGCCAGCGAATCGTCAGACGGCGGCGTCACGGTGGACGGTACGAAAGACGGCAGAGGGTTGCCCTGCAGCAGGCGGGCCGGGCCAGCCTGCACAGCGGCCGAAATGACCGGCATCAGCTTGGCTGCCAGGGTACCGCGCCAGGCCGGCATCAGCCACAGCGCAACTGCGAGCACGAAGGCGAAGCCGCCAACAATGCTGAACAGGTGATGACTCACACGCGTCCCGCGACGCAGGACGACACGCATAACTTGCGCGAGTCGTTCGTCGGGACGCCACGTTAACCAGGCGTTCATTCAGATCTCCCATCTTGCATGATCTGCGAACTCCGCCGGCAGGCCGGCATCACGACACATTCGCAGAATCAAGACGTCGCGTGCTCTGGTTAGGGCAGCTGCGGCGTCGGGAATACGGCATAAACCGTCGGTGGGGAGCCGTCTCGAAAACAATTCGCGTCATGCCCAAAAAAAGCATGTTCGCGATGGCTCCCACGCGAAAAACCAGCGTCAGATTGCGCTGGCGAGGACTGCAAAAAAGACCGTCAGACACCGAGCAGGGATCGGTAGAAAGCCGGTATTGCGTCGGCAAAAAGTCGACAAATGTCGGACAAAAGTCGGTAAGCGGTGACGCGAGGCGTCTAAGGACCGGGGGGCGATGGTAAAAAGGTTCACGCCCTGCAACCAATGTGACCGGATTCTAGCAGCCTCAAATAGTTCGTCAACACTATAGATGAGCAAAAGTATAACTATTTGTAATAACGAACAGTGTTCAGCGAGTCCAAACCCCCTCGGCATGCGCCTCTCGGGCTAGTTACACAATTACTTGCGTAACGTGCGTCAAGCAACGCAGGTAAAATCGACAATCAATCTGGCGCAGCGATTGCGTTTTGCATAACGCAGCTCGCCGTGCCCCGTATCTCCCTTATCGCCGCGCTGTGCGGCCCTGATCCGGACTCGATGAAATACAAAGATCTGCGCGACTTCGTCGGTCGCCTCGAAACGCTCAACGAGCTGCGTCGTATCCCGCAAAAGGTCTCGCCCGTCCTGGAAATGACCGAGCTGTGCGACCGCGTGCTGCGCGCCGGCGGCCCGGCGTTGCTGTTTGAGGCCCAGCCGGACCGTGCGTTCCCGGTGCTCGGCAATCTGTTCGGCACACCGCGCCGGGTCGCGCTCGGCATGGGCATCGACGCGGGCGCACAGGACGGCGATAGCGCCGCGCTGGAGTCGCTGCGCGACGTCGGCCGCCTGTTGTCGGCCCTGAAGGAGCCGGAGCCGCCCAAGGGCCTCAGGGACGCCGGCAAGCTCCTCACGCTCGCCAAGGCCGTCTGGGACATGGCACCGAAGACGGTGAGCGCGCCACCCTGCCAGGAAATCGTCTGGGAAGGCGCCGACGTGGACCTCGCAAAGCTGCCCATCCAGACCTGCTGGCCGGGCGATGCGATGCCACTGATTACGTGGGGCCTGACCGTCACGCGGGGCCCAAACAAGAGCCGCCAAAATCTAGGCATTTATCGCCAGCAGCTCATTGGCCGCAACAAACTGATCATGCGCTGGCTCGCACATCGGGGTGGCGCGCTCGATTTTCGCGAGTTCGCCTTGCAGAATCCGGGCAAGCCCTACCCGGTCGCGGTAGTGCTGGGCGCCGACCCGGCCACCATCCTCGGTGCGGTTACGCCGGTGCCGGATACGCTCTCCGAATACCAGTTCGCCGGGCTGCTGCGCGGTGGGCGTACCGAACTCGCGAAGTGCATCACGCCGGGCGTCGACACCCTGCAGGTGCCGGCGCGCGCGGAGATCGTGCTCGAAGGCTTCATCTACCCCCAGCAAGGTGAACCGGCAACCGCTCCGGCGGGCGCACCGCCGCGGCCGTCGAAAGGCGCCAGTGCCAGTTATGAACACGCCCTGGAAGGACCGTACGGCGACCATACCGGCTACTACAACGAGCAGGAGTGGTTCCCCGTGTTCACCGTCGAGCGCATCACCATGCGGCGCGACGCGATCTATCACTCCACCTACACCGGCAAACCACCTGACGAACCCGCCGTACTCGGCGTGGCGCTCAACGAAGTGTTCGTGCCGCTGTTACAGAAGCAGTTCACCGAAATCACCGACTTCTATCTCCCGCCAGAAGGCTGCAGCTACCGCATGGCGATCGTGCAGATGAAGAAGAGTTATCCGGGCCATGCCAAACGGGTGATGTTCGGCGTATGGAGCTTCCTGCGACAATTCATGTATACGAAGTTCATCGTCGTGGTGGATGAGGACGTGAATATCCGCGACTGGAAGGAAGTGATCTGGGCCATTACCACGCGTATCGATCCGGTTCGCGACACGGTGCTGGTGGATCGCACGCCCATCGACTATCTGGATTTCGCGTCGCCCGTGGCGGGACTCGGTTCGAAGATGGGCCTCGACGCCACCAATAAGTGGCCCGGCGAAACCGACCGCGAATGGGGACGCCCCATTGAAATGGATGCGGCGGTAAAGCAGCGCGTCAATGCGCTGTGGTCCGAGCTTGGATTCTAGTTTTACCCCTTAAAAGCAGGGCTTTTGTCGCAATGGTTGGCGCGCGGCGACGCACACCGTCGTTCGCGTCTGTCCACGCTCGAATCATTAAAACTCATTGGAACAGTTGCGGTAATGCACGCTTTATCGATGTTGTCGGACGGCTTCTTTTTGTCGCTTTCGTTGTGCCTGGATATCGGACTCGTCAACGTGGCGATCATCTCGCTCACGCTATCGCACGGGTTCAAGCCGGGGTTCTGGCTGGGCCTCGGTTCGTGTTTCGGCGACCTGATCTATGCCGCGCTCGCACTCGCCGGCATGGCGGCCCTGTTGCAGTTCGAAGCGGTGCGCTGGATTGTGTGGATTGGCGGCGCCGCGATCCTGCTGTTCCTGACCTGGAAGATGGCGCGTGAGGCGCTCTTTCCGGCATCCGCGCCGCCGGTTGAAGGAGAAGCCGATGCGAGTTCACCGCAATTGAGTACTTGGCGCGGCTTTCTGCGCGGCGTGCTGCTGGCAGTGTCGTCGCCGTCAGGCATTCTGTGGTTTGCCGCAGTTGGCGGTGCGCTGATTGCCAAAGCCGGCGCCACTACGCTCACCACGGCGCCCGTGTTCCTGAGCGGCTTCTTTCTCGGTGGACTGGCGTGGACGTTGTTTGTCTGCGGACTCGCGAGTCATGGCCGCAAACGTGCGGGCACGAGCCTGCTGCGGGTGTGCCACGTGCTGTCGGCGCTGCTGTTCGCATACTTCTCGTACAGCGTTATCGTCAACGGCTATCACGATCTGATCGTCAAGCCAGCGCAACCCGCGGAGGCAGCGCAAAGCGTGGATGCGGCGAGCTGAATTGCAACGCACTGAGTGCCGTTAGACGGCACCGAAGCACGTCGAGCCGCGTCGAGCCATCGCATTCTCCGCTGCAAAAACGAGCGGACCACAATGCTCCCTGGTCCGCTCTACAGCGTTCTCGCGCTCAGGCAAGAAATTGCGCGTAGCGTGAGAGATCGACATTGCCACCGCTCACGATCACACCTACGCGCTTGCCTTCCACGGGCACGACGCCGCTCATCAACGCCGCCGCTGCGAGGCAACCCGTGGGCTCCACCACCATCTTCATGCGCTGCGCGAAAAAGCGCATGGTTTCGATGAGTTGCGCGTCCGTCACGGTCACCACCGTCTCGACCAGCCGTTGCATGATTGGGAACGTGTAGAGGCCGAGATGCGTCGCGGCCGCGCCATCGGCGATGGTGTGCGGGACTTCGATGTGCACTATCTCGCCTCTCGCCATTGACTGCTGCCCGTCGTTTCCCGCTTCCGGCTCGACGCCGATCACCTTGCAACCGGGACTCAATTCCGCTGCCGCCAGCGCGCAGCCTGCGAGCAGCCCGCCACCGCCCAGACACACGAACAACACATCCAGCGGCCCCGACTCCTCGATCAGTTCGCGGACGGCCGTACCCTGCCCTGCTATCACATGCGGGTGATCGTATGGCGGGATCAAGGTCATGCCGCGCTCCTCTGCGAGACGCAGGCCAATCTCTTCGCGGACTTCCTTGTAGCGGTCGTAGATGATCACTTCCGCGCCGCAACTCTGCGCGCCTGCGATTTTCGCCGCTGGCGCATCGTGCGGCATGATAACCGTCGCATGAATGCCCGCAAGCCGCGCCGACAACGCAATGGCTTGAGCATGATTGCCGGATGAGTAGGTCAGCACGCCAGCATTGCGCTGCACGTAGTCGAAGTGCGAGACCGCGTTATAGGCGCCGCGAAATTTGAACGCGCCCATGCGTTGAAAATTCTCACACTTGAAGAAGATCGAAGCACCTGTGCGTTCGTTGGCGATGCTCGATGTCAGTACCGGCGTGCGATGCGCTACGCCTTCAAGACGCGCGGCGGCGTCGACGATATCCACAAAGGTTGGAGCGGGAAGCACTTGCATAGGCGTGAGACCTCAAGCAGTGGCAATGAGCACGCATTCTCCCAGCTTCCCATACGCTTTGGCACGCGATAAATGCAAACGGCGCAACGTGGCAATGAAGCCATCGTTGCGCCGTTGGTGCGAAATCAGTGCGAACAAAATACCGCTGAAATCCACTAAAGCACGCACATTCAGGGCAGCAGCGGCGCCAGGAAAGTCTGGCCCGCTGCATGACCCGGCTTAGCGGCGATAGTAACCACCATGGCCGTAGTAGCCGTGGCCATAATAGCCACGGTGATAGTACGGATGACCGTAGTAGCCATAGCCACCGCCCACCACCACGACCGGCGGCGGCGCGTAGACCGGCGGCGGTGCGTAATACACCGGCGGCGGCGCAGCGTACACCGGGTACGCAGGCGCGACCGGCACGCCGATGCCGATACCAACAGAGACGTGCGCCTCGGCAGCAGTGGTCACGCCTACCCCAAGCGCAGCGGCAACAATAAACGGAACGATCTTTTTCACTTTTCTTCTCCTGGCACGACCTTGCCGGATGGTTCGGTCGCATTGCACACATCGTGTAAGACCCAATTTATCCAAAAAGGATCGGCACGACTGTGCCCATTTGTTGCAAATTGCAATTGCCTGGTGAAGGCCTTGTTTTAGTAATCCATCGAAGCAATTTTGCCGTCGCCGGGAAGGCACGCAAATCATGGGGTTGCGAGTGATCGCTCACGGCGCTCGGGTGGTTTTACCGAAGCTTCACACAATGCATCAAAGGTTCCGGTAATCTTTAATTACAAATTCACTTCAAAGCTTTGCAGACTTAAAGCAACACAGCTCGCCACCTGAGCGCATCCCGTCAGAGCAAACCCGTTCTATGCATTCGCACGCGTCGTAAACGCAAAACGCCCGGCGCAGCGCACCGGGCATTCCTTGCATCTAAAGCACGTAATTCAGGACGTTTCTTCAACCTACCTTGACGTACGTGAACTCCCGGGTAACGTTGGGTGGCACATACGCACCGCTGATCTTCACGCGAGGCGTAAGGCGCTTCTTTTGATCCCACCAGCGGCGGCGCTGTGAGTGGGTCAGGAACCGCAAGTGCTTTCGGTAAGAGAAAATGCTCATCGTAGTGACCTCCCGCATCAGACTGCGAACCAGAAAAAACCCGTGACAGCACATGCCAACCTGCGACTAAAAGGAATTGTGAGCAGATTTCGGGCCCGCAGGCGCGGCGCCAACGGATGACCCGAGGCACACGCCATAACGCACCCAATTTGATCCGAGGAAAGCCGGGGCTCGAGAAACCGTTTCCGTACTCCACGCCGCCCTGCTTCCCACGTCCGCGCCGCCGTTCCGTGCCCGCCGCCTGTTTAGAGGCCGCGTCTGTGCCGAACGAATGCGCGATACTCCCGCTTTCCCTTCAATGCGTTGTCTGGAGCAGGAACCATGTCCCACTCTCCATTGCCGCGTCTTGGCTTTATCGGCGCTGGACGGCTCGCGCGGTGCCTCGCGCTCGGCTTCTCGCACGCGGGCTACCCAGTCACGGCCATTGCCAGTCGCACGCAGGCCTCAGCCCGCCAACTCGCCAGTCAGATAGATCACTGCGCGGCTTACGAACACCCGCAACAGGTGGTCGACGCCGCTGATGTCACCTTTTTAGCCGTTCCCGATGACAGCATCGGTACGACGGCGAACACTTTGCGCCTTGATTGCGCCGGGACGCCAGAAGCGGGCCTGCGCGCGCTGGTTCATTGCAGCGGCGCATCGCCGGTTGAATTGCTTTCGCCAGCACGGACGCAAGGTGCGTCGATCGGTGGTTTTCACCCACTGTACCTGTTTAGCGGCGATCGCGCAGATACGGAGCGTATCCGTGGCTGCTCGGTGACCATCGAGGCCGACGGCGCCCTCAAGGACACCCTGTCGGCGCTCGCCACGGCGTTGGGTTGCCATCCCCTTTCGATCCCGGCGGGCGGCCGCATGCTGTACCACGGCGCCGCGCATTACGCGGCCAGCTTCGCGTTGTGCAGCCTCGCCGAATGCGTCGCCCTGTGGCGCACGCTGGGTTTCGCCGAAGACGACGCGCTGCGCGCCCTGCTGCCCATGCTGGCCGGCACCATCGAAACGGCGCGCGACAAGGGCTTGCCGAATGCGCTGGCGGGCCCGGTCTCGCGCGGCGATACCAGCGTGGTGCGCAAACAGCTGGGGCTGCTCGAAGGGCTCGGCGGCGACCATGCCACGCTATACGGACTGCTGACGCGTCGCGCGGTCGAACTGGCGCGCCGCCGGAGCGCGCCGCCGGCCGCGATCGAGGCGATCGCCGAGGCGGTGGAAGAATCGCTCGAGCGTTCGGTAAATCACGTAATGGCAGGTACTAGCGTCAAGTAAGCCGTGATAATGTGACGTCCGGCGCAGCGCACAATCCGTTTGTGCCTCGCTCCGGGCCCAACCGATGAGAACGCATAATGATCAAGGTCAGCATTCTTTACCCGTACCGAGAAAACGGCCGCTTCGACGTGGACTACTACTGCGGCACGCACATGCCGCTTGCCGCCAGGCTGTTTGGCGATGCGCTGAAGGGCTGGTCGGTGGATGTCGGCATCAATGCCGGGCCGCCGGGCACACCGCCGCCGTATGTCGCCGCCGGGCATTTTCTGTTCGACACCATCGAGGCCTTCTATACGGTGTTCAAGCCAGCGTCGGAAACGCTCGTTGCCGACATTCCCAACTATACAGACGGCGGCAACGGCTCCATCCTGATCAGCGAGATCAAGGTGAGTGTTTGACGCGTCGGTTAGCGGGTCGATTCGCGCGGGAGTTCGCGGATTGGTTCGCGGTTCAGATCGTTTAGGCTTTGGCTTTTCTGCACCCGCCGGCACGCGCCTACCGCTCGTGCGCCGGCACGAAGACCGGTTCATACCGGCCACGACACTGAAAGAAAAGGACACGAGATGTTCGGCGAGATCGCCCGTTTTCTGCTCAATACCGTATTCACGCTGTTCGGCGCGGCGCTGCTGTTGCGCGCATGGTTGCAGGTCGTGCGTCTGCCGCCCTACAACCCGGTGTCGAACGCCGTGCTGCATGCCACCAACTGGATCGTGCTGCCGCTGCGGCACATCATGCCGAGTTCGCGACGCATCGACTGGGCGAGCATCCTCGCCGCGTTGATCGCCGCCATCGTGTACGTGATGCTGATGGTGGCCGTCACCGGCATCGACCCGCTCGGCATGTGGCCCACGCTGCTGATCGTCGCGCTGCTCACAGTGATCAAGTGGGCGCTCAACCTGATCATCTGGTTGACCATTCTGATGGCGCTGCTGTCGTGGCTGAACCCGCGCTCGCCGGCCATGCCGATTCTGTATCAGCTCACGGCGCCGTTTCTGAATCCGCTGCGTCGCGTGGTGCCGAATCTTGGCGGCATCGACCTGTCGCCGATTCTGCTGTTCGTGATCGTGCAGGTGCTGTTGATGATCGTCACGCGCGCTGCCGTGCAATTGACGTATTTCGTGATTTGAGGGATGCAGGGCGGACCGGCGCGTGGTGTGTGAAGACGTTGGCATGCGGTGATACAGCCGGCCGCTGCCACGCCGCCGCGGGCTGCCCGCGGATTTGCCTAAACGGCGCCACTCCGCGTAAAATGGCGTGCTTCGCGGGCGTCGTATAATGGTAATACCCTAGCTTCCCAAGCTAGAGCCGTGGGTTCGATTCCCATCGCCCGCTCCACATTCCGCTGATCCTCAACAGAAGTTCAGCACGAGAGCCGCCTCCACGAAGGCGGCTTTTTTGTATTGGCTGTATTGACGGCAGCCGCGCACACCGGCCCCATGCCCTCACCCTTGCCGCTACCCGCGTAGCCATCGAAGATGACCCACGATCCGAAACAAGCCGGCCCGTCCGACGCCCCGCAATCCGCCGACGATGTGAATCTCGACCCGGCCTCCGTCCAGAGCGCCCAAGGCAGCGACACGGGCAATCCAGCGACGGACGCCGAGGCGTTGCGCCTGCGTCGCATCCGTAGTTTTGTCACGCGTGCCGGGCGCGTGTCGACCGGTCAGCGGCGCGCAATGGACGAATTCGGCCCGCGCTTCGTGATGCCCTATGCGCCGCAGCAGCCGGATTGGGATAGCGTATTCGGCCGCCACGCACCACGCATTCTGGAGATCGGCTTCGGCATGGGCGCGACCACGGCGGAAATTGCCAGCCATCGGCCGGATGACGACTTCCTCGGCGTCGAAGTGCATGAACCGGGCGTCGGCGCCTTGCTCAAGCTGATGGGCGAGCAGCAGTTGTCGAACATCCGCATCATCCAGCACGACGCGGTCGAAGTGCTCGAACAGATGATCGCGCCGCAGAGTCTCGACGGCGTGCATATCTTCTTTCCCGATCCGTGGCATAAGGCGCGTCATCACAAGCGCCGTCTGATTCAACCCAAATTCGTCGCGCTGCTCGTGTCGCGGCTGAAGCCCGGCGCCTATCTGCATTGCGCGACGGACTGGCAAAACTACGCCGAGCAGATGCTCGACGTGCTTGGCGCGGAGCCCACGCTCGAAAACACTGCAGACGGTTACGCGCCGCGCCCGGACTATCGTCCGGTGACGAAATTCGAGCGGCGTGGGCTGAAGCTGGGTCACGGCGTGTGGGATCTGGTGTTCAGGCGACGCCAGGACGCGTGACGGAAACCTGCTCGCAGTCAGGATCGCTCGGAGGCCTGCTCAGAGGCCCCCTCAACCAGACCAAAAGGTCCGCACCTCACGTATGCGGGCCTTTTGTTTTTGGACGACGGATATCCGCGCGCGTCACTCCGACCAGTCGAGCCCGTTGCTATAGCCGATCAACAGGATCAACAGTCCAAAGCCGATCCGATACCACGCGAAGGCCGTGAAGTCGTGCGCCGCGATGTAACGCAGCAGCCAGCGCACACACGCAAACGCACTCACGAACGCGGCGACAAAACCGATCGCGAACATGCCGAGCGCGTCCACGGAAAGCAGATGCCAGCTCTTGTACAGTTCGTAGGCTGTCGCGCCGAAGATGATGGGGATGGCGAGGAAAAATGAGAACTCGGTGGCGACGCGCCGCTCGAGTCCCAGCAGCATGCCGCCGATGATGGTCGAACCCGAGCGCGACATACCCGGAATCAACGCGAAGCACTGCACGAGGCCAACTTTGAGCGCATCGAATGCGCTCACCTGATCGACGCTCTGCACGCGCGCCGGCATTGCACCACGGCGACGCTGCCGCGCTTCCGCCCACAGGATCACCAGACCGCCCACGACAAGTGCGAGCGCAACCGGCACCGGCGAGAACAGCGCGCTTTTGATGGCCTTTTCGAACAGCAAGCCGAGCACGACCGCAGGAATTGTCGCAATGATCACGTTGATGGCGAAGCGACGCGCGTCGGGTCGCGCCGGCAACCCAATCAGAACATTGCCGATGCGCCGGCGGAATTCCCAGCAGACGGCCAGGATGGCACCCAACTGGATGACGACGTCGAAGGTCTTGGCATGCTCGCCGCTGAAGTCCAGCAGACTGCCCGCAACGATCAGATGGCCCGTGCTGGAGACCGGCAAAAACTCGGTCAAGCCTTCGACAATCCCCAGCAGCAGCGCCTTGCCAGCCAGTATCCAGTCCATCCGCATCCCCTCATCGCCCAGATGAAACGAAGCGGGGCCGGCTCAGGCGGAACGCGCGGCCCCCTTGGCCGCACGCGCGTCATTTTTCGACGATTTCCACGCGTATGCCATTTGTAAGGATTGTGATTGTACCGGGTTCGTAGTTCACGCCGGCAAATTGCAGTTGTTCAGGCTTGAACGTGTAGATGGGATAGTTGGTCAGGAGCTGGGTGGCCAGTACGGCCGCGCCTTCGTTGATCTGTTGCGTGTAAGCCTGCGCGCCGCCGCTCACGCTCACGTTGTCGACGCTCGGCGACTTGAGCACCACCGAACGGCTCGGGGCGTCGTAGGCGAGATCGCTCGACAGGGTGAACACGCCATCCACCGGTTGCTGTAGAAACGGACTGACGAGGTGAGCATCGAGCCTGACCGACACGCGATTGGTCTCCGGCAGAAAGCTCACCACGGGATTGGTCAACGAAATGTTGAAGACCTGCGAGAGGGTTCGCTGATAAGGAAATTTCCGCTGCACGGCGTCCTGCACCTGCTGCTGCGAGAAGGTGTAGTGCGACGGAATGAACGGGAAGGTCGACGCTGCGCAAGCCGCCAGTGACACCGTGATGCCCAGCGCCGAAACGGCCGCGAGCAGGAAGCGGCGCCGGGTCGGCGCAACGGGTTCAATCATGCGAAATCTCCTCTCGAATCTTGCAGCAAGCCCCATCCAGCGCGGCGGGGATCGAAATGGGTTGATGTGCGGATGCGTCGGCGCGGGACGCGGGTGTTTGGGTCAAGAGCCGGCAGCAGCGGGTTGAGTGAGCGCCAGGTAACACTCCACGATAACCGGCAGGCGTGCGGCATTGAGTGGCGGCGTATGCTGTCACCACTCCAAAATCGTAGCGGCGTTTCTCTCAGACAGGTCATGCAAATGATAAATCCTGTTAGCCCCCTCTTCGTCATTGTAGCGTTGCTCCTTGCACTCGCTACGGTGAAAGCCTTGAGCTGGAAATTCGAACCACCCAAGGCAACGGGACGCTTCGCGACCATCGACGGATTGCGCGGCTATCTCGCCTTTTTTGTGTTTTTGCACCACTCGTCCGTCTGGTATTTCTATCTCCACACTGGAGTATGGCAACCGCCTCCGTCGAAGCTTTTCAATCATCTCGGACAAAGCAGCGTCACGCTCTTTTTCATGATTACGGGCTTTCTGTTTTTCACGCGAATCATTGATGGAAAAGCGCGCGGCATTGACTGGCTGAAGCTGTATGTTGCGCGGCTAATGCGACTGCTACCGTTGTATCTCTTTGCCATGGCGTTGCTTTTTATGACGGTGGCAGTCCTCTCCAAAGGCGTGGCAATTGATCCGCCCTCGACCATCGCAATTGCCGTATTACGCTGGCTGGGTTTTACGATTGCAGGCGCGCCGGATATCAATGGAGTAGGCGCCGCCGGAATCGTCGCAGGCGTGACGTGGACACTCACCTATGAATGGCTGTTCTATCTCTGTCTGCCGCTGCTGTCGGCTGCGATCGGCGCCGTGCCGTCGATCCCCGTGTTGCTCATCGGGCTGCTCGGCATAATGTGCGGCGTCGTGATACATGCAGCACCGGTGTATCTGACGGCGTTCGTAGGTGGGATTGCAGCGGCAATTCTGGTTCGCCAGCAGGGTTTTCGTCGTCTCGCCGCCACCCGCATCGCTTCAGTTGTCGTGATTGCCGCGCTTCTGCTCGTGGTCACGCTGTTTCCTACCGCTTACTCTCGCTATCCGCTCCTGCTTCTCTCGTTGAGTTTCGCGTTGATTGCCGGCGGCTCGACATTATTTGGCGTATTGAGTCACCCGCTTTCACGAATGTTCGGTGAGATGACTTACAGCATCTATCTGCTACACGGCATGTTCTTATTTACGCTTTTCAATTTCGTTATTGGAAAGCATTCTGCCGGCATGCTGTCACCCTCTTCGTACTGCATGCTGATTGCGCTTATCGTCCCGGTACTCCTCCTGATTTGCTTCACCACATTTAATCTGATCGAGAAACCTGCGATGCAACGCACTGAAGGCGTCGTCAGATGGCTTCGCGCAACCTGGCTGCCGGGGCGCATCACCGCGAAAGACGTCGCATGACGTTGCCGCCATCAAGGCGCTGTTGCGAGTTCAAGCTTCGTTAGCCATTCGATCGCCGCGCCGCGATTCTCGCGACACATTTCGACCGCTGGAACCAGACTGCCGCAAACCGCCGGGCGGCGCGGATCGCCGAATAGTTTGCAACGGTGGTCATCACCGAGTTGCACACAGCGCACACCCGCCGGCTTGCCAAACGGCATGCCTGGAATCGGACTCGAAATGGACGGCGCGATGCAACACGCGCCGCAGTCCGGACGGCACGCCTGCCCGGCTGTATGAATTGAAGCATCAACTGTCACCGCACTTTCCCTCACACTTTCAGACGCCACAGCGAACGCCCGAATTGACCGCCGCCTTGCTGTGCGTCAACCCTGCATTGTGCCACCGCCCGTATGCGACCTTTTTACGCAACAGTGGCCGCGGAGGCTCACGTAAACTCGACCGCTACGAAAGGCCACGCCCGCGGGGATCCCAGCGCCGTTCCACCGCTCTTGCTGGCGCGCAGATCTCTCCGCAACTTTCGCGTGCCTGGCGTGGCACCTCAGCGAGCCGCCCATGACCACCGCCGATTCCCTGTTTCACCCCGACCTGATCGCCAAATACAGCGCAAACGGTCCGCGTTATACGTCCTATCCCACCGCCCTGCAGTTCCGCGACGACTTCGACCCGGCCGATTATCTGCGCGCCGCTGGCGACCCGGGCGCGTCCTCTACGGATCTCTCACTTTACTTTCACATTCCGTTCTGCGACACGGTCTGCTTCTACTGCGGCTGCAACAAGATCGCCACCAAAAACCGCGCCCACGCGCGGCCGTATCTCGACCAACTGAAGCGCGAACTCGCGTTGCAGGCGGCCTGCTTTGATACCACGCGGCAGGTGTCGCAGTTGCATTGGGGCGGCGGCACCCCGACTTTCCTGTCGCACGACGAAATGAGCGAACTGATGGCGGCCACACGGCGCCACTTCACGCTGAGCCCGGATGCGTCCGGCGAGTTTTCGATCGAGGTCGACCCGCGCGAAGCGTCCGCGAAAACCATCGTGCATCTGCGCAACCTCGGCTTCAATCGCCTAAGCCTCGGCGTGCAGGACTTCGATCCGCTGGTCCAAGAGGCCATCAACCGGGTTCAACCGCTCGAAATGACCGCCACGGTGATGCGGGCGGCGCGCGCCACGGGCTTTCATTCCATTGGTGTCGATCTGATTTACGGGTTGCCGCATCAAACCGTCGACAGCTTCAGCCGCACGCTCGACATGATGCTTGCGCTCGCACCCGATCGCCTCTCGGTGTTTGGCTACGCGCACATGCCTACGCTGTTCAAGATGCAGCGTCAGATGGATGCGTCGGCGCTGCCGTCGCCGGCGGTGCGGATGGCCATTTTGCGGCTGGTGGTGGAGCGGCTCACCAGTGCGGGGTACGTGTACATTGGCATGGATCACTTCGCGCTGCCGTCTGACGAACTCGCCATCGCGCAGGCGCAACGCACCTTGCACCGCAATTTCCAGGGGTATAGCACGCGGGCGGATTGCGATCTGATCGCCTTCGGCGCGTCGTCCATTGGCAAGGTGGGTGACGTGTATGCGCAAAACGCCAAGGATCTGCCGGGCTATGCGGCGGCGATCGACGCCGGCCGTCTCGCGATCAGCCGAGGCGTGCGCCTCACCGCCGACGACCGCCTGCGCCGCGACGTCATCACGCAACTCATGTGCAATCTCGAGTTACGTTTCGACGAGTTCGAGGCGGCTTACGGCATCCGGTTTGCGCAGACTTTCGCGCCCGAATTGCAACGTCTGCGCGGCTTTGCGGACGACGGCCTGCTGAAGTTCGGCAAGGACAAGCTCGAAGTATTGATGCCGGGACGCATGCTGGTGCGCAACATTGCGATGGTGTTCGACCGGTATCTCGGGCAGCAGAGCGTTGAGCGGTTTTCGCGGACGGTTTAGGGCGGACTGTGGCGCCTGGCATGGGCCGTCCGGTGAAGGAAGTCGTTCCATGCGGGATTGCGGGGGAGTATCTGGCGTTTGCCCGAGGGCGTAGCCGGCATCTTGCCCAGCGCCGCAATTTCGGACATAATCTGCGTTTCCCGCCGCGCGCATCTCATGCGCGTGAGTCGCAAGACAAGCCCAGGTGGTGAAATTGGTAGACGCAGGGGACTCAAAATCCCCCGCCGCAAGGCGTGCCGGTTCGATTCCGGCCCTGGGCACCAAAGATTCTTCTAGTACCTTCCACAAAGCATTCCCGGGTATAAATCCTCGAACCCGAGCAGCTCGTCAGTCATTCCACCGCGCGTCGCTATTATCGAGCTGAGTGCTGCGCGGCACCTCTTCGCCCCCAAGAACGTCAGCGAAGATTGCCTTCAGGGAAGCTTCGGTCAGCACCTGCTTTTGCGCTATCCAAAGCCGGACTCATCGTACTGTGAGTCCGGCCCGTTCATTTATTGCTGCCCCCGCCGCCGCTTCACCCCATACCCCACCCACATCACCACCAGCCACAACGGCACGAGCCACACCGACACGTTCAGCCCCGGCGTCAACGCCAGGATCACCAGAATCATCGCCATGAACCCGAGGCAGATCCAGTTGCTGACGGGAAACCAGAACGACTTGAACACGAGCGTCTGCCCCGCGGCCACCATCGCGCGGCGCGACTTCAGATGCGTCAGGCTGATCAGCGACCAGTTCAGCACCAGCGCGGCGACCACCAGCGCCATCAGCACATCGAGCGCCTTCGCCGGAATCAGGTAGTTGACGATCACGCACGCAAAGGTCGCCAGCGCCGACAAGCCAATTGCCAGATACGGCACGCCCCGGCGGTCCACCTTCATCAAGGCGCGCGGCGCGTTGCCCTGCTCGGCGAGGCCATACAGCATGCGGCTGTTCGCATACACGCCGCTGTTGTAGACCGATAGCGCCGCCGTCAGCACCACCACGTTGAGGACGTTTGCCGTCAGTGTCGAGCCGATCTGCGAGAAGATCATCACGAACGGGCTGCCGCCTGCGGCCACCTGATTCCAGGGGTACAGCGAAAGCAGCACGAGCAGCGAGCAGATGTAGAAAATCAGGATCCGGTAGATCACCTGATTCACGGCTTTGGGAATGCTCGTGGCCGGATTGTCAGCCTCGGCGGCGGTGATGCCGATCAACTCCAGCCCGCCAAACGAGAACATGATCACGGCGAGCATCATGAAGAGCCCATGAAAGCCGTGCGGGAAAAAGCCGCCGTTCGCCCACAGGTTGGTGACGGACGCCTGCGGTCCGCCGTGGCCGCTGATCAGCAGATAGCCACCGAACAGGATCATGCCGATCACCGCCACCACCTTGATGATCGCAAACCAGAACTCAGTCTCGCCATACGCTTTCACGTTGGCGAGGTTGATGGCATTGATCGCTACGAAGCACACGAGCGCCGAGAGCCACGCGGGCACGCCCGGCCACCAGAAATGCACGTAAGTGCCAACCGCGGTCAATTCGGCCATGCTCACGAGCACGTACAGCACCCAGTAGTTCCAGCCTGACAGGAAGCCAGGAAAGTCGCCCCAGTACTTGTAGGCAAAATGACTGAACGAACCGGCGACGGGTTCTTGCGCGACCATTTCGCCCAGTTGCCGCATGATCATGAACGCGATGATGCCGCCTATCGCGTAGCCGAGAATCATCGACGGCCCCGCGGCCTTCAACACGCCCGCCGAGCCGAGGAACAGGCCCGTGCCGATCGCGCCGCCCAACGCGATCAACTGGATATGCCGGTTCTTCAGCCCGCGTTTCAGGCCCTCTTGCTGTTCTGGACTATTTAACATTACGCCCCAGTGTGTGGATGTCGGTCACCCGGGCAAACTTGCGGTTTGGCCTGGTAAAGCCCGCTATTTTAGCTTGCCCGAGTCGACTGACATCACCCACTCCACCCTCGTGACCGACACGCTGGGACCACTGGCCTCACCGCAGATTCGTATTCGCCAGCTCCAGCACCTCGTCGCCGCGCCCGCTCAACACTGCCCGCAGCATGTACAGGCTGAATCCCTTGGCCTGAGCCCACTGGATCTTCGGCGGCATCGCCAGTTCGTGCTTCGCGGTGACCACGTCGACGAGCGCCGGGCCGGGATGCGCGAAGGCATCACGCAGCGCGTCCTCGATTGCTTCGGAATCCTCTACACGAATACTGTAGATGCCCGCGCCTTGCGCGATGGCCGCGAAGTCAGTGGGGCTCAGATCGGTGCCGGTGTCCAGATAACCACCCGCCTTCATTTCCATTGCGACGAAGCCGAGGTTACTGTTGTTGAACACCACTACCTTGATCGGCAGATTGAGTTGCCGTGCGCTGAGCAGATCGCCGAGCAACATGGAGAGGCCACCGTCGCCCGAGAGCGAGACCACCTGGCGTTTCGGTTCAGCGGCCTGCGCGCCCAGCGCCTGCGGCATGGCATTGGCCATCGAGCCATGATTGAACGAGCCGTGCAAGGTGCGCTTGCCGTTCATCGTCAGATAACGCGCGGCCCATAGCGTCGGCGTGCCGACATCCACGGTGAACACCGCGTCCTCGGCGGCCACTTCGTCGACCATCTTCGTCAGATATTGCGGATGGATCGGCTTGCCCGGCGAGGATGGCGTGGCGAGATCGTCCAGTGAGAGACGCGCAGCAAAGTAATGCGCGCGGGCCCGGTCGATGAAATCGCGGTCGGTCTTGCGCGTGAGCTTCGGCAACAGTGCCTTCAGCGTGGCCTTCACGTCACCCACGAGTCCCATCTTCAATGGCGTGCGTTTGCCGAGTGCGGCACCGCGCAGGTCGATCTGCACAACGTTGCCATGCGCCGGATAAAAGTTGCGATACGGGAAGTCCGTGCCGAGCATCACCAGCGTATCGGACGACATCATTGCGTAGTAGCCCGAGCTAAAGCCGATCAGCCCAGTCATGCCCACGTCGTACGGGTTGTCCCACTCCACGTACTGCTTGCCGCGCAAGGCGTGGACGGTCGGCGCGCCCAGCGTGTCGGCGAGCGCCACGACTTCATCGTGGGCCCCGGCGCAGCCGCTGCCGCATAGCAATGTCACGCCCTCGGACTCGTTCAGCAGTTCGGCTAACCGGTCGATGTCCGCTGCGGACGGCATCAGCGTGGCGCGCTCCAACGGCGCGGACCATGCCGGCACTTCTTCCGGCGCTTCGAGCAATGCCACGTCACCGGGCAAGACGATCACCGCAACGCCCTGCTGGTCGATCGCGGTACGCATCGCAGTGGCCAGCACGCGCGGGAACTGCGACGGGTTCGTCACCAGCTCCACGTAGTGGCTGCATTCCTTGAACAGCTCCTGGGGATGCGTTTCCTGAAAATAGCCCAGGCCGATTTCCGACGACGGAATATGCGCGGCAATCGCCAGCACCGGTTGATGGTTGCGATGGCAGTCGAACAGGCCGTTGATCAAATGCAGATTACCCGGGCCGCAACTTCCCGCACACACGGCGAGCTTGCCGGTGGCAGCGGCGTCCGCACCCGCTGCGAAGGCGGCCACTTCTTCGTGCCGCGTATGCATCCAGCGAATCGATCCGAGCCGATAGAGGCTGTCGGACAAACCGTTGAGACTGTCACCCGTCACACCCCAGATGCGCTCCACACCGGCTGCACTCAGCGTCTTCGCCAGAAAGTCCGCAATGGTCTGCTTGCTCATGCTTTGCTCCGCGAGTTGAAAGAGACGTTCACAAAAGATGCCGTCAGACCCAGCAACGCGCGGCGATTCGGATACGGCCGGATGCATTCGACGGATCCGCGCGGGAGCACGAATCCAGCCATCCGGACAAGCGGCGCGGTGAGGTCCTGAAATTCGCCTTGATGCGACTGAGCGGCGGCACCAGGGATATGCCGACGGATTTCACGCATCATCGTCAATGGCGCCGTGCTCTGCATCGCGCTTTGTGTAGCACGTTACGAGGCGGGCGCCGTCGTGCGTGAACCGTTTTGCCATGATGCCACCGTCCGAGGCGCGACGATGCCGGAAAAGCACGGTGCGGCCCGAGACGGCCGCGCGCGCCGGGCCGCCGCTTTGCAGGCGTCAGGACTTTGGAAGTTTCAGATAGGCACGGACGGCGTAGCCGATGCGCGTCACACGCGGGCCGTCAGGGCGCGTACGACGCGGCCATGCCGCTTTCGAGCCCGTGATCGAGCGTGGTGCGGATAATCGACAGGCCGCGTGTGAGCGCTTCGCGCGAGGTTGCGCCGGTCATGCAGATACGCACCGCGTGGGGCGCGGCGTTGCGGCCAATCACGAAGCTGTCCGCGGTCTTGACCAGCACGCCTTCCTGCCGCAGCGCCGCGGCGAACTCCGCGGCCCGCCACGGTTCCGGCAGCGGCAGCCAGAGATGCGAACTGGTGTCCGCATGACGGTACGCCACGCCGTCGAGAATCTCGCGCGCCACTTCGTGCTGCGTCTCGATGTACGCGCGTTGCAGGCCGTTCAGACGCTCCATCTCGCCATTCTCGATCCAGCGCGACACCACTTCGGCCATCAGCGGCGCGGTCATCCAGCAATCGCTGCGGATGACGGCGGCGATCTTCGAACTCCACGCGGACGGCGCCTGCAGATAACCGATCCGCAAACCGGGCGCGACCGACTTCGACAAGCCCGCGATCAGGAACGACTGTTCCGGCAGCCGGGTGGAGAGCGGCTCGGGCGGCGCTTCGAGCAACATGGCCGGCACCAGGTCTTCGATCAGCAGCACGCTGTGCCGTTGCAGGATGGCGGCGACTTCGTCGCGCCGCGCGCTGGACATGGTCGCGGTGGTGGGATTGTGGATGGTCGGCACGCAGAAAATGGCGCGCGGATGCAGCGACTTGCAGGCCAGTTCCAGCGCCGTGGGCACCAGACCCTCGGCGTCGATTTCCACGCCCACCAGATGCAGCCGCAGTTGCCGTGCGAGCGCGATGATGCCCGGATAGCTCACCACTTCCGCGAGCACGGTGTCACCCGGTCGCGCCACTGCGCGCAGCACCGAGGCGAGCGCATGTTGCGCGCCCTGCGTCACCAGCACGCGTGACGCGCTGGCTGGACTGCCGGCGCGCCCGAGCCACGCCGCGCCCGCCAGCCGATGCCGCATCGAGCCGGCTTCCGGCGCGTATTGCAGCAGTTCGGCAGTGAGCCTCTCGTCGTTGGCAATTTCGTGCAGCGTGGCCGAGAGCGCCGCCGCCTCGCCGGTGGACTGCGGCACGTTCTGGCCGAGGTCGATCAGCGCGGGCGACTGCGCCATGCCGTGGCGCAACGAGCCGTGCCCCATGTGCGCGGGCAGCTCGCGCGGGCGCACCTGCGCCACGTAGGTGCCGTCGCCCACGCGCGCGTTGGCGAGCCCCTGGCGTTCCAGTTCGGCATAAGCCCGGCTGATGGTGCCGGTGGTGACCTTGAGTTCGCTCGCGAGGGAGCGATGCGGCGGCAGTTTCTCGCCTGCGGGCAACTGCCCGTTGAGGATGGCCTGCGCGAAGGCTCGCGCAATGACCTGATATTTGGGATCGCTGCCCGCGTCAATCCTGGGCAGCCACGCGTTCATCGCCATGATGCGGCGGTCTCCTTCTCGTTGGCATGGATGCCCTGTTTGTGATTGACATCATACGCAGCCTCCGTCAGGAAATTGCACGCAGTCATTTACTTTAATTGAACCGATTGAGTTGGCCGTGGCGTCTTCATAGCATGGCGTCATTCGCAAATTCAATTGTGCCCCCTGGCGCGGCACGCTGGCATCCACAAAGGAAGCGCATTGATGAGCCGTGAACCACAGTTGTCCGCCCATACCGCTCGGATCGCCCGGATCGACATCACGCATCACCAGCTGGAACTCGACCCGCCGTTCCCGGCGTCGTGGGATAGCCAGCCGCGCCGCAAATTCCCCGCCACCATCGTACGGGTTTACGACGATGAAGGACGTATGGGCGTGGGTTCCGGCGATGTCATGTATGGCTTCGCGGACTACCAGCACCTCTTCATCGGCACCGATCCGCTCGACCTCGCGCGCCACAGCGCGGTACTCGACAACATCGGCTTTCATGCTGGCCGGCCGTGGCCGCTAGATATCGCGCTGTGGGATCTGGCCGGCAAGATTCGCGGCGAACCCTGCTGGAAGATGATGGGCGGCCGCAGCCAGCGGATTCGCGCGTACGCGTCGAGCGGTGTGCACCGGCATCCGGACGCCATGGCGGACATGGCGCGGCATATCGCCGAGCGCGGCTTCGCGGCATTGAAAATCCGTTTCGGCCGCCCGAGCCTTGCCGACGATCTCGCCGCGCTCGCCGCCGTGCGCGAGGCCGTGGGCGATCGCCTCGAACTGATGGTGGACTGCAATCAGGGCTGGCGCATGCCTTGGGATACCACCGAACCGTGGAACGTCGCCACCGCCCTCGAAGTGGCGGGCGAACTCGAAAAATACGACGTCTACTGGATGGAAGAGCCGCTGCATCGCGGCGACTACGCGGGCTACGCGGCCCTGCGGCGCGGCACCACGCTGCGCATTGCCGGCGGGGAGATGACCCGCGAGCGCTACGAGTTCGATCAACTGCTTGCCTATGACAGCCTCGACGTGTTTCAGCCCGACGTGGCCTGTTCGCTCGGCATGGAAGGTCTGCGCAAGCTCGCGCACGCGGTCGAGGCACGCGGCAAGGTGTTCACGCCGCACACGTGGGGCAACGGCATCGGCCTGATGGCCAATCTGCACCTCACGGCTGGCGCCGCCTCGGCGCCCTTTATCGAATTCCCCTACGACCCGCCGGAATGGTCGATTGCGCGGCGCGACTTCATGTTGCAGCAGCCCATCGATATCGACAGCGAAGGCTGGCTCACGCTATCCGACGCGCCGGGCCTCGGCCTCGCCATCGACGAAGCGGCCCTCGCCGCCACGCTCAGTTCTCGAAGTACCTACGCCTGACGCGTCACACGACGCACACATCAAAGCCAATAAAAGGAGACAGAAATGCAGATCAAACCCTGGATGCGCGCGGCCTGCGTGGCGCTGGCCACGAGCGCCTTGTGGCCGGCCGCCGCGCACGCCGGCACGTGGTGTTCGAGCGGCAAGCCCGTGCACTTTGCCGGTGTCACATGGGAAAGCGGTTCGTTCACGAGCGAAGTGCTGCGTTACATCACGGAAAAAGGCTACGGCTGCAAGACCGACACGATCCCGGGCAGCACCGCCGCCACGGAAACCGCCCTCGCCCGCAACGACCTGCAGGTCTGGGGCGAACAATGGACGGGCCGCTCCGAAATCATCGCCAAGGGTGTGGCTGACGGCCAGGTGAAGCTGATCGGCGACACGCTGCCTGGCGGCACCAACGAAGGCTGGTACGTGCCGGAATACGTGGTGAAGGGCGATGCGTCGCGCGGCATCAAGCCGAGTGCACCGAATCTCGTCTCCGTGGCCGACCTGCCGAAATACAAGGAACTGTTCGAGGACGACGAGGAACCGGGCAAGGGCCGCTTTCTCAACTGCCCGGCCGGCTGGGACTGCGAACGTGTGAATTCGCGTCTGCTGACGGTCATGAAGCTGGACGACAACTACACGAACTTCCGTCCCGGCACCGGTGCCGCGCTCGACGCCGCGATCTCGTCCGCCTACCAGCGCGGCAAACCGATCCTGTTCTACTACTGGGAACCGGCGGCGCTGATGGCCAAGTACAAGTTCGTCCAGCTAAAGATGCCGCCGTTCGACCAGAAGTGTTGGGAAACGCTGCGCGCCGACAAGAGCACCTCGCAGTGCGCGTCCTCGTATCTGGTTTCGCATCTGAAGATCGGTGTCTCGACGCCGTTCTATCAAGCCGAACCCGAACTGATGACGACCTACTCGAAGGTCAGCTTCTCGATGGACTTCCTGAACAAGACCATCCTCGAAATGACCAGCAAGAAGATCGACGGTCCGACCATGGCGAAGCAGTTCCTGCATGACCATCCGGAAATGTGGAAGGCGTGGGTCCCGAACGATGTCGCGCAGCGTGTGCAGACCTCGCTCGCGGGCGCCTGAGTTTCTGCTGCGATATCACGAAGTCTTGCGCTGAATGGATGGCACGGCGGCCAGCGCCGCCGTGTGCCGTCTGCATTCGCGCGTCGGAGGTTTGATCATGAATTCGATTTTTCTGCATCTGTCGATTGCGGACTGGGTCAACGACGTGGTGCAGTCGTTCGTCACGCGCTACGGCGACAGCTTTCACAACTTCAGCCTGATGCTGCTGCACTACCTGCTGGTGCCGCTCGAAGGCGCACTGCGCGCCGTGCCGGCGTGGGTCATTCTGCTGGCGGTGGGTGCAGTGACGTGGAACGCCACGCGACGCCTCGCCATTGCCGGCTTCTTCGTCCTGCTGCTGTATGCGATTGGCTGCTTCGGCCTGTGGGACAAACTGATGGAAACGCTCGCGCTGATGCTGGTCGCGACGGTCCTCTCGGTCGTGCTCGGCGTACCGCTCGGCATTTTCACCTCACGCAGCGCGCTGCTGCGCCGCGTGCTGCTGCCGGTGCTCGACATCATGCAGACGCTGCCCAGCTTCGTGTATCTGATTCCCGTGCTGATGCTGTTCGGCCTCGGCAAGGTGCCGGCCATTCTCGCCACCATCATCTACGCCCTGCCGCCGCTGATCCGCCTGACCGATCTCGGCATCCGTCACGTGGATGCGGACGTGGTCGAAGCCGCGCGCGCCTTCGGCACGACGCGCTGGCAATTGCTGGTGAACGTGCAGTTGCCGCTCGCGCGTCCGAGCATCATGGCCGGTATCAACCAGACCACCATGATGGCGCTGTCGATGGTCGTGATCGCTTCGATGATCGGCGCGCGCGGGCTCGGTGAAGACGTGCTCGCGGGCATTCAGACGCTCGATGTCGGCAAGGGCATGCAGGCCGGCATTGCGATCGTGATTCTCGCCATCGTCATCGACCGCATCAGCCAGGGCTACGGCCAGGATCGCCGCACGCGGCGTCTGCTGGCGTTGCGCCGCAAGGCCAGGGCGGCCTCGCGCATCCCATACACGCGCAATGCGGCAGCCGCTTCCGCAGACGACGCCACGCAAGACGCGGCGAGCGATGCGGCAAATGATGCGGATCAAACCAGCCGCAGCGGGCTGGCAAGCCGTGCCGCGAAGTAGCCGCCCGCACTGCGTGAAAAAGCTTAGGAGACAGACATGGCAGCGATAGAAGTCAAGCACGTGTACAAGCTGTTTGGCCCGGAAACCAGTCACGCCCGCGTGCTCGACCTGCTGCGCGCCGGCAAAGGCAAGGCCGAGGTGCTGGCGCAGACGGGCTGCAACGTGGGCCTGAACGATGTCAGCCTGAACATCGGTTCGGGCGAAATTTTCGTGATCATGGGATTGTCGGGCTCGGGCAAATCGACCCTGGTGCGTCACTTCAACCGGCTGATCGAGCCGACTGCGGGCGAGATCGTGATCGACGGTTCCGACGTCATCAAGCTCAACCCGGAAGGTCTGCGTGAGCTGCGCCGCTTCAAGGTCAGCATGGTGTTTCAGAACTTCGGCTTGCTGCCGCATCAGACGGTGCTCGACAACACCGCGTATGCGCTGCGCACGCGCGGCGAAGGCAAGGTCGAAGCGTATGAGAAGGCGCGCGCGTGGCTCGGCAAAGTGGGCCTGAACGGCTACGACGAGCACTATCCCGACGAACTCTCGGGCGGCATGCGCCAGCGCGTGGGTCTGGCGCGGGCGCTCGCTGCGGATACGGACGTCCTGCTGATGGACGAGGCGTTCTCCGCGCTCGATCCGCTGATCCGCACGGAAATGCAGGACCAGTTGCTGCAGTTGCAGGCCACGCTGAATAAGACCATCGTGTTCATCACGCATGATCTGGACGAGGCATTGCGCATCGGCAATCGTATTGCGATTTTGCGCGATGGCACGCTGGTGCAGGAAGGCACGCCCAACGAGATTCTGACGCGCCCGGCGGATGACTACGTGCGGCGCTTTGTGGAACGGCGCACGGCGGTGCAGTAAGGCAGGACGCGTCATCGCGCGGCGCTGTGGACCCCAGC
Source organism: Paraburkholderia sp. DHOC27 (assembly GCF_003429005.1). Taxonomy (GTDB): domain Bacteria; phylum Pseudomonadota; class Gammaproteobacteria; order Burkholderiales; family Burkholderiaceae; genus Paraburkholderia. Next base: position 76,928 of record NZ_QVQV01000005.1, read on the forward strand.
GAGCCGATTCCACGGGCCGCCCGCCCACAGCCCTGCGGGTAGAATGCAGGCAACGCGACGCACTCCGGTGCGTCGCGTGCTTTTCAGCCCTGCCGTTCTCTCGCTCCCATGAATCTCGAAAGCGTTCTCTTTACTCAGGGTTTCGGTTCCCGACGCCAATGCCGCGCGCTGATCGCTGATGGGCGCGTGACCATCGCCGGCAGCGTGTGCGCCGATCCAGACGCTGACGTCGCAACGGACAACCTGAGCTTCACCGTCGACGGCACTGCATGGCCGTATCACGAGCACGCCTATCTGCTGCTCAACAAACCGGCCGGCTACGAATGCTCGCGCGAGCCGCAGCATCATCTGAGCGTCTTCAATCTGTTGCCCCCACCCTTCGCGGAACGTGGCGTGCAATGCGTGGGGCGGCTCGATCAGGACACCACCGGATTGTTGCTGCTCTCGGATGACGGCAAGTTCGTGCACGCCTTCACCTCGCCTAAGCGCAAGGTGCCCAAGGTCTACCTGGCAACGACGCGCCATCCGCTCGACGACCTCCAGTTGAAGGCCTTACGCGAGGGCGTCTTGCTGCACGGCGAGGCTAAACCGATCGCCGCCGTGGCCGCGCAGGCGCGCGGCGAGCACATGCTCGAACTCACGGTGCTGGAGGGCAAATACCATCAGGTCAAGCGCATGGTGGCGGCGGCGGGCAATCGCGTGGAAGCGCTGCATCGTGAGCGGATTGGCGGCCTCGTCTTGCCGCAGACGCTAGCGGAAGGTGCGTGGCAATGGCTCGACGAAGCGGCACTCAGCGCATTGCGCCAGGGGTGAGACCGGCGCTCCGCACGGCATGATTGGAGCGCGTATGCGCGTCGACGCTATGCGATTTGCAACGCAGCGAAACCACGGCGTGCGACGCCGCACCAAACCAATCAAAAAGACCTGCTGCGCGCTGCGTCGCAGCATGATCTTCCTGACAACTCGCCCTATACTCGCTTAAACAAAGACTACAAAAGTTTCAGGAGGGGCGGCCATGATCATCAACTCTACGTTCGAGATCTCGGGTGCGTTGATTGCCTTCATTTGCCTCAGCGCGGTGCTGATTCTCGGCTTGATCATCGCCATGCACGTGCGGCGCGCCTACCATCCAAGCCTGATCGGCGCCTTGATTGGCGCATTCCTCTGCTTCCTGCTACTCGAAGCGTTACCGGCTCTGACGTGAGCCAGTCCGGCGTGGATGTTCGTGATCGGGCGCTGCGCGGCTGAACGCTCAGCGCGGGCCAGCCTTCTCATTTGCGCTTCGCGCTTTGCAGGTAATCCTCGACCGTTGGATACCGCAGCCGTATGCGCAACTCGCGTTTCAACCGCGCGTTGACCAGTCGCCGCGATTCGCGCATGAACGACAACAGCATCGGCTCGATCTGCGTTTCGGCCTGCGCCCGCGTGATGCGCGGTGGGCGCTCCATCCCGAATGCATCGGCCACCGCATCGAAATACGCGCCCATCTTCAGCACGCTGTCGTCGCAGGCGTGGACCACGCGCCCGGGTCTACCGAGCCGCGTCATGCGCACCAGAATCGCGGCGAGGTCGTCGGCGTGAATGTGATTGGTGTAGACATCGTCGGCATCGGTAAGCGCCGGCGTGCGTTTTTCGAGCCGCGCGAGCGGCAGGCGCTGGTCCGCATAGATGCCCGGAATGCGCGCGATACTCGCCGTGTGTGCGCCGCGCGCCGTGGCCTTGCGCAACTGCCGCTCCGCCGACACGCGCCGCAGGGCCCGTGGATTCGCCGGCCGCACCTGGCGCGTTTCGTCGACCAGAGCCCCGCCGCAGTCCCCGTAGACCCCCGACGTGCTGGCGTAGACGATCCGCACGGGTGCCCTCGGCCCCTGAGCCCGCACTACCCTGTCGGGTACAATAGCGGATGCTATTTGATCCATCCATGCGGCACGAAGCACGCGCATGCGGCCCATTGGACGAGCGGCGCTGCGAGCCGGCCCGATACGGCGTACGCTCAACGTGGCGAGCAACGTGCGAGTGCGGCGATCGACGTCGCCGGTCTTTTGCGGCGGGGCCAGATGCAGGACGGTCGGCGCAAGACCCGCAAGCCGCTTCAGGCTGCGGCGGGCGTCGAGATCGCCGAGCAGCGGCGTTACGCCCGCCGCGCGCAATTCATCGCACCGGGCTGTCTGGGTCGTCAACGCAAACAGGCGTGCGCGCGGCCGCAGCAATTCGACGCATCGCATGCCGACGTCGCCGCAGCCCACAATCAGCACGCGCGGACGGCGCAAGTTTCGTGTGGCTTTCATGGTGGACGCATTGTAGCCGTGAAGAACGGCTCGCACCGATTACCGACTTTTCGAACTCGAATACGCTATGGCATTTAATGTAACCCTCCGGCAAAGCGGCCGGCAGTTTCAAGTAGAAGCCGATGAACCGGTCCTCACCGCTGCGCTGCGCCAGGGCATTGGCCTGCCGTATGGCTGCAAGAACGGCGCCTGCGGCTCCTGCAAGGGCACGGTGGTGAGCGGCGAAGTCGAGCAGCGTCAGCACTCTTCGTCGGCACTCTCGAATGATGAAAAAACCCGTGGCATGGCGCTATTTTGCTGTGCGACGGCGTGCACGGATCTCGAGATCGACATCCGCGAAGTGGCCGGCGTTGGCGATGTGCAGGTCAAGAAGCTGCCGTGCCGCGTGAATGCAATCGAGCGCAAGGCCGACGACGTCATCGTGCTGAAGCTGCAATTGCCCGCCAACGAGCGTCTGCAATATCTCGCCGGTCAGTACCTCGAATTCATCCTGAAGGATGGCAAGCGCCGCAGCTATTCGATGGCGAATGCGCCGCACGTCGAAGGTCCGATCGAACTGCATATCCGCCATATGCCTGGCGGCGCGTTCACGGACCACGTCTTCAACGCCATGAAGGAGCGCGACATCCTGCGCTTCGAAGCGCCGCTCGGCACCTTCTTCCTGCGCGAAGACTCGGACAAGCCGATCGTGCTGCTCGCCTCGGGCACCGGCTTCGCTCCGCTGAAGGCGATCGTCGAGCATGCGGTCTTCAAGAATCTGAATCGTCCCATGACGCTGTATTGGGGCGCACGCCGCAAGAAAGACCTGTATCTGCTGGATCTGGCCGAGCAATGGGCCCGCGAGATTCCGAACTTCAAGTTCGTGCCGGTGCTTTCCGAGCCGGACCCGAGCGACGCGTGGACGGGCCGCACCGGCTTCGTTCATCGTAGCGTCATCGAAGACCTGCCAGACTTGTCGGGTTATCAGGTGTACGCCTGCGGCGCACCGGTCATGGTCGAATCGGCGCAGCGTGACTTCACGCAGCACCACGGTCTGCCGGAAGACGAGTTCTATGCGGACTCGTTCACCAGCGCAGCCGACCTGGCCAATCCTGTTTGAGCTGCAAAAGGCCGTTTAACCCGCGAGTGGTAGCCAGAATCAGCGTGCGCGGCGCGCCAGAAAATGGGCCGCGCATGAAATTCATGGTTTACACCGGCGCTCGCGTTGTCGTATTCTTTCGCGCATGAACCGCATCCAGTCCGAACTTCGACGTCGCCGCTCGCTGCTCCCTTAGGGATGCCGCCGGCTTTGTCACGGATTCGCGCCACTCAGGCGCATGTAGTTCGAATCACGAAAGCCACGGCATGCCGTGGCTTTTTTGTTTTTCTGGTCCCCTTTTACTGATCTTTCACCCTGCACTGCCGGAGCCCGCCCATGAACTTCAATGAGTATCCCATCGAGTCGCTGATGTACATCACCAACCGGCCCGAGATCGTTTTCACGCACGGCAAGGGTTCGTGGATCTACGACAACACCGGCAAGCGATACCTCGATTTCATCCAGGGATGGGCGGTCAACAGCCTCGGGCATTGCAACGACGGCATGATCGAAGCGCTGAACAAGCAGTCGCAACTGCTGATCAACCCGTCGCCGGCGTTCTACAACGCACCGATGGCGCAACTCGCGGGTCTGCTCACGCAGCATAGCTGCTTCGACAAGGTGTTCTTCGCCAACAGCGGCGCGGAAGCCAACGAAGGCGCCATCAAGCTCGCGCGCAAGTGGGGCAAGAAGCACAAGGACGGCGCCTTCGAGATCATCACGTTCGATCACAGCTTCCACGGCCGCACGCTCGCCACCATGTCGGCAAGCGGCAAGCCGGGCTGGGACACGATCTACGCGCCGCAGGTGCCGGGCTTCCCGAAAGCTGACCTGAACGATATCGCTTCGGTGGAGAAGCTCATCAACAGCAAGACGGTCGCCGTGATGCTGGAGCCAATCCAGGGCGAAGGCGGCGTGATTCCTGCCACGCGCGAATTCATGCAGGAACTGCGCGCGCTGACCCAGAAGCACAACCTCCTGCTGATCGTCGACGAAGTGCAAAGCGGCTGCGGACGCGCCGGGACGCTGTTCGCCTACGAACTGTCGGGCATCGAGCCGGACGTGATGACGCTCGGCAAGGGCATCGGCGGTGGCGTGCCGCTGGCGGCGCTGCTGTGCAAGGCGGCCGTGGAAGTGTTCGAGGCGGGCGATCAGGGCGGTACTTACAACGGCAATCCGCTGATGACCGCAGTGGGCTACTCGGTGATCTCGCAACTGACGGCACCGGGTTTCCTCGACGGCGTGAAGGCGCGCGGCGAGTATCTGCGCGCGAAGCTGCTGGAGTTGTCGGAAGAGCGCGGCTTCAAGGGCGAGCGCGGTGAAGGCCTGCTGCGGGCGCTGCTGCTCGGCAAGGACATCGGCAACCAGATCGTCGAAAAGGCCCGCAACATGGGCCCGGACGGTTTGCTGCTGAACGCCGCCCGTCCGAACCTGCTGCGTTTCATGCCGGCCCTGAACGTGACCAACGAAGAAATCGACCAGATGATGGCCATGCTGCGCTCGATTCTCGACACGCTGTAATCCGCCTGGAGCCCATCACCATGACGACGGCCGCCACGCTTTCGATCCGCTGCTTCGACGCCAGCGATACGGATGCCGTGGTCGCGCTGTGGCAAGAGGCGTTTCCCGAGTACCGGGACACGACGCGGCCGCATCGCAACCCGCATCTGTCGATCGCCAACAAGATGGCGACGCAGCCCGACCTGTTCTTTGTCGCCGAACTCGATCACCGCGTGATCGGCACGGTGATGGCCGGCTATGACGGGCATCGCGGCTGGATGTATTCGCTCGCGGTGGATGCGACGCAGCGGCGCCTCGGTATCGGCAAGCGGCTGGTCGCGCATGCGGAAGCGGCGTTGACTGCGCGGGGCTGTCCGAAGGTGAATCTGCAGGTGCTTTCGGCGAAGGAAGAGGTTCGCGCGTTCTATGAGGCGCTGGGGTATCGCGCGGATGCGGTGATCAGTCTGGGCAAGCGGCTCGGTGCGATGGCGGATGCCGCTGTGCCTGCGGCTGAAGCAAAGGAAGCACCGGAAGCGACGACCTCACCCTTCGTGGTGTAACGCCTCCGCAAAAACAAAGGCCGCATGCATCGACAACGACGCATGCGGCCTTTTTTTGCCCGGGCGCGGCGTCAACGCTTCTTCAGCGCCGACTCCGCTTAACCACGCAACTCATTCACCCAGATAAGCAGCCCGAACCTTCGGATCATCCAGCATCTGCTTCGCATCGCCGGACATGGTGACGAGACCCGAGTCCATCACGTAGCCGCGATTGGCTGCCTGCAGCGCCAGACGTGCGTTCTGCTCAACCAGCAGCACGGTCATGCCTTCGGCCGAAATCGCCCGCACCACTTCGAAGATCTTCTCGACCATGATCGGCGAGAGACCCATCGACGGTTCGTCGAGCAACAACAGCTTCGGCTTGCTGATGATCGCGCGCGCCATTGCCAGCATCTGCTGCTCGCCGCCGGACAACGTGCCCGCGTACTGCGTCGCCCGTTCCTTCAGGCGCGGGAAGAAGCCGAACATGCGATCCACGTCCGCCTTGATGCCATCTGCGTCGTTGCGCAGATAGGCGCCCATCTGCATGTTCTCGACAATCGACATGCGCGCGAAAATGCCACGGCCTTCCGGCACCATCGCCAGACCGCGCTTGAGCAGTTCGTGGGCGGGCAGGCCCTTGATGGACTGGCCCATGTACTCGATATCGCCCGCGCCGTACGCCTTCAGACCCGTGATGGCCTTCATCGTCGTGGTCTTGCCGGCGCCGTTCGCGCCGATCAGCGTGACCAGTTCGCCCTGTCCGACTTCGAGGTCGATACCCTTGACTGCCTGAATGCCGCCGTAATTGACCTGCAGGCCCTTGATTTTCAACATCGGGGAATTAGCCATCAATGGACTCCTGCACCAAGATATGCCTCGATCACCTTCGGGTCCTTCTGCACGTCTTGCGGCAGACCCTGGGCGATCACCTTGCCGTAATCGAGCACCGTCATGCTGTTGCACAGGCCCATCACCAGTTTCACGTCGTGCTCGATCAGCAGGATGGTCTTGCCGTCCGCGCGGATCTTGTCGAGCAGCTTCGTCAGTTCGACCTTTTCCGTTGCGTTCATGCCGGCAGCCGGTTCGTCGAGTGCGAGCAGCTTCGGATCCGTGGCCAGCGCACGGGCGATTTCCAGACGACGCTGGTGGCCGTACGAGAGATTGCGCGAGGTGTAATCCGCGTATTGCAGCACGCCCACGTATTCCAGCAACTCCAGTGCGCGTTCCTTGATCTCGCGCTCTTCCTTGCGCTCCGACGGCGTCTGGAACACCGCGCCCAGCAAGCCGTGTTTGGTCCGCACGTGACGGCCCACCATCACGTTTTCCAGCGCGGTCATGCCGCCGAACAAACGGATGTTCTGGAAGGTGCGGGCAATGCCGGCCTTCGCCACCTGATACACCGCGGTCGGAGTGTAGCTCTCGCCGTCGAGGCGGAAGTCGCCCGAATCCGGTGTGTACAACCCCGTAATCACATTGAAGAACGTGGTCTTGCCGGCGCCGTTCGGGCCGATCAAACCGTAGATCTCGCCAGCCTTGATTTCGAGGCCCACATCGGACAGTGCCTGCAGGCCGCCGAAACGCTTGTTCACGCCTTTGACGGACAGGCGAATGTTGTTATCGCTCATGAAATTCTCCTATCGGGCCTCAGGCGCGCACCGGCTTCTTGCCGTTGCGCTTCGCCAGCTTGGCGATCTTGTCCTCGTGCTTCGGCGACGGCCACAGGCCTTCCGAGCGGTACAGCATGATGAGAACCATCGCGAGACCGTACAGCAACTGACGGATCACTTCGGTGTCCACGATTTCATGGCCGAAGATGGCGTTCTGCAGCGGACCCATCGTCGAGCGCAGGAATTCCGGGAACACGGCGAGCAGCACCGCGCCGAGAATCACGCCCGGGATGTGGCCCATGCCGCCCAGCACCACGCAGGCCAGCACCACGACCGATTCCCAGAAGGTGAACGATTCCGGCGACACGAAGCCCTGGAAGCCACCGAACATCGCGCCCGACAGGCCGCCGAACGAGGCGCCCATGGCAAACGCCAGCAGTTTCACGTTACGGGTGTTGATGCCCATTGCCTTGGCGGCGATTTCGTCTTCACGGATCGCGGCCCATGCACGGCCAATGCGCGAGTGTTGCAGACGCGTACACACCCAGATCACCAGCAGCGCACACAGCACGAACAGGTAGTAATACATGTACACGGTCGTGAACTGGAAGCCGAGGAACGTGTGGGTCTGCGCGAGGCTGAAACCGCCCACCTGCACCGGGTCGATCCCCGTGATGCCCTGCGGTCCGTTGGTGATGTTCACCGGACGGTCGAGGTTGTTCATGAAGATCCGCACGATTTCCCCGAAGCCCAACGTCACGATGGCGAGGTAGTCGCCACGCAGACGCAGCGTCGGGGCGCCGAGCAGCACGCCGAACATGGCGGCGAGCGCCATGGCGATCGGCACGATGATCCAGAACGGCGTATGCAGGCCACCCGGGAAGGCATGCGCGATCCACGCGAACTGCGTGGTCAGGTGCGGCGAGGACAACAGGGCCGTGGTGTAGGCGCCGATCGCATAGAAGGCGATGTAGCCCAAATCCAGCAGGCCGGCGAAGCCGACCACCACGTTCAGGCCCAGCGCCAGCATCACGTAGAGCATGGCGAAGTCGAGCACGCGCACCCAGTAGTTGCCGCCCACTGCGCCAATCAGCATCGGCGCGGCGATCACGAGGATGGCGGTGACGATGCCTACCGTCAGCGTCTTCGTCTTGTTCTTCTCGGGGATGAGCGTCGTGGACGGCTCGATCGGTTGAATTGAGGTCATGTTCTTACTCCTTATGGCCCGGGATCAGGCGCGATCCGCGACACGTTCGCCGAGCAGACCCGACGGACGGAACACCAGCACGACGATCAGCACGATGAAGGCGAACACGTCCTGGTAGTTACTACCAAACACGCCACCCGTCAGATTGCCGATGTAGCCAGCACCGAGCTGTTCGATCAGGCCGAGCACCACACCGCCGACCATTGCGCCTCCGAGATTGCCGATCCCGCCCAGCACCGCCGCGGTAAAGGCCTTCAGACCAGGGATGAAGCCCATGTAGAAGTGCGCGTTGCCGTATTCGGAGGCGATCATCACGCCGGCGAGAGCAGCCAGCGCCGAGCCGATCATGAAGGTGGCCGAGATCACGAAGTTCGGGTTCACGCCCATCAGGCTCGCCACGTTCGGATTTTCGGCAATCGCACGCATCGCGCGGCCGAGCCTCGTCTTGTGCACGAGCAGCAGCAGACCGCCCATCACGAGGAACGCCACCACGATGATCACGATTTCAGTCATCGAGATCACGGCGCCCGGATTGTTGGGGCCGGCCTTGATCACGTTGATCGGATCGGTGGGCAGCAGTTGCGGGAACGGCAGCGGATTACGCGACCAGATCATCATGGCCAGCGTCTGCAGCAGGATCGACACACCAATGGCGGTGATCAGCGGCGCGAGGCGCGGCGCCCGGCGCAGCGGCCGGTAGGCGACCCGCTCGATCGTGTAGCCCACGACCGCGCAGACCACAGCGGCAATAATCAGCGCGATGATGAGCGTCGGCACATGGCCGAGCCCGGGGAAATGGTTCTGCAGCACGCCTATGGCCGACAGCGCAACCATCGCGCCGACCATCAACACATCGCCGTGAGCGAAGTTGATGATGCCCAAGATGCCGTAAACCATCGTGTAGCCCAGTGCAATGATGGCGTAAACGCTGCCAAGCACCAGTCCGTTGAGGATCTGCTGGATGAAGATATCCATTTAATGCTCCTTAGCCCGTGCGACTGGATTCGCGTTTTTTCATCAGCCGGTGGGCGGTGATGGGTGACACAAATCGCAACGGCACTGCGGGTACTGATGTAAAAGACCGGTAAGGGTTATCCGCCGCTAACTCGTCGTGCGACTGGGATGCAGTCGCCGGCTCGTCGGAGACGGAGGCAAAAACGACACCGTTGGGTGGGCCGGCGCCGTCAGGCTGTACATCCCGTCACTACATCTTCACGACGTCGAGAACCGCTTTTTTGCCGTCCTTGAAGTCGTAAAGCGTAATGGCGCCTTCTTTCAAATCACCCTTGTCGTCGAATGCGATGTGGCCGATTAACCCGTTGTAATCGGTGGACGGCATCGCAGCCAGCACCTTGGGCGCGTCGATTGAATTGGCGCGCTTCATTGCATCAACGATCACGTACACAGCGTCGTACGTGAACGGCGCGTAAATCTGCACCGGCGTGTGGAAACGGTCTTCGTATTTCTTCTCGAAGTCCGCTCCCTTGTCCATCTTCGAAAGCGCGAGTCCCGCCTCCGAGCAGACCAGGTTTTGCACGGCGGATCCCGCCAGCTCCCCTACCTTGTCGGTGCACACACCGTCGCCGCCAAGGATTTTTGCCCTGATACCCAGCGCTGCCGCCTGCTTCGTGAACGGCCCGCCGGTTGCGTCCATGCCGCCGAACATGATCACGTCCGGCTGAACACTCTTGATTCTGGTGAGGATGGCCCGGAAATCCGTGGCCTGATCGTTCGTCGCTTCCCGTGCGACTATCTTCGCTCCGCTTGCTTCCGCGGTCTTCGCGAACTCGTTCGCGAGACCTTTGCCGTAGGCGGTCGCATCGTCTACCACCGCGATGCGCTTCGCGCCCAGCGCCTTGATTGCGTAGCCCGCGAGCGCCGGGCCCTGCTGGGCGTCCGTCGCCACGACCCGATACGTCGTCTTGAAGCCCTGCTGCGTGTAAGCCGGGTTGGTGGAGGACGGCGAAATCTGCACGATGCCCGCGTCGCTGTAGATCTTCGACGCCGGGATCGACACGCCCGAATTCAGGTGCCCGACCACGCCGACGACGTGATCGTCGACCAGTTTCTGCGCGACCTGTGTCCCCGTCTTCGGATCGGCCGCGTCGTCCTGCGCGTCGAGCTCCAGCTGGATCTTCTGGCCGTCGATGGTCAGCCCGTGGGTGTTGATTTCTTCAACCGCCAAGCGCGCCCCGTTTTCGTTGTCCTTTCCCAAATGGGCGATGCTTCCCGTCAATGGGGCCGCATGGCCGATCCTGACAATCACTGCATTACTCGCCGGAGCCGCGGCCGCGGCACTCGCCGCACTTGCCGCCGCCACTGCGGATGCACTCGTGTCTGCTTCGCCTTCGTTCTTTCTGCCGCACGCGGTCAACATCGCAACCGCGGCCGCGATCGACACGGCGTAAGCAAACTTGAATCGCATTAAGTAGGTCTCCAGCGCCTTGCTAAATCTGTCGTTCGAGACCCGAAGGCCTTGAGAACGCGCGCATTGTAACTCTAATTATGCGATGGGCAATATTGTTGAAACGACAGGGTTTTCCTGCATTGCAACCTCATTTTTAAGACGCTTTTTGCGAAAAGGCGCAACCGGGTTGCGACATATTTTCGTGCATCAGTTGCACCATCGCCGAGCCAAGCAGCATCAAGTGTTGCGGCCATTCCGCCCAAGGGCCCGATTTCACCGCGTTGAGTGATAGGTAATACGTTTAGATAATCGGCCGTGTTCATGCACAATGTTAGTGCATTGAAAATCGACGCGCTCAGATATTGCCGATTAAACGGGGACACACCGATGTTTTGGGTGTGAAATCGAACGAAGAAAAATGAAAAAATTCGGCTGGAGAAGGTAGTTGATCAGCATTTTTATGTGATCTGGCACCGAAACTTGAGGCGCCTACGGAAGGGGGCAGACATAAAAAAAGCGCGCCCGGGGCGCGCTTTTCGTTACGACAGCCTTACATTCACACCACGATCACGCCGGCAGACCCAGCCCGCGTGGCAGCGGAAACGCGATGTTTTCCTCGATGCCGTCCAGCGCCCGCACATTGCGCACGCCCAGTTCGCGCAACCGTGCAATGACGGCCTGCGCCAGCACTTCGGGCGCAGACGCACCCGCGGTGACGCCGATGCGGCGCTTGCCGATGATCCACGCGGGATCGATCTGGTCGGGCGAATCCACCATATAGGAAGGGATGCCGCGCTTTTCGGCCACTTCCCGCAGCCGGTTCGAGTTCGAACTGTTCGGGCTGCCCACCACGATCACCACGTCGCATTGCGGCGCCATGAACTTGACCGCGTCCTGCCGGTTCTGCGTGGCGTAGCAGATGTCCTGCTTCTTCGGTTCCTTGATGGACGGATACTTGGCTTTGAGCGCGGCGATGATCTCGGCGGCGTCGTCCACGGACAGCGTTGTCTGCGTCACGAAGGCGATGCGCTGCGGATCGGCCAGTTGCAGCGCCTGTACGTCCTCGATGTCTTCGACGAGATACATGCCCTCGCCCGCCTGGCCCATGGTGCCCTCGACTTCAGGGTGACCCTTGTGGCCGATCATGACGATGTCGAAGCCTTCCTGACGCATCTTCGCCACTTCGATGTGAACCTTGGTGACGAGCGGGCAAGTGGCGTCATACACCCGCAAGCCACGCGATTCGGCCTCGGCTCGCACGTCTTTCGACACCCCATGCGCGCTGAAGATCACCGTGTTGCCGGTCGGCACTTCCTCGAGCTGCTCGATGAAGATTGCGCCTTTCTTGCGCAGATCCTCGACCACATAGGCGTTATGAACGATTTCGTGACGCACGTAAATGGGGGAACCATGCAGCTTGATCGCGCGCTCGACAATTTCAATGGCCCGATCGACACCCGCGCAAAAGCCGCGCGGTTGCGCCAGCAGGATCTCGGCTTCGGTCAGAGTCGTATCCGTGGTGCTCATGTTTACAGAATTCCGATGATTTTCACTTCGAACGCCAGCGCCTGGCCAGCGAGCGGGTGATTGAAATCGAACAGGGCGGACGTTTCGCCCACTTCCTTCAGCACGCCCGCATAGCGGCCGCCGCCTGGTGCGTTGAATTCGACCAGGTCGCCCGGCGAAAAATCCTCACCGATCATGCTGTTTTCACGCAGCGTGGCAAGCGACACACGCTGGATCAGCTCGGGATTGCGCGGGCCGAAAGCCTGGCCGGGCGCTAGCTGAAAGGTCGAATGGTGGCCGACCTTCAATCCCAGCAAAATGTCTTCGAGCGGCGGCGCGAGATGGCCCGCACCCAATAGCAACGTGGCCGGCTTCTCGGTGAAGGTGTTGATGACTTCGGCGCCATCGGCGAGCGAAAGCCGGTAATGGAGCGTGACGTGTGATCCGGGCTTCACTTCAGAGATGTCGATGATGCTCATGCATTACTCATTCAGTCGGGCGCCCTGCAATCGTGCGCCGTAGCGCGGCCGGTGCGGGTGGCGAGCCGTTGGGCTGCCGTGCGCAAAGGCTCTATTGTAAGCCACATATCTGGCGACGGCTTGCGCGCGTCATATCTCCCGTTACCGCCGGTAGGGACTTATCCCACAACTCATGGAGAACGATGACATGGACTACACCGCCTGTAACGAGGCGATCGCAACCGTCGACGACGACCCGCCGGCCGTCCCAGCTGATGATGCGGACGGCGCCCTTGCACCCACGACCCTCTGGGACGGACGCGCTGTGCTGGCATTGCCGCCCCGTCCGCTTTTTCCGACGCGGCGCCGCGGGAAGCCCGACATGCCACGCGAACGCCTGCTCGATTTCGGCCCCGGCGCGGTGACGGACGTCGAACTCGTGGCGCTGGTGCTCGGCACCGGACTGCCCGGCCACGATGTGTTCAAGATCGCCCAATCGCTCCTGAAACGCTTCGGCTCGCTGCGCGCCATGCTGGACGCGCCGCCGGCGGAATTCGACGGCCTGCCGGGCATCGGGCCGGCCAAAACTGCCCAGTTGCTGGCCATCCTCGAACTGGCGCGCCGCTCGTTGATCGAAAAAATGCGCGAAAAGCCGCTCATCGATTCACCCGAGGCGGTGGAGGATTATCTGCGCCTGCTCATCGGCTCGAAGCCGTACGAGGTCTTTATCTGCCTCTTTCTGGACGCGCGGCACCGTCTGATCAGTACCGAACAAGCTGCACGGGGCTCGCTCACGCGCATGGCGGTGTATCCGCGCGAAATCGTGCGGCAGGCGCTGTCTGTGAACGCGGCCAGCATGATCGTGGCGCATAATCACCCGTCCGGCGCGGTCAAACCCAGCGCCAGCGACCGGCGCCTCACCCGGGTGTTGCGCGAAACTCTGGCGCTCATCGACGTTTGCCTGATCGATCATCTGGTCATTGGCGCGCACGACACGTTTTCCTTTGCCCGGGCGGGCTGGTCGTGAATCGGCAAGTTGGCCGAGGTGCAGGGCGGCAAGACGGCAACTGAGCGGACAAACCAGCGGACAAAGTTCGGATAAATCTGCTTTCCCAAGGCGTTGCGTGTTGTTCCGGTCCGCAAATAAGGTTTGATTTTTCGGCGTTTTTCCTGCTAGAATTCCGGTTTGCCTGTTTCCAACCCTGTTCCGAAGCCATCAAAGGCGTTCCGGTAGAAAAGCAACTGATCGAGCAAAGCTAAGTAATCTGCTTAAGCAATGCGTGATCATCGCGATACTCCCGGGAAACTTTCACGGCGTCCGAACTCAGAATTAGCGTATTAGGAGTGCTCTCATATGGCACGCGTATGCCAAGTAACTGGGAAAGCGCCGATGAGCGGCAACAACGTTTCCCACGCGAACAACAAAACCAAGCGCCGGTTCCTCCCGAACCTGCAAAACCGCCGTATTTGGGTGGAAAGCGAAAACCGTTGGGTGCGTCTGCGCGTTTCGAACGCCGGCCTGCGCCTGATCGACAAGAACGGTATTGACGCTGTGCTCGCAGATCTGCGCGCACGCGGCGAAGCCTAAGGAGTAAATCATGGCCAAAGGCGCACGCGACAAGATCAAGCTGGAATCGACCGCAGGTACGGGTCACTTCTACACGACGACGAAAAACAAGCGCAACATGCCGGAAAAGATGGAGATCAGCAAGTTTGATCCCGTCGTCCGCAAGCATGTGCCGTACAAGGAAACCAAGATCAAATAAGGTCTTGCTTCCTGTTTGTTGACGAAGAGAAAAGCCCTGCATTCGTGCGGGGCTTTTTGCATTTCCGGACGCTATTTTTCGCGCACCCGCTGCGCTCTCGTCCCTGTTTTCGTTACGTTTTCTCAGTTCCCTCTCTTTGCCCTACACCTGCCGTCCTGTGATTGGCCGTTCGGCCAGCTTTCGCTGATGTTTGTGGACGCGTATCCTTGCTCGTTTATCGGCATGCGGCAACGCGGTCGCGCCAGTGCATCAGGTGATGGAGACGCAGGAAATGAATTTCGATGTAGCAATTGTCGGTAGTGGTCTCGCAGGTTTGAGTGTCGCGCTGAATCTCGCGGAGACGCGGCGTGTTGCAGTGGTGGTCAAGCGCTCCATGACCGAAGGGGCGAGCGATTGGGCACAAGGCGGCATCGCCGCGGTACTCGACTCCGCCGACAGCATCGAAAATCACGTGCGCGACACGCTGATCGCCGGCGGCGGTCTGTGCGACGAAGCAGCCACGCGCTTCATCGTCGAACATGGTCGCAGCGCGATTGAATGGCTCATCGCTCAAGGCGTGCCGTTCACCAAAGACGACGCCGCGGAGTTGGGCTTCCATCTGACGCGCGAGGGCGGTCATAGCCACCGGCGCATCATTCACGCCGCAGATGCAACCGGTCACGCCGTCGTAGCAACGCTTAGTGAACGCGTGCGGCGGCATCCGAACATCACGCTGCTCGAAGATCACTACGCCATCGACCTGATCACGTCCGACCGGCTCGGCCTGCCGGGACGCCGTTGCCACGGTCTCTACGCGCTGGATCTGCAAAGCGGCCGCACCGTCACTGTCGAAGCGCCGCATACCGTCCTCGCCACCGGCGGTGCCGGCAAGGTCTATCTGTACACCACAAATCCGGACACAGCGACCGGTGACGGCATCGCAATGGCCTGGCGCGCCGGTTGCCGTGTATCGAACATGGAGTTCATCCAGTTTCACCCTACGTGCCTGTTCCACCCCTACGCCAAATCCTTCCTGATTTCCGAAGCGGTGCGCGGTGAAGGCGGCATTCTGAAGTTGCCGGATGGCACGCGCTTCATGCCGGAGCACGACGAGCGCGCCGAACTCGCGCCGCGCGATATCGTGGCGCGGGCGATCGACTTCGAGATCAAGAAGCGCGGCATTGATTGCGTGTATCTCGACATCAGCCATCAGCCTGCCGCGTTCCTCGAAGAGCACTTCCCCACCATCCTCGCGCGCTGCCGCGAGTTCGGTATCGACATCACCAAAGAACCCATCCCGGTGGTTCCGGCTGCGCACTATACGTGCGGCGGCGTCGTGACAGATCTGGCTGGCCGCACCGACCTCGCCGGTCTCTACGCCGTCGGCGAAACCTCCTGCACGGGTCTGCACGGGGCCAACCGGCTCGCGAGTAACTCACTGCTGGAGTGTCTCGTGATTGGCCGCTCAGCCGCCGCGGCGATCGAAGAGGAAGGCTTCGGCGCCGCCACGCATGCACCGCTGCCCGACTGGGATGAAAGCCGCGTGTCCGATCCGGATGAAGAAGTGGTGGTCGCCCATAACTGGGACGAGCTGCGCCGGCTCATGTGGAATTACGTGGGCATCGTCCGGACAGACAAACGGCTCGCACGCGCCAAGCATCGCCTTGCGCTGCTGCGCGACGAGATCCACGAGTATTACGCGAACTTCAAGGTGAGCCGCGATCTGCTCGAACTGCGCAATCTGGTCGACGTGGGTTCGCTGATCGTCGAGAGCGCGCGTTCGCGTCGCGAAAGCCGCGGACTGCATTTCAGCCGCGACTGGCCCAGCGCGTTGCCTAAAGCATTGCCTTCGGTGTTGTCGCCCGAGCGCGTGCGGAACCGCAACGTTTAGGCTTGCGCACAGGGGTTTGCCCGTGAACTGAATGGGCTAGCAACAACCGATGTTTCGGCAGCGCGAGCGAGGTTGCTGCCAAACCGAGTCGCGCAAATAAAAAGGCCATCGTTGCGAACGATGGCCTTTTGCTTCCAACATTAAACTCGACGCGTAGGCGTTAAACGATCCGCATCGAGTAATCCGTCGCGCGCACGTCTTTCGTCAGCGCGCCAATCGAAATCCGGTCCACGCCGGTTTCGGCGATCGTGCGCACCGTGTCGAAGTTGACGCCGCCCGACACCTCGAGCACCGCTCGACCTGCCGTTACGCGCACGGCCTCGTGCATGGCATCGAACGAGAAATTGTCGAGCAGGATGGATTGCGCGCGATGCGCCAGCGCCGTCTCGAGTTGCTCGAGCGTCTCGACCTCGATCTGAATCGACACCCCCGCGTTCAACGCCAAAGCGGCATCCATTGCGGCGCCCACGCCACCTGCGGCGGCGATGTGGTTTTCCTTGATCAGAATGCCGTCATACAGCGCGAGCCGTTGATTGGCACCGCCGCCCACGCGCACCGCGTATTTCTGCGCGAGGCGCAGTCCCGGCAGCGTTTTGCGCGTATCGAGGATGCGCGCCTTGGTGTGCGCGATGGCATCCACATACCGACGCGTTGCGCTCGCCACCCCAGACAGCAGTTGCAGAAAATTGAGCGCGTTGCGTTCGGCAGTGAGCAGCGCGCGCACAGGTCCACGCATCTCACAGACCGCCGAATCGGCGGTCATCCTTTCGCCTTCCCGATAGCGCCACTCCACTTCGATGCGCGCATCGACGCGCCGCATCACTTCGTTGAACCACGGCACGCCGCACAGCACCGCATCTTCGCGCACGATGATGCGCGCGCTGCGCACATCGTCCGCCGGCACGAGGCGGCCGGTTTGATCGCCAGCGCCGACGTCTTCCGCCAATGCGTCCGCTACGTTGCGCGCCAGCGCCGCATCAAAGGCCGCGCCGTACTGTGCCCGCACTTCGGCGAAAAGGGGCGACACTGCGTCCGCTTGAACATTTACCGCTGTTGCCATCAAGCCGCTCCCACGTTCGAAAACAAGCTCGTGTCTTTCGCGAGATCACCACTCGCCTGGACACGTTTCTTATGCCGCGCTGCGAAATCGAGCATGCGGTCAATCGGTAGTCGCGCCCGCTCGCCCACCGCGTGATCCACGAAGATTTCGTTGTGACCGCGCTCCAGCACGTCGGCGAGATTGGCGAGACCGTTCATCGCCATCCACGGGCAGTGTGCGCAGCTCTTGCAGGTAGCGCTGTTGCCGGCCGTGGGCGCCTCGATGAAGGTCTTGCCTGGCGCCGCGAGCCGCATCTTGTGCAGGATGCCGAGGTCAGTCGCGACGATGAAATGCGTGGCATCGAGGCGCTGTGCGGCATCGATCAACTGCGTCGTCGACCCGACCACGTCGGCCAGCGCGACCACGCCATCCGGCGATTCGGGATGCACCAGCACCTTGGCGTGCGGATACTCGGCGCGCAACAGATCCAGTTCGATGCCTTTGAACTCGTCGTGCACGAGACACGAGCCTTGCCAGAGCAGCATGTCCGCGCCAGTCTTCTTCTGGATGTAGCCGCCGAGGTGCCGGTCCGGTGCCCAGATGATCTTCTCGCCACGTGCGTGCAGATCCGCGACGATCTCAAGGCCGATTGACGACGTCACCATCCAGTCAGCACGCGCCTTAACGGCCGCGCTGGTGTTGGCGTACACCACCACCGTACGATCGGGATGCGCGTCGCAGAATGCCGAGAACTCGTCGATCGGGCAACCGAGATCGAGCGAGCAGGTGGCATCCAGATCCGGCATCAACACCCGTTTATTCGGGCTCAGAATCTTCGAGGTTTCGCCCATGAAACGCACCCCGGCCACCACCAGCGTCTGCGCTTCGTGATCACGGCCAAAGCGGGCCATCTCAAGCGAATCGGCCACGCAACCACCGGTTTCGTCAGCCAGCTCCTGCAGTTCCGGGTCCACGTAGTAATGCGCGACGAGCACGGCTTTCTCGCGCGCGAGCAATGCGCGAATGCGTGCCTTCAACGCCTTCTTTTCTTCCGCCGAGGGCATGTCGGGCACCTTCGCCCATGCCTGCCCGACGCCGCACGTCGCGCCCTGCCCTTGGGGACGGTCGTATTCAACGTGCCTGATCGCCTGCTGATCCATGATCTCCTCTACCCTGCTGGTACGGCCACGTAAGTTGCTGCGCGATGGACGCGTCGAACGCAACGTTTCTGCGGCCCAAAAAAGCAAAACCCCGCCAACGCGGGGTTTTGTGACGTACCTAAATTCTAGAGTATTTCGAGATCAGGCATAGCGACGCAGGCGCGACGCAAATTCCTGGAGTGCCTTGATGCCGCTTTCTTCCGCGCGGTGACACCAATCCTGCAACTGGACCAGCAATTGTTCGCGCGAGGCGTTCGAACGCTCCCACATGGCGGCCAGTTCGTTACGCAACTCGATGTACGTACGCAGCTTCTGGCTGTTCGCAAAGATTTGCGGCAGTTGGCGCTTCTGCGGCTCGTCGAGACCAGCCTCTTCCTTATGGAACCAGCTACGTGCGCCGCGCATCACCTGATACTTCTCACGCGCGCCCACTTCCTTCAGATGAGCCAGTTCCTGGCGATACGCGCGCTTGAGCGCCTTGCCGTAGCGGGCCATCACTTCGTAGCGGTTGGCCAGCACGGCCTGCAGTGTGTCTTGATCCAGCACTAGCTTGCCGGTGGTCAGACGCGGCGTAGGTGCAATCTTCTTCACCTTCGCCAGACGGAACGCCGACATGATGCGGATGTACATCCAGCCAATGTCGAACTCGTACCACTTGTTCGACAGCTTGGCCGACGTCGCATACGTGTGGTGGTTGTTATGCAGTTCTTCGCCGCCGATCAGGATGCCCCACGGGAAGATGTTGGTGCTCGCGTCCGCCGAATTGAAGTTGCGATAACCCCAGAAGTGCGCGAGACCGTTGACCACACCGGCCGCCCAGAACGGAATCCAGATCATCTGCACAGCCCACACGGTCAGACCCACGAGGCCGAACAGCGCAACGTTCAGCACCATCATCAAGCTCACGCCCAGGATGGGGTACTTCGTGTAGACGTTGCGTTCCATCCAGTCGTTCGGCGTGCCGTGACTGAACTTGCGCATGGTCTCTTCGTTCTTCGCCTCGGTGCGATAGAGTTCAGCGCCTTCCAGCAACACCTTCCAGATGCCGCGCGTCTGCGGGCTGTGCGGATCTTCTTCGGTCTCGCACTTGGCGTGGTGCTTACGGTGAATCGCGGCCCACTGGCCGGTCAACATGCCTGTGGTCATCCACAGCCAGAAGCGGAAAAAATGACTGACCGCGGGATGCAGGTCGAGGGCGCGGTGCGCCTGGCAACGGTGCAGATACACCGTCACGCCGATGATCGTGATGTGCGTCACCACGAGCGTATACACCACGAGTTGCCACCAGGAGAAACGAAGCAGGCCGTGGGCAAGGAAATCAAGCAAGGAATTCAACAAGGCAATTTACCTGTGGAACGAGAGTGACAAGGCACCGCAAACACAGCGAAAAAACGCGGTGTCAAGAAAGTGAAAGCATACAAGCAGATTGGACGTCATTCTACGCGAACCGTTCCAAGTGTTTGTAACAATTGGGGATTTTTTGTGTCGCATCAACCAGGATAAACACGCTGACCCCAACTATTTCGCTCGCGGGTGACTCGTGTCAACGCCTTCGGAGGCGGCCTCAGGCTTGTCCGAAGCCGTATCGGTCAAATTGACCGGATGCGTCGGTATGTCGCCACTTCCCACGATATGCATTTCGCGTTGCGGGAAGGGGATCGAAATGTTGTTGGCGCGAAACAGCCGCCAGATGTTCCGGTTCACCGCCGAGCGCACGCCCGAGGTTCCGGTGGCGGCGTTTTCGATCCAGAAGCCCAGTTCCATGTTGATGCCGTCGGGACCAAAACCCACCAGAAACGCGGCGGGCGGCGGATCCTGCAGCACACGCTCCACGCCTTTGGCTGCCTGCACGAGCAGCGTCATCACCTGATCGACATCCGCGGTGTAGGCCACCTGGATTGCTGATTTCGCATGACCTCGGGTCAAGTACGAAGACTGGTTCTGGACCACGTCGGTGATCAGTTTTTCGTTTGGAATCAGCGTTTCGATGCCGTCCAGCCCGCGCACGACGGTGTAGCGGGTGCGGATCTGCGTGACCATGCCCTGCAGGCCGCTGACGTTGATCGTGTCACCGATCCGCAACGAGCGGTCGATCAGGATGATGAAGCCCGACACGTAGTTGCTCGCAATCTTCTGCAAGCCAAACCCCAGGCCAACCCCGAGTGCCCCGCCGAACACCCCCAGCACGGTAATGTCGATCCCGACGAGAGACAGGCTGATCAGCACCGCCGCCACCACCAGCGCGGCCCGGCCGACGCGCGCCACCACCACCTTGAGATTGGCGTCGAGCGTACTGGAGCGGATCAGGCGGTCCTCGAAGGCCGAGCCGAGCCACATGGCCACGATCATCGTCACGCACACCCACAGCAGGCCGGTCGTGAGAGACAGCAGCGTCAGATGCGCATTGGCCACGCGGAAATGCACGCTGCCCATCCACGTGAGCACCTGGTCCTGAATGCCCATGACGGTGAGCACCATGCCCACCCAGACGACCACGGTGACGAGCTTTTCGACGAGGAAGAGCCACGTATGCGCCTCGCCCTCCTTGCCGAACACACGCCGCGCGAAGAAAAACAGCACGTAGATGAGGCCAATGCCGAACAGCGGCACCAGCGCCAGATCGAGCAGCGCGGTATGCATGAACGAGCCGGCGACGGCCCGCGCGAGCCATACCAGCACCGCCCCGAGCAGCGGGAAGAAGGCGCGATCAAGACTCTCCGCGCCGAAGCGCAACGCCTGATACCGGCTTTGCCGCCGCAGATCGAGCGTGCGGCGCAGCAGTCTGGCCAGCACCCACGCCAGCGCCAGCGTGCCGAGCAGCACGCCCACCTGCCACAGCATCACCGGCTGGCCGAAGTCGTGCGCGACGTCACCGAACAGGCGAAAGAAGGGGTGGTTTGGCATGGTGTCAGGATGCGCCCGATATGGCTCGCTCGCCGCGGCAGGCGAGTGCCACCGCGGCGAGCCTGCGCCTGTCGCTTACGCGCGGCGTTCCAGCACGGCGGCGAAGAAGCCGTCGGTGGCGTGGCGATGCGGCCACAGCGAGAGGTAATCGCCGGTGTCGAGTTCGATGCGCTGTTCGGCCAGCACGTCGCGCGCCGGCACCAACGCAAAGCCCGGGTGATTGGCGAGGAACTGCGTGACGATCGCTTCGTTCTCTTCCTCGAGGATGCTGCAGGTTGCGTAGACCAGCCGGCCGCCCACCTTCACGAGACGCGCGGCGCTGGTGAGAATCGACAGTTGCTTGGGCGCCAGCTCCGCGACCGATTCCGGCGACTGGCGCCATTTCAGATCGGGATTGCGGCGCAGCGTGCCGAGCCCGCTGCACGGCGCGTCCACCAGCACGCGGTCGATCTTGCCCGCCAGACGCTTGATCTTCGCGTCGTGTTCACTGTCGATCAACACCGGGTTGACGTTCGACAGCCCGCTGCGCGCGAGGCGCGGCTTGAGCTTGGCGAGGCGCCGCTCGGAGATGTCGAAGGCATACAGACGCCCGCTGGAGCGCATCGCCGCGCCGAGCGCCAGCGTCTTGCCGCCCGCCCCCGCGCAGAAGTCGACGATCATCTCGCCGCGCTTGGGCGCGACCAGCGAACACAGCAACTGGCTGCCTTCGTCCTGCACTTCGAGCCAGCCTTGCTGGAACGCGTCGAGCTTGGTGAGCGGCGGCTTGCCGACCACCCGCACGCCGAACGGCGCGAACGGCGTCGCGCCGGCTTCGATGCCAGCCTTCGACAGCGCCGTCAGCACTTCATCGCGACTCGCCTTGATCGGGTTGGCGCGCAGGTCGAGCGGCGCCGGGTAGTTCAGGGCCGCAGCCAGTTGCGCCAGCTCCTCGGCCTCGAAGCGCTTCGAGAGCGCCTGGTAGATCCAGTCCGGCAGATTCATGCGAATCCGCAGCGGCAGGCTTTCCGGGTCGATCTTGGCGACGTGTTCGAGCCAGTTGGACTCAGCGTCGGAGACGAACGGCTTTAGCGCCGAGCGGCCCGCCGTCTGCATCAAGCCAAGCAGCGCCATGCGGCGGGCCGGGCTGCCGGTGCCGCTTTCCGCGAGGTGGGCGAACTCCATCCGGCGCCGCAGCACCGCAAACACCGCCTCGGCGATCACACCGCGCTCGCCGTGGCCGAGCTTCGGATGCGCGCGGAAAAAGCGGCTAGTGGCGGCATCCGCGGGACCGGCGAGCTTCAGCACGTCCGCGAGCAGCGTTTCGGTTTGTCCAATCAGAAATCCATGCAGTCTCATACGCCCTCTCCGGCGATCTTGTTGCTATTGATGTCGGCAAAGAGCCATTGCGGCTCCGGCGGCGTGAGCGTGACGCGCGGCCCGTCGAGCGCAAGGCGCCCTTCGACGAACCAGCGCACCGCGCGGGGATAAATGATGTGTTCCGTGGCCAGCACCCGTTCGGCCAGGGCCGCGGCGTCGTCGCCCGCCAGCACCGGCACGGCGGACTGAACCACGATAGGCCCATGATCGAGCTGCGACGTGACAAAATGCACCGACGCGCCATGCAGCCGGACCCCGGCATCGAGCGCCTGCTGATGGGTTTTGAGGCCCGCGAAGCTCGGCAGCAACGACGGATGCACGTTCAGCATGCGCCCCGCGTAGCGGTCTGTAAAACCCGGCGTCAGAATACGCATGAAACCGGCGAGCACCACGAGGTCAGGCTCGAAGGCGTCGATTGCGTGGATCAGCGCGGTGTCGAACGACTCGCGGTCGGAAAACTCGCGGTGGTCAACCACCGCCGTGGGTATCTCGTGCGACGCGGCGAACGCAAGGCCCGCCGCGTCTGGGCGGCTGGCAATCACGGCGGCGACTTGCGCCGGCCAGCCTTCGCGCGAACAGGCGCGAACGATGGCTTCCATGTTGCTGCCCCGCCCGGAAATCAGGATGACAAGTTTTTTCATCCGCGGATTTTATCATTTGAGGGACGCCTGAACGGCGCCGCGCCGCCGTGGCTCGCGCCGAGCGTTTATAATCGTTTGTTTTGCGGCGCCTGGGTTTTGCCGGCGCGTGCTGGGCTTGCCACCGGCGCTTCGGCGGCGATGCGCCCGTCACGCAGCGCCGTTGAACGCAGTCGTTGCAAACCGCCGTTACACGTCGCCGTTCCCAAACTAAAAGTCGCTCAACCCGCTATCGTGAGAGTCTTCCGCGGTCTTCCCAATGCCGAGAGCCGGGCGCCCTGCGCCCTGACAATCGGCAACTTCGACGGTGTCCACCGCGGCCATCAGGCTTTGCTCGCCCATGTCCGGGCGGCAGCGGATGCGCGCGGCCTGCCCGTCTGCGTGATGACCTTCGAACCGCACCCGCGCGAATTTTTCAACCCGGCCGGCGCACCACCGCGTATCGCCATGCTGCGCGACAAACTCGAAGCCCTGCGCACGCACGGCGTGGACCGGGTGGTGGTCGAGCACTTCAATCACACGTTTGCCAGCCAGTCGCCGGATGCCTTCGTTGAACGGATCATCGTCAACGGTCTGCATGCTCGCTGGGTGATGATCGGCGACGATTTCCGCTACGGCGCGAAGCGCGCGGGAGACTTCGACTCGCTCAAGGCAGCGGGCGTGCAGCACGGCTTCGAAGTCGAACAGATGGCAACCGTTGCCGATCCGTCCGGCGCACGCATTTCCAGCTCCGGCGTGCGCGCCGCGCTGGTGGCCGGCGACCTCGACACGGCGCGTGGCGCACTAGGCCGCGACTACGTGATCAGCGGCCACGTCGTGCATGGCATGAAGCTCGGCCGCGACCTCGGTTTTCCTACGCTCAACCTGCCCATCGCCCACAAGCGTCCGGCGCTGGCGGGTATCTTCGTCGTGCGTGTGCACGGCGTGGCGGACGAACCGCTGCCGGGTGTCGCCAGCCTCGGCCTGCGCCCCACTGTGGACGATTCCGGCCGCGTGCTGCTCGAAGTGCATCTGCTCGACTGGCACGGCGACGCGTATGGCAAACTCGTGCGCGTCGAATTCCTGAAGAAACTGCGTGACGAGGAGAAATACGTCGACCTCGAAACGCTGACCGCCGCCATCGCGCGCGACGTCGCCAATGCGCGCGCGTGGTTTGCGGCTTCCGGCAACGGCACGCCGGGCAGCCGCTCAACCGGCTTTGCCACTTCAGCCACTGACCGAATTAGATAGCCGCCGCGGTACTGGCCAGCGCTGCCGGTTGTCAGCCTTCAGCGCGGCACGTACCGATCGCCGCGCGCATCGAAGGGCGTCCGTGGATCACGCGACGGACCTGTCGGGCGCGTCCAAAGCGCAGCGCGTGGCTTCGAGCCCCGCTGCGTACAACGCGCCACGATGCGCATCGAAAGAATTCACCGCGACCACACCATGAGCAACAAGAAAGCCGATTCGAAACCGCAGTCCCGCTACCCGGTCAACCTGCTCGACACGCCGTTCCCGATGCGTGGCGACCTGCCCAAGCGTGAACCGCAATGGGTCAAGGAATGGCAGGAACGCAAGATCTACGAAAAGATCCGCGCCGCCTCGAAGGGCCGCAAGAAATTCATCCTGCACGATGGGCCGCCGTATGCGAACGGTGACATCCACCTGGGCCACGCGGTCAACAAGATCCTGAAGGACATGATCGTCAAGGCGCGCAACCTGGCGGGCTTCGACGCGGTCTATGTGCCCGGCTGGGATTGCCACGGCATGCCCATCGAAATCCAGATCGAAAAGCAGTTCGGCAAGTCACTGCCGGCCGCTGAAGTGATGCAGAAGGCACGCGCCTACGCCACGGAGCAGATCGAGAAGCAGAAGGTCGGCTTCCGGCGTCTGGGCGTGCTCGGCGACTGGGACAATCCGTACAAGACCATGAACTTCGTGAACGAAGCCGGCGAAATCCGTGCGCTCGCGAAAATCATGGAGAAGGGCTATGTGTATCGCGGCCTGAAACCGGTGAACTGGTGTTTCGACTGCGGCTCCGCGCTGGCTGAAGCCGAGGTCGAGTATCAGGACAAGACCGATCCGACCATCGACGTGCTGTTCGCCTTTGCCGAACCGGAAAAGACCGCGCAGGCGTTCGGCCTCGCCGCGTTGCCGCGCAGCGAAGGCGGCATCGTGATCTGGACCACCACGCCGTGGACCATCCCCGCCAACCAGGCGCTCAACGTCCATCCGGAAATCGTCTACGCGCTGGTGGATACACCGCGCGGTCTGCTGATCCTCGCGCAGGAGCGCGTCGAGGCGTGCCTGAAGCAATATGGCCTCGAAGGCAACGTGCTCGCCACGACCACCGGCGAGAAGCTGGCCAATCTGCGCTTCCATCACCCGCTTGCCTCCGCGCATCCGAGCTACAAGCGCACCTCGCCGGTCTATCTCGGCGACTACGTGACCACGGATTCCGGCACCGGCATCGTCCACTCGGCGCCGGCGTATGGCGTGGAAGACTTCGTGTCGTGCAAGGCGCATGGCATGGCCGATTCGGACATCATCAGCCCGGTGATGGGCGACGGCCGCTATATCGAATCGCTCGCGCTGTTCGGCGGTCTGTCCATCTGGGCCGCCAATCCGAAGATCGTCGAAGCGCTCGAGGCGGCGGGTTCGCTGCTATACACGGAAAAGTACCTGCATAGCTACATGCACTGCTGGCGCCACAAGACGCCGATCATCTACCGCGCGACCTCGCAATGGTTCGCCGGCATGGACGTGAAGCCGAACGACAGCGACAAGACGCTGCGCGAAACCGCGCTGGAAGGCATCGAAAACACCGCGTTTTATCCGTCGTGGGGCAAGCAGCGTCTGTTCAGCATGATCGCCAACCGCCCGGACTGGACGCTCTCGCGTCAGCGTCAATGGGGCGTGCCGATGGCGTTCTTCGTGCACAAGGAAACCGGCGAGCTGCATCCGCGCACGCCCGAGTTGCTCGAGGAAGTGGCGCAACGTGTCGAGAAGGCCGGCATCGAAGCCTGGCAGACACTCGACCCGCGCGAGCTGATTGGCGACGACGCCAATCTGTACGAAAAGAACCGCGACACGCTCGACGTGTGGTTCGACTCGGGCACCACGCACTGGCACGTGTTGCGCGGCTCGCATAAGGACGAACTGCAGTTCCCGGCCGACCTGTACCTGGAAGGCTCGGACCAGCACCGCGGCTGGTTCCACTCGTCGCTGCTCACGGCCTCCATGCTCGACGGTCGCCCGCCGTACAACGCGCTGCTTACGCACGGCTTCACCGTGGACGGCGAAGGCCGCAAGATGAGCAAGTCGCTTGGCAACGGCGTCGATCCGCATGAAGTGTCGAACCGGCTCGGCGCGGAAATCATCCGCCTGTGGATCGCGTCGACGGATTACTCGGGCGAGCTCGCCATCTCCGAGGAGATCCTCAAGCGCGTGACGGAAGGCTATCGCCGCATCCGCAACACACTGCGCTTCCTGCTCGCGAACCTGTCGGACTTCGACTTCGCGCAGCATGCGCGTCCGGTGGAAGACTGGCTCGAGATCGACCGTTACGCGGTCGCGCTGTCCGCCAGTTTGCAGACGGACATCCTCGCGCACTACGACAAGTACGAGTTCCACCCGGTCGTCGCCAAGCTGCAGACGTTCTGCTCGGAAGACCTGGGCGGCTTCTACCTCGACGTGCTGAAGGATCGTCTCTACACCACGGCGCCGGATTCCGTCGCGCGCCGCGCTGCGCAGACCGCGCTGTATCACATCGCGCATGGTCTGCTGCGTATCATGGCGCCGTTCCTGTCGTTCACCGCGGAAGAAGCGTGGAAGGTGTTCCAGCCGAACAGCGAAACCATCTTCACCGAGACGTATCACGCCTATCCGGAAGTCGCGGACGCCGTTACGCTGCTCGCCAAGTGGACCTTGTTGCGTGAAGTGCGCAGCAACGTGACCAAGGCGCTGGAAGAAGCACGCGTGGCGAACCTGATCGGCTCGTCGTTGCAGGCGGAAGTCGAACTCCGCGCAAGCGGCGCACGGTACGACGCGCTCGCGAGCCTCGGCGACGATCTGAAGTTCGTGCTGATCACGTCGGCGGCAACGGTCGTGAAGGTCGAAAGCGAAGCGGATGAGAGCGTCGAGGTGGTGACGTCCAAATATCTAAAGTGTGAACGTTGCTGGCATTACCGCGCGGACGTCGGCGAGCACGCCGACCATCCGTCGCTGTGCGGCCGGTGCTTTAGCAACCTGTACGGAAGCGGCGAAACGAGGAGCGCGGCATAATGGCAAGAACCCTGTCGAAACCCGCCAGCAGTGGTTCGCTGGCGCCGTGGTTGGGCGTAGCGTTGATCGTCATCCTGTTCGATCAGTTGACGAAGATCGCAGTACAGAAGGTATTTGCGTACGGTGTGCCGCACGAGGTCGCGCCGTTCTTCAATTTTTTCCTCGTGTACAACCGCGGCGCCGCCTTCAGCTTTCTCGCCGCGGCGGGTGGCTGGCAGCGCTGGGCCTTCACTGCGCTCGGCATTGTTGCGGCGCTGGTGATCTGCTATCTGCTCAAGCGGCACGGCGCGCAGAAGATGTTTTGCACCGCGCTTGCGCTGATTCTGGGCGGCGCGATCGGCAACGTGATCGACCGGCTGGCCTACGGCCATGTGATCGACTTCCTCGATTTCCACGTGGCAAGCTGGCACTGGCCGGCGTTCAATCTCGCCGACAGCGCGATCACGATTGGCGCGATCCTGCTGGTGCTCGACGAATTGCGACGCGTGCGCGGTTCGCGCTAACGCATCGCGAGGTTGGGGCTGAGGCGTCTGCGTGGCGCCAGCCCCACGCCTGACGCCATCATGCTTTGTCGGAGGAGGCTTTCGTTGGCAACCGCAGAACTCGCAGGAAAACATCTCGTCCTCGGCCTCACCGGCGGGATTGCCTGCTACAAAATCGCCGAACTCACGCGCCTCCTGACCAAAGCGGGCGCGACCGTGCAGGTCGTCATGACCGAAGCGGCCACGCAGTTCATCACACCCGTCACCATGCAGGCGCTGTCCGGCCGTCCCGTGTTTTCCAGTCAATGGGATGGGCGGGTGCCGAACAACATGGCGCACATCGACCTTTCGCGTGAAGCCGACGCGATCGTGATCGCGCCCGCCTCCACGGACTTCCTCGCCAAACTCGCGCACGGCATGGCCGACGATCTGCTCTCGACGCTGTGCGTCGCGCGCGACTGTCCGCTGCTGGTCGTGCCGGCGATGAACCGTCAGATGTGGCAAAACCCGGCCACCCAGCGCAACGTCGCGCAGCTTCGCGCGGACGGCGTCGAGGTGCTCGGCCCGGATTCCGGTCCGCAGGCGTGCGGTGAAATCGGCGATGGCCGGATGCTCGAAGCCGCCGCCACCTACGAAGCAATCGCCTCGTTCTTCCAGCCGAAGATCCTCGCTGGCCGCCGCGTGCTGCTCACCGCCGGTCCGACCTTCGAACCCCTGGATCCGGTGCGCGGCCTCACCAATCGCTCCAGCGGCAAGATGGGCTTTGCGCTGGCGCGTGCCGCCCAGCAGGCCGGCGCCGACGTGCATCTGGTAGCCGGTCCGGTGGCGCTGGACACACCGTGGGGCGTGTTCCGCGAGGACGTGCAGACGGCGCAGCAGATGCACGACGCCGTCATGCGCGCCGTGCCCGACTACGACATCTTCATTGGCGTGGCCGCGGTGGCGGACTGGCGCGTCGATCACGTCAGCGATCACAAGATCAAGAAGACGGCCGAACACGCCACGCCCACCTTCACGTTCGTCGAGAATCCCGACATTCTGGCCTCCGTGGCGAAGCTGCCTCACCCGCCCTTCTGCGTGGGTTTCGCTGCCGAAAGCGGCGATCTGGATGTGCACGGCGAAGAAAAGCGCGTGCGCAAAAACGTGCCGCTTCTGATCGGCAACCTCGGGCCGCTCACGTTTGGCCAGGATGACAACGAAGTCGTTTTGTTCGAAGCGAGCGGCAGCACTCGACTGCCGCGCGCCGACAAGCAGACGCTCGCGCTCGCGCTGATCAAGGAGATCGCGAAGCGGCTGCCCGATACGAGCCTGATCCGGTAACCGCCCGGTCTTTCTGCCGGAACCCGAGACATTCAGGAGCCGCCTGCCATGACGCTACTTTCCGTGCTCGATCAAACGCCCGTGATCGACGGGCACTCGGTGGCGGACGCGATTGCCGCCACCGTCGAACTCGCGCAACTCGCGGACGATCTCGGCTACACCCGCTACTGGTGCGCCGAGCATCACGGCCTGCGCGGCGTGTCGAACCCCTGTCCCGAAGTGATGCTGGCGCGCCTCGGCAGCGTCACTCAACGCATCCGGCTCGGCTCCGGTGGTGTGATGCTGCCTTACTACAGCCCCTTCAAGGTGGCCGAGCAGTTCATGATGCTCGAAGCCCTGTTTCCGAACCGGATCGACCTGGGCGTCGGCCGCGCGCCGGGTGGTGACATGCGCACCGCCCAGGCGGTCGCGGCGGGCACCTACAATCGCGGCGATATCTTCCCGCAGCAAGTGGCCGATCTCGTCGGCCTGATGAGCGGCAAGCTGCCGGCCGATCACGTCGCACAAGGCGTGCTGCTGCAGCCTCAGGTGGAGACGCGCCCACAGTTGTGGGTGCTCGGGTCGAGCGAATTCGGCGGCCTGCTCGCCGCGCAACTCGGCATCCGCTTTGCGTTCGCGCATTTCATCAACGCGCATTTCGGCGATCGGGTGGCGCAGGCGTATCGCGAGCGCTTCAGGGCAGGACACGAAGCGCAGCCCTACCTCGCGGCCGCCGTGTTCGTGATCTGCGCGGACACGGACGAGGAAGCCGCGGACCTGGAGAAGGCGGTCGATCTGCGCCGTGTGCAGATGGCCTACGGTCTGAATGCGCCCATCCCGACCATCGAACAAGGCGTGGCTCAGGAGTACGGCGAACGCGAAAAACTCGTGATCGACCGCGAGAAGCCGCGCAGCATCATCGGCACGCCGGAGCGCGTGACCGAACGCATGCTGGCGCTGCAGGAGCAATTCCAGGCTGACGAACTTGTCGTGCTGACGGTCGCGGGTAGTTATCGCGCGCGCTTGCGTTCGTATGAACTGCTGGCCGACGCATTCCAGTTAGCGCGTTAAGACAACACCCCTGCTCCGCTTGATTTTCCATTCACTTCCATTGATTCGACCTGCATGAAACTAGACCTGAAGATCCTCGACGCGCGCATGCGCGAACAACTGCCCGCTTACGCCACCACCGGCAGCGCCGGCCTCGATCTGCGCGCATGTCTCGACGAGCCGCTGACGTTGCAACCCGGCGAAACCGCGCTCGTACCAACTGGCCTTGCGATCCACGTTGGCGATCCGGGCTACGCGGCTTTGATCCTGCCGCGCTCGGGCCTGGGGCATAAGCACGGCATCGTGCTGGGCAATCTGGTGGGGCTGATTGATTCGGATTACCAAGGGCAACTGATGATCTCCACGTGGAATCGCGGCCAGAGCGCGTTCACGCTGAATCCGATGGAACGGCTCGCGCAACTGGTGATCGTGCCGGTGGTGCAGGCGCAATTCAACATCGTGGAAGATTTCGCGGAAAGCGAGCGTGGTGCGGGTGGCTTTGGCAGCACCGGCAAACACTAACGCAAACGGGCGGCGCTGAGGATTTCGTCTAAAGCGCGCAAGCCGTCCGCCAGCGTGACGCTTAAGGCATAAAAAAACGGCGTGGACCTCGAAGGTTCACGCCGTTTTTACTTGCTGCTGATTCTGATCGACGAATCGATCAGGAAACCTGCTTACTCCACTTCAATCGCTTCCGGATTGCGCGGTGCCGGCTGTTCGTCGAACGTCAGCTTCACCTTGTCGTCCGCGTCGACATCCACCGTGACACGGCCGCCCGCCATCAGCTTACCGAACAGCAGTTCGTCGGCCAGTGCACGACGGATCGTGTCCTGGATCAGACGCTGCATCGGACGTGCACCCATGAGCGGATCGAAACCGTGCTTCGCGAGATGCTTGCGCAGCGCGTCCGTGAACAGCGCGTCGACCTTCTTCTCGTGCAACTGATCTTCCAGTTGCATCAGGAACTTGTCGACCACGCGCATGATGATTTCTTCATCGAGCGCACGGAAGCTGATCGTCGCGTCCAGACGGTTACGGAACTCCGGCGTGAACATCCGCTTGATGTCGACCATTTCGTCGCCGGTTTCGCGGCGCGTCGTGAAGCCGATCACGGACTTGCCCATTGCCTCGGCACCCGCGTTCGTCGTCATGATGATGATGACATTGCGGAAATCCGCCTTGCGACCGTTGTTGTCCGTCAGCGTGCCATGGTCCATCACCTGCAGCAGCACGTTGTAGATGTCCGGATGCGCCTTCTCGATTTCGTCGAGCAGCAGCACGCAATGCGGCTTCTTCGTGACAGCTTCAGTGAGCAGACCACCCTGGTCGAAACCAACGTAGCCCGGCGGCGCGCCGATCAAACGGCTGACCGCGTGGCGCTCCATGTATTCCGACATGTCGAAGCGGATCAGCTCGATACCCAGCGTGAACGCCAGTTGCTTCGCCACTTCGGTCTTGCCGACGCCGGTCGGGCCGGAGAACAGGAACGCGCCGATCGGCTTGTCCAGCTTGCCGAGACCCGCACGCGCCATCTTGATCGCGGCTGAGAGTGCGTCGATGGCCGGGTCTTGCCCGAACACCACGCTCTTCAGATCGCGGTCGAGCGTCTGGAGCTTGCTGCGGTCGTCCTGCGACACGCTTTGCGGCGGGACACGCGCGATCTTCGAGATGATTTCCTCGATCTCGCCCTTGCCGATGGTCTTCTTCTGCTTCGACTTCGGCAGGATGCGTTGCGCTGCGCCCGCTTCGTCGATCACGTCAATGGCCTTGTCCGGCAGATGACGATCCGTGATGAAGCGTGCCGACAGTTCTGCCGCCGCCGACAGCGCACCCGACGAGTACTTCACGCCGTGATGCTCTTCGAAACGCGACTTCAGGCCACGCAGGATCGCCACCGTCTGTTCGACGGTCGGCTCGGTCACATCGACCTTCTGGAAGCGGCGTGACAGCGCTGCATCTTTTTCGAAGATGCCGCGGTATTCCGTGAACGTCGTGGCGCCGATGCACTTGAGCGTGCCCGACGACAGCGCCGGCTTCAGCAGATTCGACGCGTCCAGCGTGCCGCCCGATGCGGCGCCCGCGCCGATCAGCGTATGGATTTCGTCGATAAACAGAATGGCGTGCGGACGTTCCTTCAGTTCCTTCAGGACCGTCTTTAGACGCTGCTCGAAATCGCCACGGTATTTCGTACCGGCCAGCAGCGCGCCCATGTCGAGCGAATAAACCTGCGCGTCCGCCAGAATGTCCGGCACTTCGCCGCGCGTAATGCGCCAGGCGAGCCCTTCGGCGATCGCGGTTTTACCGACACCGGCCTCACCGACCAGTAGCGGATTGTTCTTGCGCCGGCGGCACAATACCTGCACCACACGTTCGACTTCCGACTCGCGCCCGATCAACGGATCGATGCGGCCGTCTTTCGCCATCTGGTTCAGATTCTGCGTGAACTGTGCGAGCGGGGTTTCCTTCTGCGCGGCGGCTTCGTCCGACTCGGCATTGGCATCGCTCGCCTTGGCGGCGTCGGTGCTGCTGGTCTTTGCGATGCCATGCGAAATGAAGTTCACCACGTCCAGACGCGTCACGCCCTGCTGTTGCAGGTAGTACACCGCGTGCGAATCCTTTTCGCCGAAGATCGCCACCAGCACGTTCGCGCCGGTCACTTCCTTCTTGCCATTCGAGGTGGACTGAACATGCATGATGGCACGCTGGATCACGCGCTGGAAACCCAGCGTGGGCTGCGTGTCGACGTCGTCCGTGCCAGGCACGGTCGGCGTGTTGTCATGAATGAAGTTGCGCAGGTTCTGGCGCAGATCCTCGATATTGGCCGCGCAGGCGCGCAACACCTCAGCAGCCGTCGGATTGTCCAACAGGGCTAGCAAAAGATGTTCGACCGTAATGAACTCGTGCCGCGCCTGGCGTGCTTCCATGAACGCCATGTGCAAGCTGACTTCCAGTTCCTGGGCAATCATGCTTCCTCCATCACACACTGCAGCGGATGCCCGGCCTGCCGTGCGTGGGTAACGACTTGCTCGACTTTGGTCGACGCGATGTCCCGCGTATAGACCCCACAAACTCCCCTTCCTTCGCGATGCACCTTCAACATAATCTGTGTTGCGGTTTCACGATCTTTATTGAAATATTCCTGCACGATCATCACGACAAATTCCATTGGCGTGAAGTCGTCATTCATTAGCACCACCTTATACATGGCCGGCGGCTTCAGCTTTTTTTCCTGCCGCTCCAGTACGGTGCCGTCCTGCTTGTCCGGGATAATTGCCATACACCCATTCTAAACAACTCGGACAGGCCCGCAATCCTGTCAAAACCCGACCAACCGGCCGGCGATCTGTTTCGCCTCCACATGACGGCACTGCCTGTCACGCGTGCGTCTTGCACGGAGCCGTTTGCGGAGCCGGCCCTCCAAAAATGTCGCCACCGCAGCTTTCCGCGGCGCAGTCAGATCGAGTATCGCACAACCTGCCCGAGCCGGTGAGCGGCGTGCAAAACCCTGGCCAACACCTTATTGATACAGGCCGCGCCGTTGCACCGACCGCACTCCGCCTACAGACCAGCATGTGAGTCGATTATGCGACTTTTCAAGACGCGACGCTTGCGCCACCGCACATAAGAAAAGCGGGAAAAACCCTGGAAATGGGGTGTTTGCAACGCTGCCGGCGCCGTCTCAAAATTTTCTTGACACTCGAATAAAGAG
Source organism: Paraburkholderia sp. DHOC27 (assembly GCF_003429005.1). Lineage (GTDB taxonomy): Bacteria > Pseudomonadota > Gammaproteobacteria > Burkholderiales > Burkholderiaceae > Paraburkholderia. The sequence goes on from NZ_QVQV01000005.1 coordinate 111,057, forward strand.
CCTCAACAATCAAGCTGGCACTTTTTTCATTCAGCCAATATTCGAAAAAATGCCGATGGTGAGCTTGTGAGAGGGAGCGGCTGCATTGCGCGGCCGTGCAGCTTTTCGACGGCTCGTGGTGGTGTCATGAGTTACAGGGGAAGTAGGTATGGCAACTGGTACGGTCAAATGGTTCAATGACGCGAAAGGTTTCGGATTCATTACGCCCGACGAAGGCGGTGAGGATCTGTTTGCACACTTTTCGGCTATTCAAATGAATGGGTTCAAAACCCTGAAGGAAGGCCAAAAGGTTAGCTTTGAGGTCGTGCAGGGCCCCAAAGGCAAGCAGGCATCGAACATCCAGGCCGCCGCCTGAGTTGTTCGGTACCCGTACCCTGAAAACCCGGCCTTGTGCCGGGTTTCTTCATTCTGGAGTGGCCGATTCCTCTTTGTTGGGCTTACGGGTCGTTCTGCCGGGACCGGGCGTCGATCCGCGCCTGCGCCAGAACAATCCCAACTATCGGGCCCAATGACGGGATTGCGCAACCGTACGGCTCACCCGCTCACTTCGGCGTCCTGACGAACTGCCGATCGCTGCATGGCAAGGCTGCGGGTTACGTCGCCCTCGAAGATTGCCACGCCTTGATGGGCAAAGTTCGAACGAGTGTCGATGGCCGGCGCGATGCCAATTTCCATGATCCGCCGGCAGAACGCGTAGTCCTCGGAAAGATATTCGCGCGTCTGCGGGTCGATCATCGTGTCGAACAAGGCGTAGTGGTACTGCGCCGGTCCCCCGCTGTCGTGTTCGCTGCGATCCTTCAGGCGCGGCTGGCAGCGCAGCTCCGGGAAACGTTCGATCAGCGCGAGCAACACTTCACGCCTGATGAGCATGAACCCGGTCGGCGCGTAGAGCACCTCGAGGAAGCCGTCCGCGTCCGGATCCAGATTGTCCGCGTGCACCACCGCGGGATACGTGGCGAAGCGCGCCTGGAAATCGGCTTTGGTGCTGCCGGCCGGCAACGCTTCGGGCAGACCCGCTCGCGGCCAGCCGTCGGACTTCAGCGGATACACGCCCGCCGCCACGGGCCGGTTGGCGTGCAGCAACCGCAGGACATCGGCGCCTTTGAAGCCAATGTCGCCGTCAATCCACATCAGATGCGTGAAGCGGCTGTCCGCAAGGAACTCCGCGACCATCGTGTTGCGGGCGCGCGTAATCAGGCTGTCGAAGCTGTTGAAGTTCGTCTGCAGGCCGAAGCCGTAGCGAGACGAAGCCTCGTACAGATCGAGCAAGCCGAGTACATATTCCGTCGCCACGACGGCGCCGTAACTGGGTGTCGCAACGTAGACGTTCGCGTGGATTTTTTCTTCGAGCATGAGTCTCCCGTTAAGTCGAAGCGCGGCGGCAATGTCGGCCTCGCGCATGGCGCGGTACCAAGCAAGGGGCCAACTTATAGCAGAGCGGCGTTTTGCCACCTAGGGGGTGCCGGGCTCGACGCGTCGTCAGCGGTTTTATTGAGATCGCTGCCTGACAGGAAATATCACCGCGACGAAATGTGTTGAAGAAATGTGCCTCCAGCATACAACTGGGGACAGACCGCTTGGTATCGAGACGGCGCCGGCGCTCGCAAGCCTTGGAAAAATCAACGTGGCGGCGTCTTTACGAGACAGCCCTGAAAACAACTTTTGCGACAATCTGCCGCAATCAAGGCACCCCCGCCAAACCATCGCCGCCAAACAAAAACCCCGGCGATCAGCGATCTGCCGGGGTTCATCAGTCGTCTGGCTCAACCCGCCATCCAACCACGCCTACATATTCTCAATCATCACCTGGCCGAAACCCGAGCACGACACCTGGGTCGCGCCTTCCATCAAACGGGCGAAGTCGTACGTGACGCGTTTTTGCAGGATCGACGCTTCCATCGACTGGATGATCTTGTCCGCCGCCTCGGTCCATCCCAGGTGGCGCAGCATCATTTCCGCGGAGAGGATTTCCGAGCCGGGATTGACGTAGTCCTTGCCCGCATACTTCGGCGCGGTGCCATGGGTGGCTTCGAACATCGCCACTGAATCCGACATGTTCGCGCCCGGCGCAATGCCAATGCCGCCCACCTGCGCCGCCAATGCGTCAGAGATGTAGTCGCCGTTCAGATTGAGTGTCGCGATCACGTCATATTCGGCCGGACGCAGCAGGATCTGCTGGAGGAACGCGTCGGCAATCACGTCCTTCACGACAATGTCGTTACCGGTCTTCGGATTCTTGAACTTCATCCACGGGCCGCCGTCCACGAGTTCGGCGCCGAATTCCTTCTGCGCCAGCGCGTAGCCGTAGTCACGGAATGCGCCTTCCGTGTACTTCATGATGTTGCCCTTGTGCACCAGCGTGAGAGAGCGGCGATCGTTGTCGATGGCGTACTGCAACGCCTTGCGCACGAGCCGCTCCGTGCCTTCCTTCGAGACCGGCTTGACGCCCAGTGCCGACGTGTTGGGAAAGCGGATCTTCTTCACGCCCATTTCTTCGCGCAGGAAGTTGATGACCTTCTTCGCCTCTTCCGACCCGGCGGCCCACTCGATGCCCGCGTAGATGTCTTCCGAGTTCTCGCGGAAGATCACCATGTTGGTCTTTTCCGGCTCACGTACCGGCGAAGGCACGCCCTTGAAATACTGCACCGGCCGCAGGCACACATACAGATCGAGTTCCTGGCGCAGCGCCACGTTCAGCGAACGGATGCCGCCGCCCACCGGCGTGGTCAGCGGTCCCTTGATCGACACCACGTATTCCTTGACCACTTCCAGCGTCTCTTCGGGCAGCCACACGTCCGGGCCGTACACCTTGGTGGCCTTCTCGCCGGCATACACTTCCATCCAGTGGATTTTCTTCTGGCCGCCGTACGCTTTTTCCACCGCTGCATCCACCACCTTGATCATGACTGGCGTGATGTCCGTACCGGTGCCGTCACCTTCGATGAACGGAATGATGGGCTGGTCGGAAACATTGAGCGAGTAGTCTGCGTTGACAGTGATTTTGTCTCCGCCCGTCGGAACCTTTATGTGCTGATACGGCATGATCGGACTCCAGTGATGGCTGTGCTATGGGAAGCAAAGGGAACTGCGAAACCGGGCGCGCTTTGCGAAGCGCTACGCCAAACGCCTGCAAGCGACTGAGCGGTTATTCTAGCCCACGCTGTCACGCACGCGGCTTCCCGGTGCCACGCTGCGAGGCGATGCGCCTGAACCAGATGGTTCGAATCTCTTATATCTTATATAAGACATAAGAGATGCTGCTAAAAATTATGCATTATTATCCGGCCACTTGCCACAGCCCCCTCCGCACGTCTGAAGATCCGCATGCGCCTCCTCGCTCTCAACAAGCCGTTTGGCACCATCTGCCAGTTTTCGCCGCATGAAACCCGCGCCTCACTCGCGGACTGGGTCAAGACACCGGGCGTTTATCCAGCGGGCCGGCTCGATTCCGATAGCGAAGGTCTGTTGCTGCTCACCGACGACGGCGCACTTCAGGCGCGCATTGCCGAGCCGCGTCACAAGCTCGTCAAACGCTATTGGGCGCAAGTCGAAGGCGCCGCCGATGCCGCTGCGTTAAAACACCTCGCGAGCGGTGTCGACCTGGGTGATTACGTGACGCGTCCCTGCAAAGCGCAGATCATCGAACCGCCCGCCACGCTCTGGCTACGCAATCCGCCCATCCGTTTTCGCGCCGCCATTCCAACGACGTGGATCGAACTGTCGATCACCGAAGGCAAGAATCGCCAGGTGCGCCGCATGACGGCGGCAGTCGGTTTCCCCACGTTGCGTCTCGTACGCGTGGGCATCGGCGCGCTCGACATCTTCGCACTCGGACTCGAACCGGGTGCATCGCGCGAACTGCCGACACGCGCACCGTGGGATGGCGCGTTTTGAACCCACAACAAGCATTTAAATGGTCATCGCACGCGCAACGTTGCTTACTCGCGCGGCATCATCGAGCGCGCAAAAAAATCTTCAATGCACGGGCTAAGCCGTTGTATCCGCAAGCGTTTTTCTTTTAAAACAAATCGCGCTCAAGGTGTAATTGCGCATCGAATCCAGCTTGATAGCGGCGCGCATAAATATTCCAGAAAAATTACGTCAACCGTACGGCGCGCTCACGCGTTATTCGACGCAGATGCCGCCCGAAGCTATCCGGCATTCAGCCTTAAGGGCCTTTGTGCAAGCCGTTCTAGCGGTCAGTGCAGGGAGTCTGAGCGCTCGACAAACGTGTTGAAAAATTGTTCAACACGGGTGTCAACCGAAAGGTGGATGGCACGTTTACCGACATGACTCATACATAACCGGGTCATTTGGTTAATTTACTAAAGCTGAGGATTCACAAAATGAACAAACTGATCGCCGCTCTGGTCGCTGGCCTCTTCGCAACGGCAGCATTCGCACAAGCTTCGGCTCCGGTCGCAGCTTCGGCAGCTCCGGCAGCTGCTGCTTCGTCGGCTAAGAAGACCACGAAGAAGGCATCGCACAAGAAGGCATCGAAGAAGAAGGCAGCAGCTGCTGCTGCAGCTTCGGGCGCTTCGGAATAAGTTTGTCGTAGAAAACGCAGTCAAGAACTAGCTTCACTTGCCGTTCTTACGGCGTTGAAAGGCAGATCACCGCAAGGCGATCTGCCTTTTTGTTTTTGACGTGCGTTGACGCGCTCGCGTAACATTCGCGGGTTAATTTACTGCCCTGGAGTCCTGCCGTGCGAATTTCCCTGCGCTCACTGGTAGCGCGCTTTGCGATTGCTGTCGCGTTGCCGCTGGCGGCGGCGTCCTTCACGCTTGCTCCGGTCCATAGCGCGTACGCGCAGCAAATGCCACCCGGTGCGAAGCAACCCAACGAATTTCCGCGCACCAAGTTGACGGTCGGCATGTTCGTGATCGACGCTGCAGTTGCATCGAGCGATCCGGATCGCGAACAGGGCCTCATGTACCGCACCCAGCTCGCGCCGAACGAAGGCATGCTGTTTGTCTTTCCCGAGAACGCCGTGCATTGCTTCTGGATGAAGAACACGCTGATTCCGCTGTCCATTGCCTTCATTCGTGCAGACGGCACGATCACGGACATCGACGAGATGGACGCTGAAACCACCAACAATCATTGCCCTCGCAACAACGGCACGTATGCGCTGGAAATGAGCAAGAACTGGTTCGAATCGAAAGGCATCAAGCCGGGCATGGTCATGCAGGGGTTGCCCGCCGCGCAGTAAGTGGTGCGGCTCGATCAGGTTGCTTCAACTTCGGGTTGGAAACCGCCTGACACGCGGGGCGCGCCCTGAGGGCAGCCCCGAGCCAGCTGAACCACGTGAGCCGTCTCCAGCAACCTCCAGCAACACAAGGCGCGAACGGGACCAGAAAGCGACGAGAGGCGCGCATCGGACCACCCCGCCCCGCCTCCATAGAACATTCCTCTCGAAGCGCGCTCCCGGCGCTTCACCGGCGCCCCGCCGCCTGCCCGTCAGCCGCCCGTTTCACCCCGCCTGGCAAGATTCCTGCAAAAGCCCCTGCGACGCGCTATCCTTGTAATCTCAGCGCAGCACCAAGAACGCGCGGACGGCGTCGTGCGCCGCTCGACGCCCGCCCCTCGCGCGCCAATTCAAGGAGGTTCACGTGCCCCGCAAGACTCCCATCGAGCGCTACCGGAATATCGGCATTAGCGCTCACATCGATGCCGGCAAAACCACGACCACCGAACGCATCCTCTTCTACACCGGCGTGACGCACAAGATCGGTGAAGTTCACGATGGTGCGGCGACGATGGACTGGATGGAGCAGGAGCAGGAGCGCGGCATCACGATCACATCGGCTGCCACGACTGCATTCTGGAAAGGCATGGCCGGCAATTATCCGGAACACCGCATCAACATCATCGACACGCCGGGCCACGTCGACTTCACGATTGAAGTGGAACGCTCGATGCGCGTGCTCGACGGTGCCTGCATGGTGTACGACTCGGTGGGCGGCGTGCAGCCGCAATCCGAAACCGTGTGGCGTCAGGCGAACAAGTACAAGGTGCCGCGCATTGCGTTCGTCAACAAGATGGACCGCGTGGGCGCCGACTTCTTCCGCGTACAGCGGCAGATCGGCGATCGTCTGAAGGGCGTGGCCGTGCCCATCCAGATTCCGATTGGCGCCGAAGAGCACTTCCAGGGCGTGGTCGACCTCGTCAAGATGAAGGCGATTGTCTGGGACGAAGAGAACCAGGGCATCAAGTTCGAGTACAAGGACATCCCCGCCGAACTGGCCGACACCGCGAAGGAATGGCACGACAAGATGGTCGAAGCCGCAGCGGAAGCCAGCGAAGAACTGCTCGACAAGTACCTCGGCGGCGACACGCTCACTGAAGAAGAGATCAAGCACGGTCTGCGCGTGCGCTGCATCGCCAATGAAATCGTGCCCATGCTGTGCGGCAGCGCCTTCAAGAACAAGGGCGTGCAGGCAATGCTCGACGCGGTGATCGACTATCTGCCCTCGCCGATCGACGTGCCCGCCATCACGGGTCACGACGAGCAGGACCGCGAAATCGAGCGTCATCCGACTGACACCGATCCGTTCTCGGCACTCGCCTTCAAGATCATGACCGACCCATTCGTCGGCCAGCTAATCTTCTTCCGCGTGTACTCGGGCGTGGTGAATTCGGGCGACACCGTCTACAACGCGGTCAAGGAAAAGAAGGAACGCCTCGGCCGTATTCTTCAGATGCACGCCAACGAGCGCAAGGAAATCAAGGAAGTCTACGCGGGCGACATCGCCGCGGCAGTCGGCCTGAAGGAAGCGACCACGGGCGACACGCTGTGCGATCCGAACAACGTGATCATCCTCGAACGCATGATCTTCCCGGAGCCGGTGATCTCGCAGGCTGTCGAGCCGAAGACCAAGGTCGACCAGGAAAAGATGGGCATTGCGCTGAACCGTCTGGCCCAGGAAGACCCGTCGTTCCGTGTGCAGACCGATGAAGAATCCGGCCAGACCATCATCTCCGGGATGGGCGAGCTGCACCTGGAAATTCTGGTGGACCGCATGAAGCGCGAGTTCGGCGTGGAAGCGACGGTCGGCAAGCCGCAGGTGGCGTACCGCGAAACGGTGCGCACCAAGGTCGAAGACGTGGAAGGCAAGTTCGTCAAGCAATCGGGTGGCCGTGGTCAGTACGGTCACGCGGTCATCACGCTGGAGCCGGCGCCGCAAGGCAAGGGCTACGAATTCGTGGACGCCATCAAGGGCGGTGTGATTCCGCGCGAATTCATTCCGGCGGTCGACAAGGGCATCACCGAAACCCTGAAGGCCGGCGTGCTGGCGGGCTATCCGGTGGTGGACGTGAAGGTGACGCTGACCTTCGGTTCGTACCACGACGTCGACTCGAACGAAAACGCGTTCCGCATGGCTGGTTCGATGGCCTTCAAGGAAGCGATGCGCAAGGCGAAGCCCGTGTTGCTCGAACCGATGATGGCCGTGGAAGTGGAAACGCCCGAGGACTTCATGGGCAACGTGATGGGCGATCTGTCGTCACGCCGTGGTCTCGTGCAGGGCATGGAAGACATCGCGGGCGGCGGCGGCAAGCTGGTGCGCGCCGAAGTGCCGCTGGCAGAAATGTTCGGCTATTCGACTTCGCTGCGTTCGGCCACGCAAGGCCGCGCCACTTACACGATGGAGTTCAAGCACTACGCGGAAACGCCGAACAACGTCGCGGAAGCGGTGATCAACGCAAAGCAGAAGTAACGCCGCGAAAGCCGTACATGCAGCTCGATGTACCGCTGCATGTATAGCCTGATGCTCAAAAGCCCGTCCCCTGTGGATGGGCTTTTTTCTGCGCATCGCATCGCGCGCATCGTCAGCCCCGTATCGCATCTGCGGCATGGCAAAAACGCGATGGCCTCGAACGTGCAAAAATGCGAAGCATCTGCGGCCCGTTTTTGCGCCCGATCAGGCGCACCAGACGCGCCGCAATTCGTGCAACGCGTGACAGTGAGGAGACGCCCCATGAGCCAGGATCACGAACACCCGCACTATCACCATACGGAACATGCGTCTCAGCCAATCGACTGGCGCGAGCACGGCGTCAAGGTCATCAAGGGCGATCAGCTCGATAGCAACACCGCGCAAACGCCGGGCATGAATCGCGCCGCGGCGATCAACGCGGCACGGGTCGGCGCGCAAAAACTGTGGGCCGGCACCGTGACGATTCATCCGAACGCCAAGACAGGTGCTCATCATCATGGCGCGCTCGAAAGCGTGATCTATGTGGTGCGCGGTCAGGCGCGCATGCGCTGGGGCGAGCATCTCGAGTTCACGGCGGAAGCCGGTCCCGGTGACTTCATTTTCGTGCCGCCCTATGTACCGCACCAGGAGATCAACGCGAGTACCGACGATCCGCTCGAATGCGTACTCGTGCGCAGCGACAACGAAGCCGTGGTGGTCAATCTGAACATCGACGCTGTGGAAGCACCCGAGGCGGTCTACTGGGTGGACCCGATTCACAAGCATCCTCACGAACATTGAGCGGCGCAAAGCTCGCTGACGTCATTCGTGCCGCTGGCTGCGTCGAAGCGGTAAAGGTGTCGTCAACACGACCGTTTCGCTGCTGACGCAGCGGCAATCTTGATGCGAAAGCCAAGGTGCCCCTAACCATGCGTCACGCCGCGTTGCCGCTAAGGCACAATCGCACTCGATTAAGCCCCGACCGCCCGCGCGCCAATTGTTCCGAATCCGTGGTCAATCGCTTACACTGAAACCGCTTTTCGCTAACGCAGCACCGTCATCTCGCCAAGCGGCTGTCACGCCGCACTCAAAAAACAGAACGGACTGGACAAGCCATCGATGAAGACTCCCGCGGATCTACGCCTCGCGCTCGAAACGGCCCGCCGCAGCGCCGATCAATATGGCAATCACGCTGTAGACGAATTCCTCGCCGGCCGTCTGTCGCGCCGTGACCTGCTGCGTTATGCCAGCGTGATCGGCCTGTCACTGGCGGGCGGCGGGGTGCTCGCCACGCCGCAGGCGCGTGCCCAGAGCGGCGCCAACGCCACCATCCGCGTGGCCCATCTGACGCCGGCGGGTGCCATCGATCCGCTCACCGTGACCGACGCCGGTGGTCTCGCGCTGCTCGTGCAGACCGGCGAATTCCTGATCGACGACGACGGCGAGCATCTGGTGCTCAAGCCCGCGCTGGCCCTGTCCTGGCAACCGAACGACAAAGGCGACGTGTGGACCTTCAAGCTGCGCCCCAACGTCAAGTTCCAGGACGGTCAACCGTTCGGCGCCAAAGACGTGGTCGCCACCTTCGACCGCCTCGCCGATCCGGCGAGCGGTTCGGCCGCGTTGTCGGTCCTGAAGGGCGTGCTGTCCAAAGGCGGCGCGAAGGTGGTGGACGAGCATACGGTCGCGTTCCATCTCGACGCGCCGAACGGCAACTTCCCGTACTACGTTTCCTCGGACAATTACAACGCGGTGATCCTGCCGGCGAACTACGCGGGCGGCTACGAGAAAACCTTCATCGGCACGGGTCCGTTCAAGCTCGAAAAGTACACGCCGAAGGTCGGTGCATCGTTCGTGCGCAACCCCGACTACTGGGGCGAAAAGGCGCTACCGGAACGCGTGCAGTTCTCCTTCTATGCCGACGAGCAGGCGCAGATTCTCGCGCTGCAAGGACATCAGGCCGATGTGATGGGCACCTTCACCGTGCAGGGTGGCCTCGGCATCATGAACAATCCGGACTTCAAGGTGATGGAGGTGAAGTCGAGCGCGCATCGGCAGATTCACATGCGCAACGACGATCCCCATTTCAAGGACAAGCGCGTGCGTCAGGCGATGGCGCTCACGCTGGATCGCGACGTGATCGTGCGAGGTCTCTTTCGCGGCAAGGCGCAACTTGGCAACGACAGTCCGTTTGCGCCGGTGTTTCCGTCTTCGGATGCGGGCGTGCCGCAACGCAAGATCGACATTGCCAAGGCGAAGCAACTACTGGCACAGGCCGGCCTGGCCAACGGCTTCGACGTGACGCTCACCACCGAGAAGTACATGGAGATTCCGGATCTCGCGGTCGTGGTGCAGAACGCCGCCAAAGCGATTGGCGTGCGCATCAATCTGAAAGTGGAAAGTCAGTCGATGTACTACGGCGCCGGCGTGCCAGGTAAATCGGACTGGCTCGACTCGCCACTCGGCATTACGGATTACGGCCACCGTGGCGTGCCGAACGTGTTCCTCAATGCGCCGCTCACCAGCAACGGCACATGGAATGCCGCGCATTTCAAGAACCCTCAGTACGACCAACTGGTCGCGCAATTCGTGGCCGCCGTGGATATCAGCTCGCAACGCAAGCTTGCCGGTCAGATCGAAACGCTGTTGCTCGACGAGACGCCTGTGATCATTCCGTTCTTCTACGACCAGTTGATTGCGATGCGCTCGAACCTGAACGGCATGCGTTTCACCGCGCTGGCGCAACTGTATTTCGACAAGGTCACGCTGGCCGCGTAACGCGCGCCAGCCGACGCCCGCAGCGAACCTGATCTCATCATGTCGACCACACTCACGCCTACTCCCTCTCGTGCTGCCACCGGCAACGCGGGACGGGTGGCGCGTTTTCTTGCCACGCGCATCGGCTTGTCGTTGATTACGCTTTGGCTGCTTTCGGTGATCGTGTTCGCAGGTGGTCAGTTGCTGCCAGGCGATATCGGCCGCGCGATTCTCGGGCCGCTTGCCGACGCGCGTGCCGTGGCCGCATTGAATCATCAACTCGGCGCGGACCGGCCTTTGCTCACGCAATACGTGCAGTGGATCACGCATTTCGTACGCGGTGATATGGGCCTCTCGTACGCGTATCGCGAGCCCGTGGGTCCGTTCATCAGTGCCGCGCTCGCGCATTCCGCGAAGCTCGGTCTGCTTGCCTTCGTCGTCGTGGTGCCGCTCGGCATTGCCGGCGGCGTGTGGGCTGCCATGCACGCGGGACGCTGGCTCGATCGCACCATCAGCATTGCGGGTTTGTCTGCCACGGTGGTGCCGGAGTTCGTCTCGTCCATCACGCTGATCCTGATCTTCGGCGTCTGGTTGCGCTGGTTGCCGATCGAGGCATCGTATCCGCCTGACGCAAATATCTTCGTACAACTGAAGCATCTCGTGCTGCCCGTACTGCCGCTGGTGCTGGTGTTCTTTGGCTACATTGCGCGCATGGCGCGAGCGGGCACTGTCGAGGCACTCGATGCCGACTACACGCGCACCGCCATCCTCAAAGGCTTGCCGCGCCGTATCGTGATCTGGCGACACGTGCTGCGCAATGCGTTGCTGCCCACCATCACGGTAGCCGCCACGCAACTCGGTTATATGATCGGCGGCCTCGTCGTGGTCGAGACGCTGTTTCACTATCAGGGCATCGGCTCGCTGATCTACAACGCCGCCAAGGCGAAAGACTTTCCCATGCTCGAAGCTGGAGTGCTGACCATCGGCGTCGTCTATACCGTCGCCAACCTGATTGCCGACGCACTTCACGTGCTGCTCAATCCGCGCCTGCGCGTGAGGAGCGAAGAATGAGCACGATCGTTCCCGCCACCAGCGCACCCGCAGAACCGCGCTTCGAACAATGGCGCGCGTTGCTGCGCTCGCCGACCTTCGTGGTGGGCGCGGTGATCGTACTGTGGTGGGTGGCGTGCGCCATCGCAGGAACATGGATCGCACCACACGACGCCTACGCCTCGGACCCGCTCAATTCGCTGCTGCCGCCGGATCATACCCACTGGTTCGGCACGGATGAACTTGGCCGCGATATCTGCTCGCGTGTGATCGTCGGCGCGCGCGACATCCTCACCATCGCCCCGCTCGCGACGCTGCTCGGCACCGTGGCAGGGACGGCACTGGGTCTCGTGGTCGGCTACTTCGAGGGCTGGGTCGATAACGTGGTGGGGCGTGCCATCGACGCGGTGCTCGCGCTACCGCTCGTGATCGTCGCGCTACTGGCGCTCGCTGCCGTCGGTTCGTCGAACTTCACCGTGATTCTCGTGATCGGCATTACCTTCACGCCCATCACGGCCCGTACCGTGCGCGCGGCGGTGTTTTCCGAACGCCATCTCGACTACGTCGCGGCAGCGCAACTGCGCGGCGAACGGGCGCCCTACATCATGTTCGTGGAGATCCTGCCGAACGTGCTGGCGCCGATCATCGTCGAAGCCACCGTGCGACTCGGCTACGCAATCTTCGCGGTGGCGACCCTGTCGTTTCTCGGCTTCGGCATTCAGCCGCCCTCGGCCGACTGGGGACTCGCATTGTCCGAGTCGTACACGTTGATGGCCGGCGGTGCCTGGTGGACCGTGGTGTTCGACGCGGCAGCGATTGCGTCGCTGGTGGTAGGCGTGAATCTGATCGCCGATAGCGTACAAGGTGTCCTCGACCGATGAACGGCCCACCCACCGCCTCTTTCCCCGCCTTCGACGTTTCGAAGAGCGAGCGCACCGACGCCCTCACCGTCCTCGGCCTGACCGTGACCTACCGGATTCGCGGCCGTGATCGCGAAGTGCTGCAAGACCTGTCGTTTCGCGTTCGACGCGGCGAGGCCTATGGGCTGGTCGGCGAATCCGGTTGCGGCAAGTCGACCATGGCGATGGCCGCGCTGCGCTACCTGCCGCGCAACGGCAAGGTCAAAGCGGGCAAGATCCTGATTGCCGGTCAGGACGTGCAGGCACTCGACGCCGAAGCCTTGCGCGCCATGCGCGCCACGAAAATCTCGATGGTCTATCAGGACCCGGGACGCGCGCTCAATCCATCGCTCACCATTGCCCGCCAGGTGAGCGAGGCCTTCGAAGCCGCCGGCGTGAACCGTCGTGAAGCGCTCTCGCGCACGCTCGACATTCTCAAGCGCGTACGCATCGCAGCCCCTGAACAGGTGATGGAAAGCTATCCGCATCAACTGTCCGGCGGCATGCAGCAGCGCGTCGTGATCGCCATGGCGCTCGCGTCCAATCCTGCCTTGCTGATCCTCGATGAACCCACCACCGGACTCGACGCCACTGTCGAAGCCGAAGTGCTGGACCTGATTGCGCAACTGCGCAAGGAGCTCGGCACCGCTGTGCTGTTCATCAGTCACAACCTCGCCGTGATCGGGCGCATGTGCGAACGGGTCGGCGTGCTGTATGCAGGCAGGCTGGTCGAAGAAGGCGCGACACAAGACGTGTTCGCGAGGCCGCGTCATCCGTACACGGTGGGTCTGCTGCGTTGTTTGCCGGCTGCGGGCCGCAGCAAGGCCGACGAACGGCTCGACACGATCGCGGGCCAACTGCCCGCACCGGGCACCGTGACGCAAGGCTGCATTTACGCGGACCGCTGCCGCCTCGCCGACGAGCGTTGCCGCCGCGAGACCCCGCCACCGCATCGGGTCGCCGCCGCGCACGGCGATCAGATGTCGCGTTGCCACTACCACGAGCGCGCCTCGGAACTGCCGCGTGCCACAGCCGAGCCGGCGCCCGCTGCGGCCACGCAAACCGCCTCCGGTTCGCTGGTGCTGCGCGCCGAGCGTGTCTCGAAGACCTTCCACGTGGCCGGTGCGAGCGTGCGTGCAGTCGAAGATGTCTCGCTCGATCTGGCGAGCGGCGAAACGCTCGGGCTGGTCGGCGAATCGGGCAGCGGCAAGACCACGCTCGCGAAGCTGTTGCTCGGACTGCTCGCGCCCGACGCCGGCAGTGTCCTCGAACTCGACGGCACGCCCTTGCCGCCGCGCGTGACAAGCCGTAACGACGCGCAGGTCAAGTCGCTGCAGATCGTCTTCCAGAATCCCGACTCGGCCTTGAACCGCTCGCATTCAGTCAAACGTTTGATTGGCCGCGCGCTGTCACGTCTCGCGGCACTGCGCGGCGCGGCGCAAGAGGAAAAGCTTGTATCGCTCGCGGCAGCGGTGCGACTGCCGGACCGGTACTTGAGCGCGCGCACGCGGCAACTGTCGGGCGGCCTCAAGCAGCGCGTCGCGATTGCGCGTGCTTTTGCCGGCGAGCCGCGCGTGGTGGTGTGCGACGAACCCACTTCGGCGCTCGACGTCTCGGTGCAGGCGTCGATCCTCAATCTGCTCGCCGACCTGCAACGCGAACGCGGCGTGAGCTACGTGTTCATCTCGCACGATCTCAACGTGGTGCGCTATCTGTCCGATCGCATCGCCGTGCTTTATGTGGGACGTCTGCTGGAGATCGGCCCCGCTGCCGCCGTGTTCGACGGCCCGCACCATCCGTACACGGAAGCGCTGGTGTCGGCGGCGCCGGCGCTGGGTGCCGCGCCGGGCGTTGCGCGCATTCGTCTGGCGGGCGATCTGCCGAGCCCGGCCGCGCCGCCTTCCGGCTGCATCTTCCATACGCGCTGCCCCCGCAAGCTGGGCGCCATCTGCGAGGAGCAGGAGCCGCCTTTCGCGGATGCCGGTGACGGCCACCGCATCCGCTGCCATATCCCGGTCGCCGAACTGCGTACCCTGCAACGGGCCGGAAACAGCGCGTAACGTGACACGCCGGGCTTTCCGCCCGGCTCATGTCTCTTCCTGGCTCTTCTTGTATACGGCCCTGAATTCGACAGACGTTTCATCCACGAAACGTTTTTCATCGATTCAGCGGCATTTGCACAACACGTAGCGGCTTTGTGTCCAGCGCGACAGCACTTTGCGCGCAGTGGCACGCTTATCGCTAAGTAAGAGTCGGCATCCAGCCCGCGACGAGCGAGCCAGGCGCGCAGTGGTCAAGCCCTGCCGCCCTGCAAACGCGATGATGCGGGGCACCTGTCCACGGCGAACTGTGCGCAAGTGCCGGAAGCAAGGGAGGAGTCGCTTACGCGAGCTGGAGCCAACTTTTGACCGGGAAGGGGTGACAGCATTTCGAGCACTTCGCCTGCATGGCTCGCTTCAGACAGTGGCGGACGGCCGCAGGCGATGTGCCAAACAGACTCGGGGAGCGATGAGGCCCGCAGTTCGACGGACCCGCCGCAAGAATGCAGCGTGAGAGACATCGGCATCGAGGCGCCGGGGTTCGCTCGGGAGAGCAGCGATGAAAGCCAGAATATTTACTCAGCAGTACTACAGAGCATCACGGGGTATGGTGGCACTGATAGCAGGTGCGGGTCTGCTGACGGTACAGGCCGCACACGCTACACCGACAGCCGACGTCGTCTCGCGCCTCATCGTCAGCATCGATGCGCCGAAAGAGGCGAGCGGGGTGAGCGCGACGTCTGAGCTGACCGGTGGTATCGCGACGCCCGATCTGGTGACGCAGAGCGGACCGGCTTCGAACGGTGCTACAGGTGGTGGTACAAGCGGCGCCGCGACCAGTGCCGCCACGGGCAACACCGCGGGCAACACAATAGGCAACACAACGGGCAATGCAGCCGGCCCCGCAACCATTGCTGCGACTGGCACTGCAACCGGCATCGCGTCAAACGAAACGACAGCCGCGGATGACGCCGCTGCTCTCTTTCGTAATCCCGAGTGCCGCATGACGCCATCGGGCCAATGCGAACCGCCTCTGCGCGGCGGCGCAGGGGTAGCCGGCGCGAGTGCCAACGCTGGCACCGGCAACGGCTCGGGCAGTGCAGGCGCGAGCGCCAGCACGGGCGGCACCAGCAGCGGTTCGAGCGCGAGCGGCAAGGGCGCGGGCGCCGCGGCTGCAGGCAGCGGCAACAGTGGTGGTAGCAGCGGCAGTAGCAGTGGTGGAAGCAGCGGCGGTGGTGGTAATAGCGGCGGTGGCGGTAATAACGGTGGCGGTGGCAATAACGGCGGTGGCGGAAACAACGGTGGCGGTGGCAACAACGGCGGTGGCGGAAACAACGGTGGCGGTGGTAGCAGTGGCTGCGGTTGCGGCAGTGGCCCGAGCGGTGGTCCGAGTGGTGGCCCCAGCGGTGGTTTCGGCGGCTTTGGTGGTGGGTTTGGTGGAGGCTTCGGTGGCGGCTTCGGCGGAGGTTTTGGCGGAGGCTTCGGCAGTGGCGGTCACGGAGGCAAGGGTGGTAGCGGCAGTGGCGGTGGTAGCGGCGGCGGTAACGGTCATTAGAGCAATGGGAACGGAGCCCCCGATCCGTTCCCACGCCGCTCGCGGCCTCCGGCCCTGGCAAGCTCCTCCCGGTCTATGTTGGCGGTGATGTTTCGATCCCCCGGTCGAACGTCACCGCCACAACCGGGACAGGCAGCGATCAAGCATCACGAGCACAGCGCATTCACGCTCATCCATGAGCCCCAGTCGGGCAAGCACAGTCAAGCAGAACGCACCGGCGCTTTCAACGGCGCGCTCTCTGCCCGAAGGTCATGCAAGCCCCCACCCACGAAACCTGAAGAAACCTACAGCATCTCCAGCGGCCGCTTGCTGCGCGGCGCCTTGAAGTAAGCGTCGATGGCCGCGCATTCCTCAGCACTCAATTTCAATTCCATTGCCCGATGATTGTCGCGCACGTGCTCGACACTGCCGGCCTTCGGAATCGCAAACACTTCGGGCTGTCGCAGCACCCACGCCAGTGCGATCTGGAACACGGAAACGCCGCGTGCATCGGCGATGTCGTCGAGCGGCGAGCGCTTCGGCAAGCGCGCGTGATCCACGGGGCTATAGGCCATCGCCGGCATGTCCCTCGCACGCAGCCACGGCAGCAGATCGAACTCCGGACCACGCCGCGCGACGTTGTAGAGAATCTGGTTGGTCGCGCACGCGTCGCCGCCCGGCACGCTCATCAGTTCTTCCATGTCCGCGGCGTCGAAATTGCTGACACCCCAATGACGGATCTTGCCTGCGCGGCGCAGCGTCTCGAAGGCTTCGACCGTTTCCCTGAGCGGCACCGAACCGCGCCAGTGCAGTAGATACAGATCGAGCCGGTCGGTCTTCAGGCGTCGCAAGCTGCGCTCGCAGGCCGCCTGTACGCCGCGCCGGTCGGCATTGTGCGGGTACACCTTGCTGACGAGGAACACCTGCTCTCGCAATCCGGCGAGTGCTTCGCCCAGCAATGATTCGGTGGCGCCATCGCCGTACATTTCAGCGGTGTCGATCAGCGTCATGCCGAGTTCGACGCCCGCGCGCAGTGCCGCGATCTCGGCCGCACGGCGTGCCGGCTGTTCGCCCATCTCCCAGGTGCCCTGGCCCAGCTTCGGAATGCGCTCGCCGTCGGGCAAGCTCACGGTGGCGATGTCGGTCGTCATGGTTTCTCCTTCGGGTTCGAACAATCAGTGGCCGAGGACCGGGTCGCATGAGGCCGCATGGAGCGAGCGCATTGCATTGAACCGGTCATCAAAGGCAAACTGCAGTCTGCACGACCAGTTTATCCGCCAGACGAATATCGAATTGGCCACCAGGCAAAAGCCCGCTATAACGCAGCGCGCCAATGTCATAGAATTGCCCCCTGCCCTTCTTGCGTCTGCCACATGAACTCTGCCTCGGAAGACCGTTGGCGCGATCTGCGTCCGGACCCGCAAAACGATACGCCGCTTTATCTGCAACTTGCTCGCAAGCTCGGCAACGCGATACATGAAAACCGTTGGAACGCGGGCGAGGCGCTGCCCTCGGAACGGGTGTTGTCGGAAGCGCTCGGCGTGTCGCGCATTACCGCACGAAAGGCCATCGCACTGCTGGTCGAACAGGGTTTGATTCGCCGTACGCAGGGCGCGGGCAGCTTCATCACGCCGCGCTATGAAGACCCGCTCTCGCGGCTCACGAGCTTCAGCGAGATGCTGCGGCGGCGTGGCTTCAGTCCGAGTTCGCAATGGATCGCACGTGAGATTTTGCCGGCCAATCGCGACGAAGTGATCCAGTTGGGCTTGTCGCCGGCAGCGGCGGTGACGCGCTTGCGGCGTCTGCGGCTCGCGGACGGCATCGTGATGGCGGTAGAGAATTCGACCTTTCCGGCGGCCCTGATTCCGGACCCGCAGGCCATCGGGGATTCGCTGTACACCTACCTCGAACAACGTGGGCTGGGCATCGTGCGCGCCCTGCAGCATTTCCGCGCCGTCAACGCGAGCGACGAGATCGCGCAACAGATGAGCATTGCGCCCAACGACGCGCTGCTGCTGATCACGCGCGTCGGCTACACCGCGGACCAACGCGCGATCGAATTGACCGACACGTATTGCCGCAACGATTACTACGACTTCGTCGCCGAGTTGCGCAAATAGACGCGGGCGCGACGCAGTCCTGGCGCAGGTAAAACCCCACGCCAATCACGACGCCGCGTCACTCCCACTCAGCGCTGTCCGTACCGATCGGCACAGGAGGCCGCCCATAAAACGGCGGCGTCTCCGACATGCGTTCGGCCGGCGATGTGCCGCGTATCACGCCGAACGGCGACACGACGCTTTCCAGACAATCCTGCACGTCCGCGTAGGTGACCTCGGGCGCACGCCAGCCGTTCTCGATCTGCCCCATTGACTGTAGCCAGCGTCCGGTTTGCGCAAGCGACACCCGCACGTGCCAGCTGCCGCCTTCGGTCGCACGGCGCGCCAGCGCGACCATTGCGCCGAACGCGGCGAGGTACCCGGTTGCGTGATCGAGCGCCTGACAGGGCAGATGCTTTGGCCCATCATTCTGCGCCGCCTGGCTTTCGGTCCACGCAATGCCGCTCGCGGATTGCACGAGGCTGTCGAAGCCGCGCCGCTGCGCCCACGGTCCCATGTGCCCGTAAGCGGACACCGACACGTACACGATGCCGGGCCGAATCTGCGCCAGCGCCTCGGGTCCAAAGCCACGCGCTGCCAGTGCACCTGGCCGGTAGGCTTGCAGAAACACATCCGTCCCGGCCACGAGTTCGCGCAGACGCTCACGTCCCGCGTCGTCGCGCAGATCGAGTGTGGCGGAGCGTTTGCCGCGCCCGTTGTCGATCACCAGCGGCGCAATATTGGGCAGATGCGGTCCATTGATCATCAGCACCTCGGCGCCGTGCTGCGCCAGCGCGCGTCCCGCAACAGGCCCCGCGATGATGCGCGACAGGTCCAGCACGCGTGCGCCCGCCAGCAGCCGGTCCGCGCCGCCGCGCCCCGCCGGCTCAGGTGGCGCGTCGCCGATGCGGATGATTTCGAACAGCGGCAGATTGGCGATCGCTTTAGCCTGCTCGTGCGCGGCCCACTCGCGCGGCGAGCGGATCAGCGCTGCGCACAGGCCCGCTTCGGCGAGCGTCTGGTCCAGCTTCGCACCGTCCCACTGCCTGATCGCCTCGGCCACCGCCGCGCGATCGTTCGCGCAGTTCAGCACCTTCAGGACACCCGCCAGATGATGCGGAAAGTTGGTGTGCAACTGAATCCACCGGCCATCGCGCGTTTCATAGAAGCCCATCACAGGGTCACGCAGCGCGGGCGGCGGACCGTCGTCGATCCGCAAATAACGTTCGCTGCGAAACGCCGCCAGCGCGCGCCGCATCTCCACGTCCACCCGCTGACGGCAACCTGTGCGGAGTCGAAAGCATTCGGCAGCGGCCAATGCGGCCGCGCCGATGGTGGCCGTGGCCAGCGTGCCGACCCGATACACCGAAGGCAAACCGGGATCGTCACCGGGCAGCGAGACCGAATCGAGCGCGGCGGGATCGCAGCCCGCTGCGGTCCAGAGATGATCGAGAGCAAGAAGGGGCGTCATGGGCAAAGGGCGTGGCATTTCGTTCAAGGGCAACGCTGCGGAACATCGCGGCAAGCTACGGCCGCAGCGCTGGGCAAACCACTGAGCAAACCATTGGGCAGCTTTTGGTCACGCCCCAAGTCTAGATTTATGCCCCAGCCCGATCAATCTTGATTAACATAATCAATATATATTGATTTCTCAGGTTTTCTCGCGCGCTTATACCTCGCTTATACCCATGTCCACTCACCTCACCGCCACCGAGGCCGCCGCCCTGCTCGGCATCAGCGTGCCCACCCTGTATGCCTACGTGAGCCGCGGCATGCTCGCTTCTTCGCCAGATGCGCATGGCAAGCATCGTCTTTACGACGCAGGCGAAGTGCGTCGGCTCGCGCGCCGCAAGGCCGATGGCAAGCGTGCCGGCAAAGTGGCGCAGAAGGTGCTGGACTGGGGCGTCCCGGTGCTCGAATCGTCCATCACCTTGATTGCCGATGGCCGTCTGCTGTATCGCGGGCACGATGCGATCGAACTGGCGCGCGCGGCTTCGCTGGAAGATGTCGCCGCGTTGTTGTGGGAGTGCAGCGCGCGGCGCATCGCGGAGGCGCCCAGTGCGCCGCTCGGCATGGCGCAATGGGCCGCGTGGCTGAAGCTGTGGGGCGACAGCACGCCACTCGACCGCGCCCTCGTGCTGTTGCCGGCCGCTGCCGCGCAGATGCCACGCGTCTGGGCGCAAGGCCGTGACGCGCAGCTCGATACGGCGTGCGGTGTCATGCGGCTGCTGGCTGCGGCGATGATGTCCGCGGCGCCATCGAACGATCCGCTGCATCGCCAACTCGCGGCTGCGTGGGGCGTGCGCAACCGTCAGCAAACCGGCGTGCTGCGCGCCGCTTTGGTGGCCTGCGCGGATCACGAACTGAACGCCTCGACCTTCACGGTACGCTGCATCACCTCCACAGGCACCCATCTGTTTGGCGCAGTGGCGGGAGGTCTCGCGGCCCTTTCCGGACCGCGTCATGGTGGCGAAACGGCGCGCGTCGCCGCGTTGCTCGACGAAGCGGCCCGCTCGCCGGATCTGGATCGCTACCTTGCCACGCGTCTCGCCCATCACGAGGACGGCCGCTATGGCGCGGTGTTGCCGGGCTTCGGGCATCCGCTGTATCCGCAGGGCGATCCGCGCGCCCGTCTGCTACTGGAGATGTTGCTGGAGAGCGCGCCGGCCCGCTCACCGATGACAGAAATCCACGCGCTGGCGCGCGCGGTGCACGATACGACCGGCGCCGAGCCGACTGTCGACTTCGCGCTCGCGGCCATCGAACGCGTGCTCGGCTTGCCTGCCGGCGCCGCGTTCACGTTGTTCGCTGCGGGGCGGGTGGTGGGCTGGATCGCTCACGCAATGGAGCAAAGCGCAGACGGACGTTTGATCCGCCCACGGGCAAGGTATATCGGTGAAGTGGAAGCGGCGCGCTGAAGGTGTGAAGCAAAAGCACCCACAGGCGCCCGCTGCCCGCTTCAAATGGTCTGCCACCACCGCGGCATCCAGCTCCACGGCGTGGTCCGTCTCGTCTTCACCGCTGGCCGCTCATATGCCCCGCCGCTCGCGAACGCCAGCGAGAGCCGCGCACCGCGCTGCCCCGCGCTCACCCATGCCGTCGCCCCACGGCTCAATTCGAAGGTGTCACCAGCGGTCAGCCAGTAGTCCTGCGCATCACCCTCTACCGTGAGCCAAAGCTCGCCGGCCATCACCTGCAAGACGAGCGGCTGCGTGACACGCCAGGCGGCGGCAGGTTCGCCGTGTTCGAGTTCAAAAGTCCGGATTTCACGCATCGCACTGCTCCTTGAAAGGCTTTGCTGGTGATCCGATTATTGCCGTGCGATGATGTCTCTCCCATGCACACTTCCGGACAGTTATCGCGGAACTGTGCAGTTGAAAAAGCTGACAGTTGCGAGACGCTGCGTCTCGCGTCGCGGAGCGCACCGCCCCATGAAACTCGACATTGACCTCGACCGCGAGAACGGCG
This sequence comes from Paraburkholderia sp. DHOC27, assembly GCF_003429005.1. Classification (GTDB taxonomy): domain Bacteria; phylum Pseudomonadota; class Gammaproteobacteria; order Burkholderiales; family Burkholderiaceae; genus Paraburkholderia. The sequence goes on from NZ_QVQV01000005.1 coordinate 132,597, forward strand.
TGCCGCTCACCGAGCAGATCGTGAGCGGCGTCACCGCGTGGATTCGCTCGCGCGCGGCCCACCCGGGCGCCAAGCTGCCGTCCATCCGCCAGTTCGCGACGGACTACGGCGTGAGCCGCTTCCCGGTGATCGAAGCCTACGACCGGCTGGTCTCACTCGGCTATCTGGACTCGCGCCACGGCTCGGGCTTCTACGTGTCCGAACGGCAGCGCGGCATGACGGGCGGCCAGGGCACCTCGGACCCGCGCCGCGCGGAAGAAGAAGCGGTGCATATTCTTCAGCAGTTCAATCACCCGGGCGAGAGCCTCAAACTCGGCAGCGGCTTCATTCCGGAAGCGTGGCGCGACATGGACAGTCTCGGCCAGGCCATCCGCCATGTGTCGCGAACGGACAGTGCCAGCCTGATCGATTACGCCACCCAGCTCGGCAATCCCACGTTACGCGAACATCTGCAAGGCCGCATCGCGCAACTCGGCATCGAAGCCGAGGCGTCCCAGCTATTGATCACCAACGGTGCGAGCCAGGCGCTGGATCTGCTGATGCGCTACATGCTGAAGGCCGGCGATACGATGTTCGTCGAGGACCCCGGTTACTACAATCTGTACGGACTCCTGAAGCTGCACGGCGTGAACCTGGTCGGCATTCCGCGCACCCGCCAGGGTCCCGATCTCGACGTGCTGCAGGCGCAGTTGCGGCAGCATCGGCCGAAGCTGTTTTTCATCAACACGGTGTTTCATAACCCGACCGGTTCCACCGTTGCGCCGCAAGTGGCCTTTCGCCTGCTGCAACTCGCGCGCGAACACGGCTTCAGGATCGTCGAGGACGATATCTACGCCGACTTCCAGACCGACCTCACCGATCGCCTCGCCACCCTCGACCAGCTCGAAAACGTCATCTATATCGGTGGGCTCTCGAAGACGCTGTCGTCGTCGCTGCGCATCGGTTACGTGGTCGCGGATCGCGCCATCATCAAGGATCTCGCGGACATCAAGATGCTGACGAGCATCGGCGGTTCGCGCTTTGCCGAGGCCGTTGCCGTTGCGCTGCTCGAACGCGGCACCTACCGCAAATATCTGGAACGGCTGCGCAGACGCATGCGCGATGCGCTCGGCGCGACGGTCCAGGCGCTCGAGGCAAATGGCTGGGAAGTCTTCGAACGGCCGCTTGGCGGCAAGTTCGTATGGGCACGCCTGCCGCAGGTGAGCGACTCGGCGCGGCTCGTCGAGTTCGGCGCGCCGCTCGGCGTGACAGTCGCGCCCGGCAGCTACTTCCGGCCCAATGCCGAGGTGAGTCCGTGGATCCGCATCAACGCGGCCTACGCCGGTGACCCGCGCGCACTGGCCTTTTTCGAGGCGGCGGCGCGACTCGAATCCTGAACGCACGGCGCGCTGGATTTACCTAGAATGGAGCCTCCCCAGCCGTCCGGTGCGCGCGAGCAGCCGATCTCCATGTCCAATCCACCGACCGCCGCTTCAGCAACGCCTGCCACTCCCGCGCAACCTTCCGAGCGCGCCCTCATCGTGATGCTGTGGCTGGTCGCCACGGGCTTCTTCATGCAGACGCTCGATTCGACCATCGTCAACACGGCATTGCCCGCTATGGCGACGAGTCTCGGCGAATTGCCGTTGCGCATGCAGTCCGTGGTGATCGCCTACTCGTTGACGATGGCCGTCATGATCCCGGTATCCGGCTGGCTCGCGGACAAGCTCGGCACGCGCAAGGTGTTTTTCAGCGCCATCCTCGTGTTTACGATCGGCTCGCTGCTGTGTGCGAATGCGCAGACGCTCGATCAACTGGTCGTCTACCGCGTAATTCAGGGCGTGGGCGGCGCCATGTTGCTGCCGGTGGGACGGCTCGCCGTGCTGCGCACGTTTCCTGCCGAACGCTACCTGCCGGCGCTCGCCTTCGTGGCCATTCCGGGTTTGATCGGGCCGCTGCTCGGTCCGACTCTGGGCGGCTGGCTGATCAAGATTGCCTCGTGGCACTGGATCTTTCTCATCAACGTGCCGGTGGGCGTGATTGGCTGCGTGACCACCTTCATTTTCATGCGCGACAGTCGCAATCCGGACACCGCGAAGTTCGATCTGAAGGGCTATCTGCTGCTGGTGGTCGGTATGGTGGCGATCTCGTTCGCGCTCGACGGACGCACCGAACTCGGCATCCAGCAAGCCACCGTGCTAGTGCTGCTGATCCTGAGTCTCGCGTGCTTCGTCGCCTACGGACTGCACGCGGTGCGCGAACCGCATCCGCTCTTCTCGCTCGATCTGTTCAAGATCCATACCTTCAGCGTAGGACTGCTCGGCAATCTGTTCGCGCGCATTGGCAGCGGCGCGATGCCGTATCTGATTCCGCTGCTGTTGCAGGTGAGTCTTGGTTATAGCGCCTTCGAAGCGGGCCTGATGATGCTGCCGGTCGCCGCCGCCGGCATGACCTCCAAACGTCTCGCCACCACGCTGATCACGCGCTACGGTTATCGGCGTGTACTCGTGACCAACACGGTACTGGTCGGCCTCGCCATGACGAGCTTCGCGCTGACGAGCGCAGGACAACCGCTGTGGCTGCGCCTCGTCCAACTGGCGTTCTTTGGCGCGGTGAACTCCATGCAGTTCACCGCGATGAACACGCTCACGCTCAAGGACCTGGGCACCGGCGGCGCGAGTAGCGGCAACAGCCTGTTTTCGCTGGTGCAGATGCTTTCGATGAGTCTCGGCGTCACCGTGGCGGGCGCCCTGCTCGCCACCTTCACCGGTCTGATTCACAAGGTCACCGCCGCCAACACGCTGCCCGCGTTTCACGCGACCTTTCTGTGCGTGGGCATCATCACCGCCTGCTCCTCGTGGATCTTTGCGCAGCTCTCCCCTGATATCCGCCGCGCCGTGAAGAAAACCGATCCGTCGGAACGGACCTGAAAACGCCCTGACAGCGCGAACCATTTGATCCGCAAATGCGGTGCGGCGCGCACCACGGCTGTGCGAGCCGTAGCCGGGGCGCGCTTCCCGGCGCACAATGAGGCGGCAAGCCACGCTGCCTGCCGTACTACCCAGTGCGCGAAGTCCGAATCCGACCTGCGCATGGTTCTTGCTCGGTTTCATGCTTACCTATCCTGTAAACTGGCGCTTCACGCGCGCGTTATCGACGCAGCGCGGACCCTATACACACGACTGACACATGATGAGCATGATCGAACTCGATCCCCCCGGCTTCCAGCCACCACGCCCCGTGGCGGGTGACGACGGCTCGCGGCGCACCGTCCTGTACGGCGGCTACACGGTGTTCAGCGTGTTTCAGCCGGTATTTTCGGTGTCGCACCGGCGCGCGATCGGCTATCACGCGTCGCTGCGTGCGCGCGACGAACGCGGCCAGCAGGTGCCGTCCCATGAAGTTTTCACGCAGGCTGCGCGACGCGGCGATCTGCTCGAACTGGGGCGGCTTGCCGAATCGCTGCATCTCGGTAACTTCAATGCGTTCGACAGCCACGACGAATGGCTCTTTCTGAGCCTGCATCCCGCCGCGTTGATGGATACCAGCTACGGCGACGCGCTGCTGGCCGGTCTGAAGGCGCTCGGCCTGCCGCCGCAGCGGGTGGTGCTCGAAGTGTCGGAGCAGGCCGGCGGCGAAACCACGCGTTTCGCGGAAATCGTGGACGCGTTGCGTAAATCGGGCTTTCTGATCGCGCTGGATGGCTTTGGCGCCAAGCATTCGAATATCGACCGCGTGTGGAATCTGCGGCCCGACATCGTCACGCTGGACCGCTGCATCCTGGCCCAAGCCAGCGAACACTCGCATATCGAACGCGTGTTGCCGGGCCTCGTGTCGTTGCTGCACGAGTCGGGGCAACTGGTGCTGATGGGCGGCCTCTCCACGGAGCGCGACGCGCTGATCGCGCTCGAATGCAATGTCGATTTCGTGCAGGGCGCCTATTTCGCCGGCCCGAGCGTCGAACCCGTGCAGCCGCAAGTGGCGGCTGGACTGATGGACGCGCTCTCCGCCGCGCTGCGCGAGCGCGTGGCCTGCCGCGAACGGGCACAGTCCACCCGTCTCGCGCCGTATCTGGCCGCGCTCGAAGCCGCGAGCGCGCAGCTCGTGGCGGGCGAATCGGTCGCCCAGGCCACGGCGCCGTTGCTCGCGCTCGGCGAAACGGCGCGCTGTTTCGTGCTGGATGGGTCGGGGCGGCAGATCGGCGACAACGTGCTGCCGTCCGGTCGCGCGTCGCAGCGCGCCAAGCGTTTCCGGCCGCTGCTGCATTCGGAAGGCGCGAGCTGGGAGCGCCGGCCGTATTTCATCGGCGCGATGCGCACGCCGGGGCGCGTGCATGTGACGCCGCCGTATCTGTCGATCAACGAAGCGCACCTGTGCGTGACCGCTTCGATCGCCGCGGAGACGCCGCACGGGATGCAGGTGCTATGCGTCGATATCAACTGGGAAGTTGCCGCACATCGCAACTAGAGCGCGCGGCGTCCGCCGGCTCACGCCCATGAGCAGCCGCCGGACCGCTGACAGTCCGTAGATGCGATTGGCGGCCATCAGATACGTGCCATTCGTGATGAGGCGCAGCGCCGTCATCTGGCCCGCGCGCTGTGTCACATCAAGGAGCGCAACGATCTCGCCGTCACGCAGGAGCGCCACGCCCTGCGCACCGTCGAGCCACATCGGCTCGGCACGATCCACCTGCGCCTCGGCATAGAACGAAGCCAGCATGGCCACCGTTTCATGCGGGGTTGTTGCCGCGACGGGCTCAGTAATGGATTTATTAGCGGGCTCAACAACAGGCTCATTAACAGGCCGGCTGAGCGGCTCCGGCAGATCCGTGACGACTTGCGGCGCGTCGCCGAACAGCGCCAACAATCCCACCGTATCCCGTTCTTCCAGCGCCGTGCGCAGTCGCTCGACCAGTCGGGCATGCGCGGCGGGCTCAGGGCGCTGCAACGGCTCGCCCGCCCGCTGCAACCGCTCCTTCGCGCGATGGACGATCTGCCTGCACGATGCCGGCGTGCGGTCCAGAATGCGTGCGATCTCCGCGTAGTCGCAATCGAAACCTTCGTGCAGCACGAAGGCCGCCCGCTCATCGGGCTTGAGACGCTCGAGCATTAGCATCAAACCGTACGACATCTGCGACGAACGTAGCGCCAGCTCTTCCGCGGATGGCGCCGTCTCGTCGAGCCACCACTCCGGCAACCAGGGCGCGGTCTGCGTCGCGCGCTCGCGTTGCAGATGCCGCAAGCGGTCGATGGCCGCGCGCGTCGTGATCGTGGTCAGCCACGCCAGCGGCGTGTGGACCTCACGCGTGTCCGCGGCGTGCCATTTCAGCCAGACGTCCTGCATCACGTCTTCGGCTTCCGCACGACTGCCGAGCATCCGGTAGGCGAGCGCGAGCAGCCTGGCGCGCGCCGCTTCGAATGTGGATGCGTTGTCGGTTTCCTGTTCCCTCATGCGTGCTGCTCCCAGAAACGTAAATGCGGCAGAGTGCTTCGATCAAACGCGGCGTGCGCAGGTGTTGCACGCGGCCCGGCTCGCATCTTCCAGGCAGAAACCTGCCCGGCGTCAGAGTAAAACCCGCGCCCTCTCCAACCAGACGTTCGAGCCACCCATGTTGTGACAGGTGCGCCCAAAAATTCTTCTGTCACGCGGCGGTTCGCGCGCTCGTCATAGGGGCAATGGCATCAATGCCGCGTTGCGTGACGCGGCGCCATTCGATCTCTCCCCGCCACCACTTTCCGAACGCGAGACGCGCATGTACGCCAATCATTCCTCCATCACCGGCCTCGGCCTCGTTCCCACCGTCGTCGAACAGTCCGGGCGCGGCGAGCGCGCCTATGACATCTACTCGCGCCTGTTGCGAGAACGGATCGTGTTCCTGGTGGGGCCGGTCAACGAACAGTCGGCGAGCGTGATCGTCGCCCAGCTGCTGTTCCTTGAATCCGAGAATCCCGACAAGGATATTTCGTTTTATATTAACTCGCCCGGCGGCTCGGTCTACGATGGCCTTGCCATCTACGACACCATGCAGTTCATCAAGCCCGAAGTGTCGACGCTATGCACCGGATTCGCGGCCAGCATGGGCACGTTTCTGCTGAACGCGGGCCAGCGCGGCAAGCGTTATGCACTGCCCAACGCGCGCATCATGATCCATCAGCCCTCCGGCGGCGGTCAGGGCACCGCAGCCGATGTCGAAATCCGCGCGAAAGAGGTGCTGTATCTGCGTCACCGTTTGAACGCCATCACGGCCGAGCGCACCGGCCGCAGCATCGAGCAGGTCGCAAAGGACACCGATCGCGACAATTTCATGTCCGCCGAGGACGCGAAAGAATACGGCCTGATCGACGATGTGCTGCAGACACGGGAGACCATTGGGCAGCAGCGCTAACGCCGAAGCCCGCGCACGCCCGAACACAAAACTGTTAACGGAGGACAGGAATCGCTATCATGGTCGCAATCCGTCTGGTTCGACGGTCGCCTCATTGGAGAATTACATGGCGTCATCCAACGAAACGATCAGCATGGCGCTGTTCTGTGACTTCGAAAACGTCGCCCTCGGCGTGCGCGACGCGAAGTATGAAAAGTTCGATATCAAGCTGGTGCTGGAGCGTCTGTTGCTCAAGGGCAGCATCGTCGTCAAGAAGGCGTATTGCGACTGGGAGCGCTACAAAAGCTTCAAGGGGACCATGCACGAGGCCAATTTCGAGCTGATCGAAATTCCGCACGTGCGTCAGTCGGGCAAAAATTCCGCGGACATCCGGCTCGTGGTCGACGCGCTCGACCTCTGCTACACGAAATCGCACGTCAACACGTTCGTGATCATCAGCGGCGACTCCGACTTCTCGCCGCTTGTCTCGAAGCTGCGCGAAAACGCCAAGCAGGTGATTGGCGTGGGCGTGCAACAGTCCACCTCCGACCTGCTGATCGCCAATTGCGACGAGTTTATTTTCTACGACGATCTGGTGCGCGAAAGTCAGCGTAACGTCGTCAAACGCGAACCTGCACGGCCCGCGACCCAGCAGCAACCCGCGGCCAAACGCGCCCCCGATGAGCCGAAGCGCCCCAAGGAAGATCTGGAAACCCGCAAGACCAAGGCTGTCGAGATTGCCGTGCAAACCTTCGACGCACTCGCCTCAGAGCGCGGCGACAGCGGCAAGATCTGGGCCTCGGTGCTGAAGAACGCCATCAAGCGGCGCAAACCCGATTTCAACGAAACGTATTACGGCTTTCGCGCCTTCGGCAACCTGCTCGAAGAGGCGCAAGCGCGCGGCCTGCTCGAGTTTGGACGCGACGAGAAATCGGGCGCGTATGTGTATCGGAGCACCGCGGTGTCCGTGAGTGAAACCACAAGCGAATCGGCCAGTGAACCGTTGGAAGCGACGCAGGAAAACTCGCCTTCAGACAGCGCCGAGAGAAGCGAAGCGGGCGGCAGCAAGCAGCGCGACTCACGGCGGCGCGGACGCGGCAACCGCAGTGGCTCACGTGAGATGTCCGAGGCGCCGCAGGAGAGCACGCGTGAGGCAGCGGCAGTGCCCGTGCACGAGGACCCCGCGCCAGCCGACGCGCCGCGCGAAATCCCCGTGTATGGCGGCAAAGTCTTCGCAGATGAAGATCACGAAGAAGATCAACTCGTGTTCGTCGCCGAGCAGGACGATCAGACGGCGCTGTTCGCGGCGGAGTCCGAGGCGGGTGAATCCGTCGAAGCGCAGGAGGCGGAAAGCGACACCGCCGATGTCGAGCCTGCGCCAGCCGCCCGGAAAACTCGCACGAGCCGCACGGGACGCACGAGTCGCAAGACCGCCGCGAAGAAAGCACAGCGGGTTGCCGAAACGCCTGCTGCGGAATCCACCGCAGAAAACGTCAGCGCGCAGCAACACGAACCGCAAGCCGAGGTGACGCCGGAAGCACCGGCACCCCGTAAAACGACCGCACGTAAGGCGCCGGCACGTAGTCGCCGGCCGCGTAAGGCAGCGGCCGCTGAAACGGAGTGATCCATTGCGAGCGGTGCGCGAGCGGCATCGGCTTGACGTTCAGCCGCTCAAGCGTGGTACACCAGCGTAACGCGCCATGAATTCGCACCGCTGCGGCGTGCAGGAGAAACCTGAGTAGCAAAGCAAAACGGCGCGTCCCTGGACGCGCCGTTCGCCATCCCCCCACCGCTTGTCCCGCTCAGAAGCGATGCGTCATCCCGATCGTGGCGAGAACCTGCTTCGTTCCCGCTTCGCTCACCGTCACACCCGGCCAGCTGACGGTGGAGCTGCCGTTGTTCTTGATATACCCCGCCCGCACGTAGAAGCTCGTGCGTTTGGAGATCGCATGGTCGGCGCCGATCTGGATGCCCGGTGCGTTGTCATGCGCACCCCGCACATTGCGCTGAATGCCGGCGATTTCAATCGTATCGGCCGCCGTGGCCTGGATGGTCGCACCCAGTTCAGCAATGCTAAGCGAGTGCGCCGTGCCGAGTACCGCTGCCAGCGATCTCGCCGAGGGATCTTGTGCGCGGTTATACGAATAGTTGAACTGGAAGTTCACGATGCCGAGCCGATAGGCCAGCGTGCCGATGAAGTGCTCGGTGCCGAGCAGGCTCAATGCGGTCGGCAAACCCGCGATCGTCTCCTGTCCCGGGTGCTGGTTCACATACGCGAGGCCCGCGTACAGGCCGTAGCCGGTATAGCTCGCGGCCACGTTGAGCATGTTGCCGGTGGTCGCCGGCACCGGCTGCGTCACCGTGGACGAGAACGCGTACATGCCGTAAAGCTGGAAGCCGGCCATGTTCGGCGATTGATAGAGGATCGAATTGCTGGCGCGGCCCGAGTCGTACTGGGTGGACAGCGTCTTGCGGTCTACCGCCAGCACGTCTGCTGAAAACGGCGACAGGACTTCGTTGGCGCGAAACGGATCCGTGGGGTACACCACGCGGAAGCTCGGCTCGTACTGGCGGCCCATACTCAGTGAGCCGTATCTGTCATCGCTCAGGCCAACCCATGCTTGCCGGTAAAAGAGCGTCGACGTATCAGCGAACAGGCTGCCGTTGTTGATGTTGAAGCCCGTTTCGACGTCGAACTGCGCGTTCAGACCGCCGCCCAGATTCTCGTTGCCCTTCAAGCCGAACTGCGAACCGGTTGCACCGCCGCTTCGTTCGGAATACGAATGCGTTCCGCCGTTGTCGAGGTATTGGACGAACGTATCGGCCACACCATACAACGTCACACTCGAATCCGCCGCCATCGCACTGCCGGCAGCGAGCGCCAGTGTGGCCCCGCAAATACCCTGACTGATCAAACGCATGCATGTCTCCTCTTTCTGATAGCCGCTTAAGCGGACTTGATTGCCTTACTGCGATTCCTGCGCCGCGCTCGTCAGCACACCGAATCCTTCCGGTGGACGCGGACATTCGCCTGATTTTTCCCCTGTGGTGTCGCTGGTCAGGTGAACAAATAGAATGGGCGTGCTAATTTGAAGTCAAGTCGCGCCACAAAGCCATTGCATTCTTTTCATGCGGAGCTTGCAGAACGCGCATATACGAGGGTTGTCCCTGATGCGGGGCGGGGGCTGCGCGGCCGGCCTCTGAGCGGAAGGGTCGAGGTCTGCGCGGTATCCGGAGGTAAAAAACGCGGAGCAGAAAGGGGCTGGTTCGACGTTGCGCGTGTTCCGCGAAGTCGGTCACTTCAATGCGTAGGATGCCAAACTAAAAGATCGCCACGACAGACCTGCTTCGACACGGTCATGGCCTGGTCGGCAACAATGCTCGGCAACAAGCAAGCGAGACCGAACCTTCAAAACGTAAAAAAGCCCTCGAAACGAGGGCCTTTTCTCGAGACTGATGCTGTACGGCAGTTGCCGTACATCACTGTCACAGCACCGAAACCTTACGCGAAGTTCTTCGCAGCAAAGTCCCAGTTCACGATGTTCCAGTACGCTTCCACGAACTTCGGACGCGCATTGCGGTAATCGATGTAATAAGCGTGTTCCCACACGTCGATGGTCAGCAGCGCCTTCGCGTCCGTGGTGAGCGGCGTAGCAGCGTTGCTGGTGGAGACGAGGTCGAGCGAGCCGTCGGCCTTCTTCACGAGCCATGCCCAACCCGAGCCGAACGTGCCGACTGCGGTCTTCGCGAACTCTTCCTTGAACTTGTCGAACGAACCCCACTTCGCGTTGATGGCGTCAGCCAGCGCGCCCTTCGGTGCACCGCCACCTTGCGGCGACAGGCTGTTCCAGAAGAACGTGTGATTCCACACTTGCGCAGCGTTGTTGAAGATACCGCCCGATGCCTTCTTGACGATTTCTTCAAGCGACAGGTTCTCGAACTCCGTGCCCTTGATCAGATTGTTCAGGTTGGTCACATAGGTCTGATGGTGCTTGCCATAGTGATACTCGAGCGTCTCTTCCGACATGTTCGGAGCGAGGGCATTTTTCGCAAACGGCAGCGGCGGGAGCGTATGTTCCATGGTGCTTTCCTTCTATCTGTTTGTGGGGGAGTCAGTCTGCGGGATAACGCTGTAGAGCACTCGATTGTAGGCGAGTTGGAATAACCCCGCAAACGACCGGCCATTATGTCCGGCATCGTCAAAAGCCTTGATGACGGACGCCATCAACGAGTGCGCAAACGCTGTGCCACGCCGCCGCAAATGGCGCGCGCGGCAGGTTCACACAAGTGTCAGAAACCGTCCGCGAGACGCGCTTGCACGTCGGCCAACGTGATATCTGCAGCCCCTTCCGCGAGATGCACGGTCAGGCGGCGCCCCGGCTTCAATGATGCCGGCGCACGCACCGCACGACCATTCTGCGCATCGAGCAACGCGGCATAGCCACGTTCGAGCGTGCGCTGCGGGCTCAGCACCTCGAGACGTGCCGCGAGCGACGCGACACGCGCCGTCTGCCGCTCGTGCTGTCGCAACACCGCGCTGTCCAGACGCTGGGCAAGCGCATCCACGGCGGTGCGATGCGCGACGAGGTCCGGACGCCAGCGTTGCCAGCGCATCTGTAGCAGCGAAAACCGCGCTCGGGCGTCGCGCGCAGGACGTGCTCCCGCCGACGCGAGCCGCACGCTCAACTGCTGCAAATGCGTACGTTGCCGCGCGAGCCGCTCGGCAGGCGAGACGAGACGGCGCGCCAGCCAGTCGAGTTGCTGCGCGCGGCGCTCCATCATGCGGCCAAAGCCGCGCGCCAGCGTGGCGTGCCGGTGGTCGAGATCGCGCAATAGCAAAACGCGTTGCGGGCTGACCAGCTCGGCGGCACCGGTCGGCGTGGGCGCCCGTACGTCGGCAGCGAAATCGGCAATCGTGAAGTCGGTTTCGTGACCGACACCGCTCACTACCGGCACGCGGCTCTCCGCGATGGCGCGCGCCAGCACTTCTTCGTTGAAGGCCCACAAATCTTCAATCGAGCCGCCGCCGCGGCATACGATCAGCACGTCCACCTCGCGCCGCGCGTTGGCTGCCTCGACCATCGCCGCGAGCTTTGCACTCACACCCACACCCTGCACCGGCGCCGGGTAGACGATTACTGGAATATGCGGCGCACGGCGCTGCAATGTGGTCAGCACGTCGCGCAACGCGGCGGCTTGCAACGAGGTGACGATACCGATCGCGCGCGGATGCGTCGGCAGTGTCCGCTTGCGCTCGACGGCGAACAGCCCTTCCGCTTCGAGCTGCGCCTTGAGTTTCAGGAACGCTTCGTAAAGCCGCCCTTGTCCGGTGCGGCGCACCGCTTCGACATTCAGTTGGAGTTCGCCGCGCGGCTCGTACATCGTCACCAGCGCGCGCACTTCGATGCGGTCGCCTTCGCGCGGCGTGAACTCGGCGTGTTGCGCGCGTCCACGGAACATCACGCAGCGCATTTGCGCCTGGCTATCCTTGATCGAGAAGTACCAGTGACCGCTCGCGGCGCGCGTGAAGTTCGACACCTCACCGGCCACCCAGACGAGCGGAAACGAGCGTTCCAGCATCGAGCCAATGGCCCGGTTGAGCGCGGAAACGGGTACGACGACTTCGCCACCTGAGGTGGCCGGGGACGAGAAAGGACTATCGGATGGCATGCAAGGGCAGAGAAAGGACGAGTGGCGCGAACGAAATATAGGCCGGACAGACGATAGACCGACCGGCCATCTGCGTCCAGCGAGTTGCACAAATTGTCAAAAGTGTCCACATGACGGGATCAATCTCGGGAGACCCAGCCGAATGGCTCGCAGAACCTCATAAGTCCGATGCAACATGTTGATTTGTATGGATTTTATATCTCGTTAATATGAATGCCTGCCGACAGGACCCGCTCGGCGCGGACCTTTCAGCCTTGGCGACGGCAGCTTTTCCACAAAGTTATCCACAGGCTGATCCGCAGACAAACGCCAGTTTTTCGCCCCGGCCAGCCAGTTGGCGACTTGCCGTTGATGACGCTGGCGCGCTAGAGTGCCGGGTTTCAAGGGCATCACGAGCGTTGCCCCGCCCCGTTCATCTTGCCCGGAGAAACGCGTTGATTTTCGCTACCTGCTGCGCCCCGTGCATCGTGTTGTCTGGATCCATGCGTGAAGCCGCCGGGGGAGCCCTGCTGCCGTCGCGGCTCAGCGCGGCGGCGTTCGCTGCATGAGCGAAGCCACCCGCCCGCTCGAAGCGCGCATTGCGCGCGAATGGCAACAGCGCGGTCCATTCGCGTGGGCCTTGCTGCCATTCGCCGGCATCTTCGCCGCCATCGCGGCCGCACGGCGCGCCGCGTTTTCGTTTGGCTGGCTGAAATCGGTGCGCGTCGGCGTGCCGGTCGTCGTGGTCGGCAATGTCACGGTGGGTGGAACGGGCAAGACGCCTACTGTCATCGCGCTGGTGGAAGCGCTGCGCGCGGCAGGGTTCCAGCCGGGTGTCGTCTCGCGGGGTTACGGCGCGCGCATCGTGCGACCCACGGCGGTCACCGCCGCATCGTCGCCGCGCGCCGCCGGCGACGAGCCGTTGCTGATTGCGCGCCGCACCGGCGCCCCCGTCTGGGTCTCGCCGGACCGCGTGGCAGCCGCACAGGCGCTGTGCGCGGCGCATCGCGATGTGGATGTGATCGTCAGCGACGACGGGTTGCAGCACTACCGCCTCGCGCGCGATGCTGAACTGGTCGTGTTCGACGACCGTCTGGGCGGCAACGGCTTTCTGCTGCCGGCCGGCCCGTTGCGTGAGCCGCTGTCGCGCCGCCGTGACGCGACGCTTATCAACAACCCCTATGAACGCACGCTGCCGCCCTGGCCCAACACCTTCGCGCTGCAACTGACGCCTGGCGACGCGTGGCATCTGGGCAATCCGCAATTGCGCCGTCCGCTGGCGCAATTCGGCGGTGACCGCGTGATGGCCGCAGCCGGTATCGGCGCCCCCGAGCGCTTCTTCGCCACCCTGCGCGCCGCCGGCCTGAACCCGGCAACCCGCGCCCTGCCCGATCATTACGCGTTCACCAGCAATCCCTTTACGGATGTGGATGCCGATGCCATCCTGATCACCGAAAAGGATGCGGTAAAATTAGGGTCCTGGCACGATGCACGCATCTGGGTTGTCCCGGTTGAAGCTGCGCTGGATCATCGCCTCATTGAATTAGTCGTGGAGAAAGTCCGTGGACGCTCGCCTGCTTGAAATTCTCGTCTGCCCGATCTGCAAGGGCCCGCTTAGCTACGATCGTCCCGCGCAGGAACTGATCTGCAACGCGGACAAGCTCGCGTATCCCATCCGCGACGGCATCCCGGTCATGCTGGTGGACGAAGCGCGTCAAACGGTCGAAGGTACGCCGGTCGAGCCGCTGAATCCGGCAACGGGCGCCTGATACCGGCCGGCCGCAGCCGGTCGTCCGCTGCCTCAAGACCGTTTGCAGCAGGTACGTCACTCGCCCCAACCCGCTCTCTTTCGGCACACACTGCCGCGCGCTGTGTGCCCTCTTCCGCTCTTGCCGCCGCTCCGACGATGATCCCAACCACCGCTACCTCCACGCCGCCCTTCATTGCCGTCGTGCCCGCCCGGCTCGCTTCCACGCGTCTGCCCAACAAGCCACTCGCCGATATTGGCGGCAAGCCGATGGTGGTACGCGTCGCGGAACGCGCGCTGGCTTCGGGCGCGCAGCACGTGCTGATCGCCTCGGATGCGCAGTCGGTCATCGACGTCGCGCGTGAGCACGGCATCCAGGGCGTCATGACGCGCCCCGATCATCCCTCCGGCACCGACCGTCTCGCGGAAGTGGCGGCGCAATTCGCGTGGAGCGATGACACGATCGTGGTGAATGTGCAAGGGGACGAGCCGCTCATCGACCCCGATCTGGTGTGCGGCGTAGCGTCGCACCTTGCCGCCAATCCGGGTTGTGCAATGGCCACTGCCGCGCATCCCATCACGGACCCGGCCGAAGTGTTCAATCCCAACGTGGTCAAGGTCGTACTCGATGCGCGCGGGGTGGCGCTGTACTTTTCGCGTGCGCCGATTCCCTGGGCGCGCGACGCCTGGCAGACGCATTGGCCGGACATCGCGTCCATGCCCGCACCGCCCGCCCCCGCGACGGTCTACCGGCACATCGGTTTGTATGCATACCGCGCCAAGTTTCTGCGCACCTACCCGAGCCTGACGCAGTCGCCTATCGAGCAGACCGAGGCGCTCGAGCAACTGCGCGCCATGTGGCATGGCGAGCGCATTGCGGTCCTCGTCACTGCGCACGCGCCGATGCCGGGCGTCGACACGCCCGCGGATCTCGCGCGCGTACAGGCTTTATTCGGTCCGTCGGCGTAAAAACCCGTGGCATAATCAAATGGCCGTGCGCATCATCTGCTGTATTCGTTTGCCAGGGTTTGCCCCCAGTTGTCCCACCGCTCCCTTTGCAGCGCCGTCGTCTTCGACGAGCCGCGCGAGGTATGGCGCGGGCCATTCGAAGCGGGCCCCTTTGCTGAGCGCGCAGATGTCCTTCGTCGCAACGCGCAAGAATTCACATAGTTCTGGAGATATCACATGCGTTTGATCCTGTTGGGTGCCCCCGGGGCTGGTAAGGGCACTCAGGCCACCTTCATCAAAGAAAAATTCGGCATTCCGCAAATCTCCACAGGCGACATGCTGCGTGCAGCGGTCAAGGCGGGCTCGCCGCTCGGCGTCGAAGCAAAGCGTTTCATGGATGCCGGCGAACTCGTGCCGGACGAATTGATCATCAACCTGGTGAAAGAGCGTCTGCAGGACTGCGATTGCGAAAACGGCTATCTGTTCGACGGTTTTCCGCGCACGCTGCCGCAAGCTGAAGCGATGAAACAGGCCGGCGTGGCAATCGACTACGTGCTGGAAATCGACGTGCCGTTCGACGAGATCATCGTGCGCATGAGCGGGCGCCGCGTGCACGCCGCTTCGGGTCGCACGTACCACGTCAAGTTCAATCCGCCGAAAGTCGAGAATGTCGACGACGTCACGGGTGAACCGCTCATCCAGCGTGAAGACGACAAGGAAGAAACGGTCAGGAAACGTCTCGACGTCTATGTCGCGCAGACGAAGCCGCTCATCGAGTACTACAACACGTGGGCCAAAAACGGTGATGCGTCGAGCAGCCTGAAGGCGCCGCAATACCGTGCCATCTCCGGTCTCGGCACCGTGGACGAAATCCGCACGCGGGTGTTCGACGCACTGAAGTAACGCGCTCGAATCTCGTTTGCATCTCGCGCTTGCGTCTGCTCGATACGAACCCGCCCAATTGGGCGGGTTTTTATTTGGGGCTACGAGTTTTGACGCTTCAGCATTGTGATGATCGAATCGCACAAAGCTGACAGGCCACGCCTGATAATTAGTTATCCGTAAGATGCCCAAGCCTGCCTTTACGCGGCGTACGCTCGTTCACTTTCCACCCCTTTCGCTTTCCGCGCTGCAGCATAGCCGCTACAATCGACTATCGAAAAGATATTCGATCACGACGATTATTGAACTGGAGTGAAGGAGAAGACAGATGGAAATTCGTGACAACGTATTCCTTATCACGGGCGGTGCGTCGGGTCTTGGCGCAGCTACCGCGCGCATGTTCGCGGCGGAAGGCGGCAAGATCGTGGTCGCCGATCTGAACCAGGAAGCCGGCACCGCGCTCGCGCAGGAACTCGGCGGCGTGTTCGTCAAATGTGATGTGAGTCGTGAAGACGATGCCACGCAGGCGGTCGAAGCGGCCACCCAACTCGGCGTGCTGCGCGGCTTGATCAATTGCGCGGGCGTGGCGCCGGCCATCAAGACCGTCGGCAAGGACGGCCCGCATCCGCTCGACGCGTTCACGCGCACCATCTCGATCAATCTGATCGGTACGTTCAACATGATCCGCCTCGCCGCTGCGGCGATGGCGAAGAACGAGCCGAACGCAGGTGGCGAGCGCGGCGTGATCATCAACACGGCCTCCGTGGCGGCCTTCGATGGCCAGATCGGCCAGGCGGCCTACGCGGCTTCGAAGAGCGGCGTGGCAGGCATGACGCTGCCCATCGCACGCGACCTGTCGCGTAACGCGATCCGCGTCATGACGATCGCGCCAGGCATCTTCGAAACGCCGATGTTGCTCGGCATGCCGCAGGAAGTGCAGGACGCTCTCGGCGCGATGGTGCCGTTCCCGCCGCGGCTGGGCAAACCGGTCGAGTATGCGATGCTCGCCAAGCAGATCGTCGACAATCCGATGCTCAACGGCGAAGTGATTCGGCTGGATGGCGCAATCCGCATGCAGCCTAAGTGAGTGGACGCGCCGTGGGTTGAGCCCGGCGCGCAATGCGAAACGCCTGCCGTGCGAATGATGCGCGTGGCAGGCGTTTTTTTGCGGCTGACTTACGAAGGCTGTTTTGCGAAGACTTGCGGCGGCCTTCTCGCCAGAACCGCAACACGTCCGCTTCAGTCCCGGTCGTTATGCTGCGTCCGCTGACGCAATTCATGCAGTTGCGATTCGACGACCGTGGCGTCGTCCGCATCCGGACGGTCGCCCAGATAACGCTCCAGATCTTCCAGCGCCGGCCGCAGGTAATCGAGCCGTGCGTAGGCGAAGCCGCGATCCCGCACTTCCTCGATACTCTCGGGCAACAAAATCACGAGACGTTGCTGCACAGCCAACAGCCGCTGCCAGCGTTCGGTCTGGAGATAGGTCGATTTCAGATTGCGCAGCATGCGCGCGATGATTTCGCGCCGCGTGGCCGGCTGCAGCAACATACGCAGCGCGCGGCCAACCGACTCGCCCGCCGTCGCCACGTAGGGCTCCAGCATCTCGACCATTTCGGACTCGGACAGCGAATGCCCGCTGGTCGGGTCGAGCATGACATCGCCTTCGGGCGTCGTCACGCGTAGCAGGAAATGACCGGGAAACGACACGCCACGGACCGGAATGCCGATCTGCTCGGCCATCTCCAGATACAGCACCGCGAGCGAAATCGGAATGCCGCGACGCCGCTTGAGCACCACGTTCAGATGGCTGTTGTCGGGATCGTAGTAGTCGTTGAGATTGCTGCCGAAGCCCAGTTCGCGAAAGAAAAAGCGATTGAGGATACCGACTTTCTGCTTGATATCGGCGTCGTCGGGCATACGGCGTTGCAGACGCAACACCAGTTCGTCGATCTCGGCGAGCGTGCCTTGCAGATCGAGATCGGGGTACGCATCCTGTGCAAGCGAAAGCGCCGCCTCGGTCAAGGGCAGACTGTCGTCTTCGGCGACCAGCGTGCTGAAATAGTCGAGAACCCGCGTCGTCGTGATCACTTCACTCGCCTTCTGAAATACGCGTATTTGAAGCCCATCAGCCAAAGCATACCGAAATATAGCGCAGCAAACAGGACGAGGCACGCAGCCAGCAACACCACCCGCTCCAACGGCCGGCTATGCAGGCCGATCCAGTCAAAGCTGATAGCAAACCAGTGCATCACACCCGCCAGCACGAGACAGGCGCCGATCATCTGTACGAAAAATACCAGCCAACCGCCCGATGGCATGTAAATGCCGCGTCGACGCAAGCCGATGAACAGCAGCAGTGCGTTCACGCAAGCCCCAAGCCCGACGCTCAAGGTCAAGCCGGCGTGCGCGAAGATCGGCACGAACACGTAGTTGCTCAACTGTGTGACAACCAGCACACCCACGCCGATCTTCACGGGCGTCTTGATGTCCTGCTTGGCATAAAAGCCCGGCGCCAGAATCTTGATCAGAATCAGGCCGATCAGGCCGACCCCGTACGCGGACAGGGCGCGGCCCACCATCACGACGGAATGTCCGTCGAACTTGCCGTAGTGGAACAGTGTGGCCGTCAACGGCTCAGCAAAGAAAAACAGCGCGATGGCGCTCGGCGCGGCCAGCAGAAACGTGACCCGCAAACCCCAGTCGAGCAATGAAGAGTATTCGTGCGGATCGGCGTCGACGTGTGCTTTGGAAAGGCTCGGCAGAAGAATCGTGCCGAGCGCGACGCCCAGCAGCGCGGTCGGAAACTCCATCAGGCGGTCGGCGTAATTGATCCACGACACGGCGCCCGGCCCGATCCGCGACGCAATATTGGTGTTGATGATCAGGCTGATCTGCGCCACCGAGACCGCGAACATGGCAGGCACCATTTTCGACAGCACCCGTTTGACGCCGCGATGCGCGAGCGCACGCACAGGGTTCCACGCGATGCGCGGGATCATATCGATTTTCTTGAGGCCCGGCAGCTGCACCAGAAACTGCAGCGCGCCACCTACGATCACCGCCCACGCCAGCGCGTAGACCGGCGTTTTCATATGCGGCGCGACGAACACGGCCGCGCCGATGAACGACACGTTCAGCAACACGGGCGCGAAGGCGGGCAGCGAAAAGTTCTTGTAAGTATTCAGCACGCCCGACGCCAGCGACGTCAGCGAAATGAACACTATGTACGGGAACATGATGCGCGTCATCGTGACGGCGAGCGGGTATGCCGCGCCGTCATGCGCGAGACCCGAGGCCACCACGTAGACCACGCCGGACGCCCCCAGCACGCCGAGCAGCGACAGCACCGCCAGCGCCCAGGCGAGCACCGTGGAGGTGGCGTCGACCAGCGCCTTGGTCGCGTCGTGCCCCTGCTGGTTCTTGAACTCGGCGAGGATCGGCACGAACGCCTGCGAGAACGCCCCCTCAGCGGAGATGCGGCGCAGCAGGTTGGGAATACGGAAGGCGACGTAGAACGCGTCAGTGTATTGACTGGCGCCGAACGCACGGGCGATCAGCGTTTCGCGGGCCAGTCCGGTCACGCGGGACAGCAGCGTGAAGCCGCTGACCGTCAGCAGGGCTCGGAATAGATTCATGGGGCGCTTATTATACGGGTGCCGCAAGTGCGGACGACGAGCCTGAACCCGTTTCCGACCGATTTGCCGTGCAGACGTTCGCGGAGTTTTGGCTTCCGGCGAGTCTTCGTGGCGCGTTACCGGCACGCTGAGGGTGCGGATTCGGTGCCATGACGGCTCGATTTGCACGCGCCTGGCAGTGAAGCCGAGTCACCCGCCGTGACTGGACGCACTCATTTCTGATTGCCACGTGCCTGATTTTGTTGCTATAATCGCCGGTTTCGACGCTCGCTCAATTTTCGGGAAGCGTTTTCGGGAAGCATTCAGGCCGCGCAACCTTGCCCGCCTAGGTGCGACGAAGGCGCAATCAAGCCGCAACCCGGCACCCGCTGAACGAGCCTGATTCGCCTCGCTGAATCAGTAATTTCGTTACTTTGCGCTCTTGGGCAATCGCTTCCAGGAGTTCGATCTAAAAGCAGCGCCCGGCCTCGTTTGAAGGTCAGGTACTGGAAACAGGAACAGGATAAGGAACCGTCATGGCTAACACCGCACAAGCACGCAAGCGCGCCCGTCAGGCCGCGAAGGCAAACTCGCACAACTCGGCGCTGCGCTCGAAGTTCCGCACGGCAATCAAGGCCGTTCGCAAGGCAATCGACGCCGGCGACAAGGCTAAGGCCGCTGAGATCTTCCTGGCGTCGTCGAAGACCATCGACATCATCGCCGACAAGAAAATCGTTCACAAGAACAAGGCAGCTCGCCATAAGAGCCGCCTGGCTGCAGCCATCAAGGGTCTGCAGGCGCCCGCAGCGCAGTAAATCCGGCCAGCCCAC
The DNA here is from genome assembly GCF_003429005.1 of Paraburkholderia sp. DHOC27. Classification (GTDB taxonomy): domain Bacteria; phylum Pseudomonadota; class Gammaproteobacteria; order Burkholderiales; family Burkholderiaceae; genus Paraburkholderia. Next base: position 152,613 of record NZ_QVQV01000005.1, read on the forward strand.
TTCGGTGGGCGACCTCCTGTTTCCGCTGCGTCATGAAAGCTCGCTTCGGCGGGCTTTTTTGTTTCCGCGCGTTGTTTTGCGTTGCTCCCGCTTCTTCGCCTTTTGGCATCGCACGCGGCTTCACTCCATTGCCACCTGGCTTCACTCAACAGTGAGCGCCATCAATGCGTGACGCCAATAAAAAAACCCGCTTAGGCGGGTTTTGTCGTTTTCATTGTCCACACTGTGAGTCAAGCGCGTAATGCGCTGAATCTCCGAGTGGAACCTCGGCTTAGAGGAATGCGCGTTTGCGGGCCTGCTGCACAGGATGCTCGTGCGGCAGTTCACACGCTTCGGTTACGACGAGGTCGTTGTCTTTCGCAAAGTTCATGACGAAGTCGAACGCCATCGGTTCGATATCGCGCAGGCGCGAATCGAGGATCACGCACTTCAGATCGTCCAGCATAGTGGGACGCACGTACAACGAATATTGCAGGTAAGCGTTGGGGCCCTTGGCACCTGGACCAAACATGGACATCACACCGGCGAGGCGCTCCGACCAGTCGCTAGGCCGAAACTTCTTCCCGCTCTTGGTAATACCCTGAATGAAATATTCGGTTGGAGGTGTTTCGGCCATGTAGGGATACCTGTGTGACTGCCCAGCGAATTGCCAGCGAATGCGGCTGCCTGAACACGTCGTACACGACCCCGCGGAGCACGCCACCGGGCGCCGCGGTTGGGCACTGGGCCACCACGCGACTACTGTCATGACGGCGCACCGCGAGGAAAGCTTTCCGGGCGCGCGAGCCGTGTCCCACAAGCACGAAGCCTGCTTGCCGGGCTTTTAGGAAACGCCAAGATTATATCTCAGGGCTCCTTTTCCCGCACTGCACATAAGACTTGTCCTAACTCACTGTCGCGCCCGCCAGGAACAATTGCCGAACCGTTTCGCTCACTCGTCAAAAGCGTCAAAATCCTTTATGCTCCAGACAGTTACCACAAACGACGGCGGCGCAGTCCGGCAACTTTGCCGGGTGAGACCGCCGTATTTGTTTCATGACCGCCAAGAAAATTCGCCATTACCTTCAGTTCAAGGATTTCTCGCTGGAAGACTACGAGTACGTGCTCGAGCGCGCTCGCATTCTGAAGAACAAGTTCAAGAACTACGAGACATATCACCCGCTGCACGATCGCACGCTCGCGATGATCTTCGAGAAAAACTCGACGCGCACGCGTCTGTCGTTCGAAGCAGGCATCTTCCAGCTGGGCGGTCACGCGGTGTTCATGAGCACGCGCGACACGCAACTCGGGCGCGGCGAGCCCATTGAAGACGCGGCGCAGGTCATCTCGCGCATGGTCGACATCATCATGATCCGCACGTTCGGCCAGGATATCCTGGAGCTGTTCGCTGAGAATTCGCGCGTGCCGGTCATCAACGGGCTGACCAACGAATATCACCCCTGCCAGGTGCTGGCCGACATCTTCACGTATTTCGAACATCGCGGTCCGATTCGCGGCAAGACGGTGGCATGGGTCGGCGACGCCAACAACATGCTCTACACGTGGATCGAGGCGGCGCAGATTCTCGGCTTCAAGCTGCGCCTGTCCACGCCGCCGGGCTACAAGCTCGATCACGCGTTGGTCGCGGCCGAAAGCGCCCCGTTCTACGAAGAATTCGACGATCCGCACGAAGCCTGTGACGGCGCCGATCTGGTCACCACCGATGTCTGGACCAGCATGGGCTTCGAGGCTGAAAACGAAGCCCGCAAGAAGGCGTTCGCCGACTGGTGCGTCGACGCCGACATGATGGCGCGCGCCAACGCCGACGCGCTGTTCATGCACTGTCTGCCGGCGCATCGCGGTGAGGAAGTGAGCGCGGAAGTCATCGACGGTCCGCAGAGCGTCGTGTGGGACGAGGCGGAAAACCGTCTGCACGTTCAAAAGGCGCTGATGGAATTTCTGTTGCTCGGCAAGCTGAACCACTGAGTGACGTCTGCGCGCGGCGCAACAGGGCTTTCGGGTACGAGGCGTATCTGCCCGTGCGCTACGCCGCCCCGCTTTACCTCTTGCACCGTAACGCCGTAACGCGTTCGCCGGCAACACTCTGCCCTTGACGAACGCCGGCACACCGGCCGGGCCGCCCCGCCCAAAAACGGGGGGCGCCGCGGTTTAGTGTCAAAATAACGTTTTTGCCGCGCGCCAATGTGGTCGGCGCGCCTTGTTTTCCCGCTTTCTCCAGCTACGAGTTCATCATGAGCGATATCAAGAAAGTCGTGCTCGCCTATTCGGGCGGCCTCGACACCTCCGTCATCCTGAAGTGGTTGCAGGACAACTACGACGCCGAAGTCGTCACGTTCACGGCCGATATCGGTCAGGGCGAAGAGCTGGAACCGGCGCGCAAGAAAGCCCTGCAACTGGGTATCAAGCAGGACAACATCTTCATCGAAGACCTGCGCGAAGAATTCGTGCGCGACTTCGTGTTCCCGATGTTCCGCGCCAACACGATTTACGAAGGCGAATACCTGCTGGGTACGTCGATCGCGCGTCCGCTGATCGCCAAGCGTCAGATCGAAATCGCACGTGCCACCGACGCGCAAGCGGTTTCGCACGGCGCAACCGGCAAGGGCAACGACCAGGTTCGCTTCGAACTCGGCTACTACGCGCTGGAACCGGGCATCAAGGTGATCGCACCGTGGCGCGAATGGGATCTGCTCTCGCGTGAAAAGCTGCTGGCTTACGCGGAAAAGGCCGGTATTCCGATCGAAATGAAGCACAAGCAAGGCGGCGCGCCGTATTCGATGGACGCCAATCTGCTGCACATCTCGTTCGAAGGCCGTCACCTGGAAGACCCGAAGGCGGAAGCCGAAGCCGATATGTGGCGCTGGACCGTTTCGCCCGAACAGGCGCCGGATCAGGCCGAATACGTCGACATCGAATACGAGCACGGCGATCCGGTTGCGATCAACGGCAAGCGTCTCTCGCCGGCTGAAATGCTCACGGAACTGAATCGCCTGGGCGGCAAGCACGGCATTGGCCGTCTGGACCTGGTCGAGAACCGCTATGTCGGCATGAAATCGCGCGGCTGCTATGAAACGCCGGGCGGCACCATCATGCTCAAGGCGCACCGCGGCATCGAATCCATCACGCTGGACCGCGAAGTGGCCCATCTGAAGGACGACCTGATGGCTCGCTACGCCGCGCTGATTTACAACGGCTACTGGTGGAGCCCGGAGCGTCGTGCGATTCAGGTGCTGATCGATCACACGCAAGAGAAGGTCAACGGCTGGGTGCGCGTGAAGCTGTACAAGGGCAGCGTGTCGGTGGTGGCGCGTGATTCGAAGGAAACCTTGTTCGACAAGACCATCGCAACCTTCGACGATGACGGCGGCGCCTACAACCAGGCCGACGCTGGCGGGTTCATCAAGCTGAACGCGCTGCGTATGCGGATTGCCGAAAACGCGCGTCGTCAGCGCGGGTAACGGCGGGCGGGCGCTGTTTTAGCGGCCCGAACGTAAGCGCAAAAAAAGCGCCAGGAGTGATCCTGGCGCTTTTTTATTTGCATTGAGCTTTCTTTCTGCGGGAAGCCGCGCCCAGGTCACATGCGCATCACAGGCACACCGGCTCGGCCTCCAGCTCCACGCCAAATCTCTCACGCACGTCCTGCTGGATCGCCTGTGCCAGCGCGAGCACCTCAGCGCCGCTCGCGCCGCCGCGATTCACCAGCACCAGCGCCTGCCGCTCGTGCACGGCCGCCGCGCCCATTGCACGCCCTTTCCAGCCGCACCGGTCGATCAACCAGCCGGCTGCAAGCTTGACCTGGCCATCTGGCTGCCGATACGCCACCACTTCCGGCGCCTGACGCTGCAACGCTTCGAATTGCGCCGCGTCGATCACCGGATTCTTGAAGAAACTTCCCGCATTGCCGAGTTCCTGCGGATCGGGCAGTTTGGCGCGCCGCACCGCGACCACCGCATCGAAGATGGCCTGCGCGTTCGGCGAAGCGTCGCCGAGCCCTTCGGCGGCAAGTTCGCGGGCAATGTCCGCGTAGCTGGCGCGCGGCACCCACGCTTTAGGCAGACGGAACGTCACCGAGGTAATCACGAAGCGATCGCGCCCCTCACGCTTGAAGAAACTGTCGCGGTAGCCGAACCGGCAGGCGTTCGCGTCGAGTTCGTGCGTCTCGCCGGTCGCCACTTCAACGGCGCGCAAGGAGGCGAAGCGCTCGCACATCTCGAGGCCATAGGCGCCGATATTCTGGATCGGCGCCGCGCCAACCGTCCCCGGAATCAGCGCCAGGTTTTCGAGCCCCGGCATTTCCTGTGCGAGCGTCCACGCGACGAACTCGTGCCAGTTTTCGCCGGCGGCGGCCTCGACGTACCATGCGTCGTCGTCCTCATGGGTGATGCGCCGGCCATGTAGCGCCACCAGCAACACCAGACCGTCGAAATCGCGCGTCAACACCACATTGCTGCCGCCGCCCAGCACCAGTCGCGGCAGTTCCGCCACGCGCGGATCGCGCAGCGCCGCGCGCAACTGATCCTCACTCTCGACCCGGCACGCCACGTGCGCGTGGACATCGAAGCCGAAGGTGTTGTGCGTCCGCAGCGGATAGCGGTCAAGAAGGGTAAGAGTGTTGGAGGAAGACTGGGACATCGGAATGTGGAGGCCGTCTGGAGCGGGCCGGGCGGCTTTGCGCGACGGCCTTGGGCAAAAGAGAAAGGCGTCGGTAAAATGACGTCCGGTCCGTGATTATAGCGAGTGCAGCGTCTGCAGCCGTCCGGCCGCGCCGCGCATCGCCGCACTATTGGGAGAAAGCAATGCCATCGTTTGACGTCGTCTGCGAAGCGAACATGATCGAAGTCAAGAACGCGATCGAGCAGTCCAACAAGGAAATTTCCACCCGCTTCGACTTCAAGGGGTCGGACGCGCGTGTCGAACACAAGGAACACGAACTCACCCTGTTTGCCGACGACGACTTCAAGCTCGGCCAGGTCAAGGACGTGATGGTTTCGAAAATGGCCAAGCGTAACGTGGACGTGCGCTTCCTGGACTACGGCAAGATCGAGAAGATTGGCGGCGACAAGGTCAAGCAGGTCGTCACCGTGAAGAAAGGCGTTTCGGGCGATCTGGCAAAGAAAATCGTCCGCCTCGTCAAGGACAGCAAGATCAAGGTTCAGGCGAGCATCCAGGGCGACGCGGTGCGCGTGTCGGGCACCAAGCGCGACGATCTGCAAAGTGTGATTGCCCTGCTGCGTAAAGACGTGACGGACACGCCGCTCGACTTCAACAACTTCCGCGACTAAGTCCCAGGCCGTTGAGCCGGGCGCGCGGCGCGCGAGCCGCCAGACCGCTTCCGTGCCACAGACCGCCGCCTTCAACCCTGGGCGGCGGCCATGCCGCTCACTCAGCGCCGTTTGACCCCTGCCTGCGCCTCGGCTTTCTTCTTGTCGCCGATCCGGCTTTCCTGCCCCGCCATCAGCTTCGCAATGTTGCCGCGGTGGCGCCAGACCAGCAGCGAACTCATGGCGACGATAGCCAGCGCAATGATGTTCGCACCAAACAGAAAGCCGTCGAAAAGCGGTGCGAACACGGCTGCCGCCAGCGCGGCGAGTGACGAATAGCGGAAGAAGAACGCGATGATCAGCCACGTCAGCATGGTCGCGAGGCCAAGCACGGGGTTGATGGCGAGCAGCACGCCCGCAGCCGTGGCAACGCCCTTGCCGCCCTTGAAGCGGAAAAACACCGGGTAGAGATGCCCGAGAAATACCGCGATGGCGGCGAGCGCGGTCGCATCGTCGTCGAGCCCGTAGCGCGCACCGAAGTGACTGACGAGCCAGACGGCCAGCCAGCCCTTGAAGGCGTCGCCGAGCAAGGTCAGGATCGCGGCGGTTTTGTTGCCGCTGCGCAGCACATTGGTGGCGCCGGGATTTTTCGAGCCGTACGAGCGCGGGTCGGCCAGCCCCATCACGGAACTGACGATCACGGCGAACGACACCGAACCGATCAGATAGGCGACGACGGCAACGATCAGGTTTTCCATCTGGGACTCTTATAGGTATCGGAAAGCGCACCGGTTGCAAACGGTACGGGACAGCACGAACGAAATGGCGAGCATTCTACCGAACCGCGCCCACACAGCCAGGCCCTTTGTAGCAATCCGTTCGTACCAACCCTCTACAGGCGGCCGCGCAGCACGTGGCTTCGAACGCTTGCCAGCGTAATCCACGCGCGCAGCGCGGAAACGATTTAGTCCACGCTCGCACACTGCACGGGCTTCGCCTGCAACAACGTACCGAGCACCGCAGGCGCGATGCTGACCAGAAAGCCGCGCCGCCCCCCATTCAGCCAGATCTTGTCGAGTTCGAGAATGCTCGACTCCACGTACACCGGCATGGCTTTGCGCGTGCCGAACGGCGACGTGCCGCCAATCAGATAGCCCGAATGCCGGTTCGCCACTTCGGGCTTGCACGGCTCGACCCGCTTCGCCCCGATCTGCCGCGCCAGATTCTTGGTGGAGACGGTGCGGTCGCCGTGCATCAGCACGATGAGCGGCTTGGCATGCTCGTCTTCCATGACCAGTGTCTTCACCACTTGATGTTCGTCGACGCCCAACTGGCGCGCCGACTCCGCCGTGCCACCATGCTCCACGTAGTCGTAAGGATGCTCGCCGAATGCCACGCCATGACGGCGCAAAAACTGCGTGGCGGGCGTTTCGGAGACGTGTCTGGATTTGCTCATCGGCGCATTGTAAGGGCGAGATTGTGTGTCCGCTATTGGCCGAATGGGTTAGCCAAACGGCCAGGCCATTCGGCCAATTGTGCACCGTCCGCCCAACTGGCACGATCGTACCCATTGATCGAACGTGAAGCGCGCCCTGCCCCGGCACTCAACCACGTGGATGATGCGTCGCGTGCAGCGACTTCAGGCGCTCGCGTGCAACGTGCGTATAGATCTGCGTGGTCGAAATATCCGTGTGGCCGAGCAGCAATTGCACCACGCGCAGATCGGCCCCGTGATTCAGCAGGTGCGTGGCGAACGCGTGCCGCAGCGTGTGCGGTGACAGCGGTGCGTGCACGTCGGCTGCGGCTGCGTGTCGTTTAATGATGTTCCAGAACTGCTGACGCGTCATGCCCTCGGCCCGCGTCGTCACGAACAGCGCGTCGGTTGCACGCGCGCCCAGCAACGCCGGACGCGCCTCGCGCAGGTATCGCTCGATCCAGCCGTGCGCTTCCTCGCCGAACGGAATCAGCCGCTCCTTGGAGCCCTTGCCGATCACGCGCACCACGCCTTCGTTAAGACCGACTTCCACGGTCTTCAGCGTGACGAGTTCGGTGACGCGCAGGCCGCTCGCGTACATCAGTTCGAGCATGGTGCGATCGCGCAGGCCCAACGGCGTGTCGATATCCGGTGCACCGAGCAGCGCTTCGACCTGGGCTTCGCTCAAGGTGGCGGGAAAGCGCGCCGGCTGTTTGGCCGAACGGATGCGCAATGTCGGGTCCACGGCAGCACGGTGTTCACGCACGGCCCATGCGTAGTAACGCCGGAACACGGAAAGGCGGCGGTTCGCCGAGGTCGCCTTGTCCTTCAACCTCACCACGCTGTAGGCGGTGAGATCAGCTTCGCTGGCTGTATCGAGCGACGCGTTGCGGCTCTGCGCCAGCCACTCGCAGAAGAGACGCAGATCGCGCCGATACGCGTCGAGCGTGTTGCGCGACAAGCCATGTTCGAGCCACAGGGCGTCGCAGAACGCGTCGATGGACGCGCTGCTGCTGAGAAAAAGCGGTGACTGGGCGGCGTCTTCTGCGTTGAGGAGTTCGCTCATGCGTAGGGCACACCTTCGTGCGCGAGCAGCCAGCGCTTTACCTTGCGGAAAAAGCCGTCGTCCGCGTGATGAGCAAAACCGCCAATGCCACTCGAGGACACCACACGATGACAGGGAATCACGATCGGGAAATAGTTCGAGCCGCACGCCTGGCCGACTGCGCGCGGTGCACTGCCAATGCGTTTGGCCAACTGTCCGTAAGTGAGCACGACGCCGGGCGGAATCTCGCTGATCGCCGCCCATACCCGCTGCTGAAAAGCGGTGCCAACGGCGGCGAGCGGCAGATCGAAACGCGCGGAAGCACGCTCCAGATAGCGCTCGATCTGCTGCACCGCGTCTTTTGCCAATGGCGTGTCGGGCGCGATGTTACGCGCCGAATCTGGCAAATAGACGATCTCGCGCACCGCGTCGGCTTCGAGACGAATGCCGACTTTGCCGAACGGCGCGTCGATCACTGCGTTGAACATGATGGCTTCACCCGCTTTGCCTGGTTGTTGCTCCATGAGCGTGCCCCGCGCGCAGCAATGGCCGCGCCGGAAATCCCGCTACTGTACGCCGCCTCGTCAGGCCGCTTCAAGCGCCCACTCCACATGCTCGCGCACCAGCGGCGACGGGTCGTCGGCACGCGCGCGCAGTGCCTCCACGATGGCGTCACGCGCGCCACTCTGGATGCTGGCCCGATCGGCACGCAGCGCGTTGCCCATGCCCACCGCCAGATTGCGCAGCCAGCACTCGTAGCCGATGCGGCGAATCGCGCTGCCCTGCATGCGGGTATCGAACTCATCCGCGCTCCACGCGAAGAGATCCGTGAGGCTTGCGCGATCGAGCCCGTGACGCACGTCGAAATCGGCGACCGGCGCCGCCTGCGCAAATTTGTTCCAGGGACACACGAGCTGGCAATCGTCGCAGCCATACACGCGATTGCCGATCAGCGGCCGCAACTCCGGCGGAATACTGCCTTTCAGTTCGATGGTGAGGTAGGAGATGCAAAGCCGCGCATCCACCTTGTAAGGCGCCACGATCGCGCCAGTCGGGCATGCGCCGAGGCAGCGCGTGCAGTTGCCGCAATGCGCGCCGGCGCTCTGTGGGGCGTCTTGCGGTGCGGTCTGCGCGTCCGTCGGCAAGGGCAGGTCCACGTAGATCTCGCCGAGAAAGAACAGCGAGCCGGCGTCGCGCTCCAGCAGCAACGTGTGCTTGCCGCGCCAGCCAAGTCCCGCTTTTTGCGCGAGTTCGACTTCGAGGACGGGCGCGGAATCCGTGAACACGCGGTATCCATACGCGCCGACTTCCGCTTCGATCCGCTCGGCCAATTGTTGCAGACGGTTACGCATGACCTTGTGATAATCGCGGCCCCGCGCGTAGATCGAGACCACCGCCGTGGACGGATCGGTCAGCCGCGCCAGTTCCTTTTTGCGCCACGCACCGCTGGTAGCGGGCGCATTGGCCGGATTTGCCGGTACTTGAGCGTCATGTGGCAGCGCGCTCGCCGCGCCCTCTTCCGCCAGTACGGCAGCCGGCAAATAGGCCATCCGCGCGGAGATCACGCGTCGCGTATGGGCCACAAGCTCCGCCGGCCTCGCGCGTTTCATCCCATGTTTAGCCATATAATCCATCTCGCCGTGGCAGCCCGCTTCGAGCCACGCAGCAAGGGGCGCTTCGGCAGCGGAGAGATCGGTATCGCTGATACCCACCTCCCCGAAACCCAGTTCGCGGCCCCACGTCTTGATACGCAGGGCAAGTGCGGCCAGCGCCGCTTCATCGAGCGGACGCATGGCACGCGCATCGTCATCGGACGCAGGCGTGCAGGAAACGGGGAACTCCGGACTTCGGTTCATCACGCCATTTTACGAGAATGTCTGACCACTCCGATCTCTCGATCCAACCGCCCGCCGCTGTCCTGCTCGAACGTCATTTCACGCTCGCGGACGAAGCCGCCACCAGCGCCTTCGGCGTGCGCTTCGCAAAGGCCATCGAGAGCCTGCGCCACGTGCAGCAACCGGTCAGCGGCCACGCATTTCATGGCCTGCAGGTGCAGCTCACCGGCGACCTCGGCGCCGGCAAAACCACCCTCGTGCGCGCCACCTTGCGCGGCCTCGGTCACACCGGACGCGTGCGCAGTCCCACCTATACGCTCGTCGAACCTTATACGGTGGCCGTGCCCGATGGGGAACTTGCGCTCTATCACTTCGATCTCTACCGTTTCACCGATCCGGCTGAATGGGCCGACGCCGGCTTTCGCGAGTACTTCGACAGCGGCGCTGTGTGCCTCGTCGAGTGGCCGCAGCGCGCGGGCGGCCTGCTAGGCGTGCCGGATCTCGTTTTCTCGCTCGATGTCGACGGCGACGGCCGGGTGCTCATCGCCCGGGCGTACAGCGACTCAGGAAAAGCATGTCTAGAAAGATGTTAATCAAGCCATTTCGCTCGATCGAATCCGCCGCGACCGCTACCCATAACTGGCGGCGCCGGCAAATCCTGCGCGCCGGGGCATCCACACTTGTGCTCGGACTCGTCGCGCCGCGCCTTGCCTGGGCGAGTTCGGTGCTCGGCGTGCGCGTCTGGCCGGCGCGCGACTACACGCGTGTGACGATCGAATCGGATCAGCCGCTGCAGAACACCCAGCAATTGCTGCAAGGACCGGATCGCCTCGTGGTCGACCTGAACGGTCTCGATCTCGATCAGGAGCTGAAGGACCTGGTCTCGAAGATCACGCCGAATGACCCGCAGATCGAGGCCGTGCGCGTCGGGCAATATCAACCGCACGTGGTGCGCATGGTGTTCGACCTGAAGGGTTCGGTGAAGCCGCAGGTTTTCACCTTGCCGCCGGTCGGCACGTACAAGTACCGGCTGGTGTTCGATCTGTATCCGGCGGTCGCGCCCGATCCGTTGATGGATCTGCTGGCGCAATCCGAGCGCAAGGAACAGAAGCTGAACGAAGACGCGGCGCCGCCGGCTACGCTGAGCGGGCCGGGCACCACCCCGCCCGCCGCCGACAACAGCGAAGCCTTTTTCGATCGCTACGCGCAGAACAGCGCTACGCCGGAGACACCGCACGCGCCGGTGCACGTCGTGCCCGTTCCGCATGCGCCAACTTCGACGCCCTCACCTTCGCCTTCGCTCGGTAAGCCGGCCACGCCGCCCACTGCCATCGCACGCAATAACGCGGCAAACGACGACGACTCCTACACCTTCACCAACCCGAAGACCGGCAAGAGCAACACGGTGCGTCTGTTGACCGTGGCGATCGACCCGGGTCACGGCGGCGAGGACCCCGGTGCGATCGGTAGCGCCGGGACGTACGAAAAACACGTCGCGCTCGACATCGCGAAGAAACTGCGCGCAAAGATCGACGCACAGCCCAACATGCGCTCCATGATGACGCGCGACGACGACTTCTTCGTGCCGCTCAACGTGCGCGTGCAGAAGGCGCGTCGGGTGGGCGCCGACCTGTTCGTGTCGATTCATGCGGATGCGTTCACCACGCCGGCGGCGCGCGGCTCGTCGGTGTTCGCCTTGTCCGAGCACGGCGCCTCGAGTGCGGCGGCGCGCTGGATGGCGGACAAGGAAAACTCGTCGGATCAGATTGGCGGCATCAACATCAAGTCGGACGATGCCGCGGTGAATCGCGCACTGTTCGATATGTCCACCACCGCGCAGATCCGCGATTCGATGCGCTACGGCAATTTCGTGCTCAACGAGATTGGCGACATCAACAAGCTGCACAAGGGCTCGGTCGAGCAGGCGGGGTTTGCGGTGCTGAAGGCGCCGGACATTCCGTCCATCCTCGTGGAGACCGCGTTCATCAGCAATCCGGACGAAGAGAAGCGCCTGAACGACGACGCCTATCGCGACCAGATGGCCAACGCCATTCTGAAGGGCATCAAGCGTTATTTCGCGGCCAATCCGCCGCTGGCGAAAAACCGCATGACGTGATGGAAACGGCAGCGGCGCACGTGCAGTTGAGACGCGCCCGCTGCCGCGTTGCACTCACCTCACAGCGTCGAACGACGCGCCACTCCGCTCCACACCGCGCATGACACCGGCTGTGTAAACCAGCATCACCGCGCCGGCGCCAGCCGCTGCATGACCCACGTGCCGAACACGTTGACCGCGAGTCCTGCCATCACCAGCAGCGCGCCGACGATTTGCGGCACCGTCAATTGCTCGCCGAGAAATCCCCACGCGGACGCGAGACCCACGATCGGCACCAGCAGCGAAAACGGCGCCACCTGGCTGGCCGGATAGCGCGACAGCAAACGGCTCCACAGGCTATAGCCCAGCAACGTGGCAACGAATGCCAGGTAGACCACGGCGAAAATCGACGTGATATCAATGCCCGACAACGCCGCCTCGATCCGCTGCGGGCCCTCGAACCAATACGAGAGAATGAAAAACGGCAGCGGCGGCACGAGGCTGCCCCACACTACGAGGCCGACCAGGTCGATCTGGCCCACCTTCTTCGTGACAATATTGCCGAGCGCCCACGACGCCGCGGCGCACAAGGTCAGCACAAAACCCGCCAGCGTCATGGCGTGACCGCCCTGCATGCCGATCACCGCGAGCCCGCAGGCGGCGATGAAGAGTCCCGCCAGACTGGGCGCGCGAAAGCGTTCGTGCAGAAACATGCCGGCGAAGATCAGCGTGAAGAACGCCTGCGCCTGCAACACCAGCGAGGCGAGACCCGCCGGCATGCCGACATACATGGCGGAAAAGAGAAACGCGAACTGGCCGAACGAAATGGTCGCGCCATACGCGATCAGCCAGCGCCACGGCAACTGCGGGCGTTTGACGAAAAACACGGCGGGCACCGCCGCGAGCACGAAACGCAGCGCGCCGAGCAGCATGGGAGGCACGCCGTGCAGCCCCACCTTGATGACGACAAAGTTGATGCCCCACGCGATCACTACCACCAGCGCGAGCAGCAGATCCTTCGGCGCCATGACTGTCCCCTCGTGATGAACCGTGACCGGTCGAAAAGGCGCAGTTTAACGGAACGTCACATGCGCGCCACCCGGCCCTACCTGCACCATCCCCCTCGCACCAGTAGAATGACCCTCATTCGCCACCCACTGAGCCTGCCCATGTCCTCCTCGATCAAAGCAGTCCTCACGCCCCATCTGCGCGACGTCGGCAGCCTGACCGTGCGCCGCGTGCTGCCGGCCATGGCTGCGCGGCTCATCGGGCCATTCATTTTCTTCGACCACATGGGCCCGGCCACGCTCGCACCCGGCGTGGGACTCGACGTGCGTCCGCATCCTCATATCGGCCTCGCTACCGTCACGTACCTGTTCGAAGGTGCGATCATGCATCGCGACAGCCTGGGCTCGGAGCAGAAGATCGTCCCCGGCGACGTGAACTGGATGACGGCCGGCCGTGGCATCGTCCATTCCGAACGCACACCCGTTGAAGACCGCGCGAGCGGTCTGACCATGCACGGCATCCAGACGTGGGTCGCGCTGCCGCTCGACGACGAGGACATCGAGCCTTCGTTCGAACATCACGCGGCCGAGAGCCTGCCCGAGATCGAACGCAATGGCGTGACCTTGCGGGTGATCGCCGGCACCGCCTTCGGTGAGACCGCGCCCGTCACGACCTTTTCCGGCACGCTCTATGTGGCCGCGCATTTCACGCCAGGCAGCGCGTTCGCGCTCGAACCCGAGCACGAGGAACGCGGCGTGTATCTGGTGGAAGGCGATCTGGAAATCGACGGCGAACCGCTTGCGCCCGGCCAGATGGCCGTGCTCGCGCTGGACGAAACCGTCACGCTCGCGAGCAGCAGCGGCGCTACCGTCATGTTGCTGGGGGGCGAGAAGCTGGACGGTGAACGCTTCATCGAATGGAATTTCGTGGCCAGCTCGCGCGAAAAAATCGAGCAGGCCAAGCTCGCGTGGACGAACCAGGAAATGGGCCACGTGCCAGGCGAAACCGAATGGATTCCGCTGCCCGAGCGCAAGCCTCAATAAGCGCAAGCCGCACCAGGCGGAAGCTTGGATAGGCGCAAGCGAAGCGCCAAACGCGCTGAAGGCTGAACACGCGGCAACATTGAACCCACCGCATTCGTCCCCATCTACCGGACGAACCGTTATACGACGAGGATGCAATGGAAACCACTCTGGCCACTTTCGAAAAAGATGTCATTGCCGCATCGACGCTGGCCCCTGTGCTGGTCGATTTCTGGGCGCCCTGGTGCGGCCCGTGCAAGACCCTCGGCCCCATGCTGGAAAAGCTCGAAGCCGAGTACGCCGGCAAGTGGCAGCTCGTGAAGGTCAACGTGGACGAGAATCAGGAACTCGCCGCGCACTTCCAGGTGCGCAGCATTCCGCACGTCATGGCGTTCGCGGATGGCCGTCCGGTCGACCAGTTCGTCGGCGTGTTGCCTGAAGGACAGATCCGCGCGTTCCTCGACCGCCTCGTGCCGCAAGGCGCGGATGCGGCCCGCGCCGAGGCGCAGGTGGCGCTTGCCGAAGGCCGGCGTGAGGACGCGTACGACGCGTTGAAGGCCGCGCTCGCCTACGACCCGGGCTTCGACGAAGCCCGCATGGATCTGATCGAACTGCTACTGGAAGATAACCGGATCGACGAAGCGCGCAACGAGGTGGATTTGCTGTCGCCCAAAACCACCCAGGGTATCGACGCGCGCTTTAACGCCATCAAGACGCGCCTCGACGCGCTCGACGCCGCCGCCGATCTGCCGCCCACCGACGCACTTGAAGCACGCGTTGCCGCCGAACCCGGCGACCTCGAAGCCCGCTTCGATCTGGCCAGCGCGCTGATTGCGCGTCGCAACTACGCGGGCGCGCTGGAGCATCTGCTCGCCATCGTGCAGCGCGACCGGACCTTCCGCGATGACATCGGCCGTAAGACCATGTTGTCGGTGTTCGATCTGGCCGCGCATCAGCCGGAGCTGGTCTCGCAGTGGCGCCGCAAACTGAGCGCCTCGCTGTTCTAGGCCGCCGCGCTCGCCGCCCGCTGCGCCAGCGCGCGCAGCACGTGGGCGGCGGCGGCGAAGCCAAAGCTCGCCGTCACGCACACGCTCGACCCAAACCCCGCGCAGTTCAAACCCACCGGGCCGGTATGACCCGGTGAAGTCGTGACGTGCACGGCTTCCTCGTCGAGGTCCGTCGCCGCGGCTTCGGGGTAAATCAGCGGCTCGTCCGAATACACCGCGCTCACCTTGAACTTCGCCTTCGGGCCACGCGGAAAGCCGTGCTGCTTGCGCAACTGCCCGCGTACCTTCGAAAGCAACGGGTCCTGAATGGTGTGCGCCAGATCGTCGATGCGGATACGCGTCGGATCGAGCTGGCCGCCCGCGCCGCCCACCGTGATCAACGGCTGGCGCTGGGCGACGCACCAGGCAATCAGCGCGGTCTTGGTCCGCACGCTGTCGATGGCGTCGATCACATAATCGAAGCCGCCGCCCAGCACCGTGACGAAGTTGTCCGGCTCGATGAAGTCTTCGATCAACGTCACCTTGCACTGCGGATTGATCTGAGCAATGCGTTCGGCCATTGCATCGACCTTGGGCTTGCCGTAGTTGCCGTCGAGCGCGTGAATCTGCCGGTTGGTGTTGCTCTCCGCGACATTGTCCAGATCGACGAGCGTGAGCGCGCCCACCGCGCTGCGCGCGAGCGCCTCGGCGACCCACGAACCGACTCCGCCAATGCCGATCACCGCAACATGAGCGCCTTCGAATGCCGCGAGCGCGGGTGCGCCGTACAGGCGTGCAATGCCGCCGAACCGCCGCGCGTGATCCGCGGCTTCTAAGCCGCCGGGGCTGGTAGTAAGATCGGGAGGCGCGGTGTGGCTTGGGGTCGACATGGTCAAAGGCTCGGCGTGAACAGGCAAGGGCAATCAGCGGACAGACTCAGGCAAATCAGGCAGGCGAGCACGAAACTGGCGCGGTGTTAAACGCCGGATAGAAACGCATCCGGCCGTCCGCCTCGGCACTGCTCATGGCACTGCTCATAAGTCGCGCAGATACAACCCGCTATTTTGCCTGATCGCGCGACAACGCATATCGCGCTACCTTAGTAGATACTGAGGGATCGCGAGAGAACGCTGGACGCACGGACACCACCACGCAATGTGCGGACAGGCCCAGCCAGCGGCGCGCACGCTGTCATGCCACACGCAGAAAATTCGTTAGTTAGCTATACTGGCCGAACTGTAGTGTTTGCATAAGAACATGACTTCACTTGCCGACCTTCGAAAAAATTATTCGCTCGGTTCTCTGGACGCAACCGACGTCGACCGTAACCCATTCCGTCAGTTCGACGCATGGTTTGCGCAGGCGGTCGAAGCCCAGTTGCCCGAGCCGAATACGATGACGTTGGCCACCGTCGATTCGCGTGGGCGCCCTTCCGCACGCATCGTGCTGATCAAGGGCGTCGACGAACGCGGCTTCATGTTCTTCACCAATTACGAAAGCCGCAAGGGCCGCGAACTCGCAGAGAACCCTTTTGCGAGCCTGCTGTTTTACTGGATCGAACTCGAACGCCAGGTGCGCATCGAGGGCACGGTCGTGAAAGCCAGCGCAGAAGAAAGTGACCGGTATTTTCATTCGCGGCCGCTCGGTTCGCGAATCGGGGCATGGGCGTCGGAACAGAGTCAGGTAATTGAAAGCCGTGCAGTGCTCGAAGCGCGCGAACAGCAAATCAGCGCGCAATACGGCGAGCATCCGCCACGGCCGCCGCACTGGGGCGGCTACCGTCTGATTCCGGACGCCATAGAATTCTGGCAAGGCAGGCCGTCGCGTTTGCACGACCGTCTGCTTTATACCCGTTCGGCTGATAGCAGCGACTGGCAGATCGCCCGGCTATCGCCTTGAACCTATACACAACGCCGCGCCCCGTGTTGCCGTAGAAGCAGCGCCGGACCCGGCTGGGTTACGCGTCCATCGCGGCATGGGAGTCATGCCAGGGCACGCAGCAACCCGTACAGCTTTGCTTTGTATTTCATCGGACACGGAGAATCGCATGTTCTGGGAAAAGAAGCTGGCGCAGTGGGTGGAAGAAGTAAGGGCCAACGCCAACCTGCCCGCACGGCTCGTGCTGTGGGATGGCCAGCAACATGACTTCGGGCAGTTTGCCGCGCCCCAGGTCACGTTGCACGTGAAGAGCGCAACCGCGCTGCCGTATCTGCTCGAACCGAGCCTCGACAATCTGGGCGAGGCGTACGTGAAGGGCAAGATCGACATCGAGGGCAAGCTGTCCGACATCATCAATGTCGGCTACTCGCTGGCTCGCAGCACGGTGACGAGCGCGAGCAAGCTGGCGCGCGTGCGACGCTACTTCAATCACTCCAAGTCTTCCGACAAAAAGGCCATTCAGTACCACTACGACGTCTCGAACGAGTTCTACCAGTTGTGGCTCGACGAGAACATGGTCTACTCGTGCGCCTACTTCGAGAACGGCGACGAAGATCTCGCCACGGCGCAGATCAAGAAGATCGACCACATCCTCACCAAGATCCAGTTGCAGCCCGGCCAGCGTCTGCTCGACATCGGCTGTGGCTGGGGCGCGCTCGTCATGCGCGCGGCGTCGAAATTCGGCGCGAAGTGCCTGGGCATCACCTTGTCGCAGAACCAGTTCGATCTGGCAACCGCACGTGTCAAGGCGGCCGGTCTGGAAGACAGGATCGAGATCCGTCTGCAGGACTATCGCGATCTCGAAGGCCAGTTCGATCGCATCACCAGTGTGGGGATGTTCGAACACGTCGGCCGCAAGAATCTGCCGGGGTACTTCCAGAAGATCCACGACCTGCTGGTGGACGACGGTGTTGCGATGAACCACGGCATCACGTCGTCGGATGCCGACAGCGGCGAGACGTCGCTCGGCGGCGGCGAGTTCATCGATCGCTATGTGTTCCCGGACGGCGAGCTGCCGCACATTAGCCTGGCGCTGGAATCCATGCAGCGCGGCGGGCTCGAAGCAGTTGACGTCGAAAGTCTGCGCCGTCACTATGCGCACACGCTCGATATCTGGGCGGAGAACTTCGAAACGCACGCGGAAAAAGCCCGCACGCTGGTGGACGACGAGAAATTCCGCATCTGGCGTGTGTATCTGGCCGGTTGCGCGTATGCGTTCGAGAACGACGACGTTTCGATCTACCAGGTGGTGTGCCGCAAGGCGGGTCGCAGCGCGAAGACCTTGCCGTGGTCGCGCCGCTATATGTACGACAAACCGCTGTGACGCGGTTGCGCCGGAGCGAAGCCGCGCAACGGCTCCGGCGTAACTTTTGACAGTCAGACGGAAACAGATGGATCGAGGCGGGGCAGGTAAATTTCCGGCAATGACGGATGAGTCGGTCAGCGGCGACGCTGCCGGTCGGGTCGACGATACGTGTGAAGCGGCTGCCGTGGACGGGCAATTCGATCTGTTCGGGATGCCGGTTGTTGCCGCGCCGGCTCATGACAAGCCGGCGAGCAACAGCAGGAGCGTCGATGCGGCACCACCCAGCCGGTCGCCACGTCAGGCACGCGTCAAACCCAACGCCTCTCTTTGGCAGGACGAAGATGAGGACGAGGGTGACGCCGTTGACGCCAGCACGCCGTTCGACTCACCGGCCGACGCTTCGCCCTCTTCCTCCAGCAACACGCTCCTGAAGGCCACGCCTGCCCGCACCGTCGCGACTGCGCCCGGCCGACGCCGCGCGCGTGACGTCCAGCCCAGCGAGCCGTCTGCCGAAGTACTGGCGCTCGCCCAGGCTCTGCCGCCGCAAGTGCACCTTGGTACCTCGTCATGGTCCTTCCCCGGCTGGAACGGCATCGTCTACGGCGACGACTACAGCAACAGCAAACTCTCGCGCGACGGCCTCACCGCCTATGGCGCGCATCCGCTGCTGCGCACGGTCAGCATCGACCGCTCGTTTTATGCTCCGCTCACCGTCACCGATTATCTGCGCTACGCCGGGCAGGTGCCGGACACGTTCCGCTTCATCGTCAAGGCGCCGGCCCTTGTCACGGATGCCACCGTGCGCGCCGAACGCGGCGAGCCAGTCTCGCTCAATCCGTGTTTCCTGAATGCGCAACTCGCGACCGATGAATTCGTCCGGCCGTGTCTCGACGGGCTCGGTGCCAAAGCCGGCGCGCTGGTGTTCCAGTTTTCGCCATTGCCCGATCAGATGCTGGCGGACCCGACTGCTTTCATCGAACGGCTCGCGGCCTTTTTCGCAGCGCTGCCGTCATTGTCATCGCTGCCGCAGGGTACGTGCTACGCGGTCGAAATCCGCGATGCCTCTCTGCTGACGCCGCGTTTCATCCGCATGCTGAAAACGGCCGGGGTGCGATATTGCGTCGGCATTCATGCACGCATGCCGGACCCGCTGAGGCAGGCGGCGGCGCTTGCGCTGCTCGACGGCGAGCCTGCCGGGCCATTGATCGTGCGCTGGAGTCTGCATGGCGGCTTCAAGTACGAGCAGGCGAAGGCCAAATACGAGCCGTTCGACCGCCTCGTCGACGAAGATCCCACCACCCGCATCGCACTGGCCGAACTGGCTGCGCGATACGCGATTGCCGGACAGCCGGTGGTGATTGCGGTCAACAACAAGGCTGAGGGGTCTGCGCCGCTCACCTGCGTGAAACTCGGTCACGCCATCGGCGAGGCGTATGCACGTCTGAAGGAAGAACAAGACGCCGAACAAAAAGAAAGCGGAAGCAGCACGACGGCCGCTTCCGCTTGACGCTGATTTACCGCATGGCGCGCATTTCACAAATGCTGCCTTGAACGGCTGACAGCGACGCCGCTGCCGCTCAAATCAGACCGTTCAACCCGCCTTGATCCGATGTGCGAACTTCTGGCGGAATTTCGCCACCTTCGGCGCAACCACGAACGAGCAGTAGCCCTGATCCGGATGCTGCGCAAAGTAGTTCTGGTGATACGCCTCGGCCGGCCAGTAGTTGCCGTCGAGCGGCAGCACTTGCGTGACGATCTGGCCGTCGTAAATGCCTTGCTCCGCGATCTCGCGAATGGCCTGCAAAGCCGTTTCCCGTTGCGCTTCCGAATGCGTGAAGATCACGGACCGGTACTGCGTGCCGACATCGTTGCCCTGCCGGTTGAGCTGGGTCGGATCGTGGATTGCGAAGAAGATATCGAGAATCTCGCGGTAGCTGATGCGGGCAGGATCGAATTCGACCTTCACCACTTCCGCGTGACCGGTATCGCCGTCGCACACCTGCTCGTAGGACGGCCGCTCGGCGTGGCCGCCGGCATAACCCGACTCCACGGCGGTTACGCCTTCAACGCCCAGGTACACCGCTTCCAGACACCAGAAACATCCGCCACCGAGGGTGGCGACTTCGCTCGTTTGACTCATGCTGCCTGCTCCTAGTTGAGTGCCGCCCGCTTTCGCGCTGGGCCACGCCGCGCTGCCGCTCGACGCTACCTCCCTCGCGGCCTATGCCGGCTACGCGCATAAAACGCGCCACGGCTGCCATGTTGCGCGGGCCACCGTGCCGGCCATCACGCGAGGCGAGTTAGCCAGGCCCACGGCCACGCCTGTGGCCCAAGCTCGCGGCCAAGGTTCGCGGCCTGAAAATCCGCGATTCCGTTAAAATTGGGACAACTCGCCAATTTTCTACATGACTTTCCAATCATTTTTTTCGCGTCGCGCTCGACGCGCGCCAACCCAGCCAGTCATATGTCGGCGCGTCCAATGAAGCGAGCCAGTCCGCCCAACTTCGACCAAAGCGCCTTTAAGCAGGCGCTGGCTCAATTCGCTACCGGCGTCACGGTGATCACCACGCGCGCCGACTCGGGCCAACTCATCGGCATCACCGCCAGTTCGTTCAACTCCGTCTCGCTGGCACCGCCCCTGGTGCTGTGGAGTCTCGCGACGCGCTCCGCCTCAATGGCGGTCTTCCAGGCCAACAGCCACTACGTGGTCAACGTGCTGGCCGGCTCGCAACTTGACCTGTGCCGGCGCTTCGCCACGGTGAAGGGAGACCGCTTCGAGGGCGTCTCGCATGTTGCCGGCGACTCCGGCATGCCGGTGCTCGACGGTGCGCTGGCATGGTTCGAATGCCACAACCGCAGCCGCTACGAAGAAGGCGACCACGTCATTTTCGTGGGCGAAGTAGAGCGTTGCGGCGTGCGCGAGGATGCCGCGCAGACTGCGCCGCTGGTGTTCCAGAACGGCAGCTTCCACGGTCTGAAGCCGCTGTAGCTGATCTAACAGGCGGCTGCTGCCCGGATCACGCCGGGTCCGGCATGACCGGCGTGCATCGAGCGCCGTTGCAAGCCGGGGAGGCGGCGGGCTTCAGCCCAAACCAGCCAACTGGAACCTCACCCGCCGCTGTCCACGCCCCCACCCGCAGCCGACACCGTCACGGCGCCCGCCCCCGGCACCAGCGTGACCGGCACGCCCGAATCTTCCTTGAGCGTCTGCAGCACGATGTTGGAGCGGATGTCCATGACGCCCGGCGCCTTGTAGAGCCGCTGCAGGACGAAGTCGGAGTAGTGCTTGAGGTTGTGCGCGAGCACCCGCAAAAGATAATGGGTTTCGCCCGTCACGACGAACGCGCCGACCACCTCCGGCCAGTCGCGCAGCGCCTCCGCGAAGCGCTCGTGCCAGTTCTGCTGGTCGTTGCGCATGGACACCTGCACGAACGCTTCCAGCTCGAAACCCAGCACTTCCCGGTTCAGACAGGCCCGGTAACGTTCGATAACGCCCTGTTCCTCCAGCAGCCGCAGCCGCCTCAGACAGGCAGAGGGCGAGAGCGAGATCCGCTCCGCCAGGTCGAGATTGCTGATCCTTCCTTCTTGCTGAAGCACCGTCAAAATACGGCAATCGGTGGCGTCGAGCGAGATCGCGTTCACATTCGGTCTCCCTTTCCCATTTGAATCAAATTATGTTCCAAGATGGACCAAAAAACGAGATTTTTTCGCAAGCACATTTCATCGCGGCCAGCCTATCATTCCAGCCACGAGGCGCCATTGCACGGAAAACACCGTGAAATGGGCAGGAACGCGCCGCAAATGCACGCGAAATCTACCGCGAGATGCGGACGGAGACATGACAACACTTTGGGACATCACCCCCGCCATCGACACTTCGACGCCGGTCTGGCCGGGCGATACGCCGGTCGGCATCGAACGGGTCTGGCGCATGGAAGCCGGCTCGCCGGTCAACGTCGCGCGCCTGACGCTGTCGCCCCACACGGGCGCGCATACGGACGCCCCGCTTCACTACGACGCTGACGGCGTCGCGATCGGCGCGGTGGCGCTGGATGCGTACCTCGGCCCTTGCCGGGTGATCCACTGCGTCGGCGCAACCCCGCTGGTCACGCCGGACCACGTGGCCGGCGCGCTGCACGATCTGCCGGCGCGCGTATTGCTGCGCACTTATCAGCGTGCGCCGACCACCGCCTGGGACAGCGGCTTTTGCGCCGTCGCGCCGCAGACCATCGACCTGCTGGCATCGCGCGGCGTCAGGCTGATCGGCATCGACACGCCGTCGCTCGATCCGCAGGACTCGAAAACGATGGACGCCCATCACCGCATCCGCGAACACCGCATGGCGATTCTCGAAGGCATCGTGCTGGACGACGTCCCCGCCGGCGACTACGAGCTGATCGCGTTACCGCTCAAATTCGCCACGCTCGATGCGAGTCCTGTGCGCGCCGTGCTGCGCGCCCTGCCCCATCAACCGAACACCTGATCACCTGTTTTCCGCACTGGAATGCTCTCCATGAATAACCGTGACGAAGCCGTAGCGCTCGACCGCACCGATCCGCTCGGCGCCCTGCGCAACCAGTTCGCCCTGCCGGCGAACACCATTTATCTCGATGGCAACTCGCTGGGTGTGCCGCCGTCTGCCGCCGCGCAACGCGCGCAAACCGTGATCGCCGCCGAATGGGGCGAAGGACTGATCCGCAGCTGGAACACGGCGGGCTGGTTCGCGCTGCCGCGCCGCCTCGGCAACAAGTTGGCCCCGCTGATCGGCGCGGCGGACGACGAGGTCGTGGTCACGGATACCATCTCCATCAACCTCTTCAAGCTGCTTTCCGCTGCCGTGCGACTCGCCAACGAGCGTGATCCGAAGCGGCGCGTGATCGTCTCCGAACGCTCGAACTTCCCGTCCGATCTGTACATTGCGCAAGGCCTGATCGAGCAGCTGGATCGCGGCTATGAACTGCGTCTCGTCGACGACCCGGCCGAACTGCCCGCCGCGATCGGCGACGACACGGCCATCGCGATGATCACGCACGTCAACTATCGCACCGGCTATATGCACGACATGGCCGCGCTCACGAAGCTCATCCACGACCGGGGCGCGCTCGCGCTGTGGGACCTCGCGCATTCGGCGGGTGCCGTTCCCGTGGATCTGAACGGCGTCGGTGCAGACTATGCGGTGGGCTGCACGTACAAGTATCTGAATGGCGGACCGGGTTCGCCCGCCTTCGTGTGGGTGCCGCAGCGTCACCAGAATACCTTCGCGCAGCCGCTATCCGGCTGGTGGGGCCATCGCGCACCGTTCGAAATGAATCCGGTGTACAAGCCCGACGATGGCGTCGGCCGCTATCTGTGCGGCACCCAGCCAATGGTGTCGATGGCGCTGGTCGAATGCGGACTCGACGTGTTCCTGCAAACCGACATGCACGCGATCCGCCAGAAGTCGCTGGCGTTGACGGACCTGTTCATCGAGCTGGTCGAATGGCGCTGCCGCGAATTTCCGCTCACACTCGTTACGCCGCGTGAGCATGCGCAACGCGGTTCGCACGCGAGCTTCGAGCATCCGCATGGTTATGAAGTGATGCAAGCGCTGATTGCACGTGGCGTGATTGGCGACTACCGCGAGCCGCATGTGCTGCGCTTTGGTTTTACGCCGCTCTATACGCGCTATGTCGACGTGTGGGACGCCGTCGAAACGCTGCACGAAGTGCTGGCCAAAGAGACCTGGCGTGCGCCGGAATTTGCCGCCCGCGGCGCAGTGACCTGAGGAGCACACGATGACCGATCCCAGGCAGACACCCAGCGCTCCTGAAGCAAAAGACACAGCGGACAACACGCCCTCGCAGGGCTGTCCGTTTGGCCACGGCAGCGCGACGGGTTATGGCACAGGCACGGATGCGCATACCCGCGCAACGCCTGCCGCTGACGCCTCCGCGAGCGACGATAGCTGGCACGACGCGCAGCTCGATTTCTCGGAGTCGATGAGCTATGGCGACTACCTGTCGCTCGGTTCGATACTCAATGCTCAACACCCACTCTCGCCGGATCACAACGAGATGCTGTTCATCATCCAGCATCAGACCAGCGAACTGTGGATGAAGCTCGCGCTCTATGAATTGCGTGAAGCGCTCGGCGCCGTGCATCGCGATGCGTTGCCGCCCGCCTTCAAGATGCTGGCGCGCGTGTCGCGCATCATGGAGCAACTGGTGCAGGCGTGGAGCGTGCTCGCCACGCTGACGCCAACCGAATACACGGCGATGCGGCCTTATCTGGGCAGCTCGTCCGGCTTTCAGTCGCATCAATATCGGCAGATCGAATTCCTGCTCGGCAACAAGAATGCCTTGATGCTGAAGCCGCACGAGCATCGCCCCGATGTTCATGCGGAAGTCAAAGCCACGCTCGAAGCGCCGTCCTTCTACGACGAAGTGATTCGCCTGCTCGCGCGGCGCGGCTTTCCAATCGCGGCTGAGCGACTCGAACGAGACTGGAGCCAGCCGACCACGCACGATGCCTCCGTCGAAGCGGCATGGCTCGAGGTGTATCGCAATCCCGCGCAACATTGGGAGCTGTACGAGATGGCAGAGGAACTGGTGGACCTCGAAGATGCGTTTCGCCAGTGGAGATTCCGTCACGTGACCACGGTGGAGCGGATCATCGGTTTCAAACGCGGCACGGGAGGCACCGGCGGCGCATCGTATCTGCGAAAGATGCTGGACGTGGTGCTGTTTCCCGAGTTGTGGCACGTGCGCACCGTGCTTTGATCTTCACGCGGCGCGGCGTTGCAGCGGCCGTAATCAAGTGAAGAAAGATGACGCAAAGCGCACTAATCGCGGGGCTCGAATCACGGCATGGCACCCGTGAATATATATATTGCATACCTTACTAATATTAAAACCGGTGAGCTTCGCCAGCCACTTTGCTTAACGCGCAACATCGCCTAACCTAGCTTGACACACAGCTTGGTTGGGGGCGCATATGCGCGCGCCAGAGAGGCGGACATCCGAATACGCCGCGACACGAGCGTTGACAGGAGCGAGATCACATGGCTGCCGGCGCTTGCCATTCACAGCCGCGATGGTCGCGCTTGCTGCCCTGAGTGCCGGACGCCATGCGCAAGCGACCGATCTCACCAGCTCCACCACGGAATACGTTTTGACGGCGGCCGGCAATCCGTACACGGTCGTCCCCGGCGCCACCATCGACACGCGTGCGCTGGGCGTCAGCGCGATGGATGGCGAGCGCGCCAGCAGTTGGACGCTAACCAACAACGGCACCGTAGCAGGCGGCCTCTTCGCCGTGCAGTTGGCCGGCGGATTCGCCACGATCGTCAACAACGGTTCGTTTCTGAGTCCTTACGACACAGCAATTGCGCTGTTTCACGGCGGTCAGGTGACCAATTTAGCGGGCGCCGTGGTCGCCGCCAAACTCGACGGCATCTATGCCAACGACCCCACTAGCAGCGTCACCAACGCCGGCATCATTGCTGGCGATCTGTTCGGCCTCGTCGATACGCAAAGCGGCGTGCATCTTCCTTCCGGCGGGAGCGTCGACAATCTGCCAGGCGGCATCATTCGCGGCTTTGCGTCCGGCATTCTCGCTGCCCCGGCGACGACCGTCACCAACGCGGGCCTCATCAGTTCATCGAGCGGACCGGCGCTCGATCTGACAGCGGGTACAGGCACGACCGGCAGTGTGATCATCAACAGCGGAACGATTCGCGGCAACGGCGGCGTGGCCATTCAGTTCGGTCCCAACGACAACACCTTGCAGCTCACCAGCACGTCAGTGATCGACGGCGTGGTGCAAAGCGACCCGCAGAGCAGCACCAACACCGACACACTGATACTCGCGGGCACCGCGCCAGGCAGCTTCGATCTGGCGTCAGTGGGCCCGACTGCGCAGTACCGCGACTTCAACGTTCTCATGAAGCAGGACGCGAGTGTCTGGACACTGACGGGAGCGAACACCGCAAATCAGGCATGGCAGATTTCAGGCGGCGCGTTGATCGTCGCCGGACAACTGACGGGTAGCATCAATGCCGCACAAGGTGCCAACGGCGTTGCAGTGGCAGTCGAAGCGGGCGGCGCGATTCAGGCGGATAGCGGCGCCGCCGTTACGGTGAGCAACGGTAGCGTGGTGACCAATGACGGCACAATTGTCAGCCGCGCCGGCGCGGCCGTCGTCGCCGGCTCTGGCGTGTCATTGAGCAACGCCGGAACGTTGACGGGCAATGGCGTCGCCGTCAGATTCACCGGCTCGAACGATACGATGACGCTCGACACCGGCAGCATCGTTTCTGGCGACCTGAACGGCGGCAACGGAGCCGGCAACGCGCTCATCCTGCAAGGCAGCGGTACGTTAGCGAGCCCGGTCTACGGCTTCGCCACGCTCACGATGAGCGGCGCTGCCTGGACACTCAGCGGCAATGCCGCCATGACCAGCGCAACGCGGCTCGACAGCGGCACGCTGCAACTCGACGGTGTGTTGACGGCGCCCACGGTTGCGCTCGCATCAGCCGCGGCGCTCACTGGCACGGGCACGGTGGATGGCGCGCTGGTCGCTCACGGCACCGTGACGCCCGGCGACGCGGTTGTTCCGCAGGTCATACCAGTGAGCGTGTACGTGCCCACTCCACTGCCGCTGTCGATCGGCACGCTCGATGTGAACGGCACGTACACGCAAAGCGCCGGCAGTCGCTACGTGCTGGAGGTCGCGCCTGGTGGCAACGACCTGATCGACGTCAACGGTGACGCTGCGCTACAGGGTGGCACGGTCGTGGCCCGGCTGCGCGCTGCCTCGTTTTCCCTTGTCGATACGTACCGCATCCTGACCGCATCACAGGGCGTGACGGGCAGCTTCACCGCTGTCGAAACGCTCAACCCCTTCGTGCAACCCTCGCTCGTCTATGACGCAAACAACGTCTATCTACAGGTCAAACGCGGCTTTCAGAACGCAGGAGGAACGCCGAACCAGATCGCAGTGGAGGCGGCACTCGATCACGGCGTCGCAGGGATCGCCAGTCACGCGCCACCCAGCGCCGATTTCCTGACCATCGCCGCCGATCTCGTGAGCCTCGAAGGTCCGAGTGCCTACGCCGCGCTCGATCAATTGAGCGCGGAAGCTTATGCGGCGTTGCCGAACGCGCATTTCCTCGCGGCGCAAACAGACATGAATGCCATCGACGCACGACTCGTCGACACACACGGCAATCACACCTGTGCGCAGGCGGAAATCAGCGCGCCTGGCAGCGCCGAAAACGGCATGGCATCAACCGGCGATGCACGACTGTGTTCGTGGGCAGCGATACTGGGCGACACCGCGCGGATTGGCGGTTACGACACGTGGCTCACGCAACAGATCGACATGGCGGGTGCCATTGCCGGCCTTGATTACCGCCTTACGCCACCGTTGACGCTCGGTGCTGCATTCGCCTGGCTGCACGGCAACACCTCGACCGACTCGCTGCCAGTGCACAGCGAATTTGACAGCTATCAAGCCATGCTCTATGGCAGCTATGTTCCCGGCCTCTACTGGCTCGACACGATGCTCGGCTATGCGCGCAACGATGACCAGATGAAGCGCAGCATCCTGTTCACCGATCCATCGCGCACCGCGCAAGGCGATGCCAATGGCAACCAGTATTTCGCCTCGCTGCGTACTGGCGTGGATCTGCCTGTCGGCGCAATGGGCGTGATTACGCCATTTGCCGGCCTGGAAGCGCAGTATGTCGAACTATCGGGGTTAAACGAAACCGGCGCCGGCGCGGTTGATCTACAACTGCCAGGCAGCTCGGCAAGCGCGGTGCGCTCGCTGCTCGGTACGCAATGGCGCAAGACGTTGGCATGGGCGGGACGCCAATGGCGCTTCGATGTTCAGGCAGCGTGGGTGCACGCGTACGGCGCGCTCACACGGTCTGTGGATGCCAGTTTCAAGGGTGCACCTTCGAGCAGTTTCGTCGTGCATGGCAGCGGGCCGGCGCGCGACGCCGCCCAACTCGCGCTGAGCGCCAGCGTCACACTGGGCCAGCACGCTCGCGCGTTCCTGCGCTGCGGCGGTGAATTCGGCGCGCACGACAACGCCATCACAGGCGTGGCCGGCATCGCTTACCTCTGGTGACGTGAACGCCCCGCCGCTGTTGCATTCCGTTCAACGCTGCGCATCATCGTCATCGAGCGCGAGCGAGCCTGTATCGGCAAGTGCGTTGCTCGCGAGAAATTCTCTCGCGCAGCGTCGAGCCAGGTTGACGCCGCATGACATTTGCCATATTACTTAGTCTATAGGCGGCGCGTCAGTCGAGTTCGTCCAGGGCGCGCTTCAGCAGCACAACCCGCTTTGATGAACAGGAACCGGCAACAATATTTCGTAGTCCGTTTTATTCAACAATACCGGATCTATTGACGAATCCGGGTGACCGTGACGAGTGCGCATCTCACCCTGCCAATGCCAGTCATGTGTACTCGCTTTGGTCCCGCCACCCTGACCCATTCGCGAGGCTTTCATGCAGTTCGACTACCGGTCGTTTCACATCAACTGCGCGCCACGCGCCACCGATGATGGATTCGTCGCACGTGCCAGCATTACCCGTGATCCTGGCGAAGGCGAACGGCGAGGTGATGCACATCAATCAGGCGATCTCGGCACGTTTCCGGCGAAAGATACGGCCATTGCCTATGCGCGTTCGTGGGCGGTGCAATGGTGCGACGAAAACTGGGCCTAGGCGCACGTGACGCCGCCCGCGCGACAAGCCGCGGCGCAATGCGCATTGGGCGCGCCTGCGGAAGCTGCGGCCACTTCGACGATAGCGTCGACATGCCGGACTGGTTTGCGCCACCCGACTACAGCGATACCGAGGACGAACAATCGCTCGACGAAGCCTATGCGGACATCGCCATGCTGCCGCCACGTCAGCGGTTGATGCTGTGCCGCCGTCACGACGACGACCAGTGTACGTGGATCGGCGCGCACGTCGCTGACGCGGAAGATCTGCTCTGCATCGTGACGACGAAAGACGTGCGCGAACGCATCCAGTCGATCATCCGTGATTTTCGTGCGGGGAAACTTCGCTCGGCGGTTCTGACGGTCTGCGGCCGTGGCAACGAAAGCGTCACGCTGATATTCGGCACGCGGTCGCGCGAACATCTCACCGAACTTCTGGAGCGCATCGCGGCGGCGCGGCTCGAGTCGGTCCGGCATTGACGAATGCGCGGTGCCGCATTTGCGTCACACACGTTACGTGTGAATTATTTAGTCATCCGTATGTTTTATGTTTACGGATCGGACATTAACGCGCCGTATAACCGCCGTCGATCGGCAGCGAAACCCCGCTGATCATCGAAGACGCATCGCTCAGCAGATACAGGATCGGCTCGGCCACCTCATGCGGTTGCGCAAAGCGCCGCAGCGGAATGCCCTTCAATGCCGGTTCGCGTTTCACTGGATCGCTCCACGCCAGCTCGGCCATCGGCGTGAGCGTCACGGTCGGATTGACGCTATTCACGCGAATGCCATGCGGTCCCAACTCGATGCACAAGGCCCGCGTGATCGCATCCATCGCCGCTTTCGAGGCGGAATAACTCAGATGATCATCCAGCGCCGCCAGTCCGGCCTGGCTCGATACGTTGACGATGCTGCCCGGGCGCTTCGCCGCGATCATTCCGCGCGCAACGTGACCCGAGATCAACGCAGCGCTGCGCGCATTCACCGCCATCACCCGATCGAAGCTCGCCGCTGTGGTGTCGATAGCCCGTTCGAGCAGCGCGACGCCCGCGCAATTGACGAGCCCGTCGAAGCCGTCGAGTTCCGTCAGCGCCTCGTCGATCGCCACCGGGTCGCCAACGTCCAGCGTCAGCGGCTCACAGCCGGTCTCCTCGGCGAGGCGCGCCAGTTCGTTGACGTTGCGCGCCGCCGCGACGACACTCGCGCCGCTCGCACACAGCAACTCCACCGTGGCGCGGCCAATTCCGCTGGAAGCGCCTGTCACCAGAATCGAGCTGCCGGAAAAATCGAAGGTGGTCTTCATGAGATCGCAGTCCGCGCAAGGTGAGTTCAGATGGAAACAGCAGTCAGTGTAGGCGGCAAACCGTTTCGCAGACAACGCGCCGTGCCACTACGCGACGGCTCGCCGATAAGCCCGCAAATCACGCTCACGCACGTTTGCCCCGCGAAAACCGCGTCTGGCGGCCTGCACATTTGATGCAGCGCAGCAGCATCGCGAACCGCCTCCACGCAACGCGGCAAGGCGCTTGCCGACCCGCCGCAACGCGCTGTCACGCCGCGCTGCGCCACCGATAGCCACGCTTGCCGCCTTGACATTCGTTTCAGCGGGTACGATCATTCGCTCACATGCAGAGCAAATGCTCCAAAACAGAAAGCGTACGCGAATACCGCGCGAAAGACACGCGGAAGCACCACCCGGGCCACCGCAACTCAAGTGCATGGGACCAGCGTAAGCATTGCAGCGCCAACGCTGAGACATAGGAGACATCAATGAACAGCGACCAGGACGGCGTCGTGAACGCCAATGTGATCTTGCACATCGGCGCAGGATCGTTTCACCGCGCTCACCAGGCGTGGTATCTGCACAAGCTCAATGAGATCAGGCAGCCGAACGAGCCCAGTTGGGCGCTGACCGTCGGCAATATCCGCGGTGACATGAATCCGGTGCTCGAAGGGCTTGCCGCGCAGGATGGCGTCTACACGCTCGAGACCGTCACGCCCGCCGGCGAACGTGCCTACGAGACCATTCGTTCGATCGAACGCGTGGTGCCGTGGACCGAAAGCCTCGACGGCCTGATCGCCGCCGGCGCGGATCCGGCCTGCAAGATCATTGCCTTCACCGTCACGGAAGGCGGCTACTACCTCGACGAGCACGACCGGCTCGATACGGCCAACCCCGACCTCGCCACGGATCTGAAGGGCGGCCACGTCACCATTTATGGTGCGCTCGCGGCCATCCTCGAAGCGCGCATGCAGGCCAAGGCGGGTCCGGTCACGCTGCAAAGCTGCGACAACCTGCGCAGCAACGGCGAGCGTTTCCATGCGGGCATGCGCGAGTTCCTGGAACGGCGCAACGCCACCGCACTGCTCGCCTGGTTCGATGCGAATACCACGAGCCCGAGTTCGATGGTCGATCGCATCACGCCGCGCCCTACGCCCGATGTGCGTGAGCGCGTGCTGGCTGCCACGGGGTTCGACGACGCGGTGCCCGTGATGGGCGAGGCGTTTATCCAGTGGGTGATCGAAGACCGCTTTTGCGCGGGACGTCCCGCGTGGGAACGCGTCGGCGCGGAACTGGTGGACTCGGTGGTGCCGTACGAAGAAGCGAAGATCCGCATCCTCAATGCGACGCACAGTTGCATTGCGTGGGCCGGCACGCTGGTCGGACTCACCTATATCCACGAAGGCACGCTCGACCCGGAAATCCGCCAGTTCGCCTACGACTACGTCACGCAGGATGTGATCCCTTGTCTGACGCCGAGCCCGCTGGACCTCGCCAAGTACCGCGACGTCGTGCTGGACCGCTTCAGCAATCCGCACATTCAGGACACCAATCAGCGTGTTGCCGCGGACGGCTTCTCGAAGATTCCCGGCTTCATTGCACCCACGCTCTCGGAGTGCTTCGCGCGCGGCGTCGAACCGGCTGCCACGGCCATGTTGCCGGCGCTGTTTTTCCGTTTCCTCGATCGCTGGCAGGCCGGCAGCCTGCCTTACACGTATCAGGACGGCGTGATGGATGAACGCGTGGCCCGCGCCTTCTTTGCCGCGCAGGATCCGTTGCAGGCGTTCTGCGGCGACCGCCTGCTGTGGGGCAGCATGGCGCAGACCCCGCATCTGGAGAAGGTGCTGCGCGGCGCGCTGGAACGCGTGGATGCGTGGCTGGTGAAGCGCAGCAAGGCGTAATCAGCCGTAGCGCATCGCAATCGACACGCCGGGCGGCTGGACGAGGCCGCCCGGCGTGTTCATAACGAGCGCGCGCCGACGGCCCGCAGCGTCTGCGCACGGTACGTACCGGTGCTGCACCCACTTTTCGGGCCGCGGCGTCAGCCGTGTCACCCTCATTACGCCTGGGCCAGGTCATACGCTCATGGCATCGGCCGCCGTGTGCGGCTAAAGTAGCGCATCCCTAACGACGAAGGTTTCGCGCCCATGTATCTCGGCATCGACCTCGGCACGTCCGAAGTGAAAGTCCTGCTGCTTGCGTCCGATGGACGCGTGATCGGCACCGCAGGCTCCCCGTTCACCGTTTCGCGCCCGCATCAACGCTGGGCCGAGCAAAACCCCGCCGACTGGTGGGCCGGCACGCGCGCCGCGCTGGCCGCGCTGCGCACGAAGCATCCGGACGAGTTCGCGCAGATCCGCGGCATTGGCCTGTCTGGTCAGATGCACGGCGCCGTGCTGCTCGATGAACAAGACCGCGTGTTGCGTCCTGCTATCTTGTGGAACGACATGCGCAGCGTCGAGGAATGCGCCGAACTCACCGAGCGCGCGCCCGAGCTGCATCGTATTGCCGGCAACCTGGCCATGCCCGGCTTCACTGCGCCCAAGCTGCTGTGGATCGCGCGTCACGAGCCGGAGATTTTCAGGCAAACGGCCAGCGTGCTGTTGCCGAAAGACTACCTGCGCCTGCAACTGACCGGCGACAAGGTCTCGGACCCATCGGACGCCGCCGGCACGCTCTGGCTGGACGTCGCGAAACGCGACTGGTCGGACGCCCTGCTCGCCGCGTGCGACATGAGCCGCGCGCAGATGCCGCGGCTGTGCGAAGGCAGCGAATCGTCGGGCGTGTTGCGCCCGGAGGTGGCGCGTGAGTTCGGCTTGAGCGAAGGCGTGGTGGTCGCGGCAGGTGGCGGCGACAACGCCACCAGCGCGATCGGCATTGGCGCGACGCAGCCGGGCGACGGCTTCGTCTCGCTCGGTACCTCGGGCGTGCTGTGCGTGGTCGGCGACAGCTTCCGGCCCAACCCCGCGTCAGCAGTGCATGCGTTTTGTCACGCGATTCCGGACCGTTGGCATCAGATGAGTGTGGTGCTCTCGGCGGCAAGCTGTTTGCGCTGGGTCTGCAAGCTCACCTCCACGGATGAACCCACGCTGCTCGCCGAAGTCGAGGCGCTCACGCCCGACGCCCTCGCGAGCGCGCCGTTCTTCCTGCCGTATCTGTCCGGCGAACGTACGCCGCACAACGATCCGTACGCGCAAGGCGTGTTCTTCGGCATGAACCACGCCACCGATCGCGCCCTGCTCGGCTATGCCGTACTCGAAGGCGTGACCTTCGCGCTGACCGACGGACTCGACGCCCTGCGCGCGGCGGGCACGGAAGCGAGCGCGTTGTCACTGCTCGGCGGCGGCGCGCGCAGCAACTACTGGGCGCAATTGCTGGCGGACGCGTTGAACACGACCACCCGCAAACATGGCGGCGGTGAGACCGGCGCCGCACTCGGCGCGGCGCGGCTTGGATGGCTCGCAGCCGGCGGCGATCCCGCGCAGGTGTTGAGCAAGCCGCCGGTGGAAAGCGAATTCACGCCGAACCCCGCGCGCCATGCGGAATTGCGCGCGCGGCTCGACGGTTTCCGTGCGCTGTACCGCCACGTGCGGCCGCTGTTCGAGCCGGCGCGCGAGCGGCTGGCTTAGGCATGACGTCCATGCCGATATCGGCAAGCTGAGCGCCTGCCATCCTCGGTGTCAAACAACAGAGGCCATCGTGCCCAAGTCCAACGAAAAACTCGATCTCGCCACCCGTGCCGCCTGGCTGTACTACGTGGCCGGCAATACCCAGAACGAGATCGCCGAGAAGCTGCAGGTCTCGCGCCCCGTCGCGCAGCGGCTGGTGGCGTTCGCGGTCGAGAAGAACCTGATCCGCGTGCGGGTGGATCATCAACTGGCCGATTGCCTGTCGCTCGCCGAGCAGTTATCGAAGCGCTACGGGCTGACGATGTGCGAAGTCGTGCCGGTGGATAGCGACACGCCTGAAGAGGTCGACCGCAAGCTGGCGGTGGCCGGGGCGCAGGTGATGGAACGCTACCTCACCGCGGAAAAGCCGATGGTGGTCGCCGTCGGCAGCGGCCGGACGCTGAAGGCCGCTGTCGATCAAATCGCGCAACTGGAGCGTCCGCAGCACCGGTTGGTGTCGATGGTCGGGGCGATCGCCCAGGACGGCTCCTCGAACCGCTATGACGTCGCGCTGCACATTTCGGAGAAGACGGGCGGCAAGCATTTTCTGCTGCCGGCGCCGCTGCTCGCCGATAGCGAGGCGGAGCGCGCGCAGTGGTGCAATCACCGGCTGTATCGGATCGTCGAATCGCTCACCGGCGAAGCGGATGTCGCGTTCGTGGGGATCGGCAATATCGGGCCGAACTGTCCGCTGCATGAAGACGGGTTCATTACCGCGGCGGAGGTGAAGGAGCTGATGCAGCACGAGGCGATTGCCGAGATGCTCGGCTTGCCGATCGACGCGTCCGGCGCACATGTGGAGTCGTCGACCGGGCATCGCGTGACGAGCGTGGCGCTGGATTCACCGCCGCGGCGACCTACGATTGGTTTTGCTGGTGGCGTGCGCAAGCAGGATGCGGTGATCGCGGTGTTGAAGGGGGGGTGGTTGTCGGGGTTGGTGACGGATGAGTTGTGTGCGCGGGCGGCGTTGGGGGCGTAGTTGGCGAAGGCGGATAGGATGCGCTTCCGGCTTAGACGTTCGGCCAGTTAGACGATGGCACAAAGTAACGCCATCTTTCCGGCAGTTTTCCTATCGGCCCGGGAGCGTCCTTATATATCTCGATCTCCTGGCATATTCCGTTGACCACATGAAGCAATACATGCACGTCGACGCCATCCGTATCTGGAGCGGACAGTTCAACCGGAACCCGCGCAATGACTGATGCGCGCACAGGATTTTGTATCTGCAATCCAAGGCTGCCTTCAGCATCGATCTGCCGCACGTTGCATGACCTTAGCTGTTCCCGAATTTCTCCTGCGCCGGGGAAATCGGGAGCAGTTAGCAAATCCATCAGTGCTCGCTCGTGAAGCGAAGGCTCACGATAATCAAGTGTCACCATGATTCGCCTCCGTGACCGCGATCACGTACGTAGTCACGCGTAAAGCGCATTTTCATTCAGACGGTTGGCCTTGCAGTTTCTTGATTTAGTCGTCTGGCGGATCAAACCACAAATCAAAGTGAAGCTCCATTTCGAGCGATGCCAAATCCGCCATGTGTTTTGGCTTAAGAGCGGGACCTCCGTTCCCCGATACGGAAGTCCACAAACAGTATGTTCGGTACCAGCAACCCATCTCTCGTAGCTTTTTCATGTCGATGTGACCGGTCCTGATCTTCCGCAGCAAAAGATCGAGATGATTCGAAACATCAACGGACTCAAGTTCACTGGTGTCAAGGAACCAGCCCAGAAGTCCGTTCCTGCTGCTGGTCCTCGTCGGTGAAATCTTGATTTCGGTTGTCACGCGTTTCATCGTTTCCATATCGGAGCAATAAATGCAAAGCGTGACGTAAGTTCGTGCGCAAGCTGACATATCTGATCCGATAGGTTAGTAGCGCGATTGGCGGCCGTCATCAATTCTCGCGAGTTGCATCGCGAACGGCTTCAGTTTCAATTCAAACCACGACGAAGCCGAAGCGAAACGCGTCGAGTCGTGCCAGCTAGCGCACCAGTCGCTCACTATCGGGGT
Organism: Paraburkholderia sp. DHOC27; assembly: GCF_003429005.1. Taxonomy (GTDB): domain Bacteria; phylum Pseudomonadota; class Gammaproteobacteria; order Burkholderiales; family Burkholderiaceae; genus Paraburkholderia. Next base: position 188,250 of record NZ_QVQV01000005.1, read on the forward strand.
GACGAATC
>NZ_QVQV01000006.1 GCF_003429005.1 Paraburkholderia sp. DHOC27
ATAGTGCGGATTACCCGTGTGAAAGTAGGTAATCGTCAGGCTCCCCAGCAGCAAACAGAAACCCCACCCCAACAGGTGGGGTTTCTGCGTTTACGGGCCCGGAAAAGGGCTCAAGAAAGACGGCAAAAGGCCAGCGTCGGGCGACAGATCCGCCGTCATCCAAAGACCCAAAACACAACCTCATCCCTCCTGCGCAAGAAACTTCTCCGCGAGCCGAACCCAATACGTTGATCCAATCGGTAGTAGCTCGTCGTTGAAGTCATAGCTCGCGTTATGCAACATACATGGTCCAGCACCGTGCCCTGCATCACGATGACCACCCGTGCCGTTTCCAAGAAACGCGTAGCATCCCGGCTTCGCCAGCAGCATGAACGAAAAATCTTCGGCGCCCATCGTAGGTTCGACCGCATCGTCCACTCTGTCGGCGCCCACCACTTCTTTCATCACCGAAGCCGCAAAGCGAGCCTCTTCACTGCTATTGATCGTCGGTGGGTAATTGCGACGAAACATGACATTCACCGAGCAGTCGTAAGCGGCTGCGGTGTGTTCCGCAATTGCCCGCAAGCGCGTCTCGATCAAATCGAGCGTCTCCGTCGTAAAAGTCCGCACGGTCCCGCCTATAAACGCCTCGTCCGGCACCACGTTGACCGCTGAGCCGGCGTGGATCTGCGTAATCGAAAGCACGGCGGTATCGAGCGGCTTTTTGTTGCGCGTGATGATTCCCTGTAGACCGTTCGCAATCTGTATGGCGGTGAAAATCGGGTCGCGCCCGTTGTGCGGCAATGCCGCGTGCGACCCTACGCCCTTGATTTCGATGCGAAATTCATTGCTAGACGCCATGATCGGGCCTTCAGTCACACCGAAGTGGCCCTCCGCCATGCCCGGCCAGTTGTGAATGCCGAACACGGCGTCAACCGGAAACCGGGTGAACAAACCGTCGTCGATCATCGCCTGCGCGCCGGCGCCGCCTTCTTCAGCCGGCTGAAAAATGAACACGATTGTGCCGTCGAACTCGCCATGTTTGGCGAGATGCCGGGCCGCGCCCAACAACATCGCGGTATGGCCGTCATGTCCACAGGCGTGCATCTTTCCTTCATGCCGCGAACGATGTTCGAAGTCGTTGAGTTCGTGAACCGGCAGCGCATCCATATCCGCTCGCAGGCCGATTGAACGTAGCCCGTTGCCGCGCTTCAAGACGCCGACGACGCCTGTCTTGCCGAGCCCCCGATGTACTTCGATCCCCCATTCGGTCAGGTTTTTAGCAACGAGTTCAGCGGTCTGAGTTTCCTCGTAGCGAAGTTCCGGGTGAGCGTGGATGGTTCGTCGGAGGGTCTGGATTTCGCCGCGCGCGGCCTGGATTTCAGGGATTAGTTTCATGGTGCGGGTTGCGTCGCTGTGCATTGAGGTGCTCGGGGTGTCTCTGGTCCCGGCATGCTGATGACCAATTCTACGCCCGCGGGCATTTTTGGCGGCGCCACCCGCGCAGCACCTATCGGACATAATAAAATTACGGTTCGCGTCGAAATTGTCTCTTTTTGATGGATCGTCTCAATGAATGTACCCGCTGAATTTGCTCGCGCCGTCTGTCCGCACGACTGCCCAGATACCTGCGCCATGCGGGTGAGCATCGAGGACGGTCGCGCGATCAAAGTCACGGCGGACCCGGATCATCCGCCCACGCAAGGCGCGCTGTGCACGAAGGTGAGCCGCTATGCCGAACGGGTTCATCACCCGCGTCGTCTGACCACACCCATGCGGCGCGTCGGCGCAAAAGGCGAAGGACGCTTCGAGCCGATCAGTTGGGATGAGGCGCTCAGCATTGCTGCCGGGCGTCTGTCGGAAATCGCTGCACGAGCACCGGAAGCAATCGTCCCGTATAGCTATGCCGGCACCATGGGACTGGTGCAGGGCGACAGCATCGCACAGCGCTTTTTCCACAAGCTCGGCGCGTCGCAACTCGATCGCACGATCTGCGCCGCCGCCGGCGCTGCGGGCCTCAAGTACACGTATGGCGCAAGCCTCGGCATGCTGACGGAGTTCTACGCTGAAAGCGAACTAATCCTCATTTGGGGCTCGAATCCGATCGCGTCCAATCTGCATTTCTGGACCCGCGCGCAGGAAGCCAAGCGTCGCGGCGCGCACCTGATCGCAATTGATCCGTACCGTTCGTTGACGGCGGAAAAATGCCATCAACATATTGCGTTGAAGCCCGGCACCGACGGCGCCCTCGCGCTCGGCATGATGCACGTTTTGATTACCGAGGATTTGCTCGATCACGCCTACATTGCCGCCCATACGCTCGGCTTCGACGCGCTGAAAGCGCGCGCGTTGACCTACACGCCCGCCCGCGTCGCGCAGATCTGCGGCATCGAGGAACAGGTCATCGTCGACCTCGCGCGCCGTTATGGCAGCACAAAGAAAGCAGCAATCCGGATGAACTACGGCATGCAACGAGTGCGCGGCGGCGGTAATGCAACCCGCGCGATTGCCTGTCTGCCGTCGTTGACCGGCGCATGGCGCGAGCGATCCGGTGGCGTGCTGTTGTCCTCGTCTGGATGGACGCCCACCAATTCGCACAAGCTGCAACGTCCTGATTTGATGCCCGGCTGGCCGACCAGGCAGTCACGAGTGATCAACATGAATGCGATCGGTGATGCGTTGCTCCATCTGGGCGACGCGGAGTTCGGTCCGAAAATCGAGGCGCTGGTCGTCTACAACTCGAATCCCGTCGCAGTCGCGCCAGACTCCGAGCGTGTCGCAGCGGGATTTGCGCGTGAAGACCTGTTCACGATCGTTCTGGAGCATTTTCAGACCGACACGGCCGACTACGCCGATCTCCTGTTGCCCGCCACCACTCAACTGGAACACCTGGATCTGCATAAGTCCTACGGCCACACGCATGTGATGGTCAACCTGCCGGCCATTGCGCCCGTTGGCGAAGCGCGGCCCAACACCGACATTTTCCGCGGCATTGCACGCAGCATGGGGTTGCAGGAACCGGCCTTGTTCGAAAGCGACGAAACGGTGGCGTCGACTGCGCTGGAGTGGAGCGACCGGGCCCTCGAGGGCGTCACCTGGGAGACGCTCAAGCAAGCCGGTTGGGCAAAGCTGAATGTGCCGGACGCGCCGTTTGCGGAAGGCGGTTTCCGCACCCCTTCGGGCAAATGCGAGTTCTATAGCGAGCGGCTCGCCCACGAGGGGCTCGATCCGCTACCGGATTACTTGCCGCCTTACGAATCGGAAGATGGCGCGCCCGAACTGGCAGCGCGCTATCCACTGGCCATGATCTCGCCTCCCGCCCGCAACTTTTTGAACAGCACCTTCGTCAACGTCGAAAGCCTCCGTTCAACTGAAGGCGAGCCGCATCTCGACATCCACCCATCCGACGCGCTACGCCGCCAGGTGGCTAACGGCGATCTGGTGCGCATCTTCAATGACCGGGGATCGATGCAGGCGCGTGCCCGCGTGACCGACAAGGCACGTGAGGGCCTGGTGGTGGGCCTGTCTATCTGGTGGAAGAAACTCGCACCCGATGGTCGCAATGCCAATCAGGTGACGAGCCAGGCGCTCACGGATCTAGGCGGCTCGGCCACGTTCTACGATTGCCTGGTGGAAGTCGAGCGCGTCTAATCTTTGTTTGAATCGCACAAGCAAACCGACGTTGAAACCGCGCCCAAAATCGTTCCAAAAGCGGCTTCAACGTCGCGTTTAAGTCAATGCGCATAAGACAAAAGTCGACGCGAGTTAACCTGTGTCAGCAGGGTTCGAGGGCAGTGTCTAACCCAGGCATATTTCACGAATAACGGGAGGGGGTGCGTGCTACGATGCGTTTTCGCACGACCATTCGAAAATAAAGGAGGAGACGCCGCATGGAAAAAATCTGGCTGAAATCATATCCACCCGGCGTTCCAGCTGAAATCGATCCAGGCCTGTATTCATCTGTTTCCGATCTGTTCGACGAGAGCTTCCGCGAGTACCGCGAGCGGCCCGCGTTCGTCTGTATGGGCAAGGAAATTACCTACGGCGAAGTGGATACGATGTCGCGCAAACTCGCGGCCTGGCTCCAGTCGAAGGGTCTCGCCCGTGGGGCGCGCGTCGCGATCATGATGCCCAACGTCCTGCAATATCCGGTGGCGATCGCGGCGATTCTGCGCGCCGGCTATGTGGTCGTGAACGTCAATCCGCTCTACACCCCGCGCGAGCTCGAACATCAACTCAAGGACAGCGGCGCCGAAGCCATCATCCTGCTCGAAAACTTTGCGGTGACGTTGCAAGCGGTGATTCGCAACACGGCGGTCAAACATGTCGTCGTGGCAGCGATGGGTGACCTGATGGGAACGAAGGGGCTCGTCGTCAACCTCGTCGTACGGCGCGTGAAGAAGATGGTGCCCGCCTGGAAGTTGCCCGGTCACGTCAAATTCAACGCTGCGCTTGCCGATGGCGCGCGCCGCGAGTTCACGCCGGTCAAGCAGCAGCCGGATGACATCGCCTTTCTGCAATACACGGGCGGGACTACGGGCGTGGCGAAAGGGGCGACGCTGCTGCATCGGAACCTGATCGCGAATGTACTGCAGTCGCAGATCTGGCTCGAACCGGCGCGGGTGACGCGTCCGGACATCGACCAGTTCATCACGGTCGTGGCGCTGCCGCTGTATCACATCTTCGCGCTGACGGTGTGCGGACTCCTGACCATCCGTACCGGCGGCCTCGGCGTGCTGATTCCAAACCCGCGCGATATCAGCGGCATGATCAAGGAGCTGCAAGGCTACAAGATCACCACGTTCCCCGCGGTGAACACGCTCTACAACGCCATGCTCAATCACCCCGACTTCGGCAAGCTCGACTTTTCGAACCTGCTTGCGGCGAACGGCGGTGGCATGGCGGTACAGGAGGTCGTCGCCAAGCGCTGGTACGAGAAGACGCATGCCCCGATCATCGAAGGCTATGGCATGTCCGAGACGTCACCGTGCGTGACCTGCAACCCGTCCACTGTGACGTCGTATAGCGGCACGATCGGCTTGCCGCTGCCGTCCACGGAAATCTCCATTCGCGACGACGAAGGCAACGAAGTGCCCTTGGGACAACCGGGCGAGATCTGCATTCGTGGCCCTCAGGTGATGGCGGGCTACTGGAACCGGCCGGACGAGACCGCCAAGGTCATGACGCCGGACGGTTTCTTCAAATCGGGCGACGTGGGTCTGGTCAGCGAAGCGGGTTACATCAAGATCGTGGACCGCAAGAAGGACATGATCCTGGTGTCCGGCTTCAACGTCTATCCGAACGAGGTGGAGGACGTGGTCGCGAAGCTGCCGGGCGTTTTCGAAGTGGCGGCGGTTGGCGTGCCCGATCAACATTCGGGCGAAGCCGTGAAGCTGTACGTGGTGAAGAAGGATCAGGCGCTGACCGATGCGGACATCTTCGCGTACTGCAAGGAGCAGCTCACCGGCTACAAACGGCCGAAGCTCATCGAGTTTCGCGCGGAATTGCCGAAGAGCAACGTTGGCAAGATTCTGCGACGTGAGCTGCGCGACGGCCGCGCATAACGCGTGATTCAGCAACCGTAGTGCAAGCGCCGGCTCCCCGCCGGCGTTTTATCTTGCAGGTCTGAATGCGCGCTGCGGTAACGAGAAAAAGGGCGCCCGAAGGCGCCCTGAGATATACCGCAGTTATTACGACTTATTAGAACTTGGCCCGAATGCCGACGCGCGCCGTCACCTGATTCTGGTTCGCTGACGGCGTGATATTGCTGATGGAGGCCACAGCCGGGACGACCGTCGTGCCGGTGGTGGACAGCGTGTCGCCCAACGCGTGCTGATACACGCCGACAATGTAGATGTCAGTGCGCTTCGACAGGAAGTAATCGACTCCCAGCGAGCCCTGGTGGTACTGCGCCCGTGAGTTGTCGTTGATCCTGCTGCCCTGCGTGTAGTCGTACGCCGCACCAACCAGCAACGCCGCGGTCAACTGATACTTGACGTTGACTTCGCCGTTGTTGAACGTCGCTGTCTGCCCCGCGAACGGTGAAGCAGCCGACGCACCCAGATTCATGAACCTGATATTCGAATACGTGCCGCCGAAGGTTGCGGCGCCGAAGGTGTACGCGCCCCCCGCAGCCACCACCTGATAGGTATTGGCGTTCGTGTAGCCGGCAATCACCGGCGAGGTCGCGACGGACGGCGTGGCGGTCGTCGTGTTGTTGCCGAAGTAGCTGATGGCCGGATTGCGCACGTTGAGGTAAGCCGCGCCGAGCACCAACGGTCCGTTGCTATAGCCCGCACCCAACGACCAGATCTGGTTCCGTCCGGTTTCACCGGCCACCCCGCCCAGGCTGTACAAACCGCCGAAGGTCAGGCCGGCATAATTCGCGCTGGTGTACTTGATGGCGTTATTGACGCGGTAATCGTTATTGAGGTTATCGAGGTCGCCCGGGTGAGCGGTGATATAGCCGCCCCATTGATCACCGACTTCCAGCGGGCCGACATAATCGACCGCGGAATCGTACTGACGCCCCAGCGTGAGCGAACCAAAGCGGTCCGACGACAGACCCACATACGCCTGGCGGCCGAACAGCAAGCCGCCTTGACCCGCCTTCCCATTGGTGGCGTCGAAGCCGTTTTCCAGCACGAAAATCGCGCTCAGGCCGCCGCCGAGATCTTCATTGCCGCGCAGTCCCCAACGGCTGCCCTGCAGCACACCGCTGGAGAGGCTGTACAGGTGATGACCGCCTGCATTGGTGTTGACGTTCACGCCCTCATCCACGATGCCGTACAGCGTCACGCTGCTCTGTGCGTGGGCGGCACCGGCGCACGCGCCCAACGCCGCTAGCGCGAGAAGCGACTTTTTCATCGAATATATCCAGGTACTGCCGATCTTTTTGTTCAAGGCAATTTTTTTAGAACGTCTGTAGCCTTGTTATTTAACTTCGCGAGAAGTTGCACGTAATGTAGCAAACGGAATTTGCTGCACAAAGGGAAAGCAGGCGGCTCCAGAGGCTCCTGTTTCGTTTTCACAACATGGTCTAAAATCGAAAATTAGCCATGAAATCAGGCCCCCACGTCCTATCCCGGGCGGCGGATTTGTTCCCGCAAACGTATGCTGCGCGGGGACTTTCGCAAGTGGGCCTGTGGTGTCGAACTGGGAGGTCTGGATGCTGCTGGATGAGATGATTACTGAGCTGGATCGGGGTTTACGCTCAATGACGGGCGTGTCGCGCATGAGTCGTCCGGTGCCGGTGCCGCCGGCCTCGACGGAGTTGCCGGAACTGTCCGCCCAGGAGCGCGAGCATGCGGCTGGCCTGATGCGTGTCAACCACGTCGGCGAGGTGTGCGCCCAGGCGCTGTATCAGGCGCAAAAGTTCGCGACCCGCTCTCCTGCGCTCAAAGAAAAGTTCGAGCACGCCGCGCGCGAAGAGGAAGATCATCTGGCCTGGACCTCGAGGCGACTCGAGGCGCTCGAGTCACGCCCCAGCCTCTTGAATCCGCTGTGGTACGCCGGCGCGTTGGCAGTGGGTCTGGTCGCGGGCCGTTTCGGTGACCGCGTAAGCCTTGGCTTCATGGCCGAGACAGAGCGGCAGGTCGAGCAGCATCTGGATGGCCATCTGGAGAAGCTACCTGAGGCTGATCTCGAATCGCGCGCCATCGTCGAGCAGATGCGCGCTGACGAGGCCGCACACGGCAAGGCTGCAATGGACGCCGGCGGCGTCGAGTTGCCGTTTCCTGCACGTGCATTGATGCGTGCGGCGTCTAAAATCATGACCCGTACAGCGTATTACGTTTAAATCCTGCTCAAGTGGGCGGCGCAACGCGCGCCGTCCGCTTTAATCGCCTGACTCCCGCCATTTATTCGTCTGATCCCCCGCCGCAGATCGCTTAGATTCCACGCCTTTCGCCCCGACATTTCACGTATCACCTTCACAAGTTGCACTAGTGCATTCATTTATAACGGTTTTCCATTTTAGGCCCGGCTTGAAGGAGTCGCGCTAAGTCCTTGTTCTAACAAACAAATTTCGTTAAAAAACCACGCTTCTCCCTTGACCCCTCCTGGGGGTTCCTCTAAAGTGGGAGACAGTGTGAGAAAGTGTGTTTTTGTGTGATTTCACAGCGGTATTCGGGTAGATTTTCGAAACCGGGCAGACAGCGCTGAGCGCTGCGACAGGGGAGAGCGAAGTGTTCCAAGGGGCGTCAGCGCTGGCACTCGATGCGAAGGGGCGGATGTCCGTCCCGGCTCGCTATCGGGACGCGCTGCAAGAACAGGCAGAAGGCCGGGTGACGATTACCAAGCACCCGGACGGCTGCCTGTTGCTTTTTCCGCGCCCGGAATGGGAAACCTTCCGCATCAAAGTCGACAAGCTGCCCATGAACGCGACCTGGTGGAAACGCATTTTTCTCGGCAATGCAATGGATGTCGATATGGACGGCGCAGGGCGCGTGCTGGTGTCACCGGAACTGCGCGCGGCCGGCGGGTTGGAGAAGGACGTGACCTTGCTCGGCATGGGTCGTCACTTCGAGTTGTGGAATACGCAGACGTACGCCGCGAAGGAACAGGCGGCAATGGCCGAGGGCATGCCCGACGCCCTGAAAGACTTCACGTTCTGATCGCGGCTTTACATATATGGCACCTGCGATGGGAAACGAATTGCAGCATCGCACGGTGCTGCTGGATGAGGCGGTGGAGGCACTGATCACGCGGCCGGATGGCGTCTATGTAGATGGCACGTTCGGGCGCGGCGGTCACAGCCGTGCGGTGTTGAGCAAGCTGGCTGAGGCGGGGCGTCTGATTGCGTTCGACAAAGACCCGCTCGCCATTGCCACCGCGCAGCAGATTGCCGATCCGCGCTTCCAGATCGTGCATGAGAGTTTTGCTTCACTGCGCGACGCGATTGCGACGCGCGGGGTAGGGCGGGTGTCGGGAGTGTTGCTGGATCTGGGCGTGTCGTCGCCGCAAGTCGACGATCCGGAGCGGGGTTTCAGTTTTCGCGCCGACGGCCCACTCGACATGCGGATGGACCCGACGCGCGGCGAATCCGCAGCGGACTGGCTGGCGCGGGCCACGGTGCAGGAACTGACGGAGGTGATACGAGATTATGGGGAAGAACGGTTTGCTTTTCAGATTGCAAAGGCGCTTGTTGCTCGCCGGGCAGAGTCCGACCGTCTTGGGCCTCTCGTCAGCACGGGCGAGCTTGCCCAAATCGTGGCTAACGTCGTCAAGACCCGTGAGAAGGGCAAGGATCCGGCAACCCGCACCTTTCAGGCTATACGGATTCACATCAATCAAGAGCTTGCGGAGCTGCAAGTCGTTTTAGAAGCAGCGCTAGCGCTGCTGGAGCAAGGGGGGCGGCTGGTGGTCATCAGCTTTCATTCGCTCGAGGACCGGATCGTCAAACGATTCATGCAGGCGAACGCAAGTACGCCTGCGGTGGATCGCCGCCTGCCGATTCGCGCCGTCGATCTGCCGAGCCCCCCGCTCAAGATTATCGGCCGCGTATTCGCGAGCGACGCTGAGGTCGCCGCGAATCCCCGCGCCCGTTCTGCCGTGATGCGTGTGGCGGAGCGGATTGCGCCATGAACCGTCTCAACATCTTCCTGCTGATTGTCGTCATGGGTTGTGCATTGTCTGTCGTGAACGCGACGAATCAGCAGCGTCAGATCTTTATCCAGTTGCAGCGCGCGCAATCGCAGGAGCGTCAGTTGCAGCAGGATTATTCACAGCTTCAATATCAGCAGAGCGCGCTGTCGAAGACCTCACGCATCGAAGAGGTGGCCACTGACTCGCTGAAAATGCAGGGTGTCACCACCGGCCGCACGCAATATCTGACGCTCGCGCCTGGCTCCGCTACGGCTGAGGACGCGCCGGTTCCGACGTCCGCACCCGTCACGGCTTCCGCGCCGGCCACCACGACCCGCCGTGGGAGTACGCGATGAAAAAGTCATCGAGCCGCAAGAGCGTACCGTTCGCGTCGAACCCGATTCTCTCCGTGCGCCTGCCCATGTGGCGCTCGAAGCTCGTCGTGTTCATGCTGTTCATGGCGTTTGTCGCGCTTGCCGGCCGCGCCTTCTGGATTCAGGGTCCGGGCAACGCGTTCTATCAGAAGCAGGGTGAGAGCCGCTACCAGCGCACGCTGGAGTTGCCGGCCACGCGCGGCAAGATTCTCGACCGCAATGGTCTCGTGCTGGCCACGAGCTTGCCGGTACGGGCCATCTGGGCGATTCCCGAAGCGGTTCCCGACGACCTCGGCGCCGACAAGCTGGCCGCGCTCGGCAAACTGCTCGGCATGAGCAGCACGGAACTGCGCGCCAAACTCTCGGAAGACAAGAGCTTCGTCTACGTGAAGCGCCAGGTGCCGGTCGACGTAGCGGCGCAAGTCACGGCGCTCGATATCCCCGGCGTTTACCAACGCGAAGAATACAAGCGCTTTTATCCGGAAGGCGAAATTGCGGCCCACCTGATCGGCTTCACCAACGTCGAGGATGAAGGCCAGGAAGGCGTCGAACTCGGCGACCAGAAGCAGCTCGAAGGCATGCCTGGCATCCGCCGCGTCATCAAGGACCGGATGGGCCACATCATCGAGGACGTCGACGAACAGGTCGTGCCGCACAACGGTCAGGACGTGGATCTGTCCATCGACAGCAAGATCCAGTACATCGCCTACACCAACCTGAAGGCCGCGGTGGAGAAGTTCAAGGCCAAGGCTGGGGCGGCCATGGTGATCGACGTGCGCACCGGCGAAGTGCTGGCGCTCGTCAACTATCCGACCTTCAATCCGAACGACCGCACGCATTTGACCGGCGACCAGTTGCGCAATCGCGCGCTGACCGACGAGTTCGAACCGGGCTCGATCATGAAGCCGTTCACGGTTTCGCTGGCGCTCGATCTGCATCGCGTATCGCCGACTACACTGGTAGATACGGGGCCGGGCCATTTCAATCTCGACGGCGCGACGATTACCGACGACAGCGCCTTCGGCGTGCTGACGGTCGGCGGTGTGATCCAGAAGTCGAGCAACATCGGTGCGACCAAGATCGCCATGACGCTCAAGCCCGAAGAGATGTGGAATATGTATACCAGCATCGGTCTTGGCCAGGCGCCGAAGATCGGCTTCCCAGGTGCGACGCCGGGGCATCTGCGTCCGTGGAAGGGCTGGCGCCGCATCGAACAGGCCACCATGTCGTACGGCTACGGTTTGTCGGCATCACTGTTTCAGTTGGCGCGCGCCTATACCTCGATTGCGCATGACGGCCAGATCATGCCGGTGTCGATCTTCCGTTCGCCGGGCGATCAACCCGCCACCGGTCCGCAGATTTTCTCGCCGGTCACCGCCCGCGAAGTGCGCGCGATGCTCGAAACCGTGGTTGCGCCGGGCGGTACGTCGCCGGATGCCGCGGTGCCGGGTTACCGCGTCGGCGGCAAGAGCGGCACGGCGTACAAGCACGGCGCGCACGGTTACGACAAATCGAAGTACCGCGCGTCGTTCGTCGGTATGGCGCCTATGCCGAATCCGCGCATCGTGGTCGCCGTATCGGTCGACGAGCCGACGGCCGGCAGCCACTTCGGCGGTCAGGTGTCGGGCCCGGTGTTCTCCGCCATTGCCGGTGACACGCTGCGCTCGCTCAACATCCCACCGGACATGCCGGTCAAGCAGATGGTCGTTTCCGACGACTCGGCGCCGGTCGCGCCCGCCGCGCCCACTCTGCCGCCCGCGGCGGCGAAGAAGCTGGCCACGACGGGCGGCGCGCGGAAGATGGATATCTCGGCCAACGCGAAGAGCCACCCGGGGGTGGTGCGATGACTGTGCTTCGCGACAAGCATCCCGCGCAGCGGCAGATCGCCGACGCCCTCTCCTGGCTGCACACGCTCGTGCAGCCAGGCGCTCATTTGCACGCCGACACGCGCGGCATCGCAGCGGGCGATGCGTTTCTCGCGTATGCAGTCGACGGCGCCGACAATCGTCCGTTCATCGACAACGCCATCGAGCGTGGTGCCGCCGCCGTGCTGTTCCAGCCGGAAGACTTCGCGGGATCGCCCGATCCAAAGCAGACGCGTGCCGTCCCCGCGCTGAACGAACTCGCGGGTGCGATTGCGAGCGGCTGGTACGGTCATCCGAGCGACGCGATGCGCGTCATCGGTGTAACGGGCACCAACGGCAAGACCTCGTGCACGCAATGGATCTCCGCCGCGCTCGGTGCGCTGGGCACGCCGTGCGCGCTGATCGGCACGCTGGGCAGCGGCATGCCGGGTCACCTGGTTCACACCGGCTTCACGACGCCCGACGCGCCGCAATTGCAGCGCAGTCTCGCGCAATTGCGCAGTGACGGCGCGCAGGCGGTGGCGATGGAAGTGTCGTCGCATGCACTGCATCAGGGGCGCGTGAATGGCACGCGCTTCGATATCGCCGTGTTCACGAACCTCACGCAGGATCACCTCGATTACCACGGCACCTTCGCGGCATACGAGGCGGCCAAGGCACGTCTCTTTGCGTGGCCGGAATTGCGTTGCGCGGTGATCAATCGTGATGACGAAGCTGGTCGCCGTCTGATTGCGAGCACGCGTGGCCATGCCCGCACCATCGCCTACGGTCTCGACGTTCGCGCCACCGCGCCGGGTTCGGCCGCGCCGCAAGCCGACGCACTGCTGCTCGCATCGAACGTGCGCGCTACGGCGACGGGCACAGCCTTCCATCTGCACACCTCGGACTGGGGCGACGCAGACGTCGAAGTGCAAACCCTCGGCGCGTTCAACGTGAGCAATCTGCTCGGCGTATTGGGCGCGTTGCTCGCTGCGGATGTCCCGTTCGACGCCGCGCTTGCCGAACTCGCTAAGCTCGAACCGGTCAATGGCCGCATGCAACGTCTCGGCGGCCGCTTGCAGAACGATGAACCGCTGGTGGTGATCGATTACGCCCACACGCCGGATGCGCTGGAAAAGACGCTCGAAGCACTGCGTCCGATGGCGACCGCACGCGGCGGCGAACTGATCTGCATGTTCGGCTGCGGCGGCGACCGCGATGCGACCAAGCGTCCGTTGATGGGCGCGATTGCAGAGCGGCTCGCGGACGGCGTCGTGGTGACGAGCGATAACCCGCGCAGCGAAGATCCACAGTCGATCCTCGACCAGATCACGGCCGGTATGCAAAACGCCGCCAAGGCGCGCCGCATTGAAGACCGTGCCAGTGCCATTCTGCAAGCCGTTCGCGGCGCCGCGCGCGAAGACGTGATCGTGCTGGCCGGCAAGGGACACGAAGCAACACAGGAAATCATGGGTAAGAAGCGCGCTTTCTCCGATCAGGATCACGCCCGTCTCGCATTGGCTGCGCGTGCCACGCAAGCTCGCGGAGGTGGCGAATGAAGATGTTTTCGCTGCGCGAAGCCGCCGCGCTGATTCCGGGCGCCACCGTGGTGGGCGACGATACCGTCACCTTCGAACGGGTCTCGACGGATAGCCGCACGGCCGGTCCGGGCGATCTGTTCGTGGCACTCAAGGGCGACCGTTTCGACGCGCACGACTTCCTGCCCGATGTAGCTCAACGCCAGATCGCGGCGGCCTTGCTCGCGCGTGTGCCCGACGGCTGGACGCTACCTGCGCTGAAAGTGACCGACACGCGTGTGGCGCTGGGTGACCTCGCGCGCGGCTGGCGGCGCCGCTTTACGATGCCGCTCGTCGCAGTGACGGGCAGCAACGGCAAGACCACGGTCAAGGAAATGATCGCGTCGATTTTCGCCGCAGCGGTCGGCGAATCCGCGCGGCTCGCGACGGCTGGCAACTTCAACAACGACATTGGCGTGCCGTTGACGCTGTTCCGTTTGAGCAGCGCGCATCAATTGGCGGTAGTCGAACTCGGCATGAATCACCCGGGCGAAACCGCATTGCTCGGCAAGATCGCCGAGCCGACCGTGGCCGTGGTGAACAACGCGCAGCGCGAGCACCAGGAATTCATGGCCACTGTCGAAGCGGTCGCGCTCGAACATGCCAGCGTGATCCACGCGCTGTCGCCCGAAGGCGTGGCCGTGTTTCCGGCCAACGACGCCTACGCCAGCATCTGGCGCGTCGCGGCCACCGGCAATCGCATCATGGACTTCGCGCTGAACTCGGCGGATCGCGTGACTGAAGCCGCCGTCACCGGCACGTTCAGCGGCAATCTGCTCGCCATCGACACGCCGGAAGGGCACGTCGACGTCGTGCTGCAAGTGCTGGGCGACCACAACGCGCACAACGCGCTGGCGGCCACGGCCGCTGCGCTTGCGGCGGGTGTCTCGCTGGAAGCCATCAAACGTGGGCTTGAAGCGTTTGGTGCAGTAAAGGGCCGCTTGCAGGTGAAGCGCGCCGTGCTCGGCACGCTGGCTGGCGCCACCGTGATCGACGACACCTACAACGCCAATCCGGATTCGATGCGCGCCGCCATCGACGTGCTCGCGTCGCGTGCCGCACCGCGCGTGCTGGTGATGGGCGACATGGGCGAAGTCGGCGACAACGGTCCTGAATTTCACCGCGAAATCGGTGCTTACGCGAAAGAGCGCGGCATCGACGCGCTCTACGCACTGGGCGACGCATCGCGCGACGCCTGCACCGCTTACGGCGCTGGCGCGCATCACGTCGAATCGGTCGAGACGCTCGTCGCGCAATTGCAGCAGGCCCCGGAATTGTCCGGCAAGGGCGCTGCGGCAACGCTTCTCGTGAAAGGCTCGCGTTTCATGAAAATGGAACGCGTGGTGGACGCCGTAACGAGTCCACAACCCGCATCGGGCACAGCGCCCGGTGCACATTGAAATAGAAGGACCGAAGCATGCTACTGGCGCTGGCGCAATGGCTGCAGAATGACGCAAGCTTCTTGCGCGTGTTCAGTTATCTGACTTTTCGTGCGGTGGCGGCAACCATCACCGCACTGTTGATCGGGCTCGTCTGCGGGCCGGCCGTGATCCGCAAGCTGACCGCCATGAAGGTGGGCCAGGCCGTCCGTAAAGACGGTCCGCAAACGCATCTGGTCAAATCGGGCACGCCGACGATGGGCGGCGTGCTGATTCTGCTCGGCATCGCAGTGTCGACACTGCTGTGGGCCGATCTGACCAACCGCTTCATCTGGATCGTGATGCTCGTCACGTTCGGCTTCGGCGTGATCGGCTGGGTCGACGATTACCGCAAGGTGGTCTACAAGGACCCGCGCGGTATGTCGTCGCGGGAGAAGTATTTCTGGCAATCGGTGATCGGTCTGTTCGCTGCGGTGTATCTCGCCTTCAGCGTATCTGAAGCGAGCAACGTGCGCGTCTTTGACCTGTTCATGGCGTGGGTGCGCAGCGGCCTTTCCATGGGACTGCCGCCGCATGCCGACCTGATGCTGCCGTTCGTCAAGTCGATCAGCTATCCGCTTGGCGTGTGGGGTTTCATTGTGCTGACGTATCTGGTGATCGTCGGCGCGAGCAACGCAGTGAACCTGACCGACGGGCTCGATGGCCTCGTGATCATGCCGGTGGTGCTGGTCGGTTCGTCGCTGGGCGTGTTCGCCTACGTGATGGGCAGCTCGATCTACTCGAAATACCTGCTGTTCCCGCATATCGCCGGTGCGGGTGAATTGCTGATTTTCTGTTCCGCCATGGGTGGCGCCGGGCTCGCGTTCCTCTGGTTCAACACGCACCCCGCACAGATGTTCATGGGCGACGTCGGCGCGCTGGCGCTGGGCGGCGCGTTGGGCACGGTCGCAGTGATCGTGCGCCAGGAAATCGTGCTCTTCATCATGGGTGGCATCTTCGTCGCGGAAACGCTCTCCGTGATGCTGCAGGTAACGTGGTTCAAGTTCACGAAGCGTCGCTTCGGCGAAGGCCGGCGGCTCTTCAAGATGGCGCCGCTGCATCACCATTTCGAATTGTCGGGCTGGAAAGAAACGCAGGTGGTGGTGCGCTTCTGGATCATCACGTTGATGCTGTGTCTGTTCGGTTTGTCCACGCTCAAGTTGCGTTAAGCAGCAAATAAAGGGAAGCAGGCGATGTTTGGCGAGAAGTTTCGGGATCGGCAAAAGCCGATGGTGCTCGTGCTGGGGCTCGGTGAATCGGGTCTCGCCATGGCGCGCTGGTGCGCGCGGCACGGGTGTCGGTTGCGCGTGGCGGACACGCGCGAAGTGCCGCCGAATCTGTCCGGACTTCAAGCGCATGGCATCGACGCCGACTTCGTGGGCGGTCCGTTTTCGACGGCCTTGCTCGAAGGCGTCGAACTGGTGGCGATCAGCCCCGGGCTCTCGCCGCTGGCTGCCGATCTGCTGCCGTTGATCAACGAAGCGCGCGAAAAAGACATCCCGGTGTGGGGTGAACTCGAGTTCTTCGCCCAGGCGCTGAAAACGCTGGGCGAGAGCGGCTACGCGCCGAAGGTCATCGCCATCACCGGCACCAACGGCAAGACCACGACGACGAGCCTCACCGGCCTGCTGTGCGAACGCGCCGGCAAGAAGGTCGCGGTGGCGGGCAACATCAGCCCGGCTGCGCTCGACAAACTCACCGAAGCGATCGACGCGACCGCGCTGCCGGACATCTGGGTGCTCGAACTGTCGAGCTTCCAGCTTGAAACAGCGCATACCTTCGCGCCCGATGCGGCGGTGGTGCTCAACATCACGCAAGATCATCTGGACTGGCACGGCGGCCTCGACGCCTACGCCGCCGCCAAGGGCCGCATCTTCGGCGCGCAGACCGTGCGCGTGCTCAACCGCGACGACGCACGCGTCATGGCGCTCGCACCGAAACAGGACACCGCCCCGCCGGTTATCACGTTCGGCGTCACGGAGCCGGGTCGCCCGGGCGATTACGGCCTGCTGCGCGACAACGGCATGATCTGGCTGGTGGAAGGACAGGACCGCGACGCCAGCGACGAGCCCGCACCCACGCGTCGCCGCAAGAGCGATGTGGTCGCGCCGCTGAATCTCGCGCTCAAACGCCTGATGCCCGCCGACGCGCTGCGCATTCGCGGCCTGCATAACGCCGCAAACGCGCTGGCCGCGTATGCCCTGGCTCGCGCTGTCGATCTGCCGGGCGCACCGCTCCTGCATGGCCTGCGCGAATACCGCGGCGAGCCGCATCGCGTGGAGCTGATCGCGTCCATCGAAGGCATCGACTACGTCGACGACAGCAAGGGCACCAATGTCGGCGCGACGGTTGCCGCGCTCGATGGTCTTGCGCAACGCGTCGTGCTGATCGCCGGTGGCGACGGCAAGGGTCAGGAGTTCGATCCGCTCGCCGCGCCGGTCACGCGCTGGTGCCGCGCAGTGATGCTGATTGGCCGCGACGCGCCGCTGATTCGCGCGGCGCTGGCCGACACCGGCATTCCCATGACCGATCATGCCACGCTCGAAGAAGCCACGCGTGCGGCCGCGGCGCTCGCCGAACCGGGTGACGCCGTGCTGCTGTCGCCGGCATGCGCCAGCTTCGACATGTTCAAGAGTTACGCACACCGTGCAGCGGTATTCCGCAGCACGGTCGAAGATATCGCGGCCGAACGGGGGACGATGATATGAGCTGGTCGGAACGATTCGGAACAGGTCTAGCGAAACAGCGCGGCTCGGTTGGCGGCGAGGCGAGCGCGGGCCGCTCGGCAAGCGGACTGGCGAGCGCGGTCAACGGCGTGCGTCCGTTGCGCTCGCGCATGCTCGACTACGATCACTCGCTGCTGTGGGTGGTGATCGCGCTGCTCGGGCTCGGCATCGTGATGGTGTACTCGGCTTCGATCGCCATGCCCGATTCGCCGAAATACTCGTCGTATCGCGACTGGGCGTTCCTCGTACGGCAGATCATCTTCGTGATCATGGGTTCGGTCATCGGCGTGATCGCTTTCCGGATTCCCGTGTCGACGTGGGACAAATACGCGCCGAAGCTTTTCCTGGTGGCGCTGCTCGGTCTCGTGATCGTGCTGATTCCGCACATCGGCAAGGGCGTGAACGGCGCGCGCCGCTGGATTCCGCTCGGCATCACGAACATGCAGCCGTCGGAAATCATGAAGCTCGCCGTGACGATCTACGCGGCGAACTACACGGTGCGCAAGCAGGAGTACATGCACAGCTTCGCCAAGGGCTTCCTGCCGATGGCAGTCGCCGTGGGTCTCGTGGGCGCACTGCTGCTGCTCGAACCGGACATGGGCGCGTTCATGGTGATCGCGGCGATCGCGATGGGCGTGCTGTTTCTCGGCGGCGTGAACGGCAAGCTGTTCGGCGGCCTGGTCGCAACGGCGGTGGGCACCTTCAGTCTGCTGGTGTGGGCGTCACCGTGGCGTCGTGAGCGGATCTTCGCTTACCTCGATCCGTGGGACGACCGCTACGCGCAAGGCAAGGCCTATCAATTGACGCACTCGCTGATCGCGTTCGGCCGCGGCGAGTGGTTCGGCGTCGGGCTCGGTGGCAGCGTCGAAAAGCTCAACTATCTGCCGGAAGCGCACACCGACTTCATCCTCGCGGTGATCGGCGAGGAACTGGGGTTTGTCGGCGTGCTGGTGGTGATCCTGATGTTCTACTGGATCGTGCGCCGTTCGTTCGAAATCGGCCGTCAGGCGCTGGCACTGGATCGCACGTTTGCAGGGCTGGTCGCCAAAGGCATTGGCCTGTGGTTCGGCGCGCAGACCTTCATCAACATGGGCGTGAACCTCGGCTTGCTGCCCACCAAGGGCCTGACCTTGCCGCTCGTCAGCTACGGCGGCTCGGGCATTTTGCTCAACTGCATTGCGATTGCCGTGTTGATGCGCGTGGACTACGAAAACCGGGTGTTGATGCGCGGAGGGAAGGTATGACCCCGACGCAGCAACGCACGCTGATGGTGATGGCCGGCGGCACCGGGGGACACGTGTTCCCGGGCCTCGCGGTCGCGCATCTGATGCAGGCGTGGGGCTGGAAAGTCGTATGGCTGGGCAACCCGGCAGGCATGGAAGCCACGCTGGTGCCGAAGCACGGCATCCCGATGGAATACGTGCGATTTGGCGGCGTACGCGGCAAAGGTCTGAAGACCAAGCTGATGCTGCCGGTGAATCTGCTGCGCGCGTGCACGCAAAGCCTGAGCGCGCTGCGCCGCGTGAAGCCCGATGTAGTGCTCGGCATGGGCGGCTACATCACGTTTCCGGCGGGCTTGATGACCGCACTGAGCGGCCGGCCGCTGGTGCTGCACGAACAGAATTCGATTGCCGGACTCGCGAACAAGGTGCTCGCGAAGGTCGCACGGCGTGTGCTGGTCGCATTTCCGAACGCGCTGCCGCATGGCGAATGGACCGGTAATCCGATTCGTGAGGAACTTGCGCGCGCATTGCCACCCAAAGCACGCTACGCACAACGCAGCGGACCGCTGAGTGTGCTGGTGGTGGGTGGCAGTCTGGGCGCCGCAGCGCTAAACGAAGTCGTGCCGCGCGCGTTGGCGTTGCTGCAGCCGCAGGAGCGGCCGCGCATCGTGCATCAGGCAGGCGCGAAGCATATCGAGGCGTTGCGGGCGAATTACGCAGAGGCCGGTTTGCTAAACGCGGCTGCTGGGCAGCGCGAGGGTGACGCGGCGAATGTGCAACTCGTGCCGTTCATCGACGACATGACAAGCGCCTATGCGAATGCGGATCTGGTGATCTGTCGTTCGGGTGCGATGACAGTGGCGGAGATCGCCGCGGTGGGCGTGGCGGCGTTTTTCGTGCCGTTCCCGCATGCGGTCGACGATCACCAGACTACGAACGCAGCGTTTCTCGCCGATCACGGCGCGGCGCTGGTCGTGCAGCAACGCGATCTGTCGGCGGATGGCCTCGCTGCCTGGTTGCGTAGCCAGACCCGTGAGTCGCTGGCGGAGATGGCAGAGCGTTCGCGCTCGCTCGCGAAACCGGATGCCACCGAACAGGTCGCGCAAATTTGCGCGAGCGTCGCTGGCGTGGTCCCGAGCCCGAGCATTGAAGGAAAGCAACAATGAAACACATCGTCAAACATATTCACTTCGTCGGCATCGGCGGCGCCGGCATGAGCGGCATCGCTGAAGTGCTGGTGAATCTCGGCTACCAGGTGAGCGGTTCGGACCTGTCGAAAAACGCGGTGACAGATCGCCTCGCCGCGCTCGGCGCGCGCATCGCGATCGGCCACGCGGCGGAAAATATCGAAGGCGCGAATGCCGTGGTCGTGTCGACCGCCGTGCGTAGCGACAACCCGGAAGTGTTGGCCGCGCGTCATCGCCGCATTCCCATCGTGCCGCGCGCAGTGATGCTCGCCGAGCTGATGCGCCTGAAGCAGGGCATCGCGATTGCCGGCACGCATGGCAAGACCACCACCACCTCGCTGGTGGCGAGCGTGCTGGCAGCGGGCGGCCTCGATCCGACTTTCGTGATTGGCGGCCGCTTGATCAGCGCAGGCGCGAATGCGCGTCTCGGTACGGGCGACTTTATCGTCGCGGAAGCGGATGAGTCGGATGCGTCGTTCCTGAACCTGTTTCCGGTGATCGAAGTCATCACGAACATCGACGCCGATCACATGGACACCTACGGCCACGATTTCGCGCGTCTGAAGCAGGCGTTCATCGAGTTCACGCACCGTCTGCCGTTCTACGGCATTGCGGTGTTGTGCGTGGACGATCCGAACGTGAAGGAGATCCTGCCGTTTGTCTCGAAGCCGATCATTCGCTACGGTCTCGCGCCCGATGCGCAGGTGCGCGCGGTGAACGTCGAGGCGCACGACGGCCGCATGCATTTCACCGCCATGCGCGAAGACGCAGCGCCGCTCGACATCGTTTTGAACCTCCCTGGCACACACAATGTGCAGAACGCGTTGGCCGCAATTGCAATTGCGACTGAACTTGAGGTGAAAGATGCCGATATCCAGCGGGCACTCTCTGAATTTAACGGAGTGGGTCGGCGTTTCCAGCGCTACGGCGAAGTGAGCGTCGCTGCCGGGGACAAATCGGCGGGGACGTACACGCTGGTCGACGATTACGGGCATCACCCGGTGGAAATGGCCGCGACGGTTGCGGCCGCACGCGGTGCTTTCCCGGACCGGCGTCTGGTGCTCGCGTTCCAGCCGCATCGTTTCACGCGCACGCGCGACTGTTTCGAAGATTTTGTGAAGGTACTGTCAACGGTAGATGCACTCGTGCTGACCGAAGTGTATGCGGCCGGCGAAGCGCCGATCGTCGCGGCCGACGGCCGGGCGCTGGCACGCGCGATTCGCGTGGCAGGCAAGACCGAACCGGTATTTGTGGAAACGGTGGATGAAGTGCCGGATGCGCTCGCTGCAGTGGTGCGCGACGGCGATGTGGTGATCACGATGGGTGCGGGTTCGATCGGCGGTGTGCCGGGACGCCTGGCTCAGGAAACGAAGGTGTGACATGAGCGGTATCAATTCAGCGGAACTCGCAAAGCAATTCGGCAAGGTGGCAGTGCTACTCGGCGGCAATTCCGCCGAGCGCGAAGTGTCGCTCAACTCGGGCCGTCTCGTGGTGCAGGGCCTGCGCGACGCGGGCGTCGACGCTCATCCCTTCGACCCCGCCGAGCGCGAACTCGCGGCGTTGAAAGAAGAAGGCTTCGTGCGCGCCTTCAACGCGCTGCATGGCGGCTACGGCGAGAACGGCCAGATTCAGGGCGCGCTCGATTTTTACGGCATCCGCTACACGGGTAGCGGCGTGCTCGGTTCGGCGCTCGGTCTGGACAAGTTCCGCACCAAGCTCGTGTGGCAGCAACTCGGTGTGCCGACGCCGCCGTTCGAAGCGGTGCTGCGCGGTGACGACTACGCCGCGCGCGCCGCCGACATCGTCGCCAAGCTGGGCTTGCCGCTCTTCGTGAAGCCGGCGAGCGAGGGCTCGAGCGTCGCGGTAATCAAGGTGAAGAGCGCCGAAGCGTTGCCGGGCGCGCTGGAAGAAGCGGCGAAGTTCGACACGATCGTGGTGGTGGAAAAGAGCATCGAAGGTGGCGGCGAGTACACCGCGTGTATCGCGGGCGCGCTGGATCTGCCGGTGATCCGCATCGTGCCGGCCGGCGAGTTCTACGACTATCACGCGAAGTACGTGGCCGACGACACGCAGTATCTGATTCCGTGCGGCCTCGCGCCCGCCGAAGAAGCGCGTCTGAAGACGCTGGCTCGCCGCGCGTTCGATGTGCTTGGCTGCACCGATTGGGGCCGTGCCGATTTCATGCTGGATGGTGAGGGCAACCCGTACTTCCTGGAGGTGAATACGGCGCCTGGGATGACTGATCATTCGCTGCCGCCGAAAGCGGCGCGCGCGGTTGGTATCAGTTACAGCGATCTGGTTGTAAGTGTCCTGGCGCTTACGCTGAAGGATTGATTTAATCGCTATGTGGAACAACGTTCGCCAGCTCAATTTCGCCACCAACGCGTTGCACGTGTTGCTGGTGCTCGTGCTGCTGGCGGCTGGCGGACTCTGGCTGATCCAGCGGCCGAATTTCGCGCTGCGCGAAATCAGCATTGATGGCGACATCGATCACATCAATTCGCCGACGGTGCGCGCGGGTGTCGTAGGCAGGTTGAAGGGCAATTTTTTTACCGTGGACCTGGATTCGGCGCGCCAGGCCTTCGAGCAGATGCCGTGGGTGCGTCACGCCAGCGTGCGGCGTGTGTGGCCCAATGCGCTGGCTGTCACGCTCGAAGAGTACAAACCGCTGGGGACGTGGGGTAGCGATCAACTGGTGAGCGTGGACGGCGAACTGTTCACGGCGAATCAGGGCGAACTCGAGGCGCACTTGCCGGCTTTCGATGGACCGGACGGCACGGCGCAGGAAGTGGTCGCACGGTATCGCGACTTTTCGAAGTGGTTTGCGCCGCTGGGCGCGAAGCCGGAAGAAGTGACGCTCTCGCCGCGTTATGCATGGACGGTGAAGCTGTCGAACGGAATGCAAGTGGAACTGGGACGCGAGCGCAATCAGCAAACGCTGCTCGATCGTAGCCGGCGCCTGACATCGGCGTGGGCCGCAGTGACGCAACGCTGGGGGAAGGATATCGAGTATGCGGACTTGCGCTATCCGAACGGTTTTGCGATTCGCGCAGCAGGCATGCGCTTTATCAGCGAGCCCGACAAAGGCAAGAAGTAACGGAACATCACACGCAATGAGCACGCTATGAGTAAAGACTACAAAGATCTGCTGGTCGCCCTCGACATTGGGACGTCGAAGGTCGTGGCCATCGTCGCCGAGCTGAAAGGCGAAGGTCACTACGAGGTGATCGGCCTCGGCCAGAGCGAATCGAAGGGGCTCAAGAAAGGCGTGGTGGTGAACATCGAGGCCACCGTGCAGTCCATCCAGCGCGCGCTCGAAGAAGCGGAGCTGATGGCCGACTGCAAGATCACCAACGTATTCACCGGGATCGCCGGTAGCCATATCCGTTCGTTCAATTCGAGCGGCATGGTGGCGATCAAGGAAAAGGAAGTGACGCAGGCCGATGTGGCGCGCGTGATCGAGACGGCGAAAGCCATCAACATTCCGACCGATCAGCAGGTGCTGCATATCCTGACGCAGGAATTCATCATCGACGGGCAGGAAGACGTGCGCGAGCCGATCGGCATGAGCGGCATTCGCCTCGAAGTGAAGGTGCATATCGTCACCGGTGCGGTGAGCGCGGCGCAGAACATCGTCAAGTGCGTGCGCCGCTGCGGCCTCGAAGTGAACGATCTGATCCTGCAGCCGCTGGCGTCGTCGCTGGCGGTGCTGACGGAAGACGAAAAAGAGTTGGGCGTGGTGCTGGTGGATATCGGCGGCGGCACGACGGACATCGCGATTTTCAGCGAAGGCGCGATCCGTCATACCGCGGTGATTCCGATTGCCGGCGACCAGATCACGAGCGACATCGCGATGGCGCTGCGCACGCCGACGCCGGACGCGGAAGACATCAAGGTGGATTACGGCATCGCCAAGCAGGCGCTGGCCGATCCGGACGAAATGATCGAAGTGCCGGGGCTCGGCGAGCGCGGTCCGCGCACGCTGTCGCGCCAGGCGCTGGCGGCGGTGGTCGAGCCGCGCGTCGAAGAACTGTTTTCGCTGGTGCAGCAGGTGGTGCGCGAGTCGGGTTACGAAGAGTTGCTCAGCTCGGGCGTCGTGCTGACGGGCGGTGCTTCGATGATGCTCGGCATGGTCGAACTCGGTGAAGACATCTTCCTGAAGCCGGTGCGGATCGGCGTGCCGGAATATGCCGGCGGTCTGGCGGACGTGGTGCGCAATCCGCGCTATTCGACGGCGATGGGTCTGCTCGTCGAAGGCCGTTCGCAACGCATGCGGGGCCGCAAGGTGGCGGTGCAGTCGGGATCGATGGGCCAGGTGTTCACGCGGATGAAGGACTGGTTCCTCGGCAACTTCTAAAGCATTCGTTTTAAAGCATTCGCAGTTCCGCAGATTCAGCGGCAGGTTCAAGCAGCACGGTTACGCAACAGGGTTACGCAATTCGCGCTGGTGCCGGCGGCTGGCGCGCGACAGGGGGTTGCCCGATCTCCTGCCGAATAACGGCCGAGTGGCATCAATTTTTTATCTTGACGGAGGCAATAATGGAATTCCAGATGCTGGAAACCGAAACCAACGGCACCATCATCAAGGTGGTCGGAGTCGGTGGCGCTGGCGGCAATGCCGTTCAGCACATGATCAACAAGGGCGTGCAAGGCGTCGACTTCATCGTGATGAACACGGACGCACAGGCTCTGTCGCGTTCGCGCGCGACCGCGGTGATCCAGCTCGGCAACACCGGTCTGGGCGCAGGTGCCAAGCCGGAAATGGGCCGCGCCGCAGCAGAAGAAGCACGTGAACGCATCGCCGACGCACTGCGCGGCGCGCACATGGTGTTCATCACGGCCGGCATGGGTGGTGGCACGGGTACGGGCGCAGCACCGGTGGTCGCACAGATCGCCAAGGAAATGGGTATCTTGACTGTTGGCGTGGTCAGCAAGCCGTTCGAATTCGAAGGCGGCAAGCGCATGCGCGTGGCAGAAGCAGGTTCGCAGCAACTGGAGGATCACGTCGACTCGCTGATCGTCGTTCTGAACGACAAGCTGTTCGAGGTGATGGGCGATGACGCCGAGATGGATAAATGCTTCCAGTGCGCAGACGATGTTCTGAATAACGCAGTCGCAGGGATCGCGGAAATCATCAACGTCGACGGTCTGGTGAACGTCGACTTCGAAGACGTGAAAACGGTGATGGGCGAGCAGGGCAAGGCGATGATGGGCACGGCGACGGTAGCTGGTGTCGATCGCGCGCGTCTGGCCGCTGAGCAGGCTGTGGCCAGCCCGCTGCTGGAAGGGGTGGATCTGTCGGGTGCGCGTGGCGTGCTGGTGAATATCACGTCGAGCCGTTCGCTGCGTCTGTCGGAAACGCGCGAAGTGATGAACACCATCAAGAGCTATGCAGCAGAAGACGCAACGGTCATCTTCGGCGCGGTATACGATGATGCAATGGGCGACGCGTTGCGCGTGACGGTGGTGGCAACGGGTCTGGGCCGTGCGGCGAAGAAGCAGCAATCGGCTCCGATGACGCTGCTGCGCACGGGCACGGACAACCAGCCGATCGGCGGTCACCAGCACGCGTACGCTCCGCAACAGCATCACACGAGTGCAGCAGACTACGGCTCGCTGGATACGCCGGCAGTGTGGCGCACCTCGCGTGACACGGCGGCATCGCACGTGCAGGCGCTGCAGGAAAAGGGCGTCGACACGTACGATATTCCGGCATTCCTGCGCAAGCAGGCGGACTGATCCGCGGGCAGCCTTTCACTGCGGCACGTTGCAGGTAACGTGTCAGCAGGGAAATGCACGAGCGTGGCGGGTGGAACGACAAAGCAGGCCGCGTATGAGTACGGATACGCGGCAAGGACAGGTGCCCTCTTCGGATTCGCGAAGCGGAAGGGGTGGCTGTCGGCGGCAGGAAGCGCGGGCATCGAGGCAGATGCAGCAGGTGCGCGGACTGCACGATTCACTGCGACACGACGGCGTGCGGGCATGCTCCGCATCGACGCGAAGGACTGAGCATGATCAAGGTAGGTGAAAAGCTACCCGACGCAATCGTCTTCGAATTGATTGAAGACGAGCGTGCGGGCTGCACGATCGGGCCGAACAGCTTCGACGTGCGAGAACAGACCGCGGGCAAACGCGTGGTGATCTTCGGATTGCCAGGCGCCTTTACCCCGACCTGTTCGGCCAAACATGTGCCGGGTTATGTCGAGCACGCTGAGCAGCTATTGGCTGCCGGCATCGACGAAATCTGGTGCGTGTCCGTCAACGACGCGTTTGTGATGGGCGCGTGGGGACGCGATCAGCACACCTCGGGCAAGGTGCGCATGATGGCGGACGGTAGTGCGGCTTTCACGCGGGCGCTCGGTCTGGAGCAGGACCTGTCGGCGCGCGGCATGGGAATCCGTTCCCAACGCTACGCCATGGTGGTCGACGACGGCGTGGTCAAGACGCTGAACGTCGAGGCACCCGGCAAGTTCGAGGTCAGCGATGCAGGGAGTATCCTCGCCACGTTGAGCTAGTTCGTGGGTGCAATCAGGCCGTTTCCGAGCCCCTCGTTGTTTCGGGGCAACGGCAGGATGGCACGCATGTGACAAGCCGTAACGCGGGCTGATGACCGGAAACGCCTCCGTTCCGGGCATCGGCCCGTCACGCTTTCGCCATCAGGTAATGTAGCGAAACAGATTGATACGTTCCCGGCAACGACGCTCCTTAGGGTATTGGAGTATACTTCGAGCTATGGAATAAAAAGTCCCGATTGGGATTTTCAATCGAACAGAAGATCACCATGTTGAAGCAGCGCACTATCAAATCGATCGTCAAGACAGTTGGCATCGGCGTGCACTCGGGCCGCAAGGTCGAGTTGACACTCCGTCCCGCTGGTCCTGACACCGGCATCGTGTTCACCCGCGTGGATTTGGCCACGCCGGTGGATATCCCTGCACACACCATGTCCATTGGCGATACACGCCTCGCGTCGGTGCTGCAGAAGGACGGCGTGCGCGTGTCGACTATCGAGCATTTGATGTCCGCCTGCGCCGGGCTCGGCATCGACAACCTCTACGTCGACGTGACCGCTGAAGAAATTCCGATCATGGACGGCAGCGCGGCCACCTTCGTGTTCCTGATTCAATCGGTGGGCATCGAAGAGCAGAACGCCGCGAAGAAGTTCATCAAGGTCACGAAGCCGGTCGAGATCATCGACGGCGACAAGTTTGCCCGTCTGGATCCGTTTTTCGGTTTCAAGCTGAAGTTCACCATCGACTTCCGTCACCCGGCTGTCGACAAGACCGGCCAGGCGCTGGAAGTGGACTTTGCCCACACGTCGTACGTGCGCGACATCGCGAGGGCACGGACGTTTGGTTATGCACACGAAGTGGAAACGTTGCGTGAACTGGGTCTGGCTCGTGGCGCGAGCCTCGACAACGCCATCGCGCTGGACGAATACCGCATTCTGAACAACGACGGCCTGCGCTATGACGATGAGTTCGTGAAGCACAAGATGCTCGACGCGATCGGCGATCTGTACGTGGTCGGCCATCCGTTGCTGGCGTCGTACACGGCGTACAAGTCGGGCCACGGTCTGAATAACGCCTTGCTGCGCGAATTGCTGAAGCACGAAGACGCATACGAGATCGTGACCTTCGAGGACATCAAGAAAGCGCCGCGCGGTTTCGCTTTCGATACTCAGACAGCATTTGCCTAAGCGAATGCGACGCGCATTGAGCGCGTCCTGATCTGGAACGTTAGATGGACGAAAAATAAGCAGCCCTCGGGCTGCTTATTTTTTTGGCTCGCGATTCTTGAGATGCCGGGCGGCCATTTTGGCGAGCGCCGCCTGCAAGGGCGAGGGCGCCAGCGATTCACTGAGGGCATGCAACGCGTCTGCGCCGGCCGGCGTCATGCGCGCCTGCTTGACCGGCGGCGGCTCTTTCACCGCTTGCGGGCGTACGCGGATTCTTAGCGCATTCACCGCCCAGCCCCGTTGCTGTAGATCCGACAACAGCCGCGGCTCGAGATGGCGCAGGCGCGCGGCCAGCGCGTTATGCGCGGCAAATAGTGCCAAAACGCCATCTTTGATAAATCCGGGCTCGACGCTCGATGCCAGATAGTCGGGCAGGAGATGCCGCAGATCGCTCTCCAGTGCGGCAATCTGTTCGACGCCCGCGCGCAGGGCCGCGAACGCGTCCGTGCGCTTGAGTACCTCGGCAAGCGGCTGCGGGCGGCGCGTGTTGAACTGCTTGGGCGGCGGCCTTGAAAACGACGGTGAGCGGCTCATGTAGGATAGTAGCGGCGTGGGTGCGTCCAGCGCGCACTCACGCCCGGATTGTACCGTGCGGGACCCGCTCCCGGCCGCTCCCTCAAGGGGTTGCCGGAAGCAGTGCACGGCGTCCCGACGTCGCGCCTGTGACACAGGCGCGCGCTGGGGCGCGTGCTAAAATGCCCGATTCGAATTCACTCTTGGACTAAGCCGCCGAGGCACTTCCGACCCCGGACCAGTATGTGGACCACCACACGCTGTGAACCAGCCGAAGCCGCGACGCAGACACCGATCCGATGACCACCGGTTTTCTACAAAAGATTTTTGGCAGCCGCAACCAGCGGCTAGTCAAGCAATATCAAAAGACCGTCACGGCGATCAATGCGCTCGAGCCGCAGATCGAGCAATTGACGGATGATCAGTTGCGCGCCAAAACGGGTGAGTTCCGCCAACGCGTCGGGAGCGGCGAGTCGCTCGACAAGCTGTTGCCGGAGGCCTTTGCGGTTTGCCGCGAGGCGAGCAAGCGCGTCCTGAAGATGCGCCACTTCGACGTGCAGCTGATTGGCGGCATGGTGCTGCATTACGGCAAGATCGCCGAAATGCGCACCGGCGAAGGCAAAACGCTGGTCGCTACGCTGCCGGTGTATCTGAATGCGCTGTCGGGACGTGGCGTGCACGTCGTCACGGTGAACGACTATCTGGCCCAGCGCGACGCCGAATGGATGGCGCGTCTGTACAACTTCCTGGGTTTGTCGGTCGGCATCAACCTGTCGCAGATGGATCATGCCATGAAGCAGCAGGCCTACGCTTCGGACATCACCTACGGCACGAATAACGAGTTCGGCTTCGACTATCTGCGCGACAACATGGTCTACGAGACCGATGCACGCGTGCAGCGCTCGCTGAATTTCGCGGTGGTCGACGAAGTGGACTCGATCTTGATCGACGAAGCGCGTACGCCGCTCATCATTTCCGGTCAGGCCGAAGATCACACCGAGCTGTATGTGCGCATGAACGCGCTGCCGCCGCTGCTCGAGCGCCAGATTGGCGAAGAGAAGGCCGACGGCACGGGCGTCGAAAAGCCGGGCGATTACACGCTGGACGAAAAGGGCCGTCAGGTATTCCTGACGGAATCGGGTCACGAAAAGGCGGAGCGTCTGCTCTCCGAGTGGGGCCTGATTGGCGAGGGCGAAAGCCTGTACGCGCCGCAGAACATCACGCTGATGCACCACGTGTACGCCGCACTGCGCGCGCACACGCTGTTCTATAAAGATCAGCACTACGTGGTGCAGAACGGCGAAGTCGTGATCGTCGACGAATTCACCGGTCGTCTCATGTCGGGCCGCCGCTGGTCCGATGGCCTGCACCAGGCGGTCGAGGCCAAGGAACACGTCAAGATCCAGAGCGAGAACCAGACGCTCGCGTCGATCACGTTCCAGAACTACTTCCGTATGTACGCCAAGCTGTCGGGCATGACCGGCACGGCGGACACCGAAGCGTACGAATTCAACGAGATTTACGGGCTGGAAACGGTCGTGATCCCGACGAACCGTCCGCCCAAGCGGATCGACAAGCAGGACCAGATCTACAAGACCGCGAAGGAGCGTTACGACGCGGTCATTCGCGACATCCGCGATTGTCACGAGCGTGGCCAGCCGGTGCTGGTGGGTACGACGTCGATCGAGAATTCGGAACTGCTGTCGCATCTTCTGAAGCAGGCGGGTTTGCCACACGAAGTGCTGAACGCAAAGCAGCACGCGCGTGAAGCCGAAATCGTGGCGGAAGCGGGTCGCCCGCAACGCGTGACGATCGCTACCAATATGGCTGGTCGCGGTACCGACATCGTGCTGGGCGGCAACGCCGAGAAGCAGGCTGCGTTCATCGAGGCCGATCCGGCTATCCCCGAGGACGAGAAGCAGCGCCGCATCCAGAAGCTGCACGAC
This sequence comes from Paraburkholderia sp. DHOC27, assembly GCF_003429005.1. Lineage (GTDB taxonomy): Bacteria > Pseudomonadota > Gammaproteobacteria > Burkholderiales > Burkholderiaceae > Paraburkholderia. Next base: position 30,111 of record NZ_QVQV01000006.1, read on the forward strand.
GAATGGCAGGAGCTGCACGACCGGGTGAAGGCCGCAGGCGGTCTGCACATCATCGGCACCGAGCGTCACGAATCGCGCCGGATCGACAATCAGTTGCGCGGCCGTGCCGGCCGTCAGGGCGATCCGGGCTCGTCGCGCTTCTATCTGTCGCTGGAAGACCCGTTGCTGCGCATTTTTGCGGGCGACCGCGTGCGCGCCATCATGGACCGCCTGAAGATGCCGGAAGGCGAGGCGATCGAAGCGGGCATCGTCACGCGCTCCATCGAATCGGCACAACGCAAGGTCGAGGCACGCAACTTCGACATTCGTAAGCAGCTGCTCGAATACGACGACGTCTCGAACGATCAGCGCAAGGTCATCTACCAGCAGCGCAACGAATTGCTCGAAGCGCACGACATCACCGAGACCATCGGCGCCATGCGTCACGGCGTGATCACGGACATCGTGCATCAGTTCGTGCCGGCAGGCAGCATTGAAGAGCAGTGGAGCGTGCCTGAGCTGGAAGAAGTGCTGCGCAACGAGTGGCAACTCGATCTGGCCATCCAGGAGATGATCAACGAGTCGTCGTCGATCAGCGTGGACGAAATTCTGGAAGCAGTGATCGCCGCCGCCGACGAAACGTACGAAGCGAAGGTCGAGCAGGTGGGCCGCGATTCGTTCAGCTCGTTCGAACGCTCGATCATGCTGCAAACGCTGGATCGTAGCTGGCGCGAGCATCTGGCTGCCCTCGATCACCTGCGCCAGGGCATTCACCTGCGCGGTTACGCCCAGAAGAATCCGAAACAGGAATACAAGCGCGAAGCGTTCGAACTGTTCGCGGCCATGCTGGACGCAGTAAAGCTCGAAGTGACGCGGGTGGTGATGAACGTGCAGATCCAGTCGCCAGAGCAACTGGAAATCGCGGCCGACGAATACGAAGAGCAGGGCAGCCATCTCGAGAACGTCGAGTTCCGCCATGCTGAATTCGCTGAGGCGGCCGCGCCGGTTGCCGCAGAGGCGGCCACGGCCGCCATGATCGGCGACGCGATGAGCCACGGCACGCATGCGCCCGCAGAGCAGCCGCTTGGCGACAACGTGCCGAAGGTCGGACGCAACGACCCGTGTCCTTGCGGCAGCGGCAAGAAGTACAAGCAGTGCCACGGCAAGATCGTGTGATAGTGAATGCGGCGCGCGTCAGGCGCGCCGTGTTGTTTCATGCGGTGCTTCTGCTGTGTTGATCCCGCTGTATTGATTTTGCTGGTTGATTTCGCGGTAGTACGGCACGCGCCGGAACTGCCTCTTTGATTGTCCGATGCCGGCTTCATGCCGGCATTTTCAACTTCGACAGGTCGCGACCATGGCTGTCAATTTCCCCTCGATCGATCCCGCCCAACTTCATCCCGTCCCCGGCGTCACGTTGGGCTGGGCGGAAGCGAACATTCGCAAACCGAACCGCAAGGACGTACTGGTTATCTCCGTCGACGAAGGCGCGACGGTAGCGGGCGTGTTCACCTCGAACCGCTTTTGCGCGGCGCCGGTTACGGTGTGCCGCGAGCACCTCGAAGCGGTGCGTTCAGGTGGTAAGGGCATTCGCGCGCTGGTGGTGAACACGGGAAACGCCAACGCGGGAACGGGCGAGCCGGGCTTGGCCGCGGCTCGCGAGACCTGTGACGAACTCGCGCGTCTCGCGGAGATTTCGCCGCAGCAGGTGCTGCCGTTTTCGACCGGCGTGATTCTCGAACCGCTGCCGGTGGATCGCCTGAAGGCTGGCTTGCCCGCCGCGCTCGCCAATCGTCAACCGGCACATTGGTATGACGCCGCGCAAGCCATCATGACCACGGACACGCTGCCGAAGGCCGTGTCCCGCCAGGTGACGATTGATGGCCACACGGTGACGCTGACCGGCATCAGCAAAGGCGCTGGCATGATCAAGCCGAACATGGCCACCATGCTCGGTTTCCTGGCGTTCGACGCCGGCGTGGCGCAGCCCGTGCTCGACGAACTGGTCAAGTACGTCGCGGATCGTTCGTTCAACTGCATCACGATCGACGGCGATACCTCGACCAACGATTCGTTCATCCTCATTGCCACGGGCAAGTCGAGCCTGCCGGCAGTCACGTCGACGGACTCCGCCACTTACGCGGCGTTGCGCGACGCAGTGACGGAAGTGGCGCAGACGCTGGCGCAACTGATCGTGCGCGACGGCGAGGGCGCGACCAAGTTCATGACCGTGCAGGTGGAAGGCGGTGCGAACGTGGCGGAGTGCCGCCAGATCGCCTACGCGATTGGCCATTCGCCGCTCGTCAAAACGGCGTTCTACGCATCGGACCCGAACCTCGGCCGGATTCTCGCGGCAATCGGCTACGCGGGCGTGACAGATCTCGACGTGGGCAAGATAGACCTGTATCTGGACGACGTGCTGGTCGCGAAAGCGGGCGGCCGCAATCCGGATTACCGTGAGGAAGACGGTCAGCGCGTCATGAAGAAGGCCGAGATTGCGATTCGTGTCGTACTGGGACGCGGCGACGCGCAAGCCACGATCTGGACGTGCGATCTGTCGCACGACTACGTGAGCATCAACGCCGACTACCGTTCCTGACCCGCAGCCGCTTCGCTTTCTTTGTAACCATGGACAAACTCGAACAGTTTCTGACCCGCGCCGAAGCCTTGCTCGGCCGCCTGGAGGCCGTGCTTCCGCCCGCCATGCCCGACGTGGAGTGGGACACGGCGGTCGCCTTCCGCTGGCGCAAGCGTCAGGGTCGCGGCTATCTGCAGCCGGTAAAAGCCATCTCCGACATCACGCTGGACGACTTGCAGAACATCGATCGCCAGAAAGGGCTGATCGAGCAGAACACGCGTCAGTTCGTGAACAAGCAGCCGTCCAACAACGTGCTGCTGACAGGCGCCCGCGGCACGGGCAAGTCGTCGCTGATCAAGGCTTGTCTGAATGCGTACGCGAAGGACGGCCTGCGCCTGATCGAAGTGGACAAGGACGACTTGCACGATCTCGGCGACATCGTCGATCTGATCTCGCAGCGCCCGGAGCGCTTCGTGGTGTTCTGCGACGACCTCTCGTTCGAAGAGGGCGAGTCCGGTTACAAAGCGCTCAAAGTGGCGCTGGACGGCTCCGTGGCCGCGCAATCCGACAACGTGCTGATCTACGCGACGTCGAACCGCCGCCATCTGCTGCCCGAGTACATGAGCGACAACGAGACGTACAAGCACACGTCAGACGGCGAGATTCATCCCGGCGAAGTGGTGGAAGAAAAGATCTCTCTGTCGGAACGCTTCGGCTTGTGGGTCAGCTTCTACCCGTTCAAGCAGGACGATTACCTGGCGATTGTCGGTCACTGGTTGCAGCATTTCGGCGTCGGCGCGGCAGAAATCGAATCGGCGCGGGGCGATGCGCTCGTCTGGGCGCTGGAGCGCGGCTCGCGCTCCGGGCGTGTGGCGTGGCAGTTTGCGCGTGACTGGTCCGGCCGGAAGTCACACGCATGACGACGAACGCTGACAGGACCACGGACGCTGCGGGCGCGGCCAACGCGGCTGGCCGCCCGGTCACGGAAGTGGCTGTGGGTGTGCTGGTGCAACCGGACGGCCGCTACTTGCTGGCTCAGCGTCCTGCCGGCAAGCCTTACGAGGGCTACTGGGAGTTCCCGGGCGGCAAGCTGGAAGCGGGTGAAACGGTGGAGCATGCGCTGGCTCGTGAACTGCACGAAGAACTCGGTATCGAGGTTCTCGCGAGTCACCGCTGGCACACGCTGGAGCACGATTACCCGCACGCGTACGTCCGGCTCTATTTCTGCAAGGTGACGCAGTGGACGGGCGAGCCGCATGGTCGCGAGGGGCAGGCGTTCGTGTGGCAGTCGCTGCCGGCTACGGTAGCGCCTCTGTTGCCGGCGACGATTCCGGTGCTGGAATGGCTCGCAGCGGAGTGATCAACGGGGAGTAATCGTGCCTTGGCGCAACCGGGGGCGGGATCGGGTGAGGTTCTTTAACGCACGTACAGCGCGGAATCAACGCACAACCCGGCGGTGCGCTCCGCGCAAGCCGCCGCAGCAGACGCGTCGAATCGCGCGCGCTGCGCTCTCTCGTGACGGGCGCAACCACGCGCCTGTCAAACCGCGCTCAATGCGCGCTGTAATCGCCGCTCGGCGTATCGTCGGAAGGCGCTTCCTCGTCGGTACCGCCGATCTTGTACTTCTCAGCGGCCCATGCACCGAGGTCGATCTGCTTGCATCGATCGGAACAGAAGGGGCGAAAGCGACTTTCGGGTGTCCAGCGGACTTCCTTCGCGCACGTTGGGCATTTAACGACAGTGATCATTCGGGCAGGCAATCAATCGAAAAACGGGACGAGTTTCTAATATAGAGGCATTTTCGCCGTTTCACAGGCATGGCCCCACGTCGTCCGGTTGCTACAGGCTACAGAGCGTGAGGTGGAACGGCACGTCGACGTCCACGGCGCGCGGGCGCAGGTCGCCGTCCTGAACCGTGAAGCGCACCCACAGCATGTATTTGTTCGCGCTCGCCTCGGGGATGACGCGCAATTCCGGCGACACCCGCACCTGCATCAGCTGATATGAGCGGCCCGACAGCATTTGCTGATAACTGCCCTGCATGGCCATGACCTTCGACGCCTGGCCGGATTCACGCGCGAGGCGCAGGACGATCGTGGCGGCGTCGCGCAACGGCAGCAGCGGCGTGACCCACTTCGCGATGTCCTGACGGCGCATGTCAGGATGCGTTTGTTGCCACGCGTAGTAAGAAGGCAGGTCAAATTTGCAGGTGCCGCCCGGAATGATGGCGCGGCTGCGAATGCTCGCCAGCCATTCATTCTCTGCAAGATGCTGGCCAGTCTTGCCCTGCATCTGCGAGAGCCCCGCAAGGGTTTGCTCGATCTCACCCAGCACGGCCTCGAGCGCGTTCTGCTCAATGCCGGGATTGCCCCGGAACGGCGCCAGGGTCTGGCGTTGACGTTCCAGTTCCTTCATCAGATCGGATTTCAGATCCGCGCGGCCCGCAACTTCCGAGATCTCGAACAAGGTAGTCAGCGCGACGTGATGTTCCCTGGCATCTTCCTGAGTCAGAAAGAACGTGAAGCGCTCGAACAGGTCTTCGAGGCGCAATAGCGTCCGGATTCGCTCGTTGAAGGGATACTCGTAAAGGATCAAGCGGGCTCGCCTCGGGCGTGGTCGGTGACGGGAATGCAGAACATTCTAATGCCGTGCGACTACCCTAGCAATCACACACTTTTTCTCCATTCTTTCGCGGCTTTTTTGACGTGTTTTGCTGCGACTTTGTGCAGGTCTCGTGCTTTGGATTTGACGTGATGGGTAACGTGCGATGGACACTTGGGCCTGCTGCGCTTCATTGTGGTCTAGTCTGGCAGAGGTGGGCGCCCCTCGTGACCCTCATGCTTCAATGGCCAGACGCCGCCGCGGACAGATAAAGCTGATGCAGCGCCTCGACCCGCGTGCTCAACTCTTCGACGGACACATCTTCGTTGACGACCACGTTGTCGGCAGCGGCGAGGCGTGCTTCGCGGGTGGCCTGGCGCGCCATGATGGCGAGCACCTGCTCGCGCGTGAAACCGTTGCGACGCATGACCCGCTCGATCTGCGTTTCGACGCTGCAATCCACGGTCAATACGCGTTCCACGCGGGTTTTCCAGGTGCCCGATTCCACCAGCAACGGCACCACCAGCATTACGTAGGGCCCCGTAGCGTCCTGCCGTGCGCGCTCGGTCTCAGCGCGGATCAGCGGATGGGTGATGGCTTCGAGACGACGGCGCGCGCCTTCGTCGGTGAACACGAGCGAACGCATGCGGGCGCGATCGAGTGAGCCATCGGGCGCAACGAACGCAGCGCCGAATTCCGTGGCGATCTTCGGCATCGCGACGCCCTGCGGCGCGGTGATGCGATGCGCGATTACGTCCGTGTCGACGATCGTTACGCCGCGAGCAGCAAACAGGTCTGCGACGGTCGACTTGCCGCTGCCGATGCCGCCCGTCAATCCCACAGCAAACATGCGTCAGCCTCCCAGAGCGAGATAGAGCGGAGTGCCGAGAAACAGCGTGAGCGCACCGCCTGCCGCGAGGAACGGTCCAAACGGTAGCGGCTCTTCAAAACGCATGCGGCCAACCCACGTCGCGGCGAGGCCGACCACGGCGCCGGCCACCGCCGCAATCAGAATGATCTGCGGCAACGCAGCCCAGCCGAGCCAGGCGCCCAGCGCGGCGAGCAGCTTGAAGTCTCCATAGCCCATGCCCTCGACGCCGCGCACCAGCTTGAAGATCCAATGGACTACCCACAAGACCAGGTAGCCCGCGATCGCGCCCGCCACCGCGTTATGCAGGCTGGTGAACATGCCGCCGAAATTGACGATCAGCCCCGCCCACAAGAGCGGCAAAGTGAGAGAGTCGGGCAGCAGATGCGTGTCGATGTCGATGGCGCTCATTGCCAGCAGAGCCGCACATAGACCGAACGCGGCAAGCGCGGTGAGGCTCGGGCCGAACAGTAGTAGCGTGCCGACCGCGCAAGCTGCACTCGCGATTTCGAGCAGCGGATAACGCACGCTCACGCGTGCGTGGCATGCGGAGCAACGGCCGCGCAGCATGAGATAACTCAGCACGGGAAGGTTCTCCCATGCACGCAGCACGTGTCCGCAGTGCGGGCAGGCGCTGCGCGGCAGCCACAGGTTGTAGCGCGGCGGCAGTCCGTCGTCTTCGAGCGGTTGCTCGATGGCTTCGCTGACTTCTTCCCGCCAGGCCCGTTCGAGCATGATGGGCAGGCGATGCACCACCACGCTGAGGAAGCTGCCAATCACGAGGCCGAAGACGATGGCGAACGCGACCTGGACGCCAGCCGGCAACAGGGCGAACGAGTTCATCATCGGTGCACCGAATGACGTACCGAACGATGCGCCAAAGCCGGCCCCCGAATGGTCGGGCAGTGTGGAAAAAGGAGAGACGGACACGGTTGCTTGGATCGCCGGCATAGAAAAAGATTGGATTCGGCTGCGATGCTACACCACGTTGCCGAGTTGAATAATGGGAAGATACATCGCAATAACCAGTCCGCCGACGAGCGTGCCGAGCACGATGATCACCAGGGGCTCGCACAGGCTTGCCAGCGTGCCGATCTTTTCGTCGACCTGACGATCGCTGAACGAGGCGACGTCGATCAACATGCTGTCGAGTGCACCGGACTCCTCTGCAACCGCGACCGGTTGCACGACCTCAGGCGGAAAGCAGCGTGCGGCGCGCATGGCCGCGGCAAGTCGTTCGCCACGCCGCAGCCGGGCGGCGATGTCGACGGTGGCGCGGTCGAAGAAGGCATTGCCGGTGGCGTGGGTCAACGAGTCGAAGGCGTCCGCGAGCGGCGTGCCTGCCGACAACAAGGTGCCGAGCGCGCGACTCCAGCGAGCCGCGCAGAGCGTAGCCAGCAGCGATCCCGCTATAGGCAGCCTGAGCGACAGGCGGGCAACGGTGACCCGCGCCGCGTCCGACTGTCGCAGTAGATAGGACAGGGCGAAGCCGAGCGCAGTGGCAACCGCGAGCGCCGGCAGGCTCCAGCGCGCCGCGCCCGCAGACAACGCCAGCACCAGTTGCGTGGGCGCCGGCAGGCGCGCGCCGAAGCCGTCGAAGATCTGTTTGAAGGTCGGCACTACCCAGATGAGCAGGGCCGCCGTGATGGCGACTGCGAGCAGCAGGATGGCGACTGGATAGGTGAGTGCGGCTCTCACCTTGGCGCGCTGGGCGGCGCCTCGTTCGCGATCGTCGGCAATGCGCGCCAGCACCTCCGGCAGCGCACCCGCCGCTTCGCCCACCCCGACCAACTGACAGTAAAGCGCGTTGAACTGCGACGGGTGCCGCGCCAGTGCCGCTGAAAAGCTCAACCCACTCGTGATATCTCGCGCCAGTGTGCCGACGATGCGCGACATCCCACGCTGGCGTGGCGCTGAAGCTTGCGCCAGCAATTCCAGCGAGGGTGCGAGCGGCAGCCCGGCGCGCAGCAGACTGGCGAGCTGACGGGTGAAGCGCGTGACTTCGGCGGCCCGTGCTTGTGGCCGCGGCGCGGGTCCACGTGCCGTGAGTTCGACGACGAACAAGTGGTCGCGTTTGAGCATGGCTTGCACGGCGGCCGCATCGGTTGCGATGAGTGTGCCGCGACGCGGCGTACCCGCTGCATCGACGCCACGCCATGCAAAGCGCATGTCATGCGCTGCGGTTTCGGGGAGCCGGGTGTTCATGCGACCTCGGTCGCGCTCAGCGCTTCGGTGAGACTGGTCGTGCCGTCGCGCACACGCGCGAGAGCTGCATCGCGCAACGTGCTCACGTGTTCGGACTCGGCGAGTCGCGTGAGGGCGTGCGTACCCGCGTTCGCGACAATCAATTCGCGCATCGCCTCCGACACCGGCATGACCTGGTGAATGCCGATGCGTCCACGATAGCCGATGCCGTGGCACGCATTGCACCCCACCGCTTCGTAGGGATGCCAGTCATCCAGTTGATGGTTGGTAAAACCCGCCGCGCGCAGCGCCGCGGCGGACTGCGACACAGGCTTTCGGCACGCCAGACACAGACGGCGCACCAGCCGTTGCGCCGTCACCATGCGCAAGGCGGCAGCAAGGTTATACGGCTCGATGCCGATGTCGATGAGGCGCGCGATAGCAGCCGGCGCGTCGTTGGTGTGGAGCGTGGAGAGCACGAGGTGACCGGTTTGCGCCGCTTTCACCGCGACGTCAGCGGTCTCTTCGTCACGAATCTCGCCAACCATGATCACGTCTGGATCCTGACGCAGGAACGCGCGCAACGCGACAGCGAACGTCAGGCCAGCCTTTTCGCGCACGCTGACCTGATTGATGCCGGCGAGCTGGATCTCAGACGGATCTTCGACCGAACAGAGGTTGCGCGATTCGGCGTTGAGCATTTGCAGGAAGCAGTACAGCGACAACGTCTTGCCGCTGCCCGTTGGACCCGTGACCAGCACCAGGCCGTGCGGGGCGGTGATAGCCGCCTCCAGCGTTTTACGCTGAGTGGAATCGAGGCCGAGCGAGTCGAGCGACAGCGTGGTTGGCAACGCATCCAGCCGCCGCAGGACGAGCTTTTCGCCGAACAGCGTGGGCAGCGAGTTCACGCGGTAGTCTTCGAACTTGCCCGGCGCGGTCGAGATGCGCAGACGGCCGTCCTGTGGCACACGCCGCTCGGCGATGTCCATGCGCGCGAGCACCTTCACGCGGGTGATGAAAGCATCGCGCAGATGAGCCGGCGGCGGCGCGATGGCATGCAGCACACCGTCGATGCGTAGTCGCATGCGCCAGCCGTGCTCCGCCGGTTCGATGTGCAGGTCAGAGGCGTTGCGGCGAGTGGCTTCCCGCAGCGTCTCGCTCAACAGCCGGACGGCGGGAGTGTTGTCGGCCTCGGCGAGCGCGGGCGCAAGGTCGCGATTGGATATGTCCTCGCGGATCGCGGCGCCGCCGAACGGACGGGCGGTTGTCGGGTCGGGCGCAGCGTCTGCAGGCGTGGAGTCGTTCTCGCTCAGCGTGGAGCGCGTAGTGTGCGTGGAAGCACCGGCCGCCCTCTGGACAGGAAGGCGCGACGCAGGCGTAGAGATGAATGCTGGCGGGGTGGAACGGGGCGAAAACGACATCTGAAACCGGCTTGGAGCCGCCTGAAGAACACGACGACTCCATCATCCGGCAGGTTGCCCGTTGCCGCCATTCGGCCGAATGGCCAGGTGGGTCACAGACGTTCGATCGCAAGCCGTGTGCTCGCGGCGGCGACCTCAGGCTCGGATGCTCTCAGGTGCCGGGAACGAAACACTCAATCAATCATTCAGCCGTTCATTCGCAAGTGCAGCGCGGCCGCGCCAGGTCACGTTACTTCACGCGCGCTGCTTCTTGCCGCCTTTCGCCCCCGGCTTGAAAATTTTCACGGTACGTACCGCCTGATCGTCGCTGCGCATTACCTCGAGTCTGATGCCTGCAATCTGCACGCACACGTCGCCATCAGGAATCTCTTCGAGGATTTCCAGAATCAGACCGTTCAACGTTTTCGGCCCGTCTGTAGGAAGCGTGAGTTGCAGCCAGCGATTCAGCTCACGCAGCGGCATGCTGCCCGCAACGATGCATTCGCCGTTCTCGTTCCAGCCGCCGCGCGAATTTGCGCCGCGTGGAATGGACGTGGTGAATTCGCCGATCAACTCTTCGATGATGTCTTCCGGCGTCACGAGTCCCTGTAGCTCGCCGTATTCGTTCACCACCAGCGCTGTCCTGTGACGGCTTTCCTGAAAGTATTGCAACTGCTGAAACACCGGCGTGCCGCTCGGCACGAAATACGGTTCGGCGAGCAGTTCACGCAGCGTCTCGCGTTCCAGTTCCTGGTTGTGCAGCGCTGAGAGCGTCTTGCGCACGTGGAGCACACCGAGCACGCGGTCAATGTCGCCTTGATAGACGATGAGCTTGTTGTGATAGCAGGTTTCGAGCTGATGCAGGATTTGCTCGAAGGGCGCGTCGAAATCAAGCGCCTCGATGCGACGGCGGGGAATCATCACGTCGTCGACGGAGATGTTTTCCAGATCGAACAGGTTGAGCAGGATGCTGCGGTGTTTGGTCGGCATGAAGCTGCCGGATTCGAGCACGATGGTGCGCAGTTCTTCAGTGGAGAGACGCTGGTCATGCGCGCCCTTCGTGTTGATATGCAGAACACGCAGGATGCCGTTGGCGAACAGATTGACGAACCAGACGATGGGTCTGGTGGCGCGCATCAGCGGAGCGATCAGCAGGCTTGCCGGTAGCGCGATTTTCTCAGGGAACGTCGCGCCGACGATTTTTGGCGTGATCTCCGCGAACACGATGATCAGAAACGCGACGATGCCGGTTGCGATGGACAGCACCAGGTTGTTGCGACCAAAGGTATGCAACGCGACCGAGGTGGTGAGCACCGGGATGATCGTGTTGAACAGGTTGTTGCCGATCAGGATCACGCTCAGCAGTTCGTCGGTGCGCGCGAGCAGGCCTTGGGTTGTCTTTGCGCCGAGAACGCCTTGATTGGAGAGATGCTTCAGGCGGTGACGGTTGAGCGCCATCATCGCGGTTTCGGAGATAGAAAAGAAACTGGAGCAGATAAGCAGCAGGACGACGGCGCCTATCTGCGCCCATAAGGGTAGTTGTTCCACGTGTCGCGAACTGGTAAGGGGCGGGATGGGAAGAATATAGCAGAGGGGACAGCGCGGCCGCCTGGCGACGGGTCATGCTCGCGGCGCGCCGGGGTTCTGGGCAGGCCGAAGTGCGCGGATTATGGCGCCCAAAAACAAAAAACCGCCCAGCGAAGTGGGCGGTTCTGGCCTTGATTGAACAAGGAAAAATCTGGTCGGGGTGAGAGGATTCGAACCTCCGGCCTCTACGTCCCGAACGTAGCGCTCTACCAGGCTAAGCTACACCCCGATTTGTACTGCAGACTCGATTGAGACTAATTTGGCGCTTAGGTCTTAATTAAGACTGCCTCGCCGTCGAGTAAGAACATAATTCTAGCAGGCTTTCTTTGTAAATGGAATCAGGAAACGAAGAAATTGCTGCCGCTGCTGCTTGCGCTTCCTGCTTCGCGCACTCCAGCGTGTGGTCTAGCGCGCCGGAACGCGTAATCGCCTCGAAGATGGTCTCGAAGCGATCCGTGCCGCCCTGCTCGATCGCCTCGCGCGCGAGCGCCGACTGTTCCGGCGTGCCACGTTCGATCAGATAGATGAGCGGCAAGGTGGGCTTGCCTTCGCGCAGGTCGTCACCGGCGTTCTTGCCCATTGATTCCGCCGTGCCCGTGTAGTCGAGCCAGTCGTCCATGATCTGAAAGGCCGTGCCAATGCGCCGGCCAAACTCCGCTGCGGCCGCTTCCGTCGGGGCGTCAGCGCCGGCCAGCACCGCGCCGAGCTGCGCCGCCGCCTCGAACAGCTTGGCCGTCTTGTAGCGGATCACCTGCATGTAGCGGGCTTCGTCCACGTCGGCGTCGTGCATGTTGAGCAACTGCAGGACTTCGCCTTCGGAAATGATGTTCGTGGCTTCCGACAGGATTTCCATCACGCGCATCTTGCCGACGCCCACCATCATCTGGAATGAGCGCGAGTACAGGAAGTCGCCCACCAGCACGCTGGCAGCGTTGCCGAACAGGGCATTGGCCGTCTGGCGACCGCGCCGCAGGTCGGATTCGTCCACCACGTCGTCGTGCAGCAGGGTGGCGGTATGGATGAATTCGACCACCGCAGCCAGTTCGTGCCGGTGCCCGGTCGTTTCGCCCAGCGCACCCGCCACCAGCAAGAGCAGCGCGGGGCGCAGCCGTTTGCCGCCGGCACTGATGATGTACTCGGAAATCTGGTTGATCAGCATCACATCCGAGGCCAAACGGTGCCGGATGACGCGATTCACCTGCTCCATGTCTTCGGCGATGGGAGCGAGCAGGCTGGCGGCGTTGGGGGAGGGGGTGGCAGTCGACGACATGATGGCTGAATTGGGTAGTGCCGCGAATTATAAGGCGAATCGCGGTAGTTCCGGGCCGCAGCCTGCTTGATCGACACACGGCGGCTCGGTTGACGGGGCCAGGCGTAGCATCGCGGCGGCTGTCAACGAGTTTTGACCGGAGAGCTAACTCTATGTATAATCACGGGTTTCCGCGCGTGGTGCGTGGGAAAAATGAACACAGAGTGAGGTTCTCAATGTACGCGGTCATAAAAACCGGTGGCAAGCAGTATAAAGTTGCCGTCGGCGAAAAACTTAAAGTAGAACAGATACCGGCAGACATTGACGCTGAAATCACGCTCGACCAGGTTCTCGCAGTGGGCGAAGGCGAATCGATTAAGTTCGGTACGCCGCTGGTCAGTGGGGCTTCCGTCAAGGCTACCGTCGTGTCGCAAGGTCGTCACGCAAAAGTGACTATCTTCAAGATGCGTCGCCGGAAGCACTACCAGAAGCATGGCGGCCACCGCCAGAACTACACCGAACTGCGCATCGACGCGATCAACGCGTAAGCGCAACGGTCAAGGAGCTATCAAATGGCACACAAAAAGGCAGGCGGATCGTCACGTAACGGCCGCGACTCCGAGTCGAAGCGTCTCGGCGTGAAGGTTTACGGCGGTCAAGCCATCAATGCTGGCGGCATCATCGTGCGTCAGCGCGGCACGCGTATGCATCCGGGCGAAAACGTCGGCATCGGCAAGGATCACACCTTGTTCGCGCTGACGGACGGCCACGTCAAGTTCACGACGAAAGGCGCCGCGAAGAAGCACACGGTTGTCGTAGTCCCGGCAGCTGTCTGAGTCTGACAAGACACGGACTTCAGGACCGGAACAAAGGCCCCGCGAAGTTAGCGGGGCCTTTTTCATTGCAGGTCCATATTCGAATGGATTGTCGTGAGCGCGCGGGGTTAGCCGATCGGCTGATTGGTCAACGCAGCGCAGGCACGGCAAAATAGCAACAAACACGGGACGGAGTTACGCATGAAGTTCATTGACGAAGCGAGGATCGAAGTCATCGCCGGCGACGGAGGGGATGGCAGCGCGTCGATGCGCCGCGAGAAGTTCGTCCCGTTCGGTGGGCCGGATGGCGGCGATGGCGGGCGGGGCGGCAGCGTCTACGCAGTCGCAGACCGCAATATCAACACCTTGATCGACTACCGCTATGCGAAGAAGCATCAGGCGCGCAACGGTGAGAACGGTCGCGGGTCGGATTGCTATGGCAAGGGTGGCGACGACATTACGCTGCGCATGCCCGTCGGCACGATCATCTCGGACATGGAAACCGGCGAACTGATCGCCGACCTGACCGAGCATAACCAGAGCGTGCTGATCGCCGAAGGCGGCGCGGGCGGTCTCGGCAACCTGCATTTCAAGTCCAGTACTAACCGTGCGCCGCGGCAAAAAACCGACGGCAAGCCGGGCGAGCGCCGTATGGTGCGGCTGGAGTTGAAGGTGCTGGCCGACGTCGGTCTGCTCGGCATGCCGAATGCCGGCAAGTCCACCTTCATTGCGTCGGTGTCGAACGCGAAGCCGAAGATCGCAGACTACCCGTTCACCACGCTCGCGCCGAATCTGGGCGTGGTGCGCGTCGGCCCGAGCCGCAGCTTCGTGATCGCGGACATTCCGGGACTGATCGAGGGTGCGGCTGAAGGCGCGGGTTTGGGTCATCAATTCCTGCGCCATTTGCAGCGCACGGGCTTGCTGCTGCATATCGTGGATATCGCACCGTTCGACGAAGCAGTCGATCCGGTCGCGGAGGCCAAGGCAATCGTCAACGAGCTGCGCAAGTATGACGAACTGCTCTACGAGAAGACGCGCTGGCTGGTGCTGAACAAGCTCGATATGGTGCCCGAGGACGAGCGCGAGTCGCGCGTCGCGGCGTTCCTTGAAGCGTTCGACTGGCACGGCCCGGTGTTCGAGATTTCCGCGCTGACGGGGCAAGGCTGCGAAGCGCTTTGCTACGCGGTCTATGACCATATCAGCGCGCATTCGGACGCACAGCGCCAGGCTGAAGCGGAAGATCTCGCCGCAGATGTCCGCTTCCGCGAGAAGCAGGCAGGCGCCGCGTCGGGTGAATCGGGCGAGCCGGTTCAGCCGCAAGAGTAACAAGCAGAGTTGGGCGCTGGCAGTCCGCACCAGGCTGCCAGCCGGCATCACGCAAATCCTGGAGACCGCGCACAATGCGTTCCGTCATCGCAGATTCGAGGCGATTGGTAGTGAAAGTCGGGTCGAGCCTCGTCACCAACGACGGGCGTGGCCTCGATCATGCCGCGATCGGCCGCTGGGCCTCGCAGATCGCAGCGTTGCGCGCGCAGGGCAAAGAGGTGGTGCTGGTGAGTTCGGGGGCCATCGCGGAAGGTATGCAGCGCCTCGGCTGGACCAAACGGCCGCGCGAAATCGACGAGTTGCAGGCGGCCGCTGCGGTGGGGCAGATGGGGCTCGCCCAGGTGTACGAGAGCCGCTTCGCTGAGCACGCCATCCGTACCGCGCAGATTCTGCTCACGCACGCCGACCTCGCAGACCGCGAACGCTACCTGAACGCCCGTTCCACGCTACTGACGTTGCTGCGTCTCGGCGTCGTGCCAATCATCAACGAGAACGACACGGTCATCACGGACGAAATCAAGTTCGGCGACAACGACACGCTCGGCGCCCTGGTCGCAAATCTGATCGAGGGCGACGCACTGATCATCCTCACCGATCAGAAAGGTCTCTTCACCGCCGATCCGCGTAAAGATCCCGCAGCCACGCTCGTGCAGCAGGCCGATGCCGGGGCGCCGGATCTGGAAGCGATGGCGGGCGGTGCGGGTTCGAGCCTCGGTCGTGGCGGGATGCTGACCAAGATTCTTGCCGCCAAACGCGCAGCGCATAGTGGCGCGAATACCGTGATTGCGAGCGGCCGGGAAGCCGACGTGTTGGTGCGGCTCGCGGCTGGTGAGGCCATCGGCACGCAGTTGATCGCGCGCACCGCGCGAATGGCTGCACGCAAGCAGTGGATGGCCGATCACCTGCAGGTTCGCGGGCATGTCGTGATCGACGACGGCGCGGTCGAAAAGCTCACCGGCGGCGGCAAGAGCTTGCTGCCAATTGGCGTGGTCGGCGTTCAGGGCGCGTTTGCGCGCGGCGAGGTGATTGCCTGCCTGAGCGCGGAAGGTCGGGAGATTGCCCGCGGTCTGACGAACTACAGCAGTTCGGAAACCAAACTGATTCAGCGGCGTCCGAGTGGCGAGATCGAGACGGTGCTGGGCTACATGCTCGAACCTGAGTTGATCCACCGCGACAATCTGGTTTTGGTGTGAAACGAGCCGCTTGAACGCCAGACAGCACAGCGCGCCGCGCAGCAAACTAAAAAGCCGTCCCAGACACCCGTCTGGAACGGCTTTTTTACTCTGGGCGGGCCTTGGCCCAGGCTACCAGCCGAAATGCGGCCCGGGAACCGCGCCGCGCAGCTCAACGAATCTGCGAGGCCGCCGTCCGCTTATAGCGCATGTTCTGCAGGATCACCTTGGCGCTGCCGGTGGGCATCCGGCTCGTGCAGAAGTAGTCCTGATAGAGCGACGCCTGATACGCATTCAGCGTGCCGTTTTCGATCCGGGCGAACGGGGTCGCCACACTGTCGTCCCAGCCATCGTGGTCGGCGTTGAGGCCGGCGTATTGCCGCCATTCATACGTATCGCAGCGAATTCCTTCGTAGATCACGTTGGAAGCGCCGCTCGGGCTCTTCACCACCACCGTCACGCGGACCACGCCATCGTCGCCCACGGTGAGCGAGTTCGAATCCACCGCGAATGTGAGCGGCGTGTTGCCGGAAACATCGAAGGGGATCAGATTGGCTTGCTGCGGCAGCGGCGGCAGGGTGTCGACCTTGTTTTCGGCCCAGTTGGACTTGCGGTCGAACAGATACGTAAATGCGCTGTCATCCTTGTTGGTGGGTTTGCTGGCGCTCGAACAGCCAGCCAGCAGGACGCCCGTGGCAACGCATGCCACGGCGAGAGCAAATGCTTTCAATATGAATTCCTCGAAACAACGGCGTGACACGGGCACCAAGGTGTCCATGTCACGCCGGCAAATACGGCTCAGGAAGCCGCATGGGGTTTAGTCGCGCAGACCCGGTTGGGTGACGGGGCTGTCGGCAGGTTCGCAGTCGGATTCGACCGTAGTGCGAACCGACGTCTCGACTGTGACGGACGAGCCCGTCACCGACACCTCCCGCATCTCCGTCACGGTAGACACTATCCGCGGATAGCGTGGCCCGTGATGGCCGCCGGGTTTATCCGTACGCGGCACAGCTCGGCGCAGAAAACGGGACAACTCCGTCAGCGCCAACTGATACACATCCCGCTTGAACTCGATCACACAGTCGAGCGGCACCCAGTACTCGTTCCAGCGCCACGCATCGAACTCAGGATGATCGCACGCGCGCAGACAAATATCGCAGTCGCGTCCAACCATCCGAAGCAGGAACCAGATCTGTTTCTGGCCGCGGTAATGACCGCGTACTTCACGCTTGATGAACTTGTCCGGCACCTCATAGCGCAACCAGTCGCGCGTGCGACCGATGATCTTGACATGCTCCGGAAGCAGGCCGGTTTCTTCGTGTAACTCCCGATACATCGCTTGCACGGGGGTCTCACCGTACTTGATGCCCCCTTGCGGAAACTGCCAGGAATGTTCACGGAGCCGTTTGCCCCAAAACACCTCGTTGTGCGCGTTCAAGAGGATGATGCCGACGTTCGGGCGAAAGCCTTCACGATCCAGCATACAACCACCTTCGAATCCTTTAAAATTGCTTTGATTATAAACAGATAACGGGCCTGACGCACCGGATCGCACCAGAATGGAACGATTCGCCGCAAAAAGGGCGCGAATGGGTTAGCCTGTCCGTCATCCGGCGCAGTGGCATCTGCCGCGATGAGCGCGCCGGGGTCGAGGCCAGGTTTCCCGCGTCGCTGCGGCAGCTTTGCCGCGCCTTTGTCGAATTTCCCACCGTTTTCATCTTTCGGGCGGTTGCTCCGGCGCCGCCGCTTTTGGAAAAATTCTGAATGAAAGCCACTCGTTTCTTTATTGGCACCCTGAAAGAGGCTCCTGCCGACGCCGAAATCGTCAGTCACCAGTTGATGGTGCGCGCCGGCATGATCCGCCGCGTGGCCGGCGGGATCTATAACTACCTGCCCGTTGGCCTGCGTTCCATCCGTAAGGTGGAAGCCATCGTGCGTGAGGAAATGAACCGGGCCGGTGCGATCGAACTGCTGATGCCCGCGGTGCAGCCGGCCGAGTTGTGGCAGGAGTCGGGGCGTTGGGAAAAGTACGGTCCGGAACTGCTGCGCTTCAAGGACCGCAAGCAAAACGACTTTGTGATCGGACCGACGCACGAAGAAGTGGTCACGGACATCGCGCGTAACCAGATCAAGAGCTACCGCCAGTTGCCGCTGAACTTCTACCAGATCCAGACGAAGTTTCGCGACGAGATCCGTCCGCGTTTCGGCGTGATGCGCGGCCGCGAGTTCATCATGAAAGACGCGTACTCGTTCGACAAGGACGTGGACGGCCTGAAGGAGTCGTACCGCAAGATGTATGACGCCTACGTGCGCATCTTCACGCGCCTCGGTCTCGACTTCCGCGCAGTGGCGGCGGATAACGGTTCGATCGGCGGCAGCGGTTCGCACGAGTTCCACGTGATCGCAGACACCGGCGAAGATGCGATCGCCTATTGCCCGACCTCGGACTTCGCGGCCAACGTCGAGGCGGCGGAAGCGCTGCCGCTGCACGCCGAGCGCGCGGCCCCCGCTGAAGAGATGAAGAAGACTGCCACACCGGGGAAGGCGAAGTGCGAGGCCGTGGCCGAACTGCTGAGCATTCCGCTCGAACGCACCATCAAGTCCATCGTGCTGGCCACGGAAAACGAAGGCGCCGAGCCGACCATCTGGCTGCTGATGCTGCGCGGCGACCACGATCTGAACGAGATCAAGGCCAACAAGCTGCCGGGACTCGGCGATTTCCGCATGGCAACGGAAGCGGAAATCATCGAGACGTTCGGCACGCCGCCGGGTTATCTCGGCCCGCTCAACACGAAGAAGCCCGTCAAGGTGATCGCGGACCGTACGGTCGCGAACATGAGCGACTTCGTGGTGGGCGCGAACGAGGTGGACTACCACATCACCGGTGTGAACTGGGGCCGCGATCTGCCGGAGCCGGTCATTGCCGACATCCGCAACGTCAGGAAGGGCGATCCTTCGCCGGATGGCAAGGGCGTGATCGACATCTGCCGCGGCATCGAAGTGGGCCACGTGTTCCAGCTTGGCAAGAAGTACTCGCAAGCCATGAACGCGACTTGCCTGGATGAAAACGGCAAGCCGCAGCCTATGGAAATGGGTTGCTACGGCATCGGCGTCACGCGTATTCTCGGCGCAGCCATCGAACAGAACTTCGACGACAAGGGCATCATCTGGCCGGAAGCCATTGCGCCGTTCGAAGTGGTGCTGTGCCCGATGGGTTACGACCGCAGCGAAGCCGTGCGTGAGCAGGCTGACAAGCTGTACGCGGAACTGGTCGCAGCGGGCGTCGACGTGATTCTGGATGATCGCGGCGAGCGCCCTGGCGTGATGTTCGCCGACTGGGAATTGATTGGCGTGCCGCACCGTCTGGTGATCGGCGATCGTGGCCTGAAGGAAGGCAAGATCGAGTATCAAGGTCGCCGCGATACCGAAGCAACGCTGCTGCCGGTCGAAGAAGCTGCGCAAACCGTCACGCAGAAGATTCGCGCTGCGCTGGCGCATTGAGCGGGGCAGGCGGTGGAGTACACCTTCCTGTCTGCGACCGTCCTGCTGCTGCTGATCACCGACCCGCTAGGCAACATCCCGCTTTTCATTAGTTGCCTGCGCGGGGTGGCGCCCAAGCGGCGCGCGGTCGTCATTCTGCGTGAGGTGGCGATCGCGTTCGTGATCCTGCTGATCTTCATGGTCGTCGGCGATCGCTTCCTGCGCATGATGAGCCTGACCGACCAGTCGTTGCGGATTGGTGGCGGGATCGTGCTGTTCCTGATCGCGATCCGCATGGTCTTTCCGCATCCGGACGGCCCGTTTGGCGGCGACACACGCGGCGGCGAACCGCTCATCGTGCCGCTCGCCATTCCCGCCCTGGCCGGACCGTCGGCGCTGGCTACGGTGATGCTGCTGACCTCGCAGGCGCCCGGCAAGATGTTCGAATGGATCGCGGCGTTGACCGTCACGATGATCGTCTGCGCCATCGCGCTGGTGCTCGCGGAGCGCATCCAGGCGTGGCTTGGCGAGCGTGTGATGATGGCCTTCGAACGGCTGATGGGACTCGTGCTGGTGGCGATTTCGGTGGAGATGATGCTGGGTGGAATCCGCTCGTTCGTGCATCAGTTGTGAACGCAGGCGTCTACGCCGGCAGGCTCAGAGACGAACCCACGTACGACAAGCAGCAAACAAAAAGCGGCCCGCGGGCCGCTTTTTTTACGCCGGTCGGGCGCCGCGAAGATCGAAGCCGTCAGGCGCCCTCGGTCAATGCACGGATGGTCGGCAGATTGCGCCAATATCCTTTCGCATCCATGCCGCAGCCGAACACATAACGGTCCGGCACTTCGAAGCCGCAGAAATCCGGATGGAGCGGCTTGGCCTTCGGAATGATCTTCTCGCACAGCACCGCGCTCATAAAGCGCCTGGCGCCCATCGCGAGAATGCGGTCGCGAATCGCGGCCATCGTCTCGCCTTCATCGAGAATGTCGTCGAGCACCAGCACCACCCGATCCTTCACCGACTCCGCCGGCGCCACGCGCCATTGCATCTCGCTGCCGCCCTTGGTGCTGTTGCGATAGCGGGTGAGGTGGATGTAGTCGAACTCGAGCGGGAAGTCGAGGTGCGGCAACAGCATGCCGGTGAATACCGCCGCACCGCCCATCACCGACAGCACGAGCGGGAACTCCTCGCTCATTTCGGCAGCAATGGCTGCGGCCATTCCGCTGATCGACGCATTGACGTCAGCAGCCGAAACGATCTCTTCGGAGTGTTCGAAAATATGGAGAGCTTCTTGGCGATTCATGGCGTCTGGCGGGAGGTGTCTGTATACATAGTGTGAGAAAGAACGACGGCGTGCGCTACAGCATATACCCGGTCGTCCCTGAGCGCGTGCGCTGGCGTCAATCAGGCGAGACGTTCGGTATGGCGATCATGCAACCCATTCCCGAGCAGCCGTCGCCTGATCGTCTCGCCGTGAACGCCTAGCGCATGCCCGGCAGCATGCCTTTCATGCCGCGCATCATCTTTTGCAGATTGCCGCCTTTGAGCTTCTTCATCATCGTGCGCATCTGCTCGTACTGGTTCAGCATGCGGTTGACTTCCTGCACCTGCACGCCCGCGCCCGCGGCGATGCGGCGCTTGCGAGTAGCCTTGATCAACTCGGGCTTGGCGCGCTCGGCGGGCGTCATCGAATTGATGATGCCTTCCATGCGGCGCATCTGCGATTCGGCCATGCCCATGTTGGCGCCTGCCGCGGCTTGCTGAAACTGCGCGGGCAGTTTGTCCATCAGCGACGACAGCCCGCCCATGCTCTTCATCTGGGTCAGTTGCGCGCGGAAGTCGTTCAGGTCGAAGTCGCCACCCTTCTTGACCTTGTCGGCGAGCTTTTGCGCGGCCTGCACGTCGACGCCGCGTTGTGCTTCCTCAACGAGGGCGAGAATGTCGCCCATGCCGAGAATCCGGTTGGCCATCCGATCCGGATAGAAAATCTCGAGGCCATCCAGCTTTTCGGCGACGCCGACGAACTTGATCGGCTTACCCGTCACGTGACGCACCGAGAGCGCCGCACCACCGCGCGAGTCGCCGTCCAGTTTGGTGAGCACGACGCCGGTGAGCGGCAGCGCGTCGCTGAATGCCTTGGCTGTATTGACCGCGTCCTGGCCGAGCATGGCGTCGACCACGAACAGCGTTTCCGCCGGATTCAGCGTGCTGTGCAGCGCGGCGATTTCCTGCATCATCGCTTCGTCGATACCCAGCCGGCCGGCCGTGTCGACCAGCAGCACATCGTGATAGTGACGCTTGGCCCAGTCCACCGCAGCCCGCGCGATGTCCACCGGCTTCTGATCGGGTTCCGACGGGAAGAAATCCGCGCCGACCTGCTCGGTCACCGTCTTCAGCTGCGCGATAGCAGCGGGACGGTAGACGTCGCACGAAACGGTCAGCACTTTCTTCTTGTACTTCTCGCGCAGCAGCTTGGCGAGCTTGCCGACCGTGGTCGTTTTACCCGCGCCCTGCAAACCGGCCATCAGGATGACAGCAGGCGGCGTGACGGCGAGATTGAGTTCGACGGCCTTGCCTTCGTAGTCACCGCCGATCACCGCGGTCAGCTCGCGCTGCACCACGCCGACCAGCGCCTGACCCGGCGACAGGCTGCTGATGACTTCTTCGCCGAGCGCCTTTTCCTTTACTTTGGCGATGAACTCGCGCACGACGGGCAGCGCCACGTCGGCCTCGAGGAGCGCGAGGCGCACTTCGCGCAGCATCTCCTGGGTGTTGGCCTCGGTGAGCCGGGCCTCGCCGCGCAGCGTCTTGACGACGCGCGCCATCCGTTGAGTCAGATTGTCGAGCATGGGGAGCGATGAACAAGGCGGCCGAAGCAGCGGCGAAGCAGGAGACGTCGCGGAGCAGGGGCCTAGTGTAAACTTCCAATATGGATATTGTACTGTATGCCCTCACTGCACTCCTGTACGGCGGTCTCGCCGTCGCAGGCTGGCGCTCGCACCGGAACACCGCCTTGCGCCCGGTGCTCGAGAGCGTGCCGCCCATGCCTGCCGCGCCCAGCGCGCCGGCGGTTGCCACCTCCAGCACGCCCGGCCGTGTCGTGCTGCTGATCGCGCTGCTGGCGCACGGGCTGCTGCTGCACACCACGATCTTTCCGCAGCACGAGATGGTGTTCGGTTTTGCCTTCGCGCTCTCAGCGATGTTCTGGCTGGGCGCGGGCATCTACTGGATAGAGAGCTTTTTCTTCCCGCTCGACGGTCTGCAACTGCTGGTCCTGCCGCTCGCCTGTGCGGCCTCGCTGCTGCCGCTCGCGTTTGGCGGCGTGCGCGTGCTGCCGTACTCGGCAGATCCCATGTTCAAGCTGCACTTTCTGATTGCCAACGTGGCCTACGGTCTGTTCGCCATCGCGGCGCTGCACGCGGTGCTGATGCTGCTGGTGGAGCGGCGTCTGCACGCCATGCGCGGCGGCGCGCTGCAACGGCAGGGCGCGGCCGCCGGCAATGGCTGGCTCTCAAGCTGGCTCGACACGCTGCCGCCGCTGCTGACGCTGGAGAAGCTGCTGTTCCGTTTGATCGGCGCGGGTTTTGTCCTGCTGACGCTGACCTTGCTTTCCGGCATCCTGTTTAGCGTCGAACTCATAGATCGGGCGCTGCAACTCGATCACAAGACTGTCTTCGCAATTCTCTCGTGGGTGATGTTCGGCGCGCTGCTGACCGCCCGCAAGGTGTCAGGCTGGCGCGGTCGCGCGGCGTTGCGCTGGGTGCTCGCGTCGTTTGTGGCGCTGCTGCTCGCGTACGTCGGCAGCCGTTTCGTTTTCGAGGTGCTGCTGCACCGTCCTGTGGTGTGACCGTTCATGCGACAAATCTTTCTGCTGATTCTTCTGTTTATCGTCGGCCAATGGCTGGTGAAGGCTTTGCGTCGTGCTGACGCCAATCAATCGAATCGCACGGGTGCTTCGGGTGGTGCTGCGGCCGGCCAGGGCGCTCAGGGCGCACGTCAAGGTGCGGGTGCGCAACGTGGCGCTGCCCAGCCTCCACGCCTCGCCGAGCCGATGATCCGTTGCGTCGCGTGCGGCGTACATGCGCCCGCGAGCGACTCGGTGGTGGTGGCTGGCCAGCCGTTCTGCTGCGCCGCTCACGCACAGCGTCACGCCGCGCCGCCGACAGGCCGCGACGCTCGATGAGCGTAGGCTTCACCCTCGACGCTGAAGGCTGGGTGACGGGCGCGCGCAAGCTGCCGTCGCCGAACTTCGAAGCGCGCCCGCAAGGCGCGGTGCCGACGCTGATCGTCGTGCACAACATCAGCCTGCCGCCAGGCGAGTTCGGCGGTAGCGCTATTGCCGAGCTGTTCCAGAACCGGCTCGATTGCGACACCCATCCTTATTACGACACGCATCTGCGGGGCGTGCGGGTGTCCGCTCACTTCGTCATCCATCGTGATGGCGCGCTCGAGCAATTCGTCTCGTGCGACGAGCGCGCGTGGCATGCGGGCGTGTCGAATTTTTTCGGCCGCGAGCGCTGCAATGACTTCTCGATCGGCATTGAACTGGAAGGCAGTGACGTCAGCGCATTCGAAGCGGCGCAATACCGCACACTCGGCGCGCTGGTGACCGCGCTCATGGCGCACTATCCGATCGAAGCACTCGCGGGTCATTCGGACATCGCGCCGGGTCGCAAGACCGATCCAGGTCCTCATTTCGAGTGGCAGCGTCTGCAACGCGATACGTCACTTTCGGATCAGTACTTCCCCTATCTAAAGTTTTCCAAAACGCTGTAACGACCCCTCCCGGCGATTCGCGTGCTGCGAGGAGAACAAGGCGCTGCCTTGCTCTCCGGGGAGTTGCGTTTGCGCTGCGTCACCCGGATGTCAACCCTTCAGCGTGAAATAAATCGATTTGACGCGTCCCGAAACTCCACTATACTTGGTGCCACGAATCCAGTTACGCACTACATCTTGTGGTGTCTGTGCATAACTGTGTGAATAACCAAGTGTATAAGTCAGTGCATAAGTCTGCGGCGCCCACGCTTCCAGCATTGGCGCCGCAAGCATTACAGACCACCAAAAATAATTCAGCGGGGAGGTTGGCAGCAGTGGCCGGCCGTAACTGCAACGCATCGAGGAAAGGGGCTTAGCCAGTGATCGCGACACGCACGATGAAGACCGTCAACGATTCGAATCAGGCTTCGTCGTCATCGCATCCCGCCAACCGGCAACGCCGGTCTCTTTCCTGCACACCAACGCTTGCGCTCGGGGCGGCGCAGCGGTCGTATTAATCCGCGATTTCTCTTCGCACACTTCCAGGACCAGGAGCTTTGCACATGCAAACCACCGATAACGTGACGACCCGGTACGAGGGCGCACCTAGTGGCCAGAACTTCGGCGGCCAGGCACAGGCCGCGCAGGCACTCGCGCCGCAGACGACCTACGCCGATTACAAGGTGATCCGTCGCAACGGCAGCGTGGTGTCGTTCGAGCCGTCGAAGATCGCTATCGCCGTGACGAAGGCATTCCTGGCCGTCAACGGTGGTCAAGGCGCAGCATCCGCCCGGGTGCGCGAACTGGTCGAGCAACTCACGCAGAACGTGGTGCGCGCGCTGGTGCGCAGCCGTCCCAACGGCGGCACGTTCCATATTGAAGACATTCAAGATCAGGTCGAACTCGCGCTGATGCGCGGCGGCGAGCACAACGTCGCGCGTGCCTACGTGCTGTACCGCGAGAAGCGCACCCAGGAGCGTGGCCATGACGCGGAAGTGTCGGGCACCACGCCGGGTCTGAATGTGACGGACGGCGGCGTGACGCGTCCGCTCGACATGGCAGCGCTGCGCGGCATCATCGAATCCGCCTGTGCGAATCTCGGCGACGCGGTGAGCGCCGAGCCGATCGTCGCGGAAACGGTCAAGAACCTGTACGACGGCGTGCCGATGAGCCAGGTCTACGACTCGGCGATTCTCGCGGCCCGCACGATGATCGAAAAGGACCCGGCATACAGCCAGGTCACCGCGCGCATCCTGCTGCATACGATCCGCCGCGAGATCCTCGAAGAGGAAGTCACGCAGACGGAGATGGGCGAACGCTACGCCGAATACTTCCCGACGTTCATCAAGCGCGGCGTGCAAGCCGAGCTGCTCGACGACAAGCTGCTGCAGTTCGACCTGAAGCGCCTCGGCGCCGCGCTCGACAACAACCGCGACCTGCAGTTCGGCTACCTCGGCCTGCAAACGCTGTACGACCGCTACTTCCTGCATCACGACGGCGTGCGGATCGAAATGCCGCAGGCATTCTTTATGCGTGTCGCGATGGGTCTGTCGCTCAACGAGATCGATCGTGAAGCGCGCGCCATCGAGTTTTACAACGTGCTGTCGAGCTTCGACTTCATGTCGTCCACGCCTACGCTGTTCAACTCCGGCACGCGTCGCTCGCAGTTGTCCTCGTGCTACCTGACCACGGTCGACGACGACCTCGACGGTATCTACGAAGCGCTGAAGGAAAACGCGCTGCTGTCAAAGTTCGCCGGCGGCCTCGGCAACGACTGGACGCGTGTGCGTGCGCTCGGTTCGCACATCAAGGGCACCAATGGCAAGTCGCAAGGCGTCGTGCCGTTCCTGAAGGTGGTGAACGACACGGCCGTGGCCGTGAACCAGGGCGGCAAGCGCAAGGGCGCGGTGTGCGCGTACCTGGAATCGTGGCACCTGGACATCGAGGAATTCCTCGAGCTGCGCAAGAACACCGGTGACGACCGTCGCCGTACGCACGACATGAACACGGCGAACTGGATTCCCGACCTGTTCATGAAGCGCGTGCACGAAGGCGCCGACTGGACGCTGTTCTCGCCGTCCACCTGCCCGGATCTGCACGACAAGTTCGGTGCCGAGTTCGAAGCAGCTTACACAGCTTACGAAGACAAGGTCGCTCGCGGCGAGATCAAGCTGTTCAAGAAGGTTCCGGCGGCACAACTGTGGCGCAAGATGCTGGGCATGCTGTTCGAAACGGGTCACCCGTGGATCACGTTCAAGGATCCGTGCAACATCCGTTCGCCGCAGCAACACGTGGGCGTCGTCCACTCGTCGAACCTGTGCACGGAAATCACGCTGAACACGAGCGACGCGGAAATCGCGGTGTGCAACCTGGGTTCGGTCAACCTCGTCGCGCACCTGAAGACGCAAGCCGACGGCACGCTCGTGCTCGACCACGACAAGCTCAAGCGCACGGTCAGCGTGGCCATGCGCATGCTCGACAACGTGATCGACATCAACTACTACGCGGTTGCCAAGGCACGTAACTCGAACCTGAAGCACCGTCCGGTGGGTCTGGGCATCATGGGCTTCCAGGACTGCCTGCACCTGCTGCGCACGCCGTACGCGTCGGAAGAAGCGGTCAAGTTTGCTGATACGTCGATGGAAGCAGTCTGTTATTACGCGTACTACGCATCGACCGAACTGGCGCAGGAACGTGGCCGTTACTCGAGCTACCGTGGCTCGCTGTGGGATCGCGGCATCCTCCCGCAAGACACGCTGAAGCTGCTGGCCGACGCACGCGGCGGTTATGTGGAAGTGGATTCGAGCCAGTCGATGGACTGGACCGAACTGCGCTCCCGCATCGCAACGCACGGCATGCGTAACTCGAACTGCGTGGCGATCGCGCCGACGGCGACGATCTCCAACATCATCGGCGTGTCGGCCTGCATCGAACCGACCTTTCAGAACCTGTATGTGAAGTCGAATCTGTCGGGCGAATTCACGGTGGTCAACGACTACCTGGTGCGCGACCTGAAGGCACGCGGTCTGTGGGACGAAGTGATGGTCGCCGACCTGAAGTACTTCGACGGCACGCTCTCGCGCATCGACCGCATCCCGGCCGACCTGCGCGCGATCTACGCCACGGCGTTCGAAGTCGATCCGAAGTGGCTCGTCGAAGCAGCCTCGCGTCGTCAGAAGTGGATCGACCAGGCGCAGTCGCTGAACATCTATATGGGTGGCGCGTCGGGCAAGAAGCTGGACGAGGTCTATAAGCTCGCCTGGTTGCGCGGCCTGAAGACGACCTACTACCTCCGCACGATGGCGGCGACGCACGTCGAGAAGTCGACGGTGGCGCACGGCGCGCTGAACGCGGTGAGCTCGGGTGGCGGCGAAGGTGGCGCGGGTGGCATCGGTGGTGGCGCAGCAGGTGGCTTCGGCGTGGCAGGCGGTGCTGCGTCGGGTGGTCTGCAGGCGGCAGCAGCAACCGCAGCGGCGCCCGTCGCGGCTGTCGAAGCCGCGCCTGAAGCGGATGGTCCGGTATGCATGATGCGTCCTGGCGATCCCGGCTTCGACGAGTGCGAGGCTTGCCAGTAAGAGTTGAACAGATGCCCGGCGCTCGCCGGGCATCTCGAGCAGCAACCGTGCAACATCGCAACAGCAACGCAATAGCAACGACGCAACGACATCATCACGAAGCGCTCGCCATGAGCGCTCAGCAAGCGGGTCACGCGGCCCGCTCCGTCTCACGAATCGCCAGACCCGAAGTTGATGTGACGTTGGCAGCGTTGAACGTGGCGTTGAACTTTGCCAGCTCGGTGCTGACGAAACAGCAATAGCCAGGGCAACACATAGAAGCCAGGCAACACAGTTTGCAGTGCATCGAAATCACTTCGACACGATGCATGCTCGACACAGCGAAGCACTTCGACAACACATGTTTTGGTCACCTCACGAGACGCGTCATAGACAGTCTGTTGACCAAAGTGTTGTATGAAGGTCGCAACGCGAATCGAAAACAGGATTTTTCACGAACGAACTCTTTTATCGCTCGTGAAAAGATGGTACAAACCGTTCTAAATTGATGGTGACATTTATGCTCAACTGGGATGACGAGATCACTGCCGTAACTCCCTCGAGCGCTACGCAACCGAATGTGTTGCGCAACGCTGCGGGATCGGCTGTCGGTACGCAAGCTGCAACGCGTATCGCTCATCAAGCTCCCTCGGCTCAGGAAATCTTCGCGAACGACATCGCTGTCGCTCCGGAAGTGACCCGCGCTGCTGCTCACGGAACTGACGCCACGCCGGCTGCTGTTTCCGAAGCGCGCGTGAACGTGGCCGACAAGCGCATCATCAACGGCCAGACTGACGTCAATCAGTTGGTGCCGTTCAAGTACAAGTGGGCGTGGGAGAAATACCTGTCCGGTTGCGCGAACCACTGGATGCCGCAGGAAATCAACATGTCCCGCGACATCGCCCTGTGGAAAGACCCGAACGGGCTGACGGAAGACGAGCGCCGCATCATCAAGCGCAACCTCGGCTTCTTCGTCACGGCCGACTCGCTCGCCGCCAATAACATCGTGCTGGGCACCTACCGCCACATCACGGCGCCCGAATGCCGTCAGTTCCTGCTGCGCCAGGCGTTCGAAGAGGCGATCCACACGCACGCTTACCAGTACATCGTCGAATCGCTGGGCCTCGACGAAGGCGAAATCTTCAACGCGTACCACGAGGTTTCCTCGATCCGCGCGAAAGACGAATTCCTGATCCCTTACATCCATGTGCTGACCGATCCGGCCTTTAAGACCGGCACCGTCGAGGCAGACCAGACGCTGCTGCGTTCGCTGATCGTGTTCGCCTGTGTGATGGAAGGGTTGTTCTTCTACGTCGGCTTTACACAAATCCTGGCGCTTGGCCGCCAGAACAAGATGACCGGCGCGGCGGAGCAGTACCAATACATCCTGCGCGACGAGTCGATGCACTGCAATTTCGGCATCGACCTGATCAACCAGATCAAACTCGAAAACCCGCACTTGTGGACGGCTGAGTTCCGCGCGGAAATCCGCGAAATCTTCAAGCAAGCGGTCGACCTTGAATATCGTTACGCAGAAGACACGATGCCGCGCGGGGTGCTCGGCCTCAATGCGTCGATGTTCAAGAGCTATCTGCGCTTCATCTGCAACCGCCGTTGCCAGCAGATCGGTCTCGATCCGCTGTACCCGAACGAGGAAAACCCGTTCCCGTGGATGAGCGAGATGATCGACCTGAAGAAGGAACGCAACTTCTTCGAGACGCGAGTCATTGAATATCAGACCGGCGGTGCACTGAGCTGGGAGTGATCCGGCGCGTGTCCGCAGTAGCAAATCGACATCATTCGATGGGGATGCCGATGGCCAAAGGCCACGGCAATTTTGGTTAGGAGCTTAACTGCCTGATGCAGAGCGTGCCCGGTGCGCCGCGTGACCGCGCGGCCCACGAACATGACTGGCACTTTGCGAACCCTTCAGTGGGCTGGGCAAACTTCCCCCCGGAAAAGGCCGCTGGCATTGCCGCCGGCGGTTCGATCAAGCAATTGCCGGCGCTGCAAACCAGCGCCGACCAGATTTGGCGCGCGGTGTCCGAGGACACCGCGCGCCTTACCGCATTCATTAGCGTAAGCGCGCAGCACCTGCGTACGCCGATGAATAGCCCGCTTCGTAGCGCGCGCCCTGAGAAGCGTCCGCGGGAAGCGGGTTTTGACGAAGGGTGTAGTTTGAACTGACTCTCATCTGAAAACCTGAAGGAGAAAATGATGGCAACTGCAAAGAAAGCAGCTAAGAAAGCTCCCGCCAAGAAGGTCGCAGCGAAGAAGGCTGCTCCGGCGAAGAAGGCCGCTGCAAAGAAAGTCGCAGTGAAGAAGGTTGCGGCCAAGAAAGTCGCGGTGAAGAAGGTTGCAGCGAAGAAAGTCGCAGTGAAGAAGGTTGCTGCGAAGAAAGCTGCACCGGCCAAGAAGGTCGCAGCAAAGAAGGTTGCAGCGAAGAAAGTCGCAGTGAAGAAGGTTGCTGCGAAGAAGGCTGCACCGGCTAAGAAGGTTGCCGCGAAGAAGGTCGCCAAGAAGGCCGCTGCCAAGAAGGCGCCTGCGAAGAAGGCTGCCAAGGCTCCTGCGAAGAAGGCCGCCAAGGCCCCTGCGAAGAAGGCTGCGAAGGCCCCCGCGAAGGCTGCGAAAGCCCCCGCTGCGCCTGCGAAGAAGGCTGCTCCCGCGAAGAAGGCTGTAGCGAAGAAGGCTGCACCGGCTCCGGCTGCTCCCACTGCAACCAGCGCAGCACCGGCCGCTACGGTGAAGACCGCGTTGAACCCGGCTGCAGCATGGCCGTTCCCGACCGGCAGCCGTCCGTAAGAAGCTGACGAAGCGGTTAGGCACACCTCGGTGTGTCCGATGATTGAGTAGCCTCGCTATTCAAGTTACTCACGCTGCTCAATCACCGTCCCGTCGCTGGGTTTCCAGCGGCGGGATTTTTTTTGCCCAAGCTGGAAACCCGCGCAATGCGACTGCCTCGTCGCACTGACAGCACTTAGGGCAGGTCGTACCCGAATGCCTCTTTGAACCGCTCATTGATCTCCGCGCGGGTCGGCGCGTAGTTCTGCGGTCCTTGCTGCTCGATCTTCAGTGAACCCATCAAGCTCGCCAGACGGCCCGTGGTGGCCCAGCCGAGTTGCTTCTCGATGCCGTACAGCAGGCCGCCGCGGAAGGCATCACCGCAACCGGTGGGGTCGAGAATCTGTTTGGCCGGCACCACCGGAATCTCTTCGATGCCGCCCGCATGGTGAATCCGCGCGCCGTGTTCACCCAGCGTGATGATCAGCGCTTCGACCTTGCCGGCGATCTCTTCAACCGACCAGCCCGTCTTGTCGCTCACCAGCTTGGCTTCGTAGTCGTTGACCGCGACGTAGGTGGCCAACTCGATCATGCGGCGCAGCGTTGCGCCGTCGAACAGCGGCAGACCTTGGCCCGGATCGAAGATGAACGGCACGCCCGCTGCGGCGAGGCGTTCGGCGTGCTCGGTCATGGCCTGGTAGCCGTCCGGCCCGACGATGGCGAGCGTGATGTCTTTCGCTTCGTCCGCGTGGTTCAGATGCGCCTGCATCATCGCGCCGGGGTGGAAGGCGGTGATCTGGTTGTTCTCCAGATCGGTGGTGATCATGGCCTGGGCGGAATACGTGTCCTCCAGAACCAGCACATGCTCACGCGACAGACCAAGCTGGTCGAAGCGGTCCAGGTAAAGCTGCGCGTCGATGGCGCCGAGCGCACCCATGATGCGCGCATCGCCGCCGAGCAGGTGCAGCGAATAGCCCATGTTGCCGGCGCAGCCGCCGAACTCGCGGCGCATGGTCGGCACGAGAAAGCTGACGTTCAGGATATGGACCTGCTCCGGCAGGATGTGCTCCCGGAAGCGGCCTTCAAAGGTCATGATGTTGTCGTACGCGAGCGAGCCGCAAATGAGCGTAGCCAAGGCGAGTAGTCCTGTAGAGATCGAATAGAGAAGCGCGCGAAGATGCGAAAACGCCGCGCACGAGGCGCGGCGCTTGAGCAGGCGCGAGACGCTTACTTGAGTGCGGCGAGCGCGGCGTCGTAGTTCGGCTCGTTCTTGATTTCGCCGACGAGTTCAGCGTGCACGACGTTGTCGTTCTCGTCGATGACCACCACGGCGCGTGCCGTCAGGCCGGTCAGCGGGCCGCTCGTCACGTCGACGCCGTACGCCTTCGCGAAGTCGTGGCCGCGGAACGTCGAAGCGGTCGAGACGTTTTCGATGCCTTCGGTCGTGCAGAAGCGCGATGCCGCGAACGGCAGGTCGCCCGAGATGACGACCACGGCGGTGTTCGACAGCTTGCCGGCGGCTTCGTTGAACTTGCGCGTCGAGGTGGCGCAGGTCGGCGTATCGAGGCTCGGCACGATGTTCAGCACTTTGCGCTTGCCGGCGAAATCGGCCAGCGTGACCGGCTTCAGATCCTTGCCGACCAGCGAGAATGCGGGCGCCTTCTGGCCAACGGTCGGGAACGTGCCGCTTACTTCGATCGGGTTACCACCCAGCGTGACTTGACTCATGTTGTGCTCCGAAGATTTGTCAGGGATTGACGGTGAACGCGCCCGATAGACCCCCGGGCGCGCATGAAGATGACGCTTGTGTTCAAGGATAGAAAATCTGTACGCGGAAGTTCGAGGCGATCGCGTCGCCGGTATCCAGATGCACGATCATGGTTTGCGTCGTGCGTGCGGGCAGGCCCGCCGCGATCGGCGTACCAGGCTTTACGTAGTCCTGCGGGAACAGCACGCGGCGCACGGCGACGTTGTTCTGACTGTCGAGCAAGGTGAGTTCGATGGCCGGATAGGCGAGCGCCACGTTGTAGCGGTTGCGCAGCGGCATCTTCAGTTCGAGCTTGTGCGGGCCGTCGATCTGCCGCAAATCGGATGGCTCGACCTGCAGGCCGTCAATGTCGTGCGGCGGCGTGACGTCACAGTTGAACTGCTCGCAGGCCTGCGCGTAGAGCGGCTGCGAGCCCGGCCAGTACACCATGATGGTTTCGCGTTGCCACCAGGCAAGCTGCGCCAGCAGCACAACGAACAGGATCAAGGCGACCAGCGAGCCGAAGATTTTCCAGCCAATCCGGCTGGGCGGCGGCGCGCGCGTTTCGCGGACCACGGCGAACGGATCGGTGTCGTCCTCTGGCGGGTGCGCGGCAAACGGGGAGGCCGCAGCGGCGGCGGGTGCCGCCTCCGTCGTGCCGAAATGCGGCTCGGAGTCGGGCGTGGTGCGCAGCGTGGCGGCTGCGGCCTGTGCGTCCTGCAGGTCGGGTTCGTCGTCCACCGCGCGGGTGTTCGGCCGCCAGACCGGCGGCGTCTTGTTGTCCGCGTGGGCGTCGGTGGTGCCGCTGAACACCGGCTCGTCATGCGTCGCAGCGGCTTCGTTCACCGCTGCGTGCGGCGCGGAAGGCTCGTACGCATGCCGGGGGGTGACAGCGACGCCGGCCGCAACTGGCGTGAGCGGCAGGTTGTTGGCGTTATGCAGGAGACGGTTGTCGATGGCGGCGTCAGGGGGCGGCGCCCAGGGGTCCCAGGCATCCCTGCCGAAACTCGGCCAGTATTGCGCCGGGTTATCGCCGGTGCCGGCGTTCTGGCCGCCCTCAGCGTTCGTGCCGCTAGCGGCGCCCGAACTTGCGCTGACGCCGCGGCCCGAGGTCAACGCGGTGGCGGCTTCGGCGGAGAGCGGCGCTGCCGTGCTGAAGTCGGCGCCATCTTCGATTTCGTACAGGCTGCTCGATGCGTCGAACACTTCGTTGCAGTGCCCACATCGCACCAGCCCGCGACGCAGCGCGAGGTGCGCCGGTTGGAGCCGGAAGACGGTTTCGCAGAAGGGACAGCGCGTCGCCAGATGCATATTGAGCCGGATGGCCGGAGGCCCGTTGGTTGGACAATACGCCTTATTCTAATGGCTTTCGCCAGGCGTTCAGCGACGTGTTCCAGTCAGGCATACCCAGCCTTCGTGTTCACGCCAGACTCCAATGTCGATCCACTGCTGATAAACCCGCGCCACTTCGTCGGCCTGCCGCGCGAGGATGCCGGACAGTGCCAGGCGGCCGCCCGGTTTCACCTTCGACGACAGCATCGACGCCATCAGCTTGAGCGGATTGGACAGGATGTTCGCGACTACGATGTCGAACTCGCCAGCCGGACAGTCGTCGGGCAAACCGTAGGTCACCTCGGCGCGGTTGCGCTCACTATTGTGACGCGCGGACTCGACCGCCTGCGGGTCGATGTCGATACCGTAGACCGGATTCGCGCCGCACTTCTTCGCGAGGATCGCGAGGATGCCCGAACCGCAGCCATAGTCGAGCACCGATTGGTTGTGCTGCACCGACTGCTCGAGCCACTCCATACAGAGACGCGTGGTCGGATGGCTGCCGGTGCCGAATGCGAGACCGGGGTCGAGTTCGAGCACCAGTGCTTCGGGATCAGGCGCATCGTGCCAGGACGGCACCACCCAGATGCGCTCGCCAATCGGAATCGGATCGAATTGCGATTGCGTGAGCCGCACCCAATCCTGTTCCTCCACTTCGCGCAGACTAAAGGTGGGGGTAGGGCGCAGACCCAGTTCGTTCGCGGCGGCGGTGAGCAGCACCGCCGGGTCGTGTTCCGGCGCCAGCAGCGCGATTACGCGCGAGCGCTGCCAGGCGGTGCGATCAGGCGTGAGACCGGGTTCGCCGAAGAGCGGCTGCTCGTCAGGCGTGTCGGCGTCCGCATCCTCAACCGACACGGACAACGCGCCTAACTCGAGCAGCGCGTCGGAGAGTTCCTCCGCGTGCTCACGCGCCAGCTCGACGATCAATTCCCGGTAGCTCATGTCTTACGCTTCTTCCGGTGCGGCTTGCTGCTTTGCCGCCAGCCGGTTTTCGAGGTAGTGAATGCTGGTGCCGCCTTCGACGAACTTGGCGTCGAGCATCAACTCGCGGTGCAGCGGGATGTTGGTCTGAATGCCTTCCACCACCATCTCCGACAACGCAATGCGCATCCGCTTGATGGCCTGCTCGCGGGTCGCGCCGTAGGCGATCAGCTTGCCGATCATCGAATCATAGTTCGGCGGGACGAAATAGCCGTTGTAGACGTGCGAGTCGACGCGGATGCCCGGGCCGCCCGGCATGTGCCACGACGTGAGGCGTCCCGGCGACGGCGTGAACTTGAACGGATCTTCCGCGTTGATCCGGCATTCGATGGCATGTCCCTTGAACACGATGTCGCGCTGACGGTATGCAAGCTTCTCGCCAGCCGCGATGCGGATCTGTTCCTGAACGATGTCGACGCCAGTGATGAGTTCGGTGACCGGATGCTCGACCTGCACGCGCGTGTTCATTTCAATGAAATAGAACTCGCCGTTTTCGTACAGGAATTCGAACGTGCCCGCGCCGAGATAGCCCATCTTCTTGCAGGCGTCCGCGCAGCGATCGCCGATGCGGTCGATCAGACGGCGTGCGATGCCCGGCGCCGGCGCTTCTTCGATCACCTTCTGGTGACGGCGCTGCATGGAGCAATCGCGCTCGCCCAGCCAGATCGAATTGCGGAACGAGTCGCTCAGCACCTGGATTTCGATGTGCCGCGGGTTCTCCAGGAATTTCTCCATGTAGACCTGCGGGTTGCCGAACGCGCGGCCGGCTTCTTCGCGCGTCATATTGACCGCGTTGACCAGCGCCGCTTCCGTGTGCACCACGCGCATGCCGCGGCCACCGCCGCCGCCGGCGGCCTTGATGATCACCGGATAGCCGACCTGGCGGGCAATTTTCACGATCTCTTTCGGATCGTCGGGCAACGCACCTTCAGAACCCGGCACGCAGGGCACGCCGGTCTTGATCATGGTCTGCTTGGCCGTGACCTTGTCGCCCATCATGCGGATCGTTTCCGGACGCGGGCCGATGAAGGTGAAGCCGGATTGTTCGACACGCTCGGCGAAGTCGGCGTTCTCGGAGAGGAAGCCGTAGCCGGGGTGAATCGCTTCGGCGTCGGTGACTTCAGCCGCGCTGATCAGCGCCGGCATGTTCAGGTAGCTCAGATTGGAAGGCGCCGGGCCGATACAGACGGCTTCGTCGGCGAGCTTCACATATTTGGCTTCCTTGTCGGCTTCGGAATAGACGACGACCGTCTTGACGCCGAGCTCACGGCAGGCGCGCTGGATACGAAGCGCGATCTCGCCGCGGTTGGCAATGAGGATTTTTTCAAACATAGCGGATTTTCGACTCATCAATGGGCGCTGCGAAGAGCGGTCGTGCGCCTCAGACGGACAGGCGCACGGACGGCAAACGCAATGCGTGCCGCGTTAGCCGACCACGAACAGCGGTTGGCCGTACTCGACGGCTTGCCCGTTTTCGACGAGGATTTCCTTCACCACGCCGGACTTGTCCGACTCGATCTCGTTCAGGAGCTTCATCGCTTCGATGATGCAGATGGTCTGGCCTTCCTTGACCGTGTCGCCCACCTGGACGAACGGATCGGCGCCCGGCGACGGTGCGCGGTAGAAGGTGCCGACCATCGGCGAGGTCACCACGTGACCTTGCGGCGCGACGGCAGCGGGCGTGGCCGGTGCGGCGGCGGGTGCGTCGAGCGCGCCGGGTGCGGCGGCCGGTGCCTGCTGCGGATACTGCGGCGCGTACGAGGTGGACGGCTGCACGTAAACCGGCGGCGCATTCTTGACGATGCGGACCTTGCCTTCGCCTTCCGTCACTTCCAGTTCCGAAATCCCGGACTCAGAGACGAGGTCGATCAGAGTCTTCAGTTTACGTAGATCCATTGGGCATCCCCTTTCAATGCGTGAAGTGCCGACGGCTTAGCCTGCCGGCGCAAAACTGGTTTGTTGGAATCAGCCGCGCGACGAGCCGGCGGCGAGCCGGTCGAGCGCGAATTCGAGCGCATACAGATATCCCTTCCAGCCAAGCCCGCAGATGACGCCTTCTGCCTGGTCGGAGAAATACGAGTGATGCCTAAACGGCTCGCGGCGATGTACGTTCGACAAATGTATCTCGACGAACGGGATGCCGACCCCCGCCAGTGCGTCCCGAATAGCCACGCTGGTGTGCGTGTACGCGGCGGGATTGATCAGAATGAAATTGGTGTTTTCGAGTCTCGCGGACTGAATGCGGTCTACCAGCGCACCTTCATGATTGCTCTGGAACGACGCGAGTTCGACGCCGGCGTCCGCTGCGCGGTCCGCCAGCGCCTGATCGATCTGCGGCAACGTCACACGACCGTAGACCTCAGGTTCCCGGGTACCGAGAAGGTTGAGGTTTGGGCCGTGCAGTACCAGCAGTCGCGTCATGGTCGCTTCTATTTCCGTGGAATTGGGCGCACTTTAGCGCTGATTAGAGAAACTTGTCTAGTTTCACGCGCGCCAGGTTTGATCCTGACGGTCCGGCGGGGACCGGCTGACTGCGTATCTTCGGACAATTTTACTCAATTAGCATGCAATCAGGCTGTATTTTGCCGCCAACTGACACGTATGACAATTTGAGATTTAAAGCGCGTCGAGCGTTCGTTTCAGTTCCGCCGGCTGGATTTGCCCTAATTTTGTCGACCGAACGTTGCCTTTCGCGTCAATTACCACGGTATAGGGCAAGCCGCCCGCATTATTGCCGAAGGCCCGCGCGAGGTCCGCGCCGCCGAAGCCCACCACGAAAACGGGATACTCCACACGCACTTTCTGCAGGAAGGTCTGGACGTTTTTGTCCGAATCGACGCCGAGTCCGACGAACTCGATGCCCTTATGCGCGTACTCACGCTGCAACTGGGAGAGCGCCGGCATTTCCTCGACGCAGGGGCCGCACCACGACGCCCAGAAGTTGACCACGACCGGGTGGCCCTTGAACAGATTGAGGGACTGCGGCTTGCCGCTGGGGTCGGTGACCGGGGTGGTCCACAACTGGGCAACGGCATTTTGCGGGGCCGGTTGCGCCGCTTCGGCGACGTCGCCGCCGTCCGCAGTGTTGAACAAGGTGTGGCTGGCGAACGCACCGATACCCGCTGCGGCGATCGCCACCACCGCGCCTGCCAGAATCCGCTTGGTCTTCATACTCATCCGATCGAGTCGATCAATTGTTGGGGGAAGCCGCGCGGTTCTCGGCACGGCCTTCGACGCTGCTGCCGTCGACCAGCGCCTGCACCGCCTGGGCACTCGCGCGGGCGTAGCGGCCGCGCGCGTCGGCGCGCACCGCGCCGCGCAGATCGTTGGCGTCATATAGCGCCACGTGCACGCCGACCGGTTCGCTGTCGCGGCCCTCGCGCTCGGGGCGCCACATGAAGCTCAGCGTCTCGACGTAACCACGGCCGGCAAAATGACGCGTCTCGGACACGTCGTACTGGATGTTCGCGTTCAGAAAATAGATGGCGACTTCCTTGGGGTTGTCGCAGAAGGCCTGCAGGTAGACATCCGAATGTTCACCTGCCGTGCCGTTCAGCACCGCGCCCGTCAGATAGGGGTTGAAGGCCGCGAGCCGCTGCATCCAGTCGAGCGCGACGCCGCGCAGGCGGCGCAGCACTGCCGGCTGGCTATCCCCCTGGAAGATGGCCTGATATTCGCGGATTTCTTCCTCGATCTGGTCGTTATCCGGCAGCCATTCACCGGACACATGGGTCTCCCCGACGAGCTGCCGCGCGGCTTTGCGCTTGGCCGTCGAGTAGTCCAGACCGTCCTCGGCGATCATCCGCGCAGCGGCGATGGCGATTTCCTCGCGCACCCGCTGTGGATCGAAATGTGATTTGCGAGTCATCTCTCAATCATACTAGAGAATGGAGTCGGCCTTTTCCGGCTCTCTCAGGTCAGGCGGGCCTGCGGCGGCGGCCGTGTCTCGTTTGCCTGGGCAGGTTTCCGTTGCGCGGCGCCGGGCGCCAGGCTCCTGACAAGGAACGGGTCCTGGCTCCCGGAGAGCGTGGGGCGATCGGAGGGCGTCGGTTACAATAACGTCCTTTGCGGGCGGACCTTCGCGGCCCTTCCTGCTCACCTTTCCCACGCAAAAACACGCCCGCGCGGCACGACAGGCTTATGCATATCCACATCCTCGGTATCTGCGGCACGTTCATGGGCGGTCTCGCGGTGCTCGCGCGCGGCGCGGGACATACCGTGACGGGCTGCGACGCCGGCGTCTACCCGCCCATGAGCACGCAGCTCGAGGCGCAAGGCATCCGTCTGATAGAGGGTTACGGCGCGGAGCAGATCGATCTGAACCCCGATCTGTTCGTGATCGGCAACGTGGTGTCACGCGGCAACCCGCTGATGGAAGCGATCCTCGATCGTGGGCTGCCCTATACGTCGGGCCCGCAATGGCTCGGTGAACACGTGCTGAACGGCAAGTGGGTGCTGGCGGTGGCCGGCACGCATGGCAAGACCACGACGAGTTCCATGCTGACGTGGCTGCTCGAAGACGCGGGCATGAATCCGGGCTTTCTGATCGGCGGCGTGCCGCTGAATTTCGGTGTCTCGGCGCGGCTCACCGATTCGAGCTTCTTCGTGATCGAAGCCGACGAATACGACACCGCCTTCTTCGACAAGCGCTCCAAGTTCGTTCACTACCGGCCGCGCACGGCGGTGCTGAACAATCTCGAATTCGATCACGCCGACATCTTCCCCGATCTCGCCGCTATCGAGACCCAGTTCCACCATCTGGTGCGCACCGTGCCGGGCGTGGGGCGCATTGTCAGCAATGGCCGCGAGGCGCCGCTGGAGCGCGTGTTGTCGCGCGGCTGCTGGAGCGAAGTGGAGCGCTTCGGCGTGCAGGGCGGCTGGGAAGCGCTGCCCGCGGAAGAGGGCGTGCCGGTCGACGAGAGGTTCGCCGTGTATCACAACGGCGCGCGGGTGGGCGAGGTCGAGTGGCAAGTGCAGGGCGAACATAACCGTCTGAACGCGATTGCCGCGATCGCGGCGGCGCGTAGCGTGGGCGTGCCGCCCGCGCAGGCCGCGCAGTCGCTCGCGAGCTTCCGCAATGTGAAGCGGCGCATGGAAGTGCGCGGCAGTGTCGACGGCGTGACGGTGTTCGACGATTTCGCGCACCATCCCACCGCCATCGAAACCACGGTTGCGGGTCTGCGCACGCGGGTGGGCCGTGATCACACACGTATTCTGGCTGTGCTGGAACCGCGCTCGAACACCATGAAGCTCGGCGTGATGAAAGCGCAACTGCCGGGCAGCCTCGCCGATGCCGATCTCGTCTTCGGCTACGGCGCACCCACGGGCCGCGATGCACTGGGCTGGAATCTCGGAGAAGCGCTGGCCCCGCTCGGCGACAAGGCGCAAGCGTTCGACAACCTCGACGCGCTTGTCAAAGCAGTGGTGGCCGCGGCGCAACCTGGCGACCAGGTGCTGGTCATGAGCAATGGCGGTTTTGGCGGCGTGCATCAAAAGCTGCTGGATGCGCTCTCGGCGCGGCCGGCTCAGGCGCGGCCGGCCAAGGCGCAACAGGCTCAGGCGCAGCCTGACCCGGCGCAACGAGGCGCCGCGTGATCCTTTATCTGCACGGCTTCCGCTCCTCGCCGAACTCCTTCAAAGCTCGCGTGATGGCCGCGCGCCTGGCTGAAGACGGTCGCAGCGCGGAATGGTGTTGTCCGATGCTGCCTGTGTCGCCGCGCGAGACGATTACGCTCGCCGAGTCACTGGTCGCGGCGGCGGCGCCCGCGCGGGTCACGGTGGTGGGCAGTTCGCTGGGCGGCTACTTCGCCACGTATCTGGCCGAGAAGCACGGCTGGCGCGCCGTGTTGCTGAACCCGGCGGTCGTGCCGCAGCGCGACCTGAGCCAATACCTGGGTGAGCAGCCGTTGTGGCACGGCGGCGGCAGCATCGTCGTCGAGCCGCATCATCTGGATGAACTGCGGGCCTTGAGCGTGGCCGCCATCACCCGTCCCGAACGCTATTATTTGATTGCCGCCACCGGCGACGAAGTACTCGATTACCGCGAGATGCTCGCCCACTATCCCGGCGCGCGCACTACCTTGATTGAAGGCAGCGACCACGCGATCAGCGAGTTCGAGCAGTACGTCGACGGCGTGCTGGCCTTTTGCGATGCAGCGGATGTAGAACCGCCGGCGCCCCGCGCGACGGCCTGAATCATGCCGCCCGCGCCAGCATGCGCGCGGCGGAGCCACTACCACGAACACGTTGCCGTTGCCCCGGCGGAGTTGGTCCACGCGGCGCTGCGGTACATGCAAGTCAGAACGAGAGTATTGAGTGAACGTTTTCTTTGAGGAATCGGGCAGTTTCAAGGCAGGCAGCGTGCTGTCGCGGCAGGGCGATGCATTTCAGGTCGAGCTGCCTGGCGGGCGCCGCACGAA
Organism: Paraburkholderia sp. DHOC27; assembly: GCF_003429005.1. Classification (GTDB taxonomy): domain Bacteria; phylum Pseudomonadota; class Gammaproteobacteria; order Burkholderiales; family Burkholderiaceae; genus Paraburkholderia. The sequence continues at coordinate 70,919 of NZ_QVQV01000006.1, forward strand.
GGTGCGCGCGAAAGACGTGCTGATCGAGTTCGAGAAGCCGAGCGCGGGCGATCTGATCCAGCAAGCCGATGCCGCCGCCCAGGAAATCGATCTGGATTTTCTGTGGGAATGCGCGCCGGAAGACGAGTTTCCCTTTGCAACGCTCGGCGCCGATTACTTCGGTGCTTCGTTCGGGCCGGTCGAGCGCGCGGCACTGGTGCTGCGCATGCATGCGTCGCCGGTCTACTTCCGCCGCAAAGGCCGCGGCCAGTATCAACGCGCGCCGCAGGAGCAGTTGAAGCTGGCGCTGGCTTCGCTCGAGCGCAAGCGTCAGCAGGGTCTGGTGCAGGCAGGCTACGAGGAAGAACTGAAGGCGGGCCGTCTGCCCGAGGCATTGGCCGGCAAGGCGCTGGGTCTGCTGACGAAGCCCGACAAGAACACCATTGAATACAAGGCGCTGGAAGCCGCAGCGGCGGCGCGCGGTATTTCGCAGGCGCGGCTGATGCTCGAGTGCGGCGGTATTCCGTCGGCGCGGGCGCTGCATGAGGCGCGTTTCCTGTCCGAATTCTTCCCGCACGGCACCGGTTTCGCGCCGGTGACGGTGGGCTCGTTGCCGGAGGATCTGCCGGAAGCAGACGTGCAGGCGTTCTCCATTGATGATGTGACCACCACGGAAATCGACGACGCGTTTTCTGTCGAGCATCTCGCGGATGGCCGTGTGCGCATCGGCGTGCACATCGCGGCACCGGCGCTCGGTATTCAGCGCGGCGACGAAGTGGATGCGATCGCGCGCAATCGTCTGTCCACCGTCTATATGCCGGGCGACAAGATCACGATGCTGCCCGACAGCGTCGTCGAGGCGTTCACGCTGGCCGAAGGCGGCTTGCGCCCGGCGCTGTCGCTGTATGTGATCGTCAATCGGGAAACCCAGGAGATCGTCGCGAGCGAGACGCGCGCGGAGCGCGTGTTCGTGAAGAACAATCTGCGCCACAACACGCTGGACGAACTGGTCACCGAAGAGGCGCTCGCCGCCGGCACGGGCGACTATCCGCACAAGGAAGATATTGCGGTGCTGTGGCCGTTCGCGCTCGCGCTGTTCGAGAAGCGTCAACAGGCGCGGGCCGGTTACGGGCTGCGTCGCGAAGTGCAGCGCAACACCGACTTCAATTTCTATGTGGACGGCGAGCACATCACCATTACGCCGCGCCGCCGTGGCTCGCCGCTCGATACGATCGTCGCGGAACTGGCCATTCTCGCCAACTCGTCGTGGGGCGCGTTCCTGCACGATCACGGCGTGCCCGGCATCTACCGCACGCAGCGCGCGTTCGGCGCGCCGTCCGGTCCGAAGCGCACACGCATGCAGACCAACGCCGCGCCGCACGAAGGGCTCGGCGTGACGCAATACGCGTGGAGCACGTCGCCGTTGCGTCGCTACGTGGACCTCGTCAATCAGTGGCAATTGCTGGCCTGCGTGCAGCATGGTGTGACGGCCAAGCTGGCCGCGCCGTTCAAGCCGAAAGACGCGGATCTGTTCGCCGTCGTGCAGGGCTTCGACGACACGTACTCGGCCTACGCCGACCATCAGCGGCGCATGGAGTATTTCTGGTGCTTGCGCTGGCTGAAGCAGGAAGACAAGAAGCAGGTCGTGGCAACGGTGGTGAAGGACGATCTGGTTCGGCTCGAAGAGATTCCCTTGCTGCTGCATGTGCCGGCGCTCGGCGTGCATGCCCGCGGCACACGCCTGCTGATGGAAGTGATGTCGATTGACGAACTGACCGTGGAAGCGTCCGTGCGGATGTTGAAGGTGCTCGACGCGCCCACCGTCACGAGCGGCACGGAAGCCGAAGAAGCGGACGAGGGTGAAGAAGAATTGCTCGACGCGGCGGACGACTCTCCTGAGAGCGAGGCCGAGGCCGAAGCCGAGTCTGATGCTGCAACTGACGCCGACCCTGACGGACAGGGAGAGGCAAGCGGCAACGGCGCGGAAGGCGAGGACGCATCCGCCGGTCAGCAGGTCGCGGAGCCGGGGCAATGAGCGCGCCGGCACAGTCAGGCGCACAGTCTCATGCCGTACCGCGCGACCGCTATGCGGTGATCGGCAATCCGATCAGCCATAGCAAGTCGCCGTTCATTCACGCGCGCTTTGCGGAGCAGACCGGCGAGCCGGTCGACTACACGCACCTGCTGGCGCCTCTGGATGCATTCGTGCCGCACGTGCGCGCCTTCTTCGAGGCGGGTGGACGCGGTCTCAATGTAACGGTGCCGTTCAAGCTCGAGGCGCACGCACTGGCCACGACGCTGTCGCCTCGCGCGGCAGCGGCAGGCGCGGTGAATACTTTGCGTGCTGACGCGGGCAGCATCTATGGCGACAACACGGACGGCTTTGGCCTCGTGCGTGATATCGAAGTGAATCTGAGCACGCCGCTCAAGGGCGCGCGCATCCTGCTGCTGGGCGCAGGCGGGGCCGCGCGCGGCGTGGTGCTGCCCATGCTGGAGCGCTCGCCGCACTCACTGACGATCGTCAACCGGACCGCCGCAAAGGCCAGCGAACTGGTCGAGCAGTTCGGCGCAGCGGCGCGCACGGCCGGTTGCCAACTGACGGGCGGAGGCGCCGCGGCAGTCGAGGCGAGCGCGTACGACGTCATCATCAACGCGACGGCCGGTAGTCTGGATGATGCGCTGCCCGAGTGCGACGAGCGCGCGTTCGGCAGCGGCACGCTTGCGTACGACATGATGTACGGCGCGCAGCCGACGGTGTTCATGCAGCACGCGCAGACGCTGGGTGCCCGCGCCGCCGATGGCCTCGGCATGCTCGTCGAACAGGCCGCCGAATCGTTTTTCGTGTGGCGTGGCGTGCGTCCGAGCGGCGCGCCCGTGCTGGCGCAATTGCGTCAAATGCTGGCTGGATCTAGCGCGGCCTGAACCGCCGCGCATTGACTCGAAGTAACTCTTCCACAACCGTTCGAACCAGAGACCGTGACGACGATGACGCGAGCGAGGCGAACAATCCGGCTCGGGCCAGCCCGATGGATTCTTTACGTTGGCGCAGTCGTCGCCCTTGCCTGGATCGCCACGCAGTTGTTCTACTTCGCGCAGATCGCCATCTGGAACAACGTGAATCCGCAGTCGACGGCGTTCATGCGCTCCGACGCGTGGCGTCTTTCGGAGGACCATTCCGATCTGTCCATTCAGCACACCTGGGTGCCTTACGAGCAGATTTCGCGCAACCTGAAGCGCGCGATCATCGCGTCCGAGGACGCCGACTTCGTCAACAACAACGGCTACGAAACCGACGCCATCCTGCAGGCATGGGAGAAGAACAAGGCGCGCGGCAAGATCGTGGCGGGCGGGTCGACGATTACGCAGCAACTGGCGCGCAACCTGTTTCTATCGCGGGAGAAAAGTTATATCCGCAAGGGCCAGGAATTGATCATCACGTGGATGCTCGAGACCTTGATGGACAAGGAGCGCATCTACGAGATCTACCTGAACTCCGTGGAGTGGGGAAACGGCATTTACGGTGCGGAGGCCGCCGCGCAGCACTACTACAAGACCTCGGCGGCGAAGCTCACCGCCGGACAGTCGGCGCGTCTCGCCGTGATGTTGCCGCGCCCGAAATACTTCGATGAGCACCGCAGCTCGCCGTATCTGACACACCGGGCGGGCGTGATTGCGCACCGGATGGGGATGGCGGAGTTGCCGGACTAGTCGGAAAGGCGCGCGCCGCCGCCGACCCAGTGCGCGTCAGGCAGCCTGAAAGCGCAAGCCGGCTGCGCGGAAGGTGCCGCTGCTTTCATCATTCAGCGTGACGCGCAGGTCTTTGGTATTCGCGGTGAGATGCAGCACACCGAGCGGGCTGTGCGGGAACAGCGGTTCGCAGAATTTCTGCCGCGCGAAATCGAACGCGGGTAACGCCAGGTGACACAGCCAGTTGCATGTGGACGGCAACGGATGCATGGGAAGCTGGTGCGACCAGATGGCGTGATTGAGCGCGGTTTGATCGCAAACCAGCGTGCCGCCGGTTGCTTTTAGACCCGCTTCGAAATGGGCGGCCCAATGAGACCAATGCGGCGCGTCCGCTCGCATGGCGAATACGCCGGCGTTGAAATAATGCTGCGTGAGCATTTTCTCTGCGGCATTTTCTCCGTAATAGCGACGGAGGCGATCTGCTTTCCAGGAATGGCCAATGCGCTGATTATATGAGCGGTCGATTTCTGGCGCGACGGCTAATGCACCGTCTTTGGCCGCGCGGAAAAACCATTCAAAAACGAATCGCTCCTGTACCCACGCGTCGCAGTCGATCCAGAGATAGATGTCGTAGCCGGGGAAATAATCGGGCAAAAATGGCCGGGCGGTGAGCGAGCGTAAATGCGGCGTGAGCTTTTGCAAGGCAGGTTCGACGGGCAAATCCCAGCGAGCTTCTACGACCTGCACGCCCTGGGTGGCGAGCGATGCGCGGTTTCCTTCGCTCAGCCCCACGTCGAGACATCCGACAGCCGAGAACGGCAGTGGATTGCCGAATTGCTTGAGGGAATCGAGGAGGCCCTGAAGCAGGGGCAAGTAGGTGTCGTTCGACGCAGTTGCTACAAATACGCGCATTGAGGTGGTGTTTTTCTTGAAAAAATCCGATCAATATTATTTGTATAGTAGTAATAGGTCCATCGGAGGAGTCTTAAAATACTTTATAAAATGATGGCTGCAGATATTTCAAATAATGTTTTCAATAAAAACATGGCTGATTGAATAATTGGCACTAGAATGGCGCCTTTGTCTGAATTCGCCGAATCACCGAATTGGTCCGCCATGTCGATTTTGAACCCGCTCCCTGCGACGACCATTTCCGTCGTCATCCCTCTTTACAACCATGCGCATTACATCGAGGCGGCGCTGGAAAGCGTGTTATCGCAGACCTCGGCAGCGGACGAAATCATCCTGATTGACGACGGCTCGTCGGACGATGGCTACGAAATCGCGCAGCGGGTGTTGGCCAAAGCGCCCAACGCGAAAACATACAAACAGGAGAACGCGGGCGCCCATCACACGCTGAATCGGGCCATTGCGCTGAGTCACGGGGAATATATCGCCGTGCTGAATTCTGACGATCTGTTCGCCCTCGCCAAGCTCGAGCGGTGCCGGGCGATCATTCAGCAGCGGCCCGACATTGGCCTGATCTCCGGCGATCTGCAACTCATCGATCACGCAGGCGTGCGGCAAGACTCAGGTTTTGCGGTCGAATGGCTCGGCCGCGCCCGACGTTTTCTGGACGAAACCCATCTGCCGCAACTCGCGCTACTGAACGACAACTTCGTCGCCACGACGTCGAACATGGTCTTCTCGCGGGCGCTGTGGGACGCGTCGGGTGGCTTCCAGCCGCTGCGCTACTGCCACGACCTCGACTTCCTGATGTTTGCGTGCCGCCACAGCACGGTATTCCTCGATCTTCAGTTCGAACACATCGCGTATCGGGTGCATCAAAACAACACAATCCGCGAAGCGCAGGGCAGGGTGCGTGTCGAAGTCGCGGCCGTGATCGCACAGGCGCTCTTTGCGTCGGGCCCGCGTTTGTTTCTGGATAACGCCGGCGAGCCAGCCCTGGCCGCCTTCCAGCGCTGCCTGCGCAACCGGCAGATGACCGAACTGGTCTGTTTCTTCCAGACGCTGCTGGGCGGCTTTGCGAGCCGTACGGATTTCTACCGCTACGCGACCGATCCCAGCCATGCCAGCATGTTCGCCGCGGCCGCAACCTCCGGCCGCTGAGCGCAAATCTGAAACGTCGTCCCACTAAAGCAAGCGAGTCCCAATATATGAGCGTCACACTCACATATTGGAGATTTCGCGACGCCCGTCCTACAATCCGTTCCACCACGTCCGCATAGCGGGATTTCGGGGCTCATCAGACCCCGCAGATCCACCCGCAGCCGGACGAAAAATAGGCTCTTTCCCGTCCGCACGGAGTCGTGCGGCAGGCGCGGACCCAACGATCGGAGACAACTAGCCATGCCCATCATCGTCAGGCAGGAAGCACGCACTCGCCGTGTTCCGTCACGTATCGCAGGCCGTCCGGCCGGCTCCGCGCGGTAAATCCCCATCATTCGCCCACTCGCCATGAATAAAGCGATGTCCACTCACGCCACCGTTGAGTCCGGCCCAGGCTCCGACGCCGCTCCCCAGTCACGTCCTCGTGCCCTGAACGGCGCTGTCGCTTCGCACAGGAGCGCCGACGAAATCGCATTGCCCAGCACGTTGCTCGACATCACGCCGCAGCAGGCCGGTACGCAGACGTTGTTGCGCGGTCTGGCCATTCTCGAAGCTGCCGCCGCTGGCGTGCGCGACCTGCGTACTTTCGGTGCCGCGCTTGGCACGACGCGCAGCACGACCCATCGTCTGGTGAGCAGCCTCGTGCAGGCGCGCTATCTGCGTCAGGTGCAGGGCGGTTATCTGCTCGGCCCGAAGCTGATCGAACTCGGCACGATTGCGCTCGAACAGATGCCGCTCACCACGGTAGCGCGCCCGCACATCGAATCGCTCGCCGAACAGACGCACGACACCATCCATCTGGGCGTGCGCGACGGCGACGACGTGCTGTACATCGACAAGATTCCCGGCACGCGTGGCCTCGAAATGCGTTCGCGCGTTGGACACCGCATGCCGCTCGCCTCGACCGGCATCGGCAAGGCGATGATGCTCGACCTCACGCCGGATGCGTGGACGTCGCTCTTCGAAGCGTCGCGGCGCGCACTGGCGGGCGTCAGCTTCAAGCCGGACAACCGTCCCGATCTGCCCACCTTCATGCAACGCATGACCACGTATTCCTCGGGCGGCTACACGTTCGACCTGGAAGAGAACGAGGCGGCGATTCGCTGCGTCGCAGCGCCGGTGCGTGATGCATCGGGCGCGGTGGTCGCGGCACTTTCCGTGGCGAGCACGATTCCTTATATGTCGCTCGAACGGATGGACGAACTGATTCCCGTCGTGCAGCGCGAGGCGCGCGCCATTTCGGAAGAACTCGGCTGGCGTGTCCCGCAGCCCGCGACGCGCAGGATCAAACGATGACGCAATCGGGTTTTTCCTCGCCGGTCGCTCAAGCGCCGACGCTCACCAGTGTCGATAGCGCGCCGCAAGTGCGTGCCGCTGGTCTCGACCAGGCGGCGCTGGTCGCGCTCGACTGGGGCACGACCTCGCTGCGTGCCTATCTGTTCGACGCAACAGGCAAGGTGCTGGACGCGCGTGAATCGACTGCGGGCATCATGAATCTGCCGCGCCCCGCCGCGCAAGGTGGCTTCGACGCCGCTTTCGATGCGGTTTGCGGCGAATGGCTCGAACGCATGCCGAACCTGCCGGTCATCGCAGCCGGCATGGTGGGCAGCGCGCAAGGCTGGCTCGAAGCGCCCTATGTGACGGCGCCGGCGAGCGCCGACGCGCTGGTGGCAGGCATCGTGCGCGTGCAGACGGCGCGCGGCGTGACCCTGCATATCGTGCCCGGCGTGTTGCAGCGCGGTGAATTGCCGAACGTGATGCGCGGCGAAGAGACGCAAATTTTTGGCGCATTGAGCGACCCGGCAACGGCAGACGCGAACCACGCCAACCTGAATACAGCCGCAAGCGCTAATGGGGCAACTGCGGGGGCAACGGCGGGCGCAACTGCGGAAGCAACTGCAACAGAGCGCGAGCTGATCGGCCTGCCGGGCACGCACGCCAAGTGGGTCGTGGTGCGCGGCGATCAGATCGAACGTTTTCACACCTTCATGACCGGCGAGATTTTCGCAGCGCTGCGCGACCATACGATTCTCGGCCGCACGATGGCGACGCCGGATCATCTGGATACCGAAGCATTTTTGCGCGGCGTGAACATCGCCCGTCTGAAAGGGCAGGCCGGCCCGCTCGCCACGGTGTTCAGCACCCGCACGCTCGGCCTGACGGGCGAACTGAAAAGCGAACAGCAACCGGACTATCTGTCGGGGCTGCTGATCGGTCACGAACTGGTCGGCCTCGACGCCGTGCTCGCGCAGCAGCAGACCGGCCTCGCCGGCCACGCGTTGCGCCTGATTGGCAATGAAGCATTGTGCGAACGTTACCGGCTTGCACTGACCCAGTTTGGCTGCACCCAGGCCGATCTGGTCAAGCAAGCCACCGAGCACGGTCTGTGGCGCATCGCCGCCCAGGCTGGACTGGTCAGCCCGGCGGCTGGCGCCGCGCACAGCGCACACGCCGGCTAACGCGCCGGCGCCGCGTACGACAAAGACAAGGAATCGACATGCAACCTCACATCAATCTGCCCGCCCCGTACATGCCGCACGCGGGCCTGATCGCGGCTTTCGAAGCGTGTCCGCTGATCGCCATTCTGCGCGGCGTCACGCCCGCGGATGCCGCCGAGCACGGTCAGGCGCTGTACGAAGCCGGCTTTCGCATCGTCGAAGTGCCGCTCAACTCGCCGCAGCCGTTCGACAGCATTGCGGCGATCCGCAAGGTGCTGCCGGCCGATGCGATCGTAGGCGCGGGAACCGTGTTGCATGCGAGCTTCGTCAACGAAGTGAAGTCGGCCGGTGGCGAATTGATCGTGATGCCGCATAGCGACGCGGAAGTGGTCAGCGCCGCGAAGGCCCAGGGGCTGGCATGCGCGCCTGGTGTCGCAACGCCGAACGAAGCCTTCCTCGCACTGAAGAACGGCGCGGACGTGCTGAAGATGTTCCCTGCCGAGCAACTCGGCTGCCACGTCGTCAAGGCGTGGCGCGCGGTGATCGCGACCGAAGTGCCGCTGGTACCGGTGGGCGGCATCACGCCGGACAACATGGGCCCGTTCCTCACGGCTGGCGCGAACGGCTTCGGTCTGGGCTCGGCACTCTACAAGCCGGGTCAGAGCGTGGCGGCGACGGCCTCGCACGCGAAGGCGTACATCAACGGTCTGCGCATTGCCCGGGCGAGCGCGAAGAAATGAACCGGCTCGCCAACAAGGTCGCAATGATTACGGGCGCCGGGCGTGGCATCGGCGCAGCGATTGCGCTCGCCTTCGCTCGCGAAGGTGCGGCGGTCGTGCTGGCGGAGCTGGATCTGGAGATGGCGCAGCGCACCGCGCGTGAAATCGAAGGCGCGATGGTTGCAGCCGGCGCAAACAACGCAGGCGGCGCAAGCAAGGTTCTCGCGGTGCAGACCGACGTCACGCAATCGGCCTCGGTTCAGCACGCCGTGCGCGAGGCCGAACAGGCCTTCGGTGCCGTGGATGTGCTGGTGAACAACGCGGGTATCAATGTATTCTGCGATCCGTTGACGATGACGGACGACGACTGGCGGCGCTGTTTTGCCGTCGATCTGGACGGTGTCTGGAACGGTTGCCGTGCGGTACTGCCGGGCATGGTCGAACGCGGTGCGGGCAGCATCGTCAACATTGCCTCGACACATTCATTCAAGATCATTCCGGGCTGCTTCCCGTATCCGGTGGCGAAGCACGGTGTGATCGGCCTGACGCGTGCGCTCGGCATCGAGTACGCGCCGCGCAACGTGCGGGTCAATGCCATCGCGCCTGGCTACATCGAGACGCAATTGACGCATGACTGGTGGAACGGGCAGACCGACCCGGCGGCGGCGCAGCAGGCCACGCTGGATCTGCAGCCGATGAAGCGGATCGGCCGCCCCGAAGAAGTGGCGATGACGGCGGTGTTCCTCGCATCGGACGAGGCGCCGTTCATCAACGCCAGCTGTATCACGGTCGACGGCGGGCGCTCGGCGCTGTACCACGACTGAGCGAGCGCAACGAAACAGCAGCAACGAAGCAGTACCAAAGCATCGAAGCATCGAAGCATCGAAGCATCGAAGCAAAAAAGAAGCAACCAAGCAGCAGCAACCAGACAGAGGTGGCACGCGCCCGTGAGGCGCATGCCGTAGGAAAGCGCCACAGAGCGCGACGTTTTGTTTTAGCCGGTTGACGCGCTGGCCGCGTGTGTCAGGACCGGTATAAGAAGACGCGGCCAATACCTTCTCGTTATCTACTAATTAGTCAGGAGACTGCATCATGAAACGTAGAATTTTCCTCACGCTGGTGGCAGCAGCAACGACCGTGGCGTTCACCGCACCGGTCGTGCAGGCCGCTGACCAGGTCAAGATCGGCTTCCTCGTGAAGCAGCCGGAAGAGCCGTGGTTCCAGGACGAGTGGAAGTTTGCCGAGATGGCCGCGAAGGAAAAGGGCTTCACGCTGGTGAAAATCGGCGCACCCTCGGGCGAGACGGTGATGAGCGCGATCGACAACCTGTCGGCACAAAAGGCACAGGGCTTCATCATCTGCACGCCTGACGTCAAGCTGGGACCGGGCATCGTTGCCAAGGCCAAGGCTGATGGTCTGAAGATGATGACGGTGGATGACCGCCTCGTCGACGGTTCGGGCAAGCCGATCGCTTCGGTGCCGCATATGGGCATCTCGGCGTACAACATCGGCAAGCAGGTTGGCGAAGGCCTGGCTGCGGAAATCAAGAAGCGCGGCTGGGACATGAAGGACGTGGGCGCGATCGACGTGACCTACAACCAGTTGCCGACGGCTGTTGACCGCACCAGCGGCGCAACCGACGCACTCGTGGCAGCCGGTTTCCCGAAGTCGAACGTGGTTGAAGCGCCGCAAGCGAAGACCGACACGGAAAACGCTTTCAACGCCGCCAACATCGCGCTGACCAAGAACCCGCAGTACAAGCACTGGGTGGCATACGGCCTGAACGACGAAGCCGTGCTGGGTGCAGTCCGCGCAGCGGAAGGCCGTGGCTTCAAGGCTGACAACATGATCGGTATCGGTATCGGCGGTTCGGATTCGGCATTGAACGAATTCAAGAAGCCGACCCCGACGGGCTTCTACGGCACGGTCATCATCAGCCCGAAGCGTCACGGCGAAGAAACCTCGACGCTGATGTACGACTGGATCACGCAAGGCAAGGCACCGCCCCCGCTCACGCTGACGACCGGCATGCTGGCCACGCGTGACAACGTCGCGGACGTGCGTGAAAAGATGGGTCTGGCATCGAAGTAAGCCGCCAGGCACTGACGTGTAGCGGACGGCCGCCGGACTCACGGGTTCCGGCGGCTTTGTCCAGCAAGGCGGCGCGCGCAGCTCAATTTTGGGATGCGCGCGCCGGCAGGCGCAACACAGGTTGAAGCAGACCGTCGGACTGGCAATGCGGCAAGCCGCGCCGGGCCATGCGGTTCACAGGATGCAACAGGAGGCGAAGTGTCAGCGACGCTGCGTTTTGACAATATCGGCAAGGTCTTTCCAGGCGTGCGTGCGCTCGACGGAGTGTCATTCGACGTGAACGTCGGCCAGGTGCACGGTCTGATGGGCGAAAACGGTGCGGGGAAATCCACCCTGCTGAAGATTCTCGGCGGTGAATACCAGCCGGATTCCGGACGCGTGATGATCGACGGCAACGAGGTGCGCTTCGGCAGCGCCGCTGCGTCGATCGGGGCGGGAATCGCGGTGATTCACCAGGAGCTGCAGTACGTGCCCGATCTCACGGTCACGGAAAATCTGCTCCTTGGCCAGTTGCCCAACTCGCTCGGCTGGGTCAACAAGCGCGAAGCCAAGCGCTTCGTGCGCGAACGCCTCGAAGCAATGGGCGTGGCGCTGGATCCGAATGCCCGGCTGGGCAAGCTCTCCATCGCGCAACGGCAGATGGTGGAAATCTGCAAGGCGCTGATGCGCAATGCGCGCGTGATCGCGCTCGACGAGCCGACCAGCTCGCTCTCGCACAGCGAGACCGAAGTGCTGTTCAAGCTGGTGCGCGATCTGCGCGCCGACAACCGGGCGATGATCTACATCTCGCACCGGATGGACGAAATTTACGAACTTTGCGACGCCTGCACGATTTTCCGTGACGGCCGCAAGGTGGCTTCGCATCCGACGCTCGAAGGCGTGAAGCGCGAGACGATCGTGAGCGAGATGGTGGGTCGCGAGATTTCCGACATCTATAGCTACAAGCCGCGCGAACTGGGCGAAGTGCGTTTCTCGGCCAAGGCGGTCGAAGGCCATCCGCTCAAGGAGCCGGCCAGCTTCGAAGTGCGGCGCGGTGAGATCGTTGGCTTCTTTGGCCTGGTGGGTGCGGGCCGCAGCGAACTGATGCATCTCGTGTACGGCGCCGACAACAAGAAGAACGGCGAGATCGTGCTGGACGGCAAGACCATCAAGGTGCGCAGCGCCGGCGAAGCAATTCGTCATGGCATCGTGCTGTGTCCGGAAGACCGCAAGGAAGAAGGCATCGTGGCAATGGCGACGGTGTCGGAGAACATCAACATCAGTTGCCGTCGTCATTATCTGCGCGGCGGAATCTTCCTGAACCGCAAGAAAGAAGCGCAGACGGCGGACCGTTTTATCAAGCTGCTGAAGATCAAGACGCCGAGCCGTCGCCAGAAAATCCGCTTTCTTTCCGGCGGCAACCAGCAAAAGGCGATTCTGTCGCGCTGGCTCGCGGAACCTGATCTGAAAGTGGTGATTCTCGACGAACCGACGCGAGGAATCGACGTCGGCGCCAAGCACGAGATCTATAACGTGATGTATCAGCTCGCGGAACGTGGCTGCGCGATCGTGATGATTTCGTCGGAACTGCCGGAAGTGCTGGGCGTGTCCGACCGGATCGTCGTGATGCGGCAGGGGCGTATTTCCGGCGAATTGCCGCGTGGCGAAGCGAATGAACAGTCGGTGCTGAATCTCGCGCTGCCGCAGAGTTCGACCGATCCAAACGCGGTGGCAGCCGAAGCGGCCTGAGCTTGACCAGAGACCGGACGTAAGTCCTTAATAACCCGTCAGCCCGTGACGAAAACGGGAGGAGTATTCAAATGCAAGCCAGAGAAAACCTCGCGCAACAGGCCGCCAAGAGCGCCGCCGATGCGCTGATTCCGCAGAGCAACGACAAGCAGAAGTGGTGGCAACAGGTCACGGACTACAGCCTGATCGTGATCTTCGCGATCATGTTCATCACGATGTCCCTGACGGTCGATCACTTTTTCTCGATCGAAAACATGCTGGGTCTGGCCCTGTCGATCTCGCAGATCGGCATGGTCGCCTGCACGATGATGTTCTGTCTCGCCTCACGTGACTTCGACTTGTCCGTGGGTTCCACGATCGCCTTCTCCGGCGTGTTGTGCGCGATGGTGCTCAACGCCACGGGCAACACGTTCATCGCGATCATCGCGGCGGTCGCGGCCGGTTCGGCGATCGGTTTCATCAACGGCGCGGTGATCGCGTATCTGCGCATCAATGCGCTGATCACGACCCTGGCTACGATGGAAATCGTGCGTGGTCTCGGCTTCATCGTGTCGCACGGTCAGGCCGTGGGCGTCTCTTCGGATACGTTCATCGCGCTCGGCGGCCTGTCCATGTTCGGCGTCTCGCTGCCGATCTGGGTGACGCTCTTGTGCTTCATCGTGTTCGGCGTGATGCTGAACCAGACCGTGTATGGCCGCAATACGCTGGCCATCGGCGGCAATCCGGAAGCGTCGCGTCTTGCCGGTATCAACGTCGAGCGCACGCGTGTGTACATCTTCCTGGTGCAGGGCGCGGTCACGGCGCTGGCCGGTGTGATTCTGGCCTCGCGTATCACGTCCGGGCAGCCGAACGCCGCGGAAGGCTTCGAACTGAACGTGATCTCCGCGTGCGTGCTGGGCGGTGTCTCGCTGCTCGGCGGCCGTGCGACGATTTCGGGCGTCGTGATCGGCGTGCTGATCATGGGCACGGTTGAGAACGTGATGAACCTGCTGAACATCGACGCGTTCTACCAGTACCTCGTGCGCGGTGCGATCCTGCTCGCCGCTGTGCTGCTGGATCAGTTGAAGAACCGCGGTTCGCGCGATTAAGCAGGTCGCGACACGCAGGTCGCAGCAGGGTCGCGCGGCTGCCGGGTCATGTGCCCCCGGCGGCCGCGCGAAGCAAAAAGCCTGGGGGCACTTAATAATCCGAGGAATCGAACGATGTCGTCTCCAGCCAATGCCAATGTCAGTGAGGCGGATAACCTGTACGCGCGTTATCCCAGTCTCGTAGACCGGACGGTGCTCATCACGGGTGGTGCGACGGGAATCGGCGCGTCGTTCGTCGAACACTTCGTCGCGCAAGGCGCACGGGTCGCCTTCTTCGATCTCGACGTGAGTTCCGGCGAGGCGCTGGCCGATCAACTTGGCGATGCGCGTCACAAGCCGCTCTTCCTGCACTGCGACCTGACCGACATCGACGCGCTGCGCAAGGCCGTGGCCAACGTCAAGGCCGCGCTCGGGCCGATCGAAATTCTCGTCAATAACGCGGCCAACGACCGCCGCGAAAAAATCGAAGACGTGACCCCTGCGTCGTTCGACGCGGGTATCGCCGTCAACGTGCGCCATCAACTGTTCGTCGCGCAGGCCGTGATGGACGACATGAAAGCCGCGGGGCGCGGCTCCATCATCAACCTGGGTTCGATTAGCTGGATGCTCAAGAACGGCGGCTATCCGGTGTATCTGATGTCGAAATCAGCGGTGCAGGGACTCACACGCGGTCTCGCGCGCGACCTTGGGCGCTTCAATATCCGCGTGAACACGCTGGCACCGGGCTGGGTCATGACCGAGAAGCAAAAACGGCTGTGGCTGGATGACGCCGGACGCCGGGCGATCAAGGAGGGTCAGTGCATCGACGCCGAACTGATGCCGCACGACCTGGCGCGCATGGCGCTGTTCCTCGCCGCTGACGACAGCCGCATGATCACAGCGCAGGACGTTATCGTCGACGGAGGTTGGGCGTGAGCAATCCGATCCGTGCAGCACTGTTGATCGACAGCAAATGCAAGCTGGGCGAGGGCGCCACCTGGTGCGCGCGCAGCGGCCGCTTCTACTGGACCGATATCGAAGGTGCGCGCCTGTGGCGCTACGACCCGAGCGACGGCAGCCATACTTCGTGGCGCATGCCGGAGCGGCTCACGACTTTTGCGCTGTGTGAAGACCCGCATTTTCTCTTGCTGGGACTCGCCACGCATCTGGCGTTTTTCGATCTGGCGACGGGCGAAACCCAGCGCATTGTCGAGGTCGAACCGGACCTGAATACGCGTCTGAACGACGGGCGTTGCGACCGGCAAGGGCGTTTCGTGTTCGGCACTAAAGACGAGGGTTCGCCCCTGCGCGCGGTAGGCGGTTTCTACCGTCTGAATCATGATCTGTCGCTCGAACGGTTGCCGTTGCCCGCACCCGCGATTTCGAACAGCATCGCGTTTAGTCCCGATGGCGCGACGATGTACTACTGCGATTCGCCGACCCGCGAGATTCGCATGTGCGATTACAGCGCCGACGGCACGATCACGAACGATCGCGTTTTCACGGCGCTCACCGATGCGACCGGCGAGCCCGACGGCTCGACCGTGGATCGCGACGGCGGTTTGTGGAACGCGCAATGGGCCGGTGCGCGCGTGGTGCGTTACGCGCCGAACGGCGAAGAAACGGCGCGCGTGACGGTGCCCACGGCACAGCCGAGCTGTGTCGCACTGGGCGGCGCGCAACTGGGCACCTTGTACATCACCAGTGCGCGGGTCGATCTGGATGCGGCCGCGCTCGCCTCCGATGCCAACGCCGGCGGCGTTTTCGTGGCGGTGCCGGGACAACGGGGCTTGCCTGAGCCGCTATTCAAGGGAAAACCGCAGCATCCCTAATCGGTTGGATTGAATATTCTCTGGGAGGCGCACGTTTATACGTGCAGCCACGGCTTGGAGGATGGATGACGGCCGCAGAGCGGACCGCAGCGCGGTCCGTGCAGCATGCGGCTGACCCGAAAAGCTCAAGGACACAAAGAGGCGGCCCGTCACGGCGCCCGCATAAAGATCCGTCAGCGATGACGGCAACGTCTCACGCCTCTCGATGGAGCCTGATATGACAGTTGCGAATCTCGTTTCCTCTCCGCCTGGTTCCGCTGGTTCCCCAGCTTCTCCGAACGCTTCTTCTGCTGCTCCTTCTTCTACTTCCCAGCCTTCACAGACGCGCCGTGCACGGCTTGCGGCGGCAGCCAATCCGGTGCTCGCGGGGCCGAGCACCTCGGCGGTCGCGGTGGGCGAGGGCACGACGGGCGGCCTCGCCTGCGTGACGCTCGCCAACACGCAGTTGCGGCTCGATGTGGCACCGTCGCTGGGCGGCGGCATCACGCGTTTCGACTGGCGCAGCGACGGCGCACTCGTGCCGATCTTTCGACGCTGCCGGCATGTGGCCGCGAATACGGATCCGAACGAACTGGCGTGCTATTCCATGCTGCCGTATTCGAACCGGATTGGCGGCGGTCACTTCGGCGTGGGCGAACGGCGCATCGAGGTGCCGCGCAATCGTCCGGGAGAGCCGCTGCCCATCCACGGCGATGGCTGGCTCGCGCATTGGGAGGTTGCCGACTCGGACCGCGAAAACGTGCGCCTGACCCTTGATCGCCGCGACGGCAAACCGTACGCGTACCGTGCGGCGCAAACCTACACGCTCGACGGCGCGACGCTCATCATCACGCTGGAAATCGAAAACACCGGACGTGACGCGTTGCCTTTTGGTCTCGGCATTCATCCGTTTCTGGTGCGTGATGCACAGACCGAGCTATCTGCGGCTGCCGGAGGACTCTGGCTGCAGGGCGACGACTGGTTGCCGCTGCGTCACGTGCCCGCGCCGCCGGCATGGCAATTCGGTGTGGCGTATCCGTTGCCGTCCACCATCGTCAATCACGCCTTCACGGGGTGGAGTGGCCAGGCGGCGGTGGTCTGGCCGAAGCGGCGCCTCTCGTTGACCGTCTCCGCGGACACGGATTACTACGTGCTGTACACGCCACCGGGTGAGGACTTTTTCTGCTTCGAACCGGTGGACCATCCCATCAACGCGATGAACCTGCCGGGCGGCGCGGCTTCGCACGGCATGACGATGCTGGCGCGCGGCGAGCGCCTGACGCGGTCGTTCCGCTTCGAAGTGGAGCGCACCGGTTTGCGTGCGGTGGCAGGTGCGCGCGGGACGCGGCGCCGGCAGTGAGCGGCGCGGTCTCGCGACGAGGACGGGTAAAATACGCGCCACTCCTCTTATCGGCTCGTTGCGAGACCCACCATGTCCACCTTCATTCAGACACTTAACGACGCATGGCAGCGCACTGACTCGCTGCTGTGCGTCGGCCTCGATCCCGAGCCCAGCAAATTCCCCGCCGCATTGGCGGGCCGCGCTGACGCGATCTTCGACTTTTGCCGCACGATCGTCGATGCGACCGCGCCGTTCGCGTCCTCCTTCAAACCGCAGATCGCCTACTTCGCGGCGCATCGCGCGGAAGACCAGCTCGAGCAATTGATTGCGCACATCCACGAGAAGCATCCCGGCGTGCCGGTGATTCTCGATGCGAAGCGCGGCGATATTGGCAGCACCGCCGAACAATATGCGCGCGAGGCGTTCGAGCGTTATCGCGCGGATGCCGTGACGGTGAATCCATACATGGGCTTCGACTCGATCCAGCCGTATCTCGAACACGCCGGCAAGGGCGTGATTGTGCTGTGCCGCACGTCCAACCCCGGTGGCTCCGATCTGCAATTCCTCGACACCGCTGGGCGTCCGCTGTATCAGGTGGTGGCACAACTGGCGGCGGAAAAGTGGAACGCCAGCGGGCAACTCGGACTCGTGGTCGGCGCGACGTTTCCGAAGGAAATCAAAGTGGTGCGCGGGATTGTCGGCGACATGCCGCTGCTGATTCCGGGCATCGGCGCGCAGGGCGGCGACGTCGAAGCAACCGTGCAGGCGGGTCGCACGGCGGCAGGCACGGGCATGCTGATCAACTCGTCGCGAGCCATCATCTACGCGGGCAAGGGCGAGGACTTCGGAGCGGCCGCCGCGCAGGCAGCGAAGGAAACGCGCGACCGGATCAACGCGTATCGGTGAGGGTCACGCGTTGGTGTGGTCCGGCTTTGCTTTGGCGTGGGTTTGAGCGATTGGCGTGATCTGGCGTGGTTTGGCGTAACCCGGTGAGTGTCGATGTGACCGGGTACGCCGCCCGGTTAGCGGATCTCGTTCGCCGGGCCGAGCCTGGCAATGATCTCCGCGTGCTCGGGGTACGCGCTTTGCAACGCGCTCACGTCCGCGACTTCAAACTCGCTGAATTCGAATCCCGGTGCGACCGTACATCCCACTAGCGCAAACGTGGCCGGGTCTTCGCACTCCGCCGCGAACCACAACCCGGCCGTCACCACCGCCTGAAACACCGTGCCCGGATCGCTCAACGGATTGCCCAGACGATGCGTGATCAGCTTGCCGGCCTGATCTAGCACGTGTACGTCGAGCGGTGCGCCGGCGTAGAAGTGCCAGACTTCGTCCGAACGAATCCGATGCCACGCGGAGTGGGCGCCGTCGCACAGCAGGTAGTAGATCGCTGTGGAGGCCGAGCGTGGTTCGTCCGCTCCCACACGCGTCACTGCCTCGACCGCGCGATACGTCTCACGAAAATATCCGCCTTCCGGATGCGGTTGCAGATCGAAGCGGCGTATCAGGTCGTCTTTGTCCACGGCGGGAAGGGTCGAAAAGAGTGGATGTTAGGCGGGGATGGAAACGGATTCAAGGTGCCGGTTTGCGGCGCTTAAGGTTCGCGCCAGGTGAGCGCGTAAAGTCTGCGCTCACGCTTACCGTTCACGCTCGTCGAGCAACGCCAGCACCCCGCGCAGCGCATGCGCCGCCGCCTGCACGCGGATTTTCTCGCGATCGCCCTTGAACACGACCGTCTCCACCGATGTATGCAGCCGGTTGCTCCAGCCAAACGACACCATGCCAACCGGCTTGTTCTCCGTGCCGCCACCTGGGCCGGCCACGCCGGTAATGGAGACGGAAACCTGCGCGCGGCTATTGCGCAGCGCGCCTTCCGCCATCGCGCGGGCCACGGGTTCGCTGACCGCGCCGTACTTGTCGATCAGATCGGCCGGCACGCCGATCATCTCGGACTTGGCCTGGTTGGAGTAAGTGACGAAGCCGCGCTCGAACCAGCCGCTGCTGCCCGAGATATCGGTGATGGCGGTGGCGACCATGCCGCCCGTGCAGGACTCGGCGGTCACGAGCATCAGGCGCTCGTCGCGCAGCCGGTTGCTTACGCGGATGGCGAGTTGGTGGACGACGGAATCGGTAGGCATGCAAATATCCGGAAAGCGTGGACGGTCAGACACTCATGCGCCACAGCGCAATGACCAGCAAGGTGAAAAACGCCGCGACCAGGTCGTCGAACATGATGCCAAAACCACCTTTCAGCCGGCGGTCGAAGTAACGGATGGGCGGTGGCTTCACCATGTCGAAGAAGCGGAACACCACGAAGGCCCACGCCTGGCCGGTGAAGGTGGCCGGCGTCACCATCAGCAGGACCAGCCAGAAGGCGACGATCTCGTCCCAGACGACCGACGATGGATCGTCGGTGCCCAGCCGCTTCGCCGTGAAGGCGCTGATCGAAATACCGGCGAGGAAGCCCACCACGATCAGCGCGGCCCAATCGAGCACGGTCAGATAGCGGTTCAGCACATCGAAGGACGCCCACGCGAACAGGGTGCCGAAGGTGCCGGGGGCGAACGGCGACAGGCCACTGCCGAAACCCAGCGAGATCAGGTGCAATGGATGCGACAGCATGAACTGCGCGGTTGCGCGGCGCGGCCGTGAGGCTTGCGGCCTGGGGGCGTCCGGTCCAGGCGCGTTGGGTTCGGGCGTGTCCGGCCTGGCAGCGTCTGGCGGCAGGCCGCTGCGCGTTGCGCCGCTGGCGAAGTCGTCGCTCGATCCGAGCGGAGGTTCAGTCTGCATGGAAGTGGTCGAAGCCCTGCAAGCTCAAGCTGAGCGGGTTGCCGCCGGCGTCGCGCCAGCTAATGGCGGGACGCTCGGTTGCCGATTGGCGTGCAGCTATTGTACCGATGCGAGTCACCGGAATATCGACCGCGCGGCCCGCTGCTTCAACTGCAGCCCGGGCGGTGGATGGCGCGGTGAAGCACAACTCGTAATCGTCGCCGCCGGCCAGCGTGCAGCGTTGCTGGATTTGCGGGTCCAGACGACGTAGCGCGGCGGAGCGCGGAATGGCTTCGATATCCACGATTGCGTGCATGCCGGAGCGTTCTAGGATGTGCAGCAGATCGCCCGCGAGTCCATCCGACAGGTCTAGCGCTGCATGCGCGATGCCGCGCAACGCCAGGCCAAGCGCGACGCGCGGTTCCGGGCGTTCCAGGGCGCGGCGAAATGTCGCAGTGTCGGTGGCATCGGCTGTCCACTCGCGGCGCAGGACGCCCAATCCCGCACGAGCGTCGCCAAGGGTGCCGGAGATCCAGATGTCGTCGCCGTCCTTCGCCGCATCGCGTCTGAGCGCGACCTTGGGCGGCACGCTGCCAAACACGGTGAGGCACAGGTTGAGCGGCCCCGCGGTGGTATCGCCCCCAATCAACGCGCAATCGAAGCGTTCCGCGAGTTCGAAAAGCCCCGCGCTAAAACCGGACAGCCAGGTTTCGCTCGCCTGCGGAAGCGCGAAGGCGAGCGTAAAGGCTTGGGGCTTAGCGCCCATCGCAGCGAGATCCGACAGATTAACGGCGAGCGCCTTGTGACCCAACGCGTGCGGGTCGATGTCCGGAAAGAAATGGCGTCCTTCTACCAGCATGTCCGTCGAAATGGCCAGCATCTCGCCGGGAAGCGGTGCGAGCAGCGCGCAATCGTCGCCAATACCCAACGTGCCATTGGCAATGGTGCGAGCCTTGGCGGCGCGGCGCGCGAAAAACTGGTCGATCAGCGAAAACTCAGAGAGCATGAAGCGGAGTCCGTGTTCGGAAGTGGCCGGATTGTGAGGCTAACTGCGTGCATTGCGAGGTCATATTGCTGCGATGCCGCATTCAGTGTCTTGAAATGCGGCCGGCGCTTTCACTTTATTCCGGTCGCGGCACCTGTGCCCGGATTGGAGGAATCGTCTCGGGGATTGGCGCTACAATGCGGTCGAACACCTATTCTAATCTGCACTCCAAGCCCGCCTTATGTCGACTCCCGTCAAAACCAATCTCCGCGAAGCCGCTCTCGATTATCACGAGTTTCCCACGCCCGGGAAGATCGCGATCGCGCCGACCAAGCAGATGATCAACCAGCGCGACCTCGCGCTGGCCTACTCGCCTGGCGTTGCGTTCGCGTGCGAAGAAATCGTCGAGAACCCGCTCAATGCTGCCCGTTTCACCGCGCGAAGCAATCTCGTGGGCGTCGTGACCAACGGCACGGCCGTGCTCGGGCTCGGCAATATCGGCCCGCTCGCCTCGAAGCCCGTGATGGAAGGCAAGGCGGTGCTGTTCAAGAAGTTCGCCGGCATCGACGTGTTCGATATCGAGTTGAACGAGTCCGATCCGCACAAGCTGGTCGAGGTGATCGCCGCGCTGGAGCCGACCTTCGGCGGCATCAACCTGGAAGACATCAAGGCACCGGACTGCTTTATCGTCGAGCGCGAATGCCGCAAGCGCATGAAGATTCCGGTTTTCCACGATGACCAGCACGGCACGGCGATCGTCGTGGCGGCGGCGGTGACCAACGGTCTGAAGGTGGTCGGCAAGGACATCCGCGAGGTCAAGCTGGTGGCCTCCGGCGCGGGCGCGGCGGCGCTGGCTTGTCTGGATCTGCTGGTGGATCTGGGTCTGCCGCTCGAAAATATTCTGGTGACCGACCTGGCCGGCGTGGTCTACAAGGGCCGCGTCGAACTGATGGACCCGGACAAGGAGCGCTTTGCCCGCGAAACCGACGCCCGCACGCTGGCTGAGGCGATTGGCGGCGCGGACGTGTTCCTCGGCCTCTCGGCTGGCGGCGTGCTCAAGCAGGACATGGTCAAGCAGATGGCCGAGCGGCCGCTGATCCTGGCCCTCGCGAACCCGACTCCCGAAATTCTGCCGGAACTGGCGCTGGAAGTGCGTCCGGACGCGGTGCTGTGCACGGGCCGTACCGATTACCCGAATCAGGTGAACAACGTTTTGGTGTTCCCGTTCCTGTTCCGCGGCGCGCTGGATGTGGGCGCGACCACGGTCACGCGGGAAATGGAAATTGCCGCGGTCAATGCGATTGCCGAACTCGCGCGCCAGGAGCAAAGCGACATCGTCGCCACGGCGTACGGCATTCAGGATCTCTCGTTTGGCCCGGAATATCTGATTCCGAAGCCGTTCGATCCGCGCCTGATCGTCAAGGTCGCGCCGGCGGTGGCAAAGGCGGCGATGGCTGCGGGCGTGGCCGAGCGGCCGATCGAAGACATGGACGCGTACGAGCAGCATCTGCAGCAGTTCGTGTACCACAGCGGTACGACCATGAAGCCGATCTTCCAACTCGCGCGTGGCGTCGAGCCGGAGAAGAAGCGCATCGTGTTTGCCGAGGGTGAAGAAGAGCGAGTGCTGCGCGCCATTCAGATCATCGTCGATGAAAAGCTGGCCAAACCGATCCTGATCGGCCGCCCGGCGGTCATCGAGCAGCGCATTGCGCGTTATGGCCTGCGTCTCGTCAACGGACAGGACTACACGGTCGTCAATACGGATCACGACGAGCGCTACCGCGACTTCTGGCAGTCGTATCACAAGCTGATGGGCCGCAAGGGCATCAGCGAGCAGATGGCCAAGCTGGAAATGCGCCGCCGGACCACGCTGATCGGCTCGATGCTGGTGAAGAAGGGCGAAGCGGACGGCATGATCTGCGGTACGGTCAGCACGACCCATCGCCATCTGCACTTCATCGACCAGGTGATCGGCAAGAAAGAAGGCTGCAACGTGTATGCGGCGATGAACGGGCTGGTGTTGCCGGGTCGGCAGATTTTCCTCGTCGATACGCACGTCAACATGGATCCGACGCCGCAGCAGCTCGCCGAGATCACGATCATGGCGGCCGAGGAAGTGCGCCGCTTCGGCATCGAGCCGAAAATCGCGCTGGTGTCGCATTCCAACTTCGGCACGAGCAACGCGCCTTCTGCCGTGAAGATGCGCGAAGTGCTGGAGATCCTGCGCGAACGTGCGCCGGATCTGGAAGTGGACGGCGAAATGCACGGCGACGTCGCACTCGACCACAACCTGCGCCGCGAAGTGCTGCCGGAATCGACGCTGGAAGGCGATGCGAACCTGCTGGTGATGCCGAATATCGACGCCGCCAACATCTCGTACAACCTGCTGAAGACGGCGGCCGGCAATAACATCGCGATTGGTCCGATCCTGCTGGGCGCGGCCAAGCCGGTGCACGTGCTGACCGCATCGGCGACGGTGCGCCGGATCGTCAATATGACGGCGCTGCTGGTGGCGGACGTGATCGCCGCCCGTTAAGCGTTAGATACAGAAATGGCCCGCACGAACGCGTGCGGGCAAAAAAAGGCGTGCCCGCAATGGGCACGCCTGTGGGTACTGCAGGGGATTGCATCCCACCAAGAACAACAGAGACGGCACGCCACCTCCAGACAGATTCGGAGCGGGGGGACAAACCCCGGGATGACTCCGAACGTTGCCGTCGAGCTAATTTTATCCTGAGCACGCTAAAATAATCTGTCAAATGTCGTCAAGCCCGTGCTGACGGGGCTTTGCCGCGACTAGCAGACCGTTCGTTGGCCGAAGCAACGTTGATTCCGGGGGCCATTAGCGATACCCTTACGTCTTTCATGGTCGTCAAACTCGTGATCTAACAACGGGAACCGTGCTACATGGCGCGCAAGTGGCTCCGCAATGGCGTGCTTCTCAGCGTCATTACGTTTGGCAGTATGTGCGGGGCGCCGGGTCTGATTTCGGGCGCGTTTGCGCGAGACTTCTGGGCGTCCGGCAATAGCGACAATCAGGTGCAGGGCACCATCGCGGTGGCGCAGTTGCCACGAGAAGCGGTCAATACTTTGAACTTGATTGCCGCAGGCGGGCCTTACCCGTATGAGAAGGACGGCATCGTATTCGGCAACCGCGAACGGCTGCTACCGCCGCATCGGCGCGGCTTTTACCACGAATACACCGTTCCCACGCCGCGTTCCCGCAATCGCGGCGCGCGTCGCATCGTCTGTGGGGGTCCGCTGCAGCGAACCGACAACTGCTTTTACTCGGACGACCACTACACCAGTTTTAATCGTATTGTTGAATGACATCGGGATGAACGGCATGAGCGACAACATCTACGCGCACGACTCCGGAGTCGCGACTGATCTGTTCGCGGCCGGCGACGGCAATCTCTTTCAGCGCGTCATGCAGATGCGCGCCGCCGGTGACGGACGGGACACTCAGAGCGAAGCAAGCATTGAGCTTTCATCGAACGAGGGGCCTATGAGTCTTTTCAAGACCGTACGACCAAACATCGTACAGTCGATCCGCGCGTTTCGCGTGCAGGATCTCGCCGACGAAGCCAGCCAGCTTGGCCAGCACTTCCTGTATGCGTATTGCGCAAATGCGCAGTCGAGACAGGAGGTCATGGAGACGATTGCGACGTCCTTTCTGTTTCCGAAACACTTCGGCAAGAACTACGACGCGCTTTACGATTGCCTGACGGAACTGGTTGCCAAGGCGGGCAATCAGCCTGGCTTCGTGATCGTGCTGGAAGCGTTGCCGGTAGCGCAGAAATTCGATAAGGAAGGGCGCGAAACGCTGCTCGACGTGTTCCGCGAGGCCGCTGAGTATTGGGCCGAGCGCAAGGTCGCGTTCAGGGTGTTTTATTCGTTTGCCTGATCAACGCGGCAGATAGGTCAGCGAAGTAAAAGTCAGCATGAAAGTAAAAGGCCCGCCATCTGGCGGGCCTTTTACTTTGCGACTGCGTCACCGCGCGTCACCCAGTGGTTTCGGGCGGCGTCATGCGCTCGCCTTGATGTGCTTACCAGGCGCCCCAGCGCGCCGCCAACGCGGCCAGCACGGCAATACCCGCCGTTTCGGTGCGCAGCACACGCGGGCCAAGCCCGACAGCGGTAAATCCGTGGCTGGTGGCCGCGGCTTCTTCAGCGGCTGAAAAACCGCCTTCAGGTCCAATCAGTAACGTGACGCGCCCCGGCGGCGGAGAGGACGGCAGCGCGGTAAAGCTGATGCTGGCGCGCGGCGACAGCAGCAGGCGCATCTCGCCGGGCTCGGCCTCGCGCGGCAGGGCGCCCAGCCACGTCGCGATCTCGCGCACGGGTGCCACGTCCGGCAGGCGGTTGCGCCCACATTGTTCGCACGACGAACGGACGATACCTTGCCAATGCGCATGCCGACGTTGAGCGCGCTCGCCCGACAGCCGCACCACGCTGCGCGTCGTGGTGAGCGGGACGAAACTCGACACGCCCAGCTCCACCGCTTTCTCAATCAGCCAGTCCATCTTGTCGCCGCCGGCGATGCCTTGTGCGAGCGTCAGATGATAGGGCGCTTCCACTTCGATTTCGCGGAATTCGCGAATCCGCACGCTTGCCGAGCGGCGCTCGACTTCGACGAGTTCTGCGCTGAACTCGCCGCCATCGCCATTGAAAAGCACGATTGAATCGCCTGGCTGCAGACGCAGAACCTGGATGTGCCGTGTGACGTCATCGGGAAGCTGCATGATGTCGTCGGGGGTAAGAGAAGTACCGACGAAGAAGCGAGGCATCAGGAAAATACTCATTGGTTCACGAAAGGTGGCGAGCGAGCGCCCAGCGGTAGCCGTCCAGGTCTTCAACCTGGGCGAAACGGTCACCCCAGAACTGATCCTGCGGCTCGCTCAGCGATTTTGCACCAGCGGCGAGCGCCCGCGCATAAACCGCGTCGACATCGTCGACATAGACATAAAACGATTGCGGAGCAATTGCCCCCGCACTCTTGGGCGTCCTCGCGGTCGAGCCGAACGCGCCTTCCGGCGCGAACATCACAATCAGTTGGCCCTGATAGACCATCTCGACATGCATGACGACGCCGTCGTCCTGGACGCTGTCACGCACCTGGAAGCCGAAGGCGGCCTCGAAGAACGCAATCGCGGCACGCGCGTCGCGTACCGTCAGATAAGGGGTCAACCAGGGCACACCGGCAGGGCGGAAGGCGGTCATGGGGTTCTCCGGATCTAAGGACAGCGGGGCGAGTGCAGCACAGCCAGGCGGTAGGCGCATAAGACGACAGCGCCGACCAACCGCACATTCTGCCGCCGCGTCACCGTGAAGGCTTTAAGAATTGACTTAGTTTATCGCGCAAGGCCCGAGATGCCGAGCATCGCCCGGCATGGGGGCCGCTGTCGTAGTAGCGCAGTTTGTCGATCCCGGGTCAGGCAAAGCGCTGGTCCGCTTAGGCATGAGTCAGCGCGGCGGCAAGGCCGGGGGGTTCGCTGACGCTTGCCGCGGGGAGCCATATGGCACGTATGGGCACGTATGCGGCGGCATGAAACAGCCAAGGGGCGCGCGCGGTCAGCAGGCACGGGCGGGCACCGGAAATTGGGACGGCAGGATTATATGGCCGGAACCCCGCCTTTCCGTGTGGTATCGCGCCGGCCAGGTAACAAGCATCTGCTAGAATGACCCGCTTTGCAGCCTTGTCCGTTTGCTCTGCCCGTTTCGCGTCATCAGGCGCCGCATCGTGCGCCAGATCCACGGGCCGCCGAGCTTCCGGACCACCGCCCGCGCCCCGCTTTTTGGACTCGTTCTCCGGACCTCGACATGACGACCTCGTCTCCTGCCTCCACCTCCCTGATGGCCAATGCGATCCGCGCGCTGGCTATGGACGCTGTTCAGCAAGCCAATTCCGGCCACCCCGGCATGCCGATGGGTATGGCTGAAATCGGCGTCGCGCTGTGGTCGCGCCATCTGCGCCACAACCCGAACAATCCGCAATGGGCTGACCGCGACCGCTTCGTGCTCTCGAACGGCCACGGCTCGATGCTGCTGTACTCGCTGCTGCATCTGACCGGCTACAACCTGCCCATGGAAGAGCTGAAGAACTTCCGGCAAATGCATTCGAAGACGCCGGGCCATCCGGAATACGGCATCACGCCGGGCGTCGAGACCACGACTGGCCCGCTGGGTCAGGGCCTGGCCAATGCGGTCGGCATGGCGCTCGCCGAGTCGCTGCTCGCCACTGAATTCAACAAGCCGGACGCGAAGATCGTCGATCACCACACGTACGTGTTCGTGGGCGACGGTTGCCTGATGGAAGGCATCTCGCACGAAGCCTGCTCGCTCGCGGGCGTGCTGAAGCTGAACAAGCTGATCGCGTTCTACGACGACAACGGCATTTCGATCGACGGCGAAGTGGTGAACTGGTTCCACGACGACACGCCGAAGCGCTTCGAGGCCTACGGCTGGAACGTGGTCCCGAACGTGATTGGCCACGACGTGGAAGCCGTGGACGCCGCGATCAAGCAAGCCAAACTGTCGGACAAGCCGACGCTGATCTGCTGCAAGACCGTGATCGGCGAAGGCGCGCCGACCAAGGCCGGCAGCCACGATTCGCACGGTGCGCCGCTTGGCGAGAAGGAAATTGCCGGCGCGCGTGAAAAGCTCGGCTGGAAGTGGGCGCCGTTCGAAATCCCGGCGGAAGTCTACGCCGCATGGGACGCGAAAGAGGCCGGCGCGCAGAACGAAGGCGAGTGGAACAAGGCGTTCGCTGCCTATCAGGCCAAGTACCCGCAGGAAGCCGCTGAATTCACGCGCCGTATGGCCAAGCAACTCCCGGCAGACTGGCCGGAAAAGTCGCAGGGCATCATCGCCGGTGCTAACGAGCGCGCTGAAACCATCGCTACCCGCAAGGCATCGCAGCAAGCCATTGAAGGTCTCTCGACCGTGTTGCCGGAACTGCTCGGCGGCTCGGCTGACCTGACCGGTTCGAACCTCACCAACTGGAAAGCGGCCAAGCCGGTGCGCGTGAATGCGGAAGGCCGCGCTGCTGGCGACTACGTCAACTACGGCGTGCGCGAATTCGGCATGAGCGCGGCGATGAACGGCATCGCGGTGCACGGCGGCTTCAAGGTGTTCGGCGGCACGTTCCTGACCTTCTCCGACTACAGCCGCAACGCGCTGCGCGTGGCCGCGCTGATGAAGGCGCCCACCATTTTCGTGTTCACGCACGATTCGATCGGCCTTGGCGAAGACGGCCCGACGCACCAGTCCATCGAACACGTGGCGAGCCTGCGTCTGATCCCGCATCTGCAGGTGTGGCGTCCGGCTGATACCGTCGAAACGGCGGTGTCGTGGACCCAGGCGGTCGAGCATCATGGCCCGTCGGTGCTGATCTTCAGCCGTCAGAACCTGCTGTTCTCGGAGCGCACGGACGCGCAGATCGCCAACATCGCGAAGGGCGGTTACGTGCTGCGCGACTGGAACGACGAGATCGTCGCTCGCAAGATCATCCTGATCGCGACGGGTTCGGAAGTCGAACTCGCGTTGAAGGCGGTCGAGCCGCTCGCGCAGGAAGGCATTGCCGCGCGCGTGGTGTCGATGCCGTCCACCAACGTATTCGACCAGCAAGACGCGGAGTACCGCGAACGCGTGCTGCCGAAGGGCGTGCGCCGCGTTGCAATCGAAGCAGGTGTGACGGATTTCTGGCGCAAGTACGTGGGTCTGGAAGGCGGCGTGGTGGGTATCGACACGTTCGGCGAATCGGCCCCGGCTGGCGTGCTGTTCAAACATTTTGGCTTCACCGTCGAGCATGTCGTAGAGACGGCCAAAGCCGCGCTGGACTGACGGGTCATGCGACCCTGCTGCGTGCGCCCCACGCCCGGCAGGGTCCGGCCCAGCAGAAGAAACATGGATGTATTTTTTCAGCCATCAGGAGATAGACCATGACGATTCGCGTCGCAATCAACGGCTACGGCCGGATCGGCCGCAACACGCTGCGCGCCTTCTACGAAAACGGTAAGAAGCACGACATCCAGATCGTTGCCATCAACGACCTGGGTGATGCCAATACCAATGCTCACCTGACGCAATACGACACGGCACACGGCAAGTTCCCTGGCGAAGTGTCGGTGGATGGCGATTACCTCGTCGTCAACGGCGACCGCATCCGCGTGCTAGCTATCCGCAATCCGGCTGAACTGCCGTGGGCCGAACTGAACGTCGACGTCGTGATGGAATGCACGGGCTTTTTCACGACCAAGGAAAAAGCCAGCGCGCACATCAAGGGTGGCGCGAAGAAGGTCATCATCTCGGCACCGGGCGGCAAGGATGTGGATGCAACGATCGTCTACGGCGTGAACCATAACGTGCTGAAGGCATCGGACACGGTGATCTCGAACGCATCGTGCACGACCAACTGCCTGGCACCGCTCGTCAAGCCGCTGAACGACAAGATCGGTCTGGAAAACGGTCTGATGACCACGATCCACGCGTACACGAACGACCAGGTTCTGACGGACGTGTATCACGAAGACCTGCGCCGCGCGCGCTCGGCTACGCACAGCCAGATCCCGACGAAGACGGGCGCTGCTTCGGCGGTCGGCCTCGTGCTGCCGGAACTGAACGGCAAGCTGGACGGCTATGCGATTCGCGTGCCGACCATCAACGTGTCGATCGTCGACCTGTCGTTCATCGCCAAGCGCGACACGACGGTAGACGAAGTCAACGCGATCATGAAGGAAGCGTCGGAAGGCGAGCTGAAGGGCATTCTCGGCTACAACAAGGCGCCGCTGGTGTCGATCGACTTCAACCACAACCCGGCTTCGTCGACCTTCGACGCGACGCTGACCAAGGTCTCGGGTCGTCTGGTGAAGGTGTCGAGCTGGTACGACAACGAGTGGGGCTTCTCGAACCGCATGCTGGACACGGCTGTGGCGCTCGCGAACGCAAAGTAAGCGGCATGGCGGCGCATGCGCGCCGCTGTGACCGCCGATGTAGAAGCCGCTCTCTGGAGCGGCTTTTTTGTTTGGAGAACGACGGAGTCCGCGCGAGCGGCATCGTAACGTTGCGTAATGCTGTCACAAGAGATGGTCGGGCCGCGGCGCATTCTGACGAGGCACAATGAGCGGCGTCGCGCGTGACGTGAGGCATGCGATGCGCTGCATGCGCGAAGGTCTTCGAAGCACGAGACGCCACGGTTTGCGAACACAAAAAAACCCGGTGAGCCAGCTCGACCGGGTTTCCTTTTACGACCCTCAATCCGTACGTCTTGCGACCCCCAAGCGGGCAACACGCATCAATGTTTGCGATGCGGGCAATTCTCCTTGGTGCAGGCGCCGTACAACGCGAGGGCATGTTCCTGCAACTTGAAGCCACGTTCCTTGGCAATGGCTTGCTGGCGTGATTCGATTTCCTGGTCGAAAAATTCTTCGACGAGCCCGCAGTCGATACACACCAGATGGTCGTGATGCGTACCTTCGTTCAGTTCGAACACGGCCTTGCCGGATTCGAAGTTGCTGCGCGAGAGCAGGCCCGCCTGCTCGAATTGGGTCAGGACGCGATACACGGTGGCAAGGCCAATATCGAGCTCTTCGTGCAGCAGATTGCGGTACACATCTTCTGCGGTCAGGTGGCGCACCGGGCTGTGCTGGAAGATCTCGAGGATCTTGAGGCGCGGTAGGGTCGCCTTGAGGCCGATATTTTTCAGATCGGTTGGATTGGTCATGACAAGGGATCCCTAGAGTACAATGCAGGGTTCTAATAGTAATGTGTTTACGCTGTTCTGGTCATCTTCGATGCAATGAAACTCGCGCGGCTCGCCCTTGAGGCAGGGCCCGCACGGTGAGTGAAATGATTTCAAAATCCTTATTGTTCTACCGGGGGAGCCGCATGCGGGGTACCTTGATTGCTGCAGCGACTGTCGCGGTGCTTGCCGGATGCTCCACTTACGACAGCGTAACGCAGCGCATTGCTCAAAGCATCACGCCGTACCGGATTACCGTTGTGCAGGGCAATTTCGTCTCAGCCGAAGCAGCCGCGCAGATGCAGGCCGGCATGTCGCGTGACCAGGTGCGCCAGTTGCTCGGCACGCCGTTGCTGGCCGACATGTTCCACGCGGACCGCTGGGACTACGTGTTCTATTTCAAGCGCGGCAACACGAGCGTCGTGCAGCAGCGCGACTTCGTCGTGAACTTCGCGGGAGACCGTGTCGCGAGCTGGTCGGGTGGTGAAGACCTGCCGTCCAATCTCGAACTGCTGGCTGAGATCGACGGCGACAAGCGCAACAAGAAGGCAGTCCCGGTCGCGTCGGCCAGCGTGCCGGCGGTCGCTACCGCGCCGGTGGCTGCGTCGGCTACGGCTGCGCCGCCAACCAACGCTGCCCAGGCGGCCGCGCAGTCGATGGACCCGAACGCTCAGGCGGCGCAAGCTGCCAACCGCGCAACGGATGCCGTGCAGGCGCCGACCGGCAAGATCACGCCGTCCGTACGTGCGGGCACGCCCACCGCAAATGGCGGCATCGTGCCGGAAGGCGCAACGTCGCCGGGCGCGCCGCAGTTCCAGTTCTCGCGTCCGCCGCCGCCGCAGGTGCCGGATCAGCAGCAGACCAATCCGGTTGGGCCGGCAGGCTCGCAGAGCAACAACGGTGTGACGTATAACGCACCGCTCACGTCGTCGCAGCCTGCGCCGTCGGGAACGGGTAGCTAATATCGTTGTCTCTGATGACGGGCAACGCGCGCCGCGCGGGCCCGTCATTTCTGCTTTTGTAGGTGCTTTTATTTCGGTTGTTTGCTGGCTTTTGCGACGCTTCCGTTGACGGCATTTCGTCCGCTCAATGAATGCGACGCGTTCGCCGTTTTTTGCCGCTCTTCCACGTGGTTGCCATGAAAATTGCCATTGCGGGCGCATCCGGCCGGATGGGCCGAATGCTCATCGAAACCGTCCTGAATGATTCCGGCGTCACGCTGTCCGGCGCGCTCGACCGTACCGGTTCGCCGCAACTCGGTCAGGATGCGGGCGCGTTCCTCGGCAAGACAACGGGCGTCGTGCTGACGGACGACATCGAACGGGTTTTCGCCGAATCCGACTACCTGATCGACTTCACGCGCCCCGAAGGCACGCTCGTGCATCTGGCGGCGGCGCAGCGTCACGGCGTCAAGATGGTCATCGGCACCACGGGTTTCGAGGCCGAGCAAAAGGCGCAATTGCGCGCGGCAGCCGAGAAGATCGGCATCGTTTTTTCGGCCAACATGAGCGTGGGCGTCAACGTCACGCTGAAGCTGCTGGAGTTCGCCGCGCGCCATTTCGCGACGGGCTACGACATCGAGATCATCGAAGCGCATCACCGTCACAAGGTCGACGCGCCGTCCGGCACGGCGCTCGCTATGGGCGAAGCGATCGCCGGCGCGCTGGGCCGTTCGCTCGACGACTGCGCGGTCTATGGTCGCGAAGGCATCACCGGCGAACGCGATCCGTCCACCATCGGCTTTGCCGCGATTCGTGGCGGCGATATCGTGGGCGATCACACGGTGCTGTTCGCGGGCATTGGCGAACGCGTCGAGATCACCCACAAGTCGGCGAGCCGTTTGTCTTACGCACAAGGCGCGCTGCGCGCGGTGCGTTTCCTCGAAGGCCATGCAACGGGCCTTTACGACATGCAGGACGTGCTCGGCCTGCGCTGAGCGCGTTCGCACCCGGTGCGCGCACGCCGCGCGCGCACCTTTGAACCGTGAGGTCCAATGGCAGGCACCGGTATCCTCCACTACCTGCAAACCAGCGATGCCATCACGCACGCAGTCGCATACGTACTGCTGGCCATGTCGATCGCAAGCTGGTGTTTCCTGATCGTCAAAAGCTGGATCCTCAGCCGCGCGAAGCGCCAGGCGGCGCCTGCGATTGCCCGCTTCTGGCAGGCCTCCACCTTGTCCGATGGTGTCGCGGAGCTGCGCCGCGCCGATACCGAGCGCGTCTTCACGCCCCTTGCCGAGGCCGCGCTGCAGGTGAGCGAGGTGGATATTCCCGGAGCGTTGCTGGCCCGTGTCGATCGTAGCGAGCGGGTGCTGCGGGCGCTGCGCCAGGCGCTCAATGCGTCGCAGCGCCGGCTGGAGTTCGGTCAGGTGCTGCTGGCGTCGGTGGGCAGCACGGCGCCCTTCGTGGGGCTGCTCGGCACCGTATGGGGCATTTATCACGCATTGGGCAGCATTGCCGCGAGCGGGCAGGCGATGATCGAGAACGTCGCTGGACCAGTCGGCGAGGCGCTGATCATGACCGCCTTCGGCCTCGTGGTCGCGATTCCCGCAGTGCTTGCTTACAACGTACTGGGCCGCATGGTGCGGCAGTTGTCCGAGGAACTGGACGGTTTCGCGCACGATCTGCACGCGTATGTATGCGCGCCCGTGCCTACGCGGACACCGGAAGGCGTGTTGGCGCAGACACGATGAGCGGTTCGGGCTTGCACGGGTAGTGCATCAGAACCTGCACGCAGCGCAACCCGCTCAGACGGCACAATCAGGAGGTCGGCATGGCATTCGGCGGACTCGAAAAAAAGCAGTCGGCAGCGCCGATGGCGGAGATCAACATGACGCCGCTGATCGACGTCATGCTGGTGCTGCTCGTCATCTTTATCATCACCGCGCCCCTGTTCACCCACGCGATCCGGCTCGATTTGCCAAAGGTCGCGGCGGCACCCGCGCGGCAGACGCCGCAGACCATCACGCTGTCCATCGACGAGGCTGGCAAGATTTACTGGAACGGCACCATCCTGACGCTCGACCAGATGCGCGCGCGCTTCGTCGAGGCGGGCAAGCAGCAGGATCAGCCCGAAATCCAGCTACGCGCGGCCTGCTCCACGCGTTATGAGGTCATCGCGCAGGTGATGGGCGCGGCCCAGCAGGCGGGGCTCGAACGCATCGGTTTCGTGACCGACCCGCCGCCCGCCGCGGCGAGCCATTAGCCGGGCGGGCGGACGGTATAATCAACCTTTTCCCTGACGGTCCAACCACGGGGAAACGACGCCATTTCATCCAGCAGAGCACCAGGTCCGGTGCGAAAGCACCGAACCGAGCGATCCCACCACACCATGCACGAAAAATACGTTCCCTCCGACGTCGAATCCGCCGCGCAAGGGCAATGGCGCGCTGTCGACGCCTATAAGACAACGGAAATCACCGACAAGCCCAAGTTCTACTGCGTCTCGATGCTGCCGTACCCGTCGGGCAAGCTGCACATGGGCCACGTGCGCAACTACACGATCAACGACGTGATGTACCGCTATTTGCGGATGAACGGTCACAACGTGCTGATGCCAATGGGCTGGGACGCGTTCGGCATGCCGGCGGAAAACGCCGCGATGGCCAACAACGTGCCGCCGGCGAAGTGGACCTACGACAACATCGCGTACATGAAGAAGCAGATGCAGTCGATGGGCCTTGCCATCGACTGGTCGCGCGAAGTCGCCACCTGCAGCCCCGATTACTACAAGTGGAATCAGTGGCTGTTCCTGAAGATGCTGGAAAAGGGCATCGCGTACAAAAAGACCGGCACCGTCAACTGGGATCCGATCGATCAGACCGTGCTCGCCAACGAGCAGGTGATCGACGGGCGCGGCTGGCGTTCCGGCGCGCTGGTCGAGAAGCGCGAAATCCCGATGTACTACATGCGTATCACGCAGTACGCGGATGAACTGCTGAACGACCTCGAAGGCCTCGGCTGGCCCGAGCGCGTCAAGATCATGCAGCAGAACTGGATCGGCAAGAGCTTCGGTGTGAACTTCGGTTTCCCGTACGAGATCGACGGCGAGCAGAAGCTGCTGCGCGTGTTCACCACGCGCGCCGACACGATCATGGGCGTCACCTTCTGCGCCATCGCCGCCGAGCATCCGCTCGCCACGCGTCTCGCGCAGGACAAGCCGGAACTGCAGGCCTTCATCGAAGAATGCAAGCGCGGCGGTGTGGCCGAGGCCGACGTCGCGACGATGGAAAAGAAGGGCATGGGCACCGGTTTCTACGTCACGCATCCGCTGACGCAGGAGCGCGTCGAAGTGTGGATCGGCAATTACGTGCTGATGAGCTACGGCGAAGGCGCGGTGATGGGCGTGCCGGCGCACGACGAGCGTGACTTTGCGTTCGTGAAGAAATACGGTCTGCCAATCAAGCAGGTGGTCGCGGTCGAAGGCAAGGAGTTTTCCACTGACGCCTGGCAGGAATGGTACGGCGAGAAAACCGGCACGCTGGTCAATAGCGGCAAGTACGACGGCATGGGCTACACGCAGGCCGTGGATGCGATCGCGAGCGACCTGAAGGAACTGGGCCTCGGCGACAAGCAGATCACCTACCGTCTGCGTGATTGGGGCGTTTCGCGCCAGCGTTACTGGGGCACGCCGATTCCGATCATCCACTGCCCGACG
The DNA here is from genome assembly GCF_003429005.1 of Paraburkholderia sp. DHOC27. GTDB lineage: Bacteria > Pseudomonadota > Gammaproteobacteria > Burkholderiales > Burkholderiaceae > Paraburkholderia. The sequence continues at coordinate 106,009 of NZ_QVQV01000006.1, forward strand.
TGCGGCGACGTGCCGGTGCCGGAGAAAGATCTGCCCGTGGTGCTGCCGGAAGACCTCGTGCCGGATGGCACGGGCAACCCGCTGGCGAAGTCCGAGGCATTCGTCAATTGCACCTGTCCCACCTGCGGTGGAGCTGCGAAGCGCGAAACCGACACGATGGACACCTTCGTCGATTCGTCGTGGTACTTCTATCGCTACGCCGCGCCGGACGCGAAGACGATGGTCGACGAGCGCACGGATTACTGGGCGCCGATGGACCAGTACATCGGTGGTATCGAGCACGCCATCCTGCACCTGCTGTATTCGCGTTTCTGGGCGAAGGTGATGCGCGACATGGGCCTCGTGAAATTCAACGAGCCTGCCAAAAACCTGCTCACGCAGGGCATGGTGCTCAACGAAACGTTCTATCGCGAGAGCGATGCGGGCAAGAAGACCTGGTACAACCCGGCCGACGTCACAGTAACGCACGACGACAAGGGTCGTCCGGTCGGCGCGGTGCTGAATTCGGACGGTCAGCCGGTGGTGCTGGGTGGCGTCGAGAAGATGTCGAAGTCGAAGAACAACGGGGTCGATCCGCAAACGCTGATCGACCAGCACGGCGCCGACACCGCGCGTCTGTTCGTCATGTTCGCCGCGCCGCCCGAGCAGCAGCTCGAGTGGTCGGGCGCGGGCGTGGAAGGCGCGAGCCGCTTCCTGCGTCGCGTGTGGGGCTTCGGTCATGCCAACGAAGCAGCCTTGCGTGAGCGTGCATCGTTCGATGCCGCGCAACTCGGCGAAACCGACAAGGTGCTGCGTCGCGAAATTTACAGCGTGCTGAAGCAGGCCGACTTCGACTACCAGCGTCTGCAATACAACACGGTGGTCTCGGCGGCGATGAAAATGCTCAACGCTCTGGATAGCGCCAAGGGCGCGAACCCGGCCGTGCTGCGCGAGTGCTACAGCGTGATGCTGCGCGTGCTGTACCCGGTCGTACCGCACGCCACGTTCCAGTTGTGGCAGGAACTGGGCTATGCCGACGAGTTTGGTACGCTGCTCGACGCGCCGTGGCCGAAAGTCGACGAAAAGGCGCTGGAACAGGCTGAGATCGAACTCGTGCTGCAGGTGAACGGCAAGGTTCGCGGCGCGGTGAAAGTCGCCAAAGACGCGCCGCGTGAAGAGATCGAAAAAGCTGCGCTTGCCCACGAGATGTTCGCGAAGTTCAGCGAAGGCAACGCACCCAGGAAGATCGTCGTCGTGCCTGGCCGTCTGGTGAATATCGTCGTTTGATGTTTCAGCGGTCAGTGAGCGGAGAGGCGCCGCGAGACGTGGCGCCATCCGGATGGGGTACGGGATTTACTGCGAACCAGGAGCCAATGTGACTCGCAGATCGTTTTTGACGCTGGCGTGTGGGGTGATGATGCTATCCGCCTGTGGCTTCCAGCTACGCGGCCAGCAGGACTATCCGTTCAAGCGTCTTGCCGTGACGGGCGCGCCTCCCGCCTTCCTGGGACGTCTGAGCCGCGTGATCCAGGGCGGCAGTGACACGGTCGTCGTCACGTCGCCGGGCAATGCCGACGCCATCCTGCACGTGTCGGAAGGTCTTGGTAATAGCGTGCTGACGATGAATTCGCTGGGCGTCGTCGAGGAATATCAGCTGAACTACACGCTGAGCTACACACTCGTCGGCGCAGACGGCACGCAACTGATTCCGCCGAGCAATATCGCGCTGAATCGCGCGATGACGTATAGCGATCAATACGCGAACTCAAAATTCGCGGAAGCCGACCTGCTGTACGCGGACATGCGCAACGACGCAGTCGATCAACTGACGCGCCGTCTCGGCGTGGTGCGTTCACTGCACCCGGCACCGGGGCAGGGCGTGCCGGGCGTTTCGCCGCGCGCTCCGTTGCCGCCGCCGCCTCTCTAAGCACCTGTGTCTGTTGTGCGCCCGGCATGTTTTGCGGGCGCGGCATGCTCAGTGCAGAACGCCTTGCCAACCTTGATGACGTGTTGACGACCTATCGCCATGCAACTGCGACTTGACGCGCTCGAAGCGCACCTCGCGAAGGGACTCGCCGGCCTGTACGTCGTGTACGGCGACGAGCCCCTGCTCGCGCAGGAAGCGTGCGACCGCATCCGGGCAACCGCACGGGCGGCGGGTTACACCGATCGCTCGGTGTTCACGGTCGAGCGCGGCTTCGACTGGAGTTCACTGCTTGGCGCGAGCCAGTCGATGTCGCTGTTCGGCGACCGTCAGCTGGTCGAACTGCGCATTCCGTCAGGCAAGCCCGGCAAGGAAGGCGCGGACGCGTTGAAGTCGCTGGCCGACGCCGTGAATCCCGACGTGCTCACGATGGTGACGCTGCCGCGGCTCGATGCGGCCACGCAGAAATCCGGCTGGTTCACGGCATTGGCCGAAGCGGGCGTCGCGCTGAAGATCGACCCCGTGGAACGGGCGCAGTTGCCCAACTGGGTTGGCCAGCGGCTCTCGCAGCAGGGTCAGCGGGTCGCGGCGGGTGAAGAAGGGCGGCGTGCGTTGCAGTTCATCGCGGAACGGGTGGAAGGTAATCTGCTCGCGGCGCATCAGGAGATTCAGAAGCTCGGGCTGCTGTATCCGGAAGGCGCGCTCAGCTACGAACAGGTTCAGGACGCCGTGCTGAACGTCGCGCGCTACGACGTGTTCAAGTTGAACGAAGCCATGCTGGCCGGTGACGTGGGTCGCCTTGCACGCATGCTCGACGGCTTGCGCGGCGAGGGCGAAGCGGCGGTGCTGGTGTTGTGGGCCGTGGTGGAGGAAGTGCGCACGCTGCTGCGGATCAAGCGGGGTGTCGCGGCGGGCAAGCCGCTCGCCATGCTCACGCGCGAGAACCGGGTCTGGGGGCCGCGCGAACGCTTGATCGGACCGGCGCTGTCACGTGTGACGGAAGCGGCGCTGGAGAAGGGTTTGGCACTGGCTGCCAAACTCGACCGTCAGGTGAAGGGGCTGTCGGGCGGCTCGCGTGGCGATCATCGTAATGATCCGCCGCCTGATCCGTGGGATGGGCTTTTCGAGCTGGCCATGACGGTGGCCTCGCCGGGCAAGACCGCAGGCGCTGCGCCTGGCGCGGCGGCGGGCAGGGCAAGGCCACCGGGCGCACCAGCAGCGCCAGCTCGCCCGGTGATGCCAACGCGGCGCCCAGTCTAGACCGCGCCTGGTGTTCGCGCGGATTGTCTTGCGGCCAATGCCATGCCGTCGGGTTGCAATGTGATGCGGTCCGCGCTGACATGACCTGGCTGCGCCGCCGTCCGAAACATTCACGTCCCGATTGTTGATATCACACCGAGCAAGACGGCTTTACCCGCCTTACAATCGTTTGATGCTTTGATAATTCTGCCTCCTCACTGGCCTTAAAACGGGCCGCAAGACGGGCGCGGCACCACGAGAATCACCATGAATATCAACCAGTACATGACCGACCTCGGCCAACGTGCCCGTCACGCTTCGCGTGCGATGGCGCGAGCGTCGACGGCCGCGAAGAATGCCGCGCTGGATGCGGTGGCCCACGCCATCGAACGTGACGCCGCGCAGTTGAAAGAAGCCAATGCGCGCGACGTAGCCAAGGCACGCGAGAAAGGGCACGACGCCGCTTTTATCGACCGTCTGATTCTGTCTGACAAAGCGCTGAAGACGATGGTGGAAGGCTTGCGCCAGGTGGCTGCGCTGCCCGATCCGATTGGCGAGATCAGCAACCTGAAGTATCGGCCGAGCGGCATCCAGGTGGGCCAGATGCGTGTGCCGCTGGGCGTGATTGGCATCATCTACGAATCGCGTCCCAACGTTACCATTGATGCTGCCGCGCTGTGCCTGAAGTCGGGCAATGCGACGATCTTGCGCGGCGGGTCGGAAGCGCTCGAATGCAACACAGCCCTGGCCAAGCTGATCGGCGAAGGGCTCGAGGCCGCGGGTTTGCCGCAGGACGCAGTGCAGGTAGTCGGCACGTCGGATCGCGCCGCGGTCGGCGCCTTGATCACCATGACCGAGTACGTGGATGTCATCGTGCCGCGCGGCGGCAAGAGCCTGATCGCACGTCTGATGGAAGAAGCGCGCGTGCCGATGATCAAGCATCTGGACGGCATCTGTCACGTGTACGTCGACGATCGTGCGGATCTCAAGAAGGCGCTAACGGTTTGCGATAACGCCAAGACGCACCGCTACGGCACCTGCAACACGATGGAAACACTGCTGGTGGCACGTGGCATTGCAGCGGAAGTGCTGCCGCCGTTGGGCAAGCTGTACCGCGAGAAGGACGTCGAACTGCGTGTCGACGCCGCCGCGCGCGCCGTGCTGGCGGACGCGGGTGTGGGCCCGTTGGTCGAGGCCACGGAAGAAGACTGGCGCACGGAATATCTGGCGCCGGTGCTGGCCATCAAGGTGGTGGACGATCTCGACGCCGCCATCGAGCACATCAACACGTTTAGCTCGCAGCACACCGACGCGATCGTCACCGAAGACCACGACCGCGCGATGCGTTTCCTGCGCGAAGTGGATTCGGCGAGCGTGATGGTGAATGCCTCCACGCGTTTCGCCGACGGCTTCGAATTCGGCCTGGGCGCGGAGATCGGCATTTCCAATGACAAGCTGCATGCACGCGGGCCGGTGGGGCTGGACGGCCTGACGTCGCTGAAGTACATCGTGCTCGGACACGGTGAAGGCCGGCAATGAGAGGTGGGCCGCCAGCCGCTGGCGGTCGACTGCGGGTCTCGACTGCGGGTCGTTACCTGCATTACGCAATAGCCAACAATAAGGTCAACTAGCCGTGCTTGGACTCCCGATGCTTTGGGTGAAGACGTTTCACATCGTTCTGATTGCTTCCTGGTTTGCCGGCCTGTTCTACCTGCCGCGCATCTTCGTCAATCTGGCGATGGAAACCGAACCCGCTGCGACCGCGCGCCTGCTCATCATGGCGCGAAAGCTCTATCGTTTCATGACGTTCATCGCGTTTCCGGCGTTGGCCTGCGGGCTGTGGTTGTGGCTCGTGATCGGCATTGGACGCGGCGAGGGCTGGATGCACGCGAAGCTGGGCGTGGTCGTGCTGCTGATCGTCTATCACTTTTATTGCGGACGATTGCTGGCGACGTTCGAGCGTGGGGAGAATAAACGCTCGCATAAGTGGTATCGCATGTTTAATGAATTGCCGGTGCTGGGCATGCTGGCGGCGGTGGCGCTGGTGATTTTGAAGCCGTTTTAAATAATAAGAATATTCTTATTGAAATTGTCGTGATTGATTCGCGTGTTAATTGTTAATGCGTGAGTTCTGTTTGTATATTTGATCTTATATTGTCCGGCATTCCTTGCCGGACAACCGGTCTAGCGCATTTCGCTGTCAAACATCTCCCGTCGCAAATTATTTTTCCTCGGTTCTCGCCTCCAGAATTTTCCTGATCTGCATCTGCAAACGATGGCATGCTTTTGCCTGCGTTCCATCTAAGCTGTCCTCTGGTTTCCCTGCTTTGTAGGTATCTCCAATGCTGCAGGTCGTTTTATTTCGTTTTGATCGTAGGGAAACTCTGGTCTGATACCAATTTAAGAACCGTCTTATTAATCCAGGAATTGATAAATTTTATATTGGCTCCATCCCGGAAGGATTAAAGGGATGGCCTGAAATACGCTAACTGGTCGATCCTGATTTCAATCCTTCTGTCACCGCTGACGCGTAAAGGCGCCTCGATAAAGCGCCACGCACAGAACCGTTATCCCATCTCCAGAAGGATGAAATCATGAACAAGTCGTATAAAACTGTTTGGAACGAAACCACGGGCACGTACGTGGCCGCTTCGGAAACGGCGAAGAGCCGCGGAAAGGCAGGCAAGAGCCAGAAGGCGCTCGCAGCGGCGTTGATGGCACTGGGCATCGGAGCTTCCGTAGATGCCAAGGCCACCACGGCCGGTAACGGCTACCAGGCTGGGGGCTGTACGGTCACCGACACAACTCCGACGGATCCGAGCAACAGTATTGCAATTGACGGCGCGAGCTCGAAGTACTGTGCAAGTGCTACTGGGAACAGTTCGATCGCGATCGGAGCCGCCACCACAGCGGGGGGCGTGGGTACTGGCTCATCCCTGGGCGGATTGACTGACACGACCATTGCTGCCGGCAATCCAACCGGGTACAACCAGGTGGCCTTGGGGGTTGGCGCCAGTGCCAGCGCGACGGCGGCGCTGGCCATTGGCGACCGCTCGCTGACGAGCGGAATTTCTGCGGTCGCAATTGGCCACAACGCCACCGCATCCGGTAACTCTTCGCTTGCAATGGCGGAAACTTCCTCGGCAACGGGGGTAGGTTCGGTTGCGCTGGGTGCACTTGCCACCGCTAGCAGCGCGGGCGCCGTCGCGCTCGGCTCGAATTCAGTAGCCAATCGTGCCAACACGGTTTCCGTGGGTAGCAGCTCCCAACAACGCCAGCTCGTGAACGTAGCCGCTGGACAGCAGAAAACCGATGCAGTCAATTTGGGTCAGTTGCAGGCTGCAGGCCTGACAACCGATTCGAGCGGCAATGCGACCAACTCGTTTGTTGCCTACGACGACTCGACGCTCGGCAAGGTCACCCTGAAGGGTGCAAGCGGCACGACGCTTACAGATCTCGCAGCAGGCGCAGTGTCTTCGTCAAGCACGGACGCCATCAACGGTTCGCAACTGTATGCAAATGCCGCAAGCGCGGCGTCTGCCTTGGGCGGCGGTTCCAGCGTGACGGCAAGTGGCACGATTTCCGCGCCGTCGTATGTCGTAGGTGGTACAACCGTGAGCAACGTGGGTGCGGCGCTCACGAACCTTGATGGGCGTGTGACGACGAACGCATCCAGCATCAGCAACTTGCAGACTACGGTAACAAACATAAGCAACGGCACTGGAGTGGCCAATTCGGCCTATGTCAAAGTAAATGGCGGCGCGGGCGACGGAAGTGACAGCGCATCCACGACAAGTGGCGGTGGGATTGCTATCGGCGTTAACGCGCACGCTGATACGGGAAACTACACGGGCAGCATTGCAATTGGTAGCGGCGCGACGGCAGCCAGCAATGGTTTCTACGGACCGACAGCGTTGGGCTCGGGTGCCTATGCGACAGGTAGCAGCACCGCGGTTGGTTACACTGCGACCGCCAACGGCTCGTATTCAGTCGCGGTAGGTCGAGGAGCATCGGGAAATGCGAACAGTTCGGTCGCGGTAGGTGGCAGCTCTACCGCGAGCGGCGGTGGTGCTGTGGCGCTAGGCCAAGCCGCTTCCGCTTCCGCGGGCATTGCATTGGGCCAATCTTCCGTGTCCAGCGCCAGTAACACAGTTTCTGTCGGCAATAGCACCTTGCAACGTCAGATTGTCAATGTCGCGGCCGGGCAGCAATCGACCGATGCGGTGAACTATGGTCAATTGAAATCGGCCGGTCTGAAAGTCGATTCGAGCGGCAATGCAACGAACTCGTTTGTTGCCTACAACGACACGACGCTGGGCAAGGTCACGCTGGGTGGCGCATCAGGCACCACGCTGACGAATGTGGCAGCGGGCACGCTTTCGGCGTCAAGCACAGACGCGGTCAACGGCAGCCAGTTGTACACGACGAACCAGAGCGTCACGCAGAACACAAGCGACATCGCGACGCTGAATACCCAGGTCGGTGCGATTAACGGCGAGATGACGGATGCCGTGAAATACGATTCGTCGGCGCATGACACCATCACGCTGGCCGGCACGTCGGGCACGAAGCTGACGAATCTGACCGCCGGCAGCTTGTCGGCCTCGAGCACGGACGCAGTGAACGGCTCGCAGTTGTATGCCACGAACTCGAACGTCACGAACTTGCAGAGCACGGTGAACAACATCAGCAATGGTGTTGGCATCAAGTACGTCCACGTACAGGCCATCAGCGGCACGAATACGGATTCAGTTACAACAGCGCCTGGAGATGTCGCAATTGGCGGGCGTGCTACCGCTGTGGGTGGTAGCGGGGCTGCGGCGACCGCCGTTGGCACCGATGCGGCGGCAACTGCGATTCAAACCGTGGCTCTCGGTACGAGCGCAACTGCAAGCGCAAACGGCGATACGGCGCTTGGCGCAAATGCCCAGGCTGTCGGCTCGGGAAGTGGTGGCTCTGCAACGGCAGTTGGTTATAACGCCATTGCCAATGGCAAACTGGCCATTGCGTTTGGTTACAGGGCAAGTGCGTCGGCAACCAACGCGGTCGCTCTAGGGGCAAACTCCGTCGCTGACGTTGCCAATACCGTGTCGGTGGGCTCGTCAAGCCTTCAGCGCAAGGTCGTGAACATGGCAGCGGGCGCAGTGTCGGCATCGAGCACGGATGCGGTGAATGGCTCGCAGTTGTACGCGACGAACCAGAACGTGACCCAGAACGCCGGCAACATCACGAATCTCGACTCGCGCGTCACGAATGTGGAAGGTTCAGTGACCAGCCTGACGAACCAGATCAATAGCGGCGGCCTGGGTCTGGTGCAACAGGACACGACGACAGGTGCTGTGGCGGTTGCCGGCAGCACGGGCGGCACGAGCGTCGATTTCACTGGCACTGCGGGCGCACGTGAACTGCTTGGCGTTGCAGCCGGCACGACCGACACGTCGGCGGTCAACCTTGGCCAGCTGAAGTCGCTGGGTCTGAGCACCGACGCTTCGGGCAATGTCACGAATGCGTTCGTCGCCTATGACGACGCGTCGAAGGCCAAGGCCACGTTCGGTGGTGCGAGTGGCACGACGCTCAGCAATGTAGCGGCAGGTGCAGTGTCGGCATCGAGCATGGACGCGGTGAACGGCTCGCAGCTCTACACGACGAACCAGAACGTTGCCCAGAACACGAGCGACATCGCGCAAAACACCAGCGACATCGCTCAAAACACGAGTGACATCGCGCAGAACACTAGCAACATCACGAATCTCGACTCGCGCGTGACGAACGTGGAAGGATCGGTGACCAGCCTGACGGACCAGATCAACAGCGGTGCGGTCGGTCTGGTGCAACAGGATGCGACGACAGGTGCCGTGACGGTTGCCAGCAGCACGGGCGGCACGAGCGTCGATTTCACTGGCACTGCGGGCGCACGTGAACTGCTCGGCGTTGCAGCCGGCACGACCGACACGTCGGCGGTCAACCTTGGCCAGCTGAAATCGCTCGGCCTGAACACCGACGCTTCGGGCAATGTTACGAATGCATTCGTTGCCTATGACGATGCGTCGAAGGCCAAGGCAACGTTCGGTGGTGCGAGTGGCACGACGCTCAGCAATGTAGCAGCAGGTGCAGTGTCGGCATCGAGCATGGACGCGGTGAACGGCTCGCAGCTCTACACGACGAACCAGAACGTCGCCCAGAACACGAGCGACATCGCTCAAAACACCAGCAATATCGCGCAGAACACCACCAACATCACGAACCTCGACTCGCGCGTGACGAACGTGGAAGGTTCGGTGAGCAGCCTGACGGACCAGATCAACAGCGGTACGGTCGGTCTGGTGCAGCAGGACGCCACAACGGGTGCCGTGACGGTCGCCAGCAGCACGGGTGGCACGAGCGTCGATTTCACGGGCACCGCGGGCGCACGTGAACTGCTTGGCGTCGCCGCCGGTACGACCAACTCGTCGGCCGTCAACCTCGGTCAGTTGAACCCGGTCGTCGCGTCGCTCGGTGGTGGTGCGCAGGTCAACGCGGACGGTTCAGTCACCGGCCCGACGTATCACATGCAGGGCGGCACGCAGACCACGGTCGGCGGCGCGCTGGATACGCTGGACACGAATCTGTCTTCGCTGGAAACGCAGATCAACAACGGCAGCATCGGGATCGTCACGCAGGACTCAACCTCGCGCGACATCAATGTTGGTTCGACCACCGACGGCCTGCGCGTCAACGTTGCCGGCACGGCGGGCAACCGCGTGGTGACGGGCGTCGCAGCAGGGGCGGTAGGTGCGTCGAGTGTCGAAGCAATCAACGGCAGCCAGTTGTATGCGAATGCCTCCAGCACGGCGGCGGCATTGGGCGGCGGTTCGACGGTCAACAGCGATGGCACGGTCTCGGCACCAAGCTACAACGTTGGCGGTACGGTGGTGAACAACGTCGGTGCTGCAGTCAGCAATCTGGATGGTCGCGTGACGCAAAACACCTCGGATATCGCCAGCTTGCAGAGCACGGTCGGCACGATGAGCGGTTCGGTGGCCAATGCGGTGTCGTACGATTCGTCCGCACATAACCAGGTGACATTGGGTGGCTCAACCGATGCTCCGGCAGTCAAGCTGACCAACCTGCAGCAGGGCGAAATTTCGGAGACAAGCACTGATGCGGTGACCGGCTCACAGTTGTGGGATACCAATCAGCAACTGTCGAATCTGACACAGGCCGTGCAGAACGAGCAGCAAAGCGGCAGCGCCACGATCTCGTCCAACACGGGCAATCAGCCGGCGGCGTCGGCTTCGGGCAACAACGCGATCGCAATCGGCGGCGGCGCGCAAGCCAGCGGTGACAACTCGGTCGCGCTCGGTGCGGGTTCGGTGGCTGATCAGGCGAACACGGTCTCCGTGGGCTCGCAAGGCAACGAGCGTCGCATCACGAACGTCGCCGATGGCCAGGCGCCGACGGATGCCGTGAACATGCGTCAGTTCCAGGCCGGCGTCAACGATGTCGCGCGTTCTGCCTACAGCGGTGTGGCCGCGGCCACGGCACTGTCGATGATTCCGGAAGTCGATGCTGGCAAGACGCTTGCAATTGGCGTCGGTGGTGGTACCTACAAGGGTTATCAGGCGGCGGCAGTGGGCGCTTCGGCTCGCATCACGCAAAACCTGAAGGTCAAGATCGGTGCTGGCGTGAGCGGTAGCGAAACCACCGTGGGCGCGGGTGCGTCGTATCAGTGGTAAGCCACTCGTGACCTTGGCGAAGGCGCCGCAGTCAGGCGCTTTCGTCAACGGACCTGAATCCATAGTGAGTAAAACGAAGTAAGTAGTAGCAGCACGAAAATGGGCTCCCGATGAAAATCGGGAGCCCATTTTTTTTGAGGCGGGACAGAAACGCGCTAGTGCATGAGGCTCAATGGAGGCCGTGGCAAGACACCAAAGTCGGACCTATCCTTGCCATTCGCTAACCGTTAATCAATCCGCCGCCGATTAATCACCTCTTTCGTCTGCGCCAGTTTCTCCACCAGTTCCGGTCCCCGGCTGAGCGCGACCCCTACGGCCAGAATATCGCCAATGGCCAGATGCGACACCCGTGAGGTCATCGGAGAAAAAATGTCGGTGTCCTCATCGACGTTGGCAAACAGCCCCACCGTCGCAAGCCGCGCCAGCGGCGAATTCCCATGCGTGATCGCAATCACCTTCGCGCCGGCGGCAAGCGCGGACTTCGCGGCGTCGACGATGTCGCGCGTGCGGCCCGTGTTGGAGATCGCCACGACCACATCGCCTTCGCCCAGCAGCGGCGCCGACATCAAGAACGTATGTGGATCGGAATACGCCACGCTCGGCATGCCGAGTCGAAAGAATTTGTGCTGCACATCGAGCGCCGCCACACCTGAACCGCCCGCGCCGTAAAACTCGATGCGCCGCGCCTCGGCCAGCAGCTTGATGGCAGCCGCGACGCTATCCGACGACAGATTGTTGCGCACCTGGATCAGTGCGCCAATGGTCCGGTCGAGCACCTTGGCGGCGACGCCGGGCGTCGGTTCGTCGGGGCGCACGTCGCGGTAGACGGCCGGCACTTCCGCCGCGATGCCCTGCGCGAGCCGGATCTTGAACTCGCGAAAGCCCGAAAAGCCGAGCGCATGACAAAAGCGCGCAATGGTCGGCTGGCTCACGCCGGCACGGGCGGCCACTTCGGTCATCGAAAGGTCGAGCACCTCGCGCGGCGCCTCGATCACGTAGTCGGCCAGCTTGCGCTCGGAGGGGCGCAACTGCTCGCGCATCTCCGCCACCTGAGACAGCATCATTGGAAAACTCGCACTATGCTGAAGAATGCGTGGACTATAGCTGATTGCTTAAGTATGTACAAAAACTACATTTAGTGAGTAGGTGTATTCCCTAAGTTGCTTTGGCGTTTTCCTCAATCAGCCGTGTGACAAGGCGCGGAGTGAGATTTTAGACCGCGGTCATGCTTCCCTGCCTTTTATTGCGGTTATGTAGTTTTTCTACTAAACTTTCGACGTCGGCCTAGTCCGGCATTCCCGCGATCCCACCTGGCCCTGCGCGCACGTCCGCCTCAGCCAGCGACGAAGGAGCTTCGATGGTTTCCCCGCATTCGCAATTGCTCAAGGTCACGCAACGCGTGATCGAACGCAGCAAGCCCACCCGGGCCGCCTACCTGGCCCGTATCGACAAGGCCCAAGGCAAATTCCCCGTGCGCGGCGCGCTGTCCTGCGCCAATCTCGCACACGGTTTCGCCGGCCTCGAAGGCAACGACAAGCTCGTGATCAAGCAGATCCGCGAGCCGAACATCGGCATCGTGTCCTCGTACAACGAGATGTTGTCCGCGCACGCGCCGTTCAAGAATTACCCCGACATCATCAAGCAGGCCGCGCGTGAAAACGGCGGCGTCGCGCAATTTGCGGGCGGCGTGCCGGCCATGTGCGACGGTGTCACGCAGGGCAATGCGGGCATGGAACTGTCGCTGTTCTCGCGCGAAGTGATTGCGATGAGCACGGCGGTCGCGCTCACCCACAACATGTTCGACGCGGCGCTGTGCCTCGGCATCTGCGACAAGATCGTGCCGGGTCTGCTGATCGGCGCGCTGCAGTTCGGCCACATTCCCACCATCTTCGTGCCGGCCGGCCCGATGACGAGCGGTCTGGGCAACGACGACAAGGCGAAGGTCCGTCAGCAGTTCGCGACCGGTCATTGCGACCGCGGCGCACTGCTCGAAGCCGAAGCGGCCGCGTATCACAGCCACGGCACCTGCACCTTCTACGGCACCGCCAACAGCAACCAGATGCTGATGGAAGTGATGGGGCTGCATCTGCCGGGCTCGGCGTTCGTGCATCCGCACACGCCACTGCGCGATGCGCTGACCGCGCAAGCCGCGCGTCGCGTGCTCGACCTCACGGTGGATCGCGGCAACTACATGCCGATCGGTCACGTGGTCGACGAGAAGGCCATCGTCAACGGCATCGTGGCATTGCTGGCCACCGGCGGCTCGACCAATCACACGCTGCACCTCGTGGCGATCGCTCGTGCTGCGGGCATCGTGATCGACTGGGACGACTTCGATCAGCTGTCGCAAAGCGTGCCGCTGCTCGCCAAGATTTACCCGAACGGCAAGGCCGACGTGAACCACTTCCACGCGGCAGGCGGCGTGGCATTCCTCGTGCGTAACCTGCTGGAAGGCGGCTTGCTGCACGAAGACGTCAACACCGTAGCGGGCAAGGGCCTGAAGCACTACACCGAAGAGCCGAAGCTGCTGGACGGCAAGCTCACCTGGGTGCCGGGCGTCACGCAAAGTCAGGAAACGGACGTGCTGCGCGGCATCGCGGAGCCGTTCCAGAAGGACGGTGGCCTGCGTCTGATGCAGGGCAAACTGGGGCGTGGCGTCATCAAGATTTCGGCGGTTGCGGCGCAGCATCGCAAGGTTAAGGCGCCCGCCATTGTGTTCGATTCGCAGGAAGCGGTGCAGGAAGCCTTCGACAAGGGCGAACTCAAGCGCGATTTCGTCGCGGTGGTGCGATTCCAGGGCGCGCGCGCAAACGGCATGCCCGAGTTGCACCGTTTGACGCCGCTGCTCGGCGTGTTGCAGGATCAAGGTTTCCACGTTGCGCTCGTCACGGACGGCCGCATGTCCGGTGCGTCGGGCAAGGTGCCGGCGGTGATCCATCTGTCGCCGGAAGCGCTGCTGCATGGCCCGGTGGGCAAGGTGTTGACGGGCGACATGATCGTCATCGACGCTGAAGCCGGCGTGCTCGACATTGAAGTCGACGCCGCCGAATGGGCAGCGCGTCCGCAGGCGGTGCCGCTGCATCAGGCGGAAAACGAAGTCGGTTTCGGCCGCGAACTGTTCGGCGTGTTCCGTTCAGCCGCGGCGCCTGCGGAACTGGGTGCGTCGGTGTTCGGTCCGATGGTGGGCGAGACGATGGAAAGTGACATTCACGCAAGCCAAGCGCTGCAGAAACAAGGAGTCTGACTATGACGACGAAAAAAGTAAGCGACATCGTGCGCCTCGGCCCGGTGATCCCCGTGCTGGCATTCGAATCAGCCGAACAGGGTGAAAACGTGTCGCGTGCGCTGCATGCCGGTGGCGTGAAGGTGCTGGAAATCACCTTGCGCACGGAAGCGGGTCTGAAAGCCATCGAGCGCGCGAGTCAACTGGCGGAAGACATCGTCGTCGGCGTGGGCACGATCACGAAGCCCGAGCACTGCGCGCAGGCGAAGAAGGCCGGCGCACAGTTCGGCGTCTCGCCCGGTCTCACGAAAGACATGCACAAGGCCGCACAGGATGCGGGCTTGCCGCTGCTGCCAGGCGTGATGACGCCGAGCGATATCATCGTGGCACTCGAACTGGGCTACGAGATCGTCAAGTTCTTCCCGGCGCAGCAAGCGGGCGGCGTGCCCATGCTGCAGGCCTTCCACGGTCCGTTCCCGACGCTGAAGTTCTGCCCGACCGGCGGCATCAGCGCAGAAACCGCCCCCAATTTCCTCGCATTGCCGAACGTGGTCTGCGTGGGCGGTTCGTGGCTCACGCCGAAGGCAGCGCTCGCCGCGCAGAACTGGGACGAGGTGACGCGTCTCGCGCGCGCTGCCAGCCAGCTCGCCGCACCGGCGCACTGAATCGCGCGAGGTTGTCGGGTGGCATGAGGCGTGTGCAACGCGTCAAGCGGGCCTCATGCACAAAGGGCTGGTGTTGAGCGCCAGCACCATGAATGATTTGCAGGCACGCCAAAGGAGCCTTTGCCGTCGCAGCCACTGAAGCTGGACAGGCAAGGCTCCTTTTTCATTTGGGCTGCCGGTTTGGCGCGCCTTATCGTCAAACAAACAGTAAAATTCAACGTCCAGACGGGTCTTCGGTTTCAAGCCTTACCGACCCTCCGCAGGATGGAGAGACAGGACGCACGACGTGCTCCTTGCAGCGCGCTTGCATCCAGAACCAACAACACAAAAGGAGGAGCTCCATGGGAGCTAACCAGGGCAGCTTGCTGCTGGTGTACGCGGTAGTGGCCATTGCCGCGCTGATTCTGTTGATCACGCGCTACAAGGTCTACCCGTTCCTCGTCCTGATCATCGTGTCGCTGCTGCTCGGCCTCGTGGCGGGCATGCCGATGGGCACCATCGTCAAATCATTCGAAACCGGCAATGGCAACACGCTCGGCCACATTGCGATCGTCGTGGGCCTCGGTACGATGCTGGGCAAGATGATGGCGGAGTCGGGCGGTGCCGAACGTATCGCCACCACGCTGATCGACAAGTTCGGCGAAAAGCACATCCACTGGGCGATGATGGTGGTGGCTATCATCGTCGGTCTGCCAGTGTTCTTCGAAGTGGGTTTCGTGCTGCTGATTCCGATTGCGTTCAACGTTGCGAAGCGCACCGGCAAATCGCTGCTGCTGGTTGGCTTGCCGATGATCGCGGGCCTGTCCGTCGTGCACGGATTGATTCCTCCGCATCCGGCCGCGATGCTCGCGGTGCAGGCGTATCACGCTGACATTGGCAGGACGATCACGTATGGGCTGATCGTGGGCGTGCCTTGCGCGATCGTGGCAGGGCCGCTGTTTGCGCTGCTGATCAGCCGCTACATCAAGCTCCCTGAGAACAATCCGCTGGCCGCGCAGTTCCTCGGTTCTGCCGTGGACGACAACGCAAAAGAGAAAGACAAGGACAAACCAAAGCCGCGCGATTTGCCGAGCTTCGGTGTGACGCTGTTCACGATCCTGTTGCCGGTGATCCTGATGCTGATCGGCAGTTGGGCGGACCTCGTGTTCGCGCCGAAAACCTTGCCTAACGACCTGCTGCATTTCATCGGCAATTCGGACGTGGCGCTGCTGATCGCGGTGCTGGTCAGCTTCTGGACCTTCGGTGCGAAGCGCGGTTTCAACCGCGAGCAGATCCAGAAGTTTTGCGGTGAATGTCTGGCGCCGATCGCGGGTATCACGCTGATCGTGGGCGCAGGCGGCGGTTTTGGACGCGTGCTGATGGACAGCGGCATCTCCAAGGAAATCGTCAACGCGGCCACGGCGGCGCATCTGTCGCCGCTGCTGTTCGCGTGGTGCGTGGCCGCGTTGATCCGCCTCGCAACCGGTTCGGCCACGGTCGCCATGACGACCGCTTGCGGCATCGTCGCGCCCATCGCGGCGGCGGGCGCGGTGCAGGTGCGCCCTGAACTGCTGGTGCTGGCAACCGGCTCCGGTTCACTGATTTTTTCGCACGTGAACGACGGCGGCTTCTGGCTGATCAAGGAATACTTTGGAATGACGGTAGGGCAGACGTTCAAGACCTGGTCGCTGCTCGAAACGATCATTTCGTTGATGGGTTTGGCTTTGACCTTCGCACTCGCGACGGTCTTGTAAGGAGTATTTATGATTCTGATTGCAATGGGCGTGTCGGGCGCCGGCAAAACACGCATTGGCGAGATGCTGGCGGAGCGTCTGCACTGCACCTTCACCGATGGCGACGCGTTTCACAGCGCAGCCAACAAGGAGAAGATGCACAAGGGCATTCCGCTCACCGACGAAGACCGCTGGCCGTGGCTCAAGACGATCCGCGCGGCGATTGAAGAAAAGCAGCGCGCGGACGAGACGGCGGTGTTCACGTGCTCGTCGCTGAAGCGGTCGTATCGCGACGTGCTGCGCGGCGGCAACGCGGATGTGGTGTTCGTGTATCTGAAGGGCTCGTACGAGGTGCTGCACGAGCGTCTACAGACGCGCACGGGCCATTTCTTCGAACCTTCGCTGTTGCAGAGTCAACTGGATACGCTCGAAGAGCCGGGCCCGGATGAGGCGATCACGGTGAGTATCGAGCTGACGCCTGAAGACATTGTCGAAGAGGTGCTGCGGCAGATGAAGCTGCGCTGAAACCGAGCCTCGAAGCGGCTTGTTCAGCGGACAGCAATAAAAAATGGCGCCCGTCGATTCACGGAGCGCCATTTTTATTTGAGCGATTCGCCCGCTCAGACAATGACAATGTCGGCCAGCGTATGCGCCGACCCTGGCGTCACTTAAGCAATTCGCTTGGCCAGTTCAACCGCCTTGCCGACATACGAAGCCGGCGTCATGGCGAGCAAGCGTTCCTTCGCATCAGCAGGAATGGCCAGGCCGCCGATGAACGTCTGCAGCGCCTCGCGCGTGATGCCCTTGCCGCGCGTGAGTTCTTTCAACTGCTCGTACGGATTTTCGATGCCAAAACGGCGCATCACCGTTTGCACCGGTTCCGCGAGTACTTCCCAGCAGTTGTCCAGATCTTCGTTGAGACGTTGCGGGTTCACTTCGAGCTTGTCGAGACCGCGAATCAGCGCGTCGTAAGCCAGCAGCGAGTAACCGAACGCGACGCCGATATTGCGCAGCACGGTCGAGTCGGTCAGATCGCGCTGCCAGCGCGACACCGGCAGCTTGTCGGCGAGATGCCGCAGCGTGGCATTGGCGAGCCCGAGATTGCCTTCCGAGTTTTCGAAGTCGATCGGGTTGACCTTGTGCGGCATCGTCGAAGAACCGATCTCGCCGGCTTTCAGACGTTGCTTGAAGTAACCCAGCGAGATATAGCCCCACACGTCGCGGTCAAGATCGAGCAGGATGATGTTGGCGCGCGACACCGCATCGAACAGTTCGGCCATGTAGTCATGCGGCTCGATCTGGATGGTGTACGGATTGAACTTGAGCTTCAGGCGCTTCTCGACCACTTCACGCGAAAACGCTTCCCAGTCGAACTCGGGATACGCGGACAGATGCGCGTTGAAGTTGCCCACCGCGCCGTTCATCTTGCCGAGCAGTTCGACCTTCTCGATACGTTCGATGGCGCGTGCGAGACGCGCTGCCACGTTGGCGATTTCCTTGCCGAGCGTGGTCGGGCTGGCAGGCTGGCCGTGCGTGCGTGAGAGCATGGGCTGCGCGGCTTGCGCATGCGCGAGCGCCACGAGGCGCGCGTGCACCGAGCGCAGCGCCGGCACGATCACGTGTTCGCGCGCGCCGGCCAGCATCAGACCGTGCGAGGTGTTGTTGATGTCTTCCGAGGTGCAGGCAAAGTGGATGAACTCGCTTGCCCGTTCCAGTTCCGGTTGACCCTTCACCGATTCCTTCAGCCAGTATTCGACCGCCTTCACATCGTGATTCGTGACGCGTTCGATTTCCTTGATGCGCGCGGCGTCGTGCGCGGTGAAGCGCTCGGCCAGTTGCAGCAGGAACTGTTCGGATGCGGCCGAGAAGCGCGGCACTTCGGCGAAGCCTGCTTGCGACAACGCGATCAACCAATGAATTTCGACCGTCACACGATGACGCATGAAAGCGGCTTCCGAGAGCCAGTCGCGCAGGGCTTCGGTTTTCGACGCGTAGCGGCCGTCGAGCGGGGAGAGCGCGGTGAGCGCGAACAGGGTATCGGGACGGGTGTCGGACATGATGGAGGCGTGAGCGCTCGGTGAGCGGATCGGAAACGGAGGGAACCCGGAATTTTACCACCGTAATGAGATAGCTCCGCTCAGGTTCCAGTCCGGTTCCAGTCCTGCTCCAGTCCGGCCCCAGCGAGGCTCAGGCAGCCCCCGCCGGGGCCGCCCCGCTAGAATGCTGACTTCTCCTTTGCCGCAGGTCACAGGGTCCGCATGGAACTGAAATGGCTCGAAGACTTCGTTTCGCTCGCGGAGACGCGCAGCTTTAGCCGATCCGCGGAGCTTCGGCACGTGACGCAGCCCGCTTTTTCACGGCGCATCCAGGCGCTCGAAGGGTGGCTCGGCACGGAATTGATCGACCGTTCGGTTTATCCCACGCGGCTGACGGCGGCGGGGCAGGTGTTCTACGAGCAGGCGCTGGCCATGCTGTCGCAGTTCCACGAAGCGCGCACGCTGCTGCGTGGCCACACCGCCACGCCGGCGGCGACCATTGAATTCGCCGTGCCGCATACGCTGTCGTTGACCTACTTTCCGCGCTGGCTGCAGCGCATCGAGGCGCAGCTCGGTCCTGTGCATACGCGACTGCGCGCGCTGAACGTGCACGACGCGGTGCTGTCACTGGTGGAAGGCGGCTGTGATCTGGTGATGGGCTATCACCATCCGAGCCATCCCGTGGCTCTCGATCCCGCCCGTTACGACATGCTGACACTCGGCAACGAGCCGATCAGCCCGTTCTCGGCACCGGGACGCGCAGGGCGTCCGCGCTACACGCTGCCGGGCAGCGCGGACGAACCCGTGCCTTACCTGTCGTACACGCCGAACGCCTATCTCGGACGTATGACCGAAGTAATCATCGCGAATGCGCCGACCCGTCTGTCGCTCGATCGCGTCTATGAAACCGACATGGCCGAAGGACTCAAGGCGATGGCGCTGGCCGGTCACGGCATCGCATTTCTGCCGCACAGCGCAGTGGAGGACGCGGTGGCCGAGGGCAAACTGATCCGTCTGGATCGCGCTTCGCGTGGCACGCCGGAAGGGCAGTTCACGCTGACCATGGAGATCCGTCTGTATCGCGACAAGCTTGCGGCGCAAGGCGACGATCCGCGCCAGGTGCTGGGTCGCGAACTGTGGGAGGTGGTGACAGGCGAGCTTGCCGACGGCGCGACGTAAGCCGCCTGGAAGCCTGTGATGACAGGCATTGTTACGCGCTCTGCGACACGTTTTTGCAGGAATTGAGCGTTATGCAAGAAAAGCATAACGGGATGATCAAACGGCATTGGATTTCAAAAGGGCGTTTTTCGACAATGGCGTCATTCGATCAAAACGCCTGGAGCGTGCATGTCATCCCAACCGCAGTCCGCATCGTCGTTGCAATCGGTTCCTTCCTACCTCAATAGCGATAACCTCGGCCCTTGGGGCAACTACCTCCGCCAGGTGGATCGCGTGGCGCCGTATCTCGGGCCGCTGTCGCGCTGGCTCGAAACGCTCAAGCGTCCCAAGCGCATTCTCATCGTCGACGTGCCTATCGAACTCGATAACGGCACCGTGGCGCACTTCGAAGGCTACCGCGTGCAGCACAACGTTTCGCGTGGTCCGGGCAAGGGCGGCGTGCGTTATCACCAGGACGTGACGCTCTCCGAAGTGATGGCGCTGTCGGCGTGGATGTCGGTCAAGAACGCGGCCGTGAACGTGCCGTACGGCGGCGCCAAGGGCGGTATCCGCGTCGACCCGCGCACTCTGTCGCGTGGTGAACTCGAGCGCATGACGCGCCGTTACACCAGCGAGATCGGCATCATCATCGGACCGAACACCGACATTCCTGCGCCGGACGTGAATACGAACGAGCAGGTCATGGCATGGATGATGGACACGTACTCCATGAACCAGGGCCAAACGGCCACCGGCGTCGTAACCGGCAAGCCGATCACACTCGGTGGTTCGCTGGGCCGCAAGGAAGCGACCGGGCGCGGTGTGTTCGTGGTGGGCTCGGAAGCGGCACGCCGGATCGGTTTCGACATAGAAGGCGCGCGTATCGCGGTGCAAGGTTTCGGTAATGTGGGCGGCATTGCGGCGCGTCTGTTCCAGGAAGCGGGCGCGAAGGTCGTCGCGGTGCAGGACCACACGGGTACGATCCACAAGTCCACCGGTATCGACGCCGGCGCGTTGCTCAGCTACGTGGCCGAGCATGGCGGCGTGGGCGGCTTCCCCGAGGCCGACGCGATTGCGAACGAAGATTTCTGGAGCGTCGAGTCGGACATCTTGATCCCTGCCGCGCTGGAAAATCAGATCACCGAAAAGAACGCCAACAAGATCAAGACGAAGATCATCGTGGAAGGCGCAAACGGCCCGACCACGACGGCGGCGGACGACATCCTGCACGACAAGGGCATCCTCGTGATTCCTGACGTGGTAGCGAATGCGGGTGGTGTGACCGTGTCGTACTTCGAATGGGTGCAGGACTTCTCCAGCTTCTTCTGGACCGAAGACGAAATCAACCAGCGTCTCGAGCGCGTGATGCGCGAAGCATTTGCCGCCGTGTGGCAAGTGGCGAGCGAACAGAACGTGTCGGTGCGGACGGCTGCGTTTATCGTCGCCTGTAAGCGCATCCTGCAAGCGCGTGAACTGCGTGGCCTGTATCCCTGAGCGCAGCGTTTCAGCCTTGTTTTTCTTATAGTTTTCCCCTGCGTCAACGCGGCTGAAGAGGCCGCGGGTCTCACCTGGCGGGCGGCATCGAAACGATGCCGCCCGTTTTTTTGCAACTGCGCCGGATACGCTCATAAAGCGGGTATCGGCGTCCAGCAGGGTAATCTCTGAACACCTGGAATACAGTAGTGGTTTAAATTGCTCTAAATTGCGAATTGGGCGCGTGTTCTCGCTGAGGAGACCCACATGAAGGTGAGGAAAGCTGCGGTGTCGCTCGCGGCTATCGGGCTGATTTCGGTCGGCGCGCATGCGCAGGAGGCCGGCACGCTGAAAAAGATCAAGGACACTGGCGTGATCTCGCTGGGTTATCGCGAGTCGTCGATCCCGTTTTCCTACTATGACGAACATCAGAACGTAATCGGCTATTCGCAGGCGTTCATGGCCAAGGCCGTGGAGGCCATCAAGCAGAAACTCAATATGCCCAATCTGGGTATCAGGCTCATCCCCGTGACGCCGCAGAACCGCATTCCGCTCGTGCAGAACGGCACGGTGGACCTCGAATGCGGCTCGACCACCAACAATGCCGAGCGCGAGCAGCAGGTGGCGTTTTCCACCAGCATTTTCGTGATCGGCACACGCCTGATGACGAAGAAGGATTCGGGCATCAAGGGCTGGTCCGATCTCAAGGGCAAGACGGTGTCGACCACGGCGGGCACGACCTCGGAGCGTCTGCTGCGCAAGATGAATCAGGACAAGAGCATGGGCATGAACATCGTGAGTGCGAAGGATCACGCTGAGGCCTTCGCGGCGCTCGCCAATGGCCGCGCCTCCGCGTTCATGATGGACGACGCGCTGCTCGCCGGCGAGCGCGCCAAGGCGACCAACCAGAGCGAGTTCGTCATCATCGGTACGCCGCAATCCGAAGAAGCTTACGGTTGCATGATGCGCAAGAACGACCCGGAATTCAAAAAGGTGGTGGACGGCGCCATCACGAAGATGGAACTCTCGGGCGAAGCCGACCGCATTTATCAGACGTGGTTTCAGTCGCCGATTCCGCCCAAGGGCCTCAATCTGAATTTCCCCGAGAGCGACGAGGTCAAGGCGCTGTTCAAGAGCCCGAACGACAAGGCGATTGACTAGCTGATCTTCAAGCCTGTGGACTGGCCGGCACGCTCCGTTTGCCTTGCCGGGGGGGCGACGCCTCACCGGAATATTGACCGCACTGACGGCCCGCACCGACCTTATGGTGAAATGCTACTGTTCGCCCATGCTTATCGTGACGAGGTCCGCGCTACGCGCCTGGCCTTGTCTAAGGTCTAAAGAAAAGGTTGCCAGATGATTTCTCTCAAGAACGTTTCGAAGTGGTACGGCCAGTTCCAGGTGTTGACCGACTGCACGACCGAGGTCAAAAAGGGCGAAGTGGTGGTGGTGTGCGGTCCGTCGGGTTCCGGCAAGTCGACCCTCATCAAGACCGTGAATGGCCTCGAACCGTTCCAGCAAGGTGAGATCACCATCGACGGGCAGTCGGTCGGCGACAAGAAGACCAACCTGTCGAAGCTGCGGGCGAAAGTCGGCATGGTGTTTCAGCACTTCGAACTGTTCCCGCATCTGTCCATCACCGATAACCTGACGCTCGCACAAATCAAGGTGCTCGACCGCTCGAAAGACGAAGCGACGGCCAAGGCGTTGAAGTTGCTGGACCGCGTCGGTCTGCGCGGACAGGCGGACAAGTTTCCTGCGCAACTTTCCGGCGGTCAGCAGCAGCGGGTGGCGATTGCGCGCGCGCTTTCCATGGACCCGATCGCGATGTTATTCGACGAGCCCACGTCGGCGCTCGACCCCGAGATGATCAACGAAGTGCTCGACGTGATGGTCGAACTCGCGCAGGAAGGCATGACCATGATGTGCGTGACGCACGAGATGGGCTTTGCCAGGAAGGTCGCGCACCGCGTGATCTTCATGGACAAGGGCTTGATCGTCGAAGACGACCGCAAGGAGGATTTCTTTGCGAACCCGAAGTCCGACCGGGCCAAGGATTTTCTGGCGAAGATCCTGCATTGAGTGGGGTGACGGGATCGCCGACGCGTGAGGTTGCAGTAGCCCCTCGCTCATGCGATGGTCAGCAAAAAGCCGCTTCTATGAAGCGGCTTTTTTGTTGGGTGCTTGTGAGTGATCGCGGCGCTGTCTAGCTTGCGCACCGTTCAGGATTCAAACGCCGCGGCGTCGTCAGCGGCCTCCACGTCCAGCGTGGTGGCCTCACTCGGCCCCGGATTGCGAATCGCGATCGTCATCGCCGAAGCCGTACTCGCGGAAGCCGACGCATCCGTTGCCGGGTTACGCAACTTCTCGAGCACGATGGGCGGCACCGGAACGTTCACGCGGTTCACTACGTCGCCATGCTGGAACATCAGCAGGTCACCGGGTTCGAAGGCGGTCCACACTTCGTTGTCGGTGAGCGGCTGGGTGGCGATCACGGCAACGCGATCTTCGGGCGTGGTGTATTTGGCGAAATCGATCGACACGTCCGCGTCGACCAGATGCGCCGTCGAGAACGGCCAGCGGCGCACGATGTAATGCAGGTTGGTGGAGCAGTGCGCGAACAAGGCCTGACCGTTCGACATCAGAAAATTGAACACGCCGAACTGCGTGATCTCGCGCGTGAGGACGGCGAGCGCGGCGAACAGTTCATCGAGCGGCGGCTGTGTGCCCGGGAACGTCTTACGCAGACCTTGCAGTAACGCGCAGAACGCCAGCTCGCTGTCCGTGGTGCCGACCGGCTGATACACGCCCGTCAGGAACGGTGAATAGTCCTTCAGATCGCCGTTGTGCGCGAAGATCCAGTGACGTCCCCACAGTTCACGCATGAACGGGTGGCAGTTCTCCAACTGGATTTGCCCCTGCGTGGCCTTGCGGATGTGCGCGATGGTGTTCTTAGACTTGATGGGGTAACGCTTGACCATCTCGGCAATCGGCGAGGTGGCCGACGATTGATGATCGATGAACAGGCGGCACGCCTTGTCTTCGAAGAAGGCGATGCCCCAGCCGTCAGCGTGATGATCGGTGACGCCGCCGCGCGCCGCAAAGCCGGTGAACGAGAACGTGACGTCCGTTGGCGCGGCGCAGTTCATTCCGAGAAGTTGGCACATATTGCTGGGGCAGGGCTGGGCGGACGCCCCGTCTGAGGGCAACCCGTTACAATGACGATTTCCAAGCATATCACCGAGCCAGGCGCGTCAAATACCTAATTTGGCGGGTGTTCAGGCCGCAACGTTGCGGTTTGCCCACGCCCGAGCCGCTTTGCAAAGCGGTGCCAAAGCCGCGTTGTTGACCACTGGGCTCGTCTACTTTTCGCCATGACTGCTGCCACTGCCTCCCTCGATTCCCTGACGCTCGCCCGCCCCGATGACTGGCATCTGCATGTGCGCGACGGCGCGATGCTCGCGGCCGTGCTGCCGCACACCGCGCGCCAGTTCGGCCGCGCGATCATCATGCCCAACCTCAAGCCGCCCGTCACGACGACGGCGATGGCGCAGGCCTACCGCGAGCGCATCATCGCGGCGATTCCCGCCGGGGTGAAGTTCGAGCCGCTGATGACGCTGTATCTGACGGACAACACGCCGCCCGACGAGATCCGTCGCGCGCGCGAAAGCGGCTTCGTGCATGGTGTGAAGTTGTACCCGGCAGGCGCGACCACCAACTCGGACGCGGGCGTGACCGACGTCATGAAGTGTGCGAAGACGCTCGAGGTCATGCAGGAAACCGGCATGCCGCTGCTGGTGCACGGCGAAGTGACGGATGCGTCGATCGATCTGTTCGACCGCGAGAAAGTGTTCATCGACCGCGTGATGACGCCGCTGCGCCGCGACTTCCCGGCGCTAAAGGTGGTGTTCGAGCACATCACGACGAAGGACGCCGTGGACTACATCCGCGAAGCAGGCGCTCCGGCCGAACTGCTCGGCGCGACGATCACCGCGCATCACCTGCTGTACAACCGCAATGCCATCTTCCAGGGCGGCATTCGTCCGCATTACTACTGTCTGCCGGTGCTGAAGCGCGAGACGCATCGCGTGGCGCTGGTTGAGGCGGCAACGTCCGGTAATCCGCGCTTCTTCCTTGGCACCGACAGCGCACCTCACGCGAAGGGCCTCAAGGAAAATGCGTGTGGTTGCGCGGGCTGCTACACGGCGCTGCATGCGTTGGAGCTGTACGCCGAGGCGTTCGATCAGGCGGGCGCACTCGAGCGTCTCGAAGGCTTTGCGAGTTTCTACGGCGCGGACTTTTACGGCCTGCCCCGCAGCAGCGAGCAGGTGACGCTGCGCCGCGAGCAATGGACGCTGCCGGCCGAAGTAGCGGTGGGTGATACGCCGGTCGTGCCGCTGCGCGGCGGTGAGCCGATCGGCTGGCGGCTGGTCTGAGTCTCGCGTGAGTCTGATCGGGGAGCGGGCGGTGTCTCGAGATGCACCGTTGACGGGCGAGGTGATTGGCGAGTCGAATGCTCGTGGCATGGATCCGGACTCCGTCAAACTCAAGCACCCGATACAAGCCGGCTTCGCCGACATCGACTGGTCCATGCCGTGGTTCGCGCCGTTCGCCACTCGTGGTGAACGGTGGCAGCAGGCCGCGCTGGCGAGTGAAGCGTCCTTGCTCGCCACGATGAACGCCGACGCCGCGCAGTCGCAGCAGCACAGCGGCCGCGGCCAGCGTCTCGCCTTCATTGCGCAGGACGCATTGCCGCCAGGCGCCGCGTACGAGGCGCATATCGCGGCGACCGGCTGCGTGCCAACCCGCCATAACCTGCACGACTTCTTCAATGCTTCAATGTGGTTCGCGTTCCCACGGATCAAGGCGGCGTTGAATGCGCGACAGGCAGAAGCCATCGACGCGCTCGGCGTCGGTCCGACCCGCGGCGGCGTGCGTGATGCACTGACCTTGTTCGATGAGAACGCGTTGCTGTTCGCCTGCGCGGACGCTGCGCTGGAGACCGCGTTGCGCAGCTTCGACTGGCGGACTTTGCTGGTCGAGCAGCGCGCGGCCTGGGGTGTGACGTGCGAGGTGCGCTGTTTTGGTCACGCGTTGCTGGAGAAACTGATCTCGCCATATAAGGCCTGCACCGGGCATGCGTGGATCGTAGCGGTGCCTCCGGCGTACTTCTCGTGGCCGCTTGACCGTCGCAATGCGTGGATCGACGAGTCTGTCAGCGCTACGCTCCTGAGCGACGTGCAACTGACGAGCCGTCTGTTTGCACCTTTACCCGTGCTGGGCATTCCTGGTTGGTGGCCGGCCAACGAAGCCCCGTCTTTCTATGACGATGCCACGGTGTTTCGTGCCGGGCGGCGGGTGCGTTGAGCTTCGTGGCGGTTGCTTCCGTTTGATGGCCAAGCCGGTGTCTTTTCCGCCTCGTCTTGTCCCGTTTCCTTCGTGCGGCGGTCTGCATGGCCCGCGAGTGTTAAAATCGCGGCCAGCAAAGCAGGCCAGGCAGTCGCGGCCTCTGCGGCTTCGGTCAAAAGAGGGCGAGGAAAGTCCGGACTCCATAGGGCAGGGTGATGGCTAACGGCCATCCGTGGCAACACGCGGAACAGGGCAACAGAAAGCAAACCGCCGATGGCCCGGCGCAAGTCGGGATCAGGTAAGGGTGAAACGGTGCGGTAAGAGCGCACCGCGGCTGCTGCGAGGCAGACCGGCACGGTAACCTCCACCCGGAGCAATTCCAAGTAGGCAGGCTAGCATCTTCGAGATGCAGGACGGGGCCCCCGTCACGTCTGCGGGTAGGAAGCTTGAGCGCGTCAGTAATGGCGCGCCTAGAGGAATGACTGCCACGCGCGCGGTGCTTCGGCGCAGCGCGTGCACAGAATCCGGCTTATCGGCCTGCTTTGCCGCTGAATAGAAAAATGCCGGCGTCCGGAAGGACGTCGGCATTTCTTTTTTGTGCGCGCTACGCTCGTGGCGGCGCTGGGCGCCGCTTGCGGGGCTTAGCCAACGTCAGGCGGCGACGATGTCGAACGAGTGGGTCAGTTCAGCCGTCTTGGCCAGCATGATCGACGCCGAGCAGTACTTGTCGTGCGACAGATTGATGGCCCGCTCCACGGTAGCCGGGTTCAGATTCTTGCCGGTCACGGTGAAGTGGAAGTGGATCTTCGTGAACACCTTCGGATCTTCGCTCGCCCGCTCCGCCTTGAGCGCAACCGTACACCCCACGATTTCCTGACGGCTCTTCTTCAGGATCATCACCACGTCGTACGCCGTGCATCCGCCGGTGCCGAGGAGAACCATTTCCATCGGTCGCGGAGCGAGATTGCGGCCGCCGCCTTCGGGCGCGCCATCCATGTTGACGAGGTGACCGCTGCCTGTCTCGGCGGCGAACGCCATGCCGTCTTGCCCCATCCAGCTTACTTTGCATTCCATACCGGTACCTGCTTGCTTGTATGCGAGGCAGTCATTGTAGCCCGCTGTTTACACGTTCGCCCGAGGGTACTTCAGCGTGAAGATATGCTGGATCGGCGCTTGCATGTTGCGTTGCGGCATGTTTGCGGCGGTTCGGGAATGCCCTGAAGGCGTTAGGGGTTTTACTCTAGTCTGGACGGTGAAATCGAGCGTTTGAGCGGGCCTATCTCGTTGATTAAAAACGAATTGATGGCCTGGTTTGATGCATTTCGTGATTTTTGCATTATGAAATCGCGTTTCGCAATATAAATAATCTTGCGTCGCACAAGGTCGCCTCATATAATCACTTCCATTGGTTGTCGCAGTTCGGCAACCTCCGCATGTCTCCTCCACCCTCCTCCTTTGGTGGATTAAGCCCGAACCGCTCGTTCGGGCTTTTTTTCGTCCAACGTATGCTGTCCGCGTGCCCGGCTTTTCCTGCCTTGCCGCGCGCTGCCATGGTCAATCCCCGCAAGTTTTGACGCGGTCGTGGAATTTCCTTTATAATTCAGAGCTTTTCCGCATTCGTGCCCGCGGAAGAAGAACAGGGAGAGCCTGCACGCGCCTCGATGCGCACACTACAAGCAGGAAAAAAACATAGGGCGCAGCAATTATTTTTGGATCGATCATGAAGACGTTTTCCGCAAAAGCCCATGAGGTTACGCGTGAATGGTACGTGATTGACGCGACGGATAAGGTTCTCGGGCGTGTCGCCAGCGAAGTGGCACACCGTCTTCGCGGCAAGCACAAGCCTGAATTCACTCCGCACGTCGACACCGGTGATTTCATCATCGTTATCAACGCTGGCAAGCTGAAGGTCACGGGCAACAAGACCACAGACAAGAAGTACTACCGTCACTCGGGTTACCCGGGCGGTATTTATGAAACGACGTTCGGCAAGATGCAGGAACGCTTCCCGGGCCGTGCGCTCGAGAAAGCGGTCAAGGGCATGCTGCCGAAGGGCCCGCTCGGCTACGCGATGATCAAGAAGCTGAAGGTCTACGCTGAAGCAACGCATCCGCATTCGGCACAACAGCCGAAAGCGCTCGAGATCTAAGGGGAGCCCACATGATCGGTAACTGGAATTACGGCACGGGCCGCCGCAAGAGCGCCGTTGCACGTGTGTTCATCAAGGCAGGCAAGGGCGATATCGTTGTGAACGGCAAGCCCATCGCCGATTACTTCTCGCGCGAAACGTCGCTGATGATCGTGCGTCAGCCGCTGGAACTCACGAACCACGGCGTCACGTTCGACATCAAGGTCAACGTGTCGGGTGGCGGTGAAACGGGTCAAGCCGGTGCGGTTCGCCACGGCATCACCCGCGCGCTGATGGACTACGACGCAACGCTGAAGCCGGAACTGTCGAAGGCTGGCTTCGTTACGCGTGATGCACGTGAAGTGGAACGTAAGAAGGTCGGTTTCCACAAGGCACGTCGCAGGAAGCAATTCTCGAAGCGTTAATCGCTTCGGTGCGCCGGCCTTCGGGCTGGTTCACTGCAAAAGCCGCCAACGCGTGCGTTGGCGGCTTTTTTCGTATTGGGGCTTGCTATTGGAACCCGACATTCGGGAACCAGTGGTGGGTCATGGTGTTCGAACGCTCGAAGGTTCACAGTGCGCCAAGTCCGGCCGCCAGATGGACCGAAGAGAACCCATTGATTTTGTGGGCTTCGGCACGATATTGAGATCAGCCCTACAATAGCGGTTAGAAGCTTTTTTGGAGAGTTCGAATGAACGCAGTCACCGATACCCCTGTGACCGAGATGCCTAGCCCCTTCGTTTTCACCGACGCAGCGGCTGACAAGGTCAAGCAGCTGATCGACGAAGAAGGCAACCCGGAGCTGAAACTGCGCGTATTCGTGCAGGGTGGCGGCTGCTCGGGCTTTCAGTATGGTTTTACCTTCGACGAAGCGATCAACGAAGACGACACCGTGATGAACAAGAGCGGCGTGCAGTTGCTGATCGATTCGATGAGCTACCAGTACCTGGTCGGCGCTGAGATCGACTACAAGGACGACATCAACGGTGCCCAGTTCGTGATCAAGAATCCGAACGCCACGACCACCTGTGGTTGCGGCTCGTCGTTCTCGGTTTGATCGACTGAGCATTGCGTATTGCATAAAAAACGGGGCTTCGGCCCCGTTTTTTATTGGCTGTGAGGTTTGCTGGTCTCAAGTGGCGGCTCGCGAACAGCAGCATAAATCGAATCGCCACCGCTCGCGGTCTGCACGGGCACTCACCGCGGATAAATCGCCCCCAGCACCCGTTCCCCTGCCGCCCCGGTCACCGAGGCCAGATTGCCGGGCTCCCGCGCCACACAGCGCATCGCAAGCCACGCGAAAGCCAGCGGCTCGACCTGGTTGGGCGGCACGCCGAGCGCGTCGGTGGTCAGGACGGGCACACCGTTGACGCCGGTATCTTCCAGTGCCGTCTGAATGGCCTTCATCAGCTCGGGATTGCGCGCCCCGCCGCCGCACACATAGACCGCCCGGGCGTCCGAAGCGTGACGCTCGATCTCACGCGCGACCGTAATTGCCGTAAGCGCCACGAGCGTGGCCTGGACGTCTTCCGGCGCCACGGCGGCATACGGCTGTAGTTTGGCGTCGAGCCACGCGGGATTGAACAGATCGCGGCCCGTGCTCTTGGGCGGCTGCTGCGAGAAGAACGGCTCATCGAGCAACGCATGCAGCAACGGCCGGTTCACCTGGCCGCTCGCCGCAAAATTGCCGTTTTCGTCGAACGGCTTGCCCAAATGGCGTTGGGCCCATTCGTCGAGCAATGCATTGGCAGGACCGCAGTCGAAACCGCGCACACTGCCCGCCGCATTGAGAATAGTGATGTTGCTGATGCCGCCCAAATTGCAGACCACGCGCGTCTCACCCTTGGCGCCAAACACGGTCGCATGGAAAGCGGGCACGAGCGGCGCGCCCTGGCCACCGGCTGCTACGTCGCGGCTACGAAAATCCGCGATCACGTCCATGTGCGTCATCTCCGCCAGCAGCGCGGGATTGTTGATCTGGCGCGTATAGCCCTTCTCGGGACGATGCCGCACCGTCTGCCCGTGGACGCCAACCGCGCGCACGTCCGCCGCCGACAGATTGCCGGCCCGCAGCAGCTCGTGACAGCACACGGTATAGCGGGTGGCGAGCGCATTGGCGGCCAGCGCCTCGCGTTCGATTTCGTTGTCGCCGGGCTGTTGCAGACTGAAGAGGGCGTCCCGCAGCCCCTCCGCGAAGCCGACAAACGCCTCGGCCAGCACGACCGGGGGCTTGCCTTTGGCGAACTGGACGGCCACGCCGTCCACGCCATCCATGCTGGTACCCGACATCAAACCGAAGTAGATGCCGTCCGCAGTGGTTTGTTGCGCCACGTTGCTGCTCCTGTGAATCGTTGGTGGTGAAGCGTGTTAGCAGATTAGCAGCGCTGGCGCCGGGCAGATAGTGCCCGCACGTGGCAATGCACAAGGCGCGCGCCCCGGCACAACCGCCACGCGCCGCACGGCCGTACTACCCGCACGTAAAACGGCCACGCCGCCGCCACGTCAAACGGACGCGCCAACGCCCATCTATGGGACAATCTCCCTTTTCGCGACATCACGTTCCAGCATGAGCACCGAGTCCACCTCCAAGCCCACTCCCGCCTTCCCGATCACCGACGAAGTCCGTCACGCGCTCGCCGTTACCAAACGCGGTGTCGACGAACTGCTGATCGAGGAAGAATTCGCACAGAAACTCGCGAAGAGCGCGGCCACCGGCACGCCGCTGCGCATCAAGCTCGGTCTCGATCCGACTGCGCCTGATATCCACATCGGCCACACCGTGGTGCTGAACAAGATGCGTCAGTTGCAGGACCTCGGCCACACGGTGATTTTCCTGATTGGCGATTTCACCTCGCTGATCGGCGACCCCTCCGGTCGCAACGCCACGCGACCGCCCTTGACGCGCGAGCAGATCGAATCGAACGCCAAGACCTATTTCGATCAGGCCGCGCTGGTGCTGGATCGCGAGAAGACCGAAATTCGCTACAACAGCGAATGGTCGATGCCGCTCGGCGCCGACGGCATGATCAAGCTCGCGTCGCGCTACACCGTGGCCCGCATTCTCGAACGCGAAGATTTCACCAAGCGGTATCAGGGCGGCTTGCCGATCTCGATTCACGAGTTCCTCTACCCGCTGATGCAGGGCTACGACTCGGTCGCGCTCAACGCCGATCTTGAACTCGGCGGCACAGACCAGAAATTCAATCTGCTGGTAGGCCGCGAATTGCAGAAGCAGTACGGCCAGGAACAGCAGTGCATCTTGACGATGCCGCTGCTCGAAGGGCTCGACGGCGTCGAAAAGATGTCGAAGTCGAAGAACAACTACATCGGCATCAGCGAAAAGCCGACGGATATGTTCGGCAAGCTGATGAGCATTTCCGATGATCTGATGTGGCGTTACTTCGAATTGCTGTCGTTCCGCCCGATGGACGAAATCGCCGGCTTCAGGAAGGAAATCGAAGGCGGCCGCAATCCGCGCGATTTCAAGGTGATGCTGGGTCAGGAGATCGTGGCGCGCTTCCATTCGCCGGCGGACGCCGAGCGCGCGCTGGAGGACTTCAATCATCGCGCAAAGGGCGGCGTGCCTGACGATATCCCGGCGGTTTCGCTGGCGGGCGCACCGCTCGCTATCGGCCAGTTGCTCAAGCAGGCCAACCTCGCCCCGTCGACGAGCGAGGCGTTGCGCAATATCGAGCAGGGTGGCGTGAAAATCGACGGCACGACAGTGTCGGACAAGGGCCTGAAGGTCGCAGCGGGCGAGTATGTCGTGCAGGTCGGCAAGCGCCGTTTTGCGCGCGTGACGCTGACGGCGTGATGACGCCGTACACGCGGCGGGTTGTCGAAGGTAGCCTGCATGAAGCTGAGTCGTGTCATGCGTTGACTATGCGCGACCACCCGGCGGCGGTTGCATCACGCTTGCATGCGGGTCGGGTCGCAAAGCCGGAGTGCCGCGCATGATCGCGCTGATCCAGCGCGTGAGGCGCGCGGAGGCGCGGGTGGGCGAGCGTGTCACCGGCGCCATCGAAGCGGGCCTGCTTGCGCTGGTGTGCGCCGAACGCGGCGATACCGATGCGGCCGCCGACCGCCTGCTCGCAAGGGTGCTTGGCTACCGCGTATTCAGCGACGCCGCCGGCAAGATGAATCTGTCCGTACAAAATCTCGACGGCGCCGGGCGCGCGGGCGGTTTGCTGCTGGTCTCGCAGTTCACCTTGGCCGCCGATACCAACAGTGGCCTGCGCCCGAGCTTCACTCCGGCCGCACCGCCCGACGAGGGCAAGCGGCTGTTCGATTACTTCGTAGCGGCCGCGCGCGCGAAGCATCCCATTGTCGAAACCGGCGAGTTCGGCGCGGATATGCAGGTCTCGCTAGTCAACGACGGGCCAGTCACGTTCTGGCTTCAGACGCACGCGTGATGTCCCAACCACTTTTGCGAGGATAGCGGCCGCGCCAGGCGGCCGCGACGCCACCACTTATGCCCACGCAGATTCTCTTCATCCGGCACGGCGAGACCGACTGGAACCGTATCAAACGCATCCAGGGTCACATTGACATTCCGCTTGCGAAGACGGGCCTCGAGCAGGCGCAGCGTCTGGCACAGCGTTTCGCTGACGAAGCCAAACGCGGCGCACGTCTCGACGCGATCTACTCGAGCGATCTGCAACGCGCGCAGCAAACCGCGCAACCCATTGCCAGCGCACTCGGCTTGACGATGCAACTGCGCGAGGGTCTGCGCGAGCGCTCGTACGGCGCGTTCCAAGGGTATGACCGGGACCAGATCGCCGAACGCTATCCGGATGAATTCGAGCACTGGCAAACCCGCGACGGCGGTTTCGCGCCGCCGGATGGCGAATCGATGCGGGCGTTCTATCACCGCGTAATGGACACGATTACGCCCATCGTTGCCGCGCATCCCGGCGGGCGGGTGGCGTGCGTGGCACACGGCGGCGTGCTCGACTGTGTCTACCGGTTTGCACGTGATCTGACGCTGGAGGTGCCGCGCGATTACGCGCTGCTCAACACGAGCGTCAACGTGGTGGACTTCGAGGGTGGCAAGGGGAAAGTGGTGTCGTGGGCCGACGTTTCACACCTGGACGCGCCTAGCGACGACGACACGCTGCGACGCATGCCGGAACCGGGACGCTAGCGGTTTGCCTGACCGGCCGGCGCAGCCGCTGTGGCCACGCGTCGCCGCGCCCGCTTTGACACGCCATTGATCAGTGCCCAGCGGATCACCGGCGCAACCATCCTCACGCCAGGGCCGACGATGGCCCGGCGCACACTCGCAAGCGTGTCGAAGCCGAGCATCTCTTGCGCCCAGGGCGGTAGCAGATCGATTCCCGCGTTGAGCATCAACGCCCCCGCAGGCCGCATCATCCGGTTTGGCGGCTGAGCTTCCATCAGCACCCGCACGACTTCCCGCGTCCTGCTGCTGTTTTCCAGCTCGGGACGCATGCGCCGCAAGTAGGCGTCGATCTCGGCGCGCGAGTGCGGGACGTCCACCGCCCCCAGCATCTCGGCGATCCGCGCCGTCTCCGCAAAGTACTTATCCTGTTCGGCAACCGGCAACGACGCGTTGACGTAGTGCAGATGCGCGGCCATGAAGCTCGACACTTCGGCAACATGAACCCAGGTCAGCGACGCAGGATCGCTTGCGCGATACGCGCGGCCATCGGGTGCGGTGCCCGTCACGCCCAGGTGAATTGTCTTGACGCGTTCGATCAGCGCGAGCGCGTCACGTCGATTGCCGTAAGTGGTACCCGCGATGAAAGTAGCGGTGCGACGCAGCCGCCCGAGAATGTCCGTGCGAAACGACGAATGATCCCAGACGCCCGCGAGTGCGAGGGGATGCAAGGCCTGCAGCAGCAGCGCGCTGATGCCGCCCGCCATCATGGAAGTGAAATCAGCGTGGACTTTCCAGCAAACCGAATCGGGGCCGAAAAGACCAGGATCGCCGGGCGGCGAGGAGTAGTCGAGCATTGGCCCGCTGCCGCTGGTCAGATGCGTGACACCGTTTGCCAGCTTCGAACGGACGCGGTTAATCAGCCGTTGCGCAAGACCTTCTGGCCTGGCGTGCTGATTGTGCTGACTGGTTTGATCGGACATCGCAGATGCGTTCCTCAGGCGACGTTCGATCGGCTCACTGTGCTTCCGAGTCCCACAGATTGCGCACGGGATTCGACGAATCCGGCGCGGCGAGGCCGAAGTGGCGATAGGTGAGCAGGGTGGCGACGCGGCCGCGCGGTGTGCGTTGCAGGAAGCCTTGCTGGATCAGATACGGCTCCAGCACATCTTCGATGGTGTCGCGCTCTTCGCCGATGGCCGCCGCAAGGTTGTCCACGCCGACCGGGCCGCCGTCGAACTTGTGCAGGATGGCCTCGAGCAGCTTGCGGTCCATCAGATCAAAGCCGACCGGGTCGACGTCGAGCATCTTGAGCGCGGCGTCGGCCACCTGCGCGGTGATATTGCCGTCCGCCTTCACCTCGGCGTAGTCACGCACGCGCCGCAGCAGCCGGTTGGCGATACGTGGCGTACCGCGTGCACGCCGCGCAATCTCAAACGCGCCATCCGGATGGATTTGCGCATTGAGCAGCGCCGCCGACCGCGTGACGATGCGCGCCAGTTCCTCGGCGTTGTAGAACTCGAGCCGCGCGACGATGCCGAAACGGTCGCGCAGCGGATTGGTCAGCATGCCGGCGCGAGTGGTGGCGCCGACCAGCGTGAACGGCTGCAGGTCGAGTTTGACGCTGCGTGCCGCCGGCCCTTCGCCGATCATGATGTCGATCTGATAATCCTCGAGCGCGGGGTACAAAATTTCTTCGACAACCGGCGAGAGCCGGTGGATTTCGTCGATGAACAGCACGTCGTTCTTTTCGAGGTTGGTCAGCAGCGCGGCGAGGTCGCCGGCGCGTTCGAGCACGGGCCCGGACGTTTGCCGCAGATTGACGCCCATTTCGCGCGCGATGATGTGCGCCAGCGTGGTCTTGCCCAAACCCGGCGGCCCGAACAGCAGCACGTGATCGAGCGACTCCGAACGGCGCCGCGCGGCCTCGATGAAGATTTCGAGCTGGCCACGCACCTTCTCCTGCCCGACATACTCGTCGAGCTGACGCGGGCGCAACGCGCGCTCGAACGCTTCTTCGTTCGGCGAGACGGGCGTGGCCGCGATGATGCGCTCAGCGGCGAGTTTGTCGGTTTCGATCATGCGGACATTGTACCGCGCAGCGCCCGCAACTGAAGCTGGCCGAATGGCCAGGGTGCGCGACGCGGCGCGATGTGGGAAGCTTCACTTCAACGCATGGCCGCGCGTGCTTTGACGCAGGCGAAGCACGGCACTCAGCATCAAGCGTGGGCGCACCGCTACGCCTTGGAAAGCGCCTTCAGCGCGAGCTTGATGCCCTCGGAAACGCCGGTGCCGGCCGGCACGTTCTTGACGGCGGCCAAGGCTTCTTTTTCGGAGTAACCCAATGCCAGCAACGCATTCAGGATATCGGAGGCGTGGTCGGAGGCCGACGCCGCGCTCGCCATCGCGCCCAGATCGGCGCCGAGTTTGCCCTTCAGTTCGAGCAGCAGGCGCTCGGCCGTTTTCTTGCCAATGCCCGGCACCCGGGTGAGGCGCGCGGCGTCCTGCATCGTGACGGTCTGCGCCAGTTCGCCCACGCTCATGCCCGAGAGTACGCCGAGCGCCATGCGCGCGCCGATGCCCGAAATCTTCAGCAGCTCGCGGAAGGTGGAACGCTCCTCGGCGGTGCCGAAACCGAACAGAAGATGCGCGTCTTCACGCACGATCATCTGGGTGAGCAGCACGATGCGCTCGCCGGTCGCGGGCAGGTTGTAGAACGTGCTCATCGGCACGTCGACTTCGTAGCCGACGCCGTTGCAGTCCACGAGCAGATGCGGCGGGTTTTTTTCCAGCAGTACGCCGGCAATGCGACCGATCATGACAGGTTCAGTGATGACAGAAAGGGCGAGTGTAGCGCAGCGCGCGGCACGTGAGTCATGGGCGCGAGGCGTTAACCGACTAGCCGTCCGCGCCGTACCCGCAGGCCCTTTTTCGCCAGCGCAGGTGCAATGCCGCCCAGCGTGCTGAGCGTGCTGCCGCCGTGCGCGTGACAGATGGCCATGCCGAGCGCGTCGGCGGCGTCGGTGCTGGGTACGCCGGAGAGGCTCAGCAGGCGCACCACCATCTGCTGCATCTGCTCCTTGGTGGCGCGTCCGTACCCCACCACGGCCTGCTTCAGTTGCAGCGCGGTGTACTCGGCCACCGGCACGCCGCCCGCCACCAGCCCGCAGATCGCGGCGCCGCGTGCCTGGCCGAGCAGGAGCGTGGATTGCGGATTGACGTTGACGAAGACCTTTTCGATCGCCGACTGATCCGGCGCGTGCTGGCGGATCAGCGTCGAGATGCCTTCGTAGATCGTGCCCAGGCGCGATGGCAGATCGGCATCGGCGGTCTTGATGACGCCGCTTGCCACGTAGGTCAACTGGTGCCCGTTCTGGTCGATCACGCCAAAACCGGTGACACGCAAGCCGGGGTCGATGCCGAGGATTCTCATGTAGTGCGTCGCAGACTAAGTGCCTGCGATACTACAACGAACCGCTCACACGGCGAACCCTGTGCGGCGGCGCGGACGCAATAAATGCAACAGCCCGGACGCCCACGGCGGGGCTTCGGTGATCTTGAGAGGCATGCGCATGGTGAAACGCTATCGAAACCTGAGCGGCAACTCTGGCGTGGTGGCCTACGAAACCGGCGACGATTTCATCCAGGTCCGGTTCAGACATGGCGTGACGTACTGGTACACCGCGGCCAGCGTCGGACCAAAGCACCTCGCTGCCATGAAGCAGTTGGCCCTGCGAGGACAGGGGCTGAGCACGTACATCAGCACGTATCCGGAGGTAAGCGCGGGTTACGCGAGGAAGGAATCCGACGAGTGACTTTGACCGTGTACCAAGGTCCGCCGACCAAAAAGAAACGGGCCCGGCAGAAAAATCTGCCCGGCCCGTTTAGCAAAGACGCTGCGACTAGCGCCCTCGCTTACCCAATGAAATGAGCTTAACTGTGCTTAGTGTCGGAAGTGCCGCACGCCCGTCAGCACCATCGCGATGTTGTGCTCGTCGGCTGCCGCGATCACTTCGTCGTCGCGCATCGAACCACCCGGCTGGATCACGCAGGTTGCGCCTGCTGTCACCACCACGTCGAGGCCGTCGCGGAACGGGAAGAACGCGTCCGACGCCACGGCGGAGCCCGCCAGCGTCAAGCCTGCGTTCTGCGCCTTGATGCCTGCAATGCGTGCCGAGTCCACGCGGCTCATCTGGCCCGCGCCCACGCCAAGCGTCATGCCGTTGGCGCAGAACACGATCGCATTCGACTTCACGAACTTCGCGACGCGCCACGCAAACAGCAGATCGTCCATTTCCTTCGGCGTCGGATGACGCTTCGTCACCACGCGCAATTCATGCGGCTGCACGTTGTGCGAGTCGAGCGATTGCACCAGCAGGCCACCGCCCACACGCTTCAGATCGAACGCGTTATGGCCGTCGCCCAAGGCAATTTCCAGCAACCGTACGTTTTGCTTCGCCGCGAACACCTGGCGCGCGGCTGCGCTGAACGACGGCGCGATCAGCACTTCGACGAACTGCTTGGCCACGGCTTGAGCGGCGTTTTCGTCCACTTCACGATTGAAGGCGATGATGCCGCCAAATGCCGAAGTCGGGTCGGTCTGGAACGCCTTCGAATAGGCGTCGTGCGCGTCCGCGCCAATCGCGACGCCGCAAGGATTCGCATGCTTGACGATCACGCAGGCCGGCACGTCGAAAGTCTTGACGCATTCCCACGCCGCGTCGGAATCGGCGATGTTGTTATACGACAGTTCCTTACCCTGCAACTGCTCGTAGTTGGCGAGAGCACCGGCCGGCACCGTGAGGTCGCGATAGAACGCGGCGCTCTGATGCGGGTTTTCGCCGTAACGCAGATCCTGCACCTTGTCGAAAGCCAGATTGAAGGTGGCCGGGAACGTGTTGCGCGACGAATGCTGGAGTTCTTCGGGCAGGCTCGTCAGGTAGTTCGTGATCGCGCCGTCGTACTGCGCGGTGTGCGCGAACACCTTGGTGGCGAGACGGAAGTTCGTCTTGTACGACACGGTGTTGCCGTTGCCGCGCATTTCTTCGAGCACGCCTGCGTAGTCCGCCGGGTCGACCACCACCGTCACGTCGCGGTGATTCTTCGCGGCCGAACGCAGCATGGTCGGGCCGCCAATGTCGATGTTCTCGATCGCATCTTCCAGCGAGCACTCTTCCTTCGACACGGTCTGCACGAACGGATACAGATTCACCACCAGCAGGTCGATAGTCGGAATGTCGTGCTTTTCAAGCGCCGCCATGTGTTCCGGCAAATCGCGGCGGGCGAGAATGCCGCCGTGCACCTTCGGATGCAGCGTTTTCACGCGCCCGTCGAGCATTTCCGGAAAGCCCGTGTAGTCAGCCACCTCGGTGACAGGCAAGCCTGCCTCCGCCAGCAGCTTGGCGGTACCGCCGGTGGACAGGATCTTGACGCCGAGGTCCGACAGCGATTTGGCGAAATCGACAATGCCGGACTTGTCGGAAACGGAGATGAGCGCTTGCTTGATCATGATGAAGAATGAGAAGCCGTTGGGGACGTGGCGGGGCGCAAGAAAACGATGAAGGGCTACAGCAAACCGTGTTGTTGCAGCTTCTTGCGCAGCGTATTGCGGTTGATGCCGAGATACTCGGCGGCGAGCGACTGATTGCCGCCCGCCTGCTCGAGCACCACCTCGAGCAACGGTTTTTCGACACAGGAAATCACCATGTCGTAAACGTCGTGCGGATTGGAGCCGTCGAGGTCCTGGAAGTACATGCCCAGGCTGTCGCGGACTGAT
This sequence comes from Paraburkholderia sp. DHOC27, assembly GCF_003429005.1. Taxonomy (GTDB): domain Bacteria; phylum Pseudomonadota; class Gammaproteobacteria; order Burkholderiales; family Burkholderiaceae; genus Paraburkholderia. The sequence goes on from NZ_QVQV01000006.1 coordinate 145,505, forward strand.
TGTTCGATATTGTTCTTGCTCATGCTGCTAGTCGGTCGGTATGGTCCGGCTCGCCGTTCGGGTTGACATCCTCTTCCACGTAGACGAGGCGGTCGGAGAGCGCCTTTTGGGCGTCGAAGAACTCGTTGACGGCGAGAAGCTGCTCGCGCGTCGTATCGAGCGTATTCATGCGGTGACGAAACACGTTGGCACCGGAAAGGCCGCGAGTGTACCAGCCGATGTGCTTGCGCGCAGTCCGCACGCCCGTAAATTCGCCGTAGAACGCGTAGTGATCTTCCAGATGCTCGTTCATGACCTGCTGGATCTCGTCGATGCGCGGCGGCGGCAGCAACTCGCCCGTTTGCAGGAAATGCTCGATCTCACGAAAGAGCCACGGGCGCCCCTGCGCCGCGCGGCCAATCATGATGGCGTCCGCGCCGGTGGCGGCGAGAACCTCGCGCGCCTTCTTCGGCGAAGTGATGTCACCGTTGGCGACCACCGGGATGCGCACCGCGGCCTTCACCGCGGCGATGGTCTCGTACTCGGCGTCGCCGTGATACAGGTCGGCGCGCGTGCGGCCGTGCACGGTCAGCATGGAAATGCCGGCGCTTTCGGCAAGGCGCGCCACGTTCAGGGCGTTCTTGTTCTCACGGTTCCAGCCCGTGCGGATTTTCAGCGTGACGGGCACGGCGTCCGGCCCGACACCCACCGCGGCCACCACGGCCTCGACGATGCGCTGCACCAGCGGCTCGTTCTGCAGCAGCGCGGAACCGGCTGCTACATTGCACACCTTCTTGGCGGGGCAGCCCATGTTGATGTCGATGATCTGCGCGCCGTTGGCCACGTTGTAGCGGGCCGCCTCGGCCATCATGGCCGGATCGGCGCCGGCGATCTGCACGGCGATGGGTTCCACTTCGCCCGTGTGATTGGCGCGGCGCATGGTCTTCTCGCTTTTCCACAACTGCGCGTTCGAGGCGACCATTTCCGACACGGCATAACCCGCGCCGAGCCGCTTGCAAAGCTGGCGGAACGGGCGATCAGTCACGCCCGCCATAGGCGCGACGAACAGGTTGTTGCGCAAATTGTGGGAGCCGAGAGTGGGCATGAGGAAATGCAGCGGCCGGCGGGCTAGTGAAGAGGCAAGCCGGGCAGCCGCTAAATACGAGGGAAAACTGCTATTTTAGCGTTAACGGGGTAGCTGCACCTGCCCTGACTTAGACGTAACCCATTAAATCTTCTATGAAAGTGGGTCGAGTCATAGAACCCGCAGAGTCGCTTCGCGGATTGCGGCGGCACTGGCGGTGCCCAAGGTGATGATGGCGGCGAAGACGGTGGTGAACCGCACATACGCCGCCGGTCACAGCGAGCCGCGTCTAAGCCAATATTCAGCGGCGCTGCCCGAACATCATCTGCCGCGCGAGAGCGGTCTTCACCGGCGGCACGAATTCGAGCGCCGTGAGTGCCAGGCCGCGCAGGGTGGCGAGCGGCGGAAAGTCGACGGTGAACAGACGCGCCAGTGTGTCGGTTGCGCCGATTGTCATGCGCCGGTCGAGCGCGCGACGCTGTGCAAACGAAGCCAGCGCCAGCGGTGTCGGCCCGAGTTGCGAGAGCGCGTCAGCGAGCGCATGGGCGTCGCGCAGTCCGAGGTTGAGCCCTTGCCCCGCCACCGGATGAAGCGTCTGCGCCGCGTTGCCGATCGCCGCAATGCGGCCCTTGACGAGCGTATCGAGCGCGTTCAGACCGAGCGGGAAGGCCGCGCGTCCGCTAATACGCGTGAAGCGTCCCATGCGGTCGCCGAACGCCACGCCGAGTTCACACAAAAACGCCTCGTCCGGCAAGCGTGCACGGCGCGCCGCTTCTTCCGGCGCGCAGCACCAGACGAGCGCGTAGTCCGCGCCACGCGCGCCCCCCACCGGCAACAGCGCAATCGGCCCTTGCGGCGTGAAGCGCTCCCAGGCCACGTGCGGTTGCGGCGCCGACACGCTCACTGTGCCGACCAGCGCGGTCTGACCGTAATCGCGGCTGTCGCCGCGCTTGCCGTCGTCACCGCCTTTCCGCTGCTCGTGGAAGAGGCCGCCTTCTGCGTTCACCAGAATGCGCGTGCGCAACGTGCGGGTGAGATGCGCGGTCTGGACCTGCAACGTGACCCCGTCGTTCTCTTGCACGGGCGTTTGCGCCGTAGCCGAGCGGAACCAGTGCACGGCCGTGGACTGCACCGCCTCGGCGAGCGCATGCACGATCGACCCGTACTTCAGCACGTAGCCCAGAGCGGGCAAGCCGTGTTCGGCATGGTCGATCAGCGTGCGGCCAAAATGGCCGCGCTGCGAGACGTGGATGCGTTGAATGGCGGTGGCGTCGGTGGGCCAGCGCAGCGGCTCGAGGATCATCCGGCTACCCTGCGATACCGCAATGGCGCGTGGATCGTGGCGGGCGTCGTCGGGTTCGCGGGCGTCGATCAGCGCGATCGACAGCGCGCGCGTAGCACTGCGGCGCGCCAGCCAGCCAGCGAGCGCGAGCCCGACCGGACCGGCGCCGACAATGGTGACGTCGAAATCGAACGCGCCGTCACGTGAAGTGGCCGCAGCGGGTGCATTGACCTCAGCCGCTGCGCCAGACTGCACCGCGCCGGCTGGGCGAGAAACATCATCGTTCATGGGAGCGAGCGGGTCCGTGCCGTTACGCGTCGCGCGTCTTGCCGGCGGCCGCCTGGGCCTCCTGCATCAGCGCCTCGATTTCGTCCGCCTTGACCGGCACGCCGCGCGTGAGCAGTTCGCAGCCGTCTTCAGTGACGACGGCGTCGTCCTCGATCCGGATGCCGATGTTCCAGTAGCGTTCCGGCACGTTCTCGGACGGGCGAATGTACAGACCGGGTTCGACGGTCAGCACCATCGACGGCTGCAGCGTGCGCGCCGGCAAGGCGCCCTGGGCGTCGCGCGGCGCGCCGCGTTCGCGGTAGTCGCCGCAGTCGTGCACGTCCATGCCGATCCAGTGGCCGGTGCGGTGCATATAGAACGGCGCATAGGCGCGCTCGGCAATCACGTCGTCCACGGACGCATACACCGCGCGGTCCACGATGCCCGTGTCCAGCAAGCCTTGCGAGAGCACCCGCACCGCTGCGTTGTGCGGATCGTCGAAGGTGGCGCCTGCCCGCGTGGCGTCGATCGCCGCCTGTTGCGCGGCCAGCACGATGTCGTACAGCTCGCGCTGTGCCGGCGTGAAGCGGCCGCTGGCCGGGAAGGTGCGCGTGATGTCGGAGGCGTAGCCGTCCAGCTCGCAGGCGGCGTCGATCAGGATCAGGTCACCGTCCCTGGCGATGGCGTTGCCGGCCGGATAATGCAGCACGCAGGCATTGGCGCCCGCCGCGACGATCGAACCATACGCCGGACCCTGCGCGCCGTATTTGCGGAACGTGTACAGCAGTTCGGCTTCGAGTTCGTACTCGCGGATGCCGGGGTGGCACGCGGCCATCGCGCGCCGGTGCGCCAGCGCGGAAATCTCGCCGGCCCGGCGCATGATCGCGAGTTCGTGCGCGTCCTTGATGAGGCGCATCTCGTCGAGCAAGGGCAACAGGTCGATGGCGGCCTGCGGCGCCGCCACGCCGCTGCGGGCTCGCGCGCGCACGCCGTCCAGCCAGCCGCGCACCTGCCGGTCGAGTGCCGCCGAGGTGCCGAGTGCGTAATGTAGCGAGGGCTTGTCCGCGAGGATCAGCGGCATCTGGCTGTCGATTTCGTCCACCGGGAAGGCGGCGTCCAGCCCGAACGCCTCGCGCGCGCCCTCGGGGCCGAAGCGGAAGCCTTCCCACGTCTCGCGCTCGACATTTTTGGCGCGGCAGAACAGGATCGAGGCCGGTTCGCCGGACGCCGCGCTGGCGTCGAGTACGAGCAGCGCCTCGGGCTCCGTGAAGCCGGTCAGGTAGTAAAAATAGCTGTCGTGCCGATACGGATAATCGGCGTCCCGGTTGCGCAGCACTTCGGGCGCCGTGGGCACGATGGCGACGCCTCCACCTGCCGCGCGGAGCGCGGCGAGCACGCGCTCGCGGCGCTTGCGGTAGACGTCGATGGCGAGGGTGGGTTCGTTCGGCTGGTTCATCGTGCGATTGTAGCGCCCAATGCTTTATTTTTTCCGCGCGGCCAGCGAGCGGGGGGAGCCGGATGTCATGGCCGCTGGCCATTCGGCGGGCTGGACGGCGCGCGCGTAAAGCGGCAATGTTGCTATCCGCCCACAGCCGCGCTGGGTGCCGTTCCGGAAGATAGGGGAGCCTGTATGAATCGCCGCCAACCCACGTATACTTCCGCCCAATTTCAAAAAAGGCCACTGTGATGATGAAACTCATCGGTTCGTACGCCAGCCCGTTTGTCCGCAAGGCGCGCATCGTCTTCGCCGAAAAAAAGATCGACTACAACCTGGTGCTGGAGAACGTCTGGGCGCCGGATACGGCCATCCACACGTTCAATCCGATCGGCAAGGTGCCGTGCCTGGTGATGGACGACGGCGAGGCGGTGTTCGATTCGCGCGTGATCTGCGAGTACGTGGATACGCTGTCGCCGGTCGGCAAACTGATTCCCGCGTCGGGACGCGAGCGTGTGGAAGTGCGATGCTGGGAAGCACTCGCTGACGGCATGCTGGACGCGGCCGTGCTCATTCGTCTCGAAGGCACCCAGCGGGAGCCCGAACATCGCTCCGAAGCGTGGATCGCACGCCAGCAACACAAGGTTCACGATGGGCTCGTTGCCATGTCGCAAGGGCTTGGCAACAAACCGTGGTGCGCGGGCAACCGCTATTCGCTGGCAGATATCGCCGTGGGCTGTGCACTGGGCTACCTCGATTTCCGCACCCCCGAGCTGAACTGGCGCGAGTCGCATCCCAACCTGGACAAGCACTTCCAGAAGCTCTCGCAGCGGCAGTCGTTCATCGACACGCTGCCGTCGGACTGAGTGCGCGGCACGTACGCGACTAGCTGATCAGATCCATCAATGCGTGGGTGGCGGAATCGGTGACTTCGGTGAAGCCGCTGATGTTCAGATCGAGTTCGCGCGGCAACGCCAGCATGTTGCAGGACAGAAGCTGCCCGTAGATATTCTCGTCGCGGCCGAAAAAATTGGCGGGGTTGAAGAGCGGCGGCAAATGCCACCACAAGCGATAGTCCTTCGACCACAACCATTCGATCAGCGCCTGTGACTGGTCGAGCCGGTCGTTCTCGACATAGAGCGTAGGACGGCAGCGGGCAAGCGTCTGTTCGGCGCCTTGCAATGCGGCCAGCTCGAACCCCTCCACGTCTACCTTGATGAGACTCACGGTGTGATTGCGCAACGCGTCGTCGAGCCGCACGCAGGGCACCGGCAACGTGCCGGCGCCTGGCTCGGCGCGCATGGCGACGGCCCCGAAATTGCCCGGCGCTTCGTAGTCCGGCTGTTCGAAGTAGAGCGTGCCGATGTCGTTGCCGCACGCATAGGGCCACGCGAGCACGTTGGTGATGCCGTTGGCGGCGAGGTTCGCGCACAGGTTCTGGAAAATCACCGGCTGCGGTTCGAAGGCCACCAGCACCTGGCGCTGCTGAAGCGCCTGCCGTGCGAGCGCGATGGTATGCACGCCGATGTTGGCACCGACCTCCACGATGACACCCGGTCGCACCAGCAACTGCCGTAGCACCGCCGACTCCAGTTCACAGCACTCGCCGTATTCGATCAGCGCGCGGCCCAGATAGAAGTCGTTCGGATTGGCCATCATCCAGCCGTGGCGGCTCTGGACCAGTTGCGCGTGAGCAGAGAGCGGGAGGAGAGGTGGAAGAGGGGAAAGCGGAGCGGCGGGCGTGGTGGCCATATCTCGAGTCGAAGAGAAACAACCCCTAAATGTACGACCCGGCGTGTTCGTTGTATATGAGACGAATTCTTATGGAGTCTTATGTTTTGGTGAGAAAAACACCAAAACATAAGACCGAACAACACGAAGCGACGCCGTGAGTTTCACGTTGCCGCCAGTTCCACCTTCGGCGCAAACGTCTCGCTGCTCGCAATGGGCCACCACTTCTCGAACAGCGAGTAACGGTAGTTGCCGTTCAAGAGATCGTTCGGCTCCAGATACTTCAGCAGATCCGACATCAGGCTCACCTCATGCGACGACACGCGCCGCACGATGTGATGCGCGCGCAATTCCGCCGGATGCTTGAGGCCGGCCGCCTGAATGATTTCCTTCAGCGCGTGCAGCGTGTTGTGATGGAAATTGAACACGCGGTCCGACTTGTCCGGCACCACCAGCGCACGTTGACGCACCGGGTCCTGGGTGGCGACGCCCGTCGGACAGCGGCCGGTGTGGCAGGTCTGCGCCTGGATGCAGCCCACCGCGAACATGAAGCCGCGCGCCGCATTGACCCAGTCGGCGCCAATGGCCAGCGTCTTGGTGATGTCGAAAGCGGTGATCATCTTGCCGCTCGCGCCAATGCGAATCCGTTGCCGCAGACCGATGCCCACCAGTGTGTTGTGCACCAGCAGCAGCCCTTCCTGCAACGGCACGCCCACGTGATCGGTGAACTCCAGCGGCGCCGCGCCGGTGCCGCCCTCGGCGCCGTCCACGACGATGAAGTCGGGCAGGATGCCGGTTTCGAGCATGGCTTTGGCGATGCCGAAGAATTCCCACGGATGGCCGATACACAGCTTGAAGCCAGTCGGCTTGCCGCCTGACAGATTACGCAGGCGTTCGACGAATTCCAGCAAGCCGCGCGGCGTCGAAAACTCCGAATGCGTGGCAGGTGAAATGCAGTCGCGGCCCATCGGCACGCCGCGCGTCTCGGCGATTTCCGGCGTGATCTTCGCGGCGGGCAATACGCCGCCGTGACCGGGCTTGGCGCCTTGCGAGAGCTTCACCTCGATCATCTTCACCTGCGGTTCTTGCGCCTGCTTGGCGAACTTGTCGGCGTTGAACGAGCCGTCGTCGTTGCGGCAGCCAAAGTATCCCGAGGCGATTTCCCAGATGATGTCGCCGCCATGCTCACGGTGATATTTCGACATCGAGCCTTCACCGGTGTCGTGCGCGAAGTTGCCCTTCTTGGCGCCGAGGTTGAGCGCCATGATGGCGTTCGCCGAGAGCGAGCCGAAGCTCATGGCCGACACGTTGAAGATCGACATGCAGTAGGGCTGCGCGCGATCCGGGCCGACTACGAGGCGGAAGTCGTGGCTGTCCAGTTTGGTCGGCGCGAGCGAGTGGCTGATCCATTCGTGCGCGACCGCTTTCACGTCGAGTTCGGTGCCGTATGGGCGGCTATCCACGTCGTTCTTCGCACGCTGATAGACGATGCTGCGCTGGGCGCGCGAGAACGGCTTTTCTTCCGTGTCGTCCTCGACGAAATACTGGCGGATCTCCGGCCGGATGAACTCGAACATGAAGCGCGCGTGTCCCCAGATCGGGTAGTTGCGCAGGATCGCGTGACGCTCCTGGGTCAGATCGAACGCACCCAGCGCCACCAGCAAAACGGGGATGATGATCCAGAACCACGACAGGTGACTCGTCGCGGCCAGCGCCGCACACACGACGAGCAGCACCACCGCACACCACATGGCCAGATAGCGTCGAGAAAACATGGGGGACTCCGTTGCAGAATGCGTCTGGGCGCTGAGTTTTCTGGTTTTCTCGCAGTGGGATCGCCAGCTTCTGGCGCAGGCGGAGTCCGCTGCGAGGTCTTATGGGCGACTGCTATAGGGTGAAGATGAAACGTACTGCACTGACGCGTGGTCGTCGCGCCGCGGCAAGTCTAAAGCAGGAACGGACGGAGTGGTGAAGTTCACGACAGCGTCCGTTCAATATCCGTTGGCCGAAAGACTAGCGCGTGGTCAGCAGCGCGGCGGTTTGCGGCTGCCGCGTGGCCGGTTGTGCAGTAACCGCGCTTTCGATGATGCCGCCGCCGAGGCAAATTTCGCCATCGTAGAGCACGGCTGATTGCCCCGGTGTGACAGCCCACTGCGCGTCGTCGAAGGTCAACGCGAAATGGCCGCCGGCTTCCCCGGCCGTGCCGAAGGTGCAGGCCGCATCGGCTTGCCGGTAGCGCGTTTTCGCGCCGCAGGCAAAGCCCTCAGCCGGCGCGGAACCCGCCACCCAGCTCGTATTGCCGGCGCTCAGCGTATGGCTCAGCAGCCAGGGGTGATCGTGACCTTGCGCGACGTAGAGCGTATTCGACGGAATGTCCTTGCCCGCGACGAACCACGGCTCGCCGCTGCCTTCCTTGCTGCCGCCGAGGCCAATGCCTTTGCGCTGGCCGAAGGTATAGAACGCGAGGCCGATATGTTCGCCGACCACGGTGCCGTCCGGCGTTTTCATCGGACCCGGCTTGGTGGGCAGATAGCGGTTCAGAAAATCGCGGAACGGCCGCTCGCCTATGAAACAGATGCCGGTGGAGTCTTTTTTCTTCGCGTTCGGCAGGCCGATCTGTTCGGCGATCTCGCGCACTTTGGTCTTTGGAATCTCGCCGAGCGGAAACATCGTCTTCGACAACTGCGCCTGATTCAGGCGATGCAGGAAGTACGACTGATCCTTCGTATGATCGAACGCCTTCAGGAGTTCGAAGCGGCCGTCCACTTCACGCACGCGCGCATAGTGACCCGTGGCGATGGTTTCCGCGCCGAGCGACATGGCGTGATCGAGGAAGGCCTTGAACTTGATTTCCGCGTTGCACAGCACGTCCGGATTCGGCGTGCGGCCGGCCGAGTATTCGCGCAGGAATTCGGCGAAGACGCGGTCTTTGTATTCGGCGGCAAAATTGACGGCTTCGACGTCGATGCCGATCAGATCCGCCACGGAGACGACGTCGATCCAGTCCTGCCGTGTCGAGCAGTACTCGCCGTCGTCATCGTCTTCCCAGTTCTTCATGAACAGGCCGACCACGTCGTAACCCTGTTCCTTGAGCAGCCATGCGGTCACCGACGAATCGACGCCGCCCGACATGCCTACTACGACTTTCTGCTTGCTCATTGTGTGCCTGACTTGCTTGATCGGGTGGGCCCGACCGAATGCGTATGCACGAAGTCGAGCGGGAAACGCCGGCCTGCGAGGTAATCGTCGATACAGCGCATGACGAGCGGCGTGCGATGCCGCTCGGGGCACGCGCGCAATTCCTCGGCGCTCATCCACAGCGTGCGGACGATATCGGGATCCAGCGCGCGGCCCGCCTCGGGCTCGCCGCTGCTGCCGCAAAAGGTGAAGCGCAGGTAGGTGGCGCCGCTTGCGCTTTCAGCGCGCGCGAAATGCGCCATATAGACGCCAACCAGCGCCTCGGGCGTGAAGCGGTGCGCGCTCTCTTCGAGCGTTTCACGCGCCGCCGCTTCCACGAGCGTTTCGCCCGCTTCCAGATGGCCGGCGGGCTGATTGAGACGCAGCCCGTCGTCCGTGTGTTCCTCGACGAGCAGGAAGCGTCCGTCACGCTCGATGATGGCGGCCACCGTAACGTGTGCAGCCCAGGTTTCCGGATTCATGGGGCAGCATTTTACCGGGTATGCCGCCAGGCTGCCCGGCAGCGGTACAGAAGCCATTTCCTCCGCCGCTTGACATAGATTCCGATGCGGCCCCATGTTTCGGTTAAAGTGGCAGCGTAATCGTTGCATGAGCAGGCCGGCGTGCCTCGTCGGCAGATCTGTGGTCACAACAGGAAGTCGAGGAGGAGTCAACGATGCACATTGGAGTGCCAGCCGAGACGCGAGCACACGAAACACGCGTCGCCGCCACGCCCGAGACGGTCAAGAAATATGTCTCGCAGGGCCATCGGGTCACGATCCAGAGCGGTGCCGGCACGGGCGCCAGCTTTCCTGACGAAGCTTTCAGCGCGGCCGGCGCCGAGATTGTCGAGGCGGGCGCGGCCTTTGGCGCTGACCTCGTGCTCAAGGTCCAATCCCCCACAGAAGCCGAACTCCCGCTGCTCAAACGCGGCGCAGTGCTGGTCGGCATGCTCGATCCGTTCAATGCCGACAACGCCGCGAAACTCGCCGCCGCGGGCGTGACCGCCTTCGCACTCGAAGCCGCGCCGCGTACCACGCGCGCCCAGAGCCTCGACGTGCTGTCGTCGCAGGCCAATATTGCCGGCTACAAGGCCGTGCTGCTGGCCGCGGACCTCTATCCCCGCTTCATGCCCATGCTGATGACCGCAGCCGGCACCGTCAAGGCAGCGCGCGTGCTGATCCTCGGCGCGGGCGTGGCCGGTCTGCAGGCCATCGCGACGGCCAAGCGCCTCGGCGCCGTGATCGAGGCCTCGGACGTGCGCCCCGCCGTGAAAGAGCAGATCGAATCGCTGGGCGCCAAATTTCTCGACGTCCCCTACGAAACCGATGAGGAACGCGAAGCAGCGCAGGGCGTGGGCGGCTACGCGCGCCCCATGCCGCCGTCGTGGCTGATGCGCCAGTCCGCGCTAGTGCACGAGCGCGCCCGTCAGGCCGACGTGGTCATCTCGACCGCGCTGATTCCCGGCCGCCCCGCGCCGACCTTGATCTCCGTGGAAACCGTGCAGGCCATGAAGCCGGGTTCGGTGCTCGTGGACTTGGCGGCCGGCCGTGGCCCCGAGTACGAGGGCCGGCGCGGCGGCAATTGCCCGCTCACCGAGGCCGACAAGATCGTCACGAGAAACGGCGTGCAGATCGTGGGCTACACGAATCTGGCGTCGATGGTGGCGGCTGACGCGTCCTCGCTCTACGCGCGCAATCTGCTCGACTTCCTGAAGCTCATCGTCAGCAAGGAAGGCACGCTGAACATCGATCTTGCAGACGATATCGTGGCGGCCACCCTGCTCGCCCGTGACGGCGAAGTCACGCGCAAGGCGTAGGCGTTTCGACAAAACCAAGCGAACCACTACCTGGGAGAACGGCGATGGAAGTCATCAACCACACCGTCATCAATCTGATCATTTTTATCCTGGCAATCTACGTGGGCTACCACGTGGTCTGGAACGTCACGCCGGCGCTGCACACGCCGCTGATGGCGGTCACCAATGCCATTTCGGCCATCGTCATCGTGGGCGCGATGCTGGCCGCCGGCCTCACCATTGGCGGCGCGGGCAAGTTCTTCGGCACGCTGGCCGTGGCGCTGGCGGCGGTCAACGTGTTCGGCGGCTTCCTCGTCACGCGGCGAATGCTGGAGATGTTCAAGAAGAAAGAGCCGAAGAAGCTGGCGGCCAACAAGGAAGGGGGCGCGCAATGAGTCTGAACGTCGTTACGCTGCTTTATCTGCTCGCCTCGGTGTGCTTCATCCAGGCGCTCAAGGGACTGTCCAATCCGAAGACGGCGCGCATCGGCAACACGTTCGGCATGGCCGGGATGGCCATTGCCATTCTCACCACGATTGCGCTGATCGCCAAACAGGCGGCGGGTCTGGGCTCGAATCTCGGCTTGGGGCTCGGTCTGCTGTTCGCGGCGCTGGTGGTGGGCGGCGCGATCGGCGCATTCGTCGCGGCGCGCGTCGAGATGACCAAGATGCCCGAGCTGGTCGCGGCCATGCACTCGCTGATCGGTCTCGCGGCCGTCTGCATTGCCTACGCGGTGGTGTCGGAGCCGGCGGCCTTCGGCCTCGTGGACGTCGACAACCCGATTGTCGGCTTCCTGCCGTACGGCAACCGCATTGAACTGTTCATCGGCACCTTCGTCGGGGCGATCACGTTCTCTGGTTCGGTGATCGCCTTCGGCAAGCTCTCAGGCAAATACAAGTTCCGGCTCTTTCAGGGCGCGCCGGTCGTGTATCCGGGGCAGCATCTGATCAACCTGATGCTGGCGATCGCCATGGTCGGCTTCGGCGTGATCTTCTTCATCACGCAGGCGTGGCTGCCGTTCATCATCATGACGCTGATCGCCTTTGCGCTCGGCGTGCTGATCATCATTCCGATTGGCGGCGCGGACATGCCGGTGGTCGTGTCGATGCTCAACTCGTATTCGGGCTGGGCGGCGGCGGGCATCGGCTTCTCTCTGAACAATCCGATGCTGATCATCGCGGGGTCGCTGGTGGGTTCGTCGGGCGCGATCCTGTCGTACATCATGTGTCACGCCATGAACCGCTCGTTCTTCAATGTGCTGCTGGGCGGCTTCGGCGCGGAAGCCGGCGCGGGCGCGGCAGGCGGTGCGCAGGAGCAGCGTCCGGTCAAGTCCGGCTCGGCGGAAGATGCGTCGTTCATGCTGGGCAACGCCGAAACCGTGGTGATCGTGCCGGGTTATGGGCTGGCCGTGGCGCGCGCCCAGCACGCGCTCAAGGAACTGACGGACAAGCTGACCGAGCGCGGCATCGACGTGCGCTACGCGATTCATCCGGTGGCGGGGCGTATGCCGGGGCACATGAACGTGCTGCTGGCCGAGGCCGAGGTGTCCTACGACATGGTCTACGAGATGGAGGACATCAACAGCGAGTTCGGCCAGGTGGACGTGGTGCTGGTGCTCGGCGCGAACGACGTGGTGAATCCGGCAGCGAAGAACGATCCGAAGTCGCCGATTGCAGGCATGCCGATCATCGAGGCATACAAGGCACGCACGGTGATCGTCAACAAGCGTTCGATGGCGGCCGGTTACGCCGGGCTCGACAACGACCTGTTCTACATGGACAAGACCATGATGGTGTTCGGCGATGCCAAGAAGGTCATTGAGGATATGGTGAAGTCGGTGGAGTGACAGGCCGATTGTCTGAACGTATGTGGCCCGGGGGTGATTTTGTTTTGGGGCTGCATGCGGGCGTTGCATTCTTCCTGTGCTGGCGCGGCGGCTTCCACAGCCGCCGTGCGAACCGACTCAGCGCTGCTTCACTTCCACGTGCCGAAGATAGTCCGCGAGCCGTTTGCCTTCCGTGTCAGGAAACGGTTCCAGCACCTGTAGTTCGCGAATCTGCTCGACATCGAAATTGCGGAAGTCTCCGCGCAATTCACACCAGGCGCCGATGGTCCAGCGCGCGCCCCAATACACCAGGCCCAGTGGCCACACGCGGCGCTCCGTTTGCGCGCCGATGCGATCGCGGTAGGCAAAGCGCACCACGCGCTTGTCGTTGATCGCCAGATGCATGGCATCCACCTTCTCCGAGAAATCTTCCTTGATGTGAAACGACGGCGCGAAGATCGGCAGGCGTTCCAGTGTGGCGCGCTTGTCGGCGGCCATTGCGGACGCGATCTTCGCCAGCGCGCCGCGCGCGCCCTTGGCGAAACTCGCGCCGCCCCAGGTTTCGAGCATGCGCGCGCCGGCGGCAAGCGCGGCGAGTTCGTCTACCGTGAAGGTGAGCGGCGGCAGGCTCGCCGAGCGGCTCAGCCGGTAGCCAATGCCGGCTTCGCCTTCGATCGGCACGCCGGATAGCTGCAGGTCGCGCACATCCCGGTAGACGGTGCGTAGCGAGATATGCAGCCAGTCGGCGAGTTGTTGCGCGGTGGTCAGACGCCGCCCGCGGAGCAGTTCGGCGATCTGGAACAGGCGGTCGGCGCGGCGCGTCATTGTGGGCGTTCGGTAGAGAGGGGCGGGGAGACTCCCGCGATGATAGCGCTGCATGATTGCGCCGCGTGATGCGTGGTCTGACGGGGTGCGGCATGGTCCATCCGGACGGCCACGCGCGTGGTCGTCCGGCTAGTCAGGTGATTCGATCGGGTTGAGCGATCACCAACGTACGCGACCGTCAGCCGTTGGTGGGCGAATGCAGGCCGACGCGATTGCCTTCGGTGTCGATGATGAAACCGATAAAGCCGATCCCCTGGGGCAGTTCGACGACAGGGCCATCCACCTTGCCGCCGGCCTTTTCGACGCGTGCCAGCACGGCGTCTACGCTCGGTTGCGCGTTCAGGTAGATCAGCACGCCATCCGTAGACGGGCTGGCCTTCGTTTTCGCAACGATGCAGCCGCCCGTGGCCGGTTCGGCGTACGGGAAGATGCCCATCGGCTGGCCGCCGAAGTCTTCACGCCGCAGCGTGGTGCCGAGCGCGGTCTCGTAGAAGCGGACCGCACGTTCGAAGTCGACGGACGGAATTTCGAACCACGAAACGATATGGGAAGCGGGTGATGACATGACTCTCTCCCTTGCAAGAAGGTTGGGGTGCCCAGTTCGAGGGCGCGCCAGATGGCGTGAGAGGGAGTGTGAGGCGGGGCTACTGACAACGTTCTGTCAGTAGCCTTTGCTTTACGCTTACCGGAGCAGGATGGGTTGGAGCGGCGGAATGGCTTGCGGCGGACGAGAGGGTGGAGAAAGCAGAGAGGGCAAAGACCGCAAAGACCGCAAAGACCGCAGAGACCGCAGAGACCGCAGAGACCGCAGAGACCGCAGAGACCGCAGAGACCGCAGAGACCGCAGAGACCGCAGAGACCGCAGCAAGCAAGCGGATGACGGCGCGACGCCGCTACGCGCCGCATAGAAACGCAAACGGGGACTCGCGTCCCCGTTATCTGGCTTGCATTGCGGCACGGAAGTTCGCTGCCGCCGGCGCGTGTGCTTAGGCCGCGGGCGGCGTGTCCGGGTTGGCCGGCCGTTGCCGTACGCTGCCCGCAATCAGGTCGAAGCGGAACAGGCGGCATTCGAGCGCGCCGTTAAAGAGCGGCGTCTTGGTCGATTCGCGCAGCCGCAACTGACCCGGCAGCTTGCGGTCCGATGTGAGGATGAACGCGTGCCAGCCGGTGAAGCGCTGCTTGAGCGCGTCCCCGAGCGACTTGAAGAACTCGCTGTCCGGCGCTTCTTCCTGGGCGCGGCGGAAACTGTCGTCATCGCGGCTTTCTCGGCCCGTCTCACGAAGCTCGCCGCGCGCGTTGCGACCGCGTACTTCAATGCGCTCACCGTACGGCGGATTCGCGACGAGAATGCCTGGCTGCGACGACGGCGGCGTCATGTTGCGCGCGTCGAGCTGCTTGAGCACAAAGGCCGGCAAACCGGCCCGTTCGAAATTGGCGCGCGCCTTGATGAGCATGTCGCCCGAAATGTCGCTGCCGAAAATCTGCAGATCAGCGCGTGAACTGCGCGCCGCATGCTTCGCATCCAGCGCAGCCGCCTTCAGCGCCTGCCACGCCTTCGTGTCGTACTGCTTGAACTTCTCGAAACCGAAACGCCGCTCGGCGCCCGGCGCGATATTCAGCGCCACCTGGGCCGCTTCCGCGAGGAAGGTGCCGCTGCCGCACATCGGGTCGTACAGGGGCGTGCCGGCGGTCCAGCCGGTCAGCCGCAGAATGCCGGCCGCGAGATTTTCGCGCAGCGGTGCCGCGCCCTTGTCCAGCCGCCAGCCGCGCTTGAAAAGCGGGTCGCCGGAGGTGTCGAGATAGAGCGTGCAATCGGTGGCGGTGAGAAAAGCGAACACGCGTACATCCGGCGCGCTGGTGTCGATATTCGGACGCGCGCCGCTCACTTCGCGCAGACGGTCGCAGATCGCATCCTTGACGCGCAATGTCGTGAATTCGAGGCTGCGCAGCGGCGACTTGATCGCGGTGACGTCCACGCGCAGCGTTTCGTTGGCCGAGAACCACTGTTCCCAACGCTGCTCGACCGCCAGCTCGTAAATGTCCTGCTCGCCGCGATAGGGCCGGTGCGCGATTTTCAGCAGTACGCGGCTGGCAAGTCGGGAATGCAGATTCGCCGCCATCCCGGCAGCCCAGCCCCCGCGGAAATGCACGCCGCCCGGTACTTGTGCGCCGGGCGTGAACGGTGCGCCGTTCAGATGGCGTGCGGCAATTTCGGCGAGCTCAGCCGCGAGCGCGGCCTCGAGGCCGCGTGGGCAGGGGATGAAGAATTCGAAGGACATTGATGTTGCCGGGAGGCGTTGATTAAGGCGCTATTGTACGCGGTCAGGATGCGCGGGCTTGCTCGTAGCGCCGACCGGCCACACTAGATCCAGCGGCCGCCGGAACACCCGGCGCCAGATCGCGGCGCGCAACGGCCGCACGTCGCTGCGGCGCAGATCGCGTGAACGCACGGCCATGTAGAACGCCAGCGCGAAACTGACCGCCACGTTGAGGATGGCCATGCTGAACACGCCGGCCACCGCCCACCACAACTCCGGCAAATCCAGCGCATCCTTGCCGAGCACACCGAGCGCCACGCCGATCGACCCCGCCGAGAGCGTGACGTGCCGCACTTCGAAGGTAAAGGCGAAGGCCGTAAGAATGGCCGGTACGAGTCCAAGCATCAGACCCAGGGTGATATTGCCCACCACCCCGGCCACGTTGGAGCGGCAAAACGCGGCGAGCCGGGCGGCGCCGGCCGCACCCAGCGTCATGCGCAACCGCCGGTTGTATGTGAGTGCGTCCGCTACGCGGTGCAGTACGAACCAGTTGTCGGCCCATCCCGCGATCAGGCTGGACGACCACAGCAGCACGCCGGTGAGGGCGGCGTAAAACGGCGTGGGTCCGGCGAGGGAGAACGAATGCAGCGTGGCGTGCGCCTTCTCCGGCGAGATGATGTCCGTGTGAAACAGCGCGTGCCACAGTAACTGCACGCCCAGGCACACGGGAAACACCAGCATCACATTGCCTAACACGGCCGCCGCCTGGGTGCGGATCAGCGCGACTACGGAGTTCACGAAGCGCTGCACGCCCTCTGGGGTGCCGGTGCCATCCAGTTCGCGCGCGATGGTCGGCGCCGTCATGGCTGGCTGCTTGGTGGCGAGCGAGAAATGCAGGAAGTGCATCAGCAGAAAGCTGGCTGCGTAATTGATGCCGGCGAGCAAGCCTTCCACCATGTTATGCAGATGCGCGCCCGTAATCGCGAACTTCACGCAGACGGTGACTACGGTGACGAGTCCGCCGCCCGCCGCCATGCGCAGCATCTTCAGATACTCGGCCCGGTCACGCGCAATGTAGTGTTCGCCGGTGTCAGCGCTGTATTCGACGACCTTGCGCGCCAACAACGAGAAGTTGCTGCGCAGCAGATGCGCGACGCTCTGGCTCGCGTGATTGGCCTTCACCAGTTCGGCGGCGAGGCGCGAGCCGGCGTGCGGATCGTCGGCGGCCATCCAGGCGTCCAGCAGGTGCTCGGCGCGCTGGATCCGCATGCGCATGCGTTCCACCTGAAACACGATGTCCACGCTCACGCCGTTGCGGTACAGGTGGGCAAAGACGTTGTCCGTGGCAATGCGGCACTCGTCGAGCAGCAGGCGCAGATAGTTGACTTCGTGCAGCAGTTCGCCCGGTGCCGCGCCGGCTTCGACCGCATGATGGGCCGCTTCAACCGCGAGCATCGCACGCGTGAGGCGGTAGAACGGCTGCTTCTCCATGGCGACGCGCACGTCGGTATCGCCCAGACGGCTGCGCACCGTCTGCGAAAGCCCGGTTGAGCTGATCTGGCAGGTGAGGTTGTGCAGCGCGGCCACGAGGTCCAGCGAGAGCGCACCGGTGAGGCGCGGCTCGCTTGCCGCCACGTCGAAATCGAACAGGTCGCGGATGCGAGTCAGGAGGTCGGCGGGTAGCGCGGCGATCCACTCGGCGTCGCGTTCGGAGGTGAACATCAGCGTGAAGATCGCACCCAGATCGCGCCGGTTCGGCGCCGGCGGAATCAGCGATGACTCGAAGCGTCCGAACAGCGCGCCGAAGAACGCGGAGTGCACCGGCATGCCGGAATCGCACAGCAGCGAGATGCCGTCGCTCTCGCGCAGCAGTGCCCGCAGGATGCCGGCTACGTTGGCCTTCCACGCTGGGTTGCGGTCGAGCACCTGCAGCATGTAGCGCAGCCGGGTGTGCTCGGACAGCGAGCGCCCCTCGGCCGCTGCTGCGTCAGGTCTGACGGGTTGAGCCTGCACTGTGCCGCGGCGGCGGATCCAGTGGGCCAGCTCGATCAGCCACTCGCTGCGCTCGGCATAGGACGCGTGCTGGTCCGCCATGACGAGCAGCGCGTCGAGCTGATGGCCGCTATTGCGCGACGCGCGCCATTTTCTAACGAGGGTCTGGATGGAACGGAACATGGGCGATCAGATGGTCGTTGGCTGCGTGGGACGTCAAGAAGACTCTCAGGATCGCTAAACACAACGGTTTCGACAAGCTGGCCGGATGGCCAGGCGATGATGGAAAGGTTATTGTCCGGCGGACGCAGCGGGATGGGATCAAGCGCGGCATTCTGCCAGACTTGCGCGTCGCCGCCTTTGATTGCGGGAAACATCTGGTGAAAACGCATCCGAGCGCCCTCGGTCATCGCAGGCCGAGGGCGGGTTGGATCTACTGCAATACGAAGCGCTTGCGGCCTCGATGTGGAGCGGGTCAACCGTTGTTGTTGCTCACACGCACACTGGCGCCGCTCGCGGCGGCATTGGGCTCCGCCGAGGCCGGGCAGGGCAACGAGGCGGGCGCGACGCGTGCGGACACGCCGGACGCTTTCTTCGGCGGCGCGGCCGTATGGACTTGCGGCGCGGCCGCCATCTCCTTGATACCGGCAACGATCTGCGCGGAAATCTGCTGCACCGCCTGGCGATGCCCGTCTACCAGCGCATCGTAGCTGCCGGTCACCGGCTGATTCACCACGCTGCGGCACGTCATGACGGTTTGATTGCCAACGGCGCGTACGCTCCACACGGCATCGATCAGCGCGTGCGAGCCCGGCCACGATTCGAAGCGCTGCACGTTGACGCTCACGCGGTACACCGGCGTGCCTTCTGGATACGCCGTGCCGTATACGTCGATGGTGCCGAGTTGCTGCGTCAGATCCGTGGACAACGCGCGGCGGATTTCGTCGCCCGGCAGCGAAGCCCAGCGTTCCTGCTCGAGAATCTGCACCTGGGTCGGACCGGTTTGCACCACCAATTGATTCTTGGCGACTTGCGACGGCACATCCACGGGCGGCACTTCGATCAGCAGGTTGGGCGCCGCCATGCTGTGCGCGGTGACCGGCGCATCGGCGTTCCCCAGCGTGTAGAAGTGGCTCGCCGGCGACGAGCACGCGGCGAGTGCCAGCAGCCCCGCGCCGACAGCGAGGCAGGCTGCGGCGCGCCGCAGCCCATGCGGTGCGGGGCTGGATGCAGAGGCACGCGCAGAAGCACACACAGGCAGCAGGGCGGACGGCGAGCGGGACGGGCGGGTCGGCCGGGCAAACATCATTGTTTATCTCCTGGTTTTCCGCGCAACAGCGATTCCGGATGACGTTCCAGATAGTCCGACAGCGCATTCAAGGACTGCAACGTGCGGGTCAGTTCCTGCAACGCCTGATGGACGTCGGACTGCAGCGGCGAGTCCTGCTGCAAGGTGGCTTCGGCCGAACCGAAGGTCTGCTTGGCGGCAGCCAGCGTGTCACGGGCCTCGGGCACCACTTCGCTGTTCAGGCGCGTGAACAGTTGATCGGCGTTCTTCAGCGAACTGTTCAGGTTCGCGCCGATCTGGTCGAACGGCACCTGGTCGAGTTTCTTCGCGATGTCCGCCACCTGCAGTTGCAGTTCGTCGAGCGTGTTCGGGATGGTCGGCAGTTCGAGCGGATCGCTCGTCACGTCGACCTTGGCCGGCGGCGCTTTCGGGAACATATCGAGCGCTACGTACAACTGGCTCGTGATCAGGTTGCCGGTGCGCAACTGTCCGCGCAGGCCGTGCTGCACGAGGCGCTGCAACAGATCCTGACCGGCGGCGCTGCCCGGTTCCGGCGCCGTCTGACGGAAGCGCTTGCCGAGGCGGTCGGGGTACAGGTTCATCGTCACCGGCATGGTGAAGTTGCGGGTCTTCGGATCGTAGTCGATGCCGATGTTGGTGACCTGCCCCAGCACGATGCCACGGAAGTCCACCGGCGCGCCGATCGACAGCCCGCGCAGCGACTGGTTGAAGTTCATCACGACGCGCAGCGGCACGCCATCCGGTTCGCGCATGGCGTCGGATTCATCCGAGCCGAGTCGGAAAGTCGTGTTGTTGGCCGCCTGGGTGCCCATCGCCTGACCGGGTGGCGACTGGAACGACAGACCGCCGACCAGCACCGTGGCAAGCGACTGCGTGTTCAGCTTGAAGCCACTCGAGTCGAGCCGCAGATCGACGCCGCTCGCATGCCACCAGCGCGTGTTGACGCCGACGTACTGGTCGTACGGCGCCGCCACGAACACCTGCATGGTCACGCCGGTGCCGTCCTTGTCGAGCGAGAAGCCCACCACCTGACCGACCTGCACGCGCCGGTAGAAGATCGGCGAGCCGATGTCGATCGAGCCGAGCGAATCGCCATGCAGGGTGTAGCGGTGGCCCTTCTGGTCGCCGGTGATAGGTGGCGGCGTCTCGAGGCCGACGAAGTTGGTCGACGAGTCGGACGAATGCCCGGCGTCCACGCCGATATAGGCACCGGACAGCAGCGTGCTCAAGCCTGACACCCCGCTCGCGCCCACCCGCGGGCGCACCACCCAGAAGCGCGTGTCCTTGACGGCGAAGTTCTCGGCTTCCTTGGTCAACTGGACCTCGATCAGCACATGCGAGAGATCCTTGGAAAGCCGGATGTTCTTCACGAGGCCAATGTCGACGTCCTTGTACTTGACCTGGGTCTTGCCCTGTTCGAGCCCTTCCGCGTTGCTGAAGCTGATGGTGATGGTGGGCCCTTTCTCGGTGACCGACTTGATCACGAGCGCAATGCCGATGAGCGCCGCGATCAGCGGGATCACCCAGACCAGCGAGGGCAGCCAGTGGCTGCGCGGCTCGATCTCCGGATCGGGCAGGTTGGGCGGCAGCTTGGGTCCGTTCGAATCGTTACGCGGCGTGGGAGCAGGCGTCGGTCCTTGCGGGCTAGTCATGTTTTTGGTCCTGAGATTGTTGGGTGCCGCCTGTTGCACCGAGCGTGTCTATAGCACTTTGGGTGCCTGCATCTGCTGCACCAGCCGAACCTGATGCATCTGCCGCATCGGCTGCGGCGCGCGCACTGTCCACCGGGTCCCAGATCAGCCGCGGATCGAACTGCATGGACGCGAGCATCGTCAGGATCACGACCGAGCCGAACGCGATCGCGCCGGGCCCAGCCGTAATCACGGCGAGCGACTTGAAGCGCACCAGCGCGACGGTCAGCGTGACCACGAACACGTCGAGCATCGACCAGCGGCCAATGCGCTCGACCATCCGGTACAGCTTCATGCGCTGCATCGGGCGCCAGCGTGAGCGACGCTGCGCAGTGACGGTGAGCAGCACCAGCACGCTCAGCTTGAGCATGGGCACCATGATGCTGGCAATGAACACGATGACCGCGAGCGGCCAGTCACCCGAGGTCCAGAAGTAGACCACGCCGCTCATGATCGTGTCGTCTTCCGAGCCGAGCAGCGAGGCCGTGTGCATGACCGGCAACAGATTCGCCGGAATATACAGCAACGCTGCGGCAAGCAATAGCGCCCACGTGCGCATCAGACTGTCGGGATTGCGCCGGTGCAGCCGCGCGCCGCAGCGCGAGCAATGCTGAGGGGTGATCGACCGGATGCGCGGTTCGACGCGGCCGCACGCGTGGCAGGAGACGAGGCCAGCGCGCAACGCGGTGACGTATTTCATCGTGCGCCTATCCCTGACCCGACGTGGATGGCGGCGCGCTTGCCGTGGCTGCGCTGACTGCGACCGCCGCGCTGTCGGCTGCGGTGCGCGGCAAGGGGCGGGCGCGCCGGGCGCTCACTTCATCGGCCATATCCCACAGCGTGGCCGGGTCGAACATGACGACCACCACGAACATCAGCGTGAGCGCGCCGAAAGCAAACAGGGCAGCCTCGGGAATCACGCGCGCGAGACTCACCATTTTCACGATCGTGATCAGTACGCCGAGCATGAACACTTCGATCATGCCCCACGGGCGTACGAACTGGATGGCGCGCAGCACGGTGTTGAAACCCTTCGGCACGAAGCCGGAGCGGATCGGGATCAGCACGTACAGCAGGGCGACGAGTTCAGTGAGCGGAAACAGCGTGGTGGCGCAGAACACCATGACCGCGACGATCTGCATGTCCTCGCTCCATAACGCGACCAGCGCGCCGAACAAGGTGGTCTGGGTGGTGATGCCGTTGGCGTCCAGTTCGATGATCGGATAACCCTGCGCGATCAGGAACGTGAACAGCGCCGCCAGCGTGACCGAGCTGATGATGTCGAGCCGGCGCGTGGCGCCGCGATACAGCGTCGCGCCGCAACGCGGACAGCGCGCCACGAAACGGCGGCCGCTCAGTTTCGGCTTGGTGTACAGCGTATCGCACTCATGGCACGCAATCAGGTTGTCTAGGTCCATACGGCGGAGGGGCGAAACGGCGTGAACGGGGTGCAACGCAAGCTTGCACGGCAGGGACGGGCGAAAGCGTGGAGCAATAGTACCAAACGCGCTCCTCCGGTGGCGATTAGGCCAGCAGGCTGCACGCCTGACGGGGCCTGCCTGCGGGGCGGAAAGCCGGGTTTGTTGCGGATCGGACACTGTCCGGCCCCAATTGTTCACTGTTCCGTCGCGATTGCGGCCGGGTGCGTCCTGAAGAGTCGCCGCTGCCCATGCCGTCGCGCATCAAATCGCGCATCAAATAAAGGGATCCCGCGTGATGCCGTTAACCCGTGATCGGCCCCAGTGTTTCGATTGCACGATGCATGTCTTGAACTGGGCGCCCCGGGTAATCTCCGCCGCGTGACAGGCATGGCGTGTTTTCTGACGGAGTTCGAATTGCAGACCTTCCTGCTGTTTGCCGCGGGCGTGCTGGCAAGCGCGGTGTCGTGTGGCGCATTGGCCGCCGATACTTATCAGCTCGACCCTGCGCATACCTATCCGGCGTTCGAGGCGGATCACTTTGGCGGGCTGTCGATATGGCGCGGCAAATTTACCAAAAGCACAGGCATGGTGACGCTCGATCGAGCGGCGAGGACCGGCTCGCTCGACGTGACCATCGACCCCGCTTCGGTGGAGACCGGCAATACCAAGCTCGACGAGCATCTCGAATCCGATGCGTTTTTCGACGTCACGAAATATCCGGCCGTCACCTACCAGGGCACGGACATCAAGTTCGACGGCGACAAGCCGGTTGAGGTGATCGGCAACCTGACAATGCATGGCGTGACGAAGCCTCTGAACCTGACCATTGAATCGTTCAAGTGCATCGCGCATCCCGTGCTCAAACGGGAAGTCTGTGGCGTCGAGGCAAGCGCGCATTTCAACCGCGCGGATTACGGCATGGACTTTGGGGCGCAGTACGGATTCGACATGGATACGAAGCTGCATATCCAGGCGGAAGGGATCAAGCAGTCGCGGTGAGCGTGTGTAAAGGCTACGCCCGTAAAAGACAAAGGCCGGTTCGACTGAACCGGCCTTTGTTTTTGCAACGCTACGACCTCGGGATTGCGCGAGTTAAACCTGCGCGCCCGCGTTCGGGTCGTTCGGATCGTGACGTTCCTTCTTGTCCTTGATCAGGTCTTCGCGCTTCACGCCGAGCCACATGGCGATGGCTGCCGCAACGAACACCGACGAATAGATACCGAACAGAATACCGACCGTGAGCGCCAGCGCGAAGTAGTGCAGCGTGGGGCCGCCGAACAGGAACATCGACAGCACCATCATCTGCGTACAGCCGTGGGTGATGATGGTCCGCGACATCGTGCTCGTGATGGCGTGGTTGATGACTTCGATCACCGTCATCTTGCGTTCGCGTTTGAAGGTCTCACGAATCCGGTCGAAGATAACCACCGATTCGTTCACCGAGTAGCCCAGCACCGCCAGCACCGCAGCGAGCACCGACAGCGAGAACTCCCACTGAAAGAACGCGAAGAAGCCAAGAATGATCACCACGTCGTGCAGGTTGGCGATCACGCCCGCCACTGCGTATTTCCATTCAAAGCGGAACGACAGATAGATCACGATGCCGGCCACCACGCACGCCAGCGCGAGCAGGCCGTTGGTGACCAGTTCCTTGCCGACCTGCGGACCGACGAACTCGACACGCTGCAAGCGCACGCTCTTGTCTTCGGAGGTCAGCGCGCCCATCACCTGATCGCTCTGTTGCGCGGAAGTGAGGCCCTGCTTGACCGGCAGACGGATCAGCACGTCACGCGAGGTGCCGAAGTTCTGCACCTGAGCGTCCGGATAGCCAAGCCTGGACAGCGTGCCGCGCACCGGTTCGAGCGGTACGGCGTTCGGATACTGCACTTCGATGACCGTGCCGCCGGTGAATTCCACCGACAGATGCAGCCCGCGATGCAACAGGAAAAACACCGCCGCGATAAACGTCAGCAGCGAGATCGCGTTGAACAACAACGCGCGCTGCATGAGCGGCAAGTCTTTGCGAATGCGAAAAAATTCCATGGTCTAGTTTCTCCGGGACTCAGCGGGATGAACCCGGTTTCTGCGGCGTGTTGCCGGGCGCGTTACGGCGGCGCACCGTGGGCTTTCCGGCACGCGCCTGGGCGCTGGCCTTCGGTTTGGCAGCGACGGCGGCGACCGCCTGGGCTGTGTCCGTAGCGGCGTCATCGCTGCCGAGATACGCGGCACCCGCGCCGGCCACGGCCACGCCTTCCGGCTTCCACACCTGACCAATGGCCAGCGACTTCAGCTTCTTCTTGCCGCCGTACCAGAGGTTGACGAGGCCGCGCGAGAAGAACACCGCGGAGAACATGGAGGTCAGAATGCCGATACAGTGCACGACCGCGAAGCCGCGCACCGGCCCGGAGCCGAACGCGAGCAGCGCGAGACCGGCAATCAGCGTGGTGACGTTCGAGTCGAGAATGGTCGCCCAGGCGTGCGCGTAGCCGTTCTGGATGGCCAGTTGAGCCGGCGCGCCATTGCGCAACTCTTCACGCACGCGTTCGTTGATCAGCACGTTGGCGTCAATTGCCATACCGAGCGCGAGCGCGATAGCGGCGATACCCGGCAGCGTAAGGGTGGCCTGCAACATGGACAGCACGGCAACCAGCAGCAACAGGTTGACCGACAGACCGATCATCGAGATCACGCCGAACAGCATGTAGTAGGCGATCATGAACACGGCGATGGCGGCAAAGCCCCACACCACCGAGTGGAAGCCCTTCTTGATGTTGTCCGCGCCGAGGCTCGGGCCGATCGTACGTTCTTCGATGATGTCCATCGGTGCCGCGAGCGAACCGGCGCGCAGCAGCAGCGCGAGGTCGGCGGCGGCTTGCGGGGTCGGCTGGCCGGTAATCTGGAAGCGGTCGCCCAGTTCCGACTGGATCGTCGCGACGGTCAGCACCTGGCCCTTGCCCTTTTCGAACAGCACCATCGCCATCGGCTTGCCGATGTTGTCGCGCGACACGCTCGCCACGGCGCGGCCACCGGCCGAGTCGAGACGGATGTTGACCGACGGACGCTGATGTTCGTCGAAGCCGGCCGAGGCGTCGATGATGCGGTCGCCGGTGAAGATCACCTGCTTGCGCAGCAGCACCGGCGCCTGGTTGCCCTCGGTGAACAGTTCGTCACCCGGCGGAACCGGATCAGCCGGATTCGGATGAAGGTTGATCGGATCAGCGAGGCGCGCTTCGAGTGTTGCCGTGCGGCCAATGATGTCCTTCGCCTTCGCCGTATCCTGCACGCCCGGCAGTTCGACCACGATGCGGTCGTCGCCTTGCTGCTGGATCACCGGTTCGGCCACGCCCAGTTCGTTCACCCGGTTATGCAGGGTCTGGATGTTCTGCTTGAGGGCGGCGTCCTGCACGGTGCGCTGCACGGCCGGCGTGAAGGTGCCGACCAGCTGGAAGCCGCCGTCGGGCGCCGTCTGCGTGGCCCACTGGAGCTCGCTGACGCTGCGCGACAGTTGCCTGGACGCGGCTTCCGCCGTGTCCTTGTCCGCGAAGTTGATCACCACCGTCTGGTTGACGCGATTCACGCCGCCATCACGGATGTTGTTATCACGCAGCAGCGTGCGGGCGTCCGCCGCGTCGGAGTCGAGCTTCTTGTTCAACGCGCCGGCCATGTCGACCTGCAGCAGGAAGTGCACGCCGCCGCGCAAGTCGAGGCCGAGATACATCGGCAATGCATGCAGGGCGGTGAGCCAGCGCGGCGAGGCGCTTTGCAGGTTCAGCGCGACGATGAAGTTCGGGTCGTTCGGGTCGCTGTTCAGCGTTTTCGACAGCAGGTCCTTCACGCGCAATTGCGTGTCGGTGTCCGCAAGGCGCACGCGGATGTTCGCGTTGGTCGACGAGTTGTCGAACGTCACGTCTGACGGAGTGATCTGATTGACAGCGAGTGCGCCTTCGATTTGCGACAGCGTCGTCGCATCGAGCTTGACCGTTGCCTTGCCGCTCAACACCTGCACCGCCGGCGCTTCGCCGAAGAAATTGGGCAGCGTGTAGATGAGGCCGATGGCAAGCGCCACGACCATCACGACATATTTCCAGAGGGGGTAACGATTCATGGAGTGGTCCAACGGGAAGGTTGGCTTGGAAGCGATGCGTCCGGCGATGAGCGCGGCAGTCGAAGCGTGCCTGTGGAGATGATAGGCATGGTGGCTTCAGTTCCGCGAGGCCGCGCCGGACGCGAGAGAGCAGGCCTTATAGCGACTTGATCGTGCCCTTCGGGAGAATCGTCGTGACCGACGCCTTCTGCACGGTGATTTCCGTGCCTTCGGCGATTTCGACGCCGACATACGCGTCGCTGACCTTGGTCACCTTGCCGACGATGCCGCCGTTCGTTACCACTTCATCGCCCTTCGCCATGGCGGAGAGCATGTTGCGGTGTTCCTTCTGACGCTTCATTTGCGGGCGAATCATGATGAAGTACAGCACGCCAAACATCAGGATCAGCGGCAGAAAGCTCATCAGGCTCGATTCTGCACCGCCTGTGCCCTGAGCGAAGGCATTGGAAATGAACGACACGTTGGTCTCTCCGTTATAACGATCAAAAAAATCAGCCGATTATTCTACCACCGGCAAAGGGTGCGACGGCGCGGCAAATGGGCTTACCGATCAAGCTGTTAAGGCCGCCCAGCGCGTCGCGAAAGTTGATTGTAATGTTGATGGTCCGGTGCTGACGGATTCTTCAGTAGAAACCCTGTAGCGGCGGCCCCGGCGGCTGCCGACATGCCGTCAGGAAGTCTGCTCGACGCCACGCGCCCGGTTTTCGTGGAAGCGTTGACGGAAGGCCTCGAACGCGTGGGCGTCGATCGACGCGCGGATTTCGCTCATCAGTTCGAGGTAGTAATGGAGATTGTGGATCGTGTTGAGCTGCGCGCCAAGAATTTCGCCGACCCGATGCAGGTGATGTAAATATCCGCGCGTGAAGTTGCGGCAGGTGTAACAGCCACAGCTTTCGTCGAGCGGCCGTAGCGAATTCTTGTGCGTGGCGTTGCGGATCTTCACGTCGCCAAAGCGCGTGAACAGCCAGCCGTTGCGCGCGTTGCGGGTGGGCATCACGCAGTCGAACATATCCACGCCGGCCGCAACGCCCGCCACCAGATCTTCGGGCGTGCCCACGCCCATCAGGTAGTGCGGCTTGTTCGCCGGCAGCTTCGGGCCGATGTGGTTGAGCACCCGCATCATGTCTTCCTTCGGCTCGCCGACCGAGAGGCCGCCAATGGCAAGCCCGTGGAAGTCCATCTCGGCCAGACCGGCCAGCGACTCGTCACGCAGATCTTCGAACATGCCGCCCTGCACGATGCCGAACAACGCGTTTGGATTACCCAGCGCGTTGAATTCGTTGATGGAGCGCTTCGCCCAGCGCATCGACATACGCATGGAGTCGGCGGCTTCCTGGTGCGAGGTCGGAATGTTGTTGGTGGCGTAGGGCGTGCACTCGTCGAACTGCATGACGATGTCCGAATTCAGCACCTTCTGGATCTGCATCGACACTTCGGGCGACAGGAACAGCTTGTCGCCATTGATCGGCGAGGCAAAGGTGACGCCATCTTCGGTGATCTTGCGCAGATCGCCGAGCGAAAACACCTGGAATCCGCCTGAGTCGGTCAGGATAGGCTTCTTCCAGCCCATGAAACTGTGCAAGCCGCCGTGAGCGGCGACGGTTTCGAGCCCCGGACGCAGCCACAGGTGAAACGTGTTGCCGAGGATGATCTGCGCGTGCATCTCTTCGAGTTCGCGCGGCTGTACGGCCTTGACCGTGCCGTAGGTACCCACCGGCATGAAGATCGGCGTTTCGACCACGCCGTGATTCAGCGTCAGGCGGCCGCGGCGCGCCTGGCCGTCGGTGGTGATGAGCTCGAATTGAAGGCCGTTGGCAGGGCGTTCGGAAGGCGTGCCGGCCTGATCGGAGCAGGTGGGGCAGGTCGCGTCTGTTGCGCCCGCGTCGTGGCGATGACCGTCGGTCATGAGTAACTCCTATGCCACCGGAGAACAGTCCGGCGCAAATGGTGAAGGCCACCGGGCAGACCCGGCGGTCAGAAAAAGATCAGGTTGCAGCGCTGGTCTGGTGCCGCACCTTGCCGGCGCGGCCACGTCTGGATCAGCGCGGCGAGGAGCCGGAGACTACCGCGAGCGCGGACGGCGTGCAACGTTATTGCACTCGCGCCACCCTCGCTGTTCATGCGGTCTTCCGGTCAGGCGTCCTTGCGGGTAAGCAGCATGGCGTCGCCGTAGCTGAAGAAGCGGTAGCGTTCTGCAATGGCATGCTGGTAGGCCGCGCGGATCGTGTCGATGCCGGCAAACGCGGAAACCAGCATCAACAGCGTCGATTTTGGCAAGTGGAAGTTCGTCACTAACCGGTCCACCACGCGGAACCCATAGCCCGGCGTGATGAAGATGTCCGTCTCATCGCTGGTCGCGGCGAGCGGGCGCCCAGCGGCTTCCGCGTCACGCGCGGCGGCTTCGAGCGCGCGCATCGACGTGGTACCCACCGCGATCACCCGGTTACCGCGCGCCTTGGTCGCGGCGATCTTGTCGACCAGCGTCTGCGGCAACTGATACCACTCGCTGTGCATCTTGTGTTCGGCGATGTTTTCCACGCGTACCGGTTGAAACGTGCCGGCGCCGACGTGCAGCGTCAGCGTCGCACGTTCGACGCCGTGCTCCTCCATGCGGGCCAGCAGGGCGTCGTCGAAATGCAGCCCGGCTGTTGGCGCGGCCACCGCGCCCGGATTCTGCGCGAACACGGTTTGATAACGGCTCTCGTCCGTCGCGTCCGGGTCGTGTTCGATGTACGGCGGCAGCGGCAGGCGGCCGTATTGTTCGATCAGCGTCAGGCAGTCGTCCGGGAAATGCAGCGTGTAGAACGGCTCGACGCGTTCTCCCACCGTGACGTCGAATGCATCGGCGAGACGCAGCACGGTGCCCGGCGCGGGGCTCTTGCTGGCGCGAATCTGCGCGAGCGCAGTGCGCTCGCCGGTCAAACGCTCCACCAGCACCTCGATCTTGCCGCCGCTGGCCTTTTGGCCGAGGAAGCGTGCCTTCAGGACTTTGGTATCGTTGAAGACCAGCAGATCGCCGGGCGCGATGCATTCGGGCAATTCCGCGAAGCGGCGGTCCACGAAGCGCGCGGGCGTGACGGAGCCGTCCACTTCGAGCAGACGGCTCGCGCTGCGCTCGGGCAAGGCGGTCTGCGCGATCAACTCGGGCGGCAGGACGAAATCGAAATCGGAAAGCGTGAACATGCGAACGAACTGGATGCGAATGACGAAAAAGGACCGAATTGAATCCGGACGGAGGCGAATTGCGCCGACACGCGGCGGCAGGCAGCTATGATTGCGAAACGCCGCGGCCAGCTTGTCGGGCGGCGTACGGCCCAGCACGCCAACGCCGCGCACGATGCGTGCTGTGCAACTCGCGTTGATGCCGCAAACCCGCGCTGCCGAGCCGCGCGGTGAATTGCGCCGTGAACTACGAGGTGAACTGCGCGTTGAACCGCGCCACACCTTTGCGCGATACCTTTGAAAGCCGATATTGTACTTGCGAAGCGACCCATGCCCTTGTCCGAACGCCGCCTGCCCTCCGCCAGTGACGAAGTGAGCGCCGAGCCGAAGCGCTCCGCCGCGCGCGGCAAGGGCGGCGAGTTGCTCCGAGCCGGCCCGGAACCTGTGGGCAAATCGGCGAAGCCTGCGAAACCAGGCAAAGCGGAAAAAGCCACATCGGGAAAAGCGGACAAGGCCGCGCCCGCGCTCACCAAAACCGCTGACAAGCTGGCCAAACTCGGTCTCACACGCGACATCGACCTCGTCCTGCATCTGCCCATGCGCTACGAGGATGAAACCTCACTCACGCCCATCGGACACCTGCTGCCAAGCGGCATCGCGCAGACCGAGGGCGTCGTGTTCGACAACGAAATCGCCTATCGGCCGCGCCGTCAGTTGCTGGTCAGACTGCGTGACGATGCCGGTGACGAACTGGTGTTGCGCTTCCTGAATTTCTACGGCTCGCAGGTCAAGCAGATGGCGATCGGTGCGCGCCTGCGCGTGCGCGGCGATGTGCGTGGCGGCTTCTTCGGCATGGAGATGGTGCATCCCGCAGTGCGCGTGGTGGACGACGACACGCCGCTGCCGCAAGCGCTGACGCCCGTGTACCCGAGCACCGCCGGCGTCACGCAGGCGTATCTGCGCAAGGCGATCGACAACGCACTCTCGCGCACCGTGTTGCCGGAACTGCTGCCGCAGCCGATCGCGCAGACCTATATGCAGCCGCTCGGCGTGCCGCCGCTGATGGAGGCGGTGCGCATGCTGCATCACCCTGGCGTCGATTCCGACGAGACCGCGCTGATGGACGGCACGCATCCAGCGTGGGTGCGTATCAAGTTCGAGGAATTACTGGCGCAGCAGTTGTCGCTCAAACGTGCCCACGAGGAACGCCGCACGCGCACTGCGCCGACCATGCCGAGGCGCACGGCCGACGACCCTGCTTCGCTGGTCGCGCGTTTGCTGAAGGCGCTGCCGTTCTCGCTGACGGGCGCGCAGCAGCGCGTCGGCGGTGAGATTGCGCTGGATCTGACGCAGCCGCATCCGATGCAGCGCTTATTGCAGGGCGACGTGGGCAGCGGCAAAACCATCGTGGCCGCGTTGGCGGCGGCGCAGGCCATCGACGCCGGCTACCAGGCCGCGCTGATGGCGCCCACCGAAATCCTCGCCGAGCAGCATGCGCGCAAGCTGCGCGGCTGGCTGGAACCGCTGGGCGTGAGCGTGGCGTGGCTCGCCGGTAGCCTGAAAACGAAGGAAAAGCGCGCCGCGCTGGAAGCCGCCGCGCTCGGCACCGCGCAACTGGTGATCGGCACGCACGCGATCATTCAGGATGCCGTCGAGTTCGCGCGACTTGGCCTCGTGATCGTCGACGAACAGCACCGTTTCGGCGTCGCGCAACGACTCGCGCTGCGCGCCAAGGCGCACAACGCAGCGGACGGCGCGCGCGATTTCCAGCCGCATCAACTGATGATGTCCGCCACGCCGATTCCGCGCACGCTGGCCATGACCTATTACGCCGATCTCGACGTCTCGACCATCGACGAACTGCCACCGGGTCGCACGCCGATTCTCACCAAACTGGTCGCCGATGCGCGCCGCGAGGAGGTGATCGGCCGCGTGCGCGAAGCCGCGCTGACGGGGCGCCAGGTGTACTGGGTGTGCCCGTTGATCGAGGAAAGCGAAACGCTGCAGTTGCAGACGGCGGTCGAAACCTACGAAACACTGATCGCCGCGCTGCCCGAACTGAAGGTGGGCCTTGTCCACGGACGCCTCGCGCCAGCGGAAAAGGCCGCCGTCATGGACGCGTTCACGCGCAATGAAGTGCAGTTGCTGGTCGCGACCACGGTGATCGAAGTGGGCGTCGACGTGCCGAACGCGTCGCTGATGGTGATCGAGCATGCGGAGCGCTTTGGTCTCGCGCAGTTGCACCAGCTGCGTGGCCGGGTGGGGCGGGGCAGTGCGGCGTCGGTCTGCGTGCTGCTCTACACCGGCCCGCTGTCGATGACCGCCCGCGCCCGTCTGCAGACCATGCGTGAGACCACGGACGGCTTCGAGATCGCCCGTCGTGACCTGGAAATCCGTGGTCCCGGTGAGTTTCTGGGGGCGCGCCAATCGGGCGCGGCGATGCTGCGGTTTGCCGATCTCGAGCAGGACGGCTGGCTGATCGAGCCGGCCCGCGAGGCGGCGGCGCGCCTGCTGGAAGAGTATCCGGCGGTGGTGACCCAGCATTTGCTGCGCTGGCTCGGCACGCGCGAGCAGTATTTGAAGGCTTAAAGGGGCAGCGCAGGGGTCTCGTTACGCCCGGTAACCTTTACGGGCATTCCCGGTGCCGCGCGAGGTTGGCGAATTGGCCCCATAGGTGTATAACTGAAACCTATCGAATTCATCGCACTGATTGGTCCCCAATGACGCTCACTGAATTGAAATACATCGTCGCCGTTGCCCGCGAGCGGCACTTTGGCCGTGCGGCCGAGGCGTGTTTCGTCAGCCAGCCGACGCTGTCGGTGGCGATCAAGAAGCTCGAAGACGAACTTAACGTGCAGATTTTCGAGCGCGGCACGAGCGAAGTCAGCGTGACGCCGATCGGCGAGCAGATCGTCACGCAGGCGCAACGCGTGCTCGAACAGACGCTCGCGATCAAGGAAATCGCCAAACAGGGCAAAGACCCGCTGGTCGGGCCGCTGCGGCTGGGCGTGATTTACACGATCGGACCGTATCTGCTGCCAACGCTCGTCAAACAGATGATCAAGCGCGTCCCGCAGATGCCCTTGATGCTGCAGGAAAACTACACGCTCAAGCTGATCGAACTGCTGAAGCAGGGCGAAATCGACGTCGCGATCATGGCGTTGCCCTTCCCGGAAACCGGGCTGATGCTGCGTCCGCTGTACGACGAGCCGTTTGTCGTGGCGCTGCCGGCCGGTCACGCGTGGGAACACCGCTCGAAGATCGACCCGGGTGATCTGAAACAGGAAACCATGTTGCTGCTCGGCAGCGGCCATTGTTTCCGCGATCACGTGCTGGGCGTGTGCCCCGAGTTGATGCGCTTCTCGCAGAACGCGGACGGTATCCAGAAAACCTTTGAAGGGTCGTCGCTGGAAACGATTCGCCACATGGTGGCGAGCGGCGTGGGTATCACGGTGCTGCCGCGCATGTCGGTGCAAGACGTCAAACCGCAGGCAGGCGGGGTCGATTCCGGCCTGCTCAGTTACGTCGCCTTTGACGAGCCAGTGCCGGACCGCCGCGTCGTGCTGGCCTGGCGCAAGAGCTTTACGCGGATGCCCGCCATCGACGCAATCTGCGACGCCATCAACGCCTGCAATCTGCCGGGCGTCAACAAGCTCGATTTGCCCGTCGCGGTGAATTGAGCGAAGCCGGCGGCGGCATCAGGCAACGCTTGGGCCGCCCGAGTGCTTGCAGCATCTGGCCGCATGATCCGGCCCCTATCGAATAGATTTAATTAATCAAACACGAGTATTCGATAGTATTGTTATAGTTTCCTCCATGGATCGCCCGATCCAACGACTCGGAGGAAACCATGACGCAGCTCCAAACGCAGCTTTCCCAGCATGTTTCAATCTCGGACACATCGCCGACGGCGCGTCTGGTCGCCTCGATGATGAGTATCCGCACCGTAGCGGTGTCGCTGCTGGTCGATCGCGCGTTGAGCGCCTGAAGCTTCCTCCCATTGCGCCGGGTCTTCCCGTCTCTGCCCGGCAATTCCCCACACCTGGAGTATTCGAATGTCCGAAAACAAACTCACTACAGCGGCCGGCGCGCCCGTCGCCGACAATCAGAATTCGATGACGGCTGGTGCCCGTGGCCCGGTCATGTTGCAAGACGTGTGGCTGCTGGAAAAACTGGCGCATTTCGACCGTGAAGTGATCCCGGAGCGCCGCGTGCATGCCAAAGGTTCGGGCGCATTCGGCACGCTGAAGGTGACGCACGACATCTCGCGTTTCACCAAGGCCAAGGTGTTTGCCGAGGTGGGTAAGGAAACACCCCTCTTCATGCGTTTTTCGACCGTGGCCGGCGAGCGTGGCGCCGCCGATGCCGAGCGTGACGTGCGCGGCTTCTCGATCAAGTTCTACACGGAAGAGGGCAACTGGGACATCGTCGGCAACAACACGCCGGTGTTCTTTATCCGTGATCCGTTGAAGTTTCCCGATTTCATCCACACGCAAAAACGCGACCCGTACACCAACATGCGCAGCAACGTGGCGGCGTGGGATTTCTGGTCACGTCACCCGGAATCGCTGCATCAGGTGACGATTTTGATGAGCGATCGCGGTATCCCGCAGAACTACCGTCAAATGCATGGCTTCGGTTCGCACACGTTCTCGTTCATCAACGCGAATGACGAGCGCTTCTGGGTGAAGTTCCACTTCAAGACGATGCAGGGCATCCACAACTTTACGGATGCCGAAGCAGCCCAGGTGGTTGCGCACGACCGCGAAAGCGCGCAGCGCGATCTGGTGGAAAACATCGACAAGGGTAACTTTCCGAAATGGCGCTTCTGCATTCAGGTGATGCCGGAAGCGGACGCAGCGAACTACCGCTACAACCCGTTCGATATCACCAAGGTGTGGCCGTACAAGGATTACCCGTTGATCGACGTCGGCACGATCGAGCTGAACCGCAACGCGCAGAACTACTTCGCGGAAGTCGAGCAGGCTGCCTTTACGCCGGCGAACGTGGTGCCGGGCATTGGCTTCTCGCCGGACCGTCTGTTGCAGGGGCGTCTGTTCTCGTACGGCGATACGCAGCGTTACCGTCTTGGCGTGAATCACCATCAGATTCCGGTGAACGCGTCACGCGTGCAACGTCCGCACTCGTTTCATCGTGACGGCGGCATGCGCACGGACGGCAATCTTGGCGCGACGGTGAACTACGAGCCGAATCGTTTCGGTGACTTCGCGCAGGACCGTAACGCAGCTGAGCCGCCGCTCGCAGCGGGCGCCGTGGATCGCTACGAGCATCGCGAAGACGACGACTACTACAGCCAGCCGGCCGCGCTGTTCCGTTTGTTCGACGCGGCGCAACGGGAGCGGTTGTTCGGCAATATCGCACGCCATATCAACGGTGTGCCGCAGGAAATCCTGGCGCGGCAGCTCGAGCATTTCCGCCGTATCGATCCGGCGTACGCGCAAGGTGTGATCGCTGCGCTGGCGACGCTCACCGAAGGCGCGAAGTAACGCAGCGCGGTTCACGTCGCGGTTCACATATAAGCAGACGCAAAGAGGCAATGTCAGGCGATTGAAGCAAGCCGCGTTGTCCTCATGTATCAAATGGAAAGCAGGGTGAATGACATCGCACTTCACCCGCTTTCCGCAGTGTTTTAGAGCAAATCCGAAGCAGACCGAAGGAGAGTAATCATGGTCCAGATGGTGATGAACATGACCACCGCAACGCTCGCGCGCGACGCGCATGCCATGCACGGCAGCGTCCTCGCGCGCAAGGTGCTGGGACTGGCGATCGTGACGAGCGGCTATGCCGTACTGATCGCGCACGGCGTGCAGCACCTGTTTGGCGGCTAACGCGCGAATGCTGCGAGCCGAGGTCGCACGAAGCACATAAGGTTCTACGCTAAACTAGCGCACGTTTTCGCGCTCATGGTTTGTACATGGACGTGGCACGCTCTGTCCGGTTTGCATCACTCTTCAAAGGAGTCATCATGGCCAAGAAAGAAGCGGTACAACACGTGAATATTGGTATCAGCGACAAGGACCGCAAGAAAATCGCCGAGGGACTCTCGCGCCTGCTCGCCGATACCTACACGCTGTATCTGAAGACGCACAATTTCCACTGGAACGTCACGGGCCCGATGTTCAACACGCTGCATCTCATGTTCGAGACGCAGTACAACGAACTGGCGCTGGCAGTGGATTCGATTGCTGAACGGATTCGCGCGCTCGGCGTGCATGCGCCGGGCAGCTACAAGGATTTCGCCAAGCTGTCGTCGATCCCGGAAGCCGACGGCGTCCCGGCGGCTGAAGAAATGATCCGCCAGTTGGTGGAAGGCCAGGAAGCCGTGGTGCGCACCGCGCGCGCAATCTTCCCGTCCACGGAAGCCGCCAACGACGAACCCACCGCCGACCTGCTGACGCAACGCATGCAGACGCACGAAAAGACCGCGTGGATGCTGCGCTCGATGCTGGCTTAAGGCGGCAACGCGCATCAGGCGGTAGCGAAGGCGTTAGTGTGTATTCGCTGGCTGCTCGATGAAATCGGTGTACGAAGCCTCCCTGAACGGGAGGCTTTTTTATGCGTCGATTCATGAGATGCGGAGGGGCGACCGCGTGCGCGAACGTTTGACGGGTGGCCGCCGTCGCGGTGCCTGCCGCGCGCATCCTTTAAAATGGCGGCATCGTCTTTCCGCCTGGCGCCTGCCCATGTTCGCTCGTCTACCCCTGTATCTGCGCCTCGTCCGCATGGACAAGCCAATCGGCAGTCTGCTGCTGCTCTGGCCGACGCTGAACGCGCTATGGATTGCATCGGACGGGCATCCGTCGCTCTCGCTGCTGGTGATTTTCGCGGTGGGCACGGTGTTGATGCGCTCGGCCGGCTGCGCGATCAACGACTACGCCGACCGCGATTTCGACCGCTACGTGAAGCGCACCGAAAATCGCCCGATTACCTCGGGCAAGATCAAGGCCTGGGAAGCGGTGGCGCTGGCCGCAGCGCTGTCGCTGCTGGCGTTTTTGCTCATTTTGCCGCTCAACGCGCTGACGAAGGAATTGTCGGTGATCGCGCTATTCGTCGCCGGTTCGTATCCGTTCACGAAGCGCTTCTTTGCCATTCCGCAGGCCTATCTGGGCATTGCGTTCGGCTTTGGCATTCCGATGGCCTTTGCCGCCGTGCAAGGCCACGTGCCCACACTGGCGTGGATCATGTTGCTCGCCAACGTGTTCTGGTCCGTGGCCTATGACACCGAATATGCAATGGTCGATCGCGACGACGACATCAAGATCGGCATCCGCACCTCAGCGCTGACCTTCGGCCGTTACGACGTGTTCGCCATCATGCTGTGCTACGCGCTGACGCTCGGCATCTACCTGCAGATTGGTCTGTCGCTGGGGTTCGGCGTGCTGTATTGGCTGGGCTGGGCGGCGGCGGCGGGCTGCGCTGTTTATCACTACCGGCTGATCCGCGATCGCGAACGCATGGCGTGCTTCGCGGCGTTCAGGCATAACAACTGGCTGGGCGGCGCGCTGTTCGCGGGTATCGCCGCGCATTACGCGGCGGCGAATTTTTGAAGGGCAGTTGCGGGCATGGCGCGACGAGCATGAAGCATGGCGCACCAACCCGCAGCCCCAACCCCAGCAGCCCTACCTCACTGCTTGCCGAGCTCGTCGCCCATTTCCTTCGCTCGCGCATCCGCCGCGAGTACGCCCCGCACGATTGCATCCTTCACGCCGTTGGCGTCGAACGCGGCCAGCGCCGCGGCGGTCGTGCCACCCTTCGACGTCACGCGCTCACGTAACACCGCCGGCGGCTCGTCCGATTGCGCGGCCAGTTGCGCCGCGCCCGTGAACGTCGCCACGGCGAGCGCGCGACCTTGCGCGTCGTCCATGCCGAGTTGACGCGCGGCTTCCTGCAGCGCCTCGATGAAATAGAACACGTAGGCCGGCCCGCTGCCCGAAATGGCGGTGACGGCGTCGATCTTGGCTTCGTCGTCGAACCAGACAGTCTGGCCGACTGCACCCAACACCTGACTGGCCAGTTCGCGATCCGCTGCTTCGACGCCGCCCGTCGCGGCGAGACCGGCCACACCCATGCCGATCAGCGCCGGCGTGTTCGGCATCACCCGCACGATCCGTTGATGGCCGTTGAGCCAGCGCGATAGATCCGCGCTCCGGATGCCGGCCACGATGCTGATGACCACCTGCTGCGCGCCCAGATGCGGCGCCAGCGCCTGCGCAACCTCCTTGAGAACCTGCGGCTTGACAGCGAGCACGACGGCATCGAAGCTCGCCAACGCGGAATCGGCAGCAGCACCGGTGCGAATGCCGAACTGCTGCTCGTTGCGGGCACGCGCGTCGCTGTTGGGATCAATCGCGTACAGGTCCGCTGGCGCGACGCCGTGCTTGATCAGGCCGCCGATGATTGCAGCGGCCATATTGCCGCCGCCGATGAAGGCAATTTTCATGATGTTCCGGGAAGGTCAGTGAGAGTAATCGCGGGCGCCGAAGATCGCCGAGCCGACGCGCACCATCGTCGCGCCTTCATGCACGGCGGCTTCGAGATCGGCCGACATGCCCATCGAGAGAGTGTCCAGCGCGAGTCCATCGGCGCGCAGTTGTTCGTAGAGTTCGCGTAGCTGACGATGCGGCACGCGTTGTTCTTCGACGGTCTCCGCCGGCTCGGGAATAGACATCAATCCGCGCAGGCGCAAGCGTGGCAGCGCGGCAATTGCATGGGCAATCTGCGCCGCTTCGGCAGGCGTCACACCCGCCTTGCTGGCTTCGCCGCTCACGTTCACCTGCAGGCAGACATTGAGCGGCGGCAGATGCGCTGGACGCTGCTCGGAGAGACGTTGCGCGATTTTCAGGCGATCGACGGAGTGCACCCAGTCGAAGGCCTCGGCGACGGGACGCGTCTTGTTCGATTGCAGCGGTCCGATGAAATGCCATTCGAGCGACTCGCGCAGATCGGCCAGCGCGGCAATCTTGGCGGTCGCTTCCTGCACGTAGTTCTCACCGAACGCACGCTGTCCGGCCGCATGCACGGCGCGTACGTCTTCAGCGGGAAAGGTCTTGGAGACGGCCAGCAGGCTGACCGATTGCGCGTCGCGGCCGGCGGCCTCAGCGGCGACGCGGATGCGTTGCAGCACGGCGTCGAGATTGTGTTTGAGATCGGACATGGAACGTACCGGGGAACTTGACGACGCCACGCAGCGAACCGCGCGGCGCCTCTGACTCTGTGCGAAATCTGTGCGAGAGGCCGCGCAAGAATGCTGCGCAAGGCGGGAGGTCCAATTATACGGACCCTGCTGCGTAGCGCTGGCGGCTGTTTCCCCCGATTCGCTTCTGCACCGCGAAGCTAGCTCGCCAGCATGTGCTCGACGAGTTCGATCCAGTGCGCCACCGGCGTCGACGTGCCGCTTTGCAAATGCGCAATGCAGCCGACGTTCGCCGACACGATCACCTGCGGTTCCTGAGCCTGCAGCTTCTCGAGCTTCTGATCGCGCAGCGCGTAGGACAGCGTGGGTTGCGTCAGCGAATACGTACCGGCCGAGCCGCAACACAGATGACTATCCGCCGGCAGACGCACGTCGATGCCGAGCGCGGTCAGCATATGCTCGACCCGGCCGCGTATCTGCTGACCGTGCTGCAGCGTGCACGGCGGGTGGAATGCCACGGTATGCACGGCGCGGCGGCGCGTCACCGCGACCAGCGCTTCTTCGAACTCAGGCAGTATCTCGGCGATGTCACGGGTCAGGTCGACGATGCGCCGTGCCTTCTCGGCGTAAGCCGGATCGTCGCGCAGCAGGTGCGCGTATTCCTTCACCGTTGCGCCACATCCGGAGGCGTTCATCACGATCGCTTCCACGCCCGCTTCGACGTGGGGCCACCAGGCGTCGATATTGGCGCGGATGTCGTCCAGCGCTTCGTCGTTGTAGCCCAGATGCAGCCGGATCGCGCCGCAGCAGCCCGCCTCCTCGGCCACGACGGTCTCCACCCCGAGCGCGCTGAGCACACGGGCGGTGGCGATGTTGACGTTGGGCATCATGGACGGTTGCACGCAGCCCGCGAGCATCAGCATCTTGCGCGCATGTTTGGCGGTGGGCCATTCGAGTGGCCGCTGACGTGCCGGCACCTTGTCACGCAGTTTTCTCGGCAACAACGCGCGCACTTGCTGGCCAACGCGCATGACCGGGGTGAAGAGCGCGCTGTTCGGCACGAAGCTCGCCAGCAGACGGCGCAGCAGCCGCTGGCCGAGCGGGCGAGTGACCTTCTCTTCCGTGATCTTGCGGCCAATCTCCACCAGCCGCCCGTACTGCACGCCCGACGGACAGGTCGTCTCGCAGTTGCGGCAGGTGAGGCAGCGGTCCAGGTGCGTTTGCGTGCTGCGCGTCACCTCGGCGCCTTCGACCATCTGCTTGATCAGATAGATCCGGCCGCGTGGCCCGTCCAGTTCGTCACCGAGCAGTTGATAGGTCGGGCAGGTCGCGGTGCAGAATCCACAATGCACGCATTTGCGCAGAATGGCTTCGGCTTCCTCACCGTCGGCGCTGTGGCGAATGAAATCCGCGAGGTTGGTTTGCATCGCGTCGCTCAGAAGTCGGGGTACAACCGGCCGCGATTGAAGATGCGGGCGGGGTCGAAGGCGGCCTTCAGGCCGCGGTGGATTCGCATGATCGGCGCGGGTAGGGGCGTAAAGACGCCGGCGCTGCGGTCGTAGCCTGCGCCGGTTCGGAACATGGTGGCATGGCCGCCGGCCTGTTTCGCGCTGATGCGTACGGTCTGCGCGTCGGTTTCGGTGATCCACCAGCGCTGGCCGCCGCCCCATTCCATCAGCTGGGCGCCCGGCAGTTGCAGCGGCTCGGTGATCGAGGGCAGTGCGAGACGCCAGAGCGCCGCCTTCGGGCCGATGCCCGAGAAGAACGGATCGGTCTGCTCGCGCAAGCCGGCCCAGAAGCGTTCGGCTTCGACGGCGTCCACTACTTCTCCGCCCAGCGCCGCCCGCGCCGACTTGACGGCCGCCTCGGCGCCCGCGAGCCGGACCGCCAGCGTGCCATGGCGCCACGCGCTGGCCGTAATGGGCAGCGGCCGGCCGCCCCATTCGTTGAGCTTGCGTACCGCGTCGGTGCCGTTCATGTCGAACTTGAGCGTAGCCTCGGCCTTCGGAAACGGCAGCACCTTGATCGACAGTTCGAGGATTAGTCCCAGTGTGCCGAGCGATCCAGCCATGAGGCGGGACACGTCGTAGCCGGCCACGTTCTTCACCACCTGGCCGCCGAAGTGCAGCACCTTCCCGTGACCGTCCATCAGGACCGCGCCCAGTACGAAATCGCGTGCAGCGCCCGCCGATGGGCGGCGCGGTCCCGCAATGCCCGCCGCAATGCAGCCGCCCAGCGTGGCGCTCGGCCCGAAGTGGGGCGGCTCGAAGGGGAGCATCTGCGATTGATCGGCGAGCGCCGCTTCGATCTCGAGCAGGGGCGTGCCGGCGCGCGCGGTGATGACCAGTTCAGCCGGGTCATAGGCGATGATGCCGCGATGGGCGCGCGTGTCGAGGATGGCGCCTTCCAGCGTCTGCCCGTACCAGTCCTTGGTGCCGCCGCCACGAATCCGCAGCGGGCGGTTTTCGGCGGTGGCCGAACGGATGCGTTCAGACCAGGTGGCGACGGTGTCGTCCTCTTCCATGATGTCCTGCTTCGTTATGTTTCATTTGATTGTACCTGGCAGCGCCTCGCTGGCAACCCGGAGCGGACCCGTACCACGGGCCTGCATGCCGCGTCGCTGCGGTTGCCGCAAGGACAGAAACCGGCGGTGGGCGGTGCGTTCGGGTGCTTCGGGTTAGCCGGTAGGGGTGGCCCGGAAGCCACCCTGTCGTTGCCAGGAAGTTGTCTAGAAGCGCGGCAAATCTGGATGCGGCAACAATCCGCCTCGCACGTGCATCTTGCCGTATTCGGCGCAGCGCGCACGGGTGGGAATGCCTTTGTCGGGATTGAGCAGCCCCGGTGGATCGAAGGCGCGTTTGACCGCGTGGAAAGCGTCGCGCTCTTCGGGCGAAAACTGCACGCACATGGAATTGATCTTTTCGATGCCCACGCCATGCTCGCCCGTGACAGTGCCACCCAGCTCGACGCAGGCTTCGAGAATGTCGGAGCCGAAAGCTTCGGCCCGATGCCATTCGTTGAGATCGTTGCCATTGAACAGAATCAATGGATGCATGTTGCCGTCGCCGGCATGAAAGACGTTCATGCAGCGCAACTGATAGCGCTTTTCCATCTCTTCGATGCGCCCGAGGAGCGGACCGATGCTGCGTCGCGGCACCGTGCCGTCCATGCAGTAGTAGTCCGGCGAGATGCGGCCGGCGGCTGGAAAGGCATTCTTGCGCCCTGACCAGAAGCGCAGACGCTCGGGTTCGGAACGCGATATCTGGATGCGCGTGGCGCCATGCTCGCGCAGCACCGCGGTCATGCGGACGATTTCCTCGGCCACTTCCTCAGGCGTGCCATCCGATTCACACAGCAGGATCGCCGCCGCGTCGAGATCGTAGCCGGCCTTGACGAATTCCTCGACGGCTTGCGTGGCCGGCTTGTCCATCATCTCGAGACCGGCGGGGATGATGCCGGCCGCAATGATGCCCGCGACCGCGTCGCCGCCCTTGACGACGTCGTCGAAGCTCGCCATCACGACCTGCGCGGTTTGCGGCTTCGGAATTAGCCTGACAGTGACTTCGGTGACGATGGCAAACATGCCTTCGCTGCCAATCAACACCGCGAGCAGATCGAGGCCCGGCGCATCGGGCGCGAGCGAGCCGAATTCGACCACTTCGCCTTCCATTGTTACGGCGCGCACGCGCAGCACGTTATGCACGGTCAGGCCGTATTTCAGACAGTGCACGCCGCCGGAATTCTCGGACACATTGCCGCCAATCGTGCAGGCGATCTGCGACGACGGATCAGGCGCGTAGTAGAGGCCGTAGGGCGCGGCCGCTTCGGAAATGGCGAGGTTGCGCACGCCAGGCTGGACTGTTGCCGTACGCGCGTAGGAGTCCACCTCGACGATCTTGCGAAAGCGCGCAAGCGATACCACGACGCCATGACGGATCGGCATGGCGCCGCCGGAGAGGCCGGTGCCCGCGCCGCGCGGCACGATGGGGACGTCGAGCCGGTGGCAGATCTGCACGATGCGTTGCACCTGCGATTCGGTTTCCGGCAACGCCACCGCCAGCGGCAACCGGCGATAAGCCGCCAGGCCGTCGCATTCGTAGGCGACCGTATCTTCCTCGCGATACAACAGGCAGTGAGTGG
Source organism: Paraburkholderia sp. DHOC27 (assembly GCF_003429005.1). Classification (GTDB taxonomy): domain Bacteria; phylum Pseudomonadota; class Gammaproteobacteria; order Burkholderiales; family Burkholderiaceae; genus Paraburkholderia. Next base: position 188,140 of record NZ_QVQV01000006.1, read on the forward strand.
GCAGCACAGCCATCAACGCCTGCACCACTTCGCGCTGCCGCTGCGCCAGCACTTCAGCCGACAGTTCGGCAGGTGCATTCATATCGTCTCTCCTCGTACTCCGAACTACCGGGGCGCGGTCGTGCCGCGCGAAATTACATGCGTGAGGCGGCGAGGCCTAAGCCGCCCACGAGAAAATCTTGCCAGGGTTCATCAGATTGCGCGGATCGAGCGCGTGCTTGATCGCGCGCATGGTGTCGACCGCGACCTCACCATGCTCCTCGAGCAGGAAGCCCATCTTGTGCAGCCCGACGCCATGCTCGCCGGTGCAGGTGCCGTCCATGCGCAGCGCACGCTGCACGATGCGCTGATTGAGCCGCTCCGCTTCGGCGAGTTCTTCGGGCTTGTCCGGATCGATCAGGATGGCGACGTGAAAATTGCCGTCGCCGACATGACCGACGATAGGACAGGGCAGCGACGAGGCAAGCAGGTCCTGCTCCGTTTCAATGACGCACTCCGCAAGCCGCGAGATCGGCACGCAGACATCGGTGGTGACCGCGCGGCAACCGGGTTTCAGTTGCAGCATTGCGAAGTAAGCGCTGTGCCGCGCATTCCACAAACGGCTGCGGTCTTCCGGACGCGTGGCCCATTCGAAATCTTCACCGGCGTGCTGTGCGGTGATTTCCTGCACCAGTTCCGCCTGTTCCTTCACGCCCGCTTCGGTGCCGTGAAATTCGAAGAACAGGGTGGGTGCTTCACGCAAACTCAGATTCGAGTGACGGTTGATGGAGCGGATGGCAAGCGAATCGACGAACTCGACGCGAGCAATGGGCACGCCCATCTGAATGGTTTCGATGACGGCGCGCACCGCTTCACCCATTGACGGAAACGCGCACACGGCGGCGGAAACCGCTTCGGGCAGCGGATAAAGCCGCACGGTGATTTCGGTGATGACGCCGAGTGTGCCTTCCGAGCCGACCAGCAGGCGCGTGAGGTCGTAACCGGCCGACGACTTGCGGGCCCGCGTGCCGGTCTTGATGACACGGCCGTCGGCGAGAACCACGCTCAGCCTAAGCACGTTTTCGCGCATCGTACCGTAGCGCACGGCGTTGGTGCCCGAGGCGCGGGTCGCGGCCATGCCACCGATGCTCGCGTCCGCGCCGGGGTCAATGGGGAAAAAGAGGCCGGTGTCGCGCAGCGCTTCGTTCAACTGCTTGCGGGAAATGCCAGGCTCGACGGTGACGGTGAGGTCTTCCGCATTGATGGACAGCACCCGGTTCATTTCCGACAGATCAATCGAGACGCCGCCTTGCACGGCGAGCAGGTGTCCTTCTAGTGAGGAGCCGTTGCCGTAAGGGATGAGCGGCACGTCGTACTGGCCGCACAGCTTGACGACGGTCTGCACGTCTTCTGTGTTGCGCGCGAATACCACGGCATCGGGCAATTGCGGATCGAATGGTGACTCGTCGCGGCCGTGATTGGTGCGCACCGCGTCGGCGGTTGACAGGCGTTCACCGAAGGCTGCCTTGAGCGCGCCGAGCAGTTCAGCGGGGAAGGGGCGGCGCAACGGCGCCGGCGGCGCGGGATGGTTCACACGTGTCTCCTGATTGCTGGTTACAGCGGCGCTTTTACAGCTTGTGATTTCATTTTACGCCGATCGCTCGACGGCCGGCGTGCGGCCCGGCTGACGAACCTATAATGGCTGCGAGCCGGCGCCATGCCGCATGTTCGCGCGTTCCGTGTGGTGATTGCACGAGTCTTTCATGCACTGGACGCCTGCGTATCCGCTACTGACAGGACGAGACATATCATGGGTAATCGCTTGAGCAAGATCGCCACCCGGACCGGTGACGACGGCACCACAGGGCTCGGCGACGGTCGCCGGGTTGGCAAGGACGACGCGCGGATCGCGGCGATTGGCGACGTGGACGAACTGAACTCGAATCTCGGCGTGCTCCTGTGCGAAAAGCTACCTGACGATGTGCGCGCTGCGCTCGTGGCGATCCAGCACGACCTGTTCGATCTAGGCGGCGAGCTGTGCATTCCAGGTCACACGATGATCACCGACAAGCACCTCGGCCAACTGGACGGATGGCTTGCCGACTACAACGCCAATCTGCCACCGCTCAAGGAATTTATCTTGCCCGGCGGGACACGTTCAGCGGCGTTGGCGCATGTGTGCCGGACTGTCTGCCGACGTGCGGAGCGGGCCATCGTGACGCTGGGCCGGACGGAGACCATCAACGCCGCACCCCGACAGTATGTGAACCGGCTTTCGGATCTCCTGTTCGTGCTCGCCCGCGTGCTCAATCGCGCCGACGGTGGCAGCGACGTTCTGTGGCAGCACGATCGCGATTCGAAGTAGGGGATTCAACCCACCGCGGCTCAACCCACCGCGAGCGTGACCGGCTTGCCGATTCGGCTCATCATTTCAACGAGCGTGTCGATGGTGAACTTGGCAGTTTTCTTGTTGACGACGTCGGACACGCGCGGACGCGAAACCATCAGGATTTCGGCCGCCTCGGCCTGCTTGAGGTGATGCTCGTCGATCCACGTGGACAGTTCGGTCATCAACTGTTCCTTCAAAAGACGCGTGTCGTTGATCTGTTTCTGCGAAGCCGCGTGGAGCCGGTTTGCTTCTTCGGCGGGGAAGCCGAGTTCGAGGAAGAGATTGGCCCCGGGCTTGGTTACGTGACGGATTTTGGTGTCGATCGTCATTGCTACATCCTTTTCTCGTTGATCACGGCGCGATAACGCGCCTCAGCAATATTCCTGTCGTGCAGGCTCGTGACCTGCGATTGCTTCTGGAAGCAGTGGAGCACGTAGACCGCTTCCACGAACTTCGCTACATACATGACGCGGTAAATCCCGCTGCATTTTTCGATGCGGATTTCCCGCGTTCCGGCGCCCACCGCAGCGAATGGCTTCCAGTCGTCCGGGTCGAGGCCAGCCTGAACCTTGCTTAACTGGAAGCCTGCCTGTCTGCGTGCTTCCTCTGGGAACGCCCGTAAATCTTCGAAGCTGGAACCCATCCAGCGAATTTCTTTGTCCTGCTCCATAAGCACCTTTCATGTATAAAATCTTATACCAATCTCTCCGGAACAGCAAGCGCGCTTTTCCGCCCTGAGGAGATACGGTACAGGCCACAGACATGAAGAACCATTCAGCCAGATGGCCATCTGGCGGGGGATACAGGAAGGTGATGCGTGCGGTTGAAGCTGCTGGCGAGGAGTGTGACGGTGGCCCGAAACGGGCATGGAGACAGGCGCGAGGGTTGAACTGAAACCTCTCTTGAATAGCTGGCCGAAAGCCGAGGGACGCGGCTGGAAAAAGCAAACGGCCTCACTGGTAGAAGCCAGTGAGGCCGTTCGTTCAACGCGATCCGAGATTGTGACCGGGCTTTCGCAACCCGATTCGTGTACTAGCGCGGTGTGACGCGTTACGCTCAGTTGCCGCTACCGCGTGCAAGCCGGCGTTGCTTGACGGATTCCGCGAGTCCTTCGAGCACCGCGATACTTTCGTCCCAGCCAATGCAGGCGTCGGTCACGCTCTGGCCGTAGGTCAGCTCGCAGCCTTCCTTCAGATCCTGGCGGCCCGCCACGAGATGCGACTCGACCATCACGCCGACGATGCGCTCGTCGCCATTCGCAACCTGACGGCCAATATCCGCGCACACCGGAATCTGGTTCTCATGCTTCTTCGAGCTATTGGCGTGGCTTGCGTCGATCATCAGACGCGCCGCAAGGCCGGCCTTGCCGATATCGGCGCAGGCGGCATTCACGCTGTCCGCGTCGTAGTTCGGCGTCTTGCCGCCGCGCAGGATGATGTGGCAGTCCTCATTGCCTGCCGTCGAAACGATGGCCGAATGGCCGCCCTTCGTGACCGACAGGAAATGGTGCGGCTGCGAAGCGGCCTTGATGGCATCCACAGCGATCTTCACGTTGCCGTCCGTGCCGTTCTTGAAGCCCACCGGGCACGACAGCCCCGACGCCAGTTCGCGGTGCACCTGCGATTCGGTCGTACGTGCGCCAATCGCACCCCAGGAGATCAGGTCTGCGATGTATTGCGGGCTGATCATGTCGAGGTACTCGGTGCCGGCCGGCAGGCCGAGTTCGTTGATGCGCAACAGCAGTTCGCGCGCGGTGCGCAGGCCGTCGTTGATCTTGAAGCTGTTGTCCATGTGCGGGTCGTTGATGAGACCCTTCCAGCCCACCGTCGTGCGCGGCTTTTCGAAGTACACACGCATCACGATTTCGAGTTCGCCCGCGAAGCGCTTGCGCTGTTCGACGAGGCGTCCCGCGTATTCGAGCGCAGCCTTGGTGTCGTGAATCGAGCACGGTCCGATGATCACGATCAGGCGGTCGTCCATGCCGTGCAGGATGCGATGCATCGAGCGGCGAGCGTTGTAGATCAGATCCGAAACCTGCTCTTCGCAGGGGAATTCGCGGATCAGGTGCGCGGGCGGTGTCAGTTCTTTCAATTCTCGAATGCGGACGTCGTCGGTGTTGTGCGGGGGCATGCTTGTTCTCCAGGATTCGGTTCGTAGCGTGTTCGCGTGGGCAAGACAGTCAGCGATGCCGGTGCGGACAACATTCAAAGCAGTTCAGCAGGTCAGGGGTGTTCGGCGAAGCGGGGCAAAAGTCAGCGTGAGAGTCGGCCCGTGGCCCGCGAGGCGTAATCAAAGTCAGGAGGCGAAAAAAAACCGCCAGACTCGCTGGCGGTTTTTCGGGAATTTCGGGTGCCTTACGTGCACTAACACCCCTCTCGATCCGCCAGCGGTCTGAGATGCCAGAAAAAATAAAAATAAAACTTGGCGGACATGGCGAAAGTGAGGTCGCTGGACAAAAAAGGGTGAATGACTTTATAACCCGGTCAACACGGGCTGACAACCCATTGACCATGAAAATGCGGATAATCCGCATACTTCGTGCCATTGATGCACGAAGTATGCGTGAAACGGCAAATTTAAGCGGTGCCGCCGACCGTCATCTTCTCGATGCGCAAGGTAGGCTGACCCACGCCCACCGGCACGCTCTGGCCTTCCTTGCCGCACACGCCCACGCCCGAATCCAGCGACATGTCGTTGCCGATCATGGTGACGTACTTGAGCGATTCCGGGCCGCTGCCAATCAGCGTGGCGCCCTTCACCGGATACGTCACCTTGCCGTTTTCGATCATGTAGGCTTCCGACGCCGAGAACACGAACTTGCCGTTGGTGATGTCCACCTGGCCGCCGCCGAAGTTCACCGCGTACAGACCATTCTTGACCGAGGCGATGATTTCCTGCGGGTCTTTATCGCCATTGAGCATGTAGGTGTTCGTCATGCGCGGCATGGGCAGCGCGGCGTACGATTCGCGGCGCGCGTTGCCGGTGACGGGCATCTTCATCAGGCGCGCGTTCAGCGTGTCCTGGATGTAGCCCTTCAGGATGCCATCTTCGATCAGCGTGGTGCACTGGGTGGGATTACCTTCGTCGTCGATGTTCAGCGAACCGCGGCGGTTCGGCAGCGTGCCGTCGTCCACCACGGTGACGCCCTTGGCCGCCACCCGCTCGCCGATGCGTCCGGCAAACGCCGACGAACCCTTGCGGTTGAAGTCGCCTTCCAGACCGTGGCCGATCGCCTCGTGCAGCAGCACGCCGGGCCAGCCCGGTCCGAGCACGACGGTCATCGCGCCGGCCGGAGCGGGGCGGGCGTCGAGGTTGACGAGCGCAGCGTGCACAGCGTCGTCCACGTACTTCGACAGTACTTCGTCGGTGAAATAGCCGTAGTCGAAGCGGCCACCGCCGCCGCCGCTGCCGATTTCGCGGCGGCCGTTCTGCTCGGCGATCACCGTGACGGAAACGCGCACGAGCGGACGGATGTCCGCGGCAAGCGCGCCGTCGCTGCGGGCCACCAGCACCACGTCATATTCGCCGGCGAGGCCCGCCATCACCTGCTGGATGCGCGGATCGCGGCCGCGCGCCATCTGTTCGATGCGCTCGAGCAGTTTGACCTTCGCGGTGGCATCCAGCGAATGTAGCGGATCGGACGGCAGATACAGATCACGCCCGGCGACGCCCGTTAGCGACGACGCCACCTTGATCTTCTGCTTGCCGCCGCCGGCCTTGGCGATGGAGCGCGTAGCGAGAGCCGCCTGACGGATCGCTTCGGGCGACAGATCATCGGAATACGCAAACGCCGTCCGGTCACCGGACACGGCACGTACGCCGACGCCTTGATCAATGCTGAAGCTGCCAGATTTGACGATGCCTTCTTCAAGACTCCAGGCTTCGCTGCGGGTGGCCTGGAAATACAGGTCAGCGTAGTCGATGCGGTGCGTGAAGATCTCGGCGAGCGTGCGGCTGAGCAGGGCTTCGTCGAGTCCGTAAGGCGTGAGGAGCACGTCTTTGGCGGTGGCGAGATTTCGGATTCCGGGTTCGATGATATTCATGCGAAGTATGTTCTGCTCAATACAAAGGGGTTCGGTTGACGCGGCGCGCGCATGGGTTAGATGGGTAGGCAGCGTCGCACTTTCAATGTCTGCTTCGGTTTAGCTCGTCAGTACGCGGTGACGCCAGGCCGGCAGGCTCTGCCGGACTTCGTCGATGCGGGAACGCTCCAGATTGCCGGCCACCACGCCGGCGCCTTCGTCACGTACCGCCACGATCTCCCCCCACGGGTCGATCAGCATGGTGTGGCCCCATGTGCGGCGGCCGTTTTCGTGCGTGCCGCCTTGCGCCGCTGCGAGCACGTAGCATTGATTCTCTACCGCTCGCGCGCGCAGCAGGGTCTCCCAGTGCGCGCGCCCGGTCGTGTAGGTGAAAGCGGACGGCACCACCATCAGTGCGCAATCGCCCAGCCGCCGGTACAACTCCGGAAAGCGTAAATCGTAGCAGACCGACAGGCCGACTCGCCCAAACGGTGCCTCGAAGCTCTGCGGTTGCTCGCCGGGACGGATGGTGCGCGCCTCGTCGAACGATTCTGCGCCTTTTTCGAAGCTGAACAGGTGGATCTTGTCGTAGCGCGCCACCTCCTCGCCCTGCGGGTTGAACACCAGCGTGGTATTGAGGACGCGGTTGGCTTCCGGCGCAGTGAGCGGCAGCGTACCGCCAATGATCCACACGCGATGACGCCGTGCGGCATCGGCCAGAAAGCGTTGGATGGGACCGTCGCCGTAGGCTTCGCGGACACTGAGCTTGTCCGTGTCCTTGAAGCCCATGAAGCAGAAGTATTCGGGCAGCAGGACGAGTTGGGCGCCGTCGGCGGCGGCTTCGGCGATCAGACGTTCCGCCTCGGCCAGATTGCGTTCGCGATCGGGCGTGCTCACCATTTGCAGGGCGGCGACGCGGTAAGACGGGACAGGAGATTGCGTAGTGCTGTGTGCTTCGCTCATGAGCGTTTCGAAAGACTCCTGGCTATGAACTGACTGCGGAACCAACGACAGAACCTGTTGCGGAACCAACGGCAAAGCCGGATGCGGAATTGCTGGCCGCGAAACGGCCTGTGGCTGCACCGCTACCGTGCCATTCGACGCTGAACGCTCCGAAGCGGAGCCGTTCACTGGGCATCCGCCTCCGAAGCGGGCAGATCCATCTTACCGCGATCCCCGTGCACCCGCTCGATGTGCGGTTTCGCCCACGGACCCGTAATCGCGTAGTCGATCGCGAACGCATGGGAGATCGACTGGGACAGCGCGAAATCGGCGGCCAGCGCGGCGAGTCCGATAAGCGGATTGATCACCGCCGCCGCCACCACGCCGGCGCCAGCGCTGACCGTCGGCACGATGTGCAGGTGCAGGTCTTCGGTCCGCTGGGCGAGGTCGAGCGAGCCTTTCATTTCCGCGCGCGCAGGCGCCGTGACCATCTTGAAGTTGTCGGTGCGGCCAATGCCGTCGCTGATCTGACCCGTGCCCGTGACACTTTCGAACGGCAGCCCTTCGCCAATCACGTCGCGGAAGTCCAGCGTCGCGACGCGCTCGAAGCTTTGCAGGCTGATCACGCCCAGCAGTTTGGCCACCCCCGGGCTGACCTTGAGGATCTGTCCGTGGCGCAGATCCACGGTCAGATTGCCGTTGAGCGTCGGATAGTCGATGTGGGTCGGACCGCCGCGCCACACCATCTTGCCCGCCAGCGTGCCGCTGCCGCCCTTGAGCGTGTGCGGCTTGCCGGCCAGGTCCAGCAGTGCGCCGGCATCCTTGATGTCGAGCTTGAAATCGAACACGGTGCGCTTGGGCGTTTCTTCGTCCGTGTTGGCGCCGAGCGTGGTCGAGGTGCGCCAGTTGGCGGTGGCGGTCAGCGTCGCGGCGGGATTGGTCAGGTCCAGCTTGTCGAGTTGCCAGACCGGCACGCCGTCTTCCTCGAAATTGTGCGCGTCCACTTCCAGCTTGCCGACATCTTGGTCGCGCACGATCAGTTGATTGACGATCAGGTCGATGGACGGCATGTTCTGCGCCGGCGCCGACATGGCCTGGCCCAGCAGATCGTTTTCGGTGGCAGACGGAATCACCAGCCGGGCGAGGCGGGCCTGCAAGGTGCCGGGGGAGCCTTTGGTCGGGCCCGGCAGCCACGCCACGTGACCGGACACCTGATTCGAGGCCACGTTGGCCTGCCATTGGCCCTGGTCGCGCGAGGCGCCGATGATCACGCTTTCCCAATGGCGCTTGAGCAACGTCAGGGTGCCGATGTGCACCGCGAAGCGATTCGGCTGGAATTGCGCGAGCGTGGGATTCGGCGCGGCAGGCGGCTGACTGGCCGGCGTCGCAGCGGCCGCCGCGGCTTCCTTGCCGCGCATTTCGGTGACGAAGGCACGCCATTGATCGGCGTCGAACGTGTCGAGATCGACGGCCGCGACCACTCCTTCGGACGGCAGGTCAGCCGGCTTGTTCACACCGATCGAGCCCACCACGACGGTGGGCGGCTGATGCGGCGTGTAGCGCAGCAGGTAGGTGGCCGCAATCGGGCCGAACTTCAGCTCGGCGCGTTCCAGAGCGGGTCCGGGGACCGGACTCGAACCGGCAACCTGCGCTTGCACGGGAGCCGGGCTTGCCGCTTTCGCGGCGTCGGCCGGCGCAAGCGTGAAATGCAGCGGCATGGGTGTGCCGACCGGCTTGTTGAACGGCGCCGGAAAGTCGAGGCCGAGACCACTCAGGTCGGAGTTCGCGGTGATGTCCGGCAGTTGTCCCTTGGCACCCTTCAGACTCAGTTCATAAGGCGCGCTGCCGCTGATGCGCGTGAGCACCTGCTCGGCCGGCCCATGCAGATTCAGCCCACGTGCCGCGTCCACGCCAATGTGGCCGTTCAGATTGAGCGCGTAGAGGCCGCCCTTTTGAAAATTGCCGTTGGCGTGGATATCACCGCCGAGGAACTGGCCGCTCAGACGATCCACCTGCGCGGCGTGCTCGGTGAACTTCACCTTGCCGTAGAGTTGGGACAGCGGCGGCACGTTGTTCATGCTTAGCCGGTCGTTCTGGAAGCCCACCGAGCCGTCGACGGCAATGTGCGGCTTCGGCGTACGCGGTATGGTCAATTTGAGCGCGAGCGCCGCCGTGCCTTGCGCCTGCAGCTTTTCGCCGACGTGCTTCGACAGACCGCCCAGCGCACTGGCGTTGACGTAGTCCAGCATGTCGGAGAGCGGCCCATGACCCTCGCCGTCGATCACGAGACTCGACGCCTTGGTGCCGAGGTCGTCGATCTTGCCGCTCACCTTGTTGATGGCTACGTGCTTGTAGTGCGCGCGGTCGATGTCGAAGCGCATCAGGTTCTGCTTCAGCTCGAACGTGCCGTTGATGCCTTCGAGCGGCGGCCACACGTTCGGCGTCACGCCGTCCTTCATCATGCGCGGCGGGAACGGCGACGGGTCGAACTTGCCGCCCTTGAACGGCGCCGTGATCTGGAATACGCCCGCAGTAGGAAAGCGCGAGTAAGGGAACTTGGTGAGATCGCCGTGTACCTCGATCACCGCGCCGTGCGATGAACCGGCCTGCAGGCCGTGGCCCAGATAGATGCGTAGCTTCTCGCTGATGCTGGTGGGCAGATAGCGGGCGATTCGCGTGACCTGCGCGTGATCGATGACCGCCTTCAGGTCGAGCGAACCACGGCCGTGCCCAGGATTGCTGTAGTTCGCCGTCGCATGCGCGGTGGCGTCAGCGTTGACGAGGCGCAGTTCCGGCACTTCGATCGCGAAGGCCTTGTGCACTTCGCCCGGCGCGGTCGGCATCACCTTCCACGTGCCATGACCTTGCAGACGATCGAAGCGCAGGCGTGGATCGTCGAACACGCCGGGTAGCGTGACGGCTACGTTGTTGGTGTCGATCGCCATCGCGCCGTGCGTCTCGTCGGCATCCACGGTGCCCCACAGATTCTCCACACCCGGCAGACCGGCGCGCGGGTGGCCGAGCGGCGTCAGACCCGGTGGCGGCTCTTGCGCCGCCACGCTGATGCCTTGCAGATCCGCCTTCAGGCGATACCGCACGATCGGCTCGGCGTTGCCCGCATTGTGTTCACTGGCGGCTTCGCCCGAATCCGGCTTGGCGCGCTCCACCTCGATCTGGTAATTGGCCACTTGCCCGCGCGGATTGAAGCGCACGAGTTCGTTGAGGATGCGCCCCGACAAGGGCAACGCCCGGCTGAATTCGGCGAGGATGCCCAGGTCGATCCGGTCGCCAGCCACGCTGAACAACTGGCCATGCTGAATGGACGCCCTGCGGAAATGACTGGTCAGCGTCTCGAAGGTCAGCGTGCGCGTGAGCGGCGTGCCGTCTTCGAGCGGCGGTTGTCCGAGTTCGGCGCGCATGTTCTTCAACTGCAGCGTGTAGTCGTCGCCTTCGGTGACGCCGACCTTCCACGCGAAGCGGGCAACCGGCACGTCGAGCCGCGGCTGGGTGGGCCGTACCCGCAGCGCGACGTTGCTACCCGAGAGCGTGCCGCTCGCCGAATTCATGCGCCCTTGCGAGAACTCGATCCAGATGGCGTTATCGATTTGACCCGCGAACGTCTCGATCGGGAAATCCACGTAGCGGGCGAGCACCGGCAAGTCCACCGGGCCGGTCGACACATAAGCCTGTCCCGTCCAGTTGATCGGCTTGCCGATAGCCGAGAGCGGTGCATGCTGAAACTGCGCGCGGAAATCCAGCGCGCCGTGCAGCACCTTGCCATCCGGCGGCGCCTGCAACGCGAAGTGATGGGTGCGGCCGTCGTTGAGAATCGCTAGTCTGATGTTTTGCAGCGCCAGCTCAGGCGCGTCGTGACGCGCGTCGTGCCACCTGAGCGTGCCGCCGCGCATCACGATGGCCTGCTGACGCAGCAGCCAGGTGCTGAAGGTGTCGTTACCCGTATGGCGGTTCGGCATCGTGACGCCGGCCACCGAGAGCGAGCCGTCCGCGCCGCGCGCCACCAGCACGTCCGGTTGATCGACGATCAGGCTCGACAGGATGGGCTTGAGGGTCCACAGCGAACGCCACGACACCGTGGCAGTGGCGTGCGGAATCGTCAGTGCAGGCTTGCCATCGCGATCGCGAATGACGAGGTTGGTCACGTCGATGCCTGGCTGGAAGCCGCTCCAGTGAGGCTCGAGTTTGCCGATGGTCAGCTGCGAGTGGATCTTCTCGGAGACGAGTGTTTCGATGCGCGGCCGGAACGAATCGACGCGCGGCAGCAGGCCGTAACGTAGACCGAGGAACAGGGCTGCGGCGATGAAGTAAACGACGAGGGCGATGCACAGCAACACCCGCAAGGTGTGATGCAGCACTACGTGGTCGCCGCCGCTCACTGGCCTGACTTCTCCGGCTTCATCGTGCTCGGCGGGATCGTTTCGCTCGGACATGCTGCGGCGGTGGTGGGCGTATGGTAGTTTTGCGATCTGACGACGAAATGTAACACACGGACTAGCCCCGACGAATATCCGTCAAAGCCCGAGCCCATGCCGTCTCGCGACCTGTCGGCAGGCGCTGCGAAGCCCTGTGACGACAACGGATCAAGCAACGACCGAACCCGACCTTTGATGACCGACGCTACCCTCCTGAGTTCCAGCTATTCACGTTACGCGGCGCGTGCCATTGCGGCCCGGCCCGAACTGGCCGCGCGGGTTGCCGAGCTGGCTGCCGCGCCGGTATCGCGCGAACGCATCGAGGCGCGCTTCGATGCGCTCAGCCAAGCGGCTGGTGCGGTGCTGGACGAAGACGCGCTGAAGCGCGTGCTGCGCCAGTTGCGCACGGAAGTCTTTTGCGCGGTGATGGAGCGGGACCTCGCGGGCAAGGCGGACGTCGCGGAAGTCACGGGCGCGATGACCGATCTCGCGGAGACCACGATTCAGCGTGCGCTCGCCGTGCTGTCCGTGGACCTGGAAGCGCTCTTTGGCGAACCGCGTGGTCCGGAGGGCGAACGTCTGACGCTCGGCGTGGTGGGCATGGGCAAGCTGGGCGGACGCGAGCTGAACGTGTCGTCGGATATCGACCTGATCTTTCTGTATGAGGACGATGGCGAGACGGCCGGCGGTCAACGGGCGCCGATCGCCACGCAGGACTATTTCACGCGCCTCGGCAAGAAGCTGATTGCCGCCCTCGCCGAAGTGACGGGCGACGGCTACGTGTTTCGCGTCGACATGCGCCTGCGTCCGAATGGCGACTCCGGTCCGCTCGTGTGCAGTCTCGGCATGCTCGAAGAGTACTTCTACGTGCAGGGCCGCGAATGGGAGCGCTATGCGTGGATCAAGGGGCGGCTCGTCTCCGAAGGCGCGAGCGAATCGGCGGCGCGGCTTTCAAAGCAGCTCGATGCGATCGTCACGCCGTTCATCTACCGCCGCTACCTCGATTTCGGCGTGATCAGCGCGATTCGGGCGCTGCATCTGCAGATTCGCCAGGAGGCGCAGCGCCGCGCCTCGATGCGCCCGGACAAGGCCGACGATATCAAGCTGGGGCGCGGCGGCATCCGCGAGATCGAATTCAGCGCCCAGGTGTTTCAGCTGATTCGCGGCGGTCAGGACGCCGGTTTTCGCGTGAGGCCGACGCTAGCCGTACTGCGTCACGCGGCCACTCACGGGTTGATTGCGCCGACCATCTGCGTGAAGCTTTCGCACGCGTATCGCTTCCTGCGCGAACTCGAACACCGCCTGCAATATCGCAACGACGCGCAAACCCATGCCATGCCGGTCGATCCCGAGGAGCGGGACGCGCTCGCTCACACAATGGGCTTTGACGGCTACCCGGCGCTGATGGCGAAGCTCGACGCGCATCGCGAACTGGTGGAGCAGCAATTCGACCAGATCTTCGCCGACAAGGTGAACGGCCGCGATGGTTGCGGCGCGCCTGAGGATGGCGCCGCGGTGTGGGTCTGGAGCAGTGCGCTTGCAGACGACAGCGCCGACGATGCGCTGCATGCACGGCTGGTCGAACTGGGCATCGAGCAGCCTACCGATCTGCTCGCGAGGCTGCGGGCGATGTGGCAGTCCTCCCGCTACACAGGTCTGGGCGAGGGGAGCCGCCAGCGCTTCGACACCGTCGCGCAGCGCGCGCTCGAAGCCGCCCGCACCCTGGAGCCGCCCGAGCGGCGCGGCGATACCGTGGCGCGTTGCTTCGATCTGCTGGAGACCGTGAGCCGCCGCGGTGCTTATCTGGCGCTGCTGACTGAATATCCGCAGGCGCTACATCGCGTGCTGTCGGTGCTGGGCGCTTCGCGTTGGGCGGCGGGTTATCTGATCCGCCATCCGCAACTGCTCGACGAACTGCTCGATGACGAAGCCATTGCCAGCCCGTTCGACTGGGCCGAGTTCAAACGCACGCTGCGGCTGCGTCTGGCTGCGGCCGATGGTGTCGAACAGCAGATGGACTTGCTGCGTCATGCGCATCAGGCCGAGGTGTTCCGCATTCTGCTGATCGATCTGGCGGGCAAGCTGAGCGTCGAGCATGTCAGCGACCGTCTTTCCGAGCTGGCCGATGCGGTGCTGGACGTCACGCTCGAAGCGGTCTGGAACAACCTGGCGCGGCGCCATCGCGAGGTGCCGCGTTTTGCCGTGATCGCTTACGGCAAGCTGGGTGGCAAGGAATTGGGCTACGCGTCGGATCTCGATCTGATCTTCCTTTACGAAGACGATGACGAGAACGCGGCGGAAATCTACGCCATGTACACCCGCCGTCTGATTACCTGCCTGACGATGGCGACAGGCGCGGGTACCTTGTTCGACGTGGATTTGCGTTTGCGGCCCAATGGCGAGTCGGGCCTGCTCGTCACGGATCTCGACGCTTTCCGCCGCTATCAACTGCGTGAGGGCGATGCCGCCAATACGGCGTGGGTCTGGGAGCACCAGGCGCTGTCGCGCGCCCGCTACTGCGCGGGCGATGCCGCGATTGGCGCGAAGTTCGAAGCGATCCGCGAGCAGGTGCTGACGACACCGCGCGAGGCCGCGCCACTGGCGAAGGAAATCGTCGAGATGCGCGAGAAGGTCGAAGCGGGGCATCCGAATCGCACGACGCTTTTCGATCTCAAACACGACCGCGGCGGCATGGTGGACATCGAATTCACGGTGCAGTATTGGGTGCTGCTGCATGCGGCACGCGACCCCGAACTGATCCGCAATACCGGCAATATCGCGCTGCTGCGCGAGGTGTCGCGCTTCGGCATGATGAGCGAGGAGGAGGCGGAGACGGTGGGTGCCGCGTACCGGACTTATCGCAAGCTGCAGCACAAGCTGCGGCTGGACGGGATGGAGAAGGCGCGGGTCGAGCCTGCCCTTGTGGCCACCGAGCGCGAGGCGGTGCTGACGCTTTGGGAGCGGGTGTTTGGATGAGGTGAGTGCGGCGCGAGCGGGCGGCGGCGCGTTTCTGATTGATGGCTCGAGCGTGGCGCTGTCTCGTGGCGCTGCTTACGGCTTGGGGCCGCTGATTCGCTTATGTGACGCGATGTGGTGTGTGCTACGGCTAGCGCGGCGGCGAGACTGCCGCGCTCTGCCGATGCGCTGATGTCACGCCGCCAGCATTTCCTTCGCATGTTTGCGGGTTGTGGCGGTGATCTCCAGGCCGCCGAGCATCCGCGCCACTTCCTCGATACGGTTCGCCTTGTCGAGCGAGGTCACGCTGCTCACCGTGCCGCCGCGGCCGTCCGCCGCCTTGGCGACCTGGAAATGATGGTCGCCACGCGCGGCCACTTGCGGCAGGTGGGTCACGCACAACACCTGGCGAGCGCCGCCCAGTTGATGCAGCAACCTGCCGACCACTTCGGCCACGCCGCCGCCAATGCCGGTATCCACTTCGTCGAAGATCAAGGTGGGCGTGGGGCTGGCGGCGCTGGCAATCACGGCGAGCGCGAGGCTGATACGCGCCAGTTCGCCGCCCGAGGCGACTTTCGCCAGCGGCCGCAGCGGCACGCCGGCGTGGCCGGCCACCCTGAATTCGATCTGCTCCAGTCCATGCGCGCCGCCTTCGGGCAGCGCCACGAGCGCGACTTCGAAGCTGCCGCCTTTCATGGACAACTCCTGCATGCCCGTCGTCACCGCTGAGCCCAGTGCCTTGGCGGCCTTGGCGCGTGCCTTCGACAGTTGCTTCGCCTGTGCCAGAAAGGCTTCTTTCGCCTTTGCTTCGGCGGCATGCAGGGCGTCGAGATCAGCGGCGGCGTCTAATGCCGCGAGCTGGGCCCGGCGGGCGGCGTGTTCTTCCGGCAGGGTTTGCGGCTGCAGGCGGAATTTGCGCGCGGCCGAGTGCAACGCGTCGACGCGTCGTTCGATCTGCGCGAGCCGCTCGGGATCGAGTTCGAGCCGCTGGGCGTAGTGACTCAGCGAGTAAGCGGCTTCCTGCAACTGGATTTCGGCGGGTTCGAGTGCGGCGAGCGCGTCGTTTAATGCAGGGTCGATCTCGGCCAGGTCGCGCAGCTTCGAAACCACTGAAGCCAGATGCGTGATCATCGCCTCATCCGACTCCGACAGCGCGGCCAGCGCTCCCTGCACGCCGTCGATCAGGTTCGCCGAGTGCGACAGGCGGTTGTGTTCCGCGTTGACCTCTTCCCATTCGCCGGGCTGCGGCGAAAGTTTGTCGAGTTCCGCCAGTTGCCACGCCAGCCGTTCCCGCTCCAGTTGCAATTCGCGGTCGCGCGTCTGGGCCGTTTCGACCGCCTGGGCACTGTCGCGCCACGCGCGCCATGCCCGGTTGACGGTCGCGGCGAGGTCCGCGAGTCCCGCGTGGGTGTCGAACAGTTCGCGTTGCGCGTCCGGGCGCATCAACAGTTGATGTGCATGCTGCCCATGGATATCCACCAGCATTTCGCCGACTTCACGCAGTTGTGTGAGCGTGGCCGCCGTGCCGTTGATGAAGGCGCGCGAGCGGCCGTTGGCATCCACCACGCGCCGCAGCATGACCGTGCCGCCGTGCGGATCCGCGCCGTCGCCATGAGCAGAGCCGGATGCGCCCAGCGCCTGCGCGTCGAGCCACTGTTCGACCAGCGCGTGGGTGTCGAACTCGGCCGTGATGTCGGCGCGGCTTTCGCCCGTGCGTACCACGCTGGCGTCGGCGCGCGCGCCGAGCGTCAAGGCCAGCGCGTCGATCAGGATCGATTTGCCGGCGCCTGTTTCACCAGAAAAAACCGTAAAGCCGCTGTCGAATTCGAGGTCGAGCGCGGCGACGATGACGAAGTCGCGTATCGAAAGGTGGCGAAGCATGGGTGGTCGTCTGGTGGCGTGGGTTACCGTAATGGCTGTGTCGGCGTGCTCAGGATTCTGTCAGGGCTTGATGTCGTCTTCGTGCGACGGGTACTCGTTCCAGTGCAGCTTCTTGCGCAGTGTGGCGTAGTAGCTGTACCCAACCGGGTGCAGGAGCGGTACGGTATGACGCGAGCGGCGCACTTCGATGGTGTCGTTGTGCTCCAGCGCCGTGAACGACTGCATGTCGAAATTGACGTTGACGTCGCGCCCCGAGACGATCTGGATGCTGACCTTCGAGTCGTCCGGCAGCACGATGGGCCGGTTCGACAGCGCGTGCGGCGCGATCGGCACGAGCACGATGCCCTGCAACTGGGGATGCAGGATCGGGCCGGCCGAGGACAACGAATAGGCCGTCGAGCCGGTCGGCGTGGCGACGATCAGCCCGTCGGAGCGCTGGTTGTACATGAAGCGGCCGTCCACGGCCACGTGCAGCTCCGCCATGCCGGAGAAGCCGCTGCGGTTGACCACCACGTCGTTGAAGGCCAGCGCGTGGTAGATGGGATTGCCTTCGCGCATGATGCGCGCTTCGAGCAAGGTGCGCTCCTCACGCTCGAAATGACCGCCAAGCATCTGCGGAACGAGTTCCTGCATGTCCGAGATCGGGATGTCGGTGATGAACCCGACGCGCCCGTGGTTGATGCCGATCAACGGGGTGCGGTAAGGCGCCAGTTGGCGGCCAATGCCGAGCATCGTGCCGTCGCCGCCGAGTACGACGGCCACGTCGGCCCGTGCGCCGATTTCGGCGGGGCGCAGCGCGGGATACTCGGTTACGCCGATTTCAGCGGCGGTATCGGCCTCGAATACGACTTCGAAGCCGCGCTTGGCGATGCAGGCGGCGAGCGCGGTCAGCGGCTCGCCGATGCCTGGCGTATTGTTGCGCCCGACGAGCGCGACGGTCCTGAACTGGCTGGTAACTTGCATGCCGGCATTACACCATAGGTAGGGACTGAAAAGAACCGTCGACGCCCAGATGGGCGTGCGTCACCGATGCGTTGCCCATCGGGCCGGCGCAGCTTTGGCGCGAGCGTCGCGGGTCGTGGCGAGGCCGGCCGCCGGGCCGCACTTCTGGCCGTGGCGAACATGGCCGCCACGGGCGACGCGGTTGGTCACGCGCGTGGTCGTGGATTGTCGCTAGAATGGTGGCGTCCCCGTGGCTACGGCATGGTTTGTGCAGCCGGGGTTTGTGCAGGATCTGAGCCTGCGCGGTGGTGCGTGAGTTGCCGCGCCGTCCGCCGACGTGCAGAGCCGGCGCCGCACTATTTGTTAGCGCTCGCGGTTGCATCACCATTAAGCTAAAATTTTCCGTCATGCTAGATCCTCGCGCACAAACCCTCCTCAAAACGCTGATCGAGCGCTATATCGCCGAAGGTCAGCCGGTCGGCTCGCGCACGTTGTCCCGCTACTCGGGGCTCGAGTTGAGCCCGGCGACGATCCGCAACGTGATGTCCGATCTCGAGGAACTGGGCCTGGTGATCAGTCCGCATACCTCCGCAGGACGCATTCCCACGCCGCGTGGCTACCGTTTGTTCGTCGACACCATGCTGACGGTGGAGTCCGCCGCCGACGAAGAGGCCGTCACCCGTACCGTCAAGACCACGCTGCAAGCCGGTGAGCCGCAGAAAATCGTGGCGGCGGCAGCGAGCGTACTGTCCAGCCTGTCGCAGTTCGCCGGTGTCGTACTGACACCGCGGCGCAGTCACGTGTTCAAGCAGATCGAGTTCATGCGCCTGTCCGACAAGCGCATTCTGCTGATCATCGTCACGCCTGAAGGTGACGTGCAGAACCGCATCATGGCAACGCAGCGGGATTTCTCGCCGTCGCAACTGGTAGAAGCGTCCAATTACATCAACGCGCACTTTGCCGGCCTTTCGTTCGACGAAGTGCGCCGCCGCCTGCGCGAAGAGATCGACGCCTTGCGTGGCGACATGACCACGCTGATGCACGCCGCCGTCACGGCCAGCACCGACGAGGCCGACGCTGGCGAGACCGTGCTGATTTCCGGCGAGCGCAATCTGCTGGAAGTGGCCGACCTGTCTTCCGACATGGCGCGGTTGCGCAAATTGTTTGATGTGTTCGACCAAAAGACCAGCCTCCTTCAGTTGCTCGACGTATCGAGTCACGCGCAGGGCGTGCAGATTTTCATTGGCGGCGAGTCCAACCTCGTGCCGATCGAAGAAATGAGCGTCGTCACCGCGCCGTATGAGGTGAACGGCAAGATCGTCGGCACGCTCGGTGTTATCGGACCGACGCGGATGGCCTATAACCGTGTGATCCCGATCGTCGACATCACCGCGCGCCTGCTCTCGCTCACGCTTAGCCAGCAGTAGGCGGTTAGGCGGTGGGCCACGCGTTAGGCGCGTCAAGGGCAGGCCGCAGCGGCTAAACCACCCGCTACCTTCTATCAGCGGCTCCTCTTGCGATTCCGTACTTCACGCCGCAAATGATGCGTGACGGCGCGCGGCTTGCCAATCTGCCGAATGGCCAGGGTGGGAGCGCCGGACCGCGCCGCTATAATGAATTCCACCTAACCGATCCCGCTTGCGGCGGAGCCCCTGTTGCCTATGCGTTTCGACCTCGAGCGACCCTCGCAACCTGCCACCTCGCATCGCGTTGCGGTGCTGCTGATCAATCTGGGCACGCCCGACGCCCCTACGCCGGGCGCCGTGCGGCGCTACCTCGCGCAGTTTCTGTCCGACCCGCGCGTGGTGGAGATTCCGGCAGTGCTATGGCAGATCATTTTGCGGCTATTGATCCTGCCGCTGCGTGGGCGCTCGTCGGCCAAGAAGTACGCGGCGGTCTGGACGCCGGAAGGTTCGCCGCTGCGTGTCTACACGGAGAAGCAGGTCGAGGCGCTGCGGCATCTGCTGCAACTGAACGATTACACGGTGCTGGTCGACTACGCGATGCGCTATGGCATGCCCGGCATTCCCGCCATGCTGAATCAGTTGAAGCTGGCAGGGGCGGAACGGGTGCTGCTGGTACCCATGTATCCGCAATACTCGTCGTCCACCACCGCCACCGCGTTCGATGACGCTTTTTCGGCGCTCAAGCGTATGCGCAATCAGCCCGAGATCCGCACGATTCGCCAATACGCCGATCACCCCGCGTACATTGCAGCGCTCGCCGCGCAGGTGCATCAGTATTGGCATGCGCACGGGCGTCCGGATTTTGCGGCGGGCGACAAGCTGATCCTGAGCTTCCACGGTGTGCCCAAGCGCACGCTCGATCTGGGCGATCCGTATCATGATCAGTGTCAGCAAACCGGGGCGCTGCTCATGCAGGCGCTGCAACTCACTCCGGTGGAGTGCCGCGTTACCTTCCAGTCGCGCTTTGGCAAGGCCGAGTGGCTCCAGCCGTATACGGCACCGACGCTCAAGGAACTGGGCGCGGCCGGTGTGCGGCGCGCTGACGTGTTCTGCCCGGGCTTTACCGCCGACTGCCTCGAGACGATCGAAGAGATCGGCATGGAGGTGCGCGACGAGTTCATGCACGCGGGCGGCAAGGAATTTCACCGCATTCCCTGTCTGAACGCTTCACAGGCGTGGATCGCGGCGCTCGGCGAGATCGTCGCGCAGAACCTGCAGGGCTGGCCGGTGCAGGCGCCGCACGCGCAGGGTGCTGCGGTGGCTTGATTGTGAGCAGATGAGTGGCCGAAGGCGGTACCGTTTCGTTTCAACGCGCCAAAGGGCGCCAGACTGACTGATGAACTACAAGATTTCCACTGAACCTGGCGCGCGGTTGCGCATCGATAAATGGCTTTGGGCGGCGCGCTTCTTCAAGACGCGTTCGCTGGCGGCCGATGCGGTCGAAAAGGGACATGTGCGGATTGGCGGCGCCACGGTCAAGCCGGCCAAGGACGTGCGCGTGGGCGACCTCGTCGACGTGGAGATCGAACGGGTCGTCTGGCAGGTGGAAGTGCTGGGAATCTGTGAAGTGCGCGGTCCGGCCAGTGTGGCGCAGACGCTTTACGCGGAGACCGACGAGAGCAAGGTGAAGCGGCAGGTAGAGCAGGAGCGGCGCAAGACGTATCGCGAGCCGGCTGCCGCGTTGCATGGGCGTCCGACCAAACGCGACCGGCGCATTATCGACAAACTTTCAGGTGGGGATTGAACAGCTGTTCCATGGTGGCATGGACGCCGCCATATTCCGTGGTGCTGTCATTGACAGCACCGGACATACAGATTGTGGTGGTTCCCGCGATGAGCACCAAGGCGACCACGGATATAGCGAAGGTCAGTTTCACGGTACTCCCCCGAAAGACACAGGACGAACGTATGTAGTACGGTTAGAAGGGTATGGTTTACGCGGAATTTAGGGTAAACATGCCTTTTCCAGCGGATGGATGAAGTTTAGGTCAGTCCGCTACGCCGCTCAATCTCATTCTGATGAAGTCAGAGTAATGGTTGTAACCGGGAATTTCCGCCGCGCGCGAGCGGTTTGAAAAGTTCCCGAGGATGGCTTGAAATGGTCGTTTCGGCCCTCATCTCCGTTCACGATGGGTGGCAGCCGTACGGCGCTTGTGTGGTGTTTATGCAACGCGCGAAATGGTCCACAGAGACACGGCATCGCTGCCCTTGGCTTTCACTTTTTATCGACTTTCAGCGACATGGAAAACACGCAAGAGAATCCGACGAGCCAGAATCCCACGCCCGCCGACGAAGCCGCGCGCCAGGCCGCCGAGGCCGCTACGCCCCAGCAGGACGCCAACCCGGCTGAAGCAGCGCCGGGCACGGCCGAAGCCGCGCTGGCTGAGGCGCAAGGCAAGATCGCCGAGTTGCAGGAAAGCTTCCTGCGCGCCAAGGCCGAGACCGAAAACGTGCGCCGGCGTGCGCAGGAAGACGTCTCCAAGGCTCACAAGTTCGCTATCGAGAGTTTCGCCGAGCATCTGCTGCCGGTGGTGGATAGCCTCGAAGCTGCGATGGCGCATTCCACTGACGACCTGCAGAAAGTCCGCGAAGGCGTCGAGCTGACGTTGCGTCAACTGAGCGGCGCGCTCGAAAAAGGCCGGGTGGTGGCAATCAATCCCGCCGCCGGCGAGAAGTTCGATCCGCATCGTCACCAGGCCATCTCGATGGTGCCGGCCGATCAGGAGCCGAACACGGTGGTTTCCGTGTTGCAAAAGGGCTTTGTCATCGCTGACCGCGTCTTGCGTCCGGCGCTGGTAACGGTTGCCCAGCCGAAGTAAGCGCAAGTCGCCCGCATCCGCCGCCTTTAGTCATTGTTGTCATGGCCACTATTCCTGTCGACGCCACGGCCTTCGCGACGTTCGGCATGCAGGAGCTAACCGGCGAATCGTTCGACGCCAGTTTGGCCGCGGCGGCCGACGAGCTGGCGGTGGTGTTTTTCTGGGGGCTCGACTGCTTCAACTGTGAAGTGGCAAAGAAGGCGATGCTGGCGCAGCCCGAGTCCATTCACGCGCTCGGGCTCAGATGGTTTCACAGCAACGTCTACGAGCACCGGGAGCTGGGACGCCGCTTCAGCTTGCATGGCGTGCCGACGTGGTTCTTTTTTCATCGCGGCAAGCGGCTGGGCCGGGCCACCGGCTGGCACGGTCTGGCGCAATTCCAGGCAGCGGTGGCGGCCGCGCGGGACAAGATTGGCCAGGGTGGCGCAACTCATCCCGCGGTCAATCCCAAAGCCGCAGGCGATTGAAAAAAATTAAAGACCGCATAGGGTTCAAGGTCTTGAAAACGATGCGGGCGCACTTATGTTGAGTGCAGGTATGAATTCAGGGGCGGGGTGCTCGCTGTCAGACGGCGCAAGGCACTCCCCGCAGCGATCAAAGTCAGGAGATTATTAAAAATGGGCAAAATCATCGGCATCGACCTCGGCACGACAAACTCGTGCGTGGCGATCATGGAAGGCAATTCGGTCAAAGTGATCGAGAACTCGGAAGGTGCGCGCACCACACCGTCGATCATCGCGTACATGGACGACAACGAAGTGCTGGTCGGTGCGCCGGCCAAGCGTCAGTCCGTCACCAACCCGAAGAACACGTTGTACGCAGTCAAGCGCCTGATCGGTCGCCGCTTCGATGAAAAGGAAGTGCAGAAAGACATCAATCTGATGCCTTACAAGATCGTCAAGCACGATAACGGCGACGCATGGGTCGAGGCGCATGGCGAGAAGCTCGCGCCTTCACAGGTTTCGGCTGAAGTGCTGCGCAAGATGAAGAAGACCGCTGAAGACTACCTCGGCGAGCCGGTCACCGAAGCTGTGATCACGGTTCCCGCGTACTTCAACGACAGCCAGCGTCAGGCAACCAAGGACGCAGGCCGCATTGCGGGTCTGGAAGTCAAGCGCATCATCAACGAACCGACCGCTGCTGCGCTCGCGTTCGGCCTCGACAAGGCAGAAAAGGGCGACCGCAAGATCGCCGTGTTCGACCTGGGTGGCGGCACGTTCGACGTGTCGATCATCGAAATCGCCGACGTTGACGGCGAAATGCAGTTCGAAGTGCTCTCCACGAACGGCGATACGTTCCTCGGCGGGGAAGACTTCGACCAGCGCATCATCGACTACATCATCGCTGAGTTCAAGAAGGAACAAGGCGTCGACCTGTCGAAGGACGTGCTCGCGCTGCAACGCCTGAAGGAATCGGCTGAAAAGGCCAAGATCGAACTGTCGTCGAGCCAGCAGACCGAAATCAACCTGCCGTACATCACGGCAGACGCGTCGGGTCCGAAGCACTTGAACCTGAAAATCACGCGCGCCAAGCTGGAAGCGCTGGTGGAAGACCTGATCGAACGCACCATCGAGCCGTGCCGCGTGGCGATCAAGGACGCGGGCGTGAAGGTTGGCGATATCGACGACGTGATTCTCGTCGGCGGCCAGACGCGCATGCCGAAGGTGCAGGAGAAGGTCAAGGAATTCTTCGGCAAGGATCCGCGTCGTGACGTGAACCCGGATGAAGCAGTGGCCGTGGGCGCCGCGATTCAAGGCCAGGTGCTGTCCGGCGACCGCAAGGACGTGCTGCTGCTCGACGTGACTCCGCTGTCGCTCGGCATCGAAACGCTCGGCGGCGTGATGACGAAGATGATCAACAAGAACACCACGATCCCGACCAAGCACGCACAGGTCTACTCGACGGCCGACGACAACCAGGGCGCCGTGACGATCAAGGTGTTCCAGGGTGAGCGCGAAATGGCAGCCGGCAACAAGCTGCTGGGCGAATTCAACCTGGAAGGCATTCCGCCCGCACCGCGCGGCGTGCCGCAGATCGAAGTGAGCTTCGACATCGACGCGAACGGCATTCTGCACGTCGGCGCGAAAGACAAGGCAACCGGCAAGGAAAACCGCATCGTCATCAAGGCGAACTCGGGTCTTTCGGAAGCCGAGATCGAAAAGATGGTGAAGGACGCCGAAGCCAACGCCGAAGAAGATCACAAGCTGCGTGAGCTGGCCGATGCCCGCAATCAGGGCGACGCGCTGGTCCACAGCACGAAGAAGGCGCTCACCGAGTACGGCGACAAGCTGGAAGCGGCTGAGAAGGAAAAGATCGAAGCCGCGCTGAAGGACCTCGAAGAGACGCTGAAGAGCGGTTCGAGCGACAAGGCCGCGATCGAAGCCAAGATCGAAGTGGTCGCAACGGCCTCGCAGAAGCTCGGCGAAAAGATGTACGCCGACATGCAGGCAGCGCAAGGCGCGGCAGGTGCAGCGGCAGGTGCGGGTGCTGCCGGTGCCGGTCCGTCGGCCGGTGGTGCAAGCCAGCCGGAAGACGACGTTGTCGACGCCGAGTTCAAGGAAGTGAAGAAGGACTAAAGCCAGGTCGCAATTTGACCGTAAAGCCGCACACGGGAACGTGTGCGGCCCGGCTGAAAAATGGTCGGTTCCCGTACCTGGGAATCTGCGCCTGCTAAGCGGTTATCGCGCCTGGTGAGCCTGTTTGGGCTCTCCGGGCACATTTGTTTTATGGAGGGCGTTGCTCGAACCGTGCAAATGACGGACGGGTAACGGCCGGACGAGTCGCGAGACTCCAGCATTCAAGAGGAGCCGCCGTGCCTTGCTGCGCGGAGGGCGTTGAACCGATATGGCGAAACGGGATTACTACGAGGTTCTGGGCGTCGCAAAGAACTCGAGCGACGACGAAATCAAGAAGGCTTATCGCAAGCTGGCGATGAAGCATCACCCTGACCGCAATCCGGGCAACAAGGATGCGGAAGAGCATTTCAAAGAGGTGAAGGAAGCCTACGAGATGCTCTCAGACTCGCAGAAGCGTGCGGCGTACGATCAGTACGGCCATGCGGGCGTCGATCCGAATATGGGCGGCGCGGGCGCGCAAGGCTTCGGTGGCTTTGCCGATGCATTCGGCGATATTTTTGGCGACATCTTTGGCCAGGCAGCAGGCGGTGCAGCGCGTGGCGGCGGCCGTGCCGGTCCGCAGGTGTATCGCGGCGCCGACCTGCGCTACAGTATGGAAATCACGCTGGAACAGGCGGCACATGGCTATGACACGCAGATTCGCGTCCCCAGCTGGGTGTCGTGCGAAATCTGTCATGGCTCGGGCGCCAAGCCCGGCACCAAACCGGAAACCTGCCCGACCTGTAACGGCTCGGGTTCGGTGCGCATGTCGCAGGGCTTTTTCAGCATCCAGCAAACCTGCCCGAAGTGCCACGGCACCGGCAGTCACATTCCTGAGCCGTGCGGCCATTGCCACGGCGCGGGCAAAGTGAAGGAAACCAAGACCCTCGAAGTGAAGATTCCGGCCGGTATCGACGACGGCATGCGGATCCGTTCGGCTGGCAACGGCGAGCCGGGCATCAACGGTGGTCCGTCGGGCGACCTGTACGTCGAGATTCATATCAAGCAGCACTCGGTGTTCGAGCGTGACGGCGACGATCTGCATTGCCAGATGCCCATTCCGTTCACCACGGCAGCGCTGGGCGGCGAGATCGAAGTGCCGACGCTGGCGGGCCGCGCAAGCTTCACGGTGCCCGAAGGCACCCAGTCGGGCAAGACTTTCCGTCTGCGTGGCAAGGGCATCAAGGGGCTGCGTTCGAGCATTGCGGGCGATCTGTACGTGCACGTGCAAGTCGAAACGCCGGTCAAGCTCACTGATCCGCAGCGCGATCTGTTGCAACAGTTCGAGAAGTCGCTGGTCGAGGGCGGCGCGCGGCATAGTCCGCAAAGCAAAAGCTGGTTTGACCGGGTGAAAAGCTTCTTCGATTAATGGCAGCTTGAGGTAGGCGGCAGCAAGATGGCAGATGATCGCAGCGCCGTGTTCGCATTGCTGGACGATTGCGATGCAACGGCGGCGCATCGCTCCAGTCGTCTTTATACGGGCTTCGTGCACGAACGGGTCTGCGTGGATGCTGCGCAACTCGACGCGACGTGCGAGGCGGCTGCCGCCGATCTGCGCCAGGGCATGCATGCCGTGGTGCTGGCCGATTATGAATTCGGCCGTCAGATCGTTTTGAAGGACTGGCAGGTCAAAGGTTCTACGCGAAGTAACACGCAAACTGAAACGCAGCGCGGCGATGCCACGCTGCGTTTTTTATTGTTCGAGCAATGCGCGAAGCTTTCGCGTGATGAGACGGATGCGTGGCTCGCGCAACGTGATGGCGGCTCCGCGCAGGCGTTCGTGGCCGGCACGGCGGCTTTGCGCGCCAGCGTGAATGCTGCTGAGTTCGACGCGGCAATCAGCGCGGTTCACGAGGCGTTGCGCGCTGGTGACTCTTATCAGATCAACTACACCTACCGGCTCGACTTCGACGCGTTTGGGCCTCCAGTTGCGCTGTACCGGCGACTGCGCGCGCGCCAGGCTGTGCGATACGGCGCGCTGATCGCGCTGCCGCAGGACCGCTGGGTCGTGTCCTGCTCGCCGGAATTGTTCGTCGAGAAATCTGGCAGGGCCTTACGGGCGCGTCCGATGAAAGGCACCGCGCCGCGCTCGCCGGGAGATCCCGCGGCCGACCGGGCCGCCGCGCAGTTTCTGGCCAACGATCCAAAGAATCGCGCCGAGAACGTGATGATCGTGGATCTGCTGCGTAACGATCTGTCGCGTGTAGCCGAGACGGGGTCTGTCAACGTGCCGGCGCTGTTCTCGGTCGAACCGTATGCGTCCGTCTGGCAGATGACCTCCACCGTCGAGGCACGCTTGCGGCCGCAAACTTCGTTCGCCGACATACTGCGCGCATTGTTCCCGTGCGGCTCGATCACCGGCGCGCCGAAGCATCGCACGATGCAGTTGATCGACGCGCTCGAAAGCACGCCACGCGGTCTGTACACAGGCGCGATTGGCTGGCTGGACGCGCAGCAGGCTCACGCAGGCGCATCGAGCGAGTCAAACGACGCAGCCAGCCACTGCGGCGACTTCTGCCTGTCCGTCGCGATCCGCACCTTGACCCTCGACGCGCCGCTGTCCGACGGCGCGGGTATGCGTCACGGACGGATGGGCGTTGGCGCCGGCATCGTCCTCGACAGCGTTGCCGCTGATGAATATGCGGAGTGCCAATTGAAAGCACGTTTTCTCACCGAGGCTGATCCCGGCTTCGAGCTTTTCGAAACGATGTATGCAACGAGCGAGCACGGCATTCGCCATCTCGAGCGTCACCTCGCAAGGCTGGCGGCGAGCGCTGCGTGGCTGGGCTTCCGGTTCGACGAAGCCGGCATACGTGCTCAACTCGCGGCGCAGTGCGCGTTACTACCAGAAGGTGTGGCGCATCGAGTGAGGCTGGCGCTCGGCAAGAACGGCGCGATTCAGATCACGGCCGCCGTGCTCGCACCGCTGAGCGAGCCGGTGGTGGGCGTGCTGCTCGCGCCGGATCACGGCTTTGCCGTCACCGAAGCAGGCGACGCGCTACTGCAGCACAAGACCACACGCCGCGCAGAATATGATCGCGGCTGGCGCAGTGCGGAAGCCCTAGGCGCTTTCGATACCTTGTTCTTCAACGAGCGGGGTGAGTTGACCGAGGGTGGTCGTTCGAATGTCTTCGTGAAACTGGCGGGGCGCTGGTGGACGCCGCCTTTGTCTTCAGGCGTGCTGCCCGGTGTGATGCGCAGTGTGCTGCTGGAGGACGAGAGCCTGGGTGCCGAGGAGCGCACTCTTACGCGTGATGATGTGTTGAGCGCCGAGGCGCTGATGGTCTGTAACGCGCTACGAGGTGCGGTGCCGGCGCGGGTCGCAGGCTGAAGCAAGTCTTGGACGGACACCGCTGCCGGGAAGTCGAATCTAGCTGCCACGCCGACGCAGCGCGTGCGCCGTCCAGCTGGTGAGGCGCGCATACCACGGGGTTTTGCGCGTTTCGTGCGACGGGGTGGCGTGGTCGCGGATACCCGCGACGTTGATCAGGCAAATGGGACTCATGGTCATCTCTCTTCGGTTCGCGGCGGGGTGCCGCATCAACAGGTAGACGAAGGTAGATGACCGGGTTTGAAGCAGGAATCAGACGGGTCTCAAAGCGCGGTTCAGGCCAGTTGTGAAGTTTCGTGGCAACCGGCTTTTTCACGCACCGCCGCTTGCACAGTCCCGTTAAAACGAATGTTCCGCGCCAGGGAACGAGCCGTCTTTCACCGCGCGCACATACGCCTCGACTGCGGCGGCGATGCTCGGCTGGCCGTCCATGAAGTTCTTTACGAAGCGTGGCCGCTTGCCTGGGAAAATGCCGAGCATGTCGTGCAGCACCAGCACCTGTCCTGAGCAATCGAGACCCGCGCCGATGCCAATGGTCGGAATCCGCAACTGCTGGGTCACTTCCGTGGCGAGCGCGCTCGGCATCGCTTCCATCACGAGCAATTGCGCACCGGCGTCCTGAACGGCAAGCGAGTCACGCAGCAACTGGCTCGCGCCGGCTTCCGTCTTGCCCTGCACCTTGAACCCGCCAAACGCGTGCACCGATTGCGGCGTGAGACCCACGTGCGCGCAAACCGGCACTGCGCGTTCGACCAGAAAGCGCACCGTCTCCGCGAGCCACTCACCGCCTTCGAGCTTGATCATCTGCGCGCCCGCCCGCATCAGCTCAACGGCACTCGCGAACGCCGCTTCCGGCGTGCCATACGTGCCGAACGGCAGATCGGCGATGACGAGCGCGGACGGCCGGGCCCGCGCCACGCAGGCCGTGTGATAGGCGATGTCGGCAAGCGAGACCGGCAGCGTCGTGGTGTGTCCTTGCAACACGTTGCCGAGCGAATCGCCGATCAACAGTGCGTCGACGCCCGCGCGATCCAGCAGCGCGGCAAAACTGGCGTCGTAACAGGTGAGCATGGCGATCTTCTCGCCGGCGTCGCGCATCGCCTGCAGTTTGGGCACGGTCACGGCGCTACGGCTCGTTTCCTGCAAATAAGTCATGGATGATCCGTAGGAAAAAGACGGTGCCGTCGCTCGGAATCAGAGCGACGTACCTTTGACAAAGAATTCCTTGCGCCCGCGCATCGTTTCCATGCGTTCGACGAGCAATGCAAGGTCCGCGTCCGAATCGAGCGGGTTCAGGTGTTCGGCATTGACCGTCAGCACGGGCGTGCGGTCGTAATGGTAGAAGAACTCGTTATACGCATTGCATAGCGCGTGCAGATAGGCATCGGAAATCTGCAATTCCATTGGCAGCGCGCGTTTCTGGATGCGAGAAAACAGTACTTCCGGGCTTGCCTGGAGATACACGACGAAATCGGGGGACGGCGCAGCGGCAGCGGAGCCATCCGAGGCAGTTCGGATCGTGCCTGTCGTGCCCGATCCCGAATTCGAAATGCCGTTGCCAGCGTTTGATGAGGCGTCGATGCGGGCCGCCAGCGCGCGATACAACTGCCATTCGTCTTCGGGCAGCGTGAGCCGCGCGAAGATGTCGTTCTTCTCCGTCATGAAGTCGGCGATCAGCGGCGTGCCGGCCGCGTAAGCAGCGGCGACTTCCTGCGCCTGATGCGCGCGCTGCAACGCGAAGTGCAGTTGCGTCGCGAGCGCGTGGCGCGTGGTGTCGCGATAGAAACGCTCGAGAAACGGGTTGTCTTGCGGACGCTCGAACAACTGCTGCATGGACCAGCGGTCCGCGAGACGCCGCGCGAGCGAGGTCTTGCCAACGCCAATGGGGCCTTCAATCGCGATGTAGCGGAACGGCGGACGCAGTTGCGGCGCCGTTACCGTCAGCGGGGAGGCATTCATGAGCAGCGGCCCTTTGTGTCTCGAGAGGTGTATTGCGCGCTAAGGGCGCCAGCGCCAGTGTCTTTAGCGACGTCTGAAGTGACCGCAGTCGTGCTGCCGGCATCAGCGTCGAGCGCCATGCACTGACAGGACGATTTCATCTTTTCGATGCGTTGTCCGGCTACTGCCGCGAGCAACGTGTCGGCACGGCCGTGTTGCGGAATGATCAGCGTGGGCTCGATTTCCACCAGCGGCACCAGCGCGAAGGCGCGCTCGGTCATGCGTGGATGCGGCACGATCAGATCAGGCTCGTCGATGCTCTGCTCGCCATACAGCAGGATGTCGAGGTCGAGCGTGCGGGGCGCATTGCGAAACGGCCGCTCGCGGCCGAAGTGCAGTTCGATCTTGTGGCAGAGCGCCAGCAGGTGCCGCACCGGTAGCGTGGTGTCGAGCTTCACGACGCAGTTGAAGTAGTCGTCGCCGCCCGCGTCGATCGGGGCGGTGCGATACAGGCTCGACTTGGCGAGCACGGTGATGGTGTGCTGTTGTGCGAGACACACCACCGCGTCTTTCAGGGTCTGGCGCGCGTCCCCGAGATTCGCGCCGAGGCCTAGATAAGCAACCGTCATGGCATAACTTCCTGCGACTATCGTTTGACGGCCAATTACCTGACCGCGTCAGTCTTCGTGTGAGTCGCCGGGACTCACGTCGTTTGCTGCGTGGTCGGCTGTCGGGCCGCCCTCCATTCCATCGCCCGTCTTGCGGTTTCTGGCGCCACTGCTGCGCCGCCGTCGTTTCCTGGGGCTCCGGTCCTTCCCGCCTTGCGTGAGCAATGCCTCGCGCGCGGCGATGTCTCCTTCAATGAACTCCGTCCACCACGCACCGACCGACTCTTCGAGTTCGCCCGATTCGCAGCGCAACAGGAGGAAATCATACCCCGCTCTAAATCTTTGGTGTTCCAGCAGCTTCAGCGCGCTGCGGCCTGAGCGTTTTTCGAGGCGCAACTGCAGGCCCCAGATCTCGCGCATATCGGAGGAGAAACGCTTGTGGATGGCGAGTTTCTCGGTCTGCATGTCGAGCACTTCGTCCATGGCACGGTGCAACGCGGGGACCGGATATTCACCGTTCGCTTCGAAGGCCTGCCAGCGCTGCTGTACGTCGTGCCACAGCAGGGTGGCGAACAGGAAGCCCGGTGAAACCGGTTTGCCGGCGCGCACGCGGTTGTCCGTGTTGGTGAGCGCGAGCGTGATGAATTTCTCGCCGTGCGGCTGTTCGAGCACGACGTCGAGCAACGGCAGCAGCCCGTGATGCAGCCCTTCCTGACGCAGTCGCGTGAGGCACGCAAGCGCGTGACCGGACAGCATCAGCTTGAGCATTTCGTCGAACAGACGCGCGGCCGGCACGTTGTTGATCAGGTCTGCCATCTCCTTGATCGGCGCCCGCGTGGCGTCTTCGATCTCGAAGCCGAGTTTGGCCGCGAAACGCACCACGCGCAGCATGCGCACCGGATCTTCGCGATAGCGCGTGGCCGGATCGCCGATCATGCGCAGCAGGCGCGCGCGCATGTCGGCCATGCCGTTGTGATAGTCCAGCACCGTTTGGGTGGCCGGATCGTAGTACATGGCGTTGATGGTGAAGTCGCGCCGCGTGGCGTCTTCGTGCTGCTCGCCCCAGACGTTGTCGCGCAGCACGCGGCCGCTGGCATCGACGGCATGGGTGCGGCGGTCGAGTTCGTCACGCTTCAGGCGACGCGGCGGTGCGGCGTCGGCGGGCGGCGGATCGACCAGCGCGCGGAACGTCGACGTCTCGATGATTTCCTGACCGAACTGCACGTGCACGATCTGAAAGCGCCGGCCAATGATGCGTGCGCGGCGGAACAGCTTCTGCACCTGATCGGGCGTGGCGTCGGTGGCGACGTCGAAGTCTTTCGGCGCGATGCCAAGCAGCAGGTCACGCACCGCGCCGCCGACGATAAACGCCCGGTGGCCGGCCTGTTGCAGACCCTCGGTCACGCGAATGGCGTTGCGCGAAATCAGCGCTGGGTTGATGCCGTGGACGTCAGCCGGAATGATGACCGGCACGTCCGGGTCGCGCACGCCTTTGGCGGCGGACTGATCTGCTGAACCGCGGACCGGTTTGCGGCGCGCTTTCGTTGCACCGCCGGCGCCGGCGCTTGCAGAACCTGCGCGCGAGCCGCGTGCGGGTGCATCGGAGGCCCGATTGGCGTCGCCATGAGCGGCCTCATCTGCTGTTTCGGGGGAGGGCGTGTCGTCAGCGGGTGCCGGATCCTGTCCGAACAGCTTGCGAATGAATTTTTTGATCACGTGGGTTGAAAGAGTTCGAGGATGCGCCAGCCGTGCGCTTGCGCATGGGCGCGCAGCGTGTCGTCCGGATTGGTCGCGATCGGGTCAGTGACCTTTTCGAGCAGCGGGATGTCGTTGTGCGAATCGCTATAGAAATAGCTCCGCTCGAAATCCGACCATGTCTTGCCGAGCGAGGCGAGCCATGCCTCGGTACGGACAATCTTGCCTTCCTTGTAGCTAGGCGTGCCAGTGGGACGGCCGGTGTAATCCGAATGCGGCTGGCCGTCGACGGTTTCCGCTTCGCAGGCAATCAGCTTGTCGACGCCGAAAACTTCGGCAATCGGCCCGGTAATGAATTCGTTGGTGGCGGTGACCATGCAGCACAGGTCGCCCGCGTCGCGGTGCTCGCGCACCAGTTCCAGCGCGACGGGCAGGATGGCGGGCGTGATGACGTCCTGCATGTACAACCGGTGAAATTCAGCGAGCTGTTCACGCGAGTACTTCGACAGCGGCGTCAACATGGCGATCAGGTAGGCGTGGATGTCCAGCTTGCCCGCCTTGTAGTCGGCATAGAAGTGCTCGTTGTCGCGCGCGAAGTTTTCGGCGTCGACCATGCCATGCTTCACCATGAAGCGGCCCCATTCGTAGTCGCTGTCAGTGGGGATGAGCGTGTGGTCGAGGTCGAAGAGTGCGAGATTAGTCATGGGGGACTATTTTACTTGAAGCGGGTGAAGCCGTTGCCGTTCTAAGCTCTTCGGCGCCATCAGGCGAGGCCAGCATGATGCGCAGGAGCGGCAGCGTGACAGCGCGCTTCTGTTCGAGCGAGAAGCGGTCGAGTGCGTCCAGCAAGGCCATCAGGCTCGGCATGTCGCGCCGGAAATGGGTGAGCAGATAGGCCGGGACGTCGTCCGCGAGCGCGATGCCGCGCTCTTTGGCGGCGTGCTTGAGCACCGCCGCCTTGGCATCGTCGGGCAGCGGCGCCAGGTGAAACACGAGGCCCCAGCCGAGCCGCGTGCGTAAGTCCTCACGTACTTCGAGCGCGATGGGCGCGTCGTTGCCGGCCGCGACCAGCGCGCTGGTGGGATGCGCGCGCACTTCGTTGAACAGGTTGAACAGCGCGATCTGCTGCGCGCCGGAGAGCCGGTCGCAATCGTCGACCGCATAGAGGGCGATGCGCGGGTCGAACGCGAAGGCCGCGAGGCTGCTCTGCGGCCCCGCGAAACGCGCGTGACCGGGCTGCGCCTCATGCACGAGCGCCTGCAACAGATGGGTGCGGCCGCTACCGGGCGCGCCCCAGACGTAGAAAGTGCGGTCGGGCACGGGCCCGGCGGCGAGTTCGGCTTCGAGGCCACGCAGGCGCGTGACCAGTTCGGCGTTGGCGCCGGCGAAGAAGTTGTCGAATGTCGAAGGCGGCGGGGTGCCGAGATCGAGCGTCAGTTGACGAAGCACAGTAGTAGAAGCCGGAAAGGCGGCGTCGGGCGCCGCGTTGAATCGTGTCGGGTGAACGGGATCGTCAGTTTTTGCCTGGTTCTTGCTCAGTTTTTGTACAGCGTGCTCGAGAGATAGCCTTGCCGCAGTTCACGTATCGCCACCGACAGAATCGCACTGACGGGCAGCGCCAGCAGCACGCCGAAGAAACCGAACAACTGACCGAACGCGAGCAACGCAAAGATCACGGCAAGCGGATGCAGGCCGATCCGTTCGCCCACCAGCCGTGGCGTCAGGAAAAAGCTCTCGAGAATCTGGCCGATGCCGTAGATGATCGCGACCGCGCCGAAGCCATACAGGTCACCGAATTGCAGCAGCGCCGCGATCAGCGCGAGCGCAAGCCCGGTGGCATAGCCGATGTACGGAATGAACACCGCCACGCCGGTGAAAATGCCGACCGGCAGTGCGATTTCGAAACCCGCAATGCTGAGCGCCGCCGCGTAAAACACCGCGAGGATGGCCATCACGAGCAATTGACCGCGCAGGTATTGCGAAAGCATCTGGTCCATGTCGCGCGCGAGCTGCAAGGTCTTGTCGAGCCAGCGGCGCGGGATGAACGCTTGCACGCGCGCGAGCATGCGGTTCCAGTCGTACAGCAGATAGAACAGCACGAGCGGCACCATGACCACGTTGCCGATCACGGTGATCATGACGTTGCTGCTGGTGCGGATCGAGGTCCATGCGTACAGCGCGATGGTTTGCGCGCTGCCTTCCAGTTGGCCGGTGACCATGTCGCGCAGGCTGGCGAAATCGAGCGAATCGGCAAGGCCCAGCAGGGCGAGCTTGGGTTGCAGCCATGCGCTGACGTGCGCGAACAGGATGGGCACCTGCACCTTGAGCTGCGGCCCTTCTTTCTGGATCACCAGCAGCACCAGCAGGACGAGCACGGTCAGGGCGAAGGTGAACACCAGCATCATGACCAGCGCGGCGAGCCCGCGCGGCACGCGGTGACGAACCATCCACGCCACGCCGGGCTGGAGAATGTAGGCGAGGATCGCGCCGAGCAGGAACGGCGTGAGCACGGGACGCAGGAGCCACAGGAGGATGCCGATGCCCACCGCGATGGCGATCCACACGGCCGCCTGGCGCTGATAGGGCGTAAGAATCGAGGTGTTCTGCTGCAAAATGAGTTTCCCAGAGGGTTGGCGAGGGGGAAAGTCCAGCCAACCTGCCGTCATCGGTTAAAATCTCATTTTACCGACCTTCTCGCTCTTCCCCATGAATCAACCGAAATCCGCCGCCCCTGACGCCCAAGGTCTGTCGTATCGCGACGCCGGCGTGGACATCGACGCGGGCGACGCCCTTGTCGACGCGATCAAGCCCTTTGCCAAAAAGACCTTGCGTGACGGTGTGCTGGGCGGCATCGGAGGTTTTGGCGCGCTCTTCGAAGTGCCGAAGAAGTATCGCGAGCCGGTGCTCGTGTCGGGCACGGACGGCGTGGGCACCAAACTGAAGCTGGCGTTTCATCTGAACAAGCATGACACGGTCGGCCAGGATCTGGTGGCGATGAGCGTCAACGACATCCTGGTGCAGGGTGCCGAGCCGCTGTTCTTCCTCGACTATTTTGCGTGCGGCAAGCTGGACGTCGGCACGGCTGCGACGGTCGTGAAGGGCATCGCCCAAGGTTGCGAGCTGGCGGGTTGCGCGTTGATCGGCGGCGAAACGGCGGAAATGCCGGGCATGTACCCGGACGGCGAATATGACCTGGCCGGCTTTGCGGTGGGCGCGGTCGAGAAGAGCAAGATCATCGACGGCAGCACGATCACCCCGGGTGACGTGGTGCTGGGTCTTGCATCGAGCGGCATTCATTCGAACGGTTTTTCGCTGGTGCGCAAGATTATCGAGCGTGCGCAGCCGGATCTGAATGCGGATTTCGATGGGCGTTCCCTGGCGGACGCGCTGATGGCGCCGACGCATATTTACGTGAAGCCGCTGCTGGCGCTGATGGAGCAACTGCCGGTGAAGGGCATGGCGCACATCACGGGTGGCGGCCTGGTCGAGAATATTCCGCGCGTGTTGCGGGATGGTTTGACGGCAGAGCTGGATCATCGCGCGTGGCCGCTGCCGCCGTTGTTCTCGTGGCTGCAGAAGCACGGTGGCGTGGCGGACGCTGAGATGCATCGCGTGTTCAATTGCGGTATTGGGATGGTTGTGGTTGTTTCGGCTGAGGATGCCGATAAGGCTATCGGGTTGTTGGCTGCCGCCGGTGAGCAGGTCTGGAAGATTGGGGTGATTCGGGGGAGTCTGGCTGGGGAGGCTCAAACAGTAGTGGTTTGATGTCGTTTTGCCATGCGGCTTGGGCATTGGGCTTGCGCCGTTTGGTTTGTTTTTTGGCCTTTCCTTGATTTCTTATCGGTCTATTTGCGTTGCCCCTGTGCGGGGCGGCACCTACTTTTCTTTGCCGCCGCAAAGAAAAGTAGGCAAAAGAAAGCGGGCTCACACCGCCAGCCCGTAGATGTCTCCCTCGCCACTCCCCCGGCGTTGGTCCAAGACGAGATCATCCCTCGCATTTCCCACCCCTCGTGACCAGGCTGTCATCCGCTCCAGCGTCGCGCTCCGCGCCCCGCCGATGGGCATAACCCCCCTTCGCTTCCATTCTACGAGTCCCCCCTGCATCGTTTTTGCGCGATCCTCGCCTGCTTCCTGCTTCCTGCTTCCTGCTTCCTGCTTCCTGCTTCGTCTGCGACAGGGCGCGCGTTTTCTCTTCGACATTCCGCTGTTAGTGTCCGGCTGACGTTTGTGAGCGGGGTGGGTTTCCTGTGCAGACCGATCCACGACGCACGAAGTGTGGAGTGGGGTGGATGAGTGCTTTGTCACGAACGGGGGAGATGCGAGGGCGGGTCTTGTGTTCGGACCACTAAGTTTCGAATACAGAGGTGGCTATCTAAATGCTGGCGGTGTGAGCCCGCTTTCTTTTGGTTACTTTTCTTTGCGGCCGGCAAAGAAAAGTGACTGCCGCCCCGCACAGGGGCAACGCAAATAGACCGATAAGAAAACAAGGAAAGGCCAAAACGCCAAAACCAACCCCTCCGCCTGAAGGGCAAAAACAAACCCTCAAACGTCAAGAACCCTTTCAACAACCTCAACAACCCGCTCACCAGCATCCGCCAAACAACAATCCACGACATGCCGCTCAGGCATCCCCCTCAGCCATGTCAACTGCCGCTTGCACAACTGCCGCGTGGCAAAAATCCCCTTATCCCGCATGGTCGCGAAATCCCCCGCACCATCGAGATACTCCCAGGCCTGCCGATACCCCACGCACCGCATCGAAGGCAAACCCGGTTGCAAGTCGCCACGCGCCCGCAAACGCTCGACCTCGTCGAGGAAGCCCGCAGCCAGCATGGCATCGAACCGACGCGCAATCCGCTCATGCAGCACGCTTCGATCCGAAGGTTCCAGTGCCACGGGTACAAAACGCCACGCCGCCGCCGCGTCGTCGCTAATCGCAGGCGCGGCCAGCAGGGTCGACATCGGCTGCCCCGCCAGCATGAATATCTCGAGCGCGCGCTGGATCCGCTGCGAATCATTGGGCGCGAGGCGCGCGGCAGTCAGCGGGTCCACCTCGGCAAGCCGTGCATGCAACGCTGGCCAGCCGTCACGCAAGGCCTCCGCATCGAGCGCAGCACGAACCTCGGCATTCGCTCCCGGCAAATCGTTCAGGCCGTGTGTGAGCGCCTTGTAGTACAGCATCGTGCCGCCCACCAGCAACGGTATCCGTCCGCGTGCGGTGATCTCTGCAACCAGACGCAGGGTGTCCGAGCGGAATTCGGCAGCGGAGTAAGCATCCGTGGGATCGACGATGTCGATCAAATGATGCGGCACCTGCGCGCGTTCTTCCGCGCTCGGTTTGGCGGTGCCGATATCCATCTCGCGATACACCAGCGCGGAATCGACGCTGATGATTTCCACCGGATGACGCGCCGCAAACGCCAGCGCCGCCGCGGTCTTGCCCGAGGCGGTGGGGCCGAGCACGCACGCGATCGGGGTAGCAACGCCTGGCGTCATGTGGGGAGTTCCTGGCGTGCCGGCGGCGGCACAAGTCGCATCGCAGCGTGCACGCTCATTGACCGCGCATGAACAGGCGGTCGAGGTCGGACAGCGTCAGTTGATACCACGTCGGCCGCCCGTGATTGCACTGGTCTGCGCGCTCGGTGGCTTCCATCTGACGCAGCAGCGCATTCATCTCGTCCAGCGTGAGTCGCCGGTTCGCGCGCACCGCGTGATGGCATGCCAGCGTGCCGAGCAATTCATGTTGCCGCTCGGTCAGCACGCGTGACCCGCCGAACGCATGCAGATCCGCAAGCACCGCGCGCGCCAGGGCTTGCAAATCGGCGTCCTTGAGCAACGCGGGCACGGCACGAATCGCCAGCGTGGTCGGCGACAGCACGGCAAGGTCGAAGCCGAGTGCGTCGAGCGTCTCGCGTTCCTCCTCGACCACACCGATTTCCACCGCATCCGCTGGCATCGACACTGGAATCAGCAACGGCTGCACGGCGATGGCCCGATCGGCCAGGGCGTTCTTGAACTGCTCGTACAGGATGCGTTCGTGAGCGGCATGCATGTCCACGATCACCAGCCCCTGGGCGTTTTGCGCCAGCACGTAGATGCCGTGCACCTGGCCGAGCGCGAAGCCGAGCGGCTGTTCGTCGGAGGCGTTAAACGCTGGATTGCCCGCTGCTGACGGGGCGAAGAAAGAAGGCGCCTCGCTAGCGGAGTCGCGCGCTTGGAACACGGTCGCGCCGTCTGCGGTGCCGGCCCCAGTGTCCTTGCGACCGAACAGGGCATCGTAGAGCGCGAGCGGCTGCGCGACCGGCAAGGTGCCTTGCGTCATGCGCGCCTGACGCATCCATGTGTTGCCAGCCTGTCCGGCGAAGCCACCGCTGCTGCCGTTGCCGCTAAATCCTCCCGTACCGCCGGGGCCGCTCGCCATTGAACCTGTGCCAAAGCCACCTGATCCACCTACACCACCCACGCCGCCCGCACCACTGCCCGCGGGCATGCCCCCGAACGACGCCGGTTGACCGTGTACCGCATTGCCATCCATCGCCGCGCTGGCCGCAGGTTGGAGGTGCGCGGCGTGTCCACCGGCCGTGGTTTCCGGAGACGCCCCCGCATGCCGCGCCAAGGCGCGCTGCACCGCATGAAACACGAACTGGTGGATCGAACGCGAATCGCGGAAGCGCACTTCGATCTTCGACGGATGCACGTTGACGTCGACGCCTTCCGGCGGCAAATCGAGGAACAGCACATACGACGGATAGCGCTCGCCATGCAGCACATCCTCGTACGCAGCGCGTACGGCGTGCGTCAGCAGCTTGTCGCGCACGAAGCGGCCGTTGACGAAGAAATATTGCTGATCCGCGCGGCCCCGGCTTGCGGTTGGCAGACCGGCGCAGCCATACACCGCCAGCGGTCCGGCGGATTCGTCGAGGGGCAGATGGGCGGTGGCAAACGTCTCGCCGAGAATCTTGGCGACGCGTGTGGCCGGATCGGTGGCGTTCCAGTGCTCGACCGCGCGGCCGTTATGCAGCACGGAAATGGCCACGTCGGGCCGCGCCAGTGCAACGCGCCGGATCATCTCCAGACAATGCCCGAGTTCGGTCTGCTCGCTTTTCAGAAACTTGCGACGCGCGGGCGTGTTGAAGTACAGTTCGCGCACTTCGATGGTGGTGCCCTGGGTACCCGCGGCGGGGCTCAGCACGCCGGTTTGTGCGTCGATACGCACGGCGTGCGGGGCATCGGCCGTGCGGCTCGTGATGGTGAGTTCCGACACCGATGCGATCGACGCCAGCGCCTCGCCGCGAAACCCGAGCGTGCCGACCGCTTCGAGTTCGGCGAGCGAGCGGATCTTGCTGGTGGCGTGGCGCATTAGCGCGAGGGTCAGTTCGCCTTCGGGGATGCCGCAGCCATCGTCGGTGATCGAGATGCGCTTGACGCCGCCTTCATCCAGCAGAATGCGCAGGGTTTGCGCGCCGGCGTCGAGGGCGTTTTCCAGCAGTTCTTTCACGACCGAAGCGGGCCGTTCGACCACTTCGCCCGCGGCAATCTGGCTGATCAGCAGATCGGGCAGGGCGGCAATGGCCCGCAGCGGGCGCAGGACGGGTGCGGGCGCCTTGGCGGCGGCGTCGACGGGCGTTTCGGAGAATTCGGACATGCCGAAATTATAGCGATTTGCCGCGCGCCGGCCGCTCACCGGTGGTGGCCGTCTTAGGCGACACCCGCCAGGATCTCCGGGCATGCCGCCGTAACGTGCCCGCGTCCGCGGTTTTTTTATTGCGGCCGGGCACTTTCGGTATCATGGCGCGGTCAATTTGCTCGCCTGCGGGCGTTGCTTCAGTTTTCACCCTCACCTCAAAACGCCATGACGGCCTGCCGCATGGGCCGCTCTCGCCATCTGCTCAATAAGGGACGCTTTTGGACACGCTGCTGCAGTTTGTGAACCTTGTGTTACACATCGACAAGTTTCTCGGAGTTTTCATCAGTCAGTACGGCGCGTGGGTGTACGCGGTGCTGTTTCTGATCGTGTTTTGCGAAACCGGACTCGTCGTGCTGCCGTTTCTGCCGGGCGATTCGCTGCTGTTCATTGGCGGCGCGTTTTGCGCGAGCGGGGAGATGAATCTCACCGGGCTGATCCTGATGCTGCTGGTGGCAGCAGTGGGCGGCAATACGGTGAACTATCTGATTGGCCGGCTCATCGGACCCAAGGTGTTCAACTCGCACATCCCGGTGCTGGAACGTTTTCTTGACCGTGCAGCGCTGCAGAAGACCCACAACTTCTACGAAAAGCACGGCGGCAAAACCATCGTGCTGGCGCGCTTCGTTCCGGTGGTGCGCACGTTCGCACCGTTCGTTGCGGGTGCATCGCAAATGACCGTGAGCCGTTTTCAGTTCTTCAACTTCGTCGGTGCGTTGTTCTGGGTGCTGCTGCTGGTGCTGCTCGGTTACTTCTTCGGCAACATCCCGTTCATTCGCCAATACCTGAACGTGATCGTGCTGGTAGGCGCCGGCGCGGCCATCGTGCCCGTGGTGGCCGGTGCGCTGTGGAAGATGATGCGCAAACCGGCCGTGAAGCCGGGCAATCGTTGATTGCGTGTTTTGCGCGCGCGAGGCGGCCTCGCTGACCGAGACCGCCTTGCTTTGACAGCGTAGTGAACTAGCTGGCTGTGCGCCGTACGAGCGGCGTTTCCGGCGTCGGGTAGCCGGCCTCGCGGAACGTCTCGACAATGGCGCGGTTGGTGTCGAAATACACCTGCCAGTAGTGATCCGTATGCGTGTAGGGCCGCACGCACAGTAGCGGTCCCTCGGGCGTGAACGACAGCACTTCGATATCCGGCGGCGGCGTTTCCGCGACGTTGGCAATCTTCGTGACGGCCGCTTTCAGGCGATTGGCGGCATCAATTGGATCGACGCCATTGGCAATCTTGGCCGTGAGTTCGACGCGGCGCACGGGCAGCGTGCTGTAGTTCGAGATGGTGTCGGAGAAAATCTTGTTGTTGCCGACAATCGTCGTGACGTTGTCCGGCGTGATGATCGTGGTGCCGAACAGCCCGAGTTCCTGAACCGTACCGGTGACGCCGCCGGCCATCACGAAATCGCCGACCTTGAAGGGGCGCAGTACCTGCATGAAAATGCCGGCCGCGAAGTGCGCGAGCAAGCCGCCCCATGCCGTGCCGATGGCGAGCCCCAAGCCTGCCAGCAAGGCCGCGAACGACGTGGTCTGAACACCGAACACCTGCAGGATCGCAAGGATCAGCAGCATGTTCAGCAGCGCGCCGAGGATCGAGCCGAGGTAATGCGCCAGCGTGGGATCGACCTTGCCATTGCGCGCGAGCACCTTGCGCAGCAACCCCGTAATCAAACCGATGACCCAGCGTCCGACAATCCATAGCACGATTGCGCCGACGACTTTGGAGCCGATGTCGATGCCCCGAGTCATGAGAAATATGCGTACGGTATCGAGATTCACGTTGTCCTCGCTAGAGCCGGTTGCGTTTGAACGACTGGAACGATTCAGCGAATGCGCGACAGGAGGGCGAATCAGGAACCGGAGGAACGCCTGCTAGCCGGCTCGATGCGGCAACTCATCGCTTTTTGCGTTGTGGCAATTTCTCCAGTACAGCGAACAACTCTGGTTTAGGGCTGCGGGTGCGCTGTCGGGCGACAGGCGCGTCGTGTCAGTATCTTCCCTCCGCAAGTTATAGCCGACGGCACGCGCGGCGGCAAGGAACATTCCCGCCCCCGGCTGCGCGCTGGGCGGTTGCGCGAAGACACATGACCCGGCGTTGTCACAGGTGCAGATGCGACTCGGTGTAAGGGGAGGTGTGGATCACGATCGCGTCACCTGCCTTCTTTTCGCTGCGCCGCGTGCTGCGGGATGCGCGAAACGCAATGAACATGGCCAGTATGGAGACGATTGCCCAGGCGCACGCGCGATGCACGAATTCGGCCGGCGAGCCGAACTTCCCGTAGCGGGTAGGCGCATCCGCAAACACCAGGAACGTGAGCGCAGCGTCGAACACCAGCGCGATCGCGACCATCACGACGAACACGAAGCCGCCGTTCAGCGCGAGTTCCGGTTTGGCGAGATTACCCAGATGACACGCCACGAGCAGGACCGCCAGGATAGTCAGATTCGTGGCCAGATCGAACAGAAAGTTGCTCATGAAGTTGGAATGAAAGCGCGTTGTCTTGAGGCTTGCTGCGGGTGCTGGCGCAAGTTGCGGGCACCGGTTGCAGCGTTACGAAGAGGTCGGCGCGATCATTACACGGCTTCGTGTCTCGATAAATACGAAGGTTCGGACTCCCATCGAGTTTGCTGGAAGTACGATGTAGGAGGATGTCGGATTTGCTGAGCGTAGTCGGCGCGCAGGCGTGAGATGACGGCGAGCCGTGACGCGGAGGTGTCTCGCATGTGAAGCATGCGTACAACGAGGACGCAGAAGGGACAGTGCGGAAGAGAGAGGGCGAAAAGCGGACGTGCAGAACAGCGGGCGTGCAAAAAGTTTGCGTGCAGAAAACCAGCGGCAAAGAAAAAGGGCTTACATGCATGCGCATGTAAGCCCTTTAAATCTTTGGTAGGCCGTACGGGATTCGAACCTGTGACCAACGGATTAAAAGTCCGCTGCTCTACCAGCTGAGCTAACGACCCAAAAGAGAAGCGAGATTATATAGATTTTAGCCGCAGTCTGTCAACCCATCGGCCTCACAGCCGGATCTGCTACAAACAAAAAGCCCGGGACATGGAGTGCCCCGGGCTTTCCGGCGAGAGGCGCGCGTGACGTTCTACTCCGACACTGCGCGTTACTACGACAACACCTTCACTGCTCGACTACTTGATTTGCGACAACTTGCTTTGCGCCGATTGCGCGACATCCGAACTGCCGTATTGCGCGACGATCTGCTCGAGCGTCTTTTTGGCCGCAGCCTTCTGACCTTGCTCGAGCTGATTGTTCGCAATCGCGAGCAGCGCTTCGGGTGCGCGCGGATGCTGCGGGTAATTCCGCACTACGCCTTCCCACGTCGTCGTCGAACCCTTGTAGTCGCGCAGTGCATACAGCGCGTTGCCGAGCCAGTACTGCGCGGTCGGCTGATACGGGCTCTGCGGATACTTGGCGATGAAGGTGCGGAATGAAGCCGCCGCATTCTTGAAATCGCCATTGCGGAACTGCGTCGAGGCCGCATTGAACGCATCCGTTTCACCAGGCTGCACCGTGCCTTCTACGCCATCGACCGTCTGTTGCTGCGGCTCGAATTTCTTGAGTCGCGTATCCAGGTCGGTGTAGTAGTCCTTCTGCTGTTTTTGCAGCGTGGCAAGCTGGTTCGCCATGTCCTCGTTCTGTCCGCGCAGCGTCGCGACCTGCTGATTCAGCTGGTCGAGATGGTTGGACTGATCGAGGATAGTGCGTTGTGCGGCTGCGAGCTGACTCGAGAGGCTATCGGTCTTGGTACGAAGATCGAGAATCGCCTGACGAGCCTGATCGTCGTCGAACATGCCTGCGTGCGCCGGCACGGCCGTCAAGGCCGAGCCCGCCACACAGGCGGCTGCGGCGAAGCGCAGCCAGGAGAAACGAGGCGTCATACGGCTCATCATCCGTTACTGTTGGTACACGAGGTCAGCGCGGCGGTTTTGTGCCCACGATGCTTCGTCATGACCGTCTGCCAGCGGCTTTTCCTTACCGAGGCTCACGGCTTCCATTTGCGAATCCTGCACGCCGAGCAGCGACAGCGCGCGACGCACGGCTTCAGCACGCTTCTGGCCGAGTGCCAGGTTGTACTCGCTCGTGCCGCGTTCGTCGGTGTTGCCCTGGATCAGAACGTGACGTTCCGGGTGTGCCTTCAGATAACGCGCGTGTTGTGCCAGCAGCGACTGGTAGTCGTCCTTGACCGAGTAGCTGTCAAAGTCGAAATAGATGCTGCGCTTGGCCAACGGGCTGTTCGGATCGTTCAGTTCGTCAACGTTCACCTGAGCGACTGCGTTCGGATTCGGTTGCGTGCTGACCGCACCACCCTTGTTGGCGTTGTCGTCGAGCTTCACGCCCGAGTGACATGCTGCGAGAACACCGACAAGCAGTGCGGCGAATACGATACGAAGTTTGGACATCATTGTTTACTCTCCTAGTGTGTCATTGCATAAACGGGCCCCAGGACGGCTCGCGAACGATACCGCCCTGAACGGACAGGACCTGCCGAGTGCGACCATCGGTCGATACTGCGGCCAACACGCCACGGCCGTTCACCTGTGTGGCGTAAAGGATGTACTGACCATTCGCCGCGAAGCTGGGCGATTCGTCATGTGTTGTGTCGGTCAAGCCGGTTGCTGTTCCGGACTGCAGGTCCTGGATATACAGCTTGAAAGCGCCGCCTACGCGTGAGATGTAAGCGAGCTCTTTGCCGTCCGGGCTGACGCGCGGGCTGGTGTTGTAGCTGCCCGAGAACGTGACGCGCTGAGCTGCGCCTGCGCTCTCGCCCTGCGCCGGCATCTTGTAGATTTGCGGTTGACCGCCGCGGTCGCTGGTGAAGTAGATTGACTGGCCGTCAGGAGAGTAGGCCGGTTCGGTGTCGATGGAAGTGCCTTGCGTGAGGCGGCGCAGACCGCTGCCGTCTGCGTTGACGGCGAAGATCTGCGTGTTGCCGGTGCGCGAGAGCGCCACGGCCAGCGTGCGTCCATCCGGCGACCACGCCGGCGCACTGTTATTCCCCTTCTGGTCCGATACGACGATACGACGGCCCGTGGGCAAATCGTGGATGT
Source organism: Paraburkholderia sp. DHOC27 (assembly GCF_003429005.1). Lineage (GTDB taxonomy): Bacteria > Pseudomonadota > Gammaproteobacteria > Burkholderiales > Burkholderiaceae > Paraburkholderia. Next base: position 232,891 of record NZ_QVQV01000006.1, read on the forward strand.
AGACGATCGGCTTCTTCTTTTCAAACGATACGTACGCGACCTTCGTGCCGTCCGGCGACCACGCCGGCGAGATGATCGGCTCGGGGCTCGACAGCGCGATGTGCGCGTCCTGGCCGTCCGAATCGGAAATCTGCAACTGGTAGCGGTTTCCCGTCTTGATGACGTACGACAGACGCGTGGCGAACACGCCGCGATCGCCCAGCAGCTTCGCGTAGATGTAGTCGGCGACCTTGTGCGCGCTCATGCGCAGACCGCTCTCGGGACTCACCAGCACGAGGCCGCCGAGGCTTTCACCCTTGACCGTGTCGTAGAGCTTGAAGCGCACTTCGTATTGACCGTTGGGCAGGCGGTTCACGCTGCCGGCCACGAACGCATTCGCGCCCTTGGCTTTCCAGCTGCCGAGATCCACCGAATCGTTTTCCGAAACCGGCGTGCCGCCCGCGTCGACGTTGGTGAATTTGCCGCTGCGCTGAAGGTCCTGGCGCACGATGGTGCTGACCTGCTGCGGCGAGCTCGCTTCATTGGCGAAATTAGCCGTGGCGATGGGGAACTGGGTGGACCCGACGCCCGTAACGAGGACATTGAGTTGTGCGTGCGCAGCGCCACCGGCTGCAATCAGGCACGACGCCACTAACGTTCGCAGACCTAGCTTCGTCATCAAACTCATGCTGTATGGATTCCCAAAAAAGCGGTTTTCTAACTTTCTACGACAGCAGACAGACCCGGAATCTTCCAATTCGTTCCCGGAGACGCCCCGCTGGGCGGGGCATCCAGGTGAACTTCGAGCCTACTTTCAACCTGCTGGCCGCAACGTAATCTTGAAGCTGGACGGCGTCTTGCCGTCGACATCGACCGGCATCGGATCCGACGCACGCACCGCGCGTTCCGCCGCATCGTCCCACTGCGCGTTGCCACTACTGCGCGTCACCGACACGCTAAGCAGCGTGCCCGACGGCGAGCAACGTACTGCGATCTCGGTTTCGAGCCCCTGCGTGTCACCCGCCCAGACGATGTTCGGCCGCACGCGACGCCGGACCTTGTCGGCGTAACCCGGCGACGTAGCCGTACCACCCGAACCGCTACCCGTGCCGCTCTTCGCCAGACCGTCGCCGGTCGAGCCTTCGCCACCCGCCATACCCTGCATCTGCGCGAGACGTGCACGGCGTTCCTGGTCGAGCTTCTTCGCCTGTGCTGCTGCCGCATCCGCCTTGGCCTTCGCAGCCTTCTGCGCATCAGCCTTCTTCTGCGCGTCGGCCTGGGCCTGCTTCTGCTGATCCTCGAGTTGCTGTTGCTTCAACTGATCCTGCTTTTGTTGCTCGGCCAGTTGCTGCTGTTTGAGTTTGTCGGCTTGCTGCTGTTGTTGCTTCTGCTTCAGCGCGGCCGCTTTCTGGGCTGCAAGCTGTGCAGCCTGATCGGCGAGTTGCTGCTGGCGCTTCGCTTCGGCTTGTTGTGCCTGCAACTGCTGCTGACGCTGCTGCTCCGCGAGTTGTGCCTGGCGTTGCGCTTCCTGCTGCTGGCGCTTCTTTTCCTGCAGGGCAATATCGGCCTGCTCATCAGGAACGGGCGGGGCAGGGGCCACCGGTACCGGCGGCGGAGGAGGCTGACGCGGCGTACTGATGTCAGGCACTTCGGTCCACAGTTCAGCTTCCGCACCTGCCGGGGTGCTGTTTTGCCAATGAATGCCGTGATAGAGAAAGAACCCGAGCAGTACGTGCATCACCACGGCGAGCGCAAACGCTCGCCCGGTGCCGCGTTCACGCGGTGGCCTTAGTGGATAAGCGGAATTCTTGCGGGTCATTGCGATTTGACGAGCAACCCGACGCGCTTGACACCGCGAGCCTTGAGATCCGACATCACGTTCATTACGGTTTCGTATTTCACCGTTTTGTCAGCCGCGATCACAACCGGCTGGTCCGGATGCGACTGCTCGCGGTCGACGACAAAGCTGTTCAGATCCGCACGGCTCATGTCTTCCTGCTGCATCGCGCCATTGTCGTCCTTGTACTTCACGCTCATGTTGCCGTCGGCACGAATGCTGACCACCACCGGCGGCGTTTGCTGCTGCGGCGCGGCTCCGCCCACCGTGGGCAGATTGACGATGGACGGCGCGACGAGCGGCGCGGTCACCATGAAAATCACGAGCAGCACGAGCATCACGTCGATATACGGCACGACGTTGATATCGGCCATGGCGCGGCGCGAACGGCCACCGCGCATACTGGAGGAGCGACTTGAGGAACCGGCCATGACGACTCCTTAGTGCGCCTGACGCTGCAGGATGTTCGAGAACTCTTCGATGAAGGTCTCGAAGCGGATGGCCAGGCGGTCGATATCGTGCGCGTAACGGTTGTAAGCAACCACGGCCGGGATTGCGGCGAACAGGCCGATGGCCGTTGCCGTCAATGCCTCGGCAATGCCGGGCGCGACGTTGGCGAGCGTAGCCTGCTGAACGTTGGCGAGGCCGCGGAATGCGTTCATGATCCCCCACACCGTGCCGAACAGACCGATATACGGGCTGACCGAACCCACCGAGGCGAGGAAGGCGAGGTTGGCTTCCAGCACGTCCATTTCACGCTGGAAAGCGGCGCGCATGGCGCGGCGTGCACCGTCGAGAATCAGGCCTGGGTCGTTAAGACGCTTTTCCTTGCCCTTCAGGAATTCGCGCATGCCGGATTCGAAGATCCGCTCAAGCGCGCCGATGGTGTGGCGGTTGTTGGCGGCGCTTTGATAGAGCGCCTGGAGGTCGCCACCGGACCAGAAATCGCGTTCGAAGCGTTCAGTTTGCGCGCGTGCGCGACGGATCGCAAACCACTTGCGGAAGATGAAAGTCCACGACAACAACGACAGTAACAGCAGGAGCGCCATCACCGCCTGGGCCAGCAAGCTCGCATTAAGTACGAGAGAAATGATCGACAGATCTTGTGTAGTGTTCATATATTTCGCTGTAACGTCCCGAAAGGGGCGTCCGGCTGCAAGGTCTGTCGAAGCTTACCGTGGGGAAACCGGAAGCTTCGTTGAACCAGGGGCCGAACCATGCTTTGTGTTGCTTGTTCGATACGAGTTCACTGGCCACGTAACAACGGTGTTTACCCGTTGTCCGTTGACACACTGGACGCGGTTCCTGCATGCGCTCCCCGCCGCAAGGCAGCGAGAACCGGTGCGGGAATCGCGGCGGGACGCAGTTCAACCCGGTCGACGCAGCCGACCCGAATGCTCCCCGTAGCAAGCAGCGTGCCGCCACGCCATGCTTCCTGGGAGAAATCGACCGACGCGCGGCCAATTCGTTCAGTCCGGGTGGTTATTTCGAGCACGTCGTCCAGCCGGGCTGGCGCACGATAGTCCATCGCGGTGCTGCGGACAATGAAAATGGCGCCCGTCTCGTGAGCGAGGCTTTCCTGCTCGATTCCACATGAGCGCAGCCATTCGGTGCGGGCGCGCTCGAAGAATTTCAGGTAGTTCGCGTAGAAAACGATGCCGCCGGCATCCGTGTCTTCGTAGTACACGCGAATCGGCCAGACGAAGCCAATTCCATTGCCGGGCGTGCTTGGGGACATATTCATGCCGCGCATTTTACCGGAACGCACACCCCGGGGTCGTTTCCAGGGGTGTGCGGACTACCGGCTCGCTCAGCCGCGATGTATCGCCAGCGGCGAGAACGATTGCGCGACGGGCATCAGCTCGATCGTGTTGACGTTCACATGCGCCGGACGCGTCGCGGTCCAGTAGATCGTGTCGGCGATGTCTTCGGCGGTCAGTGCCTGCACGTTCTGGTAGACGTTCGCCGCCTTTGCGTCGTCACCGCGAAAGCGTACGTTCGAGAACTCGGTGCCGCTGCACAGGCCGGGTTCGACGTCGGTCACGCGCAGCGGCGTGCCGGCGAGATCGGCGCGCAGGTTGAGGCTGAACTGGCGCACGAACGCCTTGGTCGCGCCGTACACGTTGCCACCTGGATACGGCCAGTTGGCCGCCGCCGAGCTGAGGTTGAACACGTGACCGCGCTGACGTTCCACCATGCCGGGCAGCAGGGCATGCGTCACCTGGACGAGCCCGGTGCAGTTCGTGTCGATCATGGTTCGCCATTCCTCGAGGTTGGCGCGTTGCGCCGGCTCGAGGCCGAGCGCGAGACCGGCGTTGTTGACGAGCACATCGACGGCGGCAAACTCTGCCGGTAACGCGCCCGGCGCGGCGGCAACCGCAGCCTCGTCGCGCACGTCGAGTTCAAACGGCAGCAGGGCGTCACCCAGTTCATCGGCGAGTGCCTGCAGACGATCCTTGCGGCGCGCGGTCGCGACGACCCGGTGGCCGCCTTTGACGAAGGCGCGGGCGATGGCGGCGCCAAATCCTGCGGATGCTCCAGTGACGAACACGATCATGGCGGGCTCCTCGTGAGAAAGTGACAAAGCTGGCAAGACTACTTGCAATGCCGCGCTGCGGCAAGAATAGCCCTGCACCCGTTCGATGGTTTTCAGGCGCGCGAGGCCTGCCCGGGCGCTCACGTGCCTGCTCCTGGCAGCAGGGGCTTCGCTCGCATGCCAGCGAAGATGGCCGGGGGCGCGCCTGAGAGCGCACCCGACGAACGGCATGGTCGCATTTTCGTCAGACTTTTGGGCGTTTTCCTTGCCCCCTCAGGCGGCAAACCGGCCGTGAAGCCTGCCGCGCCGGAGGGTTGGTTGCCTATTCCAGGCGCTTCCAATACACTAACGCGCTCATCCCTGCGTGACTGGCGATAGAACCAAACAGGTTCAAGGTGGAGTGTCCCACCGTGAAGCGCAGGGTGCCGTTTTGCCGTTCGCCTGGGCAGCCGTGATCCGCGCGCAGTTAATTGCGCTGCCGGTGGCTGTCCTGCCTCGCGTGTGCGGCCCATCTTTACCCGCCACGTCAGGGCTGGCCCAGCCGCCAGCAGCGCCGCGTACCCTCTACGCTTTCTGCACGAAATTCGGCGCACGATCCGGTTAACCTGAACACACTCAACGGAACCCGTATGTTTGACAGAGCCCAAAGCACCATCGCCAACGTCGACCCCGAACTCTGGAAGGCGATCGAACTGGAAAACCGCCGTCAGGAAGATCACATTGAACTGATTGCGTCGGAGAACTACACGAGCCCGGCCGTCATGGCCGCACAGGGTTCGCAACTCACCAACAAGTACGCCGAAGGTTATCCGGGCAAGCGTTACTACGGTGGCTGCGAATACGTGGATATCGTCGAGCAGCTCGCCATCGACCGTGTGAAGGAAATCTTCGGCGCGGAAGCGGCGAACGTGCAGCCGAACTCGGGTTCGCAGGCGAACCAGGGCGTGTTCTTCGCCATGCTCAAGCCGGGCGACACGATCATGGGCATGAGCCTCGCGCACGGTGGTCACCTCACGCACGGCTCGCCCGTCAACATGTCCGGCAAGTGGTTCAACGTGGTCAGCTACGGCCTGAACGAAGCCGAAGATATTGACTACGACGCGGCTGAAAAGCTCGCGCAAGAACACAAGCCCAAGCTGATCGTTGCAGGCGCTTCGGCCTTCTCGCTGCGCATCGACTTCGAACGTCTGTCGAAGATCGCCAAGTCGGTCGGCGCGTACTTCATGGTCGACATGGCGCACTACGCGGGCCTCGTGGCTGCGGGCGTCTATCCGAACCCGGTGCCGCATTCCGACTTCGTCACCACGACTACGCACAAGAGCCTGCGCGGCCCGCGCGGTGGTGTGATCCTGATGAAGGCCGAATTCGAGAAGCAGATCAACTCGGCGATTTTCCCTGGCATTCAGGGCGGTCCGTTGATGCACGTGATCGCCGGCAAGGCCGTCGCGTTCAAGGAAGCGCTCTCGCCGGAATTCAAGGAGTATCAGCAGAAGGTCGTGGACAACGCGCGCGTGCTGGCAGAGACGCTGGTCAAGCGCGGTCTGCGCATCGTCTCGGGCCGTACGGAAAGCCACGTCATGCTGGTCGACCTGCGCGCCAAGCACATCACCGGCAAGGCAGCGGAAGCGGCGCTCGGCGCGGCGCATATCACGGTCAACAAGAACGCCATTCCGAACGATCCGGAAAAGCCGTTTGTCACGAGCGGTGTGCGTCTCGGTTCGCCTGCCATGACCACGCGCGGCTTTGGCGTGAAGGAAGCCGAGCAGGTGGGTAACCTGATTGCCGACGTGCTGGACAATCCGGAAGACACGGCCACGATCGAACGCGTGCGCGCTCAGGTAACCGAGCTGACGCAACGTTTCCCGGTCTACAAGTAAGCGACGATGCGCTGCCCCTTCTGCCGGCATGACGATACGCAGGTCGTGGATTCCCGCGTATCCGAGGACGGCGCCGCGATCCGGCGCCGTCGCCGCTGCCCGGCCTGCGACAAACGTTTTACGACGTATGAGCGGGTCGAGCTGGCGTTGCCGTCGGTCGTCAAGAAGGATGGCAGCCGCACTGAATTCGATCGCCGCAAGATTTTCGCGAGCATGCAACTGGCGCTGAGAAAGCGCCCGGTTTCCGCTGACGCCGTAGATGCTTCGGTTGCGCGCATCGAATACCAGTTGCTCGGCAGTGGCGAGCGCGAAGTGCGCAGCGAGCGTCTTGGCGAGCTCGTGATGAACGAGCTGCGCGAACTGGACACGATCGCCTACGTCCGGTTTGCTTCGGTATACCGGCGCTTCGAAGACGTCTCCGAGTTCGAAGACGTGATCGAAGAATTCCGTCGCGCATCCACACCACCCAAGCCTACGCGCAAGCGCTGATGGTTCGCGCATTCGCATTTTTTCCCCCTTCGCATTTCCGATTGATCTCGCATTGTTGCGAGTGATTGTGCGCGCCGCTACCTGGCCGTTCGGCTGATTGTCGAGCGTGATTCTGCTGCGTAAATTGTCGGCATTCTTTTGAAATTAAGGAATGCAGATGAAGCAAGATGCAGATTCCCGACGCACTCGCAGCGGCTTTACGTTGATCGAAACGCTTATCACCGTGGCGATTCTGGCGCTGATCGTCGTCATGGCGACGCCTTCGTTCGTCGCATGGCATGTGCGCGATCAGGTGGATGCGCGCGCCCGCGCGTTGTTTTCCACGCTGTCTTATGCGCGTAGCGAGGCCGTAAACCGTGGGGCGCGTGTGACGGTGTGCCGTATTGATGCCGCACGCCACTGTCTTCCCGCAGGGCAGGCGTGCCGCAGCGGCGTGGCGGACTGGTCTTGCGGATGGGCGGTCGTGGCCGATCACGCCGGCTCATCCACGGTGTTGCGTGCGCAGGCCGAGCTTGCCGCGATCAGCATTGCGGGCACGCAGACCAATCTCACGTTCACGCCGCCCGCAGGGCAGTTGATTGGCAGTTTCCGCAGCTTCGATCTCGCGCCCCAGTACGCTTCACGCGCCACGCAAGGGCAGGCCTGGCGACGCTGCATTCGCATCGCAGCCGGTGGGCGTCCGCGTATTTCTGACGGCGCATGCGCCGCGACATCATGAGCCCAGGTCGTTCAATACGCGTGCGCGGTGCGTCGCTGATCGAGGTGATGCTCGCGGTGGCACTCACAGCAGTAACGGCGCTTGGTCTGATTGCCACGCAGTTGTGGATCGCCCGAGAGGCGCGCGCAGCGGCGCAGCGTGAACATGCCGCCTTCCTGGCTGACGCCCTTGTCGAAGCGGCCCGCGCGCCTGGCGGAAGTGACGCCGCCTTGCGTCAATGGAAGACACGCACTGCGAGTTTGCTGCCGCAAGGCGACGCGTCGATCACCGGATATGGTGGCGGGATCTCGTTTGCACGCGTGACTTGGTCAGCGGCGAGCATGTTGCTGCCAGCCGTCGAGTTCATCGACAAACCCGAGTCCTGCGGCGATGCAGCTTTGCCTGCAGGGAAGGCCTGCCTTGCGATGGCGTTCGTGCCATGAAGCACCGTTCATCACCACTGCGCGGCGCCGGGCATACGCTGATTGAATTGATGATTGCACTGGCCTTGGGGCTGGTCGTCACCACCGGTGCCATTTCGCTGTACCGTTCCCAGCGCGCGGCGTTCGGGCGCGCCGACGACGCCATCCGGATTCGTGATGCAGGCCTGACGGCGCTGACCGTGATTGGTCAGCAAGTACAGATGGCCGGGTTTATTCCGGCCGACGCGCCGCAGGCGCAACAGCGGCCGACCGTCTTCGGATGCTCCGCGGCACGGCCGACAGGCGCCGACGACAACCCCGTCTGCGAAGCGTTGACGGGCCGCTCGGACGGCATTGCCATTCGCTACGTCGGCGACAGCGTCTCGACCTGGCCATCTGCGACCGGTCAAACGACAGATTGCCTGGGTCAGGCCGTGAGTACAGCGAACGGATTGGTGGGTGGCAACGGTGTGTTGGTGGTCAACCGCTTTTATGCGAAGGCGAGCAGCTCGACCGGCGAGCCGGAGTTGTATTGCGACGGAAACGGCAAATCCGGGTCCGCGCAACCGTTGGTGGAGGGCATCGAGCGCTTGCGGGTCAAGTATTGGCTGACGGGCGCGCAGAGCGGGGTCGACGCCTCGGCGCTGGCGTCCGCGCAGTGGGCGAACGTCGTGGCGGTCGATCTGTGCGTGCTGGTGCGCGGAGCGCCGCAAGGGCGCAATTCGCGGTATGTGGATTGTGACGGTGTCAGCGCCCTGACAACGGATTCGCGTGCGCGGGAGGCATTCTGGCGACGCGTGGCGATTCGCAATAACGAAGGCGCAGCGACATGAGAGCGTCCAGCGAAAAACGGGAAGGCGGTGAGACGCAGCAGTCATCGCCGTGGTCGTGGCTGCGGCCGTGGCCGTGGCCTGGAAGGCGCTGGAAACGCGCGTCTACTGCAACGCGTTACCCGCACCGGCCCTCAAGGCTTACGCGTACGCGTGGCGCAGCGTTACCCATCGTCCTGCTGATCTCATCAATGATGCTGACCACCTCGGCGGCATGGTTCGAGGCAACACTAGCGGCGACGCGCAACACGGCGAACCTTCGCAACACGTTGTACGCGTTTCATGCGGCGGATGCCGCGCTTACGGTATGCGCGCGAAACGTGCTAACGGGGGCCGTGTCCGCCATGACCACATCAGCCTCCGAACCCGTGGGCTGGAAACTCGAGGCCAGCTTCACGGCAGGCGCCTCCACGCCAGTTGCGCAGTGGCCCGGAGCGGTTCTGCCGCCCCAGTGCCTCATCGAAGGCTGGCGTCTGGCCGCACGTCCCGATGCGCGTGCGTATCTGCTCACCGCACGAGGCTTCGGACGCTCGCGAGATTCACAGGCGTGGTTGCAACTGGAGTTGGTGGTAGACGGCGAGAAGGTCGAGCAACACTGGCGCCGGGTCGTCGCGCGCCCATTTTGAACGCAAGGGAGGCGTGCGCATATGAAACCAAAAACGTCGGCCTTCACGTTGCTGGAACTGGTGATTGCGCTCGCAATTGCCGCCGTTCTGGTCGTGTATGCCGTGCCGTCGTATCACAACCACGTGGCGCGTTCGCATCGTGTCGATGCCGCATCGGCGTTGTACCGGGCCGCGCAATTCATCGAAGCAAACACGTCGAACGATGCGAATCAGAGCTCAGCCCAACTGCCATCGGGTTTCGATCAGGCGCCGCTGTTCGGCACGGCTGTGTATAAGCTGCGCGTCCTGCCTGCTGATGACAGCAATGGCGGCTACGCGCTGGAGGCTCGCCCAGTTGAGTCAGGGCCGATGCAGGACGACGCGTGCGGCACCTTCATCCTCGACGCAACCGGCCTGCGCACCAATCACGCCGCCGATGGCTCAGCGGTGAGCGACGCGCAGTCCTGCTGGAATACGCGATGATCCACGTTGCAACGAGAGATCAATACCCACTCCGCCCACCGTCTTCAGCGGCGGCTTCATTCGAGCTGGACGATTCCTTCTTCATCTGCTGCCAGATGCGGAAGGCTTCCCACGCCGCCAGCCCAAGACTGCCCCACTTGAAGACCGGTTTCGCTCCCGCGACGACAGTGGCGCGCAAGGGTTTGGCCAGCAGCATCGAGACAATCGAGCTGATCAACGGGTATTCCTTCAGCAGCGCGCCGATCCCGGCACCCGCGCCGCTGCGCTTGCCCCAGCGCATGCCGGCGAAACCTGGCACAACGAATTTGAGCCAGCTGAAATGTGTGACCGCCTGGCGCAGGTCGACGGTCGCCTGCGCAAGTTCCATGCGTTCGACGTCCGCGCGCACCAGCAGCAACTCCTTGCGCAGCGCGCGCAGATGCGGCGCGCTGAGATCGCGGGAGGGAGGGCGCTTGCTGCGAAAGGCGGTATCCGGGTTGCGTGTGCTCATGACTTGTCGGCGGCAGTGTGGGCGGAAAAGGGAACGGCAAACCAGGGAACAACGAACCCGGATTCACACCGGACAGCAGCGCGGGTGGCATCCCTCACCACCCACATGGGCCGGCTTAAGGCTTGTGAAAAATATCGCGGTCTTTCTCGAACTCGGCCAGCGTGGCTTCAAAGACAATGGGCGCATTCACGAGACCGCTGCGTGCCTTGACCGCGCACACCACGGCCGCAATGGCGTAGACCGCCGTAATACCGGCCAGCGCCTGCCAGCGGTAAGTGTCCCAGAAGGCGATGGCAACCAGCGCTGTGAGTGCGATCAGCGCCATCGTTGCCAGCATCATGGCCGCGAGCCCAAGAAACAGCACGCCGAGCAGACGGTCTTTTTCTTCGGCCAGTTCGATGCCGATCAGTTCAAGCCGTGTCTGCAGGATCGCAAATACGGAACTGAAAATGCGACGCAACGGACTGGAATCTGCGCGCTGCGATTGATTGTCGATCGTCATGGCTTGAGCGCGTTGCGCGTGAGATGCGCTAGAGAAAGCCGACCGGTCAGAGGTGCGCCGGTCGACCCAATTGCTGGCGGACCGGCGGAATGCGTTTGGCCGGTCCGGTGGTCCCAGTGCTGGTTACTTGCGATTGATCAGCAAGCCAACCACCACGCCCACACCCGCAGCGATGCCGATCGAGGCCCACGGATGCTCGTGCACGTAGTCGTCCGTGGCGCGGGCTGCCTTCTTGCCTTTCTCGACCACCACCACTTGCACGTCGGCCGCTTTCTCCTTGGCCTGTTTGAGGCGCGACAGCGCCGTTTCACGCAGTTCGGAAGCGCGTTCGCCGGTGGCGCTCGCGGCCTGTTTCAGCAGGTCCTCAGCGTCCGCGAGGACGGTTTTAATATCCGACATCAATCTCTCCTTGTTGACTTCCGACATGTACAGCTCCCTTCTTGTTACGTCACGCGTGAATCGTAACCAAAGAAATGGCCGGTGGCGAGGGCGTTGCCTCCACCCACCGCGCTGCAAACCTGTGCGATGCCGCGAGCATCGACGCATGAACCGTTCCTGGCCTAAGCTTCAGTCTAGGCGCTCCGGCGCATCGAGCCGCGAATTCTCGCATTCGATCATGATGGAGTTGATCTGTCCCGCAAAGTTTCCTCTAATTGCGAGAAAATTACAAAAACTCATAAAGTTGTGACTCGAAGTTTGTACGGGGTGTACGCGCCCTCCCGTATGCTCTAAATTCAATAACTCCGCCGGGCGCCTGTCCGCGCGGTTCAACCCCCAACATATTAAGGAGATACACCATGAGTCTACGTCTTGGCGATATCGCGCCGGACTTCGAACAAGAGTCCAGCATCGGCCGCATCAAGTTCCACGACTGGCTCGGTGACAGCTGGGGCGTGCTGTTCTCGCATCCTGCGGACTTCACGCCGGTGTGCACGACGGAACTCGGTCTTACGGCGAAGCTGGCGAGCGAATTCGAAAAACGCAACGTGAAGACGATTGCGCTGTCCGTGGATAACGCAGAGTCGCACAAGGAATGGATCAAGGACATCAACGAGACGCAAGCTGCGAGCGTGGGCTTTCCGATTCTCGCTGACGGCGACCGCAAGGTCTCGCAGCTATACGACATGATCCATCCGAACGCCAACGAGACGCTCACGGTCCGCTCGCTGTTCGTGATCGATCCGAAGAAGAAGGTGCGTCTCATCATCACGTATCCGGCGAGCACCGGCCGCAACTTCGACGAAGTGCTGCGCGTAATCGACTCGCTCCAGCTCACGGACAACTATCAGGTCGCCACGCCCGGCAACTGGAAGCAGGGTGACGACGTGGTGATCGTGCCGTCGCTGAAGGACGAGGAACTGATCAAACAGAAATTCCCGAAGGGCTACAAGGCACTGCGTCCGTACCTGCGCATGACGCCGCAACCGAACAAGTGAGCGGCGCGATCTCCGGCGGTCTGAACACACGGTAACGGCCAGCCATACCGGTTGGTTTTTGCCAAGGGACCAGGCAACATGAAAAACCCCACGGCGCCGCCGCGGCCCGTGGGGTTTTTCGTTTCCGTTCCGCTTAGAAGAACGCCTGAATGCCGGTTTGCGCGCGTCCGAGAATCAGCGCGTGAATGTCGTGCGTGCCTTCGTAGGTATTGACCACTTCCAGATTCACCAGATGCCGCGCGATGCCGAACTCGTCCGAGATGCCGTTGCCGCCGAGCATGTCGCGCGCGAGCCGGGCAATCTCAAGCGATTTGCCGCACGAATTGCGCTTCATGATCGAGGTGATCTCGACGGCGGCGGTGCCCTCGTCCTTCATGCGGCCAAGCCGCAGCACGCCTTGCAGGCCGAGTGCGATCTCCGTTTGCATGTCCGCGAGTTTCTTCTGGATCAACTGGTTGGCGGCGAGCGGCCGGCCAAACTGCTTGCGGTCCAGCACGTACTGACGCGCGGTATGCCAGCAGGATTCCGCCGCGCCGAGCGCGCCCCACGCAATGCCGTAGCGCGCCGAATTCAGACACGTGAACGGGCCGCGCAGGCCGCTCACCTTCGGCAGCATGTTTTCCTGCGGCACGAACACTTCGTCGAGCACGATCTCGCCGGTGATCGACGCACGCAAACCTACCTTGCTATGGATGGTCGGCGCGGACAGGCCCTTCCAGCCCTTCTCCAGAATGAAGCCGCGAATCGCGTCCTTGCCGTCTTCCTCGAGCTTGGCCCAGACCACGAACACGTCGGCGATCGGCGAGTTGGTGATCCACATCTTTGCGCCCGACAGCGAGAAGCCACCGTCGACCTTCTTCGCCCGCGTCACCATGCTGCCCGGATCGGAGCCGTGGTTTGGCTCGGTCAGACCGAAGCAGCCAATCCATTCGCCGCTGGCGAGCTTCGGCAGGTACTTGTCCTTCTGCGCTTCCGAACCGAATTCGTAGATCGGCACCATCACGAGTGACGATTGCACCGACATCATCGAGCGGTAGCCCGAATCGACCCGCTCCACTTCGCGTGCGATCAAGCCGTAGCTCACGTAATTGAGGCCAGGGCCACCGTATTGCTCGGGGATGGTCGGCCCAAGCAGGCCGAGTTCGCCCATCTCACGGAAGATCTCGAGGTCGGTTTTCTCGTGACGAAAAGCCTCCAGCACGCGCGGCTGGAGCTTGTCCTGCGCGTAGGCCGCTGCGGCGTCGCGCACCATGCGCTCTTCTTCGGTGAGCTGCTGATCGAGCAACAGCGGGTCTTCCCAGTGGAACTGCGCGGCGTCGGCCATGATGCGTATCTCCTGAATCGAATTTCGTGTGTCGTGCAACGTGAAGCAGAGGCTTGAAAGACGAGGATTTGCGGGCAAGCAGTGATCATCCTTCATTTGACCAACCTGTACTTGACTCGAGTTCCGCTATGCGAAACAATGTTTTGCAAATCACGCTTGAGTGTAGCATTCCATGTCGCCAGCAGCCACTCCCCTCGATCCGCTCGACGAGCGCAAATTCGTCGTCGCTCTCGCGCGCGGGCTCGATCTGCTGCGGGCGTTCCGGCCCGGTGAGCCCATGCTGGGCAATCGCGACTTCGTCGAACGTACCGGTCTGCCCAAGGCCACCGTCAACCGGCTGGCTTACACGCTGACGGTGCTCGGGTATCTGCGACTCGACGAGACGCTCGGCAAATATGCGCTCGACGCCGGGGTGCTGTCACTCGGCTTCGCGCTGCTCGCCGGCACGGACACGCTCGAACTCGCCCGACCGCACATGCGCACGCTGGCGCGCGAGGTGGGCGCGGCGGTTTCGCTCGGCTGCCGCGATGGCCTCGACATGATCTATCTGGAGACGATTCGCAGCGAGACCGCGCTCACGCTCGGGCTGGCGTCGGGCTCGAAGCTGTCCATGCTGACGAGTTCGATGGGGCGTGCGTATCTGGCGGTGCAGCCGCCGGATGTCCGCGCGTCGCTCATGAGCGAGCTGGAGAGCGCGGCCGGTGACGAGGCGGCAGCCTTACGCGCCGCAGCCGAGCAGGAAATTGACGCGTTCGCGACCGAACGCTGCTGTTATTCGTTCCGCGCCTGGCACGACGACGTGAATGCCGTGGCCGTTCCGTTTCGCGAACCGCGCGAGGGCCGCTGGCTGGTGCTCAGTTGCAGCGGGCCGGCATCGTCAATGGGAGAGGCGGTGTTTCGTGAAAACGTGGCGCCGCGCTTGAAAGCACTGGCGCGCCGCCTGGGCGATACGGGTTGAAACGTGCGCAAGCCGCGCTGCAACCGGCGCAGCGCAGGCGATCAAACCGCGCCGTCGTGGCTATGCGTGGCAAAGAGCGGCCCCTGCACGAAGCGCACGTCGTATTGCTGTAGCAGGTCGAATTGCGCTTCGCTTGCCACCTTGTCGAAGATCAGTGGAATCCGCAGGCGGTTCGCATAACCCACCAGCGGCTTCACCATCGCATCGCGCAGCGCGAGCCCTGCGTCCATCTTGATGAAGTCGAGCCGCGCCATGTCGGAGACCGACAGAATCTGCCCGGCATTGGGCAAATTACCCGCCACCTTGAAACCGTAGCGCTGATAACTCTTGGTCAGATAACCGAGGAAGGTGCGATGCGCGACCGCCGCCGCCGGTAGTTCGATCACGATGCGCGACGGGTTCAGTCCGAAGGAAAGCAGCACGCTCGAGAAGTGCCGGCCGTGGTCGTATTTCACGCTCTTCAGCAGGCGCTCGTGAACCCGCAAAAACAGCAGCCCGTGTCGTTCAGCGCCGAAGAAATTGATGGCGTGCACGGCGCGCGACATGCGGTCGAGTGCGACTAGCGTGGGGTCGTCCTCGACGCGGTCGAACGGATCGAAGGGCTCGCCGTCGAGCCGCTGCGTCACCGCCTGGAAGCCCAGTTCATCGCCGAAGCGATCCACGCTTTCGGGCGCCGCCGAGAGCGATTGAGCAAGCGCGTGCACGCTGATATCGAAGATCGGCTCATAGGTGCTGGCCAGTTCGAAGCCGTCGAAGCGCGCGATTGCCGTGTCGTGATAGATGCCTTCGCCCAACGCCAGGTGCTCGCGGAGAAACGGATGCTCAGCGGCGCGGGTGACGAGTTGGGGAATGGTCTGCGGGATCATGAATAGGTATCGTGGCGCGTGGTTCGCGCATCGGGCGCGGCGCACTGCCGCATCCTTTGATGGTAGCAGCGTCGCCTGCTGTCACATGAACAAAATAGAGATAACCATATTGCCTTCATACGAATCGTCCAGGCGAGTCCTTTAGGGTTAACGTGAGTCTCGCCACTCGTAATTCGTTTTACTATTCGTAAATTGTGCTGAGACCAGCTGAAGGCAGGGGCGGCTCGCAGGCCCGACAAAATCGCTCGCAGACTGCCTGAGAATCCAACTGGGAAGCGGCTGGCGCGATAACGGAGAAATGCATGAATTCCCTGACACCCAAGACCTCCGGCCTGGATGCCGGCAACAGCGGGAACGAACAGGCCACTCAGTCGAGTGGCTCCGGTCACGATACGCTGGCGGTCGCTGGACGTGGCTATCAATCGGGTTTTGCCAACGAGTTCGCCACCGAGGCACTGCCAGGCGCGCTGCCGCACGGCCGCAACTCGCCGCAGCGGGTGGCCTATGGCCTGTACACCGAACAACTGTCGGGCACGGCCTTTACCGCACCCCGCAGTCATAACCGCCGCTCATGGCTTTACCGGATCCGGCCGGCCGCGGTGCATCAGCCATTCACGGCGCTGCCGTCGCATCGTCTGGTCGCGAATTTCCACGACGTACCGCCGACGCCGCCCAACCAGTTGCGCTGGGACCCGCTGCCTATGCCGACCGAGCCAGTCGATTTCATCGACGGCTGGGTGACGATGGCCGGCAACGGCGCGGCCGAGTCGATGACTGGTTGCGCGATTCATCTGTACGCCGCCAACCGCTCGATGCAGGATCGCTACTTCTACAACGCCGACGGCGAATTGCTCATCGTGCCGCAAGAAGGGCGGCTGCAGATCGCCACGGAGTTGGGGCGGCTCGACGTGGAGCCGTTCGAGATTGCGGTGATTCCGCGCGGTGTGCGCTTTGCGGTTGCGTTGCCGGATGGGACGGCGCGCGGCTACATCTGCGAGAACTTCGGTGCATTGCTGCGCTTGCCGGATCTGGGGCCGATCGGTTCGAACGGCCTCGCCAATCCGCGCGACTTCCTGACGCCGCATGCGGCCTACGAAGATCGCGAAGGCGCCTTCGAACTGGTGACCAAGCTGAACGGCAATCTATGGCGCGCGGAGATCGGTCATTCGCCGCTCGACGTGGTCGCGTGGCATGGCAACTACGCGCCCTACAAATACGATCTGCGCCGCTTCAATACGATTGGCTCGATCAGCTTCGATCATCCGGATCCGTCGATCTTTCTCGTGCTGCATTCGCCGAGCGACACGCCGGGCGTCGACGCAATTGATTTCGTGATTTTCCCGCCGCGCTGGCTTGCAGCCGAAGATACGTTCCGGCCGCCCTGGTTTCACCGCAACGTCGCCAGTGAATTCATGGGTCTCGTGCACGGCGTCTATGACGCGAAAGCGGAGGGTTTCGTGCCGGGCGGCGCGAGTCTGCACAACTGCATGTCCGGTCATGGTCCCGACGCGGATACCTTCGAGAAAGCGTCGAACAGCGATACCTCGACGCCGCGAAAAGTGGGCGACACGATGGCCTTCATGTTCGAAACCCGCACGCTGATCCGGCCAACCCGCTTTGCGCTGGAGACCGCCCAACTGCAGGCGCACTACTACGAATGCTGGCAGGGTCTAACGAAGCACTTCGACCCGCGGCAACGATAAGCGCTCGCCCTACCCAGCCACCGCGACGCGTTCGGTGCGCCGCTCCAGCGACACCGACCAGAAGGTCAGTCCCAACGCACCCACGGCAGCGGTGACACCGAGCCACGGCAGCATGGTCAGCGGTGCGCCGGTGCTGATGGCCAGGCCGCCTAGCCACGCGCCGGTTGCATTGCCCAGGTTGAAGGCGCCCTGGTTCAGCGTCGAGGCGAGATTCGGCGCACGGCTCGCGCGATCGACGATCAGCATTTGCAGCGGCGGCACGATCGCAAACGCCAGTACGCCCCACGCGAAGATCGTCAGCATGGCGGGCATGGGGCTGTGCATGGTGCCCGCGAAGATCGTCAGGATGACGACGATGGCAAACAGGAACGCCAGCAGCGAAGGGCGCAGGCGCCAGTCAGCGAGTTTGCCGCCGAGCGTGCTGCCCACCGTCAGCCCCAAACCGAACAACAGCAGGACCAGCGTGACGGCGTGCGGCGTGAAGCCCGTGACGTCTTCGAGAATCGGCGTGATGTACGTGAAGGTGGAGAACAGGCTGGTGGAAGCGAGCACGCTGATGCCGAGCACCATCAAGACCTGCGGATTTTTCAGCACCGTGAATTCGTGGACGAGATCGGCCTTCTGCATTTCGATCTTCGCGGGCAGGAACGCAGCGAGCACGGCAGCAGCGACTACGCCAATGCCGGTCACGGCCCAGAACGTTGCGCGCCAACCCACCGCCTGACCCAAGGCAGTGCCGAGCGGCACGCCCAGCACGTTGGCGAGCGTGAGCCCGGTAAACATCAGCGCGATGGCCTGCGCGCGCCGGTTCGGTGCTACTAGACCTGCCGCGACCACCGAGCCGATGCCAAAGAACGCGCCGTGGCAGAACGCGGTGACGATGCGCGCAAGCATGAGCACCGCGTAATGCGGAGCGATGGCGCACAGCAGATTGCCGACGATGAACACACCGATCAGGCTCATCAGCGCTTTCTTGCGCGGCATGTTTGCCACGGCGATGGCAACGATCGGCGCGCCGATGGTCACGCCCAGCGCGTAGGCCGACACGAGCATGCCGGCAGCCGGAATCGACACGGCCAGATCGCGCGCGACGTCGGGCAGCAGCCCCATGATGACGAATTCGCTGGTGCCGATTCCAAACGCGGCAACGGCAAGGGCAAGCAGGGGCAAAGGCATGGTGGGGAGCGGTCGCGAACCGGATTTCACGCGCGTCGCGCGTGGCAGGCGCGCGTTTCGGGACGAGAGCGCGAGCGCCATTTAAGCGAATAACTAAGTTAGGGATTGTACCTAAGTCAAAACGCCAGGGTGGGCTCGTCAACGAGGTGTTGTTTTTCGTTTAATGCACGGGATCTAGGCGCGATTACGCTGCTATTTGCACTCCTACGGGCTTCATCGCCGGTGCGTCTGTTCGATCCGGCCATTCACTGGTCCAGCCTGCTAAACGCACCAGCATTTCACTTCGCGCCGGGCTCCAGTGCGTCCCCGTGGCGGCCGGCGCCTGCAGTAAATCGCGCGGCCCCGGCGACCCCTTCGGCGAACACCGCTTGATACCCGCCTGCGCCTTCGCGGCGCAAGGCTTCCGGCAAATCATCCAGCCCGCTGTTTTCCAGTGCCGAGCGGCGGTCGGCCAGCAGCGCGGCTTGCGGCAGGGCCGCCAGTTCGGCCGCCAGTTGTTCTGCGGCGGCGCGGGCCGTGCCATGCGGCACGACGCGATTGGCGAGACCGAAGGCGAGCGCTTCCTGAGCGTCGAGTGCGCGCCCGGTCAGGATCAGATCGAGCGCGCGCGACAGTCCGATCAGACGCGGCAGCCGGATCGTGCCGCCGTCGATCAGCGGAATGCCCACGCGCCGGCAGAACACGCCAAGCACCGCATCGGCTTCGAGCACGCGCAAATCACACATTGCCGCCAGTTCCAGACCGCCCGCAACGGCGTATCCTGAAATCGCGGCGATCACTGGCTTGGCGAGCCACATGCGCGTCGGGCCCATTGGACCGGGCCCGCTGCCATCGGCGTGCAGTTCGTTGCGGCGAGCGTCGTCGGCGAGTGCGCTCAGGTCGGCGCCGGCGCAAAACGTGCCGCCCGCGCCGAACAGCACGGCAGCGTGCCACGCCGGTTCATCCTCGACACGCTGGAAAGCGGCATGCAATGCGTCGGCGGTGGGCCGGTCCACGGCATTGCGGCGCGCCGGCCGGTCCAGCACGATGGTGGCGACCGCGCCGTTCGCCTCGATGCGCACGTGGTTTCCAAAATGCTCGGTGATCATCGTTGTTCCCATGAATGACTTGCTCGAAGATAGCGCGTAATGCGGCCTGGCTAATACCCGGACTTGACACATATATTTCACAATCGGACCGTAGCGTTACCGCACTTCTAAACGTGCCGGCATTCTCGCTGACCGGCCCACAGTGCGTACTTGCCATTGTCTATGTCATCACTTATGTCGAGTGCCGAACCACTTGGTGCAGAACCCGTCTGGATCGTGCCTCTGCACAACCATCCCTGGTACGACCATGTGCGCCTGAAGCGCGTCTTCGTTGCCGATGGCACGCGCCACGAAGTCGTGCTGGTCGATGCCCGCAAACTGCTGTGCTGCGCGGACCGCGACAACACCGACTACGTGCTGAAACCGGTGAACGAATGGCACTCGGGGAAAGTGCGCGGGATTCGCGAGTTTCTCGACCCCGCCAACCCGCGCATTCCGCAGATGCCCTATGTGACTGTCTCGACGCGGCGCGGCCCTGGACTGTTGGGATGGTTGGGTCTCGAGCGCGAAGGCGTGGTGGCGTTTCGCAACGGCCAGCATCGCGCGCGTTATCTTGCGGAAGCTGGCGCCCGCTGGTTTCCCGTGGAAGTGCACGAGCGTGAAGTCACGTTGCTGCGTGAAGTGTGCGGCGCGGCCGACGATGCCCGCACCGCGATCCGCACGTCGATAGACGGCGCGACCCCCTGAGCGTTACGTTGGCTCGACCACGCGCGGCACGCCGGATCAGGCCTGCAGTGTGACGACGTTGCGGGGTGTGCCGCTCTCCCATGCCGCGACATTGCCCAAGGTCGTCTGGGCGATTTCGTTCATCGCCTCACGCGTGAAGAACGCCTGGTGCGCGGTGACGATCACGTTCGGGAACATCAGGAGACGGGCGAGCGTATCGTCTTGCAGCGGAAGGTTGGAGTGATCCTCGAAGAACAGGCCGCCTTCTTCTTCATAGACGTCGAGCCCCAGATTGCCGAGCTGACCGCTCTTCAACGCGCCGACCAGCGCGTTGCTTTCCACGAGGCCGCCACGCCCCGTATTGATGAGCATCGCGCCGCGTTTCATCTTGTTGAGCGCGGCCTCGTCGATCAGGTGATAGGTGTCGGGCACCAGCGGGCAATGCAGGCTGACCACGTCCGAGTCGGCCAGCAGCATGTCGAGTGGTACGTAGCGTGCGCCTAGCGCCACGAGGTCCTCGGCCGGCTGGCCCGGATCGTAGGTGAGCACCTGCATGCCGAAGCCGGCCATGATGCGCGCGAAGACGCGGCCAATCATGCCGGTGCCGACCACGCCGACGGTCTTGCCGTGCAGGTCGAAGCCGAGCAGCCCGTGCAGCGAGAAGTCACCCTCCCGTGTACGCGCGGCGGCACGCGCGAGGCGCCGGTTCAACGCGAGAATCAAACCCACGGCGTGCTCGGCGACCGCATGCGGAGAGTAGGCCGGCACACGCAGAACCGGAATGCCGAGGCGCTGCGCGGCGTGCAGGTCGACGTGATTGAAGCCAGCGGAACGCAGCGCGATGAGCCGCGTGCCACCCTGATGCAGACGTTCGAGCGTCGCCGCGTCCACGAGGTCGTTGACGAATGGACAAACCACCTCGAAGCCGTCCGCGAGGACGGCGGTTTCGGCATCGAGGTGGGACTCCTGGAAGTGCAGTTGAAAGTTGTGAGCCGCGTTGGCTTCGACGAAGGTGTCGCTGTCGTACTGGCGGCTGCTGAATAGGATGATACGCATGGGGTTCTCCGACAAACGAATACCCCTAGTCTAAGCGTCCCACGGCGCGTGCAGGCTGTTCGGATTGCCGCCCCCCAACAATTGCACGCCGCGCACCGAGGTGGTTGCCGCGGTGGCCTGCGCTTCCGACTGCGCGCTGACCTGGGTGGCGACCTCGCCGAGCGTTGGCGCGGTGCGCGTTTGCTCGAGTCCCGGGCGGAAATGCTCGAGCGCATGTTCGACGAAGGCGCGTGTCTTCGCGGGCAGGAACTGCCGGTTCGGATAGATCAGAGAGACGCTGAGATTGGGATCGTCGACACGGTGATCTGGCATGAGACGTTGCAAGGTTCCTGCAGCGAGATCGTCGGCCACCAGTTGCAGCGGCAAAATGGCCACGCCCATTCCTGCAAGTGCACCGAGCCTTACCATCGCCACGCTGTTGACGGTGTAGACGGGCTTCAATCTGATTTCGTCGGCGTGCTCGTCTGGACCGGTGAAGTGCCACGAAGTCTCGCGCCCATCACCCGGCGATGCGATCAGCGCGTGTTGCGAGAGTTGTTCAGGGGAGTCGAGCTGACCGTGCTCCGTAAGGTACGCGTGGCTCGCGCAAACCACCAGTGAATCATGGCCTAGCGCGCGCTCGACCAGCTCATGGCCCGACGCACGGAAACCATTGACGATACCCGCGTCATAGCCGCCTTCGAGCAGGTCGACGGGTTGGTCAGTCAAAGTAAGACGCACATTGACTTTTGGGTACAGGCGCCGGAAAGCATCCAGCAAGGGCGTGAGCGATTGCTGGGCGCCGGCGCCGGAGGCGACCAGCCGCAGCGTGCCGCCGGGTTCGTTTTGTGTGAGCGCAAGGCTGCCTTCCAGACGGTCGAGTTCTTCGAGTAGCCCGCGGCAACCTTCGAGGTAACGCGTGCCGGCTTCGGTCAATGCCAGAGCGCGGGTAGTGCGGTTGATCAAGCGGGTGTTGAGGTGCGCTTCAAGCGTGGCAATGGAGCGGGTGACGAGCGCATTGGATACGGAGAGTTGCCTTGCGGCACGGCGAAAACTTTCGGTTTCGGCTACCCGTACAAACACGCGCATTGCATGGATCTGGTTCATTCGAATATCCCCTCGCAAGCGTGTCGATTGTCTGCCGTCTTGTTCGAAACGGCAGACAACTAGATCAGGAATCCTGCCAATTTTGAGGGAGCTGCCAGGTCCCTCGCAAAAAATGATATTGACTGTCTGAAGAAATTGCAATATCTATTGATGGCCGTTCCGAAGCAAAAAAATTCGAGGATAAATCGCGCAAGTTGTTAAATGTGCGCCTTTATTTTTGCGTGCAATTTGCATAACCTCATCATGGAGCGCCGCTGCGTGGCCACGCAGACGAAATAGTCTGACTTGATGGTTGTTGGACAACTTACGAGGAAAAATCATGCATATGCACCCGCGGAAGCCTGCCGCACTGCGCCACGCAGTCACATCGGCATCCTAAATGGCGGTGCCGTCATCGCTGCGCCATGTAACCTGCACGACATCCCGTCGATCCAGAATTGGATAAACATAGCAAAACGCGGCTTTGCCTCCGCAGATAAAGGTCCGAATAGATTGTCGAAAAAATCAAGCTAATTCCTTTTCGTGTTTTCACTCGATTTACTTATAGAGCGGCCTACTCGATATGATCGGTGAATTGCTGAGATCGCAACCGGAACTTGCGCTGTTTGTGAGCCTTGCGCTTGGCTATTTCATTGGTTCGTTCAAGGTCGGGCCAATCCAGCTAGGCGGCGTGTGCGGCACGTTGATCGTCGCACTGCTGCTGGGGCAAAGTGGCGCGCGTCTCGCGCCGGACCTGAAGAACGTTGCGTTCGCACTCTTCATCTTTGCCCTGGGCTTCACGGGCGGTCCTCAATTTTTCGCCAACATCGGACGTGGCTGGCGTTACGGTCTACTGTCCATCGTTGAAATCGTCGCCGTGCTGGTCCTCGTGATGATCGCTGTCGTGGTAATGCGGCTCGACGCGGGCACTGCCGCCGGATTGCTGGCGGGTGCCGCCACGGAGTCGGCAGTAATCGGTACCGCGTCGGAATCGATCGGCAAGCTTGGCCTCGCCGATGCCGAAACGGTCCGCTTGCAGGCCAACATCGTCACGGCTTACAGCGTGAGCTATCTGTTTGGTTTGATCACGATCGTGCTATTTACCAGCCAGGTCGCGCCACTCATGTTGCGTATCAACCTGCGCGAAGAAGCGGAGCGCGTCTGGCACAAGCTCGGCGGCGACGGCGCACTCGACGAAGGGCAGCGCATGGGCGCGCCCGCGCTGGTGAGCCGCGCGTTTCGTGTGGGGCCGGCGGCGGGAGTCGGCATCGCGGCGTTCGAGTTGCGCTATGGCGGCAACCTGACTATCGAGCAGGTCGAGCGCGACGGCATCGCGTTGCCGCTCGAGCCGCAACTGATTCTCGCTGCGGGTGATATCGCGTTGATCGCCGGCCGACGTGAAGCGCTCGTCGAAGCTGCGCCGGCCATCGGTACGGAAGTGGCCGACGCGCGCTTTGGCGCGCTGGTGGGCGAGCGCGTGGACGTGGTGCTGACGCGCCGCAACGCGCACGGCCTCACCATTGCCCAGTTGCGGCAGCAGGCCGATCCGCAGCAGGCGCGCGGCGTCTATATTGCGGCGGTGACGCGGCTCGAGAGTACCGTGCCCGCGTTGCCCGGCACGACACTGAACCGCGGCGACGTACTCACGCTGGTGGGCGCGAAGGAGGACGTGGCGCGCGGCGCGAGCCGTCTCGGCTACATCCTGCCGCCCACACAGAAAACCGACTTCGTCTACCTGGGTCTCGGTGTGCTGTTCGGCATGGCGATCGGGCGTCTCGGCGGGCGCGTCGGCGGCGTCTCGCTCGCGCTGGGTACGGGCGGCGGCTGTCTGTTGTCAGGACTGCTGTTCGGCTGGATACGTTCGCGTTATCCGCTGATCGGTTCGCTGCCATCGGCGGCCGCGCAAATCCTCAAGGACTTCGGCCTCGCCACGTTTATTGCAGCGGTTGGCTTGTCTGCCGGACCGGACGCGATCAAACTGGTGCGCGAATACGGTGTGGCGTTGCCCTTCGTCGGCATTCTGATGGTGCTGGTCCCCGGCTTGCTGTCGTTGTGGATCGGGCGCGTATTTCTCAAACTAGACCCCCCCATGCTGCTCGGCGCCATTGCCGGGCAACAGTGCAGTACACCAGCCATCAGCGCGCTTGTCGGCGTGGCGGGTAATTCCACGCCGGTAATCGGCTACACGATCACCTACGCGCTCTCCAACATTCTGTTGCCGTTGATGGGACCCGTAGTGGTGGGGCTGGCCGGGAAGTTCGGCTAGTTCGCTTCAAGGCAAGTGCGATGCAAGTCAAGTGCAGGGCGGCCCCACGAGCATGTGTGCCACGACGCTCGCTGGACCACGATACCGTGCAACACGGTCACCTTCTTCAAGCGAGGGTACGATGGATTGGCTACACAGCATCTTTCACAAGTCTCCTGAGATTGCGCTGTTCCTCTCCCTGGCGGTGGGCTACTACATCGGCCAGATCAACTTTGGCAAATTCCAGTTGGGCGGCGTAGGCGGTTCGTTGCTCGCCGCGGTCGTCATCAGTCAGGCCGGCGTGACGATCGACAACGGCGTGAAGTCCGTCATGTTCGCCGTCTTCATCTATGCAGTGGGTTACGACTCGGGTCCCGGGTTCTTCAACTCACTGAATCGCAAAACGCTGCGTGAGATCGCAATGGCGATTTTCCTCGCGGCCTCGGCGCTCATCACCGTGGTGGTATGCGCCAAACTGTTCCATCTCAACAAGGGGCTGGCTGCCGGGCTGGCTGGCGGCGCGCTGACGCAATCGGCGATCATCGGCACTGCCGGCGACGCGATTGCCCGTCTGGGTCTGCCGCCCGATGTGACGAAGTCGATGCAGTCGGACGTCGCCATCGCATACGCGGTGACTTACGTGTTCGGCTCGCTCGGCGCGATCATCGTGTGCGTGAACATTCTGCCCAAGTTCATGGGGCAGGGTTTGCGCGAGGCCGCGCTGGAGGCGGAAAAAGACCTGGCCGGTGGCGCGACGGCGCATGCGCCGGGACAACTGTCCGCATTGCCGGAGATGGTGGGCCGTGCCTACAAGGTGCAGACCGGCGCAGGGCAGAGCGTGTCCGCGCTCGAACTGAAACAGCAGGACCTGGTGACGATCGAGCGTGTGCGCCGATCCGGCAAGGCGGTCGAACCCACGCCCGATCTCGTGCTGGAGAAAGACGACGTCGTGCTGGTGGTGGGCCGGCGCGAAGCGGTGGTTGGGCTATGGAACGTGATAGGTGACGAACTGGCCGAGACCGATGGCGTGAGCGTCGTCATGCAGACCCGGCAAGGGGTGTTCACACGCAAGGGCATGAACCACACCACGATTGCCGAGGTTCGCAAGAACGTGGACCGCGATCTGCGGCGCGGCGTGTACATCGAAGGCGCGACACGCGCCGGTCAGCCGTTGCCGATCCTGCCCGAGACCGAGCTTCAGCATGGCGACGTGATCACGTTCTACGGTTCGCCCAAAGACACCAAGCGCGCCGTCGACGCCGCCGGTTACGAATTGCCGTACTCCATCAAGACCGACTTCATCTACATGGGTGTGGGTATCGTGCTCGGCCTGCTGATCGGGCTGATCGTCATCAACATAGCGGGCATTCCACTGACGCTCGGCTCCGGTGGCGGCTGCCTGCTGGCGGGCCTCGTGTTCGGCTGGATGCGTGGCAAGCATCCGATGTATGGCGTGATGCCGTCAGCAGCGTCACGCTTGCTGCAGGACTTTGGTCTGGCGGCGTTTGTCGCGGTAGTCGGACTCAATTCCGGTTTGCAGGCGGTCGTGACAGTGAAGCAGCTCGGCATGACGATCTTCCTGTTAGGTGTATTCGTCACGTTGTTCCCGCTCTTGCTGACGATGCTGTTTGGCCGCTACGTGCTGGGCTACAAGAATGCCGCGCTGCTGGCGGGCGCGCTCTCCGGCTCGCGCAGTGCGAATCCGGCTTTTGGCGGTGTGCTCGACAAGGCGGAAAGCGCGGTGCCTACGGTGCCATTCGCCATCACGTATGCGATCGCAAACGTGGCGCTGACGTTGTTGGGTCCGCTGGTCGTGGGACTGGTTTAATCGGGTCGCTGACCCGTCATCCTTGACTGCTTGATTCAAATACGCCGGCGCTGCCACAGCGTGCGTGTTTTGCCGGCGTCTTCAACCTTCCAATGGAGAATCGCATCATGGCAAAAGGCAAAAGCGAAGCGGAACAGAACAAGCTCGCGGCACTCAGCCCGTTCGAACTGAAGGACGAACTGATCAAGGCAGCGGGCGGCGGCGCGGTGGAGCGCCCGGCGAATGTGTCCATGCTGAATGCCGGCCGCGGCAATCCGAATTTCCTCGCCACGATTCCTCGTCATGGGTTCTGGCAACTCGGTCTGTTCGCCATGCGCGAATCGGAGCGCTCGTTTGCGTTCATGCCGGAAGGCGTGGGTGGCTTCCCACGCCGTGAAGGCCTCACCGAACGCTTCGATCTGTTCCTGCGGGAAAACAAAGGGGTGCCAGGTATCGACTTCCTGCGCGGCGCCGTGTCCTACGTGCGCGATCAGCTGGGCCTCTCAGCGGGCGACTTCCTGTACGAGATGTGTGAGGGCATTCTGGCTTCGAACTATCCCGTGCCGGACCGTATGCTGAAGCTCTCAGAGATCATCGTCGGGCAGTATCTGCGCCGCGAGATGATCGGCAAGCATCCGTTCGTGGGCGAGTTCGATATTTTCGCGGTGGAAGGCGGTACGGCGGCGATGACGTACATCTTCAACACGATGCGCGAAAACCACTTGATCAAGGCCGGCGACACGATTGCGCTAGGCATGCCGATCTTCACGCCGTACATCGAAATTCCGCGCCTGAACGACTTTCAGCTCAACGTGGTCAATCTCGAAGCGGGCGTGGAAAACAATTGGCAGTATTCGAAGAAGGAACTCGACAAGCTGCGCGATCCAAAAGTGAAGGCGTTCTTCCTCGTCAATCCGAGCAATCCGCCTTCGGTCAAGATCAATGACGAGAGCCTCGAATACATTGCAGAGATCGTCAAGGAGCGTCCGGATCTGATCCTGCTGACCGACGACGTCTACGGCACGTTCGCCGACGATTTCGTTTCGCTGTTCGCACTCGCGCCGCGGAACACCATTCTCGTCTACTCGTATTCGAAGTATTTCGGGGCAACGGGCTGGCGCCTGGGCACCATTGCCACCCATCGCGACAACGTGCTCGACAAGCTGCTCAGCGAATTGCCGAAGGACGTGAAGAAGGAATTGCATACGCGTTACGAGTCGATCACGACTGAACCGGACAAGCTCAAGTTCATCGACCGGCTGGTGGCCGACAGCCGCACCGTGGCGCTGAATCACACGGCGGGTTTGTCGACGCCACAGCAGGTGCAGATGGTGCTGTTCTCACTGTTCTCGCTGATGGATACACCGGACGCCTACAAGAATGCGTTGAAGCGCTTGATTCGCCAGCGCAAGCAGGCGCTCTACGAAGAAGTGGGCATCTCGTTCGAGGACGACGATCCGAATCAGGTGGACTACTACACGATTCTGGACATCGAGTTTCTCGGCGAGCGGATGTTCGGACGCAAGTTCGTCGAGTGGCTGTTCAAGAATACCGAGCCTTCGGAATTGCTGTTCCGGCTCGCGCGCGAAGCACGCGTCGTGCTGTTGCCGGGGCGTGGTTTTGGCACGGCGCACCCGTCGGGACGTGTTTCACTGGCGAACCTCAACGAATCGGATTACCGGCAGATTGGCCGCGCGATGCGTAAGCTCATCGAGGAATTTGTCGAGCGCTTCAACGCGGAAACCGGCGGCAAGCTGGACAAGAAGGCCGTGAAATAACGCATTGATGCTTCGACGTTGTTGCGGTCGACGCGCACCGCTCGATGCTTGGATTAGTCAATGTGATCCAGGCATCGAGCGGCATCGAAGAGATGCAGCTTCATCTGGTTCGCTGTGGAATCGGAATATTGCCCACCCACTCCACTTCACCGAGTCCGTTGATCACGCAGGTTTGTCCTATCAGGGCGTCGCGCGTCAGTCCCACCTCCAGCAATTGCTGCTCGCTGAGCCAGCCGCTCGTCCAGCCAATCGACGCCCAGTAGTGCACCGAGGTTCCCTCGATGCCGAGGCGTCCCGTTGCCGAGATCACACCGAAGTTCTTGTTCGCCCGATGACTGGAAGGGTGCGCCTTTCTGTCGTCATTCGTTTTCCAGTCCGAGATGAAGCGGTTGTACTGGATCACCTGCAAGGCAAGAAAGCCGTAGGCGCTCGCTTCCTGAAAGACCGCTTCGAGAAATGCCTTGCGTGCGCCGTCCGGGCCCATCGCTTTGCACAGCGTGCCGAGATCTCGGCCGTTCAGATGTCGCGCCGATCGGCCTAGATAGTCGGATAAACCGGTGACCGTCCAGTAAGCAGGCTTGCGTTCAGCGAGGTCGGCGGAGATAAGGTCCATGCGCACTCCGCGCGCGTCCCATGCAAAAAACTCCCGCATCATTTTTTCCAGATCGTCGGCGAATAGCCACTCATCGGGTTTGAGATCGGGGCCGCGTTCATCGAATGGATCACCGACACAGGTGATCGCAAACTGAGGGCGCCCGATGCGATTGACATATTGTTCGAACTCGGCGCCGGTCGTCAAAACGCGGCGATAAACTTTGGTGCGGTGTGAGCCCAAGATGGCCATGTTTGCCTCCTGCTGATTGTCATTTTTCTCCGCGATTGCGATGCAATCGTGTACACGATCTACTGAATAAGTTAGGAATACATATTGAATTGAAGATCGTTGTTGTTGCAAAAGTTGTTGTGTTCATCGTCGTCGAATCGACTTGACACTAGTTGGATGATATCCAAGAATTACCGAATTGGAATTGAAACGGAAAATTTTTTTTGGGTGCATGCGGTAACAGAAGGCACATTGTTGCGACGACGTAAACGAATGCGAACGGACTTTTCGCGCGCGATTCCAGCCGGCCGGAAACAGGCGGTCAGGTTCTGTGCATGCGGTGGCGTGTCGGTCGCAGGCCCATGAATAGAAGCGATCGAAAGTAGATTCGAAGCGACGTAATAGTATGGAAACCTAACGAGATGTTTTTTGAAAGTTTCAAAGTGAGAAACAGGAGGGGATGATGAATACCGAACGAACTGCCAATGAAGCGCTGATTCTCCTGCGCGTGTTGCGTGCATGGGCTCATACACCAGAGGAAGATGTGGACGACGGTCGTGCTCATCCTCTTTATCCGTGCAACGTTCCCTTGCGTAATGGCCACTTCGATGAAGCACCGCTGTGGCATGCGGTGCAGAAGCTGCTTGATGAAAACGGCTATACGTGACGCGTCCAATGTGCGGCTTCAAGGCGCGGCATCAACACATCTCGTGAGCAAAATGCAGAGCATGTAGTGCGAGGGGGCTCTGAGGCGCAAACACCACAACCGTCAAAAAACTTGCGCAATCGCGCGGATCAGTGAATGATCGTGCAAGCGGCCTCGCCAGTGTCACGAATGGCGAGGCCGCTTGCACCTTGCGCCTGTATCTTGACTTCCTCCGTACCGATCATGCCAACCAACACCCACACGCCTGTGCCTCGTCCCGACGTCGAATCGCTCGACGCCATCCTGCCCGAAGAACCGTTGCTGATGATGGGCGCCGGCCCCGTGCCGATTCCCGCGGCCGTGGCCAAGGCCAACACGATCGTGATCAATCATCTGGGCGGCACGATGGTGAAGGTGATCGGCCAGGTGAAGACGATGGCGCGCTACGTGTTTCAGACGCGCTCGAAGTGGGTGCTCGGCGTTGCGGGTCCCGGGTCGGCCGCGATGGAAATGGCCATTTCCAATCTGGCGTGGACGGGCACACGTGTGCTCAGCATCAAGAACGGCTTTTTCAGCGAACGGATGGCGGAGATGGGCCGGCGCGTCGGCGCGCAGGTGTCCATGCTCGACGTGGCGGATCGCACGGTGGCCAGTCTCGAACAGGTGGCCGAGGCGATCCGCCGCGAGCGGCCCGAGATCGTCACCATCGTGCAAGGCGAGACGTCGAACACCGTGGTGAATCATCACCTGAAGGATATTGCGGCGTTGGCGAAAGCAGCGGGCGCGTTGGTGATTGTCGACGCGGTGTGCACGCTAAGCACGATGCCCCTCGAGATGGACGCGTGGGGCATCGACGCGGTGATCACCGGCGGGCAAAAGGGCTTGTCGTCCATCCCGGGCGTGTCGTTGATCGCGTTCTCCGATGCCGCGTGGGAGCGGGTCAAGACGCGCACGGCGGCGAACACGCACTGGTGTCTCGACGCGTCGCTCGCGGAGAATTTCTGGCACAACGCCGGCTATCACTACACCGCGCCGGTGTCGGGCGTGCTGGCGCTGCACGAGGCGCTGCGGCTGGTGTGTGCGGAGACACTCGAAAAGCGTTTTGCGCGTCACCTGAAGTGCTCGGCGGCATTGCAGGAGGGGATCTCCGCAATGGGCTTGCAACTCTACACGCCGGCCGAGTGCCGCCTGAATTCCGTGGTGGGCATCGAGGTGCCGCAAGGTCTGAGCCCTGGAGATATCTGCGGGCACATCTCGCGTCACCATCAGGTGGAAATCTCGGGTTCGTTCGGCCTGCCTATTGTGCGGATCGGTCAGATGGGCGAGCAGTGCCGCGAACACAATCTGTTCCGCACGCTGCACGCACTGGGCCGCACGGTGCTGGATCTAGGCGTGACGGTCGATCTGCCGGCGGGCGTGGCCGCGTTGGAAAAGTCACTGTCCAGCGGTACGCGCGGTCTGGCGGCGCAGTAAAAGGGAACCGCTCGAAAGTTGCCGGTTTTTGCGCGGCGTATTGACGCAGATCAATGCATTTATTTTGGAATAGAGCCTCAAACTGCGACCGCACGCCGCGTCTCAAAATAACCTTTCAAAAGTATTATTTGTACCTTGCAATGCGTTTAATTCAAGGCTGATCGGGCTATAGAGATTTCACTTCGAAGTCGTCACGCCCCGCCTGCATTGGGGGTATGAAATGAGCAACATCGTCCACGACGAGCGTGTCGTACTGTTACGGGGTATCGCCAACGAGATTCTCGGCATCGAGCGACTCGAGCCGACGGGTAAGCCGACGGCGGACTTCCGCATCGTCAACATCGAGCAGGTCGCGCTGGCGCTCGAAGCGGCGTACGACGCCGGTCTGGTCGTCGGCCGCCGGGTGGCGCGTGGCGAGACCGATGACCCACAGACGTACGACGAAGTGTTTTTCCCCTGAACTGGAGAGCTGGCGGCCGGGCAGGGCGGCGGGCGTCCACGGAGTGCCGTGGACTTGCCTCGCATGAAAAGCGCACCGGGCGTTATCGCCGGCGCCTGTGCCCGATGCACACGGCGCCCGCAAAACAAGCGAATTAAGTGGCAGCCGGGGCGTTAGGCACCCGGGCGTTGCGCAGATACAGCATGGTCGTCAAACCGCATGCAGCGGCGGCGGCTACGGCGGCAAACAGGAACACGGACCCATAGCCAAATCCACCGGCGATATAACCGGCGAGCGGCCCGGTAATTCCCAGCGACAAATCCAGAAACACCGAATACGCCGACAACGCCGCGCCGCGGCTTGCCGGTGGCACCAAACCAACCGCTTCCACGCCCAGCGCGGGGAACACCAGCGCGAAGCCAAATCCAGTCAACGCGGCGCCAGCCAACGCGACGTGCGGCTCGGGGGAGAGCCACAGCATCAGCAATCCCACACATTCAAAGCAGAACGACGCAATCGCCACGCGGAAGCCGCCGTACGTCTTGATGGTGTTGGCGAACAGCAGACGCGCGCCGATGAACAGCGTGCCGAACACGGTCAGCGAAAGGGCCGCGTTCGGCCAATGCCGCGCTGCATAGAACAGCGTAATGAAGGTAGCGATCGAGCCGAAACCGGCCGAGCCTAGCGCGAGGCCAATGCCATGTGGCAGCACGCGCATGAAGACACTGCGGTACGACATGCGCTCGCCGTGCACGATCGGCACCGGCTCGATACGTCGCGCGAGGGAGTAGCCACCGGCGGCCAGCGCAATGATGACGATGCCAAGCGCCGCGAAGCCCACCGAATGCGCAATGGCGACACCAAGCGGGGCGCCGATAGCCAGCGCGCCATACGTGGCAATGCCGTTCCACGAAATCACCCGCGCGTTGTGCGACACGCCCACCCGGCCGATGCCCCACAGAATCGCACCGGTGCCGCACAGGCTTTCGCCGCAGCCCAGGATCAGCCGGCTCAGCACCAGCAGGGTCAGGCTGAGAGCCGGCCAGCGTCCGGTCAATACAGCCAGCAGCAGCATCACACCGCTGATTCCGCAGCCAATCAGACCGATCGCCACAGTGCGCTTGGGCCCGAGCGTGTCCGCCGAGCGGCCGGCCAGTGCCCGCGAAGCCAGCGTCGCCAGGTACTGCACGCTGATGGCCGCGCCCGCCACCACGGCGCTAAAGCCGAGGTCGTCGTGGACGTAACCGGGCAGCACCGCCAGCGGAATGCCGATGGTCAGATAGCAAACGAACGTGAAAAAAACGATCGGAATGATCTGCAGCGTGACCGCAAATTCACTGCGCGGGGAGGCGGTGTTCGTGGACATGGGGAAAACGATACTTGAAAACGGCGCGAAGGCATGATTCTCCCATGGAACCGATTCCCGTGCAGGGTCTGCTTAATATTTCTATCGTTAAAAAAACGGTGCCGGATGGGTAAGAGAGGCAGTCGCAGTGGCATTTAAAGCCAATGCGCATTTTGCGAATCTCGAAATTGCGCATGGCGGTGTCCCAAATTCGCTATATTTATGAAAAATAGCGCGAAAGCGTCATGCGGGCATAAGCGCTGCCCGCGCCTTATCCCGTTATTTATCGTTGCAACGATATGTCCCGCATGCGAACCCACCTATGGGTTGCAAATATTGACGGTGTTAATTTTCGAGACGTCAGTGCAGCATGGTCCGATCCCCACGGGCCGAGACAGAACAAACCGAGAGTGAGACACATGAGCCAGCCGATTCGCTTCTACCACCGCAACGCGATCCGCGAGATAACGGACGCGCCCGTCACCCGCACCGTGCTGCAGTATCTGCGCGAGGACGCGCACTGCACCGGCACCAAGGAAGGGTGTGCCGAAGGCGACTGCGGCGCGTGCACGGTCGTGGTCGGCGAACGCAACGAGGCAGGCGGCGTGAGCTTCAAGGCGGTCAATGCGTGCATCCAGTTCCTGCCCACGCTCGACGGCAAGGCGCTCTACACCGTCGAAGACCTGCGCCAGCCGGACGGCACGCTGCACCCGGTGCAGGAGGCGATGGTGGAGTGTCACGGCTCACAGTGCGGCTTCTGTACGCCTGGATTCGTGATGTCGATGTGGTCGCTGTACGAGAAACATGGCCACGAGCATCAGTGTGCGAACCGCACGGTGCCGTCGCGCGACGACATCAGCAATGCGCTGACCGGCAACCTGTGCCGCTGCACGGGCTACCGGCCTATCGTCGATGCCGCCGTGCGCATGTTCGAAGCACCCGCGCCGAAAGCGCCGGTCGATATCGCCGCGCTCTCCGCGCAACTCGCCACCATCGCGCGTGACGACACCTTCCACTACGAACACAAGGGCCAGCAATTCGACGCGCCGCGCTGCGTCGAAGCGCTCGCGCAGATCAAGGCCGCCCAACCCGCCACACGGATTCTGGCGGGCAGCACCGACATCGGCCTGTGGGTCACCAAGCAGATGCGTGAGTTGGGCAACATCGTCTACGTCGGCCAGATCGACGCGTTGCGGCGCCTCGAGACCTCCGCCGACTGGATCGAGATCGGCGCGGGCGTGAGCGTCGAAACGGCTTATGGAGAACTCGCGAAGCACTATCCCGAACTCACCGAGATGTGGAAACGCTTCGCCTCGCTGCCCATCCGCAATGCAGGCACGCTTGGCGGCAACATCGCGAACGGTTCGCCCATCGGCGATTCGATGCCGGGTCTGATCGCACTCGGCGCGCGCGTGACCGTGCGCGGCGGCGAGATCGAACGCGAGATGGCGCTCGAAGACCTGTACGTCGCGTATCAGAAGAAGGACATGGCCGAGCACGAGTTCGTGGTCGGCCTGAAGGTGCCGACCCGCACCGGCGCACGTGCGAACCTGCAATTTCGCACCTACAAGCTCTCGAAGCGTTTCGATTCGGACATCTCCGCCGTGTGCGCGGCCTTTTCGTTCATCCCTGATGGCGACCTGATCCGCGAGCCGCGCATTGCGTTTGGCGGCATGGCCGCCACATCGAAGCGCGCGATCCACGCCGAAGCCGTGCTGCGCGACGCGCAATGGCACGAAGCCACCGCCCAGGCCGCGATGATCGCGCTCGGCAACGACTACGCGCCGCTCAGCGACATGCGCGCCACCAGCAACTACCGTCTGGAAGCGGCCAAGAACACGCTGTACCGCTTCTGGCTCGAAACCCGTCCGCACAATCCGCTGCCCAAGGCCGCGCTCGATGTGCGCGCGGTGCTCGCTGCCGGCGCGCTCGCTTGACCTCGTCAGACGGATACGGAGAAAGACAATGAATCAGCAGGCAGAACCGTTCCTGAAAGACGCTCAGGAATTCGAAGAATTTACCCAGGTGCACATCTCGCGGCCGCACGAGTCCGCGCATCTGCACGTCAGCGGCCGCGCGACCTACACGGACGACATTCCAGTGCTGGCCGGCACGCTGCACGCAGCGCTCGGGTTGTCCACCAAGGCGCATGCGAAGATCGTTTCCATGTCGCTCGACAAGGTGCGCGCAACACCGGGCGTCGTGGCCGTCTTCACGGCTGACGACATTCCGGGCGTGAACGACGTCGGTCCGATCATCCACGGTGATGATCCGATTCTCGCGAAGGGCGAGGTGTTGTACGTCGGCCAGCCGGTGTTCATCGTCGCGGCGGTTTCGCATGACGTGGCGCGCCTCGCTGCGCGGCGCGCCGAGATCGTCTACGAAGAACTGCCCGCGATTCTCACCGCGCAGGAGGCACGCGCGGCCAATCAGCATGTGTTGCCGCCCATGAAGCTGGCACGCGGTGATTCGGCAGCGGGCATCGCCCGCGCCGCGCATCGTGAAGCGGGTGAGATGCTGCTGGGTGGCCAGGAACAGTTCTATCTGGAAGGACAGATTTCGTACGCCGTGCCGAAGGACGATGACGGCATGCACGTCTATTGCTCCACGCAGCACCCCACCGAGATGCAGCACCTCGTTGCGCACGCGCTCGGCGTCGCGTCGCATAACGTGCTGGTGGAATGCCGCCGCATGGGCGGCGGCTTCGGCGGCAAGGAATCGCAGTCGGCGCTGTTTGCATGCTGCGCGTCGATTGCCGCGTGGAAGCTGTTGTGCCCCGTGAAGCTGCGTCCCGACCGTGACGACGACATGATGGTCACCGGCAAGCGGCACGACTTTCACTACACGTACGAAGTCGGCTACGACGACAAGGGTGTGATCGACGGCGTGAGCGTGGATATGACCTCGCGCTGCGGTTTCTCCGCGGACCTGTCGGGCCCGGTGATGACGCGCGCGCTGTGCCACTTCGACAACGCGTACTGGCTCTCGGACGTGACCATCGACGGCTTCTGCGGCAAGACCAACACGCAGTCGAACACGGCGTTTCGTGGCTTCGGCGGTCCGCAGGGCGCGTTCGCGATCGAATACATCATGGACAACATTGCGCGTTCGCTCGGCGAGGATTCGCTCGACGTGCGCCGTCGCAATCTGTACGGCAAGACCGAGCGCAATGAGACGCCGTACGGTCAGATGGTCGAAGACAACGTGATTCACGAGTTGATCGACGAACTCGAAGCCACCAGCGAATACCGCGCACGCCGCGCCGAAATCCGCGAGTTCAACGCGAACAACGAAGTGCTGAAGAAGGGCATGGCGCTCACGCCGGTGAAGTTCGGCATCGCCTTCAACGTGACGCACTTCAACCAGGCCGGCGCACTGGTGCATATCTATACCGACGGCTCGGTGCTCGTGAATCACGGCGGCACGGAGATGGGGCAGGGGCTCAACACCAAGGTCGCGCAGGTCGTCGCGCATGAGCTGGGGATCAGCTTCAGCCGCGTCCGCGTGACGGCGACGGACACCAGCAAGGTGGCCAACACCTCGGCAACGGCTGCGTCGACGGGCTCCGATCTGAACGGCAAGGCGGCGCAGGATGCAGCGCGTCAGTTGCGCGAACGTCTCTCGGCGTTTGCTGCGGAGCGTTACGGCGCGGGCACGGTCAGCGCCGCAGACGTGCGCTTTGCTCACGACCGCGTACGCGTGGGCGAGGCCGTCGTGCCATTCGAAGAGATCATCGCCAAGGCCTATCTGGCGCGCGTGCAGTTGTGGTCGGACGGTTTCTATGCGACCCCGAAGCTCTATTGGGATCAATCGAAACTGCGCGGCCGGCCGTTCTACTACTACTCGTATGGCGCGGCCGTGGCCGAAGTGGTGATCGACACGTTGACCGGCGAGATGCGCGTGCTGCGCGCGGACGCGTTGCATGACGTGGGTGCGTCGCTCAATCCGGCGCTCGACGTGGGGCAGGTGGAAGGCGCCTTCATTCAGGGCATGGGCTGGCTCACCACTGAAGAACTGTGGTGGAACCAGGGCGGCAAGCTGATGACGCACGCGCCGTCCACCTACAAGATTCCGACCGTCAACGACACACCGCCGGATTTCCGCGTGCGCCTCTTCAAGAACAGGAACGCGGAGGACAGCATCCACCGTTCGAAGGCGACCGGCGAGCCGCCGCTGCTGCTGCCGTTCTCGGTGTTCTTCGCCGTGCGCGACGCGGTGGCGGCCGTGGGTGACTACAAGGTCAACCCGCCGCTCAACGCACCCGCGACCAGCGAGGAAATTCTCAAGGCGGTGGGCGCCGTGCGCGCGGCCACGCATCCTGCCCCGGCGCCTGCCTGTGTGCCTGCTGCTGCATCTGCCTCTGCCGCTGTGCGGCAGTAACCCGAAGCCACTCTGGAACGCTTGCGATGATCGACGCTCCTCCATTCATACAGGTTGGCCGACGCAGCAGCCACGCTGCGTCGCGGCCCGCGCCGATGCACGTGGTGCTGTTCGGCGCGGGGCATGTCGGGCACGCGCTGATCACGTTGCTGGGCAGTCTGCCGTGTGTCGTGCAATGGGTGGACGAGCGCGACGAACTGTTCCCTGACGAAGTGCCGGCGAACGTGCAGATCGAGGCCACCGACACGCCCGACGCGATCATCGACAGCGCGCCGGCTGGCGCCTACTTCCTCGTGATGACGCACAATCACGCGCTCGATTTTTCGCTCGCCGTGCGCATCATGCGGCGGCGCGACTTCACCTACTTCGGGATGATCGGCTCGAAGACCAAGCGCGTGAAATTCGAGCGGCGCTTGATGGAGCGTGGCGTGGGAGAAGCGCGTCTGAGCGACATGACGTGTCCGATCGGCGTGACGGGTATCGTCGACAAGGCGCCGCCTTCGATAGCGCTCGCTGTGTGCGCCGAGCTTTTGCAGGTACGTTCGCGGGTGCTGGGCAGCGTGCCCGTGCAAGGCGAGGAGAGCGATTCGTCCGTTGGCGCGCTGTGCGCCAGCGTCTAAGTTTCAATCTCGTTCCCTGAGATGTCGCTCTGGTGGTTCCGGTAGCCTAGCGCCCTTGCAGCGCCATTTCCCTCGCAGCCGCGGGCGTGTTCTTCACGCGCCGCGGCTTGTGCGCAACCAGCGCATCCGACACCCGTGACATCAACGTGCGCAGCCAGCCAATGTCGCTCGGGCGGTCCGGTTGCGGATGCCACAACTGATAGCACTTGATGCGCGGAAACGGAATCGGCACATCGACCACGGCAAGCGGCAGCATACCCGCGTAGTGAGTGGCGAAGCGCCGGGTGGTCGTGAAGATCAGATCGGATTGCAGCAGCACCTGTGGCACGAGTCCGAAGTACGGCATCGTGGCGACGATGCGCCGTTGCGCGCCGGCGCGTGCAAAGCCGGTATCCACCGCACCGCCGCTCGCGCCGCTGTATGGCGTGGGCGCGAGGTGCGGCGCCGCCAGATAGGCCTCGCGCGTGAGCGGCGCCCGCGTCAGCGGGTGATCGGCGCGCATCATGCAGACCACCGTGTCCGAAAACAGATCGCTCTTCTCGAAGCGCGGGTCGGGCTTCGGCCAGTTGCCGATCACGAGATCGAGTTCGCCGGCATCGAGCGCGGCAGCGTGGTCGAGCGTCGGACACAACGATTCGATCTCCAGACGCGCATGCGGCGCCGCCTCGCGAAACTGCGCGATCACGGTGGGCATGAAGAAGTCGTTCAGATAGTCGGGCGCCGCGATCCGGAATGTGCGGCGTGAGCGGCCCGGGTCGAAATCGCCGTGCGGCGTGGCAACGAAATCCACTTCACGCAGGACCCGTTGCGCGGAAGCGAGCAGCGATTCGCCGTACTCGGTCGGCACCATGCCGGCCTTGCCGCGTACCAGGATCGGATCGTTGAGCGTCTCACGCAGCTTGCGCAGCGCGGTGCTGATGGCCGGCTGCGTCTGGTTCAGGCGCTGCGCAGTCTGCGTGACGCTGCGCTCGACGAGCAGCGTTCGCAGCACGCGGACGAGCCAGATATCGAGGGAAGCAGCGGTGTCGTCCATGAAATCAGTTGGGCGAATCAGACTCAAGGGAGACGCGTCACGCAGCCGCCAGCATGACGGCGCACGCAACGCGGCGCGAAGTCTATAACCTTAGGCCCGTTTGCCGTGCGTCGGCCATAGCGGGTGCGGTATGGCCGGCATCACGGCAGCGGCGCCGGCTCGCATCCAGCAGCACTTCACGCCTAAACCTTCAAAGCCTCAAGCCTTCAGACCTTCAGACCGGAGGGCAACGCACTGATGCGCTTCACTTCACGCGACTCCAGCCAGTTCGGGGTACGCGCGCAGTAGAGCACCATTGGCAGTGCGTCTTCGCCCCAGAATAACTGATCGTTGAGCCAGAAGGTCGGCACACCGAACACACCCAGTTCGATGGCATCGGTCACGTTGCGCTGCAACTGCGCCTTGACGTCCTCGCGCTGGATCAACTCCGGCCCATCCGGCATGCCAACCCGTTCGCACAGCGCAGCGAAACCTTCGTCCGTGGATGGGTCGCGCCCCTCGCGCCAGATGAAGCGAAAGATCTCGCGCGTCAACTGGACGTCGGCCTTGGCCGCCACGGCAAGCAGGAGCGGCCTGGTCGAATCGAACGGATGCGCGGGCGGCATCTTGAACCCAATGCCGAGTTGCTCGGCGCGAAACAGCGCATGCCGATAGGTGTACACGCGCTTGGCGGGTACGCCGTAGTTCGGAATCTGGCCCCAGCGGGCCTGCAATTCGTACAGCGGCACGGGCGTGAAAACGAACGGAAAGTCCGGCCATTTTTCATGTTGCTCGAGCAGCAAATACGTGAACGGCGAGACAAAGTCGTAAAACCACAGAGGTTGCGTGGCGTCGATGCCATCAGTCATAGATGTCTCCCGGATTGCTCGGATCTGCACGGTCAGCGGCGTGAATATGGGCGGCTCGCTGCGAGGGTTTACGACAAGTCCCCGGTACGAACCTGCGCACGCGTCTGCTAAACCAGCCAGTCTGACGTGATCTTACGCGGAGCGGGCGCGGTGCGCAGTGGGCTGTCAAATTTCAGCGCGTGCTGCACACCACGGCTGCCACCGTCTAACGGTAGTTGTTCGCTGATTCGTCCACTGATATCACGCCGTCTCGTGCGGTGACGCGGTGGACGGCTTGCCGGCTTCATCCGCAGGGCTCGCCGCAGCGGGAGCGTGCGGGTGCGCGGCATCGTGAGGATGATCGAGCCCCTGGGTCAGCCGCGCACGCACGAAACCGATGTGCTCGCGCAGCACATAGAACTGGTCAGCATAGGCGAGCGGCATTTTGAGTCCGTTGACGGATTCTTCGATCGCGTCGAGCCGCTCGATCAACGCCTGGCGTTCCTCGGCGGAGGTTTCGCTGAGCGCGCCGCGTTCAATGGCGATCAACGCGCCGTACCAGCGGTAGATGCGCGACTTGACCCGCCACGCGTACAGCGACGGCACCAGCCGCAACGCCGGGATCAGCACCACCACCAGTGGCACGACCACCACCAGCAGCCGGTCGACCAGGCTGGCGATCCAGAACGGCAGCACACGATACAGAAAGCTCTTGCCCGACTTGTAGTAGCGCGCGGCGTCGTCACTGATCGGGAAGTCGTGGGCGAGCGGGGCGGGGAATTCGCCGGCGTGCTGCAACAGGTTGGCTTTGCCGTGCACTTCGCGCGCGGCTTCGATCAGCAGGTCGGAGAGCGCCGGATGCAGCGACGTGCGCGCCACCAGCTCTTCGGTCGGCGCCACCATCTGGAGAGGCTGCGCGGGCAGGTTCTTGCCGAAGTCGAAGGCGCCCATCGGAATATGGATGGGCGTCAGGTACGGGAAGCGGCGGCCGTAGGCTTCGGCCTGGGTGAAGTTGTAGAACTGGATGTTCGGCGTATGGGTCAGCTTGACCATCACCGGCGGCTGGGCGGAGTCGCCAGTCAGAAAGGCCGCGTCCACCTTGCCTTCGGTGAGCGCCTGGGCGGCTTCGTCGCCGGACAGCGGCAGGAGTTTGGTGGAGCCGTCGGGCTCGATGCCGTTGGCCTTCAGCAGAGCCAGCGCCAGCTCGCGCGTGCCGCTGCCTTCCGCGCCGATGGCGAGGCGCTGCCCCTTGAATTCGGAGAGGCGCGTGACGGTCGGCCCGTGATAGAAGATGGCCAGCGGCACGTAGGCCACACTGCCGAGCGACATCAGGCCGTCGATGGGTTGGGTGGCCGTGATGCCGTCCTGCACGAAGCCCACGTCCACGTTGCCGTGCGGATCAGCAAGACGTTGCAGGTTCTGGGCCGAGCCTTCGGAGGTCAGCACGTTGAGGGTGATGCCGTTGCGCGCGAGGATCGCCTTGTACTTCTGCGCCGCATTCCAGAACGAGCTGCCTTGCGGCCCGGCGGTCATGGTCAGCGTGCTGGGCGGTGCGGGCTGGATCAGGCGTACCGCGATCCAGATGGCGGCCGCGGCGATCAACAGGATCGGACCGAACGATACCGCCAGATCGCGCCATGAAATCGCCACGAAGCGGGCGACGAGGCGAGGTGGGGTGCGGCCGTTGGCAGACTTCATGGGCTGACGTGACGGCTCGGGCCGTTCAGTTGAATGTAGTGAACCGGGGCGTACCGCGATGAAAGCCGCGTCTCGCTGCAACGCAATGAGACTTGCCCAGGGGATTGCCGGGCGTACTTCGCACGCGACGCACTCGCGCCGATGGTACATGAAGTTGGCGCCAGGGCGGCCAGCCGGGGCGTCCAGCGGTTTAACAAACGCGTAACAAATCGTGAACGCCACGCCACGCGCGGCGCTCGAAGCTTGCTAAACCCTTTGCGCTTCTGACGCGCCTGGATTAAATTGTGCATCGCTGCCGCGAATCAACGTTTGCGCAGCGCGACCCGGCAAGACAAATGAGAACTGGGCGCGTTGCCGAACCGTGGCATGCCGGCCCGTGTTTTGCCCTTCGAGGGCGATCAAGGCCGGCCCCTCTCGCCTCTCGCACTCCGTGTCAAAGCCATCACTGGCTGTGGTTCAGCCGCGCTTTCGTGCGCGCTGCGAACAGCCGTGGGTGACAGAAGTCGTAACGAAGCCGCTTGTTAGATGCGGTCATAACCGAAGTAAAAAGGAGAAAGTATGAAATCGGTCGATTTTCTGAAGGCGCTGGGTGGTGTGGTGGCGGTCGTGCTGGCTTGCAACGTGTACGCACAATCAAGCGATGCAGCCGCAACGGACGCAATGGCCGCGCCGAGCGCCAAGTCGGTCAAGAAGACAGACCGCACGCTGGGCCGCAAGGTGCGTAGCGCGCTGGCCAAGGCTCAGGGCGTCGACGTGTCGAGCATCTCGGTGCGCGCGCGTGGCGGTGCAGTGACGCTGACGGGCTCGGTGCCTGACCAGAGCCAGATCGACAAGGCTACTGCCGCTGCGCAAGGCGTCGCCGGCGTGACCTCGGTGTCGAACAAGCTGACGGTTGTGCTGCCGAACTAATTCGCGCTCGCGCGGAGCATCCGGACGCACGGCGTTCGTGGATGCTGGATACGGGTCCCGGTCATTGGCCGGGGCCCGTTTTTATTTGCTGGGTCCGCTTATGCAGGCCCGGTGGCGGGGAGGACGCGCTGGCCGTTGATTGACCGTTACTCGGCGGCCGGTCTGGCG
Source organism: Paraburkholderia sp. DHOC27 (assembly GCF_003429005.1). GTDB lineage: Bacteria > Pseudomonadota > Gammaproteobacteria > Burkholderiales > Burkholderiaceae > Paraburkholderia. The sequence continues at coordinate 275,167 of NZ_QVQV01000006.1, forward strand.
GTGCGTTATGACACACACTTTTCGCAGTTTGAGGCGTAGTGTGAAGACTGCGGGACGGGAAGCATCCTGAGTGAACCCGGAGTGAGTCAAATGGACACGACGCTTCAGCACTACACCGATCTGCCGATCGGAGAACGGGCAGCGTTCGAACTGGTGTGCGCGCGGCATGGCTTTGCGCCGGCGCACTTTGAAATCACGGGATCGCCGGATCCGGACGACCTCGCGCATCACCGCCGGCTCGTCACCGTGCGGCGCGGCGGCTGGGCCCAGTCGTATCGCGCCGACGAGGCGGGCTATTGGGTAAGGCAGTTCGAAACGGACCTGACTTGCCGCTTCTTCAAGTAGCAAGGTGCGGGAGCGGCGATGGGGAGCGCCTTGGGTAGCCGGCCTCATGCCGGGCTGGCGCGCGTAACGCTGTCCGGGCACGTGCCGCCACTCAGCGAGCCTGTCGGATTGCCTTGCGCCTTAAGACATCACCAGTTTCACGCCGACCAGCGTCAGCGTAGCGGCCAGCACGTTGCGTAACAGCGCATCCGGTGCTTTGGCAGACAGAAAACTGCCGAGCACGATACCTGGCAACGATCCCACCAGCAGCGACAGCAGCATCGTCCAGTCAATCGACCCCAGCAGCCAATGGCCCGCGCCCGCCAGCAAGGTGAGCGGCACGGCGTGCGCGATGTCGGAACCGACGATGCGCGTGGTGGGCAGTCGCGGGTACAGCAGGAGCAGCACGGTCACGCCAATCGCGCCCGCGCCCACCGAGGTCAGCGACACCAGCACGCCGAGTATGGCGCCGGTGAGCACGGTCAGACCCAGCGTGCGACCCTGGGTGAGTGCGCTTTCGCGACCGGCGCCGAGCTTCGCGAGTTGCGGCCGGAACACCAGCGCGATGGAGGTGATCAGCAACGCCACGCCGAGCACGATCTGGATCAGACGGCTCGCGCCCGGGGAATCCATGCCATAGCGGTGCAGCAGGATCAGCGTAACGGTGGCGGCGGGTACGCTGCCGGCGGCGAGGCGCGTGGTCACCTGCCAGTCCACCGAACCCTTCATGCCGTGTACCAGCGTGCCGGCCGCCTTGGTGGCGGCCGCGTACAGCAGGTCGGTGCCGACCGCCGTCGCGGGATGGACGTTGAAGAGGAGCACGAGGATCGGCGTCATCAGTGAGCCGCCGCCGACACCCGTCAGTCCGACGAGAAAGCCGACGAACAGGCCGGACACGGAATACAGAAGTTCGATATGGGGAAGTGCCATTGAGCGGACCGCTGCCGGTCATAGGGGGTTGCGAACCGCTGTCTCCGAGTCGCCGCAGGTCACGTCGAGCGGGCGGACGTGGCTGGTGGCGGGATCGGGCGCGGCAGAGGCGCTATTGTCGCAAACTGCGGCACTTGCGTGTTTTGCGCGTGCTCTGCCTCGCGCGCAGCCGCCTGGACGGGCCTGTTTCAATAGCTGAGTGGTCAGGGAACGCGCGGTGTCGACATGGCCGCGCATGCCGATAAAAGACAGCGGGCAGGGGACCCAGAGTCCGCTGCCCGCTGCTCGCAAAACCAGGAAAATGCCGGCGCAATATCGTCGCCGGACACCTGGTCTTTTAGTGTTTTTTCGGCGTGGATGATGACGACGGCGCTACCCGGATGGGCGGCGAACCGGAAGGCAAGGCGGCGGGAGTCGGCTTTTTCGCCTGCTTCGGCTTCTTTACTTCGCGATTGCTGCGCATTTGACCTTTTGCCATGATTGGGCTCCCCATTTTGCATGTGCGCCCGTCCGGATGTCCGGGCATCGCCGCAGTGTGCGCCGTTTCGCCGATGCTGTCGCGCAACATTTCGTGGCTGAAGGGACGCTGATGCGATTAATTGCGTCGCGCCGTCAATATGATTAATCCGCCAACTGGCCGAAATGGCCGATTGATCTTTATTCGCAAGCAGATCATATTGCGTTTAGCCCAGATATTGATTTAACGGGCGCATTCCTATTAGAAAAACGATTATTGATAACGCCAGTCGTGCCAGACATCATCGGTGGCGCGTGTGTTTCACGCCGCAAATGGGTCTGTTCTCGCAACGTGAATGGCGGATAGACCAATGATTAACGATTTCACTTCCGGTCAGGCTGATTCGTCACAATGCCGTCATTGTGGCGTGGCGCTGGCTGCGCGATTGCTGTCCTGTCCCGCGTGCGGCGCGGAGCAATCTGAAACGCGCGAAACGCACGGATGGTTTCCGCCAATGGCCGTGTCTGCGAACGCGAGGCTCCCGGCGCCGCGCTCGTCGCGGCCGTCGGCGCTCGCTGCGCCAGCGGCGTGGAATACCGCCGCGGGCGCCGTCGACGACGAGTTTTATTCCCGATACGACCCGTGGGTCGAGCCGAAACGCTCCGGCAAGCTTTGGTTCGTGCTGGCCGGCCTGCTTCTGTTGATCGCGGCCGCTACCAGCGTGTTCGTGTTGTTCCGACAGGATGGCGGCCGTGCCGTTTCCAAGGCGACGTATGGCGCGGTGACGACGCAGCAGGCGGGACAGCCGGCGCGGCCGTCGGCGGCGATGGCGTCCAGGAATCCGCTCCCCGCCGATGCCGGCAAGCCGGTCGAGGCGATGCCGCCTGTCACGAGGATGGCCAGCGCCCCGAAGCTGGCCGATCACACGCAGACCGAAACGAAACAGGCGACACCGTTGCCGACGCCTAAACTCGCCATGAGCGGGGCGGACAGTCAGGGCCCGGCGGCGCAAGCTCATGCGGATACGCGGCCGGGTGCGCTGGCCTCTGCTGCGCCGAACGCGGCAATGGCCGGCAACCCCGCCGATCACCCCGCAGAAAACCGGACCGCTACTGCCAAACCGCAGGTGACCGTGCAGGCGAATGCAGCGAATGGGGCGACTGGTTCCAATACGACCGGTGCAGCAAGCAAGCCGTCGTCGGTATCCGGTACACCTAATCCGCCGACCGGACTGATTGCCGCTAATCCGTTGAGCAGCGCGAACAAGGCGGCTGGGTCCACGCAAGCAAACCCGGCGGGCGGATCTGTCGCGTCGAATACGTCGAGCGCAACCGGCAAGGCTGCGGATACGAAGCCGAGCGTCCCGAACGCACTCGTGGCGTCCAATCAACCCGCCGTGCCCCACGCAAATACGACCGCGAATACGGCCGCGAGCCCGTCCAGCGTCCCGGCGAATGCGCTGGCTTCGAAGCAATCCGGGATGCCGACCGGGACTATTGCCTCGAACCCGGCCAACGCCGTGGTCAAGGCACCCGCGAGCAATCAGGCGGGTGCGCTGATCGCCTCCAGTCAAGCCAGCGCCACGGCCAGGACAGCGGCGTCGAGCCAACCGGGTGCGGTGGCGTCCACTCAAACTAACGCTGCCGCGAAGGCGTTGACTGCTAATCAGTCAGGTACATCCGGCGGTTTGGCCGCGTCGACTCAAACAACCAACGCGGCGAGGACGGTGACTTCGGCGCAACCGGCTACCTCCGCGAAGTCCGCCGTATCGGGCCAACCGGGTGCATTGGTCGCTTCCAGTCAGTCGAACAATTTGGGCAAGGCCGCGAGTTCTGATAAGCCGGTTGCATCGACCGCGCTCACGGCGTCTGGGCAAACGAGCGCCGCTGCCAAAGCACCCATGACTACCCCGCCAGGCACCGCGAGCGCGCTGGTCGCTTCCACGTCCAATCAGGCGAACGTGACCACCACGCCATCAGGCAAACCACTGAGCGCTGCACAGAGCAGTGCGGCTACTGTGGCAGATTCGAAACAAAGGGCGACACCACCGCAGGCCGCATCAAAAGCAAAAGACACAGTGCCTGCTGCGACCACCCGCATGGCGTCCACGACGCCACCGCCAGCGACCGCGAAGCATGACAGCAAGGCCGATGCGAAACCTGTCTCCGAACAGGCCGCTCGTGAGGCGTCCAGGAATCTGCAGACGGCCCATGCGATGCTCGCCCGTGACGACATCTCCAACGCGCGCTCGCATCTGACCACGGCGCTTGCCGCGCAACCGAAGAATCGCGACGCGCAGGACATGGACGCGACATTGACCACGCGCGAGCAGCAACGCGACGCGATCCTGCAGGCCGCGCGCAATTGCGAAAGCACGGGCCGCTGGATTTGCGCATGGCACAACGCGGGCAGTGCGATGGTGATCGATTCAGGCAGCGCGGACGCGAAGCGCATCCTGTCGCATGCGATGCAGGAGGCGCAGGCCGCCAGGACACCAGCGGCACCGTCGGCGCTCGATCTCGAGCCGCCGCACGCCGTCCCGGATCACCACTGAACGAGGAACGAGGGTGCGCGCCAGCGCGCGCTATGGAGCGACGTGGCCGTTTTCGTCGGCCTCGTCGTCGGGCTTCTTTTCGGGCAAAGGCTGGTTCAGGCCGGGTTCGACCGGGGTGGGGATGGCGTCGCCAATCGGCTTGGAAATGTCGGTGGGCGGGCCGTCCGCGGGCTTGTCCGATGGCTCGTGCGGGTCAGCAGAGGGGCTCGTCACGATGATCTCCTGTCAGGCATGAAGGTACTGATCTTCAGCAGCAATGCCTGTACCCGCAACGCGCAGATCCCCAGCGAGCGGGGCCCCTCCGCGCCCCGTAAGTCCCGCCTCGTAAGGTCCACCCCGCCTCCGCCCGCCAGGCCGCAGCTCGAAGCGCGCCCGGGTTCCGCTCGAAGCCTCGCTTAGCGCGACGCCTGCAATTCCCCCCAGCTCACCAGCACCTTCTGGATGTTGAGCGCGTACGCATCACGCTCGCGTGGCGATTCCGAGTGATACGCACCGATGGCGCGCCACGTGTTGCCGTACTTCACCATCTTCTGCTTGAGCAACCAGGCCGCGACGTAGACGTTCACGCACGGATCGGTGAGGGCGCGGTGCGGCACGCCCTGACGCGCGAGATCGTTGAAGTGGATCGAATTGATCTGCAACTGGCCGACGTCGATCGAGCCGTTGGCGTTGCGGTTGATGGCGGCCGGGTCGTCCTTCGATTCAATCCACGCCACGGCGCGCAGCACCGAAGGATTCACGCCCTGATAGGCGGCGGCCTGGTTGAAGCAGTCCTCCGCGTGCAACGCGCCGCAGAACAGGGTGAGTGCGAGTGCCGCAAGCGCTGGCGCGTTGAAAACGCCAAAACGGCGGGGCGCGCCTGCCGCTGAGAACAGATGTCGGGTCGTCACGGGTCAAGTCTCCGCGTAAGTGCGATACGGGATGGATCGCGGTCTTGCGTTGATCAACGGGGCTTATCGGGTTGAGGCAGGGTCGAGGGCGAGATCGAGTTGCTTTTCGATGCCGCCGAGGTAAGCGCGCGACGCATCGGATACGACGAGTCTTGCCGGGGGCGCGGCGAGCCGGTGCTCGGGCGCACGTACTTTCTTTTTGCGTGCCGTGGGACGCGGGGCGGTGTCCAGGTCGTCGTCCGAAGGCGGCGGGATCATTGCGAGCGTCGGCAGCGGCGGGTAGACCTTGTCGGGTGCCGGAGCGACCGAGGCAAGCGTGACCGTCGGCGTAGCGCCGGACGTTTGCGTCACAGCCTGACCTGCCGATGTCTGAGCGGCCGCCTGAGCCGCCGGCTGCCCCGCGAACGAGGACGTCGCGAGCAGCAGGCCGGTGGCGAGAACGATGAAGCGATACATACACGCGGCTCCGTTATGGCGTTGGCCGGATCGACACGCTGTACGACTGGTTGGCGCCGGCCGTCAGGTTGTCGAGACTCAGCTTCACCGTGTGCTGGGCGGGGACCCCACGCCAGATGGCCTGATTCAGATACGTGAAGTCCTGCCCCATCGCGGTGACGAGAATCGTCGTGGGCTGCTTCTGGGCCGCCGCGAGCGCGCCGGCCTTGGCCAGTACCGCCGTCAATTGGGGATCGCGGGCGCCGAGCGCATCCGGCGGGATCGTGAACGACAGAATGTCGGTCTTGACGGGCGGCTTCTCGGGTTGAGTGGCCGCGACCGGCGGCAGTTGTGCGCAGCCGGTCAGCATGAGCAGCGCCACCCACCATCCGTGCTGTTTCATGAGACGCCTCTCCCTCAAGTGTCGTTGACCCTATGAACGCGTTTTCGGCAGGTCGGGCGGCAACTTGATAGGCAACTCGCAAACGTTTGGCAAAAAAGAAAACGTCTCTCAGGATCGCGCTTTCCGTGCGCATCCCTGGCGAGACAGAGGGTGTGCACGAGACGAAGTTGCTCGCCTGATTGCCCGTTGTAAGCCTCGCGGATGCGCTGTTCCACAGCGGGAAAACACCAGGCCGGGACCGCGCAAGAAGCGCTGTGTAAAGCGCGTTTGCGCGGCCTTGAAACGCGGCGGGGACGCGCCCAGTTACTGGTATCAGCAAGGAGGCGCCGCCTCGAACGGCGCCTCTAGCGCTGTTCTGCAAGCGGGGACACATGGGGAATAGAATGTGGTCCCGCGTTAAGGAAACCACCATGTCCCTCTCGCAAGAAACCAATCCTCTATTCGAGGACTGGCAGACCCCCTACGGCTTACCGCCGTTTGACCGGATCCTGCCCGAGCATTTCCCGCCCGCCTTCGACGCCGCCATGCGTGAGCACACCCGTGAGATCGAAGCGATCGCCACGGCCGCCGAAGCCCCGACCTTTGACAATTCCGCCGCCGCCTTCGACGCCAGCGGTCGTAGCCTGCGCCGTCTCGACCATCTGTTTTCCAACCTTGTACTGAGCGAAACCTCGCCCGCGTTGCAGGCGATCGAGCGAGACCTGTCGCCGCGACTGGCTGCGCACGACAACGCGATCTACCAGAACGAAGCCTTGTTCGCCCGTCTGCATGCGCTCTACGAAAAACGCGCGAGCCTCGGCCTGAGCACCGAACAGACGCGTCTGCTCGAACGTCTGCAACTGGATTTCGAGCGGGCCGGCGCCACGCTCGCTAAAGCCGAGAAGGCGCGCTTCGCTGCCATCGTCGAGGAACTGGCCACGCTGTCCACGCAGTTTGGCCAGAACGTGCTCGCCGACGAAGCGAGCTTCTCGCTGACATTATCCACACCGGACGACCTGGCGGGCCTGCCGGCGTTCGTCCGTGCCGCTGCGCTGGAAGCAGGGCGTCAACGCGGCTTGCCGGAAGGCACGCACGTCATCACGCTGTCGCCTTCGCTGGCCGAGCCGTTTCTGACGTTCTCGGCGCGGCGCGAGTTGCGCGAGCAGGTATGGCACGCACGCCGCGAGCGCGGCGCCCATGCTGGCGAACACGATAACCGGCCAGTAGCAGAGCGCATCATCGCGTTACGCCAGGAACAGGCCGCCTTGCTGGGCTATGCGACCTACGCGGAATTCAAGCTGGCGGACCGTATGGCGCCGTCGGTGGCCGCCGTGGACGAATTGCTGCAGCGTGCATGGAAGCCCGCCATCGAAAAGGCCGGGCACGACCGCCAACGCCTGACGGCGCTCGCCACCGAGCTGGGCGAACCGACGCCGATCGCCGCGTGGGACTGGCGCTATCTGTCGGAGAAAGTGCGGCAGCAGAGCTTCGCCATCGACGACGCGCAGGTCAAACCGTACTTCTCGCTGGACGCGATGGTCGCGGCGATGTTCGACTGCGCGTCGCGTCTGTTCGGACTGCGCTTTACCGAGCGTCACGGCGTGCCGCTCTATCATCCGGACGCGCGGCTATGGGAAGTGGCGGACTCGGAAGGGCGCATGATCGGCGTGTTCATCGGCGATAACTTCGCGCGTCAGACCAAACGCAGCGGCGCGTGGATGAGCATTCTGCGGTCGCAGTCAGGCATCGACGGTGGCACGCTGCCCATCGTGCTGAACAACAACAACTTCGCGAAGGGTGCGCCGACGCTGCTCGGCTTCGACGACATCCGTACGCTCTTTCACGAGTTTGGCCACGGGCTGCACGGCCTGCTCTCGAACGTGCGCTACGAGCGGTTGGCCGGGACCAACGTGCTCGCCGATTTCGTCGAACTGCCTTCGCAGTTGTTCGAGAACTGGGCGCAGGAGCGCGAGGTGCTGCTGCGTCACGCGAAGCATGTCGAAACGGGCGAGCCGATTCCGGCGGCGCTGCTCGATCGTCTGCACGAGGCAAGCCGTTTCAATCAGGCCTTCACGACCTTGCAGTATGTGGGACCGGCGCTGATGGACATGGCGCTGCATGGGCGTGCGGTGGGTCAGCCTGTCGACCTTGCCCGCTTCGAGACGGAGTACGCGGAAAAGCTTGGCATTCCTGAGGATATCGGCATGCGCCACTATCTGGCGCATTTCCAGCATCTGTTCAGCGGCGACTCGTACGCGGCGGGCTACTACGTCTACATGTGGGCCGAAGTGCTGGAGGCGGACGGCTACGCCGCGTTCAAGGAAGCCGGCAATCCGTTCCATCGCGACACGGCGGAGCGTCTGCTGAAGTGGATCTACAGCGTGGGCAATTCGATTGATCCGGTCACCGCGTTCAAGTCGTTTCGCGGACGTGGTCCGTCAGTCGAACCCATGCTGCAAAAACGCGGCTTGCTGTAATTCAACGGGCTGTCGTTAGCCTCCAGTGGGCGATCCACGAGCCCACGGGTGCACCAGATTGCACCCGTGGGTAGAGTCGTCTGTGGTGCCTGGCTGGCTGCTTCGCTGCGCGCCTTTGCACGGACCAAAGTGCTTTCGTCAGTCAATTGCAAGCCGGCATGACGGAAATTGGCGTGGTCAAATGGAGGGAACGCCGAACGCTACCCACGCGAGCTCAGTCCAGCCTGATTCGTGGCGAATAGCCCACAAAACAGCGTTAAAGCGCTGGTTTTGGGCATCTGAAACATACCGCTGTGACCCGCCCAAGCCCGCTGGAGCCGCCCCTGGATGTCCATCTGGCGAAGCGAGTTATGGTAAACACGCCTATACTCACGGGCGCGCCATAAAAGTCGTTTCGTGGGTCGTGCCCCGCTGCGGGCCGGATTCGTTTTACGGTGCAACCTCCGCCGGCTCAGCGCTACCCACGCTCTGTCTATCTTTTCACCTAGCAACGCCTCAGACATGTCTACATCGCCGAAGATCATCTATACCCTCACCGACGAAGCGCCGGCTCTGGCAACTTACTCACTGCTCCCGATCGTCAAGGCTTTCACGCGCTCGTCGAACGTCGCCGTTGAAACGCGCGACATTTCGCTGGCTGGCCGGATCATCGCCGCATTCCCGGATTATCTGACCGCGGAGCAAAAGGGGTCGGACGATCTCGCCGAACTGGGTGCACTGACCACCCGTCCGGAAGCGAACATCATCAAGCTGCCGAACATCAGCGCGTCGGTGCCGCAACTGAAGGCGGCCATTGCCGAGTTGCGCGAGCAGGGCTACAAGCTGCCGGCCTACCCGGACGTCGCGACGACGGACGAAGAGAAGGACGTCAAGGCACGCTACGACAAGATCAAGGGCAGCGCCGTGAACCCGGTGCTGCGCGAAGGCAATTCGGACCGCCGCGCGCCGCTGTCGGTGAAGAACTACGCGCGCAAGCATCCACACAAGATGGGCGCATGGACGGCGGATTCGAAATCGCACGTGGCGCACATGAGCAACGGCGACTTCTACGGCAGCGAAAAATCCGCGCTGATCGCCACCGCTGGCAACGTCAAGATCGAACTGACGGCCACTGATGGCACGAAGAGCGTGCTGAAGGAAAAGACCGCGGTCAAGGCAGGCGAGATCATCGACGCGTCCGTGCTGAGCAAGAAGGCGCTCTCCAGCTTCATCGAAGCGCAGATCGCCGACGCGAAGGCCAACGACGTGCTGTTCTCGGTGCACCTGAAGGCCACCATGATGAAGGTCTCGGACCCGATCATCTTCGGTATCGTCGTCTCGGTGTTCTACAAGGACGTGCTCGCGAAGTACGCGGACGCGCTGGCAAAGGTCGGCTTCAATCCGAACAACGGCATTGGCGATCTGTACGCGCGCCTGAAGGATCTGCCGGCCGAAACGCGTGAAGCGATCGAAGCGGACATCAAGGCGCAATACGCGCAACGCCCGCACCTGGCCATGGTCAACTCGGACAAGGGCATCACCAGCCTGCACGTACCGAGCGACGTGATCGTCGACGCGTCGATGCCGGCGATGATCCGCGAGTCGGGCAAGATGTGGGGCGCTGACGGCGCGCTGCACGACGCCAAGGCAGTGATTCCGGATCGCTGCTATGCAGACGTCTATCAGGCGGTGATCGAAGACTGCAAGAAGCACGGCGCTTTCGATCCGGTCACGATGGGCAGCGTGCCCAACGTCGGCCTGATGGCACAAGCGGCGGAAGAATACGGTTCACACGACAAGACGTTCCAGATCAAGGCGAACGGCGTGGTCCGCGTGACCGACGAAGCCGGCAAGGTGTTGCTGGAGCAGCCGGTTGAAGAAGGCGACATCTTCCGTATGTGCCAGACCAAGGACGCGCCGATCCAGGACTGGGTGAAGCTCGCCGTGAACCGTGCCCGCGCCAGCAACACGCCGGCCGTGTTCTGGCTGGACGCAGCGCGCGCCCACGACGCGCAGATCATCAAGAAGGTCGAGCAGTACCTGAAGGACCACGACACGAGCGGCCTGGATCTGCGCATCCTGACGCCTGTCGAAGCGACGAAGTTCTCGCTGGAACGCATCCGCGCGGGCAAGGACACGATTTCGGTGACCGGCAACGTGCTGCGCGACTACCTGACCGACCTGTTCCCGATCATGGAACTGGGCACGAGCGCGAAGATGCTGTCCATCGTTCCGCTGATGGAAGGCGGTGGTCTGTTCGAAACGGGCGCAGGCGGTTCGGCGCCGAAGCACGTTCAGCAGCTCGTCGAAGAAGGCTTCCTGCGTTGGGACTCGCTGGGTGAATTCCTGGCGCTGGCCGCTTCGCTCGAACACCTGAGCAACGCGTACCACAACCCGAAGGCACAGGTTCTGGCCAGGACGCTCGATCAGGCAACCGGCAAGTTCCTCGACAACGACAAGTCGCCGGCACGTAAGGTGGGCGGCATCGACAACCGCGGCAGCCACTTTTACCTGGCCATGTACTGGGCCGAGGCACTTGCCGCGCAAACCGACGACGCTGAACTGGCAGCGCAGTTTGCCGGCGTCGCGAAGGCGATGGCCGACAACGAAGCGAAGATCGTGGCGGAATTGGGCGCGGCGCAAGGCAAGCCGGCCGACATCGGCGGTTACTACCGTCCGAATGGCGAGCTGACGAGCAAGGCGATGCGTCCGAGCGCAACGCTCAACCAGATCGTGGATTCGGTCGCCTAAAAGTGCTTTGGCGCGAAAGCGCGAAGCTGGCGCGTGCATGCAGTGAGCACGTGCAAGCGCAGTAACCGCCGCGGGCGGGTTGTGCGGATGGTGTGACGCAGTTTGGGTGGCTCGGTTTGAGCCACCCGGTGACTGAGCACACCATCCGCCAGCCCGCCCGCGGCACGTTTACGTTGGCCACGCGCCTATTACGCGTCTATTACGCGCTGATCACGCGCTCAAACGTGCACGATTTCCCAATCGTCGATCTTGTCGGGGATTTCCATCGTGGAGGTGTCCGCTTCCGAGAGATGCGGGCAGCACACGCCACGGGCGAGGTCGTCGGCCGCGTGCTGCGGGCTGGCGAATTCGCCGAGCGTCTCATTGCCGAACGACGCTTCCCAGCCGTCCTTGCCGGGCAGAATGTAGAACGATCCTTCCGTCGAACCAAAGCGAAAGCCTTTCATTTTCAGTCTCCCAGTTCTCAAAGAAAATCATGCGATTCCGAGGCTGTTCCGCGCACGAAGCGCGGCGTAGCCAATCCTTGATCGTTGCGAACCGGTGAGTTGCTCTTCGCCGATCCCGCCGCCATACCGCCGGCTCATGTAAAAGAGTCTACGTGAGCGAGGCGCGGGTGAAGCTTTGAGATCGGGTTCTTTCTAATAAAAATTATCGTTGTAAATCAATTGTTTAATGGTTTTGTTCCGTATTATGGAATGAGTTATGGCATCGCGAAATGGCCGTTTTGTGCCATGCACCACGATTTTTCGCAGAGCAATCCATCGTTCCGCATCGTGAAATTTTTGCGTTTGGTGTGAGGAATCGTCCCACTTGCCGGGTTATGTGCCATAAAACACGTCGAGGGTCGGGTACGCCGCCGCGCCGCGCAGGCAGTCCCAGAGGAACACCGCGAAGCCGGGATCGCCGGTCCAGAGTGAATAGCGCAGCCGTCCAAAGCGCGCTTCGTCGGCCTCCGTTTGCGCGATGCCATGCATCGCAAAGGCTCGGGCGCGCTGCAGCCATTTGATATTGCCGGTGCGCTGGTAAAGGCAGAGGAAGGCGTAGCCATTGCCGCCGGTGCCGTGACAAAGGTTCGATCCTTTGGCGAGAGGCCCCGCGGCCCACGCCGCTTCGCCGCCCGCCAGCAACAGGGAATCCAGTTCACGGTTCGGCAAATGCGCGAGGCACACAATAAAGCCCGGCGCGCCATGACAGAACTGCATGAGCATGCGCGGCTGCCATCCTTCAGGCGGGAACAGCACGGCGCGCCAGTTGGCCTGATCGCCTTCAACGGTTGCGGTGCGACTAACGGTATTGACGATGCAGCGCTGCCACTCCTGCCATTCGGAGGCCTCGAGCAAATGCCGTCCGCGAATCAGCGGCGCTGCGGTGGCGACGAAGCCATGCACGCCATCGAGGTAGGTGGACTGTTCGCCGTACAGGTCCTGGGTCCAGTAGTGACAGCCGTGCTCCTCGGACCACTTCAGCTCCGACCATAGCTGCGCGGCCGTTTGGCGAAACAGCACGGCCCAGCGTTCATCATGCGTGCGTTCATGCAAAAACGACGCGGCGAGCAACGTACCCGGCGAGCCCCACATGAGTTCGCGCGTCGGATTGCGCAGGTTGGCGGTCATCAGTCCGGCGATTCGGTCCGCCAACTCCGCGCGCGGCGCGCGAGCGTAGTCCATCATCAGCCACGGCGTTTCGCCCATCATCCACGACGCGAAATCGTCGCTGCCTTCGTCGACGAGCCATCGGCGATTCTGCTCACGCAGCGCGTCGGCGTTTTCGAATGGGTCGCGCGTGAGTTGCAAGGCGCCGACCGCTCGCAGGTAATCGAGTGCCCATACGACGCCACCTGCACCGTGGTAGAACGGCATCGCGGGCGCGGCGGTGTCCGCGTTGTCGTCGTCGCGTGGATGCACGGGCCAGCCACCGTCCGGCAGCCGATGCGCTTCGGTTTCGCTGACGATGCGCGCGATCGTCCGCCGAACCCGCGCCTCGTCCCATGCGAGGGTCTGCAGTGGTTCGTGACGGGCCGGGTCGAAAAGCATGCTTACCTCGTGGTTGGCTTTGGCGGGTGCAGCGCTGCGCGCCGCAAATTGGACGGGAGTCGGGCAACGCGCTTGCGTCGACGCGAACGCTATCCGATCATCTAACGGGTGCGCCTCGCGTTGCCACGCTTCACCGCTCTTGCCTGACATTCAAGCTGCGAACGTTAGACGAGAACGCGCGCGTTGTCCAAGTACGTTTGCCCGCCTGCGGCCGGACGGCTGCGGCCTCAACCTGACGGAGTCGCTTGATGACCTACACGCTTTACTATTCGCCGGGCGCCGCCAGCATGGCTGTGCACTGGATGCTGATCGAAGCGGGCATTCCATTCGAGGCGCGCCTGGTCGATATCGACACGGGTGCTCAGCACGATCCCGCCTATCTGCGCCTGAATCCGGCGGGGCGCGTGCCGACCCTGGTCGTGGACGGCGTGCCGCGTCACGAGTCCGCTGCCTTGCTGATGCTGCTGGCCGAGCGTCATCCAGACGCGGGTCTCGCGCCGGACCTCGAGTCGCCGGAGCGGCCCGAGTGGTACGAGATGATGGTGTTTCTCGCCAACACGTTGCTGCCCGCCATGCGCGACTGGTTCTACGCGGATAGCGACGGCGATCCTGCCGGCGCCGAGGCGGTTCGGGCACTCGCGGAGCGGCGCATTGAAGCGGCGTGGGATCGTCTCGATGCGCACCTCGCAGACGATCGCGCGTGGCTCATCGGCGACCGGCTCAGTACCGTGGATCTGCTCGCCGTGATGCTGATGCGCTGGTCCCGCAACCAGCCGCGCAAAGCGATCAACTGGCCGCATCTTGGGCCATACATCACCCGCTTGCGGGCGTTGCCGTCGTTTATCGAACTGAACGCGAGGGAAGGGCTGACAGAGTGGAACAACCCTGTGAGCTAGGAAGCCGTCACGCGGGGATATAGCGGCAGGAAGCAGTGTGAAACGCCACCGCCGTGCACAGGAAAGCACGGCGGCAGCGCAGAGACAGGCGGACGCGAGAACCGCCAGAAGATTGCTTAAACGCTGGCGCGCCTGGGCGTGATGAAGGACAGCACGAACGCCACCACGATATTCGCGGCCAGTGCGATCAGGCCGATATACATCGGGTAGGTTGCATCGCCCAGATGCAGCGCGAACACCGGCTTGAGACCCTGCGAGATGGCGAGGCTCGTGCCGAGCACGATCCCGACCAGCCAGCCGAGGAACAGACTCGGTGTATTCAACCGGCGCGTGTACAGCGAGAACACGATGGCCGGGAAGATTTGCAGGATCCACACGCCGCCGAGCAACTGCAGGTCGATCGCGTACTGCGTGGGCAGGAACACGATGAACAGTAGCGCGCCGAACTTCACCACCAGGGAGACGATCTTCGCGGTCGAGGCTTCCGCCGCCGGCGTCATGTTCGGCGAAACCACCGGACGCCACAGATTGCGTGTGAACAGGTTTGCCGCACCAATCGACATGATCGCGGCCGGCACCAGCGCGCTGATCGCAATCGCCGCCGCCGCAAAGCCGACGAACCACGACGGGAACAGCGTACCGAACAGCGCCGGCACGACATCCGAAGCCGACTTCACGTGCACGCCCGCAGCAATTGCCATGTAGCCGAGCAGCGCGATCAGACCGAGCAGCAGCGTATAGGCCGGCAGGAAGATCGCGTTCTTGCGCACGGTTTGCGCGGACGACGACGACAGCACCGCCGTCATCGTATGCGGATACATGAACGCAGCCAGCGCCGAACCCAGCGCGAGCGACGCATACGCCGTGAACTGGGTCGGCTTGAGGATGATGCCGGTCGGGCCGCCCTTGGCCTTGAAGTACGTATCAGCCGCGTCGAATACATGCGCGTAGCCGCCGAGCTTGGCGGGAATCAGCCACACCGCCGCGATCACCACGATGTAGATCATGATGTCCTTGACGAAGGCGATCATCGCCGGCGCGCGCAGGCCGCTCGTGTACGTGTAGAGCGCAAGGATCACGAAGGCGACGATCAGCGGCATTTCGCCGGTCACGCCGAGGCCCTTGATCACCACCTGCATGCCCACGAGCTGCAGCGCGATATACGGCATGGTGGCGACGATGCCGGTCAGCGCGACGGCCGCCGGGAACCACTTGCCGCCGTACTCGCCGTGCACGTAGTCGGCTGCGGTGATGTGGTTCTTCGCATGCGCGATCTTCCACAGCTTCGGCATGACCGCGAACACGAACGGATACACGATGATCGTGTACGGCAGCGCGAAGAAGCCGTAAGCGCCCACCGAGTACACCAGCGCGGGCACGGCGATCACGGTATAGGCCGTGTAGAAATCACCGCCCACGAGGAACCACGAGATGATCACGCCGAACTGGCGGCCGCCGAGGCCCCACTCGTGCAATTGCGTGAGATCACCGGCCTTCCAGCGCGCGGCGAAGAAGCCAACCACGGTGACGAGCAGGAAGAAAAAGATGAAGACGGCCATCGCGACCGGATTGACTGGAATCACGTCACTCATTTGAGACCTCGATACACGACGTAGATCAGCAGCGACGTGAGCGGGACCCACAGAAACTGATACCAGTAAAAGAACGGAAATCCGGCGAACGAAGGGCGCGTGTCGTTATAAAACGGCAACCACAACAGGGCCACGTACGGAATGAGCAAGATGAGCCAGAGCCATGACCGGCTGGCTGGTTGGTTTGGTTCCACAAGACCCCTGGATTGAATGCGTTAAACAGAGTACCTGGCGTGTGCCGTGTCGCTGCGGGATCTCAGGCGGGTCCTCTATAGCGACGGTAGCGCATTATCTTAGAATTCTCGGGGTCTTGCCAGGAAGGGCCAACGAGTCAGTCGGACGCTTCGAGGCTCTCGAAAAGACGGTCGCATTCGTGCTTGACCACGCCATAGCACTCGCATGCATGGTGCTCCAGCGAGCGCCGGTCGAGCACCTCGATCACGCCATGCCGGTAATGGATCACCGCCTCGCGCTGCAGCTTGCTGGCCACTTCGGCGACACCCGAGCGGCGCACGCCGAGCATGTTGGCGATCAACTCCTGGGTCATGCGGATTTCGTTCGTTTGCAGGCGGTCGAGCGTGAGCAGCAGCCAGCGGCAGAATTGCTGCGCGACGGTGTGGTGCCGGTTGCAGACAGCGGTCTGCGCCATCTGCGTGATCAGCGCCTGCGTGTAGCGCAGAAACAGGCGCTGGACCGCGCCGCCCAGCGCGAATTCGCGGCGCACCGTTTCGCTGCTGAGACGCAGGGCATTGCCCGCGCTTTGCACGATGGCACGGCTTGGCATGGTCTCGCCGCCCATGAAGAGGGCGACGCCCAGCAGCCCATCGTTGCCAACTACCGCGATTTCCGCCGACGCGCCGTTTTCCATGACGTGCAGCATCGACACCACGGCCGTGGTGGGCAGATACACATGGCTGAGGCGCTCGCCCGTCTCGTAGAGCGTGTGGCCCAAAGGCAGCTTGACGGGAGAGAGATGAGGCGCGAGACGCTCGCGGTCTTCGGAGGGCAGGGCCGCGAGCAGATGATTCTGCTGGATCAACTCCGGGGCGACCTCCGGCTCGTCTTGCGGCTCCGGCAGGGCACCGCGCGCGACACGCTCGACGAGTGCGAGATGCTGCTCGATCGACTGCTCGCGATTTCTTTCCGGCAAAAGGCTGAGCACCGCGGCGCGCAGATCGGCATGGCCCAGCACATCCAGCAGTTTGAGTTTCGTGAGGGTGCCGAGGTCGCTCTTGCCGGTTCGCCACGCGGAAATCTGCGCACGCGAGAGCCCGAGACTGTCTGCAAGTTGGGCATCGCTACCGAACTGGCCCTTCGCTTTTACATCGTCGAATAGAGCGGTCCAATCATTCATTGCGTTCGATAGCGAGAAAGGATGTCAAATTGACTTGACGCGTATGGGGTATAGATGGAAGAATTGTTAATTGCTAAAAGCTGTCAAATTTATTCGACACTTATAGCATAACCGCGCATCTATTGCGATGACTGGGCAAGCCTCGTCCCCTCGCCAGAGGCGTTTCTATGGGACTGCCCGTGAAGCCGCTTCTCTCTGTTCGCCTCCCCGCCGCGTTGACTTTGCACGGACCCGAGGTCGAGGTTCGCGAAGCGCTGAGCAGCGAGCAGTTCGATGCTCGCCAGGTCGAATTCATTCAGGCCGTGTTCGGCTACTCGGCGCTGTTGGCAGAGAGCGCGCGCAAAACGCCAACCGCCGACGCGTTTCTCGCTGCGGTGGTCAATCTGCTGGAAACCTTGCATACGAACGCGCCCGACGAGGCGTCGGTGTGCGCGCTACGTCTGCAACAGATCATCGGCGCGATTTTCTCGCCCGGGATGCCGGCGCTCATCGACGGCGTAAGCCAGGCGGATGGCGCCCACAAAACTGACGGCCAGGACGGAGCCAGCGCGCTTTAAATCGGGCCGTCCTGTCTCAGGCCGTCATCGCCTCAACCAAACCACACGAGCACCGCCAGCAACAGCGTGACGGCTGCGCCGAGCGTGAGGCCGGTCCAGATCAGCAGATCGTCCCGGCGGCTCATGCCGCGCACCGGGTAGCGGAGCGCGGGGTTTGCGTCCGCCGGGGCCTTGCGTGCGCGCTCATTCATACGTGCGCGCGTCGAGACTCGCGTCCTTGAGCAGGCTTTTGATCCGGTCGAGCAGTCCGTCACGCCGCCAGGCAACGTACTTCGTATAGCAGGTCTGGGCCGGCGGATAATCTGCGGGTAGCCAGTGCCATTTGTAGTGGTTCTGCTCGACCCACAGAATCGCTTCGACGATTTCCCGTTCAGAGCGGCGCGGACGACCGCGTTTGGCGTCGGTGCATCCAAACAGATGCTCGATGCGCTGCCAGTCCTGGTTCGAGAGACGTGGTAAGTCGGGTAGCGTCTCCCAGAACGCAGGGGCACTCCCGCCGTGGTGATCTGGCGTTGCCATTGTGTTACCCCTCCCAGCATTTTTTATTTGATTTACCCAGTGCATGTGTGACCGCGCTACATGCCTTGCCTCTGGCGCGTTGACGCTCGCGCCTAGCCCTTTTCGAGACAAATCTGAGTCATCGCATTTTTAGCTTTCAACGGCATTGCGTCAAGTGAAATTGACGGAGTGTCGTTTCAGCTTGCGAAATTGAGATCGTGCGTAATCTTCAGTAAACGATCCTGTAATCTCATTAATATGTTCCGGCTCTAGACTGCTCGGGGTTCAGACGGCGGCATGCCGTTCTGGGCGGGCAAGCGTTCCCCCACCCGTGGGCGCGTTCTTCGGACGTCTCTATGTGGCCGGCTGTTCAATCAGTCTCGCGCGTCGCGCTGGTTCTTTCCCCTGCCATCGGCGATTCACTGCTGATGATGACCATTGCGCGCAATCTTCGGCAAAACGGCGTCTGCGTCACGGTGTTTGGCCGGCAGATCCAGTCCCTGCGGGACTGGTTTCCGGACATCGCCACGGCGGCGGAACTGGATTCGGATCATCTCGAAGCCACGCTCGCGCCTTTCGACACCGTCATCCAGATGCATCGCAACAAGCCGTTTGCCGGGCTGGAGCAATACCATCCCCGCGTCATGCTGCTCGATCATCTGTGCCGGGTTCGTTCGTGCGAGTCTATGGCGGATCGTCTGACGCGTTTTTGCCGTGACGAACTGGGCCTCGCGCGCGTGCACAAGAGCAATGGCATGACCGCGCCGCCGCAATGGCAGCACCGGAAATATCCGCTGCGGGTCGCCATTCACCCCACCGCCAGCACCGCGGACAAATGCTGGCTGCCGTCGCGCTTTATTCGCCTCGCGCTCAAGCTGCGCGAGTTGGGCTTCACGCCGGAATTCGTGGTGGCGCCGCAGGAGCGCGCCGACTGGATTCATGTGGAACGGTATGGCCTGTCGCTGCCTGATCTGGGCTCGCTGGACAACGTCGCCGGATGGATCTTCGAATCCGGCTGGTTCATCGGCAACGATTCAGGCATCGGCCATCTGGCCTCGAGCCTGCATATCCCTACGCTGTCGCTCTTCATGCGCCGTGGCATCGCGCACACCTGGCGGCCAGGCTGGGGGGCAGGGCATGTGCTGATAGGCAGCACGTACCTGCCCACCGGATTTCTCAAAGAGCGCTACTGGAAGTACATGTTGTCCGTGCGGCGCGTCTCGCGCGCCTTCGAGCAACTGCGCACCAACCCTCACTTTGCATGAATTCAACGCACTTCGGCACGGCATCCGGCGCAACGCGCCCTTCTTCCCAGGCGAACTCCCACGCGGTATTTCTCCACACGGGTTATCGGACCGCCGGCACCTGGCTGTGGTCCTGCTTCCGTCAGCTCGATACCGTGACCGCGTACTACGAGCCGCTGCACGAAATGCTCGCCACGATCGACGCCGCCAAGCTCGCCAGCAGCACCGCGGACAGTTGGCACTCCGGTCATCCGGCGCTCGACATGCCTTATTTCCAGGAGTTTGCGCATCTGCTTCAGCCGGTTGACGGCGCAGCAGACAGCGCCGCGTCGAGCGGGAGCGTGCCGGGCATGCCGGGTTATGAACGGCGCTTTGCGGTCGATCGTTTCGACGGCGCGACGCCCGATGGCGCCGAACAGATGAAGGCGTATCTCAACCACCTGATCCGTACCGCGCATCAGCAGGGCCGCGTGCCGGTGTTCAAGTTCTGCCGGTCGCTCGGGCGGCTGCGGTGGTTTCGCGCTGCGTTTCCCGAGGCCGCGCATATCGTGGTCGAAAAGAATCCCATTTCGCAGTGGCAGTCGTGCTGGCAACTGTTCGCGCAGCATCGCAATCCGCACTTCGTCGCGGTGCCGCTTGCCGTGCTCTCGATGAACCGGGACGTGCCGCTCGTCAGGCAGACCCTGGAAGCGTTGCGCATCGAGTTGCCGGTCATGCCGGCGCCCTTGGCCGGCGCGGCGGGCGAGGCCCCGGCCACCTTCGAAGCGTGCATCGATTTTTTCAAGGACCATGTGCAGGCCATTTCGCCCGTTCAGGCGTATCGCGGTTTTGTCGCGCACTGGCTGTTGACGTTGCGGGACGCCGCCACCCAGGCGGACGCGATCTTCGACTGCGATCTGGCAGCCCGTTCGCCAGCCTATCTGGCGAGTGCGGAGCGCTGGCTCGAGGAACTGACCGGGCTCACGCCGTCGTTGGGGACGGTGCGTCGGGACGGCACGTCGGATCGTGGCTGTGGCTTCGACCCGCTCGAAGGACTGCAGGTCCATCTCGATGCCTCGCGTCTCGGCAGAGACCTCGTGCGGAACGGCAGCGTGGAAGCCGACGCGCTTTCGCTGTGGACCAGCAAGCTGGCGCAGGCCACGCAGGTGATGGCGTTCGGTGCGGCAGCCAACTGGCCGCGTGCCGAAATGCCGGATGGGCGCGCGACCCGCATGGTGGATGTTGCGCTGATCGACGGCGCCGGTATCGACGCCGTTCTGCACAGCGAACTCGCCGCTGCGCAAGCGGCGCTCGCCGATGCCCGATCGGAGTTGGCGCGGGTGCAGAACTCGCCGCTGTGGCGTGTATGGGGGCCGCTGCGCAAGCTGTACGGCGCGAAACGCCGGCGCAGCGCACGTCAGGCGTTGCGATCGCGCGCGGCTGCGGCGACACGCCAGAGCGAAGGGAAGGTGTCTGCCTGATGTGGCACGGGCGGCTTGCACACGCTTGAGGCGCTCAGAGGTGCTCAGACGCGCTCAGAGGCTGATAGGTGCGCCGGGCACTCAGAAGCGGTGCCGCCTCGCTCGTTCAGTCAACCACCAACGCGGTGTGCTGCAACGTCTCGCCACGCTCACCGATCATCTTCGCGGATAGACGAAGGATGCCGGCACAGCGCACGTACCGTGACCGTCATATACGGGTAGAGCGGCAACTGCATGAGCAGGTCGTTCAACTGCGCTGGGCTCTCGACGTCGAAGACGCTGATATTCGCGTACTGTCCCGCGATGCGCCACAGGTGCCGCCACACGCCGTCGTTTTGCAACTGTTGCGAGAAGGCTTTTTCATCGGCCTTCAAACGGGCGGCTTTCTCGGGATCCATGTCCGGCGGCAGATTGACCGACATCTCGACGTGAAACAGCATGAATGACTCCTGGTATCAGACAGTGGCGGAGCCACGCAACGCGCGTGCTCCGGCGTAGGGAAAGGTGAGCACATCAAGGCAGACGCATAACCCGACACGAAGCGTCTGCCTTCGCACTCGATCACGCGGCCGCGCGCGGACGTTCGACATCGCAGTCCTGCAGATTATCGCGCTGCTTGAACAACGTGAAATCGAAGTCGATCAGCGTGAATTCGCCGCTGACGCCGTACTGCTTGCCGTCCCCCGCGCCGCCTTGTTTCAACTGCGGTACGAGACCATCGCGCGTGGCGAAGGCGAAGTCGTCCCACAGATACGGGTCGCCGTCGATATTGATCTGCGTGGTCAGTTTGCGATGGCCCGGCGCCGAGATGAAGAAGTGAATGTGCGCCGGACGATGTCCGTGCCGGCCAAGCGCGTCGAGCAGTTGCTGGGTCTTGCCTTGCGGCGGCACTGAGTAGCCTACCGGTACGACGCTGGTGAAGCTGTAGCGGCCGTCGGCGTCGGTGCGGATCGTGCGGCGCAGGTTGAACGCGGGCTGCGACTTGTCGAAGTACGAGTAGTTGCCCAGATGGTTCGCGTGCCACACTTCGACCAGCGCATTGGCGAGCGGCTGGCCGGCCTCATCCACCACCCGGCCGCGCATCACCAGCGGACCGCCCGGTTCGCCATCCTCATCGAGCCGCGCATGTCCCTGCGATTCGGGCGCGCCAGCCACGTACAACGGACCTTCGATGGTACGCGGTGTGCCGCCGCTGATGCCCGCCTTTGCCTCGGCCTCATCGATCCGCAGATCCAGAAAGTGCTCGAAGCCAAGACCCGCCGCGAGCAGACCCAGTTCGCCGGACTGGCCAGCTTCGGCCAGGTAGTTGAGCGCGGTCCAGAATTCATCGGGCTGCACGTCGAGGTCTTCGATCGTGTAGAACAGGTCGCGAATGATCCGGTTCACCACCGTTTTCACGCGGTCGTTGCCTTCGCTGATTGCGCTGTCGTTGATCTTTTGCAGCAGCGTGTCGATGCTTTGCTTGTCCATCTTTGTCTCCATCTATTGATGTAAGGGGGAATCGGTGTTGCGTTGGTTCAGGACGTGAGGACTGTCGCGCCGCGTCGGGTATCGCGGCGCAGACGGTCGATCATTTCCCAGTTCAGCGTGATGCCAAGTCCGGGGCCGTGCGGCAACTGCAGGGCGAAGTTTTCGTAGCGCAACGGTTCGGTGAGGATGTCCTCGGTCAGCAGCAGCGGTCCGAAGAGTTCCGTGCCCCACTGCAGCGAGGCAAACGTGCTGAACAACTGCGCGGAGGCCACGGTGCCGATCGCGCCTTCCAGCATCGTGCCGCCGTACAGTTCGATGCCCGCCGCCTGCGCGATCGACGCGACGCTTGCCGCCGGGCTCAGTCCGCCGGATTGCGCGATCTTGATGGCGAACACGTCGGCGGCGCGCAGGCTGGCGAGCGCGAATGCATCGGTGGGACCGTGCAGCGCTTCGTCGGCCATGATCGGAATACGTGCGAGATCGGTGAGGCGTTTGAGGCTGTGATGCTGCGCAGCGGCGACGGGTTGCTCGACGAGGCTCACGCCGGCGTCCGCCAGGCGTCCACAGGCCCACACCGCGTCCGATTCGCTCCACGCCTGGTTGACGTCGACGCGCACCTCGCCTTGCGCGCCGACGGCTTGCTGGATCGCCACCACGTGCGCCACGTCCTGCGCGACCGGACGGCTGCCTATCTTCAGCTTGAACACGCGGTGCCGGCGCGTCTCCAGCATGTGATTCGCTTCGTCGATATCGCGTTGCGTGTCGCCACTGGCGAGGGTCCACGCCACCTGCACGGAATCCGTCAGGCGGCCGCCGAACAACTCCGAAAGGGGTACGCCAAGGCGCTGCGCCTGGGCATCGAACAGGGCCGTTTCAATGGCGCACTTGGCGAAGCGGTTGCCCTGGAAATGCGACCGCAACGACTGCATGGCAGCACCGGGCCGCGTGGCCGGCTGACCCTTCAGCATGGGCGCGAAGTACGTGTCGAGGTTGACCTTGATGCTCTCCGGGCTTTCTTCACCGTAGGCGAGACCGCCAATCGTGGTGGCTTCGCCCAGGCCGACCACGCCATCCGAACAACGGATGCGCACCAGCACCAGCGTCTGGCAATTCATGGTCGCTACCGACAGCCGGTGCGGGCGAATTGTGGGAACATCGACCAGAATCGTCTCGACGGCTTCGATCGTGATGGGTTGGGTGGTCATGCGTTACTCCATGAATGCGTATCTGCCTGAACCCATGCTACGAACTCCGGCGGCCGCTGTCCAAGACCGATTCCAACTACTTTCATACTCCAGGGGTATAGATGGAACTGCGCCAGTTTCGCTACTTCGTGGCGGTCGCTGAGGAGCAGAATTTCACGCGCGCGGCGGAGCGGCTGAACATGACGCAGCCGCCGCTGTCCCGGCAGATCCAGCAAATCGAAGAAGACGTAGGCTTGCCGCTTTTCGAGCGTGGTTCACGGCCGCTGCGTCTGACCGAAGCGGGGCGGATCTTCTACACGCACGCCAAGCGGCTGGTGGACGAGGCCGATGAAGTGGCGCAACTGACGCGGCGGCTCGCGCAACTGGCGGAGCGGATCGTGATCGGCTTCGTACCGTCCACGCTTTATGGGGCGCTGCCGGCCGTGATCCGCGCGTTTCGCGAGGCCGCGCCGAAGGTAGAGTTGTCGCTGATCGAAATGTTCACGGTGGAACAACTGGGCGCGCTGAAGGGCGCCCGCATCGACGTGGGCTTTGGACGTCTGCGTTTCGACGACGCTCAGGTGACACGCGAGGTGCTGACCGACGAGCCGTTGATCGCCGCGCTGCCCGAGGGGCATCCGCTAGCGGCAGATCATGCGCCGGTCGAACTGGCAGCGCTCGCACGCGAAACCTTGATCGTGTATCCAAGCACGCCCCGGCCGAGCTTCGCCGATCAGCAACTGTCGGCGTTTCACGATCAGGCGCTCGCGCCGTATGCGATCCACGAGGTACGGGAATTACAGACGGCGCTGGGACTGGTTGCGGCTCAGGTCGGCGTGACGCTGGTGCCGCGCAGCGTGGAGGGTCTACGGCCGCACGGCGTGGCCTACCGGCCCATGTCGAAGACGAGTGTGTCGTCGCCGATCATCATGAGCCGGCGCTTGCAGGACAACGCACCGTCCACCAATCTGCTCTGTGAAATCGCGCGCGAGCTGTTCGCGCGTGATGGCAGCGATGGCGCTACATGAGGCGTATCAGCCAGCGACTTTTTTCTGTTCCTGCTTGACGTCCTGACTGAGGATCAGCGCCAGCGAAGAGGCGAGGATCGACTTGGCCAGCGTGTCGTCATCCACGGTGCGCGCCAGCGTAACGGCGCCGACGATGGTCGCCACGATGCCGAGCCCGGCCTGTTCGTCGTCGCTGCCGACGGTCTTCGCCACGCGCCGCGCGAGTTGCTGGACGTAATGCGTGAGCAGCGCACGGACCTCGGCATTCGAATGCCGCGCTTCGCCCGCGAGGGCACACAGCGCGCAGCCGCCGCCTGCGTCTTTGGCATGACGCTCGCTCAGGAAGCCCTCTGCAATGGAGGCGAGCTGCGTCTTGCCGGCGTCCTGCGCATGCGGCGCTGAACCTGCCAGACGCTTCGCGCTCTGGTCGAGCGCGTGTTCCAACGCTTCGAGAATCAACGCGTCGCGCGACGCGAAGTGTCCATAGAACGCGCCATGCGTGAGGCCTGCGCCACGCATGCATTCCGCGACCCCTAGCGCATCGATGCCGTTTTCACGGATCTGCCGCGACGCCACTTCCAGCACGCGACGTTTGCTCTCGGCCTTTTGTGCCTGCGAATAACCCATGTCATCCCTCACAACGCTTGACAATCTGCATGACGAGGATAATACTGAAAATGTGCATGATGATCAACATACAGATCCGCCGCAGGTGGATTGATCATCACGGTGCTTGGCGCGCGGTGCACTTCTGCGCCGCGCAAAATGGTTATCGCGCCTTGCTGGGCGCGGCTTTCGCCGCTTCGGGCGGCGTACGCAACAGGAGATGGATCATGCGTTTTTCAGGCAAAACGGCTTTGGTGACGGGCGGCAATAGCGGCATCGGTTTCGCGGCGGCGCGAATTTTGATTGCCGAGGGTGCCCGCGTAGCGATCACAGGGCGCGACCGCGCCAAGCTGGACGCTGCGGCCAAGGAACTGGGCGACGGCGCGCTGGCAATCCAGGCGGATCTGGACGATCCGAACGCCATCGAACCGCTGTTCGCGCAGATCGGCAAGGCCTTCGGCTCGCTCGACATCGTGTTTGCCAACGCAGGCATTTCCGGCCCGACGCCGCTCGGCGGCACCACGGCGGCGGCTTTCGAAGCCATCCTGCGCACCAACCTCACTGCGGTTTTCCTGACAGTGCAGGGCGCCTTGCCGCTGATGAAGTCCGGTGGCTCGGTCGTCCTGAACGGCTCCGTGATGCGTGAGCTGGGTGCCGTGGGTACGTCAGCGTATTCGGCTACCAAAGCAGGCGTGACGGGGATGGCAAAAGTGTTTGCCGCCGAACTCGCACCGCGCGGTATCCGCGTCAATACGGTGATCCCGGGCGGCACCCGTACGCCGATCTGGACACGCGGCGCACGTGCAGGCGCGACGTTGGAGCAAACCGAAGCCGCGCTGTCGCCGCGCATTCCGCTGGGCCGCCTCGCGGATCCGGAAGAGGTAGCAAAGGCTGCGCTGTTCCTCGCCTCGGACGATGCCTCGGGTATCACGGCAGCAGAAATCGTCGTCGATGGCGGTTCGACGGGCGCACCGTACGGCGCGCCGATGTATCGCCAGGGTTGAACGCTGAGCCGATAGATTTGCCCTGAATCCACGCGCCTGGCGTCGTCATGCGGTGGACCATTAGGAGTGGAAGCACAGGATGCTTTCACTCCTTTTTTTCTGGGATTTGCGGTCCTTTTGGCGCTTTAGGGGCAGAGGGAAGATCGCGAATCACGCTGCCGGCTGGTGACGATTGCGGCACGCATTCCCCCGAAAATCATTGTACTTTCTTGTAAGTTAGGATGCCGTATCAATAGACGTACTACTCTTAACACGAAAACTGCTGCTCAGTTGCTGGCGCAACTGTCCATCCTGAGCGCGGCTGCGCGCCGTCTCCATCCAGCCCCCACTCAAGACGGCCAAAAGCACTGGTGTATACCCCATTGCAATGATTTTTTTCCCGTGAAACACTGCGCTTCATCTGCTGTGTCGGACATTGGTCCGGTATATCAGACGACGGCGACCGATGATTAGCGCAGCGCATCCCCATTGGAAAACTCGCGCTCCGGCCTTTGCCGCTCACCGATTTCGTTCATGCACCGACTTCTCACTTCAGACCGGGAACCCAAAATGAGATTTGTCAGAGGAAGCGCAAGATTCGCAGGTTTGTTCGCTGTTGCCGGTCTGCTCATGCTGACGGCCTGCACCAAGGTCGCGCCGCCGCAAGGCGGCGGCCTCGCCGATTCCGCGCTCAAGCAGGTCCTGCAGCGCGGCACGTTGCGCGTCGGCGATTGCCTGACCTTTGCGCCCTTTGGCTTTTATAACAAGGACGGCCAGCCGGACGGCTACGACGTCGACCTCGCCAAGGAACTCGCCAAGGAAATGGGTGTGAAGCTCGAAGTCGTAAATACGACCAGCGCCAACCGCATTCCTAACCTGCAAACGGACAAGGTCGATGTGGTGTTCTGCAACTTCACGCGCAACCTCGAACGCGCGCGGGAAATCGCTTTCACCAACCCCTACGTGGTGGCGAGCGAAGCTTTGCTGGTGAAGAAGAGCAGCGGCATCAAGTCGATCAATGACATGAACGGCAAGACCATCGCCACCGTGAAGGGCTCGACCAACGGCGACGAAGTGCGCGCGCTGAACATGCAGGTGAAGATCCAGGAATTCGACAGCTCGCAGGCGGCGATTCTCGCCGTCAAGCAAGGTCAGGCGGACGCGATGATCGAGGACAACAACTTCCTTGCCTATCAGGCGTCGCTCGATCCGGATCTAACCGTGACCAACGAGGCACTCGTGCCGCTCGAGTACAACGCGTTTGGCGTCAAGGCGGGCGATCAGGTGTGGCTGAACTACCTGAACCTGTTCCTCTTCAACATCAACGCCTCGAAGATGAACGCGCAGTTGTACAAGAAGTGGTTCGGCGCCGATCCGCGCTTCCCGCTCAATCCGCAGTATTGAGAACGCGCTTGAGGACGCGCGGCTGCGCGTTTTCAAGGTCGCCTGAAAGACGGAGAAATCATGAGCTATGAATGGCTAAACATTGCGGGCTACTGGAGCGACTTCGTCCGCGCCGCGTGGCTCACGCTGCAGATCACGCTGCTGTCCTTCGTGCTGGCGATGGCGCTTGGCTTGATCACGGCGTTGGCCAGCGCATCGCGCTCCAGGGCACTGCGCACGCTGGCGAGCATCTACATCGAGGCAATTCGTAACACGCCGGTGCTGCTGCAGATTTTCATCGTGTTCTTCGGCTTGCCGTCGCTTGGGATCACGCTGAACGCCTACACGGCAGGCGTGATTGCACTGGGTGTGAACGTGGGCGCGTATCTGGCCGAAGTGTTCCGCGCCGGCATCCAGTCCGTGCCGCGCGGACAACTCGAAGCGGCGTCGATTCTCGGCCTTAGTCGCCAGCAGATTTTCGTGGAGGTGGTGTTGCCGCAGGCGGCGCGCGCGGTGTATCCGGCCATCGTCAATAACCTGATCCAGTTGCTGCTCGGCACCTCGCTGCTTTCGGCGATCGCATTGCCGGAATTGAGCGGCACGGCAACCGTCATCAACGCACGCACGCTGCTTTACATTCAGACGTTTGCCATCACGCTGGTCGCGTACCTGGTGTTGAGCAACCTCCTTTCGTGGGTGGCGGGCTTGATTGGCGCACGCGTCTTTCACCCGCCACTCGTGATCAAGAAACCCACGCGCCGCCCGTTGTTCCTGGCGCGCCAGGCAGACCGCACGTGAGTGCCGAGGAGGAGATAAAACATGTCTACTGAATTGCTCATGACCAGCCTCTCGATCCTGTTGCAGGGGCTGGTGGCAACGCTGTTGCTGTCGGCGGCCTCGATTGTCGGCGGGACGCTCATCGGCTTGCTCGCCGCCGTGCTGCGCTCGTTTGGGCCGTGGGGCACGTCGCGGATTGCGCGGCTCTACACCGAACTGTTTCGCGGCACGCCCGTGCTGATCACGCTGATGTTCATCTACTTCGGCGTGTCGTACTTCGGTTACGCAATCGACGTATTCGCAGCCGGCGTCGTCGGACTGAGCGTCTATCAGGGCGCGTATATCGCAGAGGTGTTCCGTTCGGGCATCGAAGCCGTGCCGAAGGGACAGTGGGAAGTCTCGCAGATTCTCGGCCTCAGCAAGACGCAGGCGTTCTTTTCCGTAGTGCTACCGCAGACGGGCAGGATCGTGCTGCCGCCGCTGGTTGGGCAGTATCTCTCGCTGATCAAGGACACGTCGATTGTCAGCATGATCGGCATGTCGGAGTTGATGCATGGCGGCCAGGCCATTGTCGACCGGGTGGGACAACCCGTGGAGATTTATGGACTCGTTGCCGTACTTTATTTCATCGTGTGTTTCCCGCTGTCGCAGTGGGTGCGCCACCATGATCGTAGAAGGAGCCTGATGTCATGAGTACTGCCAACGTTACCTCCGCATCCACCGCACCCGTCATCAATCTGAGCGGCGTTAGCAAGTCGTTCGGCGCGACCAAGGTGCTGAAGGAAATCAACCTGGAAGTGCGGCCGGGCGAAGTGCTGGTGCTGATCGGCGCGTCTGGTTCGGGCAAGAGCACCGTATTGCGTATCATGGCGGGTCTCGAAACGGCCGACGCCGGCGAGGTGTGGGTCAACGAAGTGCCGCTGCATGATGCGCGCCGCGCGCGCGAAATTCGCGGTCACGTGGGCATGGTGTTCCAGCAGTTCAACCTGTTCCCGCACAAGACCGCGCTCGGCAACGTGACGCTGGCGCTGATCAAGGCCCGCAAGATGAGCCCCGCGGACGCGCGCAAACGCGGCATGGAAGCACTCGAACGCGTGGGCCTCGCGGATCGCGCCGAACACTATCCGAGCCAGTTGTCCGGCGGTCAGCAGCAGCGCGTGGCAATTGCGCGTGCACTGGCGGTGGAGCCCGGCATCATGTTCTTCGACGAAGCCACCTCCGCGCTCGACCCGGAACTGGTTGGCGAAGTGACCGAAGTGATGCGCGGCCTCGCACGCGACGGCATGACGATGGTCGTCGTCACGCACGAGATGGGCTTTGCCCGCAAGACGGCGGACCGTGTCGTGTTCATGGACAAGGGCGTGATTGCGGAGCAGGGCGCGCCCGAGCAGATTTTCGTGGACCCGCAGAACGAGCGCACGCGTCAGTTCCTGCATCGGGTGCTGGATTACTGAGTTTTTATATTGCCTTTCATGTCGCCTATTGCCGGTGGAGTTGAACGAATGTCCGCACCAGAATCATCGAGGGCTAGAGGCGTCGATCGGGTCATCGGCATTTTCAGGCAGTTGCATATTGCGCGCCGTCCGATGACGATGCGCGAACTGATCGAGGCCACCGGCGCGCCGCGCTCGAGTATCTACGAACTCGTGACCATCCTCACGGAAGCGGGTTGGCTCGAAACGGGCGCGGACGGCAGCGTGTTTTTTGGCCGCGAGATGCATTACTACGGCGCCGACTATGCCGAGCACAACGACCTGATCAGCCGTGCGCATCAGGCCATTCTGGGTCTCGTCAGGAAGCACGACGAGACCGCGCAGTTGTGCATGCTCGAAGGCAACAAGTACACCGTGTTTTTGTCGGAGAACAGCTCGCGGCCCTTCAACATCAGTTCCGACATTGGCGTGAAGGTGCCGATTCCGTGGACCGCGACGGGCCGTCTGCTGCTCGCGCATCTGCGGCCCGAGGAAATCCGCGCGCTGATTCCGGAGGAAGACTTTGTGCTCGACAATGGCCGCCGTCTGGCCTTTGACGATTTTCTGCGTGACGTGCAGAGCGCGGCCGAATTGGGCTATTGCTGCACGGAAGGGCTCTCGCATACCTTCCGCTATTGCATGGCGGCGCCGATCCGCGATCGCGGCGGCCTGCCGGTCGCGGCGCTGTGCTTCATGACGAGCCGCGATACCCCCGAGGACAAACGCGCGACGATGCTGGAGGATCTGATCAGTTCGGCGAAGGCGTTGTCGCAGCCGTATGTGAGGATGTAGGGGTATGCTGCGGTTTCGTCGCGGCACTGGAAACTTTTCTTCTGGATGCGCGGTCTGTTAGGCGGTTGGGCGACGGCGGTGCGATTCTCGCGACGCTTCGTTGCTGGCTGCTTACGTCATGGCTTTGAAGCGTCCAGCCGCGTTGCTCGCCTTGCTTGATCGAACGGCGGGTTCTTCGTTTGGCGGCTCCGCGCCTGCTAAAGACCGCTTGCTTCCCTGCCCAGGGACTTCCCTGGTGAGCCGCGTCGCCGCGCGCCGAGACGGGGCCACATGAGCGCCTTGCCGCCCCCGCCAACAATTCCCTGCCCCCTCCTTCTTGAATTTGTCACCACCCGTCCATATAATTAGCACTCGCTGCACGAGAGTGCTAACAACATCGCCGGTTGGCTCGGCCAGCCGGGTTTTCCAAGCGTTCTTCAGTCTCAATCAAGAGAGGAGTATGTATGAACCTTCGTCCTTTGCATGATCGCGTGATCGTCAAACGTCTGGATCAAGAAACCAAGACCGCGTCGGGCATCGTGATCCCCGAAGCCGCAGCAGAAAAGCCGGATCAAGGCGAAATTCTGGCAGTCGGCCCGGGCAAGCGCGACGACAAGGGCGCACAGATCGCCCTCGACGTGAAGGTCGGTGACCGCGTTCTGTTCGGCAAGTACGCAGGCCAGACCGTCAAGGTCGACGGCAGCGAACTGCTCGTGATGCGCGAAGAAGACATCATGGCCGTGGTGCAGAAGTAAGCGCACAGCCGCTACTTTTCCCGGTCATATCCCAGAGAATTCAAGGAGTTAGAAGATGGCAGCTAAAGACGTCGTATTCGGTGATTCCGCCCGTGCCAAGATGGTTGAAGGCGTGAACATCCTCGCGAACGCTGTGAAGGTCACGCTGGGCCCGAAGGGTCGCAACGTTGTGCTGGAACGCAGCTTCGGTGGCCCGACGGTCACGAAGGACGGTGTGTCGGTCGCGAAAGAGATCGAACTGAAAGACAAGCTCCAGAACATGGGCGCACAAATGGTCAAGGAAGTGGCTTCCAAGACCAGCGACAACGCAGGTGACGGCACCACGACCGCTACGGTCCTGGCTCAGTCCATCGTCCGCGAAGGCATGAAGTACGTTGCATCGGGCATGAACCCGATGGACCTGAAGCGCGGTATCGACAAGGCAGTGGCTGCTGCAATCGAAGAACTGCGCAAGATCAGCAAGCCTTGCACGACCAACAAGGAAATCGCTCAGGTTGGCGCGATCTCGGCAAACAGCGACTCGTCGATCGGCGACCGCATTGCTGAAGCCATGGACAAGGTTGGCAAGGAAGGCGTCATCACCGTTGAAGACGGCAAGTCGCTGCAAGACGAGCTGGACGTGGTCGAAGGTATGCAATTCGACCGCGGCTACCTGTCGCCGTACTTCATCAACAACCCGGACAAGCAAGTTGCCGTGCTCGACAACCCGTTCGTGCTGCTGCACGACAAGAAGGTGTCGAACATTCGTGACCTCCTCCCGGTTCTGGAACAAGTGGCGAAGGCTGGCCGTCCGCTGCTGATCATCGCTGAAGACGTCGAAGGCGAAGCGCTGGCAACGCTGGTGGTGAACAACATCCGCGGCATCCTGAAGACGGTTGCTGTGAAGGCTCCGGGCTTCGGCGATCGCCGTAAGGCCATGCTGGAAGACATCGCGATCCTGACCGGCGGTCAAGTCATCGCTGAAGAAACCGGCCTGACGCTCGAAAAGGCAACGCTGGCCGAACTGGGTCAAGCGAAGCGTATCGAAGTGGGCAAGGAAAACACGACGATCATCGACGGCGCTGGCGAAGCTGCCAACATCGAAGCACGTGTGAAGCAAGTTCGCACGCAAATCGAAGAAGCTACGTCGGACTACGACCGTGAAAAGCTGCAGGAACGCGTGGCCAAGCTGGCCGGCGGCGTTGCAGTGATCAAGGTTGGTGCTGCGACCGAAGTCGAAATGAAGGAAAAGAAGGCACGTGTCGAAGACGCACTGCACGCAACGCGCGCAGCTGTGGAAGAAGGCATCGTGGCTGGCGGCGGTGTTGCACTGATCCGCGCTCGCACGGCAATCGCCGGCCTGAAGGGCTCGAACGCTGATCAAGACGCAGGTATCAAGATCGTTCTGCGCGCAATGGAAGAACCGCTGCGCCAGATCGTCACGAACGGCGGCGAAGAAGCCAGCGTCGTGGTGGCAGCAGTTGCAGCAGGTAAGGGCAACTACGGCTACAACGCAGCAACGGGCGAGTACGTCGACCTGGTTGACGCTGGTGTCGTGGACCCGACCAAGGTCACGCGTACGGCACTGCAAAACGCAGCATCGGTGGCAGGTCTCCTGCTGACGACCGACGCAGCTGTTTGCGAACTGCCGAAGGAAGATGCACCGATGCCTGGCGGCATGCCCGGCGGCATGGGCGGCATGGGCATGGACATGTAATTTCCGCGGGCCTCGTCAGAGGTCCGATAGGAAGTGCATGGGGAGGCGCGTTGCGAGACGTGCTTCCCAAAAGAAAAACCCCGCAATTGCGGGGTTTTTTGTTTTCTGCGGAGCGGGCTGCGTGTTGGGAGCGGGCTGTGTTGAATCGCTACCGCAACGACGATTCGCGCATGCTCCGAACTTCCGGCTGGGCGGGGCGCAGTCCGTGTGTGATCAGCGCGGCATCAAAAAGCTTGCACGCAAGTGCGCGTAGATGCTCGCGACGCTGGCTTCCGCAGCCTCATTAGCGGTGTCGACTCGCAGATCAGGCTCAACGGGCGCTTCATAAGGCGCCGACACACCCGTAAAAGAAGGGATCGCACCGGCTCGGGCTTTTGCATACAGGCCCTTCGGATCGCGCCGCGCGCATTCATCCACCGAAGCCGAAAGATAGGTCTCGATAAAACGGTCGTGCCCGATGATCTCACGCGCCATGACGCGATCTTCATGCATGGGCGAGATCAGCGCGGAAATCACGATCAGCCCTGCGTCATTCATCAACTGAGCGACGTGTGCGACCCGGCGAATGTTTTCGCGGCGGTCGGCGGGTGTGAAGCCAAGGTCGCTGCCC
This sequence comes from Paraburkholderia sp. DHOC27, assembly GCF_003429005.1. Lineage (GTDB taxonomy): Bacteria > Pseudomonadota > Gammaproteobacteria > Burkholderiales > Burkholderiaceae > Paraburkholderia. The sequence continues at coordinate 308,694 of NZ_QVQV01000006.1, forward strand.
AGACCGTGACGAATGTTGTCGCCGTCGAGCACGTAGCAGGCGTGACCTTCCGCAATCAGATGACGCTCGAGCTCATAGGCGATGGTGGATTTGCCGGAGCCGGAGAGGCCCGTCAGCCAGATCGTCACAGCTCGCTGGGAAAACATGCTTGCGCGGTCGTGATCAGACACTGCGCCGTTCACGCGCTGGAGAAAACGCTGAGCTTGTTCCGCGGTGCCGCTGCGCTGAGTTTCGACGCTGCGTTGGGGCTCGTGGTCGTCGAAAAGGGAATGCGCGGAGTGACTGCCAGATAAATTGTCCACTGCGACGGTGCCCCCTTAGTCTGGCATCGGTTGTGAAACCGATGCTTTTGTAAAGCTGCATGAACGTGCGATGTGAGTCAACGTCTCTACGACTGGCAGCGCGGAAGCCCGGGGAACGAAAAGGCGAGAGGGCATATGAGCGACTAGAGCAATATTACAGTCCGTAAATAATAGCGCGAATATAAATTTTCGTTGTAACGGCTAATTACGTAAGTAATACGGACGCTCTATTCGAGCCAACGACTCAACTTCGCACAGCCCGTGCGATGGGTAGACCGATCAAACGTTGAAACGCAGTTTGAGCCGAAACGCGGTGGCATATCACTTCGCCCCACGCGACTCAAACCGCTACAGACTCAATGCCGAGCCTCTCCGGGCGGCGCGTCCTTACCCGTGGTGAGCGGCGTGTCTTCTTCGCTGCTGCGTGCCCAGAAGAACCGGTCCGGAATATACACACCCATGCCCGGGCGAAACGCGCTGCGCATGGCCTGGTACATGTATTCCTGCGCTTCGCGAACGGCTTCGGCGGGATCCTGCCCGTTGGCGAGCAGCGCGGCGATCGCGGCGCCCAGCGTGTCGGTCAGGCCCATGATGCGGTTGCTGCCGCGGTCCCACATGTCCTGGCGCAGTTGGCCGTCTTCGCTGAAGAGCGTATTGACGAGCCGGTGCGTGCCGGTCTCCGTAGACAGAATGTATTCGCATCCCTGCGACAGCAGATGCGAAATCGCCGCGTCGAGGCTGGGCGCTTCGGCGTCGCCGTCCGGCTGCGCGAGTGCGAGCAGCGTGGCGTGATCGGCGACCAGCAAGGTGGTTTGCGGTGCCAGCAAATCGGCGATGGCCTCGCGCAGTTCATCGGCGGCCAGCACATGCTCGTCGTCGAGCGTGAAGTCCGGCGCGAGGATCAGCGGAATGTCGTCGTAGTCGGCCACGACTTCGGCGATCGCGCTCACCACTTCCGCGCGGGTGGCCGCGCCGACCTTGAACGCGGCAATCGGCATGTCTTCGAGGAGCATGCGCGCCTGCGTCGCGACGATTTCAGGGTCGAGTCCGGTCACTTCGTCGCAGCTTGCCGAGTCGCGCACCGTGTAGCCGGTGAGGACGCTGACCCCGTGACATCCCATGCTGGCGAGCGTCATCAGGTCTGCTTGCAGGCCGGAGCCGCCCGTCGGGTCGGAGAGGCCGAAGGTGAGTACGATCGGAGGAGTGTCGCTGGGCATGAAGATGGTTGGCAGGAAATGAGCAGATGTAAGCGCGCACTGGGCGCGTAGTCGGCTCAATTATGCGGCCTAAAGCGCTGCGGAGGCGTTTTTTCGCACCGCGATGACGCTTTGCGCGTGGTTTGGACCTCATGCCGCCTGCGACGTGGTCGGCAACCGCCAGCTATCGGGCAACCGGCCGGTAGTGCGGCAGGTTGCGACTTTTCGATTGCTAGGCATTAGGGCGGCAACACGGTACCATCATGGCTCTCGTTTCAACGCCCTTTTTGACGCGACACACGAATGGAATACAGAAGCTGGATGTGCCTGATCTGCGGCTGGATCTACGATGAAGAAGCCGGTCTGCCAGATGAAGGAATCGCGCCGGGCACGCGTTGGGAGGATGTTCCCATTAACTGGACTTGTCCCGAGTGCGGCGCGCGCAAGGAAGACTTCGAGATGGTCCAGATCTGACCGTCTCGCAGCATGCGCGCTGGCGGCTGAGTCTGGCTTGAGCGCGCAGGTTGGCGCCACGCCGGAGCTTTGGCATCGAGGCGCATCGCTTCGCGCGCATCACGCTGAATTGCCGGGTCCTGGGCCCGCGTGGCCTTCACGGTAGTTCGTCATCGTACCCTCGCGGGGTCACGTGCTGCATGGCGTGAACGGCCGCGTATCGGTCGCCTGGCCGCCCGGCGGCCTGTCAGCAGCCTGTGCCATCACTCACGCCGCTCGCTCATGACCTCACAAACCGCCCCGTTATTGCCCGCTGAGTCTCTCGACGCCTTGCCCAACCCCCGCGGCGGCGCCGTGCGTCCGGCCGAACTGGCGCTCGCCGAAGCACAACTGGCGTTCGAGCAACGCGGTGACCTGGCGTCACCTCTGTTGCAGGCGGTGCGGGCGCTGCGCGAAGCAGGCTGGCCCAGCGCGCAGCGTTTTGCCGACATGCTCGTATTGGCGTCGCCACTCACGGTGGCGGACCCCGCTGACGAACCCAACGCCCGCGCGCTGTTTGCGCCAGCGCTGCACGATTTCCGGGCGGCCATCGGCCGTCACAATCTACGCGAGCTGTCCTGCTCTCCCACGCTGTTCGCCCATTACCACGCCCTGAGCGCGTTGATTGCAAAGCGCACGCCGGGCTTCACCGTCACCTTCGAAGATCTCGCGCTGCTGGCGCGGCCCGTGCCACCGGTCACGTTCAGTCCGCAGCCGGCCGAGCGCCTCGCTCATCTGCGCGCCCGCTACGAACGCGCGTTGCTGCCGGTGCTGCGAGCCCACTCCAGCGACGGCGCGGCCAGCGCGGCGGCGAGCGCCGCGATGCGCGCCGCACTCGATGAACTGGACGCATGCCTTGCCGAACTCGCCGGTCCTGATCCCTATGATTTCTGGCGCCTCGCTTCGGCCTGCGCCCGCGCGCTGCGCGTGAGCGGTCACTTAGCCGGGGATGCCGATGCACGGCGCTTTCACGCCCGCTGCAATCTGGCTTTCGCGGATCACGCGCGGGGCATGCCGCTGGCGTCGCGCTCGCTGGTGCGCAGCACGTTGGCGCTGTTGTGGCGCGATTACGCGCTTTTCGGCGCCGCAGCGGAGGACGCTGATCACGTGGAAGTGCTGCACGATTACGGCCTGACGGTCGACTGGCACGTCGCCGGCACACAGGATTCCGAGGTGCTCTGGGAGGCCGGCGCGGCTAGCGCCCAGGCATCCCAGACGCAGCGCGGCGCGGCTGACTCGCTGGCGGTCCGCACACGCGAACTGGGCGTACTCACCGTGAACGCCCACGCGTATGAAGATTTTCTGCAGACGGCCGATGCCTCGATTGCCGCGCTGGCGGAACACGCGCGCGCGGCGGGGCATCCAGAGAAGGCGGACCCAGGCGAAGCCTTGCAGGCGAGCGACGCCGCCTTCCGGCTCGGCGCGGCGGCCTGCGCGCTCGGCCTCGGGCACGTTGGGTTGCTCGCAGACGCGCTGGGCCTCGCATGGCGACGCCGGGCGCATGCAGGCGTATCGACGCCCGCCGTGCGTGCGCATGTGATTGTCGAGCCGCCCAATGCGCGCTCGCTGGAGCAGGGCGCCGAGGCGTTGCGCGCCATGCTGCACACCATTGCAGCGGGCGTCGCGCCGCCGGACGGCAGCCTCGCCTTGACGACCTTGACGCGGGCCATCGAACAGGGCGTCGCGTAGGCCCGCGTACGCCTCGTTGGCCTCATGTAAGCACGTGATAGAGTGGCACTGTGCTCCGCTGCTTCTGCGATCGCGGCAAACCTGATCTGCCCTCGCTCAAAGCCCGCCATTCCGCATCGTCTTTGCTAAAATCCGAACTATGTCCAAGAGTACCGATCGCATCAATCTGACCAACCAGTTCCTGATCGCTATGCCCAGCATGGCCGATCCCACGTTTTCAGGAACGGTGGTCTACCTTTGCGATCACAGTGAGCGCGGTGCGCTCGGCCTCGTGATCAACCGGCCCACCGACATCGATCTGGAAGCGCTCTTCAGTCGCATCGACCTCAAGCTCGAAATCGAACCCCTGCTGCATGTCCCCGTTTACTTCGGCGGCCCGGTGCAAACCGAGCGCGGCTTCGTGCTGCACTATCCGAAAGACGGCAGCCCTTACACGTCGTCCATGTCGGTGCCGGGCGGTCTCGAGATGACCACGTCGAAAGATGTGCTCGAAGCCGTCGCCAGCGGCACGGGCCCGGAACGGTTTCTGCTCACGCTCGGCCACGCAGGTTGGGGCGCGGGCCAGCTCGAGGAAGAGATTTCGAAGAACGGCTGGCTCACTGTCGAAGCCGATCCGAAGATCGTGTTCGACGTGCCGGCCGAAGAACGCCTCGAAGCCGCTCTGGCTCTCCTCGGCATTTCCCTGTCCATGCTTTCGGGCGAAGCAGGTCACGCATGAGCAGTCCAGCCGGACGGGCAGCAACCTTGCTGGCGTTCGACTATGGCGAAAAACGGATTGGCGTGGCGGTGGGCAATTCGCTCACCAAAAGCGCACGGCCGCTCGTGGTGGTGCAAAACCGCAATCGGGAGTACCGCTTCGAGACGCTCGGCAAGCTGATTGCCGAGTGGAAGCCCGCCGTGCTGGTGGTCGGATTGCCGCTGCATCCAGATGGTGCCCCGCACGAAATGACCCAACTCGCCAAACGCTTCGGCAATCAACTCAACGGGCGCTTCAACTTGCCGGTTACGTGGATCGACGAACGCTATTCGTCGGTCGAGGCCAAGGCCGAAATCCGCGCCGGCAATGGGCGCGCCGACATGCTCGATGCCGAGGCCGCCTGCATCATCCTCCAGCAGTATCTAGACGGGCTTCCCGACGATCATGAGTTCCATTGACGCCGAAGCGCTGTATCGCGCCGTGCTCGAACAGCTTCGTGCGGCTTATGGCGAAGCGTTCGCGGATGACGCCAACGGCCCGGTACTGGTCGGCATCTATAGCGGCGGCGTGTGGCTCGCCGGGCGTCTGGCGCGTGATCTGAATGCGCGTGCGTTCGGCGTCGTCAATGTGGCGCTGCATCGCGACGACTACGCGAAGAAAGGCCTGCACGCGCAGGCCAGCCCGACCTCGCTGCCATTCGACGTCAGCAGGCGTCGCATCGTGCTGGTCGACGACGTGCTATTTACCGGCCGCACGGTGCGCGCCGCGCTCAACGAGTTATACGACTATGGACGGCCCGTCGCGGTGGAACTCGCGGTGCTCGCCGATCGCGGTGGCCGCGAGCTGCCGGTAGCGGCGCGCTTCGTGGGCGGCGTGATCGAGGTGCCCGCGGATGCCAACCTCGTGCTGGCACGCGAAGCGGACGCCGCAGATCCAGCCGGCGAGCGCTTCACCTTCCACACCGAAATACGCACGGATTGAGCGCAGCGACGCGGCAAGTCCGGTAACGTGCTGTAGAGGCGTCGTGCCGCCACGATGTGATGATGGCCGCAAACGGCCGCGAGAGAGACAGCAGCGCAACCGGGCGCTTCGCGCGCGATCCACGCAGGCTTGTTCAAACCTTGTACACGTTTGACTCAGGTAGACCATGACCACTGCCACCCCGGCTTCCCAAGGCTCCCCCAGCAGCGACGGCGCCGGCACCTCCGAACGCTTCCGCTACGGTTTCCTGAAGGGCAATCCGCAGCTCACGAAAAACGGGGAGCTGAAACATTTGCTGAGCATCGACGGCCTGCCGCGCAGGATCGTGGATCACATCCTCGATACGGCCACGCAGTTTGTCAGCGTGGCCGATCGTGAGGTCAAGAAAGTGCCGCTGTTGCGCGGCAAGTCCGTGTTCAACCTGTTCTTCGAAAACTCGACGCGCACCCGCACCACCTTCGAAATCGCCGCCAAGCGTCTGTCCGCGGACGTCATCAATCTGAACATCAACGCGTCCTCGACTAGCAAGGGCGAATCGCTGCTGGACACGATCAACAACCTCTCTGCGATGCACGCGGACATGTTCGTCGTGCGTCACGCCTCGAGCGGCGCGCCGTACCTGATTGCCGAACACTGCGCGCCGCACGTGCATGTGATCAATGCCGGTGATGGGCGTCACGCACACCCCACCCAGGGTCTGCTCGACATGTACACGATTCGTCACTACAAGAAGGACTTTACGAATCTGCGCGTGGCGATTGTGGGCGATATCCTGCATTCGCGGGTGGCGCGTTCGGATATCCATGCGCTGACTACGCTCGGCGTGCCCGAGGTGCGCGCAATTGGCCCGCGTACCTTGTTGCCAGGCGGTCTCGAACAGATGGGCGTGCGCGTGTTTCACAACCTCGACGAAGGGCTGAAAGACGTCGACGTCATCATCATGCTGCGCTTGCAGAACGAGCGCATGAGCGGTGCGCTGTTGCCGTCGGCGCAGGAATACTTCAAGAGCTGGGGCTTGACGCCGGAACGGCTCGCGCTGGCGCAGCCCGACGCCATCGTCATGCATCCGGGGCCGATGAACCGGGGCGTGGAAATCGATTCGCAGGTGGCCGACGGACCGCAGTCCGTCATTCTGAATCAGGTGACGTTCGGCATTGCGGTGCGCATGGCAGTGATGGGGATCGTCGCGGGCAACCATGACTGATCGGCCGGAAGTCACGCAAGGCAACCCGCCTCACGAGAGAACACGCAACACGCAACACAACCAGGGCAGCGCATGCAGATTCACATTCAAGGCGGCACGCTGATCGACCCCGCGGCCGGCACCGAACAGCAGCAGGACGTCTTCATTGCGAAGGGCAGGATCGTCGCGCTCGGTCACGCGCCCGCCGATTTCCACGCGGACCGGACCATCGACGCTAGCGGGCTTTGCATCGCGCCCGGCCTGGTCGATCTGGCCGCGCGGCTGCGCGAGCCGGGCCACGAACACCGGGCGACGCTCGAATCCGAAATGGCCGCCGCGCTCGCGGGCGGCGTGACGACGCTCGTGTGTCTGCCGGACACGGATCCCGTGCTGGACGAGCCTGGCCTCGTCGAAATGCTCAAGTTCCGCGCCCGCAATCTGAACCGGGCGCATGTGCATCCGCTGGGTGCGTTGACGGTCGGTTTGCAGGGGCAGGTCATCACGGAGATGGTCGAGCTGACCGAGGCGGGTTGCGTCGGCTTTTCGCAAGCGGACGTGCCGGTGATGGACACGCAGGTGCTGCTGCGCGCGCTGCAGTATGCGAACACCTATGGCTATACCGTGTGGCTGCGGCCCGTGGATGCGTTTCTCGGCAAAGGTGGCGTGGCGGCGAGCGGGCCGTTGGCCTCGCGGCTCGGCTTGTCGGGCGTGCCGGTGGCTGCCGAGACCATCGCGCTGCATACGATTTTTGAGCTGGTCCGCGTGACGGGTGCGCGCGTGCATGTGTCGCATCTGTCGTCGGCGGCGGGCGTCGAGCTGATGCGCGCAGCGAAGGCCGAGGGCTTGCCGGTGACGTGCGATGTCACCGTGAACCATATCCACCTGATCGACCTGGACATCGGCTACTTCGATGCGCAGTTTCGCCTTGATCCACCACTGCGCTCGCAGCGTGATCGCGAAGCGATTCGCGCAGGACTGCTGGATGGCACCATCGACGCGATCTGTTCGGATCACACGCCCGTCGACGATGACGAAAAGCTGCTGCCGTTCGCCGAGGCGACGCCGGGTGCGACGGGCCTCGAACTGCTGCTCTCGCTGACCGTGAAATGGGCGCAGGAAACCGCGACACCGCTGGCAAAGGCGCTCAATCGCATCACGGCGGCGCCGGCTGACGTGCTGAAGCTGGACGCCGGACGCGTGGCGTTGGGCGCGGCGGCCGACCTGTGCATCTTCGACAGGAACACGCACTGGCACGTCGAGCCGCGTGCCTTGAAGAGTCAGGGGCACAATACGCCGTTTCTCGGCTATGAATTGCCGGCGCGCGTGCATGCGACGCTCGTGGCGGGGCAAGTGGTGTTCGAACGCGGCTGAGGGTCGCTGCTGAATGCCACAAAACTTTGCTACAACGTTTCCAAGGTCTTAATCGAACTTACCCTGACCAACGCGCCTGACCAACTCGCCTGACCATCGCGCCTGACCACGATACACACGGAACACTCGAACAATGAAGCTCGTCTTTCGCAAAGCCCGGCTGTTTGCTCATCTGCTGCACGGCATGTGGACGGTCGCCACGCGCTTTTCGCGCGCCACGCCGGCACAGCGGGAAGCGCTGAACCGCGCATGGTCGCTGAAGATGCTGCGGCTGTGCGGCATGCGCCTCGTGGTCCACAACGACAGCGCGCGTCTCGATGCCGGCGCGCTGGTGGTGGCGAACCACATTTCGTGGATCGACATCTACGTGATCAACGCGTGGCGGCCGACGCCGTTCGTCTCGAAGGCCGAGGTGCGGCAATGGCCCGTGGTGGGATGGCTCGCGCAACAGCTCGGCACCGTGTTCATCCAGCGCGAAAAGCGCAGCGACGCGAAGCGCATCATGCACGAACTGTCCGATCGCCTGAGCGCGGGTGAATTGATGTGTGTGTTTCCCGAAGGCACGACGTCCAGCGGACTCACGCTGCTGCCGTTTCACTCGAACATGTTCCAGGCGGCCGTCTCCGCCGCGTGCCCGGTGCAACCGATCTGCCTGATGTACGAAGACGGGCAGGGCCGGCAATCCACGGCGCCGGCGTACATCGACGAGCTTTCGCTGGCCGACTCGCTGGATGCGCTGCTGCGCGGCGGTCCGCTGACGGCACATGTGTATGTGGGCGAAGCGCTCGCCCCTGGCGCGGATCGGCGCACGCTGGCCGCGCAAGCACAGGCTTCGGTGGAGGCGGCCTTGGGCGAACTGCAAGGCAATGGCGCCCGCGTGACGGATGCAGCTAAAGCCGCGCTGCCGGTCGAGACATTGGCCAACGACAACACGCTGCTCGACAGCATCGACCAGCGCGGCCGTTCGGCCTAGTCCATCATCGCGCGGCAGCCGTCGCAGTTCACCTGGGTAAGCCTGCGCTCGGCGGGATTGGCCGCGAGCCGCACGGCGGAGAGCTTCTCGCCCCACACGCACCCCGAGTCGAGGCCGATCAGGTTGTCGCGCATGAGCAGGCCCAGTGCGGCCCAGTGACCGAACACGACGGTGGTGTCCGCCGTTTTGCGCGACGGCACATCGAACCACGGCATAAAGCCCGGCGGCGCCGAGCTGAGACCGCCGCTGGTGCTGAAATCCATCGCGCCGTCGAGATCGCAGAAGCGCATGCGCGTGAGTGCGGTGCAGGTGAGGCGCAAGCGGTCGATTCCCTTCAAGCCCGGCTTCCAGCGATTCGGCTCATTGCCGTACAGACCCGCCAGCGTCTCTTTCCAGTTCGGCGCGCGCAGGGCTTGCGAGAGCTCCTCGGCGAGTTCAAGCGTGGTCGCGACGTCCCATTGCGGCAGAACGCCGGCGTGCACCATCAGCATGTCGTTTTCGAAATGGGCGAGCGGACGATGCCGGACCCAGTGCAGCAAATCTTCCGCATCCGGCGCGGCGAGAATCTCGTCGATGGTGTCGCCCTTCTTGGACTTGCGAATGCCCGCCGAGACCGACAGCAGATGCAGATCGTGATTGCCCAGCACCGGCCTGGCGCGGTCGCCCAGCGCAATGATGTCCCGCAGGGCGGCAAGCGATTCGCCGCCGCGGTTGATCAGATCGCCCGCGAACCAGAGCGGTGTCTCGGGCGCGGGGGCGGCCTTGGCGAGCAGTTGCTGATACTGGCTGCGGCAACCTTGCAGGTCACCGAAGGCAAGCGGAACGGAATTCGGGAGGCTGGGGACGGTCATCTGGGGCGGAATCAGGTACGCGCAGGCGCATGAAGCAATAAGTTAGCGTGACATAATAGCCCGTTTGGTGCGACGGCATTGCGACACGTTTGTGCCATCCACGCCGGGCATCATGCAGCCGATTAATTGCGCCGATTTTCCGTTGATTTTTCGCGCGTTTTTTCCAGTTAGTATGTTTGCTGGCAGCTTTTCCAGAACATAGAGCAGGGGGATGTGAGTGAACGGAGAAACGACGCAATCAGCGCTGCATGCTGAACGCCTGACACGCACACTCGTGACCGGCGCGAGCGGCTTCACCGGCGCATGGTTGATCAGCAATCTGCTCGCCAGCGGTCATGCCGTCACGGAGACCGTGGCAGGGCAGAATGCGACCGAAACGCCGTCGCGGCGCAGGCTCGATATCACGTCGCCCGAGCAGTGCCGGCGCGTGATCGACGAAGTGCGGCCGGACTATATCGTTCACCTGGCTGCGATCAGCTTCGTGGGCCATGACGATCCGCTGGATTTCTATCGCGTCAACGTACTGGGTACGCTGAATCTGTTGCAGGCGTGCGCCGATGTGGGCCATACGCCGCGCAAGGTGCTGATTGCGAGCAGTGCGAACGTGTATGGCAACGTCACCAGCGATGCCATCGACGAGAGCTTCCCGGCGGCGCCCGTCAATCATTACGCGGCGAGCAAGGCCGCGATGGAGTCGATGGTGCGGACGTGGTTCGACCGTCTGCCCATCCTGATCGTGCGGCCATTCAACTACACCGGCCGTGGCCAGACATCCAGCTTCCTGGTGCCGAAGATCGTCGATCATTTCGCGCGGCGGGCGCCGGAGATTTCGCTGGGCAACATCGACGTGGCGCGTGACTTTTCGGACGTGCGCTACGTGGTGCGGGCCTACGAGGCGTTGCTGGACAGCGCGGCGGCAGGCGAGACGGTGAACGTCTGTACGGGCCAGCCCTACACGCTGCGGGAAATTCTGACGATGGCCGGCGAGATTACCGGTCATGAGTTGGCGATTCGCGTCAACCCGGCGTTTGTACGGCAGACGGATGTCAAGGTGCTCGCGGGGTCGCCGGCGAAGCTGCAGCGGATGGTGCCGGAGGTGAAGGCGATTGGGTTCCGGGAGACGCTGGGGTGGATGCTGGCGGCATAACTTGCGCTGGAGAATGCGTCTGACATGGTGATTCTTACCGGGTCACTCACGGCGGTGCGGCCAGCCGTTGGGCGAGTTTTGCCTGATTTGCAATGGTTCGGAAACGAACTTTGCCAAGCTGTTTCAAGTTGTTAGGGCTCTAGTTTTTGGCCATTCCCGCTTTATAATCGGGGCTTTATAAAAGAGCGGTTGATCGTGCCCGGTTTATACATGAGGCGCGGCGGCAGGCGAAATATTGCGCCGCAAAACAACCAAGATACGGGCGGCCGGGCGGAAAGCGGCTGCAGCGGCCACGAACATCTATAGGGTAATTCCATGATCCTGGTAACGGGCGGCGCCGGCTTTATCGGCGCTAATTTTGTGCTTGACTGGCTGAACGGCTCGGACGAACCCGTCCTCAACCTGGACAAGCTGACCTACGCAGGCAACCTGGGTACGCTCAAGTCGCAGCACGACAACCCGAAGCATGTGTTCGCACGTGCCGATATCTGCGACCGCGCCGCGCTCGACGCCCTGTTCGCAGAGCACAAGCCCCGCGCCGTGTTGCACTTCGCTGCGGAAAGCCACGTCGACCGTTCCATTCATGGTCCCGCAGATTTCGTCCAGACCAACGTAGTGGGCACCTTTACGCTGCTGGAAGCCACCCGTTCGTACTGGAGCGCGTTGAGCGAGACTGACAAGGCTGCGTTCCGCTTCCTGCACGTTTCGACGGATGAAGTATTCGGCTCGCTGTCTGCAACGGATCCGCAGTTCTCCGAAACCACGCCGTATGCGCCGAACAGCCCGTACTCGGCTACCAAGGCAGGTTCGGATCATCTGGTGCGCGCGTATCACCATACGTACGGCCTGCCGGTGTTGACCACGAATTGCTCGAACAACTACGGTCCTTATCAGTTCCCCGAGAAACTAATTCCGTTGATGATCGCCAACGCGCTGGGCGGCAAGCCGCTGCCCGTGTATGGCGACGGCCAGAACGTGCGTGACTGGCTGTACGTGGGTGACCACTGCAGCGCCATCCGCGAAGTGCTCGAACGTGGCGTGCCCGGCGAGACCTACAACGTGGGCGGCTGGAACGAGAAGAAGAACCTCGACGTCGTGCATACGCTGTGCGATTTGCTTGATGAGCAACGTCCGAAGTCCACGGGTTCGTACCGCGACCAGATCACCTACGTGAAGGATCGTCCGGGCCACGATCGCCGCTATGCGATCGACGCGCGCAAGCTGGAGCGCGAACTGGGCTGGAAGCCGGCGGAAACCTTCGAAACGGGCCTGGCGAAGACCGTGCGGTGGTATCTCGACAACCAGGAATGGGTGGACGAAGTCGCTTCCGGCGAATACCGCAAGTGGGTTGAGACCAACTACGCGCAGCGCGCGTAAAGGCAACGTCATGGCGCGCAAAGGCATTATTCTCGCGGGCGGATCGGGCACGCGGCTCTATCCGATTACTCATGTCGTCTCCAAGCAGCTGCTGCCGGTGTACGACAAGCCCATGATCTACTACCCGCTGTCCACGTTGATGGTGGCCGGCATTCGTGATGTGCTGATCATCTCCACGCCGCAGGACACGCCGCGCTTCGAGACGATGCTCGGCGACGGCAGCCAGTGGGGCATGAATATCCAGTACGCCGTGCAGCCGTCGCCGGACGGTCTCGCCCAGGCGTTCATCATTGGCCGCGACTTCGTGGGCAACGATCCGTCGGCGCTGATCCTCGGTGACAACATTTTTTACGGTCACGATCTGGCCAAGCAGCTCGAGCGCGCGGATCAGCAGGAGCAGGGCGCGACCGTGTTTGCTTACCACGTGCAGGACCCCGAACGGTACGGCGTGGTGGAATTCGACAAGCAGTTCCGCGCGCTTTCCATTGAAGAGAAGCCGGCCAAACCGCGTTCCAACTACGCAGTGACGGGCCTGTACTTCTACGACAAGCAGGTGTGCGATATCGCGGCGGATATCAAGCCTTCGCCGCGTGGCGAGCTTGAGATTACCGATGTGAATTCGCGGTATCTGGCCGATAGTGCGCTCAATGTCGAGATCATGGGACGTGGGTATGCGTGGCTCGATACGGGTACGCATGACTCGCTGATCGAAGCGGCGACGTTCATTGCGACGCTGCAAAAGCGCCAGGGACTGGTGGTGGCTTGTCCGGAGGAGATTGCGTTTCGGCAACGTTGGATCGATGCCGAACGTTTGTCAGCGCTGGCGAAGCCGCTTGCCAAGAACGCCTACGGGCAATACTTGCAAAATCTCCTGACGGATCAAGTCGCATGGCCATCCAAGTGACCGCTACCGTACTGCCGGAAGTCAAGATAATCGAGCCGAAGGTGTTCGGCGATGCGCGTGGCTTCTTCTATGAAAGCTTCAACGGCCGTGAGTTTGCCGAGCACGTTCAGGCAGGTGTGGAGTTCGTACAGGACAATCACTCACGCTCGGCGAAGGGCGTGTTGCGGGGGCTGCATTATCAGGTCGAACATGCGCAGGGCAAATTGGTGCGCGTTGTCGAGGGCGAAGTGTTCGATGTCGCTGTCGATATCCGAAAGAGCTCTCCGAATTTCGGCAAATGGGTCGGCGTGAGCCTAACGGAATCGAACTACCGACAATTGTGGATTCCGCCTGGTTTTGCGCATGGCTTTGTCGTGCTATCTGAGACTGCACAGTTTCTTTATAAAACAACCGATTTCTGGTTCCCGGAGCACGAGCGGAGCATTGTTTGGAATGATCCGCAGGTTGGGATCGAGTGGCCGATCGATTTTGAACCGATGTTGGCTGCGAAGGATGCGGCGGGTAAATCGCTGGCGGAAGCAGAGGTGTTTGCATGAACGCAACGGCGAACAGGACCATTCTTGTCACTGGAGTGAACGGGCAGGTTGGCTTCGAATTGGCTCGCAGCCTGCAGGGACTCGGCCGGGTCGTGGCGCTCGATCGTCAGCAATTCGACCTGGCCAATTTCGACCAGATCCGCAGTGTGATCCGTGAGTTGCAGCCTGCGCTGATTGTGAATCCGGCTGCTTATACGGCGGTTGATCAAGCAGAGAAAGACGCCGAGGCGGCGACGAAAATCAATGGGCACGCACCAGGGGTGATCGCTGAAGAAGCCAGGCGGCTTGGCGCAACTCTCTTTCATTTTTCGACCGATTACGTGTTCGACGGTACGAAGAGTGGACCGTACGTGGAAATGGACGAGACTGATCCGCAAAATGTCTACGGCGCGAGCAAACTGGCGGGCGAACAGGCTATTGAAGCGGCGGGCGGAAACGCGATGGTGTTTCGAACCAGTTGGGTTTACGGCCGCCGCGGCAAGAATTTTCTGTTGACCATGTTGCGTCTCGCAGCGGAAAAGCCGGCTCTGCGGATCGTAGGCGATCAGATCGGTGCGCCTACCTGGAGCAAGACTATCGCCACGATGGTGAGCCATATCGCAGCGCAGGGCCTATTTGCTGGAAATGACTGGTGGTCGGAAAAATCGGGCATCTATCACCTCAGTGCAGGTGGCTCCACGTCTTGGGCGGGCTTTGCTGAAGCGATCTTCGATCTCGCGACGCTCGAAAAGAAGCCTACCGTCGAAGCGATTCCAGCGAGTGAGTATCCAGTCCCTGCGAAGCGACCTGCTAACTCCGTGATGTCGGGCGAAAAGTTGGGTAGTGCATTCGGCCTGAAAATGCCTCAGTGGGATGAGGCACTGCGACTTTGTATCGGAGAAGCCTGAGTATTCAGGAGGCCGACACAAGCTCCAAGGTTGAATTCAGATGTCGCTGGCCGAACGACCTTCGCTTTTGTGCGCTCAGCGTGGCTCCGCCGGGTGAAACTTGCCCGTCTTGCCTCGCAAACCATCCTGAATCCCTTTGCTCATCATGGCGAAGTCTGCTGCACGCTGCTTCGACAGCGCGCTGAAGATGAAAAACTTGATACCCAGTCGGATGACCTCGTTCACTTTCCATGCAACGGGAATGTAACGGCGCCGACAAAGCAGGATCGCGTTGCGATAGTAGTAGTAGCGGCGAAGGGGTTTGTGGACCGCGAGCTTCACTCCGGCTATTTCGAGGGCTGCTTCGCCGATTCGGTGTTCCATCCGGACATCGAAAGCACCGTAGCTTTGATAGCCAGCAGCCCGCGCTCTAAGGCCCCATTCGATGTCTACGTAGTCGATGAACAGTCCTTCGTCCATCGGTCCAACTGCTTTGAGCGCAGCCATCGAAACCAGAGCGCCAGACGAGATAAGGTAGTCAGCGGTCGTCCAGGTTCCGCTGCCGGGGTCGCGCTTGCGGCGCGGAAAGCCGAACTGCGATTCGATGAACGGCAGATAGTAGTTGCGGTTATGTTCGAAGAAATATGGTCCGATCTGGGCCACGGGGCCTCTCGAAGCCAGTGAATCCTGGTAGGTCTCGAGCCGGTCGATCATGTCGGACGATGGCGCACTGTCCTGGTCGAACAGCGCACAGAACTCGAGATCGCCTTGTTTCTGGGCGTGTTCAAAACCACGATTTAGCGCGCTGGCGATTCCCTCGTTGGATGCCAGCCTGATGATTTCGCACTTCTCGGCCGGCAGTCGTGGTTGCCAGTCCGCAGAATTGGTCGAAGCGTTGTCGACTATCAAGATCTTTCGGACTTGCGGCGCGACAAGGCTGATCAGGCGCGACAAGGTTTTATATTCGGGCTCGTAGGTGACGATGACAGCGGCAGATCGATGGGACAAGTGGCGAAACCCGAACGGAGTAAATTTGCTTGAGAGTAATCGAACCGGGCGGTGCCGGTCAAATTGTTGGGAACGTGTGGTTTGCACGCATAGCGGGTTAGGAGACGCATGACGAACGGCAAATATCGGGTCCTGTTACTCGACACAAAATTCCGGAACCCGAATCACTACATCTGCATCGCACTGCGCGAAGCACTGAAGCGGTCCAGTCACATTGAGTGTGTCGTGGAGGCTGGGCCACTCGATGCAATCAGCCGCGCCTATGCGAACAGTTGCAATCTGTTCGTTGCCTTCGACGGCGAAGAGCTTGATCAAACGCTCTGCAAACGCCTTGCGCAGGCCTGTGGCCGCTCGTTGTTGTGGGTCACGGAGGATCCTTACGAAGTTTCGGTCAACAAGCGCAATGCGCTGATCTTCGATCTGATTTTCACGAACGATTCGTCGAGTGTGATGGAGTACGGTGCGAAGGGGCGGCACCTGCCGCTCGCGGGCGCTCTTGAGTTTCACAACATACCGGTGCTGCCCGCCGAAAAGCCACTACGTTATGACTTGTTTTTTGCTGGCACCGCCTGGCCCAATCGGACGGCTTTCGTGCGTTCCGTCATCGGCGAGATGCCGAGCGAATGGAAATTCAAGCTCGCTCTCCCGGTCAATGAACATTTGCCGCCGCGCAACGTGGACTTACCCGAAAGCCTCGTTTCATGGCGTACGTCACCGCCTGATTTCGGCAGGTTTGTGAACTGCTCTGCGGTGACCATCTTGCTGCCTCGGGTCTTTTCCGCATCCGGTGGCAGACAGTTCGCCGAGACCCCGCCTCCTCGGCTATTCGAAGCGGCGCTGGCTGGTGGCGTTCAACTGGTACAGGAAGGGCTCGCGGAGGCTGCCGGGTCGTTTGAGCCAGAGCGCGAGATCGTGCTGTTTTCGGACGGCCACGATTTCGTCCGGAAAGCATCCGAAGTGATCACTGATCGCCAATACCGTAACCGCGTCGCAACGGCGGCACGTGAACGGGCATTACGAGATCACACCTATGATCAACGCGTCGCAACAATGCTCACCGAGCTCACGAAGTTGCCTGCGCATGCATTGGCCAAGGTCCGTACTGACAACGAGTTACCGGGCACGAATCGCAAGACGGTTTTATTCGTCAGCCACAACTACATCAGCAGAGGGGATTTCGGTGGCGTGGAAATTTACCTCGACCGGCTGCGCGCGGAGATTGGCGATGAGTTGAATGTGCTGTTCTATTTGCGCGGTGGACCAGGTGAACAGTTCGAGTCGTTGCTGCTGTCGCAGGATTACACGCTGCTGAAGCGCTACACGTTTCGAGATGCATTCGATGTTGGGATGTTGTCGTCGCCTGAACGGGAGCAGGCATTTCATGCGCTCCTCGTCGAGAACAGGGTGGATTTTGTTCATTTCCATCACTTCATTGGCCATCCCCCTTCTCTTGTCTATATGGCTCGGCAACTTGGTGTGCCGACCGCAATCACGTTCCACGACTATTGGGCGGTGTGTAACGAGTACCAACTGATTTCTTTCAATGGGGCCTTTTGCGGCGCGCCAAATGTGTCTCTTTCACAATGCGACGTATGCCTGTCGAAGAAGCACGAGTTTGCTCCGGGATCGCAGGCCGCGAGGCGTCAATTCTGGAACGGGGTACTTGCAGCGACGGACCTGCTGATTTTTAGTACGCCGGGTGTCCGCGATCTGGTGAGTACCACGTATCCCGCAGTACGCGAGCATGAAGGCGTGAGACTTCTTCCTGTACCGATTCTTGACGGCGAGCCAGTGCAACGCGTAGCGACGCATTCGGGGGGGAACAACGAACGTGGCCGCTGGTCGCTCAAGGTCGCGATGCTGGGTAACGTCACGGCGGGAAAGGGCGGAGACCTGTTCGCGCCAACGGTTGCCGCGCTCGCGCACGCGCCGGTCGAGTTCCACGTATTCGGCAGACTTGATCCGGCCTTTGCGTACCTGAACAACAAAAAGCAGTTTCCGAATCTGATCGTACATGGTCCCTATGTTGCCGACCAGTTGCCAGATAGCCTGCTTCAGTGCGATGTTTCGCTGCATACCTCCATCTGGCCTGAGACGTATTGCCTGACGTTGTCGGAGGCCTGGCAAAACGGGATCGTACCGATCGTCTCCGATATTGGCGCACTTGGGGAGCGTGTCGAGCACGGCCGCAACGGGATCAAAATACGGGTTGGTCAAGCGGGTGACTTGATCAGCGCGGTTCGGCTGCTTGCGGAAGACCGAAGCCAACTGGCGAAGTTGCGATCCAACATTTCCGGCAAACTTTACGAAACATTGACGCCGCATGTCACAGCCCTGCTGGGTGAGTATCGCAAGCGTTTCAGAGACTTGCCGCACGAGGCGACCACCGGGGCGACCGTGCATGGTGGAGGTATCGCTGAATTCGGAATCGTATTGCAAGCGCCCTCCTGGGTTCAGAACAGCGGGTTGTCGCGCGCCGCGATCTTCGGAGGCACAGGTGCGCGGTCATCGCTCGTGACGCTTACGCGTGCGATCGTCCCCGCGCGCGTTCGGAGCGCCATCAAGCGTTCGAAGTTGCGTAACGTGCATGCGTTCTACACACACCATGGTTTCAAAAAGACGGCATCGTTGCTCGTCAAGCACGGGAAAAGGATTCTATGGAAGCGATAGAACGGGTTTTGGTGTGCGGTGCATCGCCCGACTCGATTAATCAAAACGCGCAATTACGTCGCTACGTTGGAGAGGGTTTCGCGACCGTGCTAGGTGGTGCGTCGGTTCGTGTGTGTTCGCTTGAAGCAGCGGAGTATGTGGCGCAAGAATTCGCTCCGCAACTGGTGGTCGTATTTGGGTCGTGTATGCCCTCCGTAAGCGTCTACCACGGGCTGAAGAACTTTTGCATTCAAAACCATGCGTACCTGACTTTCTGGCTACACGACGATCCCTACGAGTTCGACTTCAACTATAAGATATTCGATGATGCGGACATGATCTTTTCAAATGATCGCTGGGCCGTGTCGCACTACCAACATCCGCACGTCTACCACGTGCCACTTGCGGCCAGCAGGGCAGAGCATTTCCGCCCGTTAGGCGCGCGAAAGGACCGAGAGGTTTTCTTCTGTGGCGTGGGATTCGCCAATCGGGTCACCCTGCTGCGCGACTGCGCGGCTCACCTGGCAGACGTACAGGTTGAGATTGTTGGCGCAGAATGGCCTGCGGACATCTCGTTTGCGCGCAACGAGCGCATCGACAATGCAGTGCTACCGGATCACTACGCGAGTTCGTTGATGACATTAAACATCGGGCGTCGATACAACCTGGCCAATGCCCGATTCAATCTCGATGCCTCGACGCCTGGTCCTCGTACGTTCGAGGCTGCTATGGCTGGCACGGTGCAGTGCATGTTCGTGGAAGGACTCGAGATTTGCGATTACTTCGACCCGGACGAAGGCGAGATATTGCTGTTTGACACGCCGGCGGAATTGCGCCGCCAGATCGACATGTTACGGGATGATCCACCCGCGGCTGCGCGATTGGCTGGGGCAGCGCAGCAACGGGCGCTTCGCGACCATACTTACGCCAATCGAGCGGCCAGGATTCTTGAACTCGTTGATCACCACCTGGGTACGGCATGACTGAGGCGACTTCGAGTATTGATCGACCGCAAAATGCCGATGCCTGCAATGGCCGCCGTATTTTTGCTGTCGTCGTTACGTTCAATCCGGATATTGCCACCTTCAAGACGCTGCTCGGTCAGACGCATGACCAGGTCGAGCAGATCGTAGTAGTCGATAATGGCTCCCGGAAGGAGTGCACCGCTCAACTCTCGCGGCTTTGCGCGGGATATGCCACGCTGTGTTTGTTGCCCGATAACATTGGCATTGCCGCCGCACAGAATCGCGGTGTCGAAAGGGCGAGGGCGGCGGGCGCTACGGATGTACTTTTGCTTGACCATGACAGCGTTCCCACGAGCGGCATGGTGAGCGCGCTTGCCGCTGCCAGTGGTGAGCTGTGCGCTTCGGGTGAATCTGTTGCAGCGGTCGGACCACTGATCGTCGAACGGCAAACCCAGATCGTAGCGCCCGTTCCGCAGATTCTTGAAGGGCAGGTGCAGTTTCATTTGCCTTCAGGCACTGCGCCGGTGCGATGCGAATATTTGATCGCTGCGGGCACGTTGATTCCGATCCATGCGTTTCAAACCGTTGGTCCGATGAATGAAGCGTATTTTGTCGACCAGGTCGATGTCGAATGGTGCCTACGGGCGGGTGCGGCAGGACTCGGCGTGTATTGCGTTCCGCGGGCGCGTCTGGATCATGCGATTGGTGACGAAGTGGTCGGCTTCTGGATGTTCGGATGGCGGCAACTGGCCGTGCATTCACCGTTGCGCGATTACTATTACTTCCGTAATTCGCTGAGGCTCATGTTTTCGGGCCATGCTGCGCCGCCTTGGCGACGCTTCTGGACCCGACGACTCCTGCGACTGCTGGTGCTACAAACGATGTTCGTCCCGCCGCGGTGGCGCAGGTTACGGGCGATGGTGTCCGGTGCGTGGGCGGCGATTGCAGAGCGGTGCCTCACCCGCGGGATTTCCTGACAAGCGTCGTCGGGGCGTTGCTCACGCGATGATAAGCATGATCTCAGGGCAGTGAAGCGGGAGGCGTTTGACATTCGGCTACAATAGCGGGCCAATTAATTGCAAGCAGGTATGAACACAATCTCCAGTAAACGTTTTGGCGGCTTGCGCGATCTGTCGGCTGCGCTCGCCAATCCCCACTTGTGGGCGCTGCTAGCCTGGTATGACATCAGGCAACGATATCGCCGTTCGGTGCTAGGTCCGTTCTGGGTGACCATCTCCACCGGCGTCATGATCGGGACAATGGGCCTGCTCTGGTCCGTCCTGTTCAAGAACGATGTTCAGTCGTATCTACCGTTTTTTGCGGTTGGCAGCATTGTGTGGACCTTTTACTCAACTCAAATCAACGAGGCTTGCACCGGTTTCACGCAATTCGAGTCGACCATCAAGCAGATACGCTTCCCGATGGGCGTATACCTGTTACGCATCCTGATGCGTAACCTGATTATCCTGGCCCACAACTGCGTCATCCTCGTCGTTGTGATTGGGATTTTGGGTCCGATGCCGACTTGGCATGTGTTGCTGGCCATTCCGGGGTTATTCCTTGGCAGTCTGGCAATGCTCGGTATTTCGATGATCGTTAGCGTGTTCTGCACACGATTCAGGGACATGCCTATGATCATCCAGAACGCCACGGTCGTATTGTTTTATATCACCCCGATCATTTGGCGCCCTAATGCACTTGGGTCGAAGCACGGATGGGTCGCAGAGTACAACCCGTTCGCCCACCTCATTGAAATCGTGCGAGCGCCAATCATCAGTGGCTACTTCCCGCTGCACTCATGGATTTGGTCGTTGGCTACGACATTCGTGTTCCTGGTTATCGGGATCGCCCTGCAGGGCCGGTTCCGCGATCGAATTGCTTACTGGTTGTGAGTCAGTGAATGAGTGATTCCTACATACGCGCGCAAAATATCGTTGTGGAGTTTCCGATCTACAACGCGTCCCATCGTTCGCTGCGCAAGTCTTTGATGCGCGCGACAACGGGTGGCCGGGTAGCGGCGGACGCAGCTAAAAGAGTGACCGTTCGGGCGCTTGATGATGTTACGTTTGAATTTAAGCCTGGCGATCGAATTGGCCTGGTTGGGCACAATGGAGCCGGTAAGACGACTATGCTCCGGGTGCTTGCCGGGGTGTATGCCCCGGTATCTGGCGCGCTGAACGTGAATGGCCGGATAGTGTCTCTGATCGATCTGTCGCTTGGAATGGATCAGGAAGCTACGGGATACGAGAACATCTTTTTGCGCGGCATCATGATGGGCATGAAGCCGAGCGAGATCGAGAAGAAGCTCGATGCCATCGCCGAATTCAGCGAACTGGGCGAGGATTTCCTGAACATGCCAACTCGGACCTACTCGAGCGGTATGTTGTTACGTCTCGCGTTCGCGGTTTCGACGTCGATTCACGCGGATATTGTTCTGATGGATGAATGGCTATCGGTCGGTGATGCGGCGTTCAATGAAAAGGCCGCCGATCGTCTGGATCAGGTCGTACAGAATTCGGCGATTCTTGTGTTGGCCTCTCACTCACCAAAATTGGTCGAAAAAATGTGCAACCGGGTTCTGACGTTCGAGCACGGCAGGATCAGGGAGCTTTGAGCATAGCGAAGACTCTCAAGTAGCCTTGTCGCGATGTTAGGTGTTCCGACTTACGCGGCGGAACATCGCTATGACGCTGGAACGCTCGATACTCCGATCTCTGACACGCGGGGCTGCGCCGATCATAGATGGCCTTGCGCGTTCGGACGCGGTCCTGAACCTCTATATCGGCTCGCGGTTGAACGCGCCGTACCTCCCACATTCAGCCTTGTCGGGCAAGCCGCCATATATCGCGGACGAGCCGTGCGCTTTGACAGTTGGTGAGATATCGAAATTGCGTGATATCGTTTGACCAACGAAGCTTCGATAGTATTTCGACGATCGGTGTCTATGGAGTTGCGCAATGGACAGACGCGATTTTGTTCTGAAGCATGTCACGAAAGCGGGGCGCGGGATTGAGATCGGGCCGTGGGTGAACCCTCTGGCGCCGAAAAGTGAAGGCTACAATTGCCTGATACTTGATGTGTTTGACCGAGACACATTGCGTCAAAGGGCCAGTGAGGTTCCAGACTTTGCGCCAAGAGTCGATGCCATAGAGGACGTTGATCTCGTCGGATCGTCAACTCATATTGATCTGCTGGTCGCGGCACGCGGCGAAGCAGGTATGTTTGACTACGTGGTCTCGTCCCATAACTTCGAGCACCTGGCCAACCCGATCCGATTTCTGCAGGGTTGCGAACGTGTTTTGAAAAAAGACGGCGTTCTGTCGATGGCAATCCCTGATCACAGAGGGTGCTTCGACATTTTTCGCCCGGTTACGAGACTATCGGAGTGGGTCGACGCGTTTGTCGAAAATCGAGAATCCCCGTCGATCGGGCAGATTTTCGACGACAGATGGGCGTACGCTCATTTTCATGATAATGACGGAGAGAAAATAGCTTTTCCGCGCAACAGCCCAATAAATAAAATGTTTACATCGACGGCTGGACTTGACGGAATTCTTAAAGAATGGACGTCGAAGTCGCGATGGGCACTAGAACAGTATCGAGACGCCCACTGTTCTGTATTTACACCAGCGTCATTTGAGCTTTTGTTACGTGACGCAGCCTATTTTGGTCTCGTCGGGTTTGAAGTTATCGATATTCGCGACACTGATGGATGCGAGTTTTACGTACATCTTCGTAACAACCCGTCGGCACGCGATAATCCACCGCGAGATTATGCTGCAATCCGCACCGAATTGTTTCGGCGAGTAAAAGCGGAGGAATCTGAGAATCAAACTTCAGTCGTATGCGACCATCTAAACCACAAAATACAGGCGCTAAATGATCTGCTCGCGTCGAAAAATATCGAAATTGAGGAGCGTAAAGCGCTAATCGCAAGGATGGATTCGACAATCAATGCGATCCATAACTCAAATAGTTGGCGGGCGACCTCTCCACTGCGCAAAATTTCGATCACCATGCGTCGACTGCTTGGTTAGGCACCTTGAGGGCTCAGCGAAGTGGAGGTGCAGATGTCGAGGTTTGCGACTCTAACCTGGATTTATCTCGCGCGGGTATTAACGCGTCGCGAAAGCGCCTATAAATAGGACGCTCAAAGATATTGAAAATAAGAGTTGCGAGCGCAAGCACTATCGGTGCGAAAATAGCGAAACGTACAAACGGGTTTGTGATTTTCATCATGCCAAGATAGACGCCAAGCGTAATCATTGGGAAATGAATTAGATAAACCGAATAGCTGATCTCTCCAAGCCAACGCATGGGCCACGTCGAAAGTAGCTTCACCATCCAGCTTTGAGACATCGAGACACTATAAATCAAGAAAGGCATTGAGAACAGCGCCGCAAACTCAACATTGCCTCGCCAGTCCGAATGAGTAACGAAAATAAGCCCGGTGAGAATTGCCAGCTCCAAGAAGCCTGCCGTTATCCTGAATCGGTTTGGATCTGCTATCGTCGATCTGAGCGCACGCGTTATTCGATAGACGGCAACGCCCAGCAAGATCCCGCTTGCGGCTCGAAGAATGCCTATGCTAATTCCGATTGATAGGACCCGATAGGGTGGCTCATGTAAGGTATGGATGTTGTGATAAAGATAAAAATATCCAGCGTAAGCCGCCAATACAAGCAATTCAGTTCGTGCTCGCTGAAATGCGATGGGTAGAACCAGCATACCTATCCAGAATTCCCCGGAGATCGACCAGCTTGCCGCGTTCCAGCTCCAGGCTTCCGCCAAACCGGTGGTCTGGAGCAAAAGGACGTTCAATAACCCCGTCCACATAGCGCCGTCAATGTACGGCAACTTTCCCCAGTAAAGATAGTCGATGCACCCGGCGGCGAGCATCGTAAGGAGGTGGAGAGGATACATTCGCACGAGCCGATGACTCACGAACTGGGCTAGGGGGATTTGACCGTTTTGCAGTCCGCGTTCATACACGTGGCAGAGAACGAAGCCGGAGAGAAGGAAGAAGAAATCGACGGCGAGATAGCCATCGCCAAACGGGAAAGACTTCCATCCAAACGACGAGCCAAAAAAATGCAACGCCATGACAAGGATCGCGAAGATGCCGCGAAGGCCGTCGAGTGCGTGATATCGGCGTTTGGATGGGCGCGAAGACATTTTCTCGGATTACACGGGGCACAGAGGAAATTTCGCGATATTAGACCATAGACGCCTGCTTCGACAGATTTTCAAAACCTGCGCCTGGTCAGCATTCCTCGGTACGCGCTTGCCCGGCGCGTGCGTCCTGACGCTTACCGGGGCGGAGACGCTGAGTATTTTGCAATTGGCGTTTGCAAGCTGCTGGGGACTTGGGTCGCGCCTTCGCCGACGCACCGAGCATGGGCGCGTTGATATCGCTCAGACGAGGAACTTCCGGAGGAATGGTATCCGTGTTCCTTTTCTAATGGTCACGAGCACCCAAAGGGGGAGCGAATTCAATGCGAACGTCATCAGCCTGAGTTTTCGCTTGAAGGTTGGATTAGTGAAGGGATCGTCAGTGGTCATCCGGCAGAACTCGTTTAGCATTGCCAGGAGCTCCTCGCGGTCCTTGGAGCCTTGTTTGACCGCGTGCGCCGCTTCCTCGACGAAATCTTTCCTGAATCGCGGCACAATTCCATCGCTGAAATAATGGATCCCCGTAAAGTCATCATTCGGGAACGTACTCGCCAGCTTCTTGAAGTAACGGAACCGGCTGCGCGACATCTTGATTGACCAGGAAGTCGAGCCGCTGTGCTGGCACCACGCGGTTACAGCCTTTTTGACAAAGTAATTGGTGTATCCAGCGTGGAACATTCGTAGAAATAGGTCATCATCTTCATAACCCATAAACTGTTCGTCAAATCCATCGACAGCTTCAAATGCTTTTCGGTAAATCAGAGACGCAGAAGGAAGGATGAAAAGATCGTGCCTCAGCAGCCCTAAAATATGTCCGCGTTTTGGGTGGGTACCGAACTGATCGAGCATGTTCGAGTGATAGATTTTGCCAGCCTCGTCGGCGTGACACAGGTCGCCGTAGACGAATCCAAGACGCGCATCATCCTTGTCAGGCAGTCCATCAAGCAGATCGCGGACGTGATCCGGAAAATAATAGTCGTCCTGATCCAGAAAACAGATGAAGGTGGATTTCGACGCTTTGACGCCAGCGTTTCGGGCAGAACCTTGGCCGCCATTCTCCTTGTCGAGGATACGGAACGCGTATCGCTCGGCCAGCTTTGCAAGAGCGGCGCGCTCCTCGGGTTTTGACCCATCATTGACGATAATGAACTCGTCGGGCGGAGTGGTTTGACCGAGAACGCTCTGTATTGCGCGTTCAACCCAATTTGACCCGTTGTAAAAGGGGACGATCACGACGACCGAGCGATCAGTGGGCTCAGGTGCTTGATACCTGTACATGGTGGCCCTCTTGTGTTGCTGAAACCATATGGAGACCGCATTCTATACGATCTCTCACGGACTGTTGTCCCCAATACTCTACTGCTTGACTCTCTCCGGTACTGAGAACCGCGCGCTCTACTAAGCAATTTTTATGGTTTTACTTCTGCTCGATTGGGCGCAGCATGACCAGCTCCGTTGTGCAAACATTCAAGACCGCTTCGCCTGCGACTGCTCGTTTCGGTGTCACGCAAGAGGCCGCCCGAAGGCGGCCCCTTGTATCTATCGCCCATATTGAGGATTGGCGCGCAGTACTGTAAGCAATGAAACATGCCCCACAAGTCAGGGCATTCCTCCTCTTACAGAGGCGATACGATGAATGGTGGCATGTCCCTCCCATCGGCGCGTGATTCGAGGAAGGCGTCGGCAGTAGCCAGTGCCTCGCCAATCGTGACATCCATATCGAGATAACGATAAGTTCCAAGCCTGCCGACGAACGTTACGTTCTTTTCCGCAGAAGCCGCTTCCACGTATTTTTTTAGTATCTTTTGTTCTTCCACCAACCTGATCGGATAATACGGGGTCTCGTCGGGCTGACAGAGGCTACTATATTCTTTAAATGCAATAGTTTTTTCGTGCGATTCCCATGGCGCGAAGTGTTTGTACTCCGTAATACGCGTGTATGGAACCTGTTCTTCAGGGTAACTCATAACAGCGCACCCCTGAAAATCACCTTCAGCGCGAATTGCTTCAAACTTCAAAGTTCGATAAGCCAATCTGCCGAAAGAATGATCAAACCAACTGTCGAGCGGTCCGCTGAAAAATACATGCTCATAACCCGCGGCATCAATCCGATTAAATTTTCTCCCTATAAGGAGATTAATATTTTTATGATTTAGAATGCCGGCCACGATATGCGTGTACCCGTGCTCCGGAATTCCCTGAAATTTATGATTGAAATAATTGTCGTCATAGTTAAATCGGACGGGCAGTCGTTTTAACACTGACGCGGGCAACTCGCTCGGCGGAAGTCCCCATTGTTTGATCGGATAACCCCGGAAAAACGCATGATAAAGTTCAGTGCCCAAAAACTTGAGCGCTTGATCTTCAAAACTTACAGGCACGTCAATTGATTTATCGGCTTTCTCGGCGATAAATTCCTGCGCTTCCCGGGGGCTGAACGTCTTCGAAAAAAATTGGTTGATCGTATGCAGGTTGATGGGGAGACCGTAAACATGCCCGCCTGTGGTTGCTTTCACTCGGCAAATGTAGGGCATGAAGGTGTCGTAGTCCTGCACATATTTCCAGACGCGTTCGTTGTCCGTATGGAAAATGTGCGGGCCATGTACGTGTACGTTCACACCGGTTTCTTCGTCTCGCTCGGTGTGGCAATTACCGGCAACGTGATCGCGCGACTCAAACACATCAACCTGGTAGTTCTGCTCGGCAAGTTGGCGCGCTATGACTGCTCCAGAAAATCCGGCGCCAACTACTAGAATTTTTTTCGTCATATTTCCCTCTCTATAAGCTCTTATCCAGCCACACCGCGACTGGCCAGATCGCACGTCGGACAAACCTTGGCATTGATCCCCAGATTCTCGATGCGGCCCAGCGAAGAGGCGACGTCCGGCGAATCTGCTCCATTATCGGAGCGGAGGCCGGCTGCGGTTTTTGGAGCTTCGACATTGCGCGCTCGTACCAGGGAGTCAACCTAAGATAGTACCAATAATAGTGCGCAAAGAACGAATCAAAACTGTTCCACGGTTTTTGTGCGCCGGCATAATGAATGATCGAGGGCGCCTGGATGGAACGATCGTATTTGACTTTTAACCCACTCGGCAAAGCGTCGGACACGTCATCAGGCAGGTTTACACAGTTCCATTTTGCGTCAAGATAGAGAACATCCCGTGCGAGATACTTGTTCAAAACATCCTGATCAAGGAACCAATAGCGTTTGTGACGGAGATCATTAATCATCCGCTCGGAAAGATTTTCAGTTCGGAGTTTGTCGAGATTAAACAGAATCACGCCGGCCTGAAAGTACTTGTCATAATCATCTGCTAACTCAAGATAGTCAGATAGATACTTCATCGCGGTCGTGCCGCCGACGGTTGAAAGAGAACTGACTCCTTGTGAAACGAAGGCATGCATGATCAGATCTTTGACCGCAGCGATTGCGTGATCACCTAGATCGAAATCGAAAATCTTGCTGACGTCGTCCAGAACGATTACGTCGGTGTCTAGAAACAGTAACTTCTTCCGATTTTTCACGATCTCAGGCAGCGCGAGCCGATAGAAAGTCGCGCGCGTGAAATACATGTGGGCCTCGATGTCCAAAAACTGCATGGACATGTCAACAAATGATATTTGCGCATGCGGATGAATCCGCTCCAGCATACGCAGCCCACGTTTATCGTCCTCAGTAATTCCGCCGTCCAGGATCAGGAAATCGATAAATTTCGATCGATCTGCATTCGAGAAAACTGAGGCAACCAAAGCCGCCATGTGCGACACGTAATTGTGATCCGTCGCGGCGACCACTGATACGATTTCAAGGGGAGTGTCGGGGAGATCGGGGCACTGGGCGTAAATTTTGGTATCACGAACGAAGACACGCCGAAGATAGCGTACTTTCAGGGTAGGGTTGTTTCGGATCTTATTGGTCACGAATACGCCAAGCAAGCGCTCTGCGATATATCCAATAACCCGACGTTCGGATGCATTGTAATTGGTTACATCAATAGATGCGTCCAATGCATCCAGGATTTTGAACAGCCATTCTGAATATTCTTCAAAGATGTCGCGTTTGAAGATAAACATATTGGTGAAAAGACCTGCTGAAGATCCAATCACCGTTTTAAAATCTTTATAGTAATCCGGATAGAGAGAGTTGATAATCTCGCCTGCCAGCTCCAGATCCTTTACGTTGTGATGTTGAGCATAATGGTCGCGAATGGAAGCTTTGCCATCAATCGCGGGAACAGTCCATGGTTCTGCAACGACCATGTCGAATCCTTCGACGCACTCCTGGATGCTGTCGTCATTCAGTCCATATCGCGCGAGTACGTCTGGTGTAAAGCGATCCTCCACTACGAGGCCCGCCGCATCCACCGTACGATTTTGCATCTCGGGATAGAAATCAAACACCCGGCGATAATGCATCAACCCGATGTAATCGGATTGCTTGTCGTTTTTCCAAACCCAATATTGCCCGGTCAATTCGCAGTACGCGGGATTTTTCCTGGAAATGTTATCGCCAGTATCATCACCTAGCATCGGCAGTTTTTGAACGGCGAGAGCTCTTCCAGTTTGAATGGGCCGAAGCGAGTTCGTGTCTAAAAGGTGCGCCGAGTTAAAGTAGTTAACGTATACTGAGATTTTCATTTACTGTTTGTATATTGACGACGTCGTTGGCATCACGATGTTACTTATGTAACGAAATCGGCGATTTTTTAGGCGAGGTGATTGATAGCGTGCGTCTGCTGGCCGGCCCACGCCACAGTACGATTTATACCTTCTGCTATATCCACTGTGGGAGTCCAGTCCAATAACTTGCGCGATTTTTCAATATTCAAAATATTGACCGGTAAATCAACGCCGCGCCCAGGCTTGTACTCCACGTCGAAGGAATGATTGAACTCATTCTTCAGAAGCTGAACGATCTGCGACAAAGAAAGGCCAATTCCAGTGCCAATATTTAATAGTTCATTTTTGCTTTCGACTGTCGCGGCGCGCGCGATCGCCTCGACTGCGTCGGAAATGTAAATGTAGTCGCGGATAACTGAACCATCGCCCCAGATTTCAATAGGCGCATTGGAGATTATCTTACCAATGAAATTGGCGATAACCCCCTGGTTACCATTGAGGCGTTGACCCACTCCGTATGGATTGGCTAACCGGAGTACGTTGTATTCGAGTCCATAAAGCTTATTATAAAGACTCAGATAATATTCGACGGTTTTCTTGACGATCCCGTAAGAGCAGGTCGGCGATCCGTGCATATCTTCAGTCAACGGTTCACTGTGCTTGCCGCCGTATACCGTCCCGCCTGACGAAAGGTAAATGAATCGACGCACGGTCGATGCTCGTACTGCATCGAGCAGGTTAATGGTGCCGATAAGGTTTGTCTCGATGTCGAAGATGACTCGTTCGTTCGAATTCGCGGGCCCGACGCTCGACGCAAGATGAAAGCACACATCGACGTCCACAAGTGCGCTCCGCAAGACGCTTTGGTCGTAATACTTGCCGTAGACCGTCGTTACGTTCTGCGGAGGGAGCGGTACACACGGGACGGCTTCCTTTAACTCGACGATGGTGACGTGCCAGCCCCTCGAGACCAAGAGGTTGGTAAGGTGAGCGCCGATAAAGCCGAACCCACCGGTAATGAGTGCCTTCATTTGCAATTCCATTTGCGGCCGTCCGCATCGCCGCTGCTGTAAGTTCGCTTGCGCGTGTATCGCTGTCGGCTGGGCACCGCCCCTCGTTTCACCCAGGTGGTTTTGGCGCCGTGGGGTAAGTAACCGGTGTCGAATTGCGGTGCCACTCGACACTGGGAGCCAGGTCCCTAGTTCGGTCCAGCGCCAGGTGAGGGCGAGGAGGGATGTAGAATGCTTGGACGGTCAGCCGGTGGGCGTAAAGCACAACGGACAGCAGGCAAACGCACGCGCGTATGCGGTCTTTAACCGAACGAAAGCCGACTAGCTTTCAGTGAGCGTATTATCCTTGCAATCGCCCCGGCGTCAAGCCGGTTCGCATGCGGTCGGGAAATCGGACTGATGTGCGCGGGCAAAGTCTTACGATTTCGAACGAGGGCGCGGACGAAATTACGTGCAGTCCCTAGGTAACTGTCGCCAGCCCGACTTTTCGGCTGTCTGTTGAGTCATCGCGCTGGACCGAATCGTTGCAGTAAGCGTCGTTCGGAATCGTGTTTCGTGGCTGTGTTAAGCAGCAGGCCGCGATCAACCGACGAGGTCGTTGCGAACGACGACGATTCGGCGGCTTTCCACTGCTACGGTCGAGCCAGGTCGTTCAGAATATGGGTGATTAGATTTCGTAACCATAAATGCCAGGCGGCGTCAGGTAGAATGCTTTCCAAAATTGGGATAGCTGGACCGCCTTCATCTTTCCATTTGACGCAGTGAATGCACTTGCGCCCTACCATACTGATCGTGGTCAGGCAATGGAAAGTCTGACATCGGTCGGACAAAAGCGCGTAAACGTTCCCAAAATTGAATGCCAGCTTGGGTTATGCATTCCCGTAGTTATTGATTTTAGAACGGACCGAGAAATGACGATTTTTTATTTTCCTGAACATAATTTGAGATTCGTGAGAATACCCAAAAACGCATGCTCAACCGTGATTAATAGCCTGGGACATGCCACGGTGCAAGGGCAGCATCCCCATCAGTTCGACCACGTTTTCACCGAGGCGGTAGACGGTGCGGACGAATGGCCTTGCTTTGCCATATTGCGGGACCCCTATGAGCGCATCATTTCAGCTTTTCTAAACAAATTCACGGATATTTTGCCGGAAGAACTTTTCGTTCATGAACTGCTCGATTACATATGGCGCGCCCAGCGTGGACGGCAGCGACCGCATTGGCGTCGATCCATCACGTTCCGCGAATTTGTCACCCATTTATGCGTGTTTCCGGACGAGCAGCTAGACCCACACTGGCGCAGCCAATCTTCGTTTCTGCAAACGGTCAAGCCGTCGATTTATTTGCGGATGGATAGATTGGCCGCGCAATGGAGTTCGAATTCATTATTCAAGAATATCGAATTGAGGTCATATGCTCCTCACGCGACAGGTTCAAATCTTGATGTTGGTGCCAACGTAATCGATGCTTCGGGCGAAGCTTTTTTGGGCTTTAAAGAAATTTGCGGTGGATTTCCTTCTCACCGTCAATTTTATGATCCTGCACTGGTTGAACTGGTCAAGACTCGATTCGCCGAAGATTATCGTCTGCTCCAGGAAAGCGCAGAAAAAGCCGAGATGGCACCACTTGACGATGAGTAGGCGTGAGGCCGACGAACGAAAAACTTGTCGATGCTGAAAGTTGAACAGTGTGGGTTGTGTACTGTTCGACGATTTGAGTTCTTCGGAACATCTTCCAAGTCGTCAAGAAGCCTTCAAACTGCAGACGTCGGCGGTGGTCGCATCCCGGAAAGTAACAAAGCGCAATCCGGGTTGCTTCGGTCGCCCAATTTGAGCACACTGCGTGCTTTCGGCCACCAGGTTGTCGCTTAGGAAGCACGCAGTTCCCCCTCTCATGAATGTCATAAGCGCACGATGGTCCGAAAATCCTGGTTTGTCCGTGTCGATCGTGGTCTACCAGCCCGAGCTCGGCGAATTGACAGCAACGCTCGCTAGCCTTCGCATCGCCTGTGCACAGCTACGTGCATTACGGCCTGAGTTTGCGGTTGACCTTTATCTTGTCGATAATGGTGGCTTGCCGGACGTTAGTGCGGAACTCGACGTCCTTCAGACGGGGCATGTCGCTACTACAGTGCTGACCGGACACGGCAATATCGGATATGGACGAGGTCACAACCTTGCAATCGAGCGGTCGGCGAGCTACTACCATCTGATTCTCAACCCGGACATCGATCTCGATCCCAACTCACTTGTCCTTGCCGTGGACTTTTTTGAAGCGAACCCGTCCGCTGGGCTGCTAACCCCATGGATCGGTGATGAGCAAGGTCGTCAGCAATTTCTGTGTCGCCGCTATCCAACTGTACTTGACCTGTTCGCCCGCGGCTTCCTCCCCCGCAACGTGCGACAGCTTTTCGCAAGGCGTCTTGCGCGCTATGAAATGCGCGATGTGATCAGCGGTCAGGCAGTTGTGTGGGATCCTCCGATCGTAAGCGGATGTTTCATGTTGTTTCGAATGGATGTGCTCAAAAAGCTGACGGGCTTCGATCCGCGATATTTCCTTTATTTTGAAGACTACGATTTGAGCCTGCGGGCTCACGACGTCGCCCGCGTGGTGTATGCGCCGACGGTACGTGTACTGCATCACGGCGGCGGTGCTGCCCGCAAAGGGTGGACGCATATCCGTATGTTTGCGCTTTCGGCATATAAATTCTTCAATCGTTTTGGCTGGAAGTGGCTATGACGCAGGTCCTAGTCACCGGCGCAAACGGTTTTGTCGGCCGAGCGCTGTGTCCGATATTGTCGAGTCGAGGACATGCTGTTACCGGCCTTGTGCGTCAATCCGGGGCCCGCGTAAGCGGTGTCACGGAATGGGTAGCACCCGGCAACAATTTTGCCGATCTGGATATGGCTTGGCCTGAAGGGCTAAAGCCGCAATGCGTCGTGCATCTGGCAGCGCGTGTTCACGTGATGCGAGATGTTGCGGCTGATCCAGATGCCGCTTTCCTCGCGACCAATGTGGAGGGCGCGTTACGAGTGGCGGAGGCGTCACGCCGGAGAGGCGCGCAGCGGTTTGTCTTCGTAAGTAGTATCAAAGCGGTATCAGAGGCGGACTTGGGCCACCCGGTACGCGAGGACGATTTACCGAAACCAGAGGATGCCTACGGGCGGTCGAAGCTCAAGGCTGAGCAAGCGGTGCTGCGTTATGGCGAAGAGTCTGGGCTTGAAATCGTGATCGTCAGGCCGCCCCTCGTCTACGGCCCGGAAGTTCGGGCGAATTTCCTGCGACTGATGGACGCCGTATGGAAGGGGACGCCGCTACCGCTTGCCTCGGTAAGTGCCAGGCGAAGTCTTGTCTACGTCGAAAACCTGGCGGATGCGCTGGCCAATTGCGTCTCTGATCCGCGCGCTGCGAACCAGTGCTTTCACGTGACGGACGGTGAAGATCCAACGGTCGCCGATTTGGCGCGCATTCTGGGGACGCATTTGCAAAAGCCCGCGCGACTATTTCCTGTCCCAGTTGCCCTGCTGCGCGCGGCTGGTCGTCTGACTAACCGTCTACCTCAGGTTGAGCGTCTGGTCGGCAGTTTGCAGGTCGACTCGGGTCGTATCCGTAGCTTGCTTGGATGGCAGCCACCGTACTCTCTCGACGGTGGAATTGCTGCAACCGCGCGCTGGTACCGCTCATCTCACTGATGTCGTCCATGTTCATTCGATTCGCTACGGTTTCTCCATGGGCGGCTGTTGCAGTGGCTGCGCTGGTGGCAGCGTGCCTGTGTGCTGCGATCCTGTTGATTCTATTGAAGACGGGCCTGGCTTGGCGTCTCGCCACAGATCTACCCAATGATCGCTCGTTGCACGTGCGCCCCACACCTCGGGTTGGGGGCTGGGGCGTCGCGCCAGTGGCGGTCTTGGCTATTTTGTCGCTTGCACCAGACTTATGGTGCGCTGCCGTGGGGGGCGCTTTCCTAGCTGCGGTGTCTCAGATTGATGATCGGCGTGGGCTTCCTGCGCGGGTGCGATTCGGGGCGCATTTGATTGCGGTGATCGGCTTCGTCGTCCTATATCCAGCTTCTGTGCCTTGGTGGATGCTGGCGGTCATCGTCTTTCTGATGCTCTGGGTAGTCAACCTTTATAACTTCATGGACGGCGCAGACGGCCTTGCGGGTGGCATGGCGC
Source organism: Paraburkholderia sp. DHOC27 (assembly GCF_003429005.1). Classification (GTDB taxonomy): domain Bacteria; phylum Pseudomonadota; class Gammaproteobacteria; order Burkholderiales; family Burkholderiaceae; genus Paraburkholderia. The sequence continues at coordinate 342,864 of NZ_QVQV01000006.1, forward strand.
TGTTCGGTTTTGGGGGGCTTGCGATAGCCGCGCTGCTGAGCCCCCATCCTTTGCCTTATTTGGCGCCGGCATGTGCCTCGGTGGCGGGCGCAGCGCTGGGCTTCCTGTTGTTCAACTTCCATCCCGCCAGGATTTTCCTCGGCGATGCCGGCTCGATCTCAATCGGTTTCTTTGTGGGGGCTTTGGGTTATTGGGGTTGGGTTCATGCGGCCTGGCCGATCTGGTTTCCGGCGATGGTGTTCTCGCCGTTTATTACCGACGCGTCGATCACTCTGGCGCGTCGTCTTTTGCGTGGCGAAAAATTTTGGGAAGCCCACCGGGAGCACTACTATCAACGTATGGTGCGATCCGGCATGGGACATGCCAAGACGGCCCTGACGTGGTATGCGGTGATGGCTACAGGCATAATGGTTGCTCTGATTGTGCTGGGGTACTCTCGGGCGGTTCAATGGTGCGTCGTCGCCGCATGGATCGTAGTGCTGTTCCTGCTAGGCGCAGCGGTCGATATCCGCTGGCACCGTTTTCAATCAACGCGGTCTGAACACTCACCTGGGGTATCACGTTGATGCTAAGAAGCAAGGCCTCGTGGCTATCTCTCAGCGCTTTCCTGTTCGACTTGTGCGCGGTCGGGGCAACATGGCTGACCTCCTATATCATCCGTTTCAACGGCGCGGTCCCCGCCGACTTCAGAGCCGGAGCATTACATTCGCTGTATTGGGTTTTGCCCATCTACGGCATCATGTTCCGCATCTTCGGGCTTTACCGGGGGATGTGGGTCTTCGCCAGTCTGCCGGATCTCATGCGCATTTCGAAGTCCGTTGCGACCGGCGCTCTGGTCGCAATGGTCGCTTCGCTGATGGTGCAACCCGTGCCGATTGTTCCGCGTTCGGTGCTCGTCGTATCTCCGCTGTTGCTATTTCTTGCCATGGGTGGCGCTAGAGCGCTCTATCGCGCGACGAAGGAGTTTTATCTCTATGGCGGCCTCGTGGGCCAAGGCAAGCCTGTTGTGGTGTTGGGTGCGGGGTCGGCCGGTGCAAATCTCGCCCGCGAACTCTCTCGTTCCAGTGAATGGCGTCTGGTCGGCCTGCTCGACGACGACGTCGCCAAGCACGGTCGCGAAATATATGGTTATAAAGTCTTGGGTCCAATCAGCGAACTCCCGCAACTCGCTGAGTCGTTGAAAACCGAGTACGCCATCATCGCCATTCCTTCCGCCTCGGTGGAAGCACAGCGCCGCGTGGCCACGTTGTGTGTTCGGGCCGGCGTTCGCGCCATGGTCCTGCCAGCACTGACCGCTCTGACCCAAGGCCAGGCCTTCCTGTCGCGCGTTCGGCAGATCGACCTCGAAGACCTTTTGGGCCGTGATCCCGTCAAGATCGACACGCCTCACGTCGAAGCGCTGCTGCGCAATCGCATCGTGATGGTTACTGGGGCGGGCGGCTCCATCGGTTCGGAAATGTGCCGTCAGATTCTGCGCTTCGAACCAGCTCAGCTTATCGCGTTCGATTTGTCCGAATACGCCATGTACAAGTTGACGGAAGAGCTTCACGAGAAATTCCCGGGCCTGCCGGTGATCCCGGTTATCGGAGATGCAAAAGACTCACTGCTGCTGGACCAGGTGCTATCGCGCCACGCGCCGCACATCGTATTTCACGCGGCCGCGTACAAGCATGTTCCGTTGATGGAAGAGCAAAACGCGTGGCAAGCGGTGCGTAATAACGTGCTCGGAACCTACCGTGTGGCACGGGCGGCGATCCGACATGACGTAAAGCATTTTGTCCTCATCTCGACAGATAAGGCGGTCAACCCAACCAATGTCATGGGTGCGAGCAAGCGGCTCGCTGAGATGGCGTGTCAGGCGTTGCAGCAGACCAGCACGCGCATTCAGTTCGAAACGGTGCGCTTTGGCAATGTATTGGGCAGCGCCGGCAGCGTCATTCCAAAGTTTCAGCAGCAAATCGCGAAGGGCGGTCCGGTCACCGTGACGCACCCGGAAATCACGCGCTTCTTTATGACCATTCCGGAAGCGTCGCAGCTCGTGCTGCAGGCTTCGAGCATGGGGCGGGGCGGCGAGATATTCATTCTCGATATGGGCGAGCCCGTAAAAATCGTTGATCTGGCGCGGGACCTGATCCGCTTATATGGCTTCAGTGAGGAGCACATCCGGATCGTGTTCACCGGCCTGAGGCCGGGAGAGAAGCTCTACGAGGAATTGCTCGCCGACGATGAAACCACAACGCGCACGCCGCATCCCAAACTGCGTATTGCTCAGGCGCGTGGTGTGCCGGACAACCTGCTCGACGAATTGTTGCCGTGGCTGATGCAGCACCGTGTATTGGCCGACGATGAAGTGCGGCGCGATCTCCGGCGCTGGGTGCCGGAATATCAGCCGACACTGGCACCGCCGCTGACAAGTGTGTCGGACGTGACGGGTATCCGTGCTTCCATGTGACGATCGAATTCCAGTTACGGTCAGGCATGAAAGGCGCTTGCGCGCCTTTTGCTGTTTACCGCCGTCCCTTCCGCACCACCAGCCACCTCGGCGACTTGAACCGCACAATGCTGACGTAAAGCCAGACATACGTCGCGGCAAACACCATCACGAAGCAGAACAGGTGCAGCGTGTGCCGCCAGAACAGCGTCGCCGGTATCACGGCCACCAGACACAGCAGCCACAGATACGGTGAAGTCAATGAATTCCGCCTCGTGAGCTCACGCGCCGTACGCGCCCCAACCGCCCAGCGCATCAGCCGCTTGTACACCAGCATGTGCAAGTGCACGCCGTCAGGAATCCCTGGTGACATCCCACGAATGAATTTCTTCCGGTAAATCGAGAAGCATGTTTCGAAGATCGGATACATGAACAGCAGCACGGGATACCACGCTGACACATCGCGATTGCGCATCACCAGCAGGATCGACAGTTCGGCCAGCATGAAGCCGATGAAATACGCGCCGCCGTCACCCAGAAAGATAAGCCCTGCCGGGAAGTTCCAGATGAAGAAGCCCATTACCGCGCCCATCATGATGAGCGACGCGGAGAGCACAACCGGGTCCGATACTTCGAACGCGACATACGCCAGAGAGGCAAACATCATGAATGCCACCATCGACGCGAGTCCATTGAAGCCGTCGATGATATTGACGGCGTTCGCCAGCGCCGCCACGGCCAGCACAGTGACCGCGCAGGAAATGGCTGCGTACGAAAGCAGGAAATCGAGAGGCGGCACGCTGATGCGCGTGACCGCGACGTTCAGCAGGAAGTAGGCGAGCGCGGCCGCCACCATTGTGCAGATGAGCCGCGCAAGTGGCGATACGCGCTTGGTCAAATCTTCCACGAGGCCCGATCCAAATGCAGGCAGTCCGCACGCCACTAACCCCAGGATGCCGTTGGAGACGACCGGATAGGCGTGATGCAACTGCAAGGCGGATGCGACGAGGCCAATCAGAATACCGGTTCCGCCAATGCGCGGCACGGGACTCGCGTGGAATTTCTGCACGCCGGCGAGATCGGTATCGGTAGAGAACTTTTCATGCAAATGCGCGTAGCGCACGATCAGCAGCGTGACCAGCAGTGAAACGAGAAACCCGAGCGCGAAACTGAGCATGTACGTGAGCCTGTGCGAAGACGCCGAATTATACAAATGAAACGTACAGGTCCTGAAAAGCCAGCGGAAGTGGCCCGCTTCAAGTCGTTGCAGAGTCGATTAAATGAGCGCCTGGCGTTCTGGCAGCGCGCCTGAAACGAACGGGCAATTCGTTCATACTGGCGAATCATTTACACCCACAGACGCAGATACAAACGCACATACAGCCGCAGATGTTCAGCAAGCACATTTTTTCTTTCATTCTGTTTTCGATGAGCGCGTGGGCGTTCGCAGGCGGCTACCCGCAGCCCGTGGTGATGACAGGCGAAACACAGATGGCCGATACGGCGGAACTGCACTTCGATCCCGCACCAGCGAACACCGGTACGCTCGTTATTCTTGGCGATCATTCGAAAATCCCTGAGCAGAAGTACCGCTTTGCCTACGATCTGCCGGCGGAGTCCGCCAGTGGGGTCGACCAGCCAGTATCTATCGATTTCACCAACAAGGCGAAGCTGACCATCGTGTGCGACTCGCTCTCGGACAACTGCCACTCCACGGACTACGTAACGGTAGGTTCGGCGACTTTTTCCACACTGTGGAAGGTGACGCAACGCTAGGACCGCGACGCGCTCATCGCTACCCACATACCGGGCCGCGCACCCACCCGGCAACCCTTACCGTCATGGATTCCCCTTATCCAGTCCTCGGCCTGCACGGCCGATAACCTAGTTGCGGCGAAGTGCCAACAAGAGGGCGCCGCTCTTGACCAGGACGTTACGGGGAAAAAATGCTAGGGAACATCACCATTCGCGGCGGTTTGACGCTGGTCATCGGCGTGTTTGTCGCCTTTCTGCTGACTGTGATCGGGGTCGGCTACGGCGCGCTCAAGCTCGCGAGCAACGGGCTGGAGGACGTGCAGCACAACTCCATCGCACTCACACGCCTGAATGCGAGTTCCGCGAAGCTGCTGCAGGTGCGGCTCTCGCTCGGCAGCTACGAGACCCTCTTCAGCGTCGGCAAGCAGACCGACGACCTGCTCCCCGCAGCACACAAGGTGCTGAACCAATCGACGGAGGATTTCCGCAGCTATATGGCGGGCCCGTTCGGCAGCGAAGACGAAGAGCATCTCGCGCACGCGGTGGAAACGGCGCGCGCCGCTCTCGTCGACCAGGCCATCGAGCCTGAATTCAAGGCGCTCGCCGACAACGACTTCAACACGTTTCGCAACATCCAGGGCGAGACGGCGAATAACTTCTACGCCACGTATGCCAAGGCGATCGATTCGCTCCAGCAGTTGCAGATCGACAACCAGCAGCGCCAGGCACAAACAGCGGCGACGCGGTTTCGCATCGCCACGTTTGCGTTCGGTGCGATTGGTGTCGCGGCGATCGTGATCGGCATGATGGCGCGGGTAGGGTTGTCGGCGGCCGTGGTTAAGCCGGTCAACCAGACCATTCGCCACTTTCAGCGTATCGCTGCGGGCGACCTGACAATAGCGGTGCGCGTGCGCTCGCGTAACGAAATGGGCCAGTTGCTCGGTGCGTTGACGCAGATGCGCGATGGCCTGGTCGACACGGTATCCAAGGTGCGAGGCAGCACCGGCGCCATTACGCTCGGCGCCAACGAAATCGCTGCCGGTAACGCGGACCTGTCTCGCCGCACGGAACAGCAAGCCGCAGCGCTTGAGGAGACCGCAGCGAGCATGGAAGAGCTGTCCGCCACGGTGAAACAGAACGCGGACAACGCGCAGCAAGCCAATCGTCTCGCACATGGCGCGCTCGACACCGTAACGCGCGGCAGCACGGTGGTGGGCCGCGTCACTGAAACGATGGACGGCATCACGACGTCCTCGCGCAAGGTGGCGGAGATCATCGGCATGATCGAAGGCATTGCGTTCCAGACCAACATCCTCGCGTTGAACGCGGCGGTGGAAGCCGCCCGCGCAGGCGAACAGGGACGCGGCTTCGCGGTGGTCGCCTCCGAAGTGCGTAGTCTCGCGCAGCGCTCCGGCACGGCGGCCAAGGAGATCAAGGAACTGATCGGCGAATCGGCGGCCAAGGTGGAGCAGGGCGCATCGCTGGTGGTCGAGGCGGGCAAGACGATGCGTGAGGCTATGCAGTCGGTGGAGCGTGTGACCGGCATCATGGGCGAAATCGAAGCGGCTGCGCTGGAACAGAGCGAGGGCATCGCCCAGGTCAACAAGGCCATCACGCAGATCGACGAAGTGACCCAGCACAACGCAGCGCTCGTCGAACAGGCTGCGGCTGCCGCGAAGTCGCTGGAAGAGCAGGCGACGGTGCTGCGCGATGCGGTCGCGGTGTTCAGGCTCGATGAGAGCGAGGTGGTCATGTCCCCACGTGACCTTGGCACTGCGTCGGTGTATTCCGGAGAGAAATCCGCCGATACGCAACTGCATCCTTCCTTGTCGCTCGGCGCAACCTGATTCCACGGTCGTGCGTTAATGCCCGGGTCAACTCGGGCATATCGACGCGCATGAGGCGGCAGTGAGGGCAGCAGCAGGGCGGCGTGGTATTTTTGACCCTAACGGACCCCGGACGGATTGTCGATACAATCGCTGGGCCGCCACCCTGCAATCACCGTCAGTGCTCATGCCTAAGGTATTCCCGCATCGCTCGCCCGCCAGCCACGGTCTCATGCTGCATGCCGCATCGGTGTTCTCAGGCGCCGCCCGCAAAAGCATGTGCATCGCCGGCATCAGTGTCCTTGCAGCCTGCACGACGGTCTCAAACGTAGATGCGCGTCGCGACGGTCATCTGATCCTGACCAGCAAGGCGCGCTGGTCGATCATCTCGTGGAATCACGTCAAGAACGTCGGCCTGAAGCGCGCGGCCGCATACTGCAAAGCGCAAAACGCGCAATATCACCTGGTCGCAGTACATACCGAAGGCGTATGGGGTGCGACGGACCAGGTGGTCGAGGTCGTGTTCGACTGTTTCTAATTCAGCATCTCTCGTCTTCGTAACTGCATCGCGCAGACACCCATTAGAAATTGCACCAGCACATTTGCCTGGCAGAACGACATAAATTCAGCGTCAATCCCTGAAAGATACCTCCACACGATCACTGTGTGGTAGCAGTCCGAAACACCCAACAGAAAGTGTCAAACTCGCTGCCACAGTCAGCCAATTTGCGGTTTCGCAAGATGCTCCTCTACGTGCGCCACCCCACATTAAACTGAAGAATACCCTTGCATTTCAGGGTCTCCTGCGTTTTGCAAATCAGTGGTACGTCCCCCCCGCATCGCACAAAGCGATGCTTCTCACAAGCCTCAGATTCCCCGCCAAAACACGCCAACCCTTACCCCACAAAGCCCCGCAGCGCGCAGCCGCGTTGACCGCCAAACCGTGTGTGTGACATCGCACTTAACTTTGTTCACGGATAGCGCCTACTGGAAAGCGACAGTGCCCTGGAACGCTGTCAATTGGCTACAGGGAGGGCGTAGATCCGACCTGGAACGCTAACCGATAATAGGACGTAGAACAATGAAACCTGTCGTATTCAGTGGGCATTTCGGCTGGTTGCATCCGGCCGCTGGTGACCGGGGTGTCGTGATCTGCAATCCAATGGGACACGAGGCCATGTGGTTGCATGCGGCAATGCGTGAACTGGCGGAACGTATCTCGGCGCGCGGCGTGTCGGTGTTGCGCTTTGATTATCTGGGTACAGGAGACTCGACGGATCTCGCAGGAGCGTTGCGCCCAGATGCCTGGGTCGACGAAGTACTGGAAGCAGTTCATTACTTGAAGCGTGTCACCGGCGTCGAGCGCATCTCGCTCGCGGGGTTCCGCTATGGCGCAACGGTCGCCGCACTCGCGTCGCAACTCACGGAAGTAGATTCGCTCGCGCTGCTTGCGCCCGTGGTCTCGACGCGCCTCTTCCTGCGTGAGATGGGTGTCCTGCATCAGGCATGGCGCCATACCGCAGGTTTTGGCGAAGGCGAAGCAGTCACGCCGCCCGGCGCGCGCGATATTCTCGGCCACCGCTTCAATGCCGATGTGCTCGATACACTCGGCACGCTCGATCTGCGCAAGGAAGCCACGCCGCACGTCAAGCGTGTTTTGCTGGCCCACAGCGGCCCGCGCGACCCCAGCTATGCACTCGGTGCCCATTACGAAGCGAACGGCATCGAGGTGGCTTCCATCGCGTTCGACAACTACGCGCAGGTCATGCAGCCTCCCTGGATGACGGAATTGCCCGAGTCGGTGTTGAGCGCGACCACGGACTGGTTGTCCGACGGTGTCATGGCGCCGCTTCGCGCGCCTGAGGTATCCATTGATTCGAACCCTGCCATCGTCACCTCGGGCGCAATCGAATATCCGTCGCAGATTGCCCAGGGGCGCGTGTTCGGCATGCTGTGCGAACCGGCAGTGCGTCGCACCTCGCCGGAACAGACGCCCATCGTGCTGATCGCCAATACGGCGGCGACGCATCACGTGGGTGACGGCCGCTTTGGCGTCGAACTCGGCCGTCAGCTCGCCGAGCAGGGCTTCGCCTCGCTGCGCGTGGATACCGCGGGCCTCGGTGACTGCGCCGGCGCCCCTCAGCTCTGTGTGCCGGGTCACACGGTCATGGAAGAAATGGGCGCTGACCTCTCCAAAGCCGTGGACTGGGTGGCGGCGCGCGGCTATCGGAACATCGTGGTGTTCGGCATTTGCGCCGGCGCATACAGCGCCTTGCAGGCTGCGCAGCAAAACCGCAATGTGCGCGGCGTGGTGCTGGTGAACCCGGTCAGCCTGAAGCTGCCCGAAGGGTGCACCATGCAGGCCGCCGCCGAATTGCAGACGGGCTCGCCGCGCGCGCATCTGCGCTCGATGGTGCGCGCCAACAAATGGGCGCAGGTGCTGCGTGGCGACGTGCGGCTCGGCCCGGTGATCCGCACCATGTGGCAACACGGCGTGGCGCAGATGCAGGGCATGGTGGGTGAATGGACCGATGATGCGCTGGGCGGCGGCTCGACGCCGAGCCATCAGGTGCGGCGTCTCTTCAAGCGGCTCGATGCAGACGGTGTGCATATTCGCCTGCTATTCAGTCCGCGGGATCACAGCCTCGACGAGCTGTACATGCACTTCGGCGTGAACGGCCGGCGCCTGAAGCGCCTGTCGCGCGCACGTACGCTCATTTTCCCGAGCATGGATCACGAGGTGCTGGATCGTGTCGCGCGTGAGCAGGTCGTGACGATGTGTCAGACGTTCCTGCGTGAAGCGTTCCTGAGCGGCCCGAGCGCCGACGTGCGGCCACCGGTTACGGCGAGCCCGGGCGGCCTCGCTGGGGCATCGCATGCGGCCCATGCGTCTCATTCGGGCATCGGTGCGAATAAGGACAGTACCGTCGAACGCGAGACCAGCATGCCGGTCAGCGTCAGCATGCCCACGCGCGCCAGAAATTCCATCTAACGTTCAGGGCGGCATCGACGCTTCACACGCCGCGCCACCCATGATCGCCACAGCGGCGCATTGCGGAGTCTCCCGCATGCGCACCTAGTGGCTATCGTCCAGCGGGACCTTGCTCCATTGCTGCGACAATCTGGATGCGTTGTCATCGATCCACGCCGACACGGGCAGGATCTTGCCGTGACACACGACGATCAGCGCCAGCGCGAGCGCCGCAAACGCGGTCGAATCGCGCCGCGCCTCCCTGCCAATGGAAAGCACGCCGGCCCGCGCTCGTAATGAAAGTGCAGGCCTGCACGTGATGGCGGCGATGAGCGTACCGAGCAGCCAGCCCGTCACGACCTCGGCGGGCGTATGAAAACCCATCAACAGACGTGACAGTCCGATGGCAAGGGCAAACACGAGTCCGAACACGTACGCATACACCGCGGTACGGGTGCGCGCCATGCTTGCACACAATGCAAATGTCGTGGGATACACGGCGCTCGCGAGCATCGTATGGCCGCTCACGGCGGTCATATTGAGCGCCGGGACTTCGAGCCCCCACGCCGCGTACGCGAAGTGGCTCGCTGCAACGAGCCCGGCGCCGGCGCTAAAACAAACCACCCAGGTAATCAGCGCACGCCACGAGCGCGTCGCTGCGAGCCAAAGCATCACTGCGCCCGCCAGCGGCACGGTGAGAAAAGGGTCCCCGAAGTTCGTGAGGTAAGACAGCAGTCGCACAATCATCCAACCTTGCTCCTCATGCGCGGTGTATCAAGTGTAATCAAGTGTTTCCCGACATCGCTAGTGACGCCGGATGTTGATACCGTAATGACCAAGGCGATCCTCCTGGCGTTCCCAGCACGTTTCACAGTGTCTCAGGAAAGCGAGAGGATGTCCGAGCGGTACCCATCAATGATGGTCATGTTGGTGAGCGTGTGAGGCGCTCGCCGAACTTGCATTGCTGTCGCTGTGAGCGACATGCGCGGGCGCGTTGCTCGCGAGGCTGTGCACCTGGACGGGCGCGCTGACTACTGGAGTCGTCGTCGGCGCCTGTACTGTCCGGGCAGCCTTGGGGCGCACGGCCGCCTGATGTGAGGAATGTGACGTAGGCGCTGTATGCGATGCATGCGTGACCCGTTTTGCGCGGGAGCGCACGCAAGCGGCTTCGCGGGAATGCGCAGAGCAAGGCGGTGTATGGGGAAGCGAACGGTCGTTAGCAGACCGATGAGTGATGATGGCAACGCTGGGTACGGCGTTGGGTGCAGCCTTTACTGCGGCAGGCGGCGAGGGCGCTACAGGCGCCGGCTGCTGGACCAGCGAGGCAGCGCTGGCGGCGGCAAGACTGGTGACGGACGAAGCAGCAAGGGCCGGCGCCAGAGCGCTTGCCATGCTGGCAGCAGGAGCGGGCGGCGAAGTGTTGCTGCTCACTACCGTGCTATCCATGTTGATATCAGGCGCGGACAAGCCATCGATCATCGACTTGCCCACCGCGCCGAGCGCCACCGCGACGCCACACACGGTGAACAGCATGACTCTGCGCGAGCGTACGGTGGCGGGCCGGCTCATCCGCGCTGCAACCCGTCAGGCGAGACCTGGTACGACACTCGCTGCATCAGAAGAATCCGCTCTCCTGCACTACCGAGGGGTCTGTTGCGAGCCTCATCAGGGCAGACCACGTGCGCCATTGCACCGTAAGGGTTTATTCGCGCCAGACGCGCACTGATGCGGTGCCATTTCTTCATTTTCGTCGCGTATTTCGTGGTCGCGTGAATGAAATATTAAAGCGGGTCGAATTGCTGGAAATTAGTGAAAGTTAGCGTGTCCGGGTGGAATTTAAGTGACAGTGGAACAGCCTTTTTCGTATGCCGTTCGCGCAGGGTCTGTGCGGTTCGCCACACAGCGCGGCGCATGCAGGGAGCGCTATCTATTTGAATTTTAGCGGTGGATAATCCGGCTGGGCGATGTATTTTCCTCTGGTGGACCGCATTCAGAGGAATTCGTCCGGCCGAATTTACCTGATTTGTTATCTCGTGCTTGTTTTATCCAGTTAGATTTACTTGTAATGACTGCAGGGCATTGTCATCGAGGGATGACCTGAGTCAATTACGTTGCACTCTAATAAAAACTGGAAATTCTCGGGGGATGACCAATAACAGGCAAAGGCGCAGATTTGAACATTAAACCTTATCGGTCACTGGCCTACGTGTCGCGCTCGCCGGAGCGCGGTTTGTGCGACATGCTTGGGCAACGAGGATGGGACGTTACGGTGCTGAAGACGGCCCGCGACGCGAAGACGTATCTGTCGACACGCCACCCAACGGTAGGCGTATTCGACTTCGCGTGCGGCTTCTCCGCCAACGACCTCGCCGGCTTTTCCACCTGCTTTGGCGCGCGGGGGATCGGCTGGATCGGCATCCTGTTATCTGCCCAATTGCAGAACGATGTGCCGCGTACGCTCGTACGCCGGCATTTCTCGCGCTATGTGACCGTGCCGCACGACCTCGACAGAACCGTCGAAGTGATCGGCCACGAGCACGGCATGGTCACGCTGAACGGTGTGCCGGACATGCCTTCGGCGCGTGATGAAATCGTCGGCTCCTGTACCTCGATGAACGAGCTGTTCCGCTCCATCAGCAAGGTGGCGAACAGCGAGGCGCCGGTGCTCATTTCCGGCGAATCGGGCACGGGCAAGGAGCTGACGGCCGTCGCCATTCACAAACGTTCGGTGCGTCGCAACGGTCCGTTCGTCGCCATCAACTGTGGCGCGCTGCCGTATCACCTCGTGCAGTCCGATCTGTTCGGCTACGAGCGTGGCGCCTTCACGGGCGCCTATCAGCGCAAGATTGGACGGATCGAAGCGGCCAACGGCGGCACCTTGTTTCTCGACGAAATCGGCGATCTGCCGCTCGAAAGCCAGACCATCCTGCTGCGCTTTTTGCAGGAGCGAAAGATTCAGCGTCTCGGCGGTTCCGAGCAGATCGACGTGGACGTGCGCATCATCTCGGCCACCAACGTGCGGCTCGAAAACGCGGTGGCGGAGCAGGCATTCCGTCAGGATCTGTATCACCGCCTGTGCGTGCTACGCATCGACGAACCGCCGCTGCGCGAGCGCGAGGGCGATATCGCCGTGCTCGCGTATCACATGCTCGACAAGTACCGCAGCGATGCCTTGCATCACATACGAGGTTTCTCCGACGAAGCGTTGCAGGCGATGGCCAATTACACGTGGCCGGGCAACGTGCGCGAACTGATCAACCGTGTGCGACGCGCGATCGTGATGGCCGAAGGGCGCATCATCACGCCGGGCGATCTCGAACTCGACTACATGGCGCGTGAGTCAGGCAATACGCTGACGCAGGTGCGCGAAGCGGCTGAGCGGGAAGCGATCGAAGCGGCCCTGCGCCGTCATCGTGGCCGCTCGCAGCCCGCCGCGCGCGAACTGGGCATCTCGCGCGCTACCTTGTACCGGCTCATGGCCAATCATGAAGGCCGGCCGCAGCAGACAGAGAAAGTGGTGGAGACTGCACCCGCGGTCGAAGAGGTGGCGCAGCAGGAAGAGCGACGTCTCGCCGTGGTGGGCGGCGGCTCCTGATCGAGCGGTGGCTGGCTGACGATCAATCAATACCATTGAAGCCCGGGCGTCGCAGCGCGGCGCGCCACTTTAGCCGCTTCACCTTTCGCTTCCAGTTCCGCTTTTCTCGCTAACAGCGTACTAACGGTGCCTCCACCGTGATGACGCTGAAGGCACCGCTACACCGGCATGACCGCTTCTTAAGACGGCATGCGCCCGTAGTTATCCTCGAAGCGCACGATGTCATCCTCGCCCAGATACGCACCCGACTGCACCTCGATGATTTCGAGCTGCGTCTTGCCGGGATTGCGCAAACGGTGGACCGTACCCAACGGAATGTAGGTCGACTCGTTTTCGCTCAGCAGGAACGTCTTCTCACCACACGTCACTTCAGCGGTGCCGCGCACCACGACCCAGTGCTCGGCGCGATGGTGATGCATCTGCAACGAGAGACTCTCGCCCGGTTTGACCACGATACGCTTCACCTGGAAGCGGTCGCCCGAGTCGATGGAATCGTAGTAACCCCACGGGCGATGCACCTTGCGGTGATGATCCGCTTCGTGCCCGCGTTCGGCGCGAATGCGCGACACCACCGTCTTGATCTGCTGGGCGTTCTGCTTGTCGGCGACGAGCACCGCGTCGGCGGTTTCCACCACCACGACGTTGTCGAGACCCACGCAGGCAATCAGGCGTCCCTGCGAATGCGCGAACGAATTGGTCGAGCCTTCGAACATCACACGGCCACGTCCCACGTTACCGAGCGCATCCTTCGGCAGCATTTCCCACACGGCGTCCCATGAGCCGACATCGGACCACGCTGCGTCCATCGGCACGACCACGCCGCTCAGATTGCATTCGCTCAGCCGTTCCATCACGCCGTAGTCGATGGATTCGTCCGGGCAGTTCTTGAAGTCCTTGCCTTCGAGACGCACGAACGTATCGTCCGCCGAGCCATTGCGATACGCAGCTTCGCAGGCGGCATAGATGGCGGGATGCAGCGTCTTGATTGCCGAGAGCCACACCGAAGCACGCACGACGAAGATGCCGCTGTTCCACCAGTATTCGCCCGAAGCGACGTACTGTTCGGCCAGTTCGCGATGCGGTTTTTCGACGAAACGGTCGATCACGTAGCCACCGTGTTCGCCGAGCGGCGTGCCCACGCGCACATAGCCATAGCCCGGTTCGGCGTGACGCGGCACGATGCCGATCGCCACCACTGCGCCGTCAGCGGCATAGTTCGCTGCACGCGCGACAGCCGCCTGAAACGCAGCCGCATCCGGCACCACGTGGTCAGCGGGCATCACCACCAGCACCGCATCATTGCCGTTCGCGACGGCTTGCAGCGCAGCGCTGGTGAGCGCAGGCGCGGTATTGCGCGCGTGCGGTTCGAGCAGGATATGAGCGGACTTGCCGCAGCCACGCAATTGTTCGGCGCTCACATGACGATGATGTTCGCCGCACACGAGCAGCAGATCGTCGGTGACGGGCCACAGCGTCTCGAGGCCTTCGAGACGGCGTGCGGTGCCTGCCAGCAGCGATTCTTCTCCGAGCAGTTCGATGAGCTGCTTCGGATATTGGTCACGCGAAAGCGGCCATAGCCGCGTTCCGGCACCGCCCGCGAGGATCACCGGTTGAATCGTCAATGGCGCTTCGGCCACGCCGGTGCTTCGCTGGTGTTTCGATTGGGACTCAAATGCTGTGCTCATCGATCGGCTCCGTTCGGGTGAGGCAGTCTTGTGCAAATTCGCTTTAACGATGGGAGCTTCATATCCGCGATCCTCATGGGTGGATCGCATGCGCTGCGGCGCGACAAAGCACGCCTTCGTTAAAGGAGCGAAGAGAGAAAACGGGTCCACTCTATGTCGGTGAAAACCCGCGCTCTGTTCGGAGTCGAACTTAAGTTGTTGGCCTGAGATGCGTAACTGCAATAAGTGCCGATGCAATGCCGCATTGAAATGTCTTTTTTTCCGGCTTTAAAAAGGACTCATTCTTCGCAGAACGCCAACTTTAAACAATGTGAATGGGGTGATCTGGCTTTCGCTTCGTTTGCATTGCATCAGAAGTGAGACACTTTCTGTAGAAATGGGTGAGTTAGTTTCTCTCGGCCTCCACCCCCATTGGAGCCGCCAAAATCGTTTTCATCTCCGGTGAGCCCCGTAGGGCTTAACCCTGATATTCATACGAAATGCAGCGCAACATAAGGCGTTTTCGTGCACTCAGGGTTTCTTAAGCGAGAATTGTTCAGATCTGAGACAGTTCTCGACCCATACCAGCACCCGTTTTGTGCCTCGTTTAAAAAAACCTATTAAAAACAATCGTTTGAAACCGATGGCATGGTTTTGGCTAAATGTGGTCCATTCAATAAAAAACTTCGTGAGACGTTTGGAGTGGTGTCGAAGCCAGACATTGCAGTGCAGTAATTTCTGCGTCTGACCCGTTGCAATCACCTCTTGCTTACCGTTTTTGGTAGCGCGAGATTACCGCCGGAAACCACCATGCTCGACTTTACGAACGACCGGTTTGAAAACCATTTGCTGGCCGCGCTGCCGGCATCCGAACTGGCGCCGATTGCGCCTCACCTGAAGCTCCAGCGCCTGAGCGCCGGACAACTGCTGTGCGATTCGGGCGAATCGATCAAGCACGTGTATTTCCCCACCACGGCAATCGTGTCGATGGTGTATTTGATGGCCGATGGCGCGACGGCTGAAGTCGCGGCAATTGGCAATGAAGGCGTGATTGGCGTACCCGTCTTGATGGGTGGCCTGACCACGCCGAGCCGCGTCGAAGTGCGCAGCGACGGCTACGCCTATTCGATCAGCGCGAGCATCTTCAAGCGTGAGTTCGAAGGTCATGGTCTCGTGCACAAGCTGATGCTGCTCTATGTGCAGGCTCTGTTGACGCAGGTTTCGCAAAGCGCGTTGTGCAACCGTCACCATCACATCGTCAAGCAGGTGTGCAGCTGGCTGCTGCTCACGCAAGACCGTCTGAAGTCGGACGAGCTTGCCGTGACCCAGCAGTTGATCGCCACCATGCTCGGCGTGCGTCGTGAAGGCGTGACGGAGGCAGCAGGGCGTCTCCAGGAAGCCGGCCTCATCAGCATGCGCCGTGGCCACATCACGATTCTCGATCGCGAAGGACTCGAAGGACGTGCCTGCGAATGCTATGGCATCGTCAAACGCGAGTTCCGCCGTTTGCTGCTCGCCAGCGCGGCTGCGAAGGACGGTACTCAGCGCCCGCCTGTGCCGACCACGATGTCGTTGTATCGCAGCAGGGAACCTGAATACGAAACGGCCGCATTCTCTGGCCGTTGATCAAGGAAGGCGGGGACCGGCCGCTTTCTCTCGTCGTTCAGGTTGTTTCAGGTTGCTCAATCGCGGCAAGCATGCCGCTCTTCAGCACATAACAAGCACGTCTGACGCACTTGTTGTAACGCACTCGTCGTACGCACGTACCATTCTCGGACAAAAAAATACATCATGAAAAAACGTGTATGGCTCATTGCTTTGATGTTTTGCATGGCACTGGCAGGGTGTTCGCTCTCGCCTGGGCCGTATCTGGATCCTGCCCGCATGCAGGAACCGACACCGGACAATTCGACTGCGGCCGCCTATCCGGTGCATCTGATCAACGCCAAGGTCATTGCAGACCAGGCTAAAACACTCGCAAAGGATGACCCGCGCACGAACATGCTGCCCATCGAGCCGCTCGCGAACAACGGCTATGCCGACTATCGCGTAGGCCCCGGCGACATTCTCGGCATCACCGTATGGAACCATCCTGAACTGACCGTGAACGCCACGACAGGTCAGGCCGCAGCAACGGATGCAGGCTCGGGCGCAGTCTCGGCGGGCGCACCAGGCTCATCAGTCACACCGGACGGGCAGCGTGTCTCTGCAGACGGCACGATCTACTTTCCGACTATTGGACGCATCAACGTGGGTGGCAAGACCACGGAACAGATTTCGAATCTCTTGATGAGCCGGCTCGCAGGCTACGCCGTCAAGCCGCAACTCGATGTGCGCGTGGTGCAGTTCCGCAGCCAGCAGGTGTACATGGCGGGCCAGCTGAAGAATCCTGGCACGTTGCCCATCACGGACATGAAGCTCACGCTGATCGATGCGATCACGCGCTCCGGTGGTGCGGTGACGGACGCTGACCTGCAGCGCGTGCAACTGACGCGCAACGGCAAGTCGTATGTGCTCGATGTGCAACGCACGCTCGACCACGGCGATATTTCGCAGAACATCGTGTTGCGCGCCGGTGACATCGTGTACGTGCCGGACCATAACGCGAGCCGCGTGTTCGTGCTGGGCGAAATCCTGAAGCCGCAAACGCTGTACATGGACAAGGGTCAACTGACCTTGGCCGATGCGCTTTCGGGCGCCAACAGTATCGATCCGCAGAGCGCGCAGCCCCGCCAGATTCTGGTGATCCGGCGCTCGGCAAGCGACCCGGCGAAGCCGACGATCTACCGCCTCGACATGACGCAAGTGGATGCGATCCTGTTGTCGACGCAGTTCGATCTGCAACCGCTGGATGTCGTCTATGTGGGAACGGCGGACATTGCTCGCCTGAACCGTTTGCTGGTGCAGTTGTTGCCGACCGTGACCAGCCTGTACCTGTTGTATTCCGTTGGGCATTGACGTAACGCTCATCGACGTCGCAGCTCTTTTACGTAACCTCGCGCGGCCATTTTCCACGGGCCCTCTTCATAGGAATCACCGACGTGAACACGCCGAATCTGGATGCAGGATCTTTTGGCCCCCCTCGCGATGGTGCAGTTAGCGCGAGGGACATGATCCGGTTGCTATCGGACCATGTAGGGACTGTCGTTGGCGTTGCGCTGGTCGTGGTCGTACTGGCCTCGATCTACGTCACGCTGGCGACGCCAACCTATACCGCGGGTGCGCTCGTGCGGATCGAATCGCCTGATCCAAACGAGCTGGGGACCGGTGCGAACGGACCGCTCGTCGTACAGGCGAGTCCGCCTTCCACCGACGCCGAAGTGGCGATGATGCAAAGCCGCGATGTGCTGGAACCGGTGATGAAGCGCTTTGGCTACGACCTCACGGTCAAGGCGCGTACCTTCCCGATTCTCGGCCTGATCGCCAACAAGTTCGCTACGCCAGGCAAGCCCTCGGGCGCATGGTTCGGACTGAAGTCGTACGCATGGGGCGGTGAGGAAATTCACATCGACTCACTGCAGGTGCCGGCTTCGCTCGAAAACGCCAAGCTCAAGTTGCGCGCGCTCGACAACCAGCACTATCAACTGGTGGATACGGATGGCTCCGTGCTGCTGAGCGGCCAGGTGGGCCAACTTGCCACCGGTCAGGACATCTCCATGCTGGTGACGCGACTCGTCGCGCGGCCGGACACGGAATTCCAGGTCGTGCCGCTCAACACCGTCAATGCGTTGAAGCGCTTCTCGAAGGATCTCAAGATTCAGGAGAAGGGCGGCAAGGAAACCGGCATCGTGCAGATCGCGTTCGACAGCAGCAGCCCGGTCGTGGCAGCGGGTGTCGCCAACGCCATCGCGAATGGCTACGTGGCGAACACCGTGGAGAATCGCCGCCGCAGCGACAGCAAGACGCTCGACTTCATCAACCAGGAACTGCCGCGTCTGCGCGATGAACTGAAACAGTCGGAAGCCGCACTCTCCAGCTTCCAGTCGTCGTCCAATTCGTTGCAGCCTACCGAGGAATCGCAGTCATACCTGAATGGCGGCATCGACATTGAACGGCAGATCGCCGCGCTGCAACTGCAACGCACGCAATTGATGCTGCACTTCCAGCCCACCAGCGACCCGGTGCGCAACATCGACCAGCAGCTCGCGCAACTGAACGCCGCCAAGGCCAGCTTCGACGCGCGCTTCAACAAGATGCCGGCCTCGCAACGCAAGGACGTGGACCTGACGCGTAACGCCAAGGTCGCCGA
Organism: Paraburkholderia sp. DHOC27; assembly: GCF_003429005.1. Classification (GTDB taxonomy): domain Bacteria; phylum Pseudomonadota; class Gammaproteobacteria; order Burkholderiales; family Burkholderiaceae; genus Paraburkholderia. Next base: position 361,355 of record NZ_QVQV01000006.1, read on the forward strand.
GTCGATCTACGTGACGATGGTGAACAAGGCGGAAGAGCTGACGGTGCGTCGTGCGGGTACGACGGGCGACGTGCATGTCGTCGACGTGGCTGCGCGCCCGGCTGATCCGGTGTCGCCGAACGTGCCGCTCGTGCTCGCCGCGAGCGCGGGCATCGGCTTGATGCTCGGCGCGCTTTATGTGTTCGCGCGCAGCCAGTTGTTGACCGGTGTGAGCGATCCGCGCTTCGTGGAATGGAGCCTGAGCATTCCCGTGCTCGGTTCCGTGCTTTACAGCCCGCAACAGGCGCAACTGAAACGCGCGATGATGCATTCGCTGCGCGGAGTCGACACGCCATACGGCTCGGCTACGCCGATTCCGTTGTTGCCGGCCGCGCGTGCCAAAGACGGCTCGGTCGTCAAGGGCGCGTCGGGCGAACTGCCGCATACCGCGCACTATCTGCTGGCGCGCAGCTTTCCGCATAACGCGTCGGTCGAGGCGCTGCGTGGTGTGCGGACCGCCATGCACTTCTCGGGCGGCAACCACGGGGATGACAAGACCGTGGTGTTGACAGGTCCCACGCCGGGTTCGGGCAAGAGCTTCGTCGCCGCCAATCTCGCGGTGCTGGAAGCCGAAACCACCAAGCGTGTCTTGCTGATCGACGCCGACATGCGCTGCGGCCGTCTCGCGCAAACCTTCGGACAACCGAACTCCGGTGGTCTCGCGGAACTGCTGATGGGCGACATCACCAGCGATCAGGCCATCCGTGAAGTCGGCGTGCCTGGCCTGTCGTTCATTTCGTGCGGGGCGTATCCGTCCAATCCGTCTGAACTGCTGATGATGCCGCGCTTCCAGGCGTTGCTCGATGTGTTCAACAAGCGCTTCGATCTGGTGATCGTCGATACGCCGCCGCTGCTGGCCGTGAGCGATGCGTCGATCATCGCCAACCGCGCGGGCAGCACGGTGCTGGTGCTGCGCTCGGGCATGCAGACCGAAGAGGAAATCGAAGAGACCGTCACCAAGCTGCGTCGCGCAGGTGCACGACTGGGCGGCGCGGTATTCAATGCGGTGCCGTTGCGTCGCAGTGAACGGCGCGCATACGGTCATATGACGGCGTATTCGAATCACAATCACGCCGCGGCGTGAGACGTATCGGGAGAAATGGGTGAGAGATGATTTCGAGGACTGTGCACGCGGCATCGGCATTGTGCTGGTCGTGTACGGCCATGTCCTGATCGGACTGATGAACGCCGATCTCGTGCCGGCGCATCACTGGCTCATCTCGACGGACTCTGCGATCTACACGTTCCACATGCCGCTGTTCTTCATGTTGTCCGGGCTGCATGTGGAACGCGGCTTGAGCCGTGGCCGTCAAGGCTTTCTGTCTTCGAAGCTGCAGAGCATCGTCTACCCGTATTTTCTGTGGTCGGTGATTCAGGGGCTGGTGCAGTTGATGATGTCGGCGAACGCCAATCATCGCTTCTATCCGTCCGACATGCTGGACATCTTCTGGAATCCTATCGGTCAGTTCTGGTTCCTGTACGCGCTGTTTCTCTGCCAGATCTTTGTGTGTGTGACGACGACCCAGCGCTTGCGGCTGGTGTTCATCGCGATCGTGGCGTACTTCATCGGCATCGCGCTCGACGCCAACATCCTCACGATCGCGCTGAAGTTTTTCCTGTTCTTCGCGGCGGGTATTTTGCTGGCGGGCAATCTGCGGAGCATCGTCACGCGGTTTGCGACGCTGCGCGGAGTGGGCGTCACGTTCATCGCATTTTGCGTAGCGATCTATCTGGCGCACGGTTTGGGTAACACCGGCACGGACTGGGCGCTGCCCGAGACCGCGCTTGGTTTGCGCACGCTGCCGGCGGCACTGCTCGGCATTTTGCTGGTGTGCGAGATCGCCTTGTTGATCAGCCAGTCGGGCAAGGGTGCCGTGCTACGGGTGCTGGGGCTGGCCTCGATGCCGATTTACCTCGCCCATATTCTGGCCGGTTCGGGTGCGCGCATTGCCTTGCTGCATATCCACGTCGAGAACGTGTACCTGCATCTTCTGGTTGGCGTGGCGTGCGGCATCGCGTTTCCGCTGGCGCTGTACTTCGTGGCGGGGCGGCTGCGTCTGGAGAAATATCTGGGTTTTCCGCGCGCTCGCGGTGTGACGTTCCAGCCTGCGAGAGTGGCCGATGCACTCAATTGATGCATCGGCGCGTCAGCGCATGGGGTTTCGTGCGGGTTTAGCTGCCGCGTTTACCACGATTGATAGGACGCTGGACGCCGTTCCACCAACGTCCCAAAGCCTGCAAGCCGAACGCGGGCGCGCCGTTGAGACGGCGCCGTTCCTCGGCGATTTGTCGCCTGGCCTGGATTTCCTCGGAAGTGAGTGCGCGCTCCGTACGCTCGTCTGCGCGCCGCGCCATGACGCACAGGGACACCACCACGAGTATCGCGATGACTTCGAGGACAGAAAAGATGATGAGGAGGTGCATGGCGTTCACGAGAAGTCGCACGGCGGCGTGCAGGGACTACTTGATGTTGTGAGTCTGACATACCGGGCCGCCGGGCCAATCTCCGAAGAATCGCCAATCCACGACTCTATTCGGTGAATTGCCGCCAGTATAAGACCGGGCCGGGAAGCGCGCATATCAGACGAATCCCGGACGGGGACGGTGTCGCCGCTGCTCCAGCGTGGTGCCTGATGCCGCAGCGTGTGGAGGGAGCGCGGGCACGCTTCTTAAATCCGTGCCCAGCCGCTGCATGGGGTGTATCGAGGCGGTAAGGGTCGCGAAAGGCTGCCGGGGTCTGTGTTCGAATTCGCACATTACCGAAACGGCGGCGCAGATACAGTGGGTTAGCTGTTTGCATCGCAGCAACGGACGAGAATTGCCAGTCGAATTTGCCCTGTCACGCGAGCCGGAGGTGTCGATTCTTACCGTGGCGCGCCTGATTCGATCATGAGTTACGTGGATTGCGCGTTGCAGCAATCAACCGTCACATAGAGTGCCCGAGGACGTACCGCAGGACCGAGCCAGGCTCGCGCACCGTAGTGCGCCAAAACATTTTCTACTCCTGTCTATATACGACGATGCTCAAACGCAGCTTGATCGCCAATTACGCAGGGCAGATGGTCACCGTTGCCCTCGGCATGGTGATGGTGCCAGCCTACGTACGGCACCTGGGCGTAGAAGCGTACGGGCTCATCGCGCTCAATGCGGTCTTGCTGGCATGGGTGCAGGTGCTGGATCTCGGGCTCTCGCCCACCTTATGCCGTGAACTCGGACGCGCGCGTGACGACGCCTCGCGTCAGGAGGTGCGGGTGCTGTTGCAGTCGCTTGAGAAATTCGTCGCGGGCGTGTGCGCCATTCTGGTCATCCTGTCCATTTTCACGGCACCGTTTTTCGCGCAGGACTGGCTCAACGCGAAAGGCCTGCCGCTGCATGAAATTGAAATCACGTTCGTTTTGATGGTGTTGACGGTCGCGTCGCGCTGGCTTTCATCGCTTTACCGTGGCGGCATGGTAGGCATCGACAGGCAGCCGACGTTGAACGTTGTGGTGGTGGTGTTCGCCATCATTCGCGCGGTGCTGGTGGTGCCCGTCATCACGATATGGCCGAGCGTCGAAGTGTTTTTCATCTGGCAACTGGCCGCGATTTTCGGCGAAGCCTTGACGATGCGGATTCTGCTCGGCAACGCCATCGAAGCGCCGATCTTGACGCGCACGTTTTCGCGCACCGTGCTCACCGCACGCGCCACGCTGTCGTTGTCCATTGCGTTCTCCGCGCTGATGTGGGCCACCACCACGCAGATCGACAAGATCATTCTGTCCAAGGTGCTGTCGCTGCACGCGTTCGGCGTGTTCAGTATGGCGACCTTGCTGGCAAGCGGCATTCTGCTGCTCGCCAATCCGATCCAGCAGGCCTTCATTCCGCGCTTCACCGCCGACAGCATGGGCGACTCGCGCCGCATCATTCCCACTTATTTCCTTGCCAGCGAAATCACCATGCTCGCGGTGATTCCAGTGGCGGCGATTTTCGTCAACGTGCCGGATCTGGTGCTGCGGATGTGGTCGCTCTCCGCACCCTCTACGCCGGAAGCGTGGCGCATCCTGCAGTGCTATGCCGTGGGCAACGCGTGCTCGGCGATTGCCGCGCTCGTGTTTCTCGTGCAGTACGCGGAAGGCAAGCTGTCTTTGCACATCAAGGGCAACGTGGTGTTCCTGCTCGTGCTGGTGCCGGCCGTGCTGTACGGCGCACTGCATGGCGGCTCGACCGGCGTGGGCTACGCATGGCTCGCCTTCGGGCTGCTGCAGGTGCTGGTGTGGGTCAGCATCGTGCATCGCGTCTTCCTGCCCGGTATCAACATGAAATGGTATGGCGGCCTCGCTGCGCGGGTAGGTGTCACCGCGCTCGTGGCGCTCGCGTTCCGTCACACCGACATGTCCCAGGCGTCGCGGCCGCAACTCTTCGTGTATCTGCTACTGATGTGGCTGTGCATGATGGCCGCCGCGGTTGTCGTCTCGCCGGTCGCGCAGCGCAAGGCGCTCGATCTGGCCGGACGCTTCGTCTTTAACTAAGGGAGAGACGATATGACCTTGGTTTCCGCACATACCTCGGGCAAGCCGTTTCTCTCGGTCGTGATCCTCTGCTACAACCTCGAAAACTTTATCGGCGACTGTCTGGAAAGCGTGCTGTCGCAAGATCTGGACGTGCCGTTCGAAGTGATCGTGGGTGATGACGGTTCCCGTGACGGTTCGGTGGCCATCATCGAAAAGTTTTGTGCGCGCTATCCCGGCGTCGTGAAGCTGATCAGCCACGCACAAAACGTCGGCTACTCGCGCAATCTCTCAGACGTCATCGCTGCGACCCTGGGCGAATACATTGCCACCATTGATGGCGATGACGTGATGCTGCCTGGCAAGCTCAAGCGTCAGCTCGAATTCCTCGAGACACAACGCGAGTTCGGCATGGTCGTGCACAAGATGCGTCCGGTGAATGCCGTCACTGGCGAAACCGTGGATTTTCCGCTGCCGCGTGAAAAGCCAGCCGTGTTCGATGCGCAATATCTGATCGAGCAGGGCCCGTTCTTCTTCAACAGCTCCGCGATGTTTCGCGGTGCGTTGCGCCGGCGCTATCCCGTCGACCTCGAACTGAAGGTCGTGGCTGACGTCGCCAATCTGATGCAATCGTTTTATGGCACACAGGCCCGCTATCTCGACGAAGAGATGGGCCTGTACCGCGTGAATCCCAAGGGCTTCACGTCGTCGATTATCAAGAACCCGGCGCGGCACGAGACCAACATCAGCGACATGATGCGCACCTGCATGATGGCTGAGACGCTCGGCATGGACAAAGCGGTGGTCGACCGTGGGCGCGCGCGGCTCTTCCTGACCTCCGCCATCATGTATCTGGAGACGGGACACTACGACGACTTCGAACGCTGCATTGCTTCGAGCATGCGCTTTGCGAAGCTCGGCACCAAACAGGCTGGCCTGCACGCGTTGCGCCGCTGGCCGCGCGCACTTCATCCTCTTTACACGCTTGCCAAGCAGATGGCAGGGCGGCAGCCGGTGCGCGCATGAGTGTGCTGACCAACACCTTCTCGAAGTTCAGCGAGCTGCGCTGGATCGACCGCTGGAATGCGCTGCAGTTTGCGTATTACCGGTTGAAGGCGCAACTCTGGTACGCCGGCGCCTTCGCTTCGCTCGGCAAGAAAACCGCTATTTACAAGCCGCTGTTGCTGTCCAACGTACACCTTGCGTCGCTTGGCGACCGCGTGCTGATCCGTCAAGGCGCGCGTATCGAGCTGATCGTGACGGACCCCAACGCGTTGCCGCGGCTGACGATCGGCAATGACGTGAATATCGAGCAGAACGTGCACATCGTTTGCGGCTCGTCCATCGAGATCCACGACAACGTCACCATCACGGGCGGCTGCGGCATCGTCGATGTCGAGCATCCGTATGAGGACGTGCACGACCCTCGACGTATCGGTGCGCGTCTGCGCACGCGCGGCAACCGCGTGGTGATCGGCGAGGGCAGCTTCATCGGCTTTAACGCCATGATCCTGCCGAACGTCGTGATCGGCCGTCATTGCGTGGTCGGTGCGCACGCCGTCGTGACGCGCGATGTGCCCGACTACTGCGTCGTCGCCGGCAATCCGGCACGACTGATCAAGCGATATAGCTGGCAAACAAAAACCTGGGAACGGAGCGAATCATGAAAGTCCTGATTACGGGAGGTGCCGGTTTCATCGGCTCGAATCTTGCCAGACGCCTGGTGGCGGACAACGCGACGGTCACCGTGCTCGATAACCTGTCGCCGCAGATTCATGGCGACGATCCCTACCAGTCGCCGCTTTTTCAGTCGCTCGATGCGTCGGTGCGTTTCATCGAAGGCTCGGTCACGGATCGCGAAGCGATGGAGCGCGCCATGGAAGGCCAGGACGCGATCGTCCATCTCGCGGCGGAAACCGGCACCGGGCAGTCCATGTATGAAGTCAGCCGCTACATCGAGGTGAACGTCGGCGGCTGCGGTCTGATGCTCGATCTGCTCGTCAAGGCGAAGCACAAGACGGTCAAGAAGGTGGTGGTGGCGTCGTCGCGTGCCATTTACGGCGAAGGCAAATATCGTTCACCGGCGCTGGGCATCATGTATCCGGATTCGCGCGAAGAAAAGGATCTGCAGGCCGCGCAATTCGACTACCTGTGCCCGTATTCCGGTGAAGCGCTGGAATGCCTGCCCACGGATGAAGATTCGAAAATCCATCCGTCTTCGGTCTATGGCATCACCAAGCACGACCAGGAGCAGATGGTCATGACGGTTTGCCGTGCGATTGGCATCGGCGCATCCGCATTGCGTTATCAAAACGTCTATGGACCGGGTCAATCGCTGTCCAATCCGTACACCGGCATCCTGTCGATCTTCTCGACGCGCATCAAGAACGGCAACGCCATCAGCATCTTCGAAGATGGTCTGGAAAGCCGCGACTTTGTCTATATCGACGACGTGGTCGATGCGACGCAAGCTGCGCTGGTGCAGCCGAAAGCGAACGACCGCGTGTTCGGCATCGGCTCGGGCCAACGCACGGCAGTCATTACGGTGGCCAAAAAACTGCGCGCACTGTATGGCAGCGAAGTACCGATCAATGTGACCGGCGCGTTCCGTCTCGGCGACATTCGTCACAACTATGCCGACTTGACGCGTGCACGTGAATTGCTTGGCTTTGAACCGAAGGTGGCGTTCGCTCAAGGGATCGAGCGCTTTGCCGCCTGGGTGAATTCGCAGCAGGTGCAGCCCGATCACTACGAGGAAAGCATCGTGGAGATGAAGTCACGCGGGTTGTATCAGGCGAGTCGGGTCGCAGCATGACGAACGGGAGCGCGAACATGGATAGCGAACCTTCGAGTCCGGGTTCGAGACCGTTAGTGGGTGTAGTGACGGTGCTCTACCAGTCCGACGATGTGCTGGAAGACTTCTTCGCGAGCCTGCAGCTTCAGGAGGACGTCCTCCTGAAGCTATACGTGATCGACAACAGCGCCACCGATAGCGGCAGCGTCCTCGCAAAGGCGCTTGGCGAAAGCAACGGCATCGATACGCAGATTGTGTTCAACAACGCCAACGCAGGCGTGGCACGCGGTAACAACCAGGGCATCGCCATGGCGTTGCACGATGGCTGTGACTACGTGTTGCTCACCAATAACGACGTGGAGTTTCGCCACCCTCGCACCATTGCCAATCTCGTCGATCCGCTCTGGCATGGCGAGGCGTTCGCGGCGATCCCGAAGATTTTCTATCACGGCACCAACCGCATCTGGTGTGCAGGCGGCTGGTTCTCGCCGCTCAAGGCCATTACGACGCACGTGGGCGACGGCGACGAAGACACTGGGCAATTCGACTTGCCTACCTTCACCGAATACGCACCGACCTGCTTCATGATGATCCATCACAGCGTGTTCGCGCGTGTAGGCATGATGGACGAAAAATATTTCGTCTATTACGACGACGCGGATTTCGTATGGCGCATGAATCATCAGAATATACGCCTGCTGTATGTGCCAACTTCGCAGGTGGCGCACAAAGTCAGCTTCTCGACAGGTGGTGCTGAAAGTCCCTTTAGCCTTTTTTACTGCACGCGTAACAGACTTTATTTCAGCCGCAAAAATCTGGGCTTCCCGCGTTCGCTGATCGCGGAGAGCTATTCATTGCTGGCCATGCTGGCCAAATATCCACGCCTGACACCCGCGGGCCGCAAGAGCGTATTGCGCGGCATCGCCGCGGGCATGCGGCTCTGCGCGGGCGTCACGCGGCAAGTGCGCGCGTGAGCGAGCGGGATTGCACCTTGCGTGAGCCCATTGCCACGGGCGACGTGCAAGCCGGTAAACACGTATTTCACGCGCAAGGCCTTCTGTGCGAATCCGAACCGAAGGGGTCTGGTGTGCCGCATAGGATCGGTCTTGGCGTCGCAGTATCGTAAACCCTGCCGCAGCCACTGAACTGGTCCAATCACGGAGGTAATGTAATGAGGGTGGCAATCGTTCACGAATGGCTAGTGACCTACGGCGGCTCGGAGAGAGTGGTTGAAGAGATCCTTGAATGCTTCCCTGAAGCGGATGTCTTCAGCCTGATCGACTTCATGGAAAACCGTGACTTCCTGAAGGGCAAGACCGTCAAGACGTCGTTCGTGCAGAAACTGCCGTTTGCAAAACGTAAGTACCGGGCCTATTTGCCGCTTTTCCCGCTTGCCGTGGAGCAGTTCAACCTGTCTGGGTATGACCTGATCATCTCGAGTTCGCATGCGGTCGCGAAGGGCGTGCTGGTCGGTCCGGACCAGTTGCATGTGAGCTATGTGCATTCGCCGATCCGCTATGCGTGGGATCTGCAGCACCAGTACCTCACGGAAGCAAAGTTGACGAGCGGCTTGCGTTCGCTGTTTGCCCGCGTCGCGCTGCACTACCTGCGCACGTGGGACGTGCGCACCGCGAATGGTGTGGACAGCTTCGTCGTCAATTCGGAATTCATCGGGCGACGCGTGAGCCGGGTGTATCGACGTGAGTCGACCGTCGTGTATCCGCCGGTCGATACCGACGAGTTTCAGCTGTGTACGCAGAAGGAATCGTTTTACGTGACCGTATCCAGAATGGTGCCTTACAAGAAGATCGATCTGATCGTCGAGGCGTTTTCGGGTATGCCACAACGCAAGCTCATCGTGATCGGCGACGGTCCCGATATGGAGAAGGTACGCGCCAAGGCGGGTGCCAACGTGACCATCATGGGTCATCAAACATTCTCCGTGCTGCGCGATTATCTGCAGCGTGCGCGTGCATTCGTGTTTGCCGCCGAGGAAGATTTCGGCATCTCGATCGTGGAGGCTCAGGCATGCGGGACCCCCGTGATCGCATTCGGCAGGGGCGGTGCCTGCGAATCGGTGATCGACGATTCGCAACCGAAGCCCACCGGCGTGTTCTTCGAAGAGCAAACCGTGGAGTCGTTGCAGGCCGCGGTGGAGCGCTTCGAAGCGGGCGCACATAAGTTCAAGGCAGAGAACTGCCGGACTAACGCAGAACGATTTTCAAAGGCAGCCTTTAGGAGAGGCTTTCTTTCAGCGGTGCTCGAGGCGACAGAAGCGCGTGCGCATCTGCCGGGCTGGCGCAGGATTCGCAACGCGCTCAAACCGCCGGTGCATGTGATACCAGGTGAAAGCGAAGCAGTGGAACTCGAAGTGCAGTCGCTTTGACAGATGCGGGGAAAAGAGGATGGCGGTGACTTCGTGCGCCGGTGTTCGATAAAAACGTCTGTATGACGTTCACGCGAAGAACCAGAAGCGGGCAGTCTGGGGAATCGGTTTGAATTGTCTGCCGGCAGCTCAATACGAGGAAATGCCAAGTGAACTCAACCATCGGAATCGAGTATGCGTCATTGCCGAGACTGGGCGTGACGCCCTATCCGGCACTGACCAACAAGGTCGCGCTGGCCGCCGCGGATTTCCTTGGCTTCACGGTCGCGCTTCTGCTCGCCGCGCGCGTGCTTGGCCCGTTCACGGTCGATACTCCCACCACCATCTGGACAGTCTTCTCGACGCACCCCGTGCTGACGTATCTGATGCTGGCATTGGGCGGCACCGCATGGTTCTGGACGAGGCTGCGCCATTACACCTGCCGCCGGCCCATGTGGCGCGAGTTTCAGGAAGTCTTTCGCACGGTCATCGTACTGGCCGTGATCCATCTCGCACTGACCACGCTGACTAAAGGCATGTTTTCGCGCGGCTGGTGGGCCATGACGTGGGGCGGCGCATTTGTGTTCGTGCCGATGTTTCGCTCCATGACCAAGCGCGCGCTCGATTACGCGGGACTGTGGAAGCGGCCCACGTTGATCATCGGTTGCGGCGAAAACGCGCTGGAGAGCAAGCATGCGTTATCGAGCCAGTCGTTTCTCGGCGTGGAAGTCGTGGCCTACGTGGCGCCGGATAACGAGACCGCGATGAATGGCGACAAGGTGCTGGTATCGGACGCGCCTGTGCTTCACGGACTCACGCCTGCCACGTTCCGTACCTTGCCGGGCGTGCAGGTGGTCATTGCACTCGAGCACGACCACCGCGAGCTGCGCGACATGTGGGTACGTGGGCTCACCAAAAACGGCGTGCGCGATGTCACGGTAATGGCGCCCATGCGCGGCGTGCCGATGTACGGCACCGACATCTCCTACTTTTTCGGCCATGAAGTGATGATGCTGCGCATGCAGAACAATCTCGCGCGCTTCTCGGCCAAGGTGTTGAAACGGATTTTCGACGTACTGGTAGGCGGCTTTCTCGTCATCATGCTGCTGCCCATCTTCGCGATTCTTGCGGCGCTGGTGGCAAAGGATGGCGGCTCCGCGTTCTTTGGCCATACGCGTATTGGTCAGCACGGCAGGAAGTTCAAGTGCTACAAATTCCGCTCGATGGTGCCGAACGCGGACAAGGTGCTTAAGGAACTGCTGGAGCGCGATCCGGTTGCACGCGCGGAGTGGGACAAGGACTTCAAGCTGAAGAACGATGTGCGCGTGACACGTATTGGCTCGCTGCTGCGCAAGACCAGCCTGGATGAACTGCCGCAGTTGTGGAACGTGCTGCGCGGCGATATGAGCCTGGTCGGGCCGCGCCCCGTGATCGACAAGGAAATCGAGCGGTATGGCGAAGATGCGGCCTACTATCTGCTGGCCAAGCCGGGTATGACGGGTCTCTGGCAAGTGAGCGGCCGCAACGATACCGACTACGCGCGCCGCGTGTTTCTCGATGCGTGGTATGTGAAGAACTGGTCGCTGTGGTACGACGTGTCCATCATCTTCAAGACCGTGGGCGTGGTGTTGAAGCGGGACGGCGCTTATTGAGTTTGTCGGGGCCTCGAAGCATCGAGGCCTCTCGGGAAGAACGACTTAGGCAGAACGACTTTAGGAAGAACGACGTCCTGGTAGCAAAGAAGAGACGTCTTAAGCATAAAGACCTCGCAACGCTTTTGATCGCGTTGCGAGGTCTTTTCGTTTTTACCGCCTTTTAGCGGTTGTTCAGTTCAAGCGGCTTCGGCTTCAACGGTGGCGGCTTGCATAGCCAGATAGCCTTGCAGATACTCTTCGAACTCTGCCTTGACCTCCGGGTGACGCAGCGCGAATTCCACGGTCGCCTTCAGATAGCCGAGCTTGCTGCCGCAATCGAAGCGCTGGCCGAAGTAGCGATAGGCGAGCACCTGTTCTTCGGCGAGCAGTGAACCCAAGGCGTCGGTGAGTTGCAGTTCGCCACCGGCGCCCGGGCGCAGCGCACGAATGTGCTTGAAGATGGTCGGCATCAGCACGTAACGGCCCACCACGCCGAGATTGGAAGGCGCTTTGTCCGGTGCGGGCTTTTCAACGATGCTCTTCAGCTTGATCACATCCTTTTCCCATTCACGGCCGTCGATCACGCCGTACGAACGGCTTTCTTCCGGTGCGATGGTTTCAACGCCGACCACCGAGCTGTGATAGTGATCGAACACGTTGACGAGCTGCTTCATCACCGGTTGCGTGCTGTGCAGCAGGTCGTCCGCGAGAATCACGGCAAACGGGCTGTCACCAATCAGCTTTTCCGCGCATAGCACTGCATGGCCAAGACCGAGTGCTTCGGCCTGACGCACGTAGAAACAATCCACGTTGGCGGGTTTGATGCTGCGAACCAGATCGAGCAGCTTGGCCTTACCGCGTGCTTCCAGTTCGGCTTCAATTTCATACGATTTGTCGAAGTGATCTTCAATGGCGCGCTTGCTGCGGCCGGTCACGAAGATCATTTCGGTGATACCGGCTGCAATCGCTTCTTCTACCGCGTACTGGATCAACGGCTTGTCGACGATGGGCAACATTTCCTTCGGGCTTGCCTTGGTGGCCGGCAGAAATCTCGTTCCGAGACCTGCTACGGGAAACACGGCTTTGGTGACTTTAAGCATGGTAGGAGTTCCCACATCGGGTTGATGAAAAGAGTGAAACTGCTGGCCCGTCGACGCCTCGAGCGCGCCGCTCAAAGCCGCGGGGAATGATTCAACCTGCTGCCACGCCATGGCGTGGCTCGTTGCGTGAGTGCTGCGTGATGTGCGCCTCGCTGCCTAGCTGGAAGATAAGCGCGCACGTAATAGAAAACCCAGAAAAACCGGCTACGAGGAATGAGGTTTGCGTGTGCAACGTCATCGCGACGTTGCAGCGTCAAAAGCGAGATCGCGAGGCCTTAGATCAATCTCCATGCCCGATCCTATGCGGGTTCGCCCTAAGAGATCGGTTCGGATTCGCACAGAGCGTGACCCACTCAAGCATTGCGTCGAGCAGCGTAGTCCCCGGATATGTCGCTGGCATGCCATAGCGTATTGGCCGCCTGGGTAAGAGTGTGTTTCCGCACAGAACGGGTGCTTTAGTCAGCTGATAGTGGTTCATCAAGATCCGCCATTGCAGTGAAAAAGCTAGCGTTAGTGGCGGAAAAAGTCGGAATGAAAAGATAGAGAGAGTCTTATTTCATATCGGACCAGACGGTCACCCCACCAGGACATCCCTATGAGCACGCACGCAGAAGAGCAGGTCGCAGGATTCAACGTCGCCGAAGTCGAAATTGAGGCGTATGACGAGGAAGACGATTTGGAAAGCCCCAGTTATATGGAGCAACTCCTGGCGGCCGGCCTTCTGATCTCCACGGGCGTGGATGGTTTGTATGGCCGCAGCCAGGTGTTCGAAGACGTGGTGGAACGCGTCAGCGATCTGATCGGTGCGTGGGGCGAAGGCAAGGAGGTCGAAGTATTGCGCTTTCCGCCGGCCATGAGCAGGAAGGTGCTGGAGGAGAGCGGATACTGGGCCAATTTCCCGGATCAGCTGGGTGCCGTGTTCAGCTTCTGCGGCAACGAGCGCAGCCACCAACGCCTGCTCAAATGTCTCGACAACGACGAAGACTGGACCGAAGACGTCAAGCCGACGCGCATCGTCATGACGCCGGTGGCCTGCTACCCGGTGTATGGCGTAATGGCCGCGCGTGGCCCACTACCTACGGGTGGCCGGCTGGTGGATATCTTTTCCTATTGCTGCCGCTATGAACCGTCCACGGCGCCCGAGCGCATGCTGATGTTCCGCCAGCGCGAATTCGTGCGCATGGGTACGCCGGCAGAAGTGCTCGCCTTCCGTGAAGACTGGATCGAGCACACCAAGGGCATGATGCGCGGGTTGCAACTGCCATCGTCGATTGGTTTGGCTAACGATCCGTTCTTCGGCCGCACCGGCAAGATTCTGATCGACAGCCAGCGTGAGCAGCAACTGAAATTCGAACTGCTGATTCCCGGGGTCAACCCCGACAGATTGACGGCTTGCGGCAGCTTCAACTATCACCGCGACAAGTTCAGCTCGCTGTGGAAGATTTACACCGACGCAGGCGAAATCGCGCACACGGGTTGCTGTGGCTTTGGCCTCGAACGTCTGACGCTCAGCCTCTTCAAACATCACGGCTTCGATCCGACGGCATGGCCTGAAGGCGTGCGTGCGACGCTGTGGGGCGGGCGGAAAATGGCGCAACGCGTGCGGTAACGCGAACGGTATCGCAACCGCAGCAGGAATCCGCGTTTTAGAAACCGGTTTACTTCACCCACGTATTGCAGGTTCAGTGATCGCTGTCATGGACCTGCAATACCGTTGCGTCGATTCTGGAGAACAGCAGGCGCGACGTAATCGAGTCGGTAAAGAGCCACGGCAGCAGGCCATTGCTGCTGTGCTCCGGCACGGTGAGCAGATAGAAGTCCTTGTGGTCGGCCAGAAACGCGTGCAATCCAACCACCTTGTAATCCGGGTCGAACGGCGCCATTCGCGCGGCCGCATGCTCATTGGTCGGATCCGGTGAAACGTATCCCGGTGGATAGTCGAGCAGATATAGCCGGTCTCTGAACGGATTATCTTTCGCTCCCATCAGTTCAATGTAGTCCCGCCCATCTTCCACCACGATAGGCAGATCAGGCGGCACCTGCCGCAGACTCGCCATCACGCCGGCAAGCTCATCGCTGGCGTGGCCTCGACCTACCAGCATGCAGATCAGCAAGACCATCAACAGCAACGATACGGTCCGGCGCGATTTCAGCTTCTCCAGTAAGTAGGCGCCTGCGATGCCGAAGAACAACGCGTCGGCCATCACGTACCGGTAGCTGAACGAACCCGTCACGAGCATCGCAAAAGCGAACACCACGAACGGTAGCAACAACAGCGACGCAAGCACGATCTCGAGTTGCAGGAAGTTCGTGGCCGAGGCGGGTGGCGCTTCGTCATCCCATGCGCTCAAGCGCGCCGATAGCCACGGCGAGCGCCTCGCGAGCGAAACCAGCACCGCGATCAATGAAGCTGCTGCGACCACCAGCGTGCCGCCGCTTCCTCCCAGCCACGCCCGCCACAATGCATCCGTGAATGCACCAATGGTTGGATGCGCGTAATAACCGAGTGCCTTGTTGTCGCCGGCATTCAACGAAGCCAGATGCGCAGCGAGCGGACGAAGGCCAATCTCTACCGGGAAGGCCAGCACCAACGCCAGCCAGATTCTCCATCGGATGCCGCCGCCCGTTACCACATACAGCACTTCGCAGAGGCCAACCGCAGCAATGGCCAGGAAGCCGTAAAAATGGGTGCACAAACCGAGCGCGAACGCGATCCACAGTGCAATGGCGCTGAGCGTCGGATAACGTGTGCGCTGAAATCCGTCCCAGATGACTAGGGCTGCTGCGAGGTCTAAAGACAGTAGTGCGTATTGTCGTGCCTGCACGGCAAACTCGAACAGCCCGGAGCAGAGCATCAACGCAAAGGCTGCCAGTGCGACGGGCGCCGTTACATAGCGCCTCACCAGCACGTACACCAGCCACGCGGCGAGATACACACTCAGGATAGAAGGGACGCGGTAAATCAATGGCGCACTAAAAACGTTCGCGTGATAAATCAGGGTATGAAGAAGATAGTGAAGCAGCGGGGGAGAGAAATCGGTGCCGGCCCAGATAGCGGAGTTGACGCCGGCGAGCGTGGGCTGATTCGCGGCGGTGACGGCGATAACCTCGTCCATCCAGAGATGCTTGATACTGGATACTTCGATGGCCGAATGAAAATACGCGACCGAAAGCACGATCGCGACAACGAAATATAGGGCACGCCACCCCACTTTCTCACCGGACCGCGTCAGCGACGCGTCGCGCTGATGCGCCCCCATGCTCAGGTTGTTTTCGTTTCCACCCACGAGACGTCCCTCCACGGTAGAGCGTTCGCTGCGTGACCCACGGCGTGGTCACGAAATCTGGCTGGCTATTTCTCGCACCGGCGTCGGTGTCATGAAAAAGATCGGCAGCGCAATGCTGCGATCGTGACCTGAATGCAGGGATGAAAAGCGAAGCGCCGGACTCGCGTATGCGGCCTTCGAGTCGCTAAGTCACGCTAACAATCTCCGTTGCGATGTGGTTTGTCAAGCGAAAGACGGCTACTGTTGCGAGCCTCAATCAGGCGCTTTTTGTTGCCGGTCTCTCGGTGTGAAACCGCACATACGGTAAACCGCGTCGGCCCAAAATCAGATCGCGTTATGGGTATTTAGTTGCGCTCTGTGTCGATTTTTCGTGCTTGTATCAAGCACTTTTTCTGTCTGCGCCGCTCGGCATGCAGGCAAGCAGGTCTCCTGACGATTCATCCGTTTTCCGAACTGATGCGAGGTACCTTCTCATGTCTAACGGCGTCGAATTGAGCATTGTCATGCCATGTCTGAACGAAGCGGAAACCCTGGAGGCGTGTATTGCGAAAGCCAAACGGTTTATCGAGGGCAGGTCCATTTCGGGCGAAGTCGTGATCGGCGATAACGGTTCGACCGACGGCTCGCAGGACATTGCAAGGCGGCTCGGCGCGCGCGTCGTGGACATTCCGGTGCGGGGTTACGGCGCGGCGCTTTATGGCGCCGTGATGGACGCGAACGGCAAGTACTGCATCATGGGCGACTCCGACGACAGCTACGACTTCAGCCGACTCGACCCCTTCGTCGCGGCGCTGCGGAGCGGTGCGGATCTGGTGATGGGCAATCGCTTCATGGGCGGCATTGCGCCGGGCGCGATGCCGTGGAAAAACAGGTACATCGGCAATCCGATCCTGTCGGGTATCGGACGCCTGCTGTTCGGTTCGAAAGCGCGCGACTTTCACTGCGGCATTCGTGGCTTTTCCAAGGCGGCCTTCGAGCGCATGGATCTGCACACGATGGGCATGGAGTTCGCGTCCGAAATGGTGATTAAGGCGACGCTGAAGAACATGAACGTGGTGGAAGTGCCGACCACGCTCAGTCCCGACGGCCGCTCGCGTCCGCCGCATCTGCGGCCCTATCGCGATGGCTGGCGTCATCTGCGGTTCATGCTGCTGTTCAGCCCCAACTGGCTATTCCTGTATCCGGGCATACTATTGCTGCTGGCCGGCGTACTGCTCGGCGGCGCGCTGTTCCCGCATCCTGTCACCATTCATGGCGTCCGCTTTGGTATTGACACGCTGATCTATTGCGCGACGATGGCCGAGGTGGGATTTCAGTTGCTGCTTTTTGCGGTGCTCTCGCGTATGTTTGCGGATCAGGAAGGGTTATTCCCCAATTCCCGATGGACCGCGTGGCTGGGGCGATGGTTGCAACTTGAAAGAGGTACGCTGATTGGCGGCGCGCTGGTGCTGGGTGGCGTGGCAATGGTGTTTCGCGCGTTGTACATCTGGTCGTCCACGCATTTCGGGGCACTGGATGCAGACTCCTTCACGCGGCTCGTAGTGTGTTCTTCCTTGCTCATTTCCACCGGCATGGAGTTCGTTTTTTCCAGTTGCCTGTTCAGCATTCTGCAACTCAACGTGAGAGTGCTTGGCAAGGAAACCGCCCGGCAAGGGTTTGGCGGGGCGCCGGTCATGGCCCACTCGTAGTCAAAGCAAGGTTCATAAAGGGTTCACCAGGCAGCCACTCAAATTCACGCATACATGCAAAAGCCTTCTGCCATGTACTACGTCGTCGGGTCTGGACCCGCGGGGGTCGCGTGCGCGCACGCGCTCGCCAGCGAGGGACATGAGGTCACGATACTCGACGCCGGCGTAACGTTGGAGCCTGAGCGTGAGGCGGTTGCGCGCATGGTCGGAGACAAGCCGCGCGCCGAGTGGTCGGAGCAGGAAATCAAGGTGCTGAGGACGGTGGTCCCCAAAAGCGGAGAGGTCCCATTCAAGCTGGTGCATGGATCGAATTATCCGTACCAGCGGCCGCTGGGAGCGCCCGATATACGTTACGGAAAGCTAAGCATTCGCGCGTCGTATGCGAAAGGTGGATTGAGCAATGTGTGGGGCGCCGCGCTGTTTCCCTATAGCGCGGAAGATATCCGCGATTGGCCGGTTCGCTACGACGAGCTGGCGAGCGGTTATGTAGCCGCGCTCAATATGCTGCCCGTTGCCGGACAGGAAGACGATCTGAGCGCGCAGTTTCCCATCGCGGCACAGTCCATGTCGGCGCTCAGGCAGAGCACGCAGATTCGCCACTTGCTGGAACGTAGCGGGCGTCTTAGAGAGGCGTTGCTGGCAGAGGGCATTAGCGTGGGCGGCTCGCGTCTTGCGGTGAACGCGGACGAACAGAGCGATACCAGAAGCTGCTATTACTGCGGCTATTGCCTGCATGGATGCCCGCGCGATGTGGTGTATTCCAGCCGCCACACGTTGCAGCAGTTGATCAGCACGGGCCGCGTGCACTATCGCCCTCATGTCATCGTGCAGTCCGTGAGAGAGACGCAGAGCGGCGTCATCATCGAAGTGATGGATCGCGATGGCGTGCGTTCGGAATTGAGCGGTGGCCGGGTTTTTCTGGGCGCGGGAACGATCAACTCCACGGTCATTCTGCTGCGTTCGTTGGGACTCTACGAACGTCGGGTGCAATTCAAGGACTCGCAGTATTTTCTGTTCCCGATGTTGCAGACGAAGGGCTCGCCCGCTGTAGCAGACGAGGCGCTCTATACGCTGAGCCAGGCATTCATCGAATTGGCCGACGCGGCCATCAGTCCTCACGCAGTTCATTTGCAGGTGTACAGCTACAACGACCACCTCGAACAGTTGCTGGACCATAAGTTGGGCCCGTTGAAGCACGTGTTTCCGAAGAACGCGGTTCTTGGCCGGCTGCTACTCGTGCAGGCGTATCTGCATTCGGCGCACTCGGGGCTCATCAACGGCGTTCTGCGCCGCACGAGTACGAGCGACGTCTTCGATCTCAGCGAAGCCTTGAACTCACAGACGAAAGCAAAGGTCGGTCAGGTGGTGGCGAAGTTGCGTGCGAACTCGGGCGCCCTCGGCGCTTTCCCGGTCTCGCGCATGTTGCAGATCACAGAGCCGGGGCGCGGCTTCCACACAGGCGGCAGTTTTCCGATGGCCGCGCATCCCAAAGTCGGCCAGACCGATACCTTGGGACGCCCGCACGGCATGACGTTCACCCATGTGATCGACTCGACTGTCTTTCCGAGCATCCCCGCCACGACGATTACCTTGACGGTGATGGCTAACGCATATCGTATCGGCAAGGCCGTGACACGTCTCGCTCCTGAAAGCGCCTGCGCGTTACGACTATGACAGCCACTCCTGCGCGATTTGCCGTGACGGGTGCGAACGGCTACGTCGGCTCGATCATCGTGCGCTCGCTCGCGGCGAGCGGCGAGGTGGTGAGGATGGTTCGCCATCCCGCTAGCGCAACGGACATGCAGTGGTCGCTTGATGCAGACGTCGAGTCCGTGGCGCGCGAGTTGCAGCAGCGCAACGTCACCCATTTGATTCACGCCGCGTGGGACATGCAGGCCAATGGCATGGACGACATACAGCGCGTTTGCGTGCAGGGCTCTGCGCGACTCTTCGACGCCGCGCGCCGCGCCGGTATCGAGAAGATCATTTTCATTTCGACCATTAGCGCGTATGCGGGAGCACGTTCCGTCTACGGGCAAGCCAAGCTGGGCGTCGAGCGGCTCGCCCTCGATGCAGGCGGCGTGGTGCTGCGTTTGGGCCTCGTGTATGGGCCGAACGAAGGGGGCGTGTTTGGCAGCCTCAAGCAGGTGGCCGACAAGGCGCGCTTCGTACCGATGATCGGCGACGGCAGCGCGCTCCAATATTTACTGCACGAAGATACGCTGGCCGACGTGCTGCGCCGCGCGGTTGGCGGCGAATTCGACCGGGCGCGTCACCCGTTGACCATCGCCCAGCCGAACGGCATCGCCTTTCGGGCCATCTTGCGCTACCTGGCAAGCGAGCAGGGAAGGCAACTGGTATTGATTCCGGTGCCGTGGCGTGTGTTGTATGCGGGGCTCAAATTCGCGGAGACGCTGGGTCTGAAACTCAATTTCCGCAGCGACAGCGTGATCAGCTTCGTCTTCCAGAATCCCGCACCGGACTTCACCGCGCTGGATCAATTTGGCATTGCGCCGAGAAGTCTGAGTATCGCCGGCTAGGCGATCAACCAATCGAAGCGCACACTCTCCTATCCGGGCCGCAGGGCCCGACTGCTGCGGAGGCCGCCGTTTGCAAGCAAAGACGATCAAATCATTTTTCCAGTTCGCCACCGTCTCGGGGTGCGGCTGGCTGCTCGACAGCTCGCTGCTTTTTCTGTTCACGCAGTGGCTGAATTTGCCGGTATTTCAGGCCAATTTTCTCAGCTCCGTGATTGCGGCTGTGGTGGTGTTTTCGGTTTCGCGCCTGCTGGTGTTTCGCGCAAGAAGCGGGCGCTACCTCGTGCGTACCGGTCTGTACACGCTCTACACCTGCATGGTGATCCTGCTCGCTTCGCTGGCCATGCCGTGGGCGCTGCTATTGGCAAAGGCGCTTGCGCATCATTTCGCGCTGCCCCTGGGCGCAGGCGCCGAGGTGCTGTTGGCCAAGGTTTTTATCACGCCGCCGCAGTTGCTCGCCAACTTCTTCACCGCTCGCGTACTCGCTACGGCCATGACGGCCTTGCATTTACGCGAGGGTAGTGCAGCCGGGGACGTCACGTAAAAGGCTCGGCAAATCGAAGGCGGTTAGCGCGGAGAACGCTGCGATCGCCGCCAGTCGAGCGCGGCTCAGTTCGCCGCTTTCACCGGAATGAGGTAGCGGGGCAGCGGGCCCACCTGCCAGTCGAAATCCTGATCAGTGATCGTGACTGCCGTTTCGACACCTTGCCAGTCGCGCTGAATATAGCGGCCGGGTGGCAGGCTTATCGAGGCGGTCCGGTTCTCGGTGCCAGGCGTCCAGCCAACAATCACAGGATCACCCGGGCCGTACTGATACACCTTGATATCGGGCGTATCGACCAGGCTTTTGTCCCATTTGCGTTTGCCTACTGTGGTAGCCAGCACCGAGGTGGCCACGAATGCAGGCTTCGGCGTCAGGTCGTTGTGAAGCAGACCGAAATTAAATTCGAAGTTGTTGATGTCGGTGCCGTCATCGACGAAGTCATACCAGAACAGCACGCTCACCGCCGTATAACGCCGTGACAGCAGATAGCTGCGCACCAGATTGGCAGCCTGGGTCGCTTCATCCTGACCCGGCACTTTCGGATTCACCGGCCATCCCAGCTCTGTCACCCACACCTGTAACGGCTGACCGTTCGCCTTCACGTGCTTCATCGTGAAGTCGTGTAGATAAGGCCACGTGGTCGGAATACTCACGGCGTCGATGGGACCGCCTTTGCCCTTATAGCCCGTCTCCGGCGGATTAGGCGGCATGTACGGATGAATGCTGAAGCCGTCCTGATCGTTCAGGCCGCCTTTGTCGATGATGGCGACGATGCAGTCACCGCCCGGGCCGCCGCCTGCGCCGCCGCCGCCGCACGAAATCACGGTGGAATCGGGGCTCTGCGCCTTGATCGCGGCGTAGCTGTCCTTCAGCAAGGCGAGGTAGTTGTCGTAGCTGATGTTCTTGAAGTCAGGTTCGTTCCAGATTTCCCAATGCTTGACCTTTGAACCGTAGCGTTTGACCACGGCGTCGACGTAGCGCACGAAGAGGGCGCGCGTTTCGGGTGTGTCCGGAAACTGCGACTTCTCGAAGAGCTTCGGATACGCCACCCCATTGCCGTAATCGAGCACGATCAGAGGCGAAATACCCATCTGTGTAGCCGCGTTGATGTAGGTGTCGAAGCGCGCGGGAAAGCTAAAGGTGTTCGGTTTCGCTTCGATGGACTGCCAGTACATCTCGTCGCGAATCCACGAGAAGCCCGCTTGCTTGATGAGCGGCAGCAGCACGGAAGGTGGCGTGCCGCCCTGGCCGAAGTGCGTCACGATGCCGAAGTCGCTGGGGCCGACTTCATTGCGTTTGGTGACCACCGCGACCGTGCTGGTGGTCTGCGCGAGCGTGTCGCCGTCAGCCGAGGTCAACATGGCATCGAGCTGGAAGAGCCCCGAGCCCGGTGTCGTTACAGCGATGCTAATGGAGCCATCCGCCTCGGTGTCGGTCACGGTTTTGGTCACCGACGGGCCGCGCCGCAAGGCGACTCTGCCGTCGGCGTTGTATGGCGTGACACTGACCGCGAGAGTGGCGCCTTTTACGTTGACGCCGGCTGGCACGGCGAAGCGCACGACCTTTTTGCCGCTCGCCGTCGTGACCAGCGAGCCAGGAAAGTTGACCACACGCAGTTGCGCCTGGGCGAAACAGCCGCCCGAAAATAGGAACACGCACAGGGCGGCAAACGTGACGCGCACGCGCGCAAATCGTTTCAACGAATTCTTGCGATGGGAAATCGTTTGCATGGAGTCCCTGTGAGGGCGTTCATGCCGAGGCGCAACGCAGCGTGCGTCATCGGCGGAACGCATTGGTATCGAGCGGCGAACTGCGCGCAGGTCAGGTTGGCCGCAACGCCGAGGAGCCACGACCCGCCGGTACGTGAGGGCGCCGGCGCTGCTCGGCGTTATACGCGCTGATGCGCGGCCAGTAGCAGATCAGATAGGCAATTGGTACGAACGAAGTCACCATCGTGACGCTGACGGTGGCGGTAATCAGCAGGAACAGCAGCACCACGAAGCCATCGCTCGCGGTGAAGGCCAGCACGCCGACCAGCGCGAGCGCCGCGATCAGACCCATATCCGACACCAGACCCGGCAGGCTAGAGAAGGTCACGTCGCTCTCCGCGTAGAGATCCGCGTTCATGTGAACGTAGGGCAGATAGTCGTAATCGGAGTTGAGTTGTCCCGGACCAATGCCCTTGATGAGGTCGGAAAAACGCGCGTCGAGCATGAACGGATAGCCGGCGAAGCGGTGCGCGAACGTAGCCGAGCCGAAGAAATCGTGCTGACTCATGTAGAGCGCCAGCGCCATTGAAATGGCAGTAAAAACGAAGATCGAAACGAGCGGGTGGATCGAGCGCAGCGGCCGGCGGACGTAGTAGAGCATCACGAAGATCACCAGCACCAGCGAAGCCTTCGAGAAGCTGATCACGAGCCCGAGGCAATACAGCGCAATCATCAGTTTGCTCTTGGGCCGGTCCTGCATCAGATACAGCACGAACGAGGCGACCAGTAGCGAAGCGAAGAAGCCCGCCTCGCGCGAGAAGCCGCAGACCCGCGCGAAGAACATGATTTCGTAGAAGTTGGTATTGGTCTGCGTGGCCGAGGCGCCCCACAGCATCTGCGAAACCGCGTTCGGCCCCAACTGCACGGAGAGGTCGTAGTCGACGTAATAGGCAATGAACTGCAGGACGCCAAACAGGATGTTGATGGCCATCCACAGGTTCAGGTAATCGATTCGTCTGCTGAACGTGTAGGCGAGGTAGCCCAGGCAGATCGCCACGGAGATCACTTTGGCGGCTGCCATCGGTGAGCTGAGCAGACAGATGACGATGCTGATGCCGAGCGGAATCGCCCAGCGCCGGAACGTCGCCAGCAGGTAGCTGATGAAGCCGGGGTCGAGCATCGGCAGCATCACGTACAGATAGATCGTGACGCCCGAAATCTGCGGGTTGAAGACGATGCAGGTGAAAAACATATAAAACAGCATCGAAATCGCTTTCGCGTACATCGAGATCTCCGACTGCGTTAGGGGCACACCAGCACGATGCGAAACAGGCGCCGAGGGTAGCGTGTGGAAACACGCACCAGGCAGGCCATAGCAGGCAATGTCAAACCATGAGCACGCAGTGAGCAATTTTTCCGCGTGCTGAATGGCGCGTGCTGGCAAATCGGCAAAAATGTCAGGCCGCCGCGTAATCCAATCCGTGATCAAAGCCCTGATCAAAACAAGCGAGCGGCGAGCGTTGCGCCTGGCAAATAGCGTAAGAGATGTTCTTTTTCTCTACCTTGACGACAAAATAGGGCGCGTTGCGATTGCGCTCAGTGCGGGACCGAACTTTCAAAGCTTTCGTTGACGACCGGCTTGCGGCCCGACGTCAACGCGTGCCCCAGCCGGATACTGGTCGCTTCCACCAGACGGTAGCTCAGCCAGGCCAGCGCGATGGCGGGCGGCACGGTCACCGCCATATACAGGCCGAGCGGTCCGCCCGTGAGGCCATGCGTACTGCAGTACCAGTAGATGACGTAGAGCGGCACGCCATGCAGCAGGTAGATCGAATAGCTGATTTCACCCAGCCACGCGAACAGGCGCAAATGGATTTTCAGCACGCTGGCGAACAGGATGAACGCACCAATGCCGACCACGTAGCCGAGCGAGGCCGACACGTGCTCCAGATCGTGGGCGCGTAAATCGAGCGCGGCCATGAGCAGTGCGATGCCCACGAGCATGGCAGTCAACCATGCAAGCGCGGCACGATACGACATGGAAAAAGATCGCTTGCCGTTTTGCCATCTGGCGAACACCACCTGCATGTGCGGCTTGTCGTAAGCCTGACGGAAACACGCGCCCCAGAACATGATGGCGAGGTGAAACAGCATGCCCTTGTATTGCCCGAGTGCGGTGGGCGGGATGATCTTGAGCGCGGAGGTGATCATGAACAACGCGCACAGGCCGATGCACGTAAAGCACAGGTCGCGCATGCGTTGCAGCGCGCCGAGCCAGAACAGCACGAGGCACAGTCCGTAAAAATAGAGTTCGGTTTCGAGGGTCCAGTAGTGCGCCATCACCGGGTCGTGGCCGAATGCGGTGGGGATCATCGACAGATTGGCGACCACATCGAGCACGCTCATCTGCTGGCCGGACAAGGTCCAGTAGGCGAGATAGCCGATTGGAATGGATAGCCAGAAGGCCGGATAAAGGCGGAAAAACCGTCGGATCACGAAGCGGCGTGTGCCGTCACGCAACGTGCCACGCAGGCTGGTCGGAATCAGCACACCGCTGATGCCGAAGAAAATCACCACACCGACACGGCCGAAATTGACCGACTGCTGCAGCGTATCGAGTACATGTTGCGAGCCTGCTATCCGCGCGTACAGCTCGGCGTAGTGCGTCCACATGACGAGCAGCACGGCGATGGCGCGCATCGCGTCGATGTGGTCGAGACGGCCTCGGACGGCGGTTTCAGGCATAAGCAAGGGCACCCATCGAAGAAGAAACAACGGTTCAGTCTAAAGCGCGCGCACCGTTATGGCGCGCCCGGTTTCGCCACGCTAGGCGTATCGACTCCATTGATCGGTGCGGAATCACACCTTCAATTCGGGCCAATGCATCGCGATCCAGGTCCGCCAAGCACGCCAGCCCGGCCGGTGCTGTGTGTGAAACCGTACTGATCAACCCATGTGCCTGAACGCTTAATACATCCCATGTGCTTCGCTGGCAGCCGCGCCCGGCGGTTATTTCGGAGCTGCGGGGTGGTGCGGGTTGCGTGCGAGTTGCGGTGAAGGCAGACGTGTTCTTGCAGTCCGGAATTTCTGGAGCGATATCTGATGAACCAGTTTAAGGAGCGATCCGAAACGCGCAGGACAGGCACCCCCGTTGAAGCGGGCTCGAGTGTCGATTCCGCCGCGGCGCGGGACGCACGATGGCAGGGGCCCTCGGCCGGATTTGCGATCAACGGCAAATTCGCGTCGCAACGGATCACTGGCGTGCAACGGGTCGGCTACGAACTGGCAACTGCGTTTCAGCGGCTCTTCCCTGAAGACGCCGACTTGCCCCTGCTGGTTCCGGGCGATGCGCGGGCCGATGTGCCCCTGCCTAAAGCCAAAAGCGTCTTCGGCTGGTTGAAGGGCTCCTTGTGGGAACAACTGGCGCTGCCGTTCGCAGCCGGCGGCCGCACCTTGCTGAGTCTGTGCAACATGGGTCCGCTGTTCGCGCGACGCCAGGTGGTGATGATGCACGACGTGGCCGTCTACGATCTGCCGGAAAACTACTCGTGGAAGTTCCGGCTTTGGTACCGCGTGGCGTTTTCCGTGCTCAAGCGCTCCGCGAGCCATATCGTCACTGTGTCGGAATTCTCCAAGAAGCGAATCATGGCGCGCCTTGGCATCGACGCTTCGCGCATTTCGGTGGTGCTCAATGGCGTGGACCATTTCGACAAGATCGCACCGGATGCCGGCATCCTGTCGCGCCTCAATCTGCAAAACGACGGCTACGTGCTGGCGGTGGGCAATCTTTCGGTCGGCAAGAATCTCGCGCGTGTACTCGCTGCGATCGAAAGCCTGAGCGAGCGTCACGACTGGAAGTTCGTGGTGGTTGGCGGTTGCGATCTGCGGGTCTTCAATCCAAAGGCGAAGGCGGGCTACGAGATGTCGAAAAACATCGTCGCCGCCGGCTTCGTCTCGGATGGCGAATTGCGGGCCCTGTACGAAAACGCGGCCTGTTTTCTGTTTCCATCGTTGTACGAAGGTTTTGGCTTGCCGCCGCTCGAAGCAATGGCGTGCGGCTGCCCGGTGATCGTGTCGCGCGAGGCATCGTTGCCCGAAGTGTGCGGCGACGCCGCGATGTATTGCGACGCGCTCTCGGTCGAGGACATCGCCGAGAAAGTGACTCAAATGATGGGAGACGCCGCGTTACGAGAGACCTGGCGCACTCGCGGCAGGGCTCATGCACGATCGTTCCGCTGGGACCGCTCGGCGCAGCAACTGCTGGATGTGCTGGAGCGTGAACTCGCGGGCGGCGTCGCCCGGCCAGTTGCATCGCGAGCCGCTACTTCGCGGGTTTAGGCAGACTCAGGCCGGCAACCGCCGGCTTTTGGACCGGATTGAGACCGGCTGTAAACCAGCTTCACTTAATTATTCTCCCAGGTACGTGTCAGGACCGACGTCGCCGATTGGCAAATTCTTCGCTGCGGTTGAGCCACCCGAGGCCGCATGTCGACGCTTGCCGTCGCATTGGGGCCATCCTCTCAATGCGCATCCACGAGCGCAGTTTCGAACCCTTCGTCTCACGCAGCGTGCAGGCGCGGCGGAGTGCACCCCACTATTAGCAAAGGGACAATCATGATTCTCGTGACAGGTGGCGCAGGATTCATCGGTGCGAATTTCGTACTCGACTGGCTGGATGGCGTGGACGAAGCGGTGATCAATGTCGACAAGCTCACTTCCGCGGGCAACCTGGGCACGCTCAAGCCGTTGCATGGCGATCACAGCCATATCTTCGTGCGAGCCGATATCTGTGACCGTTCGACGCTCGACGTACTGCTCGCCGATTATCAGCCGCGCGCCATCGTGCACATTGCGGCGGAGAACACGGTGGACTGCGCGATCGAAGGACCCGGCGACCTCGTGCACACCAACATTGTCGGCACTTACACCTTGCTGGAAGCGGCGCGTTGCTACTGGAACAGCTTGCCGGGCGACGAGCGCGACACCTTCCGTTTCCTGCACGTCTCCAGCGACGAGGTGTTCGGTTCGCTCAGACTGAACGACTCGCCGTTTTCAGAGTCCTCGCATTACCAGCCGAATACGCCTTATTCCGCGAGCAAGGCCAGTTCGGATCACCTGGTGCGCGCGTGGCATCACACGTTTGGCTTGCCCACGCTGACCACGCATTGCTCGAACAACTACGGGCCGTATCAGTTTCCGGAGAAGTCCATTCCGCAGATGATCGCCAACGCGCTCGCGGGGCGTGCGCTGCCAGTGTATGGGGATGGCCGTGACGTGCGCGACTGGCTGTATGTCGGCGATCACTGCAGTGCGATCCGCAAGGTGCTGGCCAAAGGGCGGCCGGGCGAGACGTACAACATTGGTGGATGGAACGAGGTGCGCAGCGTCGATCTGGTTCATACGCTGTGCGATCTGCTGGATCTGTACAAGCCGAAGAAGACGGGTTCGTATCATGACCAGATCACCTGGGTGACGGAGCGCCTCGGCCACGACCGGCGCTATGCCATCGACGCACGCAAGCTGGAACGCGAACTCGGCTGGAAACCTGCAGAAACCTTCGAGAGCGGTCTGGCGAAAACAGTGCAGTGGTATCTGGAGCATGAGCACTGGGCGCACGAGGTCGCCTCGGGCGACTTTCGCGGCTGGGTAGAAACGAATTACCAGAAGCGTGCGTGAGCAGTGAGTTGCTGTAATGCGTTGATGTAGTGAGTTGATGTTGTGATGAGGGGTTGGCCGCCACCACGTGTCACCCCGTGCCAGGAGTCAGATAGCCGAATACTTTAGGAAGGGAGAAAATAATATGGGTTTCGACGTGAGCCCCACCGAGCTCGCCGATGTGAAGATAATCGAACCTGCGGTATTCGGTGATGCGCGCGGCTCTTTTTTTGAATCGTTCAATGCGAGGGAGTTTCACGAGCACGTCGCGCAAGGAGTCGAATTTGTGCAGGACAACCATTCACGCTCGTCGTATGGCGTGTTGCGAGGTCTGCACTATCAGATCCATCATCCACAGGGCAAGCTGGTGCGGGTGATCGATGGCGAAGTCTTCGACGTTGCCGTAGACATGCGCCTGAGCTCGCCGACCTTCGGCAAATGGGCAGGCGTGCGTCTGAGCGCCGACAACTACCGGCAACTGTGGATTCCACCGGGATTCGCGCACGGTTTCCTCGTACTCACGCCAAGCGCGGAGTTCGTCTACAAGGCAACCGACTACTGGTTCCCCGAGCACGAGCGCAGTCTGCTATGGAACGACCCCGAAGTGGATATTGCGTGGCCGCTCGAAGGCGAGCCGATCCTCGCGCCTAAAGACGCCGCGGGCCGGTTGTTGTTTCAGGCGGAATGTTTCGCTTGAGAAGATAGTCGGAAATGACTGGGTGTATGGGTCAAAGCGTTCTTCTGCCTCGACCCCTCGCACCCACATTCACACTCACATTCGTGTCCACACTGCGAAAGCGCAATGCCGCACTCAGCTGGTAGCGCCGCGCGCCGCCACGGTTTCGCGAACCACCGAACGCCGATGTGGCTTCAGCAACAGGAAGCGCTTTTCGACCAGATGCCAGGACGCGATCGCAAGCAACAGCGTCGGCAGCAGCGATAACGCGGCATTCATCCACGGCTGGCCTTCGGTGTGAAAGTACAACGCAACGGTCTGCTGCACCGGAAACGCGTAGATATAGACCCCGTACGAGAAATCGCCGTAGCGGCCCGCCCATCCCAAGGTCGCCGGCCGGGCGAGTGCGAGCGAGAGAACCGCATATGGCAACACCACATAAAGGCCGATTTCATACGCGACACTGCTCGCGGGTATGAACGGCATGAGTGCAAGCGCGATCAGGGCCACCCAGATATTGAAGACGCGTTGCGGCGCCACGATGCGCCACGCGGCGCCGAGCAGAAAGTAGGGGGCCACGTTGAGCGCGTCGTGCACGGGCTTGCCATGTGCGCCGAGTGCGTACGGCGCGAAGTGGTTCAGGTAGAGACTGAGCACGCACAACGCCACACAGCCCAGCAGGATGCGAAGCTTCTGGCCGCCGCCCCATAGCACCAGCACCGGCGCGATCAGATACATGCCGAATTCGACCGGCAGCGTCCATAACGATCCATTCACCGCGTTCGGGTATGGCAGCGTATTGAAGACGCCGGGCAGCAGCGACGCGGGTCGCAGGATGATGTTCTGCAGGTAGCGCGGGATGAGCGGCGAATGCAGATAGTCAGCGAGCGGCAGCGTGCTGACCAGCGGTCCGAGCACGAAGGTGCTCAACAGCGTCACGACCACCAGCGCGGGAAAAATGCGTAGCGCTCTGCGCCACAAATAACGGCTTGGCGATGGGTCTCTGCGCCAGCTTTCCGTGACCAGATAGCCGCTGATGACAAAGAACACCTTGACCGCGATCGAGGCGATTTCGTTGCCGAAAATCGCCGGCATCGACGCCGCGCCGGTCAGGTAGTACGCGTGTCCGAACAGCACGATGAGCGCGGCGAGCAGACGGATCGCATCGAAGTTGTCGCGCGGATGCGAAATGCCTGCAGGCTGCGCTGTCGTTTGATCGCTGGCAGCGTGTTGCGTCATCGTTCGAACCCCACGGGATGCTCAAGAAGAGGGACGGATTGCAGCGATGCGCATCGTCCCTTCTGATGGGTCGAACTATCAAATCTCCAGAAGAGAAGCTCTGTGCGGAAGCGCACGCATCACCGGCCGGTGTCCCAGGAACGCAGGGCAATAAGCCACTCACCCGCCACCCGCGCGCCAGCCACGCCACGCGCCGGCGGGATTGCGTGTGGTGGCGCACTGAACGCATGCGCACGAGGCTCGACAGTGCGGGTTATTCTCGACTGCCTAAGGTGGTGCATGCGGCCTGAACACTCCGCCCTGTTGCTTGTCCTTGCCTGCTGTGCATGTTCACGGCAAGGCGATCCCGGCAGCTCCCACGCGGAGCGTGCCGCGGTGGAGCACGAGGTGAGCGTATGGCGCGACAGGTATGATCCGGTCTGGCAATACGCGCATACGCATTGCGCCGGCTCGGCGTCGTTGGGCGCATCCGTCAGCGGCGATCTCGGTCGGCGTATCAGGCAAGTGCTGCATACCTCGACGGCGAATGCCTGTGACCGGTGGAACGATGCGCCGGAAACCACCAGCGTTGCCATCAACGACGCTTCGGCGACACTGATCGTGCATACGGCGGACGCACGGCCGGCGAGCGCGTTGCAGTTTTCGCTCACGAATGCGGGCGGCAACTGGACGGTGCAAAAGGTCGCTGCATCCCGCGCCGGGACCCTGCACGCGATTTACGATGCCTCACAGGCGGCAACCGACGAAGGCCGCATCGAACCCGCTTACTCGCAATGGACGCCGCACGGCGCGGCACCGTGGGCGATCACGCACGTCATCACGTACGGACAGTCGCTCAGCCAGGGGTTCTTCAACCAGCCGGTCTTGTCGACGCACCAGCGCTACGCGTCGCTGCGTTTCGCGGGTGGGGTGCGGGTTCAGGACGCCGTGCAAAAGATAGGCGCGCCGCGTTCCTACGAGAATTTCGTACCCCTGACTGAAACGCGCTTCGATGCCGAAGCGGAAACACCCACCAGCGGCACGCTCGATATGGCGATGCAGTTGATCGCACAGGAGAATCTGCAGGACCCGGCACAGCTTCCGTATCGGTTTCTGGGCTCAGCACCGGGCGAGGGTGCGATGGATATCGACGAGCTGTCGAAGTCGGGGCAGTTCTATCCGCGCATCGTGCGTGACATCACCGAGGCCAAGCGGCTGGCCGATGCCGAGGGCAAAAGCTACGGCGTTGGCGCGATGACCTGGACGCAAGGCGAGTCCGACGACGCGATCGATACGCCGATCCCCGATTACGTGACGAAGCTGCGTCGTTTGCGGAGCGATGTGGATCACGACGCGAAGGCGATCACGGGGCAAACCGCCGACGTCGAACTGATCGCGTATCAGCTCGCCACGCACAAGAGTTTCAGCCAGCCGTTTCCGCATATCGCGTTGGCGCTGCTGCAGGCGAGTCACGAAGATCCGCATATCCATATCGCGGCGCCCATGTATCTGTTCCGCTATGTGGATGGCCGCCATACGGATAACCGCAGCAGTCAATGGCTGGGTGCCTACTATGGTCTGGTGCTCAAGCGCGTGCTGATCGACCACGAAACGTGGACGCCGCTGGAGCCAATGAGCTGGCGGCGCGATGGCGACACGGCGACGCTGCGTTTCAAGGTGCCGGCGCCGCCGCTGCAATGGGACACCACGCAGGTTGCGGGCAATACCAACTACGGCTTCGCGCTGCGTTTGCCGTCGGGGCAGATGTTGCCCATCCGGTCGGTGTCGATCACCGGTCCGGACCAGGTGCAGATCGTCGCCGACGGTGCGATTCCGGCAGGCACGGAAGTCGAATACGCATTCGAAGGCGAGGGCCTCGCGGGCAGTCGCTTTGGCCCACGCGGCAATCTGCGTGACTCGCAGGGCGACGCGATCCAGTTCGACAACGGCCGCGAACTCAAACGCATGGACAACTGGTGTGTGATCTTCCATGCGCAGCTCTGATGCAACCCGCGCGGCACCGGCAAACGACATGCATTCGCACGCAGGACGGGGCGACATGATGAAAGCGCAATACACGGAGGAGCGCGTGGAGGACCACACTGACGGCGCGTTGGGTCTCGCCATCATTGGCGTCGTGTGTGTCACGGTGCTTGGCAGAATCAATGATGCGGGATTTCTGCAGGATGGCCGCATCGCGCATCTGCTCGTGCTGCTCCAGTTCATCGTTTCCGCGTTTGCGTACCCCTGCCTGTTTTTTCTGTGCGGACTCAAGGCGGCTGATGCACTCGGACGTGCCACCTCGCGCTGGGGGTTCGTGAAGACGATGCTTGCCACGCTCGTCTATCCGTACCTGCTCTGGTCGCTGTTGCAGATGGGCGTGCAGTGGTTCATCGCGCAACAGGCCAATCATCCGTTCCCGCTGACGGATTTCGATCGCGCGGCATGGGCGCCCGTCGACCAGTTGTGGTTTCTTTACGCGCTATGCGTCTGTCAACTGATTGCCTGCTTCACGCTATGGCGTGCGGCGCGTGAGCGGGGCGGGGTGGTATCCGTGGCGGGCAGTGTGGTGCTCGCGGTGTTCGCCGTCATCTGTGCGACGCTCGCGACGAGAACCGATTGGGGCATCGTCACGCTGACACTGTGGGGCCTGACGTTCTTTCTGCTGGGCATGCTGCTCGGGCCGCGCTTCAGCGCATGGATCGTGCGTGCGGCGCGCATTCCCGTCGTGATCGTTGCACTGGTGGTGTTCGCGGTGACGATCCGGCTCGCGCAGTCGTTGGGCGGATATCTGAATGCGTCCACGTTGCCCGGCACCTGCTTCGCCATCGTGGCGGCTTTGCTGCTCGCGCAACTGTTGGGCGACCGCTGGAACGTGCGCTGGCTGTCCACGCTGGGCGCCGCGTGGATGCCAGTTTATCTGCTGCACGTTCTGGTCACGGCGCTGGTGTGGCACGCCCTGTTGGCGGCATCTTTTACCGCTGCAGTCGTGCAATTCTTCGTGGGTGTCGTGGTGGGCGTGATCGTGCCGGTTGCGGTGTATCGCTTCACGAAGCGTGCGCGCATGGCGGGCCTGGTTGGCTTTGGTCACGCCGAACTGCCGCCGCGCACCGACGCACAGCAGCAGGCGCAGCTCGCCCGCTATGACGGGCGCGTCGGCATCGATCAACCGCATGGTTGATCAGCCTTTCTGATTCCATTCGATTTCCCTTCCTTTTATTGTCCGCCACAGGCCATTTTGTGGGTGGCGTGGCGTCATTCGCCTGGTGGGAAGCCCCGCCAGATGGACGTTCCGCCAATGTGTGGCGGCTAAAGGCTATCGTTTTTAAATAATTTTGCTTATATTCGCTAAAGGTTCCAGACAAATCGTCCGATAACCAGTTAGCGCGTCGACCAGCCACGCTTGGCATTTCCCCGCGAGCATTGCAATCATGTCGTCCCCGGTCTTGCCGCCGCCGCGCTGCTGTTGCGGTGACACGCCGGACGAGCTGGCAGACAAGTTGACTAAAAGGACATGGAGAGAATGGAGGCATCGTCGGGGAGTGCGAGCAGGCAGTTGTTCAAGGTCATCTGGCCTTTGCTGCTCGTGGTTGTCCTTCTGATGGGGCTCGCTGCGGTGAGCCTCAGCGTGATGTCGTCCGTGCGCGCCTATATTGGTGGCGAGAGTTTCTGGTCGAAGGGCCAGAAAGATGCGGTTCTCTATCTGGATCTCTACGCCCAGACCGGCAATCCCGAAGCGTACCGGCAATACCTGCACGCCATTTCGTATCCGCTCGAACTGAAACAGGCCCGCGTCGAACTCGACAGCGCTTCGCCTGACTTTGCGGCGGCGCGTGCCGCGCTGGTTGCGAGCGGCGTCTACCCGGGCGACGTGTCGGGCGTCATCTGGGTGTTCCGAACCTTTCGCCACGTCAGCTATTTCGACGCGGCCGTGCGTTACTGGGTGCGTGGCGACGAGTACGTGACCCAACTGGTCGACGTGGGCAGCGCGCTGCACGCAGAATTTACCGATGGCTCCGGCCGTCCGGATGAGATCCGTCGTCTTTCGCGGCAGATCTGGCAGATCAACGAAGAAATCGCACCGTGGTCGCGCGCCTTCTCGGACGTGCTCAGCGCCTCGTACCGCGAGACCAACGCCGCGCTGCTGGCCACCAATGCGCTGGTGGCCATCATTCTGATTGCGCTCGCCATGTGGCACGCGCGACGTCTGATCCTGCAAAGCTTGCGCGCCCAGGAGGCTTATCGGCGCAGCGAGGCCCGCGCCACGGCCATGCTCGGCGCGATGGGCGAGGCCGTGGTCTCCACCGCCTTGAACGGCACCGTCGAGTTCATCAACCCGGCGGCGGAGCGGCTGGTGGGCGTGAAAGCGGCGGGTGTGGTGGGTGGCCCCGTGCAGGACATGTTCACCTTGCTCGACGAGGAAAACGAGAACGTCGTCGAACCCGTGCACGACATCCTCTCCGGTGCGAGCGGCGGTGCCGCGCGCGATAACCTGGTGCTGGTGCGCCCCGACGGCGCCCGCATCGCGGTGCAGGCCGCGACGAATATCGTGCCCGACGAGGCGCAGGCTCCCGCTGGCGTCGTGCTGGTGTTGCGAAGCATGGTGCGCGAGCGCGAGTTCATTCTCAACCTTGCATGGCAGGCCACCCACGACGGCCTGACCGGACTCTGGAATCGCACGGAATTCGAACGCCGCCTCGCGGTGGCGCTGGAACCCTCGTTATTCGATAACCAGGGCGAGCGTGCCTCCGCAGTGATGCTGCTTGATCTGGACCAGTTCAAGGTCGTCAACGACACGTTTGGGCACGCCGCCGGCGACACCATGCTGCGCGAAGTGGCCGCGCGTTTTCAGACCTGCCTGCGCGACGACGACATGCTGGCGCGGCTCGGCGGCGACGAATTCGGCGTGCTGCTGCACGAGCGCGACGGCGATGCGGCGGAAGCGGTGGCGGAGCGTCTGCGCGCGAGCCTCGCCAATTTCACCTGGCATTGGGCCTCGCATCCGTTTTCGACCAGCGTCAGCATCGGCGTGGTGAGTCTCGTCGATACGCGCATGAACGCCGAAGAGGCGATGCGTTTCGCGGACATCGCCTGCTACCTCGCGAAGGAACGCGGTCGCGATCGTGTGCATATGGCGAATCTTGAAGACCAGGAGCTTGCGCGGCACACCAGTCAGATTTCGTGGGGACGGCGTATCAAGGAGGCGTTGGAAGACAACCGCCTGTGCCTGTTCGCTCAACCCATCCAGGCCATCAGCGGCGGCACGGGCAAGACGCTGCACGCCGAATTGCTGTTGCGCATGACGGGTACGGATGGCGAGATCATCGGCGCGGGCGACTTTATCCCCGCTGCTGAACGCTACGGCCTGATGCCGGTGATCGACCGTTGGGTGGTCAAGACGGTGTTCGAAGCGCTGGCGGCATCGGACGATCAGGCCAGCACGGAATATGCGATCAACCTGTCGGGCGCCTCGATTGGCGACGAGCGGTTCCTGCGGTTTCTGCGCGAGCAGTTTGCGCGCACCGGCGTTTCGCCCAGCTCGATCTGCTTCGAAATTACGGAGACAGCGGCCGTGGCCAATCTGGTGCTGGCAACGCGCTTCATTCACGATCTCAAGCGTCTCGGCTGCAAGTTCGCGCTGGACGACTTTGGGGCGGGGATGTCGTCGTTTGCGTATCTGCGGCAACTGCCGGTGGATTACCTGAAGATCGACGGCAGCTTCGTCAAGGACATGGCGAGCGATTCCGTCAATCACGACATGGTCGCGGCCATTAACGACATCGGCCACTCGATGGGCCACAAGACGATCGCCGAGTACGTGGAGAACGAGGCGATCCTGACGAAACTGCGCGAGGTGGGCGTCGATTTCGCGCAAGGCTATTACATCGGCAAGCCCACGTTGTGGCTCGCCGAACACAAACCTTTGCCTCTTTGAGTAGGAGACTCGATGGACGCAACTTTTGAGCGACTAGGCCCCCTGAAGGATTTGGCCAGTTACCCAACGTGGCTGCAGCAGGTCGTCACGGATACAGACGCAGACAGGCAGGAAATTCTGGGGCATACGGTTTTTGCGCAGATGCGCGACGCGACGCTTCCCGAGAAGGAATTTGCGGCGTTTCTCATCAACGGCTGGCCCGTTGTCGAACAGTTTCCGCAGTACATGTCGATGAATCTGATGAAGCTGAGCTACGGTCAGTCCCGGGGAATGGACATGGCCCGTCGCTATCTGACGCGCAATATCCGCGTCGAGCAGAATCATGCCGACTACTGGGTGGATTGGGCCGCGGCGCACGACGTCTCCAAGGAAAAGCTGGCCGGCAATCACGGGCCTTCGCTCGCGTACGCGTTGAGTCACTGGTGCTGGACGAGCAGCAGCAGGGATTCGCTGGTGGCGAGTGTCGCGGCGACGAATTACGCCATCGAGGGTGTGACCGGCGAGTGGGCCACCTTTGTCTGCAGCAGCCCGAAATACGAAGAGAGCCTGCCGGAAAGCATCCGTAAGAAAAGCATGCGCTGGCTGCGCCTGCATGCGCATTACGACGACGCCCACCCGTGGGAAGCGCTGGATATCGTCGCAACGCTGCTGGGAAATGCGCCCGGCAAAGCGGAAATCGAGTCGGTACGGACCAGCATTCGCCGCAGTTTCCAGTACTTCAAGATGAGCCTCGACTGTTGCCTGTGAGTTGCTTTTTGGGTTGCCCGTGGATGATCCACGCGTTGCCTTGTAGCGTCTTTGAATTGCCTTTTAACGGGCCTGCAAAGGGGCCTGTGAAAGGGCCTGTGAAAGGGCCTGCAAAGGGGCCTGTGAGAGGGCTTGTGAAAGGGGCTGAAAGGGTCCCCTGCCCGAGCCCATGAAATACCTGTAAAACGCCTGTCGATCCCCCTGCGGGCTGGCCACCCGCGTCTCCTCTGCGACCCCGCATCCCAGCGCCTTGCGGTCGCCGCTCTGCCGCCTCCAGATTCGCGTACGACCCGATTGCCAACCGGGGTCTCTGTGTGATTCCGAACATAGCTCCCACTGCCCCAACAGATATTCTTGGCCTGTGAAGCCAATGGCACTTGCTGGACAAGGGACGGGAATGCATAGATACAGGGTCTTGGTCATCAACGATTTCGTGCAACAAGGCGGGGCGGAAGTCGTGTATCGGCAGTCCGCTGAGCTTCTGCGCGCAATGCCTGGCGTGGAAGTGGAATGCTTCGATACCAGCCGTTTCGAGTTCAACTCATCGTTGCTGTCCAAGTCATGGAACGTCGCGGCTGCACGCGCGCTGAAGCAGACTCTGATTACGTACCGCCCGCATCGCATTCTCGTGCAT
This sequence comes from Paraburkholderia sp. DHOC27, assembly GCF_003429005.1. GTDB lineage: Bacteria > Pseudomonadota > Gammaproteobacteria > Burkholderiales > Burkholderiaceae > Paraburkholderia. The sequence goes on from NZ_QVQV01000006.1 coordinate 398,404, forward strand.
AACTACCACAATGCGTTGTCGGCGTCGGTGCTTAACGTCATTGCGCGCTACAAGCGCGAACTCGGTTACACCGCGTATCTGACGTGCCATGACTATCATCTGATTTATTACAACACGACGCTGCACTACCACGTCGACGGTCATATCGAGCATCTGTCGCTCGACGATCTCGGCACCTGGCAGGTGCTGAAGTTGCGTGCGAGCGCGAAAGGCGCAGTGCACGATTTTCTGTCGAAGGCGTACTGGCATGCGATGCGCGCCGTGTGCAAGCCGGAGAAGATTTTCGACCAGATTCTCTGCCCGAGCGATTTCATGCAGGAAGCGTTGCATCGTGGCGGGATCGACAACACCGTGGTCCTGTACAACCCGTCGGCACTGACGGTGGCCAACAAGCCGGTGAACGTGCGTGATCGCGAGCGTTTCAACATTGCGTTCGTGGGGCGTGTTGCGCACGACAAGGGCTTGGGCGAGTTCATCGAACTCGCGCGCTCTATCGACTTTGGCCGCATCAAATGCCTTGGTGTGTTCGGCGACGGTCCCGACCGCGAAGCAATCGAGCAGCGCTATGCGTCGCTGGTCGAGTCGGGCAAGCTGGTGTTCTTCGGCAGGCTGCCGCAGGACCGGCTGTTCTCCGAACTGCGCCGTTTTGCCGATGCCACGGTGCTGCCTTCGGTCGGCATCGAAATCGCGCCGCTCGTGATCGTCGAGGCGGCGATGCTGGGCCTGCCGACGCTGGTGCGCGAAGGCAATCATCGTCTCGCGTTTGGCGATGGGGTGGGCAGCAAGATTACGTACCGCGACGAGCCGAACAGTCTGCGCGGCGCGCTCAACGACCTCGCGGCTCATCTGGCGCGACCGGAACGGCACTATGACGTCAGCGAGTTTTTGCCGCATTGCTACGCGGAGCGGCTGGCAAACATCATGCAGTTGGGCGTGGCGCCGCAGACGATCGAGCACGCTCACACCGCTGCCGGTCACGCGTAGTCCTTTCCGAAGGCTGCAGCCGGGGCAATCTGCCCGAAGCTGCAGATGACGCGGGCAGGTTGACTTCATGTCGTGCAATCCCATCCCGCTCGCGGACCCCGCGAAGCGCCCGGGCTGTGTGGCGCGATTTGCTACTGCCCTTTGATTCCAGAAAACAGTAAGAACCACGGATTAACTGACTATGGCGCACGGTATCTTACGGAACATGGCTGCACTGTCGGTCTTGCAGGTGGCAAATATGGTGCTGCCGCTGGCGACGCTGCCGTATCTGTTTCGCGTGCTGGGTCCCGATCATTTCGGCGCGTACGTATTCGCGCAGGCCGCAATCGCGTATCTCGTGCTGCTTGCCGACTACGGCTTCAACTGGTCGGCCACCGGCGAGATCGCGAAGGTGCAGAACGACCGCGAAGCTGTGTCCAGAATCTTCTGGAAGACGCAGGCAGCCAAAGCGCTGGTGGCATGCGTTGGCCTCATTCTGCTCGTGCTGGGCGTGTTTCTGGTGCCTAAGCTGATCGAGCTGCGGCCCATCATGTTCGCCACGTTCCCGCTCGTGATCGGCACGGTGCTGTTCCCGCAGTGGCTGTTTCAGGGGCTGGAGCGCATGGTCTTCGTGACCATCTCGACGCTGAGTGCGCGCCTGCTCGTGATTCCCGCGACGTATCTGCTGGTGCATACGACGGATGACACGTGGCGCGCGGCGCTGATCGCTTCATCGAGTACGGTCGTGGCCGGCATCATTTCAATCGTCCTGATCGCACGTACGAAGCTGATTGCGCGTTCGTTCCCGAGCGTGGACGACGTGGTCGAAGCGTTCCGCGAAGGCTGGCACGTCTTCATTGCCACTGCCGCCGTGAGTCTCTACACGACCACGAACACGGTGCTGCTGGGCTTTTTGACGGGCAACGTGACGCTGGGTTATTTCGGCGCCGCGGACAAGATCCGCAACGTCACGCAGGCCTTGATTGCGCCGCTCAGTAACGCGCTGTATCCGCGCGTGAACGCATTGTTCGCCGAGGACGCGGACCGCGCCTTCGCGCTCGTGCGCAAGGCCCTGTGTGTGTTGGGCGCAATCATGTTCGTGGTGTCGATCGTGTTGTGGGTGGGCGCGCCGTGGATTGTCCGCTTCGGCATGGGTCCGGGCTACGAGCCGGTAGTCGAAGTGCTGCGCTGGATGGCGTTCGTGCCGTGGCTGGTCGCGATGAACAACGTGCTGGGCGTGCAGATGATGCTGCCGCTCGGCATGAAGAAGAAGTTCAGCGAGATTCTGCTCGGCTCGGGCGTGTTTAACGTCGCGCTGCTGATTCCGCTTTCGCTGCGCTTCGGCGCGCAAGGCGCGGCCATGTCCCTGCTCGCCACCGAAACACTCGTCACCGGCGCTATGGCGCTGTATCTGATTCAGAAGAAGGTGCCGTTCTTTGTGCCGAAAAGTGTCGGCTGATCACGCTGAACGCACGCATTTGCTTGAATTTGCTGTATTTGCCAAAAGGGAGTTGACGCATGAGTACATCGCATCCGAACGTCGAGGCACCGCGAGTGGCTGTAGTCATCCTTGCCTGTCGCGACTATGCGGCACTCGAATTGGCGCTCGCAAGCCAGATGGCTTACCGGCCGCCGGGCGTGCCGTTTTTCGTGTTGCAGAATTGCCGCGGCGGATACGATGCCGAGCGCACGCTTGGCGTGGCACGGCGTTATGAAAGACTGTTCCCTGGCGTGGTCAGCGTGGTCGACGACATCGTGCCGGGCGACCCGTATCGTTCCATCAAGAAGCTGCTCGCGAAGCCGGCCTTTGCCAACATCGATCTGATCTGCAAGGTCGACGACGACGCGTTTCCGATTACCCATCAATGGCTCGATCACATGCTTGAGGCCTACGACGGCGCCGAGCGTGGCGCTGGCCGGAAGCTCGCGTACGTCACACCGCTCATCAATAACAACGCTTGGGGTTTCCCGCAGTTGTTGAAGGCGATGAACCTCGAGCAGGAGTATTTCGCCACGCAGGCCCATCCGCATTTTGTGGGTTCGGCGACCAGCAAGCGTTATCCGCTGCGTATCATTCCCGCCGAGCAGATCGAGACCGGCACCAACGGCACCATCTGGGGCTATCCGCACATCGCGCGCTGGCTGCACGAGCGCACCACGTTGCAACCCGATGCGTTTATCGCGGCAACGCAAGGACTGGAACCGTGCGATGTGCCGTCGCAGTCACGCTACTCGATTGGTTGCATTCTGTTTCGCAAGCAGTTGTGGAACGAGATCGACGACGGCGGCAACGACGATGAGCACATGATGCACATGTATTGCGAGCGCAACGATCTGCGCATCGTCTCCGTGCGCAGCGTGCCGTACGTGCATATTGCCTATTTCACGCAGCGCGAAGAGAACCGTGACATCGTGGATACCGCGTTTGCGGTGTACGCGCCGCGCTTCGGCCATCCGTTTCCGCTCGCGCTGTATGCAGACCGCGAGCGCGAAAACGAGGCACGTCTGCGCTGGCTCGAGACGCGTTTGAGCGAACCGGCCAAGCCGGCCGATCAGGCGTGGCTGAAGAAGATGACGCCCAAGCGCATCAAGCGTGCGGTGCGCAAGCGTCTGGTGTGGTTGTGGCCGGCGAGCAGCGGACCGGGGCACGAGAAGCTGGGTTGAGCGAATCCGAATCAAAGCCATTCTGCGGAATGGCTTTTTTTATGGCCTTGTTTATGGTCCTGTCTGCAAAGAGACTCACATGCAAAGAAAAGAGGCCACCGTTTGCGAAACGGTGGCCTCTTTCTCTTTTAGCGCGGTGACTGGATCAGGACTTGCCGAGCATCCTCTTCCAGTCAGTGGGACGCACGGTATCGAACTGCCGGCGACCCACTGCCTGCTGAAAATACCGTACGTACAGCATGATTACGCTAAAGCGCCGATCGCCGAACAGCATCACGCGGAACAGCCGCTTGGCAAACAGCGACGCGGCCCACAAGGGCGCGCGTCCGCGATGCCGAAACACCATGTCCACGTAGTTGCGCAACCCGCATGCGTACTTCCACTGCGTCGCGGCCGGCATGCGCCGGCTCTCGAACCAGCCGCGCAAGGAGTTGGGGGCATTCGCCGCGTCGCGGTTTTCGCCGTCCTTGTGCGTCATGTGCGAGGTGGTGACGCAGCGCAATTCGCCGATCCGGCTCAGACGTGCGGTGTATTCGACGTCGTCGTTCCAGACGAAGTACTCATGCGCGGGGAAGCCGACCCGTTGCACTGCGCTGTGACGGATGCACGCGCCGACGAACGACATGTAGTCGGTCTTGAAGGAGGCCGCCTTGTGGTAGTCCGGCGTGGGCGCGTTCAGGCGCATCTTCTCGTCGAAGGTGCCCTGATGCCAGAACTGCACACGCCGGTCGATGCCCCACACGGAGCCGCACAGCGCGACCACCTCGGGACGCGCCGCGTCTTCGGACACCATCAGCTTTTCGAGGGCATCGCGCATGGGCTCGGCGTCGTCGTCCATCAGCCAGTACCAGTCGAAGCCTTTAGTAAAGGCCGTGCTGATGCCCGACGCGAAGCCACCGGCGCCGCCGATGTTGCTCTCCGACAGGACGACGCGCACCTTGTCGTGCATCGCCGCCACGGACGCCAGATATTCGCGCGAGCCGTCGTTGCTGCCGTTGTCGACCACGTAGATGGTCTCCACCGGCATGGTCTGGGCGAGCAACGCCTCGACGCATTCCTGCAGCAAGGCGCGGCGATTGTACGAAACAACGATTGCGGCGACGCGCGGCTTCATGAGACCAGTTCCTCAGCGGGCTTCAGTGCGGCGATGAGTTCATCCACCGACTTCAGCGCCGCGCCTACTACCTGGTCCATGTTGTAGTAGCGATATTGTGCGAGCCGGCCGACGAAGGTGACATCAGTCGTGGCATCCGCCAGTTCGTTATAGCGCTTGAACAGGGCCTCGTTTTCGGGGCGCGGGATCGGATAGTACGGCTCGCCTTCGGCCTGCGGATACTCGCGCACAATCGACGTGCCGTCGTGCTGCTGGCCGGTCAGGTGCTTGAATTCCGTGATCCGGGTGTATTCCTGTTCGTTAGGATAATTGATCGTTCCCGTTGCCTGGAACTGTTCCGTATTACCCAGATGTTCATGTTCGAACGAGAGGCTGCGGTAGGGCAGTTTGCCGTAGCGGTACTCGAAATACGTGTCGATCGGGCCCGTGTAGACCGTATGCTGACGCTCGATGGTGGACTTGATGGCCTGGAAATCCTCTTCCAGACGCACTTCGATATTCGGATGCGAGAGCATCTTCTCGAACATCGCCGTGTAACCTTGCGCCGGCATGAACTGGAACGAATCGGTGAAGTAGCGATCGTCGTCGTTCGAACGGGTCGGAATGCGCGCGGCGACACCGGCCGACAGTTCGGAGAGGTCAAGGCCCCACTGCTTGCGGGTATAGCCGCGGAAGAACTTCTCGCAGAGGTCTTGCCCTACGCTGCTCAATACCACGTCTTCGCTCGTGGCAACGCGATCGCGCGGCTCACGCACGGATTCGAGGTATTCCGTCACGCCCTGCTCGTCGAGCTTGAGGTCGTAGAGCTTGTTGATGGTCGTACGGTTGATCGGGATCGGATAGTACTCACCGTCCACGCGAGCCAGCACGCGGTGCTCGTAGAAGCGCCAGTCCGTGAAGTTCGACAGGTACTCAAAGATGCGCTTGCTGGCAGTGTGAAAAATGTGCGGACCATAGGGATGGATCAGCACGCCGTTCTTATCAAGGCAATCGTATGCATTGCCACCGATATGGTTGCGTTTATCGATGACCAGCACTTGCTTGCCGGCAGCGGCGAGACGCTCGGCGCATACAGCGCCCGCAAAGCCCGCTCCCACGATCAGGACGTCACATTTCATCTTTTGAATTCCTCTAGAAAGACGCACAACAGCGCTACCGTTCAGGGCACCCGCCCACGCGGCAGACAACGACGCCGACACCGAAGGGTGCCGCCTCAGTATTTCTGCTTCGGTACGTTTTCGCACACAGAGGTTTTCGGGCACGCCCGGTGCGCGCGGGTTTCGGGCCAGTCAGGCGCGCTGTATGGAGGGTTTGCAGGAGAATTGGGGGAGGGCGCGTGATGCGGCGGCAGATCCGGCGGAAAAGAATCTGTTACATCTATATAGAGGGGTGTTGGCGAAATGCGCGGCGATGCGCGCATGGCGAACAAAAAGAAAAAGCGGTGCTTCTTGTGAAAGCACCGCTTGGGGCCCACCAAAGGCGGGCACTGTCGCCGTCTGTATTACAGCGCGCCAGAGCGAACTAGCGCATCGGCACATCAAGGCGCATCAAGGCCGATCAAGGCCGATTAAGGCGTATTGGCCGAGGTGTAAGCCTTGAACGCTGCGTAGCACGGCTTGTGCGTCGCGCCGTCGGCATCGATCACGCCGTATTCGTCGGACGTCGTCATGTCGATCAGTTCGTACATCATGATCGACTGCACGTTGTACTGCTGACGCAGCGCGTAGTAGTACGCGAGCGTGCCCGAAACGTAGCTGCTCTGCTGGGTGGGGGAGTCGTACATGTAATAGCCCCACTCGGTCAGCCAGATCGGCAGGTTGAAAGACTGCTGCAGAACCTGCAGCACGTTCGTCAGACCCTGCGCGCCCGCCTCGGTGATCATGCCCGACGTTTCGTACCAGTGGTACATCTGGATGTCCCACTTCAGCGGCGTCGCGCCCGAGGTCGGCGTGGCCGAACCGTTCGGCGTCTGGCCGTTCCACAGCATCTGCAGCGCGCAGTAGGCGAGCGGAACGCCGACGTTGATACCGACCTTCACGGTCGGATCAACGGCCTTCACGCCGTCGATCATGCCGCGCAGCACGCCGCGGTATGCCGGCCAGTAAGCCGGGTTGTAGTTGTTCGGCAGGTTGCCCGCGCCATTGGTGATGAGACCGTTGGCTTCGAGTTCGTTACCGCATTCCACCACGCTCACGAGGCCCTTCAACGGCGTCATGATCGACACGGCGAGGTTGTAGCCGAGCGTGTATTGCGAGCTTTCCGATGCCGTCTGGTCGTACGACATAGGCACGATACACGGCAGGATCGAGATGCCGCTGCCCTTGAACGCGCCGTTGAGCGCGTTGGCAACGGTCTGCGCCATGCCGGAGCCGGCCACGTCCGCACGATAGTTCGTGACGCCCAGGTCCTTCAGGATTGCGACCTGCTGCGCGGCGCTCATCGTCGAATAGACGCCGGTCGGGTAAGCCATGTGACCGTTGATGCCGTAGAACAGCGGGAACTTGCTGGTGCTCGTGGCCGGTGCGGCCTGACGCGGGTCGGTGGTGGCCGACCAGCCGTTCGAGCCGTACACGTACCAGCTTGCGTATTCGTTTTCGCAGTAGACGGTGTGGTTCCAGTACATCAGGTACACCGCGGCAACCGGGCAATTCGTGTTGACGTTGTTGCGCGACACGATACCGCCCGACAGGGTCCACGATGCGCCCGAGGCGTCGATGATCGACGGGGCCGGCGGCACCACGGTTTCCTGCGCCGATTCAGCGGCCTGACGCGGGTCGGTGGTGGCCGACCAGCCATTCGAGCCGTACACGTACCAGCTTGCGTATTCGTTTTCGCAGTAGACGGTGTGGTTCCAGTACATCACGTACACGGCGGCCACCGGGCAGCTGGTGTTCACGCCATTGCGGAACACGGCGCCGTTCGACAGCGTGTACACGTTGTTGCCCACGTCGACGATCTTCGCCGCCGGCGGCATCACCGTTTGCTGGCCCGACTCAGTGCTGCCGCGCGGATCCGCGCAGGCCGACCAGCCGTTCGAACCGTACACATACCACCATGCGTATTCGTTTTCGCAGTAGACGGTGTGATTCCAGTACATCACGTACACGGCTGCCACCGGGCAGTTCGTGTTCACGCCGCCTTGCAGGACCTGGCCATTCACCAGGGTCCACTTGTTGCCGCCAGCGTCGATGATCTGCGCTGCGGGCGGCATCACCGTTTGTTGGGCCGACTCAGCCGTCTTGGCTTGAGCCTTGTCGACGGCGGCATTCGCGCTCGTCGCCTCGCTTGCGCCACCGCCACCACCGCCGCATGCGGCGAGGGCCAGGCTGCCGGCGCTGGCCAGCAGGCCAGTCATAAATTTCCGGCGCGTCGCAGGAGCATTGGCAAAACCGGGAATCGGAAGCTGGTCAGCCGACTGCTCGAGGAAAAGGGAGGAAATCCTACCTGTTTGTATCTTACGTTTGTCAGACAACATGCCGCTTTTTCCGCAATGGTCTAGGAGCGGCGGAGTATAAAAGATACATTTTCCGTGTCACTACCTCTATCGGAAATAAGTGCGAATTAGCAAAAAACATACTCCGAAAAAAAGAAACAGAGGCGAGATGCGATAGTGACTGAATTACCGGGGACACAACGAAAAGGCGAAGAAATATCCGGTAAGTTGTTGTATACAAATATTAAATCTGCATAACCAGTGGTCCGCTACAGGCCCTATTGATGTGATCATAGGAAGGATATTTTTCTTTTCATAAATGAAACGTTTTTCGCGGTAATGGAGTAGAAATTACGTATCAAAATGTAACGATGACGGATTTACTACCGGTCTCCCTATTTCGGTGCGGAATAATACCCGAGGTTATGGCGATCAATTGGATAAAGCGATTGGGAAAATGAATGCCTGGCGTTTTATTCATACGAATAAAACGCCAATGCAGTGGCTTTGTGCGGATTTTCCCGGACGTGAGCGGGGCACGAACGATCGTTTAGCGATCCTGAGTTATTGGGGTACGTGTGCGTCTGCTGAACACTGTTCGGATCGCTAAATGCCGGTCGAAAATACCGATGGTTTTTCCGGCGACACGCGTGCACGGCGATGCAGCCATTCAACTGGTGGTCAACTTGTTCGAAGATGTCAGCGATGCGAGGGACGCTACGTCTACCGCATGCATTAGCGAGGCTGAGCGTTAACCCTTGGGTCAATCCAGTTCGCGTCGACGACTGACGTAACTGAACCACGTCGACAGGCCAGCATGAGGAAGAGAGATCGTGTGTGTTCGCGACCACGGCGACCCGTGTGCGAGGAGAGTGACGCGGCACCTGAAGTGGCACCTGAGTGGCACCTGAAGTGGCACTCGCCTGGAATGGCGCCTGCAGGCGGTACCTGAAGCGCCGTGGCAATACGCGCTTACGAGGCGTCGGGACGGGCGGATTTCTCCGCGGCACGGCGCCGCTCCGCGAGCGTATCGCGCAGTCTGCCCTTGATCCGCTCGGCGTAGCCCGCGAGCAAGCCGTATTCCGCCAGGCGCCCTCGCAGCGTGAGGAAGAGGGTGTGCGTGCTGTGGCGGGTGATGTGATTCGCCCAGCGCGCCTTATACGTGCTGAAAACCGGGCGCAGATCGAAATCGCAGCCTTTCTCGTGCGCCCATTTCATGCAGAACTCGTGCATCAGATTGCCGGGCGAGCAGTCCGAGAGCGCTTCGTCGTACGTGGTGATGAGGCCTTCAAAATAACGGGATCCCACCACGTTGAGCGACGCGGCAACCGGCACCCCATCCAGCCTGATAAAAGTGACGAGCGGCATCGCGGTCAGATCGATTCGACGCGCGAGTTCGATGAAAAAGTCCCTGACCTCATCGTGCACCAGATAGGGCGTGTGAAACCCGCGCGCCTTGGCCCATTCCCGCTTGTTGGCGAATAGCCAGCTGAGGATTGCTTCGGCGTCCTCGGCGGTCCTGCACCAGCCCATTTCCACCTGTCCCTTGGCATGCAGACGTTTGGCATGGCGGCGCGAATCGACCAGCATCGACTTCGAACGTGTTGCCGTGAAGTCTTCCCAACGGGGATATTGACGCAGATCCATCGTGTAGCCCGGCACATCGTCGCGCAGACCTTGTGGGACGACGGGCAGCAGCCACGAATGCGGCAGCGCTTCGAGCGCGCCTTGCAGCGCGCTGTCGCTGCGCACGAAGCGCACTTGCAGGACATCGGCGTGAATACTGGTTGCGGCGCGAACGGCTTGCATCAACACGTCGTGATCGGTTTCGTCGCGCATCAGCGGACCGCCGTACTCCTCGTCGGTGCCGCAGCTCAAGGTTTTCGCCACACGCAGCAAGCCCTTGCGATGGATCGCCACCGGCCATAACGCGCACAAACGGCCGGCGTCGTACACGCGTATCACTTCGACGCGCCCGCCAGCCGACATCAAACGCGCGGCGGCGACTTCACAGTAGGAATAGGTGAGCGAAAATGAGAAGGTCCGTGCCGTACTGGTGAGTTCATCCCATTCGCGCCGCAGGGTTTTGAACTCCGCGAGGTTCGCGATCGACTTGACGTCGTATTGAAACCGGAGTGACTCCGGCACGCTTCCAGCGATGGGAAGCAATCCGTCCGACATGTCGTTTTCCCCTCGTTGCAGATTGCATGGTACGCAATCAGGATTCCCAAACACCGGGCCAGTCTATCGTTTCTTCAAGACGATTTTCGATCCTGCAGATCCGCTTCTATCCTTGCGGATCGAGCGGCCGAGGTTCGGTTGAATGGCGCGGGTCCTCTCACTACGCAGCTCGAGTTTCGCTGCTATTGCTGACGAAATGATGGCAATGTCGCTCCGATACCAAAGTGTGCCGACGACGCATGACGACGCACAGGTCATCGTGCAAGGAAAACGTTTTTGTGAGGCCGCGCGTCGGACGCGATGAGTGTCGCGCGACGTGCGAGACGGTGAGCCGCGATCTGCGCCATCTACCCGATGTTTGCGAAGATCAGCCCGTCCGTTGACATGCCGCGCGGGTACGGCGGTTGCTGCGAAGAGGCGCGCTATGCGCACGTTCGAGCCACCGCACCCCGCGGTTAGAAGAAAAGTACGATCATTTATACGGCGCGAATGTACGACTGCGCACACAGCGAATTTCGCGCTCGCCGCGAAGGCGCGATGCGTTCGCGGCGGGTTGAATTTCCAGCGGAAACTCCGCCTCTATTCAGGCCAGTCAGGCAACGTCAGGCCTGGTAGCCGCGCGGATTCTTTTCCTGCCAGCGCCAGTGGTCCGCGCACATCCGTTCGATGCCGAACTCCGCGTTCCAGCCGAGCAACGCCGCTGCGGCAGCCGGATCGGCGTAGCAGGACGCCACGTCGCCAGGACGGCGCGCCACGATTTCGTACGGCACAGGGCGGCCCGAGGCGCTTTCGAAGGCACGCACCACATCCAGCACGCTATAGCCCTGGCCCGTGCCCAGATTCACCACGAGACTCGCGTCGTGCTTGACGAGCGCATCGAGCGCGGCGAGGTGCCCGCGTGCCAGATCGACCACGTGGATGTAATCGCGCACGCCGGTGCCGTCAGGCGTGTCGTAGTCGCCGCCAAACACGCGCAGCTTTTCGAGCTTGCCCACCGCTACTTGCGCGACATATGGCATCAGGTTGTTCGGAATGCCGGCAGGATCTTCACCGATCAAACCGCTTTCATGCGCGCCCACCGGGTTGAAATAGCGCAGCGTGGCGATGCGCCAGCTCGGGTCCGACACTTCGAGATCGCGCAGAATCTGCTCGGCCATCAGCTTCGACTGACCATAGGGATTGGTGGCCGAGAGCGGGAACGATTCGTCGATGGGCGAGCTTTTCGGCACACCGTACACCGTCGCCGACGAACTGAACACGAACGTCTTCACGTTGTGGTCGCGCATCACGGCAAGCAGCGTGAGCAGGCTGCCGACGTTGTTGTTGTAGTACTCAATGGGCTTTGCCACCGATTCACCCACTGCCTTCAGTGCCGCAAAGTGAATCGCGCCGGTAATCGGATGCGCGTCGAAAATGCGCTTGAGCGCGGCCGCGTCACGTGCGTCGGCTTCGTAAAACGTCACGGACTTGCCGGTGATCTGTTCGACGCGTTCGAGCGATTCGGGATTGCTGTTGACGAGATTGTCGATCACGACGACATCGTAGCCGCCGTTCAACAGTTCGACGCAGGTGTGCGAGCCGATGAATCCCGCGCCGCCCGTTACCAGAATCGTGCCCTTCGTGGCCATACTTGTGCTCCGTTAAAGTGAAACGCCCGTAAGGTTTCGTATCAGGTCTTTATATTGGTTTATGACGCCGCGCTCATCGAATTCGGCCATGACTTTTTGCCGGCCGCGTTCGCTCATGGCGCGCCGTTCTGCCTCGCTCATGTCGAGCATCTGTGCGAGCCGCCCGGCGAGACTTTCGGCGTTGCGTACTTCACACAGCAATCCATTGACGCCGTGCGCGACCACTTCCCGGCAGCCGGGCACGTCGGTCGCGACGATTGGCCGGCCCATCGCCGAGGCTTCCATCAGCGTGCGCGGCACGCCCTCACGATACGAGGGTAATACGACAGAATTAGCGGCGGCGATAAATGGACGGACATCGTGTGCCTCGCCGAGATATTCGACGACGCCTTCTTTTTCCCACGCGGCCACTTCTTCACGTGTGATGGCGCTGGGATTGTCCACGCCCACCGGCCCGAGCAGCTTGAAGCGCGCCTGCGGATAATGCGCCCGCAGGCGGCGCGCCGCCTCCACGTATTCGCCGACCCCTTTGTCCCACAGCAGACGGCCGATCAGTATGAAGTCGAAATGTGTCGTCTCTGGCAGCGGTGTAAACGCAAACTGTTCGAGATCGACGCCTTCGCCATGCAGCAGACGTGCACGCTCCGGATGCACCAGCAGGTTCTGGTCGACGAACGCCGCCTTGTCATCGCGATTCAGAAACCAGATCTCGCGCGGGAAGCGGAACGCGAAACGGTACAGCATTTTGGCGACCTGTGCGGCGCGGCTGTGTTGTATGAACACATAGCCGAGACCCGTTGTGATCGCAACCGAACTGACGCCCGCGAGTTTCGCGGCCAGCGAGCCATAAATATTCGGCTTGATGGTGTAGTGAAACACGAGGTCTGGACGGATGGCGCGGTAATGACGAAACAGCGCCCACAGTGTGCGTAGATCGTCGCGCGGGTTGGTGCCCTTGGATGCCACCGGCAGATCGATGCAGCGGCAACCCATCGTCGCCAGCAGGTCGAAGGTGCGATCGCGCGGAGCCAGCACCGTCACGTCGACCCCGCGTGCGAGCAGCTCGCGCAGCAGACCTTGCCGGTAAGTGTAGATGGCCCACGCCGTATTGCAGACGAGGATGATGCGCAGTGGAACGTTCGGCTTCATAGGGATTTGACGAGGGACTGGCAGTGCATGCCGTCAGGCACGTGCTGCATACAGCCGCTGTTTGACAGCTTGCAGCGCGCGATACGGCGTGACCAGATGCAGCAGGTTCTTCGCGAGCCCGAGCCAGTCATACAGATTGCGCGCGTTGAAATAGCGCAGTTGCAGCCGCAGCGTCGAGCGTACCTGTGTGCGCCGCTTCGTAGCGCTGATGCCGCTGGGATTCATCTCGTAGTAGAGACCCAGTTCGGGCAGATTGGCGCAGTCGTAGCGTTCCATCAGACGCAGGAACAGATCGAGGTCTTCAGCGGAGCGATAGTCCGCACGATAGTTGCCCACGGCGCGCACTGCGTCGACACGCAACATCATCGAAGGGTGCGCAAGACAGCTGCGATAGAAACGCAGGCGACGGATGGCATCGGGCTCAGGGGGGGGTGTCAGCATGAAGAGCGGCTCGCCTGCGGGTGTGACCACCTGGGTCCACATGCCGAGGCCGGCCACGTGCGCATGAGACTCCAGATACGCGCGTTGCTTCGCGAGCCGCTGCGGCACGGACAGGTCGCCGGAGTCGATGCGGGCAGCGTAGCGAAAGCCGCGCTCAGCGAGCGCATCCATGCCGCTTTGCAGGGCCTTTTCTATGCCGCCGTTGCGCGGCATGCGCAGCACGTCGATGGCGAGGTTCGGCAGCGTGGGCGCGACGATAGGCGGCGTGCTGCCGTCATCGACGATCAGCACGTGCACCAACGCATCTTCATCGAAGGACGCCAGCGTGCGCTCGACCTCGGCCTGACCGTTATAGGCAGGCAACAGCACGGCCACGTCGTCGAGCGTTGCACGAGCGCTGCCAGCAGTCTGCGCAGAGGCGGGTGATGGCGTCATGGGCGCAGTTTGAAACGGATGTAATAGAGGTTGACCGAGGCGGCGGCCAGATAACCGAGCGCCAGTCCGACCAGCGCGCCGTATGCGCCAAGACGCGGAATCGCCAGCAGGTTGACGACGAAGGCCACAGCGAGCGCCAGCAGCCACTTCGACAGCAGCACGAATTTCGCCTGATATTTCAACACCACCAGATTGCCGATCGCTTCGATCCCGGCCGGCACCGAAAGCCATACTGCCCAACGGAAGATGTCGATCGCGCCTTCATAAGCCGGTCCGAACACGCGACGAATGATGATGCCCGCAAGCAGGTCGAGCACCACCGCGCCGCCGATCATCAGCGCCGCAGTGAGCGCGGTGAGGCGCCACATGTTGCGACGCAGGCGCGCGGGTTCCTGCACACGGTAGACGAACGCGGGCGCAATGGTCTGCGCCAGCATCAGTGCGAGCGTGATCCAGTTCTCGTTCAATTGCTGGGCGGCGGAATAGCGGCCGAGATCGGCAAACGAAATGGCGCGCTCCAGCATCAGGCGGTCCAGTTTCAGGAACAGATACATACAGATGAGCCCGAGCCAGAACACCGTGCCCGCGGTCGCGAAGTGCCTGAAGAGCGAACGGTCGAGACGCCAGCCGAGCGTGCCGCCATGCCGGCGTATGTAGTAGACCAGCAGCACCGCGCCGATCGCCGCGGATTCCAGCGCCCACAGCCAGCCGAAGCGCGCAGGTGTGGCCGCGGCGCGTACCAGCAGGTAGACGAGGGCGGCTTTGACGATGGCCGTGCTCATGCTCGTGAGCAATTGCGGCTTGCTATACGTCATGCTTTGCAGCCACGAATTGATCACGCCCACGAACGGCTCGCGAAACAGCATGGTGACCGCGAGCCCCGCCAGCATGGCGCCGACCAGCGGATCGGTGAAGCCCGCGGCAATGCCGAACCACGTCAGCAGCAAGGCGCAGGCCGAGACCGACAGCCGCAACGCGAAGGCGCTGCCGAGCACCGTGCCCAGTTGCGCGGGCGGCCGGTTGACGATGGTGGGCACGAGAATTTCGGCGCCGCATACCCAGGTGATGGGCGAGAGCACCAGCAGCAGCGTATTCGCGTACTGCCATTTGCCGAAGATGTCCGGCCCGAAGTAGCGGGCCAGCATGCCGCTGATGGCGATGGCCACGGCGATCTGCGTGAGCCGTTCGAGTCCGAGCCAGACGATGTTGGCGAAAGCCCGCGTCACATCGGGGTTGGCGAAACGCCCGGAGATGCCCTTGATGCCTTTGAACGTCAGCATCCGCTAGCCGCCCATTGCGCCAGACTGGCCGTGGCTGTCTGTGCGATTGCCCGCCTCGCCGCGTGCTGCGGCAACTTTACGATGGGAGGGCGTCTAAGCATTAGAATAGTCGTCTGTAAGGCGTGTCTGAAAAGCGCAATTATAAGTTGGTATAAGTTGGACCCGGGTCCCTTCCGGTGAGGGGGTAGCGTGATGACCACCCATGACCGCCGCTGTCCGTCAGAAGAAGCGGGTCACATTTTCCATTGCACGCAAGTGAGCCAACCATGATCTCCAAATCTATTTTCAAGGCATATGACATTCGCGGCGTAATCGGCAAGACACTCGACGCCGACACCGCCCGTCTGATCGGCCGCGCGTTCGGCAGCGAAGTGCGTGCGCAAGGCGGCGACGCCGTGGTGGTGGCCCGCGACGGCCGCCTGTCGGGTCCGGATCTGATCGCGGCATTGTCGGATGGTTTGCGCGCCGCCGGGGTCGACGTGGTCAATGTCGGCATGGTGCCGACGCCGGTCGGCTATTTCGCGGCGAGCGTGCCGCTGCAACTGGCGGGCGGCGAGCGTCGCATCGACTCGTGCATCGTCGTGACGGGCAGCCACAATCCGCCGGACTACAACGGCTTCAAGATGGTGCTGCGCGGCGCCGCTATTTATGGCGACCAGATTCTTGCGCTGCATCAGCGCATCGTCGACGACAACTTCGCGAGCGGCAACGGCACGTATACGGACTACGACATTGCCGACGCCTACCTCGAGCGCATCGTCAGCGACATCAAGCTGGCCCGGCCGCTGAAGATCGTCGTGGATACCGGCAATGGTGTTGCTGGTGGCCTCGCGCCCAGGCTCTTCAAGAAGCTCGGCTGCGAACTGGTCGAACTCTTCACGGAGATCGACGGCAACTTCCCGAATCACCACCCGGACCCGGCGCACCCGGAAAACCTGCAGGACGTGATCAAGGCGCTGAAGGAAACCGACGCGGAAATCGGCTTTGCCTTCGACGGCGATGGCGACCGTCTCGGCGTCGTCACGAAAGACGGTCAGATCATTTACCCGGACCGTCAGTTGATGCTGTTCGCCGAAGAAGTGCTGTCGCGCAACAAGGGCGCGCAGATCATCTACGACGTGAAGTGCACGCGCAACCTGGCGAAGTGGGTGAAGGACAAGGGCGGCGAACCGCTAATGTGGAAGACCGGCCACTCGCTGGTGAAGGCCAAACTGCGCGAAACCGGCGCGCCGCTGGCAGGTGAAATGAGCGGCCACGTGTTCTTCAAGGACCGCTGGTACGGCTTCGACGACGGCCTGTACACGGGCGCGCGTCTGCTGGAAATCCTCTCGCGTGTGAAGGACCCGAGCGCGCTGCTGAATTCGCTGCCCAACTCGCACTCCACGCCGGAACTGCAACTGAAGCTGGAAGAGGGCGAGAACTTCGAACTCATCGCGCGTCTGCAAAAGAGCGCCCAGTTCACGGGTGCGGACGACGTCGTGAAGATCGACGGCCTGCGCGTCGAGTATCCGGACGGGTTCGGCCTGGCGCGTTCGTCGAACACCACACCGGTGGTGGTGATGCGCTTCGAGGCGGACAACGATGCGGCGCTCACCCGCATTCAGGAAGATTTCCGTCGCGTGATCCTGGCTGAGAAGCCGGACGCCAAGCTGCCTTTCTAAAGACCTGGAAGTGAAAGGAGCGCCGACCCCGTCGGCGCTCTTGTTTCGTTCTGCTGCACCGCTTCCTGCGTCGCTCTCCTCGCTCCAACCGTCCCGCCTTCCCCGTTTCCGCCGATCCCCCGCCCGCGTAGCTTGCACGAGCTTGCCATACGTGTTTCCACGTCCGTGCGCCAGCCTTCGTCACATTCTGTAATTTTTCGAAACAAGTTAGCCGATCGAAAAGTTCCCGAAAGATTGAAATATTAAGATACATATGAAATGATAGTCATTCTCATTTAAACGCATACGCCAGCCCACTGCTTTCCTGCCACCTCCGGAAAGCGGCCAGCCAGCCGTCGCCCCCTCGACACGCAAGCGTTGTTGCCCTTGCTGCTCCGACGGGTCATCTCTGACGGGATTTCTATGTATAACAAAACGCCGCTGGCAACAGCGCTAGCGCTAGCTTTGGCTGTACCTTTCACCACTTCGGCATTCGCACAATCCACCACGGCAGCACCTTCGGCCACGCCGGCGGCAACTCCGGCGGCCACGCCGGCGGCCGCGGTAAGCGCGCCGTCTGCAGCGGCGAACAACGCGTCGAACAGCACCTCGAGCGGCAACGGCACGCTGCCGACCATTTCGGTGTCCAGCCAGGCGCAGCAGGATTTCCAGGCCGACACGTCGTCGGTGGGCGCGAAGAAGCCGACCGCGCTGCGTGATATCCCGCAGACCGTGACGGTCATCAACAAGGACCTGCTGCAGTCGCAGGGTGCGACCTCGTTCCAGGACGCGCTGCGTAACGCACCGGGCGTCACGATCGGCGCCGCGGAAGGCGGGCAGATCGGCAACAACATCAACCTGCGCGGCTTTACGGCCATCAACGACATCTACCTGGACGGTTTCCGCGATCGCAACCAGTACTATCGCGATACCTTCGACCTGCAGGAAATCGAAGTGCTGTACGGCCCTTCGTCGATGTTGTTCGGGCGCGGCTCGACCGGCGGCGTGATCAACCAGGTCAGCAAGAAGGCGAACCTGCAGGAGTCCGGCGAAGTGTCGGCGACGGTCGGCACGGACGACCGCTATCGCAGCACCGTCGACCTCAACCATCCGTTGACGGATACCTCCGCGCTGCGCATCAACGCGTTCGGCCAGAGCATGGGTTCGACGCGCGACTACGAAAAGAACAAGGACTGGGGCATCGCGCCCGAAGCGCGCTTCGGCATTGGCACGCCCACGGAGGTGACGCTGTCCGCGCTGATCCAGCACAACAACGACATGCCGGACTACGGCGTGCAGGCGTTGAACGGACATCCGGCGCCGGTCGGCAAGAATACGTTCTATGGCCTCACCACGGACCGCACGATCCAGGACGTGCAGATCTTCACCGCGGCCATCAAACACAAGTTCTCCGATGACCTGTCGCTGACCAACCAGACGCAGATCTCGCATTCGATGACCGACGCGCGCGAAACCGCGCCGCAGGCGGTGCTGACCGGCCCGCTGGCGACCAGCCCGGCGCTCTCCAACGGCAACTACACGAACCTGCCGCCGTCGGATCTGTTCATCAAGCTGCAAAGCCATGACCGCGTGATCCAGAATCACGCGATCTACAACGACACCTCGCTCGACTACAAATTCACCACCGGCCTGATCAAGCACGACGTGATCGCCGGGGTCGAACTCGGTCACGACAGCTATACAAACCAGGCCTACACGCGCAACAACCTGCCGGTGGTGTCGTTGGTCGATCCGGTCGCCCTGTCGTCGACGCCGGGGGGCACCACGACGACCGGCAACTACGCGGACTCGGGCTCCAACGAAATCGCCGCGTATATCAACGATACGATCTCGCTCGGCCAGCACTGGAAGGTGGTGGGTGGGGTGCGCTGGGATCGCTTCCAGGCGCAGATTCACAACACCATCAGCGCGCCGTTGTACGCGAGCCAGACCAACTTCTTCACCAGCGTGCGCGCCGGGGTGATCTATCAGCCGACCGACTGGCAGTCGTATTACTTCTCTTACGGCACATCTTTCGATCCCTCACTGGAAGCCCTCACGGTCACCAATCTGACGCAGAATCTGGCGCCTGAGTCGACCCGTTCGTATGAGGTGGGCGGCAAGTGGGATCTGCTGGGCGGCAATCTGTCGGTGACCTCGGCATTGTTCCGCGAGGAAATGACCAACGCGCGCACCCAGGTTTCGCCCACCGAATACGAACTCGACGGCGATATCCGCGTGGACGGTTATCAGGCCGGCGTGACGGGTCACATCACCGACAAGTGGCAGATTTATGGTGGCTACACGTACATGGACGCTGTCATCCTGAAGGCGATGGATGGTACACAGGGTCACACGCCGGCCAACACGCCGCGTAACACGCTGACGTTGTGGACCACGTATGCCTTCACGCCACATTGGGAAATTGGCGGCGGTCCGAGCTATATGTCCTCGCGCTATGCGTCGAACACTAACTACGTGGAAGTGGGCGGCTACACGCGTTGGGACGCCACGGCGGCTTATCACGCGAAGAAGTACGACGTGCGTCTGAATTTGCTGAACCTGACCAACAAGTACTACTACGACGCGCTGATTCCATCGGATGGCGGCCGTTCGGTGCCGGGCATTGGCCGGACCTTCCTCGCGACCGTCGATTACCGCTTCTGATTCAAGCCGACACGTTCGCGCCGGGTGGCCGCGTCGGATCCACGATTTGCTGGTGCGTTTGTCAGGCCTCGTTACCTGACCCTGACCCAGCGGCCACCCGCGAAAGGATGAATGGATGCTGTTGCAGATTCCCAAAGTGCTCGACGACGAGCAACTGCGCTCGATGCGCGAACGGCTCGATACGGCAGGCAGTGCCTGGGTGGATGGCCGCGCGACGGCCGGCTACCAGGGCGCGCCGGTCAAGAACAATCAGCAGATCGAGCAGTTCTCGCCGCTCGCTCGTGAACTCGGCGACGTGATCCTCGCCGCGCTGGAGCGGCATCCGCTCTTCATCAGCGCCGTGCTGCCGAACCAGGTTTATCCGCCGCTCTTCAATCGCTACGAAGGCGGCATGGAGTTCGGCAGTCACGTGGATGGCGCCGTGCGGCTCCTACCGAACGGTGCCAAGGTCCGCACCGACGTCTCGATGACGCTATTCCTCTCGGCACCGGATGAATACGACGGCGGCGAGCTGATCATCGAGGACACCTACGGCGTGCAACAGGTGAAGCTGCCGGCGGGCGACATGATCGTCTATCCGGCCACCAGCCTGCATCGCATTACGCCTGTGACGCGCGGCGCGCGGCTGGCGAGTTTTTTCTGGGCGCAAAGTCTCGTGCGCAGCGACACGCAACGCGCGCTGCTGTTCGACATGGACACCGCGATTCAACGCCTGAACGCGACCCAGGCCGACGAGGCGGCTCGCCGCAGCCTCGTTGGTTGCTATCACAACCTGTTGCGGCAATGGAGTGAAACGTGAGTGCATCTGTAGACGAACTGGATCGTGGCGTAACGCCTGGGTCGGACCAACGCTTCGACGCCGGTCGCGGTGGCAGCAACGTGCCGCCGCGGCGCGAGCGCGGCGCTGAACCGGTGCGCAAGCCCAAGGGCGCGCGCCGCATCACGTTCATCAAGTGGCTGCGCAAGGTGCATGGCTGGATCGGCTTGTGGGGCGCGGCGCTAGGTCTGCTGTTCGGTACCACCGGCTTTCTGCTGAATCATCGCGGCGGTCCGCTGCGCGTGTCGACGGGCGAACCGGTGGTCTCTTCCGTGCAGGTGCCGTTGCCGCAACCGGCCCCGGAAACGCCGCGCGAACTCGCGAAGTGGCTCAAGCAGGATCTAAAGCTGCAAGGCAAGCCTGGGCGCATGCAGAACGAACCGGAGCACAAGGTGGCGTGGGGCGATCGCAGCATGACCCAGCCGGAGCACTGGCAGATCAGCTTCGCCTCGCCGCGTGAGAACACCTCGGCGGATTACTGGGTGGGCAATGATTACGTGACCGTCAAGCGCAGCGAAAATTCGTTCCTCGCCACGCTCACCAACCTGCATAAGGGCGTGGGCATGAGCATCGGCTGGGTGCTGGTGGTGGATACGCTGGCGGGCAGCATCATCCTGCTGTCGTTGACGGGCGTGTTGCTGTGGTCGGAGCTGAACCGGCGCAAGACGGTGGGCGCGGTTCTCGTGATCGGCTCGATCGTCGCCGCGCTGTGCGTGGGGCTGGGCTGAGGCGGGCTTGGGGTGGCTTTTCCGGGTGGCTTTCCGGGCGGCTTTCCTCGAGCCTTTTCAAGCTGACGTCTAGCCAGGGTCCTCGAGCCTGGGGACACGTTCGAAACAAGGCCCATGTAGGGGCCGACAGGTCTTTCTGGATGGGCGAGGGGCGTCTCCCGAGGTACGCCCCTTGTTTTTTCATGCTTTTGCACGCGACGCGCTAAAATTGCCGTCCTCTCAACGCTTCTTCAGGCCGGAAACGCCGGCGTTCCACTTTGAGCGTGCAAAAGATACTGATCGTCAGAGTGTCGTCGCTGGGCGACGTCGTTCACAACATGCCGGTGATCGCGGACATCCGTCGCCGGCATCCCGAAGCGCAGATCGACTGGCTGGTCGAGGAAAGCTTCGTGGGGCTCGTGGAGCTGGTGAACGGCGTGCGTCGTGCGATTCCGGTATCGCTGCGCCGCTGGCGCAAGCGGGTGCTCTCGCCTGGCAACTGGCGCGAGATCAGCGCCTTTCGCCGCGCGCTGGCGGCCGAGAAATACGACCTGGTGATCGACTGCCAGGGGCTCATCAAAACCGCCTGGGTCGCACGCATGGCACGCGGGCCGGTGGTGGGCCTCGCCAACCGTACCGATGGTGCGGGCTTCGAATGGCCGGTGCGCTTCTTCTACGATAAGCGCGTGCCGATCGAGCCGCGCACACACGTGGTGGAGCGCACGCGTCAACTGGTCGCCGCCGCGCTGGGTGACCCCAAACCCGAGCCCACCGACGAGATCGATTTCGGCCTCGACACCGGGCGCGCGGCGCTGGCGCTGTCGCAAGCAGACCTGAATCTTCCCGTGCCTTACGTGGTGTTCGTGCATGCCACTTCGCGCGCCGACAAGCAATGGCCGGATACCGCGTGGATCGAACTGGGGCAGTCGCTGGTGCGGCGCGGCGCGTCGATCGTGCTGCCGTGGGGCAGCGACGCCGAGCGCGTCACCAGCGAACGGCTCGCGAAGGAATTCGGCGCCGCGGCCATCGTGCCGCCGCGGCTGTCGTTGCCGGCGGTGGTCGGTTTGATCGACGGCGCAGCCGCCACAGTGGGGGTTGATACAGGTCTAGTTCACATCGCCGCCGCGCTGAAGCGGCCAACGGTCGAGTTGTACAATTTCGCGACCGCATGGCGCACCGGTGGCTACTGGTCACCGAACGTCATCAATCTCGGCACCGCTGGCCAGCCGCCCACGCTGCAACAGGTGAAGTCGGCGCTGGCCGGTTTCGGCCTGCTGTAACAGGAAAGGCGACCATGAACGAAACCCAGATCATCGAAGTAACCAGCGCCGACTGGCATGGACACAACCTGTCCGTGCCGCGCGAGACGCTGCTGGCCGGCGTCGAACGCGGCAAGGTGCTGTATTTCCCGAATCTGCGCTTTGCCATCGAAGGCGGTGAACAGGCGCTGCTCGACCCGGCGCTCGCCGATCCGAATCGCAAGAACATCAGCCTCGAGCCCAACGGCGGTGTGCTCCACGGCGTGGTGGGCGACGCGGTCACGCAATCTGCCGTGCGCGCGTTGATTGCCCGCTATCAGGCCAATGCACGGACACTGGTTGACGGTCTCTTTCCCGAATACGATGGCAAGCTGCGCGTGGCGCCGACCAGCCTGCGGCTGCATCAGGTGGAAACGCGCCAGACGTCCTGGCGCAAGGACGACAGCCGCCTGCACGTCGACGCTTTCCCCTCACGTCCCAACTACGGCGAGCGCATTCTGCGCGTCTTCACCAACGTGAACCCGCATGGCACACCGCGCGTGTGGCGCGTGGGCGAGCCGTTCGAGGACATGGCGAAGCGCTTCCTGCCGCGCATCAAGCCGCAAATGCCGGGCTCCGCGTGGCTGATGAACCTGCTGCACGTGACGAAATCTCAACGCAGCGAATACGACCATCTGATGCTGAATCTGCACGACAGCATGAAGGCCGATCTGGAGTATCAGAAGGCGAGCCCGCAGCAGAGCATGCCGTTTCCGCCGGGCAGCGTGTGGGTGTGCTTCTCGGATCAGACGTCGCACGCGGTGATGTCCGGCCAGTTCATGATGGAACAGACTTTCTTCCTGCCGGTGAAGGCGATGGCGCAACCCGAGTGCGCGCCGCTCGGCATCCTCGAACGCCTGAAGGGCAGGGCGCTGGTTTGAGCGCCGCCCGCTCCGCGCACGGCTGCGCTCAGTTCATAGCCGGTCTCGAAACGAAAAATACAGGCGCGGGGCGCGGATGCTAAGGGCGATCTATAACGCGCTCTGGTGGCTCGTGGCGCCGCTTGCCGTGCTGCGGCTGTTGATCCGTTCGCGCAAGGAGCGCGGCTATCGCGAGCATATCGGCGAGCGCTTCGGCTATGCGAGCGGACGCTTGCCCGAAGACGACACGCCTTTGATCTGGGTGCACGCGGTCTCCGTGGGCGAGACGCGCGCGGCGCAGCCGCTGATCGAAGCGCTGATGAAGGCGCGCCCGGACGCACGCATTCTGCTGACGCATATGACGCCGAGCGGCCGCGCCACCGGCGAGCAGATTTTCGGCGATCGCGTGTTGCGCAGCTATCTGCCGTACGACCTGCCGCATGCCGTGCGGCGGTTTCTGCGGACGTGGCGGCCGTCGCTGGGTCTCGTGATGGAAACCGAAGTCTGGCCGACGCTGATCGACGAATGCCGGCGCGCCGATGTGCCGCTGGTGCTGACCAACGCGCGCATGTCCGCGCGCTCGTACAAGCGGGCGGCGAAGTTCGGCAGCGGCACGCGCGAGGTGTTCGGCGGTTTTGCCCGTGTGCTGGCGCAGAGTCCGTCGGATGCCGAACGGCTCACCGCGCTGGGCGCACGCAACGTGGCCGTGCTTGGCAACCTGAAGTTCGACATGAGCACGCCGCCAGAGCTGGCCGCGCGGGGTCATGCGTGGCGCGCGGCGATCGGCGCACGGCCGGTGTGGGTCGCGGCCAGTACGCGCGAAGGCGAAGAGGAACTGGTGCTGCAGGCATTCGCGGCGTTGGGTGTCGAGGATGCGCTGTTGATCCTGGTGCCGCGTCATCCACAGCGCTTCAACGAAGTGGCGGCGCTGGTCGAGCGCAGCGGGCTGCGCCTCGAACGGCGTTCCACTTGGGCGCCGGGTGCGGCTGGCGCGTCGGCACTGAGTGTGACGCGGCCGCTGCCGGAAGATGTCACGGTGCTGCTGGGTGATTCGATGGGCGAATTGGGGGCGTACTATGCCGCGTCGGATCTGGCGTTCATCGGCGGCAGCCTGTTGCCGCTGGGTGGGCAGAACCTGATCGAGGCGTGCGCAGTGGGGGTGCCGGTGTTGATCGGGCCGCACGTGTTCAACTTTACCCAGGCGACAGCGGATGCCGTGGCGGCAGGCGCGGCGGTGCAGGTGCAGGACCCCGCTGATCTGGCGCGCGCGTTGCGCGAACTGTTCAACGACAAGTCGCGGCGCCTCGCCATGAGCGGCGCCGCTTCGGCGTTCGCCGCGCGCCATCGCGGCGCGACGGCGCGCACGGTGGATGTGTTGATGGCGTTGTTGCCGGGGTGAGCGGTGATACGCTGGGCGCGCCCACAAATCGTATACTCTGCGGAAAATGAGTGTTGGTCGCTCGACGCTTCTTGCCTCGCACTGCCTTTCTCGACGGTTCTCCTATGACGCTCTTTACCGACCTCGGATTTCAATGGGACCGCGCTGCGATTCCCGATGATCTGCCGACCCATTCCGTGAAACGGGTGTGCTTTCGCTTCCACCGAATGCTGCCTGAGTTCGTGTGGGATGCGAGTGTGCTCGAAGGCAATCCATTCACCTTTCCGGAAGTGAAGACGCTGTTGGATGGTGTGACCGTAGGCGGTCGAAAAATCTCGGATCAGGAACAGATCCTGAATCTGGTCGATAGCTCCAGGCATTTGCTGACGCTTGTACAAAACCAACGGTTCGCGCTGGATAAGCTGACCTTCTGTGATTTGCATCGCATCGTGGCACGCAACGAGGCGCTCGAATGGGGCGTGTTTCGCGGCGAGGGTGAAGAAACGCATTACACGCCAGATGTGGCGCTTGGTGAACTCGGCCGCTACACGCCGTTACCGACTGCTCCGGGCGCACCGGAACTCAACCGTGTCTTTGCCGCAGGTACGCGTGCGCTCGGCGAGCAGGTGTCCAATGCATTCGAGCGTGGCTGCGCGTTCTTCCTGTTCGGCGCGTTGCAACAGTTTTTCTTCGATGGCAACAAGCGCACGTCCCGCTTCATGATGAACGGCGTCTTGATGTCGCATGGCATTGATGCCATCAGCGTGCCCGCTCAGCGCGCCGCGGACTTCAACGAGAAGATGGTGCGCTTTTATACGTCGAAGGACGCGTCGGAAATGATGGCATTCCTGCTGGAATGCCATCCAAAATGATGAGGGTTCGTACCCTGCATGGCTACGCATCGCACGCTCTCACGCCACCAGCAACCCCTTCTTCTCGATAAACGCAATCACATCGCCAAGGCCGTCCAGCGCCTTGAGATTGCTCATTACGAACGGCCGCTCGCCGCGCATTTTCTTCGCGTCCGAGGCCATCACGTCCAGGTTCGCACCCACCATCGGGGCGAGGTCCGTCTTGTTGATCACCAGCAGATCCGATTTCGTGATGCCGGGGCCGCCTTTGCGCGGAATCTTCTCGCCGCCGGCTACGTCGATCACGTAGATGGTCAGGTCCGACAGTTCCGGGCTGAAGGTTGCGGCCAGATTGTCGCCGCCCGATTCGATGAAGACGATATCCGCGTCGGGAAAGCGCGTCAGCATGCGATCGACGGCTTCCAGGTTGATCGACGCGTCCTCGCGGATCGCCGTGTGCGGGCAGCCGCCCGTCTCCACACCCATGATGCGTTCGGCCGGCAACGCGCCCGCGACGGTCAACAGACGCTG
Source organism: Paraburkholderia sp. DHOC27 (assembly GCF_003429005.1). Lineage (GTDB taxonomy): Bacteria > Pseudomonadota > Gammaproteobacteria > Burkholderiales > Burkholderiaceae > Paraburkholderia. Next base: position 424,441 of record NZ_QVQV01000006.1, read on the forward strand.
GTCTTCCTTGGTGTAGATGTCGTTGGTGATGGCGACGAGATCGTAGCGTTCACGCATTGCCTTGCAGAGCATTTCGAGCAGCGTGGTCTTGCCGGAGCCAACGGGGCCGCCGACGCCCACGCGCAACGGCGGCAGTTTGCGGGTACGGCGAGCGGTGTGATGCTGAGGTGCGTTCATGGTGGATGAGGTTTATGAGCGGAAAAGCCGCGAATACTGTGACTCGTGACGCGCCGACAAAATGCCGAGTTGTGGCGCGAAGGTGTTGATGTCGTCAGGGGCCGTGGCGAGCGCGTGCTGAACGGCGGCGTCGATTGGCTCGCGCAACGCGACGATGATGCGTTGCCCGGCGAGTTGCCCGAGCGGCACCGCTTTCAGGGCGGCGGCCGCCTGGTTTTCGATCCAGCTGAATGCGTAGGCCGCGAGCGCGGCGTCGGGCGTGACGTCGTGTGCGTACGCCGCGAAGGCGAACGCCGTGGGCTGCGCGAGCGGTGTGATGGCGGCGAGGGTTTCGCGCCGCCCGGCATCACCCCATTCCAGTGACGCGCACAGTTGCCGCAGCGACCAGCCCATCTGCTCGGTTTCGCGGCGCAGTTCAGCTGATTCGCGGCTGGCGAGAAATTCGCCGTTGGCGAGCGCGAGCCCTGCTGCGTTATGCTGATGCCAGCGTTCGATCTGGTGGGCGAGAAACGGCAGTTCGCCATGCGCGAGCACATTCGTGAGACCGCTTTCGATCCATGCGCGGGCGGTGTCGGCATCGGTGATCAGTTGCGCTTCGATGGCGGCTTCGAGCCCCTGCGAATAGCTGAACGCGCCGATCGGCAACGCCGGCGACGCAAGATGCAGCAGGGCGGTAAGCTCAGCGGTGCGCATGCTTGTGCGAGTGATCGTGACCGCAGGAGTCGTCGTGCACGTGGTCGCCGTGATTGTGGCCGTGGTCATGCGCATGGCCGTGATCGGAGCCGTGGTCATCCGTGTAGTCGTGGTCATGCCCATGCTCATGTTCGTGTGCGTGACCATGCGCATGCGAGTGCCCATGGTCATCATGCGCGTGAACATGATCGTGCGAGTGATCGTGGCCGCAGGATTCGTCGTGCACGTGGTCGGACGCGTGGTCATGCCCGTGCTCATGCGAATGCCCATGATGCTCCCCGAACACCTGCTGCGCGAGCGCATAGTCCTCGGCGAACGTCTCGTCATGTCCGTGCTTGTGCCCGCCGCCATACGCGCCGGATTCCGGCTGAAACGGCGCGCTCGCCTGCTCGACGGAAGCGCCGATGCGCTTCAGCATGTCGGCAAGCACCGGATCGTATTCGAGCTTCAGATAATCCGCGCCCACTTCAACCGGTGTGTGCCGGTTGCCAAGATGATAGGCAGCCCGCGTCAGCGTTAGCACATCCCGCGCACGAACCATCAGCACGGATTCAGCCGCCGCCACCACGCGCACCAGCCTGCCGTCCTGCGCCACCAGCACATCGCCATCGCGCAACACCGTGCCGCGCGGCAGCAGCAGGGCCACTTCCTCAGCGTTATCGAGCGTCGCGGCCAGACGGCTCTTGCGACGCGCGTCGAAATCCAGCGTCAGCACCGCCGCGCGCTTCACCAGCACGGGCGCGAGCTTGATTTTCGGGTCAAGCAGTTTGTCGAGGGTACGCATGGTCTAGAACAGAAAGTAACGTTGTGCCATCGGCAGCACCGTGGCCGGCTCGCAGGTCAGCAACTGGCCGTCGGCGATCACCTGATAGGTTTCCGGATCGACGCTGATCGCTGGACGCCAGGCGTTGTGGATCATGTCCGCCTTGCTGATGTTGCGGCAGTTCTTCACCGGTACGATACGCTTGGTCAAGCCGTAGCGCTCGGCGATGCCCGCGTCCGCGCTCATCTGCGAGACGAAGGTGAGCGAGGTGCGCGCGAGCGCACCGCCGCGCGTCGCGAACATCTCACGGTAATGCACAGGCTGCGGCGTAGGAATGGACGCGTTCGGGTCGCCCATCTGCGCCAGCGCGATCATGCCGCCCTTGAGGATCAACGACGGCTTGATGCCGAAGAAAGCCGGCTCCCAGAACACCAGATCGGCCCACTTGCCCGGCTCGATCGAACCGACCTCATGCGCGATGCCATGCGTGATGGCCGGGTTGATCGTGTACTTGGCGACGTATCGTTTGGCGCGAAAATTATCGTGGCGTGTGTTGTCCTCGGGCAGCGCGCCGCGCTGCACCTTCATCTTGTGTGCCGTCTGCCATGTACGGATGATCACTTCGCCCACGCGTCCCATCGCCTGCGAGTCGGAGGAGAGCATCGACAACGCGCCGAGGTCGTGCAGGATATCTTCCGCGGCAATCGTCTCGCGGCGGATACGCGATTCGGCAAACGCGATGTCTTCTGCAATCGACGGGTCAAGGTGGTGGCACACCATCAGCATGTCGAGGTGTTCGTCGAGCGTGTTGACGGTGTAGGGACGCGTCGGATTGGTCGACGAGGGCAGCACGTTCGCTTCGCCGCAGACCTTGATGATGTCCGGCGCGTGGCCGCCGCCCGCGCCTTCCGTGTGATACGTGTGGATCGTGCGGCCCTTGAAGGCGGCCACCGTAGCTTCGACGAAACCCGCTTCGTTCAGCGTGTCGGTGTGAATCGCGACCTGGGTGTCGGTGTCGTCGGCAACCGAAAGACAGTTGTCGATCGCCGCCGGCGTCGTGCCCCAGTCCTCGTGCAGCTTCAGACCGATCGCACCCGCGGCGATCTGCTCGGTGGCCGGATCGGGCAGGCTCACGTTGCCCTTGCCGAGAAAGCCGAGATTCATCGGATAGCCGTCCGCCGCCTGCAACATGCGTTCGAGATGCCAGGGGCCGGGCGTGCAGGTGGTGGCGTTGGTGCCGGTGGCAGGGCCCGTGCCGCCGCCGAGCATGGTGGTCACGCCGCTTGCGAGCGCTTCGTCGATCTGCTGCGGACTGATGAAGTGAATGTGCGTATCAATGCCGCCCGCAGTGACGATCAGTCCTTCACCCGCGATGACCTCTGTGGCCGCGCCGATCGCGATGGTCACGCCCGGCTGAATGTCCGGATTGCCCGCCTTGCCGATGGCCGCGATACGGCCATCCTTGATGCCGATATCGGCCTTGACGATGCCCCAGTGATCGAGAATCACCGCGTTCGTGATCACCGTATCCACCACGTCCGCGTGCACGCGCTGCGACTGACCCATACCGTCGCGAATCACCTTGCCGCCGCCGAATTTCACTTCTTCGCCGTAGGTCGTGAAGTCGCGCTCGATTTCGATCAGCAGATCGGTGTCGGCGAGCCGCACACGATCGCCCGTCGTGGGGCCGAACATTTCCGCGTACGCGCGGCGGCCAATACGTAGTGTCATGTTGTGAAGTCCGGAAAGTGGCTAAGGGGAAGTCCGCAGCATTGCAACGGTGCGTGTCGGACGGCTTGCAGCTTGCGCAGCCGCCGCTTGAACACAGCACAAGCAGCGCTCACAGCGGACCCATGACCTTGCCGTTGAAACCGTAGACGACGCGGCTACCCGCCAGCGCGACCAGTTCGACCGTGCGTTCCTGGCCTGGCTCGAAACGCACGGCGGTGCCCGCTGCGATGTTGAGCCGGAAGCCACGCGCCGCTTCGCGATCGAACGAGAGCGCCGAATTCACTTCATAGAAGTGGTAGTGCGAGCCGATCTGCACCGGACGGTCGCCGGTGTTCGAGACGGTGAGCGAGACCGTGGCGCGGCCCGCGTTCAGTTCATGCTCGCCATCATCGGTAAGGAGTTCGCCTGGAATCATGGGGGCTCCGGAGCGTGATCAGGGAATCGGATGATGAACGGTCACGAGCTTCGTGCCGTCGGGGAAGGTGGCTTCCACCTGGATGTCGGGAATCATCTCCGGCACGCCTTCCATGACGTCGTCACGGGTGAGCAGCGTGGTGCCGTAATGCATGACTTCGGCTACGGTCTTGCCGTCGCGCGCCGCTTCCATCAGCGCCGCCGTAATGAACGCCACCGCCTCCGGATAGTTGAGTTTGAGGCCACGCGCGCGACGGCGTTCGGCCAGCAGCGCGGCGGTGAAGATCAGCAGCTTGTCCTTCTCACGGGGTGTCAGCTTCATCGGATGTGGTGGGTCGTGTTGTGTCTGTCCCGGCGGAACAGACGACAGATGTCATTGACGCTACGCGTTATCGCCGCTGCCCAAATAGTGTGCTGGATGCAGCAGGGGCGGAGACAGGCGTGACGCCAGCTTAGCCTGGAACAATATCAAGTGGAATCGACATGCGCCTTACAGCGTCGCGGGCAACGGCGCGCCGAACCACTTCTTCGACATCGCATTCAGCGTTCCGTCGCTCTTCGCCTGGGTGATCGCGGCATTGACCTTTGCAAGCAGACGTCCTTCGTTTTTGTTCAGACCAACGAAGCAGGGCGAGTCCTTGATGACGAACTTCGGTTCCGGACGGCGCGGCGGATTCTTCGCATTGATGGTGGCGGCGACGATGTTGCCGGCGGCGATCAACTGCACCTGGCCGGACAGGAACGCGGCGATGGTGGCGTTGTTGTCCTCGAAGCGTTTGATGGTCGCGTTCGGCGCCATTTGCGTGAGCGCGATCTCTTCGAGCGCGCCGCGCGTCGCTCCCACGGTCTTGCCGGTGAGGTCGGCGGGGCCGCTCACCTTGATATCGGCGGGGCCGAATACGCCCTGAAAATACGGCGCATACGCGATTGAGAAGTCGATCACCTTCTCGCGCTCGGGCGTCTTGCCGAGCGAGGAGATCACCAGATCGACCTTGTTGGTCTGCAGATACGGGATGCGGTTCGCGCTGTTGACGGGCACAAGTTGCAGCTTCACGTTCATGGCCTTGGCGAGCAGCGCGGCGGTGTCGATGTCGTAGCCTTGCGGCTGCATGTCCGGACCCACCGAGCCGAACGGCGGATAGTCCTCCGGCACGGCCACCTTCAGGACGCCGGCTTTGGCGATGGCATCGAGCGCGTCGGCATGCGCGGTGGGCGACGTGATGACGAGCGCGGGCGCGATGAGCAACGCGGCTAGCCAGGCGCGGCGCGCAAGGCGTGGTCGAAGGAGGGTCATGAGTCGAGGCGTTAGCGGTGGCAGGCGAGGCGGTTGCCATCAGGATGCGGCAACATCGTGGCGCATTTCAGAGCAAGCCGTGTGCCATGTCGGTGCAGCGTGGCTCCGCGAGGCGTTATGACTACACGTGCCCTAGGTTGGGGCGAAGTGATGCGTCGCCTTGGTGCCTGGTGCCGCGTGTTTGCCGAGCGCGGGTATATCGAGGATGTTGGGAGTGTTGGACGAGGCGAGCGTGGACATGCATCAATTGGCGCTCTTACCGCTTCGTGCCCGGATGGCGTGCTCGCGTGATCGTCTCAGGTGGTCCACAAACGCAGCGGGCTCGCCTCGACGCCATGAACGATGGGCCGCAACTGTAGCCAGCACTGCGTGAGCGCGTGTTGCAGCGGCTCCATCGAACGCGCCACGGCACGCACGAGCAGCACGCCAGGGCTCACGCAGGTCGCGGCGGCGCGCAGATTCGCGTCGAATGGCAGTTGTGCGGTGAGTGTTTCGGCGAGGGCGTCGTCGCAGGCGGGACCGACGGCCCACAGTGTCCCGTAAGCGGGATAGCCGGCGAGTCCTTGCGGCGCGTCGCGCAGGGGATCCGTGGCGTGCAGGTTGGCGCGCTCGAACCACAGCAGTTCACCGGATGGGCCGACGATGCGCGAAACCGTTCGCAGGGTACCCGCCGACCAACGCTCGCCGGCCGCTTGCCGACCGAGTTGCGTGGCGTCCCAACCGAGCGCGGTGCCGCCCTCGGCGAGTGTCAGCGTGAAATCGAGCGTGGCGTGGGCGTGATCGAAGACGATGTTGTTTTGCGGCAGCCAGTCGAGCTTTGCCTGCGCGCCGACCTTGATGTCGATGTGCTGTAGCGCGGAGCGGCCATTGGACTTGTACCACTTGGTGGCGCCAGGCGTGGTGAGCACGCCGTGGCTGCCTGCATCGAGCGTCACGGCGATATCGAGCCGATCGCCACCCGCGACGCCGCCCGGTGGATGCACGATGACCGCATGACAGATGGCCTGACCTTCGGGATACAGCGGACGCTGCACGCGCAGCGGACCGTCATGCAAACGATGCACGAGCGTGGTCCGTTCGCCGTGCCTTGCGAAGCCGAGTTCGAGACGCGCGCGCCACAGCGTGTGAGCCGCGGATTGCGCGCTGGCGAGCGTCGCGTGGTTTTCGTGAAGCGACATGCGGTGCGGTGAATGTGAGGGCGTGTTGTGAAAAGTGGCTGGCGTTCGTTGGCGGGCTGATGGATCGGCTTATGGACCAGGCGCGAACTGGGTTCATGGACCGGTTCGCGTACAAGGCTCACGGACGGCGCACCAGAACGAGCTTCGTACAAACGCGATGCGGCGAGGATAGCACGCGGTACTTGGCGGAAGCTTATGGTGCGCACGCTGCACGCCACGGCCCAGCACAGTAGCGCAAAGCGCGGCAATGCAAAGTACGGCAATGCAAAGTACGGCAATGCAAAGTACGGCAATGCAAAGTACGGCAACGCAATGCAATGCACAGCAACGCACAGGCGGTCGAACATCACCGCCACAGCACGTTCACAATTGCCCGTTACCCGTTACGCAAAGCGATGGCCGCGTGCAATTTACACGGCGATCAGCGCGCGCACGCCGTCGTCATCCATGTTGGCGCCTTCGCCGCCGGCGACGATTTCACCGCGACTCATGACCCAGTAGCGATCCGCGATGGCTTTGGCGAAATCGTAGTATTGCTCGACGAGGAGGACGGTGAGGCCCATTTCCTCGACGAGTTGCCGGAGGGTGCGACCGATGTCCTGGATGATGGAAGGCTGGATGCCTTCGGTGGGTTCATCGAGGATGAGCAGTTGCGGGTCGCTCATGAGTGCGCGGCCGATGGCGAGTTGTTGCTGTTGCCCGCCGGAGAGATCCCCGCCGCGACGGTTGCGCATGTCTTTGAGAACGGGGAAGAGCTCGTAGATACGGTCGGGGATTTTCGAGGGGGCTTTTTTGCTGGCGGCGCCGACCATGAGGTTTTCTTCGACCGTCAGGCGGGGGAAGATGTCCCGGCCTTGAGGGACGTAGCCGAGGCCTTGCGCGACGCGGGCGTAGGTGGGGAGTTTGGTGATGGGTGTGCCACGCCAGCTGATGGCCCCGCTCTTGGAAGGGACAGTGCCCATCAGGCAGCGAAGCAGGGTGGTTTTGCCAACGCCGTTACGGCCCAAAAGGACGGTCAGTTTGCCGTCCGGGACAGTGAGCTTCACGTCTCGGAGGATGTGGCTGCCGCCGTAATACTGGTTTAGGGAGTCGACTTCTAGCATTACTGAGTGTCCTTTTGGTTAAGCTTTTTTTTGCTTGCTTTCGCTGTTTTGTTGCTTACGCTTTATCGTTGGTTTTTGGCCTTTGCTTGATTTCTTATCGGTACGTTTGGTTTTTAGGTCGTTGCTCTTCGGGCGTTGGCCTTTCCTTGCTTTGTTTTTGGTCTATTTGCGTTGCCCCTGTGCGGGGCGGCACCTACTTTTCTTTGCCTGCCGCAAAGAAAAGTAGGCAAAAGAAAGCGGCTCACACCGCTAACTCTTAAGTGTCCACCACTAACCTCAACCCAGAGTGGTCCGAGACAAGACCACACCTCGCACCACCCAAGCCAGTGACACAGCACTCATCCATCCAGCGTCGCGCTCCGCGCCCCGCCGTTCGGCATAACTTTCCCCGCAACCGCAACCAGACCACGGCAGTAGCCCAACCAACGCATCAGTTGGACTGCCACCCTCGCGGAGCATTGCGAGGGTGGGGGGTAAACCGATCCGTCGCGCACGGAGTGTGCGGACGGGATGAATGACAGCTGTGCCACGGGCGGGTAGTGACTGGGTGCCGAACTCGTCTCGGACCAACGCTGTGAGAGCGGCGAGGGAGACACCTAAGCACTGGCGGTTTGAGCCCGCTTTCTTTTGCCTACTTTTCTTTGCGGCGGCAAAGAAAAGTAGGTGCCGCCCCGCACAGGGGCAACGCAAATAAACCAAAAACAAAGCAAGGAAAGGCCAAAGCAGCAAGAACAACCACCAAAGAACCGAAGCAAAAAACCAAAGCAAAAAACCAAACCACCGCCGCAGGCAAACAAAAACAGCTACCGCCCTAGATAAGACTCAATAACAGTCTCATCCGCCTTAACCTCATCAAGCGTGCCATGGGCCAAAACCCGACCTTCGGCCATAACAGTCACCTTCCCGGTATCACCAGAAAGCGCCGCAACAAACTCCATATCATGCTCGACAACCATCATCGAACAAGTCCCACGCAAGTGATTCAACAACTCAGCCAACTGCATGGTCTCATCATCGGTCATGCCTGCCGCAGGCTCATCCAGCAACAACAACGCAGGCTGCTGCATCAGCAACATACCAATCTCCAGCCGCTGCTTTTGCCCATGCGAAAGCTCGCCCGCCAGCCGCCGCGCCTCGCTTTCAAGGCGAATCAGCGCCAACGTCTCCTCGATCCGCGCCTGTGCCTCACGATCCAGTCGCGCGCGCAACGAAGGCCACCATCCCTTGTCAGCCTTCATCGCCAGTTCGAGGTTCTCCCACACGGGATGCTGTTCGAAGACGGTAGGCTTCTGGAACTTGCGGCCAATCCCCGCGCGCGCAATGGAAGGCTCGTTCATCCGCGTCAGATCGATGGTCTGCCCGAGAAACACCTTGCCCGAATCGGGCTCGGTCTTGCCCGTGATGACATCCATCATCGTCGTCTTGCCCGCACCATTCGGTCCGATGATGCAGCGCAGTTCGCCAACGTCGATTGAAAGCGACAGCTTGTTCAAGGCCCGGAAGCCATCGAAACTCACCGTCACGTCTTCAAGGTACAGAATCGTGCCGTGCGAGACGTCGATCTCGCCCGGCGTCACCACGCGGCCGAAATCCGCTACGCCACTCAGCGAGCGTTCCGCAGGCGCTTCGGGTAATGCAAGGTCGGGCGTCATCGGGTTTTCATTCATGAGCGGTTCCTCTTGCGCATCGCCAGTTCGATCAGCCCCATGATGCCGTTCGGCAGCAGCAGCGGCACCAGCACGAAGATCAAGCCAAGGAAGAACAGCCAGTACTCAGGGAAATTCGCTGTGAAAAAGCTCTTCGCGCCGTTCACCGCGAAGGCGCCAATGATCGGTCCGATCAGCGTGCCACGTCCACCCACGGCTACCCAGATCGCCATTTCAATCGAGTTACCCGGCGACATCTCGCCCGGGTTGATGATGCCCACCTGCGGCACGTACAACGCACCCGCTATCCCGCACAGCACAGCCGACACGGTCCAGATGAACAGCTTGTAGCCGAGCGGGCTGTAGCCGAGAAACATCAACCGCGTTTCGCCGTCACGCACACCGGTCACGACGCGGCCGAGCTTCGAGGTCACGATGGCACGCGCGCCGAGGAACGCCAGCACCAGCACCGCAAACGTAATCAGGAATAGCGTGGTGCGAGTGCCTGGATGCGTGATCGGAAAGCCGCCAATCCGCTTGAAATCCGTGAAGCCGTTGTTGCCGCCAAAGCCGGTTTCGTTGCGGTAGAACAGCAGCATCGCGGCGAACGTCATGGCCTGCGTGATGATCGAGAGATACACGCCTTTCACACGCGAGCGGAACGTGAAGAAGCCGAACACCCACGCCACCACAGCCGGCACCAGTACCACCAGCAGCAACGCGTACCAGAGGTGTTGCGTGCCTTCCCAGTACCACGGCAACGCGTGCCAGTTGAGGAACACCATGAAGTCGGGCAGGTCGCTTTGATAGACGCCTTCGTGTCCGATCGAGCGCATCAGGTACATGCCAATGGCGTAGCCGCCCAACGCAAAAAACAACGCATGGCCGAGGCTCAGAATGCCGCAGTAGCCCCACACCAGATCGAGGGCGAGCGCGCCAATCGCGTAGCACATGAACTTGCCGGTCAGCGTCATCATGTACGCGGACAGATGGAACGCGCTGGTCTCGGGCAAGACGAGCGCCGAGAACGGCACGCCGAGTCCCATCACGATGATCAGTGCAATCAGCGCCGCCCACGCGCCGCGCGAGAGCAGCGGCGGACGCGGCGGCAAGCCGAGCGCGAAGCCCGATTGCGCGGCGCGCTCCGTCGTCGTGGGAACGCTCGATGAGGTGACCGATGCCGGAGAGGATGCCGATGTCATCTCATGCCTCCGCGCTGCGGCCCTTGAGGGCAAACATGCCCTGCGGACGCTTCTGGATGAACAGAACGATCAGCACGAGCACCGCGATCTTCGCGAGCACCGCGCCCCAGAACGGCTCGATGGCCTTGCTGATGAGGCCGAGGCCAAAGCCGCCAATCACCGTGCCGGCCAGTTGACCGACGCCGCCCAGCACCACCGCCATGAACGAATCGATGATGTAGCTCTGGCCGAGATCCGGTCCCACGTTGCCGATCTGCGAGAGCGCGCAGCCGCCCAGCCCGGCGATACCGGCGCCAAACGCGAAGGCGTATGAATCGACACGCGCTGTCCTGACGCCCACGCACGCCGCCATCCGGCGATTCTGCGTCACGGCCCGCACGAACAAGCCGAGGCGCGTCTTGGTCAGCACGGCCCATGCAATGCCCACCACGATCAGCGAGAAGGCGAGAATGGCGAGGCGGTTGTACGGCAGGATCAGGCTCGGCAACACGGTGACGCCGCCGCTCATCCACGAGGGGTTTTCCACCTGGACGTTCTGCGCGCCGAAGATCATGCGGGTGGCCTGAATCAGGATCAGGCTGACGCCGAAGGTGGTCAGCAGCGTTTCGAGCGGACGTCCATACAGATGCTTGAGCACGAGGCGTTCGAGCACGATGCCCACGAACGCCGCCGCCACGAACGAAGCGGGCACCGCCAGCAGCGGATACCAGTTGAAGGCGCCCGGCGCGTAATGCTGGAACAGGTTCTGCACCACATACGTGGCGTACGCGCCGATCATCAGGAACTCGCCGTGCGCCATATTGATGACGCCGATCAGCCCATACGTGATGGCGAGGCCGAGCGCAGCAAGCAGCAGCACGCTGCCAAGCGACAGCCCGGCGAACAGCGTGCCGGCAATCTGGCTGCGGCGCTGGATCGCGTCGAGTTCGTCGAGGCCCGCCTGCGCCGCCGCGCGCACGCGGTCATCGGGTTCGGCGAAGGTACCGTCCGGCTTCTTCGCAACCAGTGGTCGCAGCACTTCGTTCATGTCCAGATCGTGCCGCGCGGCCACCAGCTTCACCGCTTCGAGACGCGTCGCCGGGTCGCTGTTGTGCAGCGCCGTCATTGCCCACAACGTGTCGAGCTTCTTCTTCAGATCCGGATCGGTTTCTTTGGCGCGCTGTGCGTCGATCTGCGGCTTCATCGACGGGTCAGGATTTTGTAGCAGCGCGGCAATCGCTGCGCGGCGCGTTTCCAGATCCGGCGAGTCGAGCTGCGAGCCCGACAAGGCGCCCGACACCTTCGAGCGCAGCAGATTGTTGAGGGTGACCGGCTGCGCGTCACTGGCCGTGACCGCTTTGCCCGTGATGGCGTCCTTGGTCGCGTCGCCATCCTGGATCAGCACTTCGCCGGAATCGGTTGCAAGCGCGTTGTCCTGGGACAAGGCTTTGAGCAACGCTTGCGACTGCGGGTCGTGATTGGCGATCAGCTTGTCGATGGCCGCGGATTTCGCGTCGAAGTCGTCGCTGCCGAGCGGCGCGACATCCGCCTGTGTCAATGCATGAGCAGCGAGCGGTGCTACCGCGATCAGCGCAATGCCCAGTGCGCCGATACCGCGCCGTGCCAGCCTCAGAATGGAAAACGCCATGATGCCCTTTGCAGCGCGCGTGACGCGCTTTAGATTGGCCAGCCTGGCGGTGCGGCACTCGTGCCGCAGGGTGCCGCACCGTCAAGCTGCGTGTTCAGGCGAGTCGTAGAGCCCGCCTGTCCCCACCTGCCTGTTGCATGTCTGTTACGTCTGGAGGACAGGGCGAAGGCAGCACGCCCCGGTCCTCCAGTGTTACGTTCCTTGCAGCGATGCCGTGACCTCAGGCGACCCGCGAACGGCGCAGGAACGCCGGGATCGACGTGACCACATCCGGCTTGCCCTGGTTGCCTGCAATGTACGGGCTCCACGGTTGCGCGCGAATCGCGGTCTTGGTCCGCCACACCACGTTGAACTGGCCGTCGGCACGCACTTCGCCGATCATCACCGGCTTGTGCAGATGGTGATTGCCGTCCATCGTCAGCACGAAGCCCGACGGTGCGTTGAAAGTCTGGCCCACCATTGCGACGCGCACCTTGTCGACATCGGTGCTCTTGGCTTTTTCCACGGCCTGCTTCCACATGTGGATGCCCACGAAGGTCGCTTCCATCGGATCGTTGGTGACGCGCTTGTCGCCGCCGGGCAGGTTGTTGTCCTTCACCCACTTGGCGAACATGGCCTTGAACTTGGTGTTCTCCGGATCGCGCACCGACATGAAGTAATTCCATGCGGCGAGGTTGCCCACCAGCGGCTTGGTGTCGATGCCGCGCAGTTCTTCTTCGCCCACCGAGAACGCCACCACCGGCACGTCCGTGGCTTTCAGGCCCTGGTTGCCCAATTCCTTGTAGAACGGCACGTTCGAGTCGCCGTTGACGGTCGAGATCACGGCCGTCTTGCCGCCCTGCGAGAAGGTCTTGATGTTGGCGACGATGGTCTGATAGTCGCTGTGGCCGAACGGTGTGTAGACCTCCTGAATATCTGCGTCCTGGACACCCTTGGATTGCAGGAACGCGCGCAGAATCTTGTTGGTCGTGCGTGGATAGACATAGTCAGTACCGAGCAGGAAGAATCGTTTGGCTCCGCCGCCTTCTGCGCTCATCAGGTATTCGGTGGCCGGAATGGCTTGCTGGTTCGGCGCGGCGCCCGTGTAGAACACGTTGCGCGACATTTCTTCGCCTTCGTACTGCACCGGGTAGAACAGCAGGCCGTTCAGTTCCTCGAACACCGGCAGCACCGACTTGCGCGACACCGAGGTCCAGCAGCCGAACACCACGGCGCATTTGTCCTGGGTCAGCAACTGACGGGCTTTTTCGGCGAAGAGCGGCCAGTTCGACGCCGGGTCGACTACCACCGGCTCGATCTGGCGGCCCATCACACCGCCGTTCTTGTTGATTTCCGTAATGGTCATCAACGCGGTGTCTTTCAGTGAGGTCTCCGAAATAGCCATCGTGCCCGACAGCGAATGCAGAATGCCAACCTTGATCGGGCCGCTGTCCTGCGCATTAGCAAACGGACTCTGTCCGGCGAGAGCCAATGCGCCAGACATTGACCCGAATTTCAACAGACTGCGACGTTTCATTTGCTACCCCTTGCCATTGATTGAAGCGTGTTTTATGAGCGATGATTTTTGACATCAAAAGGCGATCCAGCATGGCTTGCCCGGCAACTACTGCAAGTGACATGCCAAGCGGTAAATCTGACCCGCACTGTGCGCAAGCCGCGCTGCAATGCGGTCGAGCTACGGGGGCCGATCCACGGCCGTTATGCGCGACGGGCGCGAAACTGGTGCAACACTTAGGGTTGCGCCTTATTGCGGTGCGCCTCGCGCTGTAACGAAGCGTTCATTTCCGCCAGGGGGCGGGCACGGTGCATCGCCGCTACCCCGTTGTGCACCAGCGCGCTGCTGCCTACACTGAAAGACCACCCTGCGAGGAGACACGACATGAATGAGCGCGCTCAAGCGAATGCCGGCGGCACGGACCTAGCCGCGTTCTGGATGCCCTTCACCAACAACCGTCAGTTCAAGAGCGCGCCGCGCCTGCTGGCGAGCGCGAAGGGGATGTACTACACGTCACACGACGGGCGGCGCATCCTCGACGGCACGGCGGGGTTGTGGTGCGTCAACGCCGGCCACTGCCGCGATGAGATCGTGGCCGCCGTGCAGGCGCAGGCGGCCGAAATGGATTTCGCGCCGACGTTTCAGATGGGACACCCGAAGGCATTCGAAGCCGCCACGAAGATTGCCAGGCATACGCCCGAGGATCTGAAACATATCTTTTTCGTGAACTCGGGTTCCGAGGCGGTGGACACGGCGCTCAAGATCGCGCTCGCTTATCACCGCTCACGCGGCGAGGGCCAGCGCACGCGTTTCATCGGACGGGAGCGTGGCTATCACGGCGTGGGCTTTGGCGGCATCTCGGTGGGCGGCATTGCGCCGAATCGCAAGGCGTTCTCCGGCGGCCTGCTGCCCGCGGTGGATCACCTGCCGCATACGCTGAACATCAAGGAGGCGGCTTTCTCGAAGGGCCAGCCGAAGTGGGGCGCCCATCTGGCGGACGAACTGGAGCGGCTCGTGACGTTGCACGACGCGTCGACCATTGCGGCGGTGATCGTCGAGCCGGTGGCGAGTTCGACGGGCGTGCTGATTCCGCCGGAAGGCTACTTGCAGCGGCTGCGGCAGATCTGCGACAGGCACGGCATCCTGCTGATCTTCGACGAGGTGATCACCGGCTGGGGACGGCTGGGCGCACCATTCGCCGCGCAGTACTTCGGCGTGACGCCCGATCTGCTGACGATGGCCAAAGGCACCAACAACGCCGCCGCGCCGATGGGCGCCGTGGCCGCCAGTACGCGCGTGCACGACTCGATTATCAACGGCGCGCCAGCGGGCATCGAACTGTTCCACGGCTATACGTATTCGGGGCATCCGATCGCGGCGGCCGCCGCCTGTGCAACGATTGATCTCTACGAACGCGAGGGCCTGTTCGAGCGGGCGGCGCGCATGGCGCCGGTGTTTGAGAACGCCATCCACAAGCTGCGCGACGCACGGCATGTGATCGACGTGCGCAATCTGGGTCTGGTAGGCGGCGTGGAACTGGCGCCGCGCGATGGCGCGCCCGGCACGCGGGCTTACGACGTGTTCGTGCGCTGCTACGAGAAGGGCGTGCTGACCCGTTATACCGGCGACATTCTGGCGTTCTCGCCGCCGCTGATCGTAGAGGAGGAACAGATCGAGCAGATCTTCAAGACGGTGGGCGAGGTGTTGAAGGAGACCGAGTGACCGGTTGCGCGTTTGGGTTGAGCGACGCTTCAGAATGGAGCGTTTGAATGAAGCAGGAGGCCGGAGCAATCGCGCTCTGGCCTCCTGCGTTCAGGACTTTTGACGCGCCATCAGAACGCTGCGAAGGGCCCCACTTGACCGTTCACGGTGGCGTTCTCCAGCACGGTGTAGACACTGCGCCCGTAGAAGAACGGCAGACCCCACAGCACGATGCCCGAAGCATTAGCGCCGATGTTATTGAAAGCCGAGTTTCCGCTCACCCAGAGCGTGTTGGCATTGGCGATGCCAAACGGAATGTTGATCGGCGTGCCGCTGCCGTTCGAAGCCCGGAAGAGGGCGGAGAGCGAAAGTGGCGAGGCGGGCGTATAGAACGAATTCGTGGTGGCAATCGTGCTGTCCGGGAACAACAGCATGTTGGTGCCGCTGTCGATCGCACTCGGGTTCAACGTGCGGCCCTTGTAGACGGTCGTGAAGTAGCCGTACTGATCCAGCGGCACCACGTTCACGCCAGCCGGCATGGCGTTGTTCGACTGCGTGCCGATGCCGAAAATCAGCTGCCCCGTGGCACCGTCCGCGCCGCCAGGCGACAGGGAAGGCAGGCGGATGATGGTGCCGTTGTTGTCAATCGGCAAAGCAGCCACCGGGTTCATGGGCTGGCCGCTCACGGGCACACGCGTATTCACGCACGCGCTGGCGCTCGTGCAGTAGTAATAGCTCGCCGGATAAATCCGCTTCGCCGACGCGGCGTCGTCATAGACCAGATTGCTGATGCCGACAAGGCCGTTCGCGCCCATCTGGGCCACGGAACTCATATCGGGGCCGCCGTGCGTGATGCAGTCGGCTGGTGTTGCAAAGGCGCCGTCGCCGATCACCTGCACCGGCATCACGCTCGAGGTCTCGCTTCCCATCGAGACGGTGGCCCGTTTGATGGATCCCCACGTGAAACCGGAACCGAAGGTCGCGCACTGCGCGATGGGCGCGTTGCCGCTCGGGTCGTCGGTGGCGCCCGTTTGCGGTGGCAACTGGTTGGCGAACGCCTTGCCGAGCGCGCCAGCCATGATGCGCACGCCGGTCGAGCCGGTATCGAGGATCATGCGGTCCACCGTGGCGCATTGGCTGCTCCCCTGGGCATTGGGCGCGCAGACGGTGATCGTCACATAGGGCTGGTTGATCGAGGTCTTGCCATCCACGGTAATGGGAACGGCATTGCCGCCCGCAACCGGCGTGATGACAGCGGGGCCATCAGCCGGCGCCGTGTTCGGATTGGCGGGCGTGTTGGTGCCTGGCGTACTGTTGCTGTTCGGGGAACTGTTGCCGTTGTTGCCCGGCCAGGGAATCGACGCGGGCCAGTTCGGCCCCCCGGGTGAGTTCGGCGCAGCCGGCCAGTTGATGGCTGAGTTGCCGCTGCCGCCATTGCCGTTGCTGCCGCCTCCGCCGCAAGCCGAAAGGACGGCGCTGGCAGCAAGCATCGCAACGCTGAGCGTTGTGCTGATCGTCTTCATGGGTGTATTTCGAAGAAGGAGGGAAGCGGCTTACTGCAGATCGTCGAAGCTCATGCCGGTGGGCACGAGGCGCGGCAGATACGCCCGGCCATAGAAATGCCCGCGACGGCCGAACGATTCCAGGCGGAAGTCGCCATTGCCCTGAATCAACGCGCCGCCGCCTTGCGGCCGGGCACCGCCGTTGCCGTTGCTGGCGGGATTGGCGAAATTCGGAAAGTAGCTGCCAAGCAGTTCGTTCATGTCGGGCCGCATCGGACCTTGCCAGGTGACGGCAAACACGACGTTGTCGGGCAGCACGTACTCGCGCACCCTGACGTCGTCAGCGGTGTGTGATTCGTGTACCGAATAGGAGGCGTGGGTGGCTGCGGGTTGCGGGGCGGCGAGGAGTGAGCGCGGCGCGCTAGCTACGCCCGTGGGTGCCGCGCCGAGCGCCGCGTCGGCCAGTGCCGGCAGTAGCGTGGCGAACAGGATGGCCAGGCGCGGCAGAGTCTTCACAAATGGCATGGCAATGTTCCGAAAACGAGTCGGAGCATGGTGCCAGAGGCATTGCTACGGAGACCTGAGGAAATTTCCGCAGTGCCGGAGTGAAACACGTGCGGGAAGTGAGGGAGACCGAGGCGTGTCGGTCATCCTCATGGAAGCGCCAGAAAAGGCGGGTAGCAGCGACAGCTTAGTACGTGGGCACCTTGGCATCGACCTGCCGTGACCATGCATCAATGCCGCCTTGCAGGTTGAACACGTTCTGATGCCCGCGCGATTCGAGGAACATCGCCACTTGTGCGCTGCGTGCGCCGTGATGGCACACGCAGACGATTGGCGCTTCATCGTCGAGTTCTTCGCTGCGCGCAGGAATCTCGCGCATGGGGATCGACACGCAGCCGGCGATCTTCGCCGTTTCGATTTCCCACGGCTCGCGCACGTCGAGCAGCACGGGCGCGGGGCGCGATGAATCGGCGAGCCATTCGGCAAGAGCAGGAGCGGAGAGGTTTTGCATCAGCGGTAAATCCGGTTCAGGTGAGTGCCTGTGATCAGAACTTGAAACGCGGCGGCTGCACGGCGTTGATCAGCGGCTCCACGTACGTTTCGAACACGTCGGCGATGCGATATTGCTTCTCGTCGATACGCGTGATGATCTGCGCCTTCATGACCGGCGCGGTGCCCACGAAGGCCGCGAGGCGACCGCCGATCTTCAGATGTTCGAGGATGTCCTGCGGCAGCACGGGCAGGCCGCCCGACACGCAGATCACGTCATAAGGAGCCGCTGCCGGCCAGCCGCGCGAAGCGTCGCCCGTGACGACCTCGGCATTCAGCACGCCGTTGTTCGCCAGATTCATTTTGGCCAGTTCCGCCAGTTCCGGCTCGATATCCACCGTCAGCACGTGTTGCGAGCGGTGCGCGAGCAAGGCCGCCATGTAACCCGAGCCGGCGCCGATCTCGAGCACGGTTTCGTGCTTTTTCACCGCCAGTTCCTGCAGCACGCGTGCTTCGACGCGCGGCGCCAGCATGTGCTGGCCGCCCGGCAGCGGCACTTCGAAGTCCACGAAAGCCAGTTCGCGGTAGATGGCAGGAACGAAGTTTTCACGCTTGACGATGGAGAGCAGATTCAACACGTCCTGGTCGAGCACTTCCCAGGGGCGGATCTGCTGTTCGATCATGTTGAAACGCGCTTGCTCGATATTCATGGTGTGGATTCGGCGGTTCGGTTTGGGTGCGGCCCAATGGGGGCCCCGGGTAACGGCGGAATTGTACCAAATCGGGGGCCTATCCCGACGCCTGGCGGGCAGGGTGCCGCTTCGCCGCCCCCGTGTTAATCCCTACGTTTCGGTCCTTGCGATTCGCGCGTTCATCGTCCAAAAATGTAATCGATTACAAATCGGGGACAAAAAAACGTGTCCAGAACGCGGCAGGAGGAGATCGTTGCTGCCCGGCCAGGCGTCCGCCCGGCCGATGGGCTTTCCATTTCCGGCGTGGCCGAGCAGGCCGGCGTTTCCGTGGCAACCGTCTCGCGGGTGCTGAACGGACACGCCAACGTGCGCCCCGCCACCCGCGACAAGGTGCTGGCCGCCGTGGACGCAAGCGGCTATCGCGTCAACGAACTCGCCCGCAATCTGCGCACGGCCGAAAGCCGTCTGCTGTTGACCATGGTGCCGGACGTCGGCAATCCGTTTTACGCGGAGATCGTGCGCGGCATCGACAGCGTGGCGCGTCAACATGGCTATTTCATGCTGCTGTGCGACACCGGCGCCGATCCGGGCCGCGAGCGCAGCTACTTCGATCTGCTGCGGCGCCGCCGCGCGGACGGCGCCATCTGCCTCGATCCCGCCACGGTGCAGCAGGCGCTGGCCGAAGAGTCCGGCGCGCTGCCCTGGGTGGCGTGCTGCGAGTTCGACCCGGCGGTGGGCGTGCCGTACGTGAGCATCGACAACTATCGTGCAGCCGGCGACGCCGTGCGGCATCTGCTGGCGCAAGGGCATCGGCGGGTCGGCCTGATCAACTCGGACGACGACTACCTGTACGCGCAGCAACGTCAGCAGGGCTATCACGACGCGCTCATGGAGGCGGGCATTACGCCGCACGAGCGCTGGCGCATGAATCTCAACAGCCTCGACTACGAAGCCGGCGCTTCGGCGGCAGCCATGCTGATGGCGCAGCGCGACGCGCCCACGGCGATCTTCGCGGTCTCGGACACGCTCGCGATCGGCGTGATCCACGGGCTGCGCAGCGTCGGCAAGCGGGTGCCGGACGACGTCGCCGTGGTCGGCTTCGACGATATCTCGCTCGCCAGTCAGATCGACCCGCCGCTCACCACCATCGCGCAGCCCATGCGCGAACTCGGCGAAACCGCGGCGCGCCTGCTGCTGCAGCGGCTCGCTAATCCATTGGCCAACGTGCCGGGCGTGCTGTTGCCGCACCGGCTCGTGATCCGCAGGAGCACCTGAGCGATGAGCCTCGCCGTGCGCTTCGACGACATCCGCAAAGACTTCGGCCCCGTGCGCGTGCTGCATGGCGTGAGCTTCGAGCTGGCGCCGGGCCGCATCTACGGCCTGCTCGGCGAGAACGGCGCGGGCAAATCGACGCTGATGAAAATCCTCTCCGGCTACGAGACGGCCACCACCGGCACGCTGCTGATCGACGGTCTCGCGCAGCAGTTCAGCAGTTCGCGCGACGCGGAAGCCGCTGGCATCGTGCTGATCCACCAGGAATTCAATCTGGCCGAGCATCTGACGATTGCCCAGAACATGTACCTCGGTCACGAGAAGCGCCGCGGCTGGCTGGTGGACGACGCCGCCATGCGCACCGAGGCAAAGCGCTACCTGGCGGCGGTGGGGCTCGCGAAGCCGCCCGACACCAAGGTGCGCGACCTGATCGTCGCCGAAAAGCAGATGGTGGAGATCGCCAAGGCGCTGTCGCGCCGCGCCCGGCTTTTGATTATGGACGAACCCACGGCGACGCTCACACCCTCCGAAACCGAACGTCTCTTCACGCTGATGAAAAGGCTGAAGGCGGAGGGCGTGACCATCATCTACATTTCGCACAAGCTCGACGAGGTCGAGCACATCACCGACGAAGTGATCGTGATGCGCGATGGCCGCTTCGTGGCGCGCGGCGAAACCGCGACCCTCGCGCGTCAGCAGATGGCCAACCTGATGGTGGGCCGCGACGTCTCCGACATGTTCCCCGACAAGATCACCGTCTCGCTCGACACGCCCATTGCGCTCAAGGTCGAAGGCCTCGTCGTGCCGGACTGGGTGGAGGATCTGAGCTTCGAGGTGCGCGCCGGTGAGGTGCTGGGTTTTGCCGGCCTCGTCGGCGCGGGCCGCACCGAGGCGTTCGAGGCGATCCTCGGCTTGCGACGCCGCACCGCAGGGCGCATCGAAATTGGCGGCCGTCCGGTGACCCTCAACAAGCCGCGCGATGCAATGCGTCACGGT
The DNA here is from genome assembly GCF_003429005.1 of Paraburkholderia sp. DHOC27. GTDB lineage: Bacteria > Pseudomonadota > Gammaproteobacteria > Burkholderiales > Burkholderiaceae > Paraburkholderia. The sequence goes on from NZ_QVQV01000006.1 coordinate 444,920, forward strand.
CTCACGTATCTGAGCGAGGACCGCAAGGGCAAGGCGCTGCACGTGAACCTGAATCTGCAGGACAACCTCACGCTGATGACGCTCGAGCACTACACGCACCCGCTGCTCGATCTGAAGGCGGGGCGTGCGGCACTCACCCAGGCCGTGAGCGATTTCGGCATCCGTACCGGCGATCTGTCGAGCCGCGCGCGCATGCTCTCGGGCGGCAATCAGCAGAAACTGGCGCTCGCCAAATTCCTGCAGCCCAACCCCAACGTGATCGTGCTCGACGAACCGACGCGCGGCGTCGACGTCGGCTCGAAGCGCGACATCTACTTCCTGGTGCATCGTCTCGCCGCGCAAGGGCGGGCGGTGATTGTCATCTCATCCGAGCTGATCGAACTGATCGGGCTGTGCCATCGCGTTGCCGTGATGCGCGCGGGACGCCTGCAGGCGACGCTCGATCTCGATCACCTGACCGAAGAGGAGTTGATCGCACATGCGACCGGCACCCACTGAAGCTGCGCAATCCGGCCGCGCGATGCGTCTCGCGCACCATCTCTACGGGCTCGGTCCGCTCGCGGGGCTGGTGGTGCTGTGCATCGGCGGCACGCTGCTCAACCACGATTTCGCTACCGTCGACAACCTGATGAACGTGCTCACGCGCACGTCGTTCATCGGCATCATCGCGGTGGGCGAGACCTTCGTGATCATCTCGGGCGGCATCGATCTGTCGGTGGGGTCGATGGCCGCGTTGATCGCGGGCAGCATGATCTGGCTGATGAATGGACTGTCGGCGGGCGTCGGCGGCCATACGTTCGCGCCGTTGACCATCATCGCGCTCGGCATGGTGATCGCGCTGGTGCTCGGCGGACTGTTCGGCTGGGCGCACGGCCTCTTGATCACCAAAGGACGGATCGAGCCGTTCATCGTCACGCTGGGCACGCTCGGCATCTTTCGCGCGGTGCTGACGTGGCTCGCCGATGGCGGCGCGCTCACGCTCAACAACTCGCTGACCGATCTCTACGGTCCCGTCTATTACGCGAGTCTGCTCGGGGTGCCGGTGCCGATCTGGGTGTTTCTGGTGGTGGCCGCCGGCGGCGCGTTGATCCTCAATCGCACCGCTTTCGGACGCCACGTGCAGGCCATCGGCTCCAACGAACAGGTGGCGCGCTACGCGGCGATCCGGGTCGATACGGTGAAGATCGTCACCTACGTACTCCTTGGCATTTGCGTGGGTGTGGCGACGGTGCTGTACGTGCCGCGACTGGGATCGGCCACGCCCACTACGGGTCTGCTGTGGGAACTGGAGGCGATTGCGGCGGTGGTGGTCGGCGGCACCGCGCTCAAAGGCGGCGAGGGGCGCGTGATCGGCACAGTGATCGGCGCGATCCTGCTTTCGGTGATCGCCAACATCCTGAATCTGACCAGCATTATCAGCGTGTATCTGAACGCGGCGGTGCAGGGCGCGGTGATTATCGTCGTGGCGTTCTTGCAGCGCGGACGGCGGTAGTAGCGGTAATGACAGTAACGGCAGTAGCGGTGGTGCGTGGCGAAAGCGGTGAGCAAAGGCAGAGCAAGGCAGTTCAAAAATCCGGGGCGGGTTGAGCGCCTCATAAACGCAACGATGTTGCATGGGATTGGAGAAAGCGCTGAAGCGCCAACTCGGTTCGACAAAGGAGACACGACATGAAGCAGGTCATTCGAGCGATCAGCGCCGGCGTGCTGGCGTTGGGGATACTGGGCACAGCGGGCGCCGCGCGCGCCGACGACAAGGTGATTCTGGGCGTGGCGATTCCGACCGCCGATCACGGCTTTACGGGCGGCATCGACTGGTGGGCGAACAAGGCCAAGGAGGATATGGAGAAAGCGCACCCCGACCTGAAAGTGATCCTGAAGACCTCGGCAAGTGCGCCGGAACAGGCCAACCAGTTGCAGGACATGGTCACCGTCAACAAGATCAATGCACTGGTGATCTTCCCGCACGAATCGGCTTCGCTGACCCAGCCGGTCGCGCAGGTGAAGAAGAAGGGTATCTACGTGACGGTGGTGGATCGCGGCCTGACCGATACCAGCGCGCAGGATGCCTACGTGGCGGGTGACAACACCGCGTTTGGCCGGCTCGCGGGCGAGTACTTCTGCAAGTCGCTGGACGGCAAGGGTGACATCGTCGCCTTGCGCGGCATTCCGACCACGCTCGATAACGAGCGCTACAACGCGTTTTCAGCGGCGTTGAAGGCGTGTCCCGGCGTGAAGGTGCTCGACGCGAAGTACGCCAACTGGAACCGTGACGACGCCTTCAAGGTGATGCAGGACTATCTGACGCGCTTCAAGCACATCGACGCCGTGTGGTCTTCGGACGACGACATGTCCGTGGGCGTGCTGAAAGCCATCGACCAGGCCAAGCGTACCGACATCAAGGAAGTGCTGGGCGGCGCGGGTTCGAAAGAGATGATCAAGCGCGTGATGGATGGCGACAAGCTCATCAATGCCGACGTCACGTATTCGCCGAAGTTCATCTACGACGCCATCAAGCTCACCGCCGAAGCACGTCTGAAAGGCGAGAAGCTGCCGGCCACGACGATCGTGCCGTCGGTGCTCGTCACCAAGGAAAATGCCAAGGAGTACTACTTCCCCGATTCGCCGTTCTGACGTATGCGACAACGTCGCCCGTCTGACGGCGGGCGTCATTTCCTTTGAGCGAGGAGCAATACGATGAAGACCATCAAGGGGCCAGCCATCTATCTGGCTCAGTTCCTGGGCGACAAGGCGCCCTTCGACACGCTGGAAAACATGGCGACGTGGGCCGCAAGTCTGGGCTATGCGGGCATCCAGGTCCCGGTGGATTCGCGCTTGATCGACATTGAAAAGGCCGCGTCGAGCCAGACGTATTGCGACGAACTGCTCGGGACCGTGGCCGACGCGGGCGTGCAGATCACCGAACTGGCTTCGCATTTGCAGGGGCAACTGGTGGCCGTGCATCCGGCGTATGACGTGCTGTTCGACGGCTTCGCCGCGCCGCACGTGCGCGGCAATCCGCAGGCGCGCACGGAATGGGCCATCCAGCAGTTGAAGCTGTGCGCGCAGGCGTCGCGGCGGCTGGGGCTCGATACGCACGTGTCGTTTTCGGGCGCGCTGGCGTGGCCGTACGTGTATCCGTGGCCGCAGCGTCCGGCGGGTCTGGTTGAGACGGCGTTCGATGAACTCGCTCGCCGCTGGCGGCCGATTCTCGACGCGTTCGATGAAGCCGGCGTGGACGTGGCCTATGAACTGCACCCCGGCGAGGACCTGCACGACGGCGTGACGTTCGAGCGTTTTCTGGAAAGAGTGGACGGACATCGTCGCGCGAATATCCTTTTTGATCCGAGCCACTACGTGTTGCAGCAACTCGATTACCTGTCCTTTATCGACATCTATCACGAGCGCATCAAGGTCTTTCACGTGAAGGATGCGGAGTTTCGCCCGACTGGCAAGGCCGGGGTGTACGGCAGCTATAGCGGGTGGACCGAGCGCCCCGGACGCTTCCGTTCGCTGGGTGACGGGCAGATCGACTTTGGCGCGATCTTCTCGAAGATGGCGCAATACGATTTCCCGGGCTGGGCCGTGCTGGAATGGGAATGCGCGCTGAAGCATCCCGAGGACGGCGCACGTGAAGGCGCGGAATTCATTCGCCGTCACATCATTCGGGTCGCCGAACATGCGTTCGACGATTTCGCGGGCAGCGGCGCGGATACGGCACAACTCAAGCGGGTGCTGGGTATCTGAAGCCGGCGTGCTGAGCCATGCCGCGGGTGCGGTGGTGGGCACTGCCGTGGCCACCGCCTTGACCACCGTTGTGACCAGATCAAAGGTCTCATTTCAGGAGCATCTCCCATGACAAGAAAGTTAAGGCTAGGCATGGTGGGCGGCGGGCAGGGCGCGTTTATCGGCGCCGTGCACCGGATCGCCGCGCGCCTCGACGATCGCTTCGAAGTGGTGGCGGGCGCGTTGTCGTCGGATCCGCAGCGCGCGCAGGCGAGCGCGGCGGAAGCGGGCATTGCGCGCAGCTACGCCGACTGGCGCGAGATGGCGCAGGCGGAGGCCACCCGCAAGGACGACGGCATCGACGCCGTGGCCATCGTCACGCCGAACCATCTGCATGCGCCAGTGGCGACGGCCTTTCTCGAAGCGGGCATCCACGTGATCTGCGATAAACCGCTGGCGGTGTCGCTCGCGGAAGGACAGGCGCTGGCGAAGCTCGCGCGCGAGAAGAAAAAGCTTTTCGCATTGACGCATACCTATTCCGGCTATCCGATGGTGCGGCATGCGCGGGAACTGGTGGAGGCGGGTGAGTTGGGCGAGATCCGCGTGGTGCAGGTGGAGTATGCGCAGGACTGGCTGTCGGAACCGCTGGAGACGACCGGCACGAACAAACAGGCCGGCTGGCGCACCGATCCGAAGCTCGCGGGGCCCGCGGGCTGCCTCGGCGATATCGGCACCCATGCGTATCACCTCGCGGGATTCGTCACCGGCATGCTGCCCGAGACGCTCTCTGCCGAACTGCACACGTTCGTGCCGGGACGCCGCGTCGACGATCACATCCAGGCCATGCTCCGCTACAAAAACGGCGCGCGCGGCATGCTGTGGGCGAGCCAGGTGGCGAGCGGCGCGGAGAACGGGCTACGGCTGCGTGTGTACGGCACCAAGGCAGGCCTCATGTTCGATCAGGAGAATCCGAACGAACTGTGGTTCACGCCGCTCGGCGGCGCTGCGCAGCGTCTGACGCGCGGACGTGTGAAGAGCGCGGTCGCCGCGCATGCGACGCGTGTCCCGCCTGGGCATCCGGAAGGGTATCTGGAAGCGTTCGCACAGCTCTATACGGACGCTGCGTTGCAGATCGACGCGCTGGACGCGGGCCGCGCGCCACCGCCGGAAAGCCTGTTGCTCACCACCGTCGATGACGGTGTGGCCGGGCTGCATTTCATCGAAGCGGTGCTGGCGAGCAGCGCTGCGGACGGGGCGTATCGCGAGGTCAACGGCGGTTGACGGAGATTAACGGCACGAGCGTATGAGGGGGAAATGAGCGTCAAGCGGGAGGGTGCGGAACAAGTGTCCGAGGCGCGGTAAGATGCAACCGTGTTCATTCTGACGGATTCACGCATGTCGACCTCTCCCGTGCTCAGCCAGTCTCATGCCGTTCGCAAACAGACCGTCCTGCTGCTGGGCGGCACCGGTCTCGTGGGCAGTGCCTGCCTTCGCTTGCTTGCCCGTGACGACCGGGTGAGCGAGGTGCGCCAACTGGTGCGGCGTGCGTCAGGGGCCGCGGTGACGGGCAGCGTGGCCGGCACCGCCACCAACCGCGTCGTCGAACATGTGATCGACTATGACTGGCCCGACGCGGATGCCGAGGTGTTCGACGTGGACGCCGTGATCTGTGCACTGGGGACGACCATTCGCACGGCCGGTTCGCAGGCTGCGTTTCGCAAGGTGGATTACGAATATCCGCTGCGGATTGCGGGCATCGCACGGCGCCACGGGGCCGCGCATTTCGCGATCGTCACCGCGATCGGCGCCGATCCGCAGGCGCGCACCTTCTACAGCCGGGTCAAGGGCAATGTCGAAGAAGGGCTGAAAAAGCTCGACTATCCGACGCTGACCATCGTACGGCCCTCGTTTCTGATGGGCGAGCGCACCGAAAGCCGTCCGCTGGAAAGCGTGGCACGGCGCGTGGGACTGTATCTGCCGCTGAAGTGGCGCTCGGTGTCCGTCGAACGGGTGGCGCGGGCGCTGGTGACCGAAGTGTTGAGCGACGATACGCGCGGCGTGAACGTGATCGAGAACGACGCCTTGCATCGGGCGCCGCCGCTGTGCCGATAAGGCGCGGCGGACTATCAGGCTTTCACGCGGCCGGTTGCGCTGCTGGTGAGCGCTCGTCAGCTCCTGCTTTTCCTGATCTGCTCTTCGAACGCGAGGTCGAGCTTGCTGGCCTTGCGCGGCTTGGGCGGTCCGAAAGCGTCCACGAATTTGACGAAATCGTCGAGCGGCAACGGGTCCGAGACTTTCTTGTCCGCGCCGCCCGTCTTGTCGACCAGATAAAACAGACCGCCCGACAGACTGACTGCCGCGAACTGCGGATTGCCGCTGCGGGTCTTCAACCGTTCGACGGCGTGGATGGCTCGGGTGGTGCGCATGATAGGGACGGCTGCCGGGGGAAGGGGCATTTACTGTAGCAGGAATGATCCGCCCCAACCCAACTCAACCCAACCTGATCCCAACCCCTCAAAGCTCATAAGTCTCATGCTCACCCTTGAGCGCCTGCTCGATCAGCTTGCGGTTCATGCTCGGCGACAGCAATTCAACCAGCGTATACACATAGCTGCGCAGATACGCGCCCTGTTTCAGCGCGAGCCGCGTCACGTTGCTGCCGAACAGGTGGCCAACCGGCATGGCACGCAGATGGCGGTCGCGCTCGGCGTTGAAGGCGATATCGGCCATGATGCCCACGCCCAGGCCCAGTTCCACATACGTCTTGATCACGTCCGCATCAATGGCTTCGAGCACGATGTCCGGCGCAAGCCCGCGCAGCCGGAACGCCTCGTTGATCTTGCTGCGGCCGGCAAAGGCGTTGTCGTACGTAATCAGCGGGAATTGCGCCAGATCGTCGAGCGACAGTTGCTTGCGGTCCAGCAGCGGGTGATCCGGCTGCATCACCGCGAGATGATGCCAGCTGAAGCAGGGCAGCGAGATCAGTTCCTTATAGTTGGAGATGGCCTCGGTGGCGATCGCAATGTCCGCCTGATCGTGGATGACCATCTCGGCCACCTGCGTCGGGCTGCCTTGCAAGATGGAGAGGTGAACTTTTGGGAAACGCTTCTTGAATTCTGCGATAGCGGCCGGAAGTGAGTACCTTGCCTGCGTGTGCGTGGCGGCGATGATCAGGTTGCCCTGATCCTGGGCCGCGTAATCCTTACCGACCCGTTTCAGGCTCTCGACTTCCTGGAGGATCTTCTCCACGGAGGCGAGGATGATGCGCCCCGGCTCGGTCAGCGAACGGACCCGCTTGCCGTGCCGGGTAAAGATTTCGACGCCCAGCTCGTCTTCCAGCTCGATGATTGCCTTGGAGACGCCAGGCTGGCTCGTGTACAGCGCCTTGGCGGCTTCCGTGAGGTTGAAGTTCTGCCGTACGGCCTCGCGGACGAAGCGAAACTGGTGCAGATTCATATATAACCTCTTAGCATATAAAAAGAATTTTTTAGTCGTTTGAAATATAAAGGGAGTTTATTACGATTCCTTGATCTTTTTCAATATGGATATCTGTTTTTGTCATTAGGGAATGAGCAGGGGGTCTAAGCGATCCTGTTCAGACGCAACCCGAAAACAAGGACAGACCGTCTGCGCGACGTGTCGGAGCGCCGCGTGTTACGAAAACCTGGGGTCCCCGAATGTATCAATACGATCAGTACGACCAGACCATCGTTGACGAACGCGTCGCACAATACAGCGACCAGGTTCGTCGTCGGCTGTCGGGCGAATTGAGCGAAGAAGAGTTCCGTCCGCTGCGTCTGATGAACGGCCTCTACCTGCAACGCCATGCGTACATGCACCGCATCGCGATTCCGTACGGCAACCTGCGCAGCGACCAGATGCGCATGCTGGCGCGCATCGCCCGCGAGCACGACCGCGGCTATGGGCACTTCTCGACGCGCTCCAACATCCAGTACAACTGGATCAAGCTCGAAGAGACGCCGGAAATCCTCGCGAAGCTGGCCTCCGTGCAGATGCACGGCATCCAGACTTCGGGCAACTGTATTCGCAACATCACCGCTGACCAGTTCGCTGGCGTCGCACCTGACGAAGAAGTGGATCCGCGTCCTTGGGCGGAAATCCTGCGTCAATGGTCGACGTTCCATCCGGAATTCGCGTGGCTGCCGCGCAAGTTCAAGATCGCCGTGTCCGGCTCGAAGGAAGACCGCGCCGCCGTGCAGATCCACGATATGGGCGTGTACCTGCGCAAGAACGAGCAGGGCGAACTGGTGGCCGATATCCTGGCCGGTGGCGGCATGGGCCGCACGCCGATCATCGGCGCCATCATCCGTCGCGATCTGCCCTGGCAACATCTGTTGACCTACTGCGAAGCCGTGCTGCGTGTGTACAACCGCTACGGCCGCCGCGACAACATGTACAAGGCGCGCATCAAGATTCTCGTGAAGGCGCTGAGCCCGGAGAAATTCTCGGCGCAGGTCGAAGAAGAATGGCAGCACCTGAAAGACGGTCCGTCGACGCTCACGCAAACCGAAGTGGACCGCGTGTCGCAATACTTCCAGCCGCCCCAGTACGACAGGCTGCCGGACAACGAACCGTCGTTCGAGAAGCATCTGCTGGAAAACCGCGCGTTTGCCCGCTGGGTCGAGCGCAATGTGCGTCCGCACAAGGTGGCGGGTTATGCTTCCGTGACGCTGTCGCTGAAGCCCGCCACGATTGCTCCGGGCGACGCCACCGACACGCAGATGGAAGCCGTGGCCGACTGGGCCGACCAGTATTCGTACGGTGAGATTCGCGTCTCGCATGAACAGAATCTGATTCTGGCGAACGTCAAGAAGCGCGATCTGTTCGAACTGTGGGGCGAAGCCAAGGCGCAAGGTTTTGCGACGCCGAACATCGGCTTGCTGACCGACATCATTGCGTGCCCGGGCGGTGACTTCTGCTCGCTGGCCAATGCGAAGTCGATTCCGATTGCGCTCGCCATTCAGGAGCGTTTCAGCGATCTGGACTACGTGTACGACCTCGGCGACGTGTCGCTGAACATCTCGGGCTGTATCAATGCCTGCGGTCATCACCACGTCGGCAACATCGGCATTCTGGGCGTCGATAAGGACGGCTCGGAGTGGTATCAGGTGACGCTCGGCGGCGAGCAGGGTACGGGCGCCACGGGCGCGCACCTCGGCCGCGTGATCGGCCCGTCGTTCTCGGCGGAAGAAATGCCGGACGTGATGTCGAAGGTCATTGATACGTTCGTGGAAAACCGCTTCGAAGGCGAGCGCTTCATCGAAACGTACAACCGCATCGGCATCACCCCGTTCAAGGAACGCGTGTACGCCTCGCGTCAACCGGCTCACGCGTAACCGCGACAAAGGATACTGAACAGATGGCTTCTATCATCAAGAACCGCGCCGTTGTCAGCGATGACTGGACGGTGGTGCGCGCAGCGGAAGACGGCAGCCTGCCGGACGTGGCAGCGTTGCCGCAAGGCAAGCTGATCGTGCCGCTGACGTTGTGGCAGTCCGAACGTGAAGCATTGACGGCTACCCGTGGTGCCGCGGATATCGCGGTGTGGCTCGCGCCGGATAGCGAACCCGCGGATATTGTTAGCGACTTCGACAAGGTTGCGCTGATCGCCGTGGACTTTCCGGTGTTCCGCGACGGCCGTGGCTTCAGCATCGCGCGTCTGCTGCGCGAACGCTACGGCTACAAGGGCGAGATTCGCGCCATTGGCGACGTGATGCGCGATCAACTGCGCTTCATGTTCCGTTGCGGCTTCGATGCGTACGCAGTGCGTGCCGACCGGGACCCGCACGACGCACTGAAGGCGTTCGACGAATTCACCGTGCAGTATCAGGGCGCGTTCGACGATCCGTCGCCGCTGTTCCGTCATCGCGAAGCGGCTGCTGCTGCCACCGCCGCTGCATTGCAAAAGGCATCGGCATGAGTACCGCAACCGCTGTCACGCCGGAACTGACTGCCAAAATCGAGCGTCTAAACAGCTTGCTCGATTCGATCGCGGCGCGTCACGAGAACGTGAAGCTCGCGAGCAGTCTTGCAGCCGAAGACATGCTGCTCACGCACGCCATTCTGTCGCGCAACGTGAAGATCGGCATTTTCTCGCTGAACACGGGCCGTCTGCATGCGGAAACGCTCGGCATGCTGGATCGCGTGAAAGAGCGCTACGGCTACGAGATCGAACAGTTTCATCCGCAAGCCGCTGCGGTGGATGAGTATGTGGCGTCGAATGGTCTGAATGCGTTTTACGAAAGCGTCGATCTGCGCAAGCGCTGCTGCGAAATCCGCAAGGTCGAGCCGCTCAATCGCGCGCTTTCCGACGTGAGCGCCTGGGTGACCGGGCAGCGTCGCGAGCAGTCGGTGACGCGTGCCGAGTTGCACGAGGAAGAGCACGACGCCGCGCGCAACATCGCCAAGTTCAATCCGTTGACGGACTGGACCGAAACGGACGTGTGGGCGTATCTGAACGCTTTCGACGTGCCGGTCAATCCGCTGCATGCACGCGGCTATCCGAGCATTGGCTGCGAGCCGTGCACGCGCGCCATTCGTCCTGGCGAAGATAGCCGGGCCGGGCGCTGGTGGTGGGAGTCGCGCGATACGAAGGAATGCGGCTTGCACATCACCACGATTCCGATTGCAGTTATCAGCGAAAACGCTTCGGCCTGAGCGCCGTCGCCGATTCCGAGAGATTATTTACGTGACGCGAGATACCGCTCGCGATGCGAATCAAAGAAGGATGCAGAACATGAGCACCACGCTCGATTCCACTGTCAACGCACCGCTTACCAATACGGCAAACCGGATGGATCACCTCGACTGGCTCGAAGCAGAATCGATTCACATCCTGCGTGAACTGGTTGCGGAGTGCAGCAAACCCGCGCTGCTGTTTTCGGGCGGCAAGGACTCGGTCGTCGTGCTGCATCTGGCGTTGAAAGCGTTTGGTCTCGGCGCGAATCGCAAGACCGTGCTGCCGTTCCCGCTGGTGCACATCGACACGGGCCACAACTACGATGAAGTGATCGACTTCCGCGATCGCCGTGCCAAGGAAATCGGCGCGGAACTGGTGGTGGGTCACGTCGAAGATTCGATCAAGCGTGGCACGGTGCGTCTGCGCCGCGAAACGGATTCGCGTAACGCCGCGCAAGCCGTGACGCTGCTCGAAACCATCGCGGAACACGAGTTCACCGCGTTGATTGGCGGTGCGCGCCGCGACGAAGAAAAGGCCCGCGCCAAAGAGCGGATCTTCTCGTTCCGCGACGAGTTCGGTCAGTGGGACCCCAAGGCCCAGCGTCCGGAACTGTGGAGCCTGTATAACGCGCGTCTGCACAACGGCGAACACCTGCGCGTGTTCCCGATCTCCAACTGGACCGAGCTGGACGTGTGGCAATACATTGCCCGCGAACAACTCGAACTGCCGTCCATCTACTACGCGCATCAACGCGAGATCGTGCGCCGCAACGGCCTGCTGGTGCCGGTCACGCCGCTCACGCCGATGCGTGAAGGCGAGACCAGCGAAACCGCGCTGGTGCGTTTCCGTACCGTGGGCGATATCAGCTGCACGTGCCCGGTGGAAAGCGATGCGGACGATCTGGAGAAGATCATCGCCGAAACGGCCGTGACCGAAATCACGGAACGCGGCGCGACGCGGATGGACGATCAGGTCTCCGAAGCCGCGATGGAACAGCGTAAGAAGCAAGGTTATTTCTAAGCACACGAACGAGGGCAAGACAATCATGAGCGGTATTCACCAACCAGAAGACCTCGGCGTGCTGCGTTTCATTACTGCGGGTAGCGTCGACGATGGCAAAAGCACGTTGATCGGACGTCTGCTGTACGACAGCAAGGCTGTGCTTTCAGATCAACTCTCGGCGCTGTCGCGCGCGAAGAACAAGCGCACGGTGGGCGACGAGATCGACCTGTCGCTGCTGACGGATGGCCTCGAAGCAGAGCGCGAGCAAGGCATCACGATCGACGTGGCGTACCGTTACTTCGCCACCGCCAAGCGCAAGTTCATCATTGCCGACACGCCGGGTCACGAGCAATACACGCGCAACATGGTGACGGGCGCGTCGACCGCGCACGCGGCGATCATCCTGGTCGACGCCACGCGCGTGACCTTCGACGAGAAGGGCGTTGCGCAACTGCTGCCGCAGACCAAGCGTCATAGCGCGATCGTCAAGCTGCTCGGCCTGCAACATGCCATCGTGGCGATCAACAAGATGGATCTGGTCGACTACAGCGAAACGCGCTTCAACGAGATTCGCGATGCGTATGTCGAACTCGCGCGTCAACTGGGTTTGAACGACGTGCGCTTCGTGCCGGTGTCGGCGCTGAAGGGCGACAACATCGTGACGGCCAGCGAAAGCATGCCGTGGTACGCCGGCGAGCCGCTGCTCGATCTGCTCGAAGCATTGCCGGTGGAGATTCCGACGGGCCAGGCGCTGCGTTTCCCGGTGCAATGGGTCGCGCGTCAGGATGGCAGCCAGGCCGACGATTTCCGCGGCTACATGGGCCGTATCGAAGCGGGCGAAGTGAAAGTGGGCGACACGATCGTCGTGCTACCGGCCAATCGTGAAGCGACGGTTGCGGAGATCATCGCGCCGGTGCCGGGTGGCACATCGCAGGTGGACCGCGCGTTTGCTGGTCAGACGGTGACGATCCGTCTGGCGGAAGACGTGGACGTGTCGCGCGGCGATACGTTCGTGCTGCGCCCGCAAGCACCGGAACCGGCGAAGAAGCTCGAAGCCGACCTGTGCTGGTTCGACGACACGCCGCTCTCGACGCAGCGCAAGTATCTGCTGAAGCAGACCACCAACACGGTGTTTGCGCGCATTGGCGCGATCAAGCAGGTGCTGGACGTGCATACGCTCTCGCACGCCACGGATCGCCATGACCTGACGATGAACGACATTGGGCGCGTGGCGCTGACGCTGCAAAAGCCGCTGGTGTGCGATGTGTACGATTCGCATCAGGGCACGGGCGCGTTCGTGCTGATCGACGAAGCCACGCATCACACCGTGGCAGCCGGCATGATTCGTGCATTTTCTGCCTGAGTTAATGCAGCATTAATCCTGAGTGATTCATTGGATGGGCGGCCGCTCGTGGCGGGAGATTGCGCGCGAAGCGGACGACCGGGGTCGAGGCATATGGGTAAGGTGTATCTGATCGGTGCAGGGCCGGGGGCAGCGGATCTCATCACGGTGCGTGGCGCACGGCTGCTGGGCATGGCGGATGTGGTGCTGCACGACGCGCTGGTCGAGCCCGCGATGCTCGACTATGCGCCTGCGCATGCACGCAGGATAGCGGTGGGCAAGCGCTGCGGGCAACGCTCGACGGCGCAGCAGTTCATCAACAAGCAGATCGTGGATGCGGCGCAGGAACATGCCGTGGTGGTGCGTCTGAAGGGTGGGGACCCGATGCTGTTCGGACGCGCCGATGAAGAGATGCGAGCGCTGGAAGCGGCAGGTATCGAGTATGAGGTGGTGCCGGGCATCACGGCGGCGCTGGCGAGTGCCGCGTCGCTGCGTCGCTCGTTGACCTTGCGAGGGGTGTCACGCAGTGTGGCGCTGGCGACCCATAGCCGGGCGGCGGATACCGAAGCGATTCGGGAGCAGGTTAACGCGGATTCGCTGGTGTTCTACATGGGGCGGGATAGTGGGCCTGAGATTGCTCAGGAGCTCATTGCCGCAGGGCGGAGTGGGGCTACTCCCGTGGCGATCGTTGAGGCGTGTAGTACGCCTCGGGAGCGGTGTTTGACTTTGACGTTGTCCGGGTTGGCTGCTGGTGACGCGCAGGAGTGGCTTGATGCTTTGCAGCCTAGTCTTCTTATGATTGGGGAGGCTTTTGCTGAGAGAGGTTCTTCTTTATCGTCGTCTTCTGATCTTTCTTCTGTTGAAGGGTTGTTGAGCGCGGCTTAAGCTTTTTTGCTTGCGGCGCTTGTTTGGTCGTTGGTCTCTTTGGTGCTTCGGCCTTTCCTTGTTTTCTTGTCGGTCTATTTGCGTTGCCCCTGTGCGGGGCAGCACCTACTTTTCTTTGCCGCCGCAAAGAAAAGTAGGCAAAAGAAAGCGGGCTCAAACCGCCAGCTTTTAGGTGTCTCCCTCGCAATTCTCGACGCATTGGTCCGAGACGAGACCTTCCCCCGCAATTCCCCCCTCCGTGACACAGCGCTCATCCATCCCACTCCGCACTCCGCGCGTCGTGGTCGGGTTTGCTTGGGAAAGCCAAGGTGCGCGGAGGGCGTGCCTTCCCTCGGCGTTGCTAAATGTACGCGAGCTGATTGTTTAGTTTGGATGCCGAAGTTTCGAGCGAACAGCCAACGCGACCAGGGGGAGTTATGCCTGTCGGCGGGGCGCGGAGCGCGACGCTGGAGCGGATGACAGCTGGGTCACGAAGGGTGGAACTGCGAGGGATGATCTCGTCTCGGACCAATGCCGCGGAAGCGGCGAGGTGGACACCTACGAGCTAGCGGTTTGAGCCCGCTTTCTTTTGCTTACTTTTCTTTGCGGCCGGCAAAGAAAAGTGAGTGCCGCCCCGCACAGGGGCAACGCAAATAAACCAATAAGAAATCAAGGAAAGGCCAAAACAGCGCCGCAGGCAAAAACGAAAAACCAAAACCTTAAATCACCTGCCGAATGCAAAAAGCCGCCACCGCATCAAGAACAGAATCATCTTCGCCAACGGCAGTAACACACCGAATATCCACGCCAGGATGAGCAGATCGACAAACATCGATCACCGCAGGCAAATCCCGCCTCACATGCCCGCCTTGCCCAAAAAAAACCGGCACAACCGTAACAACACCACACCCAGCGGCCACCTGCGTGGCAACCGCAGCCGGCAAATCCGGCTCCATCAACTCAAGAAACGCTAACGAGACCGGCCCAGCGGCGCCATGAGCCACCCGCAGCTTGTCGGCCAGCCGCGCGAACGGCTCTGCCCACCGGGCATCCCGCGCGCCATGACCAAACAGCACAATGCCATGCAAGGCCATAAACCCACCCCTAATGCCGGTCCACCCACTTCAGGCCAACCAGCCCTAATACCAGATACAGCAACCCCGGCGTCGCTGCGGTCAAAGGCGCCGGCCAGGTATTCAACATCCCCATGTGCGAGAACAAGGTATTGAAGAGCTGAAAGCTCATACCCAACATGATCCCGCCAAATACCTTCACACCCACCACACCCGCGCGCGTATGCAGATACGCAAACGGCAACGACAGCACCAGCATCACCAGCACCGCAAACGGATACAGCAGCTTGCGCCACAGCGCAATTTCATAGCGCTGTGTGTCCTGATGGTTCTGCTGCAAATGCTGGATGTAGCGGAACAGGTTGAACATCGACATATTGTCCGGCGACACCAGCAGCACCGACAGAATCTGCGGCGTCAATTCCGAGCGCAATGAATATTCAGGGACGGTGGTCTGGCTCGCGCGGTAGACCGGATTCAGCGCATCGGTCGGCTTGCCCGGCACCGGCGGTGCCACGTCGATCAATTGCGTGTCCGTCACGTCCTTCAGCAACCAGTGGCCCGGCGGCTGGTAGCGGCCGCTCTGCGCAATCCGCACGTTCGACAGGCGGAACTTCGAGTCGAATTCGTAGATGCGCACTTCCGTAATCGACGCGTCCGGCAGCAACTTGCCCACGTTCACGAAGCGTGTGACCTGCTCGCCGTCCGCTCGCGCGGTCAGCGTGTCCTTCACCCATACGCCGGATTCGAAGTTGGTGGACACCGCCGAGCCCAATGCTTCGAGCCGTACCCGCTCCGAGAGTTGATCCGTGTACGGGCCGATCACTTCGCCGATCACATACGTGAGGAACACCAGCGGAATGCCAATCTTCAACAGCGAACGCAGCGCCTGATTGGTCGCGAGACCCGACACGCGGAAAATCGTGTACTCGGAATTCGCGGCCATCTGCGCAAACACATAGATCGCGGCAATCAAGGCCGCCACCGGAATGATTTCGTAGAAGCGCGACGGCGTTTGCAGGGCGACCCGCAACACGGCGTACTGGAATTTGTAGTTACCGTGGCCAACCGAGTTCAGTTCGTTGATCAGATCGAAAAAGAAGAACAGGCCCGAGAACGCGAACAGGATGAAGATGAACGAGAGGTAGACCTGACGCGCGAAGTACTTTTCATAGATGCGCATCGATCAGGCTCCCTGCGACGAACGTCGGAAGGTCGCCCGGCTGATCAGCGGACGATTGCGCACGCGCAGCCAGAAGATGAACGCCACGATCGCGAACACGATGATGTGCAGCCCCACGAGCCCCACCGGAAACGACAGCTTGCCCTGCTCGATCCACGACTGCACCACGTTCAACAGATTCGAATACGTCAGATAAATGAGCACTGCCATCACCAGATTGATGGTGCGGCTGCGCCGCGGATTCTGGTGAGCCAGCGGGATGGCCAGCAGCATCAGGTTGATGGCGATCAGCGGCAGCCCGGCGCGCCAGGCGAACTCGGCCAGATTGTCGCGCGTTGGGTTGCGGAACAGGTCGAGCGTGGGCGTGCCTGTGGTGGTCGGACTGTTGACCACCGGCTGACTCTGGATCTTCACGCCATAGCGTTCGAATTCCATGATCCGGAAATCGGGCTTGCCCGGCTCGCCGTCATAACGGCGGCCATTTTCGAGCACCACGAAGCGGTCGCCGTTCTTTTGCGTTTCGGTGTGGCCGGTCTTCGAGACCACCACGTTGACCTTGCCGTTCTCGGTGCTCGTGACGAACACGTTCTCGACGTGCGCCTGATCCGGCGTCATCTTTTCGATGAAGAACACGCGATGGCTCACCGCCGATTCGCGGAACTGCCCCGGCGCCAGCAGCGAGACCTCGTCGCGCTGCTGGAAGCGCGCGCGGATCAACTTGCTCTGCTGGTTCGACCACGGCCAGCCGACGAACACGAAGAACATGATGAGAATGATGATGGGTGTCGCGAACACGGCGATGGGCCGGATGAAGCGCGTGAGGCTCACGCCCGAGGCGAGCCAGACCACCATTTCGGAGTCTTTGTACCAGCGTGTGAGGACGAACAGGATGGACACGAACAGGGTCGCGACCAGCATGATGGCCAGATAGCCGATCACGGTCAGGCCGATCAGGACCAGCACGTCGCGCGGATCGATCTCACCGGAAGCGGCGAAGCCGACGATCCGGATCATCATCGTCGTCAGCACGAGCGTGAGGAGAACCATGAACACGGCGCCCGCCGTGTACGCGAGTTCGCGCTGGAGAGAGCGTTCAAAAATCATTATTGGTGAAGAGCTGCGTGCCTAGAGAGTGTCCCCAACCTGCCGCGTTGCGCGAGGCCCCTCAGAGGGGCAATTCCCATTCCCGATCCCACGAGGGGACTTGCTTCGGGGCGGAGGACTTCCATCAGCGCGGGGACGTCCTGCAGGGCGGAAAATTTTGGGCGGCCCGGCGTGTTACAGAAGGCCCGGTCGTTCTCGTTCAACCTGCCGTGCTACCGCCGCGGGAAAAATAGCGGATAATTGCGGCTTTCATCCTAAGCCCAGATTTTATCCGAGGACAAGCGCGATGGACTTTAGCATAAAAGCCTGTGATTGGAGCAAAGGCTCGTCAAACGGGTTCCTGACTGGAAAGTCCGATTGCATCGTGATCGGCATCTTCGAGTCACAAACGCTGTCGGGTGCCGCACTGGAGATCGATGCGGCCACCAAGGGTCTCCTGACCCGCATCATCAAAGCCGGTGACATGGACGGCAAGAGCGGCACCACGTTGTTCCTGCACGAAGTGTCCGGCATCGGCGCTTCACGTGTCCTGCTGGTAGGCCTCGGCAAGCAGGACGCTTTCAACCAGAAAGCCTACGGCGACGCCGTGCGGGCCGCGTGGCGCGCACTGCTCGGCACCAAGGTGGTCCAGGTCACGTTCACGCTGGCCCAGCTGCCCATCCTCGAACGTTCGGCCGACTGGGCCGTGCGTGCAGCCATCGTCGCATTGCGTGAGCTGACCTACCGCTTCACGCAGATGAAGAGCAAGCCGGACACCACGCCGCGCGCGCTCAAGCGCATTGTGTTCAGCGTCGACAGCGCGGATGAAAAGGCCGCCAAGCTGGCAGCCAAACAGGGCGCGGCACTCGCCAACGGTATGGATCTGACGCGCGACCTGGGCAACTTGCCGGGCAACGTCTGCACCCCCACGTATCTCGCCAACACCGCGAAGAAGCTCGCCAAAGACTGGAAGCTGAAGGTCGAAGTGCTGGGCCAGAAGCAGCTCGAAGCGTTGAAGATGGGCTCGTTCCTGTCGGTCACGCGTGGCTCGGTCGAACCGCCGCAATTCATCGTGCTGCAGTACCAGGGCGCGGCCGCCAAGGCTGCTCCGGTGGTGCTGGTCGGCAAGGGCATCACGTTCGACACCGGCGGCATTTCGTTGAAGCCGGGCGAAGGCATGGACGAGATGAAGTACGACATGCTCGGCGCGGGTTCGGTGCTCGGCACGATGCGCGCGGTCGCGGAAATGGGCCTGAAGATCAACCTCGTGGTGATCGTGCCGACCTGCGAGAACATGCCGTCCGGCACTGCCACCAAGCCGGGCGACATCGTCACCAGCATGAAGGGCCTGACGATCGAAGTGCTGAACACGGACGCCGAAGGCCGTCTGATCCTGTGCGACGCGCTGACCTATGCAGAGCGTTTCAAACCCGCGGCAGTGATCGACGTGGCCACGCTTACGGGCGCCTGCGTGATCGCGCTCGGCCATCACAACAGTGGCCTGTTCGCGAAGGACGACGCGCTGGCGGGCGAACTGCTCGACGCGGCACGCGAGGCATCGGATCCGGCATGGCGCATGCCGCTCGACGACGAGTACCACGACCTGCTGAAGTCGAACTTCGCGGACCTCGCCAACATCGGCGGCCGTCCGGGCGGCAGCATCACGGCGGCGTGCTTCCTGTCGCGCTTCACCGAAGCCTATCCGTGGGCTCACCTCGACATCGCCGGTACGGCATGGAAGAGCGGCGCGGCGAAGGGCGCAACGGGCCGTCCGGTGCCGCTGCTGTCGCAGTTCCTGATTGACCGGGCTGCCGGTGCCGCCGACGGTCGCGCTGCATAATGACCCGAAGCAGTACCTGCGGGCGCGACACTGCGCCCCTCAGTCTGACTGGAAAGACGCCCGGCCATGCACGCCTCAGTAAGGTTTTGAGTGCGCACATGACCGGGCGGCAGCGGAGTTGCCGATGACGAGAATCGATTTCCACTCGAACGTCGGCGATTCGCTGTTGTACGCCTGCCGGCTGGTTCGCAAAGCCTATCTTGCTGGCCAGCCCACCATCGTGCTGGCCGAGCCGCCGCGGCTGCGCGCGTTCGACGAGCAGCTCTGGACGTTTTCTCCGCTCGACTTCGTGCCGCACTGCATGGCGGACAGCGCGCTCGCCGCGCAAACTCCCATCGTGCTGGCCACGAACCTCGACCATGTGCCGCACTATCAAGTGCTGCTGAATCTGGGCGCCGAGGTGCCGGCGCAGTTCGCGCGCTTCGAAAGATTGCTGGAAGTGGTCGGTAACGCACACGACGAGCTGAATGCTGGCCGCGAACGCTACCGTTTCTACCGCGATCGCGGCTATGCTTTGAACAACTACAAACAGGGCGGATAAAGTTGCGGGGTCGCCGCGGGTGTTACCCGGTGCGTCAACGGCGGCTCAACGCCCGCTTCATCGACGGAGGCTAACCGTGCCCGATACATCCGATTCAACGCTGGATAACTCGATCCCGGTTTTGCAGGAAGTACTCGTGCCGGGCCATCCCACGCATGCCCGCGCAACCCCGGCGGCGGCTCCGTCTGCGGTTCCACCGGCGGCTCCGGCCACGGGCGCCGAACCGGCAGATGGCGTCACCGTCCACTCCGTCACCGCCGCCCAGATCGAAGCCTTCGAGTTGTCCGAGCCGCCCGCGCCGTTCGAGTTGCCCGAGGTGCCGGAACCGTTCGAACCCAGCTCCGCATTTCACTTTGCACGGGCGTCGTCAGCGGCAACGCCGAGTC
This sequence comes from Paraburkholderia sp. DHOC27, assembly GCF_003429005.1. GTDB lineage: Bacteria > Pseudomonadota > Gammaproteobacteria > Burkholderiales > Burkholderiaceae > Paraburkholderia. The sequence continues at coordinate 464,657 of NZ_QVQV01000006.1, forward strand.
TCGATGCGGATGTGATCGCCGACCGCCTGCGTGGACGGTTTGCCAGTTATCTGACGGGTGAAGGGCGCGCCGTGATCGAAGCACGCTGCCGTGATGCGTTGCAGGATCACACGACGTGGCTAGTGAGCCAGATTACGCGCGAGGTCGCACTCGCGCTCGAAACGGAAATGACCGGCTGGGTGCGGGAAGCCGTTGAAGAAGAGTTGGCGCGCCGTTCGAACGACGCCGGTCTCACTTCAAAGTGAGAATCCAGCCGGCTAGGGTGGTTGCCTGGTCCGGCGTGAGTTGCGTATTGGCGGGCATTGGCACCACGCCCCACACGCCGGTGCTGCCGTCGATGATCTTGTGCGCCAGATAGGTAGCCGCATCGGGCCGCGCCCCATACTTCGCGGCCACTTCACGCAGCGCCGGTCCCATGAACTGGCGGCTCACCGAATGACAACTCATGCAGTTCTGCTGCTGGGCAAGCTGCAGCCCCGGCGCTGACTCTGCCTGCGCGGGGCCGCTGATCGCCAAGGCACCCGCCAGGGCGAGTGCTGCACACGATGCTGATTTCATGTTGGTCTCCGCCGGGGCTCGTGCCCGACTCGTGGTGGACGCATTATAAAAGGAAAGGGGCGCACGGTTTTCCGTGCGCCCCTTTGCGCTTGTTGCCGTCCTATACCGCCGTCATCAGGTGAGCCAACCTGCCGGCAGTTTCATAGTCACGCGGCGCGCTTCATCCGGTCACTGCCCCCTTGTTGGCGGGCTGCGCCAGCGCCGAATACTTGGCCAGCACGCCGCGCGTGTAACGCGGCGCCGGTGGTTGCCAGGTGGCGCGGCGGCGTTGCAGTTCGGCATCGTCGATATTCAGTTGCAGTAGCAGCTTGTGCGCGTCGATGGTGATCGAATCGCCTTCTTCCACGAAGGCAATCGCGCCGCCCACGAACGCCTCGGGCGCGACGTGTCCCACCACCATGCCCCATGTACCGCCGGAGAACCGGCCATCGGTGATGAGCCCGACGCTCTCGCCGAGCCCCTTGCCGATGATTGCCGAAGTCGGTGCCAGCATCTCCGGCATGCCGGGGCCGCCCTTGGGGCCGAGGTAGCGCAGCACGACCACATCGCCGGCCTTGATCTTGTCGGCGAGAATCGCTTCCAGCGCGCTTTGCTCGTCGTCGAACACGCGGGCGGGCCCCGTGATGACCGGATTCTTCAAGCCGGTGATCTTGGCCACTGCGCCGTCCTCCGCCAGATTGCCCTTCAGAATGGCCAGATGGCCCTCGGCATAGAGGGCCTTGTCGATCGGAAAGATCACCTGTTGATCGCTGCGTGGCTTGCCTGGCACATCCTTGAGTTCTTCGGCGAGCGTCTTGCCGGTGATGGTGATGCAGTCGCCATGCAGCAGACCCGCATCGAGCAGGATTTTCATGACCTGCGGGATGCCGCCGGCCTTGTGCAGATCCGTCGCCACGTATTGGCCCGATGGTTTCAGGTTGCACAGCACCGGCACCTTCTTGCGCATGCGTTCGAAGTCCTCGATGGACCACGGCACTTCCGCCGCGTACGCGATGGCCAGATAGTGCAGCACCGCGTTGGTCGAACCGCCGGTTGCCATGATGACGGCCACGGCGTTTTCGATCGACTTCTTCGTGATGATGTCGCGCGGTTTCAGATCCCGCTTGACGGCCTCGACCAGCACGCGCGCCGACTCGGCCGCCGAGTCGACTTTCTCCTGGTCCGGGTTGGCCATCGTCGATGAATACAACAGCGACATGCCGAGCGCCTCGAACGACGAGCTCATGGTGTTGGCGGTGTACATGCCGCCGCATGAGCCGGTCGACGGACACGCGTTGCGCTCGACGCCTTCGAAGTCTTCCTGCGACATCCGCCCGGCCGTGAATTCGCCGACCGCTTCGAACGACGACACGATGGTCAGATCGACGCCTTTCCAGTGACCCGGCCGGATGGTGCCGCCATACACGTAGATGCCCGGCACGTTCATGCGCGCGAGGCCGATCATGCCGCCCGGCATGTTCTTGTCGCAGCCGCCGATCACGACGACGCCGTCCATCCACTGGCCCTGCACGCAGGTCTCGATGCAGTCGGCGATCACCTCGCGCGATACCAGCGAGTACTTCATGCCTTCGGTGCCCATCGACATCCCGTCGGAGATGGTCGGCGTGCCGAAGATCTGCGGATTCGCGTCGGCGCCCTTGATGGCGGCCACGGCTGCGTCGGCCAGACGTTGCAGGCCCGCGTTGCACGGCGTGATGGTCGAGTGGCCGTTGGCGATGCCGATCATCGGCTTGTCGAAGTCGTCCTTCTCGTAGCCGAGGGCGTAAAACATCGAACGGTTCGGCGAGCGTGCAACGCCTTCGGTAATGTTCTTCGAGCGACGGTTGTAGGGCATGGGGCACTCCATCTAGGTTTGTTTTGCTGGGCTTGGCTGAGTTCGGCCGGGCTCGGCTCGCTCACCGTGGAGCGCAGAGGCCGAGGCCGGGCCCAATTCAGTGTAGTTCTGATGGGCGACCGGAGCGCGGCGTTTGTCGATGGTTTCTCGAAGCGAGCGCCCAAGGTATTATTGGCCGCTGATTAGGTCGAAGAAGATATCGTCGATGCAGCCTGCCGCCCCCGATCTGCGCCAGTTGCGCTATTTCGTGACCGTCGCCGAAGAAAAGCACTTCGGACGGGCAGCCGCGCGCCTTGCGATGACGCAGCCACCGCTTTCGCAGGCCATCCGTGCGCTGGAAGAGACCCTCGGCGTGACGCTGTTCGCCCGCACCAAGCGTTCCGTGGAATTGACGCAGGTGGGCGCGGACCTGCTGCCCGAAGTGCAGCGCCTGCTGGCAAGCGCGGAAGCGCTGCGTCCCTTGGCCCAGAGCCTGGCGCGCGGGGAGGCGGGGGTGCTGTCGCTGGCCTTCGTTTCGACCGCCGACTACGGCCTGCTGCCCTTGTTGCTGCGCGAGTATGGCATCGGTCATCCGCGCGTGCGGCTGCAACTGACTGAGGCGACCAGCGACGTGCAACTCGACGAACTGGTGGCGGGCCGCATCGACGCCGGGCTCGTCATCGCGCCGCTGCCGCCGCGACACGCGGCGCAGTTGTCGTGGCTGTCCATCGCGCGTGAACCGCTCGTGATCGCCATGTCTTCGGAGATGGCCTCGCGCCTCGAAGGCCGTGGCGCGTCGACCGTCGCCGAGTGGCGCGATACGCCGCTCAGTCTGCGCGACGTGGCCGATGCGCCGCTGGTGATTTTCCCGCGCCGTCTCGCGCCTGGCTTTTATGACATCATTATGGATTGCTATGGCGTCGCCGGCCTCACGCCGCGCATTGGGCAAGAGGCCATCCAGATGCAGACCATCGTGAGCCTGGTGTCGGCGGGCATGGGTGTCGCGCTGGTGCCGCAATCGCTGCGTAACCTGCGGCGCACGGGAGTGGTGTACCGGCCGCTGCGCGAATCGGTGCCGGCCGTCGAGACGGGTCTCGTGTGGCGCACGGCGCAGGTGAGTCCGGTGCTGGCCGGCTTCATCGACGTGGTGCGGGCGCATGCGGCCAGCGTCGAAACGCAGGCCGCGTTGCTGGCCAAGCCATCGGCGCATGCTGACTGAATGAAAGCTGGAGGGCTTACACTGCGGCTCTTTGCGCTTTCACTACATGGCATGGTGGACGCCTCGCGGGCTGCCTGGCCGCTGGCCTTGATACAAACCGTTTTCTGAACCTGAACTGCCCATAACAACACGATGCACATTCATCCCAACTTCGACCCGATCGCGATTCATCTGGGGCCTCTCGCCGTCCGCTGGTACGGCCTGATGTACCTGGTGGGCTTCATTCTGGCGATCGTCGTCGGCCGTCTGCGCCTGCGGCTGCCCTACGTGGCTGCGCAAGGCTGGACTGCCAAGGACATCGACGACATGCTGTTTTACGGCGTGCTCGGCACGATCTTCGGCGGCCGTCTCGGCTACGTGCTGTTCTACAAGGCAGACTACTATTTCGCGCATCCGCTCGACATCTTCAAGGTGTGGGAAGGCGGCATGTCGTTTCACGGTGGCTTCCTCGGCGTGACGCTGGCGATGGTGCTGTTCGCGTATCAGCGCAAACGCTCGTGGCTGCAGGTCACCGATTTCGTTGCGCCGATGGTGCCCACCGGGCTTGCGGCGGGCCGGCTTGGCAACTTCATCAACGGCGAGTTGTGGGGCCGCGTGACCGATCCGAATGCGCCGTGGGCGATGATGTTTCCGGGCGCTTCGAACGACGACGCGATCTGGCTGACCCGGCACCCGGATCTGGCAGCGAAGTGGCATCTGAACGAAATCTTCGCGCAGTACCACATGCTGCCGCGCCACCCGTCGGAGCTGTACGAGATCGCGCTGGAAGGCATCACGCTGTTTTTCGTGCTGTGGTTCTTCTCGCGCAAGCCGCGTCCGATGGGCGCGATTTCCGCGGTATTCCTGATCGGCTACGGGCTGGCCCGCTTCACGGTGGAATTCGCGCGCGAGCCGGACGACTTCCTGGGCTTGCTGGCGATGGGTCTCTCGATGGGCCAATGGCTGTCGCTGCCGATGATCATCGCAGGCGTGTGGATGCTCGTGTGGGCTTACCGGCGCAAGGCGCGTGAAGAGGTGGGGAATAAGGCGGTGAGGGCGAGTTGAGGTAGTAGAGAACTCGCGCTATAGTTTGAGCGTGCCTCGCAAGAGGTTCCTCCGAGACTTCTTCCGCTCCGGCGTCGAAGAAGCCAGGGCGGCAATACGGCGATGACAAGCCTGCCGTCGCTGCGAAAGGGCGCTTCGGCGCCCTTTGTCCTTTCTATGCTCTGCTTTTCACGCATGCCGGATTTCAAAGTGCATGCCGTGGCGTTTCTACTGCAGGCGCGAAACAACGCGCCCGCATGGCCCCTTCAACTCACTTCATCTGCACCGAGCCCGACACCGTGACCGTCACCGTCGAGGTCCCCGCTTCGAGCGGCAGCGGCGCGGCCGCCTTGGCATCGGCGCCCATTGCGCGGGCGCTCATCATCATCATGGGGCGCGGCATCACACCGTTCTGCCCGACGTTCACTTCGCGAATCGAATAACCGCTGTAGCCAAATGCCTGCGCGGCGGAGCCGGCCTGTTGACGGAACGAGGCAATCGCGTCGCCGGTCAGTTTCTGCTCAGCCGCGCGCTGTGCTTCCGGCGACAGCGAAAACTGCACGTTGCCAACCTGCATGTTCGACGCCATCTGCCCGGCCAGTTTCGACGCCGCAGCGAAATCATGCGATTCGAGTACCACTTCCGTGCGGCCACGCCATGCCGAGATGCGCCCATCGCGATCGGTGGACGGTGCAATGGAGAACGAACCGGTGCGGGCAGTCACGCCGCTCACGCCCTTTGCCTGGCGAAGCGCGGCATCCGCGCGCTGGTTCAGTGACGTAGTCAGGACGGACGGATCGCTCGCTTCCTGCTCGTAGAACAGCGTGATGTTGACGACGTCCTGTGGCACCTCGGCGCTGGCTTGCGCATTCAGCGACAACACACCCGCAGGCTGCGCCTGCACGACGGCCTGCGCACGCGCGGCGGAGGGTACGAGCGTCAGCGCGAGCGGGGCGGCGATGGCCACGGCGAGCGCGATGGCACGTACGTTTTTCTGGTTCATTGCTTGACTCCTTGCTTCAACAGATCAGGCACGATGCCTTGGGGCGAAACCGTGCAAAACGGCGGCCCGTGCAAAGATCGGGCCCGCGCATTTCGCGCCGGATTAGGCACGTGGCTGAGTGGCTTGGTTCCCCAATGCCACCTGGCAGATGCGGCGGCGCGGTGTCACGCAAGCGGCACATGGGGCAAAGCGGGGGCAAAGCGGGGCCAACGCGGGGCTAATGCGGCGGCGCGGTGTCACGCAAGCGGCACATGGGGCAAAGCGGGGGCAAAGCGGGGCCAACGCGGGGCTAATGCGGCGCCAACCCGCGTCGCCGCTATGGCAAACCGATTGGCAACCTCAAGCGGCGGCAGTATCGAGCCCGCCACGACAGCGGGTTCACAACCTCAAACCAGCCGCTTCGTGATGAAGCGCCATTCGGCTTCGGTCACGGGCGTGATCGACAGGCGGTTGCCTTTGGCGAGCACCCGCATGTCCGCCAGTTCACTGTGCTCACGCAATGCGGCGAGCGGAATCAATGACACTTTCTTTTTAAACTCGACGTCGACCAGCAACCAGCGCGGTGTTTCCTGCGTCGATTTCGGATCGTAGTACGGGCTCTTCGGATCGAATTGGGTCGGGTCGGGATAGGCGCTCGAGGCCACCTCCGCGAGTCCCGCAATGCCGGGTTCGGGGCAGCTCGAGTGATAAAACAGCACCCCGTCCCCCACTTTCATCGTGTCGCGCATGAAATTGCGCGCCTGATAGTTGCGCACACCGGTCCACGGCAAAACGTGGCGCGGTGCGTTGGCGAGGTCGTCGATGCTTGCTTCGTCCGGTTCGGACTTCATTAGCCAGTAGCGCATGAATCGAAATGAACGTGAGTTGAACAAATCGGGTTGAACACCCCGACACCAGTCAAAAAACCGGCGCCCCAAAGAAAAACGGCACCGGACACAAGTCCGATGCCGTTAGATAAGGTCCCCGCCTTAGCCGCTAGGCCGGCATCCTGAACCGGAGGTTCAGAATTGGTCGCAGTTAGCAGCACTTCGGGTACATCAGACAGAGTGACGCGCACACCCGTGCTACAAATTTCCGCAACCGTGCACATGGCATTGGTTCAAGGAATATATGACCTTGGCGAACCAGGCAGGGAAGCTAAACCGATTGAACTCAAACGTTTGCTGGGACTGGTTGAAGTCCGCTCATGCAACAGGTTTGAATTCGCGGTTGACCGTGCGGCCAACCGAAGCATGCACTTTAAACCTTTTTACTGAATGCTGTACTGCTGGATGACAGTACCGAGCTGTTCGTTCATCTGATGCATTGTACGCCGGATTTCCTCGGCGGGAAACGCTTCTCCATGACGGACGCTGGCTTGCAGCTTAAGCAGTTCCGATGCCAGCGAGAGCGCAGCCATGACAGCAATGCGATCGAGGCCACGTACGTTGCTGTTCGAGCGGATCTTCGACATCTCGGCGTCCACCCGTGCCACCGCTTCGAGCAGCGCAGCTTCGGTTTCAGGCGAGCAGGCAAGACGATAGGGCTGGCCGAGAATCGATACTTCGATCTGCTTGGTGGTCATGCATTTTCTCCGTGGCGGGTGACTTCGCTATCGGCTTGCTCGGCGTGCTGTGCATGCGAGCCCGAGCCATGCTCCGAATCGTGCTCGGCTGAGAGCAGGTCGAGCTGGTTATCCGGCTCACTATGAGCACGCGCACGCGGCAGTTTTTCGAGGATCGCGTTCAGGCGCACCTGGGCGTCGTCGATCTTGGCGGACAACGCGTCACGCTCTGCTTGCAGCGCGTCGCGTTCCTCACGCATCTGGGCAAGCTCTGCGCGCGTTGCCTCGGATTCCGCGCGCACGCCGGCGAGCTGCGCTTCGAGCGCCTGACGCGCTTCATTGTGGCGCTGGCTGATCGCGATCAGCTTGCCGATATTTTGTGAAAGTGTTTCGAGTTCGGTGAGCATGTGCTGCGTCCTCTAAAGACATCGCATTTTAGCGCGGAATATCGCAGGTTCCGACAATTGTCTCGTTTCGAGACGTAACAGCATCGCTTTATGCAGACTTCCGTTGGCCGAAATCGCAGGGACGTTACCCCGATTCGTGCGCGACGAGTCCTGGTAACGGTCTGCCGGTGTTTTGCCGACGGTCTGCATCATCAGTACCAAAACAGGAATCTCGCGCCACGCAAGAAAGCTGTTTTGCCCCTTTCTTGACGGTCTGTGTGGCCACTCATAAACTTGCGACACTTTAATATCCACACACGAATATCTCTTTCGTGTGGAGTTAAGACGGCAGATTAGCCCGCGTGCAAAGTTCAACTATAAAGCCGCGAGTGTGCCATTCCACGCGGCCGGTGGGAAGGCAGAATATGGCCTCACGAGAATGAATCCAGAGATGAACGGGGAGCCGGGCGCGGGTCTGCTACACACGAAGCGCGTGCACGGAACATGCCTGACGGTGATGCGGTCATCACGCAAAGGTTTGCGTGAGTCATATCGTGCGCAAACGGGTCATCCGCGCAGGACGTTCCCTCTGATGTTTAGCGTTTGATGCATCATGCGCACTGTTGCGCCCGTCCACGCGGATTCCATTCAGCGTGTGGCCGATCCGTGTGTCCACGTTGCAGCTGCAAGCCGGTTATTCGACGCATGAGCGGCGCACGAGCGGTGAGACGCGAGGGACGTGGCCAGGGCATCGTGACATTGCATGTGCATCGACGCGTCACGAAAGCGTGCTAGCTGAGCGCGGCAATTCCATATCTCTTCGACACTCTTCGACAAGGACCATGAGTTCGCCTGCACGTATCTCACGCCATGTGGTTGTAATGATCGCACGCGCTGCAACTCATGCAGCCATGCCGGACGACATGGACCGCGATGGCAACGCTACCGCGGCCACGGAGCCGCGTCGATGAACCGCCTCTCCCTGCGCACCCTGCCCGTGATGCACGCGAGGCGCGCTGCCGTGATCTGGTGCGTGCTCGCCGTATTGGCGCTGGTCGTGCTGATGGCCTCGCTCGCGCTCGGCAGTGTGTCGCTCACACCGTCGCATGTGCTCACGGCACTGTTGCCGTCGCACGCCGTGCCGGGTGCGCAGAGCGACCTAGCCGGCGAGATCGTGCGCACGCTGCGTTTGCCGCGCGCGTTGGCTGGCTTCGCCTGCGGCGCGTTGCTCGCAGTGGCGGGCGCGTTGTTGCAGGTGCTGTTGCGCAACCCGCTGGCTGAACCGTATGTGCTCGGCGTGTCCGGCGGCGCGGCCAGCTTCGCGCTGCTGGCGATGATCGTGGGCTGTGCATGGTGGCTCGTCGATGCGAGCGCGCTGGCGGGTGCGTTCGTCTCGATCCTGCTTGTGCTGGGTCTTGCGCGCCGCGAGTTGTGGCGGGGTGAGCCGCAGGACACGTCGCCACGTTTGTTGCTGACGGGCGCCGTGATCGCGGCAGGGTGGGGTGCGCTGATCACGCTGTTACTGACGCTCGCGCCCGATGACCGGCTGCGTGGCATGCTGTTCTGGCTGACGGGCGATCTCAGCGCGAGCGGCACGCCAGCTCTCGCGCTCGTCTCGCTCGTCGTCGTGCTCGTGGCCATCGTACCGGCCGCGCCGCAACTCAACGTGCTGTTGCGCGGCGATGCGGCGGCGCAGTCGCTGGGGGTGCCAGTCGTGCGTTTGCGTCTGCGTGTCTATCTGATTGCGTCGGTGGCTGCGGCGGCTGCCGTGACCACCGGCGGAACCATTGGCTTCGTCGGTCTCGTGGTGCCGCACACATTGCGGCTCGCGTTCGGCAACGATCAACGGATGCTGTTGCCTGCTGCCGCGCTCGGCGGCGGGACCGCGGTGATGGGTGCGGACCTGATCGCCCGCACCGTGATCGCGCCGGCGCAATTGCCGGTGGGCGTGATTACCGCGCTGATCGGCGTGCCGCTGTTTCTATGGATGCTGCTGCGCAGGTCACGATGACGACACGCCCCATGACCAACTCGTCGCCCAATGCACAGGCCACGCTCAGCGCGCAGCGCATCACGTTGCGCGCCGGCACGCGTACCTTGCTCGCGAGCTTCACGCACACCTTCTATCCCGGCGAGGTATGGTGCATCGCCGGTCCAAACGGCGCGGGCAAGACGACACTGATTTCCGCGCTGGCGGGTCTGCTGCAACCCGCTGAGGGACATGTGGAGCTCGACGGTACGCGGCTCGCTGGCTGGTCGCCGGTCGCGCTGGCGCGGCGCCGCGCCTTGATGCCGCAAAGCGCGCATGATGCGTTCAGCACGAGCGTACTCGAGATGGTCATGCTGAACCGCTTTCCGCATCTCACGGGGTGGGGTTGGGAGCGTCCCGAAGACCGCGCCGCTGCGCACGCCGCGCTCGATCTGCTCGATTTACGCGGCTTCGCCTCACGCGATGTGCTGTCGCTGTCGGGCGGCGAGCGGCAGCGCGTCGCGCTGGCCGCCGCGTTCTGTCAGGATGCGCCATTGCTGCTGCTCGACGAGCCGCTCACGCATCTGGACTTGCGTCACCAGATAGACTGCCTCGAAGCACTCAGTGCCTGGGCCAGGGAGCCGAGGCGTACAGTGGTGTTTTCGTGCCATGACCTGAATCTCGCGCGCCGTTTCGCAACGCATGCGCTGCTGCTCGACGGTGCGGGAATGGCCTATGCCGGTCCGGCACGCGAGGTGCTCACGCCCGCGCTCGCCAGCCGCGCTTTCGGCTATCCGCTGATGCTGTTGCAGGACGGCGACCACGAAGCGCTGGTGCCGGCGCCGCGTCCGCACGGCAACACGCGCGGTGACGCGGGGCCGGTTGCGTGACACACGCGCCTGCATGCCGCGGTTCCGCGAACGAACACTCAAAACCTAGTCTTTAATCCGACCGCCCATGACTTCATCAACCGCCTTGCCCGTTGTCGAGCCGCTCGATCAAACGCTGCGCGCCACGCTGCAACATCTCATTGATACGAAAACCAAGCCGCCTGGCAGCCTTGGCCAGCTCGAAAGCATCGCACGTCAGATGGGGCTGATCCAGCGCACCACGCATCCCACCGTCACGCGTCCGGTCATGCTCGTGTTCGCGGGTGATCATGGCATCGCGGCAGAAGGCGTGAGCCCGTATCCGCAGGCCGTCACCGCGCAGATGGTGCTGAACTTCCTGGCCGGTGGCGCAGCGATCAATGCCTTGAGCCGGGTGGCGGGCGCGACGCTCGAAGTGATCAACGCCGGCGTGGCCTCGCCCTTGCCGCATGCCGAAGGTCTCGTGGATATTCCTGTCGCCGCGGGTACTCGCAACTTCGCACACGAGCCTGCGATGAGCCGCGAACAGGCGCTCCTTGCGATGCACGCCGGCGCCGAGCGCGTGCGGCATCACGCGGCGCTCGGCACCAACGTGATCGGCTTCGGCGAGATGGGCATCGCCAATACTTCAGCGGCAGCGTGTCTGATGAGCCGTCTTTGTGGCGTACCCATTGATGATTGCGTTGGGCGCGGCACCGGGCTCGACGACGCGGGCCTCGTAAAGAAGCGCGACGTGTTGGCCGCGGCGTTGGCGCGGCATGCATCGAGCACCGAAGCCGCGGATGCAATCAACGTACTGGCCACCTTCGGCGGCTTCGAAATCGCAATGATGGCGGGGGCGTATCTCGCGGCCGCCGAAGCACGCATGACGATTCTGGTGGACGGGTTCATCGCAACCTCCGCGCTGCTCGTGGCCGACGCGCTCGCACCCAATGTGCGCGAGTATTGTGTGTTTGCGCATGCATCGAATGAAGCGGGGCATCGGCGCATGCTCGATCATTTCGGCGCAACGCCGCTGCTTGCGCTCGACATGCGGCTCGGCGAGGGCACGGGCGCGGCACTCGCCATTCCGTTGTTGCGCGCGGCGGTCGCGTTCGTGAACGAGATGGCGAGTTTCGAATCGGCCGGCGTGGCCGATCGCGATGCTTGATGCTTGATGCGAATACACAATGCGCACGATGCCCACGATGCAGACACCTGATCGCCGCTTGACGCTCACCGTCCCGACATGAACCCGCGCGCCGAACTCCGTTACTTTTTCACGGCGCTGGGTTACTTCACGCGCGTGCCGGTGCCGCGCTGGGTCGGTTACGAGCCGCATTATCTGAACGCGGCGGCGCGCTATTTCCCGCTCGTCGGTCTATTGGTCGGGGGATTGGCGGCGCTCGTCTATCTCGCCGCGCTGCACGTGTTTCCGCATGGCGTCTCGGTGATCCTCTCGATGACGGCGACGCTGCTGCTCACGGGTGCCTTCCATGAAGACGGTCTTGCGGATTGCTGCGATGCGTTCGGTGGCGCATATTCGCGCGCCGACGTGTTGCGGATCATGCATGATTCGCGCATCGGTGCTTTTGGCGCCATCGCGTTGGTGATCGCGCTGGCGTTGAAGTGGCAAACGCTCGCAGCGTTGCCGCCTGATCGGGCCGCAGGTCTGATGATTGCCGCACACGCCGCGAGCCGCGCGTTTGCGATCAGCTACCTCGCCACGCTCGACTATGTTCGTCCCGAGGGCAAGGCCAAACCCGTCGCGCAGCGGCTGAGTGGCGCGCCGTTTGCGTGGGCTGCAGTATTCGGTCTGCCCGCGTTGTTCTGGCCGGACTGGCGCTTCGGCTGCGTGGCGCTCGTCATGCTTCTGGTGCTGCGCCTGCTGCTCGGCCGGTATTTCGTCAGACGCATTGGCGGCTACACCGGCGACTGTCTCGGCTTTGCGCAGCAGATCTTCGAACTGGCCATTTATCTGGCGGGGCTCGCATGGATATCGTCCTGATTCGTCACCCAGCAGTCGCGGTCGACGCCGGCGTGTGTTACGGACACAGCGATGTGCCGCTCGTCGACGACCCCGAAGCTTCCGCCGCCACGCTCGCGATGCGGCTCGCCACCTTGCAGGTGCCGCCGCCGCGCGTGTTGCTGTCGAGTCCTCTGACACGCTGTGCGACCGTGGCCACCGCGATGGCGAACGACTTCGGCTGTCCGCTGAGTATTGATGACAGTCTGAAGGAAATGAATTTCGGCGCGTGGGAGCAGCAGCGTTGGGAGGACGTCGATCCTGCGCTGATCGACGACTGGGCCGCCGACTTTCAGCACGCGCGCACGCACGGCGGCGAAAGCGTCGCGCAGTTCGTCTCGCGCGTGGAGACGTGGCTCGATGCGTTTGCGCAGACCCGTGAGCTGTCGCCTGCCTATGTGGTCACGCATGCCGGCGTGATTCGCGTGATCGCGTCGCTGGTGCTGAACGTGCCGGTGGATCGCGCCTTGCATTGGTCGCTGGATATGGGCGCCGTCGTATGGCTGCGGCGTCACGATGAGTCGCAGCAATGGTCGCTGGTGCGCTGGAACGTGTGAACGCGTGACGATTCCGCGTCGTTACGGTTGACCCGCCGGCCGGCGTGAACGCGCCACCTCCAGATCTTCGCAGAGTCGCGCCGCGCCTTGCGCGAGACGCGGCGTGGGCCGGTCGATCAGATCGCCGTCGATGGCGAACAGGTTGTTGCGCGTCACTGCCTTGAGGCTCGGCCACGCGCGCCAGTTATCCAGTTGCGGCAACGGCGTATCCGGCTTCGTCGCCCCCTGGGCGGAGGTGACGATCGCTTCGGGATTCGCCGCCAGCACCGCTTCCGTGGAGACCGTCGGCACCAGCGGCTGAAGCTGCGCGAACACGTTGCGGCCGCCGCATAGCGTGATGACGTCGCTCACCATATGCGTGCCGTTGAGCGTCATCAACGGCCGATCCCATACCTGATAAAACACGCTCACAGGCGGCCGGTTTGCGTACTGAGCGCGCAGCTTTTCGATGTCTCGCCGGTAGGCGGCAGCCGCTGCGTCCGCCGTGACCGATGTGCCGAGCAACGTACCGAGCTTCGTCAGCGTGACGGCCACATCGTCGAGGCGATGCGGCTCGCTATAAAACGTGGGGATGTGCAGGTCGCGCAGACGTTCGAGTTCGGCCTGCGCGTTGCCATGCCGCCAGACGACGATCAGATCGGGTTTGAGCGCGGCGATGCGTTCGAGGTCGAGTGCCGTGTTGTCGCCTACGCGCGGAACCTGTCTGGCCTCGGGTGGGTAGTCGCTGTATGACACGGCGCCGACCACACGGCTGCCGCCGCCCGCCGCGTAGATCAGCTCGGTGACGTGCGGCGCGAGGCTGATGACGCGTTGCGCCGGCGCCGCGAGCGTGACGGGTGCGCCGCTGTCGTCGGTGACGGTGAGTGCGGCGTGCGCCTGCGATGCCAACACGAACGTGGAGGCGATGAACAGAACGCAGAGCAGCCGGGTGGAACGGATGGGTCGAATCATCTGGAAAGGTGAAGCGTGCTGTGAAATTCAGGTGCGTGGGTCACGAGTGGTTTGCTCCGTGGTGCGATCGAGTGCCTGCACACTTTCGACGAGCGCTGCCTCGAGGCGTTGCCATTGCGCCTCGGTGCCCGGCAAACCGAAACGCACGCTGCCGTCTGCTGAAAAGAGGCGCGTCCAGATACCACGCAGCGCAAGTTGATGATGCAAGGCGGCTGCGCGTGCGTCGGCGGTCCACGCGAACAGCGGCGTGCCGCGCGATGCGAAACGTTGCGCCTGCAACAAGGCCGTGAGTCGCGCGCTGTCTTTGGCGAGTTGGGTGCGCATGTCGCGTTGCCATGCAAGATCGTCAAACGCGGCACTGACTGCATGACGCGCGGGGCCGCTGACCGTCCATGCCCCGAGCACGTCGTGCAGCGCGTCGAGCAGCGGCGTTGCGGCCAGCACGAAACCAGCGCGCGCACCGGCGAGACCGAAGAACTTGCCTGGCGAGCGTAGCACCACGAGACCCGCGCGTGAGGTGAATGCGGCGAGCGAAGATGTCGGTCCTGGTTGGGCACGTGCGTTGACAAGCGACGTGGCAACCGAGCTGACAAATCCTTCGCCAAATCCGTTGGCAAGCTCATCGTCATACGCGTCAACAAACGCTTCATCCACCACGAGGGTTCCGCCGCGCTCCACGAGTTGCGCGTGCCATTGCAGCAGTTTTGCCGCTGATAAACGATCCGCAGTCGGATTGTTGGGATTCGCAACGACGATGTGCGTGACGTCTTCGGGCAGTACGTCCCACGCGAGATCGAGCGGCACGATGCGATGACCCGCGCGTTCGAAGGCGGGCGCGTATTCGCTGTAGGTCAGCGCAGCAACGGCGACACTGGCGCGAGGCAGCAGCGCGGGCAATGCGCGGATCGCGGTCTGGCTGCCGGCGACCGGCAAGACATGCAGCGCATCTGGCGCGCCGTAATACCGCGCGGCGCACGCGGCGAAGTCATCATCCTCGTCGGGCAGACGGCGCCAGGCGTCAGCAGGAACGGGCGGCACCGGATAAGCGTGCGGATTGATGCCCGTCGACAGATCGAGCCATTGTCCATAGGGAATGCCGTAGCGTTGCGCCGCTTCGTGCAGATTGCCTCCGTGGACGATTCGAACGGTCATGCGTGCAGGTGCGTGAGTGAAAGTAAGGGTGGCGTGTCGATCAGCTTTGCAAGGGCACGCTCAGCAACGCGAGCACGATCAAC
Organism: Paraburkholderia sp. DHOC27; assembly: GCF_003429005.1. Classification (GTDB taxonomy): domain Bacteria; phylum Pseudomonadota; class Gammaproteobacteria; order Burkholderiales; family Burkholderiaceae; genus Paraburkholderia. The sequence continues at coordinate 479,788 of NZ_QVQV01000006.1, forward strand.
ACGGCGAGCCACAGAAACACCGTGCGTTGCACCAGTTGTAGCGCGGCCAGCACATGCCCGGCGCGCGCCGGCTCACCTGCACCGAGCATCGGACGCACTTCGAGTTCGCCGTGATAGACCGCGGGCCCGCCTAGCATCACGTTGAGACTGCCCGCGCCCGAGGCCATCACCGGCCCGGCGTTGGGACTGTCCCAGCGCGGCGCCTGCTCGCGCCAGCAGCGCCACGCCGTGCGGGTGTCGCCAAGCAGCGCATAGCTCGTCGCTGTCAGACGCGCGGGGATCCAGTTGAGCACGTCGTCGATGCGCGCCGCAGCCCAGCCGAAGCGCAGATAGCGCGGCGTGCGATAGCCCCACATGGCGTCGAGCGTGTTGGCGAGGCGAAACGCCAGCGCGCCTGGGCCACCCGCTATCGCAAACCAGAAGAGCGCGCCGAAGATCGCGTCGTTGCCGTTTTCGAGTGCGGATTCGACAGCTGCGCGTGACAGCGCGGCCTCGTCCGCATGCGTCGTTTCGCGCGACACGATGCGTGCCGTCAGCAAGCGCGCTTCCACCAGATTGCGTTGCGCAAGAGCACGCGCGATGGGCGCGATGTGATCGTCGAGGCTACGCGCGCCGAGGGCGAACCACAGCAGCGCGACGTGCAACGCACACGCCAGCACGAACGGCAACACGGCAACCAGCCATGCCGCGACCAGCACGGGCGGCAGTACGGCGAGTGCCCACGCGAGCAGCCCTAGCAGGCGGCCGCGTCGCCCGGTGTTTAACTGCGTTTCGAGTTGTTGCGCCAGTTTGCCGAATGCGACCAGTGGATGCGCGCTACGCGGTTCGCCGAGCCAGCGGTCGATCGCCACACCGGCGGTGGCGAGCGTCGCGATCAGGGGAAGCGTCAGCGTGGCTGTCGTCATAGGCGTCACGGGGGCGATTAGCGGTTCGCAGGCTTGAGCACGAGCGGCAGACCCGCAACCATCATCGTGACCTGCGGACACAATGCCGCGACCCGTTGATTGAGCCTGCCGAGTGTGTCGACGTAGAGGCGCGTCGCGGCGCCGAGCGGCACCACGCCGAGGCCGATTTCGTTGCTGACGACGATCACTTTGCCCGTCGCCGCGCCCAGCGCTGTTTCGAACGCAGCGAGGCGCGCGGGATAGTCGGCGTCGGGCGCGCTGCCGTCGGGCGGGCAGAGCAGATTGGCGAGCCACAGCGTCAGACAGTCGATCAGGACGCAATGCCCTGGCGCGTCGACGCTGGCGAGTGCACCGGCCAGATCCAGCGGTTCTTCACGGAGTTGCCAGTGAGCGGGGCGCCGTTCGCGATGATGCGCGATGCGCGCGGCGAACTCCGCGTCGTCCGCCATGCGCGCGGTGGCGATGTACGTGACGGACTGCGCGCTGTCGCTGGCGAGGCGCTCGGCATGCGCGCTCTTGCCGGAGCGCGCGCCGCCGAGCACGAAGGTGAGGTCGCGGGAAATCATCGCATGATTGTACCGGCACGCTGCGCGGCGGCGCGTTGGCACTGGTGTGTGCTACGAGTGGGCGGCGCAAGTGCACGGCGAAGGGCAAGGGCAAGGGCAAGGGCAAGGGCAAGGGCAAGCGATGGGATAATGCCGGCTTCCTGCTACTGGCCCAGCCACGCTCCGTGACCACTTCGAATCCGCCCGCGGCCGTGCGCGTGCCGCGCGGCGCGCTCATGATCCAGGGGACCACCTCCGATGCCGGCAAGAGCACGCTCGTCGCCGGTCTGTGCCGACTGGCCCGCCGCGCCGGCGTGCGGGTCGCGCCGTTCAAGCCGCAGAACATGGCGCTCAACAGCGCCGTGACGGTGGACGGTGGCGAGATCGGTCGCGCCCAGGCGCTGCAGGCGGTAGCGGCGGGCGTCGCGCCGCACACCGACTTCAACCCGGTGCTGCTCAAGCCGACCAGCGATCGCGGCGCCCAGGTGATCATCCACGGCAAGGCGCACTTCAATCTCGATGCGCGGGCCTATCACGACTACAAACCGCTGGCCTTCGAAGCCGTGCTGGCGTCCTACGCGCGGTTGCGTGCGGGCTATGACACCGTGTTCGTGGAAGGCGCGGGCAGCCCGGCGGAAATCAATCTGCGTGATCGTGACATCGCCAACATGGGCTTTGCGGAAGCGGTGGATTGCCCGGTCGTGCTGGTCGCCGATATTGATCGCGGCGGGGTGTTCGCGCATCTGACCGGCACGTTGGCGTGTCTGTCGACGAGCGAGCAGGCGCGCGTTGCGGGCTTCATCATCAACCGGTTTCGCGGCGATCTCAGCCTGCTCCAACCGGGGCTGGACTGGCTGGAAGCACAGACCGGCAAGCCGGTTCTCGGCGTGGTGCCGTATCTGCATGGCCTGACGCTCGATGCCGAAGACATGCTGCCGCCCCAGTTGCATGCGGCAACGGCGGCGGGCGTCGCGGAAGGCAGGACGTTGCGCGTGGTGGTGCCGGTTCTGCCGCACATCAGCAATCACACGGACTTCGACCCGTTGCGCTCGCATCCTCAAGTGGACTTTCACTACGTGCGCAGCGGCACGCCGCCGCCCGCTGCGGACCTGATCATCCTGCCCGGCTCGAAGAACGTGCAAGGGGATCTGGCGTTTCTGCGCGCGCAGGGCTGGGAGGGCGTGTTACAGCGTCATCTGCGCTATGGCGGCAAGGTGATGGGCATTTGTGGCGGAATGCAGATGCTGGGCCGCGAAGTTGCCGACCCGCATGGCGTGGAAGGGGTGCCGGGCAGCGTCGCCGGTTTCGGCTGGCTGGACTTCGCGACCACGCTGACGCGCGAGAAAACGCTGAAAAACGTCCGCGGTCGATTGGCGTGGGGAGACGCCGAAGTGGCGGGCTACGAGATTCACATGGGCGAAACGGCAGGCGCGGCACTCGCGACGCCTGCGCTCCAGCTCGCCACGGAAGCTGGCGAGCGCCCAGACGGCGCGCGCTCGGCCGATGGCCAGCTTCTCGCCACCTACGTTCACGGGCTGTTCGACACGCCCGCCGCCTGCGCAGCGCTGCTAGCCTGGGCGGGCCTGCGTGAGGCCGAGCCGGTCGACTATCCGGCGCTGCGTGAGGCGTCGCTCGACCGCCTCGCCGACACGCTCGCTGAACATCTGGACCTGCCGCGTCTGCTGGGCGCGATCCGCTGAGACAGCGCGCTCAACGGCATGCCCGCCGGCGCAGTAATCGCGCTCGCGATCAGTACAACACCATCTGCGTACACCGGAACAGCGCGATCGTCTTGCCGTCCGGTGCCGTGACGGTCGCATCCCACACCTGCGTGCTGCGCCCCAGATGGACACCCTTGGCGACGGCCCGGATCGTGCCTTCGGTGCAGGTGCCGAGAAAGTTGCTCTTCAGCTCGACGGTGGTGAAATTGCGCGCCGTCTCCGGCAAGTGGGCGAGGCAGGCATAGCCGCAGGCCGTGTCCGCTAGGCCGATCACGGTGGCCGCATGCAGGAAGCCGTTGGGCGCCAGCAACTCCGCGCGCACGGTCAGTTCGGCCGTCAGCGTGCCCTGTTCGAGCGCGATGATATGCACGCCCAGCAATTCGGGCAGCTTGCCTTGCTGCCGCTCGTGCAGGCGTTCGATGGAGTACTCAGTCCGCAGTGTGCTCATGATGTTTTTGGTGAAATTTTGTAAGTGCCAAACGTCAAATAGCCGTTCAGGGGCTTCGACCGAATTGAATTTGTCGATATTATCAACGGCTGGACCGAAGGGGTCGTCGTAACCTCCGACTGGACGAGGCAAACCGGCTGGCGGCGCCAGTCTTCTTCCCTGGAGTATTCATGACGGTAATCGTGGTGGCCAATCCGAAGGGCGGCGTGGGCAAGAGCACGCTGTCGACCAACCTGGCCGGGTATTTCGCGGCGGCGGGCGAGTGGGTCGCGCTCGCAGACCTGGACAAGCAGCAGTCGGCCCACGCGTGGCTCGATCTGCGGCCTGCCACGCTGGCGCCGATCGAAGCCTGGGAGTTGGATATGGAGTCGCCCGCGAAGCCGCCCAAGGGACTCGAACATGCCGTCATCGACACACCCGCCGGCCTGCACGGCAACCGGCTCGGCATTGCGCTGGATCTGGCGGACAAGGTGATCGTGCCGCTCCAGCCGTCCCTGTTCGATATTCTCGCCACCCAGGAATTCCTCGAACGGCTCGCCAAGGAGAAGGCGGTGCGCAAAGGCAGTATCGAAGTCGGCGTGGTGGGCATGCGGGTGGATTCGCGCACGCGCTCGGCTGAGCAACTGCACCGCTTCGTCGAAGGCCTGAAGCTGCCGGTGCTGGGCTTTCTGCGTGACACGCAAAATTACGTTCAGCTTGCAGCGCACGGGCTGACGCTGTGGGACGTGGCGAAGAGCCGGGTCGAGAAGGATCTGGAGCAGTGGCAACCCATTCTCGAATGGGTGGAGGCCAAGCCTAAGGCTTGAGCATCAGGCGTTTTCGAACGGCGTCTGATGGAACGCCGCAAGCTCCGACGAGAGCCCCTGAAGGCCCCGAATCCCTCAGGTCCAGCTTTGCGTCGGGACGTGGTCGCGGCTGCCCTTGATGCGGTTGTTCTCGTCCACGAACACCAGATCCGGCTTCCAGCCCGCCTTCAGTTCGGACTCGTCCACGTTGGCGAAGGCCGCGATGATGACGAGGTCGCCCAGTTGGGCGCGCCGCGCCGCCGAGCCGTTCAGCGAGATCATGCCGCTGCCGCGCTCGCCCTTGATGGCGTAGGTGGAGAAGCGCTCGCCGTTGTTGATGTTCCAGATGTCGATACGTTCGTTTTCGACGATATTCGCGGCTTCCAGCAGGTCCTCGTCGATCGCGCACGAGCCTTCGTAGTGCAGTTCGCAGTGCGTGACGGCGACGCGATGGATCTTCGACTTCAGCATATGACGTTGCATGACTTTCCTTGGGGCCCGTGGCGGCCCCTTCCCTGATTCCGGTTATTCCTGACCGCGACCGGGGCGCCGCAGCGGCGCCGGCGGCTTCAGATTTCGAGGTTATCGATCAGACGTGTGGCGCCCAGCTTGGCCGCGGCCAGCACGACGAGCGGCGTCTCGGTGTCCTGCGCCGTGGGCGGCAGCAGATCGACGCGCTTGCGGATCGCGATGTAGTCCGGTTGCCAGCCGCGCGCGCTGAGCGCTGTCATGGCCTCGCGTTCGATGGCGGCGAAATCGCGGTTGCCAGCCAGCACGGCGTCACGCACCCGGTTCAGCTCGGCGGCAAGGCGCGGCGCCTCGGCGCGCTCGGCGGCCTGCAGATAGCGGTTGCGCGAGCTGAGCGCGAGGCCGTCCGTGTCGCGCACGGTTTCGGCGGCGACGATCTCGGTGGGCAGCGCGAACTGATGACACATCTGACGCACGATCATCAGTTGCTGATAGTCCTTCTTGCCGAACACGGCCACGCGCGGCTGCACGCACGACATCAGTTTCATCACCACCGTGCAGACGCCCTGGAAAAAGCCGGGGCGGAATTCGCCTTCGAGGATGTCGCCCAGATCGTGCGGCGGGTGCACACGGTACTGCTGCGGCTCCGGGTAGAGATCGCGCTCGGTGGGCGCGAACAGCACGTAAACGTTTTCTTTTTGCAGCTTCTCAATGTCGGCTTCGAGCGTGCGCGGGTATTTGTCGAAGTCTTCGTTCGGCCCGAACTGCAGGCGGTTGACGAAAATGCTCGCTACCACCGGGTCGCCGTGCTGGCGCGCAAGGCGCATCAGCGACAGGTGGCCTTCGTGCAGGTTGCCCATGGTCGGGACGAACGCAGTGCGGTTCTGGCCGCGCAACTGGTCGCGCAATTCGTGAATCGAGCTGATGACTTTCATGATCGGACGGTTTCCCTCGCGCGGCGCGGGGCCTGATCGGCAGAAAACGACTGGATTTCATGCCGGGGCGCCCGTGCCGGTAAAGACAGGTTCGGAGCGCGGGATTGTAGTGGATTTGCGCAAGCGGTGTAACGGGGGCATCCCCGCTCGTTCCGCTGGGCGGAATTTCACGCGTTGATGCTGCACGCTGCTGTACCGGGGAGGGCATCGACGGCGAGGCGGTGAATTCGTGCTCATGCCGGCAAGCTTTGCCGGTTCGACTCGTGCGGGCTGGCGCCGTTCAGGCAGATAACTTAGAGAGGCCGTTCAGGGTGGCAACCCAGACCGGCAACCCAGACCACTCACGCAGGCAGATAAGCGAGCCGCACGTAAATCGGCGCGAAGGGCTCGGCCTGGGTAATCTCGATCAGCGATTCCCGCGACAATTCAAGCATGGCGATGAAGTTCACCACCACGACGGGGACGCCGCGCGTCACGTCGAAGAGTTCCGAGAACTCCATGAAGCGGCTGTTTTGCAGACGCCGCAGGATCACGCTCATATGCTCGCGCACCGACAGTTCCTCGCGCGAAATGCGGTGATGCTGCACGAGCTTGGCCCGTTTGATGACATCGGCCCAGGCAGAGCGCAGGTCTTCGCTGTTCACGTCAGGAAAGCGCGGCGTGATGCTCTGCTCGATGTAGACGTCGGCGCGCAAAAAATCGCGGCCGAGTTGCGGCAGGTGATCGATGCGCTGCGCCGCGAGCTTCATCTGCTCGTATTCGAGCAGGCGGCGCACGAGTTCGGCGCGCGGATCTTCGGCTTCCTCGCCGGTGTCGGCCTTCTTGACCGGCAGCAGCATGCGCGATTTGATCTCGATCAGCATCGCGGCCATCAACAGATACTCGGAGGCCAGCTCCAGATTGGTCTGCCGCAATTGCTCGACGTAACCCAGATATTGCGTGGTGACGTCCGCCATCGGGATGTCGAGCACGTTGAAGTTCTGCTTGCGGATCAGGTACAGCAACAGATCCAGCGGACCTTCGAACGTTTCGAGGAAGACTTCCAGCGCGTCCGGCGGGATGTACAGATCCGTTGGCAGCTTGAACAGCGGCTCGCCGTACAGGCGCGCGAACGCGATACCGTCGACGGTGTCAGGCGTCGAATCGGTAGTGGGCGCGGCGAGCGCGGCGTCGGGCTGCGCCTGTGCGGCGCGGGCCTCGTCTGCGGTGGTCACGCTTAGAAGTTCTGGTAGTACTGGTAGGGAGTCTGTTGCACGCGGGAGGCTTGCTGCTCGGCACGCTCTTCGAGGTCGATGGGCTGCTTGTCCCACAGGAGCGACCGGCCGCGGCGCTGTTCCGCCTCGAGGCTGGGCTTTTGTTGCTTCAACTGATTCAGGAACTGCGTGATGTCCGATTGATACATGGCTCAACGTCCGTGATAGAGAAGTGGCGGCAGCGCTGCCGCTAGCGTTGTCCATAATTTTACAGCAAGCGTCGACGGTAGACGAAAACTCGCGGAACTTTGCTGCGGTGGGTGCGTCCAGGGTGGCGGGCTCCCGGGTCGAGCCGGTTGACCCAACCCGGGGAACAGAAGGCGGGGGCAGACGCAAGACCGAGAGGTGCCGCGAAGCTGCGTACAACAATTGTGAGATCGTCTCGTTGCGGCTTCTATGTGGTCAAATAGCGAGCTTCAGGGCCGCCGCGGTGGCCGCAGTGGCAATCATTCATCAACAACGGCCGCGGAGGTCCTGTTTGGCGGGGTGTGCGATCGAAGTGGCGCAGAAACGGCGCGGCAAACAGGATGGACAGCGCGACGACAGCGCGCGTCTCTGTTCGTGCCGCTCGTGTTGTTCAAGTCGTTCATGCCGCTCCCGCGCGGGGTCCTGCTCAGCCTGCTCATCTCGTTCTCCTTGCCCGTGCCGCGCCGCCCGTCATGCACCGGCGGCCGCCGCACAGTTACGCGCCTGTCTCACGTTTGTCCTCGTCGCCTTTTGCGCATTTTTTGTTTTGGCGTTCAGCGCGGGTGAGGCGCGCGCGGCCTACAAGGTGGAGATCCAGAGCGAGCCGCGTTCGGTGCGCAAGCTGCTGGAAGAGCATCTGGATATTGCGCGCTTCGCCAAACGCGACGATATCAGCGACGACCAGTTTGGCTTTCTCGTTACCGCTACGCCGCAGCAGGTGCGCGACCTGACTTCGACGGCCGGTTATTTTTCACCCGTGGTGCGCACCGATGTCCGCACGGTGGACGGCAAGAAAGTCGTCACGGTGAGCGTCGATCCCGGGCCGCAGACCACGATTTCTTCCATTTCGCTGTCATTCAACGGTCCGGTGTTGACCGAAGATCCGGCGCAGGAAAATGCCACGCGCTTTGCCTTCTCGTTACATGAAGGCGATCCGTTCTCGCAGTCCGGCTGGGACGACGCGAAAAACGCGGCCCTCAAGGCACTGCAATCGCGCCGCTACGTGGCCGCGAAGATTTCGCAATCGCGCGCGCTGGTCGATCCGCGTACGCATGAGGCGAAGCTCTCGGTCACTTTCGAGAGCGGCCCGACCTTCACGATGGGCGCGCTGGAAATCACCGGCACCAAGCGCTATCCCGCGCAGATCGTCGAGAACGTCAATCCGATTTCGCTCGGCGCCATCTACGACGTTCAGCGGGTGGCCGAACTGCAGCGTCAGTTGCAGAACACGCCTTACTACGCGAGTGTTGCCATCGACGTGGGCGATGATCCCAACAAGCCGCTCGAAACCCCGGTGCGGGTGAAGGTCAGCGAATATCCCTACAACAGCATTCGCGGCGGCGTGGGCTATGCCACGGATACCGGCCCGCAGGTGCAGGGCAACTACTCGTATCTGAATACCTTCGGCAAGGCTTATCCGTTTACGGTGGGCGGCCGGATCGACCAGATCGAGCAGTTCGGGCAGATCCAGTTGTCCATGCCACCCGGGCCGCGCGCATGGACCAACAGCGTGCTGGCCTCCTACAGCACCACCAATGTGTCCGACACCCGCATCTACAGTTTCCGCGGTGGCGTGCAGACCACCCGTACCTCGCAGTACCTCGACTACGGCTATTCGCTGTTCTATTACGACGACCGGCTCGACCAGAATGCTGTCGGACCGATCACCGCCCATGCCATCGTGCCGGCCTGGTCATGGACGCGCCGCAATACCGACGATCCGCTGTTTCCTCGCTCCGGCAACCTGGTCCACGTGGAAGCGGGCTTTGCCATCAAGGGCATCGCCACGGATCAAACCTTTGGGCGCCTCTACGCCCGTGGTCAGCAGTACTTCCCGATCGGCAAGGCCGACCTCGTGCTGTTCCGCGCCGAACTGGGCGGCGTGTTCACCTCGGGCGGCACGACCGGCATTCCGGCCTCGCTGCTGTTCCGCGCGGGCGGTTCGAACTCGGTGCGCGGCTACAGCTATGAGAGCTTGGGGAACAGCGTCGATGGCTCGGTGTTGCCGACCAAATACCTGATCACCGCGACGAGCGAATACCAGCATTGGTTCACCCACGATTGGGGCGGCGCCGTGTTCTTCGACATCGGCACCGCCACTGACACATGGGGCGAGAAAGAGTTTTTCCCCGGCGTAGGGTTTGGTGCGCGCTGGCGTAGTCCGGTGGGGCCGGTGAATGTCGACCTCGCCTACGGGATTCGCAACAAGGACATTCGGCCTTACCTGACGCTGGGTATCGCCTTCTGATGGTCTTACTGCCTTGATCGCTTTTACATATTGATTCGCATGGCCCGAGTATGACGACGGATTCTTCCGCCACGCCTCCCCCGCAGCCGCCCGGCGATGCCACGCCGGGTGGCGCCGAGACGCCACCGCCGCCGCCACGCCGCAAGCATCGGCTGTGGATGGCGCTGGCGTGGGCGATGGGCGTGCCGGTGCTGCTCGTCGCCCTCGCAGCGGGCGCGTTGTACGGCGTGGTCGCGACCGAGCGCGGCACCGCCTATGCGTGGCAGACGGCGGTCAAGCTGCTGGGCGGCCGGCTCGCGGGTACGCTCGCAAGCGGCGCGCTGGCCAACGGCCTGCAGTTGCGCGACGTGGAGTGGCGCAGCCTCGACGGCAGCGGCACCGACATCAAGGTCGACCGGGTAGACGGGCGCTGGGCGGTGAGCGGACACCCGTGGCGCTTCGTGATCGACTATCTGTACGTCGGCACGGTCGACGCGCGCGTGGGCTCGTCGTCATCGAGCAGCAGCGGGCCGATGAGCTTGCCGAAAGAGTTGCGTCTGCCGATGCAGATCGACATTCGCGACGTGAAGGTAGACCGCTTGCTGCTGCGTCAGGGCGGCTCGACGGCGGAATATTCGCACTTCGTTTTCCACGGGCGCAGCGATGGCCAGCACCACGAAGCCGCCATCGACCAGCTCGATACGCCGTTTGGTTCGGTGACAGCGTCGGCGAAGCTGGATGGCGTGCGGCCGTTCCCGCTGACAGGCGATTTTGGCTACGAGGGCAAGGTCAACGCGGAACCGGTGCAGGCCAGCGGCCGACTGAGCGGCACGCTCGAAACGCTGATCGCCGAGGTCGACGCGAGCGGCATGAAGCTCGCCGGACACGCACGGGTCGAGGCGACGCCGTTCTCCGAGGTGCCCTTGCAGCGCGCGACGCTGACCTTCGATCACATCAACCCGCAAGCCTTCGCGCCGGGCGCGCCGCTCGCCGATCTGGCGGTGCGGGCTGAGTTGCAGCCAGTGACGGCGGGTGGGGCGAGTGGCGCGGGTGGCGCGGCGGCGGCGGGGGCTTCGGCGTCTGCGGCGAGTGGGGTTGCGGTCAACGCGGGTGTTTCCGCGTCTGCGGCGAGCGGGACGGTGGTCGCTGCGGGGGCGTCGACCTTTACGGCAAATGGGACGACGGTCGACGCAGGCGCTTCGAGAAGCACGGCGAGTCAGACCGAGGCAACTGCGAGTGCTGTGACCAGCGCGGCCAGTAGCGCGGCGGGGAAAGCAGATCAGGCCACGACGGCTACAGCCTCCGCGAAGTCGGCGGCTGGCTTTGTGGTTGCCGGACAGGTGTCGATCGTCAACGCAAAACCGGGTGCCATCGACGCGCACCTGCTGCCGTTGATCGAAGCGCATGCCGACGTTCGGCTCGACGCCCACGCCCAGAGCGTCTCGAATCTGAACCTGCGACTGATCAAGAACGCCACCGTCACCGGGGCGGGCAGTATCTCTGGCAAGCGCGGCCAACTCGATCTGCACGTGGCCGGGCTCGACCTGAATGCGCTCGAAGCGAGCGTGCGGCCGACCCAGCTCGCGGGCCCCATCGGCATTCGTCTCACCGACGACGTGCAGAGCATCACGCTCGATCTCGCCGACCCCAAGGCCGCTTTGCGGGCGCAGGGCAAGGTGACGTTCGATCCGGCGCGCATGAGCTTCAGCGATGTCAGGATTACCTCGGGGCGTGGCCGTATTGATCTGTCGGGCGCCATCAAGCACGACGCGAGTTCCACCTACAATCTGAAAGCACAACTGACCGATTTCGACCCGCTCAGTTTGACCGCGCAGACGCTGGCGCGCACGCCAGCGAAGGGCGCGAAGGGCGCGAAGTCTGCAAGAGGCAATGAGGTCGCGAGCGCGGCCAGTTCTGCGAACACCGGGCGCACGGCGAACGTCGCCGACACCTCGAATGCCGCGAAAACGACCGACGCTGCGAAAGCAGCCAAGGTCGCAGGTACGGCGAACGGTGCGAGTGCCGTGAGTGCCGTGAGTGCTTTGAACGCCACGAAGGGCATCAACGGTGCTAGCGCGGCAGACGCGACGAACGAGACAAGTACGGCGAGCACTACCAACGCGACGAACAACTCAAACGCCGCAGGCTCGGCAAGTGCCGCAAACCCGGCAAGTGGAACCAGCGCCGCAAACATCACGACCGCCTCAAACAGCGCAACCAGATCCACCGCCAAAGGCCGTCCTCGCCCTCCCGTCACACCAGCGAAACGCCCGGCGACCGCTAGCCCCGCCTCGCCCAACATTCAGGCGCGCGTCACCGCCACCATCACCGCGGCCGGGGTGCTGGGTCCGACGTTCACCACCAAGGCCGAGTTCAAGCTGGGCGACAGCGTCTACGACAACCTGCCCATGACCGGCAGCGGCGTCATCCAGCTAGCGGGCACGCGGATTCTGCCGAGCCACGTCAGCCTGCAAGTCGCGGGCAACCAGGTAGATTTGCAAGGCAGCTTTGGCGCGCCGGGCGACCGGCTGCGCTTTCACGCCGACGCGCCGCAACTCGACCGCCTCGGTTTCGGTCTGGCTGGCCAGGTCGGAGCGGACGGCGACGTGACAGGCTCGATTGCACACCCGAACGTCACGCTGAACTACAAGGCCGACAGCGTCGTGTTCGGCGCGACCCGGCTGGGTCACGCGGACGGCCACGCCGAGTTGCGCGACGGCGCCAACGGCGCGCTGGTGTTCACCACCGATGCCCGCGACCTGAGCACGAATGGCGTCGAGCTGTCGACGCTAAGCGCCCGTCTGAACGGCACGCGGGCCCACCACACGCTGCAGGCGCAGGCGGTCGGCACGCTGTATCAGCGGCCGCTCGACCTCGCGCTCGCCGCCAACGGCCGCCTCTCGGACACCCCCGCCGGCACGCGCTGGGACGGCACCGTCACGCAGTTGCAGAATCGCGGCACACCCGCGCTCAATCTCGAATCGCCGCTCACCATCAGCGCGGGCGCCAACCGGGTGACGCTGGGGGCGACGCGCCTCACGCTGGAAGGTGCGGTGCTCGATCTCAAGTCGTTTGCGCTGGATCACGGCAGCATCCAGTCCGCCGGCAGCTTGACCGACGTGTCGGTGACGCGTCTGATGGCCCTGCGACAGGAGTTCACTGGCGAACCGCCACCCGTGAAAACCGATCTGGTGTTCGACGGCGACTGGGATTTCTCGCTCGGCAAAACGGCCACCGGGCACATCCAGTTGAAGCGGCGCGGCGGAGACGTGACGGTGGAAATTGGCAATGGACTGGCGTCGATGGGCATCACGGCGCTGTCGGCGCGCGCCGACTTCAGTGGGGGCAACCGTCTGAACGCGACGGTCCACGCGCAGGCGAGCCGGATCGGCGTGATCGACGCCGACGCCCACACCACGCTCGCGATGAACGACGGCGTGCTCACCGTCAACGACGAGGCACCGGTGACGGGCAACATCAACGCCAGCATGCCTTCGCTCAAGACGACCGGCGGCCTGTTCGGGCCGGGCTACATGCTCGACGGTCATCTCGCGCTCAAGCTCGCGCTCGGCGGCACGGTGGCCAAACCGAACCTGTCGGGCTCGCTGCTGGGCGACGGCTTGTCGGTGACGGTGGTCGATCAGGGCATCCAGTTGAAGGATGGCGTGATCCGTATCGCGCTGTCGGAAAACCTGGTCGACTTCCAGCAGGTCGAGTTCCACGGCGCGGACGGCACGCTGCGCGCAACCGGGCAGGTGCGGCTCGACGGCGCCGAGCCCGATCTGACGGCGAGCATCGTGGCCGACAAGCTCGAGCTGTTCGCCTCGCCCGACCGCAAGCTGTCGCTCTCGGGCAGCGCGACAGTGGCCAACGGCGGTCATCTCGGCGCGATGAACATCAACGGCAAATTCACCGTGGATCACGCGCTCTTCGACATGCCCGAGCAGGCAGCGCCCGCGCTCGGCGACGACGTGGTGGTGATGCGTCCCAATGGCACCGTGCCCGGCGAAGAGAAGCCCGGCGTGATTGCCGGCAACAAGCCGGCCAGCCGCTTCTCGCCGCACGCGAGCATCGACATCGACCTGGGCAACGACTTCCGTTTCCGTGGCCAGGGGGCGGACCTCGGCCTGACGGGCACGATCACGGCGCTCAGCGCGCCTGACGCGCCGCTGCGCGCAGTGGGCAATGTGCGCATCACGCAGGGATCGACCTACACGGCGTTTGGCCGTAAGCTGAACATCGAGAATGGCTTCTTCACGTTCAACGGACCGGTCGCCAATCCGGGTATCAACATTCTCGCCATGCGGCGCAATCAGCAGGTCGAAGCGGGCGTGCAGGTCACCGGCACTGTGAATGCGCCGGTCGCCAAGCTCGTCTCGGAGCCGTCCGTGCCGGACAACGAAAAGCTGTCCTGGCTGCTGTTCGGTCACGGCACCGACCAGGGCAACAACCTCGGTCAGCAAAGCGCCATGACGACCGCGCTCGCGTTGCTCGGCAACACGCAGGGCAAGCGCATTGCGCAGACTTTCGGGCTCGACGAATTCTCGATCGGCACCAGCGACGTGGGGCTGACGGATCCCCAGGTGGTGATGGTGTCGAAGGCGATCAACCAGTGGCTGGTGCTGGGTTACGAGCAGGGCTTGCAGTCGGCGGACAACGCGATCAAGGCAACCATCAACCTCACGCGCTACTGGTCGGTGGTGGCGTATGGCGGAACCTTCCAAGGGATGAATCTGTTCTATACCCGGCGCTTCAACAAATGGCCGTGGTTTGGGAAATCAAAGGATCCGGCGACGGACCAGGCGGGCAGCTAGCCATGCAAAGCATGGTCTGAAACGAGCGCCCAACAAGCAAAAAGCACGTCGCAAGACGTGCTTTTTGTTTTGCTGCGAGCGCCGCTCCGAGGACGGCTAGCGAACTTACTTCACGCGCATGCCCGGCTTCGCGCCGCTGTCCGGCTCCAGCACGTAAATGCCCGGCTCGGCCTTCTCGTCGGCTGCCGAGGCCGCCAGTACCATCCCTTCGGAGAGGCCGAACTTCATCTTGCGCGGCGCGAGATTCGCCACCATCACCGTGAGCTTGCCGACCAGTTGCTCCGGTTGATAAGCCGACTTGATGCCGGAAAACACATTGCGGGTTTTCTCCTCGCCGACGTCGAGCGTCAGTTGCAGCAGCTTGTCCGACCCTTCGACAGCGCGGCAGTCGACGATCTTCGCGATCCGCAAGTCGATCCTGGCGAAATCGTCGATCGAGATGATGCCGGTTGCGTCATCGCTGCTATCGGCGGCGGCAGCGACTTTTGCCTTCGCTTTGGCCTTGGCGTCCGCGGTGACAGCGGGAGTCGTATTCGTCGCCTGCAACGAGTCGCGGTTGGCGGCGAGCAATGCTTCGATCTGCTTCGGATCGACACGGGTCATCAAATGCTTGTACGCGTTGATTGGACGCCCGGCACTCAACGGCACCGTCGCATCGGACCACTTGAGCGGCTCGATGGCGAGGAACGCTTCGACCGCTTCGGCCAGTTGCGGCAGCACCGGCTTCAAGGCGAGCGAGAGCAGACGGAACGCCTCGACGCTCACGCTACAGGTTTCATGCAACGCAACCGCGTTAGCCGGATCTTTTGCCTGATCCCACGGCTTGGCGGTGTCGACGTAAGCGTTCACCGCGTCGGCCAGCTCCATCGTCTGACGCAGCGCGCGGTTGTATTCGCGTGCCTCGTAGTTGGCCGCAATTTGCGGAATCGCCGCCCGCAGCGTGTCGAGCAGCGGGTGATGCATGGCGCTGTCCTGCACGCGGCCCTCGAAACGCTTGATCAGGAAACCTGCCGCACGGCTCGCGATGTTCACGTACTTGCCGACGAGGTCGCTGTTCACGCGCGCCTGGAAGTCGTCGAGGTTCAGGTCGAGGTCTTCCATCGTGCTGTTGAGCTTGGCCGCGAAGTAGTAACGCAGCCACTCCGGATTCAGGCCGGTGTCGATCACGCTTTTGGCGGTGATGAACGTGCCGCGCGACTTGGACATCTTCGCGCCGTCCACCGTGAGGAAGCCGTGCGCGAACACGTTGGTCGGCGTGCGATGACCCGAGAACTCGAGCATGGCCGGCCAGAACAGCGTGTGGAAGTACAGAATATCCTTGCCGATGAAGTGGTACTGCTCGGTCGTCGACCCCTTGCGCACGAAGGCGTCGAAGTCGATGCCGCGCTTTGCCGCGAGATTCTTGAAGCTCGCGTAGTAGCCGACCGGCGCGTCCAGCCAGACATAGAAGTACTTGCCCGGCGCGCCCGGAATCTCGAAGCCGAAGTACGGCGCGTCGCGCGAGATATCCCAGTCGGCCAGACGTGCCTCGCCGGCGTCGCCGAGCCACTCGCGCATCTTGTTGGTGGCTTCCGGCTGAGCGAGACCGCCCACCCAGTCACGCAGGAAGTTCTCGCAACGCGGATCCGACAGACGGAAGAAATAGTGCGTCGAGGTCTTGCGGATCGGCGTGGCGCCCGATACCACCGAATACGGGTTGATCAGATCGGTAGGCTGATAGGTCGAACCGCACACTTCGCAGCTATCGCCGTACTGGTCTTTGGCGCCGCACTTCGGGCATTCACCCTTGATGAAGCGGTCCGGCAGGAACATTTCCTTGACCGGGTCGTACGCCTGTTCGATATCGCGCGCCTCGATCAGGCCGGCGGCCTGCAAGGCGGTATAGACGGATTCGCTCAGCTCGCGATTCTCATCGGAGTCGGTTGAATAGTAGTTGTCGAAGGAGATGCCGAAGCTGTCGAAGTCGCGCTTATGTTCCTGCCAGACACGGTCGATCAGCTGCTTCGGCGTAATGCCTTCCTGTTCCGCGCGCAGCATGATCGGCGTGCCGTGTGTGTCATCAGCACCGACGTAATACACCTCGTGACCGTGCATTCGCAGCGTGCGGACCCAGATGTCCGTCTGGATATATTCGACCAGATGGCCAATATGGATTTGCCCATTCGCATACGGAAGGGCCGACGTGACGAGGATCTGGCGACGGCCGGACGGCGCGCCTGCGGAAAGACCGGTTGCGGGTGCTGACATAGGGTATCTGAGGGCTGGCGAAGAGACGAAACTTCGATTCTAGCAGGGGCGGCAACGCCGGGCGGGATGCCGCATGCGCGCTTTGTGATGTCTGGATGACACTTGGGGTGATGCCCAGCGGAGCGGGGACTCTACCGGTTGGTGCGCTGAACCGGCACCAAAAAAAACCGGGGCTATGGGCCCCGGAGCAACAACGACAAGAGGAGAATGGTGCCGCGGCGGCATAACCAGCCACGTACCGTAAAGATGGACAGCGGAATTTCGAGAGAGTTCGAAAAATTTTTCGAATCGTTCGCTGCGCGCTGTCGGGCGGTTGCCGAGCACTCAGCTGGTCGGTTACCCAGACGGTTACCACTCAGTTACCAGACGCACGCCGCATATTTTCCCGCCGCCAGGTCGAAGGGCACGCAGCCCTCCGACCCTCACTTCACACCATTGCTCCTGCCAGTTCGTGCTTAGCCAGCGTGTTGCGCGGTAGCGCGCAGGTAGATTTCCACGCGGCGGTTCGCAGCGCGGCCCGCTTCGGTGTTGTTGTCAGCCACCGGATTGTTCTGGCCCATGCCTTGTGCCGACAGGCGCTGCGGATTGATGCCGCGCTGGCCGAGGTAGCCCGTCACGCTTTGCGCGCGGTTGACCGACAAGGTCTGGTTGTACTGAGCCGAACCGGTGCTGTCCGTGTAACCCACCACCTGGGCGATCACTTCAGGATTCTGCTGGAGCGTTTGCGCCAACTGGTCGAGCACCGGCGCGAACGACGGCTTGATCGCGTAGCTGTTCGTGTCGAACGTGACCGAACTCGGGATGTTCAGCTTGAGCGAGCCGTCCGGCTGCTCGGTGATCTGCGTGCCGGTGCCCTGGGTGGCGCCCGACAGCTTGTTGTGGATGTTCTGCCAGTTGTAGCCGGTGATGCCGCCTACCGCTGCGCCCACGCCCGCGCCGATGGCCGCACCCTTGCCGCCACCGAAGATCGCGCCGAGCGCTGCACCCGTGCCCGCACCGACGCCGGTGCCAACCGCGGTGTTCGTACCTTGCTGGGTTGCGCAGCCTGCCAGCAGGGAGCCAGCGACAGCGAAAACGGCCAGGCGAGTCATGACTTTTGCATTCATTGTGAATCCTCTCTTGTTTATTGAGCGGGGTCGACTTGCGTGATGCGCACTTCAACCGACTCCGCGGAACCTTCTTTACGAACCGATCTGTCTGCTCTGACAGTGAAACAGGGTCTTCACGCAGCGCACGACACCAACCACTACAATGATGGCTGAAACATGCCGCGTGACGCACCTTACGGTTTGCTGCTGCGGAAGGGTGCACGGCAGTGCGAATTTCTGCAATGCCGCATAACAATTTTTTTCAATTTCCGGCGAGCGGCCGACATTTCGATTCTGCCGCGCCGCAAGTGTTCCCCACGGAGTGTCAATGAGCATTGATCGGGCATTGGTCGACGCCGCCCTCGCGAACGTCGTCGACCCCAACACGGGCCGCCCGTTCGCGGCCGCGAAGAGCCTCAAGAACATCGTCGTCGATGGTGCCACGGTTAGCGTCGAAGTGGTACTCGGCTATCCGGCCAAACGGCAGTTTGAAGCGATTGGGCAACAGGTGGGCGACGCGCTGCGCGCCGTGCCGGGCGTCGCCGAGGCGCGCGTGCAGGTGTCGCAGCAGATTGCGGCGCACACCGTGCAACGCGGCGTGAGACTGTTGCCGAACGTGAAGAACATCATCGCGGTGGCATCGGGCAAGGGCGGTGTGGGCAAGAGCACCACGGCCGTGAATCTGGCGCTCGCGCTGGCGAGCGAAGGCGCGTCGGTGGGCGTGCTGGATGCCGACATCTACGGGCCGTCGCTGCCGATGATGCTCGGCATCGAAGGTCGTCCGGAGTCACCGGACGGTCAGTCGATGAATCCGATGCAGGGCCACGGCATGCAGGCCAACTCGATCGGCTTCCTGATCGAGCAGGACAACCCAATGGTCTGGCGCGGTCCGATGGCCACTTCCGCGCTCGAGCAACTGCTGCGGCAGACCAACTGGCAAGATCTTGACTACCTGATCGTCGACATGCCGCCGGGCACCGGTGACATTCAGTTGACGCTTTCGCAGCGCGTGCCGGTGACGGGCGCGGTGATCGTCACGACGCCGCAGGACATCGCGCTGCTCGACGCGAAGAAGGGGCTCAAGATGTTCGAGAAGGTCGGCATTCCGATTCTCGGCATCGTCGAAAACATGAGCATGCATATCTGCTCGAACTGCGGCCACGAAGAGCATATCTTCGGCGCGGGCGGCGGCGAGCGGATGGCCAAGGAATATGGCGTCGAGGTGCTGGGCAGCCTGCCGCTCGACATCGCCATCCGCGTGCAGGCCGACTCCGGCCAGCCCACGGTGGTCGCCGATCCCGACGGGCGGATTGCGGAGATTTACCGCACCATTGCCCGCAGGGTTGCGATCCATATTGCCGAGCGTGCTCGCGACATGACCTCGAAGTTTCCGAATATCGTTGTCCAGAACACCTGAACAACGCTTCGGAAGGCGGGCGGAAGGGGTTGGACGGGCCTCCGCTCGCGGTATCATGTCGACTTCATCAGGTTCGGCTCGGAGGTCGCAGGGGCGGCCGGCGGTCGACAAGAGGATCGCATGGGAAAAACAATCGACGGACAGGCGGTGCATGCGTTCATCGTCCTGGCTGCCAGCAGTCTGCTGTTATGCGGCTGCACTGCATTCCTGAGACCACAGGAGAAACGCGCCGAGGTACAGCTGTTGCCGGCGGTCGGAAGCCAGGCGCGCGGCCTCGTGACTTTCATCGAGCGTTCGGATGGCGTGCAGGTCACTTACAACATTGCCGGCTTGCCGCCCGATAGCGATCACGCACTGCAGGTGCACGAGCGCGGCGACTGCAATTCCACGGATGGTTCGAGCGCGGGTGCCGTGTTCGCGCCGGCTGCCGAACATCTGAAGGCCGGCGCGCGCGTCGAAGGCGATCTCGGCAACATCCACGCGGATTCGAATGGCGTTGCCACCGGCTTCATCGTCGCGCCGGACGTCTCGCTCGACGGCATCCGCTCCGTATTGCAGCGCTCGGTGCTGCTGCATCGTGATGCCTCCGACCCGTATGCATGGCCGCAGCACGGCGCCGGTGCTCCGCTCGCCTGCGGTGTGATTCATCAGTGACGTCTGCGAAGCTGGCGGCGCGCCTGTCTGCCGGCGGGCGCCAGCGCCACTGCGAGACACCGCAGCGCCCGGATGTTCTGCTGCGCTGCAGCAGCGTCCAAGGTCACCACTTGAGTTTCGATCCAGCGTAGTCGCCACGCCGCTCATACCCGGCAGAAACCAGCCCCCTGCCGCCGGTGGCAATCCCGTTTACAGCAATTGCGGCAGCTTCGCGCTGATCGCGTAAAATAAGCGCCTTTCGTCCGGCAGCACGCGGCTCCGCGGCCCCTGGCCGGGCGTCAACCCGAATTCACCGCCTTTACCCGGCAAGCAGCGTTTAACTATGACCATCAAATCCGACAAGTGGATCCGCCGTATGGCCGAGTCGCACAACATGATCGAGCCGTTTGCGCCCGATCAGGTGCGGGTCTCCGAGGACGGCCGGAAGATCGTCAGCTACGGCACGTCGAGCTACGGCTACGACATTCGCTGCGCCGACGAATTCAAGATCTTCACGAACATCAATTCGACCATCGTCGATCCGAAGAACTTCGATGAGAAATCGTTTGTCGATTTCAAGGGCGACGTCTGCATCATTCCGCCGAACTCGTTCGCGCTGGCGCGCACCGTGGAGTATTTCCGCATTCCGCGCAGCGTGCTGACGGTGTGCCTGGGCAAATCGACCTACGCGCGCTGCGGCATCATCGTCAACGTCACGCCGTTCGAACCCGAGTGGGAAGGGCACGTGACGCTGGAATTCTCAAATACGACACCTTTGCCTGCCAAAATCTATGCGAACGAAGGCGTCGCCCAGGTGCTGTTTTTCGAAAGCGACGAAATCTGTGAAACGTCGTACGCGGATCGCGGCGGCAAATATCAAGGTCAGCACGGCGTGACGTTGCCCAAAACGTGACGCTCGCAGCGCACTGACCCACCCGGCAATACAGGTGACCGCTGCTCTTTACCAAAGAAGACAGCGGTCGTTCCTTTTGGAGAATCGCCCATGAAGTTTCGTTTTCCCGTCGTCATCATTGACGAAGATTTCCGCTCCGAGAACATCTCGGGTTCTGGCATCCGGGCTCTCGCTGAAGCAATCGAGAAAGAAGGCGCGGAAGTGCTCGGGCTGACGAGCTATGGCGATCTGACCTCCTTTGCGCAGCAGTCGAGCCGTGCGTCGTGCTTCATCCTGTCGATCGACGACGACGAGCTGCTGCCGTACTCCGACAACGTGCTGGTGGAAGGCGAGACGCCGGAGCTGGCCGCGGCCATCGTCGATCTGCGTGCGTTCGTCGAGGCGGTGCGGCGCCGCAATGCGGACATCCCGATCTTCCTGTACGGCGAAACGCGCACGTCGCGCCACCTGCCCAACGACATCCTGCGTGAGCTGCACGGCTTCATTCACATGTTCGAGGACACGCCGGAGTTCGTGGCGCGTCACATCATCCGTGAGGCGAAGGTCTATCTGGACTCGCTCGCGCCGCCGTTCTTCAAGGAACTGGTGCAATACGCGGACGAAGGTTCGTATTCGTGGCACTGCCCGGGTCACTCGGGTGGCGTAGCGTTCCTGAAGAACCCGCTGGGCCAGATGTTCCACCAGTTCTTCGGTGAAAACATGCTGCGCGCCGACGTGTGTAACGCTGTCGACGAACTCGGCCAGCTGCTCGACCACACGGGTCCGGTGGCGGCCTCGGAGCGCAACGCCGCGCGCATCTTCAGCGCCGATCATCTGTTCTTCGTCACCAACGGCACCTCGACCTCGAACAAGATCGTCTGGCATGCCACGGTTGCGCCGGGCGACATCGTGCTGGTGGACCGCAATTGCCACAAGTCGATCCTGCACGCCATCACGATGACGGGCGCCATTCCGGTGTTCCTCACCCCCACGCGCAACAACTTCGGCATCATCGGGCCGATTCCGCGCGACGAGTTCAAGCCGGAAAACATTCGCAAGAAGATCGAGGCGAACCCGTTCGCGCGTGAGGCGCTGGAGAAAAACCCGAATCTGAAGCCACGCATTCTGACCATCACGCAAAGCACGTACGACGGCGTGATCTACAACGTCGAAATGATCAAGGACCTGCTCGGCGATCTGCTTGACACGCTGCACTTCGACGAAGCCTGGTTGCCGCACGCCGAGTTTCACGAGTTCTATCAGGACATGCACGCCATTGGCGCGGGGCGTCCGCGTACCGGCGCGCTGGTGTTCGCCACGCACTCCACGCACAAGCTGCTGGCCGGCATTTCGCAGGCTTCGCAGATCGTCGTGCAGGACTCCGAGAACAGCACGTTCGACAAGCACCGCTTCAATGAGGCGTATCTGATGCATACGTCCACCAGCCCGCAGTACGCAATCATCGCGTCGTGCGACGTGGCTGCGGCGATGATGGAGCCGCCGGGCGGCACCGCGCTGGTAGAGGAGTCGATCGCCGAAGCGCTGGACTTCCGCCGCGCCATGCGTAAGGTGGATGCCGAATACGGCGACGAGTGGTTCTTCAAGGTCTGGGGCCCGGAAGAGCTGGCCGACGAAGGCATCGGCTCGCGTGAAGACTGGATGCTGCGTCCGAACGACCGCTGGCACGGCTTCGGCCCGCTCGCGGAAGGCTTCAACATGCTCGACCCGATCAAGGCCACGATCATCACGCCGGGGCTCGACGTGGACGGCGATTTCGGCGACTCGGGCATTCCGGCGGCGATCGTCACGAAGTATCTGGCCGAGCACGGCATCATCGTGGAGAAGACCGGGTTGTACTCGTTCTTCATCATGTTCACGATCGGCATTACCAAGGGCCGCTGGAACTCGATGGTCACCGAGTTGCAGCAGTTCAAGGACGACTACGACAACAACCAGCCGCTGTGGCGCGTATTGCCGGAGTTCGTGTCGCATCATCCCATGTATGAGCGCATCGGCCTGCGTGATCTGTGCGAGCAGATCCATAGCGTCTACCGCGCCAACGACATCGCGCGTCTCACTACCGAGATGTACCTGTCGAGCATGGAGCCGGCCATGAAGCCGTCGGAAGCGTTTGCCAAGCTGGCGCACCGCGAGGTGGACCGCGTGCCTATCGACGAACTCGAAGGCCGTGTGACGTCGATCCTGCTGACGCCGTACCCGCCGGGCATTCCGCTGCTGATTCCGGGCGAGCGCTTCAACAAGACCATCGTCAATTACCTGCGCTTTGCGCGCGAGTTCAACGAGCGCTTCCCGGGCTTCCATACGGATATCCACGGGCTGGTGGGCGAGACGATCAACGGGCGCATCGAGTACTTCGTCGATTGCGTACGCGCCTGACGATGAGGGCGCTGCAACCGACGCGCGGCGCGTGGTGGCGCGCCGCGGCCCTGACGCTGACGGTGGCTGCGGCCACCGCAGTGCTGCCTGTGGCCGCTCGCGCGGAAGTCGCCGCCGCCGATCCCATCGACGCCGCGATGCGCACGTGCCTCGCGCGCGGCGACATGTCGTCGACGGCGGGGCAGGTGCAATGCATGCAGATGGCGCGGCTCGGTTGGCTGGCCGCCGGCAACGTGGCGTACCAGCAGTTGCAGGGCAAGCTGCCGGCCGCGCAGCGCAAGGCGTGGGAAGAAAGCCAAAAGCGCTGGGAGACCTCACGCACCGCGCAGTGGACGCTCTACGACGCCGTGTTCGATACCACCCACGGCAGCTCGAATGAACTGACCGAGGCGGATATGCAGTTACAGCCCGTGCGTGACCGCACGCTGTCGCTGCGCAGTGCGCTCGCCAACGCTGGCGCCGGCGCCGCCACGAGTGCGCCAGCGCGCTTGCGACCGTGCAGTGCGGACGCACAGTGCGAACACGCAACTTTCGACATGAACCGTTATTACCACCGGTTGCAGACGCGGCTGCCGGCGCATGCACGCCCGACGCTGGTGAAGGCGCAACGCGCGTGGTCGGCGTACCTCGAAGCCGCCAGCGCGGTGACCGACGAACGCGGCCGGGTGGACATCATCGGCGCGCGGGTCGCGACGCTGAAGCGCTTGTCGGAGACCGTGGGGAACGGTTAAGGGCGCTGCCCGAGGTGGTGTCGTTCAGACCCGCCTGCCATGCCGCTGATCAGGTCAGTACGATGCCGTTGTGACCGGACGGCGCGTTCGGCAGCGATGGTTCGCCGAGCAGATCGCGCACGGCGTCTTCAATGAAACTCGACATGACCGTGAGCGCGAGATCGTTGTCGTCGAAGCCGAAGGGTTCTTCGATCTGCGAGGCAATGGCTTCGTGGGCCATGAACGTGTACGCGACGAACACCGAGAAGAGCGGCGTGAAGATGCCGATGCTGTCCACGAGCCCGAAGGGCAGCGACGCGCAGAAGAAATAGACCGTGCGGTGGATCATCACCGAATAGGCGAATGGCAGCGGCGTCGAGACGATCCGCTCGCAACCGCCGATCACATCAGACAGACCATTGAGATTGCGATCGAAGGCCACCACGGCCATCGGATCGATCGCGCCTGCGCGCGCGTTGCGCTGCACCCATTCGCCGAGCCACAGCATGATGGCGGACGGACGATAGCGCGCCGCCATCACGCGTTCGAACAATGGAGCGGGCAAACGTGAAACGAGATCCTCGGCGGGATCGCTTTTACGCAGTTGATGCCGCAGCGCGTGGGGCAGGGCGCCGAGCACCTGGACGAATTCGCGGAGTTCGGCGGGGGCGAGCGGTTCACGGGGCAGCGTGAGCGCCTGACGGGTGAGCGAGCGCGCTTCGTTGAGCAGATGCCCCCACAGTTTGCGGGCTTCCCACCAGCGGTCGTAGCTGGCGTTGTTGCGAAAGCCGAGGAAGACAGCGAGGGCGATACCGAGCAGCGAGAAGGGTGTGGGGCTGAGCCGGACGGTGACTTTGAGGATGTGATCGTGGGCTGCGACAGCGACGACGGAGATGAGAAAGATCAACGACAGCCGCGGGATGAGGCGCGGCAGGACCGAGCCGCGCCAGGCGAGCAGCATGCGGAACCAGTGGAGGTTTGGGCGGATGATCATTGATGTAAAGGTTTTGGTTTTTTCGTTTTTTTATTATCGTCGTTCTTGTGTTTTTGGTGTCAGTCCGGGGTTTTTTTGTTGGCGTGGCCTTTGGTTTGGTGGTTGTATTTGCGGTGTTGGCCCTTCCTTGTTTTCTTTTTGGTTTGCTTGCGTTGCCCCTGTGCGGGGCGGCAGTCACTTTTCTTTGCCGGCCGCAAAGAAAAGTAACCAAAAGAAAGCGGGCTCACACCGCCAGCTCGTAGGTGTCTCCCTCGCCGCTCTCGCGGTATTGGTCCGAGACGAGACCCGCTCTCGCACCACCCCCGTTAGTGACAAAGCACTCATCCATCCCACTCCGCACTCTGTGCGTCGCGGTTCGGTTTGCACCGGAAAGCCGGGGCGCGGCGCGCTATTTTCGATGCACCCTATCTTGCGGGATATGCTTAGGATGCCGACTTAATTTACGCGCCAAAACCACCTACTCGACGAAGGTTCTGGGGTAGAGAGCCCGTCGCGCAAGCGACGAAAGTTACGCCCTTCGGCGGGGCGCGCAGCGCGACGCTGGAGCGGATGAGTGCTGGGTCACAAACGCGAGTGGTGCGAGAGACGAACTCGTCTCGGACCAATGTCGCGAGAGCGGCGAGGGAGACACCTAAAAGCTGGCGGTGTGAGCCGCTTTCTTTTGCCTACTTTTCTTTGCGGCAGGCAAAGAAAAGTAGGTGCCGCCCCGCACAGGGGCAACACAAATAGACCAATAAGAAATCAAGGAAAAGCCAACGCCGAGAGGCGACCGTACGGCAGGCAAAGAAAAGTAGGTGCCGCCCCGCACAGGGGCAACGCAGGCAAACCAAAGAGAAAACAAGGAAAGGCCAAGAAAACAAGCGCCGCAGGCAAAAAAAACCCTTTACTTCAACCCTTCCCGCGCAACGCGCACAGCACCAAGGACTTGCTGCGGAGCAGTCCCCCCCGGATGATTCCGGCTAGCCACCGACCCCTCGAGCGTCAAATACTCAAACACATCTTCGCCGAGCAAATGCGCCACATTCGGCAACTCCGCACGCATTTCCTCGAGCGATAGATCCGCCAGATCACACTGACGATCCACACAAATCCGCACCGCATGCGCCACCGCCTCATGCGCATCGCGGAACGGCAGACCGCGCTTCACCAGGTAATCGGCCAGATCCGTTGCCGTCGAAAATCCCTGCAACGCAGCCGCCCGCATCGCCTGCGGCTTGACGGTAATCCCCGCCACCATCTCGGCAAAAATCCGCAACGTATCCGCCACCGTATCCACGGTGTCGAACAGCGGTTCCTTGTCTTCCTGATTGTCCTTGTTGTACGCGAGCGGCTGGCCCTTCATCAAGGTCAGGAGCGCCATCAGATGCCCATTCACGCGCCCCGTCTTGCCGCGCGCCAGTTCCGGCACATCCGGATTCTTCTTCTGCGGCATGATCGACGAGCCCGTGCAGAAGCGGTCCGCCAGATCGATGAAGCCCACGCGCGGGCTCATCCACAGCACCAGTTCTTCCGAGAAGCGCGACACGTGCGTCATGATGAGCGCGGACGCTGCGGTGAATTCAATCGCAAAGTCGCGATCGGAAACGGCGTCCAGCGAGTTCGCGCAAATGCCATCGAAGCCGAGCGTCTTCGCCACCGCGTGACGGTCGATCGGGTAGCTCGTGCCGGCCAGTGCCGCCGCGCCCAGCGGCAGGCGGTTCACGCGCGTGCGGCAATCGCGCATGCGTTCGGCGTCACGCGAAAACATCTCGACGTAGGCCAGCAGGTGATGCCCGAACGTGACCGGCTGCGCGACCTGCAAATGCGTGAAGCCCGGCATGATGGTGTCGGCGTTCTGCTCGGCGAGGTCGAGCAGCGCGACGCGCAGGTCGGTCAGCAAGCCGCCAATCCGGTCGATTTCGCCACGCAGCCACAAGCGGATATCCGTTGCGACCTGGTCGTTGCGCGAACGCCCGGTATGCAGGCGTTTGCCCGCATCGCCGATCAGCGCGGTCAGACGCGCCTCGATGTTCAAGTGCACGTCTTCCAGATCGAGTTGCCATTCGAACTCGCCCCGTTCGATCTCGCCCTTGATCTGCGCCATGCCGCGCTGGATGGCCGCGAGGTCGTCGGCGCCGATGATCTTCTGCGCGGCCAGCATCGTGGCGTGCGCGAGCGAGCCTTCGATATCGACCAGCGCAAGCCGCTTGTCGAAGAAAACCGACGACGTGTAGCGTTTGACGAGCTCCGACATCGGCTCCGAGAAGCGAGCCGACCAGGCTTCGCCTTTTTTGTGCAGTTGGGACGTCATGGTGTTGGGGCAGTGAAGTCGTGCAGTGGAAAAGCTCTCGGCGTGAGCCGTGCGGCCTAAGCCGCAGCCAGAGCGAACAAGACGGTGATTTTAACATCCGGGGGCGGCCGGACTCAGGGACGCCGACGCGCACACGCATGCGCCGGCTCTCTCAGCTATTCCCGCACCAGCACCACCAGCTTCAGGTCTTCCCGATGCGCCGGTTTAAACGTGATCTGGTCGTACACCACGTATCCGTCCCGAGGATGGTTGAACTCACGCCGTCCGCCTTCGCGCTCGCCCACGTCCTGCGAGGCCCAGAAGCGTGCAAAAGCGTCGCTCGTGCTGGTGAGCGTGTCGATCAGCCCACGCGTCGGCGCATCGTTCAGATGGCGGATCGAGTCCGCGCGAAACTCGGCCGCGAGCCGCCGCGCGCGCGTCTCCCAGT
Source organism: Paraburkholderia sp. DHOC27 (assembly GCF_003429005.1). Classification (GTDB taxonomy): domain Bacteria; phylum Pseudomonadota; class Gammaproteobacteria; order Burkholderiales; family Burkholderiaceae; genus Paraburkholderia. Next base: position 507,170 of record NZ_QVQV01000006.1, read on the forward strand.
CGACGATCAAGGCGCGCGCCGCCGGTTCCGTGAAGGTGAAGCGCAGCAGGTTGCGGTCGTGTGTGCCGTCGAGCCAGCCGACGAACAAGTCCGCCGCCTGCGCATTCCACGCCAGCGCGTTCCATTGACGGTCGAGCACGTAGGCCGGCGTGCTGACCAGCTGGACGGTTTCGAGCAGTGTGGCGGGCGCATCGGCGGCGGCCGGGTCGGGTTCCGCCGGGTCGCGCTGCGCCGCGAGTTCGAACAGATAGGCGCGTTCGGCGCGCGACAGCTGCAAGGCCACGGCGATCCGCGCCAGCGCGTCGGCGGAGGCGGACACCTCGCGACCCTGCTCGATCCACGTGTACCAGGTGGGACTCACGCCACACAGTTGCGCCACTTCCTCGCGACGCAACCCCGGCGTGCGGCGCCGCGGGCCGGGCGGCAGGCCGACCGCCTGCGGCGACAGGCGCTCACGATGGGCACGGATGAAATCGCCCAGCGCGCGGGCGGGCGTCGCATCGAGCGGCGGCGGGGACGGATCGGCGGAGGGCGGGGTGCTCATCAATTCAGTAAGGGGGTGTCGGTGATACCAGAATAATTGCTTAACTTGTACTGGTACAAGGCGGCATCTATTGTAGCGGTCAGGGCGCTCGCGCTACCAGCGTCAGCAACATCAGCGGCAGGGCAGGCAACCGTACTAGAAGCACCACACCTTCACCCACAAGAGCAAGGGAGCATTCCATGAAGCATCACGATCAGGTCGCCGACGCGTTTGGCTCGACCGCCGCGGCTTATTTGACGAGTCATGTTCACGCCACGGGCGCCGATCTGCAAACGCTGGCGGCCGCCGTCGCGACCACCCCGAACGCGACCGTGCTCGACATGGGATGCGGCGCCGGCCATGCCAGTTTTGCGGTCGCCCCGCATGCGCACAGCGTGGTGGCCTACGACATCGCGCCGCAAATGCTGGCTACGGTGGACGCAGCCGCCCGCGAGCGCGGCCTCGCGAACATCCGCACGCAGCAGGGCGCGGCGGAAACGCTGCCGTTCGACGACGCCTCGTTCGACTGGGTCATCAGCCGGATGAGCGCGCACCACTGGCACGACGTGCCGCAGGCGCTCGCCGAAGTGCGCCGCGTGCTGAAGCCGGGCGGCCAGGTGTTGTTCGTGGATATCGCCGGCATCGATCATCCGTTGCTCGACACACACATCCAGGCAATCGAAGTGCTGCGCGACGGATCGCACATTCGCGACTACCGCGCGGACGAGTGGATCGCCTTCTTCGCGGCGGCAGGTCTCACCGCGACGATCCGTGAACGCTGGCGTTTGCCGATCGAGTTCGCCTCGTGGGTCGCACGCATGCGTACGCCGGAGCCGCGCGTGGTTGCGATCCGTTCGCTGTGGGACGGCGCGCCCGACGAAGTGCGTCAGTACTTCGATGTCCAGCCGGATCACTCCTTCAAGCTGGATGCGTTCATGATCGAAGCGCGCTAAAGCCCCGCGCCATTAAAAAGCGCGCCGCATTGACGTGCAATGCGGCGCGTTTCTTTTTATTTGGGCCACCGGACCCGGTGGCCACTTACACGCTCAACCCGTATTGCGCAGCCCCGCCGCAATGCCGTTGATGGTCAGGTGAATGCCGCGGTTCAGGCGCACGTTGGTATCGCCGGCGCGGTGGCGCTTGAGCAATTCCACCTGCAGATGGTTCAGCGGGTCGAGATACGGGAAGCGGTTCTTGATCGAACGGGCCAGCAGCGGGTTATCCGCGAGACGTTCGCTCTTGCCGGTGATCTCCGAAAGCACCTTCGAAGTGCGCTCCCATTCCGCGACGATGCGCTCGAACACGTGCTTGCGCAGCTTCTTGTCGGTCACGAGCGCGGCGTAGCGCGAGGCCACCGCGAGGTCGGTCTTGGCCAGCACCATGTCCATGTTCGACAGCAGGTTGGCGAAGAACGGCCAGCTCTTGTGCATCTTCTTCAGGAGCGCGAGACGGCGGGTGCGCTCGGCGTCGGACGGCGCGCCGTCCAGATGCGCCGCAACCGCGCTGCCGAAGCCGTACCAGCCGGTCAGCAGCAGGCGGCATTGGCCCCACGAGAAGCCCCACGGAATGGCCCGCAGATCTTCGATCTTGCGCTGCTTCGGATCCTGCAACTTGCGCGAAGCCGGACGACTGCCAATGTTGAGTTCAGCAATCTCCGCGATTGGAGTCGACTCGAAGAAATACTCCTTGAAGCCGGGTGTTTCGTAGACCAGCGCGCGGTACGACGCCATCGCCGCGTCGGACAACTGCTGCATGGTTTCCTCGAACACCGGCAATTGCGCAGGCGTATTGCCATGCGGCAGCAGGGACGCTTCGAGCGTCGCAGCCACCACGGTCTCCAGATTGCGACGGCCGATCTCCGGATTGCCGAACTTGCTGGCAATCACTTCGCCCTGTTCGGTCAAACGGATCTGACCGTCGACGGTGCCCGGCGGCTGCGACAGGATGGCCTGATAGGTCGGGCCGCCGCCGCGTCCCACTGTGCCTCCGCGGCCGTGGAAGAGGCGCAGCGTCACGCCGCGTTCGTTGAAGAGCGACACCAGCGCGAGTTCGGCGCGATACAGTTCCCAGTTCGACGTGAGGAAGCCGCCGTCCTTGTTGCTGTCCGAATAGCCGAGCATCACTTCCTGCTCGCCGCCTTGATGTTCGATCAACGAATCGACGCCCGGCAGCGAAATCAGATCGCGCATGATGTGCGGCGCGTTTTGCAGGTCGGGAATGGTCTCGAAGAGCGGGATCACCATCAGCGCGGCCTTGGCCGGGTTATTGGTGTCGCCGAGCAGACCGTGCAGCAGACCGGTTTCCTTTTGCAGCAGCATCACTTCAACCAGATCGCTGACGGTTTCGGTGTGCGAGATGATGTAGTTGCGCACGGCGCGCGGGCCGAATTTCTCGCGCGTTACGCGCGCGGTTTCGAGCACGCCCAGTTCGCTCTTCACCAGCTCCGAGTACTCCAGATACGGCGAGCGCAACAGACGCGGCTGCGCGAGTTCGTTGAGCAGCACCTTCAGCTTGTCGGCTTCGGAGAGCGCGGCGTAATCCTCTTCGACGCCCGCGCACTTGAGCAACTCGGCGATCACTGCTTCGTGGATGTCCGAGCTTTGGCGCAGATCGATGCTGGCCAGATGGAAGCCGAACACTTCGGCGGCGCGTGCGAGCGGCGACAGACGCGGGCTGGCGAGCGACGCGCCGTGATGCTCGGCGAGCGAATCCACCAGTACGTGCAGGTCTTTGGCGAAAGCGTCCGCGTCGTCGTAGGGCTGCGCGCGCACGGGCGCGGCGCCACGACCGGCGCTGCGCAGCGGCACGGCGCCTTCGCCCAGGCGCACCCGGGCGCTGGCCGCGAGACGCGTGTAGATGCCGATCAACGCGCGCCGATACGGCTCGTCCACGCGATGCGGCGACTGGTCCGGCGACGCCTCGGCGAGTGCCTTGACGCCGTCACTGGCGCCGGTCAGCAGGTTCGATACCGACAACTCGGCGCCGAGCTTGTGCACCTGTTCCAGGTAGTGCTCGAAGATCACCGCCGCCTGGCGGGTGATCGCTTCTTCGAGCGTGGTAGCGGTGACGTTCGGATTGCCGTCGCGGTCGCCGCCAATCCAGCTACCCATCTGGAAGAACGCGGGCAGGCGGGCGTCGACCCCGTGCTCGGCGAGGGCGGTTTCGATGTCGGCATACAGCGCCGGGATTTCTTCGAGGAACGTTGCGCGGTAGTACGACAGCGCGTTTTCGATTTCATCCGCGACGGTCAGGCGCGCGTCGCGCAACATGCGCGTTTGCCACAGCGACGTGACGCGGGCGCGCAGCATGGCTTCGTTGTGCGCGCGTTCGCGTTCCGTGAGCTGCTGGTCGCGTTCCGCGAGCAGGCGCGCGATGTCGTGCTGCGCGTCGAGAATGCTCTTGCGCTGCACCTCGGTGGGGTGCGCGGTCAGCACGGGCACGATCAGCGCTTCGTTGAAAAACTGCTGCAGGACCGGCGTGGCGGCCGCGTTGGCTTCCATCAGGCGTTCGAGCGCGTTGGCCATCGTGCCGGGCTGCGAGGCCGAACCGGCCAGCGCGTGAATGCGGTGACGGCGGTTACGGTGACGGTCTTCGGCGATATTCGCCAGATGCGAGAAATAGCTGAACGCGCGCACCACGCTCACGGTCTGCGCGGGGCTCAGCGCGCGCAGTTTCTTGTCGAGCGCCTGCGCGGCCGTGCTGTCGTCCTCGCGACGAAAGCGCACCGCGTTCTGACGGATCGTCTCGACCACCTCGAAGACCGCGTCGCCTTCCTGCTCACGCACCACATCGCCGAGCAGACGTCCCAGATAGCGGATGTCTTCGAAGAGCGGCTGGTCTTTGTCCTCACGGGTACGGCTGGTCGCGCGCGCTGCAGGCGACGCTGAGGAGGCCGATGAAGCAGCGGCTTTCGACTCGCCGCGCACGGGCGCTGCAATCTTGCTGTTGCCGGTGGCTTCGACGACGATCTCTTTGGCCTTCGCAGGCTTGCTGGCTTTGCTGGTCTTGTCCGACTTCGCAGCGTGCGTTGTCTTAGCTGCCTGAGCGGCTTTGGTGACTTTAGTGACTTTAGTGACCGCGGCGGCCTTGGCCGGTTTGGCCGGCGTGCTGGACGCAGCCGTGGTGGCAGGGGCAAGTACGGGCGTGCCCGCAGAACCGTTGAGCGATGCAGTGTTGCGGCGGCCAGGGCGCGCCGATCCGGAAGACGTCACGATGGGTTTCCTCAGGGAAGCCAGGGTCGAATGAGAGACGGACTGCTGACACAGCAACAGCGTTTTCACAGCGCGCGAATTGCGATGAAGCTCGATGCGCGAGGTTTGCACTGCCGGACGCGAGCCTGTCTCCTCCAATGGTGGCGCGCCAGTGCGGCCTCAAAGCCGATCAAGAGACGCTGGAGCGCGTGCTAACATTGTTTGTTATTACCTCCCGTCATCCAGTGACCAAGCAATGAATTCCGAGAAGCTGTCAGCGCCACCGCCCTCCACCCTTGTCATCGCGTCGCGGGAAAGCCGTCTTGCGATGTGGCAAGCGGAGCACGTGCAGTGTGCGCTGCACAAATTATATCCATCTTGTGACGTAAAAATCCTCGGAATGACGACACGTGGCGATCAGATTCTCGATCGCACGCTTTCGAAGGTGGGCGGCAAGGGTCTTTTCGTCAAGGAACTGGAGAACGCACTCGCTGATGGACGCGCCGATCTGGCCGTGCATTCGCTCAAGGACGTGCCGATGGAATTGCCCGCTGGCTTCGAACTGTCCTGCGTGATGGAGCGCGAAGATCCGCGCGACGCGTTTGTTTCGAACCACTACGATTCGCTCGCGGCGTTGCCGCCGGGCAGTGTGGTCGGCACCTCGAGCCTGCGGCGCGAAGCGATGCTGCGCATGCGCTACCCGCAACTGGTGGTGCAGCCGTTGCGCGGCAATCTGGATACGCGGCTCGCCAAGCTCGATCGTGGCGACTATGCGGCGATCATTCTGGCTGCGGCGGGTCTCAAGCGCCTTGGCCTCGGCGAGCGCATTCGCGCGTTGCTCGATCCCGAGGACAGTCTGCCTGCTGCCGGGCAGGGCGCGCTGGGCATCGAGATTCGCGCGGGCCGTCCTGAGCTGGCCGCATGGCTCGCGCCGCTGCATCACGAGCATACGGCGGCCGCAGTGGAAGCCGAACGCATGGTCTCGCGGGCGCTGGGCGGCAGTTGTGAAGTGCCGCTCGCGGCCTACGCCACATGGCACGACGGCGCGCTGCATCTGCGCGGCTGCGTGGCCACACCCGATGGCCAGCGCGTGCTGAATGCACACGCCTCGGCCCCGGCGCCGACGCTCGCACACGCGCTGCAACTGGGCCGCGAAGTGGCCGGCGCGCTCGAAAGCCAGGGCGCGCTCGATATCGTCCGGTCGCTCAGCACGGCGAGCGGTCCGGCGACCGCTGAGTGATGGCAGAACAGGCCGGCGTCAACCCATCCCCCACACCGTCTGAGAGGGCGGCGTATACGGTGGTGATCACGCGTCCCGCAGGACAGTCGGAGGCGCTCGCCGCGCAACTCACCGCCGCGGGTATCGCCACGCTCGACTTCCCGCTGATCGAAATCGCCCCAGCCGACGACACCGCCCCGCTGCATGCGGCGCTGGCCGCGCTCGAACGTTATGCGCTGGTGGTGTTCGTCTCGCCCAACGCCGTCGACTACGCTTTCGCGCAATACGGCGCCATCTGGCCGCATGCGTTACCGGTGGGCGTGGTGGGTCCGGGCAGCGTCGCAGCACTGGCGCGCCACGGCGTCGAGGCACCGGCGTACCGGGTCATCAGTCCGGCCGCCGCGCCCGATGACGATGGCGCACGTTTCGATTCCGAAGCGCTCTTCGCCGCTCTCGACGAAGCAATCAACGCCACCACGCTGGAAGGCAAGCGCGTGCTGATCGTGCGCGGCGACGGTGGCCGCGAGTGGCTCGCGGACCGTCTGCGCGAGGCGGGCGCCGAGGTGGATACGGTCGCCGCTTACCGGCGTCTCGTGCCCGAGCCGTCCGTGGCCGCATGGCAGCGCGTCCATACGCTTCTGGCAGGCGAGCCACACGCCTGGCTCGTCACGAGTTCGGAAGGCGTGCGCAATCTGGACGAGCTGGCCCGCGATCATCTGAACGCCGGCGAGATCGCGCAATTGAAACGCGCCACCCTCGTGGCGCCCCACCCGCGTATCGCGCAGACCGCGCGGGGACTGGGTTTTGATAGCATTACGGTGTCCGGTGCGGGCGACGAACGCATTGCCCGCACGCTGATCTCCGCTGTACCTCCCGTTGTTCAACCGGCTCAGACCAACCCGGCTCACGTACGCATGACAGAAACGACCGCCTCCACGAACGCATCCCCTCAGCCGGCCGCAACCACGGCGTTGCCGCCCAATCCCCCCTTCACGCCCTACGAAGCGCAGCAACCGCGCCGCAGCGCGAGCGGACCGCTGCTGTGGTTTGTCATCGTGGTGATTGCCTGCGCCGCGGCGGTGGGTGCGATTGCGTTGAATCGCAAGGTGATCCGGCTCGATCAGCAGTTGACGCAACGTCAGCAGGCCAACGACGCGCAAACCGCCGAGATGCGCGTGAAGACCGAGCAGGCGGTCGCGACCGTGCATCAGCTCGATTCGCAGCTGTCGCAACTGGAGGGCAAGCTGACGGACGCGCAGCAGTCCCAGCAGGCGCTGCAACAACAATATGCCGACCTCGCACGCAATCGTGACGACTGGACCATCGCCGAAGTGGGGCAGATGCTCTCCAGCGCAAGCGAGCAATTGCAACTGACGGGCAACACGCAGCTTGCGCTGTTCGCGCTGCAGAGCGCGGACACGCGACTCGCGGCCTCGGAAAGCCCGGCCGCCGTGGCGGTGCGCAAGGCGATCGCAGAGGACATCGACAAGCTGAAGGCCGCGCCGTCCACCGATCTCACAGGTCTGGCCATCAAGCTGGACAACGCGATCGACCAGGTCGACACGTTGCCGCTCGCGGGCGAAGCGCTGATCGGCCATACCACGCCGTCCGCGGCAAGCAGCGCGGATACCACGCAGGTCGCCGCCAACGAGCCGAAATGGAAGGTCTGGTGGCAGGCGTTCTACACGGGTCTTGGCCAGCAGTTGCAAAGCCTCGTGCAGGTGCGCCGCATCGACAACGCCGACGCCATGCTGGTCACGCCGGACGAAGGCTACTTCGTGCGTGAGAACCTGAAGCTGCGGCTGCTGTCGGCGCGTCTCGCGCTGCTCGCGCGCAACCAGACCACGCTCAAGTCGGACCTGCACGCAGCCGACGCCGCCCTCGCGCGCTATTTCGACAACACCTCGAAGCACACGCAGATCGTGCGCGATCTGGTCAAGGACGTGGATGACGGCTCGGCAGCGGTGGATGTGCCGAACCTGAACACCAGCCTCGACGCGGTCAACCAGTACAAGAGCCGGGGTTAATCATGGCGATCCGGGGACTTTTGTGGCTGGCCTTCCTGTTTGCCGTCGCAGTGGTGCTGGCCACGGTCGGCCGCTTCGACATGGGCCAGGTGATGTTGATCTATCCGCCGTATCGGGTGGACGTCTCGCTGAACCTGTTCGTGATCGCGCTGGTGCTGCTGTTTATCGTGCTGTACGCACTGCTGCGTATCTTTCGCAATATCTGGCGCATGCCGCAACGCGTGGCCGCGTACCGCGCCCGCTCGCGCGTCGCGAAAGCGCACGCGGCACTGCGTGAGGCGATCGGCAATCTGTACGCCGGGCGTTTCTCGCGCGCTGAAAAGGCCGCCCGCGACGCGCTCGCCAACGGCGACAACAAGGGTGCGGCAGGGCTGGTGGCGGCCACGGCCGCGCATCGGATGCACGAGTACGCGCGCCGCGACGAATGGCTCGCGCAGATCGACGAGCCCGACTGGCAGGATGCCCGTTTGCTGGCCAGCGCCGACATGCGCGCCGACGGCCGCGACGCCGACGGCGCACTCGCCGCGCTCACAGAGATGCAATCGCAGGGCAGTCGTCGCATTCATGCTCAGCAAATCATGTTGCGCGCCCAACAGCAATTGAAGAACTGGAGCGAGGTGCTCAAGCTCGTCAAGACGCTCGAAAAGCGCGAGGCGATTCATCCGGCCGTGGCGGTGCGTTTGCGCCAGCTGGCCGCTGAAAACCTGCTGCGCGACCGTCGTCACAATGCCGATGCGCTGCTGGAACTGTGGCACTCGCTGACGCCCACCGAGCGTCATTCACCCCGTCTCGCCGATCTTGCCGCAGAGCTGCTGGTGGCCCTGGGCCGGCCGCAGGAAGCGCGCCGGATTGTCGAAGAAGCGCTGGCGCAGCATTGGGACGCGCGGCTGCTGCGCCGCTATCCGGACACGACGGGCGGCGATGCCTTGCCGCTGATCCAGAAGGCCGAAGCCTGGCAGAAGGATCGTCCTGAAGACGCCGATCTCATGTTCGCGCTCGGCCGGTTGTGCCTGCATCAACAGTTGTGGGGCAAGGCGCAGTCGTTCCTCGAGACGGCGCTGAAACTCGCCGACAACGAGACGCTGAAGATCCGCTCGCACCGTGCGCTCGCGCGTCTGCACGAGCAGCTTGGCGATACGGAGAAGGCCAGCCAGCATTATCGTGAGAGCGCGCTCGCGATGAATGTGGTGTAAAGGCGATGAGCACGAAAGGCCGCTAACCACACGCTACACGCAGCGGCCGCCGTCCACTTCCAGGCACACACCGGTGATGAACTCGGCTTCGTCCGAAGCCAGAAACAGGCACGCGTTAGCGATGTCCTGCGGCACCGACAAGCGGCCAAGCGGAATGCCTGCCAGAAAGCGCTTGCGATTCTCGGGCGTGTCCTCCATGCCCATGAACTCGGAGAGCAGGCCGGTTTCGCCCATCACCGGGTTCACACAGCTCACGCGAATGCGATCGGGGCCGAGTTCGGCAGCCAGCGCCTTGCTGGCGATGATCACCGCGCCCTTGCTGCCGTTGTACCAGACGAGCCCCGGTCGCGGCCGCACGCCCGCCGTTGACGCGATGTTGATGAACACCCCGCCGCCTTGCTGCCGGAAGTACGGCACGAACGCCTGCACGCTCCAGTAAATGCTCTTCACGTTGACGGCGTAGACGCGATCGAACTCGGCTTCCGTCACGTCGAGCACGGGCTTGTTGCGATGCGTAGTGCCCGCGTTATTGACCACGATCTGCACGCTGCCGAAATCTTCGAGGGCGGCTTCACGCAGGCTCTGCCAGTCGTCGCTGCGTGTGACGTCACCGGCCACCGCGATGGCCTTGCCGCCCGTCAGCGCAATCTCGCTCGCCACGCGCTCCGCCGCAGCGCCGTTCAGATCGTTGATGACCACGTTGGCGCCTTCGCGCGCGTAGGTCTTTGCGATGCCTTCGCCGAATCCCGATCCGCCACCCGTGACGATGGCCGTTTTGCCTGTCAACCGCATGATGTCTCCGTTGTTGGTACGTGTGTTCGTTGCGCTAACCGTGCCGGATGGCCACCGTCTTCAGCACCGTAAAACCATACAGCGCCTCGAAGCCTTTCTCGCGACCGTGGCCGGAATGTTTGACGCCGCCAAACGGCAACTCGACGCCGCCGCCCGCGCCATAGTTGTTGATGAACACCTGGCCCGAGCGCACGCGCCGAGCCAGACGCAACTGACGCGCGCCATCGCGGGTCCAGATGCCCGCCACGAGTCCATAAGGCGTGCCGTTGGCGAGCGCGACAGCTTCGTCTTCATCCACAAACGACATGGCCGCGAGCACCGGGCCAAAGACTTCCTCGCGCGCCAGACGGTGACCGGAGGGCACGTCGCGTAACAAGGTTGGCGCCTGATAGAAGCCGCTTTCCGGTGCTTCGGGAATCACTTCGCCGTGCGCGACCATGCCGATGCCGTCGTGCTGCGCGTCGGACAGAAAGTCCCACACGCGCTGTTGCTGCTTTGCGCTGATTAGCGGACCGCAGTCGAGGTCCGCATGCGATGGACCAACCCGCAGCCCGTGAAACGCGGCGCCCAGCCGGTCCAGCAGCGGCTCATAGATGGATTTTTCGATCAACACGCGGCTGCCCGCCGAGCAGGTTTGCCCGGCGTTTTGCACGATCGCCGAAACGAGTACCGGCAGCGCGGCTTCGAGATCGGCGTCCGCGAAGACGAGTTGCGGGGACTTGCCGCCCAGTTCGAGCGTGACCGGCACGTGGTTTTCGGCGGCCATCTGCGTGACGAGCTTGCCGGTTTGCGGCGAGCCGGTGAACGAGATGTGGTCGATTCCCGGATGCTGCGCAAGCGCCGCGCCGGCCTCGTGACCATAGCCGCTGACAATGTTCAGCGCACCGGCCGGCAAACCGGCCTCGGTGGCCAGTTCGGCCACCCGCAGCACGGAGAGGCAGGCATCCTCGGCGGGCTTGACGACGCATGCATTACCGGTGGCCAGCGCCGCGCCGACGCTGCGGCCGAAGATCTGCATCGGATAGTTCCACGGCACGATATGTCCGGTAACGCCGTGTGGCTCGCGCACCGTGAAGACCGTATAGCCGGTTTGGTAGGGCAGGGTCTCGCCATGCAGTTTGTCGGCTGCGCCCGCGTAGAACTCGAAGTAACGGGCCAGCGCCGCCGCGTCCGCGCGCGCCTGGCGCAGGGGCTTGCCGGTGTCGCGCGCCTCCAGTTGAGCGAGTTCTTCGTGACGCGCGGTGACGAGCATGGCGAGGCGATACAGCACGCGCCCGCGCTCGGCGGCGCTGGCTGTGCCCCATGCGCCTTCGAAGGCGGCGCGGGCGGCCCGGACCGCGGCGCCGATATCCGCAGCGGTGCCGCGTGCCAGCAGGCTAAACGGCTGGCCGTCCGATGGGTCGAGCACCGGAATCGTCTCGCCACCCGCAGCGGCGACCCATTCGCCGCCAATGAAATGTTTGGCTTCTTCCATGCACGCTCCCGGCAAGAATTGCTGGCTGAAACGACGCTGCAACAGGACTGTGCAACGATTATCGCGCCGATCCCGGCGCGAGTGCCATCGGCCGATTGGCTATAATGGCGCATTCCATCCCCCCGGCCGCCGTGCCGCGCCCGACCCGGCTTCAGTGGGTCAGACGCCGTACCGCGCGCTGTGTTCCGAATTCCATCCTGATCAGAGAGCGCTCATGAGCTTCAATCACGTCCCCGCAGGCAAAGACCTTCCGCACGATTTCAACGTCATCATCGAAATCCCCGCGCAAAGCGACCCGGTGAAGTACGAAGCAGACAAAGACCTCGGCCTGCTCGTCGTCGACCGTTTCATCAGCACCGGCATGCGCTATCCGGCCAACTACGGCTTCATTCCGCAAACGCTGTCGGGCGACGGCGACCCGGTGGACGTGCTGGTGCTCACGCCGTTCCCGCTGCTGGCCGGCTCCGTGGTGCGCGCCCGCGCGCTGGGCATGCTGCAGATGACCGACGAGTCGGGTGTGGATGCCAAGCTGATCGCCGTGCCGCACGACAAGGTTTGCCCGATGACGTCGACCCTGAAGTCGATCGACGACGTGCCGGCGTATCTGAAAGACCAGATCAAGCACTTCTTCGAGCAATACAAGGCGCTGGAGAAGGGCAAGTGGGTGAAGGTCGAAGGCTGGGCGGACATGGAAGCCGCTCACAAGGAAATCAGCGAAGGCGTAGCGAACTACAAGAAGTAAGTTGCACGCGGCCTTTTGAGGCCTGGGTAGTGAATCGGAAACCGCGCGAGCCCGTCAGGGCCGCGCGGTTTTTTCATGCTCGCTACGCACTGTGCGTGGCCTGATCCGCGACGCTGGACCCAACGTCAGTATCAACGTCCGCATCAACATCATCATTCACCGGCGGCGCCGGCAACACCGATTCGATCGTGCGCGCACCCGCAGCCAAGGCACGCTTTTCACTGGCCGGTAATTGCTTGACCCGATGTTCGGCGCGCAACGCGCTGGAGCGGTCGGCCATTTCAAACGAGGCCAGTACGTGCAGCGGTTTGCGCGAGCGCGTGTAGCGCGCGCCCGTGCCGTTGAGGTGCTTGGCAAAGCGCGCCTGCACGTCTACCGCAATGCCCGTATAGACGCTGCCGTCAGCGCATTCGATCAGATAGAGAAACCACGGCATGGCTGCGAGTTAGCCCTTGAACGGATTGTGGTCGCGCAATTCATCCACATAAGCATGGATGCCGTTCGTCTCGCTGTCGAGAAAGCGCGCTACGGCATCCGAGAAAGCCGGATGCGCGAGCCAGTGCGCCGAGCGCGTGACGGTGGGCAGAAAGCCGCGCGCCATCTTGTGTTCGCCCTGCGCGCCGCCTTCGAAGGTGGCGAGCTTTTCCTCGATGCAGAATTCGAGCGGCTGATAATACGCGGTCTCGAAGTGCAGGCACGGCACATGTTCCAGCGCGCCCCAGTAGCGGCCGTACAGCGTGCCGCCGGTCCGGTCGTCGCGCTGATAGACGACCAGCGAACTCGCGATGGGCTTGCCGTCGTATTCCGCGATCACCAGCAGCAGATTCTCTGGCATGGTGGCGCCGATCGTACGGAAAAACTCGAGGTTCAGATACGGGCTCGAGAAGTGTTCACGGTAGGTCTGCCGGTAGCATTTGGCAAAGAAGCGCCATTCCTCGTCGCGAATGTCTTCGCCGCGTATGCGCCGCATGGTGATGCCGGCCTCGTGCACCTTGCGGCGCTCGGCGCGGATGTTCTTGCGTTTCTTTTGTTCCAGCGTGGAGAGGAAGTCGTCGAAGTCGCGGTAGCCGTCGTTGAGCCAGTGGAATTGCACGCCTTCGCGTTGCATCATGCCGAGGCCGGTGAGGGCGTCGGCTTCCGTCGCGGTCGGAAACAACACATGCAGCGACGACACGTCGGCCTGCTCGGCAAACGCCATCAACGTGGCGGCGAGGTGCCGCAGCGCGCGCGGGTCAGTGGCGAGCAGCCGGTTGCCCTGCACCGGCGTGAACGGCACGGCGCACAACAGCTTCGGATAGTAGGGCACGCCGTTGCGCTTGTACGCATCGGCCCACGCCCAGTCGAACACGTACTCGCCGTACGAGTGCCCCTTCAGGTAGACCGGTGCCGCCGCCGCCAACCGTCCGCTCTTCGGATCGGTCAACGTGACGAACTGCGGCGCCCAGCCCGTGTCCGGCACCGCGGACTTGCTCGCGTGCAGCGCGCTCAGGAATTCGTGCCGTAGAAACGGCGTGGGCTGGGCCTGCTGGGCGAGCAGGGCATTCCATTCGGCGGCGTCCACCTCGGAGGGCGACGCCAGAATGCCCGTGCGATAATCAAAGCGTTCCTGGTTCAATCTTTTTGATGTTCCGATCTGAATGGCGCGCTGCTGTTGCCGTGCACCGTTCGTTTGTCCGTTTTGGTCCGACCGCGTGAATCTCCAGGTTTGCCATTCACGTCGAGCCACTCCCGTCGCAACCGGCGAGCCGCGCGGCTTGCCTTCGATCCTGCCATGAAGACCCGAATCGCTCTTGCTCAACTCAATGTCACCGTCGGCGATTTTGCCGGCAACGTCGCCAAAATCGTCGCCGCCGCGCGGGCGGCGCACAACGATGGTGCGAAGCTGCTCGTCGCACCGGAACTCGCGTTGTCCGGCTATCCACCGGAAGATCTGCTGCTGCGCCCGGCGTTCTATGCCGCCAGCGCGGCCGCGCTCGCCGACCTCGCCCAGCAACTCAAGCCCTTCACCGGCTTGCATGTGGTGGTCGGTCATCCGCACCGCGACGCCGCGCACGGTCATGGTAAAGCAAACGCGCCAATCGAGCGCGGCGTGGCGCCGGTCGACACTTTCAACGCGGCCTCGCTGATCGTCGACGGCAAGGTGGTCGGCACGTATCTGAAGCAGGACCTGCCCAATAGCGAAGTGTTTGACGAGAAGCGTTACTTTGCAGCGGATCCGCAACCGTTCGTGTTCGAGCTGGATGGCGTGAAGTATGGCGTGGTGATCTGCGAGGACGTGTGGCATGCGCCGGCGGCGCAGCAGGCCAAGGCCGCGGGCGCCCAGGTGCTGCTGATTCCGAATGGCTCGCCGTATCACCTGAACAAGGAAGCGGTGCGCGTGGACATTCTGCGTGCGCGCATTCGAGAGACCGGTTTGCCGATGGTCTACGTTAACATGGTCGGCGCGCAGGACGAACTCGTCTTCGACGGCGGCTCGTTCGTGCTGGACGGCAGCGGCGAGATGGTCGCGAAGATGGCGCAGTTCGAAGAGGGCAACGCCATTGTCGAATTCGACGGCGCGCGGCCCGTGCCTGGCGCCGTCGCACCCGAGCTGTCAATCGAGGCGCAGGTGTACGCGGCGCTCGTGATGGGCGTGCGCGACTACATCAACAAGAACGGCTTTCCGGGCGCGATCATCGGCCTTTCGGGCGGCGTGGATTCGGCGCTGGTGCTGGCAGTGGCCTGCGACGCGCTGGGCGCCGAGCGTGTGCGCGCGGTGATGATGCCCTCGCGTTACACCGCGGACATTTCGACGACGGACGCCGCCGACATGGCGCGCCGCGTCGGCGTGCGCTACGACGAAATCGCCATCGCGCCGATGTTCGATGCGTTCCGCTCGTCGCTCGCGGAAGAGTTCGCGGGCCGCGCGGAAGACGCCACGGAGGAAAACATCCAGGCGCGGATTCGCGGCACGCTGCTGATGGCGCTGTCCAACAAGTTCGGCTCGATCGTGCTGACCACCGGCAACAAGAGCGAGATGGCGGTGGGCTACTGCACGCTGTACGGCGACATGGCGGGCGGCTTCGCGGTGATCAAGGACATTGCCAAGACGCTGGTGTACCGCCTGTGCCACTACCGCAACGCGGCGACCACGTTCGCCAGGCAGGACGTGATCCCCGAGCGCATTTTGACGCGCGCGCCGTCCGCGGAGTTGCGCGAAAACCAGACCGACCAGGACAGCTTGCCGCCGTATGAGGTGCTCGACGCCATCATGCGCATGTATATGGAAGAAGACCGCTCGCTCGCGGAAATCATTGCTGCGGGTTATGCGGTGGACGACGTGAAGCGCGTCACGCGCCTCATCAAGATCAACGAATACAAACGCCGTCAGGCGCCTATCGGCATTCGCGTGACGCACCGCGCCTTTGGCCGCGACTGGCGTTACCCGATCACCTCGCGCTACACCGAACCGGTGGAGTGAGCGGGCGCATTTGGATGTATCTGGGCGGCGTCTGACGAGGAGGCGCCGCTGGAATCTGCGCAACGCCAGCGGCGCGGCGTAGAATCAAAGCTATCGTTTTCCTTTCGACTTTCCACACTATTCCATCAAGAGACGAGGTACGTCATGAAGCGCATCACTGCAGTCATCAAACCGTTCAAACTCGACGAAGTGCGCGAAGCGCTCGCCGAGGTGGGCCTGACTGGCCTGACAGTGACCGAAGTCAAGGGCTTTGGGCGCCAGAAGGGTCACACGGAGCTGTATCGCGGCGCGGAATACGTAGTGGATTTTCTGCCGAAGGTGAAGATCGAAGTGGTGGTGGCGGACGACCAATGCGATCAGGTGATCGACGCGATCATCGGCGCGGCGCGCACGGGCAAGATCGGCGACGGCAAGATTTTCGTGGCGGAAGTGGAGCGCGTAATCCGCATTCGCACTGGTGAGGAAAACGAAGCCGCAGTGTGAGCGCGGCAGGCAGGTAGCGGCGAAAACCGCATCGAAACTGGCACGCAAGCAGACAAAAGCAGTCCGAAACAACTGCATTCGTGCCAATAAAAAACGGTGCGATACCCTTTCAGATATCGCACCGATACGCGCCTCTCGCAGCAGCGTGAAAAAGATTCTAAGACTAGATCTTTGTTTTACACCGTTCGATTAGAACGAGTGTTGAATACCTGCATACACGCCGGTCTGGCTGTGGCCTTGCAGCGGGTTTTCGTTGTAGCCAGCAGACGTGTCGCCGCCAGGGCCCGGGTTGTTGGCATCAAGACCGAAGTTCGCGGTCTTGCTGTTACGTGCCGTAGCCACCTGGATGTCGAGCAGCGTGCGCTTGGACAGGTTGTACGAACCACCAATCGTGTAGATCGTGCCGTTGCCGCCGCCGTTGTTGGCGTTGACGTGGTAGACCGCAGCGATCAGCGCAGCAGCCGGCGTGGCTTGCCACGTTACACCGCCCCATTCCTGATCGGTCGTCGTCGGCGTGCCGAACGGAACGTTCGTTTCACCCGAAGTACGGACACCCTGGTACACAGCCTGGATCTTGAACTGGCCCAGGAACACGTTCACGCCACCGAAGTACTCACGACCGAAGCTGAACGGACCAGCAACCGATCCTGCGCTCGGATCACCCAGCGTACCCGTCGTCGGGTTGCGGATTTCGTCGTACAGACCGCGAACCTGGAACAGCGAGTTCGTGTAGGTCAGTTGCAGGCCGTCTTCACGACCTTGCGGCGTCGTGCCGTTGCCGTTCCAGCTCGTCGAGTTCGACAGCGAGTACTGGCCGTACACGTCGAAGCCATACAGCTTCGGCGACTGGTACGACACGTTGTTGCTCGATTGCGGCCAGTTGCGGCCACGCACCAGCGACGCCGACGACCAGTTCGACTGACCGAACGGGTCAAAGTCCCACACGCCGTTGGAGATGAACAGTTCGCGGCCGAGGAGCAGCGTACCGAACTGGTCATTCGACATACCGACCGTTGCCCAACGATTGAAGAGTTCGCCACCGCCAGGGCCTGCGCCGGTTGCCGTGCTGAACGAGCCTTCCAACTGGAACAGTGCCTTGTTGCCGCCACCGAGATCTTCAACGCCCTTCATACCCCACAGGCTCGTGCCCCAGTCACCGCTTTCAAGGCGCCAGCGCGAGGTCGAACCGTTGTAATTGGCATTCGGAAGGCCGCTGATGTATTCGACGCCGGCATCCAGACGACCGTACAGCGTCACGCTGCTTTGTGCGTGCGCAATTACACCGGCCGACATCAGCGCCGCGGCGAGCAATGCTTTCTTCATCTTCTCCTCCATACCCTGTCAAAAGAAAAACCCAGTACTGCGAATGGTGTCCGGTCGCCAGAGGCGCCGAACAGAAATCCGTACCAGGGAGACGGTTGGGTCGATCGGGGCATGTGGTCACGACGGCGTAGCCTAAGGCTTTCTTTGCGTCGTGCTGGTCCCTCGTCGACCGAATCTCCTCTGCGTTTTTGAAGTGAAACTACTTTTAATCAACTTTGTTTTGGTACTTTGGTTACTAATTTATCAAAAATACACTTCAATGTGAGAAGAAATTGGTCCTCGGGCGAGGAGGTGTCTCCAAATTGCAATAGTGGTGTGCGCAAGGACTCGTTACGGCATCCCGAAAATAGCATGAAACCCTTGTCTGACAAGGGAATCACGGTTCGATTGTGGCAAGCTCAAGGATTGCCACTATTGACGGTGATAAAACGCGGGAGTAGGGCTAAAAGGCGGGACGTTCGCGCATATTTTGGGACAATAGGTGTCCAAAAAGACGGCGCCGAAATAGAAAAGGCGCTCTTGTAAGCGCCTTGTAATACTACATGAACTACAGTCAGCCTGCCGTCTGGCGACCGCTGGTTGTCCTAAACGTTATTTGAGGCTACCCGACAGGAATTGTTTGAGCCGGTCGCTCTTCGTATTCCCAAAGACTTCGTCGGGATGGCCCTGTTCTTCGACGCGCCCCTGGTGCAGGAACATCACGTGATTGGACACGTTGCGGGCAAACGCCATCTCGTGCGTGACGACGATCATGGTGCGGCCTTCTTCGGCCAGCGTCTGCATGACCTTCAGCACTTCACCGACCAGTTCCGGGTCGAGCGCGGAGGTCGGTTCGTCGAACAGCATGACGTCGGGATGCATCGCCAGCGCGCGGGCAATTGCCACGCGCTGCTGCTGACCGCCCGACAGATGCGCGGGATACTGCTTCTCAACGCGCGGCGCGAGGCCTACTTTCTCCAGATACTGCCGCGCACGCTCTTCCGCTTCGCGGCGCGGCAAGCCCAGCACGTGCACCGGCGCCTCGATGATGTTCTCGAGCACGTTCATGTGCGCCCACAGGTTGAAGTGCTGGAACACCATCGCGAGCTTGGTGCGCACGCGTTGCAACTGTTTTGGATCGGAGACGCGCAGTGCGCCGGTCTTCGCCTTCTGTGTACGGACTTCTTCGCCATCCACGAAGATGCGCCCCGAATTGGGCTGCTCGAGGAAGTTGATACAGCGCAGCATCGTGCTCTTGCCCGAGCCCGACGAGCCGATCACGCTGATCACGTCGCCCGCGTTGGCCTGCAGCGAGACGCCTTTCAGCACTTCGTTGTCGCCATACTGTTTATGAAGCTCGTCGACGAAGAGCTTTTGCTTCTTTGTATTCATCTGGGTCCTTGGCGGCTTATTTGCCTTGCGGCCGCAAATAAGCGAGCCAGCGGCGCTCGGCGCGGCGGAACAGCCACACCAGCGTGAAAGAGATAAGCAGATAGAGCAGGGCGGCGAGGCCGAATGCATTGAACGACTGATAGGTGGCCGAGTTCACATCCCGCGCAATCTTCAGGATGTCAGGCACCGTTGCCGTGAACGCCACCGTGGTGGCGTGCAGCATCAGGATCACTTCGTTGCTGTAGTACGGCAGCGCGCGACGCAGTGCGGACGGCAGGATCACCCGCCGGTACAGCGTGAACGGCGACATGCCGTACGCGCGCGCCGCTTCGATCTCGCCATACGGCGTGGCGCGGATCGCGCCGGCGAAAATCTCGGTCGTGTAGGCACAGGTGTTCAGCGTGAAGGCGAGCAGCGTGCAATGCATGCCGTCGCGGAAGAATGCGTTGGTCAGTTCGTGGTTGCGGACGATGTCGAGGCTGTAAAGGCCCGTGTAGCAAAGCAGCAGCTGTACATATAGCGGCGTGCCGCGGAACACATAGGTGTAGAGCCACACGAGACCGGAGAGCCACTTCTTCTTCGAGACGCGCGCCACCGACAGCGGGATCGACAGGCAGAAGCCCAGGCCGATCGACACCACCAGCAACCACAGCGTGATGACGAGGCCGGTGAAGCGGTAGCCGTCGCTATATAGATAGTTGCGCCAGTATTCTTGAATGATCTCGATCATAGATCCGCCTTGCGCACGCCGGTCGAGTAGCGCTTTTCGAGGTACATCAACACGAAGTTCGAGACCGTGGTGATGACCAGATAGATGGCCCCTGCGAGCAGGGTGAAGAAGAAGAACCGCAGCGTGCCCTTGCCGGCATCCTGCGAAGCCTTGACGACGTCGGCGAGGCCGATGATCGAGACGAGCGCCGTGGCCTTCACCATCACCTGCCAGTTGTTGCCGATGCCAGGCAGCGCGAACCGCATCATCTGCGGGAACATGATGCGGGAAAACACCTGCCAGCCCGTCATGCCGTAGGCGTGGCCGGCTTCGAGCTGGCCGCGTGGCACGGCGAGGAATGCGCCGCGGAAGGTTTCCGTAAAGTAGGCGCCGTAGATGAAGCCGAGCACCGCGACGCCGGCCACGAACGGGTCGATGTCGATCTGGTCCCAGCCGAGCACATCAGTGAGGTCGTTCAGCCAGATCTGCAGGCTGTAGAACAGCAGCAGCATCAGCACGAGGTCGGGCACGCCGCGCACGAGAGTCGTGTACACCGTGCCGACGCTGTACGACACGCGGTTTTTCGACAGCTTGGCTGCCGCGCCGAGCAAGCCCAGCACGAAAGCGAACGCCAGCGACAGCACCGCCAGCTTGACGGTCTGCCAGGTGCCGTTGAGAAGCAACGGGCCGTAGCCTTGAAGGGACATATGAGGTCCTTGTCGACGCATGAGAGGCTTACCGCGAAACACGCGCTGACCTGCGCCGCGGGTTGTGCGACTGTATAACGAAGCGCGGGGCAGGCCTATGCGGTCTGTCCCGAGTTCCAGACGTTTCGGGGTGGTTGATCGGGCGACCTCGCTGTGCGTGGCACCGGGGCTTGCGCCCTGGCGCTGACTCCGCTTTCACGCAAGAGGCTTGCCGATCGGACGGACGGTCCCGGTGGTTCCGATTTTTCCGGTAGTTCGACCCGACGGCCGCCGACTCGCGGTCGGCCGTCGCTATTCTAGGCGGTCAAAATTGTCGCGCCGGATCAGTGTCGCTCGTATCCAATGCGTTTTGTCCGCCGGTCGCCCGCAGCCGGTCGCCCGAAAAGCGCGGTATTTTACCCGAACACGCGCAGGGCGCCAGCATGGGACGGCTGCGGCCTCACACGCCCCACGCTCATTGCCCATGTTTATGGAACGCTCCGGTGCGTCCATGCGGATTGTTCCGGCGCCCGCTCGCCCATACATTGTGTGTATCGCAACGCATCGACAAGGACCCGCTCCATGATCGAGATTCGCCGCTCCGCCGAACGAGGCCACGCCAACCACGGCTGGCTCGACTCGTACCACAGCTTCTCATTTGCCGACTACCACGACGCGAAGCACGTGCACTTCGGGCCGTTGCGTGTGATCAACGAAGACCGCATCGCCGGCGGCCAGGGGTTCGGCACGCACGGGCATCGCGACATGGAGATCGTCACCTATGTGCTCGAAGGCGCGCTGGCGCACCGCGACAGCATGGGCAACGGCTCGACCATCCGTCACGGCGACGTGCAGCGCATGAGCGCGGGTACGGGCGTGATGCATAGCGAGTTCAATGCATCGCAGGACGAAGAAGTGCATTTGCTGCAGATCTGGGTGATCCCGCAGCGCGCCGGCGATGCGCCCGGCTACGAGGAAAAGCGCTTCGACGCCGCCGACAAGCGCGGCCGCCTGCGCGTCGTCGCCTCACCGGATGGACGCGAAGGTTCGGTGACGATCCATGCGGACGCGTCGATCTATGCGGCGTTGATCGACGGCACGGAGCGCGCCGAACTGCCGCTGCAGGCGGGACGGCTCGCCTATGTGCACGTGGCGCGCGGCGCGCTCACGGTGAACGGCAAGGCGCTCAGCGCGGGCGATGCCGCGATGATCACCGAGGCGGATACGGTGACGCTCGAAAACGGTGAGAGCGCCGAGGTGCTGGTGTTCGATCTGGGCTCGCTGAATTGAACGACGCAGCGCGACGGCTTGAACGATCGCGCATGGGCAAACGCTGAACCTCGCATGTTGATCAGTGTGCCCAGCGCTCTATAGTGCAAACATGGAAACGCCACGGAGTCCTACCTCCGTGGCGTTTTTATTTGCGGACCTCAGGGCAAGAACCTTGGGAGAACAAACCCAGACTCGCCCCGCCGTCCGCAAGTTTTCAACTGCGAACCGCGCTTACTGATTCGCAGCAGGCGCCGACGCCGCGCCGTTATGATGCTGCCAGTGCTCGTGCATCTTCTCGTGACGCTGTTCCATCTTCGCCCAATGCTGCTTGAGGGCCGTGCTGACGATGGTCTTCTGCTTGTCGTCGAGACCGTTGTAGAACGTGAGCCAGGCGGCCGAAGTCTGTTCGTGCAACTGATGATTCTGCTCTTCCGCCTTCTGATGCATGTCATGCAATGCATTCAGATCGAGGATGGGCTGCTGCTGCATCGACTTCATCTGCTCGTGCATCTGCTTGTGGTTGGCGCGCTCCGTTTCACGATTCTGTTTCATCGTGGTGAGGGCGGCCTGCCATTGCTTCTCCTGATCGGCGTTCAGGTTGAGCTGGCCATGCAACTGGTTCATTTCCTGCATGAAGTGATCGTGATGCCAGCCGCCGGGACCGCCGGGGCCGGGGGCCGACGGTTGAGCGGCGTATGCTGCACCAAGGCCGATGGAGAGCGATGCTGCGGCGACGGCGACAAAGCGTGACATTTTTGTGGACATGAATGGCTCCTTGTAATGGAATAGCCGACGATGCAAACACGGCAACACAGGACGGGATGCATTCGGTAAGACACAGCGTAGAGACCTGCGGACTTTGCTGTGTTACGTGACGGTTGGCCGCTATTACGCGACATTACGTGCCCCTTTCGCCGTAACACCCGGTAACCCTTTGAGGGGGCTCCGGCCCGGAAACCCCAACTGCTGCGCGTTAAACTTCAACTCATGGCTACTCAAATACTTGTCGTCGATGACGACCTCGAACTCCGCGACCTGCTGCGCGACTATCTGGCTCGTCAGGGCATCGAAGTGTCGGTGCTGCACGACGCAGGTTCACTCGAACGGCGGCTCGAACGCGAGCGCCCCGACCTGATCGTGCTCGACCTGATGATGCCGGGCGTGGATGGCCTCACGGCGCTCAGAAAACTGCGCGCCTCGGGCGACGACATTCCGGTGATCATGCTCACCGCACGTGCCGACGACGTCGACCGTATCGTCGGCCTCGAACTCGGCGCGGACGACTACCTCGGCAAGCCGTTCAACCCGCGCGAACTGCTGGCGCGCGTGCAGGCAGTCTTGCGGCGGCGCCGCACGCTGCCGTCGGCGGCTGCGCCGGAGCAACGCGAGCCGTTCACCTTCGGCCGCTTCACGCTGGATTTCCAGTCGCGCACGCTGAATCTCGAAGACAAGCCGCTCACCTTGTCCGGCAGCGAATTCGCGCTACTAAAGATTTTCGTCAATCACCCCATGCGCACGCTGACGCGTGAACGCCTGCTCGAACTGCTGCACGGTCCGGAATACGACGGCACCGACCGCGGCATCGACGTGCAGGTGTGGCGTCTGCGGCGCATTCTCGAAACCGACCCGTCCACGCCGCGCTTCATCCAGACCGTGCGCGGTCGCGGCTACGTGTTCGTGCCGGATGGCGAACAGCATGCGCCGACCCATTGATTCACTGTTCGGGCGGCTGGCGTTGCTGGTCGTCGTGGTCTTGCTACTGTCGCACTTTGCGGGTTACCTGCTGTTTCGCCTCGAGCGCAGCCAGTTCCAGAACCGCTATGCAGTAGAAGAGGCGACCTTCCTCGTCGACGCCGTGCGTCAGCACGTGGCCCACTCGCCGGATCAACCGTTGCCTTCGCGGGTTCGCCTCGTCGACCCGTCCAGTCAGGATGTGCCGGCGCAGGGCACTGACGAGAACACGCCGCTCAACCACTTCCTCGACGACGTGCGCGACCGCATGCCGCCGGGCACCCAGGTGAGGCTCGGCGATCCCGGCAAGCCGCCGGTGCTGTGGGTGCGCCAGCCTACCGACCGCAGCTGGATCGTGGTGCCAGTGCAGCCGTTGCGGCCGCCGCGCTCGGTCGACCGCATGGTGCTCTGGCTCACCATCATCTTCACGTTTGCCGTGATGGCCGCGCTGTTTGCCGCATGGCAGTTGCAGCAGCCGTTGCGCTCGCTCGCCAATGCCGTGGCGCGCTTCGGCCGGGGTCAGCCGGTGCCGCCGGTGCCGGAGCGCGGGCCACGCGAATTGCGTCAGTTGACGCACGGCTTCAATCAGATGGTGCAGGAAGTCGCGCGCACGGAGAACGATCGCGCGGTGATGCTGGCGGGCGTCGCACACGATCTGAAGACGCCGCTGGCGCGGCTGCGGCTGCGCGCCGAGATGATGGACGAGGCGAAGGTGCGCGACGGCGTGGTACGCGACGTCGATTCGATGACGCACATCGTCGAACAGTTTCTGGTGTTCGCGCACGACGGCGCGGATCGCAGCGAAACAGTCGAAGTGGACGCGCAGTGCGAGCGCGTGGTGCGCAGCTACCGGGCTGTCGCGAGCGGCGGGGCGGTGCCTGTGCTGACCGACCTGAAGGCCGGCTCAGGTTTCCTGCTGCCGGCGGCCACGCTCGATCGCATCCTCTCCAATCTGCTCGACAATGCGCAGGCCTACGGCGCGCCGCCCATCGTGGTGGCCACGGCGCGTACCCAGGCGGGTTACACGCTGTCGGTGCAGGACAACGGCGCCGGCATTGCTGCGCAGGATCTGGTCAATGCGAGCCGGCCCTTCGTGCGGCTCGACCCGGCGCGCGGCGGCAACGGCCACAGCGGGCTGGGGCTCGCCATCGTCGAGCGGCTGGTGCGCCGCGCGGGCGGCGAGTGGGAGATCGGCAACCACGAGGGACGCGGCTTGCGTATTCTGATGACGTTCCCGCTACAGGCCGTGCCGCGTACGGCATCGGTCTCGGAGAGCGCGTGGTAATGCGGCCAGGTCAGCACCTCACCAGGCCGCCTGCAAAACTACTCCGAAAATAACGTGTTCAAGGCGGTGGCGGCTTCGCTGTCCACCGTGTTCCACGTCACGGTCTCCGCCTCGAAGATGTAGTGAGTCGTGTACTTGCCGAGCCGGGCGAGAATCTCTTCCTGAATGACTTCCGGCGCAACATCGAGTTTCAGATACCACGCTGTCGACGACAAACGTGTCTGGAAGGCGCCGTATTCGGCCAGCAAATGGTCGAACGCGTCGGCGTCGTGATCGCGGCAAACAATCACCAGATTTCCCTTCATGCAACTCTCCTGGTAGAGCGGTATCAATGCGGTATCAATGGCTTTCCTGTCAAAGCCGATGATACCTGCTTCGCTCCAGCGTGTCGGTGCGGTGGGATGCTGCCGGAATCCGGCAGGCGTGTTATCCGCGCGTACCGCTTACCAGGTGGTGGCGGCCGTGCGGGTGGGCGGGGCGGTGTCGTCGGGCGGCAGCGCTTCGGTGCGGTCGCGCCCGCCGCTCTTCGCGGCATACAGCGCAAGGTCGGCGCGGCTCATGAGCCGCTCGGGCAGATCTTCGGGCGACAGCTCCGTAATGCCGATGCTCACGCTCAAGCTGGCCGAAGGCGGCAGCTTGGTGGACGGCACGGCCTTCAGACGGTTGCGCAGCCGCTCGACCACTTCGCGCCCGGTTTCGAGCGCGGTGACGGGCAGCAGGATGCCGAATTCCTCGCCGCCCAGCCGGCCAATCGCGTCGCTGGCGCGCAGTTCGGCGCGGCAGGTGTCGACGAAGTGTTCGAGCGCGCGGTCGCCGGCGGCGTGGCCGAAACGGTCGTTGATCTGCTTGAAGTGATCGAGGTCGGCAATCGCCATGCACAACGGTTCGCCGCTCGCCTGGGTGCGTTCGATTTCCCGCCGCAGCAGATCGAGGAAGTAGCGCCGCGACAGCGCGCCGGTGAGGGCGTCATGACGCGCCTCGGCGGAGAGCAGCGTATTGGCCGACTGCAATTGTTCGGCAAGGTCGCGGGTGGCGCGGTGGTGACGCCGCTCGCGCACATACGACAGCGTGATCACCCAGGCCAGCGCAGCCGTGCCCGCCAGCGTCAGGAACACCAGCAGATGATCGCGCTTGTGGTTGCGCAGCAGTTCCGGCCACGCAGCGAGCGGATCGACCAGATGCGCGGACAGCCCCGAGTTGAGACCGATACGCGATTCGTACAAGGCGGGGTCGGGGCGATCCATCATGCTGAAGAGTTCGCCGGCCACTGCCGCCGGAATCCACGGCGCCTGCTCGCGCACCTGCTGCATGTGCGGTTCGATCTGCACATTCGGGAAGTCGACGCGGCGGTAGGTGTTCAGGCGTTCGGCGGGGCTCATCTGTTTGATGCGGCCATTGGGCAGCGCGTGGCCTTCGAGCGCGGCGTCGTGCGCCATGATGATCACGCCGTTTTCGTCGGCGACGAACGCGCCCGCATGCGCCACCCAGTGACGCAGCCGCGAGATGCCGACCTTGGCGACCACCGCGCCCACCAGGATGCCGTCGTCATAGACCGGCGCGGCAATGAAGATGCCCGGTTCGCCGCTCGAGCGCCCCACGCCGTATGCCTCGCCGAACGCGCCGAGCAGGGCGTTGGCCAGAAAGCTGCGGCCGCGCATGTCGACGCCCACGAAGTTGCGCGTCTGCACGTTGCTGGCCGCCACGCAGATGCCGTTGGCGTTGACCAGCCAGATCGAATCGAGCCCGGAGAAGCCTTGCCCGTCGTGCAGGAAGGCGCTGACCGAAGCGAGCGTGGGCACTTTGAGGAGCGTCTCGCGCAGCGCGGGTTCCGCCGCGCTGCCGTTCGCGGCATAATTCTGCGATTGCGCCAGGGCGTGCTGGACGACATCCATCTCGGCCATCGTGGCGGGGATGGCGCGCGACATGGCCAGGTCGCTGGCAATCACCTCGGCCATGTTGTCGACGATTGATTCGGACATCTGCCGTTGTGCGCGCAGGGCCGCGTCGAGCTCTTGCTGTACCATCCGGTCCGCGATCATGCCGGACACGAACCAGCAAACGAGCACGATCAGCGCGAAGCTGAGCGGTCCGGGTGCCTGGCGCAAGGATTTACTGTTCATCGGCTCTCAGATCCGTCTGACTTTTTGCATGCGACAAGGTCAAGCGTTACAGCGCGCCGGCGCTGGGTCGTTCCTCTGGTGGCGGGTTGGGGGCTGCTGCGAACCGGGGTAGTCCCACGTGTTCTGTATTACAGCCTGTCGCCCGCAGGCGGCTCTCGTGTAGGGATTTTAACCGCCGCATGGCGCTACGCCAGTCGTTATTGCGGAATTACGTAGGTCATCAGGTTATTAACGGCCACGCCCGGTCCTTTCTGAACGCTGCTGCGGGTTTTCCAGATGTGACCGGCACGGGCTGGAATACGGCTCACGAGTGCGCAACAGGGCGTCGCCGCCCCGAGCGCGCTGTCCGGCGACTCATTTGGGCCAGAAGGTTGTGCCTGAAACATAGGTTGTAGTAGTGTCGTGCCGTCCAAAACAAGGAAAGCTCGCCAGCCGTGGGCCGGCGCCGCTAACGTATTACCGCACACGCGTTTTGCCATGCCTGATTTTCGCTTTCCGGACCGGTCTTCCGAACCCCGCGCCGCGCCTCGGCTCCAGCAGGCCCGGGCAGACAAACCGGCGTCGCCTCGCGCGGCCCGCATTCAAATAGCTTACGCAAACAGGAAGGGCGTCTGATGGACTTCAGCTTCGACCTCAAACGCACCGCCAACGCGTCGGCCTGGCGCCTGTTACCCAATGGCTGGGATTTCGTCGCCTTCCCGTTGATCATCTGCCTGATCGCGATGGCCTCCATCGGCTTTCACCAGACGCTCGCGCCCATGTCGACGCTGAAGAGCCAGGTGATCTCGCTCGCGCCGTCGAATCTGCCCGAGTATGCAATGCGCACCACGCTGCGCATGCTGGCGGCGATGGTCGCCTCGCTGGTCTTCACACTGGTGTACGGCACGCTCGCGGCCAAGAGCCGCCGCGCGGGTCTGGTGCTGGTGCCGATCCTCGACATCCTGCAGTCGGTGCCAGTGCTTGGCTACATTTCGTTTACGGTGACGTTCTTCCTCGCGCTGTTCCCGGGGCGTGTGCTCGGCGCCGAACTGGCGGCGATCTTCGCGATCTTCACGAGCCAGGCCTGGAACATGACCTTCAGCTTCTATCAGTCGCTGCGCACGGTGCCGCGCGATCTGGACGAAGTCTCGCGCGGTTTTCATCTCACCTCGTGGCAGCGCTTCTGGAAGCTCGAAGTGCCGTTCTCGATGCCGGGCCTCATCTGGAACATGATGATGTCGATGTCGGGCGGCTGGTTTTTCGTGGTGGCCTCCGAAGCGATCACGGTGGGCAACAACACCATCACGCTGCCGGGCATTGGCGCGTATCTGGCGCAGGCCATCTCCGAGAAAAACCTGCATGCGATCGGCTGGGTGATCTTGACCATGACGGTGGTGATTCTCGCGTACGATCAGTTCCTGTTCCGTCCGCTGGTGGCGTGGGCGGACAAGTTCCGCATGGAGAACACCAGTTCTGGCGATGCGCCCGAGTCGTGGCTGCTCGACCTGATTCGCCGCACGCGTCTGATTCACCGTCTGCTGGTGCCGATTGGCTGGATCTTCGCCAATGCCGCGCGTGTGCCGATGCGTCTGCCGAGCTTCGACCGCGTGCGTTTTGCGATTCCGCAGCGCCAGAAGTCGTCGCGCGTGGGCGACATCGTTTGGGGTGTCCTCGTCATCCTGCTCACGCTGTACGTCGTCTACCGTGTCGTGACGTATGTGCGTACTGGCGTCACGCTCGATGAAGTGGGCCATGTGCTGGTGCTCGGCCTGATTACGCTCGTGCGTGTGATCTTGCTGATTGCGATTGCGTCCGTGATCTGGGTGCCGCTCGGCGTGCTGATCGGTCTGCGGCCGGCGCTGGCCGAGAAGATCCAGCCGCTCGCGCAGTTCCTCGCTGCCTTCCCGGCCAACCTGCTGTTTCCGGTGTTCGTCATCGTGATCGTGCGCTTTCATCTGAACCCGGATATCTGGCTCTCGCCGCTGATCGTGCTCGGCACGCAGTGGTATATCCTGTTCAATGTCATCGCCGGTGCAAGCTCTTACCCCAACGACTACCGCGAGGCCGCGACCAACTTTGGCATTCGCGGCTGGCAGTGGTGGCGCAAGGCGATGCTGCCGGGCATCTTTCCGTACTACGTGACAGGCGCGATCACCGCGTCGGGCGGCGCGTGGAACGCAAGCATCGTGGCCGAATACGTCCAGTGGGGCGACACCAAAGTCGAAGCGCATGGTCTTGGCGCGTACATCGCGCAAACCACGGCCGCGGGCGATTTCCCGAAGATCATCCTCGGCATTGCCGTGATGTCGCTCTTCGTGACCTTGTTCAACCGCCTGCTGTGGCGTCCGATGTACGCCTTCGCCGAGTCCAAGCTTCGGCTCGATTGACAGCTTACTTAAGGCAAACCGAGATGCAAAATCCTAAAGCTGCCGTAACCGCTGCGCCGCTCCAGACTCCGCCGAAACCTCCGCGCCTCGGCGACGAGATTCTGAAGGTCAAGGACGTGTGCCGCGGTTTCAACAAGACGCAGGGCGAGTTGCTGGTGCTCGACGACGTGAACCTGGCGCTGCGTGAAGGCGAGATTGTCGGCATGCTGGGCCGGTCGGGCTCGGGCAAGTCGACGCTGCTGCGCATCATCGCCGGCCTGATCGAGCCGACCGATGGCGAAGTGTCGTACCTCGGCAAGCCGCTCGAAGGGCCTGCCAAGGGCGTGGCGATGGTGTTCCAGACCTTCGCGCTGTTCCCGTGGCTGACCGTGCTGCAGAACGTGGAAGCCGGGCTCGAAGCGCAGGGCGTGGGTGCGCGCGAGCGGCGCGAACGCGCGCTGGCGGCGATCGACCTGATCGGTCTGGACGGCTTCGAAAACGCCTACCCGCGTGAGCTGTCAGGCGGCATGCGACAGCGGGTGGGTTTCGCGCGTGCGCTGGTGGTCGATCCGACGCTGCTGCTGATGGACGAGCCATTCTCCGCGCTCGACGTGCTGACCGCCGAAACGCTGCGTACCGACCTGCTGGATCTCTGGACGCAGGGGCGCATGCCGATCAAGTCGGTGCTGATCGTCACGCACAACATCGAGGAAGCGGTGTTCATGTGCGACCGCATTCTGGTGCTGTCGTCCAATCCGGGCCGCGTGATTGCCGAAATCAAGGTGCCGTTCAAGCACCCGCGTAACCGTCTGGACCCGGCGTTCCGCCGTCTGGTGGACGAGATCTACGCCAAGATGACCGCGCGTCAAACCGACGAGTCGACCAAGAAGGGCCTGGAGCTGGGTAGCTGGTTGCCGCACGTCTCCACCAACCTGATGGCCGGTCTGATCGAAACGCTGGCGTCCGCGCCGTACCACGGCCGCGCCGACATGCCGGAAATTGCCCGTTCGCTGCATCTGGAGGTGGACGATCTGTTCCCGGTGGCCGAAGTGTTGCAGCACCTGGGTTTCGCGGACATCCGCGAAGGCGATATTTTCCTGACGCCGCCCGCGCGCGTGTTTTCTGAATTCGGCACGCAGGAACGCAAGATGATGTTTGCCGAGCATTTGCTGCGGCATGTGCCGCTCGCGGCGCGGATCAAGAAGGTGCTCAACGAACGGCCGGGGCATCGCGCGCCGCGCGTGCGCTTCGAGCAGGAGCTGGAGGATTTTCTCTCGGACAGCGCCGCGGAAGAGACGCTCGACGCCGTGATCAACTGGGGCCGTTATGGCGAGATTTTCTCGTACAACGACCAGACAGAAATCTTCAGTCTCGAGGACGTCGAGTCCTGAACATCGCTGTTTCTCAACTTCGTCTCAGCTTTGCTGAGACGGTAACGAACAATGGCCGATTGCAAGCGCGTGTGATTTCAACGCGCGTTGCAATCGGCCTTTTAGCTTTTGGTTGGGCCGTACGCGGGCTCAGCTATGCAGCAGTTGCCCGCCTGCCCGGCAGGTTGTGATTCATCAGGAGTGGCAAAGCGCGGACGCAACGTCACGCGCCACTTTCACTGCAGATTGCCCCACCGTTCCACGGCCGGTTCAGCCGACGCCCATTTCCACCCCGCATCCTGCAGGCACGCACTGGCGGTGTACCAGTCTTCGTGCGCGTCGGGCTTGTCGCCATCGGCGACGGAGAACGCAAAGTCCTTGCAGATGGCCAGCGCCGACGTGAACGCGCGTGTCACGCGCACTTCGCCGTGGCCGTTCTCGATAGGCAAGGTGTGTTTGACGCGCCAGGGCTTGCTGTCACCCACGGCCATACCGCCCGCGAGCGCCGCGATTTCGTTTTGCTGGTCGGTGTGCATGACGAGCATGTAGCGTTTGACCGCTGCGTCCGTGGCGGCCTGCACCGCAATGCCGACGCCGATGCCCACCGCCGGATTGGAGCTGACGATGCCCGTGGCGACACCCGCCGCTGCGCCGGCCGCCGTACCCACCGACGCGCAACCGCTGGTCAAAAGACTGGCGCCGACGCACACGGCTCCCGCGAGTACGAGACGCAGGCTCACGGAAAAACCAGGAGACGGGCGACGCGGCACCTTTTCTGGGGCAGTCATGCGCGTACTCATTGCAGCGCGCCCCAACGTCCGGTGGCAGGTTCGGCCGACGCCCACTTCCAGTTCTGGCCGTCGCGGCAGATCGAGGCGACGTAGAACGCACTGGATGCCGCGGCGTCCTTGGTGGCGTCACGATCGACGGAGAAGACGATTTCCTTGCAATCGAGCGTGCCCGCGCTGATCACGCGGCTCACGGTCACGCGACCGTGTTCGTCGTCTTCGATAGGCACCGAATGCGTCACGCTCCACGGCGCCACGCCACCCACATCCAGCGGGCCGGCGACCTTCGCGATGCCGTCCTGTGAATTGCGGTGAACCACGCGCTCCGAGTACTGCACGCCGGCTTGCGCCGCGGCGACGACGCCGAGACCAATGCCGGTTGCAACGGTGGCGTTTCGAGTGACCTGGGTGGCAATCGCAGCGCCTGCGATGCCGGCGCCGGTGGTGGCCGATTCGGAGTAGATCGAGCTACATCCGCTCAAGGTGGCGGCCATTGCGACGGCCAAAGCGACGAGCGTAGTGGCGCTCGCGCGCGGCGCGCGGAGCATGCCGCGCGCTGTGTCTTGTTGCTTGTTCATGTCCCTGTCAGTGCTCCTGCTTGTGCCGTCCATCCCATTCGATCGCGGCGCGGCGGGCTGACAGCACGTCCTCTGCGACGCAGCAGCATTTTGCAGGATGCGATTTGTTATGGGCAGTGCGAAAGTGCAAGCAATTGCAAAAGTTGATGCGGCGCTGAGCCTTTTCTGTCTTGGCTCAGCGCGCTTTTTAAAGCGGCAGGGAGGGAGACTGCAGGTGCGTTCGACGTGGTGATGGCGAGCGCGGTAGTTGTTGCGAATGCAACCTACGCTGCAGCGGAAAATGCTACAGCAGCGACGCCATCATGCGTAGTCGTCGCCGCAAAAATCTTACGACTCGCTTTCCTCTGCCGGTGCGTCGTCACCGCCATATGTACTCAGCCGGTTATAGAGCGTCTTCAGACTGACGCCAAGCGCCTTGGCGGCACGTCGCTTGTCGCCGCCGCAATACTTCAGCGTGCCGAGGATGATCTGCTTCTGCGCATCGGCGAGCGGCGTGCCGATCCACACGCTCATCGAATCGCCTTGCGTCACCGCTTTCTTCACGCGTGAAGCGAGATGCGGATGCGGCAACTCGACGGTCTTCTCCGCGAGAATGAAGGCGCGGTAAATCGCGTTCTTCAGTTCGCGGACGTTGCCCGGCCAGGACCACGTGCGCAAGGTTTCGAGCGAGCGCTTGCTGAAGCTCTTGTTGGTGCTTTCCTGGGCATTGAGCGCGGCGAGAAAGTGGAGCGCGAGCAGTTCGCGGTCGCCGTCGCGTTCACGCAGTGGTGGCGCGCGCAGCGGAAAGACCGCCAGGCGGTACATCAGGTCTTCGCGCAGCCCGTTTTCCTTTACCGCCACCGCCGGGTCGCGATTGGTGGCTGCGATCACGCGTACGTCGCCGTGGATCAGCTCGTTGCCGCCTACGCGATAGAACGTGCCGGTTTCGAGCGCGCGCAGCAGTTTCACCTGACGCACCGGCGCCATTTCCGTGATTTCGTCGAGAAACAGGGTGCCGCCGTTGGCGTGCTCGAAGTAGCCGACCCGGCCCTGTACCGCGCCCGTAAAGCTGCCTTTTTCGTGGCCGAACAGTTCGGCCTCGATCAGCTCGTCGGGGATCGCGCCGCAATTGACGGCGATGAATGGTGCGTCCTTGCGCGCGCTGTGATCGTGAATCGTGCGGGCGACCAGCTCCTTGCCTGTGCCGGATTCGCCAATGATGAGGGCGGTGGCATCGGTGGAGGCGACCCGTTCGATTTGCTCATATAAATCCAGCATGACGGGCGATGAGCCGTACAGCAGACCATACGACTTCAGTCCCGCGACGCCTTCTGTCACGCGATGTTTCTCCGGTGCTGCCGCATTGCCGCCGGAAGCGACAGCGGGCGAGTCCAGATCGATTGACGCCATAACCAGCTTGTCCTGTGCAAATGTCTTCGTGAGTGCCGCGCAGGCTCAGGTGAGCGAGTGCCTGTGCCGCGAATGCGGCTTGCGCAATAGGTCACTATCTCACAAATAACCGATTTAACCATCTGGCAACAGACAGAGCAATGCACCTACCGATTCTGAAAGTACGTGCGTTCCGCTTTTGGCGACGTGCACAAACATGCTGCTACGCTGTCCAAAGTGTATGTCTGGCAACGCTGTACCGCGAAGCAATCGTATCCATGCGCGACGTTCGGCAATCCTGACCGGAACTTCCATTCCCGTTTGGCAGAAATGACCTGGCTGGCTGGAACTCGAGCGCGCGCGAGGCGCTTAACGCAGGCTTCAGCGGCACGATGTCGATTAGAACCGGCGCTCGGCTATGGCGCCAGCCAGGCACGCCGATTGCGTCCGTATGGCTTTAGTGTTTGTGAAACGGGCTGAAGCGGCGTCACCCCTTCAGCCCTACGACACAGGAGCAATGAATGAATCAAACCGCGCAACAACTTGAACTGGGTAAGCAGAAGATCGTCGACGACTTGCGTGTCCTGTTGACCGACTCGGAAGAAATGCTGCGGCTCGCGGCCAATGTTCCGGGCGAGGGCGTCGAGGCGCTGCGGGAACGTCTGGGCACTCATGTGGAAACACTGCAAGCCGCGCTCGGCGACGCGCAAAGCGCGGCGCAGCGGCGTTATCGCGTTGCAGCCGTCAACGCGGAGCGCTACGTGCGGCATAACCCCTGGCGAGCCGTCGGCATCGCGACGGGCGTCGGTTTCCTGCTGGGCGTGCTGGCAACGCGCTAGCAGGACGCGCAACATCGGATCAACGGCACGCCGCGCGTGCCGCGCATGATCAGAGCGACGACGATTATCCAAGGCTAAATTGACGGAGGGTGAAAATGGCACGACCCAAGATCGGGATTTTTGGAGCGCTGGCAATCCTTGGCGGCGTGCTGGCCTGGCGCTGGACGCAGCGTCAGCGGGCTTCGCAGGCGTTTCTGAACCGCGAACTGAACCGCTGGGAGGACGAAGGCGGCTCAGTGGTCACGCCGGCGCAGGCTGCAGCGAGTGCCGGCGGGGCGATCACCCAAGCCGAGGCGCCTCGCACCGGCCAGACCAATGGCGCGGCGCATCCAAACGGCATGGGGGAAGCGTGGCCTTTCCCGCATAGCTGATTTGAGCGATGGGCCAGGCGATGAGCTGGCCGACGTCCGGCGCAGTGACTGAACTGACACTGCGCGGGCGCCGCGCAGACACCGCGCTGGACGCCCGAGAGCATTAGAGTTCATCCCAATAAAGCCGTATAATCGGGATATAAACAACAATACGTCCTAGATGACGGCACAAACTGTGCGAATTGTTGCGAAATTGCATTAAGTCGGATTTGCGCAGCCGGTGTGGGGCATCCATCCAGTTGGCATGCACTCGCACCGCGGCGTGTCGCATTCGTGGCGCGCCCCGCGCGCGTCTATTTCTCCATGCTTTCACGCATGCCATTCATCACCAGAATTTTCGGGGTTTCGAGACACGATGCCACACGTATTGATTGTCGATGACGATCCCGGCACCCGCGAGGCGCTCGCCGCCATCATCGGGGAAGACGGGCTCACCACCGCGACCGCAGGCGATTTGCGCGAAGCGCGCATCCAGTTGGTCCGGCAGATGCCGGATGTCGTATTCACCGACCTGAAGCTGCCGGACGGCAGCGGCGTCGACCTGTTCGAAGACCTCGATCCGCGTTCCGGCGTCGAGGTGATCGTGATTACCGGCCATGCGACGGTCGAGTCGGCGGTCAACGCGCTGAAAATGGGCGCGACCGACTACCTCGTGAAGCCAATCAACATGCAGCGCGTCAAGGCGATCCTGTCGCGCCTGCCGCGCGCCGGCGACCTGAAGGCCGAAATCGGCACGCTACGCGGTGAACTACGCCGCATGGGCCGCTTCGGTTTGATGCTCGGCAATTCGCCGGTCATGCAGGAGGTCTATGACCAGATCGGCCGGGTGGCGCCTACCGCCGCTTCGGTGATGCTGGTGGGCGAATCGGGTACCGGCAAGGAAGTCGCCGCGCAGACACTGCATCAGTTGAGCCTGCGTCGCAAGCATGCGTTTCTGGCCGTGAACTGCGGCGCGATCTCGCCGAACCTGATCGAATCGGAAATGTTCGGTCACGAGCGCGGCGCGTTCACTGGCGCGGATCGTCAGCACAAGGGTTATTTCGAACGGGCCAACGGCGGCACGCTGTTTCTCGACGAAATCACCGAAATGCCGATCGAGTTGCAGGTCAAGCTGCTGCGCGTGCTGGAAACCGGCATGTTCATGCGCGTGGGTACGACCAAAGAGATCGAGACCGACGTACGCCTGATTGCGGCCACCAACCGCGACCCGGAGCAGGCGGTGCTCGAAGGCAAGCTGCGCCTCGACCTATATCACCGTCTGAACGTGTTCCCGATCAGCCTGCCGCCGCTGCGCGAGCGTGGCAAGGACGTGGAGCTGCTGGCGCAGGCCTTCCTCGACGACCTCAACGAACGTCACAGCACGCGCAAGCACTTCCCTCCGGCGCTGAAGGAAATGCTGCTGTCGTACCCGTGGCCGGGCAACGTGCGCGAACTGAAGAACTACGTGCAGCGCGCGCACATCATGTCGAGCACGGATTCGGACAGCACGGCCACCGTGCCGTTGCAGATCACGCTGTCGAAGCCCGCAGCCGGTACGGCGATCACGATTCCGTTCGGCACGTCGTTGGCCGAGGCAGATCGTCAGTTGATCCTGGCGACGCTCGAGCAATGTGGTGGCGTGAAGACGCGGGCCGCCGAGATTCTCGGCATCAGCCTGAAGACGCTGTACAACCGTCTGGTCGAGTACGGCAACGACGCCGCGCGCGGTGAAGACGACCCTGCGGACGAATCGCGTGCACTGGGCGGCGCCGACGCCTGATCCTGTCTGAACCGCGGGGTGCGTCCGCCCCGGCATAGGCCTTGCGTGAGTGAAGGACATACGCATAACAAGGAGCCACTATGCCGCTGGACGCACCCGTGACCATTCCTGCTGTCCCCTTCGTTCCCGGCTCCCTGCCGCTCGTTGCGCACCGCCCCGAGCCGACCGACCCGCCCAACCCCAGCGAACCGGACACCGTGCCCGATCCGACCCGCGAGCCTCCGGGCGAACCCGCCGCGCCGCCGATCGGCGATCCGCCGCCGCAACCCAACCAGACACCGCATGTTTTGAGCGAAATTCGCGTGTATCCCATGCTCTGACGTGCGTGAAGCGCGTGCCCCACGGTACGCGCTTTTTGTTGCTGTATTTGTTACAAGCGCAGCGTGTGTTTTACCGGAAATTTATCGCTGCGAGCCCTAGACTGTATGGGTGCTGCCATTCGCGCGGCAGGCTTCCCCAGGAGGCAACGACATGAGACATCCGGCATTGCGGCGCTCCGCGCGCCATTCGAAGCGCGATGCGCGCCCCGGCAACGAGACTGGCGGCCCGCCGGTCGGCCCGGACCCGGCAGGACAAAACCGTATTGCCCCGGATGCGCCGCCGGACGGCGAGCACAACCAGGGCGGCGTGCGGCCGGAAGGACTCGAATATCAGCGCGACCTGGGCTCTGAGCAGGACGCCTGACAGAACAACGCCGGCTTTCTTGCCGGCCTATCAAAGCGAAGATTTTTCTCTCTCGCCCCAATAAAAGGGCAGGTTTTGGCCTGCCCGTCACATTTGCACACATTTTTCTTCCGATCATTTTGCGATATCGGCACGCGCCTTGCATGCAACAGCGCCGTACATCTCTCCATGCAACGTCAACTATCGAGGTGGAGCACCAATGAGCAGATTGATTGTGGTATCGAATCGCGTCGCGCCCACGCAGGAAGGCCGCCCCGCAGCAGGCGGTCTTGCGATCGGCGTGCTGGACGCCCTGAAGGAAACCGGCGGCGTTTGGTTCGGCTGGAGCGGCGAGACGGTGAGCGAACCTTCGGCGCCGGTGATCGAGAAGCAGGGCAACGTGACCTACGCGACGGTGGGCCTCACCAAGCGCGACTACGACCAGTACTACCGCGGCTTTTCGAACGCGACGCTGTGGCCGACCTTCCACTACCGAAACGACCTGTCGCGCTTCGACCGCCAGGAATACGCCGGCTATCTGCGCGTCAACCAGACGCTTGCGAAGCAGTTGAAGGAGATGGTCAAGCCGGACGACATCATCTGGGTGCATGACTATCACCTCCTGCCGTTCGCGCGTTGCCTGCGTGAGCTGGGCGTGAAAAATCCGATTGGCTTCTTCCTGCATATTCCGTTTCCGGTGCCGGAGGTGCTGCGCAGCGTGCCGCCGCATGAAGAACTCGTGAAGGCCATGTGCAGCTACGACGTGGTCGGCTTCCAGACCGAGGCGGACCGGCAGTCGTTTGTGGACTACATCGAACGCGGCCAGCACGGCACGTCGAGCGACGACGGCATGGTGCACGCCTACAACCGTTTCCTGAAAGTGGCGGCTTATCCGATCGGTATCTACCCCGACGCAATCGCCAAGGCCGCCGAGCAGTTCACCGACCGCAAGCCGGTGCGCAGCCTGCGTGACGGCATGCACGGCCGCAAGCTCATCATGAGCGTGGACCGCCTCGATTATTCGAAGGGGCTGGTCGAGCGCTTCCAGGCGTTCGAACGCCTGTTGCTGAACGCGCCGGGCTGGCATGGCCGCGTGTCGCTGGTGCAGATCGCGCCGCCGACCCGCGCGGACGTGCAGACCTATCAGCGCATCCGTCAGACGCTGGAAGGCGAGGCGGGTCGCATCAACGGCCGCTTTGCACAGCTCGACTGGACGCCGATTCAATACCTGAATCGCAAGTACGAACGCAATCTGCTGATGGCGCTGTTCCGGCAATCGCAGGTGGGCTATGTCACGCCGTTGCGCGACGGCATGAACCTGGTGGCGAAGGAGTACGTTGCCTCGCAGGATCCCGCCGATCCGGGCGTGCTGGTGCTCTCGCAATTCGCGGGCGCGGCAGAGCAGTTGCCAGGCGCGTTGGTCGTCAATCCGTTCGATCTGTCGCAGATGGCGGAGGCGCTCGAACGTGCGCTGTCGATGCCGCTCGCCGAACGCCAGGCCCGTCACGCGGACATGATGGCGCCGTTGCGCGAGAACAATTTGTCGGTGTGGCGCGATACGTTTCTTGCCGACCTGCGCAACGTCGCGACGGCATCCAAGGTGACGGCCAAGGCGGTGAAGCTCAAGGACGTTGCGACGACATCGCATCCTCATTGAACGGCATTGCGGGTGCCGTATATCTGCACCCGTGTTTGCCCGTCTGGAAACGTGAAACGGCGGCCTCGATGGCCGCAGTTTTTTTGTTGCCGCTTATGCCTTGGCGCGTATGCCTTGCCGCTTATGCCTTGGGTCTATCAGGCAAGACGCATCACAATGCCCGCGTTCGCACGCGCAGCGAACTCACCACCGCGGCAACCGCCGCGAACGCTGCGGCGACATACAGGGTGATGATCGGACCGTGCTGAGGCGCCACGCCAAAGATCAGCGCAACCAGTGCAGCGCCCAGGGTTTGACCCGTCAGGCGCGCGGTGCCGAGCATGCCGCTCGCGCCGCCGCTGCGTGCACGCGGCGCGGAGGCGAGCATCGTACGGTTATTGGGTGACTGGAAAATGCCGAAGCCCGCGCC
This sequence comes from Paraburkholderia sp. DHOC27, assembly GCF_003429005.1. Classification (GTDB taxonomy): domain Bacteria; phylum Pseudomonadota; class Gammaproteobacteria; order Burkholderiales; family Burkholderiaceae; genus Paraburkholderia. The sequence continues at coordinate 545,917 of NZ_QVQV01000006.1, forward strand.
GCACAGCGCCATGCGCCACGCAATCTGCAAAGGATCGGGATGCGCGCCCAGTGTGGCGAGCAGCAACAGACCGACCGTCAGCGTAGCGAGTCCGATACCGCCCAGCCAACCTGCCGAGATGCGTTCCATCAGCACGCCCGAGAGCGGCGCGGCGACGATGATGACAAGCGGCCACGGCGTCATCAACAGACCGGTCTGCACCTGGTTCAAACCGAGCAGGTCCTGCATCATGAACGGCAGCGACACGAACGCGAGCATCTGCGCCGCGAACGAGCAGACCGAGGTGCCCACCGACAGCGCGAACACCGGAATGCGCAACAGATCCACCGGCAGCAGTGGCGCCGGCTGCGTCAACTGACGGCGCACGAAGAAGTAGCCGATCACGATGGCGCCGAGCCCTTCGAGGGCGACATAGCCCGCGTGTTCGCCGTGCCCGAGGCCATCCACGGCGAAGATCAGCAGGCCGAACACGAAGGCATTCATGACGGCGCCGAGGTAATCGTAGGGCGCACTGTGACCGGCATTGGCCGGTAAGGCCTTGAAGCCGCTGATGACGGCAGCGATGCCGATCGGCACGTTGATCGCAAAGAGCCACGGCCACGGCGCGATGGCGAGCACGCCCGAGGCGACCGTCGGACCCACGGCGGACGACACCGCGACGACCATCGCATTGATCGAGACGCCGCGCCCCAGTTGCCGCGCCGGGTAGATCATCCGCACGAGCGCCGTATTGACGCTCATGATGCCGGCCGCGCCGAAGCCCTGAATCACGCGGGCGAAGGCGAGCGTGGGCAAGGACGACGACAGCGCGCAGCCCAGCGAGGCGACCGTGAAGAGCATCAGGCCGCCCAGATAGACGCGTCGATAACCGATGCGGTCACCGAGCGAGGCGAGCGGCAGCAGCGAGATGGTGATGGCGAGCTGGTAGGCGTTGATGACCCAGATCGACGATGCAGCACTCGCATTCAGGTCACGCGCGATGGTCGGCAGCGCGACGTTGGCGATGGCGCTATCCAGCACGGCAAGGGTGATGCCGAGCGCCACCACGAGGATGGCCCAGTAGCGCTGCGGCAGCGGCAGGCCGTGGTCGTGTTCGTGGGAACTGGCAGGGGCGGGTGCGCTGCCGGGCGCGCCCGGGCGCGCGGAATCGTCTTTACCAGAAGCTTGTGCGTGCATCGTGTGAGGGTGTGATTGCTGACTAGTGGCGCAGGGTAGTGGGCAGGGCGAATGACGTGGAGCGCGTCAGACAGCTCGCCGTTGAGCGGGCGCCTGACGCGAAAAGTGGCGCCGGCTCTTGCCGCCGCCACTCGATGCCGGGCGATTACTTGAGTTCGTACAGACCGGTGTAGGTGGTCGAATCGAGTTCATTCAAATGTGTCATGAAGCGCGCCACCGCGTTAGTCGTATCCGGCGTGATCGGCACATGCGCCACTTTCAGAGCATGCAGACGGAAGATATAGCGGTGCGCCTTGGCGCCGCGTGGCGGCGCAGTGCCGCCAAAGCCCACTGTGCCATAGTCGTTGCGCACCTGCAGCGCGCCTTGCGGCAGCAGACTGCCGTCGGCTTTGCCGGCGTTGCGCGGTAGCGAGCGGGCGTCGACCGGAATGTTGACCACCACCCAATGCCAGAAGCCGCTGCCCGTGGGCGCATCCGGGTCGTACACAGTCAGTGCGAAGCTTTGGGTATCTTCCGGGGCACCCTCCCACTGCAACGCTGGGGAGATGTTCTCGCCATCCACACCGAACGCCTTGTCGTCGTACTCCTGCGCTCTCGACAAGAAGCCGTTGTTGGGAAAGTCATCGGACCAAAGTCGGAAATCAGCCATCGTAAGCCTCCTTGTCAAGGACGGTTCTAAAGATGGGCGGAGCGGCCGGCAACGAGGCGCCGGCAAGCCCTGGGTGAGCGAATCGAGTGTATCACCGGCGGCCTGTTCCTTTGCCTGGGGGCGGGCCGCGCCCAGCTAGCCTGACTTTAGGGAAGGAACGGCGCGTTTGGCAGCGGTGCGTTCAGTCGTGCTTCGGCTCCGGTTTCGCAACCGGCAATGCCTGCATTGGCTCGCGCTGAAGACGCGGTGATGCGCCGCGCTCGTCCAGCTCGCCGGCGTCGCTGTGCAACCAGTCGGTCAAGCGCTGCAGCACGCCGTCGAGATCCCGATTGGCTCCCCGCAATGCGCATTCCCACACCACCGCGACGCGCCATCCGGCGGCCAGCAGGGCCTCGCGCGCACGGGCGTCGTTGCTGCTGTTGCGGCCAATCTTGTCGCGCCAGAACTCGGGGCGGGTCTGCGGCCATTTGAAGAGCGGGCAGTCGTGGCCATGCCAGAAACAGCCATGCACGAAGACCACCGCGTGATACCGCGGCAGCACGATGTCTGGCCGCCCCGGCAAGTCACGCGCGTCGAGCCGGAAGCGGAAGCCCTGACGGTGCAGCAGACTGCGGATCAGCAGTTCCGGTTTCGTGTTGCGCCCGCGGATGCCGGACATCATCCGGCTGCGGGTCGCGGCGTCGACGACGTCGACCATCAGGCGTAGCGCAGTCGCGCCCGTGGAGTGACGGTAGCGGCCACACGACTCGCGCCGACAGCCGCGTGCAGCGGGGCGCGCTCCTGCGCGAGCAGGCCCTGCACATGCGGCGCCATGATGCGCGCGACTTCCTGCATGACCGGCATCACCACGCTGTTGCCGAACTGGCGATACGCCTGGGTGTCGCTGACGGGGATGCGGAACGTGTCGGGAAAGCCCATCAGCCGGGCACATTCGCGCGGCGTGAGGCGGCGCGGGCGCAAGCGCTTGCCCTGATCGACGAGGATCTCCGAGCCATCCTTGTGATAGCGCGCGGAAAGCGTACGGGTGACGCTATCGGGGTAGGCCATGCCGAAGCCGAAGCCGTTGCCCGCCGCGCGGTGTTTTTCCGCGTAGTTCTGCAGATAGGTCCACAGATTCGGCGTGAGCGTGTACTTCGGCTGCACGCGCTTTTTTGCGTGATCGAAGAACCGGTCGTGGTCCCACGGCAGCACCGGCTCGCTGCCATCGGTGCGATGCAGGATGCTGCCAAGGCGCGGCCCGTGTTCCGGCAGGCGCAGGTCGTCCCATGAGAAGGCGGTCTTGCCGCGAAATCCGACAATGATGATGCGCTCGCGATGCTGCGGCGTGAAATGCTGACCATCGACGATCCGGTAGTGAACTTCGTAGCCCAGCTCGTCGCGCAGCGTTTGCAGGATCACTTCGAAGGTGCGGCCCTTGTCGTGGGACAGCAGGTTTTTCACGTTTTCCAGCAGGAAGGCGGCAGGGCGTTTGGCCGCGATGATCCGCGCCACGTCGAAAAAGAGCGTCCCTTGGGTCGAGCATTCGAAACCGTGCGGCCGCCCTAGTGCGTTTTTCTTGCTGACGCCCGCGATGGAAAACGGCTGACACGGAAAGCCACCGAGCAATACGTCATGCGACGGCACGTCGTTAGCAGGAAACGACACGATGTCGCCAATGAACGTGTGATCCGCGCCGTAGTTTTCGAGGTAGGTCTTCTTGGAGAAGTCGTTCCATTCGCTCGTGAAGACGCAGGCGCCGCCCTGTGCCTCGAAGCCCATGCGGATGCCGCCGATGCCGGCAAACAGATCAATGAAGCGGAAATTCGCTTCGCCCGCTACGTTCTGCTGACCACTGGGGCCGGCGTGCAGCAGATCGCGCAGCGCCGGTTCGAGCATCGCGGGGCAGGGTGTCTCGCCTTTTTCCCAGCGGCGCACGGTTTTGATGTCCTTGCCGACATGAGCGGCGATTTCTCGCTGGGTAAAGCGGTTGCGTGCCTGTTTGAGCAGCTCGAGCGGTGGGGCTTGGGTCACTAGCGGTCCTTGCTGGGGATTTTTGCGGACATTATGACCTGGAGTTGTCCCTTTTTCTTATGATTCAGGGCCGTAGCGAGCAAAAATGATGTGTTTTCGAGCTTCGGAGGTGCGAGCAGACGGATTGGCCTGGGTCGCGGCGGCGGTTGATTGCAATTCGGGTGCGAGTCGCGTGCGCGTTGGATGCGCTTTGACTGCCTTTTGCGCGCCGCGCGGGATCGGTCCGTGGCTGCATTCGCTATCGCAAATATGGGAGAAACGGTAAGCCGGGAATCCGCCTGGGCAGATTGCAGCTGTCATTTAGGATTGTTAGTCTTGCCGTGTGACGCAGGATCTCCGCGTTACGGCGTGTTCGAGCCGCGGCTTTGGTCCGCGGCTTTTTTTTGCGTGGAGATTTACGTGACGACGAGCGGGGTTTGCGTGACGCCGAGCGGCGTTCGCGTGACCGGTGGTGGCGTCAAGAGATGACGGGCGCCGGGTCCGTTCAGACCGGGCGCGTCAGCAGAGGATCAGGCGTATTACCGGGCGGCGCCGCGGCTTTCGTGCACCGCGAGTGGCCGTGCTTGCCATGCCGGGACGGCGTGGCGGGCATCGAACTCGTCGAGCTGGAGCAGCAGTCCGTCCACGTTGCGCAGTTGCGCGTGGGACAGATGGACCGCGTCCAGCAGGCGGTTGAGCCGGTCTCGCCAGTAATGCGACGGCAGGATCGGGCCCGCGAGGTCACCGTGCAAAGACGGCAGCATCACGCGCCGGATGTGCGCGATGTCCTGGTCGATCAGCGTCGCAAACGATGAGTTGTTGGACGCAGTTAGCGTGTGGTCCATGCCTCGTTTACGGCAGGTCTGAACTTGACTTTAGGGCTTTTTGAAAATTTTTTTCGGGGTTCCGCCAGGGGAATCCGCGTTAGGCACACCCGTTGCTGGGTAGAGACCACTGGCGCAATTTTGCGCTGGCATTCCAACACGATGGAGCCAAACATGAACAAAGACCAGGTCAAGGGCGTTGCCGAACAGGTCAAGGGTAAGGTCAACGAGGCAGTTGGCAAGGCTACCGGCGACAAGACCCAGGAACTGAAGGGCGACCTTCAGCAAGGCGCTGGCGAAATCCGCAAGGCCTACGGCGACGGTAAGGAACAGGCGAAAGACAACGCCAAGCGCAACGCGCCGTAAGCTTCCTGGCGCGGTTGCAGCATAGTCGTAGTGACGCACCCGGCGGCTAAGGGCGCGTCTGGTTTTGACGAAAAGGCGCTTCGGCGCCTTTTCCCTTTTAGCGGCTGTTTGGGCGGTCCGCTGGACTGTCAGCGGTCGTTGCGATGCGAGACGGCAGGCGGTGTTCCAGGCAGCAAGGCGAGCTGGAAAGCGCCTGGCCTCGCGCGGGAAAAGATACGCGAGAGCGTTTATATTGATCGCTCTGTTCGCGGGCGACGGCTGCTGTGAACTGGCAAATGACAGCCGTCCATTATCAGAACTCCATTCAAGGCCTTCATGACTGACCTCTCCGCATTTCCCATTACCGCCAAATGGCCGGCGAAGCATCCGGATCGTCTTCAGCTTTACTCGCTGCCCACGCCAAACGGCGTCAAGATTTCCATCATGCTCGAAGAGACCGGGCTGCCGTACGAGCCGCATCTGGTGCGCTTCGACAGCAACGATCAGTTGTCCGCCGAGTTCGTTTCGCTCAATCCGAACAACAAGATTCCGGCCATCATCGATCCGAACGGCCCCGACGGCAAACCGCTGCCGCTCTTCGAGTCCGGTGCGATCCTGATCTATCTGGCGAGCAAAACCGGGCAATTCATGCCCGAAGATACCGCTGGCCGCTACGAGATGCTGCAGTGGGTGATGTTCCAGATGGGCGGCATTGGCCCGATGTTCGGCCAGCTCGGCTTCTTCCATAAGTTCGCGGGCAAGGAATACGAGGACAAGCGTCCGCGCGACCGCTACGTCGCAGAGTCGAAGCGTCTTTTGGGTGTGCTCGAGAAGCAGCTTGCCGATCGCGCGTGGATCATGGGCGATGCCTACACCATTGCGGACATCGCCACTTTCCCGTGGGTGCGCAATCTGGTCGGCTTTTACGAGGCCGGCGATCTGGTCGGCTTCGCGGATTTCCCGAACGTCAAGCGGGCGCTCGACGCCTTCGTCGCACGTCCGGCCGTGGTACGCGGACTCAATATTCCGAAGCGCGATTGACGAGCGCCTCGCGGACCGACTGCACCACGTGGGTCCAGTCGCCGAGCGCGGGCTGTCGAAACAGCCGCGCGCTCGGGTACCAGGGACTGTCCGCGCGCGTGAGCATCCAGCGCCAGCAGGTGTCGAAGCGGTTGAGAATCCAGACCGGCTTGCCGAGCGCGCCGGCGAGGTGAGCGACGGCCGTATCCACCGAGATCACGAGGTCGAGGTTGCTCACCAGCGCGGCGGTGTCGGCGAAGTCGGTGAGATACGCGGTGTAGTCGATGACGCGCGCGCTCAGCTCGGGTGAGTCGCCGAGCTGCTGGGCTGCCGGGCCCATTTGCAGCGTGTAAAACTGCACCTGCGGGACATCGAAGAGCGGCCGCAACGCATCCAGCGCAATCGAACGTCGCGCATCGTTTTTCCGCAGCTCGGCCACGTGCGGCCGGTTGCCGCCAGCCCACACCAGACCGACTTTCAACGCGTGCGGCGCCTGCGCGGTTGCGCCGCCGAGGCGCTCGGCCCATTGCTGCGAGGCGGCTTTGTCCGCAGACAGATAAGGCGTGCTTGCCGGGATGCTGCCCACCTCGGTCTTGAAGGCGAGCGGCAGACTGAGGAGGGGGCAGTGGCAGTCGAACGCTGGCAATGGCTGACCCTGCTCGATCAGTTCACCCACACCCTCCAGACCCGTCAGCAGCCGCATGAGTTCGGCGGGCACTTCGAGCAGCACGCGCGCACCCAACGCTGCCACCTTCGCGGCGTAGCGGCAGAACTGCAACGTATCGCCCAGACCCTGTTCCGCGTGCAGCAGAATCGTCTTGCCAGCGAGGGAAAACTCCCCCAGCCATAGCGGTTGCGCGAAAACCCGTTTGCCCGCCTTGATGCGGCTGCGCTCCCAACGCCATTCGTACTTTTGCCAGCCTTCCTCGAGCCGTCCCATTTGCAGCAGACACAGCGATGCATTCCAGTGCGCCTCGGCAAATTCAGGGTTCAGCGAGAGCGCCTGCTCATAGCTCTGCAAGGCTTGCGGATGCTGCCCGAGGTCGACCAGCGTGAGACCGAGGTTATTCCAGGCGTCGGCGAGGGCGGGCGCCAGTTCGATGGCGCGTTGATAACTCTGCTGCGCGTCGGCGGGGCGGTTCAGGTCGCTCAACGCGTTGGCGCGGTTGCTCCACGCGTCGGCGTAGTTCGGCTGCAGGGCGATCGCCTGATCGCAGCTGGCGAGCGCATCGGCAGGGCGGCCGAGGTCACGCAGGACACAGGCGCGATTGTTCCAGCCTTGCACGAAATCCGGCTGCTTGCTCAAGGCGCGTTCGAAGCTGGCCAGCGCGTCCGCGGGCTGATCCAGACCGGCCAGTGCGTTGCCGCGATTGTTCAGTGCGTCGACAAAATCGGCGCGCAGCGCGAGCGCCCGGTTGGCGCTGGCGAGGCCCTCCTGATAGCGGTGGCGTGCGTTGTAGGCGTAGGCCAGGTTCGAGTGAATCGGCGCCTGCATGCCGTTGATGGCCACGGCCTGCTTGAGCAAGGTAATGCCTTCGTCGAGACGACCCGCTTGCAGGGCGAGCGCGCCGAGCAACTGGGTCGCATCGAAGTGCTTGGGACGCAGCGCGAGAATCTCGCGGTACAACTCCTCGGCTTCGGTGTACGCCGCGTTTTGCTGCAAGGCCACGGCTTGACGGAGCAGGGTATCGATCTGGCGCTGCGGATTGGCGGTCTTGCTCATAACGTGAATGGTGGCTGGGACTATGCTCAGCGTGCCTGCCTTAGGTGCCTGCCTTAGGTGCCTGCATTAGCGCGCCGCAGCCGAAAAAGGGGAAACGGGAACTGCCATCGTGTGACGGGTCGAGGTGCGCTGCGACGGCGCGGCCGCAATACGCGAACCCTGGAATGCGGGCGATTATCGCCGAAAAGGACGCAGCGCGGCATTGGCCGAACGGCCCCCTCGTGGCATCGTGGGCGCTCGGGTATGATGGCCGCGACGCCCGTACGGAGACCACACGATGAAACCCAGCCGTTCACTGCTGTTGGCGGGCGCGATGGCCGCGTCCCTTTCACTCGCCGCGTGTACGCAGACGGGCCCGGTGGAGTTTTCCGCGACCGGCGCCGATTCGTCGTCCATGACGCGCGCCGACGACCTGGATTTCGGGCCCATGGATCATTCCGTCGCGAGCTGCAAGGCAACCGCGCAGAAGGCCGGCCCGGGGCAATGCGTCAAGGTACGCGCCTACGAAGCCTGCATGAAGTCGCGTGGGTATATCACGGTGCTGGGGCCGGAGAATCCCGCCGGATGTGGCGACCCCGCCTGGGAGAAAGACGTGCGCAAATGGCTGCAGTGAAACGCCTCGGCAGCACTGCATGACAACGGCGTGTGGAGATTCTCTACACTCCTAACTAATCCTGCTGGCTCACGATTGAGTTCCGCCAGCGCCCAATCACCTGCCACGCACAGACAAGCGCTCCCTCGCTGCATCCTCAACCGGCCATTTCCACGCAAGCCTGCGGCACGACGTGTACCTTTGCGCGGCGATCGAATTCATCGAGTTCGAGCAGCAGACCATCCACGGCACGCAACTGCGCGTTGTTCAGATGCGCGTTATCCAGGATCTGATAGAGACGCGAGCGCCAGTAATCCGACGTCAGATACAGCCCCACTACCTCGCCATACAAGGCCGGTTTCATTATCCGTGCGATGTGCGCGATGCCTTCGTCGATCAACCTGTTCATACGGTCCTCGTCAATGCTGGGGTGGAGCTGAAACGCACGGTGCTTTATTCAGATGAATCCGCTGTTGCCGTCGAGCGTTGCCATTTAGCCGGCGAGCCAAACATCCGGCTGGCGGGTGAATAGAACATTACGCGGGGAGGCTTGGCATCAATCGAGTGAACATCACGGCTTTCCTGCGTTATTTCGCACCGTAGCCGGGATGGGATGAATGAGTACGCAAGACGCGATGTCTGCGCGTTGGCAGCGCGTGCCGCGATTGTGTCGCCGGGGATAACAGTGAATTCGGAAATGGAGTCTTCACTGGGTGCCAGGCGGCTTCTACACTGGAGTCAATGGCTACAGACACATTGGTTTGTAGCACCGCACAAAACAATCGCTGGAGATGCTCATCATGAAGTCGCTCATCAAAGCCGTTGCACTCGCCGCCATTCTCGTCGCGCCGGTGGCTTCGTTTGCCCAGTCTTCGAATCAGCCCCTTACGCGTGCGGAAGTGCGCGAGCAACTGATTCAGGTGGAAAAGGCTGGCTACAATCCGGCAACGGCTAACGACTACGACTATCCCGCGAACATTCAGGCTGCCGAGGCACGCGTCGCCGCGCAAAATGCCAACACGCAAGCGGCTGCGCAACCCGGCGCCAGTGGTTATGGTCCGAACGTGAGCGGCACGTCGCAAGTGGGCGTGCGTACCTCGACGACCATCAGCAGCTATTCGCCTCCGATCGCCAACGCTCGCTAGTCCGTCGCGTCGCTACCCGAGCGATTGAGAACACTGGGTGGCGCGCCGGGATCAGTGCATGTTGGTCATCAAAAACGGGCTCGTCTCTCTGCGAAGAGGCGGGCCCGTTTCCTTTTAAGGTATGAGTTACAGCACAACCCACGCCCTGCAATTCGCACGATCGTCCTGAACCTGTGTTCGATTGCGTACCGAAGCCGCTTTTGACAAGCCGCCTAATTCTTACGGTGACGTTTCGGGGGGCACCTCCTCTCGCGCGATGCCGTCGGAAAACCCGACGGCGAAGTCAGCGTTTCCGAGGTCGACGCTTCGTTAAGCATTTCGAACAGTGAGGTGGCCGTGCTGCAAAAGAATCTTCGCGGAGCCCCAGAATCCGCGTTGCCGGGTACGCACGGCAACGGCGCGATGCACTCGATACACCCGGTACCCTTAAACCCGGAGGAGGCATCCCCGCTGCAGCACGATGCCCCCGTGCGGGCGAAGCGTGTGAGTGGCGGCAGCGTGGCGGCGCGCAATCTTCACCATCTTCCGTTCCTGCTGACGCTGATCGCGATTGCGTTGGTCGCGCTGGTGACCGTGTTCAGTCCGCAGCGTCTCGCCTGGAATGCATGGGCTTACTCGGAATGGCTGATCAACTATGACGCGGGTTTCATCCGGCGCGGCCTGAGCGGGTCGTTGATCCAGCTCACGGGCGTGGTGCCCGCGTTACCCGTGGTCAATCTGGTGGTGTTCGTTGCGTTCTCGGCGTTTTGCCTGCTGTTCTGGTGGGTGCTGAGCCGTTCAGCGCGGAGCGCGGCGTGGGCTGCGATCCTCGCGATCATGCTGCCGAACGGGCCGCTGCAAATGGCGGCCGGCAATGAGATTTTCTACCGCAAAGAGATCGTGTTTCATGTTGCGCTGGGTGTGAGCTGCATCCTGTACCAGCGGATCGTGCATGCCAGCACGGACGCGCGGCGTGCTGCGCTTTCGTGGATGTTCTTCGTGCTGTTCATCGCGCAGACCGTGTTGTTTCCGCTGTTCCACGAGGTCTACCTGTTTCTCTCTTTTCCGGCTAGCTGGCTGCTCGCACGTCAGATCGCCGCGCTTCAACCACAGCGGCGCACGTTTGGCCGTCTGGTGACGGCGACGCTGATCATCTCGTTCGGGATGATGGTGGTCTGTGCTGTGTTCCCCGGCAATCAGGCGGTGGCTGAGCACATCTGGTCGTCGTTGAGCGCCGCTGATCGCATGTCGATTTCGCCTTCAGCGCCGGATACGCCGATTGGCGGGGTGGCGGCCATTGGGTGGTCATTGCTCAAGAATCTGACCGTCGTTGGCGACATCGCGATGTCGTCGCAGTACTGGATCTGGGGATTCGCGGCGGTGGGGATCGGCGCCGTGCTCGCCCTCATCACGTCGCTGCGCCGGCGCGAGGGTGAATCCGAGAGCGTGGCGACCGGGTTGCTGCGTCGGCATCTCGCGCAACTGTGGTTCCTCTTCCTGGCGTCGACGCCCATGTACGTACTGGGCTCCGACTGGGCGCGCTGGATGTCGGCGGTGGCGATTTCGTATCTGTTTCTGTCATTCGCCGACAGTACGGGTGCGGTGCGGCCGCCTCAGCTTCTGCAACTCGTGCCTCGGCGTTGGCGTGCGGGACTCGAGTCGGCGCGCGATTATTGTGCTGGCCACCTGGTGCCGGCGATCAGCGCAGTGTCCAGCCGGCATAAGGTGGGCTTGATCGCGCTGGCGTTTTTCTACTGCCTGACGTTTCGGCCGCCCGAATGTTGCATGAAGGGGGGCTATAACCCTCTGTACCGCGTGAAGCCGGCGCTCGCGCAACTCGCGCATTTGCGGCACCCGTAGTGGAGTGGGGATGGCGGGGAAAACCGCAGCGTGAGGTTGAGGCTGGAGATGGGTAGAGCGGACTGCTGTGTTGGGAGTGTGGCTGGTCCCCCCGACAGGAATCGAACCTGTATCTAGCGCTTAGGAGGCACTTGTTCTATCCATTGAACTACGGGGAGCAGAACCGTGGGCGGCGTGGATGCGGCAGGTTGCCGGGATCTCTTTTATCAACCGCTTCGGTGCATCGGGTCCGTTGACAACCGCTACGTTCCTAAGTCAACCCATCGTAGCGCGGACACGTTCAATTCTAACTTCACAGCAGTGCGATTTATCGTCCTTGCCGGACACGGCGCGCGAGGTGCCGCTGAATTGCATCGCAGGGGGCAGAGTATAGCAAAGCCGTGCATGCCTGCGAATGGCGATCCATGCGGGCGAGGCCCCCTGCATGACCACCAGCCGGACACCTAAAAGCTCAAGAAAAAGCCCGGCAGCCTTCGAGGCATGCCGGGCCGTCGCGCCCTTCCTTGCTTGATCGCAGACAGCGCTGCTCGCGCCCACGAAAAGACGCCGCTCAGAACTCCACGACAGCGAATTCGGACTTGCTCACGTCGCACAGCGGGCAACGCCAGTCTTCCGGGATGTCGGCGAAGCGCGTGCCCGCCGCGATGCCTTCTTCCGGCAGACCTTCTTCCTCGTTATAGATCCAGCCGCAAATCAGGCAGACCCAGCTTTTATATTCAACAATGACTTCACTCACGGCACACACTCTTTCTTCAGTTCATTACCACGATCCGCGCGGTCTGCCCCTGTTTGGGGCGCGCGGCGACCCGCAATATTACAGGAATTTGTCAAGGTGCAATTGCGCGGTGCCAGGCGGTGTGGTCTAAGTGCAGGCACGCACCCGTAGCGCGGCTGATCGCGCGTCGCCCCCTGGCCGATTGGCCAATCTCGTCGGGCATCCGGGATTGCGGCCCCGCGCCCGGTACAATGGGCGCTTCCGACTCACCGCTGTCTTCTGCCAATCTCCATGTCGCTTTACACCATTACCGGGGCGCAACTCGCGTTCGGTCACGTCGCGTTGCTCGATCACGCGGATTTCTCTCTCGAAGCGGGCGAACGCGTCGGGCTGATTGGGCGCAATGGCGCGGGCAAGTCGTCGCTGCTCAAGATCGTCGCTGAACTCGCCAAACCGGACGACGGTCTGGTCACGCGTCAGCAGAACCTCACTACCGTGTATGTGCCGCAGGAACCGGAGTTCGATACCGACGCATCGGTCTTCGACACGGTCGCGGCCGGTTTGACCCATGCGCGCGCGGTGCTGGACGAGTACGACGCGGTCGCGCACGAACTCGCTGAAGTGCCGGAAGGCGCGCGGCACGATGAGTTGATGGCGCGCATGAACACGCTGCAATCGTCGCTGGATGCCGCAGATGCCTGGAACTGGCGTACCCGTGTGGCAACTACGCTCGCGCAGATCGGGCTGGACGGCGACGCGCGCGTAGGGGCGCTGTCCGGCGGCATGCAAAAGCGCGTCGCGCTGGCGCGGGCACTGGTGGTGCAACCGGACGTGCTGCTGCTCGACGAGCCGACCAACCACCTCGATTTCGACGGTATCCGCTGGCTCGAAGAACTGCTGATTTCGCAGCGCGCGGGCCTGCTGTTCATCACCCACGACCGTGCCTTTCTCGACCGCGTTGCCACGCGCATCGTCGAACTCGATCGCGGCCGGCTGCTTTCGTATCCGGGCAATTTTTCGGCCTATCAGGTGCGCAAGGCGCAGCAACTGGAAGTAGAGCGCATCGAAAACGAAAAGGCCGACAAGCTGCTGGCGCAGGAAGAAGTGTGGATCCGCAAAGGCGTCGAGGCGCGGCGCACGCGCAGCGTCGGGCGTATTGCGCGGCTCGTGCAGATGCGTAACGAGCGCGCCGAGCGCCGCAACGTGCTGGGCAACGTCAAGCTGGACGTGGGGCAGGGCGAGAAATCCGGCAAGATCGTCGCCGAACTGACCGACGTGACCAAGCGCTATGGCGAACGCACGGTGGTCGACAATTTCACGGCCACGGTCATACGCGGCGACAAGATCGGCTTCGTCGGCCCGAACGGTGCCGGCAAAACCACGCTGTTGAAGCTGATCCTCGGCGAATTGCAGCCGGATGAAGGCAAGGTGCGGGTCGGTACCAATCTGCAGGTCGCGTACTTCGATCAGATGCGCGCCCAGCTCGATCTGGACAAAAGTCTTGCGGACACCATCAGCCCGGGCAGCGAGTGGGTCGAAGTCAACGGCACCAAGAAACACGTGATGAGCTATCTGGGCGACTTCCTGTTCGCGCCGGAGCGGGCGCGTTCGCCGGTGAGGTCGCTCTCGGGCGGCGAGCGTAACCGGCTGCTGCTGGCGCGTCTGTTTGCCCGGCCGGCCAACGTGCTGGTGCTCGACGAACCCACCAACGATCTGGACATCCCGACGCTGGAACTGCTCGAAGAACTACTGGCGGAATACGACGGCACGGTCCTGCTGGTGAGCCACGATCGCGCGTTCCTCGATAACGTCGTCACTTCGGTGATTGCGTCAGAAGGCGAAGGCAAGTGGCGCGAATATGTGGGCGGCTTCACGGACTGGCAGGTACAGAGCGAGCGTTCGCGCCAGATGGCGCAGGAAGCGCCCAAAGAAGCCGCTCGTGATGCGGCGTCGAAAGATGGCGGCGCGGGCCGCAATGCGCAACGCGCGGTGAAGCTCTCCTTCAAGGAACAACGCGAACTGGAGGCGCTGCCCGCGCAGATCGCCACGCTGGAGGCCGAGCAGAAGACCATCGGCGCGCAGCTCGAAGACGGCTCGGTGTTCGCCAAAGACGCGGCTGAAGGCACACGGCTGACGCAGCGTTATGCCGCAATCGAAGAAGAACTGCTGGTTGCGCTGGAACGGTGGGATGAACTGGAGAGCAAGCGGAAGTGATGGTGGCGGGGTGCCGGGGTGGCGGCCGAAAGACCGCCGCTGGCTAGGAAGGCCTGATGCGGGAAATCTGTTGCTGAAGCTCGGGTAAATCTCGTTGTAGCGTCTGCCAGACAACGCCGAGATCGACAGAAAAATAGCCATGCGCGACACGGTTGCGCATCAGGTACATTTCCTCCCACGGTATGTCTGAATGTGCGGCGGCGAAGGAAGGGTGATCGCGCTGAATGTTGCGCGCCGCTTCACCGACGATCTCCAGGTTTCGGATCACCGCGTCCTGAACCAGCTCGTCGGCGAGAAAACCCACATTCGTCATGCCTTGCGTGTAACGATGGATGCGCGCGATGGCACTGAGTATGTGGTCGATATAATCGACCACCCGCAAGTCGTCTTTCTTCACACCGGCACCGCTTCGGCAACGACGCGGGCGCGGAAGGATTCCGGAAGCGCTTTGGGTGTCAGTACGTCGACAGTGACGCCGAGCAGTTTTTGCAGGCGGCTCTGAATGCGGGCGATGTCGAGCAGGGTCGTCTCGGGCGTCGGATCGACGAGTAGATCCAGATCGCTGTCGTCGCGGTCCTCGCCTCGAAGTGCGGACCCGAAGACGCGCGCATTGATGGCATGATGTTCCGCAACGATTTTTCGAACTTCGGTGCGATGGGCGCTGAGTGCTTCAGACGGTCTCATTTCGGCGCTCCGACAGTGGATTAGGTTGAGTGAGAAGTATATATGGGTCCGGTTCAACCCCGTTACGATCCGATTTAGCAGCACCGAACCCCTCCCCAAACAGCCAATCCACCATCCGGCAAATTGCTCCCTGTATCGAAATCAGTAAAATACCCCGCGAACAGGCTTCGCCCGCGGGCTCGCGCCGGCTGTCGCATGGCTGCGAGACGTTGGGAGAGGCTGACTGTGAAAGCGTTTGCCCGCATTGCGGGCACCCCACTCACGCCGTTGTTTCGTTTCGCTTTTTTTGAGAACTCAACGCATTGTCCACGGACCTGTCCACAGGACCTGTGGACAACGATGAACCGACGTACCCGAGTAAGCCATGTCCACGAAAAAGCCAAACGCTGCGTATAGCGAAGCGTCCATCAAGGTGTTGAAGGGCCTGGAGCCGGTCAAGCAACGGCCCGGCATGTACACGCGCACGGAAAACCCGCTGCACATCATTCAGGAAGTCATCGACAACGCGTCGGACGAAGCCCTCGGCGGCTACGGGCGGCAGATCACGGTCACGCTGCACGCGGACCAGTCGGTGTCGGTGGATGACGACGGCCGCGGCATTCCGTTCGGCATGCACCCGGAAGAAGGCGTGCCGGTCGTCGAAATCGTCTTCACCCGTCTGCACGCGGGCGGCAAGTTCGACAAGGCCGCCGGCGGCGCCTATACCTTCTCGGGCGGTTTGCACGGGGTGGGTGTGTCGGTCACCAACGCGCTATCCACGCGGCTCGACGTCACGGTGTGGCGTGACGGCAAGGTTGCGGAACTGGGTTTTGCGGGCGGCGACGTCGCCCGGCCGCTGACTGTGCGCGCGGGCAGCAAAGGCGAAAAGAAATCCGGCACGCGTGTCACCACGTGGGCTGATCCGAAATACTTCGATTCGCCGAATCTACCGCTCGGCGAACTGCAACGCCTGCTGCGCTCGAAAGCGGTGCTGCTGCCAGGCGTGGAAGTCACGCTCGTCAACGAGAAAACCGGCGAGCGGCAAACCTGGAAGTATGAAGATGGTTTGCGCGGCTATCTGATGGAAGGCATGAACGGCAGCGATCTGCTGATTCCGCTTTTTGAAGGCGAACGTTACGCGGAAAGCTCGCGCTCAAATGAAGAAACCTTTGCGGAAGGCGAGGGTGCTGCGTGGGTGGTTGCGTGGAGCGAAGAAGGTCCGCTGACGCGCGAATCCTACGTCAACCTGATTCCCACGCCCGCCGGTGGGACGCACGAATCCGGCTTGCGCGACGGGCTGTTCCAGGCGGTCAAGAGCTTCGTCGAACTGCACAACCTGCAGCCGAAGGGCGTCAAGCTGCTCGCCGAAGATGTGTTCGCGCGCGTGTCGTTCGTGCTGTCCGCGAAGGTGCTCGACCCGCAGTTCCAGGGGCAAATCAAGGAGCGTCTGAATAGCCGCGATGCCGTGAAGCTGGTGTCGTCGTTCGCGCGGCCGGCGCTCGAATTGTGGCTCAACCAGCACGTCGAACACGGCAAAAAGCTCGCGGACCTCGTCATCAAGCAGGCCCAGGCGCGAACGCGTGCGGGCCAGAAGGTGGAAAAGCGCAAGAGTTCGGGCGTGGCGGTGTTGCCCGGCAAGCTGACCGATTGTGAATCCACGGACATCTCCCGCAACGAACTGTTTCTCGTCGAGGGCGACTCGGCGGGCGGTTCCGCGAAGATGGGCCGCGACAAGGAATTCCAGGCCATTCTGCCGTTGCGCGGCAAGGTGCTGAATACATGGGAGACCGACCGCGATCGGCTGTTTGCCAATAACGAAGTGCACGACATTTCGGTGGCGATCGGCGTGGACCCGCATAGTCCGGACGATCAGGTCGACCTGTCCAACCTGCGCTACGGCAAGATCTGCATTCTCTCGGACGCGGACGTCGACGGCGCGCACATTCAGGTGTTGCTGCTGACGCTCTTCTTCAAGCATTTCCCGCAGTTGATCGAACGCGGTCACGTGTGCGTGGCGCGGCCGCCGCTCTTTCGCGTCGACGCACCGGCGCGTGGCAAGAAGCCCGCGCAAAAACTCTACGCGCTGGATGAGTTCGAGCGCGAGGCGATTCTCGACAAGCTGCGCAAGGACGGCGTGCGTGAAACGCAGTGGACCATCAGCCGCTTCAAAGGGCTGGGCGAGATGAGCGCGGAGCAGTTGTGGGACACGACGATGAATCCGGACACGCGACGTCTGTCACCGGTGGAGTTGGGCGAGCTCGACTACGACGCCACGGTGTCCCGCATGACCATGCTGATGGGCAAGGGCGAAGCGGCGTCGCGGCGCAGCTGGCTCGAAGAAAAAGGTAACGAAGTGGAAGCGGATATCTGAGCGCCTGCACGGCTGCTCGAGGCTCGCTCGCACTGCGTTACTTCACGCCACATACGGATACGGAATCTAGATGGACGACAAGACGCCTGATCTTTTCACCGAGGCGGTGCCGCCTGGTGACTCTCTGACGCTCGGCAACTACGCCGAACGCGCCTACCTTGACTATGCGGTGAGCGTGGTCAAGGGCCGCGCATTGCCCGATGTCTGCGACGGCCAGAAGCCGGTACAGCGCCGCATCCTGTTCGCGATGAACGAGATGGGGCTCGCCGACAACGCGAAGCCGGTCAAGTCGGCGCGCGTGGTGGGCGACGTGCTGGGCAAGTATCACCCGCACGGCGACCAGTCGGCGTATGACGCGCTGGTGCGGCTCGCGCAGGACTTCGCGATGCGTTACCCGCTGATCGACGGTCAGGGTAATTTCGGTTCGCGCGATGGCGACGGCGCAGCGGCCATGCGGTACACCGAAGCACGCCTTACGCCGATTGCCAGGTTGCTGCTTGCTGAGATCGATCAGGGTACGGTCGATTTCATGCCCAACTACGACGGCTCCGAGCAGGAGCCCAAGCTGTTGCCGGCGCGTTTGCCCTTTACGCTGCTGAACGGCGCGTCGGGTATCGCGGTGGGGCTCGCCACGGAAATCCCCTCGCACAATCTGCGCGAAGTGGCGGCGGCTACAGTCGCGATGATCCGCAATCCGAAGATCACGCATGCAGAGTTGATGCAGCACATCTCCGGCCCGGACTTCCCGGGCGGTGCGCAGATCATCTCGAGCGAAGCCGAAATTTCCGCCGCGTATGAAACCGGTCGCGGCAGTCTCAAGGTGCGTGCGCGCTGGAAGATCGAAGACCTCGCACGCGGCCAGTGGCAACTCGTCATCACCGAACTGCCGCCGAATACGGCCGCGCAAAAGGTGCTCGAGGAGATCGAAGAGCAGACCAATCCGAAGATCAAGCTCGGCAAGAAGACGCTCACGCCCGAACAGTTGCAGACCAAGCAGGCCATGCTGGCCCTGCTCGACGCCGTGCGCGACGAGTCCGGCAAAGACGCGCCGGTGCGCCTCGTGTTCGAACCGAAGTCGAGCCGCATCGACCAGACCGAGTTCGTGAACTCGCTGCTCGCACATACGAGCCTGGAATCGAACGCGTCGCTCAATCTGGTGATGGTCGGCGCCGACGGCCGGCCGCGTCAGAAGGGCATCTCCGAAATCCTGCAGGAGTGGGTCGGCTTCCGGTTTGCGACCGTCACGCGGCGCACGCAACATCGGCTGTCGAAGGTCGACGACCGGATTCATATTCTCGAAGGCCGGATGATCGTCTTTTTGAATATCGACGAAGTCATCCGCATCATTCGCGAGTCGGACGAACCGAAGGCGGCGCTGATCGCCGCATTCTCGCTGTCGGACCGTCAGGCTGAGGACATTCTGGAAATCCGCTTGCGTCAACTGGCGCGGCTGGAGGCCATCAAGATCGAGAAGGAGCTGGCGGAGTTGCGCGACGAAAAGGCCAAGCTCGAAGAACTGCTGGGCAGCGAATCGGCCATGAAGCGCCTGCTCATCAAGGAGATTGAAGCGGACGCCAAGCAGTACGGCGATGAGCGGCGCACGCTGATCCAGCAGGAAAAGCGCGCTACCTTCGAAGCGCGCGTGGTCGACGAACCGGTCACGGTGGTGGTGTCGCAACGCGGGTGGGTGCGGGCCTTGAAGAGCCATGGCCTCGATCCGGCCGGCTTCACCTTCAAGGCGGGCGACGCGCTCTATGCGGCATTCCAGTGCCGCACGCCCGATACGCTGATTGCCTGGGGTAGCAACGGGCGCGTCTATTCGGTCGCGGTCGCGTTGCTGCCTGGCGGGCGCGGTGACGGTGTGCCGGTGACCTCGCTGATCGAACTCGAGTCGGGCAGCCATCTGATGCATTACTACGCAGCGCCCGCGGATCAGGCGTTGCTGCTGGCGTCGAGTAACGGCTTCGGCTTTATCGCCAAGGTGGGCGACATGGTGAGCCGCGTGAAGGCCGGCAAGTCGTTCATGACCATCGACGCGGGCGCCACACCGCTGGTGCCGATGCCGATGCTGCCGGACGCCACCCACGTGGCCTGTCTGTCCGGTGCGGGTCGTCTGCTGGTATTCGGACTCGACGAGATGAAGACGCTGTCGGGCGGCGGTCGCGGCGTCACGTTGATGGCGCTGGACGACAAGGAATCGCTGACCCAAGCGCTTGCCATCGGCAAGGCTGGCGTCGTCTTGCAGGGCACGGGTCGCGGCGGCAAAGCGTATGAAGAAACGCTGAGCGGCGCGTCGCTGGCTCCGCATATCGGCAAGCGTGCCCGCAAGGGTCGTGCGCCGGATACGAAGCTCAAGCTGCTCGGTATGCGGCCGGCGCTGGCGGGGTGATGTGGTCAAAGTGGCGCGTGCGTCGTGCTTCAACCACAGGCCACGCACGCGGCAGGGAGTGAGTTTTAACCATTCGGGGATCAGCGCGCTAGATCCTGGGAAGCGCGGGTGCATCATGTCTGGTCGTTGCTCGTGACAGAGGCTTTGCGAGCAACGTATCAACAGAAGTGCCCCGGTTTCCCGATAGCCTGCTGATAAAACAACTAATACGGTGGCAAATCGTTGAATAGCAGGTTGGGCAGCGGAACTGCACGCAGGGCGTGCGGTCGAACGCGGTCATCAGGCGTGCCTAATACAGGCGCCTCGCTCAACAAGAGAAAGCACGCCATCACACGGAGAGGAAAACAATATGAGCAAAGCCATCGAAGTCGCGCTCTTCTTACATCTGCTCGGCGTTGCCGTGTGGGTCGGCGGTATGGTCTTTGCGCATTATTGCCTGCGCCCCGCGCTGGCCGATTTGTCGCCGCAGTTGCGCCTGCCGTTGTGGGAGTCGGTGTTTGGCCGCTTCTTCAACTGGGTCGCCGCTTCGGTCATCGTGATCCTGATCTCCGGCGGTTTTCTGCTCATGCAGTTCGGCGGCGGCCACGCATCGTGGCAATTGCATGCAATGGCCGGCCTCGGCATCGTGATGATGCTGATCTTCGGGCATATCCGTTTCGCGGTGTTTCCGCGCATCCGCCGTGCGGTGCAGTCGCAGAACTGGCCGGATGGCGCGCGCGCCGTGGGCGTGGTGCGGCGGCTCGTCGTGGTCAACCTGGCGCTCGGGATCGTGACGATCGGTGTGGCCGTGCTGTCGGGTGGGGTTTAAGGTCAGGCAGGCATTCGACGGCGGCACCGGCACAGTGCCGCTCAACGGCATCGAATAATCGCGACTACTCGGAGCGTCCGCCACCGTTCGACGTATTGCCGACGCTCGCCGCAGCCACCTCACGCGCACTGCGCCGCTCGGGCAGTCCGCACACACCGAAGCGTTCGAGCAGGGCCGGAATCGCATCGACGGGAACCGGCCGCGAGAACAGGAAGCCTTGCGCTTCGATATGGCCCAGTGCGGCCAGCCACGCAATCTGTTCCTCCGTCTCGGTGCCTTCCACCACCACCGTCAGCCCCAGCGAGCGTGCCAGATTGACGATGGCCGTCACCATCACGCACACGCTGCGGTCGCCGGGGATGGCCTGCACGAACGAGCGGTCCACCTTCAGCGTATCCACCGAGAAGCGGTTCAGATAGGACAACGACGAATAGCCGGTGCCGAAATCATCGAGCGCAATTCGCACGCCGAGCCGCTTGAGCGCAAAGATTTTTTCGGAGACGAGATCGGGGTACTCCATCATCGCCGTTTCCGTGATCTCGAGTTCGAGGCGGCGCGCGGAGATGCCAGTCTCTTCGATGGCGTTCGAAATGGTCTCGTAGAGATCGCCGCGCCAGAACTGCACGGCGGAAATGTTCACCGCCAGCGACATCGTGTCGTAGCCTTGTTGCTGCCATTGCGCCAGTTGCCGGCAGGCGGTCTCGATCACGAAGTCGCCAATGGGCACGATCAGCCCGGTTGATTCGGCTACCGGAATAAATTCGTTGGCGGGAATCAGGCCATGCTGTGGATGATTCCAGCGCACCAGCGCCTCGAACCCGGTGATGCAACGACGCGTGAGATCGATCTTCGGCTGATAGGCGAGGAACAGTTGCCCCTCTGAGAGTGCCACGCGCAGTTGCTGCTCCCACTTCATCAGATGGTCCGCGCGGTGGGACAGTTGCGGCGAGTAAAACTGGTAGCAGTTCTTGCCGGCGTCCTTCGCGCTGTACATGGCCAGGTCGGCCTTCTTCAGCAGGTCGATCTCGCTCTCGTTCGGCACCGAATACAGCGCAATACCGATGCTCGCGTGCAGCACGAACGCGCTGCCGCGCACTTCGAACGGTTTGGCGAAAACGTCGGCGGCGGCTTCTGCGAGATCGACGGCGCGCTTCTCGACATCGTCGCCCTTGATGACCACCACGAACTCGTCGCCGCCAATGCGGCTCAACGCGCCGCCGTCGCCCATCGCATCCGCGAGGCGCGCGGCGGTCATCTGCAGGACGATGTCGCCGGCGTTGTGGCCGAGTGTGTCGTTGACGGTCTTGAAGTTGTCGAGGTCGATGAAGAGGATCGCGAGCCGGCCGAGGTTGGTCGGATTCACCACGTCATGCCGCAGGCTTTGCAAGGTCGAGTAGCGGTTACGCAGGCCCGTCAGCAGATCGTATTCGACCAGATGCGTCATTTCGCGTTCGCGTCCCAGCAGCTTGCCGATCAGGCCGGTAGCGACCGCGAAGAAGCTCAGCATGGCGAGCGAGATGAAACTCGCCATCAGCAGATAGACGTTGCGCGTGTGGTTGTAGTCGGCGAACTCTTCGGCTTGCGAGAGACCCACCAGCACGCCGAGCGGATAGCCGTCGATATGCCGGTACGAGAAAATGCGCGTGACATTGTCGATCGAATCGACGTAGGTGCCCGAGACATGCTCGGAACTCGGATAGGAACCGGTGGCGGAGAACTTGCCGTTGGCTGCGTCTGCATTGCCGGTGCGACGCGCCAGTACGGCGCCGTTGTCTGCAATAACAGCGATCACGCCGTCGCGGCCAATCGCCGCGTTGTTATAGAAATCGCTGGTGAAATAACCTGGATCTTCGGACACCACCACGACGCCCGCGAACGAGCCGTCCGCATGATTCAGGCGGCGCGTCATCTGCAACGTCCACTGTCCTGACAGGCGGCCGAGCACGGGCTTGCTGATGTAGAGATTGTCGTCGTTTTCGTGCTCGTGAACCTTGAAGTGTTCGCGGTCCGACAGGTCGATGTGCTTCGGATTTTGCTCGGCGGTGCTGGACACGAGCGTGCCGTGTTCATCAATGATCGAAACCTGCACCAGTGTGTCGCTTTGTACGACGCCTTTTTCAACCGTGCTGGCGAGATCGAAGTGATCGGGCGTTTTTTCGAACTCGTATTTCACGAAACGAGTGATCTGGTCGACCTGATGGATCGCCTTGACCGTGTGCTGTTCCAGTGCGGCCGAGAGAATCGCGGCGGATGCCATCGCCTCATGCGTGGTGGCATCGCGTTCCACCGAAAGACGCGCGAAGATCACGGCCCACAGCAGGATCAGCACCAGCACGCCGAGTGCGGGGATGGCGAGCAGCGTACGGCGGCGCGGCACCACCGTCTCCTGACGGTGCCGGCCATCGCGCGTGGAGAAGCGAGACTGGGTCATCAGTGGGACCGCGCCCGCGCGCCGTCTGGCAGCGAGCTTGTGGACAGCGACTGCGCGTTTTTCGAGTGTGGCTGCATCATGAGCAAGGTGCCGGGACTGCTGCGCAGGAGGGAGAGGCTTGACGTCGCGCCGGACCGTCATTGGACCGACGAATACGCTTTGATATTACTGAATGGCGCTCATTTAAGAAAGGGGCCGCGCTTCGGGTATACGCGCGCCTCGCAGGGGCAGCGAACGAAGCAGGTGGTCAGGGATGCTCAGGGAATGGCGGGGGACAACGTCGAGTTGTCCTGATGAGGCTTTTTGTGGACAAGCTTGGCTCGATGAGGCGCTGTTGCATCGAGCCTACGTTTCAGTTCGGCGTACCCGTAGTTGCGCTTGCGGGTTTCGCTCGCGTTTTTCTGTTAAGGCAACCGGAAGGTGCCGTCGACAAT
Source organism: Paraburkholderia sp. DHOC27 (assembly GCF_003429005.1). Classification (GTDB taxonomy): domain Bacteria; phylum Pseudomonadota; class Gammaproteobacteria; order Burkholderiales; family Burkholderiaceae; genus Paraburkholderia. Next base: position 569,244 of record NZ_QVQV01000006.1, read on the forward strand.
CGTGACCGTCGAACCGCCGACCCACGTCTTGCCGCTCGCGTCGTCATAACGTACCGAGATCTGCCCGGCGCGTCCGAGCACGGTGCCCTGCCGTGCCGTATAGGCGAGCCCCGGGCGGCGTTGCTGCGTGCTCAATAGTCCAGCTATTGCAGCATTGGCACTGCCCGTGACAGGGTCTTCGCCCGCGCCGAGATTGCCGCCCAGCATCAGGCAGCGCACTTCGAAAGTAGCCGGGCCGCTTGCGGCGTGTGGGCCATAGACAGCAATGCCATGTGTGTCGACGGCTGCAACGACCCGCGCGAGCGCGGTGGGGTCGGCTGTGATGGCGAGGCAGGCTTGCGCGGAAGTCACGCGCACGACGAGCCACGCCGTGCCATTGTTCACGCCGCACGGTGCAGCGCTGAAGTCGATTGCGTCGGTGCCCAATGCCTGGCTCAGCGTGTCATACAGATCGGCGGGCAGCGGCGTGACGCGCGCGGGCGGCGCGGCGAAGGCCCATGCGCCGCCGTCGATGGCGCTCAGTTCCACGAGACCCACGCCGCATTGTTGCAGCAGCTTGCCTGGCGTCTTCGGCTGATAACCTGTTTCGAGCACGGCGTGCGCCGTGCCTAGCGTGGGATGCCCGGCGAACGGCAATTCGCCATCCGTCGTAAAGATGCGGACGTGATAGTCCGCTGCCGGATCCGTTGGTTTCACCAGGAAGGTGGTCTCCGACAGATTCGTCCAGCGGGCGATCGCCTGCATCTGGGCGTCGTCGAGATCGTCGGCATCGAACACGACCGCCAGCGGATTGCCTTTGAACGGCACGGCGGTAAACACATCGACCTGTTTGAAACGCACCGTGCGCGTAGTCATGGCGTTACTCGACTTCCGCGATCATCTCGATCTCGACGCACGCGCCGAGCGGAATCTGCGCGACGCCGAAGGCCGAGCGTGCATGCTTGCCGCGTTCACCGAAGATATCGGCGATCAGTTCCGATGCGCCGTTGGTGACGAGATGCTGTTCGGTGAAATCGAGCGTCGAGTTGACGAGGCTCATCAGCTTGACGATGCGCTTGACGCGGTTGAGGTCGCCCACATGCGCATGCAGCGTGGCGAGCAGATCGATCGCAATCGAACGTGCCGCGAGCTTGCCTTCTTCCGTGCCGAGCGTGCTGCCCAGTTTGCCCACCCACACCTTGCCGTCTTTCCTGGCGATATGGCCGGACAGATACACGGTGTTGCCGCTCTGCGCGCTCATCACGTAAGCCGCTGCCGGTGCGCCCGCGGTGGGCAGTTCGATCCCGAGTTCCTTCAGCTTGTCATACACGTTGGCTTGAGTCATGGCATTCCTTAATGATGAGAATGAGGACGCGCGCTTAAACGCGGGCGCGAATCAGGTCGGCGAGGCGAGCCACGCCTTCGTCGATTTTGGCCGGCGGCACGGTGACGAACGACAGGCGCAGGGTGTTGGCCTGGGCTTCATCTGCGTAGAACGGGGCACCCGGCACAAAGGCCACGTTCTGCGCCACGGCTTGCGCGAGCAGCTTCATGCTGTCGATCTGCGCGGGCAACGTCACCCACACGAACATGCCGCCTTCCGGCCGATTCCAGCTCACGCCCTGCGGCATGTAGCGTTCGAGCGCCGCCAGCATCGCTGCACATTGATCGCGGTACAGCGTGCGAATGGTCGGCACGTGCGTGTCGAGAAAGCCGTCCTTCACCACTTCATGCACGATGCGTTGCGTGAAGCTCGGCGTGTGCAGGTCGGTGGCCTGCTTGGCCTGGACCAGTTTGAAGTGCAGTTCCTCGGGCGCAATGATGTAGCCGACGCGCAGACCCGGCGCCAGTACCTTCGAGAACGAGCCGAGGTGCACGATGTGCTCGGGCGCCATCGAAAGCAGCGTGGGCAGCGGTTCGCCCGCGTAGTCGAGCGCGCCGTACGGGTCGTCTTCGATGATCGGGAACGCGGCCGTCTGCGCCATCTTTGCCAGCGCCTGGCGACGTTCGAGCGGCAGGCGGCGGCCGGTCGGATTCTGGAAGTTCGGTTGCGCGTACAGGAGGCGCGCGCCAGCGGTCAGCTCGGCGGTGAGCGCCTCGGGGATCAGACCGTGATCGTCCGTGGCGACCTGCACATAGCGCGGCTCGTAGAGCGAGAACGATTGCAGCGCGCCGAGGTAAGTCGGCGTTTCGACCAGCACGGGGCTATCCGGACAGACGAGGACCTTGCCGAGCAGATCGAGCGCCTGCTGTGAGCCCGTGGTGATCAACACCTGCGACGCACGGATCTGTGCGCCGTTCACCGAGTAGCGCGCCGCGACCCATTCGCGCAGCGGCAGATAACCCTCGGTCGCGCTGTACTGCAACGCGGCGGCGGGCGAATCGCGCAGGATCCGGTCGGAGGCCTCGCGCATCCGTTCAGCGGGGAAGGTGGCCGGCGAGGGCAGGCCGCCCGCGAACGAAATGACCTCGGGCCGCTCCGTGACCTTCAGGATTTCCCGAATCGCCGAGCTGGTGAGCTTGCGGGCGCGTTCGGACAGTTGCCACGTGGGGGCTTTGAGGTCGCTTTGATTCATGGTTTCCTCGACAGGCGCTGCTTGAGCGAATCGTAAAGTTTCGATTATCGCGCGAGTTGCTAGCCCGCGCGCGGAGAAGGGGGCCGGTTATTTCAGGGTGCGCGGACCGTTGGGCGTGTCGAACTCGGCTGTCAGCACCGGGACACCCGCTGCGGCGTCCTGAGTATGCAGTTCGATCAGATGCCCGGCGCCGAGCCAGTCCAGTTGCGCCTTGAGCGTTTCCGCCTGCGGGTGAAAGCCTTTGAGCGACTTCAACGCCAGTTCCGTTTCCGGCAGCATCTGCGACGGGTGTTGTGGCGTGTCCCACTGGATCAGCGTGGGCAGCAGGCCATCGCCGACGCCTTCCCAACTCGGGAAGGCGCCATCGTCGGGCACCGTGAGACCCCACGTGAGCGCGCCGCGCGTCAGCGGCACGACCGGCGGGATGCGCTGCGGATACTGCGCTTGCCAGCGTTGCAAATGCTTCGGACGGTCGACCCGCGCGACCCAATGAGACAGATACGGTCCATTCGCGAGCCGCGCATGCGTCTCAGGCGCGTCGAGCGCGAACAGACGCGGACGCGCTTCCGCGCCGCTGCTGGATGCGATGGCGTCCGGATCGACCGCGATCACCTCGAGATAGACGCCACCCCACAGATTCAGCAGGCGGTTGTGCGTGCGCATCAACGGATGCGCGCCACCGTTTGTCGGCGCTACGCCAAGCGTGTCGGTCACGTACTGGGTCCCTTCGTCGAGGGTCCGGGCGGAGATCACGAGATGATCGAGACGGAGCGAACTGGCGGTCATGTTGGCTGATGAAGGCGGTTGCTGTCGTGCGCGCTGTCTGGACGCGCAAGGTTTGGGTGACGGGTTGGCTGGCCAGTCTGGTCAGCGGGTTTGCCCGGCGAAGTGGAACAGCGAGTCTCCCGGGCCGCCTGGCGGGGTCGATTGTAATGCGTTGCAGCTTTGTTGATTTCCGCATCAGCCCAGATGGCAAACCTCGCGGGCAAACCCGGCGATGAAACCGATTGCAAAGCCGGTTGCAAACCCGGTTGTAAAACCCGACGGCCAGCGGCTCCGAATCCAGCGCGCCGACGGCATCTCGAAATTCATCTGAGTTTGAATGTACCGCCCTCCACCTGCACAGTAACGGTACAATCGTCCCAATAATGTTCGGTACAGTTGGAGCCCGTTATGTCCGTCCCGCTCGACCAGATTCCCGCGCCGCACGACGCTTCCGCGCTGACGCTGGTGGATCAGCTCGTCCAGTGGGGGCGCCGCCGCATCGAAGAGCGCGTGTTCCGCGCCGGCATGCGCATGCCGTCCATCCGCAAGCTGGCGCTGGATAAAGGCGTGTCGCGCTTCACGGTGGTCGAGGCGTATGAGCGCCTGGTTGCGCAGGGCTATCTGGATTCGCGGCGCGGCTCCGGCTTTTATGTACGCGAACGCCTCGCCGCGCCGATGCCCGGCGAACGTCGCCCGAGCACCGAGCCCACCGCAGCGCCGAACACGATCGACGTTGTCTGGCTGCTGCGCAACATGCTGCAAACCTCGACCAGGCCCGAGCGCGGGCCGGGGCTCGGCTATCTGCCGAGCCGCTGGCTCGACGGCGACCTCATCACGGGCGCGCTGCGCACGCTGGGGCGGCAAAGCGGTGCGCAGATGCTGGGTTTCGGCACGGCGCAAGGCTTTTTGCCGTTGCGTCAGCAGTTGCAGACGCGCCTCGAGGAACTGGAAATCGGCGCCTCGCCCGAGCAGATCGTCATGAGTTCTGGCGTCACGCAGTCCATCGACCTGATCGCGCGCATCTTCGTGCAGCCGGGCGACGCGGTGATCGTGGGCGATCCGGCGTGGTTCCAGATGTTCGGGCGCTTCGCGTCGCAGGGCGCGCGCCTCGTCGGCATGCCGTACACGCCGGAGGGCCCCGATCTGGACGCGCTCGAGGTGCTGGTGCAGACATGGCGCCCGAAAATGCTGGTGATCAACTCGGTTTTGCAGAATCCGACCGGCACTTCGCTGACCGCCGCGCAGGCGTTTCGCATCCTGCGTCTGGCCGAAGAATACGATTTCATCGTGGTCGAGGACGACATTTACGGCGACCTGTGTCCGCCCGGCTATCCGGCCACGCGGCTCGCCAGCCTCGATCAGCTCAAACGCGTCATCTATCTGGGCAGCTTCTCGAAGACGCTCGCGCCGAATCTGCGGGTGGGCTTCATCGCCTGCGCGCCGGAAGTCGCCAAGGCAGTCACGGACCAGAAGATGCTGGTGGGCATGACGAGCCCCGAACTCAACGAACGGGTGCTCTACAAGATTCTCACGGAAGGCCACTACCGGCGTCACGTGGAGCGGTTGCGGGCGCGGCTCGACGGCGTGCGCGACAAGGCCGGCCGGATGCTGGAAAAGACCGGTCTGAAGCTGTTTCAGTCACCGGGCGCTGGTATGTTCTTGTGGGCCGACACGGGTGTGGATTCGGACGTGCTGGCCACCGCCGCGCACGAGGCGGGCTTTCTGCTGAGCCCCGGCAGCCTGTTCTCGCCGCAGCAGTCGCCCTCCACCTGGACGCGGTTTAATGTGGCCAATTGCGGGGATCCGGAACTGCCGGCGTTCCTGGGCCGCTATCTGGAAGGTGTCGCGCGGCGCGCCTCTTGAAATCACGCCGATAGTACCCAATTAGGCGCGAAACCGTGTGGGCGGCCGCGTGTGCCGGATCCGCGTCCGGGTCCGCTACGACACGCCTGACGCAGCATCAACGGCGCCTGGCGCTTCGTGGCCTCGCTTAACTGAATCAACCGCTACAAACAGAGAGGAAGTCTGACCATGGCACAAGAAACCATGAGCTTTCAGGCAGAAGTGAAGCAGCTTCTGCAACTGATGATCCATTCGCTGTACAGCAACAAGGAAATTTTCCTCCGCGAGCTGATCTCCAACGCCTCGGATGCCGCTGACAAACTGCGCTTCGAAGCCATCGAAAACAACGCCTTGTACGAAAACGATCCTACTTTGCGGATCCGCATTTCGTACGACAAGGCCGCGCGCACCATCACCATCGACGATAACGGCATCGGCATGAGCCGCGACGAGGCGGTTTCGCACCTTGGCACGATCGCCCGTTCGGGCACCAAGGAATTCTTCGGCAAACTGTCCGGCGACCAGCAGAAAGATGCAGCGCTGATCGGCCAGTTCGGCGTGGGTTTCTATTCGGGCTTCATCGTCGCGGACAAGATCACGGTGGAATCGCGCCGTGCCGGTTTGCCGGCGTCGGAAGGCGTGCGCTGGGAAAGCGCGGGCGAGGGCGATTTCGCGGTGGAGACGATCGAGCGCGCCCAGCGCGGCACGACCATCACGCTGCATCTGCGCGCGGACGAAGACGAACTGCTGTCGTCGCACCGTCTGAAGTCGATCATCCAGAAGTACTCGGATCACGTCGCGCTGCCCATCCTGATGAAGAAAGAGGAATGGGACGCGGAAAAGAGCGAGATGGTCACGAAGGACGAGGACGAGACCGTCAATCAGGCCAGCGCACTTTGGACGCGCGCGAAGAACGACATCACCGACGAGCAGTACAAGCAGTTCTATCAGCACCTCTCGCACGACCATCAGGACCCGCTGACGTGGACGCACAACCGTGTCGAGGGCCGCAGCGAATACACGCAATTGCTGTACGTGCCGGGTGCCGCGCCGTTCGACATGTGGAACCGCGATCATCGCGGCGGGCTGAAGCTGTATGTGAAGCGCGTGTTCATCATGGACGACGCCGAGCAACTGTTGCCCACGTATCTGCGCTTCGTGAAAGGCGTGGTGGATTCGAGCGATCTGCCGCTCAACGTTTCGCGCGAAATCCTCCAGGAAAGCCGCGACGTCAAGGCGATCCGCGAAGGTGTGACCAAGCGTGCGCTGTCGATGCTCGAAGAGCTGGCCAACGCCGATAACGACGCCGACAAGGAAAAGTACGCCAAATTCTGGCAGGAATTCGGTCAGGCGTTGAAGGAAGGCATTGGCGAAGACTTCGCCAACAAAGACCGGATCGCCAAGCTGCTGCGCTTTGCTTCGACGCATACGGATTCGACGGAGCAGAACGTGTCGCTGGCGGATTACGTCGCGCGCATGAAGCCCGAGCAAAGCAAGATCTACTACGTCACCGCCGACACGTTCCAGGCCGCCACGCATAGCCCGCATCTCGAAGTGTTCCGCAAGAAGGGCGTGGAAGTGTTGCTGCTGACCGACCGCGTGGATGAATGGATGCTGTCGTTCCTCACCGAGTTCGACGGCAAGCCGCTGCAAAGCGTGGCACGCGGCGACCTCGATCTCGGCGCGCTGAACGATGAGGAAAAAGAGGCGCAGGAAAAGGTCAGCGAAGAACTGAAGCCGCTGGTCGAGAAGATGAAGGAAGCGCTGAAGGACAAGGCCAAGGACGTGCGTCTGACGTTCCGCCTGACCGATTCGCCGTCATGCCTCGTTGCGGACGACGGCGAGATGAGCGGCTACCTGCAACGCATGCTGAAGGCCGCGGGTCAGCAGGCACCGTCGTTCCATCCGATCCTGGAAGTGAACCCGGAGCATGCGCTGGTGAAGGGCCTGCATGCGGACAGCGCGAACTTCGACGACTGGTGCCATCTGTTGTTCGATCAGGCGCTGCTCGCTGAAGGGGGCGCGCTGGAAGATCCGGCGAGCTTCGTCAAGCGGACCAATGCGTTGCTGCTGGCGCGTGGTGGTTGAATCGCAGACGCGGACTTGTACGCTTACGCGTAGAACCAGTTTGACAGGTTAAAAATGCGCTGCTTCGGCAGCGCATTTTTTTTGAATCGCCCGTTGAGCGAATTGGCTCTTGCGAGTTCAAGCGCAAGGCATTTATCCGACGTGCTGGATCAAGCAGACTTCACGCTCGTTCCATTGCGAACGTTCAATGGCTCACGCCCCGTGAGCGGAGCCGTGCAAGTGACGAACTTGCGACAACACCGACCCTGCCAGTTCCTTCGCTTCGTGACACGCATTGTGGTCGCCCAATACCTTGGCCGCGAGACTGCCTATGGCCGCGCTGGTTTGCTTGGCCGTGTGATGTTGCGCCAGCGCGGAACCCGCCAGTTCTTTTTCCGTGTGAAGCGTGCCGTGTTTTGCCAGCACGACGGCGGCCAGATGCGCGATGCGATCAGAGGTTTCTTTTCCGTTGTTATTCAAACCCTACTCCTTGATAGTTTTCCTGTTTTTACGAGGCGAAATTAAGAACGCGGATTCCATGTTGCGACCTCAATGCCGCGACTTCAAAACCTCGCCGTTATTCAAAGCGCTCGTTTGGCCAAACGAAAATTAATTATGGTTTACTAACTAAACGTTGGCAATCGCGATAAATTGAGATTTGAATATGAGATGCGCGAGCGCAAAGCAGGCCTATTCTGTGAAGTTCCCGTTTTGCCTGTCCGATCAAGCATCGCTTTCACGAGCCTGAACGCCGACAGTGCAACGCACGTCTTCCTGTCTCTGGCTGTTTCGCTCATGTCTGAATCCCATTCCGCAAGCTCATTTCATCCTGTATACGTCGTCTGGTCGACCTTGCGCGAGCAGGGTTTCGAAGCCGCCCAGCAGCGCGCCATTGCGCTGGCTCAAGAGGGCACGACGCCGCAGTTGCATGCGGATCTGTGCGCAAGTGCGGAACATTTCGAGCAGGCGTATCACAGCGCATCCATGGCGCCCGGCGAGCGTGAAAGCGGCGCGCGCTATGCGCGACTGGCGTTGTTTGCCGACGCGCTCGGCAAGCCCGCGCACGCGAAGCACTTCAGTGAGCTGGCGGTGAGTGCTCAGCCCGAAGCAAAGACGGTCGAATGGCTGGTGTGGCTGATCGACGACTGCGCTGCGTGGTCAGCGGCGGCGCATCTGCTGCGAGCCTACGAGCGTCACGCGCCGCACGATGCCCGCGCCCCCTGGTGGCTGGGTGTCTGCGCCGACCACCTGCCGCACGCAGAAGCGCGGACCGAGCGACGCGAGGCGCTTGCCCGCGCGTTCGTGCTCGATCCGCAGATTCATCCGTTGCTGCCGTTGCATCTCGCGCTGGCATACCGGGAGACGCGTGATTGGGACGCGGTCGAGCGTGTGTGCCGCGCTGTTCTTGCAACCCGTCCCGACGACGCGGAAATGGCATGGCAGCTGAGCCACGCGCAGTGGCAGCGCAACGACGCCGCGGCTGCAGAAGCGACCATGCGCGCAGTCGATGCCGCCGCGCCGGGCAACCCGGCAGTGCTCGCCGCGATTGGTCAATACGTGACCGAACAGGGGCGTTACGCCGATGGCGAAACCGCCTTGCACGCCGTGCTTGCGGTGGACCCCGCCAACCCAACGGCCGCCGTCGATCTGGCGGAGCTCGAATTGCGGCGCGGCGACTGGACGGCCTCATGGCCGCGATACGAGGGACGACTGGGGCGCGACGATCGCACGGACAACAACGTCGTCATGGTGATGGCGCGTCTTGCGCCACGCTGGCGCGGCGAGCCGCTTGCCGGCAAGACGCTGATGGTGCACAGCGAACAGGGCAATGGCGACGATATCCAGATGGTGCGCTTCGTGCCCGAACTCGCGGCACGCGTGCATGACGAGGGCGGCCGGCTCGTGCTGGCGGTGCGTCGGGCGCTGCAACCGCTGTTCGCACGTTTCTATGCGGACTGCGTATCCATCGAAGACGGTCCGCTTGGCGAGCCGCATTACGGTCTGCCGATGATGAGCCTGCCGTTTGCGCTTGGCTTGCAGTCCAGCGCGGTGAACGGGGCTCCTTACCTGCATGCGGACTCGGAGCGCGTCGCACAGTGGCGCGAGCGCGTTCATACCAGCGCGCAAAATGCACGAGATGCGCACGGTGCCCGTGAGGCCGCGTTGCAAATCGGGCTGGTGTGGTCCGGCAGTCCGACGCACCGGCGCGACGCGAAGCGCTCCATTGCCCTTGCCGAACTGGCGCCGGTCCTCGCACTGCCAGATGTCGTATTTCACCCGCTGACACCGGGGCGCAGCGCCGACGTAGCCATGCTCCATGCACAGGGCTGCCGCGTGCGCGATTTGACCGATCAATACGCGGCGGGCTTCGACGACGTCGCAGCGCATGTCACGGCGCTCGACGCGCTGCTCACCATCGACAGCGCGCCCCTGCATCTGGGCGGCGCGCTCGGCACGCCGGTGCTGGGCATGCTCGATCACGTGTCGCATTGGTGTTGGGGCAATGCAGAGCAACAGTCGTGGTACGACTCCGTGGAGTTGTTCCGGCAACCCGCGCCGGGCGCGTGGGCACCGGTGGTCGAGCGTGTGGCCGCGCGGCTGGAGGCACTCAAGCGCCAGGTCGCGAACCGCTGAAGAGCCGGGCGCTGAGCGGCGGACCCCTAAACCGTCCGCGCAAGACAGCGCCCCAATCAACCCCTGATCTCTACGTCCACATCGGATCTCCTGTCCGCGCCTGCCGTGAATCTGCCTCAACCTCAGTCCCCCTTGATCGAACACGCGAACGCGCTCTATGCCACCGGGCACACGGCGCAAGCCATGCTCGCCTACGAGCGCGTTTTGCAGGAGCAGCCTCGGCATGTGCATGCGCTGCATCGCATGGGCCTCGCCTGCTTTCGGGAGAATCAGCCCGAGCGGGCGCGGCGTTATCTCGACGAAGCGCTCGGCGTCGCCCCTGAACGCGCGGACATCTGGGAGCACCGCGGGCTGCTGGCCGCGTTGAGCGATGACAGAGTGGCAGCGGAGGCGTTTTATCATCGGGCGCTGGCGCTCGCGGACAGCACGGCCAGTGTGCATCGCAATCTGGCTGACTGTCTGAAGCTCTCCGGACGTCTGGTGGAAGCGCGCTCGCACTTCAGCAGGGCGCTCGAACTGGATCCGACGCTGCATCATGCCGCGCGTGCGCTCGCCCGGATCGGCGAGGAACTGGAGGAATGGAACGTCGCGGCAGACCATTGGCAGCAGGCGTGGCAGCTCGATTCGAGCAACATCGCGGACGCCCAGGCGTTGCTCGCGGCGCTGTCAAAAGCGGGACGTCACGCGCAAATCGACGCACTGCTCGCAACGTTGCGTACGCGCTATGTGGCCGATGCCGCCGCATTGGAGCGAGTGGCCTTCGCGCTGAACGGCATTGACCGTTTCGAGGACGCCATCAGCGCGGCGCAGCAGGGAATTGCCGTCGATCCCCACAACGCGTGGCTGCATCACAATGCGTCCTTCTCGTACAACATGCTGGGCCGGTTCCTGCCCATGCACGAGCACACGCTGGAGGCCGCCAGACTGTTGCCGGATAACCCGCGCATGCAGTTCAATCTGGCCGCCACGCAATTGCGGCTCGGTGACTTCGAACAGGGTTGGAAGCAGTACCGCTGGCATGAAGCGCTGCCCGAGAATCACGATCTGGTGCGTCCTAATTTTCCTGAGTGGCGTGGTGAGCCGCTTGAGGGCAGCCGGTTCTTGCTGATCGGTGAGCAGGGGCTGGGCGATCAACTGCAGTTTTTGCGCATGGCCGACTGGCTGCATCGGCAGGGTGCGACGGTAGACGTGTGGGTGGAGACGCCGCTAGGCGATCTCGCGCGCGGCGCATCGGGCGTCCATGCCGCATGGACCACGTTGCCGCCGGGTCCGTACGACTACTGGTGTCGCATGATGCGGTTGCCCGAATACATGCCGCTCACGCAAGCGATGCTGCCCGTGGCCATGCCGTACCTTAAGGCTCAGGCGGGCAAACTCGAACGCTGGAGCAGGCGGCTCGACACCATCACAGGAGACGTGCCGAACGCCCGCCGCAAGCCACGCGTTGGCCTCGTGTGGGCAGGCAATCCGGCTTATGGGTTGGATCGCTATCGTTCGCTGCCGTTGCAGCGGTTACAACCCATGTTCGATTTACCCGGCGTCAACTGGTTTTCGCTGCAAATGGGCGCGGCGCAGGACGAACTGGATGCATTGCCCGCGCACACTGGCATGCACAGGCTCGGGCCGGAGATAGGCAGTTTCGCCGATACGTTGGCGATCTTCGAGTCGCTCGATCTGGTGATTACCGTGGATACCGCGGTGGCGCATCTGGCCGGCGCCGCCGGCCGGCCCGTGTGGATTTTGCTGCCCACCTGCACCGACTGGCGCTGGATGCTGGAGCGCACCGACAGCCCGTGGTATCCGTCCGCGCGGCTATTCAGGCAGCGCGAATTGAATCAGTGGGGGCCGGTGCTGGAGGATCTACAGGATGCGCTGCGCGAATTCGTGAGCCGCGCATCTGCCTGAAAGCATTGCCGTGCAGGCACGGTGTCATTGACGCAAACCAGACCAGACGGGCCGTAGCGTAGTTCACGCTGCGGCCCGTTTCTCTTAGCGTCCCATCAACGTATCGAGCGTTTCGCCGCGCACGAGGATTTCGGTGCGCCGGTTCAACGCGCGTCCATCAGCCGTATCGTTGCTCGCAACCGGATTGTTGTACGCGCTACCCTTGGTGCGGATACGCGCCATCGTCACGCCGCGCGCCACCAATGCATAGCCGACCGCTTCCGCGCGGGCTTCCGAGAGTTGCTGGTTGTATTCGAGCGTGCCGACGTTGTCGGTGAAGCCCTCCACCAGAATCGGCTTTTTGCTGCGATTGAGCAGCACAGCGGAGCGGTTGATGACCGCGATCGCATCGGGTCGTATTGCGGACTTGCCGAAGTCGAACAGCGCGGCTTCGGGGAGCTTGACCGACACGCCGTCGGCGACGGGCTTCACTTCGATTCCGGCGGCCTGATTCAGCGAGGTTTCCTTGGCGCGATTCAGCGGTGCGGTGCAACCCGCCATCATCAGGACGGTCAGCGCGCACGCGCCGACACCCAGTAGCTTTCTTCTCATCTTTCGTGGTTCTCCTTCGATTTCCAGTTGCACGGCCTGTGCGCCGCGTGCTGCTCGCCGTGGACGGACGGGACCGCTGGCTTTGGTGATGCAGCGTTGTTTTATCGTGGACGTCGCAACAGGGAGAATCGGAACACTCTGAAAGCGACGGGTGGCTTGATCGCCAGCAGTGTTTGAACGATTGATCGCGGAACTTTGTAGGACGTGTATCAGGCGGATTCTGACGTCGCCCCGCTATAATCCGACACCATGCCTATCCGCTTCGATGCCGCCGACACCCATTGGCGTGTCGCACCTTTGCCCGGTTTCACCCGCGACCAGCACGACTGGCTCACGCGCGGTGGCTCGCTGACCGCTCACCTGCGCACGCTCGGCGCAGTCGCGGTGCGCGTCACGCGTGAGACTGTGGCGATGCCCTGGGCCGACGAGCACGCCGCGCTCGATGTTGCTCCGCGTGCGCCGGTATGGGTTCGCGAGGTGGTGCTGTCGGTGGACGGCACGCCGTTCGTCGCGGCGCACAGCATCGCGCCGCTGGCGGCGAGCGTCGGTGTCTGGCAGGCCATGCGCCGTCTGCGCACGCGGCCACTCGCCGAATTGCTCTACAGCGATAGCAGCGTGGCGCGCTCGGCGCTGGTGAGCCGCAGGCTGACGGCACGTCATCCGCTGTACCGGCTGGCTGCGCGCGAGATAGATGAAGCAGATGGAGCGCAACCGCAAGCGCTCGTGGCGCGCCGCTCGGTGTTCGAGCGTCACGGCGCGCCGCTGATGGTCACCGAGTGCATGTTGCCCGCCTTATGGGCGCATCTGGTGTCCGCGTCGTCCACATCCCAATCGTTGCACGCCACCCACGCCACCCACGGCACGCCGCGCGCACATTCACGCGAACATGGACCGCTGGAGCACACGGCGTCGCGAGCGCATCCATCGCCGAGAGCCGGGTTGGCGAACGCGTCCGCGAGCGAACACGCCAACCCGCCGCGCCATGATCTGCGTGAAACGAGTGACGCGAATGCAGCACTCGAGTCCGTCGATCATCGGCAATCCAAGGCTGATCGCTAATGCTGCGCGGCTTTCCGCCGGTCGTCGACAACGGCACGCATACCATCATTCTTGGCAGCTTTCCCGGCGAAGCGTCGCTGGCGGCGACGCAGTACTACGCGCATCCCCGTAACCAGTTCTGGCGCCTCGTCGGTGCCGTGCTCGGTGAAGCATCGCTGCACGAAATCCCCTACGACCAGCGTCTGATACGCGTGCTGGCTCACGGCATCGGTATCTGGGACGTGCTCGACGCGTGTCATCGCGAGGGCAGTCTCGATTCGGCGATTCGCCATGCACAGCCCAACGACTTCGCGTCGTTGAGAGCGCACGCGCCGCAACTCAAGAAAGTCTGCTTCAATGGCAAGACTGCCGGCCGTTTTGCGCCGGTGATCGGCGCGGCGGGCTACGTCACCCTGGTATTGCCTTCGTCGAGTCCGGCGAATGCTATGCTCTCGTTCGACCAAAAATTGCGTCTCTGGCGCGACATCCTCACATGACCACATTGATCAAGCGCGCCTCCGCCGAGGCGCGTGCCTTCCGCAACAAAGAGTCGCAAGCCGCCGGCGCAAAACAGAAAATCGTGCGCAAGAACAAGCGCACGGAGCGCGACGAAGAACTGGGCGACGCGCCCCAGATCGACGCGCCGCGCAAGCCGCGTTTCGCACCGGTGACGTTCTCGGAAGAGGGCGGCGTGCGCTATCTGCACTTCGGCACGGAATGGGTGCAAGGCGCGATGCGTCTGCGCAAGCCCGATCACATCGAGCTCGAATACGCGCAACAGATGATGGCGTGGCTGCTGTTCCTCGAAACGCCGAAGCGCATCGTTCAGCTCGGTCTTGGCGCAGCGGCGCTCACCAAGTTTGCGTATCGCTTTCTGGAGCGTGCCCAGGTCGAAGCCGTCGAACTGAATCCGGCCGTCGTGGTGGCAGCCCGCACGATGTTCGAACTGCCGCATGACGACGCGCGTCTCGCGGTGCACGAAACCGATGCGTGGGATTTCGTCAACGACCGCGCGAATCACGGCACGATCGGCGTGCTGCAAATCGACGTGTACGATGCCACTGCGCGTGGTCCGGTGCTCGATAGCGTGGCGTTCTATCGCGCGGTGCGGGCGTGTCTGACGCAAGCGGGCGTGGTGACGGTCAACCTGTTCGGCGATCATCCGAGCTTCGTGCGCAACATGAAGCGTCTGAACGAAGCGTTCGATGGCCGCGTGGTCGCGCTGCCCGAAGTGCACGACGGCAATCGCATTGCTATCGCGTTCTCGGGTCCGGCTCTCGACGTGCCGTTTGCAACACTGCAAGCTCGCGCCAAGCTAATCGAAAGCACGCTGGGTTTGCCAGCGCGTAAATGGATCAAGGGACTGCAGGAATCGACCGGGCAAACGTCCGCATCCTTCACGATCTAAGCAGACCGAAACGGCTTCGCTCATCCGGGCGGGGCCGAAGCAGCAAACCGTAGCGAACCACAGCAAACCACAGCGCACACGCCATCGCGACGGTCCGCTCGCTGCAACAGATCCCGCCTGTACATTGCAGCGTGTTTGTCTCACGCTGCCCGCCTCGGGTCGGCCCCGCTTGACCGTACCTTCGCGGCTCCTATACTCTTTCAATGCTTTCGGGGCGCCCGCGGCGTGTCCGCTGCCGGGTACAGCACCCGCTGACCACGGGACGCAATCAAGAAAGAACACAGGAGACGGCATGGCTCAAAACGCCAACGCAGACGTCAACGCGAACAAGGCCAGCAAGCGCTGGCTGTGGTTGCTCTTGTTACCCTGGATCGCGATGATCTGGGTGCCCTCCTACAACAAGGTTGAACCGCAACTGTTCGATTTCCCGTTCTTCTACTGGTATCAACTGCTGTGGGTCTTGATCAGCGCCGTCATCACGGCGCTCGTCTACTTCAAGACGAAGAACCGGTCGGCGGGGCGCTCGCAAGGGGGCGCCCGATGAATCAGATCGCCACCTTCGTGTTCGTGCTGTTCTTCATCGGCGTTACGATTCTCGGCTTCATTGCGGCTCACTGGCGGCGTGGTGATCTTGCGCATCTGGAAGAGTGGGGGCTGGGCGGCCGGCGTTTCGGCACCATCGTCACGTGGTTCCTGCTGGGCGGCGATCTCTATACGGCCTACACCTTCGTCGCGGTGCCCGCGCTCGTTTTTGGTGCGGGCGCAACGGGTTTCTTCGCACTGCCTTACACGATCCTGATCTATCCGTTCGCGTTCGTGGTGTTTCCGAAATTGTGGAGTATTGCTAAACGTCACGGCTACGTCACCTCCGCGGACTTCGTCAATGCGCGCTACGGCAGTCGCATGCTCGCGCTGGCTATCGCGTTGACCGGCATCGTCGCGACCATGCCGTACATTGCCTTGCAACTGGTCGGTATCGAAGTGGTGATCGGCGCACTGGGTTTCGACACCACGGGTTTCGTCGGCGATCTGCCGCTCATCATTGCCTTCGCGATTCTCGCGGCCTACACGTACACCTCGGGACTGCGCGCGCCCGCCATGATCGCGGTGGTCAAGGACCTGCTGATCTACGTGACGATCGCCGCCGCCATCATCGTGATTCCGCCGCAACTGGGCGGCTTCGGCCATATCTTCGCCGCGGTGCCGCCCGCCAAGCTGCTGCTGAAAGCGCCGGACGTCTCCAGTCTGAACGGCTACAGCGCCTACGCGACCCTCGCGGTGGGCTCCGCGCTTGCGCTGTTCCTGTATCCGCATTCGATTACCGCGGTGCTGTCCTCGAAGTCGGGCAATACCATTCGCCGCAATATGGCCATGCTGCCGGCGTACTCGCTGGTCCTCGGTCTGCTGGCACTGCTCGGTTTCATGGCGCTTGCCGCGGGCGTGAAGGACATGCCGGAGTTCGCGCCATACTTTGCGGCCTTCGGACCCAACTTCGCGGTACCGGCGCTGTTCCTGCACTTCTTCCCGCCGTGGTTCGTCGGCGTGGCGTTCGCGGCAATCGGGATCGGCGCGCTGGTGCCGGCTGCCATCATGTCCATTGCGGCGGCCAACCTGTACACCCGCAACATCCACAAGCAGTTCATCAACCGTCACATGACCAACGAGCAGGAGACCAACATCGCGAAGCTGGTCTCGCTGCTCGTCAAGGTCGGCGCGGTGGCGTTCATTCTCGGCCTGCCGCTCACGTATGCGATCCAGTTGCAGTTGCTGGGTGGCATCTGGATCATCCAGACGCTGCCGGCCATCGTGCTCGGACTCTATACGCGCATGCTCGACTATCGCGGTCTGCTGCTCGGCTGGGCGGTGGGCATTGCTACGGGAACGTGGATGGCCATTTCGCTGAAGCTGGCCGGTTCGATCTACACGATCCACCTGTTCGGCCTCGCAATTCCAGGCTACGCCGCTGTCTGGTCGCTGATCGTGAACCTCGTGGTCTCGGTTGTGGTGAGCCTGCTGGTGCGCGCGGTGGGCATGAAGCACGCCGAGGATCAGACGCGTCCGGAGGATTATCTGGACGTCGTGGAAAGCTGACAGTATCGACGGTCGCATCGAGCGTTGCCGCGCCGCGCAGGGTGGGTGCACTGGACCGGCGGTCGCGGCAAACGCCGCCGTTGCGCGTAGTGCTGGGCGTCTGGGTCACTGCCGGGCCAGGCGTCAGGACCGCCTGCTGAGCGGGCAACAGCGTGCCGCCTAGGCCGATCGCGCTATCGTCTTTGTCGACATGCAACGCCCGCGCAAGCGCTCTGCGGGCATTGCGGTATGCTTGTTGCGGACCTCCCCATTGCGTCTTTCGCACCGGACGATCATGGCCTCTGCCGACTCCGACCCCCTGATTCCGCGCCGCTCCAGTTTCAACCGCGTCGTGCGGGCGATCACTTCGCCGTACTACCGTTACCGGCACGCGAAGCTGCTGCACAGCGTGCGCGTCGGGCTTGCCATGATCGTTTCGATTGTCGCCACCACCGGCATCGATATTCCTCATGGCATCTGGTCGTCGGTGACGCTGCTGGTGGTGATCGGCGGCTTGCAGCACCACGGCAATATCCGCAAGAAGGCCGCGGAGCGCGCGGTGGGCACGCTGCTCGGGGCGACAATCGGGCTCGCGCTGATTTTCCAGCAAAACCTGTTCGGCTCACCGTGGCTCACGTATGTCCTGATGTCCGTGGCGGCGGGCATCTGCGCCTGGTACGCCATCGGCAAGGCGGGCTACATCGGACTGCTGACGGCCATCACCATGTGCATCGTCGCGGGACACGGCGACAATCAGATCGACACCGGCCTGTGGCGCACGCTGAACGTGCTGATCGGCATCGTGATCGCGCTGGCGTTCTCGTTTGCGCTGCCGCTGCATGCAACCTACTCATGGCGTTACCTGCTGGCCGACAACCTGCGTAGCTGCGCGCGGATCTACTCGCGCATCGTAGGCGGCGTGTTGTTCGATACCGAAGAGCAACTCAAGGTGTTTCTCGAACTGAACGCACGGCTTATTCAGTTGCGCGGGTTGATGCCGTCGGTAGCGAAGGAAATCGAAGTGCCGAAAGCGAAGCTGGAGGCCATTCAACGGGTGCACCGTTCGATGCTGAGCGCGCTGGAAATCATGACGTCTGGCAGCCTCGCGCATGCCGATGCAGTCGCCCGTGCGGCGTTCGCGCAGCAGTGCGGGGTAGAAGCGCGGGCGGTGCGCGCCATGCTGCTGGCGATGGCGCGCGGTTTGCGTTTCGGCGGCGCGAAACGGTTTCTCAATCCGCAGCCGCTGCCGCTGTGCGCGCCGCCTGGCTCGCTTGCGGGACAGCTTGCGCCGGAACTGCAGGGCCCCTATTGGCTAGGTGAGCGGCTCGTCGAGCAGGTCGACCAGTTAAGGGCGCTGCTGCTCGAGACGGAGCCGAACTGGAATATCGAGCGCACTGGAGCACCGTTCCGTGCCGGGGCCAAGGTGCAGTGAAGGGGCAGTGGTGAGTCGCGGCGGCCCACCCGTTGCTTCACCGCAGAGACTTGCAATCGGGTGCCCGCGAAACGCGTTGCACCCGCTGCCTTGGCGCAACTCAAGCCCCGTCGGGAATCGTCACCATCCAGCCAATCCCGAACTGGTCGGTCACCATGCCGAAGCCCTTGCTCCAGAACGTGGCCTGAAGCGGCATGTGCACTTCGCCGCCTTCCGAGAGCGCCTTGAAGATCCGTTCGGCGTCGGCGAGCGTATCGGCGGTGAGCGAGAGTCTGAAGCCCTGATGCGTGACATTCGCGTTCATGCAGTCATCGGACATCATCAGAATCGACTCGCCGATCCGCACCGACGCGTGCATGACCTGGTTATCGAACTTCGCATCGACGGTGCGGCCGGCGTCCGGCGGCGCGTCCTTGTAGTGCATCTTGAACTGCACGTTGGCGCCGAGGTGCTCGGTATAGAAGCGCAGCGCTTCTTCGCAGCGGCCGTCGAAAAACACATAGGCGTTCAGTTGCATCATCGTCTCCCGAAAGATCTCGTGTGAGCGCGGCGTGCACTGATGTTGCGAAGCGTCTCGCAGACAGCACAACGCCACAGAAAGACGATTGTAGTCGTCTGCTGTGGCGTTGAATGTGAAACTATGTCGCGCGCGGCGGGGCCGCTTCAACCCCGGCCTGAGAGCCTCGAACCCCGCCGCCAACCGGCGCGTTGTCAGCCCGAATGCTTAACGCAGTTCTTCGATCAGCTTTTCCAGCTTGACCGCGTCTGCCGCGAACGCACGAATGCCTTCAGCGAGCTTTTCGGTGGCCATGGCTTCGTCGTTGACGAGGAAGCGGAACGTCGATTCATCGACCGCCACGCGTTCGATATTGCCTGCCTCGCCCATTGCCGGCGACAGCTTGCGCTCCACCTTGTCCGTGCTGTCCTGCAGCTTTTGCAGCAGATCGGGGCTGATGGTGAGCAGGTCGCAACCGGCCAGTTCGAGCACCTGACCCGGCGTGCGGAAGCTCGCGCCCATCACCTCGGTCTTGTAGCCGAACTTCTTGTAGTACGCGTAGATGCGGCGCACGGATTGCACGCCCGGATCGTTGGCGCCGCCGTCTTTCGCTTCGTCCCACGCGCTGCCGGCGTTTTTCTTGTACCAGTCGTAGATGCGGCCCACGAACGGCGAGATCAGTTGCGCGCCGGCTTCGGCACAGGCGGCGGCCTGCGCGAGCGAGAACAGCAGCGTCATGTTGCAGTGGATGCCTTCCTTCTGCAGTTGCTCGGCCGCGCGCACGCCTTCCCACGTGGACGCCAGCTTGATCAGGATACGTTCGCGGCCAATGCCCGCCGCTTCGTACAGCTTGATCAGCTCATGGCCCTTTTCGATCGAGGCTTTGGTATCGAACGACAGACGCGCGTCGACTTCGGTCGAGACGCGGCCCGGAATGATCTTAAGAATCTCGGTGCCGAAGGCGATCAGCAGATTGTCGATGATCTCGCCAACCGGCTTCGACGCGTGATCGCGCACGGTTTTTTCCAGCAGCGGGCGGTAGTCGGCCTTCTGCACGGCCTTGAGGATCAGCGACGGGTTGGTGGTCGCGTCCTGCGGCTTGTACTGGGCGAGTTGCTGGAAGTCGCCGGTGTCGGCGACGACGGTCGTGAATTGCTTGAGTTGATCGAGTGCGGTAGTCATGTCGAGCCTTTAGGGCGCACAGGCGCAGTAGTCCAGACGTTGGAGAGAACCGCCGCTGACCGACCGGCGGAGGGGCTCCGGTCGGCGCGGCGGCAGCATTTCACGCTGCGGCATTGTTCTCGTGATGCCGGACAATGCCGCCCGATACTTCTATTCTATGGCGGATCGGATGAGGCGGCGCTTCAGACGTACACTCTGACACATCCGTTGGGCGGTGCGTTCATCCTGGTTCAATTCCACTCCGCCGCCAGCCTTCAGGCGCGCCGCGCATTCAGCACGAGCTGGGTCAGCACGCCCGCTACCAGCCCCCAGAATGCCGAACCGATCGAGAGCAGCGTGAGGCCCGACGCCGTCACCATGAAGGTGACCAGCGCGGCTTCGCGTTGCCGCAGGTCCTGCATGGCGTTGGCCAGTCCGCTCATGATCGAGCCGAACAGCGCGAGTGCCGCCACCGACACCACCAGCGCCTTCGGCAACGACGCGAACAGCGCAGCGATGGTCGCGCCGAACACCCCGGCAATCAGGTAAAACACGCCGCACCAGAGCGCGGCGGTGTAGCGCTTCGCGTGATTCTCGTGGGCTTCTGGCCCGGTACAGATGGCCGCCGTGATGGCCGCAAGATTGATGCCGTGCGAGCCGAACGGCGCGAGCAGCAGCGAAGCAATCCCGGTGGTGGCGATGAGCGGGGCGGACGGTGTGGTGTAACCGTCGGCGCGCAGCACGGCGATGCCGGGCACGTTCTGCGACGCCATTGCGACGACGAACAGCGGAATGCCGATGCTGACAATGGCCGCAACCGAGAAGGCCGGCATGGTCAGCACGGGCTGGGCGAGGGCGACGTGAAAGCGGCTGAAATCGAGCAGGCCGAGCCCGCCGGCCACGGCCGTGCCGACTACCAGCGTCGTGACGATGGCGTAACGGGGCGCGAGGCGCTTGACGATCAGGTAGGTGAAGAACATGGCCAGCACCAGCGCGGTCTGGAACTGCGCGGCGCGGAAAATCTCGATGCCGATCTCGAACAGGATGCCGGCCAGCAGTGCTGAAGCGATCCCGGCGGGAATCTTTTTCATCAGCGTATCGAACCAGCCGGTCAGACCGACCACGGTAAGCAGCAGTGCGCAGACGATGAACGCGCCGATCGCCTCCGGATACGCCACGTGTGGCAGCGACGACACCAGCAGCGCGGCCCCCGGCGTGGACCAGGCAATCACGATGGGCGCGCGAAAGCGCAGCGACAGGCCGATCGTACACAACGCCATGCCAATGGAGAGCGCCCAGATCCACGAGGAAATCTGCGCGTCCGACAGATGCGCGGCCTGACCCGCCTGAAACATCAGCACGAGCGAGCTGGTGTAGCCCGTCATCATGGCCACGAAGCCCGCTACGACCGCCGATACCGAGGTGTCGGCAAACGGCCTCAGCGGTGTGCGCGGCGCGGTAGAAGGGGCCAGCTCAGGGGACGACGACGGAGGCATGCGGAGGTCTCGAAAGTGCGTTGTGGGGTAATTGCTGAAGCGCTAAGCGTGGTACGAAGCAGGACGCTGCGTGGTACGAAACAGCACACGGTGTCCCGAGCGGGCAAAACTCATTTGCTCAGCGTGCGCATGGCCGTTTCGAGCCCCGCGAGGGTGAGAGGATACATCCTGTGCCCGAGCACTTCACGAATCACCGACACCGATTGGCGGTATTCCCACAAACCCTCCGGCTCGGGATTGAGCCACGCGTGGCGCGGGAAATGATCCGCGAGCCGGCGCAGCCACACCGCGCCCGCCTCGTCGTTGTTGTACTCCACCGAGCCGCCCGCCTGCAGCACCTCGTACGGGCTCATGGTGGCGTCGCCGACGAAGATCAGCTTGTAGTCGGGCGTGAACTTGTGCAGCACGTCCCACGTCGGCATGCGTTCCGCGTGACGGCGGCGGTTGTTCTTCCACAGGAAGTCGTACACGCAGTTGTGGAAGTAGTAGAACTCGAGGTGCTTGAACTCGGCCTTGGCGGCGGAGAACAGTTCTTCGGTGCGCTTGATGTGGTCGTCCATCGAGCCGCCCACGTCGAGCAGCATCAGCACTTTCACGTTGTTGTGGCGCTCGGGCACCATCTTCAGATCGAGCCAGCCGGCATTTGCGGCCGTGCTGCGGATCGTGTCGGGCAGATCCAGTTCTTCGGCAGCGCCTTCGCGCGCGAAGCGGCGCAACCGCCGCAATGCCACCTTGATGTTGCGGGTGCCGATTTCCACCTGATCGTCATAGTCGCGGTACGCGCGGGCGTCCCAGACCTTGACGGCCGAGCGGTTGCCTGCCGCATCGCCGCCAATGCGGATGCCTTCCGGGTTATAGCCGCCGTTGCCGAACGGCGAGGTGCCACCCGTGCCGATCCATTTGTTGCCGCCTTCGTGACGCTCCTGCTGTTCGTCGAAGAGTTCCTTGAGACGCTCCATCAGCTTGTCGAGGCCGCCCATCGCTTCGATCTGCGCCTTTTCTTCCGGCGAGAGATCGCGCTGCAGCTTCTTCTTCAGCCAGTCGAGCGGCACGTCGAAGGCCAGTTCGGACTTCAGCGCCACGCCGTTGAAATACGCGCCGAACGCCTGATCGAACTTGTCGAAGAACTGCTCGTCCTTGACGAGCGTGAGCCGCGCGAGATAGTAGAACTCGTCGAGCGACGGCGGGATCACGCCGGCCTTCAGCGCTTCGAGCAGCGTCAGATATTCCTTCACCGACACGGGCAGCTTCGCGGCGCGCAAGGTGTAGAAGAAGTCGATCAGCATGCGGGGTCCTCTGTTTCAGCGCACGGCGGCCGGGCTTGCGGCCGGCTGCGCTGGCCGCGGCAACGGCGAAATCAACGGCATTACCGGTTATTGCGGTTCATGAAGATCAGCCGTTCGAACAGCCCGACGTCCTGCTCGTTTTTCAGCAGCGCGCCGTGCAGCGGCGGAATGATCTGCTTGTGATCCGACGAGCGCAGCGCCTCGGGCGGAATGTCTTCGGCGAGCAGCAGCTTGAGCCAGTCCAGCAATTCGGAGGTGGACGGCTTCTTCTTCAGGCCGGACACGTTGCGCAACTCGAAGAAGCTTGCCATTGCCGCCGCAAGCAGCTCTTTCTTGATGCCGGGATAGTGCACCTCGACGATCTGCTGCATCGTCACCGGGTCGGGGAACTTGATGTAGTGGAAAAAGCAGCGGCGCAGGAACGCGTCCGGCAGTTCCTTCTCGTTGTTCGACGTGATGATGACGAGCGGGCGATGCTTCGCGCGAATCAGTTCATGCGTCTCGTAGACGTAGAACTCCATGCGGTCGAGTTCGCGCAGCAGATCGTTGGGGAATTCGATGTCCGCCTTGTCGATCTCGTCGATCAGCAGCACCGTCTGCTGGTCCGCTTCGAACGCCTGCCACAGCACGCCCTTGACGATGTAATTGGCGATGTCCTTGACGCGCTCGTCGCCCAGTTGCGAATCGCGCAGGCGCGAGACTGCGTCGTATTCGTACAGGCCTTGCTGGGCCTTGGTGGTGGACTTGATATGCCACTGCAGGAGTGGCATGCCGAGGGCGGCGGCCACTTCCTCGGCGAGCATGGTCTTGCCGGTGCCGGGCTCACCCTTGATGAGCAGCGGTCGCTGCAACGTCATGGCGGCGTTCACCGCGAGCTTGAGATCGTCGGTGGCGACGTATTGCGAGGAGCCTTCGAAACGCATGGCGAGACGCTCGTTCGGGGAAAATTCCAGTATAAGTCAGAAGCCCTGTTGGCCTGAAAGGCGCTGACGTATCGTGTCACCCGCACTGGCCGGTGCGTTGCCCGGTGGGCGGGCAGGGTGCCAAAGCCAGTGGCGGCCGAGACTGTGCGGGTTTTCCCGCTGGTCGTGCGCGGGGCCGGGCTGCACGGTGTTGGACAGCGCCGGCCGGTCCCGCGCGGGCGGCGTGTCCGCCAACGTGCACGGGCGTGGCCGAGGCGTTACAGTGGTCCTCGCGGCACCGTGCCAGGCCATGCAGGCGCCCGCCAGACGTGGGCCGGCGCTTGGTGGACGCCCGCTGTAGCGTCGCGGTACAATTAGCCCGATTTTTTTGGCCTGCGTGGCAACCCTAGAAGAAAGAATGGTGCAGGCCGTTGCCTTTCGGGCGCCCGTTTCCCCTCAAGCCAGGTTACATGCTATGAATAAATTCGTCGGCAAACACGTCGTGATCGCAGCGCTGTCGGTGCTGGCGGGATACGCGGCCAGTGTGCAGGCAGCGGATGTCGTAGGCAATGCGAAGGCAGGACAAGGCAAGGTCTCGATGTGTATTGGCTGCCACGGCATTCCTGACTACCGCACGGCGTACCCTGAGGTGTACCGGGTGCCTATCCTCGGTGGCCAGAATCGGCAATACCTCGAAAACGCCCTGCATGGCTACCAGAAGGGCGATCGCCATTTCGCCACCATGCACGCCATTACGGCATCCATGTCGGATCAGGACATTGCCGACATCGCCGCGTACTATTCGGAGCAGAACCCCTCTTCGAAGAATAATCCCGACAAGTGATGGGCTGCGGTCAATCAACCAGTCACTCGGCTCATCAATTTCGCGGGATAGGAGAATTCATGAAGAAGCCCCAACAGGCACTCCACACGGTGTTCAAGACGGCATGCGCAGCAGCGGCGTTGCTCGGTTTGGCCGCAGCGAACGTGGCGCACGCCGCCGACGCCGGCAACGGCAAGGTTCTGGTCGAGGCGCACAACTGCGCCGCCTGCCACGGCCCGGGCCTGAACAAGCCGGTGAGCCCGGAATATCCGCGGCTGGCCGGACAGCACGGCGACTACATCTACTGGGCGCTGCGTCAGTATCAGATGGGCAACGGCAACCCGCACTTCGGCCGCAACAACGCGATCATGCAGGCGCAGGTGCAAACGCTGTCGCAAAGCGACATGAAAGACATCGCGGCCTACATCGAATCGCTCAACGGCGATCTGGTCGAGAAGAAGTAAGCGCAGCGTATCTGCTGGCTGTACGTGACAAGGCAAAAAAACACCCCGCTCTGGCGGGGTGTTTTGCGTTTACCGGCGCTCGTTTTGCGTGACCGCGGAGAGATTGGCGAGAACCTCCGCACGCGAGGCGCGGGCGGCGGACCTCAGTCGCGTGACGCGCGGCGCTCGATGCGCTGCAGGTATGCGTCGGTGTCGGGCGGCGTGCCGGTGCGTTGGGCTTCCCAGATGGTCTCGCCGAGGCATTCCATGATGGCGTGCTGCGCCTCGTGCGTGGAGCCGAGGCGCGCGGCCAGCCGCTCGTGCGCCGCGCGGATGCCGGGCGGCTGGTCAATGGAGAGTTGCTCGCTGATGGCCAGATGCATCGACAGGTGCAGGAACGGGTTGGTCTGGCCACGCTCGGGTGAGTAGTCCTGCGCGTTGGCCGCTTCGGCGTCGGTGAGTTCGGCGTGGTATTCGGGGTGCTCGACGATCCAGTCGGCCGCGATGGCTTCGAGTGGCGTGAGGATCGTCCCTGCGCGCTGCTTGCGCCAGGTCTCGGTGAAAAAGCTTCGAACTTCGTCGCGGCTGGGATTGAACATCGTGAGCGGGAATACGGTGGTGAGGGAGAGTGCAGGCGGGACGCACTTGCGTCCGCGCGACGGCAAAACATGATTTTACGCCGCGCACGGATGTGACGCTGATGAGCGGCCAGGGTTCAGACGCGCGAGCCGAAGCCGAGGGCGCAGTGAAGATCAAAGCCAGGCCCGGCACCGAACTCAAGCTCACGACCAGGACGGCAACCTCCAGGACCTCACCCCAAGCTCGAACTAATGACCGCGCTTCACAGATCCGGCGGCGGTGTCTTTGGCTTGAACTCGCACAGCGGTTCGATCGCGCAATGCCAGCATTCCGGCCGGCGCGCCTTGCACACGTAGCGGCCATGCAGGATCAGCCAGTGATGCGCATGCTGCACGAACTCGGCTGGCGTGAACTTCTCCAGCGCGGCTTCCACAGCGCGGACGTCCTTGCCCGGCGCCAGCCCGGTTCGATTCGCAACCCGAAAGATATGCGTGTCCACGGCAATGGTGGGCTCGCCGAATGCGATGTTGAGCACCACGTTGGCGGTCTTGCGTCCCACGCCGGGCAAACTCTCGAGCGCCTCGCGATTCGCCGGTACTTCGCCGCCATACTGGTCGAGCAGCAGCCGGGAAGTCGCCACGACGTTTTTCGCCTTGGTCCGGTAGAGCCCGATCGTCTTGATGTAGCCGGTCACGCCTTCCTCGCCGAGTTCGACGATCTGCTGCGGCGTATTGGCGACCGGAAACATCTTGCGCATGGCCTTGTTGACCGACACGTCCGTGGCTTGCGCGGACAGCATCACGGCAATCAGCAGTTCGAACGGCGTGCTGTACTCGAGTTCGGTCTTCGGTTCGGGGTCGATACTTTGGAGCGTCTCGAAGATAGCGCGGCGTTTGTTCGCGTTCATACAGGGCGGTCAGGATTTGGACGGAGACTCGTCGCCGGATGAGCCTGGCGCGAGGGGGGCGGCTGACGGCGCTTGCGACGCATCCTCGCCTTCGATGCCAAGCCGCCGGCGACGCGCTTCGGCGGCGTCGATCTGCGCCTGCACGTCGGCGCTGACATGTTCGACGTTTTGCGGACCCGCGCCCTTCGCGGCCATCTCTTCTTTCTTCTTGCGCGCCCGTTCGAGCGCCGCCTGAATGATGGCACGCTTCTTCGCTTCGGCGTCGTCAACGGACGATGCCGGAGACCCTTGTGCTGCGCTGTCAGCCGTACTGGCGCTCGGCGCGTGCGGGTTCGCGCTGCCCACGGCGCGGCGTGCTGCGGCGCGGGCTTCGGCCGCCTCGCGCTCGCGCGTGAGACGTGCTGCGCGGCGATCATGGCGCACGCGGGCGGCGTCGGCCTGCTCCTGCGTCCACGCATCCCAGCCGGTGGCTTCGCCTGTGACCGGTTCCATCGCGATGCAGTCGACCGGGCAGGGCGGCACGCACAGGTCGCAGCCCGTGCACAGTGCGGCGATCACGGTATGCATCTGCTTGGGTGCGCCGATGATCGCGTCCACCGGACACGCCTGCATGCACAGCGTGCAGCCGATGCACAAGTTCTCGTCGATCACGGCCAGTGGACGTGGCCGTTCAGGACCATTCGCTGGATTGAGCGGGATGACCGGTTTGCCGAGCAGGGTGGCGAGCCGCGCCACACCCTCGGCGCCGCCAGGCGGGCATTGATTGTAGTTCGCTGTGCCAAGTGCTACGGCTTCGGCGTACGGACGGCATGCGGGATATCCGCATTTCGTGCATTGGGTCTGGGGCAACAGATCTTCGATGCGGTCTGCGAGTGCGATGGAATCGATCACGGTAACAACGGTGAGGCTTGCCGAGGGACGCCGAAACGGTTGCTCAGGTCAACCTAAGGATGGCCAAAGCGGCGGCTAAAGACTACCCGAGGCGTTCAACGACAGGCGTAAAGCGAGGCTGAATGGCCGGCTCGCTCAGGGGTAGGAGAAATGCGACATTATCGCCGATTTCCCCGATTGCCATTGTCAAACCATGTGCCATAATCGAAGCGCTTTTCCGAAAGACCGCAGAAGGGTATCCCCCAACCAGCCCGGTCACTGCTGTCGGTTCAAGGCCCGAGGAGAGGCCGGCGGCACGATCCGGTTAACGCGGCTTACGATACTGCCACCATGAATCAGCCGAAAATCAAAAGAGATCCTGAAGGCACCCGGCGCCGTATTCTGCTCGCGGCAGCTGAGGAATTTGCAAATGGTGGGTTGTTCGGCGCGCGCGTCGATCAGATCGCCCGCCGTGCGGAAACCAATGAACGAATGCTCTACTACTACTTCGGTAGCAAGGAGCAGCTTTTCACCGCCGTACTGGAGCACGCATTCAGCGCGCTCACTGAAGCTGAACGCACGCTCGACCTGGCGGGTATCGCTCCGGTCGAGGCCGTCACGCGGCTGGCGCATTTCGTGTGGGACTACTATCGCGATCACCCCGAACTGCTGCGTCTCGTCAACAACGAGAACCTGCACGAGGCGCGCTATATGCAGAAGTCCACCCGCATCCGGGAAATGATTTCGCCCATCGTTGCCACGCTGGCGAGCATTCTCGAACGCGGTCAGCGGGCGGGGTTGTTTCGTACCAATGTCGACCCGCTGCGTTTTTACGTGACGCTCTCCGGCATGGGGTATTACATCGTGTCGAACCGCTTCACGCTGGAAGCGACGATGGGCCGCGATTTCAGCGCGCCCGCGGAGCGTAGCGAACTGGTGCAGATGAACACGGAGTTGTTGCTGGCGTACCTGTTGAGGCGCTAGACGGGGCCAGGCGTTATGGAGCGTCGTGCAGCGGTGGCGACGTTAGATAACATCGCGGCACGCTTCTCATTGGGCGAGCGAAGTTTCGCTGTGCCACTCAATTTTGCGCCCGGCTTGCACCTGACGTGTGGTGCCTGAAAATTCGAAGTGCGATCCAAACAAAAACGGCCCCTGAAATTCAGGGGCCGTTTTCTTTTCGTCGCTCACCAACCTGGAAACGAGTTCGAAACCGTCGCGGTCCAGTGAGTCAAGCCGCAGGTTGCGCAAGTTGCACGAGCCGCATCATGCTTCGACTTTTTCCGCCGGGGCTTTGGTGCTCTTGTTGTTGTGCGCGAGGATGAAGTCGCGCAGCTGCGGATAAATGATGGTGCGCCAGCGCCGGCCCGAGAAGATGCCGTAGTGGCCGCACTTTTCAGCGGTGAAATGCTGCTTGTCCCTGGCAGGGATGCCGCTGCACAGATCATGCGCGGCACGCGTCTGACCGTCACCGGAGATATCGTCCAGTTCGCCTTCAATCGTGAAGAGGGCCGTGGTCTTGATGTCCTGCGGCCGCACGCGCTCGCCCGACACGTCCCACGTGCCTTCGGCCAGACGGAATTCCTGGAAGACCACACGGATGGTGTCGAGGTAATAGTCGGCGTCCATGTCGAGCACGGCGTTGTACTCGTCGTAGAAGCGGCGGTGCGCTTCGGCGTCGTCTTCGTCGCCGGCCAGCAGGCTCTGGTAGTAGTCCCAGTGCGAAGCGGCGTGACGCTCCGGATTCATGGCCACGAAACCCGTGTGTTGCAGGAAGCCCGGATAGACCTTGCGGCCCACGCCCGGATAGTTCGGCGGCACCGTGTGGATCACGTTGTTGTCGAACCATTCGAACGAATGCTGCGTGGCAAGCGAATTCACCGAAGTCGGGCTCTTACGCGCGTCGATCGGGCCGCCCATCATCGTCATCGTGCGCGGCGTGTCCTCGCCGCGGCTCGCCAGCAGCGAAATGGCGGCAAGCACCGGCACGGTGGGCTGGCAAACGGAAATGACGTGCAGGTTCTTCGCGCCGATATGGCGGATGAACTCCTGAATGTAAGCAACGTAATCGTCGAGGCGGAACTGGCCGTCTTCAAGCGGCACCATGCGTGCGTCGAGCCAGTCGGTGATGTACACCTTGTGGTCCTGCAGCAGGGTGCGCACGGTATCGCGCAGCAGCGTGGCGTGGTGGCCGGACAACGGCGCGCACACCAGCACCACCGGTTCGTCTTTCAGTTGACTGACAGCGCCGCTGTCATCAGCGAAACGCTTGAAGCGCAAGAGACGGCAAAACGGCTTCTCGATGATCGTTTGTTCGATGATCGGAATGTTGTGGCCGTCCTTGACGATCTGATGGATGTTGAATTCGGGCTTTTCGTAGTCTTTGCCGAGCCGGTAGAGCAACTCGTAACCGGCGGAAAGACGGGTGGCGCCCGGAACATAGGCAAATGGGCTGGCCGGATTCGCGAAAGACTTCGACGCGGCCTGAGCCCAGGCGGTCAGCGGGCTCAACAATGCCCGCTGGAATTCGTGTATTTGATAGAGCATGGGTGCTCCATTGTTGGGGCGGTTCGCATGGGGCTTCGCAAACACGCAGGTGGCGTAGCGGCGGGCCGTAGTGGTTGTGGACGCTGGTTATCGGCCAACAGTTGCGGTTGATAATATAGAACAACGCTACATTGTGCAACGCAGCAATGGAAGGTCGGGCATTTGCTAAAACGTCATTAGATCATGGTATAGCCGATGTTGCTGCACTGCTATACGGGGTTCCCGCAGGGTCAAGTTTTTCGCTCTTCCTGCCGATACGCCCCAGCCTTCATC
Organism: Paraburkholderia sp. DHOC27; assembly: GCF_003429005.1. GTDB lineage: Bacteria > Pseudomonadota > Gammaproteobacteria > Burkholderiales > Burkholderiaceae > Paraburkholderia. The sequence continues at coordinate 599,334 of NZ_QVQV01000006.1, forward strand.
GCCTGCCATGATCCCGACGTGATCAGTACCAGCTCCACCAGCAGCACGTTCCGCGCCCGGCGTTAAACCGCCGGCTGCGCGGACGCCGCGCCCTCCTCGCTCTCGCCGTCGTGCGGCGGTTGTCCGGTCGCTTTGGCCATCTCCTGCTCGTGCTTCATCAGATTGAGCCCCGTGTGCACCAGTGCCACGTGCGAAAACGCCTGCGGGAAGTTGCCAACCAGGCGCTTCGCGGCCGGATCGTATTCTTCGGCGAGCAGGCCGACGTCGTTGGCGAGTCCGAGCAGACGTTCGAACATTTCCTCGGCTTCGGCCACGCGGCCCTGCATGGCGAGGTTATCCACCATCCAGAAGCTGCAAGCGAGGAAAGTGCCTTCGCCAGGTGGCAGGCCGTCGTCGAATTCGGTGGTGCGGTAGCGCATCACGAAGCCGTCGCGCATCAGATACTTTTCCGTCGCCGCGACCGTGCCGATCACGCGCGGATCGCTGGGCGGCAGAAAGCCGACCTGCGGCAACAGCAGCACGCTGGCGTCGAGTTCATCGCCGCCGTACACCTGCGTGAAGGCGTTGAGCTTGCTGTTCCAGCTACGCTCGCAGACCTCGGCGTGAATCTGGTCGCGGATCGCGCGCCAATGTTCGATCGGGCCGGGCAGGTCGAACAATTCGGCTGATTTGACCGCGCGGTCGAAGGCCACCCACGCCATCACCTTCGAGAACGTGAAGTGCTGACGGCCGCCGCGCGTTTCCCAGATGCCTTCGTCGGGCTGCTGCCAGATCGTCTCCAGATGTTCGAGCATTTCGCACTGCACGTTCCAGGCAGTCTCGTCGTTTTGCAGACCGCCCACCCGCGCCAGATGCAGCGCGTTCATCACTTCGCCGTAGACGTCCAGTTGCAGCTGGCCGGCCGCATTGTTGCCGATGCGCACGGGCGCCGCACCCTGGTAGCCCGGCAGCCAGTCGATCTCGGACTCGGGCAGACGCCGCTCGCCCGCGATGCCGTACATGATCTGCAACTGCTCCGGCGAGCCCGCCATCACGCGAGCCAGCCAGCTACGCCATGCACGGGCTTCGTCGAAGTAGCCGCCGCGCATCATGGCGAGCAGGGTGATGGTGGCGTCGCGCAGCCAGCAGTAGCGGTAGTCCCAGTTACGCGTGCCGCCGAGCTGTTCCGGCAACGAGGTGGTGGGCGCGGCCACGATGCCGCCGGTCGGCTCGTAGGCGAGCGCCTTCAACGTGATCAGCGAGCGGCGGATCGGCTCCGCGTACTTGCCCTCGACCGTGCTGCGCGCCGCCCATTCGCGCCAGTGATTCTCCGTGCGGGCGAGCGCCGTGTGCGGGTCGCGCGCCGGCGGGATACGCAGATGCGATGGTGAGTAAGCGAGCGAGAACGGCACGCGCTCGCCAGCGGTGACGGTGAACTCGGCGACGCTGTGCATGTTTTCGCCGCGCACTTCGACGGGCGTGCGCAGAATCGCCGTGTCCGGTCCGACGATCGCCTTGATGCCGCTGTCGTGCTTCAGGCGGCTCACCCACGGAATCGAGAAGCCGTAATCGAAGCGCAGCACCAGTTCCATCTTCATGCGTACCGTGCCACGGCGGCCCACCACGATCCGGACCAGTTCCGACCAGCCATTGCCCGGCGGCATGAAATCAATGACGGTCACCGCGCCATCGGCGGTTTCGATATCGGTTTCGAGAATCAGGGTTTCGCCGCGATAGCGACGTTTGATCACCGGCGGCTTCTCGGCGTCGTCCAGATTGGGGGCGATCAGCCAGCGGCCGTGCTGTTCGGTGCCGAGCAGGGCGGCGAAGCAGGCGCCCGAATCGAAACGCGGCCAGCAGAGCCAGTCAACGGAACCATCACGGGAGATCAGCGCGGCCGTGTGGCCGTCGCCGACGAGGGCGTAGTCTTCAATGAGTGCGGGCATAGGGCTAATTCAGGGCTAGATTCAGGGACCAGGTTCAGGTAAGCGTCATAAGCAGCATGTAAGGAATGCGCCCGTCGCGTGGCGGGCCGCTGTTATTACCGGACTCGCTGCATGCGTTTTGGTTCACCGCGTGTCTTGGGCGTTCCGGCTTGGCAACCCGGCAAGCTGCTGCGTAAAATCAGATCTTTGGTTGATGAGCGAAGGCCTGTCCAGGGCTGCACCGTGACGGGCCATCCGCGTATGCGAAGACTGTTTTCGAGGAGGAAGGCCATGCTGAACCCGTCGAAATCCGATTGCATCACCATACTCTCCGCCGCCAGCAAACTGGCCGGCGATTCCCTGCTACCGCTGGACGCGCGCAGCCTCGGTCTGTCGCGCAACTGCCTGAACGCCACCGCGGCGTTCCTGATCGAGCGGGCCTGCTTCAAGCAATATCACAAGGGCGACGGTCATTATGCCGTCGGCGGCCTGTCGCTGCAGGGGCGCCTGCGCCTCGAGCAACTGGCTAACGGCTAGCCGGCTAACGACTCTAATGACTCGCTGAGCTTGCGGGGCGTAAGCCTGCGTTTTCACCATGCCGCGTTGCGCGCTTGCCCAGCAGAGCGCTGGGCCAGGCGGCAAGCGGTCGTTCGTCGAGCGGCAATGCGCCTGCTCAGAAATGCGATGCGCTCACACCGAAGATGCCGATCACGCCGATGATGATCAGATAGAGCGCAACGATGTAATTCAGGAGGCGCGGCATCACGAGGATGAGGATGCCGGCGATCAGCGATACCACCGGGCCCAGGCTGAGGGTGATGTTCATGGAAGCTCCGAGTCTGACTACGGGTTGGGTTGCGGTGTGAAGACCGATGTTTTGCTTCTATCTTCTATACTTGCGCCGATAACGAAAATACAGACAACGACGCCCGGCAGCGCGCGGCAGACCAGTGACAGCCAATCCGAACAACCGAATGTCCAGGAGATCCCCATGCCTTGTCGTGACCGAGTTGCTCCGCACGCCGCGTTCTTCGCGTTCCCACGTTCCGATTCAGGCCGACCCGGCGGCGCGGCCACGCGTGCTTCGTCTGCTCCTCGTCAGTCATTCCAGTCTGCCCGCACGATAATAAGAGGTTTCCTGCTGATGGTCTCGCTTGCGACCACACATGCGTTCGCCCAGGATGCCGGACCGGCCCCCGCCGATGGCGTCTACGACATGCTCGTCGGCACCTACACGGGCGGCAAGAGCGAAGGCATCTACGTCTATCACTTCGACACGAAGACCGGCGAGGCGACCCGCGTGTCGGCCGCGCAGACGGTCAATCCGTCGTACCTCGTGGTCAGCAGCGACCGGCGTCATGTGTATGCGGTCAATGAACTGCCCGGCGACAACGGTCCCGCCTCGCAGCGCGGCGGCATCAGCGCGTTCGGCTTCGATCCGGTCAGCGGCCAGTTGACGTTCCTCAACAAGGTCTCGGCTGAAGGCAACGACCCGTGTTATCTGAAGATTTCGCCGGACGGCAAGTATCTGCTGACGGCCAACTATTCGGTGGCCGCCGACCCGGGCGGCAGCTTCGCCGTGTTCCCGCTGCAACCGGACGGCCAGGTCGGCACGGCGGTGCTGACGGTGCATCACGAGGGCGGTGGTCCGGTGAAGGGACGGCAGGATAACTCGCACGTCCACTCCACGGTGTTCTCGCCGGACGGCCAGTACCTGTTCGCGCAGGACCTCGGTGCGGACAAGCTGTATTCGTATCGTTACACGCCCGACGGCAGCCGCGGACTGTTCGGCCCGACCGAGTGGCGCTATACGGACGTCAAGGCCGGCAGCGGACCGCGCCATCTGGTGTTTGGCCCGGACGGCAAATACGCGTATCTGACGAGTGAACTGGCCGCCACGGTCAGCACGTTCCGTTACGACGACGGCAAGCTCACGCTGGTCCAGGTGTCACCGCTCAGCGCGCCGCACTTCAAGGGGCAGGTGGGGGCGGCGGCGATCCATCTGTCGCCGGATGGCCACTTCCTGTATGCCACCAATCGCGGCGATGCCAACGAAATCGTGATCTTCTCGGTGGATCAGTCGAACGGCCATCTGAAGCTGATCGGCCGGCAGTCGAGCCTCGGCAAGTCGCCGCGTGAGTTCGCCATTGATCCGACCGGCAACTGGCTGATCGTCGGCAATCAGAATAGCGACACCATGTACGTGTTCAAGCGCGATCAGCAGACCGGCTTGCTGGACGCCAACCCGAAGCGGATCGACATTGGTTCGCCAGTGGATTTCAAGCTGGTCTCGCCGTCGTGATGTCCTGAGCGGCATCGGGTAGCGCGCAGCGCAGTGGATGGATTTTGCACGTTGTTGCTCGGTGGACCGCGTTTAGTGCACGCAAAAAAGCCCCGCAGGCATCGCTGTCTGCGGGGCTTTTTGCTGGCCGGGTTTGATGCGGCCTCATTGCGGCTCGTTGCGGCCGCATTGCGGGCTCAAGGCCTCAATGCGGTTTCAAGCAAACACCGCGCTTGCGATACTCGCCGCTCATTCCGCCGGACCAGGCGCCAGCACTTCGCGGCTGCCGTTGATACCCATCGCCGACACCAGTCCGGCCGTCTCCATCTGTTCCACGAGGCGCGCAGCGCGGTTGTAGCCAATGCGCAATTGCCGCTGCACCGATGAGATCGACGCGCGCCGGGTCCGCACCACGAAGGCGACCGCCTCGTCGTAGAGCGGGTCGGCTTCGGCATCGGGCGTGTCGCCGAACAGGTCCTGCGTGGCGCCTTCGGTCGTGGGACCGTCGAGGATGCCTTCCTCGTATTGCGGCTCACCGAACTGCTTCAGATACTCGACGATCCGATGTACCTCCTCGTCGGCCACGAACGCGCCGTGCACGCGCTGCGGATAACCGGTGCCAGGCGGCAGGAACAGCATGTCGCCCTGGCCGAGCAGCGATTCGGCGCCCATCTGATCGAGAATCGTGCGCGAGTCGATCTTGGACGACACCTGGAAGGCGACGCGGGTCGGGATGTTGGCCTTGATGAGCCCCGTGATGACATCGACCGAAGGCCGTTGGGTCGCAAGAATCAGGTGGATGCCCGCGGCGCGCGCTTTCTGCGCGAGGCGCGCAATCAGCTCTTCGATCTTCTTGCCGGCCACCATCATCAGATCGGCAAGCTCGTCGATCACGACGACGATCAACGGCAGCGTGGCGAGCGGCTCGGGCGCTTCCGGCGTCAACGAAAACGGGTTGCCGAGTTTCTTGCCGGCCGCTTCCGCGTCGCGGATTTTCTGGTTGAAGCCCGCCAGATTGCGCACGCCCACCGCCGACATCAGCCGGTAGCGCTTCTCCATTTCGCCGACACACCAGTTGAGCGCGTTGGCCGCCAGCTTCATGTCCGTGACCACCGGCGCGAGCAGATGCGGAATGCCTTCGTAGACCGACAGTTCCAGCATCTTCGGATCGATCATGATGAGGCGCACGTCTTCCGGCGTGGCCTTGTACAGCAGCGACACGATCATGGCGTTGATCGCCACCGACTTGCCCGAGCCGGTCGTACCCGCTACCAGCATGTGCGGCGCCTTGGCCAGATCGGCGACGACCGGATGGCCGGTGATGTCCTTGCCCATTGCGAGCGTCAGCATGGAGTGCGAGTGCTGGTAGACATTCGCTTCGAGGATCTCAGAGAGACGAATGGTCTGCCGCTTCGCGTTGGGCAGTTCGAGACCCATGCAGGTCTTGCCGGGGATAGTCTCGACGACGCGAATCGAGGTCAGGCCCAGGCCGCGCGACAGGTCCTTCATCAGGCCGACGATCTGGCTGCCGCGCACGCCGAGCGCAGGCTCGACTTCGAAGCGCGTGATGACCGGCCCCGCGGACGCGCCGACCACCGTCACCGGCACCTTGAATTCCTGCAAACGCTGTTCGATCAACTGGCCGGTTTCTGCGAGACGTTCCTCGGAGACCGGCTCGACATCGGTGTCGGCGCGGGCGAGCAGATCGAGCGTGGGCAGTTCGACCATTGAAGCCGCTGGCGCATGGAATTCGAATACGGTCGGTGCATGGCCACGCACGGGAGGGCGGGGCGCGACGGGTTCGTTGGCCGGCTCGTGACGGGTGATCGGAAACGGCGCGGTGAGGCCGGATGCGATGGGGCCGGTGCTGTTGCTGATCGGGTTGCTGTCGTCGATGCTAGAGGCGTCGGGTGCGTCGTATTCGTCGACTGCGATGGGGTCGTCCTCGACCGCGTCGAACGGCGCGGGCGCGAGTTCATTGCTCGCGGATGCGGCGTCGGAGACCTCGGAACCGGCGCGGGCGATGCCATGTGCGCCGAAGCCGGGAAAGCGCACCACGTTCGAGACCACAGCGGCGGGCGGTAGCGCGGGCTCGCTGGATGTGGGCGCGGCGTGTGCTGGCGCGACGGGGGTGGTGCGGGCGGACTCGTCGGTGTGCTGAGGTTGTTCTGCCTGGCTACTTTTCGCGGGAAGGTCAACCGGTGCGTCGGGTTCGCTGCGTACAGCGTGATCGACATGGCTGGCCGCTTCGGAGTAATCGCCGTGGTCGGTACGTGCAGCATCGGTATTGCGTTCGGTCTGGCTGGGGTGAGCGAGATCGCCAACGTCCCCGGTATGGTCGACGCGTCCAACGTGCTCGACGGGGCTCGGCTCTGCGGCTGGCTCTAGATGTTCGGCGGCGCTGGGAACACTGGCGTGCTCAGCTTCCGTCACTGCCGACGACGTATGGTCGGATGTGCTGACGATTGCCGAGAAGGGCAGGGGAGCGTCATTTGCAGACGCAGCGGCGGGAGCGGGCGAAGCCTCCGCAGGCGAGGCTGGGACGTTGGTTGCGTCTGGTTGCGTTGCATCCGCTGCGGCGGGCTGCGCAGAGAGCGATGCGTCAGAAGGCGCAGATTCAGCAGGTGCAGCAGGTGCAGCGGTTGCAGCGGTTACGGCAGACGTAGCAAGCGCAGCCGCCTTACCAGGCGCCACAGACGCAGATGCCGCAGGCGTGCCCGATGCAACACCCGCAGCAAGCGCATCAGCCGAAGCGGTGCCAACCGCATCCATGTTCGCGGTCGGTTCGCCCGTGCCGCGAGTGCCGTCTGCGTCGGTCAGCTTGTGCTCCACCCCTTGCGATGCGGGACCAGCCGCCTCGGTCGTAAACCGCACCACCTCGGCGCCACCGCGTCGAGCGAGGCTCGCGCCGGCGATGGTTGTCCAGCGGGCCGCATTTTCTTCGATGCTGCGCAACGTCTCCTGCACGCTCGCCGGCGGCGTGACGGCTTGCGTGTTCGCTGACGGTCGCGAGAAGGTCGGGGCACGCGTGCCGGTCCGCGTGACCGGAGACCGGTTCAGGTTGGACTGCGCGTTCTGCCCAGACGTGCCCTGGACACCGGGTGCCGTGCCTGGCGTCGTCGCACCGGCAGGCCCGTTGAAGCCGGACCGTTGCACGGGACCTCGCGTGCCGGAAGCGGGCGTCGAAGCGCCGGCGCGTGCCGTGCCTGGCGCAGCAGTGGAGGCCCCGAGAGTCGAAGCAGAATGCGTTGCCGAAGGGGATCCGGAAGGCGTCGCAGAGGACGCACCCGGCTGCCCCCCGCTCGCCGCCGCATCACGACGAACGTGTGAAGGCTCAACCGCTCCGCCATGCAGCGCTTGAGTTGCGGCGAGCGACTTCGGTGCCGCTGCCGCTGCGCTGAGACCGGCAGCGGTCACTGCCGCGCCGAACGGACTGGGCTGAGCAACCGGACGCGCCGCGCCGCGCGAGTCGGAAGAAGTAGAGGCTGCAGTGGGCTGTGCGGTTGCCGAAGCTTGCGCTGCAACGCCTGTCTGCTCACGTGTGGTCTTAGGCGCGACCCCCGCGGATTCACGCAACCAGCCCTCCGGTGCGACCGGCTCGGCCGGCATCCACGGAGCGGGGCGCTCGACCGCGCCGCCCGCAGCTTGTCCACGCGCCGCGCTCTGGTGAACCGCTGCACCGGCACGCGTGCGGGCCGTGCTTTCTCCTGCATTCGCCGCGCCACGGGAAGATGCGTCCCTCGCTTGCCAGCCTGCGCCAGCGGAGGTGGCAGGCGCGCCACGGCGCGCGTCGGCGGCGAACGTGTCTGTCGCACCACCCGCACCACCCGCACCACCCGCACCACCGATCCCCGCAGCCATGCCACCCGCCGTGGACGCGCCCCGCTTCGAAGCAGGCGGCCGCCATACCGTTGGCCGTGCGTAACGGCCCTGGCTTCTCGGTGTCATCGGATTGGCGGGCGTAGAGCCGTAGGCCGGCAACCCGGTATCGGGACTGCTGCGCCGGCGTGCGTCCTCGTCACGTTTGGCCAGCCCGCGTGACAGCCCGAGCCCGAACGCGCTATCCGTCCAGGCGGCGACGCTGCTCCAGCGGAAGTCGATCAACCACGGCAGGCTCAGCACCAGCAGCGCCAGCATCACGAGCGGTGTGGCGATGTGCCCGAGCAGTTTGCCAAAGCCGCCGGCCAGCGCGTGGCCGAGCCCATCGACGCCAACCATATTGAGCAGCGATGCCTCCAGCGTGCAGCTTGCCACGAGCACACAGACGAAGCCGAGCCACAAGCGGATCGTGCCGGGACCGCGCAAGCCGACGCCGCCAGGCAGCACGGCCTTGACGAGGCGCCAGAAGAGGGGAATGAACCAGACGGCCGACCCGCCGAACCAGCCGAAAACTACCGTGTGCATGCTAGACATCAACGAATGACGGATCCGCAAAAGCGCAATCCGTCGAGTTTAACCGGGGATGCGTAACGTCTCGAAGACAAGTGACGAAGACACGTGACGAACCCAGCGGACCAGGCCGGCGGACCATACAGGGAACCAGGACAGCGGCAAACCCGCGTGAGCGCGACCGGCATGCGCTCACTTGCCCTGACGCGCGAAGGTCAGCGTGTCGCCGTTTTCGAGGATCAACTGCAACTCCTGCGGCGGGCGCATCTGTACACCCGTGCGGTTGATATGAGCGAGCGCATCGAGATACGGACCTTCGAGCTCGCCGCCGGGCGTCGCACAGGCCATGCGCGTGCCGGCAAGCGGGCCGAAGCTCAGCTTGCCTTCGGTCAGCGCGTACGTGCCCATGAAACGGTTGCAGCCCGAAAAGCCGTTGACGCGGCGCTGGCCGCTGGCGGTGGACAGCACCAGGGTGAGCGGTGCGCCGCTATCCGCAGCGGGCACGGCGCGCATGCTGCCGTCCGCCTGCTTCCAGGTGCTCAGGGTCCAGCTCGTGTCGTCCAGCAACTGGGTGGCCGCCGGGTTGAACGGATCGGGCGGCGGGGCCTTGGCATCCGGGTGAGTGGGCATCGAACAGGCCGTGAACAGCGCGGCCACGCTCAGCGCGGCGAGCGCATGGCCGCAGACGCGGCGGGCTGCGCGCGGTGACCTGACAAGCGACGCATGAAGCGGCGCAACGAGACGCGCAATGCTTCGCGCGGGAGACGTTGTGAACATGGCGTCGGTCCTATTGAAACTTGCAAAGGCGTAAGGGTAACGCAGCCGGGTTGCCGTGCGCGAGTGATCGTCGTCGACGGGTCCGGCGCAACGGTTATGCGCGTGTGTCACGGCGGTGACGCGAGCCGCGCTGGTGGCGGCTCTACGCCCCGCCGCGGACGCAGCAACACGGGCATCACAGACAGATGACGCGTGCGGTAAGCATGGGTTGGGCATGGGTTGGGCATGTTAACATCGCTGATCTACCCATTCCATCCCATCCGACATTTTTCTGGAGACCCCATGCAGATCGGCCAACGGATCGGCACCCCGCTTTCCCCCTCGGCCACGCGCGTGATGCTGCTCGGCGCGGGCGAGCTCGGCAAGGAAGTGATCATCGCGCTGCAGCGGCTGGGCGTCGAAGTGATCGCGGTCGACCGTTATCCGAATGCGCCGGGGCATCAGGTCGCGCACCGCGCGCACGTCATCGACATGACCGACCGTGACGCGCTGCGGACGCTGGTCGAACAGGAACGTCCGCACCTGATCGTGCCGGAGATCGAAGCGATCGCCACCGACGCGCTCGCCGCCATCGAAGCCGATGGCCTCGCCGAAGTGATCCCCACGGCGCGCGCCACGCAACTGACGATGAATCGCGAAGGCATCCGCCGCCTCGCTGCCGAAGAACTCGGCCTCGCCACCTCGCCGTACGCATTCGCAGACTCGCTCGACGAACTCAAGGCCGGCATCGCCAAGGTCGGTTATCCGTGCGTGGTCAAGCCGGTGATGTCGTCCTCGGGCAAGGGCCAATCGGTCTTGCGCAGCGACGCCGACGTGGAACCGGCCTGGCAATACGCGATGGCGGGCGGCCGCGTGAATCACGGCCGCGTGATCGTCGAAGGGTTCATCGACTTCGAATACGAAATCACCCAGCTCACCGTGCGCGCCATTGATCCCGCCAGCGGCGAGACCCGCACGTACTTCTGCGATCCGATCGGCCACGTGCAGGTGGCGGGCGATTACGTCGAATCGTGGCAGCCGCAGCCCATGAGCCCGATCGCGCTCGAACGCTCGCGCGAAATCGCCCACGCGGTGACGACCGCGCTCGGCGGCCGCGGCCTCTTCGGCGTGGAACTCTTCGTGCGCGGCGATGACGTATGGTTTTCGGAAGTGAGCCCGCGTCCGCACGACACCGGTCTCGTTACGCTGTGTACGCAGCGCCTCTCCGAATTCGAACTGCACGCGCGCGCCATTCTCGGCTTGCCGGTGGATACGTCGCTGCGCGCGCCGGGGGCGTCGGCGGTGATTTATGGCGGTCTCGACGAAGCCGGTATCGCCTTCGAAGGTGTGGCCGCTGCGCTGGCGGTGCCGACTGCCGATCTGCGGCTGTTCGGCAAGCCCGAGAGTTTCGTGAAGCGGCGCATGGGCGTGGCGCTCGCCACCGGCGCGACCACCGACGAAGCCCGGGCGCGCGCCAAGCAAGCGGCCGCCGCCGTGCGCCCGGTGTCAGGGCAGTCGTCCTGAGCGGCGCGTATCAGCGCTGCTTTGCTGTTGTCGTACCCCGCGTTGCCTGTCTGAGACAGCCTCAAACAATCTCTGACAGGCACGCGGCTCGTTCAAGCCATGTAGGACAGGCAGGAGAAGTTCGCATGAGGTCAGACACCCGCAGTAACGCGCGGCTGCGCAAATTGAGCCGCCTTGGGGCGCTTGGCGTGCTGGTGACGCTGTGCGCCGGGCTGGCGGGTTGCGGGCTCGCCGCCGCGCCCTGCCGGGTGGCTTCGGCAGGGCTCAAGATCGTGCCGGTGGTCGGCCATGTCGCCGCCGCGCCGACCGATGCCTGTGCCGATGTAATCGATCCTTGATGCCGACGGCTTGACCATCGTGACGTCACGCCAACACGTAAAGCACTATGTAACACTGCAACATCATATGCGTGAGTGGAGACTCTGATGAAGCATTGGCTTGTCGCCGCAATGGCGTTACTCGGTACGGCGGCTTCGCTGCAAACGGTCTGTGCGGCGCCTCTGCGGCTCGCTGAAATCCAGACTAAAGACCGGCAGACGCATCAATACACCTGCGCCACGGGCAAGATACTGCGCGTGACGTACTGGAATGCGTCGAATGGCCAGAGTTTTGCGCTCGTGCCCGTGAAGGGCCGGCCCATGCTGTTCGTCGACACGCTGGCAGCGTCGGGCGTCAGATATCAGGCGGGCAGCTACGTCTGGTGGACCAAAGGACCGCGTGCCGATCTGTACGACACCACGGCGGGCGAGAATGCGCCGCCCATCCTGTCCGATTGCGTGACGCCGGTCCGATAGCTCCGCTAGCGGCGCAGCGCAAGCGCGGCACCCACGTATCGAGGCCGCAGGCGCCTCGCCTGCCGCCGTTTCCCATTCCCCATGTGCGCGGCGCCGCTGCTCGCCACCGCGCACCATTTCCCGCCTGGTAGTAAGCTGTTCACCCGCGCCCACCGCTTCGCGCATGGCCGCGTCTGTCATCGTCTTCGATCAGCCGTTTCCGGATCCCATTGCGCGGGCCTTGAGTCCGCGCTCGTTCGTCAAGCGAGAGACTCAATGAAAGCATCCGATCTGTTCGTCAAGTCGCTGGAGGCCGAAGGTATCGAGTACGTGTTCGGAATTCCCGGCGAAGAAAATCTCGACCTCCTCGAATCGCTGCGCCGCTCCAAAGTCAGGCTGATCCTCACCCGTCACGAGCAGGCCGCTGGCTTCATGGCCGCGACCTACGGGCGTTTGACAGGCCGCGTCGGCGTGTGCCTGTCCACGCTCGGTCCGGGCGCCACCAATCTCGTCACGGCGGCGGCCTACGCCCAGCTCGGCGCCATGCCGATGCTGATGGTGACTGGCCAGAAGCCGATCAAGACCAGCAAGCAGGGCCACTTCCAGATCGTCGACGTGGTCCGCATGATGGAGCCGCTCACCAAGTACACGCGGCAGATCGTCTCGATTGGCAATATTCCCGCGCTGGTGCGCGAGGCGGTGCGGCAGGCCGAGGAGGAGCGGCCCGGTGCCACGCATCTGGAGTTGCCAGAAGACGTCGCGGACGAGGAAGGCGACGGCAAGCCGATTCCGAAGAGCTTCAGCCGCCGCCCGGTCCCCGAAGAGAAGGCCATCGCGCACGCGGTCGAGGCCATCACCAGCGCCAAACATCCGTTGCTGATGATCGGCGCGGGCGGGAATCGCAAGACCACCACCAAGATGCTGCGCGAGTTCGTCGACCAGATCGGCATTCCGTTCTTCACGACGCAGATGGGCAAGGGCGTGATCGACGAATCGCATCCGCTGTGGCTCGGCAACGCCACGCTGTCGGATGGCGACTTCGTACACCGCGCGATCGATCACGCCGACTGCATCATCAACGTCGGCCACGACGTGATCGAAAAGCCGCCGTTCTTCATGCGCAGCGGCGACGCCGGCGAAAAGACCGTGATCCACGTGAACTTTCTCGGCGCGGAAGTGGACCCGGTGTATTTCCCGCAGATCGAAGTGGTGGGCGATATCGGCAATGCGGTGTGGCAACTCAAGGAGAGTCTCAAGGGCTGTCGCGAGCATTGGGACTTCACGCGCTTCAAGGAGATCAAGGCGCACTTCGAGGCGCATCTCGTCAAGGGCCAGCATGACGACCGCTTTCCGATGTACCCGGTGCGGATCGTCAACGACGTCTATGAAACGACGCCGGTGGACGGCATCGTGTGTCTCGACAACGGCATGTACAAGATCTGGTTCGCGCGCTACTACCGCGCGCATGAACCGAATTCGCTGCTGCTCGACAACGCGCTGGCGTCGATGGGCGCGGGGCTGCCCTCGGCCATCGCCACCAAGATCGTGCATCCGGACCGCAAGGTCATCGCCGTGTGCGGCGACGGCGGCTTCATGATGAACTCGCAGGAGCTCGAAACGGCGGTGCGTCTGAAGCTCGATCTAGTGGTGCTGATCCTGCGCGACGACGCGTTCGGCATGATCCGCTGGAAACAGGAGAACATGAACTTCCCGGACTACGGCATGACGCTGCAGAACCCCGATTTCGTTGCCTACGCGCAGAGTTACGGCGCGCAAGGGCACAGGATCAGCTCGGCGGCGGAATTCGCGCCGCTGCTGCGCGAGTGCTTTGCGACACCGGGCGTGCATGTGATCGATCTGCCCATCGACTACTCGGACAACGAACGCGTGCTGAATCGCGAGATCAAACGGCTGAGCGCGCAACTCTGAGCGGCGACGTGCAAGCCGGGACCCATCAAGGAGAACGAGGCATGTTGAAGAAGACCTACCCGTACTATCTGGCCAATGTGGCGGTGGCGGCCAATACCGATCTCGAAGTCACCGACAAGTTCACCGGCGAAGTGGCAACCCGCGTGGCAATGGCCGATGCCGCCGCCATCGACAAGGCCATCGGTCACGCCGTGGAGGCGCAGGCCGCACTGCGGGCGTTTCCGCCGTTCAAGCGCCAGGCCGTGCTCGAACACTGCGTGAGCCGCTTTCGCGAGCGCTTTGATGAGCTGGCCATGGCGCTGTGCATCGAAGCCGGCAAGCCGATCAACGATTCACGCGGCGAAGTCACGCGGCTGATCGATACCTTCAAGGTAGCCGCCGAGGAGGCCGTGCGGGTGGACGGCGAGATCATCAATCTGGAGATTTCGCCGCGCGCCAAGGGCTATCACGGCTATGTGAAGCGCGTGCCGATCGGGCCTTGCTCGTTTATCTCGCCGTTCAATTTCCCGCTCAACCTGACCGCGCACAAGGTGGCGCCCGCCCTCGCCGTGGGGGTGCCGTTCGTGCTGAAACCGGCCAGCCGCACACCGGTCGGCGCGCTGATCATGGGCGAGATTCTCGCGGAAACCGACTTGCCCAAGGGCACGTTTTCGATCCTCCCCGCGCATCGCGACGGCGCCGACCTGTTCACCACCGACGAGCGTTTCAAGCTGCTCTCGTTCACCGGATCGCCCGCGGTGGGCTGGGATCTGAAGAAAAAGGCCGGCAAGAAGAAGGTCATTCTGGAACTGGGCGGCAACGCTGCGGCGGTCGTCGACGCGGATCAGGGCGGCAAGCTCGATTACGTGGTGGACCGGCTCGCGTTTGGCGCGTTCTATCAGTCGGGGCAAAGCTGCATCGGCGTACAGCGAATTCTCGTGCACGCGAGCCTCTACGACACGTTACGCGACAAGCTGATTGCGAAAACGAAGTCGCTGATCATGGGCGATCCGAAGGACGAAAAGACCTTCGTGGGGCCGATGATCTCGGAGTCGGAATCGAAACGCCTCGCCGGGTGGATGGAGAGCGCGGTGCTGGCGGGCGCGAAGATCATCGCCGGCGGCACGGTGGACGGCGCGAAGTTCGAGGCGACCCTGCTCGAAGACGTACCGCGCGACTCGGACCTGTACCGCAAGGAAGCCTTCGGCCCGGTGGCGATCCTCGAATCCTTCAAGGACTTCGACGAGGCGCTCGCACGGGTCAACGACAGCGACTTTGGCCTGCAAGCAGGCGTGTTCACCGATTCGCTTGCCCATACCCATCGCGCGTGGGACGGGCTGGACGTGGGCGGGGTGGTGATCAACGATGTGCCGTCGTTCCGCGTGGACAACATGCCGTACGGTGGGGTCAAGGATTCGGGGCTGGGGCGCGAGGGCGTCCGCTACGCGATGGAGGACATGACCGAGCCGCGGCTGATGGTGATGCGTGAGACGTGGTGAGGGTGGGGCGGCCGAGGCTGGGCCGCTCCATTGGTGCTGTCACAGGACTGTCTTGCGGGTAGCTTAGGCTGATCTGGCCCGTAACTTTGCCCGGTGGGACGGCGTCACTGCCGGGGGAGTGAGCAGAAAGCAGACGTCCGCGCCATGAGTGTTTTTGCTGAAGTGCTACAATACCGGCCTTTCCGGCGGGTGTTTCCGTCGGCCGGAGCCGGCTGCATCTTCCCTGACCAGATAGGGTACCGTGCGGCACGCCGTGGCTCCGCTTCATCCTGATGCCCCTCCGCGGCCCTGGCCGCTGCCGCGCCCCCCGCGCAGGCGCATTTTTAGCGAAAGCCACCATGTCCGACACAGCCGTCACGCCCAGCAACGAGACCTTTGACCAGTTTGGCCTTGCCCCCGACATCCTGAAAGCGGTTCTGGAGCAGGGCTACACCACGCCCACGCCGATCCAGGCGCAGGCCATTCCGGTGGTCTTGTCGGGCCGCGACGTCATGGGCGCCGCGCAGACCGGCACCGGCAAGACCGCGAGCTTCTCGCTGCCGATCATCCAGCGCCTGCTGCCGCACGCGAGCACGAGCGCTTCGCCGGCGCGTCACCCCGTGCGTGCGCTGATCCTCACGCCGACCCGCGAACTGGCCGACCAGGTTGCCGCCAACGTGCACGCCTACGCGAAGTACACATCGCTGCGCAGCGCCGTGGTGTTCGGCGGGGTGGACATGAATCCGCAGTCCGACCAGTTGCGCCGCGGTGTGGAGATTCTGATCGCCACGCCGGGCCGTCTGCTCGATCACGTCCAGCAGAAAACCGCGAATCTCGGCCAGGTGCAGATGCTGGTGCTGGACGAAGCGGACCGGATGCTCGACATGGGCTTCCTGCCGGATCTGCAACGCATCCTGAACCTGCTGCCGAAGGAACGTCAGACGCTGCTGTTCTCCGCAACGTTCTCCGGTGAAATCAAGAAGCTGGCCGCGACGTATCTGCGCAACCCGCAGACCATCGAAGTGGCGCGCAGCAATTCGACCGCGACCAACGTCACGCAGACGGTCTATGAAGTGGCTGAAGGCGACAAGACCGGCGCGGTGGTGCAATTGATCCGCGACCGGGGCCTCAAGCAGGTGATCGTGTTCTGCAACAGCAAGATTGGCGCGAGCCGCCTCGCACGCAGCCTCGAGCGCGACGGTGTGGTGGCGACGGCGATTCACGGCGACCGTACGCAGAACGAGCGTATGCAGGCTCTGGATGCGTTCAAGCGCGGTGAAATCGAAGCGCTGGTGGCCACCGATGTCGCCGCACGCGGGCTCGACATTGCCGAACTGCCGGCGGTGATCAACTTCGATCTGCCGTTCAACGCGGAAGACTACGTGCACCGCATCGGCCGTACGGGTCGTGCCGGGGCGTCCGGCGATGCGCTTTCCCTGTGCAGCCCGAACGAGCGCAAGCAACTGGCCGACATCGAAAAGCTGATCAAGCGTCCGCTCGATGTGCAACGTCTGACCGTGGATGTGCCGGTGCGGCACCACCATGAAGAGCGTGCGCCGCGGCGTGAACGCGAAGGACGTGATGAGCGTGGTGGACGCCGGCGTACTGGATCTTCGCCGGGTTCGTCGTCGTCGTTTGACCGGCCGCATCATCATCGGCAACAGCCGGTGGATGATTTCTTCCTGAAGCCGTATGAGCCGTCGCCTTCCAGCCGGAAGGTTGAGGAGCGGAGTGAGGTTGCTGCTGCGCAGAAGCCGGCGAGCAAGCAGCCGCTGGCGGCGTTGTTGGGTGGGTTTGGGATGCCCAGGAAGAGTACTTCTTCTTAAGTTTTTGGTTTTTGGTTTTGGTTTGGATTGGTCGCCTGTTTTTGGTTGGCCTTTCCTTGCTTTGTTAGTGGTCTATTTGCGTTGCCCCTGTGCGGGGCGGCACCTACTTTTCTTTGCCGGCCGCAAAGAAAAGTAGGCAAAAGAAAGCGGGCTCACACCGCTAGCTCGTAGGTGTCGCCCCCTAAACTCACCTCGAAGTGGTCCGAGACGAGTGCGTCTCTCGCACCTACCCACCCCGTGGCACAGCCATCATTCATCCAGCGCGCGCTTCGCGCCGCCGTTCGGTTCGCTTCCCTTCGTTTCATGCTGCGGCAGAGTTGTCGCGTCGGCTTCGATTTCTTTGTTTGCCGTTGCTGCCGCGCCGCTTGCGGTATTGCACGCGGAGGCCCTGCGTCGCAGAAAACCCAGACCATCATTGCCCAAACCATCACTGCGACTTAGCTGCGCGACGCGTTTCCCTGCGCTCCGCGCTTCATCCGCGCTGCCCAGGCTGCGGTCGCTGCGTCGTAGAACGCGTTCAAGGACGTGTACGTTTCCTCACCCATCTCCAGTTGCAGATGTCGGGCGGCTGCTTGCAGCGCCTTTAGTGGTTCGTTCGTGTCCAATGCCGTTGCGCCGGTCTGCTTGCTGAGCTTGTCGCCTGCTTCGTTCGTCACCACCGGCACGTGCAGATACGCTGGTGTCGGGACACCCAGGCAACGCTGTAAATAGATCTGCCGCGCTGTCGAATCCAGCAAGTCCGCGCCCCGCACGATGTGCGTAATGCCCGCGTCGGCGTCGTCTGCTACCACCGCCAGTTGATACGCCCACTGGTCATCCGCGCGCCTCAGCACGAAGTCGCCAACTTCAGTTGCCAGATCTTGTTTTTGCGTGCCCTGCCAGCGGTCGTCGAACGTGATGACTGCCGCTTCGCCGTCCGGAACGCGTAAGCGCCACGCTCTTGCCGGCTTGCCATGCAGGCCGTCGCGACAGGTGCCCGGATACGCGAGTGTGGTGTTGCGCGCGTGAGCACTCAACAACGAATCGCTGATCTCCTTGCGCGTGCAGCCGCATGGATATACCAGCCCCGTTGCTCTCAACTGCGACAGGATCTCTTCGTAGCGCTCGGTGCGCTCGCTCTGCCAGACCGGCGGCTCGTCGGCGTGCATGCCAAAACGATCCAGCGTCGTCAGGATGTCCTCCGCGGCACCCGGTACGGTACGCGGGCCGTCAATATCTTCTACGCGAACCAGCCACGCGCCATTGTGCGCGCGCGCGTCCAGCCAACTCGCCAATGCGCTTACCAGCGAACCGAAATGCAACGGGCCAGTCGGGGAGGGGGCAAAGCGGCCGCGATAACTCATGTGCTAACGCGCCAGGATGTGGTGGGCGCTGCATGTTTTGCGGATGCTGGTGCATCAGCTGACCCGGCATGAATGCGTGCACCGGCAGGCGGCACCAGCCATACGAGCTTCACGCCCTGGAAGCACTGACTCAGCATCCCAGACTCAAACAGGGCGCGCTCGCTCGACAACCCAGTCACAAACATCACGCAGCGCGCGCGGCGTTCCTCTCCGGATGGCATTCCGGACAGGTCTTTCCCGGCACATACAGCGGTGACTGCTGTGCTTCCGGGCTCACCACTGCGCGGCAACCGAAACACTGCGCGGTGGCAGTGGGCTTGAGTGCCGGGTCGAGCGCGGTGCGGTAGTCGAACACGAAGCATTCGCCGTGATAGTGCGCGCCGCCCACTTCCTCGAAGTACTTCAGAATGCCGCCCTCGAGCTGATACACGTTCTCGATGCCGACTTCCTTCATATGGATCGCGGCCTTCTCGCAGCGGATGCCGCCCGTGCAGAACGAGACCACGGTTTTGCCTTCCAGGTCGGCGCGGTTCTTCTCGATCACCTCGGGGAACTCGCTGAACTTCGTGATGCGGTAGTCGAGCGCGGCGTCGAACGTGCCCACGTCGACTTCGAAAGCGTTGCGCGTGTCGAGCATCACCACGGGGCGCCCCGCGTCGTCGTGACCACGGTCCAGCCAGGCCTTGAGGGTGGGTGCATCCACTGACGGCGCACGGCCCAGTTCCGGCCGGATGGCCGGCTTCTTCATGGTGATGATCTCGCGCTTCAGCTTGACCAGCATGCGGCGGAAAGGCTGCTTCTCGGACACGCTTTCCTTGAACTGCAATTGCGCAAACTTGCCTTCGAACAGCGGGTCGTGCCGGATGTAGTCGATAAACGCGGCCGCCGCTTCCGGCGTGCCCGCGACGAACAGATTGATGCCTTCCGGCGCGAGCAGGATCGTGCCGCGCAAGCCGAGCGCGTTGCAGCGCTCCGTGACGAGCGGGCGCCATTGGGCAGTGGCTTCGAGGGTCGCGAACTGATACGCGGCGAGGTTGACGATACTCATGATGGTCCGGCGGTAAAGTGGCCCGGTCACGCTTCCAACGACGCAGGCGCCAGCAAGGCGCGCGCATGGCGTGGCCACGGCAGATAGGGCGAAACCCGTATTATCCCTCAACCGGCCACTTTGCCCGAGTCGGCCAAATGGCTAACGCATTGCGGCAGCGCAAAGCGCTCCCGGTTGACTCGCGGGCAATCCGCTGCGGGTGCCCACCCGTGATCCGGGATTCGCCCCTTGTCCGAATGGCTAACGTCGCTGAATCGCTGTGGTTGGGAGCCAAATCTTCGGGGGCCTGGAGTTACAATAACGCCCATGTCAGATCCCCGCTTCGTTCATCTCCGCGTTCACTCCGAATTCTCGATTGCCGACGGCATCGTGCGCCTCGACGACATCGTCGCCGCCGCTGCCAAAGACGGTCAGGGCGCGCTCGCCCTTACCGACCTCGGCAACGCGTTCGGCCTCGTCCGTTTCTATAAGGAAGCCCGCGGCAAAGGGGTCAAACCCATTGCCGGTTGCGACGTCTGGATCACCAATCCGGATGACCGCGACAAGCCTTCCCGTTTGCTGCTGCTGGTCAAGGACCGGCGCGGCTATCTGAATCTGTGCGAGTTGCTCACCAAGGCATGGCTCACCAATCAGTATCGCGGCCGTGCGGAAGTGGAAGCAGGCTGGCTCGAAAGCGGCCTTGGCGAAGGGTTGCTGGCGCTCTCCGGTGCGCAGCAGGGTGACGTCGGTCTCGCGCTTGCGGCAGGCAACACGGAAGCGGCCAGGCGCAATGCGCAGCATTGGGCCAAGGTCTTCCCGAACGGTTTCTATATCGAGTTGCAGCGCTGCGGTCAGCCGGGCAGTGAAGCTTATGTGCAACAGGCCGTGACGTTGGCCGCATCGCTCAAGCTGCCGGTGGTCGCCACGCACCCGTTGCAGTTCATGACGCCGGACGACTTCACCGCGCACGAAGCGCGCGTGTGTATTTCGGAAGGCGACATGCTCGCCAATCCGCGGCGTCAGAAACGCTTTACCACGGAGCAGTATTTCCGCAGCCAGGAAGAAATGACCGCGTTGTTCGCGGACATTCCTTCGGCGCTCGCCAATACCGTGGAGATTGCGCGGCGTTGCAATCTGACGCTCGAACTCGGCAAGCCGAAGTTGCCGTTGTTCCCCACGCCGGATGGCATGTCGCTCGACGACTATCTGGTGCATCTGTCCAAAGAAGGTCTGGAAAAGCGGCTCGAGCAGCTCTATCCGAATGTGGAAGAGCGTGACGCGCAGCGCGAGACGTACTACAAGCGCCTCGAATTCGAGTGCGGCACCATCATCAAGATGGGCTTTCCGGGCTACTTCCTGATCGTCGCGGACTTCATCAACTGGGCCAAGAACAATGGCGTGCCGGTGGGGCCGGGCCGGGGTTCGGGCGCCGGCTCGCTGGTGGCCTACGCGCTCGGCGTGACCGATCTCGACCCGCTGCGCTACAACCTGCTGTTCGAACGGTTCCTGAATCCGGAGCGGGTGTCGATGCCCGACTTCGACATCGACTTCTGCCAGCACGGCCGCGACCGCGTCATCCAGTACGTGAAGGACAAATACGGCGCGGACGCCGTGTCGCAGATCGCCACGTTCGGCACGATGGCGGCCAAGGCGGCGGTGCGCGACATTGGCCGCGTGCTCGACCTCGGCTACATGTTCACGGACGGCATCGCCAAGCTGATCCCGTTCAAGCCCGGCAAGCACGTGACCATCGCCGACGCGATGAAGGAAGAGCCGCTCTTGCAGGAGCGCTTCGACAACGAAGACGAAGTGCACCAGTTGCTCGAACTGGCGCAGCGTGTCGAAGGCCTGACGCGTAACGTGGGTATGCACGCAGGCGGCGTGCTGATCGCCCCCGGCAAGCTGACCGATTTCTGCCCGCTCTACACGCAGGGCGACGAAAGCGGCGTCGTGAGCCAGTACGACAAGGACGACGTCGAAGCCGTCGGCCTCGTGAAGTTCGACTTTCTGGGGCTGACCACGCTGACGATTCTCGACTGGGCCGAGCGCTATATCCGCCGTCTCGATCCGTCGAAGCAGGACTGGTCGCTCGGACAAGTGCCGCTCGACGATCCGGCATCGTTCTCCATCCTCAAGAAGGCCAACACGGTCGCCGTGTTCCAGCTGGAAAGCCGCGGCATGCAGGGCATGCTGAAAGACGCGCAGCCGGACCGTTTCGAGGACATCATCGCGCTGGTGGCGCTGTACCGTCCGGGCCCGATGGACCTGATCCCGAGCTTCTGCGCCCGTAAGCACGGCCGCGAAGTGGTGGAGTATCCGGACCCGCGCGTCGAGCCCATCCTGAAAGAGACCTACGGCATCATGGTCTATCAGGAGCAGGTGATGCAGATGGCGCAGATCATCGGCGGCTACTCGCTCGGTGGCGCTGACTTGCTGCGTCGCGCGATGGGTAAGAAGAAGGCCGAAGAAATGGCCGAGCACCGCGCGTTGTTCCGGGAAGGTGCGGCGAAGAACGGCCTCACCGCGGAGAAAGCGGACGAGATCTTCGACTTGATGGAGAAGTTCGCCGGCTACGGTTTCAACAAGTCGCACGCGGCGGCCTACGCGCTGCTCGCGTACTTCACCGCATGGCTGAAGGCGCACCATCCGGCAGAGTTCATGGCAGCGAATATGTCGCTTGCCATGGACGATACGGACAAGGTCAAGATCCTGTTCGAAGACTGCATCACGAACAAGATGGCCGTGTTGCCGCCGGACATCAATCTGTCCGCGTACCGCTTCGAACCGGTGGCGGAAGCGGACGGCAAGCGCTCGAAGACGATTCGCTATGGTCTGGGTGCCATCAAGGGCAGCGGTCAGAACGCGATCGAAGAAATTCTGCGCGCGCGCGAAGACGGTCCGTTTATCGACCTGTTCGATTTCTGCAATCGCATCGACCGTCGCGTGGTGAACCGCCGCACCGTCGAAGCGCTGATCCGCGCTGGCGCGTTCGACACGCTGCATGCGAACCGCGCGCAGTTGATTGCGTCAGTGTCGCTGGCAATGGAAGCCGCTGATCAGGCGAGCGCCAACGCCATGCAGGCAGGCCTGTTCGATATGGGCGACGCGCCGTCGCAAGGCCATGAGCTGATCGACGAGCCGGAATGGCCGGAAAAGAAGAAGCTGCAGGAAGAGAAGGGCGCGCTGGGCTTCTATCTGTCCGGCCATCTGTTCGACGCGTACAAGGACGAAGTGCGCCGCTTTGCGCGGCAGAAAATCGGCGAACTGAAGGAAGGCCGCGACAAGCTGATTGCAGGCGTGATCGCTTCGCTGCGTACGCAGATGACTCAACGCGGCAAGATGCTGATTGCGCTGCTCGACGACGGCACCGGGCAGTGCGAAGTGACGGTCTTCAACGAGACCTTCGAAGCGCACAAGCAGCTCTTCAAGGAAGACGAGCTATTGGTCGTGCAAGGGCAGGCGCGTAACGACGCATTCACCGGCGGCATCCGTTTTACGGTCGATACCGTGATGGACCTCGGCCGTGCGCGTTGCCGTTACGCGGAAGCCGTGAAGGTGCAGATGAACGGCAATGCCGACGCACTGGCACTGCGGCGTGTGCTCGAAGCCCATAGCGCGGGCCCCGATCAGCCTCCGGCGGCGCAGGCGCCGTCCATGCCGGCACGCGGCGGCGGTAATGGTGGCAATGGCGGTGGACGCAGCGGTGGCTTCGGTGGTGGCTACGGAGGTGACGGCGGCGGGCGGCAGCGCCAGGCCGTGCAGATCCCGAACGGGCTGGCTGTGCAGATCGTCTATCGCAGCGAGAATGCCGAGGGTGAGGTGCGGCTGGGCGACGCCTGGCGCGTGAAGCCCACGGATGAACTGCTCGCCGCGCTACGTGGCGAGTTCGCGGGCAGCGCGATCGAAATCGTGTATTGACGCGCAACGCCGGGCTGAACGCGGCCGCATGGGGCCGCGCTTCGCCCACGCGCTGTAGTTAAAAGCGCGCAAGCCTGCCACCGCCGCCCGCTCCAACCACTCGTCTCTACCGCCGCTCCGCCGCGAGCCGCTCCAGCTTCAGAAACCGGTAATACACCGTCTCCGCGTTGAACACCGCGATCATGAAGCCGGCGCGTCCATCGAGAAAGCCGGCGCGCAGCACGTAAGTACGCAGGAACGCCCACGTCGCCCGTCCCACGGCCTTGCCAAAGCTGCCGCGTTTGCCCGCGGCATGGCGCTGCTGGGCGCCCGCGCTCGAGTACGCATCCAGCTTGCGCACCACGGTCTCGAAGTCTTCGTACGAGTAGTGCATGAGCTTGCCGGACAGTCGCTGTGCCGGCGTGCTGAACACGAGCCGTTCGTGGACCAGATCAGCAGAGAAACGCGCCGCGCCTCGTTTGAAAAGGCGCGGAATCCAGTCCGGATACCAGCCGCTGTGATGAATCCAGTGACCGCAAAAACTCGATAGCCGGTCCACCGCGTAGACCTGCGCCACGGGGCTCGCGATCGCGGCCCGAATCGATGTGGCAAGCTCGGGCGAGACGACCTCGTCGGCGTCGAGGGAGAGGATCCAGTCGGTGTCCAGGGCGTCGAGCGCGCGATTCTTTTGCGGCCCGAAGCCCGGCCAGTCGGTCTGCTGCACGACGCGCGCGCCGTGGGCGCGGGCAATCTCGACGGTGCCGTCGGTGCTGCCGCCGTCCAGCACGACGATCGCATCGGCGAAGGCCACGGCGGCGAGGCATTCGGCCAGCCGGGCCGCCGCATTGCGGGTGATGATGGCGACGCCAAGGGTGGTTTCGGTCATGCCTTGGTAGCGTAGAAAGGACAGAAAGGACGCGCTCCGCCTTGCACGCCGTCGCAAGCCACGCAAATGCGGGTGCAACGGGGCGCAGGCGGGTTGCCGGAGTATACACAGCGGGGCCCGGTTCCTCGCCCGTCCGACCGTTTACAATGCGGTATTTTGTGTCTGCCCTCCGGGCAGGCGCGCGGTTCGTTTTCCTAGAGGATTCCTTGAGCCCGAAGCCCACGTTAAGCAAAGTTATCGGCGAAGGCGATGCCTCGTCGCCGGTTGTCGTCATGCGCAGGCTCTGGCCGTATCTCAAGCCGCTGCTGTGGGTGCTGATCGGCGCGATTCTCGCGATGGCCGTCAGCGCCGGTACGGACGCCGGCATTCCCGCGTTGCTCAAGCCGTTGCTGGACAAGGGCTTCGGCGCGCACGCCAGTGATAAGGCCAAATGGATCGTACCGCTCGCCGTGATCGGCCTCGCCTTCGTGCGCGGCGCGTCGCAGTACGCCTCCGGCTACCTGCTCGCCTACGTGTCGAACAAGATTCTGCTCGATCTGCGGCTGAAGATGTTCGACCGCATGATCCACTCGAGCGTCGGCTTCTTCCAGCGCGAAACGGCCAGCACCGTCATCAATGCCATCGTGTTCGAGGTGAACCAGATTCTCAACGTGCTGTTGAGCGTGCTGGTCACGATCGTGCGCGATTCGCTCACGGTGTTCTTCCTGCTCTGCTACCTGTTCTATCTGAACTGGAAACTCACGTTGATCGTCGCGGTGCTGCTGCCCACCATCGGCTGGCTGGTCGGCAAGATCAACCGGCGTTTGCGCCGCCTCAACCGCGAGCATCAGATGTTGACCAACCAGCTGTCCTATATCGTCGAAGAGACGGTGGGCGGCTACAAGGTGGTCAAGGTGCACAACGGCGAGAAGTACGAGACTGACCGCTTCACCGAAATGAGCCGGCGTCTGCGCGGCTATTCGATGCGTATGACGGTGTCCGGCGGTCTTGCGCAGCCGCTCACGCAGTTTCTCGCCTCCATCGCGCTGGCCGTGGTTATCACCATCGCGGTGGTGCAGTCGTCATCGGATCAGACGACGGTAGGCGGTTTCGTCGCCTTCGTCACGTCCATGCTGCTGATCATTTCGCCGCTCAAGCATCTGATGGACGTCAACCAGCCGTTGCAACGGGGCATGACCGCCGCCGAACTGATCTTCGGCCTGATCGACGAACCGTCCGAGCCGGAAGGCGGCGGGCGGCCGCTCGAACATGCCGCAGGCGAGGTCGAGTTCCGTGATGTCTCGTTCAACTACGGCGCCACCAGCACACACAACCGGCAGACGCTCGATCAGGTGTCGTTCAAGGTCGCGCCGGGTGAAATGGTGGCGCTGGCCGGCCCGTCGGGCAGCGGCAAGACGACGCTCGTCAATCTGCTGCCGCGCTTTTTCGATCCCACCGGCGGTGAGATTCTGGTCGACGGCGTCGCGCTGCCCGAGTACGGCATTCACGCGCTGCGCAGCCAGATTGCGATGGTGAGCCAGGATGTCGTGCTGTTCAACGACACGATCGCCCACAACGTGGCCTATGGCGAGACGGTGGATGCAGACAAGGTGAAGGCGGCCCTGCAGGCAGCCAACCTGTGGGACACCGTGCAGGCCATGCCCAATGGCATCGAGACGCTGGTGGGCGACAACGGCCTGATGCTCTCGGGCGGCCAGCGTCAGCGGCTGGCCATTGCGCGCGCCATCTACAAGGACGCGCCGATCCTGATCCTCGACGAAGCCACCTCGGCGCTCGATTCCGAGTCGGAGCGCCACGTGCAGGCCGCGCTCGAAACGCTGATGAAGGGACGCACCACGCTCGTCATCGCGCACCGGCTCTCCACCATCGAGCGCGCCGACCGCATCCTGGTGATGGAAGCAGGGCGCATTGTCGAGCGCGGCAGCCACCGCGAACTGCTCGCGCAAGACGGGCTATACGCGCACCTGCACCGCATCCAGTTCCAGCAAAACGCCGCGTAACACGCGGTTAGATTTGCCGGCGACGAAACGCATCCTGGTTGTGCCCGAATCCCTGCCGCCCGTGCACAATGTCGCCGGGCGGCTCACACCGAAGAAGCGCGTCCGGCTGCAAATCTCAACGTTTGACGCGGCGCACGGGCGCCCGACCGTCTGCATGATGAAAATTGGACTCTCCAGTAATGCGCTGAAACATAGCGGCGGCCTCGAACGCTACGCGATGGACCTGGTGCGCGGTTTCACCGCGGCAGGGCTTCGGCTGGCGTTCTTTGCGCGCCGCTTCGATATGTCGGTGCCGGAGAGCCGGATGGTCGAGCCGCATCGCATCAACGTGTCGTTTCTACCAGGCAAGCTGCGCGACACATGGTTTTCGTGGCGGCTGCGGCGCGCGCGGCGCGCTGCCAAGGTCGACGTGCTGATTGGCTGCAACCGGGTCGATTCGTCCGAGATCGCTATTTGCGGCGGCACGCACCTGGGTTTTTTGCGCGCCATCGGCAGGACGCCCACGCGTTCGGACCACTGGCAGATCGAGCTGGAACGGCGTCAATATGAGCAGGCCCGCGTCATCGTCGCGCATTCGCAGTTGATGCACGACGAACTGCGCGAGCTGTATGCGGTGCCCGAGGCGAAGATTCGCGTGCTGTGTCCGCCCGTGGACGGCGCGCGCTTCGCGCCGGTCGACGCCGCCACGCGCGCTGCCTTGCGGCGCAAATTCGGCTTCGCAGAACATGAGATCGTGCTGCTGTTTCCGTCCAGCAGCCATCAACGTAAGGGCTTGCCGCTGATCGAGGCGGCGTTGCGTAACTCCAAGTTGCCGGTGGTACTGGCGGTCGCGGGCCGGCCTCCGGAACGTACCTCGGAGCGCGTGCGCTACATTGGCTACGTGAAGGAAATGGAAGACGGTTATCGCGCGGCAGATTTCACGATCCTCGCGTCGAAGTACGAGCCGTTTGGCCTCGTCGGCGTCGAATCCGTGATGTGCGGCACGCCGGTGATCTTTCCGTCGAGCATCGGCTGCTGCGATGCGATCGCGGAGCACGCAAAGTTCGTTTTTACCCCAGACGACGAAGCCGACCTGCGCAGCACGCTCGCACGCGCGGTCGAGGCGCGTCTGGCCGGATCGCTGCCGCAACCGTCCGGCGTGGCGCGCGACGCCGTGCTGTACGACGCGAGCGTTGCCGGTCATGTCGACGCGCTGCTTGCGCTGGCCCAGCGCATCCGCGTGGAGCGTTAAGGCATGCGCAGGGCCGAGCGCCACCGTTCGCCAAGGGCCGGGACAAGGCTCGCGGTCGCGGGCCCCATCGCCGAGGTCATCAGGTTCGCTACAGGGGCGCCCATCAGTACCACCGCAGACACCCGCACGAGCCCCACAACACGGACTACCTCAAGGCCCGCTTCAGGGCCGACCGCAGGCCCCCGCAGCCCCGTCGCAACTGCGGTTTGGACCCACCTGCATGATATAATTCGCACCTATAAAAGCGCCGGGCTGACGGTAAACCGAACGCCCAATTGTTTTCACTTCGCTTCCAGTGCAAGCGCAGTCAGCTGGCCGGGCGGCGTGCCCGCAGACACGGGAGAGGCCATACCGTGTGTGGCGTTTCGGCCGGCTGGAGCGAACGTCATCGACAAGAATATCGTTGGAGATTCTGCATGGGGAACGCGACATCGAGCCGGGAGCCGGCACGTAGCCCGATCGCGGACTGGTCCAACATGCAGGTAACCCAATGAGCCGATTCCCCGGGCGGATTCGCATTTTTGCGCGCGCCTTGCCGCGCCTGATAATCAAGCCGTGGCGCCGGCGGCCGGCGTCGCTGCAACGCATTCTGCTTGCTCACCATCTCCTGCTCGGCGACACGTTGCTGTTGACGCCGCTCATCGCCAAATTGCGCGCCCAGTATCCGCACGCGCAAATCGTTCTCGCCTGTCCGAAGCCCATCGTGCCGTTGTACGAGGGCCGGCCGTTCGACATCAGCGTGATCCCGTTCGACCCGCGAGATCTTGCCACGGTGAAGGCGCTGCTCGCTTCCGGTCCGTTCGACCTTGGCCTCGTACTCGGCGACAATCGCCATAGCTGGCTGGCGCTCGCCGCCGGCTGCCGCTGGATCGTCGCACACGCCGGCGACGTGCCGGCCTGGAAGAACTGGCCGGTCGATCAGCGCGTGCCTTATCCGGCTGAACCGGCGGCGTGGGCGGATCTCGCCACCGAGCTGATCGAGGGTCCGCCGCCCCGGCCGTATCGTCCGGAGGAGTGGCCTGCGCCTGGTCATGCACAACTGCCTGATGCGCAACTGCTCGTGCATCCCTATGTGGTCCTGCATCCAGGCGCGAGCACGTCGGTCAAGCGTTGGCCCGACGCGCGCTGGCGCGAACTGGCGCAGCGCGTCGAGGCGCTCGGCTATGTTCCGGTCTGGAGCGGCGGTCCCGGCGAGGCCGAGCTGATCCGCACCATCGACCCGGATCCGCATCATCCGAATCTGGCGGGGCGGGTGGGCCTCGGCGAGTTGTGGCATCTGTTCGCGGGCGCGCGAGGTGTGGTGTGTCCAGATACCGGCGTGGCGCATCTCGGACGCCTGATTGGCGTGCCGACGGTTGCGTTGTTCGGTCCGGGCAACGCGCAGATTCACGGGGCGGGCCAGTATTGGCGCGACGCTCCGTTCGCGCCGGTCACGATCGCGGACATGCCGTGTCGCGACCAGCCCATGATCTTCCGTCGCGAGGTATCCTGGGTTCGACGTTGCGACCGCAATTCGGCAACCTGTGTCGCCTGGAAGGGCGATCACGCTGATTGCATGGGGCGCATTTCCATCGACTCCGTGTACGACGCATTGCAAACCGCTCTAATGGAAGGGTAATGGCCAACACGTTGGCTCGTGTCGAACGCGTCCTGTGGATTGCGTGCCCCGTGCTTCTCTTCATGGTGATGTTCGGGCACACGACGGCGGTCGTCTTCATCGCGCTCGGGCTGCTCGCGCTCGGCACGCTGGCTGCGGCCTTTTCGTCCGAGCGGCCGGCCGTGTGGCGCTGGCCGCTGGCGTTGCCGATCGTCTGCTGGGCCGCCTGGAGTCTCGCGGCGGTGAGGTGGTCCGCCTATCCGGCCGTCAGCATGCACGCGTGGTGCGACGAAGTGCTGTATCCGCTGGTGTCGTTCTGGGGCTTCTGGCTGCTCGGCACGCGCACGCAACGGCTCGCGCCGCTCGCGCTCATCAACTGGCTGGCGTGTGTGCTGCTCGCGCTGATCAGCGCACTCAACTGGGGCCATCTGCAACCGCCCACCGCCAACACCTTCGAGCTGCATTACTACAACCGTGTCGGCCATACCAGCACGCTCGCGGCCTTTGCGATGGCGCTGTTTTGCGGCGCGTTGCTGCGGCCGCGCTGGCGCGTGTTTGGTCTGACGGGCCTGCTGCTGTGTCTGTTCGTGGGTCTCGCGACGCTCAACCGCTTCTTCTGGCCGGCGGCTGCCGCGACCCTGCTGGTGGCGCTGTTTCCGCTGTATCGCCGGCATATCCTGCTTGCCTTGCTGGCGTTCGCCGTGGTGGGCGCCGCCGCGGTCGGCACGCTCGAGTACAGCGCGCGTTTGCGGCTGGGCGATGCCACCGTGGTGACTGCGTCGCGCGATGTGGCGATCGACGGCCATCAATTGCTGGTGCCGCACGCGTTCTCCAGCATCGGCGACACGGTGTCGTCGGACACCCGTCCGAAGCTGTGGGCCTTTTATAGCGCCCAGGCGAAGCGCCATCCGTGGCTGGGTGTCGGCTTCGGCAAACCGTTGCCGGGCATGGCGTATCAAGCGGAGATGCCGCAGAGTCTCCTGCAGATCGAGCCGCAAGCGCTGACGCACGCGCACAACCTGTTTCTGAATACGTGGCTGCAGACGGGGTTCATCGGAGTCGTGCTGGAAACGGCGCTGCTGGTGGGACTCGTGCTGAGTTTCTGGCGCGCGCGTCACGGCGATCCGTGGCTGAGCGCGGCCGGCATCGCACTGGTGGCCGGCATGATTGCCAAAAACACCACGGACGATTTCATGTGGCAGACCACCATGCTCGCCTTCTGGTCGTTCGCGGGTCTGTTGCTCGGATGCGCCCAGCAACGCCTCACGCGCGCGGGGCGTCACGGCGTATGAAATACGACAGCCGTCACGACCGTAGCGAGCCGCGCGTACCGCGTGCCATGCCAGATCCACGTGACCCACGTGATCCACGCGAATCGCGTGAGGTGCCCAATGCGCCGCCGCGGCGCATCCTGTTTCATATCAACGATTTCGGCAAGGGTGGCACCGAGACCTCGCTGCTCGCGTGGCTCAAGGTGCTCGACCGGCGCCTCTTCGCACCCAGCGTTTCGGTCGCCTATCCCACTGACGAACTGGCGTTCTGGCGCGCCCATTCCATTCCTGCTGACGTGCCGGTGCATGTGCTGGCGCCGTCCCGCTGGATGTACGCGCTGCATGACATGCAGCGGCAACGCAAGCTCGGTGCGCATCTGAAGGTGTTGCACAAGGTGCTGACGTATTGCGTGATCCGGCCGCTCGCCGGCCAGCGTTTCCGGCAGATCGCGCGTGAATTCGACGTGGTGTGCGATTTCGATTTTTCGCTGCGGCAGGTGGCGGGAAGCGGCAAGACGCCGTGGTTCGGCGTCAGCCATTTCAGTCTCGCGACGCGGCTGCGCAACAAGAGCGCGCGTCATATTGCGCGCCGCGTGCGGCAGTACGCCCGCTATGACGCGATTGCCGTGCTGACGCCCGATATGCGGCGCGAGGCCCAGCAACTGTTCGAGGGGCAGCCGGTGAACGTCACGGAACTGCCCAACGTGATCGACGTGGACGAATTGCGTATCAAGGCGCGTGCGTCGATCGAGCGGCCGGCCGAGACGTTCATTGTCTCGGTGGCGCGGCTCGATGAAGGACAGAAGGATCACGGCACGTTGTTGCGCGCGTTTGCCCAACTGCGCGAGCGGCAACTGAGCACCGCCGACCTGTTGCTGATCGGCGAGGGCCGCGATCAGGCCGCGCTGGAGCGACTCGCCGAAGAACTTGGCATCCGCGAGTCGGTGCATTTCCTGGGCTTCTGTCCCAACCCGTTTCCGTATATCCGTCAGGCGGAGATGCTCGTGCTCAGCAGCCGCTACGAGGGCTTCGGCATGGTGCTGGGCGAAGCGATGGCGCTGGGTACGCCGGTGATCTCGACCGATTGCCCCACCGGTCCGCGCGATCTGCTGGAGGACGGCAAAGGCGGGTTGCTGGTGCCGGTGGGCGACGTCGACGAAATGGCGCGGGCCATCGAGCGCCTGCACACCGATACCGAACTGCGGCGCAGCCTCGTGCAGCACGCGCTCAAGAAAGTCGCGACCCTCGCGCCGGAAAGCGCCAATGAGCGCATGTTGGCGCTGGTGCGGCAGATTTCCGGGGTGGATCAGGGGGCCGGCGAGTAGAGGGGGAGCGCCGGGCCACGACCACTCAGTTTCACACGCCACTCGTCACGAGCGACAACACGGACAGGTCCGGGTGCGTGCCGTCCACGATGCTGCGCCCGGCGTGCACGGCTTCGTAGCGGGCTTCCTCAAGGCTCTTGAACCATTCTTCCCCATCGGCATGAAACGGCACAACGTGGCCAGGAATGGCCGGATCGGCGCCGGGATGGCAGACATAGCCCAGATAGGTGAAGCGGTTCTCGTCAGGCTGTTTCGGGCGTGGCGAGAGGTGAATTTCGAAGCCTTCGTATTCAACCATTTGCCAGGCAGGCGCTGCATCGGACATGGCTGTCTCCGATCGAACTTCCCGCGCAGGGCGCCGCGCGGGCGGCGTGCCGCCGGCATCAGGCGGCTGGTTGCGTCACGGGTGAGGCAGAGTGCGCCGGAGCGGGCGACGGGTTTGGTTGACGCCGCGGCGCGCTGTCCGAAGTGCGCTATTCGAGGCCCACTCTCCAAAGCGCACTGAGGAAGGCGCACGAACCGCGCTGTGGACTACCTTGCCGGATGATCCGTGCGCACGGCGTCAGTGCCGATGCCGCATCCGTTCCCACAGTTTGTGCCCGTCGGCGCGGGTCGCGGGCCGGTCCCGGTGATGCTCGCGCCGGTAGTGCGAGGTCACCAGCATGACCCCGGTGACGAGCACGACCAGCGCCACGACGATGCTGACCATTGATTCCGCCACGGCAGCCTCCATCCATTGCCACTCCATGCAAAAAGTCTAGGTGATTTCTGTGGAAATGGCGCTAGGGGCGGTGTCGCGTTGTGCCTTTGGCGCGTCAGGATTTGACGACGCCCAACTGCTTCAGCAGGGTCAGATTGTCTTCCAGGTGCCAGTTTTCGACGATCCGGCCGTTCTTGACGCGATACAGGTCGAACGCCTGAAAGTCGACCGTTTGCCCGGCGCCTTTGACGTTCTGAAACTGCCCGGTGAAATGGCCGCGAAAATGCAGATGGACCGAAGCACGATCGCCGGATACGACCATATCGTCGATTTCGGCGGTGAGGTCGGGCACGGCGGCGCGGAATCCCTTCGATGCGGCCAGCGGGCCGCTCGGCCCCTGCGGCCGGCCTTCCGGCAAGGTGCGGTCGATGAATTCGGGGGACAGCGCGGCCTGTGCATAGGTTTCGTCGCCGGTGTTCCAGAACGCGGCATAGCGGCGCGCGGTCAGAACGATCTGCGCGGCGGTGGCCGAGTGGGCATCGACGGCAAGGTGATGCGGTTGCGGCAGCGCGGCGTTTGCGTCGGCGGCGTGGGTGGCGCCGCTGCCCAGTGCGGCGGAAAGGGCAAGCGCGCCGGCAGCGACGAGGCGCAACGAGGATGAGCGGGTGCTGAACATGGCAAACCTCCAATGAGTAGGTCGTTTGAACTTCGATGGAGGTAGTGTCGATGTTTCGTCGTAGTTTGAGAATTGGCTTTCTGATTGAATGATTTTATTGTCAAGTTTGAAAATTGGTTTTTTAGTTAGGAGTGACGCCAAGGGCCAAAACCGCAACCAAACCTATCCAGCGAGCGAATGCTCATCGCGATTCGGGGCGAGATGCGCGGTCGAGCTTGCGCGGAACCGTGAACGGGAGGCGGACACAATGAGTATCGTCCCAAAACAATAGGCATACTAACTATCGCAACCCGCGATATTAGATAGCTCACCATCCATCCCGTTGCATCACTCAAAAATTCCACCGAGCCTCGCATGTCCCCATCGCGGGCCGCGTCGTATAGAATGGCTCGCTTTGCCCATCCGCCTATGTGGTTCAAGAACCTTCAGCTTCATCGTCTTCCCGCCCCGTGGTCCGTGACTCCCGAGCAGTTGCACCAATGGCTGGCGCCGCACGCGTTTCAGCCGGGCAGCAGCGTCGAGATGCAGACGCAGGGTTGGGCCTCGCCGCGCAACGACGACTCGCTCGTCTATTCGATCAACCGTCAAATGCTGCTGATGTTTCGCACCGAGAAAAAGCTGTTGCCGGCTTCGGTCGTCACGCAGGTGACCAAGGCGCGCGCCCTCGAACTCGAAGAACAGCAGGGTTTCAAGGTGGGCCGCAAGCAGATGCGCGAATTGAAAGAGCAGGTCACGGATGAACTGCTGCCGCGCGCTTTCAGCATTCGCCGCGATACGCGCGTGTGGATCGACACGGTGAATGGCTGGCTCGTCATCGACGCCGCATCGCAAACCGTTGCGGACGATGTGCTGGGCCTGCTGGTGAAGTCCGTCGATCAACTGCCGCTGGCAAGCGTGCGTGTCGCGCAGTCACCGGTCGCGGCCATGACCGGCTGGCTGGTGTCGGGCGAAGCGCCGGCCGGTTTCACGCTGGATCAGGACACGGAGTTGCGTTCCCCCGCGCAAGGCAATGCAACGGTGCGCTACGTCGGCCACGCGCTGGACGTCGACGACATGCGCCGCCATATCGAAGCGGGCAAGCAATGCATGCGACTCGCGATGACCTGGAACGATCGCGTTTCATTTGTGTTGACGCCGTCACTGACGATCAAACGAATTGCCCCGCTCGACGTCATTAAAGACGCCAGCGACCCCACCGCCGTCAACGACGACGAACAGTTCGACTCGGATATGACGCTGATGACGGGTGAACTGGCGCGCATGTTTTCGGACATCGTCGAAGCGCTGGGTGGTGAACTCAACGACGGCATGCTGCAAGCGGCTGCGTGAGGTCCAGGTAGAACAAAGACCTCAAGTGAAAGGCCGGCGCAAGCTCATGGAAAGTTGCCGGTTTTTCACTGCGTCTATTTTGTAACCAGGTGTCACGTCATCTTCCGGACGGCAATGCCGCCTGGACTCTTTAAAGAGCGATACCGCCTCACGCGCACTCAGTGAATTTTCTTCGCGTGTAGCGTGTAGCTTCTGCGCCTGACTCGCGCGGTCATTCGCCGCGTTCTCTCCGAAAACCCCTTCAGACAAGGGCTCAGCAAGCACGTCGCGGCGCGCGCGCGTGCACGCCGTGATGCATTTCGCCGCGCGATGACGGCTGTGTCATAAACCACCCAACACGCGTCATACACGCAACTCCAGGCAGGCCCGTGGCTTGCGCGCCCGTTGCTCAAAGGCGGGGAACCGCGCGCGTGGACCCCTGTCGCAGGTGTTTGGCAATGCATTCGCAACCGTTGTGCGCGCTGCGTAATACACCGAAAAACTGTATTGCGGATCCGTCGTTGAAGAGCGGGCGCAAATGTCATAGCGTTGAATGGCGCGTAGTGAAGCAAGCTGATGCGCAGGCTGATAGATACGCGCAAAGCAGACGCAAAGCACGCACACCAGCCTCGAAAGCACCACAGCGAAGCACCACAGCGAAGCACCACGAAGTACGAATGCATGCAGCCCAGGGCCAGCCATTTCCGGCTGGTCTGCAAACGGAGTGGCTATCAATGAATTCGCCCGTACGGCGCTCACTGGAGATCGACTTTTTCCGCGGACTCGTGCTGATCGTCATCGCGCTCGATCACATCGAAGGCAGTGTCCTCTCGCGTTTCATGCTGCACAACTACGCATACTGTGACGCCGCGGAAGTGTTCGTGTTTCTCGGTGGCTATGCCTCAGCCGCGGCTTATACGAACGTGGCGACCTATCGGAGCGTGCACGCGGCGCGGCGCCGTTTCTTCGTGCGCTCGGCTGAAATCTATCGTGCGTATCTCGTCACGGCGGCACTCATGGTTGCGGCCGGCGCGTTGCTCACGCTCTGGCGTATTGATTCGCCCGTGATCCGCGAAACCGGCTGGAGCGATCTGCTGGCGCATCCCGTGGGTTCGCTGCTGGGTGTATTGAGCTTGCGTCATCAGCCGTTCCTCTCGGCAGTGCTGCCCATGTACACCCTGTTCGCGCTGTGTGTGCCGCTCTCCGTTCCTTTGGCAACACGCCGGCCGGCGGTCGCGCTGGCTGGCAGTGTGGTCGTATGGATGGCGAGTACATGGCTCGCGCGCGGGCTGCCCAGCGTCGATCCCGGCGGCTGGGCCTTCAACCCGTTCGCCTGGCAACTGATGTTCATGCTGGGCATTTTGTGCCGTACGCATCCGCTGTCGAATGAGTTCCAGGCCTCGACCATCGGACGCTGGTTGACTGCGGCGGCGCTCGTGGTGGCACTGGCGTTTGCCTTCATCAAGTTGTGCCTCTTCACCGACGCGCAACCCGGCTACATGAAGCAGAACCTGGCGGCCGTGCGGGTGATCAGCTTCCTCGCGATTGCATGGCTGGTGGCGCAGGCGGTGCGTGCGCAATCCATCCGCTGGGTCGCGGAGCGCCTGCCGGCGGTGGTCGATGTCGGCAAGCAGGGGCTGGTCTGCTTCGTGGGCGGCACGGTGGTGTCGATCGGCGTCGATACCGCAGTGAGGCTTGCTCGCGGGCCAGGATGGCTCAACGGACTCGCGGGAGACATGGTGGCCATCAGCGCGCTGCTGCTACTCGCAGCGGTGACGAAGAAATGGAAAGCGCTGCGCGCACGTCCCGCGCCAATACATGGCGCGGCGGTGCCGGTTCGCGTCGGGCGTCGCGATAGTTAATAATCAAAATTAAAATAAAATTTATAAATTTGATATGTTTTTTAATTTGACGTGACCGGACGAGTGAAGCTGTGCTTTAATGCCGGTCACGTACCCGTTGTCTTTCAGGCGTATTCGGCTGAATAATCGAGCGCACGATCTTTTGCGTGTCGTGAATCTACGACATCTCACCCGCCTGTAATGGCCGTGAAAGCCCGCCGTATGGGGATTTACGCGGCACCACACCGCCGCACGCGCGCGCCAGAGTCCGTCAATCCGGACTAAATCGGCTAATGTTAAAAATTAATGAAACATTATCCCAGAATAAGGAAATCTGATTTGCGACATTATTCCATTTAGCGCAATCGAGCCGAATTCTATACTCGCACTCGTTTCTTTCATGGCGATCGCCGATCGTCCTGCGGGGAAAACAAATTGAAACGAGGTGAATGAATGAAGATGCGATATCTGGCCGCGGCATCGGCCATGCTGGTGGCTGGGGTGGCCCACGCGCAAAGCAGCGTCACGCTGTTTGGCTTGATCGACACGGGCGTCGTGTATCAGAACAACGCACGGGTGACGGAAGGCAGCGCGACCTCGCGCGGCGCGAGCGCCTGGTCGATGCAAAGCGGCAACGTCTTCACGTCGCGCTGGGGTCTGCGCGGCACGGAAGACCTGGGCGGTGGTTTGGCCGCGGTGTTCTGGTTGGAAAACGGCTTCAACGTAGACTCGGGCGCGCTCAAGAACGGCGGCGACCTGTTCGGCCGGCAAGCGTGGGTGGGTCTGCGCTCGAGCGAGTACGGCACGGTGTCGCTTGGCCGCCAGTACGATTTCATGGTCGATTACATTGCGCCGATGAGCGCAACCGGTTCGGGCTTCGGCGGCAACCTCGCATCGCACCCGTACGACAACGACAACCTCAACAACGACCTGCGTCTGAACAACTCGGCGAAGTTCAGCAGCGCCTCGTTTGGCGGCTTCAAGGCGGGCGCGATGTACGCGTTCTCCGGTGAGGCAGGCGGCTTTGCCAACAACAGCGCCTACAGCCTTGGCACGAGCTACACCTACGGTCCGTTCAACATTGCTGCGGCGTACCTGCAGATCAACCGCACGTCCGAACCGGGGCTGGCCAATGCGTCGGGTGCTGTCAGCACCGGCGACGGCGACCAGCTGACCACCGGCGGCAGCCAGCAAATCTACGGCGCGGGTGCGCAGTACAAGTTCGGCAAGTCGTCCGTGGGCGTCGTCTGGACTCACTCCGTGACGGATAACGTGACGGGCATCTGGCAGGGTGGCAGCACGTCGACGGGCGCGCTCGCCGGCAACTACATCAAGCTCGACAACTTCGAAATCAACGGCCGTTACTTCGTGCGTCCGGACTTCAGCCTCGGTGCGTCGTACACCTACACAACGGGCGGCTTCGGCGGCGCGTCGAAGGGCTTCACGTCGGCGACCCCGCACTGGAACCAGGTCATGGCGCAGGCCGATTACCTGCTCTCGCCGCGCACGGACATCTACCTCGAAGGTGTCTACCAGCGCGTGGGCGGTGGCAACGGCAATGGCGCGTTCGACGCCAGCGTGTATAGCCTCGATCCCGCTTCGGGCGACCAGCAGGTGGTCGTTGCGGTCGGCGTGAAGCACCGCTTCTAATCGAGCCCAAGCCGGCCGAACCCCGGCCGAACCCCGGCCGGATCACAGTCGCGAACCCCAGCCGAACCCTGCCGAACGCTTTGCGCGAACTTGCGGCGGCTTGCCTGCGTGCTATATAACCGAGTGACCGAGGAATCTGCCGGTCACCCGGCCGGTACGCAGGCTGACCGATCGCAACCCGCGTGGGCATCGGAGGTTATTCATGGTTCGGCTGGTGATGATCCTGTTGGGGGTCGACTATCTCCGTACCCGCTGGCGCGCGCTTGCTGCGCTCGGCGGCATCAGCGGGGCGCTGGGCATCGTGGTATTCATCGATGCTCTCGATAGTGCGCTGTACTTCCCCATCACGCCATTTGCCACGCTGCTTCTGCTGGAAGGCATGGCGACGCTTGCGGTGGCCTGGACCGGCATGGGCGGTCAGCGCACGCTGCGCTATGTAAAGGGCTCCGCGTTTTGCTTCGGCGCTGGACTGATCCTGATCGGACATGAGCACGGCAATTTCGTGCTCTCGATGATCTTCGGCACGCTGTTCCTCGCCGACGGTTTTCTGCAGATCGTCTCGGCGCGCGTGGTGCGCTACCGTACCTGGCGCCTCGCGGTGATTGGCGGCGCGGTCGAGATCGCGCTAGCCATCTTCTTCTATCAACCGTATCCCACCCACTACGTCGGCACCGTGCCGTATTGCCTCGGGCTCGGCCTGATCTTCGGCGGGTGGAACATGATTCTGCTGGCCTCGCGGGTGCGGCGGCTCTCGATCAATCCGGCTGTCGTGAGCGCCGAACGTGCTGCGCAGGCCGCGAGCGCCACCAGTCCCCAGCAGCAGGCCGCACCCACCATCGTGGAATGGGATGGACCACCGGGCGCCGACGAGCCCGCCTTGACCATCCACGTATGGACCCCGGTTGGTACGTCGAAGGGTGAGGCGCGGCGCCAGCCGATCATCGACCGCTATATCGCGGCGGTGGATCGTAATGGCGTGATTTCCACCGGGCACGCCGCGCTCGAGTCACCCGAAGGTGTCTACATCAGTCTGTATCCGGCTGTGGAGATCGACCGCTCGCCCGATGAGTTCACGCGTCTCCTGCGCGCCACGCGCGAGAATGACGTGCCGGGCCTGTTTCAGCCTGACTATCTGACCGAATCCACTGCGTGGTGCGCGTCGACGATCCAGGTGCGGATTCGCAATTACGATCCCGAACGCTTGCGGCGTTTCTGGGAAACCTACCGCCGCGACACCACCTACAACCTCACGTATCGCAACTGTTCGAGCACGGTATCGCGGGCACTTGAAGCTGCCATCGAAGGGGCATCCGCACGCGTATGGAGCGGCTACAAGGGCTGGAAGCCGTTCCTGCACCTGATCGCGACGCCCGAGCTGTGGGTCGCGGCACAAGTGCGCAAACGCGCGGCGACGATGGCGTGGACGCCCGGACTCACACTCGACTACGCGCGTGCCTTGAGCATGCTGGCCGACCCGCGTCCATCCGGCTGGGTCAAGATGGCGCGCCTCGCACTCGGCAAGATGTACCGCTCGCGGCGACGCTGGGCGGAAGAAGCGCGCACGGCGCCACAAGCCACGCCCAAATGAATTCTTTCAACCATTTCGGCGGGTGTATGCTCGACCGGAGGATGTTTTCTGCGCATTCAGTTCAACCATCTGAACGTTAGACGCGGCGACATAACGCCGGCGGCACGTGCTGCCGGCCCTGCGCATGCCGCAGGTTTTCATGGGCGCCAACGTGACCAGCAAATCGATTGAGGCGGCCAGCAAGGTTGCCGAGCCCAAGCGTTTGACGGTCCGGCACGTGAGTACCTATCGCTATGCGGTGCCGGTGCGTTTCGGTGAACACCGGATGATGTTCCGGCCGCGTTCGAGCCATGACGTGCGCGTCGTTTCCACTGAACTCATCATCACACCCACGCCCACACAGCTTCACTGGCTGCATGACGTGTTCGACAATTCCGTGGCCGTGGCGACGTTTTCCGGCAAGGCGAAAGAGCTGCAATTCGACAGCCGCGTCACGATCGATCACTACGAGTCGCCGTTGCCCGACTACGCGCTCGAATCGTATGCCGCGACCTGGCCGTTCGCTTATACCAACGAAGAAGCCTCGGATCTGGTGAACGCGCGCAGCCGGCAATTCCCGGATGCCGAAGTAGATGCGTGGGCGCGTCACTTCTTGAGCACCACCGAAGCCACCAACACGATGGCGCTCCTGCGCGCGATGACGCTGGAGATCAAGAACGAGTTTCGCTACATGCGGCGCGTCGAAAAAGGCGTCTATCGTCCCGCTGAAACCTTGCGTCAGCGCAGCGGCAGTTGCCGCGATTTTGCCGTGCTGATGATGGACGCGGTGCGCTCGCTCGGGCTCGCCGCGCGCTTCGTCAGCGGCTATATTTTCGTGCCCGATTTCGACACCACTCAGGGCGGTGGTTCGACCCATGCGTGGCTGCAGATTTATCTGCCGGGCGCGGGCTGGGTCGACTTCGATCCGACTAACAGCATCATCGGCAACCGTCACCTGATACGCGTGGCGGTGGGCTGGAACGCTGCACAGGCGCTGCCGCTATGGGGCACCTGGCACGGCGCGCCGAATTCGTTTCTCGGCCTGCAAGTGGACGTGCGCGTCACCGAGGATGCGTGAGAGATTTAACTGAAGAAGAGGGTGGGGCGATGAAACTGCGCGTGGGTTATGACTTGATGTACGAGTGTGAACATCCCACTCCAATGATGCTGATGTTGAACACGCATTACTCGCGTGCCAGTGACGTGCTGAGCGCAGACGTGTTGAAGGTGAATCCGCCGGTGCCGATCACGCAGTATCGCGACAGCTTTGGCAATCTGTGCAGCCGGCTCGTGGCGCCTGCGGGGCAACTGGCGCTGTCGACCACGGCCGTGCTCGAAGTGTCCGCCGAGCCGGAGAGCATCGAACCGAATGGCTATCAGCATGCAGTGGAAGAACTGCCTGACGACACGCTGGTATTTCTGCTCGGCAGCCGCTATTGCGAAACCGATCTGCTCTCGGACTTCGCGTGGCAGACGTTTGGTGCCACGCCGTTGGGACGGCCGCGCGTGCAGGCCATCTGCGATTTCGTGCATCACCATATCAAGTTCGGCTATGCGGATGCGCGGCCCACCAAGACGGCGTGGCAGGCGTGGAATGAACGTACGGGTGTATGCCGCGACTTCGCGCATCTGGCAGTGACGCTGTGCCGCGCGATGAACATTCCGGCGCGCTATTGCACCGGCTATATCAGCGACGTGAATCTGCCGCCGCCCTATGCGGCGATGGATTTTGCCGCGTGGTTCGAGGCGTATCTCGGCGGCACGTGGCAGACCTTCGATCCACGCAATAACGCGCCGCGTACCGGGCGTGTGTTGATGGCGCGCGGCCGTGACGCGGCGGACGTGGCGTTGAGCAACACCTTCGGCACGGCGAAGCTCACCGGCTTCACGGTGGTTTGCGAACCGCTGGTCGAAGCGACGGTCGCGCCTGTGGTGTGAAGGGTGTGGTTCTTTCACGCGGCGCACGCGACGCACGTGGCTCGCCGTGCAGTGAGCTGGCGAGCCGCCTGCAGCTATGGCATGCTTATGCCATGCGCTCGATAACATTCTCGTTGCCTATCACCTGGTGGCGCTCCTGACGGAGCGGCATCGTCACGTCTTTACCTTGACCATGACCGCCGCAGTCCGGCCGACATGGTTTGCGTAGATTGCGATTCCCTGGTTGGCTGGTGCTGCGGTGTTGATTAAATTCCGCAACCTCGTTGCTTGCGGCTGGACGAGGCGCTTAAGCGCTGACGCCGGTCACCCCAGGAGAGCTCGCTCATGCAGGACAACCAATCGCAGGACACCCCATCATCTCCCCGTCCCGTCGTGCTGACCGGGGACCGTCCCACTGGCGCGCTGCATCTCGGCCACTACGTCGGCTCGCTAAAGA
Source organism: Paraburkholderia sp. DHOC27 (assembly GCF_003429005.1). Classification (GTDB taxonomy): domain Bacteria; phylum Pseudomonadota; class Gammaproteobacteria; order Burkholderiales; family Burkholderiaceae; genus Paraburkholderia. Next base: position 640,866 of record NZ_QVQV01000006.1, read on the forward strand.
CCCGTCTCGCGTTGCAGGAGACGCATCAGCAGTACGTGCTGATCGCGGACACCCAAGCCATGACCGACAACGCGCACGATCCCGACAAGGTGCGCCGTAACGTGCTCGAAGTGGCGCTCGATTATCTGGCAGTGGGTATCGATCCGGCGAAGACGACCATTGCGGTTCAGTCGGCGCTGCCGGCGCTCGCGGAGTTGACGCTGCTGTACATGAACTTCGTGACGGTCGCGCGCCTCGAACGCAATCCGACCATCAAGGAAGAAATTCAGGCGCGCGGCTTTGGCCGCGATATTCCAGCCGGCTTTCTGTGCTATCCGGTCGCCCAGGCCGCGGACATCACCGCGTTCAAGGCCAACGTCGTACCGGTGGGCGAGGATCAGGCGCCGCTCATCGAGCAGACCAACGAGATCGTGCGGCGCATCAACCGGCAGACTGACGTGCCCGTGCTGCCGGAAGCGCAGGCGCTGATTCCGGTGATGGGGCGGCTGCCTGGCGTCGACGGCAAGGCGAAGATGAGCAAGTCGCAAGGCAACTCGATTCCGCTGTCGTCCTCGGCAGATGCGATCCGCGACGCCGTCAAACGCATGTACACCGATCCGAATCACCTGCGTGCCTCGGACCCCGGCACGGTGGAAGGCAACGTGGTGTTCACGTATCTCGACGCGTTCGACGACGACCCCGCCACCGTCGAACGTCTGAAGGCCGAATATCGTGCGGGCGGGCTGGGTGACATGGTCGTCAAGCGCCGGCTCGAAGAACAGTTGCAGGCGTTGATTGCACCGATGCGCGAGCGTCGTGAGCAACTCGCGCGCGAGCCGGGGCATGTGTTCGACCTGCTGCGCGCCGGCACCGAGCGCGCCAAAGCCGTCACCCAGAACACGCTGGACGAAGTGAGGGCGGCGCTGGGAACGTTTTCATTCGACGCGGTGAAGCGGTGAAGCGGTCGCGATGACGTGGCGCCGGCCCAGCGCCACGTTTACGATGAGCGAGGCGTATAGCTGACGTCCTACTGCATCGCCTTGACCGCCTGTTCCATTTCCGCCTGACTGACATCGCGCACGTGCGTCGCCACCGACCACTTGTGCCCAAACGGATCTTCGAGCTGGGCGTAGCGGTCGCCCCAGAACATGTCGGTAGCGGGCATCGTGACGCGTGCGCCGGCCGCAACGGCCTGCGCGAGCGTGGCGTCGACATCCGGCACGTACAGATGCAGCGTCACGGGCGAGCCGTTTAGCGCGCGCGGCCCGAACACCGAGCAGGCGTCCATTTCATCCACCAGCATGAGGGTGGAATCGCCGATTTTCAGGCTCGCGTGCAGCAGTTTGCCCTCGGCGCCGGGCAGACGCGACTGCTCGATTGCGCCGAACGCCTGGGTGTAAAAGTCGATCGCCGCGGCGGCGCCGGCGCAAACCAGATGGGGCGTCAACGTATGCATTCCTTCCGGAATAGGCTTCGCGCTGGATGGGGACATGGTGCTCGCTCCTGTGCTTGATCGGTTGGTCAGTCGAAAAGCGCCGTCTCGCAGCGCTTCAACCTGACGACGAACGAAACGCCCGTCAATCGACAGGCTGGCAAAAGATTTTGCAGTCGTAGCGTTCCCGATACAGAGTAGCCGCATTCCTGCCGATAAGCGGTATTGAACCGTTATGATGTGACGGACCCTCGGGAACACGCGCGGCACAGCGCGGCTCGAGTCGTGTAACAGGTCCGGGGACGGGCCATGATTCGAATAATTCTGGGAGCGGGGGATGATGATGACCGGGCGGTTTCCGAGGCGGCGTGTGCCGGGCGCGCGTACGCCTGTCGCCATGCGCGCGCTTTCGCGTTGAAGGAGCGCCCCGATGCACGACGGCCTCGAATCTGGACACGGCGCGCTGCCGCACGTTGAGGCGCTCGCGAGCGCACCCTATGGCGTCTTCATGTGCGCGCCGGACGGCACCTTAAGCTACGTCAACGCCGCCTTCGAACAATTGACCGCGTTCCGGGCGGAAGAACTGGTCGGGAGCCGGACGTTTCAGTCGCTGCTCGACCCCGCGGAACTGGCGCGCCGTCGCATAGAATTGTTCGGCACGGACACTGGCGAATCGAGTGGCGCGGTACTCGCCCTCGCTCAACGTTACGAAAACGAATGGACCTGCATCCGGCGCAATAACACGCGCATTCACATCATGCTGGCGCTGGCGCCCGTCGAAGGCTCTCTGGGCGAACAGCGCGGGACGTACATAGGCATGGCCGTCGAAATGACCCGCTATGCGCAGTCCGAAGCACGCCTCTGGTACGTCTCGAACCATGACGGCGTCACGCGCCTGCCGAACCAGACGCTGTTCGCCGAGCGCCTCGACCTGACGATTGCGCGGTGCCGCCGCGATACGACCGGCTTCACTGTCCTGCTCGCCGAACTCAATTCCTTGCGCAAACTGCGCGACGCACTCGGCTCGCATGCGGCTGAACTGGTGTTGCAGATCGTCGGACAACGTTTGCGCGGGCTGATTGGTGATGCGGGCACGATTGCGTCGGTGAGCGGCACGCAGTTCGCCATGCTGATCAACGAAACGGGCGTTGCCGCCGACGCACTGGCCTCGGCCGCGCTCGCGCGCATCGCCGCGCCGATCGACTGCGCGGGCTCCACGGTGAACCTCACCGCCAGTGTGGGCTGTGCGGCCTATCCGGAAGACGGCGCGGATTCGCCCTCGCTGATGCGGCGCGCCAACGTGGCGCTGTCGTCGGCCACGGCGGCGGGCGGCAACGTGGTGCGGCGTTTTTCCGCCGCGCTCGACGGCCAGGCGGCCCGTCGCTTCGAACTGGAGACCATGCTGCGCGAGGCGCTCGACGGTCAGCAACTGCATCTCGTCTATCAGCCGCAAATCACGCTCGCGACCGGCCAGTTGGCGCAGGTCGAAACCCTGCTGCGCTGGCAGCATCCCAAGCGCGGCCCCATCAGCCCGGCCGAGTTCGTGCCGGTGGCGGAGGAAACCGGGCTGATCGACGAGATTGGCGAGTGGGTGATCCGCACGGCATGCCGCGACGCGGGGCGCCTGTTGCGGCTCACCGGCACGTTGCCGCGCGTGGCGGTGAACGTGTCGCCGCAGCAGTTCCGGCGCCGCAATCTGCTGGCCATCGTCGAAAGCGCGCTGCATGATGCCGCGCTCGACCCGTGTTACCTCGAAGTGGAAATCACCGAAGGCGTGCTGCTCGGCGATACCGAAGAGGCATTGCAGACGCTGCATGCCTTGCGCAAGCTGGGCGTGGAAGTGGCGGTGGACGACTTCGGCACGGGCTATTCGAGCCTCGCCTACCTGACGCGCTTCCCGCTGAATCGCCTGAAAATCGACAGGTCGTTCGTCGTGCGTATGACCACCGACGCGCAATGCGCAGCACTGGTGGGCGCCATCATCGCGATGGCGCATGCGTTGAAGCTGCGGGTGACTGCGGAAGGCGTCGAGACCGAGGAGCAGGCCGCGCGGCTCGCCGAACTGGGCTGCGACGAAGTGCAGGGATTCTGGTTCGCGCGCCCGCTCGGTCTCGCCGCGCTGCGTAATCTGCTGGAACCACTCGGGCAGGCGACGAGGAGCAAGCACACGGGCCATGACGCCGCGTCATGAACGTGTCTTTTTCGCGCAACCTCCGCGCGGAAAAAGCGCGAATATTTTGAAATAAACCACGGTTTTGGCCATCACAGGGCCCGTAAACTAGCTTTCGTCGCGTCGCTTGTCGATATTACTGGTGTCATACGCTAAGATAGCGGCGCGCGACGAAGGCGTCGCGTGAATCGCCCGGTCATTCTCGGGCGTTTCTGGGGTGATTTGATGTGATTCGAGCGGTCGTCGCATCCGTTCGCTGCGAGTACGCGCATGGGCGCGCTGCAGCCGGATCGACGAGTGTTGACGAATGATCACTCGGGTCGCCGCTGCCGAGGCTCCGAAATTGACTAGGGTGCGTGGCATGCTATGCTACGAAAAATCCGCATCAAACGTCGGAGGAATTGACGCATGCTGTAGATGTAGGAAACGTACGTGATGCGTAAGAAAGTTGCAGTAACTCGAATGGATTACTGGTAGGTCGTGCAGGACCCAATCCGTTCTATACTCCCGAACTTGCTTTATCCCGGAGTCTTTGTATGTCCCAGACGGTGGCCCTTGCGATCGACTCGCTTCACGGATTCGAGCTGACGGAAGATGGTCAATACCTGATGGTGCAAAGCAATCAGCCGGACAGGATTGCGCTGCACTGCTCCGTGATGCACGAGTTGCTGGCTGCTGTATCGAACGCGATTGGCCGGTCTGAACGTATCCGTCACAAGAAACAGAGCGTAAAGTTTGCGATGCCGTGCGAAGCGTGGGAAATCGGCAAGGATGCTGGCGAGACGCCGCATCTGGTCATGACCTTCCGCCTGCCAGGCGGTGCCGAGTTGTCGTTCCAGGTGCCTCGTTCGCAAGCCCGCCATATGACGGAAGCGCTGGCGGTAGCAACCGGTGTTGCACCGGTCGCAGATACCACTGGCATCAGACTGCAGTAGACCCGAGAGACATCCCCATCCGCGCCGTGAGCCAGACATTGGAAAAAGAACGGCGGCGGTTTCCATGTAGCATTGAATTCTTGTCGCTTATCCTGCATGAAGGTTCAAACTCTATCGGCTCGCACCGCACGTGCGCTGACATTTATCGGCCTGAGCGTAACAGCAGTCTCGGCCTTTGCCGCCGACTCGTTTGTGGTTCGCGACATCCGGCTCGAAGGGCTGCAGCGCATCGAACCGAACACGGTCTTCTCCTATCTGCCCATCAAG
>NZ_QVQV01000007.1:0-544827 GCF_003429005.1 Paraburkholderia sp. DHOC27
TCCCGCAGTCTGAGCGCGAGCGTCCAGCATGACGCCAGTTGCAAAACCCGACATCTGTAAATAGCCAGAACACGACATTAGGATATAGCCCTTACATCCAAAACGTTGATAATTTATATTATGTCAAATACAATTTCCATACGGATACGAGCAGCACTCCGTCTCCGCCCTCCAGAAATCTCCGGCGCTCGATGATGGCTGCAGGTCGTCGCCTTCAAGGCTGCCGTTTGCCGCGCCCACCAGCGGGCTTACCGCGTGGCTTCTGCACGCTGAATGGGCTACCGCTGGCCGACCGTGTGCCTTTAGGCTCGGCCGCAGCGCGTGGCATCGCCGGCTTATGTTTGCTTTTCCCATCTTGCGGGCTGCGTGTTTTGCCCGGCACCGGCATGGCGCCGACCGCAGCCTGCGAGACCTTGGGTTTCTTGGGCTTTTTAGGTTTCTTGATGATCTCGCCAGTCGCGCTGGTTTCCGGCACGCGGTGCTCTGCTTCAAAACCCGGCTCTTCCTCACGTCGCAGTGTTTGCCGGATCAACGCTTCAATCGCGGCCAGTTGTGGCGCCTCATCGGCGCACACAAGGGACACCGCCACGCCGCTCGCGCCCGCGCGCGCAGTTCGGCCAATACGGTGCACGTAGTCCTGCGCCACGATCGGCAGATCAACGTTGATCACCAGCGGCAGGTCGTCGATATCCAGTCCGCGCGCGGCCACATCGGTGGCGACCAGCATCCGTACTGCGCCCGTCTTGAAGCGTTCCAGCGCACGCAGTCGCGCGGGTTGCGGTTTGTCGCCGTGGATGGTGTCGACCGAATAGCCCGCTTCCTCCAGCATGGCCGCGAGGTAATCCACGCCATTGCGGGTTTTGACGAACACCAGCGCGTGCTCCCAATGGTTCGCGGCCACAAGGTGCATGAAGAGATCGGGCTTGTTCCGTTTATCTACCGGCACGACCCACTGCTTGATCTTGCTGGCGGCGGCATTGGGCGGACTGACGCTGATATTGACCGGGCTGCGCAGAATGCGCGCTGCCATGGCGCGGATTTCATCGGAAAACGTCGCGGAGAACAGCAGCGTCTGACGCTCAGCAGGCAACGCAGCGAAGACTGCGTTGAGCTCACGCGCAAACCCCAGATCGAGCATGCGGTCGGCTTCATCCAGCACCAGCGTCTGGACCTGATCGAACTGCACGGCGTTCTGGCGATTGAGGTCAAGCAAACGGCCCGGTGTGGCGACGAGCACATCCACGCCTTTGCGCAACTTCATCATTTGCGGGTTGATACTGACACCGCCGTACGCGGCCAGAAACCGTAAGTCGAGGCCCTTGCCGTACTCGATAAAGCTTTGCAGCACCTGTTCAGCCAGCTCGCGAGTGGGCACCAGCACCAGAACCCGCGCACGGTTGCTTGATACTGCCGGTCCGTGTTGCACCAGCCGCTGCAACAGCGGCAGCGCAAAACCCGCCGTTTTGCCCGTGCCAGTCTGTGCCGCGGCCAGGACGTCCTTGCCACTGAGCACGACGGGAATCGCCTTGGCCTGCACCGGCGTAGGTGTCTGATAGTTCAGATCCTGCAAGTTACGCAGCAAGGGATCGAGCAGGCCGAGCGAAGCAAATGACATGGAGCATGTTCCTGACTAAAACCGCAATTCTAGCGGCTACCGTGCTGATGACACCGCGCAAATCAACGGTCGGAAAGTTCGAAGTCGATCGTCACCGTCATATCTCGAGGCCTTTGTCAGCCGCGCCGAGATGGCCGCCCCGCCCTGCCGCGTCACGCCAGACTCAGCGTCGCGCGCAGCAGCTCGATCACAGCGCTTTGATCACAACATCTCGATCACAGCAGCGGCAGCATCGACCTGATGTGCTCCGCAAACGCCGCGGTCAGTAGCGACGGTCGCTCGCGCAGGAACTTCAGGGTAATGCCGACCGTGGGTAACGGCGGAAGCCCCGGATCGGCACTGAGTACGCAAAGATCCGGCGGGACGGCGGTCTCTGTCATGACGGCCAGCGCCTGCCCTGAACGAACCAGCGCGGTGAGCCCTGCAAGACTGCTGCTCGCATAGGCGACACGATATGCCCTGCCGGCGCGTTGCAGCGCCTCGCAAGCGGCGATGTGGTCAAGCGTATCCGGATCGGAAAGCGCCAGCGGCAGTGGATCGAAATGAGTGGAGTCCATGCCCGGATAGCCAATCCAGACCAGTTGCTCTCGACGGATGACGTCGCCATTCGCATCGTCTTGCGGCAGCGAGATCATCGCGAGGTCCACGGCACGCTTCTTCAGTTGTTCGAGCAGGCGTGGCGTGGGGCCGCAAACCACTTCCACGATCGCCTGCGGGTGCTGGCGCGAAAACTGCCGCAGCAACGGCGGCAGGAAGACGGCGGCGTAATCGTCGGGACAGCCGAAGCGCACGCTCCCGGACAGCCCCTTCCCGCTCAGATCGGCCATCGCTTCATCATGCAGCCGCAAAATACGTTGGGCGTGGATGAGCAGACGCTCGCCGGGTTCCGTCAATACGACGCCGCGGCCGGTGCGCTGAAGCAGCGGCTGATCGACAATCTCTTCGAGCCGCTTCATCTGCTGACTGACCGCGGACTGGGTCCGGCCGATCCGGCTGGCCGCGCGACTCAGCGCCCTCACCTCGGCGATGACGGCGAATGAACGCAACAGGTCGATCTCGAGTGAAAGACTCAAAATATTAGCCTCAAGGTATTAGCCCCACGGTATTAGCACCAAGGTATTAGCCCTATTTCTATCTCGCATCAGAAGTATTCGATTCTATAAAACCAGACTGCCGCCTAGACTGCAAGTCATTCCCATCACTTGCCAGGAGATGCCCCGTGTCCCGCAACAACGACGCCACGTTTTGGCACAACGCCAGACAGCACCTGATCCGTTATGGCGGCACGTTCGCGCCGATGATCATCGAGCGCGCCCAGGGCAGCTTCGTCTACGATGCGGACGGCCGGGCCATCCTCGATTTCACCTCGGGGCAGATGAGCGCGGTGCTCGGCCATAGCCACCCTGACATCGTGTCGGTGATCAACGAATATGCCGGCAAGCTGGACCATCTGTTCAGCGGGATGCTCTCGCGGCCGGTGGTCGAACTGGCCACGCGCCTCGCCGACATCACGCCGGACGGACTCGACCGGGCGCTCTTGCTCAGCACCGGCGCGGAGTCGAACGAAGCCGCCATCCGGATGGCGAAGCTGGTCACCGGCAAATATGAAATCGTCGGTTTTGCCCAGTCCTGGCATGGCATGACGGGCGCGGCAGCGTCGGCCACCTACAGCGCCGGACGCAAGGGCGTGGGGCCCGCCGCGGTCGGCTCGTTCGCGATCCCCGCCCCGTTCACCTACCGGCCGCGTTTTGGCGGCAATGGCGCGTACGACTACCTGGCGGAACTGGACTATGCGTTCGACCTCATCGACCGACAGTCCAGCGGCAATCTCGCCGCCTTCATCGCGGAGCCGATCCTCAGTTCCGGCGGCATCATCGAAATGCCACCGGGCTACATGGCGGCGCTCAAGCGCAAATGCGAGGAGCGCGGCATGCTCCTGATCCTCGACGAGGCGCAAACCGGAGTCGGACGCACGGGCACGATGTTCGCCTGCGAACGCGACGGCGTGACGCCCGACATTCTCACGCTCTCGAAGACACTCGGTGCCGGTCTGCCGCTCGCGGCTGTCGTGACGTCCGCGCAGATCGAGGAACGCGCCCACGAACTGGGCTATCTGTTCTACACGACGCACGTGTCGGATCCCCTGCCCGCCGCGGTCGGTCTGCGGGTGCTGGACGTGGTTCAGCGCGACGGACTGGTCGAACGTGCGAACGTGATGGGCGCGCGGCTCAAACGGGGCCTGCTGGATTTGATGGAACGCTTCGGCTGCATCGGCGACATTCGCGGACGCGGATTGCTGCTGGGTATGGAGATCGTCAAGGACCGCCAGACCAAGGAGCCCGCCGACGAGCTTGGCGCAAAGATCACCCGGGAGTGCATGAACCTCGGGCTCAGCATGAACATCGTGCAGTTGCCCGGCATGGGCGGCGTGTTCCGGATTGCCCCGCCGCTGACCGTACTCGACAGTGAGATCGACCTTGGCCTCGAGTTGCTGGGGCAGGCGATTCAGCGTTCGCTGTAGCTGCTTTGGCGGCCGTCTTCTTTGTCACGAAGACGGCCGCATGGATTTGGACCCGCTCTTCTCTTCGGCGTGGTACGCGACCGCGAGCAAAGACCGATTGTTCAGTTTCCTTTAAAACAGATCTGGATTTGCACGAATACTTGCTCCCATGCGCGGCGCTACAGTAGACATCTCTACTCAGCGTACGGAGCATCTGATGCTTAAGGTCTATATTTTGAGCCGTCGCCGTTCCGATCTGACACACGAACAGTACATGGCACATTGGCAGAATGTGCACGCGCCACTTTTCTCAAGCCAGCCCGATACGAAGCGCTACGTGAGACGCTATATACAGTCTCATCTCACGGGTGATCGTCCGGAAGGCCCCGTGCTGGGTGACGTGGACGGCATCGTACAGCTTTGGTTCGATGACATAGACGGCTTTCATGCCTTCGCCAATTCGCCTTCGTACAGAAACGTCATCCAGCCCGACGAAGAGCGATTCACCGATCCCGCGAAATGCGAGTACTTCTTTACGACGGAGCACGTCATCATGGAATGAACGGGCAGCTGGATGACGGCAGACCGGCCCCGACTCGCGAGAAGTTTTCCGCTACCGGCCAAACAAGGCCAGCCGCTGGCTTTCAAACGTGCTGACCACAAAATCGACGAAGACGCGGGTCTTGGCCGACATGAGTTTCCGGGAAGCGTAGTAAAGGAAAATTTCGCCGACATCGGCGTGCCAGTCCGGCAGCAGCCGGATCAGCTCCCCGCTCTCCAGGTCGGGCAGCACATCGAGCAGAGAAATCAACGCCACGCCCAGGCCAAGACGCGCAGCCTCGCGTATCGCGGTGGGATCGTTCACGACGATGCTTTCATTGAGCGCCGCGGTGATCTCGTCACCGTTCGTATTCCTTAGCATCCAGTGACGGACCCGCCCCGTGCGGGGCGAGCGCATGACGATGCCGTTGTACGCAGCGAGCCCCGCCGGATCGCTCGGCTGCGTTCGGCCGGACATATAGGCCGGAGAGGCCACGACGACGCCGTGCACCGGCGTCAATGGCCGTGATACGAGACCCGGCGCAAGCTCGAAGCCACCGCCAATTGCGGCGTCGTAGTTCTCGGCGATCAGATCCACGGGCCGGTTTTCAAAGTGCCACTCTGGGCGGATTAGCGGATACCTCGCCAGAAACGACGGCAACAACGGCAGGATGTGCATGATGCCGAATGTCGGGCTCATGCTGACTTTCAAAACCCCCGCTGGCTCGCTGCTTTGCGATGCCGCTTCGGCAATGGCGACCTGAAGCGCGTCGAGACTTCCATCAATCGACATGAGGAACCGTTCGCCCGCCTCCGTCAGCGTGAGTTTGCGCGTCGAGCGGTGAAAGAGCCGAATGCCGAGGTTGCGTTCGAGCATCGCCACGTTTCGGCTGACCGCGGCCGCAGTCAATCCCAGCCGGCGCCCGGCTTGCGCGAAGCTGCCGCCTTCCGCGGCTCTCACGAATGATTCGAGGTTTGCCAGAGTCTCCATATCCCGCGCCGATTACTAACGTTTGCTTGAAACAAGAACAAGACAATAGCCCCTAATCACGACGTAATAAAGTGCCTAACCTTGCTCCACCCCTTCAACGTGGAGTGAAACTGAATGAAAGCCATCGCATTTACTCGCTTCGGCGAGCCGGAAAAAGTTCTTGAACTGAAGACGCTGCCTGACCCGACGCCGCCAGGCCCCGGCGAAGTCGTGATTCGTGTGACGAAGCGTCAGCTTCATCCCGGCAATCTCATGATGGTTCGAGGCAAGTTCAATATCCCGCTGCCGGCGCACGGATTCCTGATTCCTGGAGCGGATGGTGCGGGCATCGTCGAGGCCGTGGGCGAAGGCGCGGATTCCGCCCATCTGCAGCCGGGTATGCGCGTGATCTTCAATCCGAGCCCGGGCGCATGGGCTGAGCGTCTCAAGGCGCGCGCCGAGTTTGTGACACCCATCCCGGACGATTTGCCCGACGCTATTGCGGTGCAGATGCTCCCCAATGCTGTGATTGCGTTCATGTTGTTGCGGGCAGCGCAACGCGCGGTGCCGGATGCTGGTCGTGAGACGCCGATTCTGTTGAACGCCGCCGGCTCCTCGGTAGCACGTCTCGTGACGATTGCAGCGCATCGGCGTGGTCTGAAAGTAGCGGGCACGGTGCGAAGCGCACAGGGGGCGAAGGCTCTCTCCGACCGGTTCCCGGACATGCCCGTGGTTTCGACAGCCGATCCGGACTGGCCTGACCATCTTCGCCATGCGACGGGAGCGCAACCGCTTCAGGTCCTGATGGATCCGGTGGGCGGCGCAATGGTGAATGACTTTGTTCCGTTGCTGGGCGACGGCGCAGCCGTGTTGCTGTACGGCGCAATGTCGCCGGAGCCCGTGGTCTACCCGTTGAGCGCGCTGCCCCGCGAGATCATGTTCACGGGCGTGTCGTCGTCACGCTGGATGCAGGACACGACCGCCGTACAGCGCCGCGAGGATGTGGCCGAGGCAATCGAGATCGGCCGCGCCGCGCCCGAACAGTTCGAGGTGGCGGCCGACTACGATCTGGACCAGTTCGCCAATGCGATCGAGCATATGGAGCGTGAAAATCGCCAGGGCTCAGTGCTGCTCAGCTCAGATTGACCGTCTGAAGTCGATCGATCGTAAAAAACGATCCAGCCCGGCATCATGGCTTGCGTCGGGCCGGACGCGCTGCTTCGGTCCGACAGTCAGCAAACCGTGCAGGTCGAGGCTTTGGGTGATCGCTGTTGCGCAACGCGTTAAAGGCGCGGCTGCGATTTGCCGATAATGCACTGACGCGTTATTGGACGATCACGATGAGCCAGGAAGACAGAGATTTGACCGACAGTTCACTTCAGGCCGCATTCCTGCGACACGAGGAAAGCCTTGCACCGCCCGGGCGCCTGCTCGGCGACGACAACCCAGCGGTTTATCGCACGCTGCTCGAATCCACCCATGCCATCCCCTGGAAGATCGACTGGGCGACCATGCAGTTCGCCTATATCGGCCCGCAGATCGAAGCGCTGCTCGGCTACGCGCCGCCCACCTGGAAAACCGTCGAGGATTGGGCCGCGCGCATGCATCCGGACGACCGTGAGTCCGTGGTGAATTTTTGCGTCGCGCAGTCGCAGGCCGGCACCGACCATGAAGCGGACTATCGCGCACTGACCGCCGACGGCGGCTACGTATGGATTCGCGACGTCGTCCACGTCGTACGTAAAGAGAACGGCGACGTCGACGCGCTGATCGGTTTCATGTTCGACATCAGCGAACGCAAGCGCACGGAGGAACGGCTTGCCGAACTCCAGCGCGAACTGGAACGCCTGTCGCTGTCCGACAGCTTGACGGGTGTCGGCAACCGTCGCAAGTTCGACACGGTGATGGCGCGCGAATGGGCAAGCGCGGCGGCATCGGGCAAGCCGCTTTCGCTCGTGATGATCGACATTGATTTCTTCAAGTCGTACAACGATTACTACGGTCACCTGCAGGGCGACGAATGTCTGACACGCGTTGCGCGCGTGCTCGGCGAGGCCGCCGGACCGGGCGCATTCCTCGGCCGGTATGGCGGCGAGGAATTCGTACTGGTGCTCGCGGAAACCGACGCCGAAGACGCCATGCGCGTCGCGGAACGTTGCCGCACGCTGATTGCGAATGAAGCCATCGCGCATCTGCGCTCGCCGCACGGTCAGCGCGTGACGGCGAGCTTCGGGGTGGGCACCGTGGTGCCGAACGAAGGCATCGACATCATGGCGTTCATCAACCTCACGGACGCGCAGCTTTACCAGGCCAAGGACCAGGGACGCAACCGAATTTCGGCGGTGGACCGGGCCGGTATCGGCGGCAAAGGATTCAAGCTGCAGTCACGCTGATCCGTTCTCATCCGACGCGGGCCGCAGTTGCCGGCAGCGCTCAGCGATTCTCGGGCATCACCTGCAGCAGGGGCGCCGGCGACAGCGCGATCTCGCCTGTAAAGGGTCGATCATGGGAGAGGATGAGAAAAAAGGTCGCGGCAAGTGCCGCCGAAAAGAGTCCGATTGCCACCGCCGATGTCAGCCGATTGTCGCAATGAACGAAGGCGATGGCGAACAAAAGGCACACGGCCAGAAAAGCCAGGCATAACCATTTGACACCATTCACTTCGCTGCGGCTGATCAGGATGCGCTCACGACGCACTTCGAGTGCCTGCTCGAGGGATGCCGCGACCTCGCGCTGCGCCGTCTGCTGTCCGGGCGTAACCACTGGCAGGGACAGCGTGTACTGCAGCGCGTTGTTCAGTGTCGGCGGACTGATGTTCAGCGTGACGGCTCCCTTCGCCACCAGCGGCCATTCAGTCGTCGCGGTGTACTGGATGTAGTCCCGGATCATCCTGCGCAATTCGGTCTGGGCGTCCTCCGGCAAAACCGCGGACACGACCACAACCGAGCGCAGCGCGCTTGCCTCCGTGGCGACCGCGGCAGTGGCACGCGCAGTATCGCTCCAGACCTGCGAGGCCGTGAAAGCGATAAACAGGCCGAACATGATGCCGAGTGGCGAAAGCAAGCCCGGTGAAATTGCCTTGAATGATCGGCCGTATGGACCGGCAGCGAGGCGCCCCGTGACGAAGTGGATGGTCGCGCTCACGAGAAAGATCGCACCGGAAGTGACGAGCGCCATCAACCACAAAGGCAGCTCATGGATCCATGTACTCATCATTGTGGCTGCGCAGTGCGCAGTCTGAAGGGGATGTTTTTGATGGTCCGGAGGAGTCCGAACGTCTCTACCTGACCACGAAGACCGTCGGCAGTCTGTGCGTTCGACCACGCTGCGGCGCGATGGCTGAAACGCCCGCGCTAACGGTCACCACGGCGTAAGACCCATACCCTCTCCAACATACCGTCAACGCGCCACGGCTTCCAATGCCGCCTTCGCCATGGCCCGGCAGCGCCCACCACCGCCCGCTCCAGCGCCGGGGCATGCCTCGCAAGCATGGCCACCCACCCACAAAGTCTTTTTCCTTCTGCACGGATGGGATTAAATTTCGCTCCAGGGCAGTGACGCGAAAGCGGTGAATTCGAACGGCTTATCGCGAACCTGCAGGCAATCACAACACGGTGATGTCCAGCAGGCAGCGAGCACCCGGTTTCATGCTGCTGCAGAAAAACATCATTTAGTTAGTTATCCTTCCATATCAGGATTGAACATGACCACGCTCTTCAACGGCTTCAATATTGGCCCCCGCGCATTGTCCCATCGTGTGGTGCTGGCCCCGCTCACCCGTATGCGTTCCGATGACGGCGATATCCCCAATGATCTGATGGTCGAGTACTACGCGCAGCGCGCCAGTATCGGCGGCCTGTTGATCAGCGAAGCCACGCCGGTTTCGATTCGCGGCAACGGCTACCACGGCGCGCCGGGCATCTACGCAGATAGCCAGATCGACGGCTGGAAAAAGGTCGTCAATGCGGTGCACGCCAAAGGCGGCCTGATCTTCATGCAACTGTTTCATGCCGGCCGTCAATCGCATCGGGACCTGCAACCCGGCGGTGACGCACCGCTGGCGCCGTCGGCCGTATCGTTCGAAGGCATGGCTCACACGAAGAGCGGCTGGCAACCGGCATCGGCGCCCCGCGAGATCACGCTGAACGAAATCAAGGTGGCCATCGACGAGTTTCGCCAGGCCGCGCAGCGCGCGCTCGCCGCAGGTTTTGACGGCGTCGAGATTCACGGCGCCAATGGCTACCTGATCGACCAGTTCCTGCAGGACGGTTCGAATCAGCGCACCGACGCCTACGGCGGCAAAGTGGAAAACCGCGTGCGCTTCCTGCTGGAAGCGACCGAAGCCGCTGTCTCGGTGTTCGGCGCGAACCGTGTGGGCGTGCGTCTGTCGCCGAGCGGCACCTTCGGTGGCATGTCCGACAGCAACCCGAACCTGACCTTCGGTCATGCCGCGGAAAAGCTCAACGCGCTGGGCCTCGCCTATCTGCACGTCATCGAGCCGCGCGTCGCCGGCAGTCAGGTGATCGAGGAAGGCGCGGAGCCGGTTGCCTCGCGAGCGCTGCGCAAGGTGTTCAGCGGCCCGATCATCGCGGCAGGCGGGTTTGACGCCGCGACGGCCGCAGCCGCAATCGAGGCCGGCGACGCCGATCTGATCGCCTTCGGACGCGATTTTATCGCCAACCCGGACTTGCCGCATCGCCTGCGCCATAACCTGCAACTCAACCCGTACAACCGCGACACCTTCTACGGCGGCGATCACCGCGGCTACACGGACTATCCGTTCGCGGCGAGCACCCTCACCGCTGCCTGAGCGTCCGTCCGCTCGTACGCAATCGCCCACACCGGCAGTGCTGTTTCAGGCCTGCCGGTGCAGGAAATAGGTGGGCAACCCACCCTTCCCCAAACCGCACGCCTCCCTACACCAAACCGCCGCCCGTGCCATACTCCAGATGGTCTCGACTTACACATTCTGGTGATGACTTCCTGCTCCACGTCCATCGGCTTTAACTGCAATCCGCTCGAGCGGCGCTCCGAAAAGCGCGACGACGGCGCCTTCATTGAACGGTTGCGCAGCGATCCGGCTGCGCGCTTTCTGGTTTTCGACGGCGACGTCCCTCTGCTCAAACGTGGCAGTCAGCACGACCCGTGGTTTCTGGCACGCGAAGCGGCGACCTTTGGCGAACCGTCGCTCAGCGTGTTTCTCGGTGAAGACAGCGAAGGCAGCGGCCGTTTTGCGCTCAGCTTTACTTTCGATACCGCGCTCGACCTCCCACCAGTGGACCCGTCACAAAGCACGACCCACGAACGCATCGACCTGCGCTCGATCGCGCTGCAAGGTCTCGTCGATGCCGACACGCTCGGCATCATGGGCGAGGGCAAAGCGATGCTCGACTGGCAGCGCCGTCATTCGTTTTGCGCAAACTGCGGCTCTGCCAGCCGCGTCACGGCCGCCGGATGGCAACGCCTCTGCGACGTCTGCGGCACCCGGCATTTTCCGCGTGTGGATCCTGTGGTCATCATGCTGGTAATCGACGGCGAGCGCTGCCTGCTCGGACGTCAGCGTCATTTCGCGCCGGGCATGTACTCGGCGCTGGCTGGCTTCGTCGAACCCGGCGAGACGGCCGAAGCGGCGGTGCTCCGCGAGGTCATGGAAGAAGCCCACGTGACATGCGCGCAGGTGGTCTACTTCGCGTCGCAGCCGTGGCCGTTTCCTTCGTCGCTGATGATCGGCTGCTTTGCACAGGCGAGCGATACGGACATCGTCGTCGACACCACGGAACTCGAAGACGCGCGCTGGTTTTCCCGCGCGGAAGTCACGGCCATGCTCGCCGGTACGCACGAGAGCGGCCTGTCCGCGCCCAAACCGTTCGCCATCGCCCATCATCTGCTGCGCGCCTACGCGGATAAAGGCGCCGCGGTGCTAAACGGCTAAGCGTAGCGTCGCACGGCGCTGGTCGTACCGGCGCCGCGCGTGACACTCAAGCCCGCTTCGCCAGCTCGTTCGCCAGCGCTTTCAAACCGTCTTCATAGATGCCCTGAAAAAGTCGTGAGGCATCCTCATCAGTTCCGCTCGTCGGCACAAACCGGCCCGACCATTCGACCCGGCAGTCATGGCTGCCGCGCTCGACCACCTTCAGCGTGGACTGGTAGTCGCGCACCGGAAACGGTGCCTGCAGGATGGCATACGTGTAGCTGCGCGCCGCATTGTCGAAGGCAATCAGTCTTTCGACAATGGTCTGGCCGCCCGGATTCGTCAGATGGCGCACACGTCCGCCCTCGCTAAGCTCGCTCTCCGGAATGTACGGCAGCCATTCTGGTAGCGAGCCGAAGCCGCCAATCAGTTGCCACACCTCATCGGCTGGCAGTGCGATTTCGATACTCGTGGATGCTTCAGCCATGACGCCTCCGTATTGTGCCGGTCGATCGGCGCAGCGGTCACCGGAGACTCACGATAGTCCGATGCGCCACGGCAAGCAATCCATACGAAGGGTTACGGGTCATCGCGCAAACGGCTTGCAACTACACCTTGGTATAACGCCCTCGCCGCGCTGGTTCATTCTTCCGGCGACGGCGGCTCCTCCGGAATGTCGTTCAGCAGTCGCTTGGCGGCGCGTTGAGCGAGCGGCGAAAGCTCGAGAAGCTCGCGCACCATGTCGTCGGTGAAACTTTCCAGTTCGCTATCCACGACGAAATCGGTCGCGACGCCCCAATCGTAAGCCTGCACGCCGTCGATCACGCGGCAGCGCATGACGATCTCCTTCGCACGTCCAATGCCCACCATTTTTTGCAGACGCGCCGATCCGGCCGCGCTCGGCACCTGCCCCGCTTTCTGCAGCGCATACAACGTGGTCTCAGTGGCAATTCTGAAATCGCACGCCAGCGACAATTCGAAAGCCGCCCCAAAGCAGTAACCGCGATTCGCGGCAATCACCGCCTTGCTGCAACGTGCGGGCGCGGCCATATTCCACGCGGCGCGGGATGCCTGCCCCGACTGCGCTTCCATGACACCCTCCATCAAACTGCCGCTCGAGAAATGCTCGCCCACGGCACGTACGACGATCACCCGCACCGACGGGTCGTCGTCGAGCGCCTCGAAGGTGGCACGCAACTGATCACGCTGGGCCATCGAAATCAGATTGAACGATGGCCGGTCCAGCACGACGTCTGCGCGGAGCGTCTCCTTGAAAAATTCGACGCGAAAGCCGTCGAGGTCTGCGGGTATTTTGGGGACCGGCACCATAAGGTATCCACTGTATCTGTCCGTCGAACACGGCCCATACGAAGCGGGCGCGAGGTCATGCATGGGATCATGCAGCTCGCTCGACGCGCTTTCATTGTGGAAACGGTTCGCTGACTTCGACAGCGCGCCGGGTGCGGTTTGCAGGAAAGCACGCAAATCTTGCAGAAATGGGAGGGGTCGCTGGCTGGGATGCCGGGATGGCAGGTGATGATGAGCGGAGCCACGAAACCACGCCCTTTCAATGCGTTTATTGAGGTGGTTGCAGCGGGCTCGTTGCAGGAATCGTGCTTTTAGCCATGCACGTGCGCAGATGAAATATCGGCGCACTGCGTTTGCGCGTCCCGCCCAACGAAATCCTTACACCCGCTCCCACGCAACCTGAATGCGGCCGTCCGCAATCCGCACCGCGTACCGCTTCAGTTGTGTGCCGGCAGGATTGATCCCGGCTCCACCGTGCGCGCAAAACTCCCAGCGGTGGATCGGACATACGATGACGCCGTTAGCGAATTCGCCATCGCCCAGCCGCCCGCCTTTATGTGGGCAGCGGTTTTCATAGGCGAAAACGGTGCCGGCCAGATTGATCAACAGCAGCGGACCGGCGACGCTCTCCGCCTCGACCCTATCGCCGATCCACAGGTCGTCTGCCTCCATCACGTCGATCCAGGCCGCGTCCTCCGGTGCGTCGTGGAACGACTCGGTTTGCTTGGGCGATGCGCCGCTGTCCATCATGTGCCCCGATTGCCGACGCCGTTACAGCCGCGTCTCCGCGGTCTCCATCACGTTGAGCGTGGGCCGTCCGCGGAACTGGTTGGCGTAGTGGCTGGGCGCTTCGCCAAAGTAACTGGTGAAGGCCTTCACGAAATGCGATGCACTCGCATAGCCGGTGCGCGCGGCCGCCTCGCTCACACCCCACCCTTCGCGGATCATCAGCACGCGGGCGCGTTCGAGCCGCAACTGCTTGAGGAAGTGATACGGCGAGACCCCGATAATCTCCTTGAACGAATGCGCGAGTGTCGAGGTACTCGCGCCCACCTCGCGGGCGATTTCGTCGATGCTGATGGACCGTTGATACTCCGCCTGCATGTAGCGGATCGCCGCGAACACCTTGCGCGACGATTTCCCGTACAGTGCCGCACTCACCAGACGTGGCGCCTGATCCTGACGCAGCAGCCGGAAGACGATTTCGCGCAGAAACAGGGGGCCGAGCGAGCGGCGCTCGCTATCGTCGTCGAGCGTCTTTACGAAACGCGTGACGGCATCGCGCAGATCGCCGTCGAACTTCGACACATAGGCTTCGTCGTCCTCGTCACTGGCCGGTTGCTGTGCTTCGAGCGTCGGCAGACTTTCGATCAGCACTTCCGCCACGGCCGCCGCCGGAATCTGCAGGATCATCGATAGAAACGGCCGCGCCGGCGACCCTTCGACAATCTCTGCCTGCAAACGCTTCGCGCGGTTGATCAGCAAATAGTTCGCCGCGTCGCAGAACTGCTTCGCGCCGTTGATCGTCACGCATTGGCGGCCCTGCACCACGACACAGAACGTCAACGCGCCCGTCTGGTCCCAATGCGGCGCCACCGGGCTTTCGAAGCGGTAAAACGTCAGCCCGGACCAGCGGCATGCATTGGCTCCCGGCATGGCCGCGTAGCGGTCGAACAGCGCGATCAGCGGATCGCTCAGCGGCGGTGTGGCTTGCACGGGTGGCGAGGCCTGTGGCGTAGTTTCCGCCGTCGGAGCCGGTCGATTCATGCTCTCGGCAATGCCGGCCGCCTCCAGTGAAGCCGCAATCGCATTGCGTGCCGCTTCGAGCGTCGCGTGTTCCTCCAGGCCCGGCGTCGATACACTCGTGAGCAAGGTGGCCAGGCCTCCCGCGGCTTCCTCAGCGCGGGTGCGCCACTTCTTGACCCAGCGCACGAAGCTGCCCGCGTTGTCCGGACTGCGCTCTATCGCAAAGCGCGCCAGCGCGCAGCTCCAGCGAGTGGCGCGCGCAGAGTCTTTGGCAAGGTTGGTCAACAGCAACCAGGTGAGATCGTCATTGTTCTTGCGTGCCACGTTGGCAAATTGACCGAGCAGGATTTCATCGAGCGCCGGCCTCAGCACGAGATTCACCGCCGTCAGGCATTCGGCCCAGTCGTACGCGATCAGTGCCGTCTCCAGCGCTTTTCTGGCGGGCTGCCAGCCGTGCTCCGCCTCCCAGATGCGCCGTCCCTCGTTGAGCGAATTCACGTCGGGCCGTGCGCGCTGCAATTGCCGCGTGCGATACGCAACCAGCGAACCGCGTCGCAACAGATCCGCCGCGGAAAATGCCGCGCAGTTCGTGATGTACGACGAAGGCGCAATGGTGCCCAGGTAGGCCTGGGTCATCTGCAAGCCGTGCACCGGATAACGCGTCGGCACCAGCAAATTGGCCAGCGTGTCCAGCCAGGGCGCCGTGATCTCGCTGTCATGCGCGGTGCCGTCGTACTGGTCGAGCACGCCCTTCAGCATGCTTTCCTGCTCGTCCTGCGCCGTGACGTACTTGCGATACGTCATTTCATCCGGGTCGCGAAACTGGTTCCACTCGGGCACCTGCACCGGCGACTTGTCGCGATACGTCAGATACCACATGTTGGCCGGCGTGGTGGGATTCGACTCGAACGCAGCGGAGCGATGTTTGCGCACCGTGTAGTTCGATTCGTGCGTCACGATCTCGTATTCGCTCGGCACATGGCGAATTTCGCTGAACGCGCTCCAAGTGCGCAACGGCCGTACCTTCGCCCGCGTGTCAGTCTTGTCCATCTGACGGCCTCCTCGTGGTCAGCGTCATCCGTTCCTGAACCGCCAGATCACCTCGTCCGACGTCGTCGTGATACGCCCTGCAAACGAGGCGAGAATCTGCTCCAGCTCGCGCATCTGATAAGGACGCCCAACGTGTCGCTCGATGGATTCCCTGCTCACGCGCAGGCACCATTCCGCCTGCACGCGCACGTAGGCGCCACGGTCGACCAGTTCGACTTCACGGTCCGGATTGTCTTCCACGATGGCGCGCACCACGGCATCTACTTCATCCACCATGCGCAGCACGGGTCCCACCATGTTTGCAGAGGCTGTCATGGTTGCACCTTCAGTCCTCATAGCGAACGGTCAGGCATTGCAGCGCCTGAATGCCTGCGCCCGAAACCGTCTCGCTCATTGGCAGCGCTGCGCCGTTGAGGTAGACCGCCATCGGCGCGTCGCGCCGCGCGACTCTGACGCCGACGGATTGCTCGGCGACCTTGGCGGCAACTTCCGCGATCGTGTCGGTGTCGAGCACGAAAACAAGCTGCGTGACGATGTCGCCCACGAAGAGCGCATTGATCGCCACAGGCGTCTGCGGCGTGCTGCGGGACGCGCTCATGCGGCGCCTGCTGCATAGTATTTGCCGTCACGATACGAGTGCGCCCAAGCGTAATTCTTCGCATCCATGCCCATCACTTCGGGTGTGAGGCCCATGTAGTCCAGCACACCAGCGAGCGTCTGCGGCTGCACCTCGCCGCCCAGATAGCGCTCGACGACCGTCTTCTGGTGAATCGTGTCCTTGTCTTCCCACCAGATCTGCCGACACGGTTTCGAACAGAAGTGATAGGTGTAGCCGTTGTGTTCGAGTGGATAGCTGCGCACCGGATACTTCGCGTTGTTCGGCGCCCCGGCCGTGCCGATCGGCAGATGGCAGCAGTTGCACAACCACGGCAGCGTCTTCGGCAGCGTCTTTTCTTCCTGACCGCTGTTGAGGTTGGCGATGATCGTGTCCCAGCCAGGGCCAAATTCTTTTTCCCAGCGCGGGTATTTCTCACGCAGCCAGTCGCGTTCGTCCTCGCTCACGCCACCTTGCGGTTTCCACCACACGGTTGGCCGCCAGAACCAGATGCCCATTTGCAGCGAGTGGTGCCACACGTCGAGACCATCGAGGAATTCCTGCCAGAACCACGGCTGTTTCAGGCCGTATTCCTTCAAGGTGCGTTGATACTGATTCACCACCCACTCTTCCATGAACTCCTTGTACGACAGTTTGCGATGTTCGAGCGGCGTGTAGTAGTCCATACAGATGCCGCTGATCACCGCAAAGAGCCGCGCGCTGATCCAGAAGGTCTTGTCGATCAGCCATTGAGCGCGCTTCGGATCATGCCGCATCAGAATTTCCATGGTGGGATGGCCCTGCTGCGCGTGGCGCGCTTCGTCGGTCTGCACCGACGAAATCATGTTGGCAAAGTTGATATCCGCGGAACTGAGCGCGTCCGCGGCAAGCCCGATGAATTGCACGTTGGTGAAGGCGGTTTCGAACGTGAACGGCAGCTGAATGGCAATATCCACTGCGCTCGGATTCACCATCATGCCGTCGAACGCCGCGCGTCCGGCCACCGCCACCCATTCGTCCGTGTGATAGGCCTTGAGCGCCCAATCGTACTGGCGATCGCGGTCGATGAACTCGTGCGCGAACAACAGGTCCAGTTGCGCGTGACGAATCTCGTCGAGCGAACCGAAGAGCGCCATTTGCCGCCATGCCGGCGACAAACCAAAGCGCGCCATGCGTAATTCAGCGAGCACGGCCAGATATTCGATCAGCGAGACCGCGCCATAGTGAAGCTTCGAGACCGACTTCCAGCCCTCGTCGAGATGCTCGAAAATCGACGAACGCCGCAGCGCGGATTTCACCGCATAGGCCGAGGCCTCTTTTTCACGCTGGGTCGCGACGTACTCGGGATAGGTAATCTTGTACGGCTCGTCCCACTGCTTCCATGCTTCGATCGGCACTTTGCCAGTGCCCGACAACCACTCGGGAAACACCGCTTCCTGATCGACATAGGAGAGCGTCCATTCGACGTCACGATACAGGTCGTACCAGTCTTCACGTTTCAGTGAAGCCATCACCACCTCCCAATGTTCCCCGCGCGTCGCTTGACGAACAGGTCAGTCACATTCGAGCCGTCCGAGCTGCCGGTACCATTCCGCGGTGTCCCAGTACGCGACGATGTCGTCAATCAGGCCGTCGCGGTTGACGTGAAACAGGAACAGGTGATCCAGGTCGTAGTGCTTGCCGCTGTTTTCGATCGTGCCGAATGCCTTTGCCTGCGTGCCGGAGATCACGACTTCGGCTGCCACATTGCCTGTATCGTCGTTTCCGAGCCAGTGCACCTGATTGGTCAGATCGGGGAACGCGTCGATCAGTGACGACCACCACGTCTTGCCGACCCCGCGCACCTTGCCGTCACCGCGCACCACGCGCTGCTTGCGCATGACCTCGGCCGGCACGTAGCGAAAGCCCGCGTTGTCCGCACAGGCCTCGACCATCGCCTCGACGTCATGACGCCGGTACGCGTCGAAGAAATACTCCACCGCGCGAATCGAGCGTTGTCCGGTTGCACTCGCGCGATCTTGCGGGATGGCATCCATCCTCGTCTCCTTTCCTGCGCGTGCCGCTCAGGTCGTGATCGTCACGCGGTCCAGACGGCGCACCGCAAGCCGCCGGTACAACTGGTTCTGGCACCAGCGTAACTTGACGTTTTCGATGTAATCCGCGTTGACGCGCAGCAGCCACGCTTCATCGAGATCGACGTGCTTTTCCTGGTTGATCGCGCCGAGAAATGCGTTGGCCTGGGTGCCGTCGAAACTCGTCTCCACCGCGACGACGTCATCGCGCGTGGCAAACATGCGCCGCGTGGTCAGACTCAGGTCAGGAAACGCATGGAACCAGTTTTCAAAAAACGCGCGGCCCTCGACGTGTATCGCGCCTTCGAGTGCGAGCGGCACGATCTGGATGCTGCAATGCGGCGCGCACATCGTCAGCGCACCGTTGACGTCATGCTGGGCGAGGCACGTCATGAACGCACTACCCACCTCCAGAGCCGAACTCATGCCGCACTCCCCTGCAACACGCCGAGCTTGCGCAGCACCGCGCCCGCGCACGCTTCGTCGGACATCTGGTTCTGCGCGGTCAGCAAATGACGGTCGACCACCACATGCGAGACCCAGGCCGGCGCTTCGTCATACACCACGCCGCGATTTTTCAGCTCGCTTTCGAGGAACCACGCGGGTCGTTGCAGTCCGGCAATGGCCTGCTCTTCCTCCTCGTTGCTGAAGGCCGCGACGCGAAATCCGTCGAACAGCCAGCCGCCGTCCGGCCCATTGCCGACCGAAAGCAGCGCGGCCGGTCCATGACACAGCAGCGCGATCAAACGGCGACGCGCATGCGCGAGCCGCAGCACCCGTTCGATGTCGCGATTGTCGGACAGATCGACCATCGTCCCGTGCCCGCCCGGGATGAACACCGCGTCGAACGACAGGATTTCTTCATCCGAAAGACTCGCCAGTTCGCCGGGCCGATTCAGGGCACGGTCGTTGGCCAGCGAATGTCCGCAGGTTTGCGCCAGCACCTCGCTGTCGCGCCTGATTGCGTCGGCGAGTATCTGCGTGCGCGCAGGAGGCACGAGCGCGCTCACTTTCGGCCGCGCCGCGAGGGCTTCGAGAAAACCAATGTCGTGTTTCCAGCTTTCTTTCGCCGCCGCTTCCACATTGGCGCGCGCAAGTCCGTGCTCGACGTTCGCGAAGGTCAGCGCCTCATAGACCCGGCGCGCCGCGATCAGATCGAGTTCTGTGTAGTGATGCAGCGTGAAGCGAATGCCTTCGGGGTCGTCGGCGAAGGTTCTGACGATGCCGGCCAGAAAGTCGCGGTCGGTGTCGGGATAATGAAAGCGTGGCTCCAGACTGAAGGGGTCTGCTATGCCGGGCCAGCCGTCCACTGTATAAATGCGCACGTCAACGCCCGCGGCGCGAAATATCCGCAATGGCGTGTAGACCTCGTCGGCCCAGTAGCCGGTGGGGAGCGTGCCGCCACCTATCAGTGGAAGCTCCCGCGCGCTGGACACGATCATCAGGATGCGGCGCATGTTTGGCCTCCTCTTCGACCATTTATAGTCGTCGCGCAACGAACCTGCAATGCGTCGTGCAGAAATGCCCGTTCCTGCAACGAGGCAAACTCGCCTCGTCTGAAACGGCGCGAAAACACCGCAGCACGCGCCCTGCTCACTCCGTAAAACGCGAAGCAAAAACGCGCCGGCGCGCGTCGCCACGCTGCATTACATAACGAAAGACGGCGCTCCTATTCTGGACGTTTCAGGGCCGTTCATTACGCGCCGTAGCCGCCGTCCCTCTCGCGCTTATCCCTCCTTCACATAGCGCCGATAACGCGGCGTCCACATATATTCCGCAATGCGCGCGTCGACGGCCGACTCGTCCGTGATGCTGGCCACGCCATCCGCCAGCGCCTGCCGCGCGACCGCTTTCGCCACGGCGAGGGCCACTTCGCGCAGCTGGCTCACGCGCGGCAAGAGCCGGCCGTGTGGATCGCTCAACGCTGGCGACATGGCCGCCACCGCCTTGCCCGCCACCATGAACATGGCATCCGTCACCCGCTTCGCGCCCACCGCCAGAATGCCGAGCCCCATGCCGGGGAAGATGTACGAGTTATTGGTCTGATTGTTCAGGATCTCCGTGCCCTGCCAGTTGACGGATTTGAACGGGCTGCCCGTGCCCACCAGCGCGCGGCCCTCTGTCCACGTGACGATCTGTTCCAGCGTAGCTTCGCTGCGTGAAGTCGGATTCGACAGCGGGAAGATGATGGGCTGCTTCACGTGCTGCGCCATCAAACGGATCGCTTCTTCTGTGAAAGCGCCGGATTGCCCCGACACGCCGATCAACACCGTGGGATGCGCGTTCGCCACCACGTCGTAGAGTCCAATCTTGCCCGGCGATTGCGTCTGCCAGTTGGCGACGGCGGCCTGGCTCTGCACGAAAGGCTGTTGCCAGGCCGTGATGTCCGGCATGCCTTCGACCAGCAAGCCGTTGCGATCGACTGCGTAGAAATGCGTGCGCGCCTCCGCTTCGCTCGCGCCCGCCTCGATCATGGCCTGCAGCACGAGCGAGACGATCCCGCAGCCCGCCGAGCCCGCACCGAGCAAGGCCACCCGTTGCTCGGTGATCGGCACGCCGGTCACGTCGATGGCAGCGAGCAGCGTGGCCAGTGCCACCGAAGCCGTGCTCTGGATATCGTCGTTGAAGGTGCAGAGCCGGTCGCGATAGCGTGCGAGCAACTGTCCCGCATGCGCACCGGCGAAATCTTCCCATTGCAGCAACACGTTCGGCCAGCGCTCGATGACAGCCGCAACGAACGCCTCGACGAATTCGTCGTACTCGGCGCCGGTGATGCGCTCATGCCGCCAGCCCACATACAGCGGATCGTTCAAACGCTCCTGATTGTTGGTGCCGACATCGAGCATGATGGGCAGCGTCTCTTCCGGATGAATGCCCGCGCAGCCCACATAAAGCGCGAGCTTGCCGATGGAAATACCCATGCCGCCCGCGCCCTGGTCGCCGAGCCCCAGGATGCGTTCACCGTCCGTCACGACGATAGCGCGCACCTGATCGAAGCGCTTGTCCGCGAAAATCTCGCGAAGCCGGTGTTTGTTGGCATAACTGAGGAACAGGCCACGCGGCTTGCGCCAGATTTCACTGAAGCGCTGGCATCCTTCACCGACAGTCGGCGTATAGACAATGGGCAACAACTCCTCGAGGTTGTTGACCAGCACAGAGTAGAACAAGGTCTCGTTGGTGTCCTGCATGTCGCGCAGAAAGGCATAGCGTTCGAAGTCGGTTTCGAAGCCGCGCAGCACCTTGATGCGGCGCGCGGCCTGGTCTTCGAGCGTGCCGACATGCGGCGGCAGCAGGCCATGCAGATGAAACAGGTCACGCTCTTCCTCGGAGAACGCGGTGCCCTTGTTGAGCCCCGGTTGATTGATAAGGTCATAGCCCATCAGATCCGTTGCAAGTGGCTTCGCTGCATCAGAGGTATCTTCCATGACGAACTCCTGCATGAGGTTAGGACAGGTTGAGTGCGCGAGCTACACCGCGAACATGCCGATGAGCAGGGCTTCCGTGCCGATTCCCAGCACCGTGCTCAACAGGATGGTCGAGGTCGCGTCTGCGGTGTACGTGTTGTTCTTCAAGGCGAACATGGCGGCGGCCGTGGCGGTAGGCACGGCGCCCGTGATGATGGCCTGATGGGCGGGTGCGCCCGTCAGCCTGAACAGGATCACGCCCAGCAGCATCATGGCCGGCATGATGAAATTCTTGATGCCGATGTTGGTCAGCACGTTGAGGTTGATCTGCAATTTCTCGCCATACAGCATCAGGCCCAGCGCGAACAGCGACGTGCCGCCCGCCGCTTTCGCCATCAGATCGACGGCGGTCAAGACCGGCACGGGCAGCTTGACCTGGTAGAAACTCAGGATCACCCCGAACACCGGCAGAAACACGATGGGATTGATGGCCGCCCCGCCCAGGCTGCGGCCGATCACCCGCATCACACTCGCACCGCTATGGCCGGCCTCCTGCTGGTCCATCACGTGCGTCAACGCAATGGTCACGGGCAGCATGATGATGCTGGTGACGAGGTTGCCGACCAGCACGACCAGATAGCCAGGCGGCCCGTACATGGCAACGAGAATCGGCGCGCCGAAATAAGCCATGTCGGGGAACCCGCAGACCAGCGCCTGCATGGTGGCCGTGCGCAGGTCGTGCTTGAACACATAGAAGCCCAGCGCAAGCGCAAGCAGATAGCTGCCCATCAGGCCGAAGGTCAGACAGGCCGCGAGCCCCGGATCGATGATCTTGTTGGCCGGCGTGGTGGCGGCCGCGAGGAACAGCGCGAAGGGCAACGCGAAACGGATGACCAGCGTGGCGAGCACGTCGGCGTCCGCATGTTTCAGCAGCCCGATTCGCCCGGCGAACCAGCCGAGCAGGATGACGAACGCGACCGGCAGAAGTCCATTGAGGATCGTTTCAATCACGGCGTTGACCTTTCAGGTTCGCTCGAAGACGGATGATGGATGACAAATAGAATGACGAACAGGATGACGAACAGGATGACAACCGGACCTTGCGAGTCGGGTTCGGCGCAACGCTTCTTGAGAGTAGTGCCCACGCAACTGAAAATCCATCCATTTCCGCGCAGAATGCGCTGAACCCGCTGGATGGGGCTGGCCGTTGCCGGCTGCCGCGGGCTGCAACTAAACGCAGCTCGATGCTCCCGGCTCCTGCTGCGTTGTCTGTAACGCACGCTGCCCGTCTGCGCTGCGTGCGTATCGACAAGGCGACGTCCGGCGCCGCACACTGCGATGCACCGCTAGAAGCGATAGCCGATGCCGCCCATGATCACATCCGTATCGCGGCTATAGCGTGTCATGACGCGGTTCCACGTGACCCGCGCCGACCAGTGCTGCGTGACGCGATACGCGGCGGACACCGACAGCAGTCCCGAGAGGATGCCATCGCCGGTATCGCGCTCGTCGTCGGAATCGCCATGATGGATGGCGGCATATAGACCCGCACCGACGCCGAGTGACAGATGTTCGTCGAAGAAGGCGCGCGTGAACCACAACTGCGCGGTCGCGCCATCGCGCCGCGCGGTGATGCCGCTGCCTTCGTGCAGATAGCCGATGGTCGCATCCACATACCGGGTCAGGCCGCGCCGGTATTCGATTTGTTCGGCCGCGGAGGTTTGCGATTCGAGGCTGTTCAGAATGGTCGCGCCGGCCATCACCGTGACTTCGTTGTTCGTCACTTTTTGCGTACGCGGCAACGCGAAGTCACGCGGCCCTGGCGTGTCGGGTCCGTCCAGTTGATAGCCGATGCCGAGCAGGATCGCGGTGGTGGACGGCCCGTTGGAAACCTGGACGTGATTGACCTGGAGATTGGCGGTCCAGCGATGCGCGCTATACCAGGTGGCGCGCGCACTGTAGACCACGCCCCAGCCGTGCGTATTCGAATAGCCCTGGTCCTGCTCGGCGGCCTCGGTATCGAAGTAACGGTAGGGACCTACGCCAACTGCGAACACCACGCGCCGCTGCAGGAGCGGATAGCGCGCCCACAACTGGACGAGCGGCCCGTCGCGATGATGATCGGGAACATGTCCTTCGTTCAGCCAGGTGAAAGTGCCGGCGAAGTATTCACCGAGGCCCTCGGTATAGTCCATCGCCCAGGAATACGAATGGCTGTGCTCGCCGGTTAGCGGACCGGTATAGAGCGAGAATTCCTGTGCCGCGGCGCGCTCCGCGCCTGCGGAGAAAACTGCCAACGCAGCAACGAGGCGTACGACTAGCGGAACCGCAAGACTCCGGTTTGCCTTCATCGTCGTAACGGAGGTCGGGTCGTGATGGAGGTTCGCCAGCCCGGCGGCCGACGATAGCGCTTGCTGCTCGCAGCCATTCTGACAGGGTCCGCGCGTTTCGTGTTTCACGCCAACCGTGGCGTTTATTTCAGCGAATTTCGTGGCGGCCGTCGTGGTCCTTTTGGTAGCCCGCGCGGCAACGTCGCCTGATATCTCGCGAGCATGACACGCCATTTACGCGTCAGCGATCTGCCATTGGGCTGCCATCAAGTGACACTCGTAGCGACGCTCGAGGCGAGACTCGAAGCGAGACTCGAGCCACCATCAAGATGCCATGCGCGCGTCATGCCTCACCGAGGCTATCCGCGTGGAGCGATTCATGTACGGCAAGTGCGACGTCAGTTCGCGACTAGTGTTACTGTGCGCTTGAGCCTATCCTTATCAAACCCCTGAACTGGTGGCGGCGTCCCCATCGCAGGCATGACACTCATCGCAAGTGTCCTGCTGGCCACCGGTAAAGGACCACCCCAAAGGAGCAAATCACATGACAGTATCCCTCTCGCGACGCGCGCTCATGCTATGCGCCGGCCTGGCACTGGCAGGTTCCATGACACTGGCTCAAGCGGCGCCGGTCGCATTTACCGTCCCGTTGACGGGCGATCAGCAAGTTCCACCGGTGCAGACGCCCGGCAGCGGCACGGCCAATCTCACCTACGACGCCAGCACCCACGTCGTCACCTGGAACATTACCTTCAGCGGACTGTCGAGTCAGGCGACGATGGCGCACTTCCACGGGCCGGCGGCAGCGGGCAAGAACGCGGGTGTGAAGGTGTGGATTTCGCAGAAGGGCAATATGGACGTGACGAGCCCGATCAGCGGACAGGCCACGTTGTCAGCGGACGACGCCAAGATGTTCGAAGCCGGCGAGATGTACATCAACGTGCACACCAAGACCAACCCGAATGGCGAGATTCGCGGTCAGGTCACACCGCCGAAAAACTAACGGGCTTGCGCGCGCTTCAAGCGCGTTTTTACCGCATGTTGTTCGCGGCTTTCTTCTGGCCGGCTCCGCCGCTGCACGAAATGCAGCACCTCATGCAGCACCACATGCAGCACCACACGCACTACATGTACGCGGCGAGCAGCATCACGACGGCCACCCCTGCGCCTAGCGGCAACAACGCCAGCCATGCTGGCGTTTGCCGCGGCGGGGCAATACTGGACGGCAGGCGCTTGTAGCCGGTCAGCATCGGGCGCAGCAAGTTGTGACGCTTGACGAGTGCGTAGAGCAGGATCACCACCACATGCAGCGTGACCGCTGCGACCAGCGCATCCCACGCGAGCCCATGCAGCGACGAGATGACATTGGCGAGCCAGGCCGGCACGCTGTCGCTCAACGGCCCCTGGTCGGCGATGTCGTTGTTGACATAGAGACCGCTCAGCGTTTCGAGCAGCAACAGCGCGAGCAGCAGTAATACCATCCAGCCGCCGGCCGCGTTGTGCCCGACCTGCACATCGGCTTCGCGACGAAACAGATGCCGCAGATGCCGCCACGCCGCAATGGGCGATGCCACGAAATGGCGGAAGCGCGCAGTGTCACTGCCCAACGCGCCCCATAGCAACCGAAAGATGACGAGCGCAAGCAGCGCCTCGCCTGCTCGCACGTGCCAGTCCATCCAGTTGAGCTTCAAGGTCACGTAGGCGCTCACCACCAGCACGACCATCAGCCAGTGAAAGAGCCGCACCGGCAAGTCCCACACGAGCACGGGCCGTGTGGATGACGGATCGCGCGGCGACGGTGGCGCGCCGGATTCATGCGGGTTCATGCGTCGCGCCTCCTTTTAACGGTCTGGCTTCGTTGCCCGCGTTTCGTTGCTCAATTTCGGGCCGCCCGCTGTTTGCCGGCTGGCCCTTGCGGGTCTGTCCGTGAATCGACCATGAAGCGAGCAGCCAGTGTGACAGCCTCTAGAACAGATACAAGCCCGCCACGAACACCACCCCCGAAAACAGCAGCGCCGTGACGCAATAACCCATGATGTCGCGCACGCCGAGCCCTGCGATCGCCAAGGCCGGCAGCGCCCAGAACGGTTGCGCCATGTTGGTCCACGCCTCGCCGTAAGCGATCGCCATCGCCGACTTGCCGAGGTCCGCATGCAACGCCTGCGCTGCCGGCATCACGAACGGGCCCTGCACCACCCAGTGACCGCCGCCGCTCGGCACCGCGAAGTTGATCACCGCCGAACTGAGGAACGCCAGCAACGGAAAGGTATGCACGTTGGCGATATCGACGAACCAGTTGGTAATCACGCCGGCGAGCCCCGAGTGATCCATCAGCGCCTGAATGCCGGCATAAAACGGAAACTGGATCATGATGCCGGCGGTGCCTTTGGCAGCCGCACCCACGGCGCGCGCATAGGCCATCGGCGTTTTGTGCAGGACCATACCCGCGGCCAGAAATACCAGGTTGACCGTATCGATGTCGAGCACGAAGCCCTTCTGCACCGTGCGCACGACCAGAAACACCGCCACTGCGAGCGCCACCAGCATGGCCAGCAGACGGCTCTCTTCGAGACGCTCGGCCAACGTCGCATTGGCCGACAGCGTACGTTCGACGGTGGGCGGGTCTTCGAGCAAGGCGGGATCCACGGCCACCACGTCCTCGGGCTTCGGCACCATCAGGCGGGCCAGGATTGGCAGCAGCACGATCAGACCGAACGTGATGAAGGCGTTATAGCCCGTGAAGAGCGTATGCGAGACCGGAATCAGGCCGATGGTCTTTTCCATCGGATTGCCCTTGGTGGCCGCGACGAGCGGCACCGAACCCGACAGGCCGCCGTGCCACGTGAGGAAGCCCATGTAGGCACTGGCGACCAGCAGCCGATAGTCGGTGCCCTGCACGCGGCGCGCCACTTCACGCGCGAGCATCGCGCCCAGCACGAGTCCGAAGCCCCAGTTGATCGCACATGCCACCGAGCCGCAGAACGCCACCAGCATCACCCCTTGCCCCGGCGTGCGCGCCGAACTGGCAAGCGCCACCAGCAGGCGCTTGACCGGTCCCGAACTGGCGAGCGCGTGTCCGGTAACGAGGATCATGGCCATCTGCATCGAGAAGGCCAGCAGGTTCCAGAAGCCCGCGCCCCACTCCATCACCAGTTCGGCGGGGCCCTTGGGCGTGAGGCCGAAGGCCAGCACGAAGGTGCCGATGGTCAGGAAGATCGCGAAGATCAAGGGATCAGGCAGGACCCGATGCACCACCTGTGTAAAAAACCGCGAGATACGCTGGATCAACTTGGCTACTCCTCGAAACTTATGTTGTTTTTTGATGAATACGGGGCGCCGCGCGGGCGTACCGCGTGCCTGCAGGAATCTCCCCGCTGCAGGATCGTCGGCGCAGTGTTTGACTGCTGTGCGCGGGCGGCTGCCTGCCCTTTGGATCAGGCGGCGATTCTTGCATAAATCCCGCTATCGTTCTTGTTAGCTGCGCAAAAGATAAGGAGGCTCGGGGTCCGCATTTGCACGCTCGTTTGCGTGCTCATTGGCGTACTCATTTTGCACGCCGGTAAAAGCGCGAGACGACATGCAGCGCGCCGGGTCACTCCCCTCCATCACTGCACGATGAACGGCAGCTTGAGCATATCCAGAAAAGCCCTTGCCACCGGCGTGGCCGGTTCGCCATCGCGGCCCTTGAAGACGGCGGCCAGTTCCCAGCACGGCTCGTCGGCTTCGCACAGCGTGGCGAGCGCGATGGGTGCGCCGCGCGTGTCGCGCACGCGGGCGGCCGCCACGGATTCCGGCACCATCGCCACCGCGAGACCCTGCGCGGCCAGTTCCAGCAGCATCGGCATATCGTTGACTTCGAAACCCGTGCGGCGTTGCAGGCCGGCGGCCGCGAAGCTGCGATCGACGAGCCGCCGCACACTCCAGTCCGGCCGCAGATCGGCGAAGATTTCCGTACTCAGATCGCCGAGCGTGAGCTCGCGCTGCCCCGCCAGACGATGCTGGCGCGCGCAGACAATCACCATGCCCTCGCAGGCGAACATCTGGCATCCAAGGTCGTCGGGCGCGGGAATGGTGGGCTGCGTGAAGGCGAGATCGATGCGCCCCTCCCGCACTTCGTCGATCAGCGCGCGCGAACCATCGAGTGTCAGTTCGATATCAATGCCACCAAAGGCGGCCCGAAACTGCCCGAGCGACGCCGGCAGATCGATAAACGGTGCAAGCCCGTGAATCGCACCAATGCTGAGGCGCCCGCGTGCGAGACCATGCACCTGGGTCACCGCATTGCGCGCCTCCTGGGCGGCGGCGAGCACCCGGCGCGCTTCGGCGAACAGTACCTCGCCCGCCGGAGTCAGCGCCACGCGGCGCGTGCTGCGCACGAACAGGGGTCCACCCAGGTCGTCCTCCAGCGAACGGATCGACGCGGACAGTCCCGACTGCACCAGATTCAGACGCCGTGATGCACGGGTGAAATGACGTTCTTCGGCGACCGCCACGAAATGTTCGAGCTGCTTCAGGTCCACGATGTACGGCTCCTTGACTGGCTGAATGATTCAGCATTCACAGCGCTTAATTTAAGCATATATTTCCGTTGGAACGATAAGTGAATCTCCGCTATCGTCAATGGCTCGCATGCTTCTGATGGCACAGCGCTTGCGCGTCTGTTCGGGCTTATCCGCGTCGCTACCTCGTCGATACACAGGAGATTGATTGACATGGAATATCGTCAACTTGGCCGCTCAGGCCTGAAGATTTCGACCATCACCCTCGGCACCATGACAATGGGCGGCAAGGGCAAATTCGCCAGCGTCGGTGAGGTGGGTCTCGAAGAGGCGCGTCGGCAGATCGATATGTGCCTCGACGCCGGCGTCAATCTGATCGACACGGCGGATGTCTACTCGGCGGGGGCGTCCGAAGAAATCGTCGGCGCGGCCTTGGGCGGCAAGCGCAAAGGTGGCGTGCTGCTCGCCAGCAAGGCGCGCTTCCCGATGGGCGACGGTCCGAACGACCGCGGCCTGTCGCGCCATCATCTGATCGAGGCGTGCGAAGCAAGCCTGCGGCGCCTCAAGACCGATGTGATCGACCTTTACCAGGTGCACGAATGGGACGGCCTGACGCCGCTCGAAGAGACGCTCGAAGCGCTCGACCTGCTGGTGAAGCAGGGCAAGATCCGCTACGTAGGCTGCTCGAACTACTCGGGCTGGCATCTGATGAAAGCGCTCGGCATCAGCGAGCGCGATCGTCTGCCGCGCTTCGTGAGCCAGCAGATTCACTACACCCTCGAAGCGCGCGAAGCCGAGTACGAACTCGCCCCCATCTCGATCGATCAGGGCCTCGGCATTCTGGTGTGGAGTCCGCTCGCGGGCGGCCTGCTTTCGGGCAAGCATCGCCGCGACCAGTCGCCGGAAGGCACGCGTCAACTGGCCGGCTGGACCGAGCCGCCGATTCGCGATGCCGAGCGCCTCTGGTCCATCGTCGATACGCTGGTCGAAGTCGCGGAGGAGCACAACGTTTCGGCCGCGCAGGTCGCGCTGGCCTGGACGCTGGGACGCCCCGCGGTGAGTTCGGTCGTGATCGGCGGTCGCAACGAGAAGCAGCTCAGCGATAACCTCGGCGCCGCCAACCTCACGCTAAGCGCCGAGCAACGCGCACGGCTCGACAAGGTGAGCCTGCCGCCCCTGCTCTATCCGTACTGGCATCAGATGCGCACCGCCAGCGACCGGCTCGGCGCCGCGGATCTGTCGTTGATCGCGCCACATCTCAAGGAGTCTTGATGAATCGCGGCGGTGGGTTTTGCGCGGACGTGCAGGAAGCACGTCTAGCCATTATCGGAATCCACCGTCTGCTGGCCACGGTCTCTTGACCCGCCGCGCAAAACAAAACCGGTTGTCCGTCCACACGGGCAACCGGTTTTTTCATGTGCAGCGAAGCACGCTCGCAGGCTGCCGTACGACAGTCCGCCAACGCCAGGCTTAGAACTTGTGCCGCAGACCGACGCTCACGAGTTCCTGCGTGTTGGTGCCGCCATAACCATACGAGCCCACGGAAGCCTGTGCGGCCACCACGCCCGTACCTTCCGCATCCAGCGTTTCGCCGCTGGCATGCTGCCATGCGCCGACCAGATAAACGTCGGTACGTTTGGACAGGTTGTAATCGACACCCGCTGAGACCTGATGGTAGGTCGCGCCGGTATCGCCGCTCGACTTGGTGTAGCTATATCCGACGCCCACCAGCAGGGCCGGCGTGGCCTGATAGTCGAGGAAACCCTGACCCGTGTTGTACTTCTCGGTCGAGGCAAAGGCCGACTGGCCATCCGACTTGTACTGCGAATTGCTGTAGCCCGCGCCGAATGTGAACGGTCCGAGTATGTACTGGCCGGCCACCCGCGCGATGTTGATGGACCGCGCGGTCTGATAACCGAGGTTGATGAGCGAGCCGTCGAAGGTGCCGTCCGAGGTACCGCCCCAACCGGTGCCTCCCGTCGTCGACGGACGCACGAGACCCGTGACCGACGGATTATCCGCGACGAAGTAACCGGCCGCGATCGAGAACGGGCCGTTGTTATAGGCCGCGGCTGCCGACCACGTCTGTCCTGAGCCGGTTTGCCCCGCTACGCCGCCGAACGCATACATGCCTTCGACCTGCAAACCGGAGAACACCGGCGAGACGTATTTGATGGCGTTGTTGGTGCGCGAGCTGTTGTCGTAGTTATCGACGTCCCCGGCGGTGGCGAACGTGCTGCCGAAGTAGTTGTCGGCCGTGATGCCCTGCACGAGATCGACCAGCGGATCATATTGGCGGCCCAGCGTGACGGTGCCGTACTGATCCGCGGAGAGGCCCACGAATGCCTGGCGACCCCACAGGCGGCCGCCCTGTGCAAGCGATCCCGTGGAAGGATTAAAGCCGTTCTCCAACTGGAAGATGGCCTTCAGTCCGCCGCCCAGGTCTTCCTGTCCCTTCAAGCCCCAGCGGCTACCGGACAGGTCGCCATTACTGGCATTGCCGATCGACCACTGATTCTGCCCGGCCGCATTGGCGTTATGAATGAAGGTCACCGCGGTGTCGATCGTTCCGTAAAGCGTCACGCTGCTTTGAGCATGCGCGGCGCCGGCAACACCAAGCAAGGCGAGCGAGAGGCTCGACAGGGCTATTCGTTTCATCATTTCTCCGGGAGGTCAATGACTCGGTTATTGCGTCAATGACAATAGCGCTTTGCACTCTTCCAGAATATAAAAAAAGATTCCTGTCGCAAAAACGTCACACCCGCTCAGCCTTGCGGCGCAAGGCGTGCCAGTACTATTGCGATAGTGGAAATACTTAATTGAGACAAAAGATAAGAGTGGCCTGCGCGCCGAGGCGAGATCCGGCACGGTAATGAATGGCTGGCAATTCTTCATGCAATTCGTAAGCGGCGCATTAAAGCATAACGAATGCCAGATATAGCGCTGCTTTCAATTCCGGAGAATGCAGACAAAGCGGATTAAATACGCAAAACCGGAATTCGATCTTCTTAATTTGTGCCAGATAATCAGTCGCCCCGGCCTTGCACACCCCGATAATGGATGTGCGCCGGCACCTGTAGCGATTCGAATGCGGCATTGCCTTCGAGCAAGGCGAACACGCAGCGCAGGCTATGCTCGGCGAGCTGCCGGCTGTCCTGCACGATGGCGTCAATGGAAAGCGGCAGGCAGTCGAGCAGTTGATGATCGTCGAAGGTCATCAGGCGGCGCGGCGCCTCGCCAAGCTTGTGCGCCTCGTTCATGAACGACAGCACCCCTTCCAGCAAGGTGATGGACCCGGCGAACAGCGCCTGCGGATACCGCCCGTGCGTCTCGAACCAGGCCTGCATCAGCGCGTGTCCTGATTCACGCTGATAGTCGCGTTGATGCACCCAGTCCGGTTGTTCCGTGAGGCTGTGTTTGGCCAGCGCCTGCCGGTAGCCCGCCAGGCGGTCGCGGCTCGCCGAGAGTTCCGGCTGACCGCCGAAGTACACCACCTCGCGCGCGCCCTCTTCCAGCGCGTTGCCGACGAGCGTGGCGACCGTCTCCGTCGCATCGGTCACCACGTAGGGGATGTCGCTGTCTTCCACGCGGCGATCGGCGAACACCAGCGGCAGGCGCTTGACCCACTTCTCGTAACGCCGCGCGTCCGCGGTACACGGCACCACCACCACCCCGTCCACCTGATGCGAAACGAGGTGGGCAATGCCTTCGGTTTCGCGCACCGGGTCTTCGTCGCTCGTCACGATCACCAGTTGATAGCCGTACTGTTCGCGGCATTGCCACTCCATTGCCTGGGCGAGCGCCGAGTGCGCGGAGTTGGTCAGATCGGGAATCACGAGGCCGATCGTATTGCTGCGCCGCGAGCGCAGCGCGCGCGCCGATTGCGACGGCGTGAAATGATGGTCCTTCGCAACCTGCAGCACGCGTTCGACGGTGGCGGCGGAGATGCGATAGCGCTCGGCATAGCCGTTCAACACCATGCTCGCGGTGGTGCGCGAAACGTTCGCGAGGCGAGCAATGTCGTCAATGGTCAGACGCTCGAACTGGGACACGCTGGCTTCCTGGAGACAAAGATGTCGACGCCTTCAACCACGCCAGTCCGCCAGCGTTCACTGCCATGACGGCGCAGCAAGCGGAGCACAACCGCGATCGGGGAAGGGAGAATGCCGCCACACCAGTGAACCTGGGTGGCGGCCCGCACGGCTTCACGCGTTGATACTAACGCTGATATCAGTGCCAGATGGTACTACGGGGAAGAACGGCTGAAAACTTACTGCTTGTAGAGGTTCAGCGGCACGGGGATGAACTTGTCCACCGGCTGGCCGTCCACCAGCTTCTTCGCGGTGTCCACGCCGTACTGGCCGATCAGTTCCGGCTGCTGCTGCACGGTGGCAGCCATCGTGCCGGCCTTCACGGCGGCGATAGCGTCGTCGGTGGCGTCGAAGCCCACCACGGCCACGTTCTTCAGACCGGCAGCCTGCAGCGCCTTGACCGCGCCCAGCGCCATTTCGTCGTTCTGCGCGAACACGCCCTGGATGTCCTTGTTGCTCTGGATGATGTTCTCCATCACCGAGAGGCCCTTGGCGCGGTCGAAGTCAGCCGGCTGCTTCGTGACGATCTTCACGCCGCCCTTCGCTTCGGCTTCCGTATCGAAACCGGCGCCGCGCTCGTTGGCTGCGGACGAACCCGGAATGCCCTGCAGTTCGACGATATTGCCCTTGCCACCCAGCTTGTCGACCAGGAAGTCGGCCGCCATCTTGCCGCCCGCCTTGTTGTCCGACGCAATGTGCGAGCTGACTTCAGCGCCGTTCACGCTGCGGTCGAGCGAGATCACCTTGATGCCCTTGTCCGTCGCTTCCTTCACGACGTTCGCCACGGCCGACGAATCGGTCGGGTTGATCAGGATGACGCTGACCTTCTTCTGGATCAGGTCTTCGACGCTGGCCTGCTGTTTGGCCGGGTCGTTTTGCGCATCCACGGTGATGAGGGTCACGCCGTCTTTCTTCGCTTCGTCTTCCGCACCCTTGCGCAGCGAGACGAAGAACGGATTGTTGAGCGTCGAGATCGACAGGCCGATCGTGACGGCACCGCCGGCGGCCGGCGCGGACGCGTCGCTGGCCGCCGCGGCGGCCGTGGTGTCCGGACCCTGCTTCGAACAGGCAGCGAGACCGACGACGAGCAATGCAGCGGCGAGCGGCGAAATCATCTTTTTCATTGTCTTCCTCCTGATACCCGCAGTTAGCGTGTGACGGGCATCCGTTAGTGGTACTACGCGGCTAAAACCGCGCCTGGGTTAAAAAATCGGTTCGGGTTGTTGCTTGTACGTTGTTGCTTGTGCGTTGTCACGTTCGGCCGGTGCGTGGTGCCTGCGCAAGAGCCAGGCATTGCGACGCACGCGGCCGGCAAGACATGCCGCTTATTTCTTGTTGCCGCGATCGATCAGCACCGCGAGCAGAATCACACCGCCCTTGATGACCTGCTGATAAAACGACGACACGTCCATCAGGTTCAGACCGTTGTTCAGCACGCCGATCAACAGCGCGCCCACCAGCGTGCCGAAGATCCAGCCTCGGCCGCCCGTCAGGCTCGTGCCGCCCAGCACCACGGCGGCAATGGCGTCGAGTTCGTAGCCGGTGCCGGCGGTCGGCTGCGCGGAGTTCAGGCGCGAGGTCAGCACCACACCCGCGAGTGCCGCCATCACGCCGGAGATCGTGTACACCCACAGCTGCACGCGATCCACCTTGACGCCCGAGAGCTTGGCCGCCTCGGTGTTGCCGCCGGTCGCATACACATGACGGCCGAACACGGTCTTCTTCAGCACGAACCAGAACACCGCGAACATCACCAGCATCAGCACGACGGGAATCGGCACCAGACGCGCCACGTAGCCGCCACCCAGCAACGAGAAGAAGTCGCTATTGAAGCTGCTGATCGGGCTGCCGTTCGAGACCACCAGTGCCAGGCCGCGCAACACCGTCATCGAGCCAAGCGTGGCGATGAACGGCGCCACCTTGCCCTTGCTGATGACGAGCCCGTTGGCAAGCCCCATCACGCCACCCGCGACGATGCCGGCGAGCGTCGCAACGCCGGCCGAGGTGCCGCTTTGCATGAGACTCGCGATGATCACCGACGACAGCGCCAGCACCGAGCCCGCCGACAGGTCGATGCCGCCCAGCAGGATCACGAGCGTCATCCCGAACGCGATCAACGCGTTGATCGACGCCTGGCGCATCACGTTGAGCAGGTTGTCGAGCGTGAGGAAGCTGGGGCTGATGATGGACAGCCCCACTGCGATGAGCAGCAGCGCGATGAACGGGCCGAGCTTTTGCAGCGTGGCCTTGGTACTGGGGGTCATGGTTAAGGTCGCCATATCGTGTCTCTCGATGTCTGCGGCACGGGCCGCGGTCGCATGTTGGGTTGAGCCGTTCGGGTCGGGTCGCTCAGGCGGTTGCCGTGACGGATGTGGCAGACGTGGCGTCCTTGCCGCCGGTCGCCGCGGTCATGATGATTTCCTGGGTGGCGCTCGCCGCCGCGAAGATGCCGTTCTGCCTGCCCTGATGCATGACGAGGATGCGGTCGCTCATGGCCAGCACTTCAGGCAATTCCGAGGACACCATCACGATCGCCACGCCCTGCGCAGCCAGTTGATTGATGATCGTGTAGATCTCCGCCTTGCCGCCCACGTCGACGCCGCGCGTGGGTTCGTCCAGCAGCAGCACCTTGGGCGGCTCCGCGAGCCACTTGGCGAACACCACCTTCTGCTGGTTGCCGCCGGAAAGCGACTTGACGTCCAGTTCGGCGTCGCGCGTGCGGATGCGCAACTGTTTGATCAACTGCGCCACGGCATTGCGTTCAGCCGTGTCGTTCACCACGCCAAAGCGCGCGTAGCTGTCCAGATGCACGAGCGTGGCGTTTTCGCGCACCGACATGCCGAGCACGAGCCCCTGGCTCTTGCGGTCTTCGGTGACGAAGCCAATGCCCGCGTCGATGGCGGAGGACGCATCGCGCACATCGAGCGCGTGGCCATCCAGCGTGATCGAACCGGCGGTCTTGCGATTCAGGCCGAAAATCGTGCGCAGGATTTCGCTGCGGCCCGCGCCCATCAGACCGGCCACGCCGAGCACTTCGCCCGCGCGCACGTCGAAGGAAATGCCTTCAATCTGGCCGTCGTCGGCGAGTCCTGATACCTTGAAGCGCACCTCACCCGGCGCGTGCTCGCGCTTCGGAAAACGCTCGCCCAGTTCGCGGCCCACCATCAGACGCACGACCTCGTCGAAGCTGGTCGACTTCACTTCGCGTTCGCCGACGAAGTGGCCGTCGCGCAGCACGCTCACCTTGTCGCAGATGCGGAAAATTTCTTCCATGCGGTGCGAGACGTACACCAGC
The DNA here is from genome assembly GCF_003429005.1 of Paraburkholderia sp. DHOC27. Classification (GTDB taxonomy): domain Bacteria; phylum Pseudomonadota; class Gammaproteobacteria; order Burkholderiales; family Burkholderiaceae; genus Paraburkholderia. The sequence continues at coordinate 35,927 of NZ_QVQV01000007.1, forward strand.
GCCACACCGCGCGCCTTCAGCGCGAGCATGATCTCGAACAGCGTTTCGATCTCGCGATGCGTGAGCGCCGCGGTCGGCTCGTCCATCACCAGCACGCGGGCATCGAGCGAAAGCGCCTTGGCGATTTCCACCAGTTGCTGCTGCCCGATCGACAACAGCCCGGCTTCGGTCTGCGGATCGATGCGTTGCGCGCCGACCATGTCGAGCCATTTGCGCGCCTGCTTTTTCATGGCTGCGCTGTCCACCACGCCGAAGCGGCTCGGCTCACGACCGAGGAACAGATTCTCCATCACCGAGAGTTGCGGAATCAGGTTCAATTCCTGGTGGATGATGGCAATGCCGGCGCGCTCGGCGTCGACGGTGTCGCGAATCTGCGTCGCCTTGCCGTCGATGAGGATTTCGCCGGCGTCCGCCTGATAGACGCCGCTCAGAATCTTCATCAAGGTTGATTTGCCGGCGCCGTTTTCACCCATCAGCGCATGGATTTCTCCCGCGCCGATGTTGAACTCGACACCCTCCAGCACGCGCACCGGGCCAAACGCCTTGCCGATGCCTCGCATGGTCACTTGCATGACACGCCTCTCTCAAGAAAACGCCCTGCGACCGCGCGGTTGGCAGACTGTGGCAGCGATGCCAGAGCCATAACGGCGGCGCAGAGGGCGCTCAAAATATCACGCCCGAATGCAGGATCACGTTCGCGTACGGGCTGCATTCGCCCGTGCGAATCACGGCCTTCGCGCGCTGGCAGAGGCGCTTGAATTCTTCGTGCGGCACGTGATCAATCGTGATGTGCGCCTCGGCAAGCTGCGCCGTGCGTTCTGCCACGGCGGCGTTTTGCGTTTGCGCTTCGGTGGCGAACACCGCGCGCTCGGCCTTGAAGTCGGCCAGCACGCTGTCGAGCACCTCGAAAAACCCTGGTACGCCGAGCGTCAGCGACACGTCAATGCATTCGACGCCGTCGGGAACCGGCAGACCGCAATCGGCGATCACGAGGCTGTCGGTGTGGCCCATGCCCGCCATCACGCGGGCGATGTCACGATTCAGATGTCCGAGTTTTTTCACGCTTGAGCCTGCAGAAACTGTTCGAGTTCGGCGAGCGTCGGCATGCCGCCCTGGGCGCCCGCCCGTGTCACGGAGAGCGCACCCGCCGCATTCGCGCGGCGTACCGCTTCGGCCGTGCCGAGATGCCAGAAAGCGGCCAGCGCGCCGTTGAAGGTGTCGCCGGCGCCGGTGGTATCCACGGCGTCGACGCTAAAGCCTGCCTGATGCACCAGTTCGCCATCTGCGGTGGAGTAGTAGGCGCCGTCCTTGCCGTGCGTCATCGCAATGCGGCCCGGCATGCGCTGCAGCACTTCGGACCAGTAGGCCTCCGGCGTCTGCAAGGCAGTAGCGAGTTCGTGTTCGTTGGGGGTGAGGAGCGTGGTGAGCGCGATCAGCTCATCGGACAGTGCAACCGCCGGCGCCGGATTCAGGAAGAACGGCTTGCCGTGGCGACGCGCCAGTTTGCCCGCATGCAGGACCGTCGCAAGTGGCACCTCGAGTTGCGCGAGCACGACGTCCGCGTCGGCAATCGCCGCCTCGGCGCGGTCGATATCCGTGGCGCTGAGTTCATGGTTGGCGCCCGGCACCACGACGATGGCGTTGTCGCCACCGGTGAGCGTGATGCAGGCAATGCCGGTGGCTTCCTCGCCCGTCGAGATCCAGCGGGTGTCGATGCCCTCGCGTTGCAGCGTGGTTTTCATCTGCGCGCCGAACGCGTCGTTGCCCACACAGCCGATCATCGTGACCTCGGCCCCGAGACGCGCCGCCGCGACCGCCTGGTTGGCGCCCTTGCCGCCCGGAAAGGTGGAGAACCGCGTGCCGAACAGCGTTTCGCCGAGCCGCGGAAACGTTTCGGTTGCGACCACCATGTCCATGTTGATGCTGCCCACCACTACTACGCGCGCCATACCGCTCCTTCTGACCGCCGGACTCGCGCTTTCGCGCGATGTTGATTTTTTGCCGTGCTAAAACGTAATCAGCTTGGGAACGGATTTATACCAGAGGGATTCCCCGGAGGGAAGATACCCAGGGTAATACCTGATACGGCGTCAGGGTGGGGATGGGATGAAAGGCGCTGAAAGAAACAACGCGGCAGCGCAGGGAAGATGCCGCCGGGGCGGACTAGCTGCTGCGTCTTTGACTCAGCCGCAACGGCAGCAGTCTGGGCAGGCGCAGCAGGAAGCCGCAGAAGAGCCGCAGATGCATCCAGGCCAGTAGCAGGTTGTCGCGCACGTAGTTGAAGTGCGAAACGCCGCCTTCGTCCGCGCGGAAATAGCGCACGGGTGAGGTGATATTGACGGGCCACACGCCTTCCCAGCACAGCCGCACGGCCGCTTCCGGATCGAAGTCGAAGCGGCGCATCCACGTATGGCGGCGCATCAGCGTACGCAGCGGGGCGACGGGGTAGACGCGAAAGCCGTACAGCGAATCGCCGATGCCGGACCACAGTGTTTCCAGATGCACCATCCCGTTCGACAGACGCCGCCAGTACACGCGGATGAGCGGCGCCTTGTCGTCGAACTTCGGCAGGCCGAGCACCATCGCGCCCGGTTGCGCGCGTGACGCCGCCATGAATTCCCCGATCAGATCGGCGGGATGCTGGCCGTCCGAATCCATCGTCAGGACGTGTGTGAAACCGAGACGCGCAGCTTCGTCGAGTCCGGTCAGCACCGCACTGCCCTTGCCCTGATTGTGCGGCAGCACGATCACGCGCAACCCCGGGTCCTGCTTCGCCATGCTCAACAGACGCTCAGTACTGCCATCCGTACTGCCGTCCACCACCACCCACACCGGGTTCCAGTTGGCGCGCGCGTTGCGCACGGTTTCATCCACCTTGACGCCGGGGTTATAGCTCGGAATCAGAACCAGATGGGTCGACGATGGGCTGGTGTGGGGCATGGAAAACAGCGTGGCTCAATCAGGATTGCAATGTTTCGGGATGCGAACGAAGCGGCGAACTGACGGCAATCCCGGCGCCCGTGTGACATTGACGAAACGTGCTGGCGTGCTTCATTCTGGACGTCAACCGTTTGCCGTCATCTGGCCGTCGTCGCGTTCGCGCAGATTACGGCGCCGCGCCCGCCAGGCCTGCCAGGTACGCGGGGCGGTGAACAGCACCGAAACGTAATACACGCCCTTGAAGAGCCGCAGCGAACGCCAGATGGGCGTGTCTTCGAAAATGTCACCGGCCAGCAGCGAGAGCAGCGCTTCCTTCATGCGCAGCACGTTGCGCGGGCCCATGAAGAGCGCACGCATGGCTGGCGAGGTCATCCGGTAGATAAACCACGAGAAGGCTTGCGGGCCATGCCGCAGACGCTTGTCGAAGCGCTTGAGCGCGGCGTCGGCGCGGGCCGGATCGCGCAGGCAGACATCAATTGCTTCCGCGCCTTCAAAGGCGCTTTGCATGGCCAGCATCACGCCCGATGAAAACACCGGGTCGATGAACGCAAACGCATCGCCGAGCAGCAGAAAATTTCGGCCGTGCGTGAGTGAGCCGGTGTACGAGTAGTTGCCGGTCGCCTCGACCTTGCTGATCATGTCGGCGTCCTTCAGACGCTCGGCGAGCGGCGCGCACAGCGCGATCGTGTCGAGGAAAAAGTCTTCCAGCGAGCGCCCCTTGGGACGGCTTTTCAGATGATACGGCCACACCACGGCGCCAATGCTCGTGGTGCCGTCGACGAGCGGAATGAACCAGAACCAGCCGTGCTCGAACCAGAACACGGTGATGTTGCCTTCGTGCTCGCCGGGGTTGCGATGTGCGCCGCGAAAGTGCGCGAACAGCGCCGAACTGTTGTGCTTCTCGTTGCGCTTCTTGCTCTTGAACTGGTTGGCGAGCAGCGTGTCGCGGCCCGACGCATCCACCACGAAGCGCGCGCGGTATTCGACCTCGCGGCCGTCGTCGTGACGGGCGCGGATCACGGCGCCGCTGTCGTCGGGCAGAAACGCCACGTCGCGCGCGTGGCAGCCTTCCAGCACCTCGACGCCACGTGAGCCCGCATGTTGTAGCAACAGATGATCGAGTTCGGAGCGGCGCACCTGATACGCGCCAGGCATCGACTTGTCCCAGGCCTCGGCGAACAGGAAGCGCTCCATGCGATTGTCGTGCTGGGGCGAAACGAACTCCGCGCCCAGTTTGACCATGCCGATGGCGCGCACCTGGTCGCCCACACCGAGCCGGTCGAACAGCCGCAGGTTGGCCGGCAACAGTGATTCGCCAATATGAAAGCGCGGATGCCGCGCCTTTTCGAGCAGCCGCACGCGGTAGCCGCGTTCGGCGAGCAGCGCGCCGGCCGTCGATCCGGCGGGTCCACCGCCAATCACGATTACGTCGCACGGTGTCGTGTCAGCTTGCATTGCTTCGGCCATCGCTTCCCTCTGGATATGCTGGAGACTGACGTTGTTGCGGGTGTCGTTGCAAATCGTGTCGTTGCAAATCACATGCCCATGCCGCTGCGCGCTTACATCACGCCATGCCGCCGTTGATCGACATGACCTGGCCGGTCACATACGCCGCTGCATCCGAAACGAGGTACGCGACCATCGCCGCCACTTCGTCCGGTTGCCCCGCCCGCTGTGCCGGGACGATCTGCTTGATGCGTTCGGGCGCGAAGGCGGAGTCGGCCATCGGCGATTCGATCACGCCCGGCGCCACTGCGTTCACGGTGATGCCGCGCGAAGCGAGTTCGAGCGACAGCGCTTTGGTCGCGCCGATCAGACCGGCCTTGGCTGCCGCGTAGTTTACCTGGCCACGATTGCCCATCACGCCCGCCACCGACGCCATGTTGACGATGCGCCCCCAGCGGGTGCGGATCATCGGCATGAGAAGCGGCTGCGTGACGTTGAAAAAGCCGTTCAGCGACACGTCGATCACGCTGCGCCATTGTTGCAGCGTCATGCCGGGCATCGGCGCATCCGCGTGGATGCCCGCGTTGTTCACGAGGATCTGCAACGGCGCGCTTTCGAGTAAACCTTTCAGTGCGGCGGCGGTGGCCTCGGCGTCGGTGACGTCGAAAGCAATCGCATGCGCGTTGCCACCCGCCGCGACGATGCTGGCCACCGTTGCTTCGGCCTGCGCGATGCCGCGGTTGGCATGCACCCAGACCTCGTGGCCCGCCTGCGCGAGCGCCACGCTGATGGCCTGCCCCAGCGCGCCGCTGCCGCCTGTCACCAGCGCTCGCATGGTGTCTCCCGGTTACTTGACGCGATGCGCCGCAACGTAAGCGGCGAGCGAGCCGAGCGAGGCGAAGATTTTCTGGTTGTCCGGATTGTCCGAACGCAGCTCGAAGCCGTACTTCTTCGAGATCAGCAAGGCGATCTCGAGGATATCGATCGAGTCGAGCCCAAGCCCGTCGCCATACAAGGGCGTCGCGGCGGACAACGTGTCGAGTTGCACGTCTTCGAGATTCAGTTCGCCGACGATCAACGCGGCGAGTTCTTCTTCCAGTTTATTCATTGTGTGTACGCCGGGTTTGCTGCCAGTGGGAAAGTGCCAGGAGACCCGTCTGGGTTCCTCGCGGACGGCGCCCAGGTGCCCCCATGCCCCGTCGCAATGGCAGTCAGCCCGGTTTATTCGAGATTGTAAGTCTGGGGGCGATTCTAGACGAAGCGGTCCCAGGTCGTATACCGGGAAAGGGTTACACGACGTTGTGCGGTCTCGCCGCCGGCCAATTAGAGACGACGGCCCAAAACCGCACGGGCGCTGGGCGGCACCCGCCAGGCTAGAATTGCGGCCACCGCGCAGCTCGGGCGCGGCCAAACAAAAGGTTACAAACCGGGCCGCGAACCTCGCGTACCCTGCCGGTCTGTGATTCGCGCAGCTTTCAGGCCCGAATAATGCGTGGCGTCCAGAAAGCGGATTCCGCCTCTGGCGCCATTCATGTGATGAAAGAACAGGCTGATAAAACATACCCATCTATGCAGCGTTTTTTTTCGGTTTCAAGTGTGATGTTCGGGGTGGCGTCATGCGTTCGCTGATGCAGCTCGGGCCGCAATTCGCGCGCGGCGCCGCCACCTGTGGCGCGTTCGTCGCGTGCGAGGCCGGCACCCACTACGCGGCCAGCACGCCCGGCGCACAGGGGCTCGGCCTCATGGTGGTGGTCGCGCCGCTGCTCGCCATCGGGCTCGCGGCGGCGGCGCGCACCTCGCAGCGCGTGTGGCTGCTGCCCCTGTGGGTGCTGGGCTGTGTCGCGCTCTGGCTGTTGCGCGCGCCGCTCGGCCGCCATTTCGCGTGGGGCGCCTACTTCGAGCATCTCGCCATCAATCTGGTCATGGCCTACGTCTTCGGACGCACGCTCGCCGCTGGACGGCGCCCCCTGTGCAGCCAGTTTGCGGCCGTCGTGCACGGCACGCTCACGCCGGCGGTCGAGCAGTACACCCGTCAGGTCACCGTTGCGTGGACCGTGTTCTTCTTGACGATTGCGGGCGTGTCCACGTTGCTGTTCGCGGTGTCGTCGGTGGTGGTGTGGTCGACCTTTGCCAACTATATGACCCTGCCGCTGGTGGCGGTGATGTTCATTGGCGAACACGTATGGCGACGCGTGGCGTTACCGGAGATGCAGCGCTCCAGTCTGCTTGCCGTGGTGCGCGCCTGCCGGGAAACCCTGCAACGCAATGAGCCGCAACATGAGCCTCGCCATGCGCAGCAGAATGGGAAACGGAGTGGCCAACTCAGTGGCCAACTCAGTGGTCAACTGGGCGCGCGGCTCGGTACGCCAGCCGCCGCGCAACGTCCCATGCGCGCGGCATTGCATGCGCGGCCGGAGCGTGTGCAATGAGTGTGCGTGCCTCGTGATCCCGAGCGGTGACCACATATAAGAAAGCACCTCATGACCACTTTTAATAGACCACGCTCGATGACTCAAGTTGAGTGAGCCCCAATAAGAAATGCGTTCATCGGCAGGCCCCTTGAATGCATTCAATGAACAGGCGCCACAGATGGCGCCGATAAACGGCCGCAAAGAAGCGGGATGCAATGTCCGCGGCACCCGCCTCACCCGGTGCGCGGATTGACGATGATGGCCTCGATTGACGGTATGCCGAGTCTTCCTCTGCTGTTTCACACCTCGCAGGATCAGACCATCGCCTGGTGCGATGGCGCTCCGGTGCGCGTACGCGAATTCCTCGCCGACGTGCGGCGCGTCGCGCAGGCGCTGCCCGCGGGCGGCCACGTCTTCAACATGTGCACGGACCGGTATCGCTTCGCAGTAGGACTGTGTGCGTCGATACTCGCCGGCAAGATCAGTTTGCTGCCGTCCGCGCACACACCGGAAGCGGTGCGCCAACTCGCGGCGTTCGCCCCCGATACCTTCTGCCTGCACGACAGCGCGACCTGCAGCGTGGCACTGCCGCAGTTCCGGTTTCCCGAGGCGAGCCACGTTGGCGCGAAGTCAGATCGCGCTTTAAATGCGCTTTCAACCGCGAGCGGGTCCGAAGAGGAAGACGACGAATTCGTCGTGCCGCATATCGACGCCGCGCAAACCGTCGCCTGTCTTTTCACCTCCGGTTCGACCGGCGTGCCGGTGCCGCATGCCAAGAAGTGGGGCTTTCTCGTGCAGTGTCTGCGGACCTCGGCCGCGCGTCTCGGCCTGGCGGAACGGGGGGCGTGCACGCTGATCGGCACCGTGCCGCCGCAGCACATGTACGGCTTCGAAAACACGGTGCTGCTCGCGCTGGTGGGCGGCTGCGCCTTCAGCAACAGACAGCCGTTCTACCCCGGCGACATCGCCAGCGAACTCGGCGCGCTGCCGCAGCCACGCGTGCTGATCACCTCGCCCGTGCATCTGCGCACGCTGATGCTGGCGGGTCAAGCGTTGCCGCCGGTCGCGCTCACCGTGTCCGCGACCGCGCCGCTCGCCCAGGATCTCGCCGCACAGGCCGAGACCGCGCTGCACGCGCCGTTGCTGGAGATTTACGGCAGCACCGAAACCGGGCAGATCGCGACGCGCCGCACGGCGCACGAGGTGGCGTGGCGGCTGTATCCCGGCGTGCGGCTCGAAAAACGGCACCGGGCTCGCCCCGCGGCAGAGGTCGACGCACACCTTGGAACGCAGCCTGAAGCACAGCGCATCGCTCAGGACGAGCGGGCCGATGACGCGGACGACAGCGCGATCTGGGTATCCGGCGCGCACGTCGAGGCGCCCGTGCCAATGGGCGACGCCCTGGAACCGCTCGACGACAACCGCTTTCTGCTGCATGGACGCAAGGCCGATCTCATCAATATCGCGGGCAAGCGTACGTCGCTCGGCTATCTGAACCATCAATTGAATGCGATCCCCGGCGTGGTGGATGCGGTGTTCTTCATGCCCGATGACACGCAGGGCAGCGCGGGGCCGCTGCGGCATGGCGAACTGGTGACGCGTCTGCTCGCCTTCGTAGTGGCGCCTGGGCTGGCCGCCGCCGAGCTGCAACGCGCGCTGCGCGAGCGCATCGACGCGGCCTTCATGCCGCGTCCGCTGATCTTCGTCGACGCGCTGCCACGCAACGCGACCGGCAAGTTGCCACGTGACGTGCTGACGGCTATGGTCGCTCAGCATACGGGCGCTGCGCGACTTCGCGTCCCGGATGCGAAGGGTGCTGCCAGCGTTAGCGGTGTTCCGGAGCCCGCCGCCCTCACCTTCACGATCCCTGCGGATCACCCTGCGTTGCCCGGCCATTTCCCCGGTCAACCCATCGTGCCCGGTGTGGTCCTGCTGGATCACGCCATCACGATGATCGGCGCGGCGCTCGGGCGCTCGCTCGATCCCTGCCGTCTCACCTCGGCCAAGTTCCTGCATCCCGCTGCGCCCGATCAGCCGCTCACGCTGAGCTTCGAGGTCGCTGCGAGCGGCGCGATCCGCTTCACGATCAGCGCGGCTGGGCGCACGGTGGCAAGCGGCGTACTGGCCGCGCCGCAGTCCGCCAGCATGAGTTCACACGACACGGTGGCCGCATGAAACGCCCTGCCTGGACCCAACGCAAGGAGCGCAGCAATTTGCCGCTGATGCGCTTCATGACATGGCTGTCGCTACGCCTCGGCCGACGCGTGAGCCGCATCGTGCTGCTGCCCGCAAGCCTCTATTTCATGCTGGCCTCGCCTGCTGCCTGCCGCGCCTCGCGTGCGTATCTGTCGCGCGCACTCGGACGCCAGGCTTCCTGGTTCGATGTGCTGCGTCACCTGGTGGTGTTTGGCGCGACCATCCACGATCGCATTTATCTGCTCAACGAACGGTTCGATCTGTTCGATCTGCGTCTGCACGGCCAGAACATCGTCAGCGAGACGCTGGCGGCGGGACGTGGCGCGTTCCTGATCGGCGCGCACCTGGGCAGTTTCGAAGTGGTACGCGCGATTGGCCGCACGCGGCCCGACATGCGCGTCGCCGTCACGATGTACGAGGAGAACGCGCGCCGCATCAATGCGATTCTGGCGTCCATCAATCCCGCCGCGAAGCAGGACGTGATCGGGCTCGGCCAGGTGGATTCGATGCTGAAGGTGCGCGAGTATCTCGACACGGGCAGCATGATCGGCATTCTCGCCGACCGCACCCTGCTCGGCGACGCCCGCGATTCCATGCAGTGGATCGATTTTCTCGGCAGCCCGGCCGCTTTTCCGCTCGGACCGCTGCATATGGCAGCCATGCTCAGGCGTCCGGTGATCTTCATGACGGGCCTGTACCGCGGCGGCAATCGCTACGATATCCACTTCGAAAAGCTGGCCGACTTCACGCATCTCGAACGCGCGGCACGCAGCGCCGAAGTGCAGGCCGCGCTCACCCGCTACGTGGCGCGTCTTGAGACACACTGCCGCAGCGCGCCGTATAACTGGTTCAACTACTTCGATTTCTGGCACACCGAGCAGGCGCAATCCGCCGCGAATGTGGCCAGCGTCGCCAAACCGGGCGGCGTCCGGGCAAGCGGTTCGGGTCCTACCGGCACCGAGGACGTATCGCCTGAGGGCAACGCTGCCAATGTGGCGAACGTTGCCAACGGTACGTCCGCCACGACGGTGTCGTCCGCAACCGAAACGCCCCCGGCGATCAAGACCGCCGCCCCCGACCTGACCTCTCACAGTGGGAACGCCTGACGCATGAACGCCGCACGTCCCTTACCCTTCGTCCCGAGTCTTTTGAAAGCCTGTACGCTGAGCGCATGGCTCGCGTGCGCGCTGCCCTTTGCCGCGGCGAATGCGGCCACGAACGGTGCTGCAAGCGGTGCTGCAAGCGCTGCTGCGGACGCCGCCCATCCAGCCAGCGTCGCAGCCTCGGGCTCGGCATCCGGCTGGACACTCGACCGCCTGATGGCCACGCTCGCGCAAAAGAAGTCCGGGCAGGCGAGCTTCGAGGAGACCAAGTACCTCGCCATTGCGACGGAGCCCGTGAAGTCCACTGGAACGCTTTCGTTCGTCGCGCCGGATCACCTGGAAAAGCGCACGGAGAATCCCAAGCCGGAAGATCTGGTGGTGGATGGCGACAAGCTGACGATCGACCGCAACGGCCACAAGTACACCCTCGCGCTCACGCAATATCCGGAGCTGTCGGCCTTCATCGAAAGCATTCGTGCCACGCTTGCCGGCAACCGCTTTGCGCTCGAACAGGTGTACAAGGTTGCCGTCACGGGTAGCGGCGACGACTGGACGCTCACGCTCACGCCGCTCGATTCGCGCATGCAGGAGAAAATCAACACCATTACGTTGACGGGCACACGCGATCTGTTGCACACGGTCGCAATCCAGCAGGCCGATGGCGATCATTCGCTGATGCGTCTGCAAAACGGTACGGCTAACTAATGAACGCGCCGCGAGACATGCAGCCGGACACTTCGCGCGACGCAGCGCGGGGCGTGGCGCGCGCGCAGCACTCGCAGCAATCGCAGCAACCGCGCGCAGCCGGCGGCGTGCTGCGGCAACGCGCGGTGCTGCTATGGCTCGCCTTCCTGCTGGTCTGCGCCGTCGTGATCAGCCGCACCACGTTCACCGCCGACCTCTCCGCTTTCCTGCCACGCTCACCGAGCGCCGGTCAGCGTGTGCTGGTCGAGCAGTTGCGCGACGGCCTCGTGTCGCGGCTGATTCTGGTCGGCATCGACGGTGGCGACCCGGCGGGACGCGCGGCGCTGTCGAAACAGATGGCGGCCAGCCTGCGCGGCGACACGCAGTTCGCCTCGGTGAATAACGGCGAGCCCGTCAGCGAAGAACGCGATCAACGCTTCATCTTCGAGCATCGTTATGTGCTGAGCCCGCTCGTCACGCCGCAGCGCTTCTCCGCTGCCGGTTTGCATCAGGCGCTGGGGGACAGTCTCGATCTGCTGGGTTCGTCCGCGGGCATGTTCGCGAAGGACCTGCTGCCACATGATCCAACCGGCGAAGTCACGGCGCTCGTCAGCCGCCTCGATAGCGGCGCACAGCCCGTGTCGCAAGACGGCGTGTGGGCCTCGCGCGACGGCCGGCGCGCCGTGCTGGTCGTGCAGACCGCGGGCGCCGGCTCAGATACCGACGCGCAGGCTCAGGCGATGACCGCCGTGCAACGCGCCTTCGACGCCGCGGTCAAAACCACGACGGCAAATGGCGCTTCCACCTATCACTTGCAGATGACGGGCCCCGGCGTGTTCTCGGTCGAAACCCGTGACAACATCAAGCACGACGTCCGGCGTCTTTCCGCAATCAGCATCCTGTTGATCGTCGCGCTGCTGCTGGTGGTGTACCGCTCGCCGCTCGCACTCGTGCTGGGACTGTTGCCGGTGCTGTCCGGCGTCGCGGCCGGGCTCGCCGCCGTCAGTCTCGCGTTTGGCACGGTGCATGGTCTGACGCTCGGCTTCGGCACGACGCTGATCGGCGAAGCTGTCGATTACTCGATCTATCTATTTGTTCAGTCCTCCCAGGTACAGGGCGCACGACGCGGCGTCGCGCCAGGCGCGAGCAGCGATTCGTTGCGTCAATGGATCAGGCTCTACTGGCCGACCATCCGGCTCGGCGTGATGACCTCGATTTGCGGCTTCGCGTCCATGCTGTTTTCCGGTTTTCCGGGCCTCGTGCAACTCGGGCTTTACTCCATTGCCGGGCTCACCACCGCCGCACTCGTCACGCGCTTCGTGCTGCCGCATCTGCGCGGCACGCGCTTTGCGATTCGCGACGTCTCGGCGCTCGCCGCGCGTCTTGCGAGGCTCACCGCCGCCGCGCCGCGTTTGCGTGGCGCGCTCATGGTGCTGTTGATCGCCGCCGTCGCAACGCTGGCGTTGCATCGTCAGGACATCTGGAGTCACGAGTTGTCGGCATTGAGCCCCGTGTCGAAGCAAAGCACCGCGCTCGATGCCAGCCTGCGTGCTGATGTCGGTGCACCGGACGTGCGCTATCTGGTGGTCATTTCAGGTGCGAGTCAGGAGAGCGTGTTGGAAGGCGCGGAACGGGTTGCCGCACAATTGCAGCCCCTGGTGGATGCCGGGGTGCTGGCGGGCTACGAAAGTCCCGCGCTGTATCTGCCGAGTCTGGCGGCGCAGCGGGCGCGTCTTGCCAGCCTGCCAGCTGCGGATGTCCTCACCCAGCGTCTGCGTGACGCTGTCGTGGGTCAGTCGATCAGCGTCAAGCCGGAGGCGTTCGCCCCGTTCGTGGCCGACGTGGAGAGCGCGCGCCAACAGCCGCCGCTGCAACGTGCCGATCTGCACGGCACCTCGATGGCGCTCGCCGTCGATGCACTGCTGACGCAACGTGACGGCCGCTGGAACGCGATGCTCTCACTGCTTGCGCCGGAACATGCCGCAGGGGCCATGCAAAACACGACGCAAAACGCCGCGCAAAACACAGCGCCCACGCACAGCACTGCTGATCAATCGAGCCTCGATGCCGACAAAATTCGCGCAGCCGTCGCACAGGCGCACGTGCCCGACGCACTCTTCGTGGACATGAAGGCCGAAGCCGATCGCCTCTACATCAACTATGTGCGCGAGGACATTCATCTGTCACTGGCGGGACTGGCGGCGATCGTCGTGCTGCTGCTGATCGCGTTGCGTTCGCCGCTCGCGGTGGCGCGCACGCTCGCGCCGTTGCTCGCCGCTGTGCTGGTGGTGTGCGCCGGACTTGCGCTAGCCGGTGAACCGCTCACCATCCTGCACCTGATCGGCATGTTGCTGATCGTCGCGGTAGGTTCGAACTACGCGCTGTTCTTCAACAAGCCTGGGAGCGGCAGCCATCACATCGCCAGTGACAGCGCCACACCAGACAGCCAGGGCATCGCACCGCTCACGCTGGTCTCACTGCTGATCGCCAACCTCGCCACCGTGGCCGGCTTCGGCCTGCTTGCGCTGGCGCGCGTACCGCTGCTCAAAGCCTTTGGTCTGACGGTCGGGCCCGGCGCAATCCTCGCGCTGCTGTTCTCGGCGATTCTCGCGCCCACCATGACACGCGCCGTGGCGCCCGCAACCGCTGCGCGTCGCAAGGAACAGCGTTTCACCGGCGAAAACGCTGGCGGAGAACCTCGCACCGGAGACAACGCATGAGCGCCGCCCCGCTCACCGCGCCGGGCGCAGCGCGTCGCTGGACGCCTTCGCCCTTCATCACCGGCACGGCTGCGCTGCATGTGGGCGCGGGCGCGGCGCTGCTGTTCGATCCGGCGTTGTGGCCGTGGGCCGCCGGCAGCGTGGTGGCCTCGCATCTGGCCTTGACCGCAGCGGGTCTATGGCCGCGCAGCAATCTGCTGGGATTGAACTGGACCACCCTGCCGCCGCACGCGGGTCAGCAGATCGCGCTCACCATCGACGACGGCCCCGATCCCGAAGTCACGCCACGTGTGCTCGATATCCTCGATCAATACCAGGCGCGCGCCACGTTCTTTTGCATCGGTGACATAGCGCACGCTTATCCGAAGTGTGTGGAAGCCATCGTCGAGCGCGGTCATGCCGTCGAAAATCATAGCCAGCAGCATCGCCATAACTTCTCGCTGCTCGGGCCAGGCGCGCTGCAGCGTGAAATTGCCGCCGCCCAACAGACGCTCACTGAGATCGCCGGCACACCGCCGCTGTTTTTCCGCGCGCCGGCCGGTCTGCGCAATCCGTTCCTCGAACCGGTGCTGTGCCGCCTCGGCCTGCATCTGGCGAGCTGGACGCGGCGCGGTTTCGATACCCGCACGCGCGATGCCGCCGTGATATCGCAGCGGCTTCTGCGCGGACTGGCGGCGCGCGACATTCTGCTGATGCACGACGGTCATCCGGCCCGCGATGCGCAGCAGCGCCCGGTGGTGCTCGACGTGCTGCCCACCGTGCTGGAAGCGGCCGCCGCGGCGCGCCTCCATTGCACCACGCTGAGGGCGGTGATCGCGCCGGCAGCGGGAAACGTCCCGGCTGCGCATCAGTCGAACTTTCCGTACCCTGAACGTAGTCAGAACCGATAACAGGATCGAACGCCGTGAAACCTCTCCTGCTCACGCACTTCACTGCTACCAGTTGCGCCGGCCGAGGACTCGACGCCACCCTCGCCGCACTGCGCGAGCAACGCGGCGGCCTCACGCCGTGCAACTTCGAGCGTGCCGATCTGGCCACGTGGATCGGTGCGGTCGCAGGCGTCGACGACGAACCCGTACGCGACGACCTGCGCGATTTCGAATGCCGCAACAACCGGCTCGCCCAGCTCGGCCTGTTGCAGGACGGCTTCGCCGAAGCCGTCGAGGAAGCTGCGAAACGCTACGGCCCGCAGCGCGTCGGCGTGTTCATCGGCACCAGCACGGCAGGCATTCTTGAAACAGAACTCGCGTACCGGCAGCGCGATGCCGCCAGCGGCGCCCTGCCCATCGGCTTTCGTTACGCTGAAACCCACAACCCCTATTCCATCGCCGCCTTCGTACGGGCGTTTTTTGCATTGCGGGGACCGGCCACGGCGATTTCCTCGGCGTGCTCATCCGGCGCCAAGGTGTTCGGCACCGCGCGCCGCATGCTCGAAGCAGGCCTGATCGACGCGGCCGTGGTGGGCGGCGTGGACTCGCTGTGCCTGACCACGCTGTATGGCTTCAACTCGCTCGAACTGCTCTCGCCTCAGCCGTGCAGACCATTCGATATCGACCGCAGCGGCATTTCGATCGGCGAGGCGGCCGCCTTTGCGCTGCTCGAACGCGTCGACGAAACGAACGCTCAGGCGGCCGCCGCTGTCTCCGATGACGTGATCCTGCTGCTCGGCATTGGCGAATCGAGCGACGCATATCACATGTCGTCGCCGCATCCGGAAGGACTCGGCGCGCGTCTGGCAATCGAGCAGGCGCTCGCATCCGGCGGTGTGGCGGCGCACGAAGTGGATTACATCAATCTGCACGGCACCGCGACGCCGAGCAACGACACGGCGGAAAGCCTCGCGGTCAAGGCCGTGTTCGACGGCACGCCGTGCAGTTCGACCAAGGGCGCGACGGGTCACACGCTGGGTGCCGCAGGCGCGCTCGAAGCGGTGATCGCCGCGTTGAGCCTGCGCGAACAATGGCTCCCCGCCGGCATCAATACGACGCAACCGGACCCGCAACTCGCGCTCAACTATCAACTGCAAAGCCGGCCGGCCACACTGCGGGCAGTGATGAGCAATTCGTTCGGTTTTGGCGGGACCAATTGCAGCCTGTTGTTTGGACGCGGCGAATTTATGCGGCAGACGGCAGGTGCGAACCGCAACGATGCCGAGCGTCAGAACATACTTCGGGATGCCAAATAATGATCGAGCTTACCGCATTCATCGAAGGCGTCGGCCTGCTGGGTCCGGGCCTGGCCAACTGGAACGAGGCTAAAGCGACGCTCGCCGGCCTCGCACCCTACACCGCCGCCCGCACCATCGTGCCCGCGCCCGCCAGTCTGCCGCCAGCGGAACGGCGCCGCACCGGCACGAGCGTCAAGCTCGCGCTCGCCGCCGGTCACGAAGCGGCCGCCATGAGCGGGCGCGATGTCGCCACCCTCGCCACCGTGTTTGCCGCGTCCGGTGGCGACGGCCAGAACTGCCATGCGATCTGCGAGACGCTGGCGGGCGACGACCGCATGCTCTCGCCCACCCGCTTTCACAACTCGGTGCACAACGCGCCCGCCGGTTACTGGAGCATCGCCACCCGGGCGATGGCGCCATCCAACGTGCTGTGCGCGTACGACGGCAGCTTCGCGGCGGGCCTGCTCGAAGCGCTGTGCCAGGTCGCCGTGGACGGCGTGCCGACGCTGCTGATCGCCTTCGACACCGACTACCCGGCGCCGATGCACGAGGTGCGCCCGGTTCCCGACGCCTTCGGTGTGGCCTTGGTGCTGGCACCCCAGCAAAGCGCGAACGCACTCGCGCGCATCGATGCGCACCTGACCGATGCCCCTGCTGGCGCACTCGCCGACACCGCACTCGAAGCCATGCGGCAGGCCATTCCTGCCGCACGCGCATTACCGCTGCTCGAGGCGCTGGCGCGGGGTCGCGCAGCCGGCATCGTGCTGGATTATCTGCCCGATGTGCAGTTGCAACTGGATGTCTCGGTCCCGGAAGAAGCAGGAGCAGGCCCAGGAGCAGTAAGGCAATGACGTCGAGCTTTCCGCTTTCGCCACCGCTCGGACGCGCGTGGATCGCAGCGCACATTCCGCATCACGGCGCGATGTGCCTGCTCGATGCAGTCACCGCATGGGACGCCGAGCACATTCGCTGTACCGCGACGAGTCATCGCGATCCGTTGAACCCGCTGCGCTCGCCGGACACCGGCGCATCGCCCGACGCCCGGGGCCGGCTCGCCGCGGTTTGCGGGGTCGAATATGCCGCCCAGGCGATGGCCGTGCATGGCGCGTTGCTGGGCGCCTCGCATGACCGGCCGCGCACGGGTTTTCTCACCAGCGCGCGCGACGTCGAAGCGCAAGTAGCACGGCTCGATACGCTGGATGATGTGCTGCTCGTCGAAGCCGAGCGGCTGAGCGGCAACGACAACACCGTGCTGTACCGCTTTGCATTACGATGCGGCGACCGGCTGCTGCTCACCGGACGCGCCACGGTCATGCTCGATGCGAGCGGCGTCATGCCAACAGCTGACCCCGTCGCCAGCCCCGTTGCTATCCCCGTCTTGAACGGCAACCCATCCACCTCTGGATCCGTGTGATGAAATCACCAACACGCTTAATCACTCTCTCAGCCGCGCTCATGCTGGGCATGCTCAGTCCGCTCGCGCATGCCGACTTCTCGGAAGGTGCGCATCAATTCAAGTCCGATGTGAAGAGCGCCGGCAAGCAGACCGGCCACGCGATCCGCGATGCCGGACATGCCGTCGCGCACGGCGCGAAAACCGCCGGCCATGCGGTGGCCGATACCACGCGCAATGGCTACTACAAGACCAAGCACTGGGTGAAGGAAAAGACCTGAGCGCCGCTGCGGAGCGTCGTGAAGGGATGTGATGTACTGGGGCTAACGCAACGGTTTGGCGCGAACCTTCACGGCCCCGCGTCTAAGGGTTTTTCCTAAGTAAAAAACCCACGTTCAATATTACGTTTTACTTTCCATATTCTTTCAAATCGTGTTTAATGAGATCTCGCATTTGACGCGGGGAGATCTTCATGTCGCACTTTTTGCCAGGTGCCGTCATCCAGGGTAGTTGCATGGGCGTGGTGGCGCCTGTGCCAGCAATATTCGAGACGTTTTCCGGATGACGGTAACGCTGGCCTTGTCCGGGGTGGGCAAGACCAGCGTCATACCTTGCAAACGGCCGCTCCCCTTCGCGGCCGTTTTTTTTTGCCTGTTGCCAATTAGTTCGTCATCCTTTGTAATCAGGCCTGCCACTCATTTCGCCACCGGCACCGGCGACGGATTGCGCTCCGGAAAGCCTTCCTGATGCCAGTACGGATACGCGGGCCGCACAGCGCTGGCCGCATCCAGTTTGGCCATCTGCTCGGCGCTCAGATTCCAGCCCACGGCGCCAAGGTTCTGGCGCAGTTGCGCTTCATCGCGCGCACCGATCAACACCGTGGACACCGTCGGCCGCTGCAACAGCCAGTTCAGCGCAATCTGCGGCACGGTCTTGCCGGTTTCCGCGGCGACTTCATCAATGGCGTCGAGCACGCGGAACAAATATTCGTCCGGCACCGGCGGCCCCATGTCCGCGGTCTTGTGCAGACGGCTCTTTTCCGGCAACGGCTGACCGCGCTTGAGCTTGCCGGTGAGACGTCCCCAGCCCAGCGGACTCCACACCACGGCGCCCACGCCCTGGTCGATACCGAGCGGCATCAACTCCCATTCGTAGTCGCGTCCCACCAGCGAGTAGTACGCCTGATTCGCCACATAGCGTGGATAGCCGTAACGGTCGGCCACGTCCTGTGACTTCATCAGATGCCAGCCGGAGAAATTGGACACACCCGTATAGCGGATCTTGCCGGCCCGCACGAGATCGTCGAGCGTGGACAGCACTTCCGTGACGGGCGTTTTCGCGTCGAAGCCGTGCAACTGGAACAGGTCGATGTAATCGGTTTGCAGCCGCTTGAGCGCGGCATCCACGGCCTGAATCAGATGGAAGCGCGACGAGCCGACGTTGTTCGGGCCACCGTCGAAACGGAAGGTGGCCTTGGTCGAGATGATGACCTTGTCACGCTTGCCCTTGATCGCTTCGCCCAGCACGGCTTCGGACGAGCCGCTCGAATAGATGTCGGCGCTGTCGAACATGGTCACGCCCGCATCCAGACAGATGTCGATCAGGCGACGCGCTTCGGCTACATCGGTTGCGCCCCACGCCTCGAAGAATTCGCCCTTGCCGCCGAACGTGCCTGTACCGAAGCTCAGAACCGGGACCTTGAACCCGGACGCACCCAAATGTCTGTATTCCATTGAAAATCCTCCATAGGGTTGTCATCGACCAACGCGCGACCAGTCTACCCAGGTCTGCGTAAACGCGTTGACGAGCCCGGCAGCGTTAGCGCTGCATCGTGGAGGTATAGCGAGGCATGCCGGGTGCAAGGCAAACGCACTCGGGACACGTAGTGCAGGGGCTTAGTGCAGGGCTACTACTCGCAATTGACGAGCGCATGCAGCTCGTCGATGTTGAAGGGCTTGGCCAGAATCTGCACGCCGATATGCCGCGCCCGATCCAGTTCGTCGGCGTAGCCCGTCATCAGCGCGATCTTCTGCGCCGGCCATTCGCTGCGCACTTTCTCGGCCAGATCGACGCCGTTCAGCTTGCCTGGCATCTGGATGTCGGAGAGCACCAGTTCGAAGCGCTCGCCGGCGGTGAGGACGTCGAGCGCGCGGTCCGCGTTGATCTCGTGCTGCACGACGCAGCCAAAGGTCTGCAGCACGGCGGCGATGCCGGCCGCCACGTCTTCGTTGTCCTCCACCAGCAGCACGACGCCTTGCGCATCCGAACGTTCCTCTTCGGGCGTCCTCGTCTGCGCGGGCACCGCGGCGGCCGGCATGCGGTAACGCGGAAAATACAGGCGCACGGTGGTGCCGCTGCCCGGCACGCTGGCGATTTTCGCGGTGCCGCCCGACTGCTCGCACATGGCCAGCACCTGCGCGAGGCCGAGGCCGGTTCCCGAGCCCTGCAGCTTGGTGGTGAAGAGCGGTTCGAACGCGCGCCGCGCCACCGCTTCGACCATGCCTTCGCCGTCGTCAGTACACGAGATCAGCACGTAATCGCCATCGGGCAGGAGCGTGTCGCTCGACACCAGACGGGTGTTCTGGCAACGAATCACGAAACGCCCGCCGTGCGGCATCGCATCGCGTGCATTCACCGCCAGATTCATGATCGCGAATTCCAGCTCGGTCGGATCGACGAACACGCCCCACACGTCAGGCACGAGATTGACGCTCACCTGCACCTTGTCGCCCACCGCAGCGTCGATCAGCGGTTCAGCCGAAGGCAGCCAGTGCGAGAGGTTGAGGGGCTCCTGTTTGAGCGGCTGTTTGCGCGCCACGCTCAACAGACGCCGCGTCAGTGCTTCGGCGCTGAGCGTGGCGCGCTCCACCGCCGTGACTTCGCGTTCGACGTTGTTGAAACCCTTGTGACGCGCCATCGTCATGTTCGACGACACCACCATCAGCAGGTTGTTGAAATCGTGCGCAACGTTGGCGACCAGATTGCCGAGCGCGCCCATCCGCTGCAACTGACGGCTCGACGCTTCCGCCGACAGACGCATCGCCACTTCGCCTTGCCAGCGCTCCCACGCCTGCCGTTCCGTGGCAAGCTGGCGCAGCGAGAAAAACACCAGCAGCCAGATGGCGATGCACGGCACGATGGCAATCGCGGCGATCAGCAGGAAGTGATGCCACCACTGCTGAAAAATCGCCGCCGTGGCATACGCGCTCATCACATAGAGCGGATAGTCGCCCACCTTTCTGAATGCAAGCAGCCGTTCCACTCCATCCACGGACGACGTCATGCGTACGTGGCCGGACAGCTGCTTGTCGCGCAGCGCGTCGTTGAATGGCGTATGCGCAGCCGGATTCGCGCCGGCTGGCCAGCTTGGATAGCGCACCAGCAACTGCCCGTCCTGGCGGTACAAGGCGAGCGCGAGCGACGGGTCATCGCTCGTCAGATCGCTGTAGAAATGCGCGAAGTAATCGCTGCGCATGGCGATGGACACCGCGCCGAGAAAACGCCCATCGCCGGTGGAGCGGCCTATCGTCGTATTGAAGACGTCGGTGTTAGAAATGCGGCCGTGCATCGGCTTCGAAAAAAACGGCTCGGGGCGAATCGCGCGCGCTGAAATGAAATCGTCACGCGAATCGACCGAGACGTTGGGCGCCGGATAGACCTTGCTGTTCACCAGCAGATTGCCATCCGCACCGAACACCGCGATGGCCGCCACCTGCGGGAAATTGCCGCCAATCACCCGCAACTGCTCGTGCAGATCGGCTTCGTTCTTACGAATCGTGGCCTCGTTGTCGTCGTCGAGCAAAGCGAGAATGCGCGCGGTGATCTGTTCGTTCAGATCGAGCACCTTGACCGCCTGCTCCTCGGTGACGCGTGAAAGACGGTCGATCACATTGTCCGCATCGGCGATGCGACGCTGGTAATCGAAGTAACCGTAACCCGCGAGGCACAGTAACGGGAACACGATCGAGGCAACGAACACCACTAGCAGCACGCGCCGCGTCGCCGCAAAATTTCGCAACGGTAGCGGTAAATCAACGACAGCACGCTCCGCGTGTTGCACTTGGTATCTCCGCAATTTGAGAGGTTCAGATTACGCGAACTGGGCTGCGTATCGCGCACCTGTAGGCGCATTGAAAGCAGCACGGCAAGCCAGGACCTCCCCTGCGGCATGCGCGCAGAGTCCTTCCTCGCCTTGATTGCCACGCCTCGTCGTTGACTGGCGCAATTCCGTTTTGCCTGACTGTACGACAGGCCGCTCGCCAACACAATTAATTGGCGCACCTGTCAGGGTCATTCCTATTCATCGCCGCTGCAACTGAGGGCAAACGGCCGCACTGGCTGGCACTTTTGCAGTACTTTCCGCACTGCTTTACGCCCCGTTTGCAAACTCTCGTCGTGAACGCTCAATGGAGCAATGTCAGGCACGCGGATTGCTGCCGCACGTGACATCGCGCTTTTCTGGCCGATCAAGGCCGCGCCGCCATCACCCCCGGCGATGCGGTGCATGGCATGACAGGCGGCCGCTTACCGCGTGCCTACCGCTCTCATTCACGGAACGAATCGCAATGTCTGATCAGACTGCATCCTCCCAAGATGAACCCAGGCAGCAGAACAATGCCGGGAAAGACGAAAAACCGGCAGACCAGAAAGGCAATGACAAGAAGAGCAACGGCGACGACAAGAACGGCAAGGAAGGCAAGGAAGGCAATGGCGGGCAAAAGAAGAAGCCCGGCAAGAAGCCGCTGATCATTCTCGCCATCGTGGTGGTGCTGCTTGCAATCATTGCATTTGTCTGGTGGTTTGCTACGCGCAACCAGCTCACCACTGACGACGCGTACACGGACGGCAACGCCATTACCATCGCCCCGCAGGTCTCGGGTTATGTCGTCGATCTGCGAATCAACGACAACATCTACGTGCATAAGGGCGACCTGCTGGTGGTGATCGACAAGCGCGAATATCAGGCGCAGGTGGATGCGGCCCAGGCACAGCTGGGACTGGCGCAGGCGCAACTGAATGCGGCTGAAGTGCAGCTCGAGATTGCAAGGGTTCAATACCCCGCGCAGTTCAAGCAGGCGAAAGCACAGACCTTGTCGGCGCAGGCCAATCTCACCCAGGCCCAGGCCGCCTACGCGCGGCAGCACACGGTCGACCAGCGCGCCACCTCGCAACAGAACATCGACACCGCCGATGCGCAGCAGGCCACCGCACGCGCCAACGTGCAGCAGGCGCAGGCGCAGCAACAGACGGCCAGCCTCGTGCCGCAGCAGATCAAGCAGACCGAAGCCACGGTCGAGGAGCGTCGCCAGCAGGTGCAGCAGGCCGAAGCGCAACTCGAGCAGGCCCAGCTGAATCTCTCGTATTGCGAAGTGCGTGCGCCGTCGGATGGCTGGATCACGAAGCGCAATGTGCAGTACGGCAGCTTCCTGCAAGCGGGCGTGTCGCTCTTCTCGATCGTCACGCCGGAAATCTGGGTGACCGCCAATTTCAAGGAGTCGCAACTCGAACGCATGCGCGTGGGCGACAAGGTCACAGTGGACGTGGACGCGTATCCGAAGGTTGAACTACACGGTCACGTGGATAGCGTGCAGTTGGGCAGCGGTTCGGTTTTCTCGGCGTTCCCCGCGGAGAACGCGACCGGTAACTTCGTGAAGATCGTGCAGCGTGTGCCGGTGAAGATCGTGATCGACGATGGGATGCCGCGCGATGTGCCGTTAGGACTCGGGCTTTCGGTGACGCCGAAGGTGTACCTGAAATGAGGCACACGGGAGCCCTGGCATGAGTACAACTGCAGGCAACGGCAGCCGCTCCGACTGGAAGCCGTCCGCCAATCCTTGGTTGATCGCGGTGGTCGTGACGCTCGCCGCGTTCATGGAAGTGCTCGACACCACCATCGTCAACGTGGCGCTGCCGCACATTGCCGGCACCATGTCCGCGAGTTACGACGAAGCCACCTGGACCCTCACGTCGTATCTGGTCGCCAACGGCATCGTGTTGCCGATCTCCGGCTTCTTCGCGAGGCTGCTTGGACGCAAGCGCTATTTTCTGGTCTGCATCGTCGCCTTCACGATCTGCTCGTTTCTGTGCGGGATCGCCACCAACCTGTTGCAGCTGATTATCTTCCGCTGTTTGCAGGGCTTTTTTGGCGGCGGCCTGCAACCGAACCAGCAGTCGATCATCCTCGATACGTTTCCGTCCGAACAACGTGGCCGCGCCTTTTCGATTTCGGCGGTGGCCATCGTGGTGGCGCCGGTGCTGGGACCGACACTGGGTGGCTGGATCACGGACAGCTTTTCATGGCGCTGGGTGTTTCTGCTGAACGTGCCGGTGGGCGTGATCACCTCGCTCGCGGTGTTTCAACTGGTCGAGGATCCGCCGTGGCGTGAGAACAAGTCGGGCGAGAAGGTGTCGATCGACTATATCGGCATCCTGCTGATTGCGATCGGGCTGGGCTGTCTGCAAGTGATGCTCGATCGCGGCGAGGACGACGACTGGTTCAAGTCGACCTTCATCTGCACGTTCGCCGTGCTCGCCGCAGCGGGGATAACGGGCGCGATCTACTGGCTGCTCTACACGAAAAAACCCGTGGTGGATCTTGCCTGCATGAGGGACCGCAATTTCGCGCTGGGATGCGTGACGATGGCCGCGTTCGCGACCATTCTGTATGGCAGCGCCGTGCTGGTGCCACAGCTCGCGCAGCAGCAATTAGGCTATACGGCGACCCTCGCGGGTCTGGTGCTCTCGCCCGGTGCGATTCTGATCGTGATCGAAATACCGATCATCAGCCGCCTGATGCCATATATCCAGACGCGCTTTCTCGTCACCACGGGCTTCCTGCTACTGGCCTGCGCGATGGCGTACTCGCATACGCTGGTGCCGAACGTGGACTACGACACGCTCGTCAAGATGCGCAGCGCGCAATCCATTGCGATTGGCTTTCTGTTTGTGCCCATCACTACCCTCGCCTACCTCACCGTGCCACAGGAACTCAACGACGATGCCTCTGCGCTCTTCACGATGTTCCGTAACGTGGCGGGCTCAATTGGCATTTCACTCGCCACGGCGATGATTCGCGAACGCACCCAGGCGCGTATGGCTCACCTCTCCGTTCATATGTCCACGCTTTCGCAGAACTACAACGACACCTTGCAGCGCACCGCGCATACCATTGCAGGCATCACGGGCCAGCCCCTCGCGCAGGCCATGCAGTCCGCGGCCGGCCAGCTGTACACCACCTTCGTGTCGCAATCCACGATTCTGGCGTACCTGGATGTCTTTGCGTATCTGGCGATATTCTGCCTATGCTTCGTACCACTGACGTTTTTCTTTTCGCCAGCCAAAGCGGCCGGCGGCGCGGGGGGACATTGAAATGAAAGCAACCGTCCGCGCGCCACGACTCTCCATGCTGACGCTCGCCTCGATCCTGAGCGCCTGTTCGGTCGGCCCGAATTTTCATGCGCAGCAAGCAGATGTGCCGCAGCAATGGCACGATACGCAAGCCGCGTCTTCCGCAGCGGCACCGCAGGCGGCTTCGGGTGCGCCGCCCGTCGTAACTTCACGGCCTACCGTGGACTCCGATCCCGATCCGCGCTGGTGGCGCAGTTTTGCCGACCCGACGCTCGACAGCCTGATCGAACGCGCCGCGAGCGGCAACCTCGATTTGCAGGAAGCCGTGCTGCGTATCGTCGAAGCGCGCACCCAGGAACAGAGCGCGGCGGCGCAGGGTTTGCCGAACGTGCGCGCGAGCGGCAGCTATCAGCGTGAGCAGTTGGGCGCGAAGGGCATCCTCCAGGAAGAAGGCGTCTACAGCAAGATCGATCAACTGGGCGCGCCGAATTCGCCCATCAACGCCATCGCGCCCGGCGCAGGCGCCACGCTCGAAAAAGGCGCCAACGGTGCGCTCGATTCGCTCACCTCGCCGATCAACCTCTGGCAGATGGGCTTCGACGCATCGTGGGAGCTCGATCTGTTCGGCCGCGTGCGTCGATCCGTCGAGGCTGCGAATGCGCAAACCGAGGCCGCTATCGAAAGCCGCAACGACGCACTGGTTTCGCTCGAAGCGGAAGTCGCGCAAACGTACATGCAGTTGCGCGGTGCCCAGGCGCTGCGCGAGATTACGCAGAGCCTCGTCGACCAGCAGCGCGACATTCTCACGCTGACGCAAAGCCAGGCGAAGGTGGGTCTGGCAAGCGAGGTGGACGTCAAGGGCGCCGCCTCGCAACTCGCGCAGACTCAGGCGCAACTGCCGCAATACGATCAGCAGATTGCCCAGGCGCTGAACGGTCTCGCCTATCTGCTGGGCGAGCCGCCCGGCGCGCTGGCGGACGAACTTTCGACACCCGCTGCCGTACCGCCGGTGCCGCCCACGGTACCCGTCGGTCTGCCTTCCACGCTGGCACGGCGGCGCCCCGATATCCGCGAGGCCGAAGCGAACCTGCACGCGGCGACGGCCAATGTCGGCGTAGCGGTGGCGCAGTTCTATCCAGACATTTCGCTCACCGGACAGGTGGGCACGCGCGGCACGGTGGCGAGCGGTCTCACGCACTGGTCGAATCTGTTCTACTCGTTTGGCCCCAGCATTTCGTTGCCGATCTTCCAGGGCGGCGCGCTGGTGGCGAATCTGCATTTGAACGAAGCGCAGCAAAAGCAGGCCGCGATCGACTATCGCAAGTCTGTGCTGATGGCGCTGCGCGATGTGGATAACGCGCTCGCCGTCTATCGCACCGATCAGGCGCGCCTCGCCGCGTTGGGTGATGCGGTGGCGGCGCAACAGACCACCTTCGATCTGTCGCGCGACAGTTTCCGCAAGGGCCTCGTGACCTTCATCAACGTGCTGGATGCAGAACGGCAATTGGGCGATGCGCGTCAGCAATATGCGCAAGGTACGACCCAGGTGAGCACGGATCTGGTGGCGCTATACAAGGCGTTGGGGGGTGGCTGGCAGGAAGGTGCGGCGGTGTCGAGTAATCCGGATGCAGCGCCGGCGCAGGGACAAACGCAGGGCGCAATGCAAGGATCAATGCCGGATCAGGCACCGGCGCAGTTGAAAACGCCAGGCGGCTGAGCCCGCTCTCGGTCAAGCCGCGATATCGTCCACCGCATGCTGCGGCTCGACGGGCATGGTCGCCGCGATTCTGCGGCACATGTCCAGCATTTCGCGCAGCGAGCTGGCGTAGCAGTCTGCACCAATGGCGCTTTGCAGATCGTCGCTCCACTTCTCGGTGTCGCTGCGCTCCCACAGGCCGACCACGATCGACGCCTGCGGCAGACGCTGCCGCACGCGCTTGACCAGATAACGTAGATGCGACGGAATGCCGTCGATACGCAGATACAGCAGGCAGACAATCGTCACGCCTGCCGTATTCAGCGAATCAATGCCGTTACGCGAGGCGGCTTCGTGCGGCGTCGCGCGGCAATCCAGATCGTGTTTGCCGAGCAACTGCACGAGCAGTGCGGTAGCGAGTCCATCGAGCGGCCCCCGTCCGGCAATGCACAGCACCCGATGATCCACGCGATTGCGCGCGGCGCGTTCGCAGGCATCAATCGAACTGGGCTTTACGTTGGCGGTTTCGGCGGCCGTTTCGGCTGTGGCGGCGGAGAGAGGCATGTCCACGCCATCTGCCGCTCTGCCTCCCGAACCCGCCTGCGCCAATGTTGATGACCGCGCGCTCGATGCGCTGGTGTCGTCGCAGTCGTCGACAACGAGGTCAGGTGAAGGATCGACATCGGGAAAGCTGTCCAGTCCTTCCATCAGATCGTGCGTGGTCGATTCGATACGCGCGAGTTGCACGGCGGTGACGCTGCCGCGCTGCACATCCGCAGCCGCCAGTTGCAAACCCTTGACGGTGACTTCGTCGTAATACGCGCTCAACGAGCGGTCTTTCAGCAGAATTTCGGCCTGCGCGATGGCTTCGTCGGGGTCGCCTGCGAGGGCGCGCTGGTAGAAGTTTTCGATGGGCGTGAGCGCGGGCTGATCGCCCAGCAGTACGTCGAGAAACTCCAGCCGTCGTACATGACGTCCCAGCACCAGCAGACAGAGTGTGAGCGGCGTGGACAGAATCAGGCCAATGGGCCCCCAGATCCAGCTCCAGAAGATCGCCGCCACCACCACCGAGAACGGCGACAGACCCGTGCTATGTCCGTACAGCAACGGCTCGACCACCTGCCCCACCGCCACTTCGACGGTAACGAACAAGGCAATCGACCAGATCGCCATCGACCAGCCCGGACTCACCGCGGCAGCCAGCGCCGTCGCGAGGGTGGCGCCAATCCAGATGCCCACATACGGCACGAGGCGCAGCAGCGCGGCCATCATGCCCCACAGAATCGGGCTGGGTACGCCGATAAAAAACAGCCCGGTGCCGATCACCAAACCCACACCTGCATTCACGCCGAGTTGCGACACGAAATAGCGGCTCAGGCGCCGCGCGGCCTCGTCCATGACTGTGGTGGTGCGATGCAGGTCGCGCGAGCCGAACAGGCGAATGGCGCGATCACGCAGATCGTCGCGTTGCAGCAGAATCACGATCGTGACGACGAACACGATGAACGCAGTTTCGAGCGGGCTGATGGCCGGTGAGAGAAACCGGCGTGCGAGTTCGAATGGCGACGGGCCCGGTTCGCGCACTTCCACCGGCATCGCGGCCGGCGCCTGCGTTTCGGCAGGCGGGGCGACGGCGCTCGGTGATGTCGGTGCAGAAGCGGGCTGCGGTTCCGTAGTGACGTGTTGCAGCGCCTGGCCCGCCGCGCCCGCGAAGCGGTCGAGTCGGCCAATGGTGACGCTATGCACGGCGTCGATCTTGCGCTCGATGGTGGCCTGATAACGCGGCGCGTTGCTGACCAGGTCGGTAAGCTGGGTAGCAATCACGCTGCCAAGCAGCACGATCACAGAGACGGATAACAGCACAGCCACGAACACCGAGGCGACATGCCCCAGTCGCAGACGCAGCAGAAAATTGGCGAGCGGCGCGACGAGGAAACTCAGCAGAATGGCGAGCGTAATGGGGATCAGCACGTCGCGCGCAAAGAACAACGCGGCTACCACCGTGACACCGACGGCAAGCGTAATCAAGCCTTCGATGCCCAACGCGGTGGAGGCCGCGATGCGCGTAGCCGGACGGCCCAGACGCGGATCGTTGAAATCTTTCATGCTCGGGAATCCTGTTGCACTGCGCTTTTATGGCCTGGCCCCGCCGCCAACGTCGTGTATCCGCCTGCCTGCTCCAATACTCACATCAACACCCGCGGCAGCCTTACACCTTGCTCGAGGGCACCGCCGAAGACGCGGTTTGTGCTGCGATTTCGGCAACAGGCGTTTCCTTTTCGATCTCCGCGCGCGCCTGTTCCCAGTATTCGTCGGGGGTGCCCTTGGGATCCGTGGCCTGCTCCCACAGGTAGTACGCGCGAGTGCGAATCTGCTCTTCCTTTGAAGCTTCCGTGTCCATGATGCTCTCCTGTTTAGACGCCGAGGTCTCGACAAAGGTCGAGCAAGCGCCATACCCAGTTTTCGGGGGCTTCGGCGCGAGCCTGTTACGCGTGACCGCCATGCGTGGGTCCGCAGGACGCGTAGTCACGAGGCACGCCCGTCAAGGCGCGCCTCGTGACCTCTTTGCACGACTTAAACGCTTACGTCGTGCGATCGCTCTCGTCGGTGGTCAACTGCTGTTCGAGACCATCCAGCACACGCTGGGTAGCGCGGCTGGAGGCATCGAGCGCGAACAGCAGCAGCGAGCGCCCCGTCACCTGATACGACGCGCCAGATGGAAACGCGGGCAGTTCATCGCGTACCGGCATGTTGGTGTCGAGCAGGCAGGTCCACTGATCGCCATCGGGAATTTCGGGCAAGGTGAAATTCACCACGTCGTGATGCGCGTTCAGCACGAGCAGCAAGGTAGCGTCCGATGCGGGCCGGCGAATGCCGCTGGCTTGCGCGCGACCGTCGATGACGAGACCGAAGCAGCGCATGGCGGGATCGTCCCATTGCTCCTGGGTCAGATCGGTGCCATCCGGCGAGAGCCAGCGCGTGTCGGTCACATCCAGCACCGGATTGTGTTCGCCCGTCAGATAGCGGCCGCGCCGCAGCACCGGCAGACGGTGCCGCAAGGTGGTCAGGTTCTTGACGAACTCAGTCAGCGCGCGTCCTTCATCGTCGATGCCGGCCCAGTCCAGCCAGCTAATTTCGTTATCCTGACAATATGCGTTGTTGTTGCCCTTTTGCGTACGGCCGAATTCATCGCCGGCGAGCAGCATCGGCGTGCCTTGCGACAGCATCAGCGTAGCCAGCAGATTGCGCTTTTGACGCTCGCGTTGCTGACGGATATCCGGATCGTCAGTGGGACCTTCCACGCCGAAATTCCACGACTTGTTGTCGGAGTGGCCGTCCTTGTTGTCCTCGCCGTTCGCCTCGTTGTGCTTGTCGTTGTACGACACCAGATCGTTGGTCGTGAAACCGTCGTGCGCCGCGATGAAATTCACACTGGCCCACGGTCGCCGGCCGCGCCGGTTGAATTTGTCGCCGGAGCCCGTCAGCCGTTTCGCCAGATCGGCGGCCGTGCCTTCGTCGCCCTTCCAGAAACTGCGCACCGTGTCGCGGAAGCGGTCGTTCCACTCCGCCCAACCCGGCGGGAAGCCACCCACCTGATAGCCGCCAGGGCCGCAGTCCCACGGTTCCGCGATCAGACGCACACTCGAGAGCACCGGGTCTTGCCGGCAACTGTCGAGGAAGCCGCCGCCTTCGTCGAAGCCGTGCGTTTCCCTGCCGAGAATGGTGGCGAGATCGAAGCGGAAGCCGTCCACCTTCATCTCGCTCACCCAGTAGCGCAGACTATCGGTCACCATCTGCAGCACACGCGGGTGCGACAGGTTCAGCGTGTTGCCGGTGCCCGTGTCGTTGATGTAGTAGCGCGGTTCATCCGGCATGAGCCGGTAATACGAGGCGTTGTCGATGCCCTTGAACGACAGCGTGGGGCCGAGTTCGTTGCCCTCGGCGGTGTGGTTGTAGACCACGTCCAGAATCACTTCGAGATTGGCCGCATGAAAGCGGTCCACCATCTCCTTGAATTCGCCCACGGGCTCGGCGGCGCCTGCGAAGAAACGCGGGTCGGCAGCAAAAAAGCCAATCGTGTTGTAGCCCCAGTAGTTCGTCAGACCTTTGTCGAGCAGATAGCTGTCGTTGACGAACATCTGGATGGGCAGCAGTTCGACCGTGGTGACGCCCAAACCTTTGATGTAGTCGATCACCGGTTGCTGACCGAGGCCCGCGAAGGTGCCGCGCAGTTTCTCCGGCACCTCGGGATGCATTTTCGTAAAGCCGCGTACGTGCGTTTCGTAGAAGATCACCCGTTCCCAGGGCAACGCATTGCGCTCGGGATGCGTCCACGAAAACGTCGTATCGACCACCTTGCACTTCGGCACGAAGGGCGCGCTGTCGCGTTCATCGAACGAGAGATCGCCGTCTTCGTGATCGAGCGTGTAGCCGAAAATCTCCGGCGCCCATTTCAGCTCGCCGATATGCGCCTTCGCGTACGGGTCGAGCAGCAGCTTGTTCGGATTGAAACGATGCCCCTCAGCGGGCGCATACGGACCGTGGACACGATAACCGTAGACTGCGCCCGGCTTCAGGTCGGGCACGAACACATGCCAGACTTCATCGGTAAATTCGGGCAGTTCGATACGCTCGATTTCCTCTTTGCCTGTCTCGTCGAACAGACACAGTTCGACCTTGGTGGCGTGCGCGGAGAACAGCGCGAAATTGACGCCAGCGCCATTCCAGGTCGCGCCTAACGGGAAAGGAACACCCTCGGCAATACGTGCAGCATAGGGGGCGTGACGGGCCTCGCTTGACATGGTTATTCCTTTGGCTGGGGGATGGCGATGCACGTGAGCCGTGCAGGAAGCTACCTGAAGCAAGTTACGGTCCCGGCAACGATGACACGGCTTGCAGCACCGGCCTGACCGCAGCTCACGGGATGGGGCACGGCTTTTGCCTCTCAGCCTGTGAAACGCTTATCAGCTTCTCGCCCATCCAATAAGGTGAAAATCATGTCCCAGCGAATCCTCACGAAGTTTGCAGCCGGCCTGCTTGCCTGTAGCTTTTCTACCGTTGCTCCCCTTGCGCTTGCACAGGGTGCGCCGCAGGCGGTCACGGAGAAACGGACCGATGTCGTGCAGGTGGCGAGCGGCTACCGCGCGTCGAAACTGAACGGCGCCTCCGTGTATAACCGCAACAACGACGATCTCGGCACCGTCGACGATCTGATCGTTGCGCCCGGCGACCACAGCGCCTATGCGGTGCTCTCAGTGGGTGGTTTCCTCGGCATGGGCAAGCATCTGATTGCCGTGCCGTTCGCGGATTTGCAGATCGAAAACCGCAAGGTGTTTCTGCCCGAGGCAACGAAGAAATCGCTGGAAGCGATGCCCGAATTCAAATATGCGCCGGATTGATGAAGCATGAGGAACACCGATTGATGAAGCATGAGGAACACCTGTTGCTGCGAAGTTACTTACTTCCACAGTACAGGAGGTCTTATGCATCACGTCTATGAAATCATGTCGCGCGATCTGCTCGAAGTCGCGCCCACCGACACGCTCCGTCATGCCGCCGAACTGATGCGCCGCTACGACGTGGCCGCTTTGCCGGTCTGTCAGAACCAGCGGCTGGTAGGGATGGTGACGCGCCACGATCTGACTGCACGCACCCGTTCGGCCAGCAAGGCGCAGGATGCGCGTGTGCATGAAGTGGCGTGCGCTTCAGTGAACTGGTGTTTCGATGACGACGATCTGGATTCGGTGCAGCGACGCATGGCGCGTTCGTCGTTGAGCCAGATGCCGGTGGTGGACCGCGACCGCAAACTGGTCGGCGCGCTTTCGCTCGACGCCCTGCCCGTGCGCACCGATCATGCAGCGCATGACGATGTCGCCCATACGCTGGAAGGCGTGTCGCAGCCTCAGTTGCATTGATGCATGCAGGAAGTGAAGGACGTGGATAGCGAAGCGGCGGCTGCTCGTGTCGCTCGAGGAAGCCGCTCGTCATTCACGCACATCAAAACGATCTGGCCGCGTTAGATATCAAGGCGTTGAATTTAGCCGCATCGAATTTAGCCACATTGAACCCGGCCACATCAGGAAGCACGATCGGTCCGCTCCGCCGTCGCTGCCTCCAGCAGCCGCAGCAGGCGCTGCGGCGTGAGCGGTTTGGCGCAGTGCGCGTCGAAGCCCACTGCCCTGGCGCGCGCCAGATCGTGCGACGAAGCAAACGCGGTACACGCCACCAGCAGCATGTGGCCGGTTTGGGGATTGGCGCGCAACCGCCGCGCGAGTTCAAAGCCGTCGAGCCCCGGCATCTTGATGTCGAGCACCACGGCGAACGGTTGCCACGTGTGGGCGAAATCGCAGACTTCCAGCGGATCGTCGAGCGCCTGGCATTCGAAGCCATCGATGCTCAGCAGCAGTTGCAGCGCGTCGGCCGCTTCACGATAGTCGTCCACCACCAGCACGCGCCGATGCGTGACGTTGATGTCCGTCATCGAGCGCCATACGACGACGTCTTCGTTATCATCCATTCCGTCGTTCTCTGCCAATGTAGCCTCCTCGGTGTCTCTGATGGACACGGCGACGCTCGTCCGCAAGTTCCGAACCCGAACCGGGAATTCGCACTGGTCGGTGCCAGGGCATTTCCTCCATTCGCACGCGTGAGAGTTGAACGAAAACTTCGCAATCCAGCGTCTCAGTAGTATCAAAGAGCCGCTGGGCGTGCCAGTGCCGGAAAACCCCTGGCCGCGTGACACCCCCGTTCAGGCGTGCGAAGCGAATCGGCCATCAGGGAAAGTCCGCAGTCTGTTTTGACTTTATTGGTGAGTTTCGACGAAGCAGCGCGAGGCGTCTTACGACATGAGTTGCCGTCTGGCCCGTCTGCCCTGTGCAATGTTTCCTGACGTTGCTAAAAGCGCTAGACGTATCCAGCAAAAGCTTACTTTTCGGCTTGTACGCCCGCTTGTACGCCCGCTCGCTCGCCCGCTCGTACGCCGGACTGGACTGCATATTGCCGGTATAACACGCCAAATCACAACGCGCAGGGTCGCCATGCGCGAGGCCTCGTTCTCTCTTTTTGCTTCATTCGTTTTACGCCGTGCATGTGACGTCATTGCGTATCTCAACAACGGCATCGATCCGCCCGGTTGCACGCCGATCACGACGTGCATACGGCAGCGTGCAAATCTTGCATTCGTCTGTACAAAGTGGACGTCCGCGCAAATTGCTTTGATCCGATGGTCGGGCTGCAACGCCCTAGCTACGGCGCACTGCAGCATTTGCGTGGCCTGCGTGCCGCGGCGGGCATGTCCTCTGCTACCCCCAACGCGACTTCACTTCACAGCGGCCCTGCCGCCCCGCCCTCGACGATGACTGCAAAAACCTCGGTAATCGCGGCACTTTGTGCGGCATGCCTCACCACTGCGTGCGTGCACATCGGTCCCACCCGTTTGCGAGCTGACCAGGTGGATTACGCAAGAGCGTTAGGCGATGCCAAGAAACGCGAGATTCTCGCGGCAATCGTAGGGCTGCGTTATGGCGATGCACCGGCGTTCCTGACGGTGAGCTCGATCATCGCTGCGTATCAGTTCGACACCACGGCGGGGGCAACGGGCAACATCGGCTCGGGCAGCGAGCCGAATTACGCGCTTGCCACTGGCAGCGTGTCGTACTCGAATCACCCAACCTTCACCTTCACACCCACCACGGGTGAGGCGTTCGCCTCTGCCTATATTCGTCCGCTTGCACCCGAACTCTTCATGCCGCTCGCGGAAGGCGGCATTCCGATCGACCTGCTGCTGCGTATCACCGCGCAGTCCATTGGCGGCCTGCAAAACGACAGCGCGCTAGGCGGCGACAACAGCGCGGGTGCACCAGGCTTTTTCGAACTGCTGCAAACGCTGCGGCGCTTGCAGATGGCAGGCGAATTGAATGTGGAGTCGCGTCAGGAGAATGGCAAGGCGACCGTGTACCTGGCGCTCGGCGCCTCCACCAGTGGTCAGTCGCCCCAGATCACTTCGGACCTCGCCCGCGTGCGGCAACTGCTGCATCTGGCGCCGAGCACGCGCACCTATGAGATCGTCTACGGTCCCTCGTCGCAACAGGGCGATCGCATCACGATGGTCACGCGCTCGGTGCTCGGCATTCTCACCGAACTCGGCGCGCAGGTGCAGGCGCCTGTAGAGGAGATCAACAATGGTTCGACCAAGCCGACCGTGGGCCTGATTGGCGGCGAAACACGTCCGACCATCATCGTGCGCTCGGGACCGAAGGCGCCGAAAGAAGCGTACGTCATCGTGGATTACGATAAGTCCGCTTACTGGGTCGACCGCAACGACTTCGATTCGAAATATGCCTTCACGGTGCTGCAAAACCTGATGGCGCTTGCCGAAGCCGACACCAGCACCAAGGCGCCGGTGGTGACCATTCCGGCCAACTGACGCGCACGTTCGGCGCTGCTGGCACGACACGCTCGCACAATAAAAAAGGCCGCTTGTGCACACAAGCGGCCTTTTGCTCTAGCCGACGCTCAACAAACCGCGCGCTTACTTCTTCTGCACCCGCGCAATCTGCTGTTTCGCTGCTTCGTAGACATGCTCCGGCGTGAAGCCGAATTTTTTCTTCAGGTCGGCGATCGGCGCCGACGCGCCGAAAGTGCGCATGACGATTTCCGCACCGAGACGCCCCACGTAGCGATCCCAGCCGAGCGAGCCCGCCTGCTCGACGCACACGCGAGCATCCACGTCAGGCGGCAGCACCGAGTCCTGATAGGCCTGGTCCTGCTTCTCGAAGATCTCCCACGACGGCATCGACACCACGCGCGCGGCCACGCCCTCGCTCTTCAGCTTCTCGTAAGCCTCGACGCAGAGCGATACCTCGCTGCCGGTGGATAGCAGCAGCACCTCGGGCTTCTTGCCATCGGGCGCATCGGCCAGCACGTAGGCGCCCTTGTGCACGCCCTCGGCCGAACCATAGCGCTTGCGATCGAAAGTCGGCAACGGCTGACGCGACAACACGAGGCACGACGGATGGCGCTTCTGCTGCAACGCTACGCGCCACGACTCGGCCACTTCATTAGCGTCGGCCGGCCGCAGCACGATCATGCCCGGAATGGCGCGCAACGAGGCAAGCTGTTCGACTGGTTGGTGAGTCGGGCCGTCTTCGCCGAGACCGATCGAGTCATGCGTGAACACGTAGATGGCCGGCACTTCCATGATCGACGACAGCCGGATAGGCGGCTTCATGTAGTCGCTGAAAATCAGGAACGTGGAGCCGTACGGGCGCAGGTTGGATACCGCCATGCCGTTGACGACCGCACCCATGCCATGCTCGCGAATGCCGAAGTGCAGATTGCGGCCGCCGTAGCTGTCATGCTCGAAGCTGCCGGCACCTTCGAACTTGAGGTTGGTCTTGGTGGACGGCGACAGGTCCGCCGCGCCGCCCAGCAGCCACGGCAGCCGTTGCGCGATGGCGTTGAGCACCTTGCCCGACGAATCGCGCGAAGCGAGACCCTTGGCATCCGCATCGAAGGTGGGAATGTCCGCGTCCCAGCCCTCGGGCAATTCGTGTTCGTCGATCTGCTTCAGCTCGCGCGCGAGTTCCGGATACTGCTTTGCATACGCGTCGTGCTTCGTCTGCCATTCCGCGCGTGCCGCCTTGCCGCGCGCACCCACGCCTTCCGCGAACCGTGCCAGCACGCCGTCTGGCACATAGAATTTCTTGTCGTCGGGCCAGCCATAAAAGCGCTTGGCCGCCGCCACTTCCTCGTCGCCGAGCGCTTCGCCGTGTGCCGCCGAGCTGTCCTGCTTGTTCGGCGCGCCATAACCGATGATGCTGTTCACCACGATCAGCGTCGGCTTGTCGGTGACGCTCTTTGCTTCGTTGAGGGCCGCTTCGAGCGCGTCGGCGTCGTTGGCGTCCCGTACGTGCAGCGTGTGCCAGTGATAGCCACGGAAGCGCTCTTCCACGTCGTCGCTATAGGCGAGATCCGTGTGCCCTTCAATCGTCACGCGGTTGCTGTCGTAGATCCACGTGAGATTCGATAGCTGCAGATGGCCCGCCAGCGACGCCGCTTCGTGCGAGATGCCTTCCATCATGTCGCCGTCGCCACACAGCGCGTACACGCGGTAATTGAACAGTTGCGCGTCCGCCTGGTTATAGCGGCTCTCGTACCAGCGCGCGGCCATCGCCATGCCCACGCTGTTGCCGAGCCCTTGCCCGAGCGGTCCCGTGGTGGTTTCCACGCCGGTGGTCATGCGATATTCCGGGTGACCCGGGGTATTGCTGTCGATCTGGCGAAACTGCTTGATGTCGTCGAGCGACACGGCCGGTCGACCGGTCGGTTTGCCGTCGTCGTCGACGGCCTTGATGCTGGTGAGGAACAGCGTCGAATACAGCAGCATCGACGCGTGCCCCACGGAAAGCACGAAACGGTCGCGATTCGGCCACAGCGGTTCGTCGGGGTCATACACCAGGTGGTTCTGCCACAGGTGATACATGACCGGAGCCAGCGCCATCGGCGTGCCGGGGTGGCCCGAATTGGCCTTCTGGACGGCGTCCATCGAGAGCGTACGGATCGTGTTGATGCATAGCTGATCGAGGGCGGGATTCTTTTGCATGAGATGCTCCTGTTTCGACGGGTGGCGACGTCGTCATGACGCGCTGCAGTGACTGCGGCTGCGCGTGTCTGACGCTCGTTGAGTGTGTTCACCAAGGGGGCGCTGCCAGGCTCTACTCAATGACTCGACTTCATGGCGCTGATGCGTGTCCGGCAGCGGTCATTGCGCAACTGAGCGCAACCGGGCACGACCGCGCGCCGTCATGCGCGAATCTCCAACGATACGCCGGTCGACGACGCAATGCTTGAATCTTGACAAGGGGAGACGCGCAGCGGTTCGCGAATTGGGCTCACGAGTTGACTTGCGACAAACCCGCGCGACGCGGCGCTCGAGCAGGTACTGAGCAGGTACTGTGAAGTACGCGGGGCAGCACATGCTCTGCGCAGACCCCGCACGGTCCATCACGACGCGTGCAACCAATGCGTCACGACGGGCCCATCGGTGCCGTCCACGGGATCGCACGCTGGAAACGGCAGTGCCTCCATGACGGCCACTTCGTCGGGCGTCAGCGCCTCGCGCCGGATATCCCACTGCTGGCCCGCGGGATAGCCGCCCACTACCTGGAAGCGACCTTCATACGATTGCAGACAGTGCCCGGTGCCCGCGGGCAGCAGCAGCGCATCGCCCGCCTCGACATGCACGACGCGGCCGCCCGGGCCGCCCACGATCACCTCGGCCGATCCTGACGCAATGCCCAGCACTTCATGCGCCGTTGCGTGGAAGTGGTGGTAATCGAAAATGCCGGCACGCCATTGCGGCGGCCATTCGTTACGCTCGAAAAGCAATTCGAAAGCTGACGCGAGATCGCCGCTGTCCGCTTGTAAAGCATGCCGGTAAATCACGACCGGCAGCTTGCTGTTGTTCGGCACCCAATCGTGCGGTTCCAGCATGAAGATCTCGTAGCTACTGCGCGCTGCGCCTGCTGCGCGCTTCATCGCAGCGTGCTTCGCATCGTTGAACATGACTGCTCCTGAAAATCTGCCAGCTTCGGCAACGATTGAGAACTCGCATAAATCGCGCCCGCCTGCTGCAGTGCACATATCCACGAGAATACGCTTGCAGCAAACATGCGAATGGCTTGCAGGCGCTTGCACAATGGCTTGCAAGAAGTCCGCAATGTCGGGTGCTTTCAGGCTCTCACCGCGGTCATGCAGCCGTCACATGGCAGGAATGCGGCTTGCTGCGAATGGTCGGTTGTAGTGCGGTTGCAGTGTGCACAAATGCGCCATTTTTCAGCGTGAATTGCTGCGCTCGCTACGCTTTGCCGCCTCCACGCCTGTCTACTGTTTTCTGCCCGCCACCATGACAGCTTCGCACACCGAAACCCGACCGACCACCTCTCGCGCTGGATCCAAGCCTCGCCCGAAATCGAAAGCCGGC
The DNA here is from genome assembly GCF_003429005.1 of Paraburkholderia sp. DHOC27. GTDB lineage: Bacteria > Pseudomonadota > Gammaproteobacteria > Burkholderiales > Burkholderiaceae > Paraburkholderia. The sequence goes on from NZ_QVQV01000007.1 coordinate 74,013, forward strand.
ACGCCGCAACTCATGCTGGGTGCGCTCGGTGTGGTGTTCGGCGATATCGGCACGAGTCCGATCTACGCGCTGCGTCAGGGCGTGCTCGATGCGGGTGCGGCGACGCAACTGATCGTGATGGGCGTGCTTTCCACGATCGTCTGGGCGGTGGTGCTGGTCGTGACGCTCAAATACGTGGTGTACGTGATGCGCGCGGACAACGAGGGCGAAGGCGGCATCGTTGCGCTGACGGCGCTCGTGCGTGCCGGCTGCGCACACGACGGCAAGCCGGCGCCACGCGTGCTGCTGCTGGTCGGCCTGTTCGGCGCGGCGATGTTCTACGGCGATTCGATGATTACGCCGGCGGTCTCCGTGCTCTCCGCGGTGGAAGGACTGCGGCAGATCAGCATGAAGTTCGACCCCTTCATCGTGCCATGCGCCATTGTGATTCTGGTCGCGCTGTTTGCGTTTCAGAGCCGCGGCACGGCCGCAGTGGGACGCTGGTTCGGTCCGGTGATGACCTTGTGGTTCGTCTGGCTCGCGGCCGTTGGCGCCTACCGGATTGCCGGGCATCCGCAAATCCTCACTGCGCTGTCGCCGTGGTGGGCCCTGCATCTCGCACTCGCACGGCCCGGCCTCGCCTTCATCATTCTCGGCGCGGTGATTCTCGCACTGACGGGTGCGGAGGCACTGTATGCGGACATGGGACACTTCGGGCGCCGCTCGATCCGCCTCGCGTGGATTGCCGTGGTGTTCCCCGCGATCCTGATCGGCTATTTCGGCCAGGGCGCCACGCTGCTCTATCAACCTGGTTCCACTAAACAACCGTTCTTCGATGCCGCGCCTTCATGGGCCCTGATTCCCACCGTGGTGATGGCCCTGCTCGCCACGGTGATCGCATCGCAGGCGGTGATCTCCGGCGCGTTTTCGATGACGACCCAGGCGATCGAACTCGGCTTTCTGCCGCGTATGCGCGTGATCGTGACCTCGCGTGAGCAACGCGGCCAGGTGTATGTGCCTGCCGTGAATCTGATCCTGTTTGCCGCGGTGATGTTCCTCGTGGTGATGTTCCGTACTTCCGACCGGCTGACTGCGGCGTATGGGATTGCAGTCGGCCTCACGATGCTCGCCACCACCATCCAGATGATCAGCCTCTCGCGGCGCGTCTGGCACTGGTCGCTGCTCGCGGTATGCGCGGTCAGCGTGCCGCTGCTCGTGATAGACGGCATGCTGGTGGCGGCGAACGTGCCGAAGATTCCGCAAGGCGGCTGGTTTCCGGTGACGATCGGCATTGTGATGTTCATTCTGATGACGACATGGAATCGTGGCCGCGAGGCGGACGCGTCGCGTGCCTCGGCGGTCGAGCCGCTCACGCAATTTCTCGCCGAGGTACTGAAGGGTCCCGAACCGCCGGCGCGCGTGAAAGGCACGGCCATCTATCCGGGCACACTGCGCGGCATGACACCGGCGGCGCTGCGCAGCAACGTGCGGCATAACCGCGTGCTGCATCAGACCTCGATCTTCTTCGCGAACCTGTCGGAGTCGGCGCCGCGCGCCGACGAGAAAACGCGTATCGAAACGCGCTCGCTCGGCGATGGCTGCTACGAGGTAGTGGCGCGGCATGGGTTCGTCGAACGGCCGAATCTTCCGGACTTGCTGAAATCGCTGGAGGGCAGACTGGGCGATTGGCGCTATGAGCCGAAGCAGACCACCTTTTTCCTGCCGCGCGAGGAAGTGGTGAAAGGCCATCACGGCGACGCGATGCTCGACTGGCGCAAGTCGCTGTTTGCAATGATGTCGTTCCACTCGGCCTCGAGCGCGGAGTACTACGGGCTGGATGGTGAAGACGTGGTCGAGTTAGGGGTGCAGGTGGTGTTGTGAAGATGAAATGAGCGATGCACGGCTGACGTGCATCGCGGTGAGAATGACGCTGCTACGACTACCCGCGTCCCGGTTTGTCCTGCGAAACCCGTTGCGACTCACGCCCTCCGCCGCCCGGAGGCTCAGCGTGCGTGCCGGTACCAAGCGGCACCTCGGCGGTCTGCTTTGGCCGCTGATGCGTACGCTGCGGATCGGTACGTTCCGCTTCTTCTTTCTGGCTCGCCGTGCGCTTGTCTTGCGGATCGGCTGAATGCGTCGATGCGGCGCGTGATTGATCGTGTTCATTCTGTGGCATGACAACCTCCATGAAATCGACCTTCGCGTTTCGAAGGAAACAGTGCTCTTGGTCATGCAGCAACAAATGGGCCGCGGAAGGGACCGTAACCTGGACCGCAAAAGGAATCACACAGGTCCCACCTCGCAACCGGCACATCATTTGCAGGAAAATTCGCAGGCGCTTTGTAAAAAGTAGGGGGCGGCTTGCGCGGCGAGAATCGAGCATAGTTCGCGATCAAGATGCGCTAGCAAAGTCCGCGAATAAAGCGAGTGACGCACACGCTCCGCGTCACATTTTCCGATGCATCCGTCCTTATGCCTCCGGCGAGGCACGATCTGCCGCCACGATTGCGCGACCATACTCCACCGCCGCGCGTCGTGCTTCTTCGACGCTGTCATACGGTCCAATCTGTGGCGCCCCTTCGAAGGGGAACAGGATCTTGCGATCTGTCTTGCGCACGACCTTCAGTCCGCCGATGTATCGACCATCGCCCGTGCTGTGGTAACTCGCGTAGATCTCGAACTCATCGTCGGCCACGTCGGCTTTGTGTCGAGCCATTTCGGATTCCTGTATAGAGCCACGGCGCCGCCCGGAAAAACCTTCGCCTTGTTTCCGGAGCGTCGCACGTCAAATGTACTGAACCGTTCACCGCTCTCCTCTCGCGTCGTGATGACACTCGCAGATGAACGTTGCTTGACTAAGCGGCGAGCAACCACCGTTCCCGCCTTGAAAACCGCGCTCCGCGCAGGTCCTGGCGGTTCTGGGCCCACGGGGCTGACACGGTTTTGACGCGGATCGAGGCTTGAATTCGAGCGGCGAATTAAAGCCTCGCATTGGCAGAGACGGGGGGCGGCAAGAGGAAAGACGCGGAACGGTGGCGCGAATCGCATCGCGCCCGCCGGAAATGAAGAACAAGTGAAGGAACGCGCGGACGTGCCGCCAACAGGCAGCAACGTCCGGCGCTTAAAGATGACGCGCGGCGCAGATCAGCTCAACGCCACGGCATAAGAGAACGAGAAGCAAGGATCAAAAATTCGCACGGGCGGCTCTATCAGTACATGCGAACGCCCGTTGTGGTGCCTACGGTCGCCCGGCCTGCCACGCCGCCCCGTTCGGAAAGTCGTGCTGGTCGAGCGACGCCGCGTGCATTTCGATGCTGTAGCCCGGTCGCTGCGGCGGCATATAACGGCCGCTGCGAATCACGACGGGATCGACGAAATGGTCGTGCAGATGATCCACGTATTCGAGCACGCGGTTTTCCAGCGACGCCGACACGCAGATGTAGTCGAACAACGAAATATGCTGGACGTACTCGCACAATCCGACGCCGCCCGCGTGCGGACACACCGGCACGCCGAATTTGGCGGCCATCAGCAGCACGACGATGACCTCGTTCAGACCGCCCAACCGGCAACTGTCGATCTGACAAAAGTCGATGGCCCCGGCCTGCAACAACTGCTTGAACATCACGCGGTTATGGCAATGCTCGCCCGTCGCCACGCCAATGGGTTTGATCCGCTCGCGGATCGACGCGTGGCCGAGGATGTCATCGGGGCTGGTCGGCTCTTCGATCCACCACGGATCGAATTGCGCGAGGCGCCGCATGTTGGCCACGGCCTGGTCGACGTCCCACACCTGATTCGCGTCCATCATCAGTTTGCGGTTTTCGCCAATTTCCTCGCGCAGGATGCGGGCGCGACGCATGTCCTCTTCCAGGTTGCCGCCCACTTTCTGCTTGAAGTGGGTCCAGCCCTGCGCCACGCCCTCGCGGGCGAGGCGGCGAATCTTCTCGTCGTCGTAGCCAAGCCAGCCCGCTGAGGTCGTATACGCGGGATAGCCCTGTGCGAGCATTTCCTGCTCGCGTTCCGCTTTGCTGCTTGCGTGACGGCGCAGCAAGGCAATCGCTTCCTCGGGTGTGATCGCGTCGGTCACGAAACGGAAATCGAGGCAACGCACCAGTTCTTCCGGGCTCATGTCCACCAGCAGCTTCCACACCGGCTTGCCAGCCGCTTTGGCCCACAGGTCCCACGCTGCGTTGACGACCGCTGCGGTGGCCAGATGGATGGCGCCCTTGTCCGGCCCGATCCAGCGCAATTGACTGTCCGAGGTCAGTGCGCGCCAGAACGCGCCCATGTTCGCCGCGATATCCTCGAGCGTTTTGCCGATCACGAGCGGCGCGAGCGCGTGCACCGCCGCCACGCAGATTTCGTTGCCGCGCCCGATGGTGAACGTGAGCCCGTGTCCCGTGAGCGACGCCGTGTCGGTTTCGAGCGTGACATAAGTCGCGGAATAGTCCGGCGCGGCGTTCATCGCGTCGGAGCCGTCCAGCGAACGCGAGGTTGGAAAGCGGATATCCCGCACGGACAGCCCGGTGATCGTAGTCATCTACACACCCTCCTCGGCAATCGGATTTGATTCGGAACCCTGAACAAAAAACAGGGGCGCGGCTTCCGCTGGATGCCACGCCCCCGTCTTTCCTGTTTGCTTCATTCAGGCGCGCTGCGGTGCAAGTGAGTCACCCGCAGCGCGCTCAGTCGGCTTGCTCAGTCAGCGCGCTCAATCAGCTTGTTTCGTCAGCGTACGTGGCCCGCGTGCTTAGTCGTACAGCACGGCGGAGATCTTCGGATCGTTCATATTGCTCTTGTCGTACCAGTAGAAGCCGGTATCGACCTTCTTCGGCAGCGTTTCGCCCTTGAGTGCCTTCACAGCGGAGTCCACCACGCACTTGCCGATACCAATCGGGTTCTGCGTAATCGCGCCGTACATCAAGCCCGAATTGATGTCGTCCTTCTGTTCCTTGCCCGAGTCGTAGCCGATCAGCACCAGCTTCTTGCCCGACTCCTTCACGCCGATCGCCGCGCCTTCAGCCGAGCCTTCGTTCGAACCGAAAATACCCTTCAGATTGGGGTTGGCCTGAATCATCGTCTTGGCGATTTCCGCCGACTTCAGATGGTCGCCGCCGCCATACTGCACCGACACGATCTTGACGTTCGGGTGCTTGGCTTTCATCTCGTTCAGGAAGCCGTCGCGACGATCGACGCCCGTGCGGCTCGTCTGGTCGTGCACGATCAGCCCGACTTCGCCGGAGTCACCGATGGCTTCGGCCATCTTGTCGGCGGCGAGGCCGGCCGCGGCGAGGTTATCCGTCGCGCAGGTGGTCAGCGGAATGGTGCTGTCCACGCCCGAGTCGAAAGCAATAATGGGGATCTTCTGGTTCTGCGCGCGCTTGAGCAGCGGAATGGCCGCCTTGCTGTCGAGCGCGGCAATGCCGATGGCCTGCGGCTTCTTCGCGAGCGCGGCCGAGAGCATGTCGATCTGCTTGTCGACCATCGCTTCGGTTTCCGGACCCTCGAAGGAAATCCTCACGTTATGCTCTTTCGCGGACTGTTCCGCACCGGCTTTGACGGCCTGCCAGAACTGGTGCTGGAAGCCCTTCGAAATGAGCGGGATGTAGACATCGTCAGCGAATGCGAGGTTCGTGCCGGCGGCCAGCGCGCTAACGCCGAGCACGACGCTGATCAGTTTTCTTTTCAACATGGGTATCTCCTCCTAAGGTGGACCTTCTACCTTCAGCTATGGGGGGAACGTGCTGCGTTCCCTTTTCTTGATGTCATGGTGCTCAGCTCTTGCGGCGCCGCAGGATGTCGGCGTACACCGCGAGAATGATGATGAGGCCGGTCACGACGATCTGCCATTCCTGCGCCACCGACATGATGCGCAGGCCGTTGGTCAGCACGCTCATGATGAAGGCGCCGATGATCGTGCCGAGGATCGTGCCCGATCCGCCGCTCAGCGACGTGCCGCCAATCACCACCGCGGCAATCGCTTCGAGTTCATAGCCCTGGCCGAGCGCCGGCTGCGCCGAATTCAGACGCGAGGCGATCAGCAGCCCAGCAATGCCGCAGATCGCACCGCCCAGGCTGTAAATGGCAATCTTCCAGCGGTCGACGTTCACCCCCGAGAGGCGCACCGCTTCTTCGTTGCTGCCCAGCGCGAAGGTGTAACGGCCCAGCGCCGTGCGATTCAACGTGATCGAACTCGCCACCGCGAGGAAGAACAGGATCAGCACCGCATTCGGAATCGGCAGGCTCGGCACCAGATAACCGATCAGCGAGTCCTGCGAGATCATGTAGAAGTTGTCGGTGTCGGTGAAGTAGATCGGCTTGTCGGCCGAGACCACCAGCGAGAGCCCTTTGAGCAGCATCATCATGCCGAGGGTCGCGATGAACGGCGGGATTTTCATCTTCGCCGTGAGCGTGCCCGAAATGCTGCCGCACAGCGCGCCCGTGCCGATCGCCGCCAGCACGCCGATCCACATCGGCAAATGCCAGTACGTGAGGAACACGCCGCAGATCACCGCCGTGAAGGTCATCAAGGTGCCGACCGACAGATCGATACCGCCGGTGATGATGACGAAGGTACAGGCAATGGCCAGCACGCCGTTGACCGCCGTTGCCTGCAGAATGCCCAGCATGTTGTCCATCTGCATGAACGAGGGCGAGGCGAAGCTGAAGAAGATCAGCAGCAGGATCAGGCTGCCGAACGCCAGCAGTTTTTGCAGCGTGGCCGGCGCGAAGATCCGGGCCTTGAGTCCTGAGCGCTGGCCCTTGCTGCCCAGCGCCGACATATCCGTTGGTTGTGTCATTTCATGGCCCTCTGAAGGCTCACTCCACTTTCAAGGTTTCGCGCCGCGTCGCGAGGCGCATGATGCTTTCTTGCGAGGCGTCCGCAGCGGCAAGTTCGCCGGTAATGCGGCCCTCGCACATCACGACGATGCGGTCGCTCATGCGCAGGATTTCCGGCAGTTCCGAGGAGATCATCACGATTGCCTTGCCCTGCTCGGCAAGCGAGCGCAGCAGTTTGTAGATCTCGGTCTTGGCGCCCACGTCGATGCCGCGCGTCGGCTCGTCGAAGAACAGCACGTCGCAATCGCGCTCCAGCCATTTGGCGATCACGATCTTCTGCTGGTTGCCGCCCGACAGCAGCCGTACCTGCTGCGTCGCGGTCGGCGTGCGAATGGCCAGCAACTTGATGAAGTGCGACGCGGTGCGGCGAATCTTGCCGCGCCGCAGAAAGAAGTTGAACGACAGGAACTTGCCGAGATTGGACATGACGATGTTCGACTCGACATCCATGCCGGTGGCAAGACCATAGCGCTTGCGGTCTTCCGAAAGGTAGCCAATGCCGCGCTTGACGGCGTCGCTCGGCGTCTTGATGCTGGCCTTCACGCCGCGCACGATGATCTCGCCCGAGTCGACCGGATCGGCGCCGAACACGGCGCGCGCCACTTCGGTACGGCCGGCGCCCATCAGTCCAGCGAAGCCGAGAATCTCGCCTTTGCGCAGCGCAAAGCTCACGTCGCGCACGAGCGGCCCCGCGTTCAGGTTCTTCACTTCGAGCGCGACTTCGCCGTGCTGCCCATTGCCTTGCGACGAGCCGATGTCGGTGAGCGTGCGGCCCACCATCATGCCGATGATGGCCTCGACGCTCGTGTCCTGGGCGTTGACGGTAGCGACGTATTCGCCGTCGCGCATCACCGTGACGCGATCGGCGATCTGCTTGAGCTCATCCATCTTGTGCGAGATGTAGATGATGCCCACGCCACGGCTCTTGAGTTCACGGATGATACGGAACAGCTCGGCGATCTCCGCGTCGTTGAGCGCCGAAGTGGGTTCGTCCATGATCAGCACGCGCGAATCGAACGACAGCGCCTTGGCGATCTCGACCATCTGCTGCATGGCAACGGTCAGCGTGCCGACTTCGGCGCGCGGATCGAGATTCACGTGCATGCGGCCGAGGATTTCGCGCGCCTGCGCGTTGAGCTTGTCTTCGTCCAGAAAGAGACCGAGCCGGCCGCGCGGTTCGCGGCCAATGAAGATGTTCTGCGCGACGCTCAGGTGATTCATCAACTGCAGCTCTTGATGAATGATGCACACGCCGAGCGCCTGCGCTTCGCCGGGGCTCGTGAATTCCACGGGCTGACCGTCGATCAGGAACTCGCCGGAATCCCGCGTATAGACGCCCGCGAGAATCTTCATCAAGGTCGATTTGCCGGCGCCGTTCTCGCCCATCAGCGCGTGGACTTCACCCGCGACGAGGTCGAACTGGATTTCGTGAAGTGCCCTCACGCCGGGGAAGCTCTTGCAGAGCCGTTTAACGGAAATGAGTGAGCTCATGGCGCGGATGGAATGGCAATGGCATGGGCGATGCCATTGCCGCCGCGGCTCTCATGACGAGAAGCACACAGATGCAGCGCCGGGCGGTGCCGGAGATCGCTGTTGAATTTGCAACGAGAAGCTAGATACATGCTTCACGCCCCCCAAATCAATGTGCAGCGATTCTACGACGCTGCAGGGCAGCGATTCAATTAGGCATACCCTAATATCATAGGTAAACCGTTTCATCGTATATAAACTAGTTGCACAGATTTTTTACGGTTTTGCCCATTTGGTGGGATCGAACCCCTTGCTGGCTGCCTTTTGGTCCCGGCCTGCCCGTTTGAGTTGTTGTTTTTGGGTAGTCGCTGGGGCTGCTACCCGTGTGGTTGGCTGCGGCGCTTTATGTCACGCTTTATGTCATGCGTCCGCGGAATGCGCCACCGCCTTCTGCGCTTCGAGTTCCGCCAGCCGCTTTGCCAGCACCGTGCTGATGGAGCGGTATGCCGTGCTGCCAAGCGTCAGGCGCAGGCCCGGCTTCTCCGCATCGGCGGCGGCGATCATCGCGTCCACGGTTTTGCCCGCGTCGCCGAGCCGCTCGAAACCGTTGCGCTCGATCAGACGGCGCACTTCGCCCGCCGGCGTTGCGTCATAGGCGGGCATGGGGTCGGCGCTGACGAGGTTCGAGCGGAAATTCGTCACCGTGGGACCCGGTTCGACAATCAGAAAGTCGATGCCAAGCGGCGCCACTTCCTGCGCCACGGACTCGACAAAGCCTTCGATCCCCCACTTGGTGGCGTGATAGAGACTGAAGCCCGGATAGGCGTACTGACCGCCCTCCGACGACACCTGCACGATCCGCCCGCCGCCCTGCACGCGCAGATGCGGCAGCACGGCACGGATGAACTGGATCGAGCCGACCAGATTGGTGGCGATCTGCCGCTCGATCTGCTCGTCCGAGACTTCCTCGCCCGCGCCGAACAGGCCGTAGCCCGCGTTGCTGACCACCACGTCGATGCGGCCCATTGCTTCGAACGCCTGAGCAGCGGCGCGGCGCACCGCCTGCGTGTCGGTGACGTCGAGCGTCAGGACATGCAGCCGCTCGCCATACTGTGCGGACAGATCGTCCAGCGCGCCGTCACGGCGCAGAGTGCCGACCACACGATCGCCGCGCGCCAGCAGCTTTTCGACCAGGATCCGGCCAAGTCCCGTGGAGGTGCCGGTGATGAGCCAGGTTTTAGACATGATTGAATGCTCCCGAAAAGAGTTAAGCCCATTGTAGGAGCGCCTCATTGGTGCGATAAGCCGGTATAGTTGGCATGCCTTCGTGAAGCGATTTCACCAATGACCCGACCTACGCTTGCCGATCTCACCGCCTTCTCGACGGTGGCCACGCATCGCAGTTTCCGGCGCGCCGCCGATGCGCTCGGTGTGTCGCGCTCTGCACTGAGCCACGCCATGCTGGGACTGGAGCGCGACCTCGGCGTGCGGCTGCTCAATCGCACCACCCGTAGCGTGGCGCCGACCGAGGCGGGCGAAGCGCTGTTGCGGCGGCTCGCTCCGGTATTGAGAGAGCTGGACGCGGCACTCGACACGGTCGCGGAAACGCGTGGCCATCCCACCGGCACGCTGCGCATCAACGCCAACGAAAGCTCGGCGCGGCTCCTGCTGCGCACGGTGGTGCCGCGCTTCCTCGCGCGCTATCCGGGCATGGCGCTCGATCTGGTGGCCGAGGGGCGGCTGGTGGATATCGTCGAACAGGGATTCGATGCGGGCGTGCGGCTCGGCGAAGCGTTGCCGCAGGATATGGTGGCGGTGCGGATTGGCGGCGATCTGCGCTTCGTCGCGGTGGCCGCGCCGTCCTATCTGGCCGGGCACCCGGCCCCGCTCGTGCCCGAGGATCTCGCGCAGCATCGCTGCATCCGTCATCGTCTGCCGAGCGGCAAGCTATACCGTTGGGAATTCGCGCGACACGGCGAGGAAGTGGTGATCGACGTGCCCGGCGTGCTGACGCTGGATCGCAACGAATTGATGGTCGACGCGGCGGCGGATGGACTCGGCATCGCCTACGTGCCCGAACCCACCGCGCGTGCCTGGCTCGCCGACGGCCGGCTCGTCACGGTGCTGGACGACTGGTGCCCGTTCATTGCCGGCCTGCATCTGTACTACCCTGGGCATCGTCATGTGCCAGCCGGCTTGCGCGCCTTTATCGAGGTGCTGAAAGAGGTGAATGAGGAAGCGGGCGGATCGAGCAACGAGAATGACGAGAGCGACGCGAGCGACCCGAGCGACCCGAGCGACCCGAGCGACCCGAGCGACGCGAGCGACCCGGGCGCGACGTAGCACTCACCACATCGCGCCGCCGCTTCAACCCTTGCGCGGACGCCGTTGATTCGCCCGCAGCGTCTCGATCTCCTCGAGCAGATCGAGCGCGAGCGCGATGCCTGGCGGATTGATCTCGAGGTCCTGGGCGAGATGCCGTGCGGTGCGTACGCGGCGCAATTCGGTGCCGCGAAAACGCCATTCGTGTGGTCCCGTGCCCTGCGGATCGAAGGCGCCTTCGGCCACCCACAGGGTCACTTCTTCCACCGACGCCCCGCTCACGCGGCACAGTTCCACCAGCGTGAATTCCACTTCCTCATTGACAATCTGACCTTCCAGCCAGGTCGTGACGGTTTCGTTCATGATGCGTGATCACCCGTAAAAATGTGCGCGCGGATCGAAATGGAACGCCTGCCGCATCGCGGTATAGGCGGCCGCGGCCTGCTCGGTATCGGCAGGCGGCAAGACGATGCTCAGGACCACGTACAGGTCGCCCGGCGGATTGCCGGGAATGCCCTTGCCCTTGAGCCGCAGACGCCGTCCCGCGGCCGAGCCCTTCGGCACCGTGATCTCCACGACGCCATCTGGCGTCGGCACCTTGACCTGGGCGCCGAGCGCCGCTTCCCACGGCGCGACCGGCACGTCGAGCGAGACGTCGCGGCCGTCGAGCCGGAAGCGTGGATGGTCCCGGTAAGCGATCTCCAGATAGAGATCGCCCGCCGGCCCGTCGCCAAAACCGGGGCCGCCCTGTCCGGCGAGCCGCAGGTGCTGGCCAGCCTTCATGCCCTTGGGAACGGTCACGTTGAGGGTGCGCGATTCGAGCTTGACGTGGCCCTCCCCGTCCACCACTGGCATCTGTAGCGTGATGCCGCGTTGCGCGCCACGGTAGGCGTCCTCCAGATCGAGCACGACCTTGGCGTGGTGATCCTGGCCGGCCATCTGCGCACTGCCCTGGAAGCCGCCCTGAAAGCCGCCTTGATATCCACCCTGATCGGCGCCTTGATAGAAGCCCTCATGGCCCCCGCCCTGTTGCCCGCCGTACCGTTGATACGCGCCCTGCCGCTGGCCGAACATCTGCGCGAAAAAGTCGTCGAGATTCGGGTCGGCCTCGGGGTGTGCCTCGCCGCCGCGTCCACGGAATTCGAAGCCTTCGTCCCAGTTGGGCGGCGGCTGAAACTCCTGGCCGTTCTGCCATTCGCTGCCCATGCGGTCGTACGCTGCGCGCTTTTCCGGATCTTTTAGCACCTCGTACGCCTCGCCGACTTCCTTGAAGCGCTCTTCGGTGTCGTCGAGCTTGCTGACGTCCGGATGATATTTGCGTGCGAGCTTGCGATACGCCCGCTTGATGTCGTCCTGGGTCGCGCTGCGCTCGAGACCCAGGGTCTCGTAATAGTCCTTGTATTTCATATGAAAGGCAGCCCCTTAAGGATGGGAGATGGCTGTGCATTTCGCATGCATCGCGCGACAACGCCTAACGATGCGTGCCGCGCGACGTGATCTGTACTCTATACGAGAACGCCCGCAAACACCTTCAGCGGCGGCCTTCACGCGCCGCGAACCGACAGCACCGCGGCGCCGCTCAGGCGTCCTTCGCGCAGGTCGGCGAGCGCACGGTTGGCGTCGCCGAGCGCATAGGTGCGGGTGTGCAGTTCGAGATGCGTTTCGGCGGCGATGCGCATGAAGGCGAGACCGTCCTCACGCGTCAGATTGGCCACCGAGACCACGCGCCGCTCGCCCCACAGAAACGCATACGGAAACGACGGAATGTCGCTCATGTGGATGCCACCGCACACCACGACGCCACCCTTGGCGACGGCTTTGAGCGCGAGCGGCACCAGTGCGCCGACCGGCGCGAACAGCAGCGCGGCGTCGAGTTCGTCGGGCGGCGCATCCTCGCTGCTGCCCGCCCACTTCGCGCCCAGCCGCATGGCGAGATGTTGCGCGGCGACGTCGCCCCGGCGTGTGAAGGCGTACACGCTGCGGCCCTGATGACGCGCGACCTGCGCGACGATATGTGCGGCCGCGCCGAAGCCGTAAATGCCGATGCGCTGCGCGTCGCCGGCCATCGCGAGCGTCCGGTAGCCGATCAGACCCGCGCACAACAGCGGCGCCGCCTCGATGTCCGAATAGTGCGGCGGCAGCGCGAAACAGTAGCGGCTGTCGGCGACGGTTCGTTCCGCGTAGCCGCCATCGAGGGTATAGCCGGTGAAGCCCGCAGCATCGCAGAGATTCTCCCGCCGGGTCGTGCAGAAACGGCACACGCCGCAGGTGTGCCCAAGCCACGGCACGCCCACCCGCTCGCCGACCGCGAACCCGCTTACGCCTTCGCCCAGTTCGGCGACCGTACCGACAATCTCGTGACCGGGGATCACCGGACGTTTGGGATGCGGCAACTCGCCGTCGATCAGATGCAGATCCGTGCGGCACACGCCGCAGGCATGGACGTCGATCAGCAACTGGCCGGCAGCGGGCACCGGATCGGGCACCTGCATGTCGCGCAGTTGCAGGACGCTGCTGTCGAACAGCATCGCGCGCATGATGGAACTCCTCGAAAGCGGCGGCTGTCCCGGCCGCTTCACGCCGCTCGCACGCGTGCCCCGCTTACTCGGCGAAGCGGAAACAGCCGCTATGCAACAGGACGGGTTTGCCGCCCACCTCCAGCAGCATGCGTTGTGCCGCGTGTTCGATGGCGCGCCGGTGGGAATCGAAGGCGCTCAGCAAGTCGCCCTCACGCAGGGATTGCGCGCTGAAATGATCCTCCAGCGCCTCGGCCGTGACCGCGCATTGCACGGGCGCGCCGTCCACCACCGCCGTAAAGGCGACCACGAGATCGCGGGCGCAGTATTCGGGGCTCTCTTGCGGAAAATGAATGTGCATGACGCCTGCCTCACTGAGGATGCTTTCGGGCTGCCGCGTCCCCACACGCGGTGCACGCCTTCTATCAGGATAGTCGACCGCTGCCAGTCCACAAGGGATTGCGCGGGGATTGCGCGGGGGCAGGACCGGGCATTGCTACTTCTCAGGCAGAGGTACCCGAACCTTTGACAGCAAGGAGCACGTGATGAGCGAAACCAAAGAGTCCAAAGAGTCGACGCAACCGGATCTCGAACATCCGAAGCCCGTTACCCATAGCGACAACGAGAAGAGCAAGCTGCCGGAGCGTGATGACGAGGCCCGCAAGCAGTCGCCCGCAGATCATCCGGGGAAAAAACCCGGTGAAGGCGAGCCGTCGGTGAGCTGAAGGGTCTGGCCTCGCACGCAGCCGGCATTGATCGCGAGGCCAGCTCGGTTCATTTTTTGTTCATTTTGTCCGGCTTGGCTCGGATTGTTCACCTGCCTGTTCATCAGACTGCCCGTCTGTTTTACCCGTTCGTTCACGCGCGCCTCGCCTGATCCCCTCCGCGCTTTCGCGTTCGCTCTCACCCACGTCCTTGACCCGTTCCGCCACCTGATCAATGCGGCCCCGCACAATGCTGATGGCCTGCTTGAGCGCATACACGTCATGAAAGTAGCGTTGCGGCATACGGATCGTGCTGGCGTGCGCATCAATACTCTCGATCTCGCGACGCCATTGCGTGACCTGCGCCGCGCTCGGCCGGTCGCTGTATTTCCACACTTCGTCTTCCAACGCCTTGATCTCGCGATACCACACCACGAGACGCCGTTTAAAGCGCGCTTCGACCATTTTCGGCAAGGCCTGCAACAAGCCGAGCAATAAGGCCATGAAGGGCAGCAGAATCAGCAGGCGCCGTTCGACGAAGCTCGCCAGCCAGAACGGCAGATAACGCTGCAGGAACGGCCGACCCGATTTGAAGTAGCGCTCGCTTTCTTCCGAGACCGGAAATTCCTCGCTGTTCAGATTGGGAAATTTGCCGAGCGGCGTGAAGTAATCCTCGCCGCCATGCACGTTTTTCGCGGCGTCCAGCAGCAGATAGATGAAAGCGGGATGCAACGAGTCCTTCGACACCAGCAACGCAGTCGCCGCCAGCAAGGTGACGTCGTTGCGCGGCAGATCGTCGACGATGCTGGTCGAGGCACGCGGAAAAATTACTTTGGACAACGATGGAAACTTCTGCACCAGCGCATCGGCCTGCGCGAAATCCATCAGCTTGAGGTTGCTGTTGAGCAGCGTGACCTGCATCGCCGCATCGGGCCGTCCGATGAAAAAGGCCGCGTCCAGTTGTCCGCTTTCGAGCCCCTGGTAGGCCTTGTCTGCTTCCAGGTGCACGAGCGTCGTGTTGCCTGACGTGATGCCGCTGTCGCCGAGCAACACCTGCGCGACTTCCAGCAGCCCACTGCCTGGCACGCCAACGGAAACGCGTTTGCCACGCAGTTGCGCAAGCCGGTTGATGACCGTGTCGCCGCGATAGAACACCCAGATCGGTTCATACGACACCGCCGCGATGATCTGCAGGTTACTGTTTTCCTGCGGGTGAGTCGTGCCAGATTGAACGAAACCCACTTCGTAGGGGCTGTTGGGATCCTTCAGGCGGTCGTAGTTTTCAACCGCGCCCGACGAATTGCGGATATCGAGCGTGATGCCTTCGCGCTTGAGAATCGCGGCGTAGCGATCCGCAAAGCCGCGGTAGATGCCGCCGCTCGCGCCGGTCGTCATGACCAGCGTGCGCTGGAAGGCCGGTTCCACGATCAGCTTCGTCGCCCACGCCAGCAGCACGAACAACACCACCGCCCCGACGATCAACAGCCGCCGTCGCCGCGCCGTCATGGGCGCTTTCAGATTGCGATGAAACTCGGGGCTGGGTGTGGGCATGGTCCGGTGCGTCGCATGAGATGGGTGCGCGAGCCGCGCGCTCTGCCGCGCGGTTGCCATCCTGCTGCCATGTTGCCGGATGAACAAAGGTCCGTCGGCACACCTGATCATGCAGTCCTTTGGACCTGCTTGTCCACCCGCCGACGAGGCGACGCGTGAGCATGCTCAACGCATCCATGCGGATGTCGTCAGTGGCGTTGCGGCTTTAAGCACGTGATGGGGTTTGCAAACGCGTATTTGTCGTTTGTCGCGAGCCACGCGGCTGACTAGCATCGAGGGTGCGACTCAGAGCTTCAGATGCCCTGACGTTCGAAACCTTCAAACGCTCAAACGCGCAGGTAAGGAGGCCAACCGTATGTCCCAGCGTGCCTGTTTCAAGCCACGGGTGATCGAACCCGTGGCCGCCAATCAACCCGATGGACTCGGACTCGCCGTCGAGCTATGGCTCGCGCGTCCCGTGGACGGCATTGCCGGGCACGCGCTGCAGATTCATCTGCGTGGCGACACGCAAATGGCCCAGGCTGAAGCCTTACGCGATCTGCTGCATCAACTGGGTACGGATATCGTCGTGTCGTAACGCGTCGCTCCAAAAAAAGACGCCCTCCGACCGGTCCGCGGCGGGGCGTCCAATACGCACTTATGTTCTCAGAGCACCTCCAAGGTAAGCAGCCAAAACCCGCCCAGCAAGCCAGTCAAAAATGCCGTTTCGTGGGGTAGCGCACATTGCGCTGCAACATCTACCGGATCGCCCGGCTAACGGCGTGCCCTCGCCTTTTTGATCTCTCATTTTCCGCAGTTCCCACGTTCCGACCCCGCCGCCAGTCCCGCCAGCCATGCCTGACAGGATTGGGCGTTATTTCGAAATAGTCATTTCGAACTATCAATACAAAGAATCAATAGTAGGGGTATACACTGCTTTCCATCGACGCCGCAGATACACTTCTTCAGACACTGTCGCGGCGCCATCCTGAAACGAAGTCGAACGCTATTTGGAGTCCATCATGAAGACCAAGATCATCGCCGCTCTGCTGGTTGCCGCTTCCGCCACCCTCGCCGCTCCGGCTTTCGCCAGCGGCTACGGCCCGGCACCGTTCTATCGTCCGAACGTCGGCGCACCTGCTTCGCAACAAGGTCAAAGCGCACAAACCGTCGCAGCAGAACGCGACGCAGCAGCAAACAGCTCGTACGGTGGCGTGAGCGACCAGGCTACGCAAGCGGGCCATCATCACCCGATCGCAGCGGTGCGCGCTTTCTTCGCCCGTAACAACTAAGCTGGCCAGTTGGCCGATGGGCTCCGGCGATCAGCAGGCGCTTTGAAGCGCGGCTGATCGCCCACCAAAAATAATCTTTGGAGGTAATGATCATGAAATCGCTTATCCAGGCAGTTGCCATTGCCGCTCTGTTCGCCGCTCCGGTGGCCTCGTTTGCTCAATCGAATCAACCGCTGACCCGCGCTGAAGTACGCGCCCAACTGGTGCAGCTCGAACAAGCCGGCTACTCGCCTTCGCATGGCCGTGACCCGTACTACCCGGCCGACATCCAGGCCGCCGAAGCACGCGTCTCCGCACAAAACGCGACCGCTCAAGCTGACAACACCGGCTACGGTTCGGTCAGCAACGGCAGCACGCAAGCCGGTCAACGTACGGAAGTTCGCGTGAGCCCGTACTCGCCGCCCGTGTACAACGCACATTGAGCGGATCGATGCCTGACGTGCTGAGCACGCGCTGAGGGCGCCGCCGGAAATGTAGAGGCGACGCACGCCGTGACGGCACATAAAAAACACAACAGGCCCGCGATCCGTGAAGACGCGGGCCTGTTTGCCGTACAGGTCAGTACCGAAATCCTCCGTCGCCAGATGCCTGGTGACTTTTTGCCCAGCCTCCCTGTCTGGGCTTTTTTTTTTGCCGCGCCGCCCGGGCGCTTAAAGCCGAACTGCCGGCGGCACGTAGCGGCACTCGTAGCGTTTTCGGACCGTGCCGTTTTCATCGACGCTTTCCAGATACACGTCGAATTGCCACAGGCGCGCCATGTGCTTGAGCACCTCGTCGCTATCGCCGGACAGATGCCGGTTGTCGCTCATGAAGTGCCGCAGTGTCAGGCTACGGTCGCCACGCGTATTCACTGACCACACCTGAATGTTCGGCTCGCGGTGATGCATGTCGTACTGCCGGGACAGGGCCTGCCGCACGTACTGATAGCCGCTGTCGTCGTGGATGGCCGACACTTCCAGCGCGTCGCGCATGTCGTCGTCGAGCACCGAGAACAGCCGCATTTCACGGATCAGATGCGGTGACAGGTACTGCGCCACGAAGCTCTCATCCTTGAAGTTGCGCATCGCGTAGTGCAGTGCCTGCAACCACGGGCTGCCCGCCAGTTCCGGGAACCAGCGGCGATCTTCCTCCGTGGGGTTTTCGCAGATGCGGCGAATGTCGCTCATCATCGAGAACCCAAGCGCATACGGATTGATGCCGCTGTAATACGGCTTCGTCACCGGCGGCTGGTAGACCACGTTGCTGTGCGAGTGGAGGAACTCCATCATGAAGCCGTCTTCCAGCTTGCCCTGGTTGTACAGCGTGTTGAGCAAGGTGTAATGCCAGAACGTGGCCCAGCCTTCGTTCATCACCTGGGTCTGACGCTGCGGATAAAAGTACTGGCCGATCTTGCGCACGATGCGAATCACCTCGCGCTCCCACGGCTCCAGCAGCGGCGCGTTCTTTTCCGCGAAGTACAGCAGGTTTTCCTGCGGCTCCGGCGGATAACGGTCGTCGGTTTCTTCGGGCAGCGGCGTGTGTTTGGTCGGCAAGGTGCGCCACAGTTCATTGACCTGCGACTGCAGATACGCCTCGCGCTCGCGGCGCGCCGCGGATTCCTTTTGCAGCGACAGCTTCTGCGGCCGCTTGTAACGGTCCACGCCGTAGTTCATCAGCGCATGGCAGGAGTCGAGCAGTTCTTCCACCCGGTCGAGGCCGAAGCGCTCCTCGCACTCCGCGATGTAGTTCTTCGCGTAGACGAGGTAGTCGATGATGGCATGCGCATCCGTCCACAGCTTGAACAGATAGTTGCCCTTGAAAAACGAGTTGTGCCCGTACGCCGCGTGCGCGATGACGAGCGCCTGCATCGTCATCGTGTTCTCTTCCATCAGATACGCGATGCAAGGGTTCGAGTTGATGACGATCTCGTACGCGAGCCCCATCTGACCGCGACGGTAGCTTTTTTCGGTAGCGAGAAAATGTTTGCCGAACGACCAGTGCCGGTAATTCACCGGCATGCCGACGGATGCGTACGCATCCATCATCTGTTCAGCGCTGATGAGTTCGAGCTGGATCGGGTAGACGTCGAGCTCATATTGCTCTGCAACATTGGCAATATGCGAGTCGTACTCTTCGATCAGTTCAAAGGTCCAGTCGGACGGGCACGGCAGAGGCCTTCTATCGGCTACGTTCATACGGACTTCCCTTTGCCACTCAATGGGCGTTCCGGTGTGTCCCCGTGCTTTGGCAGTGTGATCAGGACCCACTCCCACGTCGACGGCATCGGCGGCCGCGACGGGTTTGGCATGCCCAGAATCCTGCTTCGGCACGCCTGCGCGCGCCGGCTCGACGCCGTGCGCTTCATTTGGCAGATGTTTATCGCTCATGAGGACGCCACCTGCTTTTCAAACAACTCCCTGAACACAGGATAGATGTCGGCGGCCGTTTCGACCTTCTTCATCGCCATGTGCGGCTGCGAAAGCGCCAGTTGCGCGTATTCGAGCCACAGGTTCTGCTCTTCGGGCGTTACCTGAATATAGGCAAAATAGCGCACCTTCTCGAGAATGTCATCAGCGAGGATCTTGCGGCACTTCGGCGAATCATCGGTCCAGTTGTCGCCGTCGGAGGCCTGAGCGCCGTAAATATTCCATTCAGTGGGCGAATAACGCTCGTCCATCACCTTCTGCATCAACTCCAGCGCACTGGAGACGACCGTGCCGCCGCTTTCGGTGGAATGAAAGAAGGTGTCTTCGTCGACTTCCTCGGCACGCGTATGGTGGCGAATGAATACCACCTCGATGCGCTCGTAATTACGTTTGAGGAACAGGTAAAGCAGGATGAAAAAGCGCTTGGCCAGATCCTTGCGCTGCTCGTCCATCGAACCCGAGACATCCATCAGACAGAACATCACGGCCTGGCTGGACGGTGTGGGCTGCTTCACGCGGTTCACGTAACGCAGATCGAACGGGTCGATAAACGGAATGCGCCAGATCCGGCCGCGCAAATGATGGATTTCCTCTTCGAGCGTCTTGATGTCCTCGCGACGGTCGTCGGGGTCGGCCTTCATCTCTTCGAGCTGCCGTTCGAGTTCATGCAGTTCGTTGACGAGCGGCGCGCCCAGCGCGATGCGCCGGCCCAGTGCGCTGCGCAGCGAACGCACCACGTCGATATTGTTCGGCGTGCCTTCCGCGGCCCAGCCTGCACGAATGCTCTTCCAGGTGGGCACCGCCAGCAGATGGGTTTTGACGAGGCGTGGCAACTCCAGGTCGTCGAAGAAATACTGCATGAATTCTTCGCGGCTGAGTTCGAACACGAAGTCGTCCTGCCCCTCGCCTTCATTGCTGGCCTGATTGCCGCCGCCTCCGCCGCCACTGCCTTGCGGACGCGGAATCTTGTCGCCCCGAATGTAATCCGAGTTGCCCGGATGCACCATTTCGCGCTTGCCGCCCGGCCCATGACGGAACGACGGCTCCGCAATGTCCTTGCGCGGAATCGTGATGCTCTGGGTGTTCTGGATGTCCTTGATGCTCCGGTCGCGTACCGCTTCCGAGACGGCGCGACGAATGTAGTTCTTGACGCGACGCAGAAAGCGTTCGCGATTGGCAATGCTCTTGTTCTTTCCAGCTAACCTGCGGTCGATGATTTGATGAAGCACATCCGGTCTCCCGAGTCGACCGGAGCAGGCGTTTTAGCGCCGGCTCCGATCCCATGCAGCGGCCTCTCATTCCGGGTACGAGACGGACGTTGCACTGCCATCATGGCAACGTCATGTCCACGCAACCCGCGTCTCGCAAGGTGCCCGCGTGGACTTGCCACGCGGGCGGCACGTGAGGCCAATCATGATGACTTGCGCACGCGCAGATACCAGTCGCACAGTAGCCGCACCTGCTTGGGCGTATAGCCCTTCGCGACCATCCGGTTGACGAAGTCTTCGTGCTTGCGCTGTTCCTCTGCCGAGCCCTTCGCATTGAACGAGATGACCGGCAGGAGTTCCTCCGTGTTCGAGAACATCTTCTTCTCGATCACGACGCGCAGCTTCTCATAGCTGATCCACGCCGGATTCTTGCCCGCGTTGGCAGCACGCGCACGCAGGACGAAGTTGACGATCTCGTTGCGGAAGTCCTTCGGGTTACTGATGCCGGCAGGCTTCTCGATCTTCTCCAGCTCCGCATTCAGGGACGCACGGTCGAAACTCTCGCCGGTGTCGTGATCGCGGAACTCCTGATCCTGAATCCAGAAGTCAGCATACGTCACATAGCGATCAAAGATGTTCTGCCCGTACTCCGAATAGGACTCCAGATAAGCGGTCTGAATCTCCTTGCCGATGAATTCCGCGTAACGCGACGCGAGCACGTCCTTGATGAAGGACAGGTACTTCTGCTCGGTCTCCGGTGGGAACTGCTCGCGCTCGATCTGCTGTTCGAGCACATACATCAGATGCACCGGATTCGCGGCCACTTCAGTCGTATCGAAGTTGAACACGCGCGAGAGAATCTTGAACGCGAAGCGCGTGGACACACCGGTCATGCCTTCGTCTACCCCGGCGAAGTCGCGGTACTCCTGATACGACTTGGCCTTCGGATCGGTGTCTTTCAGATTCTCGCCGTCGTAGACCTGCATCTTCGAGAACAGGCTCGAATTCTCCGGCTCCTGCAGGCGCGTCAGCACGGACATCTGCGCCATCATCTTCAGCGTGCCGGGCGCACAGACCGCGCTTGCCAGCGAAGAGTTGCGAATGAGCTTCTCGTAGATCTTGATCTCTTCCGAATAGCGCAGGCAATACGGCACCTTCACGACGAAAATGCGGTCGAGCAGGGCTTCATTGTTACGGTTATTGCGGAAGGCCTTCCATTCAGACTCGTTCGAGTGAGCGAGAATCACGCCGTCGAACGGGATCGCACCGAAGCCTTCCGTGCCCTTGAAGTTACCTTCCTGGGTGGCGGTGAGCAGCGGGTGCAGCACCTTGATCGGCGCCTTGAACATTTCGACGAATTCGAGCAGACCCTGATTCGCGAGACACAGGCCACCGGAGTAGCTGTAGGCGTCCGCATCGTCCTGCGCGTATTGCTCGAGCTTGCGAATGTCGACCTTGCCGACCAGCGACGAAATATCCTGATTGTTTTCGTCACCCGGTTCCGTCTTGGCAATACCGATCTGCCGCAGGATGGAAGGATAGCGGCGTACCACGCGGAACTTGCGGATATCGCCGTTATATTCATGCAGGCGTTTGACTGCCCACGGACTCAGAATGCTCTTCAGGTAGCGGCGAGGAATACCGTACTGTTCTTCGAGGATAGGTCCGTCCTCGTCGTAATCGAACAGCCCGAGTGGCGATTCGTTGACCGGCGACCCCTTGATCGCATAGAACGGCACGCGTTCCATGAGTTGCTTGAGACGCTCCGCGATCGACGATTTACCGCCGCCGACCGGACCCAACAAATAAAGAATCTGCTTCTTTTCTTCGAGCCCCTGGGCCGAGTGCCGGAAGTACGCGACCACCTGCTCGATCACGTCTTCCATTCCGTAGAACTCACGGAATGCGGGGTATACCTTGATGACCTTGTTCGCGAAGATCCGTGAAGTGCGCGGGTCGTTACGAGTGTCGATCTGTTCCGGTTCTCCGATTGCCGTCAACATGCGTTCGCCAGCTGTAGCGTACGCGGCGGGATTGTCTTTGCAGAGCGCGAGATACTCCTCGAGCGAGAGTTCGTCCTCTCGCGTTTTCTCGAAGCGGGTCGCGAAACTGCTGTAGATATCCATGCTACCTCCTCGCCAAGATCTAGACCGATGTCGTGCGCGGCGCGCTATTCGGAAACGACATCGCTCGAATTCATCCTAAACCCTTTTAAATTTTTTTTCACGGACTACGTGATGAAAATCGTGCCGTGGCATCCTCCCCACAAACCTCACTTGGAAACATAAATTCGGTCGCCTACAATCTTCGCTCCACATCACGGCAGCCCGTGCTGCAATGTCAGTTGCTGTATGCGCGAAACATCCCCACGTACAGCATCTCTGAGCGCTCCAGCAGTGCATCACGCGACCGGCTCCTGGGTACTCTTTCAAGCTCTTTGGTGCATCTACCGCTGCTACTCCCACCTCTTGCTGCTTTCCCCCACAACGCACAGGCTAGCGCTTTCGACGACAGCGGTGATCCAGTGTTACATCTTGCTGCTTCGTAGTGTGCGCCAGTGCGCGTAACGATGCGCTCAGTGTGACTCGCCATATGACTCGCCGTATTGACTCGCCTGGTGCCTCACTATGTGCCCCACCTCGCGCCTCACCTCGTGCCTCGTTCCCGCGCGTTGTCCTTTCGAGCACTGCCTCTGTTTCGTCACTGCATGATGGATTTCGTTCACATCGAAATGCGCGCGAAGCCACCTTGAGCGCACGAAGCGATATCCACTTTGACGAAAGGGTTGGCGTGCGACGGATTGCATGACCTCCATACACGGGATGTCGGACACGCATGCGCGGCCATGTATAGGTGTATACGGCTAAGACGGATGCGTAGATGCAACCGGAGACAGCGGCGAGGAGGACGGCAGTGCACGGCTCACGGACGGATGCCACGCAAGCGCGAGTGTGTAGCGTGCGGGTTGTTAAGCGGCTGAACATGATCAGGCCAAGCCAGTCAGCTTGAGCGCACCTGAATGAAGCAGCGTGAAATGAGTCAGCAGCGTTTATGTCAGGTCGATCTCGACCTCACCCAGCCCTTCGATGCGGCCCTGCACGCGTCCAGCCCCCGCCACCTTATGTGCGCCCACATACGAGCCCGTCGTGATGGTCCACTCGGGTTCGATCGTGATTCCCATAGCGGCGCAATGATTGACGAACCAGACCAGCAACTCGCGGGGATCGCCCACGGGATTCCCCGTGGCTTCCGTAACCAGTGACTCGCCATTGAAGGTGAGCCCCAGTTGGGGTGAAACGAAATCGAACGTGCGCGCGAATCCGGCGTAGGCCACCGGATGCCCCGTCACCAATGCACCGTTATTCTGGGCATCGGCCAGTTGCGCGAGCGGCGCCACGTCGGGCCATTCGGTAAAGCGGCTGTCGACCAGTTCGATGGCCGGCAGCACCACGCCCACCAGCGCGAGCACTTCGTCACGCGCATACGCCTCGCGGCGGGGTTCGATGATCTCGCTGAAGCGAAACGCCACCTCCAGCTCCAGCAGCACGCGGAAAAAGCCGTCGTGGGCCAGCCGGGCCGGTGAGCCGGTCACGAGCGAGCCCGGAATCGGCGCGCCCGAGGCGGGCCCGCGCGGCGCCCTGGCACCGATTTTCCAGCCGCCGGTGGACTCGCCCAGCCCGGCCAGCACGGCCTGCTGGATCGCATAGGCCGTCGCTGCGTCCGGCGGCAGGCTGTCTGGCGGCGGCGCGTCGGTCAGTCGATGCTGCTGGCGCGCCTGAACGAGGCGGTGCGCGAGGTCGTATGGCGTCATGTCGGTCCCTGATGGCTGGCGCATGGAAAGCACGAAAGTGGCATGAACAACCGGGCCGCGCAAATCGCGGGCCTGCCGCGCGGCTTTTATTGGGTCAATCCGTGTACAAAGTGCGTGTGTCCAGCGGGTACGGCGCGTTGGCGCCTCGCCGCAACGCGACTCCATCCAGCGAGCGCGCACGTCAATGTACCGGAACGCGGGTCAAATCGGGGATGCTGCTGCCGCAGTCAAATAAAAAAAGACCACGGTTGCGCGCGCAACCGTGGCCTAGCTCCTTCCCCCTTTATACACCGCTTATGGCGCGGCTGAAAAACACCTGAATCCGTGTGACGTGGCCTAGAAGGTTTCCCAATCTTTGTCGCTGCCCGCGGCAGTGCCGGCCAACGACGCCGACGCGCCTGCCGACATCACCGGGGTGGCGGACGCGGCCTTGGCAGGCGCTGCGGCGCCGACGGAAGGCCGCAGCGTCACGGGCGCAGCCGTAGCAGCCGCCACGCGGGCCGGCGCGGCCGCAGCCGGCTTACGCGCAGCGCTCGTCACGGTGGTGGACACGGGACGCCGCACGCTCGGGCTCGCTGCCGAATCGAATCCGGCGCCGAAACCCGCGCCCGAACCCGCCCGATCGTCGAGCTGGAATACCGCCACCGCCTTGCGCAGCTTGCCCGCCTGATCCTCGAGCGATTGCGCCGCTGCGGCGGCCTCTTCCACGAGTGCGGCGTTCTGCTGGGTCACCATGTCCATCTGGGTGACGGCGCGCGCCACCTGGTCGATGCCGCTGCTTTGCTCTTCCGAGGCCGCGGCGATCTCGCCCATGATGTCCGTGACGCGTTGCACCGCGCCGATGATCTCGGTCATCGTGCGGCCGGCCTCATCGACCAGCGCCGAACCGGATTGCACGCGCTCCACCGAAGTGTCGATCAATTCCTTGATTTCCTTGGCGGCCGCCGACGAGCGTTGCGCCAGGCTGCGCACCTCACCCGCCACGACCGCGAAGCCGCGCCCTTCCTCGCCGGCGCGAGCCGCTTCGACAGCCGCGTTGAGCGCGAGAATATTGGTCTGGAACGCAATGCCTTCGATGATGGAAATGATGTCGGCAATGCGCGCGGAGCTTTGATTGATCTCGCCCATCGTGCCGACCACCTGCCCGACCACCGCGCTACCCTTGTTGGCGATATCCGAGGCATTCGCCGCCAGCGAACTCGCCTGGCGGGCGTTATCGGCGTTCTGCTTCACGGTGCCGGTCAGTTCTTCCATGCTCGACGCCGTTTCCTGCAGCGCCGAGGCCTGCTCTTCGGTGCGCGAGGACAGATCCAGATTGCCCGCCGCGATCTGGCGGGTGGCCGTGGCGATCGACTCGCTGCCGCCCCGCACGGAACGCACGGTCTCGGTCAGACTGCGCTGCATGGTGGCGATGCCTTCGAGCAGCTGGCCCATCTCGTCACGCGAGTGGATCACCACCGGACGGCGCAGATCGCCGGCGGCGATGGCGTCGAAATGACCCAGCGCATCGGCAAGCGGACGGCCAATCGCGCGGCTCAGCGTCAGATAGGAAAACAGCGCGGCGAACAGACCCACCACCACGGCGCCGATACTGAACAGGCGGAAGGTGGCGAAGGCGTCCTGCGAGTCGTCGAAGCCCTGCTGCGCCTGCGTGAACTGCAGCTTGCGCAAGGCGTCGTCGGCAACCGCCAGGTCGTTGTATTTGGCCTGCAGGTCCTTGGCACCCGCGACGATCTTCGATTGATCGTTGCCCGTCACGGTCACGGCAAACGCGTCCATCGACTGATGCAGCGAATCACGCTTCGCCGCCACGTCCTGCGCCACACGGTCTTCGTCCGCGCCGCGCGGCAGGTCGGTGTACTTCTTCCACCATTCGTCCGACGTAGCGCGCATCGACTTGGCGCGCTCGACCGTCTGCGCGACTTCGGGCGTACCGAACAGGAACGCGGCACGATCGAGTGCCAGACGTTCACGCGCCGCGTAAAGCTCGGCGTTGCCGATGTCCACCGCGCTTGGCATCTGGTTGGCGAAGGTCTCGTGTTGCGCCCGGTTGGCGTGGCTCATGCCAGTCAACCCGAGAATGCCGATGATCAGCAGCAGCGCGGCGAGAAAAATCATGGTCACGCCAATCCGCGCCTTGATGGTGATGCCCTTGTTCAACATGCTTCTTCCTGTATCTATTCCATTGAGAGGCTGCGCGTGCAGTAAGAGCGCCCGCACCCGGCCGCACGTTTCTCGCAAACGGTGGCGCAGGTTTGGCTCCCTTGGTCACGTTTACGGCATGCCGCGGACATAACTTGACGTTTTTATATAGTCTGAGGAATTCGTCAAACGGTGCTTGTATTAATTACAAAATCGCGCTGGACGGATCGAGGACGGATCGAGGCTTAAGCTGCAAAGGCCCGCTATCTGGGACTTTGGAGCGGACGTGCGATGGCAAGCGTTACAAAGACGGCGGCGTCGGCCGGCTTCGGCGTGCCCAGGAGGAAAGATGCGGAAAGGCTGGACGTGGATTGAAGCGGTTCACGTCAGCGAGGGCGCGATGATACCCGGATAGGGGTTCGGTACGGGCCACGGCTCCCGGACACGAGGGTGCCGGAGCGGGATGAAGGTCAAACACATTGCAGCGCGGCTGACTTGTGCTGTCTGGTGCTGAGTAGTGCGGATCGGTGTTGCCCAGGCTGACGGATGCCCAGCGAGCGCGCCACGGTCACGCAGCCGCCTGCGGCTCGGCCCGAACGCTTGCCACTCATGTAAAGGCCGCGGGCCTAGGCCGCGACGTCTTCCCGGCCGGCGGCCGCACCGGTCCACGTGGCGGTCGATTCACGCACGATCAGACGTGGCGCCACCACCCGGCGACGCGCCGCTGCCTGCGCCGCTTCGTTCGCGCTGCCCGAATTGCCCGTAATGCGATCAATCAGCGTCTGCGCGGCCATCTCGCCGAGCGCCCGCACCGACTGTCCCACCGTCGAGAGCGCCGGATAGGTGAAGCGCCCCAGTTCGATATCGTCGAAACCGATGATCGAACAGTCACGCGGCACGCTGATGCCCCGCTCCGCTGCCGCGCGCAACGCGCCAATGCCCATCATGTCGTTGCAGGCGAAAATGGCCGACGGCTGGATGGAGTCGAACAACTGGCTCGATGCGCGGTAGCCGCCCGTGCCCGAAAAATCGCTTTCGACGATCGCACCCGGCGCGATCTCGATGCCGCGCTCGGCCATCGCGCGGATAAAGCCGTGCACACGCATCGCGCTCACCGCCGTGGCGACCGGGCCGGTAATGCAGCCAATCTTCACATGACCGAGTTCCAGCAGATGGCGGGTGGCCAGATAGGCGCCCTTTTCATGGTCGATCTGCACCAGATCGGCGGCGAGGCCTTCGATGTTGCGATCCACCACGACCAGCGGCTCGCGTGCATCCGCAAGCGCCTGGGCCAGCACGGCGTCGTCGCCGGCCGACGCGACGATCAGTCCGTCAATGCGCTTTTCCTGCAGCACCCGCAGATAGTTGCGCTGCTTGGCGGGGTCGTCATCGGAGTTGCAGAAGAACACGCAGTAGCCGTTGCGCGCGCAACCGTCCTCGATGCCGCGCGCGAGTTCCGCGAAATACGGGTTCGTGGCATTCGGCACGACCAGACCGATCGTCGCGGTCGCACGCGCCTTCAGCGACCGGGCGACCGCCGAGGGCACGTAGTGGAGTTGACGGATTGCATGTTCGACTTTCGCGCGCACATCGGCCGACACCGGACGCGAGTTGTTCACGACGTGCGAAACCGTCGTGAACGACACGCCTGCCACGGCCGCTACATCCTTGATGGTCGCCATTCCTCTTGCTCTCCTGCCTGTTTTTCTCGCCGGACGGTGCGACCTGCACCGCGCCGGGCGTCTACATCAGTGACAGATCCTCGCTGCTACTTCCCTGTTCGGCTTGTGCTGCCCGCTCGTCTTGATGACCTGGGACGATGGCGAAGCGCAACGGCTCGAACCCTCGATCCGCCAGACTTCCCCAATCCTGCCCATCCTGCCTCGATTGCGCCCAAATACCGTGCGCGCAGGCACCCAGCGGTACACATGGTGCAATCCCGCGCGCTGCCGGCCTTACACGGGCCAGAGGCGGC
Organism: Paraburkholderia sp. DHOC27; assembly: GCF_003429005.1. Lineage (GTDB taxonomy): Bacteria > Pseudomonadota > Gammaproteobacteria > Burkholderiales > Burkholderiaceae > Paraburkholderia. Next base: position 102,210 of record NZ_QVQV01000007.1, read on the forward strand.
TCACGGAGAATCGCACCGCTAACCGAGGGCTTCCGGGACATCCGGGAGACATCAAAACTCACGACCGACGCAAGCCACGCGCCAGCAAAACCGCGCGCTTCCCCCGATGCGAGCGTCGACACGTTGCCTATCTGTGGAATAACGGCGGCGGCGGAGCTTTCTTGAGCGCTTATTGAATTGAATTGTTTAAATCAGCCAACCCGGGCCAAAGTCCCTCTGGCACGGCGCTCCAGCGAAAGGCGTTTAAGTGCTGCGTCGATATTCCTTTGCGTTGTTTTTCGTGATCGTTTCGTGGTCATTTCGTGATCGAAAATGAATCGCTTCGCCAAAGTTATATTCCGGTGTGGCGCGCGAGCTATTTGCGCGCGCAACCAAAACAGCGCCGGACGGCCTGCGCAGCGCAACAGCGCGATGGGCGCGCGACGCTGATCGGCTCGGCAAAGCGAACGCGCGATTCATACGAAAACCGGCGAACCGGGTCATATCTAAACGGATTTCGACCTGCCGCGAGCCGTGTTTTTCACGCAACGCAAACGTTTGCGAAAAACATTCTCGACGCTGGCCCTGTAAGGTGTCAACGATTTGTCGTGCTGCACTGCACAGCGGACGACGCCGTTTTAGCGTCGCCGCTAGACGTTCACCGTTAGAGCCAGCCGGCCTTGCGGAAACGCCAGAAGAGAAACACGTCCACCGAGAACATCACCGCAATGCAAATCGGATAGCCGTACTTATAGTGCAGTTCAGGAATGCTCTGGAAGTTCATGCCGTAGATGCCGGCGATCATGGTCGGCACTGCGAACAGCGCCGCAAACGAGCCGAGCCGCTTGGTCACTTCGCTCTCGGCCAGCGAGATCATGCCGAGATCGACCTGGATCGCGGTGACGATCATTTCGCGCCGGCCGTCGAGGATGCGCACGATGCGCTCGAGGTGATCGTAGACGTCACGGAAATAGGCTTCCATGCCTGAGCAGATCAACGGCACGCGGCCGCCGCTCAGCTTGCTGACGGCCTCCTGCAGCGGCGCCACGTGATGTTGCAGCATGACGATGCGGCGTTTCAGCGAATACAGGTCTTCGATGATCGCGCGCGACGCCGAGACGTTGTTCCTGTCGAAGATGCGGTCTTCGAGCCCTTCGATTTCGGCGCCCAGCGCCTCGAGAATCGGAAAGTAGCGGTCGACGATATCGTCGACCAGCGCGTACAGCACGAAACCCGAGCCTTCCTTGAGCAGCGTCGGTTCGCGCTCGCAGCGCGTGCGTACGTCGGCGAAGCCCGTACGCGTCCGCTGACGCACCGACAGGACGTAGTTCTTGCCGACGAACACGTTCACCTCACCGATGCTCAACTCGTTTTCCGCTTCCAGTTCAACCGTATGAATCACGGCGAACAGCGAATCGCCATACTCCTCGATCTTGGGCCGCTGGTGGCCGTTCAGCGCATCTTCGACGGCGAGCGGGTGCAGGTCGAACTCCTCCTGCATGACGGCGAGTTCTTCGGCGGTTGGGTCCTTGAGCGCGACCCACACGAAGCATTCGGGCCGCGCGACGAATTCGCTGATGTCTTCGATGGGAATGTCAGCGAGTTTGCGGCCATCCTGGTAGGCCGCGCAATTGATCAGCATGGTTGGATTACCTTGAAATCGGCGGCTTAGCGCGCCGCGAGCTTGCAGGACAGCAAAGGGTGCGCCCGAGCAAATGAACGGATGACAGCCGCCATGTTAAGGGTTTTACATGACCTTGATGTTCGAGATGTGTCACCGGTAGTTGCCTGGTGGGTGCGTTGCGGGTGTGTATGCAGCGCCGTTGGCGGTGCCGCTGCCGCCTGCGGGTCGGCCTTACTGGGCGACCCGGTGCAGTTCGATGCGGTGATCGTCGTTGAAGGTGACCGAGGCATGATTCGTATAGCGCGGGTCGGCGGTCACCGTGAAGTTCAACTGGATCACGGGATCGAACTGCGTGGAAACGGCGAGACGGTGGATGCCGGGACTGAGATAGAACACGACATGCTCACCGTTCATCAGATCGGTAACCTGCACGCCGTCCACGTACACCAGGGCATCGCGAAAGCGCACCACCAGATCGCGTGAACGCTCGCGGCGCACGTCCACGGCGATCAATCCCGCGGCGGGATCGGTGTAACCCTGCTTGACGATACGCTCTGGCGGAACGGGCTTGAACGAGACCGGCTCGGCGGGCGTAGTGGCACAGGCGGCGATCAGGAGGACGCTTACCGAGGCGCTCAGGGAGGCTATCCGCGAAGCACTCAAACGGGCGAACATGGTTAGTACAGCGGTTCGGCTGGCAGCGAGCAGGCGCTTCGGCATGGTACATGTCCCCGGTTTGTTGATTTGTCCTGTAGCGTGCTGTAGCGTGCAGCGTCGAAAAGAGCTTCGTTGCGCGAGTCCTGCTTCGATGGGCGGCTCATGGCGCTGCTATGGCTGTCGATGAATCGCACGCTGCACAGGCCATGATACCAACGCACCCGCTGCCCTGGCTTCTCCTCACCTCTTGCGCCGACCGCGCTTCTTCTTCATCATCGAACCGGAAGCGCGCATGCCTCGCGCGCCTTTGCTGATCGGCAAACCGTATCCCCAGCCAACCGCGCATCGCACAAGGAGACTGCCATGTGGTACTTCAGCTGGATTCTCGGCATTGGCGTGGCCCTTGGCTTTGGCATCATCAACGTGATGTGGCTCGAGGCCAGTGGCAAGTTCGCACGTGACCCGGCGTCGAATGCGCCGGCCTCGAATTCAGGCACGGCATCGCAGGACTCGCACGCGTGACGCATCTGGTTTTCTTCTGCGGTCACGCAGGCACCGGCAAGACCACCCTTGCCAAACGGCTGATGCGGCCATTGATGCAAGCCACCGGCACCGGCTTCTGCCTGCTCGACAAAGACACGCTCTATGGCGGCTACGGCGCGGCGGCGATGGGCATGCTGACAGGCGATCCCAACGATCGCGACAGTCCCCTCTTCCTTCAACATCTGCGCGACCCTGAGTATCGCTGCCTGATCGACACTGCGCGGGAAAATCTCGGACTCGGCGTCGGGGCGCTGGTCGTTGCCCCGCTTTCGCGTGAAGTACGCGAGCGGCGTCTGTTCGATCGCGCGTGGCTCGGTGTGAGTGACGAAGTGCAGATTCGTGTCGTGTGGGTGCACACATCGGAAGAGGCGGCGCGGCAGCGGATCACGGCGCGCAATCACCCGAGCGATGCCTACAAGCTCGCCCACTGGGAGGAATATCGTCAGCGCCGCTTCGTACCGGACAACGCTGCATGTGAAGGACTATTGATGTTCGATACCACCGCGCCGAACGCGGCAGATTACGACGCGCTGGTTGCTGCGATAGTCAACGAGCGGGGGCCGTCAGCGGCAAATCTGCCGCCCATGCCGGTTTGAAAATGCATGATAGCCGCGTCGCATGCACGACGCGGCGGGTGCTTCAGCGTGAACGTGTTCGCATCAACGGCTGGGTCGTTTCGAACGCCCAGCCATTGCACGATAGTTACACCGTCGCCATCACATCCAGCGAATTCCCTTCGTACAGTTGTCCGAAGCGATTGGCAAGGAACTCGCGCAGCGGCACCTGCTCCTGACGCACGAAACCGCTTTGCGGCAGCTTCTTTTCGCGGAACAGGTCGAGCACCGCGCACATCGCGCCGGCCGTGGTGATCTGGATCGCGCTCATCGGCACGCCGCAGACTGTCTTCGCAAAGATCTTGCGCGTGAAGACGTCCTGCACCAGTTGACCATCGCGCATGCCCGTCACGGTAATGAACACCAGCACCACGTCCTGCGCGGTGGACGGCACGGCGCGCCGCATGATGGATTTCAGATTGTCGCGGTCCGTGGCAAGACGCAGATCTTCCAGCAGGAATTGCATCAGATCGCGGTGACCCGGATAGCGCACCGACTTGTAGTCGAGCGTCTCGACGCGTCCCGAAAGCGTTTCGCACAGCGTGCCGAGGCCACCCGAGGTATTGAAGGCTTCGTATTCGATGCCGTCGAGCGAGAAGTGTTCGAGGCCTTCGAGCGGCTGCACCCACTGCGTACGGCTATCGCGGATTGCTTCGCAGGGCTGACAATATTCATTGATCAAGCCATCGACGCTCCACGTCAGGTTGTACTTCAGCGCGTTGGTGGGGAATTGCGGCAGCGCGCCGACGCGCATCTTGACGTCGCGGATTTCGCTGAAGCGGTTTGCCAGTTCATGCGCGGCAATGCCGATGAAGCCGGGCGCGAGGCCGCATTGCGGCATGAACGCATGGTCGGCGTCATCCGCGATGGCGCGAATGGCGTGCGTCGCGCGCACATCCTCGGTCAGATCGAAGTAATGCACGCCCGCGCCCTTCGCCGCCGAGGCGACGTTCACCGCGAGGTAATACGGCAGCGCATTCACCAGCACGTCGAAACCCTGCACGGCTGCGCGCAGCGCGGCGGCGTCGGCTGAATCGACACGGCGGGTCGGGATGCCTTGTTCGGCGAGTTTGTCGAGGGGTGCCTGATCGCGGTCGAACGCGACGACGTCGTAGTCGCCGGTTTCACGCAGCATATGGGCAATGGTGTGGCCGATCAGACCGGCGCCAACGATGGCAACTTTCATGCGCTTCTCCTTGTTTTTTAACTGCTGTCCAGCCGGCTGCGAACATGCCGCGCGAGCGCGCTGCACGTCGTTAAGCCGAGCCCATGCGGGACAGTTTAGGGAGAAGCAAAAACAGATCATAGGCACAAATTGCTGCGCTATGACCAGTTATTTCGACGATTTGACGACCGAATCAGTCAATCTGACGGATTCACGTCAAAACCGCGTAAACAGGGATGAGGGATGCGCGTCGCCGGATTCTCAGGCCCCGGCCATCCCGCGATCAATCTTGCGCGCGAGAATGATGGAGGTCGTGGTGCGCTCCACGCCTTCCAGCGCGCCGATTTGATCGAGCAGGTCGTTGAGCCGGTCCGGCGAATCCGCGCGCAGCCAGGCCACGTAGTCGAACTCGCCGCTCACCGCGCAAAGCAGTTGCACCTCCGGCATCTTGCCGAGGCGCTTCTGCACATCGGGACCATGCTTGGGGGCAATGATGATGCCCACGTATGCATAGATACTGGCATCGAGCACATCCTGGCCGAGACGCACGCTGTAACCGGCAATCACGTTGGTCCGTTCCAGCCGCGCGATGCGCGCGATCACCGTGGTACGCGCCACGCCGAGTTGACGGGCGAGATCGGCCACACTTTCACGCGCGTTGGCTTGCAGCAGCGCGACCAGATTACGATCGAGGTCGTCGAGTTGATCGAGGCGCGGTGGTCTCATGGATGACTCATTGATGAAGATAACGTAGCGACGGAAATAAATGGTAATTGCATCGAGCAGCGCATTATCCGTCAGAATTCTTCGCCACTGGTCGTAGTACTGATGACCCCGATGCCCCTATGACCTTGATCACTGGCTGATGCCGCGGAATGCTGGTGCATGCGATTCGCGTGCAGAGGCAACGCGCCGCCATTTCCGCTTCGTTTCGGTTGTAAGCGTTTGTCGCAATGCAGCCGCATTGTAGGGATAACGTGATATTAATAGCGAGCCTGGTGCGGTGGGCATGCCGAGCCACGTTTGCATTGGCGCTGGTGTCGATGTCCGCGTTGATGTTTGTGCTGGTGTTCATGCTTGTGTTCGTGACGTCGTTGGCATTGTCATTAACAGTTCATCGACGCTTCATTGACTGCGTGCTGCATGCATGTCCACTTGCCCAGGTTGCGCCTCTCGCGCGAAGTATCCGAATTCGAACAAACAGGAGTTTCGATGAAAAAAGCACTGGTAATTCTGGCGTCCACGCTCGCCATGAGCGGCGCCTTCGCACAGTCTGCTGCACCGGCGTCCGCACCCGCGGCTGCATCCGCTCCGGCGGGCAAACACGAGCGGAACATCGAAGACCGCATTGCCTATCTGCACACGCAACTCAAGATCACGCCGGCGCAGGAATCGCAATGGAGCGCCTTTGCCGACGTCATGCGCAACAATGGACAGACGATGGGTACGCTGTTCCAGCAGCGCAAGGATGCGACTAACCAGTCCGCGCTCGACGACATGAAACAGTACACGGCCATCGCCGAGGCTCATGCCGACGGCATGAAGAAACTGGTCGACGCGTTCGAACCGCTGTATGGCAGCTTCTCGCCGGAACAGAAGAAGCTGGCTGACGAGACCTTCCGTCGCGAACCGCCGCAAGGTGGCAAGCATCACAAGGGCGCGAAGTAACGTGCCTCCCGGGCGCGCGTCACAGCGCGCTCTGGTGGAGACTCGTGCGCCTCGAGCCATCCCTCGTGTCTGCCATGCCAGCCGTGTCTGACGTGCACTCGTAGCATGTAACGACACCCGAGCAAGTCCGATAACGCCCGCCCTCACCGGCGGGCGTTATGCTTTCTGGCTTCTGGCATCATGCGGGGTGTGTGCAGTAACGTGCGACCCACGTGACACGACCTCCATCCACCTCACCGCAACCTGTTTCGCTCATGCTTGAACTCAAGAACCTCGATCTGCGCACCGACGCAGCCGCACAACGCGTCGTCAAGGACGAAACCGTCAGGGTGGAATTCGCTGTCGCTGACGGCGAATTGATGAGCCTCGAAGGACCGAACCGCTTTGTCCGCGGCGATGCGCTGATCACGGGTTCGACGGGGGACCGCTGGGTGGTGTCGCGCGATCGCTTCGACGCGAAATACGTCCCTGCGGATACGGCATTGATGCACGGCGAGCCCGGCGGCTATCGCAACCGCCCGGCCGTGGTGCTGGCGCGCCGGATGGATGAGCCCTTCACGCTGACGCGCTCGGCGGCCGGCGGCGACGTACTGCGCGGCAGCGCCGGCGACTGGGTGATGCAATACGCGCCGGGTGACTACGGCGTGGTGCAGGCGGCGCGCTTCGCCAAGGTGTACCGGCTCGCGCAGTGAACTGCACCGGCCTGCACCGGCTCACGCCGCCGCCCGCTCACACCGCGTCATACCGCATCAGGCAAACTGCTCGTCCAGTTCGACGGTGACTTCACGCGGCACGGCTTCGCCGTTCGCATACTGTTCTTCGAGTGAGCCGATCGTCGCCTCGACGTAGGCTCTCAGCACCGCAAAACTGCGGCCTCGTTGCCGTGGCGGCAAGGCCCGGTAGCGTGCCAGCACGGCCGGCGCCATGACCACGCTCAAGACAATGCGGCGCGCCGACGCGCCAAAGCGCATCGCCACCCAGTGGACCACCAGCGTCGGCGTACCGTCTTCGGCTGCGCGTTCGCTGAACTGGGTCTGCTCCGGAAAGAGATCGCTGATGACCCGTGCCAGCTCTTCGAAATCCGGGCTGGCACAGTCGTATTGGTAGGCTTCTTCCATGAGTGTCATCTGCCAGAAATAAGGACATCGCTGCAAGCGCGGCACATGCTCAGGCCGCCTGCGTCGTCAGCGCCGCGCGCCGGAACTGCTTGACCAGCACGCCGGCCACGATCAGCGCCATCAGCGCATAGAGCGCGTCCACGGCGTAGAGCGGCAGGATTTTCGCCTGAAACAGCGCGGCGGGCACGTCGATGAGCGCATGCACGGCAATCGCGAGCGGCAGGATACCGCGCCAGCCGGCACGTATGCCGCGCCACATCAACAGCGACAAACCCACCTGGAAAATCAGCGCCGCGACCCGCTCCAGCACGAATATGCCTGCCATCTGCGGCGACAGACTGGCCAGAATCAGATGGATGCGCATCAGCGAATCGCTCGAGACGTTACCGAGGTACGTGTCGAGTTCGCCACGGTTTTCGATCACCGCAAAGACGATCCACTGGATCTGCACCAGCACGCCGACGATCCACGCCTCCGCGCCGCCATGTCCAAGGCCGTAGCCGAGGGCCGTGCCGTCGCCGGTGGAGGTGGGCGCGCTCATCGGGTTGCGCTTCGTGATTCGGCCTTTCGCGGCATTCACACGCGCTGCGCGAGCGTTGGCGCTGGCAGGGTTCAGCGGGCTTGCTGCTTGTGTCGAATCCGTGGCAGCGGCGTCGTTGGCCGGCGGCACTGCCGTCGTCGCACGCGGAGTAGTCGCCCTTCGCCACAGCAGACGCATGGCGATGTAGCGCCCACCCTCCTCGCACACGCCCGCGATCAGCGCACCGTAGATCACGAAGGCGAGCGGGTTGGACAACCACGCCACGGTCAGCTCGTTGTGCTGCAGGACATAGGCATTGAGCGAGCGCTCGATCACCATCGCGAACAGCGCAAACACGGCAATGCCGGAGATCACGTCGCGCCCGCTCAGCGCGAGCGGGCGGCACAGACGCCGGTAGAGCACCACCGGCAGGATGGCGACGAACAGCGTCGCGAGGGATAGAGAGGTAAGCGTAAGGGGTGAAACGACCATGAGTTTCCTTGCGATGACGGACACGCACCGCTGCGCGCCAGTCCGAATGATCGCAGATCAGCGGGAAGTTGACGCGCGCACGATCAATTCGCCGGGCAGAATGCAGTCGCGCACGGCGGCCTCGCCGCCGTCGATACGCTCATGCAGAAACTCCACCGCGCGATAGCCGATCTGAAAAGTAGGCTGGCGCACCGCCGTGATGCCGCTCAGTTCGGCCCATTCCGGGTCGTCGATGGACATCAGCGCAACGCGTGTCTGCCAGCCGTCGCCGTAGCGTGCCTTCAGGTGCCGCGCGAGGCAGAGCGCCACCGGCGCGTTGGCGGCGAACAGCGCGAGGCGGCGGGTGGAACCGGCCTCGCCAAGTACAGCATCCAGCGCCTGGTCCAGTTCGGCAAGCGTATGTTCGAGCACCGCCGCGTCCGCCAGGTCCAGCACTACCGTCCGGCTCTGCGCACCCTCCGTGCGGCTCATCACCGCGCGAAACGCCGCCTCGCGCAGGCGTCGCGAGCTGACGCGCTCGAACGGTTGCACGACGAACCAGATCTCACCGAAGCCGCGTCCCAGCAGATGACGCGTGCCCTGTTCGACTGCCGCCGTGTTGTCGAGCCCAACCATATCGGCCACCAGACCGTCCACCGTTCGATCCACCAGCACGGCCGGAATGCCGCCCTCGCCGACCGGTCGCAAGGTTTCCTCGCGCACACCGAGCGCATTGACGATCACGCCCTCCACCCGGTAAGTGGTCAGCAGTTGCAGATAGCGGCGCTCCATCTCCACTTCGTTGGCGGCGTGGCAGATCAACGGCATATAGCCGAGTGCGTGACAGGCCGCTTCGACACCTTGCAACACCTCGACCGAGTACGGGTTGGTCAGGTCGGCGACCAGCATGCCGATCAGCCGGTTGCGGCCGCGCTTCAAACCGCGCGCCATCTGGTTGGGCTGATAGTCGAGCCGTTTGATGGCCGCCTCGATGCGGGCGCGCAGTTCCGGAGACAGCACACTCAACTCGCCATTCAGATAGCGTGAGATGCTGGTCTTGCCGGTGCCGGCTTCGCGGGCAACATCGCTGATGGTCGCGCGGCGCAGCGGCGCGCCGTGTGGAGATGAAGGTGTGGCCGTCACGGTCGGCTCACTTGCGCAGGACGTCGCGATTCACGACATTGCGGGTCAGCGTACCGGCGAGCGCGGCCAGCAGATTTTCCGCCGCGTTCATTGCCATCGCGTGACGTGTTTCGGCGGTGGCCGAGCCGATGTGCGGCAACGCGACCACGTTCGGCATGCGCAGCAGCGGCGAGTCGGCCGGCAGCGGCTCCGTCTCGAACACATCGAGCCCGGCCCCGTGGATCGTGCCGGCCTGCAAGGCGTCGATCAACGCGGCTTCATCGACCGTCGCGCCACGCGATGCATTGATCAGGATCGCGCCTGGTTTCATCGCGCGCAGTTGCGCCGCGCCGATCATATGGTGCGTCTCGGGCGTGAGCGGCACCTGCAGGCAGACGAAATCGGCCGTAGCCAGCAGCTCGGCCAGTTCGACGCGCCGCGCGCCGTACGCCTCTTCCGCCTGCGGATTCGGCTTGCGATTGGTGTACAGCACCGGCATGTTGAAACCCAGTGCCGCACGTCGCGCCACCGCGCCGCCAATCCGGCCCAGACCAACGATGCCGAGCGTCTTGCCCTGCACCTCTACGCCGAACTGCGCGGGCCCGATGCTGCTCTGCCACTCGCCCGCCTTGACCCAGTTCGCGAGTTCCACCACCCGGCGCGCGCTGGCGAGGATCAGCGAGAACACGGTGTCCGCGGTGGACTCGGTCAGCACGTCGGGCGTATGCGCGAGCACGATGCCCCGGCGAGTGAGATCGTCCACGTCGAAGTTGTCGAAGCCCACCGAAATGGTGGACAGCGCCTTCAGCTTCGGCGCGCCATCGAGCATGGCGGACGTGATCTTCGTACTGGCGCCAATCGCGCCATCCACCTCGCGCAGCGCCGTCACGAAGGCGTCGTGTTGCGCGGCATCCACTTGCACGACCTCGGCATGGCTGCGCAGATAGGCGAGCACATCGTCGGGCACCGGTTTGTAGACGAGAATCCTGTTCATTCGATTACTTTCCTTCCAGTGGAGTGGCGGCGAGCCCCGCGGACGCTCGCGGCTGTGGCTGTGGCTGCGCCTGGGGCTTGACGGTGAGCGTCAACAGCACGGCCACGACGAGCGCGAGGCTCATGAACACGTAGGATGCCGCAGGCGAGCCCGTGGCACCATTCAGATAACCCACGACATACGAACCGACGAACGAGCCGAGCGCGCCCATGCCGTTGATCAGCGCCATTGCGCCACCCGCGACGTTTTTGGGCAGCAGTTCGGGGACGATCGCAAAGAACGGGCCGTAAGGGGCGTACATCGACGCGCCCGCGATCACCAGCAGCGCGTAGGAGGTCCAGAAGTGCGTCGAGCCGAGCGCATACGAAGCGGCGAAGGCGATCGCCCCGATCAGCAGAAACGGCCAGACGAAAATCTTGCGACGGTTGAGCTTGTCGGAGGCCCACGACGCCGCCAGCATGGCGAGCGTCGCCGCCAGGTAAGGCAGCGCGGAGAGCCAGCCGGTCTCGACCATGCCGAGCGTCGAGCCGTTTTTCAGAATGGACGGCAGCCACAGCACGAAGCCGTAGACGCCGATGCTCCAGCAGAAATACTGCGCGCACAGCCTGATCACCACGGCTGAACGAAACGCCTCGCCATAGTTGCGCACCGGCTTGATGGCGGCCTGCTCCGCACGCAGGGTCTCGGCGAGCGTGTCCTTTTCCTGTTGCGAGAGCCAGCTCACCTGCGCCGGTTTGTCCTGCACGATGAACCACCAGCACACTGCCCAGATGATGGCCGGCGCGCCTTCGGCGATGAACATGGGACGCCAGCCGAACGCATGCACCAGATAGCCCGAGACCACCGACATCCACAGCACGGTCACGGGATTGCCGAGAATCAGGAACGTGTTGGCGCGCGAGCGCTCGCGTTTGGTGAACCAGTTGCTGATGAAAATCAGCATGGCAGGCATCACGGCGGCCTCGACCACACCGAGCACGAAACGCAGCACCATCAGCGACGGGATATTGCTGACCACGCCGGTGAGCGACGCGCAGCCGCCCCACAGGATCAGACTCCAGAACACCAGTTTCTTGACGCTGCGGCGCTCGGCGTAGATCGCGCCGGGAATCTGGAAGAAGAAATAGCCGAGGAAAAAAAGCGCGCCGATCAACGAGGCCAGGCCCTTGCTGATGCCGAGATCCTCGTTGATGCCGGCCGCTGACGCGAAGCCGAAGTTCGCGCGGTCGAGATAGGCGAGACTGTAGGTGATGAAGACGATCGGCATGATCGTCCACCAACGCCGGATCGCAAGCGATGAGGTCATGAGACTCTCCTTTCGGCAGGCGCGAGCGCTGAGGCGCCCGTGCCGGTTGGGTGCACGCTGAGCAGGCGGGTACGGCCGTGACGTGCAGGGGGACGTAGTTTCGTCACGCCACGTTGCTGTGCGCCGCCATTGCAACATCCTGTGCGGCTGCTCCGTCCGCTCGCTCGAGCGCGTCGAGTTGCGCCCGGGTCGGCAAGCCTTCGGAATCGCCGATCACCTGAATGGCCAGCGCGCCGATCCGGTTGCCACGCGCCACCGCATCCGTCAACGGCCGCCCTTCGAGCAGCGCGCTGATCACGCCGACCGCGAAACCATCACCCGCGCCGACCGTGTCCACCACCCGCGCGACCGGCTGCGCGACGACCGTGCCGGCCTCGTCCGCCGTGCGGAAATACGCGCCTTGCGCCCCGAGTTTGACGATCACGCCGCGTGCGCCGCGCTCCAGGTAAAAACGCGCAATGTCCTCCGGCTTCGTGTAGCCCGTGAGGATTTCCCCTTCGCCGATACCCGGTAGCACCCAGTCGGCGAGTTCCGCCAGCGCGTTCAGGCCTTCCACCATTGCCGCACGCGAAGGCCACAGCGTGGGGCGCAGATTCGGGTCGAACGAGATGGTCTTGCCTGCGGCACGCATTTCGCGGGCCAGCACGAACGCGAGTTCCCGCGAGGTCGCCGAAATGGCCGGCGCCACGCCTGTCAGATGCAGATGGCGCGCGGGCAGCACGTACGACGGCGCATAGTCGTCCGGTGACAGATGACTTGCAGCGGACCCCTTGCGGAAATACTCGATGGCGGGATCGCTGCCGTCGTCGTTTTTCGACTTCAGCTGAAAGCCGGTGGGGTAACGCGCGTCGGTGATCACGTGTTGCTGGTCGATGCCCTCGCGGCTCAACGTTGCGCGCACGAAATCGCCGAACGAATCCGCGCCGACCCGGCTCATCCAGCCCACCTTGAAGCCGAGCCGCGCGAGCCCGATGGCGACATTCAGATCGGCCCCCGCGACGCGCTTCGTGAACTGGCCGACGCCGGCGAGCGGGCCGGTTTCAGCGGCGACGAACATCGTCATGGCTTCGCCGTAGGTGATGATATCGAGGGTGGGGGCCATGCTTGCTCCTCTGGTACGTTAGTGCGGGTGTTCGTTTGTCGGGGATGTGGGTGCAGCCAACGATGTCCAGCCAGCGCTCAGACGCCGCCGAGCCACGCGACGTAATGCGCCGCGTCCGCCGCCATCCGGCTCGGGTCGAACGGAAATTCGATGCCGCGCGGCACGCTTTGCGGCAAGCACGGCAGTAGGTCGGCACAAACCGGATCGTCCGCGGCGGGTGCCGCCGCGAAACGGCGCGCGCCGCTGCCCACCACCGCCTTGCAGTGGATGTACTCGACGTGCTTCGCGAGCTGCCGGGCCGCCGCCACCGGAGACTCGCCTGGCCATTGCCAGTTGCCCATGTCGAAGGTCATGCCGAGCACGCCCGCGTGGCCCTCGCGCTGCAATGCGTCGAACAGCGCGGCGAACTGACGGATCAGCCCGCCTTCGGGCAACTGACCGTTTTCGACGACGAGCCGCGCGCGGCAACCTTCCACGCACGCGGCGATGCGGGTGCCGTGGGCCGTCGCCACATGCGTGTCCGCTCCGCCCAGTGCCCCCAGTGCGCCCAGTTGCAGTTTCACGAAACGCGCGCCGAGCGCCTCTGCTTCGTCTAATGCCAGACGCAACGCCGGTTCATCGAGCGCGCCTTGCGGGTCGAAAAGGGTCGCGGGCGTCGAATAGACCGCCCACAAACCGAGTGCGGCGATGCTCGCGCCAAGCGAACGCAGCGCCGGCAATCCAGCCTCGGCCCCGGATGCGAAGAGTTCCCGCCGCACTTCGAAACCCGCCGCGCCGGCATCCGCCGCCGTCGACAGCCAGGCCGCGTGGCCATCCCGGCGAATTGCGTCCGCACCGAATGCGCTGGCAACGATCACTACTTCAGGCATCGCCTGATCACCCTTTTTGATGCGGTTTCTACGTGCATGGAACCGGTTCCATCAAAGCATTTTAAAAAAGCGCTGATGCGCTCTGAAGTGACATCATGCGCTTCGGCGCCCGCTGCGCGCCATAGTGGAAATCCCTGAACAGGCTTTCCAGCGTCTGACCAACGCAGCGGAGCCGCCCTCTTCAGAACTTGGTGCGCAACCCGACGCCGTAGGTATCACCGCCCGATTGACCGGTAATGTGGTCGTTCATGTAAGCGGCGTAGACGTCCGTGCGTTTGGAAAACGGGTAGTCATAGCCGAGCGCCCAGGTGCGGCGCGTTTGATCCAGCCCACCGCTGTCGCGCGACCAGGCGTAAGAGGCCAGCACCGAGCCGGGCCCTGCCGGCACCGACACGCCGCCCTGCGCCGTGTTCACGTGCCAGTCGCCACCGTTGCGGTCGTTCATCGTGAACATGTACTGGCCGAAGAATTTCACGAATTTCAGGTCGTAGGACAGACCCAGTTGCGCGACGCTCTGGCTCTTCATACCCGGCACGAGCTGATCCAGATCTTGCGGATTGTTGTTGAAGTTTGTGTACTGATACACGCCCGTTGCTGAGAACGGACCGTTGAAATACAGGCCCTGCACGCTCCAGCGCTTGGCGGCGTTATCTCCCGCCGTATTGCCGAGCGCATACGTGGCGTTGCCGGTGAAACCGTTGAGGACGGGCGTGGAGTATTGCAGCGCGTTGCTCCAGCCCGAGTCGCCGATCACGCCTTGATCGGTCGTATACGCCGGGCCCGTGCCGAGGCCGAGATACACGTGATTCACCATCGGCGAAAAGACGTACGAATCGGCGAACGGATTGAACAGAATGGTCGAGACGAAGAGCGGCGTGGTGACACGACCGGCCGTCAACGTACCGTAGGGCGATTCGATGCCCACATAGGCGTCGCGCGAGAAGAAGGTGTCACCGGGGAAACGCCCCGCCTGGCCATTTTGCGCAAGGAAGAATGCTTCCAGTGCGAAGATGGCGCGGTAGTTGCCGCCCAGATCTTCCGCGCCTTTCATGCCCCAGTACGAGGTGGACATGCCACCGCCAGAGACCGACCACGCGTTGGCGTTGCCCGGCAGCTTCTGCGCCCCCACCCATTCGTCGACCTGGCCGTACAGCTGAACCGACGATTGTGCAAACGCCGCCGATGCGGCGAGACTCAACAGCACCCCAGCCACCGCTTTCGGCGCACGGCCCGAGAGAAATTTTCGAAGTTTCATTAGTTATCCTACTTTATTACTGCCTGCTTAACCGATTGTTCGTGCCTTCACTCAATTCTGATCATTCAAACCAAACGAACCGGATAGTCAGGAACCGTTACGCGGGCACCGCCCGCAATTCATCGTTTGCCGGCCGTAGCGGCGTGCCACCGCAGACATGCCGGCGTACGTGTTCACGCGAGAAATAATCCACGCACCAACGCCCCGCACTGCCCAGCCCTTCCGGCCTGTGCGCCAGAAAAAGCCGCGTGGCGCACTTCTCTTCCTGCGTCAGTTTCTTGACGAGGCTCGCACCGGCGGCATCCAGGCGCTGATGCGTCGGGATATATCCAATTGCCGCGTTACGCTTGATGAGCGCGATCGCTGCATGGAAATCAGGAACGAAGATGGCCTTTTGTCCGTCCAGCAACCACGCCTGCATCGGATTGAAGTTGACCGAGGTATCGCGAATACACACCGCCGGGTAGCGCCGCAACTGCGAGTTGGGCAAAGGATGTGCCTCCCCCGCCAGCGCGTGGCCGGCACCGACCACGAAGTCCCACGTCAACAGACCCAGCGGCACGCAGATCACGCCCTCGGTGGTAGGCACGGAATGCGGTGCGCCGACCACCAGATTCACGCGGTTGCCATACAGCACGTCCCAGCAGCCGTTATAGACTTCGCGCTGCACGCTAAGCTGCGTGGAAGGAAACGCCCGCTCGAAGTCCATAATGAAGTCGGTAATCGCCGACTGCGGAACGATGTTGTTCACCGCAATCTTCAACTCACGCTCACCGCCTTCATGAACGATCTGCACGTTACGCCGCAGCGTGTCGAAATCGTCGAGGATGGCCTTGCTGTAGGAGATGAAGTATTCACCCGCCGAGGTCAATTCGATGTAACAACCTTTGCGGGTGAACAGTTCGACGCCAAACGCCTCTTCGATTTTCTTCACGGTGTAGCTGATGGCCGACGGCACCTTGTTCAAACGCTCGGCCGCCGCACTGATGCTTTGATACTTCGCCACCATTTGTATAACGCGAATTCCCTCGTCCGACGCCAGCATCCCGACTCCCTTGCAGATCCTTTCCATAACAAAGACGCCGTGATGCACGAAGCCGGACCTAAGCAAACTCAAGCAAACTCAAACTGCGCGAAACTGAAATCAGATTGAGCTTCGCCAATTCGAGACAAGCCGTTAGCCGATTCGCTTTTACACTGGCGTGACCCTTTCCCGCGCCGGCGAGAAGCGGCTCAAGATCACATAGCAAACGCAGGCGGTCAGAATGGAATCGAGTGACGGGATGGTGGTCAAAACGAGTATACCTTTCACCGTTGCGAATCCGACCAGAGAACCTGCGATCCATGCGACGAAGGTCAACAGTTTGATCTGCGAATCACGGGCAAGGACGGTTTCATCGTAGCCGTGGCGGCGATACAGGAAAAAGTCGGCAACGTAGATGCCGGCCACTGGCGGCGTGGCGATACCCAGGAACAGCAAAAACGGGATAAACCACGCCATGATGTCCATGCAGCCCACGATTGCGGCGAGGATGCCGAGCACCACGGTGATCTGCCATTTCGGGAATTTGGGCGCGAGCGTCGAGACCACCAGCGTGCCCTGAAACATGTTCCCCGCGTTGGCCGTGAGGGTGGCGAACACCATCAGCAAACCGGCCGGCACCAGCGCACCGAACAGCGCCATCGCCGCCAGCAACGAGTCCTTGCCGGTCAGCGCGCTTGGCGTGGCGCCAGCCCAGTACAGCAGCGGATACACCACCAGAAAGGTCACCACCGCAGCCATCACGCCATGCCGGCGGTTATGCACGAAGCTGCCGAAATCAGGCAAGGTCGCCACCAGCACGATGATCGTGCCGACCACCGACGACACCGCGACGCCCCGGTTCATGCTGCTCACATTGGCGATCACGTTGGCCGAGCCATGCGTTGCCACATACAGGATGTAGCACAGCACCGCGGCAATGACCGGCACTGCGAACTGCGCGACCCTGCCGAGCACGGCGAACCCGAAGGCCGTCGAGGCCACGAAGATCACGCATCCGATCACCACCAGCACCGGCAACGGGACATTCACGCCCAGTTGCGCCAGCAGATCGTGCACGGAGTGGCCAAACATATTGGCCGTGACGGCAATCCAGCCGAACAGGCTGACCGCCAGCAACAGATTGATGGCCACCGCGCCCTTCTCGCCAAACGGATATTTGACGATGCCATACGTGGGCAGCCGCGCCTTCTCGCCCACGGAAATGGTGATGGACGCGAGAATGGCCAGAATCAGGCCGCCAATGCCGACGACTTCCACCAGATCGGCATCCGATAGCTGGCCGCCCAGGCTCGCCGAGGACAGCAACACGGGGGTCGCCGCAATCCCCAACAGGATCATTGCAATACGCCACGCCGAGGCCGTGGCGAGATTCACCTCTGTCTTACGCATTTCAAACTCCCAGTAACTGCCATGACACGCGTTCAGATCATTCAGGAATAGAAATGACCGGTGTATTGCCGCCAGCCGCCGTGCGCGGTGATTTCCTTTTGCCCTTCCACGAGCCACGGTTCGGCCAGCACGCCGAGCATCTGCGTGCCGTCGGCGAGGCGGATCTTGCCGATCGACAGGCCCGCCGGTTCGCTCAGCAACAGCTCGGCCAGTGAGGCGTTCGGCAATTGCCAGATTTCGAGCGCCACGCACACGCCCCCTTCTTCGACGCGGATCATGCCAGGGTGACGGTCGTTGATGCTCCAGATCCGATAGTGCGCATCGGTCTTGTCTTCGCGTACGAAGCTGCCGCCCGCTCGCGTCATGTTGACGTTCAGTTCGAGGCCGCGCATCAGCGTGCCGTTGACTGCCAGTAAAGTGGTCGCTGTCATTGAGGATTACCTCTTTTCGTTATGGTCAGGAATGCCGGCATGGTCACGCTTACGGCGTAATCCACGTGCCGGTCTTGTGCTTGAGCGCTTCACGGATGGCGGGCGGGCTGGTAATCAGCCCACTCGCGGCCTTGCCCTTGCTGTGCTTTTGCGAAACGAAGCGCAGGATTGCCTCGACTTTCGGCTGCATGCTGCCCGCGCCAAACTGCCCTTCGGCAATCAGGTCGCGCGCCTGCGCAACATTCAGTTGGTCCAGCCAGCGTTGCTGAGGAGTCCCAAAATTGACGGCGACTTTTTCGACGCCGGTTGGAATCAGCAACAAATCCGCATCCAGTTGCTCGGCGAGCAACGCCGAAGCGAGGTCCTTGTCGATCACGGCCTCGACCCCGGACAAACGCCGGTCCTGGTCGCGCACCACCGGAATGCCGCCGCCGCCGCAGGCAATCACCACACAGCCTTGCGCAAGCAGTTGCGCGATCACCGCGTGCTCGACGATTTCCAGCGGCTCGGGCGACGGCACCGTGCGGCGCCAGCCGCGCCCGGCATCTTCCATCAGCGTCCAGCCCAGTTCCTTCTGACGCTGACGCGCGGTGGCTTCGTCGAAGAACGCGCCCACGGGCTTGGCCGGGTGGCTGAAGGCGGGATCGTCGGCGCTTACGCGCGTCTGCGTGACGAGCGCCACCACCGGACGGTCGATGCCACGCCGCCGCAGCTCGTTGCCCATCGCCTTCTGGAACATGTAGCCAATGGCCCCTTGCGTATCGCCGACCGCGTAGTCGAGCGGCACCGGCGACACTTCCTGGGCGGCAATTTCCGAGCGCCGCAGGATGAAGCCCACCTGCGGCCCATTGCCGTGCGTGACCACCAGATCCCAGCCGGCTTCGATCATGTCGGCAATGTGGCGCACGCTTTCCGCCACCGCGCCGTATTGATCGGGGATGCTGTTATGCAAGTCATCCTGAATGAGTGCATTGCCGCCTACCGCGACAATTGCCAGAGGTTTTCTCATGATTCGTTACCTGAACATTGATCTACCTGATCCGCGAGCGCGCGAATCGCCTCGATAAAGCACGGCATGGGTGCCGTGGTAATGCCCGCGCCGATCTGTCCGACGCCGGCCTGTTTGTGCGCAATGCCCGTGTTGATGACCGGCAGGATGCCGCGGTCCACCACCTTGCGGGCGTCGATGCCGGCGGCCGTGGGCGCGAAGTTGAGACTCGGCAAAGTGAACGCCGGATTGCCACCGAGCGTGATGGACTGCATACGGCGGCTATGGCCGATGGCGTCGGCAGGCGTGCCCCCCACGAACTTGACGATGGCGGGCGACGACGCCATTGCAAAGCCTCCCACGCCCGCGGTTTCGGTAATGGCGCTGTCGCCCAGATCGGCGGCGGCATCGTCGACGCCGTAGCCAGGGAAGAACAGCCCTTCCACCGGATTCGCCCTGGCCTGGAACCAGCGGTCGCCGGTGCCTGAGAGACGGATGCCGAAGTTCACGCCATTGCGCGCCATCACCGTGACCATCGAACTGAACGGCACATAAGCGGCGGCGTCGAGCATCGACTTGCAGGCCGTCATGGAGAGGTTCAGAAAGAAGTGATCGTTGCCGGCCATGAACGCGACCGCGCGTTGAATCTGCTCGAGCGGCAGACCGCAGCCGAGCAGCGCGGGAATGATGCGTTTGAGGAACAGGCCCGTTGCCGCCGCGTTGCGGTTGTGAATTTCGTCGCCCATATGCAGCGCCTGGGCCATCAACGGCTTCAGTTCCAGCCCGCCCAGCGCGCGGATGGCCGCCTTCAACGCGCCCGCGAGTTCCGCCTTCATCCAGTGCAGGCGTTGCAGCACTTCTTCGTTGTTGGCGCCGAACCGCAGCACCTTGCCCAGGCCTTCGTTGAAGTTGCTGTACGCGTATTCGCCGTTGGTCTTGTTCTCCACCACGAACAGCGGCATGGACGGGCTGATGATGCCGGCCATCGGCCCGACGCAACGGTAGTGGTGACACGGTTCCAGTTCGATCGCACCGTCGCGCGCCAGCCGTTCGGCCTCGGCGGCATTGGCGGCCCAGCCTTCGAACAGGATGGCGCCGACAATCGCGCCCTGCACCGGCCCGCACATGTCGGCCCAGGCAATAGGCGGCCCGGAGTGCAGAATGCGCCGCCCCTGCGTCATGGCGGGGATCGCTTCAGCGGCGCTGCGCACGTCGACCAGCACGGGCTGCGCCGCGAGATACGCTTCGAAAGCGCGCTGATTGGCCTGCTCGACGCGCGGATGGCGCAACAGGCTGGCCAGCGCCAGACCCGCCTCCACGTCGCCCATCGCAGGCGGCTGCCACGTGAGATTCACCACGTCGCCACCCGCCAGCTGGAGGTTTTCCGCGAAATTGCCCAAACCGCAATTGACCACTTTCAGCGGTTCATCAAAGAGTGTGTTCATTCGGTTGCCCCGTTACTTTTGCAATTGATGCCGCGCGACCTGAGTGGCCCACAACGCTGCCTGTGCATTACAGCCGGCCACCAGCACGCCCGCCGCTTCCAGCGCCTTGATCTGCGTGCTGCGGCACTGCGGGTCGGCTTCCGTGCCGCACACGTGCGAGATCAGCAACTGGAAGTCGCCTGGCTGCGCGGCTTTCGCCTCGTTGAGGATTCCTATGAGTTCGTGCGCGGGATCGGCAGCGGCGCCATAGCCCAGCACCAGATCGAACAACACCACGGCGGTGTGCGGATCGCGGCACTCGGCGAGAATCCGCTCGTTGCGCAGCGTCGGGTCGATCATCGGATGCGGACGCCCGCGCGTGAAATCGTCGTCGCCCAGGTCGACCAGCGTATGGCCCTCGCTGCGCCAGATATCGGCGAGGCGCGTATTGCCTTTGACGGGCGTATTCGACGCGCCGGCAAAGCCCTGCTCGCGGCACAACAACTGGCTTTCGTAGCAGAACGTGCCGCCCGCGAAGACACCGCGAATCAACTGGCGACGCGCGGGCAGCGCAGCGGCCGCGGCGTCGAGCCGGGCCGTGTCCGCCGCGCTCAACCAGGTGGACGCAGCCGGTACGCCGACGCCCTGCGCGAGCGCTACGGCCATCGCCGCGGAATCGGCCAGCGTGGGCGCCGGCGTGATGCCCGGCAAGGCCATTTCCTGCGCCGGAGCACCGAGGAAATGCACCACCACCGGCTTGCCCGCCGCTTGCGCACGCGCGAGGATTTTCTCTGCGACAGGACGTGCCGGCGGCTTGGAAATCAGCACGATCACGCGGGTCTGCGGATCGCCGATCAGCGCATCCAGCCCGAACAGCATCGAGATGCCACCGATCTCTTCGTGCAGATCGTGTCCGCCGGTGCCGAGCGCCTGCGACACGCCCGAGCCCAACTGGTCGATGCGGCAGGTCACTTCCTGCAGGCCCGTGCCCGAGGCCGCCACCACGCCAATGGGACCGCGCCGTACTACGTTGGCGAAGCCGAGCGGCATGCCGTTGATGATGGCGGTGCCGCAGTCGGGTCCCATCACGATGCGCTGCTTTTCGCGGGCCAGCGTCTTGACGGCCTTTTCCTGCGCGAGGCTGACGTTGTCGCTGAACAGCATCACGTGCATGCCGAGTGCGAGCGCCTTGAGCGCTTCGGCTGCCGCGTAGTCGCCCGGCACCGAGATCAGCGCGAGATTGGAGCCGGGCTCGGCTTCCGCCGCCATTTCGAGGCTGGTCGCGGCGGGCGCTTTCTCGGCGCCATCCGCGGATTCGGCGGGGCGGCTCGTCAGGCGTTCGTTGGCGAGCGCCAGCGCCTCGTCGCACGCGGCGCTCTCGCCACGCACGGCCACCAGCAGATCGTTCGGCCCAGCGTCCACGCCGTTGTCGAGGCCGGCGTCGCGCAACTGCACGAGATTGGCCGGCGTGCCCATTGCCACGGACGCCTGCTCGATACCCGGCAGCTTGCTGATCTGTGCGGAAATCTGCATCAGGGAAACGGAATCCTGATACATATTCCTGAATATTTTTATTTTGATATCCATTTCATCACCTGGAATTGTTGCGATTACCGCGTCGGTTAATCAATTGATAAGGCTTCATGCCGCGCTGCCTGCAAGGTTCTTAATCCACTTATTACGCCAGCCAGACTGTCCGTGCCCGAAGCTGATCCAACCTGCATGACACAATCCGCCGCAAACCTGATTTTCTTCAAATCAACGTGACGGCTTATTGCATGAACCAGGCGAGCCACCGGCTCGGAAAAATCACCTTGCAATGCCAATTGCAGATAATGGCGACTAATGTCAGTGGTCTGACTGAGTTGCGCCGCAATCAACTGTTTCAATAACGCGTGATGTGCGGCAACCGGTTCGATATTCAGCCACGGGGTAAGCACGGCGAGATAACCGAGCAGGAAATCGTCGCCATCCGGCGTCAGCCCCGTGCCGAATCCCACCAGCCGTACCACCTGTTGCTGCAACTGGTGAAGATCGTCGTGCAGGCCCAGCGAAACTTCGCGTGCGTACGCCGGCCAACCGGGCAACCACTGCAGCGCGCTGCGCAGGCCCTCTGTGCCGACATGCCGCCTTAACTCCGCAGCCAGCGCCGCGGCCACTTCGGGAGCGGGCAGCGGACCGCACCAACCCTCGAAGCTCGGTGGCGCCCAGCGCGCGGCGCCGTCCAGCAAAACCCGCCAGCCCTCGCCGTGCATCACGCCGTGTTCCAGCATCACCGTCGATGAACCGGCGGTGCGCTCGCGCCAGTCCCACGCTGCCGGCGTGGCGACGCGCACTGCCGCCGGCGAATTCTCGTAGCGCGCGTCGAGCAGCGTCAGCAGGTTGCCGTCACCGCGCGTCAGATTCAGGGCATGCCGAAACCGGCTGTGAATCCGGTAATGGCGCGCCTCTGGATCTTCTCCCGGCACACGGCAGCCAATGGACAAGGCTGTCAGGTTCATGCACTGGGCCATCATGGCTGCCATGCTCCGAGCGTTATGCAATCAGGCGCGCAGTCCTTCGACGATGCTTGCCGAATCACTGACCCAGCCGAAAATTGCCCCTTGCGCCTTGATCATTTCCAGCGCGGCCTTCTGGAATGCCGGGAAATACGAGCCCACGCAATCCTGCGGCACGATGCATTCATAGCCACGGTCGTTCGCTTCGCGCACCGTGGTCGTGACGCACACCTCGGTGGTCACGCCGCAGACGATCAGCGTCTTGATGTTGTGGTTTTGCAGGATCAGATGCAGGTCCGTCTGATAGAACGCACCCTTGCCCGGCTTGTCGACCACGGGCTCGCCCGGCAGCGGATACAGCTCGGGAATGATGTCGTGACCGGGTTCGCCGCGCACGAGGATGCGTCCCATCGGGCCGTCCGTGCCAATGAAGGTCTTGCCGCCGCGCGTGAGCTTGGCGGGCGGACAATCGGCCAGATCGGCACGGTGCCCTTCACGGGTATGAATGACCAGCATGCCGGCGGCGCGCGCGGCGCTCAGAACCTTTTCGCAGGGCACGATTGCCGTGCGCAGCAGCGAGACGTCGTTACCCAGTGCTTCGCCGAAACCACGCGGCTCGATGAAGTCGCGTTGCATGTCGATCATGACGAGCGCCGTGGTACGCGGGTCGAACGGCAGCGCAAAAGGTTGCGCGTTAAAATTCTTCATGGCCACCTCGAAACTCCTTAAACAAATCCGCAATAAACCAGCTAAATAAATCGCTAAATAGTCGGATGACATGGAGATAAAATCTGAGGCGAGTTTTACCCTCCCATCAGGGATATGCTTTGCAAAGAGGAAACCAAACCCTGATTAATGACCAGAGCGATCAATTCAGCATTCACGCAAACAATTGCACGCCTGGCGACCGTTTACCTAAATGCTGCCTTGCTCATTCCGGGAATTCGCCACCGACTGGAATTGAGTATAGCAACCGGTAATTCGAGTGCAATGAATGTTTTTATCGCGCACCGACAAATATTTCGAATCTGCGAGACGGGCTCGCCGCTGCCTATTTCGAGTCGATCTGGGTGAGTGCCAGAAAGCGCTCCACCACTCGGGACGGTGCACTCGCATGCGGAATCAGCACCGAAAAACGCCGCGTCAACGGCTCCGGCCTGAGGGAAAACAGACACAGCGCGCCGGCCTCGTGCCGCATCGACATGGCCGACACGAAACCGATGCCCATGCCCGCGCGCACCGCTTCCTTCACCCCTTCGACGCCGGCAATTTCGAGTGCCACGCGCATCGGCACGCCGGCGCGCGCAAAGGCACGCTCGACCATCTGACGGACGCCCGAGCCGGCCTCGCGCAGCACCAGCGGGTAATCGCCAAGTGCGGCGAGTTCGATGCTGGCGGTGGTGGTGCCGCTGGCGCTGGCGTTGGCTGTTGCATCAGCGGTGGCCGCATCGGCCGCCCCCACGCCCTGCGCGCCGTGCCTGTGCCGTTGCGCCAGCGCGTGAGCGCGCGGCACGATCGCGACGATCTCGTCCTCGTGCCACGCGTGCACGGCGGTGTCCGGCGGCAAATCGACCCCCACCGGACCTTCGACCATCGCAATGTCAAGCGACGCCAGCGCGCCGATGATGTCCGCCGTGTTGCCGTCCACGGTATGCAGCGTCACTTCGGGATGGCGCCGGTGAAACTCCGCGATCAGATACGGCAGCAGATAGCTGGCGGGCGTGGTGCTGGCGCCCACCCGCAGCGTGCCGCTCTCGAGCCCGCGCAGCGCGTCGCGGTAGGCATGCGCCTGCCGCCAGGTGTCGCGCAGGCGCGCGGCGTAGCTCGCGAGCTGCTCGCCCGCGGGCGTCAGGCGCACGCCACGGCCGTCGCGCAAATACAGCGGCTCGCCGAATTCGTCCTGCAACTGCCGCAACTGGCCGGACACGGCGGGCTGCGACAGGTGCAAGGCGACCGCGGCGCGGCTGATATTGCGATGCTCGGCGACGGCGGCGAACGTTATAAGCTGATCGGGGGTCATGGCGGATAACTATCGTGTGAACCGATAGTTTATGTCACAAATGACGATTTTTCATATCCATATATTCAAATTAGGATTAGCACCAATCCCATTCAACACGCCGCTGGCGAACATCATGTCCACCGCTCCTGCTTCTACCGTTTCCCCCGCATCGGTTGTTCACGAGGGTTCCGCCACCCGTGGACAGCTCAACGGCATCCTGTTCGTCGCCCTGTTCGCCGCGGCCGTCACGCGGATCGCCTCGGTGCCGGCCATCGCGGGGCTCGGCCTCAGTCCGCTGATCGTCGGCATCGTGGCCGGCGCGATCTATGGCAACGCCCTGCGCGACGGCATGCCGGCCAGTTGGGCGGCCGGCGTCAACTTCTCGGCGCGCCGGCTGCTGCGTATCGCCGTCGCCTTCTTCGGCCTGCGGGTCAGCTTGCAGGAGATCGCCCAGGTCGGTCTGCCCGGACTCGTCGAGTCGGTGCTGATCGTGGTGAGCACGCTCGCGGTCGGAACATGGGCCGGTATGAAACTGATGAAGCTCGACCGTGACACGGCGTTGCTCACGGCCGCCGGCAGCGCGATCTGCGGCGCCGCCGCGGTACTCGCCTTCGAGTCGACGCTGCAATCGAAACCGCACAAGAGCGCGATGGCCGTGGGCAGCGTCGTGCTGTTCGGCACCCTCTCGATGTTCCTTTACCCCGCGTTGCTGAAGGCAGGCTGGCTGCATCTGGATACTGTCGGCGCGGGCCTGTTCTTCGGCGGCACGATTCACGAAGTCGCCCAGGTGGTAGGCGCGGCCAGCAACGTGAGCCCGGAAGCCACGCATATCGCCACCATCGTCAAGATGACGCGTGTGATGCTGCTGGTGCCGGTGCTGCTGGCCGTGGGTGTGTGGATCAACCGCCCGGCACGTGGCGCAGCGCATGCAGCACACGCCGGGACCAGCGCGGATGCAGCGCAGAAGCCGCGCAAGCTGGCGATTCCCTGGTTCGCGCTCGGCTTTCTCGCCTGCGTGGTGGTGAATTCGCTGCACGTATTGCCCGCCTCCGCGACGCAAACCGTCAACCTGCTCGATACCTTCGCGTTGACGATGGCCATGACCGCGCTTGGCATCGAAACCCGCATCTCGCAGATTCGCGAAGCCGGACCGCGCGCGTTGACGACGGGTCTGATCCTGTATGTGTGGTTGATTGGCGGCGGCCTCGGCATCACGTGGCTCGTGCAACATTTCCTTGGCTAGGCGTCACGGCGGCGGTATCCCTAGCCGCTGCTTGTTGCGCCCTACCTGGTAACAGCCCGTTTGGCAGCACGATTATCAGCACCCTTCCCTGGCACGGCCATGAGCCACATTAGCCATGCCACCGACAGCCCCGCCGCGCGCGGGGCTTCGTGCGTTTTCGCTGCCCGGGCGGCGAGCGCACGCGTCATACTGTTCACATGCACGCTTCGCACGCTATGTCACGAGAGACGTCACGCGGTATGTCACGCAAGACACGCAAAAACGAACGCACAAACGGACACACCCCGACACACAAACGGACGCGCACTTGAGGCACGAACCATGCGCGCAGCAAGCAACGCGCCGAAATGACGCGTGATCTGAACCCATCAAATGAGGACCATCGAATGAGCTTTGAACTCTACTATTGGGACGGTTTGCAGGGCCGCGGTGAATTTGTCCGGCTCGCGCTGGAAGAGGCCCGCGCGGACTACATCGAAGTGGTGCGCGGCAAGTCGTCGGAGGGAGGCGGCACGGGCGCGATGATGGCGGTGCTCGACAGCAAGGACGAAGCATGCCCGCCGTTTGCGCCGCCGTTTCTGCGCGACGGCGATCTGTTGATCCCGCAGACCGCCAACATTCTCTTCTATCTCGGCCCGAAGCTCGGCCTCGCGCCCGCCGACGAAAACCTGCGCTACGTCGCCAACGGTCTGCAACTGACCATTGCCGATGTCGTCACCGAGGTGCACGACACGCATCATCCGCTGGCGAGCGGCCTTTACTACGAAGACCAGAAGGACGCTGCCAAAATTCGCGCGCACGATTTCATCGACACGCGCATGCCCAAGTTCATGCGGTATTTCGAGCGCGTGCTCAAGCAGAATCCGGCGGGTGATCAGCACATGGTGGGTGATGCGCTGAGCTACGTCGATCTCTCGATGTTCCAGCTCATCGACGGCCTGCACTACGCATTCCCGCGCGCCACGAAGCACTTCGGCGAGCACTACCCGCGCCTCGCCGCCTTGCACGATGCCGTCGCCGAACGCCCTAACCTCTCTGCCTATCTGGCCTCGCCACGCCGACTGGCCTACAACGAGACGGGCATCTTCCGACACTACCCGGAACTCGACAAGGCGACACGTTGACCGCAGCGGCCATCCACGTCACCCGGGCGACGCATACCGAGGATCGCCATCCTGGCAAACCCGGCAAACCCTGGCCGCCGCGCTGCTCACGCACGGCGGCGTCAATGCTATTCTTGCGCGCGGATTCTTTTCACTCCTTATCGGATCTGCTGCCGTCGTGCTCTCATTCCTGCTGAAGCTGCGCACCCGCGCTCAAACCTTGTTCCGGATGTCGGAATCTCACACCATGCTGGTCTGGTCGGTGGTGGTGGGCGTGGGCGGTGCGTTGTCGACCATAGCGTTTCGCGAGGGCATCTCGCTGCTGCAACTGGCCATCTCCGGGCAGTCGGGCAGCTTCGTCGGCATGGCCCGACGCCTGCCGTGGACCGAGCGCATCTGGTTGCCCGCCGCGGGCGGTCTGATCGCCGGCCTGCTGTTGCTGGTCGCGCGGCGTCATACGGACAAGAACACCCACACCGACTATATGGAAGCGGTCGCGATCGGCGACGGCGTCGTGCCGGTGCGCCTGAGCTTCTGGCGCAGTGTGTCGTCGCTGTTCACGATTGCGAGCGGCGGCTCGATCGGCCGCGAAGGCCCGATGGTGCAACTCGCGGCGCTGTGCGGATCGCTGATCGGACGCTGGGCGCACCTCGACCCGGCACGTCTGCGCCTGCTGGTCGCGTGCGGCGCGGCGGCGGGCATTACCTCGGCGTATAGCGCGCCGATCGCCGGCGCCTTTTTCGTCACCGAGATCGTGCTCGGCTCGATGGCAATGGAAAGCTTTGGACCGGTGGTGGTCTCCGCCGTGGTCGCGAACATCACCATGCGTGAGTTCACGCGCTATCAGCCGCCCTATGAAATGCCCGCTTTTCCGCCGGTGACGGGGGTCGAAGTGCTGCTGTTCGTGGCGCTCGGCCTGCTGTGCGGCGCCGCTGCGCCGCAGTTTCTGCGCATGATGGATGTGTCGAAGGCAGCCTTTCGCAAGCTGCCGTTGCCGCTGCCGGTGAGGTTGGCGCTCGGCGGACTGGTAGTCGGCATTCTGTCGGTCTGGTCGCCCGAGGTGTGGGGCAACGGTTATAGCGTCGTCAACTCCATCCTGCATTCCCCGTGGACATGGACCGCGCTCATCTCGGTCCTGGTATTCAAGCTGATCGCCACGGCGGCCACCGTCGGCTCGGGCGCGGTGGGCGGCGTGTTCACGCCGACCCTGTTCGTCGGCGCGGTGGTGGGCTCGCTATTCGGTTTTGCCATGCACTCCATCTGGCCGCACGGCACCTCGGCGCCGTTCGCGTACACGATGGTCGGCATGGGCGCGTTTCTGGCGGGTGCCACCCAGGCGCCGCTGATGGCGATTCTGATGATCTTCGAAATGACGCTCAGCTATCAGGTGGTGCTGCCGCTGATGCTGTCATGCGTGGTGGCGTATTTCGTGGCGCGCGCCATCGGCAAGAATTCGATGTACGAGATCACGCTGCACCGTAACCGCGAGGAGCAGGAGCGTTCGCGACTGCGTGCCACGCAGATGCGCGAACTGATCCGCCCTGCGGAAACCGTGGTGCAGCCCGGCGCCACGGTCCAGGAAATGACGCGGGTGTTCCTTGAATATCCGGTGAAGTATCTGTATGTCGCGGACGCGGCCGGTGCCTTTCTCGGCGTGGTCGCGCTCAAGGACATCACCTCGGATCTGATCGAGAAGCGCGACACCTCGGAGCGGACCGCCGCCGACTATCTGCAGCCGCACTTCGACGTGCTCACGCCGGACATGCCGCTTGGGGTCGCCTTGCAGCACTTTCTGGCGTTCCAGGGCGAGCGGCTGCCGGTGGTCGAAAGCGTCGCGCATCCGACGCTTGCCGGCGTGGTCTACAAGACGTCTTTGCTCGACGCGTATTTCCGCCTCAATCCGACGCGCTGAAGCGGGCTGGCAGACGACCGGACAGCAGGACAGCAGGACGGAGGGCGCACCGCGGCGCTCCATGAGCGCGCGCAGTGACTAAAATCAGTGACTACACTAGAACGAGCAAGACCGCGCAGCGTTTTTGCGCGCCGCGCTCAGTAAAGCACAGCACGCCGTCACGGGCGCCTCGAGATGAGTCGCGTGCGCCCGCGCCTTCGACCCGGAGCGAAGATGAGCGATCCCTCCACCGACGCCGTACGCCGCGACCAGGCGGGCTGGATCTTCGTGCATATCGAAGGCGAACCCTACGACCGTGGCGAGCAGCACGGCCAGTTGCTGGCCGCTGAAATCCAGAAGGCGATCCGCACGGCCCGCTACCTCGCGAAGTGGGACACCGGCGAAGATTTCGATACTTTCGTCAATGCGGCGGTGGCGCAATTCGCGCCCAAACTCGACAACGAATTCGCCGACGAAATCCAGGGCATCGCCGACGGCGCAAAGCTGCCGTTCGCCGAAGTGCTGGCATGGAACGGCTACATGGACCTGCTGCAAAGCTGGTGGCCGAACCATGTGGGCACCCAGAAGCCGCAACTCGGCGTGAAGCCGTGGCGAGGCCGGCGCGGTCATCATTGCAGTGCTTTCATTGCCACCGGCAGCGCGACCCGCGAGGGCCGCATCGTCATGGCCCACAACTCATGGGACCGTTACGCAGCCGGCGACGCCTTCAACGTCGTGTTCGACATCGTTCCGGAAACCGGGCACCGCATTCTCATGCAAGGTCTGCCCGGCTGCATTTCGAGCCTCACCGATTTCTGGGTCACGGCTGCGGGCCTGATGGTGACGGAAACCACCATCTCCGATTTCATCGGCTACAACCCAGCGGGTGCGCCGGAGTTCTACCGCTCGCGCCGGGCGTCGCAGTACGCGAACAGCATTGGCGAGTGGTGCGAGATTTTCGCCATTGCCAACAACGGTGGCTATGCCAACAGCTGGCTGCTCGGCGACGTGAAGACGGGTGAGATCGCCCGTTACGAACTCGGGCTGCACTGCTCGGGCTTCGAGAGTACGAAAGACGGTTTCTACAGTGGCTACAACACCGCGACGGATCTGAAAATCCGCAATCAGGAATGCATCGGCGAGGGCGAAGACTATACGGACGTGCGCAAAAACGGTGCACGACGCCTGCGCTTCATGCAACTCGCCGAGATCCACCACGGCAAGATCGACGTGGACCTCGCGCGCGAGATGATCGCCGACCATCACGACGTCTATCTGGACCGCAACGACAATCCGTGTTCGCGGACCATCTGCGGTCACCTGGAACTGGATGACGCGCGCTTTGGCGGTTCGGACCAGGGGCCGTTCAACCCGTGGGGCGCCAACGACGGCAAGGTGGTGGACAGTGAAATGGCCCGCGAGATGGCGTTCAGCGCCCGCTGGGGCCATCCGTGCGGGCGGGCGTTCGACGCCCAGGCGTTCATGAAGCGCCATCCCCAATGGAACTGGCTGAACGGCTATATGCAGGACCGCCCGTCGTGGCCGTGGACGCGCTTTGCGGCACTGCGCTAGCGGCACCTGGCGGGCGGCCAGCGCCGCCGGGCAGTCTGCGCAAGAGCCGTTTTTCTGTCATGATTTCAAATAGATGGCTGCGTCGCACCGCGTTTAGGCGGCGCTTGCAAGATTTGCCGTCTAAGATGGAAGAAGTGCGCTGGCCGTTAGTCACGGCTCGCACGAGGCGCGCGCCTCCCCTGCAGCCGCAGGAATGGCACAGCGCTTGCTGCAGTCTCTGCGCTGCATGAGCATAGGAGGTCGGGCGATGAAAACCTCGACACTGTTGGTGATGGTCACGCTGTCGGCTTCGTGCTTTGCGGCACCGGTTCACACAGCGCTCGATAGCACGGCCGGTCTCGCTGCCGAGCGCGCCAACGCGGCGCCCGTCGCGCCCGCCGCGCCTGACTTTGCCGCGCCTGACAACGCGAAACCACAACACTGGGAACATATCGCGCTGCCGAAATCGCGCCACCTGGAACGCGGCTTCATGAGTCAGGACGAACATCTGCAGACCTGAAGCTCACCCCTGTGGCCACACACCAGGATCACCCACCAAGGAGCGCGTGCATGGCCAACTCGGCTATCCCCGGCGAAGCGATCAATCTGCAGATTTCCGATGTCCTCAGCGAAGTCACCTATCCGGTCAACAAGGATGGTCTCGTGGACGCCGCTCGCGAAGCGGGCGCGAGCAACGAGGTGCTGGCCATGCTCGATGGCTTGCCTGAGCAGGACTACTCGAATATCGAAGCGGTAACGGCGCTGATCGGCGGGAGTTTTGGGCCGGGTGTGAGCGGTTAGTGTTGGGCCCGAGGCTGCTTCGCGGCGTGCCGCAGGCCGTCACACGTTACTGTGTTGCCCCCGGCTCGCGAACCGGCTCACGGACATAGTAGATGTCCCATTCGCTTTCGCCCGTCTTGGTGAAACCGTGCCGCTGGTAGAAGCGGTTCGAATCGCTGTCCCGCAGCGCCTTCAATCTCACTGATATATCACGCGACTGCGCGTCCGCGAGGATCGTGCGCAGCACGATTGCGCCGACGCCCTGCCCTTGGTAAGCCGGTGCGATATAAAAATGATTCAGCAGCAGATGGTCCGCTTCTGGCTCGACCTGCACCAGACCGGCTCTGACCTCGTCCACGAGGATGAAACGGCAGAACGCCGGTTCAAATGACGCCAGAAACCCCTCGCGAGCGCGGCCGGGATCGAAGCGGCCGATCCGCTCGAGGCTTTCGCGCATGGCTGCGACGCGGATCTCAACCAACGCATGCGCGTCCTCGCGGGAGGTTGCGGAAAAGGTCACGTTCAACTCGGTGCGCTCCTCTCAGTGTCGCGCACGAGCTTGCGGCGAGGGGTCGCCGCGCTGGCTGCCTGCGCGCATGGAGGCAGCAGTATCGCCTCCCTGCGCGCCTGCACTCAAGTACCGCCGGCGTGCAAGGCCGCCTGTGGCCTGTTGGCGGGTCTCAGATTGGCGAGGGCTGTTCCGTCAGCCGCGTGCGCGACACCTTGCGCGTCGGCACGGACGACGCCTTCACGCGCCGCGTCGTCTCGGGCGTCGGGAGGTCGTCGCCGTCGGCCGGAACCAGTTCCATTTCTTCGTCAAAAGCGCGCGCTGCCTGGGCCGCTGCGACTGCATTCGTCATCTCGCCCGGCTGAACGCTGGCGGTGCGGCTGAAGTGTTCGACCAGATGATCGATGAAGGTGCGGACCTTGGCGGGCAGATGATGACGGCTCGGATACGCGATCGTGACCTCGATCTGCGGCAGGCGGTAGTCGCCCAGCAGCCGCACCAGCCGGCCGCGTTCGAGATCGCGGCCAATCAGATAGCTCGGCAGGATCGCGATGCCCATGCCCAGCAGCGCGAACTGGCGCAGCATCTCTGTGTTGTTCGCGACGATGGCGTTGGTAGGACGAACCCGCACGTCCCCTTTGCCGTCGATGCTCGAAAACACGCGCTCGTCGCCACCATACTCGGACGGCAAGGACAGGCTCGGATGATCCTGCAACTGCTCGGGCCGAACCGGCGTGCCGTGTTTCTGCAGATACGCGGGCGTCGCGCATACCGTCATATGGCCGGTGGTGAGCCGCCGCGTGACGATGCTGGCGCTGCGCATCTGCCGCGCAATCAGGACGCCCACGTCGAAGCCTTCTTCGACCAGATCGACGTGGCGATCCACGAGGGTGACGTCCGGAATGACGTTGGGATAGCGCTCGGCGTACGACTGCAGCACTGGCGCGAAGTTATGCAGACCGAACACCACGGGCGCGACGATACGCAGGGTGCCGACGGGTTCGTGATTGCGCGCCACGACCATCTGCTCGACGCCTTCCAGATCGTCGAGGATGGGGCGCACGCGCTCCAGATAGACACGGCCCGACTCGGTCAACGACTGACTGCGCGTGGTCCGGTTGAGCAACCGGGTGCCGAGACGCTCTTCGAGATCGGCCACGTGCCGGGTGACCACTGCGGTGGAAATTCCCATCGCGTTGGCCGTGCGGGCGAAACTGCCAAGATCCGCCACTTTGACGAATACTCGCATCGACTGCAGATGATTCATGGGGCCACTCCTGCCGCTAGTACAGCCAAGCCAACGAACGGCGACGCAGCGCAACACGCGCGCGTCGGCGACCGGCAAGCCCCTGATTCCAGCAGAACGCCCTGTTGCCTGACCCGTGGCGCGCAACCCGCGCCGCCCGGCCCGCTAATCATGGCTTGCCCAACGGTTTTGATTGTATCCACCCGTCATGGCCCAACCCTGACATGAAGATGGCAAAACGGTCAGATTGCCCGGTTCGCTGCAATTGAGGGAGGTTGAGGGCTGTTCGGCGCGCGAAGACGATGGCGCGGATGATCTTGACAGTGGCCAGAGCCAACTGCTCAAAACGCGAAGACATAAGGTCAACCAGTGGTCAGCCAGTTTTTGCGCAGCGCACAATTTACTAGGTGAAAACCCTTATTCGCGGTATCATTCCACCCGAAAGGAAGATACTGCCATGCCACATCGTTATCAGATTTTTGAAAAAATCGCGTTTTCGTTGGTCGTTCTGTCGGCCGCGGCCTGCTCGGCCTTCATCGCCTACGAGACCAACCCCACCGTCCGTCAAACGGTGCAAGCCGGCAAGACCGCGCTGCAGTGGAGTGGCGAATACTCGTTCGTCTGCGCTTCGCCGGTAACGGACGCCTGCGCGAACTTCCCGGTGGACTAAGCCGGGTTCTCCCCCCGCGTCCCGCTCACTGCTGTACGCCGCGCCCAAACACGACGCGCGCAAAAAACCCCGCCAGCACCGCTTCCGTGGTCTGCGCCGAAACATTCTGCGGATCGGTGGTGTAGAAAAACTGCACCCCGTCGCACAATCCCATCAGACCAATGGCCAGCGTTTCAGCCGGCAGCGGCATCGGCGTGCCGGCTCGCCGCGAAAATTCGCTGATGTAGGCAGCCAGTTCTTCCAGCTTTTCATGCAGGAACGCGTTGAAGCGCACGCGAAAGCGCGCGTCGCGCGCTGCGAGAAGCTTCGCTTCCATCCACAGCAGAAAGCATTTGTTCTCGCGGTGCAGGTTGCTGTAGTAGGCCAACACACGCGCCTCCATCTCTTCGCGCGTGAGCCCGTCTTCGAAGATGCTTTCCAGCCCCGCCTTCATCGTCTCGTGATCGCGCCGCAGTAACTCCAGAAACAACTCAGGCTTGCTGCGGAAGTTCGAATAGAACGCGCCGCGCGTGTAGCCCGCCGCCTCCGCGATGTCTTCGACACTCGCCGCGACAAATCCCTTCTTCATAAAAATGGCTTGCGCAGCGTCGAGCAGACGCAGGCGCGTCTGGTCTTTGCTCTGCTCGCGAGTGAGTCGTTGGCGTTTCATGCCGGCGAGTGTAGCACTGAAAAGAAATTCAGATACAACTACACATTCAGATACAGGTGTGTATTAGAATGCATCGCATCATCCGAAGCGATGGCTCCTGGAGAGGAGCGCTTGCAGTGGCCGCGGTCATCTATCGGCGCTGCTAACCGCTGCTGTACGCGGCTCGAAACGGTTCTTGCCGTTGCGTTTGCCTTCAGGTTGGCGTCGCGTTTGCCATCGGCGCGTTGCGTTGCCATCGCTTCTGTCGTTGCTTCCTGGCTCGCCGGCCGCTGCGGCTTGCCGTGTTCGTTCGCCGTTTCCTGATCTGGGGTCATCGTGAATCGTCCCGGTTGTCGTGCATCGCATGCGATGCACAAGCCCTCTGCGCAACGTCCTTCCCTTTTCCGTGCGCTTGAGCGCGCCGACATGCGCCGTGTCACTGGCGCCGTCGCATTGGCTGGGCTCGTCCTGCTCGGCGCGTGTCATCAGCGCGAGGCGGCGGCGCCGGCACCGCGTCCCGTCGTCACCGCAGCCGTGCATGCCGACAACACGTCCCCGGCGGCGACGCTGCCCGGCGAAGTGCAGGCACGCTACGCCACGCCGCTGTCGTTCCGCATCAACGGCAAGATCATCGAGCGGCGCGTGCGCCTCGGCGACACCGTGAAGCTGGGCGAAGTCGTCGCGAGGCTCGACCCCGCCGACGCGCAAAAGAATGCCGCGAGCACCCAGGCGCAACTCGACGCCGCGCAACACAGCCTTGTTTACGCCAAGCAGCAGCTTGACCGCGATCAGGCGCAGGCGCGCGAGAACCTCATTTCCACAGCGCAGCTCGAACAGACCACCAACGCGTATGCCTCCGCCGCGGCCCAGCGCGACCAGGCGGCGCAACAGGCCGCGCTGGCAAAGAACCAGTTGCAGTACACCGACCTGATCGCCGACCACAATGGCGTGATCACGGCGGAACAGGCGCAGACCGGGCAGAACGTATCGTCGGGACAGGCCGTGTACAACCTCGCGTGGAGCGGTGACGTCGACGTGGTGGTCGATGTTCCGGAGAGCGCGCTCGCCGGGCTGGCGGTCGGGCAAAGCGCGCGCGTGACATTGTCGGCGTTGCCGGGTCGCACGTTTGCCGCGCGCGTGCGCGAACTGTCGCCTGCGGCCGATTTGCAAAGCCGTACCTGGCGCGCCAATCTCACGCTGCTCAATCCCGGTCCCGACGTGCGGCTCGGGATGACCGCGGACGTGGCCATTGCTGCAGGTAACAGCGCAGATAACGGCGCCGGTAACAGCGCAGGAAGCAACCCCAACGACAACCCCGCGCAAACCACCGCCTCGTTCACGTTACCCGCCACCGCCCTCTTCCACGAAGGCAACACGACCGCCGTCTGGGTCGTCACTGGCAGCGACAACACGCTGGCACTGCGCCCCGTCACCGTGACGCGTTATGACGAACGCACCATCACCATTGCCGGCGGCCTCAAGGACGGCGAGCGCGTCGTGCTGCAAGGCGTTCACACGGTCACGGCCGGCGAGAAGATCCATCCCATTGCGCCGCTGCATCCCGAGGACTTCGGTTCATGAGCACCACCCACGAAGAAGGACGCTTCAATCTGTCCGCGTGGGCGCTGCGTCATCAGGCGCTGGTGGTGTTTCTGATCGCGCTCGCCACGCTGTTCGGCATCCTTGCGTACACGAAGCTCGCGCAGTCCGAAGACCCGCCCTTCACGTTCCGCGTGATGGTGATCCAGACCTTCTGGCCCGGCGCCACCGCGCGTCAGGTGCAGGAACAGGTAACGGACCGCATCGGGCGTAAATTGCAGGAGACGCCGGACATCGACTTCGTGCGCAGCTACTCGCGCCCCGGCGAGTCCCTGATGTTCTTCTCGATGAAGGATTCCGCGCCGGTCAAGAACGTACCCGAAACCTGGTATCAGGTGCGCAAGAAAGTGGGCGATATCGCGGCCACCTTGCCGCCCGGCGTCCAGGGCCCCTTCTTCAACGACGAATTTGGCGACGTCTACACGAACATCTACACGCTCGAAGGCGACGGCTTTTCTCCCGCGCAACTGCACGACTACGCAGACGAACTGCGCACCGTGCTGCTACGTGTGCCGGGTGTGGGCAAGGTGGATTACTTTGGCGATCCTAACCAACACATCTACATCGAGATTGCCAACACGCAACTCACGCGCCTGAACGTTTCGCCGCAGCAGATCGCGCAGGCCATCAATTCGCAGAACAGCGTCGCGGCGGCGGGCACGCTGACGACCACCGACGATCGCGTGTTCGTCCGCCCCACCGGTCAGTTCAAGGACGTCAAGGCGCTCGCCGATACGCTCATCCGCATCAACAACCGCTCTTTCCGGCTCGGCGACATCGCCACCATCAAGCGCGGCTACGACGATCCGCTCGCCACGCAGATGCGTTTCGGCGGCAAGGCCGTGCTCGGCATTGGCGTGACGATGCAACCGGGCGGCGACGTGATCCAGCTCGGCAAGGCGCTCGACAAGGAATCGGCCACGCTGCGCGCCTATCTGCCTGCCGGCCTGAAGCTCGTGGAAGTGTCGAGCATGCCGCACGCGGTCGCGCGATCCGTGGATGACTTCCTCGAAGCGGTCGCCGAAGCCATTGCCATCGTGCTGGTGGTGAGCCTCGTTTCGCTGGGTGTGCGCACCGGCATGGTGGTGGTCATTTCGATTCCCATCGTGCTGGCCGTGACCGCGTTGTGCATGTATCTGTTCGACATCGGTTTGCACAAGGTTTCGCTCGGCACGCTGGTGCTCGCGCTCGGGTTGCTGGTGGACGATGCCATCATCGCCGTGGAGATGATGTCGGTGAAGCTCGAACAAGGCTGGAACCGCACGCGCGCGGCCGCGTTTGCGTACACCAGTACCGCGTTTCCGATGCTCACTGGCACGCTCGTCACGGTCTCCGGTTTTCTGCCCATCGCGCTCGCCAAGTCGAGCACCGGCGAATACACGCGTTCAATCTTCGAAGTCTCGGCCATCGCGCTGATTGCGTCGTGGCTCGCCGCCGTGGTGCTGATTCCGTTGCTCGGCTATCACATGCTGCCCGAGCGCAAACGCCAGGCGCACGAGGCCGACGACCACGAACACGACATCTACGACACCCGCTTCTACCGGCGCCTGCGCGGCTGGATTGGCTGGTGCGTCGAACGACGCTTCGTGGTGCTGATCATCACGGTAGCGCTCTTCATCGTCTCGCTGCTCGGCTTTACGCTGGTGCCGCAGCAGTTCTTCCCGAGTTCCGACCGGCCCGAATTGCTGGTCGACGTGCGCCTGCCCGAGGGCGCGTCATTCGTCGCCACCTTGCGCGAAGCGCAGCGGCTCGAAAAAGCGCTGGTGGGACGGCCGGAAATCGACCACACCGTCGACTTCGTCGGCACCGGCGCGCCGCGCTTCTATCTGCCGCTGGATCAGCAGTTGCCCACGCCGAATTTCGCGCAGTTCGTCATCACCGCGAAGTCCGTCAAGGACCGCGAGAAGCTCGCGCAGTGGCTCGAACCCGAATTGCGTAACCAGTTTCCGGCCATCCGCACCCGGCTGTCGCGGCTGGAAAACGGTCCGCCGGTCGGCTACCCGGTGCAGTTCCGCGTGAGCGGTGACGACATTGCCACCGTGCGTTCGATTGCCGAACGCGTCGCGGCCACCATGCGCGCGGATCATCGAACCACCAACGTGCAGTTCGACTGGGACGAGCCGTCCGAGCGCTCGGTACGCTTCGATATCGATCAGAAGAAGGCGCGCGAACTGGGCGTGACCTCCGACGACGTGTCGAGCTTCCTCGCCATGACCTTGTCCGGCTACACCGTCACGCAGTACCGCGAGCGCGACAAGCTGATCAGCGTCGATCTGCGCGCGCCCAAAAGCGAGCGCGTCGATCCCGCCCGGCTGACCGAACTCGCGATGCCCACGCCCAACGGTCCGGTGCCGCTCGGCACGCTCGGCCACCTGCATTACGACCTCGAATACGGCGTGATCTGGGAGCGCGACCGCCAGCCCACCATCACGGTGCAATCGGACGTGACGGCCAACGCGCAAGGCATCGACGTGACCAACAGCGTCGACAAGGCGCTCAGCCAGATTCGCGCGACGCTGCCGGTCGGCTATCGCATCGAGGTCGGCGGCTCGGTGGAGGAAAGCGCGAAAGGCCAGACCTCCATCAACGCGCAGATGCCGATCATGGTAATCGCCGTGCTGACCTTGCTGATGATCCAGTTGCAGAGTTTTGCGCGCGTGCTGATGGTCGTGCTGACCGCCCCGCTCGGCCTGATCGGCGTGGTGGCTACCCTGCTGCTGTTCGGCCAGCCGTTCGGCTTCGTGGCGATGCTCGGGGTAATTGCGATGTTCGGCATCATCATGCGCAACTCCGTGATTCTCGTCGATCAGATCGAGCAGGACATTGCCTCGGGGCACAAACGCTTCGATGCGATTGTCGGTGCCACGGTGCGTCGTTTCAGACCGATCACGTTGACGGCGGCCGCCGCCGTGCTGGCGC
Organism: Paraburkholderia sp. DHOC27; assembly: GCF_003429005.1. Classification (GTDB taxonomy): domain Bacteria; phylum Pseudomonadota; class Gammaproteobacteria; order Burkholderiales; family Burkholderiaceae; genus Paraburkholderia. Next base: position 141,132 of record NZ_QVQV01000007.1, read on the forward strand.
TGATACCGTTGCTCAGTTCGAATTTCTTCGGGCCGATGGCCACCGCGCTGATGGGCGGCATCACGAGCGCCACGGTGTTGACGCTGTTCTATCTGCCCGCGCTCTACGCGGCTTCGTTCAGAGTGCGCGGCGACGAACGCGAAGCGCCGCCAGCCGATGCGGCGTCCGCATCGCACTCGGGAAATTGATCATGGCAATTTCTGTGTTCCAGCGTGTGAGCTACGCCCGTGGCCTGGCAGTGAGCAGCAGCGTGCTGTTGCTCGCAGCGTGCTCGTTCAGCCCGAGCGGCAATGCACCTACCATGCCGCAGCCCGCGCATTACGGCGCCGAGGAGCAGCCCCTGCAGACGGTGCCCGCGCAAGGCATCACGCAGCAGTTCGTGGTGGGCGCGCAACCCGTGCCGACGTGGTGGCGTCTGTATCAGTCGGACGACCTGAATGCGCTCGTCGACGAAGGCTTGCGCAATAGCCCGACACTCGCCGCCACCGACAAGAGCCTCACCGCTGCTCGCGAGCAACTGCGTGCGCAGGTGGGTAGCTCGATGTTGCCGACCATCGACGCCGGCGCTCAGGCAGCGCGGCAACGTGCGCTGGCGATTCCCGAGATCGGACCGAACACGTTCCTCTACAACGACTTTGTCGGCCAGTTGCAGGCGCGCTATACGATCGACCTGTTCGGCGCGTCGCGGCTCGCGAACGCGTCACTGGCATCACGCGTGAACGTACAGGTGTATCAACTCGAATCCGCGCGACGTGCGCTGGCCGCCAACATCGTGAGTGCCGCGATCACCGCGGCTGCGCTGCATGCGCAGATCGACACCACTGAGCGGCTCATTGCGCTTGCCGACGACGACGCTCGCGACGCGGCACGCCGCTACGACCTTGGCGCGGTTTCGCACGCGGATATGCTGAGCGCGCAACAAAACGCGGCCTCGCTGGCCGCGAGTTTGCCGGGCTTGCGGCAGCAATGGCAGACCACGCGGCATGCGCTTGCCGTGCTGATGGGCCGCACGCCCGACGCCGCGCCTGCGGATCTCGATCTGGCCAGTCTGCATGTGCCCGAGCAGGTGCCAGTGGTGGTGCCATCGGAACTGCTGCGCGCGCGGCCCGATATTCAGGCGGCTGATGCCGCGCTGAAAGCCGCCGCCACGGATGTCGGCGTGGCCACTGCGCAGATGTATCCGAGTCTGTCGCTGAGCGCGTCGATGGGGCAAGGGGGATTTAGCTGGCCCGCGGCGTTATCCGGTGCCGGCGCGATCTGGGCGGTGGCCGGATCACTGTCGCAACCAATCTTCCACGGCGGCGCCTTGCTCGCGCAGCGCCGGGCCGCGCAGGCCACTTATGAGGCCGCGATCGACCAATACAAACAGACCGTACTCAGCGCGTTTCAGAACGTCGCGGATACGCTCGCTGCTCTGGAACACGACGCGCAGGCGCTCGACGCCGCGAATGTCGCGGCGCGCGCGGCACAAGGCATCTCCGATGAGACGGCGGCACGCTATCGACTGGGCGCGGTTCCCGTCTCGGCCGCGCGCTCGAGCGAGCAGCAGTTCCGTAACGCACGGCTCGATGAGATTCGCTACACGGGTGCACGGTTGACGGATACAGCAGCGTTGTTTCAGGCGATGGGCACGCCGCCGGTGGGAGCCCCGGCTGGGGATTCGAAGCAAATGGAGAGCGTCACACGCAATTGATTGGCGCCCGGTTTTCGCTCACGCGTCGGGCGTGATTTGCAGCGCTTCTCGCACCGCTTGAATCACGGGCTGCCAGTCACCCAGTTCCTGCTGACGAAAGAGGCGCATGGACGGATACCAGGGGCTATCCGCCCTGTCGATCAACCAGCGCCAGTCCGCGCACGCGGGCAACAGCACCCAGACCGGCAAGCCCGCAGCGCCGGCGAGATGCGCGACGGACGTATCGACCGTGATGAGCAGATCAAGTGACTCGAGTATCGCCAGCGTGTCGGTGAAATCGACGATATCCGGGCCGAGGATGTGTATGTCGATCTCGTCCTTGATGGCTTCGCACTCTCGTTCACGCGCTCCTTTTTGTACGGAGTACCAGGTGATGGCAGGCGTCATGAGTAGCGGCCGCAATGTGTCCAGGTTGATCGACCGGTGGTGGTCGAACGGATGGGTCGGATCACCCGCCCACACGAGTCCGACGCGCTTTCGGGTGGCGGGTTTGGAGTGATTCGCGGGTTTTACATGACTCGTGCGTGGTGTCGGGTCGCCGAGATAGCTCCGCCAATGCCGGCGTTTCTCCGGCGCTGCTTTCACGTAGCCGCATGCGAGCGGAAGCATCGACAGGTCCAGCTTCATCACCGCCGGCATGCGCAGCATATGGCAGCAGTAGTCATACGGTCCTGGCGGCTCTTCCGTCCATACTGCGTTCACGCCGTCAACGCTGCGCGCCAATTCGCCCAGCGTACCATCTACCCACACGTCGACAATCGCACCCTTCTCATGCAGCCAGTGAACCAGTTGAAGAAACTGGATCTGATCGCCCGAACCCAGCTCCTTCACCAGCAGAAACCTGGCATGTCTAACTGGTTCGCCGCACCACTCGGGGAAATTTACCTGAACGGGCTTACGAAAAAGGTTGGTCTTTTCATGCCATTTCCAGCGCTGCCAGCCCTGTTCGAAATCTCCGAACTTCAGTTCCAGCGTTGCCAGAACGTACTGCACGAAGGCGTTCTGCGGCAGATATCTCACGGCCACCTCACAATGTTTGCGCAGGCCGGCAAGATCGTTTAACGCATCGAAGGCATACATGGCGTTCATGTGCAGCCGTTCGTTCGTGGGATCGATTTGCAGACCTTGCCGGGCGACCTCGATCGCATCTCGGTAGCGACGAATGCCGTTGAGCGCGTTAGCGAGGTCCTTGAGCGCCATCGCATCCGCTGCGAAACGGGATCGAACCGCGTGAATCACGTCGTCGATCTCGTCATCGCGCCCGGCTTTGGACAGTGCCTTGATCAGATCGAGCCCCGTGGAGAGGCGCGTTGGATCGAGCATCCACGCACGTAACCCGTAGTGCGCGGCGTCGGGAAACAAGCCGAGTTCAGCGCTGATCTTTGCCATCGCGGAATGGGCGTGGTGCAGGTCGGGTTCGAGTTCGAGCGCTTTGACATAGTGGACCGTCGCCTCGCGGAGGCATCCGCGCGCGTGCAGGCAATCGGCCAGGTTGCAATGGATGGTGGCGGAGTGCTCGTCCAGATCGAGTGCGCGGCGGTAAAAACCCTCGGCCGCCGCGGCGTCGCCGGTCTGCGCGGCCAGAAGTCCGCACTGCTCTGCGATATCGGCGCGCTCAGGCGCGATGAGCAAGGCACGCTGTAGAAAGTCGAACGCTTTTTCTGTTTGTTTGTTGAGGAACGATGCCAGACCCGCACAATGGAGCGCGTGGAGATGGTCTGGCTGATGTGATAACGCCTGCTCGTACCCGGCGATGGCTTCGGCCAGGCGATGCTCGTTAAAGTGCGCGTTAGCGCGCGCGATGAGCGCCTGCACGCTTTGGAAGTTTGGTGGAATGTTTGGCATTGACGTCGACGCGCTCGGTGTTGTGGTTCGGTGCATAGTGCGGCGGTGGGTGAAGCGTGTGGGCCGTCGCGCGTGGCGCAGTTTGAGTTGGTAGCGCGCAAGGGATGCGCCACTGCGACCGGGCGGATCCATGAATCACATGGAAAACACCACTCGCTGCGGAAGACTAGCCTCCCGGAAGCGATAGAGGCTTAGGAGACTGCCGATTTGTGTGAGAGGTAAGTTACCCGCAGCGTAAAGACGAGTGCCGCGGCGCAAGAGATTTAAGGGGTAAAAGTTAACTCGTACATGCCTCGCAGCGCTCTACTTCGACAGCGTTTCTATTGACAAACCGGTCGACTCATATTCCGTGGTGACGCCGCTTAGGTAGACGCCGATTCGATCCTTTGACTGTGCAACGCGAAAGCCGTGTGTCAGCTCTTTCCCGTCCTTTTTCAGGCTGATACATTTTGCCACCGCATTTTGGCAGCCCTGGTTGAAGTCATGCAGTTTTTCTTCGGCCTGCTTTGATCCGGCTGTCTCGCCAATCACACCCGGGAGCGCAACGACAATTCCAAGCAGACATACTGCAGCTGCAACGAGCAGAATCCAGATGGCTCCAAGCCATGCCGTCCTGACCTTCCCTGTCCAGCCAGATGGTTTGGTCTCCAGGATTTTGTCCGCGAGACATTGTCGTACGAGAGACCAGACGAACCCACCAAACGCCGATGCCACACAATATGCCACTAACACAAGCCAAGACTTTGGGTCTCCACGGAAAATGTCAGCAATGAAACCGAAAGATACCTGTACGCCATTGATCAAGTGTGAAGCTTGATCTATTGGAAACGCTTCGGCGTCGGCGTTAAACGCCCCGAGATAGGCTTGGTAGGCTGATGCCCCCGCGAAGTAACAACCCGCGGGAACAAGAATACCAACTACAGTCAGTGCCTTCGTTCCTACCCATTCGGGAACGGCTCTAAGGCTTGTAGCCACATCAATTTTTCTTCAAAAGGAGTCCTACATTTAACGAGAATTTCTGATTCTGGCACAAAATTTCGCACTCCCGGCATCTCGATATATTCGTATGGCGATGCCAAAGAATAGGACCCCTGCTGCATGTAATCAAGCAGCACGCGCTGCAAAGCGCAAATCGTGGTTCAGTTGCGAACATCCTTTGCGATCAAGACGGTCGCGGACGGTGCGGAATGCGCCCCGGTCAATGGTCGAACTGACTCTTCATAGCTTTCACCTTACGCTCGGGTTTTTGACCTACGCATTCGACCTCTTCGACGGTGCACCTTTCCGGGTCAATCAGGATCGCTCTCATTCCCGTTCTTCCGTCACTGACAGTCTTTCCCGCAGCCACGCCGCCTGCCTTGGCAATCAACTTTGCGTCGACTGCGGAGCGCAGTGACGAATAAACTTTCGATTGAATGACAGGGCACTTTGCGTTTTTGCGAGCTGCATTAATCCATCTTCCTAGATAAGGATAACTAATGCTTAACAACAAAGGGTAAAGCTGTCCGTCGCACCGAAATTTTCGCGTACGCGAAAACGCGTGATGCGCAAGCGCGTTCGCGGCACAAAAATTCAGTGCTGCTAGTCGAAAACTGGTGAATTCCGGTTCAGGGGAAACAGCCAGTCTGTGGGCCGTCCCGGATTGCGTATGAGCCGCGCTAAACCGCATGAGGGATGATCGGCTGCTGTGAGTTTCAGGAGCACCTCTTCGCGGATGTTTTGCGAACCATTTTTCCCCACGATATTCCCCACAAAACAGATGTCACGGTCGGATTCCAGCGAGCGCCGAGTCCAATATGTAAACATCTAACCTTTTGAATCTAAACAGAGCAGATGTTTGTAGGCCTTATGCGTTGCGGGGTAACTTTATCCACAGGCTTTGTTCATAATTCTATGAAAAAATCACGCCCTGTAATTAATTCGCCCGTGGCACAAGGCTTTGCGGGCGATGTGCGGAAGATAAATTTTTCCCCACATAGCCCCAAACATCCATTCCCCTACGTTTCCCCACATGCGGCGGTGCGGGGAAACTACCTTTCGCCTCAACGGATCCTAGTCGAGTTGCATTCCAAGCCACAGGTCAGCCCGGCTCCACCCCTAGCCACTGTTCGATACGAAGCGCCATTTCAGGCGTGATTCCTCCACGCTCGTTCAGGAGGCGCGAGAGGGTGACGCGCGTGATGCCAAGCAAGTCAAGCGCGCGCAGCAATGCGCCGTGCATTGGTCGCGCCCTTAATCAGATTCGTCCGATACCTCCTTCGTGAAAGCGGCATCAGCATCGCACATACGGGCGCGCTTTCGCCCGTCGCATGACCGGTTCCCAATCACCGGGCCAGTAGTCCTGGCCCGCTTCACGGAGGTAACGGAATGTCTGGAAGGCAGGGATACAACGCGGGGGGCCTTGCATGAGGCGAGCCATCCTGAAAGTGGGCGACCGCTCCACAAATGGCGGTGTAGTCACCGAAGGTATCAGCAACTGCACGCACCACGGAACGCCCATCACGTTCATCGGTGCAAGGGTATGGTGCAACGGATGTAAATCCGAAGGCGTGATTGGCTGGAAAGGACCGCACCAAAAAGCGGCGATGATGGGCAAGCAGCAGGCGCTGGATGGCGATATCTGCATCTGCAAATGCACGCCGCCACCCGTCATGCTCGCGACACAGGATAGCGCCTGGCAATCCTTCACGCCCGAAGAATGGGCGGCGATGGGCGGCGACACTCCCGGAACATCAACGTCCAGCAAAGATCACGGCGCTTACGACGAACGCGTGCGCATTCTTGACGCAACCAATCGTCCGCTTTCCAGCGTTCCCTACCATATCCGCGCCGCAGGTGGCGGTGTCTACAAGGGACTTACCGATGCATCCGGCTACTGTGACCGCGTCCACACCGATGACGTTTCACGGCTCGATATCTCTGTTGGCATGCAGGCCCTCGAACGTTGGGACGCAACACGATGAAGGCACTTGCTGCAATGGGCGACCGCACAAGTACGCGCGGTCAGGTGCTGAGCGGGTCATCCACGCAGTATGTCGAAGAAGGCCGCCCGCTCGCCGTTGATCTCGACTGGGCATCACGTGGTGAGTGCCGTGATGGCCCCTGGCGCATCCTCGGTAGCGTCACTGACTGGACGGATGAAGGCCGCAAGATGGGCAAGGACCTGGACTTGGTCGCGTGTGCATGCAGAAAGAATTTTGTACTCGCGGGACGCCGAGACTATCTCATCGAGGAATGGGGGAGCGGCACTACCACCCGCACAGGCATGCTGGATTCTTCCGCACAGGGCGTGCGCAGCCACGACAAAAAAATCCGCGTTGTTGACGAATCGGGTATCGCCGTTGCCAATTGTCTTTACCACATCACAGACGTCACAGGTACAACCCACCAAGGGCTGGCAGACAAAGATGGCCTTTGCCCCCGCGTTCACACGACAGACCTAAAGACACTCGACATCGCGGTTGGTATCAAAGCACTGGAGCGCTGGAAGCAATGAGCGAATACGTTTACCAGACCACCACGAACACAAAGCCCGATTCCCGATTCGACGTTCTGGGGCACCTGATGCCCGCAAGAGTGTTCTTCTTCGTGACCGTTGATGAAGTCGGTCCCGAAGGCTTCCTTGTCCGAAAAACCTACACGACCATCAACAACCCCTACCTAGGCGGCCTGGAGCTTTCGGAGTTACAGAAAATCAGGGAAGTTTATCCGGAGCTTACCGGGCTTTGGGCGCGCAATCCTGATTCATTGGCGAGCATCGCCGAGCACGTTCTGGGCAGGGACAAGGTGACTTCCTTCTCTTCGGCAAGCGGAAGCTTCCCCGAGGGTTCGCCGCGCTTTGACGGAAAAACCATCTATGTCGATATTGCCAAGGCCAAACGTTACGGTGCAAAGCTCGTTACTCCAGATGAAATCGGGGAAGCCGTTGACGGATACCTAAAAGACCTTCCCTCCAGGGAGCGGCGTGAGGGCCTGAACACGCTGAAAAAATCATTGGGTGTCGATAACGAATATCTGGTCAAGCCCGCGCCCGTGGTTCCTGCGGACGGCATCTTTTCGAGGTCAGGACTGGCGATTACTTTTGGCTTCGAGAAGTGGGCGCGTGTGGTACAGGTGTTTGGCATATTCTTGACTGGATACGATCTGGCCATGTCCGCAGAACGGTCTATTCGCATCAAGAGCATAAGACCAATAGAGAAATCAACTCTCCGTCAGATGGCCGGCTGGGAAGGTAGTATCGCAGGCCGGTGGGCTAGCGCCGCCATCGCTGCGCGTATCGGTGCAGCCGAAGGTACGCTGTGCGGAATCGAACTGGGGCCGGGCGCCTTCATTACGGGTCTGGTTGGAGGAATCATCGGCAGCGCAATCGGCTACTTTGGCGAGAATTACATACTTGACAAAGCAGGCGTGAATTAAGGGGCTTTATGTCGATCTTTGAGAAGGTCCGCGACCGCTTTACAGCGGAATGGAAACGACCGATGGACCACGAAAAACACCTGTCTGAACTGTTCAGAAGAACGCCTGAACTGCTACATATCATTTTTGGGAATGCAGTGTCTACACGAACTATCCGTCCTTCGAGCTATGCACGCGTTGAGTACCTAGGGGAACACGGTTTCCATGCGTTCTTATGGGCCCAAAACATGGAGGCTGCCGCATATCCCCGCTTTCTCAGCATCGTTCGTGGCGAGGGTGAGGACCAGGATTTCCGGCACTTCCGGCGCGGAGAATTTACTTCGTTCGTCGCCACCCGCGTCGAATTCCTCGGGCGTAACGTCTCTCTGCTGACGAACGACTCGGAACTGCTGGACCGTCTCTCTGAAGTGCAGTTCAGTCCCAATCCGCCGTGGATCATGTACCCCGATCTGGGTCCGCTTGCTTCCTACAATCAAGGCGAACAGGAGTACTGGGACCGCCATGTATGGACCCCGTTCTGGAAAAGTTTGTCCCCTGAACAGAAAGACCTGTACATAGACCGTCGATCGGAGGCGGCACTCACCTACATGCTGCCGGAAGAATGGGACGACTGGGTGTATTCGATCCGCAGGAACGATCCTGAATATAAACATCGTCACGGGCTTTAGCGTGCAGGATCGGGAGACAAAAAATGAAGATAAAGACACAGTACATCGCGCCTGTCTCGCTTTGGCTCGTGGTACGCAAGCGCTTTTCGAGCACGGGACTATTCATCAAACCTGCATGGGTCTGTGACTGAACGCAGGACGGCCCGGTTATCTTTACGTCGCACATCCGTTAATTACAAATGCAAAGCACAAACCTAGCAACAAAGCGCGCATCGCTCTCCGTCCTCATCAGCAAAAAACGTAGACGCTGACGGCGTGCCTACTGTCCCGCAATGGGAAAACCCTTAGTTGCGTCGCTGGAGCCGCGGCCCTCGTAGCGAACTTGATTTAACGAAATGATTCGACCGAAATACGTGGCGCAATGAGATTCGCTATTCGGGCGCGCGGCTGACAGATACAGTGACGTTGTTTCAGGCGATGGGGGAGCCGCCGGTTGGGACGATGGCTTGGGATTCGAAGCACGCGTCACGCCTGAATGATCGCGATGGCGCCAGTGAAGGCGCCGGTATCAAACAAACTTATCCCCAGAAACTGTTCACAGCCTTGTTGATAACCTTGGGGCAGCGTGCTTAAGTCGTTGAAGTCAATCGCTTAAAAGACAGCGGCGCATGTGTATGCGCCGCGCCTCAATCCACTCAAACCCGCCCCATCACCCTCAAGGCTTGTTCGATTCAAACAGATTCATGATCTGCTGCTTTTCGCTCGACGAGACATCGGGCGCCGGTGCAGGCGGCGTCATCCCGGCCGGCCCGACACCACCCACGGCGTCACTCGCACCCGCCAACGGATTGGCCGAATCGAGACCGATACTCGCGATGAAGCCATTACCCGGCGTCACGTCCTTGTAGAACATTTCGCCATCGACCGTGGTCACCGTATCCGGCATGGCCGGTTCGGCCTGCGGCACACCACGCAGCGCGCGGCCCATATACTCCACCCAGATCGGCAACGCCAGTTGCGCACCGAACTCGCGGCTGCCGAGGCTCTTCGGCTGGTCATAGCCCATCCAGGCCACCGCCACCAGCGACTGCTGATAGCCGGCAAACCAGCCGTCCTTCGCGTCATTGGTCGTACCGGTCTTGCCCTGCAGGTCCGAACGCTTCAGCGCATTGGTGCCGGCGCCCGTGCCCGCCGTCGCCACGGAATGCAGCAGGCTGTTCATGATGAAGGCGTTACGCGGGTCGATGGTACGCGGCGCATCGCGGCCTGCCGTCAACGGTTGAGCCCGCGAAATCGGCTGACCGCGCGCGTCCGTCACTTCACCGATCAGATACGGGTTGATGCGATAGCCGCCGTTCGCGAACACCGCGTACGCCCCCGCCGATTGCAACGGCGTGACCAGACCCGCACCGAGTGCCATTGGCAGATACGGCGGCGTCTTGTCCGCATCGAAACCGAAGCGCTGCGTGACGAAGTCCTGCGCGTACTTCGTACCGATGAACGACAGAATCCGGATCGACACGAGGTTCTTCGATTTCTCCAGCGCGAGACGCATCGGCATCGGACCATCCGGCTGGTCGTCGTCCTTCGGCTCCCACGCGTCGCCGCCCGGCGTGCTCGGCGGGAAATACAGCGGCGCATCGTTGATGATGGTTGCCGGTCCGAGGCCCTTGTCGAGCGCAGCTGAATAGATGAACGGCTTGAAGCTCGAACCCGGCTGACGCCAGGCCTGCGTCACGTGATTGAACTTGTTCTTGTTGAAGTCGAAGCCGCCAATCAGCGCGCGGATCGCGCCGTCCTGCGGCGTCAACGACACCAGCGCGCCTTCCACCTGCGGCAACTGCGTGATCTGCCAGTTGCCCTTGTCATCGGCAATCAGGCGCACGATCGAACCCGGCTTGATACGCAGCGCGCCCGAAGCGCGCGGGCTCAACGCGGCCGTGACGAAACGCAGGCCGTCCGGGTTGATGGTGGCCTCGGTGCCGTCGAGGAACTGCGCCTGCACCTGCTTCGGATTCGCCGCGGTCACCACGGCCGCGACGATCTCGCCGTTGTCCGGGTGATCGGTCAGGGCGTCGTCGATGGCCTGATCGCGGTCGTCGCCCGGCGGCGGCAATTCCACATAGCCTTCCGGTCCACGGTAGCCGTGACGGCGCTCGTAATCCATCACGCCCTTGCGCACCGCCGAATAGGCTGCTTCCTGGTCGGCGGAATCCACGGTGGTGATGACGTTCAGGCCGCGCGTGTAGGTTTCGTCCTTGTACTGCGCGTACATCATCTGACGCACCATTTCCGCCACGTACTCGGCATGCACGCTGTATTCGTTGCCGGGGTTCTTGGTGTGAATCTCTTCCTTGACCGCCGCGTCGTACTGGTCCTGCGTGATGTAGCGCAGATCGAGCATGCGCTTCAGGATGTATTCCTGACGAATCTTCGCGCGCTTCGGATTGACCACCGGGTTATACGCGGACGGCGCCTTGGGCAGCCCCGCCAGCATCGCGCACTCGGCCAGTGAGAGATCCTTCAGGTCCTTGCCGAAGTACACGCGCGCCGCCGCCGAAAAGCCGTAGGCGCGCTCGCCCAGATAAATCTGGTTCATGTACAACTCGAGAATCTGGTCCTTGGAAAGCGCCCGCTCGATCTTGTACGCGAGCAACATTTCGTAAACTTTGCGGGTGTAGGTCTTCTCGCTAGACAGGAAGAAGTTACGCGCCACCTGCATGGTGATCGTGCTCGCGCCCTGCGACGCGCCGCCATGCAACAGATCCGCCGAACCCGCCCGCAGGATGCCCACGAAGTCCACGCCGCCGTGCTCGTAGAAGCGGTAGTCCTCGATGGCGAGCACGGCCTTCTTCATCTGGTCCGGAATGTCCTGGAAGCGCACGAGATTACGCCGCTCTTCGCCGAATTCGCCGATCAGCACGTGGTCCGCGGTATAAATGCGCAGCGGCACCTTCGGCTGATAGTCGGTCAGCGCTTCGAGCGACGGCAGTTGCGGCCCCATCACGATCAGCGCGTAGCCGACGATCAGCGCCCCCACCACGGCGACGGTTGCCAGCAGACCGAACACGGTCAGCAGGATACGCGCGCCAAGCGAGCGGCCACCCGGCTCGTCGCCCGACTGGCCGTCATTACGCCCTGGAGTGCGGTGATAGGGATCCCGGTCTGCACCACCCGGAGAGTTTGAGGATTGCGGTCGTTTGATGATTGGCATGACTCGAATAATGGGCGCGTGACTGCACGCCTGACTGATACCGCCGGACGGCCCTGCGTCCCCGTTGGCCTGCTCGGCGCGCGTACAGGGCCCGGCCTGGAGGGAGCCCCGCGCAACGTAACAGCGCATTTTAAAGAAATCAAGCCCGCTCGACGGGCCTTTTTTTGTAAGAATTCCCTCGTGATCGTTCCCCGCTCCCTTACATGCAAAGCGTTCGTTGCGATTGTGCGCCACGCCGCAGTTATTAACAGAAATTGTTGAAAGGCCTGTGGACAAGCCTGCCGGAAACGCCTCAAGCCCTTGATGTCACGGGATTTTCATTCGCCGCCCATTTCGCAATAAGGCAACTCGCCTTATGATGGTCTTGTCGCACGAATCGCCAGTGCGGCCGCGCGCCTCTTCAGCCGTTCGACGCCAAACAAGTTACGCGAGCAAGACTATGAACAAGCCCAGCGAACGCATCGTCGTCTTTGTGACTCCTGCCCAGAAACGCGCGATCGCCGCGAGTGCGGAAAAACTCGGCATCAGCGTCAGTGAACTGATGCGCCGCGCCGTGCTGAGCTTCAGCGTCACCAGCGAACAGGTGAAGGCGGCGAGCATCGTCGACCGGATGCGCGCCCCGCGTGAACCCGACGCCCTCAACGCAGCGCTGGCGCGGGTTGCGAGCGACACCCGCAACGCCCGCGCGGCGCTGCCGTCCGTGCTGAAAAAAGACAGCGCGGCTGAGACGCCGGCCGCCGCCGAACCGGTTCCCCCGCCCTTACTCCCCGCCGACGTCCTCGCTGCGCTGGTGCGCACACCCGAGGAAGAACTCGCTGCCGCCGAGGCCGAAGCCGTGGCGCGCATGACCGCCGTGGAAGCGGCGGCGGCCGCTGCACGCGCCAATGCCAACAACGGTGCCCGGCGCCCGGCGGCGCTGGAAACCGCCGAGCCGTCGTCCATCCTGCCCTCGCTGCGGCGGCGCGTGCGGCCCGAGCCGAGCCGCGAAGAAGACGATCCGCGCAATGACCCCGCGCCGGAAGACGGACGCTTTGCCTGAGCGCGGGTGGCAGGTGATTTGCGTGCGGCGCGACAGCGGCCTGAGCGCAGCCTCAGCTTGACCATCATAAAAAGCGAACGCGACTTCGGCTACTTCGACATGACCCGCGCCAGCGCGTTCGACACATTTCGCATCACTCTTGACGAAGCTTGAAATATTCTCCCGTCAACGCTTCGAATCGCCGTTCGAAACTCGCAAAAGCCACGGCTTTAAGGCGTGTTTAAGACACGGCGTGGTGTAATATCCGCCAGCAGTTGAGCCCTGGCGCGTGCCTGCTCATCGACGTCACTTGATGCAGTCGTTCAGGGGCGTCACGCACTGGCGTCACATGGCGGCCGAACAATTTGCGGCGCCGCTATTGCAATTCGCCGGCGTGCCCCGACTTCCGCACCGGCTGCCTGCGCAATCTTGCGCGCAGCGGCGTAAACTAGTGATCGCTCGTGGTTACGCGCGCCTCGGTACTCAGCGCCGATTTCATTCTACGGAGGTATTCATGTCGCTAATTGACAGCATCTCGCGCACGCTCAAGGGTCTCCTGAACGACGCTGCGGATTCCGTGCAAGACCCGTCGCGCGATTCGCGGCAGATCGTGCGCGAGCTCGATGCCAGCATCGCCAAAGCCGAGAACTCGCTGATCGAGATTCAGGCGCAGGTCGCCACTCAGCAGAGCAAGCGCGATGTTGCCGCCGACAAGGCCCGCAAATACGAAGACGGCGCCAAGCGCGCGCTGCAAGCCGGTGACGAGACCCTCGCGCGCGAAGCACTCGGCGCTCAGGCCACCGCCGAAGCGGAACGCGACGCGCTGGCTAAAGAACTCAGCACGCTGGAGCCGTCGGTCGATCAGTTGAAGAGCCAGATCGACGACATGCGCACGCGCCGCAACGACCTCAACGCGCGCTCGAACATCCTGCAGGCCAAGCAGCAGATCGCGCAGGCCAAAGATACGGCGGCCACCGCGCTGGGCGGCATTGGCGGCAAGAATCTCGCCGAGGATTTCCAGAAGCTGGAAGACAAGGTGGCACTGTCGAACGCACGCTCCGACGCACGGCTGAATTCGGCCGATACGAAAAGCGGCAAGGCACTCGACGACAAGCTCGCCGATCTGAATCGCGGCCCGTCGGTCGAAGACCGCCTCGAAGCGTTGAAGAAGCAGTTGAACACGCCGGCGCAGTGATTGGCTGCAGTCAATTGCGGCAGTAGCCAGCAGTACACCGCCGTGACGCGGCGCCGGCTTTCATGCGGCGCTGCGTGTCACAGCGGAGACGATTGCCATGGAGACGGGCGTCAAATCGTCCGGTCCGACACATGAAAAAACTTTTTGCAGCTGCTTTCGCTTCGCTCATGCTGGTCTGCTCGCTGGCCTTCGCCGTGCCGAGCGCCCAGCAGATCGAATCGGACATGGCGCGCGGCAACTGGCAACAAGCCGATTCCGCGCTCACCGAAGTGCTGCAGGCGCATCCGAACAATGCGCGCGCGCACTACCTGTATGCCCAGGTGCTGGTGAACGAAGGCCGCGCGGCTGACGCGCTGGCGCAGGTTCAGCAGGCCAAGACGCTCGATCCGCAGATCCGCTTCACCGACCCGACCCGCTTCGCGCAGACCGAAGCGATGATCCGCCGGGCCGCCGAGCGCGCGGGCGCAACGGGCAGTCGCATCAACAATCCGCTCGCGCAGCAAAACGCGCCGTCCATGCAGGCGCAGGCTGCGATGGCGCCACCGGCGCCGGAACATCATGGCCCTTCGACGGGCCTGATGATCGGCATCGCCATCGTGCTGATCGGCGTGGCGATCGTACTGCGCTGGACGCTGCGACGCGCGCGCACGCAGGATGATTCGCGTGCCGATGACGATCGCCGCACCCAGCTCAAACGCGCTACGGATCTGCTGAACGCGGTGCGCTCGCTGAAGCTCGACGTGAAGCTGTCCGCCGCTGCCGGTCACGAGGCATTAGCGAAGGAAGTGGAAGGCACTGAAGACGAGTTGCGCAACCTCGTCGAGGCGCTGTCGAACAGCAAGAATCCCGTGCCGCCCTATCAGGTCGACGAGCTGGAGCAACGGGTCGCGAGTCTCAAGGCACGCGCGGAAGGCCGTCCCGATCCGTATGCGGCACCGGCGGCTGCGAGTTCGAGCGACTCGGCTTACGCGCGTGAAGCCGAACGCTTCGGCAACCCGCCGCAACCGCCCTATCCTTACCCGCCGCAACAGCAACCGCCGGTGGTCGTGCAGCAAGGCGGCGGCTTCGGTGGCGGCATGGGCGGTCTCCTGACCGGCGTGCTGCTCGGCCAGGTGCTCAACGGCGGCCGGGATCGCGAAGTGATCATCGACGACGAATCGCGTCGCCGGGGCGATAACGGGGGCAACGGCGGCAATAACGGCGGCGGCCTCGATTTCGGTCAGGGATCGAACGACTGGGACGATGGCAGCGGCGGCGGCAACGTCGACATGGGTAACGACGATTCCGGCGGGTGGAACGACAACTGACCGATAACCACGTGAACGCGTGAACGCGCCAGGCGTGGCGCGGCTGAAAACAGGCTCCTTTCTCAAGGAGCCTGTTTCGTTATGAGCGCCCCGAAAGCGGTGCCTCGCTCTGCGCAAGCGTCGAAGCACCCACGAACAAACGCACGATAAAACGCTCGGCGTATTCGATCAATGCGCCGCGGTGCGGTGCATTGCCAATGTATTCCTGCGACAGGTGAAACAGCTGCAGGACGATCTGCGTGCAGACCTCGTCCACGGTGGCCGGGTTGAGCGCCGGCATGAGCTTGAGCTGAACCACGTCGTCGGCCATCTCGGCAGCGACTTCGTGCAGATTGGTGCGCACCGCCGCACGCAGCGCTGGCGACGAGCCGTGATACTCGGCGAGCGCGCTCAGAAACGCCTCGCGGTTTTCCAGTGCGAACGTAAAGAACGCGACGCACGCGCGGCGCGGCACGCTGTGCGGTTCATCATGAGCCGCGAGCCAGCGCTCACGGCGCAACATGGGACGCAGGCGACGGCTGACCCATCCGAGCGCCTCGCGCGCCAGATCGTCGAGCGTGTCGAAATGCCGGTAGAACGTGTTTGGATTGAGCCCCGCCTCACGCGCGATCTCACGCAAGCCGAGACTCGCGAAACTGCGCCCGCCCGCCGTGAGGCGCAACGCCGCCTCGATCAGCCTGCGTTTGCCGGGAGCGAGTTCGAAGTCGACAGTGGATGGAAGGTCAGCAGCCATAGCGTTTGAACTGTAAACCATCTTGACGCGATGTGTACAGTTGTCTACCCTGCGCGTAACAAGCGTAGACAACTGTAGACGCTCCTCCCACAACCCGATTGCACGATTGCCGCGGAGACCCGCCCATGTCGTCCCCCACGCCAGCGTTGCGCATTGCGATTGTCGGAAGTGGCTTCGCCGGCATTGGCATGGCCATCCGGTTGAGGCGCATGGGGCTGGAGTCGTTCACCCTCTACGAGGCCGCCGCGGAGATTGGCGGCACGTGGCGCGACAACGCCTATCCGGGCGCCGCCTGCGACGTGCCCTCGCATCTGTATTCGTTCTCTTTCGAACCCAATCCCAACTGGTCGCGCGCGTTCAGCCCGCAGGCCGAGATACTCGCGTACCTCAAGCATTGCGTGCGCAAGTACGAACTCGAGCCGTATCTGCGGCGTCGCACGCGGGTCGTGGCGGCCCGTTTTGACGAAACGAAGCAGGTGTGGATGCTCGAACTCGAGCGCTTCGATCGCGCGCCGAGAGATGCGAGCTTCGAGGTGTCGTTCGATGACCCCTTGGCTGATTCGAGCGACCCAGCCGGTGTTGCCGCGAACCCCGTTGAGAGTCGCGCTGAGAATCGCGCTGACAGCCATGCGTTTAGCCGGCGCGAAACCGTCGAGGCCGATGTCGTGATTGCCGCGAGCGGGCCCTTGTCGCGCCCCGCTCTGCCGCGCATCGACGGACTTGAACGCTTCGCCGGCAAACTGTTCCATTCGGCCCGCTGGGATCACGACTATCCACTCGAGGGCAAGCGCGTCGCAGTGATCGGCACCGGCGCGAGCGCCATCCAGTTCGTGCCGCAAATCCAGCCGCGCGTGGCCCGGCTCGACCTGTTCCAGCGCACGCCGCCGTGGATCATGCCCAAACCCGACAAAGCAATCAGCGCACGCACGCGTTGGTGGTTTCAGCACCTGCCGCTCACGCAGCGCCTCGTGCGCAGCGCGATTTACTGGCAACTGGAGTCGCGTGCAGTGGGATTCGTCGTCAATCCCAAGCTCATGTCGCTGCCCACCCGGTTCGGACTGAGCTATCTGGAACGGCGCGTGAAAGACCCTGCATTGCGCGCCAAACTCACGCCCCGCTACCGGTTCGGCTGCAAGCGCGTGCTGCTATCCAGCGACTATTATCCGGCGCTCAGTCAGCCGAATGTCGAGGTAATCACGGATGCGATCCGCGAGATCGTGGCGGACGGCGTCGTCACCGAAGATGGCATGCTTCACGCAGTGGACGCGATCATCTGCGGCACCGGGTTTCAGGTGAACGACGTCGGTGCGCCGTTCGAGGTCACGGGCGTAGACGGCGCGGATCTTAGCGCCCTGTGGCTACATGACGGACCGCAGGCGTATCTCGGGACAAGCATCGCCGGGTTCCCGAATTTTTTCATGATGGCCGGTCCCAATACAGGACTCGGACACAACTCGATGATCTACATGATCGAGTCGCAGATCCAGTACATCGCCGATTGTTTGCGCACGCTGCGTTACCAACGCGCCCGTACGATGACCCTGCGCGCCGATGTGCAGCAGACTTTCAACGCGCGTCTTCAGCATGACATGCAGCGTTCCGTCTGGACCACGGGTTGCCACAGCTGGTATCAGACGAGGAGCGGCAAAGTGACTGCGATCTGGCCGGGATTCACCTTCAGCTTTCGCCGACGCACGCGGCGTGTGCGGGCGGAGGAGTATCGGTTCGATCGTTGAAGGCATGGTTGCGGAGTGATCCATAGGCTTCGCGAGTCGCGGCATTTTTAGTCATGGGGGCATAGACCCTTGGTCAAGACGCGCTAACTGCAATACACATAAGGGGGAACCACGCATGGCGAGCTTCGAATCCATTGCTTCTGAAACTCAAGCGGCGTTGCCGCGCCGCTCGCTGGCTGCAAGGCTCGGTATCACCAGCGTGCCGCGCGCCGAGTTACGGCGCCGCTATACACAGCCGGGTTCGAAGTTCATCGGGATCATGGGCGCCGACGTGCACTATGTCGACGAAGGCGGCGACGACAACAGCGACAAAGTCATCGTGATGATCCACGGCTTCGCGTCCTCACTGCACACGTGGGATGTGCTGGCGGGGCAACTGGCGCGCAACTACCGTGTGATCCGCCTCGACCTGCCGCCGTTCGGCGTGACGGGACCGTTGCGCACGACGAGCGGCGAGATAGAGACGATGAATCTGCCGACCTACCGACGCTTCATCGACACCTTCATGCAGGCGCTCGGCATTACGCGGGCGACGCTGATTGGCAACTCGCTAGGCGGATTGATTTCGTGGGATTACGCGGTGCGGCATCGCGGGGCGGTCGAACGGCTGGTGCTGATCGACGCCGCGGGTTTTCCGATGAAACTGCCTATCTATATAGGGCTTTTCAACAGCGCGCTGGTGCGCATGAGCGCGCCGTGGTGGCTGCCGGAGGCGATCGTCAAGAGCGCGGTGCGCAATGTCTACGGCGATCCGCGTAGATTACCGGCGCCGACGTTGCGACGCTATATCGAGTTCTTTCATGGAGAAGGTACACGGACGGCGATTGGCAAGATGGTGCCGACGCTGGATTTCGCCGATCTGGATACGGATGTGCTGAAGACGCTCGACGTGCCGACGCTGGTGCTTTGGGGTACGAAGGATCGGTGGATACCGCCGGCGCATGCGGATGAGTTTGTGCGAAGGATTCCGGGCTCACGCCTCGTGAGGTATGACGGGTTGGGGCATATTCCGATGGAGGAGGCACCCGAGCGGGTGATGCAGGATTTGAGTTGTTTTTTGGACTTAAGCGCTGCGGGGGGTTTGGGTGGTTAACCTCCACCTCCGCCGCCGAGGAATCGCAGTACGTCCCATAGGAATTTCAATGCCATCAGGATTAGCTCCCACAGTTGGTAGAGTTGTTGCCAGCCGGTGAAGAGCACGGTGATGTGCGGCATTTTTTACTTCTGGGTCTGATGATAAGTGGGGGTATCTTAACTGGCTTTGTTGGTGATTTGCGTTGCCTCTGCGGGCGCCTGCTCGTGTTGGCCTTCGGTGTTGGTCTTTCCTTGTTTTGTCTTTGGCCTTTCCTTGTTTTGTCTTTGGACTATTTGCGTTGCCCCTGTGCGGGGCGGCACCTACTTTTCTTTGCCGGCCGCAAAGAAAAGTAGGCAAAAGAAAGCGGGCTCAAACCGCCAGCTCGTAGGTGTCTCCCTCGCCGCTCCCGCGGTATTGGTCCGAGACAAGACCGTCCCTCGCCCCTCCAATCCCTGTGACACAGCACTCATTCATCCCACTCCGCACTCCGTGCGTCGCGGTCGGGTTTGCTCTGGAAAAAGCGGCCATTGGCCTGGTCTATGGAATATCTAGTAGGATTCCGAACCATATTCGTGACGACTTTTTTAACGAAGATACTGGTTGAGCAGACGAGGATTGGGTGGCGACATGAGGTTGTGCCGTGCGGCGGGGCGCGAAGCGCGACGCTGGAGCGGATGACTGCCTGGTCACTGAGATCAGAAATGCGGGAGATCGTCTCGTCTCGGACCAATGCTGCGAGAGTAGCGAGGGAGACACCTAAAAGCTGGCGGTTTGAGCCCGCTTTCTTTGCCTACTTTCTTTGCGGCGGCAAAGAAAGTAGGTGCCGCCCCGCACAGGGGCAACGCAAATAAACCAATACGAATGCAAGGAAAGGCAACAGACCACTAAAAAAACAAGGAAAGGCCAAAATAAAAACAACAAAAGGCCAAAACAACAAACCCGCCTGGAAGGCAAAAAAAAAACTAAATCACCATCTCCATCCTCTTCCTCTCCCCCCGCTGCACAAAATAATTCGCCACCACCACCCCAACAGTCACCACCGCAATAAACAACGTCGCCAACGCATTCATCTCCGGATTCAACCCCAACCTTACCCGCGAGAAAACCACCAACGGCAACGTAGTCGACCCCGGCCCCGACAAAAACGCCGACAACACGAGATCATCAATAGAAAGCGTAAACGACAGCAACCACCCAGCCACCAAAGCCTGCGAAATCAACGGCAACGTAATGAAGAAAAACACCCGCAACGGCGTTGCCCCAAGATCCAGCGCTGCTTCTTCAAGCGAAGGGTGCAGTTCCCGCACCCGCGATTGCACGATGATCGCCACATACGAAATGCACAGCATCACATGGCCGATCCAGATCGTCACAAATCCGCGCCCCGCCGGCCAGCCCAGCCATTTCGCCATTTCGATGAACAGGAGCAGCAGCGAAATCCCCTGAATCACTTCAGGAATCACCAACGGCGCATTGATCATCCCCGAAAACAGCGTAAAGCCCCGGAAGCGCCCCATCCGCGCCAGCACGAAACCCGCCCACGTGCCGATAAATACCGACGCAAATGCGGTCATCAAACCGATCCGCAACGACAGCCACGCCGCGGCGATCAGTTCGTCGTCTTCGAGCAGCGCCTGATACCAGCGCGTCGAAAAACGCGTCCACACCGTGACCAGTTGTGACTCGTTGAACGAATACACCACCAGACTCACAATCGGGATATACAAAAACAGAAAGCCAATTCCAAGCGCAATCAGTTGCAGGATGCGATTCGGCTTCATCGTTGCCGCTCCTCCAGCGCCTTTGCCTGCGCATACTGGAAAAACGCCATCGGCACGAGCAACAGCAACACCATCGCGCACGTCACCGCCGAAGCCATCGGCCAGTCGGCATTATTGAAGAACTCATTCCACATGACGCGACCAATCATGAGCGTATTGGCGCCGCCCAGTAACTCCGGAATCACGTATTCGCCCACTGCCGGAATAAACACCAGCAGGCATCCTGCGATAATGCCGTTCTTCGACAGCGGCAAGGTGATTTGCCAGAATGCCCGCCACGGCTTCGCACCGAGATCGTAAGCAGCCTCCAGCAAGGTCATATCCATTTTCACGAGGTGCGCGTATAGCGGCATGACGAGAAACGGCAAATACGAATACACCATGCCGATATAAACCGCGATATTCGTGTGATACAGCTCGATCGGTGTATGGATCAGGCCAATCGACATCAGGAAGTTATTCAGCAATCCGTTGTTCTTCAGAATGCCGATCCACGCATACACGCGAATCAGAAACGACGTCCAGAACGGCAGCATCACGGCCATCATCAAAATGTTGCGACTGCCCGGATTCGAGCGCGCAATGTAATACGCCATCGGATAACCCAGCAGCAAACATAGCAGCGTGGAAACGGCTGCCACCACTACCGAATTCACATACGTCGCGAAGTACAGGCTGTCCGTCAGCAGAAACGCGTAGTGCGAAAAGTCCAGCGCGATATGCAACACGCCGTCCTGAATGCTGGTCAGTTCCGTGTACGGCGGAATGCCCATTTGCAGGTCGGCAAAGCTGATCTTCACCACCAGCAGGAACGGCACGAGGAAAAACAGCAGCAGCCAGATGAACGGGCCAGCCACCACCGCCGTGCGCCCGGTCAGCCCGAAACGGCGAACCGGCCACGTCGCGAATGCGGTCAAGGCGTGCTTCATGACGTCAGCACCACGCCCGCGGACGCGCTCCAGCGCACATATACCTCGTCATCCCATGTGGGCGATTCAATCTCGGAGAGCGCGAGGCTCGTCACGTTCGCCACCACGGTCTTGCCGCTGTCCAGTTTCACGTGATACAGCGAGTAGCCACCCATGTACGCAATGTTGGTGACGGTGCCCCGGCCCCAGTTGTACGCGCCCTCGGGCGGCTTGCGGGTGAGCGCGATGCGCTCGGGCCGTACCGAGATGGTCACGGGCATGCCGAGCGGCCCGGTAATGCCGTGATTCACGTACAGGCGCACCGGCAGGTCCGGCGTCTCGACGAACACGTGGTCCGGCTCGTCCTCCACCACGTTGCCGTCGAACAGGTTGGTCGAGCCAATGAACTCGGCCGAGAAGCGGCTGTTCGGATATTCGTAGACTTCATGCGGCGTGCCGAGTTGGACGATCTCGCCTTCGCTCATCACGGCGAGCCGCCCCGCCATCGTCATCGCCTCTTCCTGATCGTGCGTCACCATGATGCAGGTCACGCCGACCTTGTCGAGAATGTTGACCAGTTCGATCTGTGTGCGTTGGCGGATCTGTTTGTCGAGCGCGGACATCGGCTCGTCGAGCAAGAGCAGTTTCGGACGCTTGACGAGGCTGCGCGCGAGCGCCACGCGCTGCTGCTGGCCGCCGGAAAGCTGATGCGGCTTGCGTTTGGCAAAGCGCCCCATCTGCACCAGATCCAGCACGGTCTGCACACGGTCCTGCAGTTCCGCCTTGGCCACCCCTTCCTGCTTCAGCCCGAACGCCACGTTCGCTTCCACTGTCATGTGCGGAAACAGCGCGTAGGACTGAAACATCATGTTGGTCGGGCGACGATACGGCGGCATCTGCGCGAGGTCTTCGCCGTCGATCAGGATCTTGCCCGAGGTCACCGTTTCCAGACCGGCCAGCATGCGCAGCAGCGTCGACTTGCCACAGCCGGAACTACCGAGCAGCGCAAACAGTTCGCCCTTGCGAACCGACAGGCTCACCTGCTTGACCGCCACGGTCTCGCCGAACTTCTTGACGACATCGACGATCTGCACGAAGTTTTCCGCTGCACTGTCTGCAACGATGGGGTTGCCCGAGGGCGGCGCGCCGGCCCCTGCCAGCACGCCCGACTGGTCACTGCTCATGATGTGCTACTTCACTCTCGCGTTTGACGAACAAAGCCCCCGGTGGACACCGGGGGCTTGTGGATGGAGCCTGGCTTGCGGTCACCGAGGCCGCAGGCTTTAGCGACCCGACTTGAATTCAGTCCACAGTCGGGTTTGCAGGCGCTGGATCTCTGCCGGCAACGGCTTCAGCAGGAACAGCGTCTTGATGACTTCAGGCGACGGGTACACGGCCGGATCGTCAGCCACGTCCTTGTCGACGTACTTGCGGGCTTCGAGGTTCGCGCTCGGATAATAGACTTCGTTGGTAATCGCGGCGTGGACCTGCGGCGTTTCGATGTAGTTGATCCATTCGAGCGCGGCTTCCTTGTTCTTCGCGTCCTTCGGAATCGCCATCACGTCGAACCAGACCGGTGCGCCGCCCTTCGGAATGTAGTACTCGATCTTGTACGGCTTCTTCGCTTCGGCAGCGCGATGCTTCGCGATCACCACGTCACCCGACCAGCCGTATGCAAAACACACGTCGCCGCCCACCAGGTCGTTGATGTACCCGGACGAGTTGAACTGCGTGATGTACGGGCGGATCTTCTTCATCATGTCGAGCGCGGCGTGGTAATCCGCCGGGTTCGTGCTCATCGGATCTTTGCCGATGTAATGCAGCGCGGCCGCAAACATCTGGTCCGGCGCGTCGAGCACGGACACGCCGCATGCCTTCAGCTTCGAAATGTTTTCCGGTTTGAACAGCATGTCCCAGTTATCGAGCGGCGCGTTTTTGCCGAGGATCTGCTGAACCTTCGTGACGTTGTACGCAAGACCGGTCGTGCCATACGCCCAGGGCACCACGTATTTGTTGCCCGGATCCGCGCCGGCGACGAGCGCCATCAGCGACGGATCGAGGTATTTCAGGTTGGGCAGCTTCGACTTGTCGAGCGGCGCGAAGATGCCCGCGGCGATCTGCTTGCCGGCGTAGTTGCTGGTCGGCACGACGATGTCATAGCCAGAATTACCGGTCAGCAACTTGGCCTGCAGCGTGTCGTCGCTGTCATAGTTGTCGTATTTGACCTGGACGCCGGTCTGCTTGGTGAAGTTCGGGATTGTGTCCTTGGCGATGTAGTCGGACCAGTTATACACGTTCAATTGCGTATCTTTTGCCGCCGCCGTCAACCACGGCGTGGCACACAGCACGAGCGCCGCGAGTTGGCTCACCACCAGTTTTTTCATCCCGTCTCTCCGATTCTGTTCGATCCAGCCCGACCGTCCACACCACGTGCCGCAGCGCGCCGCCCACGGCTCCCCTGAAAAACCCGAAAACTACCACTAATTATTGCGCGCTTCAAAAAAAATGCCACGATGTCGCGCAAAGGGTACAGCGAGATCCCAATGCGGCGGTCGCGACGCGCACAGCCTTGACACAAAATTGCGCGCAATTTTAGCGACTTATCACCGTATGTCCACTGGGAAAAAATCTTCTGCTACAGGGCAAGGCGGAAGGCTGCGGGATTTCAGCGGCGGAGATGGTGTTTGCCGCGAAAGCGCTGCCGGTGTCGGTTTGCTTTGCTTGAGGTTGCGTCCCAGATGATGTGAAACATGTGCTGGGCTGGACGTCCTGGTATCCATTCGATTGGCTTTCATTGCGCGAGGCACGCCGAGGAATGGACACGCTGCGATGGGCGATCACGCCCAGAACGAAGGCATTTTGTAATCATTCGCGTGCGGGATGCATTCGGCTTACGGCTTTCGCCGTCTCGCCGGTCAGGACTTTCAGCTCGCGCTTGAACCATGCGCTGGCCTCCAGCAACCCTGCGCCGACCCCGGGCAAAACCGGACTGTGACGCCGCATCGGTTAACATAGCGACACTTTCCGCTTTCCGAATCAAGGTCCCCGATGGCTTCGAATCTCCACGCACTGCCCGACAGCCCTTGCATCGGCGTGTGTTCCACGTTGTTCGATGAAGTCTGCAAAGGCTGCGGACGCACGGCCACTGAGGTATCGAACTGGGTGTTTCTGAGCGACGAGGAGAAGCGTGCGGTCTGGACGCGTATCGAGCAGGAAGGTACGGCGATGCGGTTCAAGAACGACCACCTGTAAGTTGCGCAGCCGTGCACTGTGGGCGTGTTCACGCTGACCTTCATGCCAGCGCGTAGGCCCCAAAAAAAACGCCGGGGATACCGGCGTTTTTGTTTTGTCGAACTGCATCGCAGTTGCGTCGCGGTTGCGTCGAGGGCGGCACGCCTCATGCATGCCGCTGACGCAACTCAGCACGCGGCGATGTGACGTCTAGAACTTCATCCCGACACCCAGCCCCACCACGACTGGATCGATACTCAACCGACCCAGTGCCTGACCGCCGAGCGACGCGTCCGTGTGCATCCAGATCTTCTTGATGTCGGCGTTGACGAAGAACGTCTTCGTAACCTGCACATCGACGCCGGCCTGCACCGCCGGTCCAAAGCTATGGTTGGTGATTGAAACAGGCTCGCCACCTGCGCTCAGACCGTTGTTATAGAAATACGTATAGTTCAGGCCCGCGCCCAGGTATGGTCTGATGCGCCCCTGATGGTTGAAGTGATACTGGAGCAACAGCGTGGGCGGCAACACGTTCACGCCACCCAGATTGCCGAGGTTCGACGTCACCTGATGCCGCGACGTGCCGAGAATCAGCTCGACCCCGAGGTAGTCGCGGATCATGTAAGTCAGATCCAGTTCCGGGACGATCGCGTTGTTGACACCCACCTGGAGTGCCGAGAGCGTGTTGGTGGTTTCGACGTTCGGGATGATGCTGATCGCGCGCAAACGCACGAGCACATCGCCCGCATGGATACCGTCGATACTGTCAGTGCCGGCTGCATAGGCCTGCGACATCCCCAAGCCCATGCCCAGCACACAGGCTGCGGCGATGGCTGACTTGGCGCCTTGTTTCATTCTGGTCTTCATCTCGTTCCCCGTTGTTGATAAACGTGGCGAAGATTGTCGAAGGTCTGAATGCGCCTTGGCTTGACTGGGATCAACCGAGCGAAAACGTCCATCGACCTGCGACAGCCGGTCGCGCCACACCCGTCAGCAGCAACTCGATCAGGTCGTGCACGCTGCGAATCGCGTTGCCAAATGGCAAGCTCTCGCGACCCCGGAAAAACAGGCCGTTTGCGACATCGCCACGCAACGCAGCGGCAAGGCGTGTATCAATGCAGAAGTGACCGAACTTCTCGATGCCATCACGCAGGCCGCACACGCTCAGACATTCCAGTGCCGTCGGGCAGACGTTTTTCAGCGCACCGATTTTGTCGCGAATACGGCTTTCGTTGCGCAGATAACGTGTGAGCCACGGCGTCTTGACCGCGCGAGCCGGCAGGCCGGTCACGCTGACGAATTCGACGATGTCCTCGGGCCTCGCCTCGACCAGCACGCGCTTGAAGTTGGGGTGCGCATCACCCTCCTCCGTCACCGCGAACGGCGTGCCGATCTGCACACCATTCGCGCCAGCCGCGAGACACGTACGAACGGCCTCGTGACTGTTGATGCCACCCGCGACGATCAGCGGCACCTGCTGGCGGCTCAGGCCGAGCGAGGCAAAAATCTCCTCCACTTCCCGCAGCACGCGCGCGAAGTCGAAACGCGGGTCGTTCATGTCGGCGAGATTGGTGACGCCCAGATGGCCGCCCGCATGCGCAGGATGCTCGATCACGATGGCATCGGGCAGGCGGCCTTTTTTAATCCACTTCTTCAGCACCAGGGCAATGCCGCGGCTGTCCGAGAGAATGGGAATCAAGGCGATGTCGTGGCCTTGCGTCATATCGGGCAAATCGAGCGGCAGACCCGCGCCCATCACGATGGCATCTGCGCCGCTCTCGCACGCCACTTTCACGTAGTCGGCGTGCGCGTTGACCGCCTTCATCACGTTGACGGCGATCATGCCGCGCCCCGCGCTCAATTCGCGGGCGGCATGAATCTCACGGGTAAGCGCCGTGAGGTTCGCCCGCTCGAGCGTGGCCCGATCTGGATTCGCGCGGCACACCTCGATCAGATCCGCGTGATGGTGGCGCAGATCAATGCTGGCAATCGTGCCCATCGCGCCTTCTTGAGCCACGCTACCGGCCAGCCGGTGGGCCGAAATGCCGACCCCCATGCCGCCCTGAACGATCGGTAACAGGGAACGCCCGCGTATGACGAGCGGCGCAAAAGAATGAGATGACAACATGGAGGTCCGCTTTGATGAGGTAAAACATGGATAGTCGCTAATGGTGCGATGCGCGTATTGCGATAGATCAAAAAAAGGCGCGCCACAGCGGGCGCGCCTTTTGTGTCGGCGTGCGGCATAAAGTAGCCGCATGGCGCCGCCCGGCATCCTTTGGACGCGGGCGGTTCCTTTACGGCTAAACCGCAGATCGACTTGACCACCGATCACGCATGACTCATCGGGACATCATATTCATGCTCACGTTATGCATCACCCATACGGTGCCGCCGATGAGAATGACCGCTGCGATGGCGGTATAGCAAAGCGCCATCACATTCCACCGCTGTCCCGAGGACGTGTTCAGATGCAGGAAGAACACCAGGTGCACGACGATCTGCACGAGCGCGAGCACCGCCAGCACCAGCATGGCCGACTGCGGCGGCACCAGGCCAGACATGACCAGCCCGAACGACGCAGCCGTCAACAGCACGGCCAGCACGAATCCAACGATGTACCCCGACAGGCTGCCGTGCGCCTCTTCTTCGTGAAGCGATTGCGTATGCGCCATTTAGATCACGCTCCCAAGATAGACAAACGAAAACACGCAGATCCATACGATGTCGAGGAAGTGCCAAAACAGGCTCAGACAGGCAAGGCGCGTGATCTCACGTTCGGACAGTTCGGGCTTGAGTACGATCTGCACTGCCAGCACCACCATCCAGATCAGACCCACGGTGACGTGCAGCCCGTGGGTGCCCACCAGCGTGAAGAACGACGACAGGAACGCGCTACGGCTCGGACCTGCGCCTTCGGCGATCAGATGCGAGAACTCGTTCAGCTCGAAATAGAGAAACGCGAGGCCCAGTACAAAGGTGACCGCCAACCAGCCGAGCACCACGCCGGATTTGCGCTTGTGAGCACCGAGCATGGCGAAGCCGTAGGTGATACTGCTTAGCAGCAGCACCGCGGTTTCCATGGCGACGCCCGGAATGTCGAACAGATCCTTGCCCGACGGCCCACCCGCGAACTGTTGCGACATCACGGCAAACACAGCGAAGAGCGACGCGAACAGCACGCAGTCGGTCATCAGGTACAGCCAGAACCCGAAGACCGAGTGCGACGGAGCGTGCTCGCTCTCGAGTTCGGCCAGGTTGGCGAAATTAGTCTTTTGCAGCATCAGTTGACCTCCGCAGGGGCACGGACGTTTTCACGTTTCATGAGCGCCGCCGCTCCATTTTTCTCTTCGGTCGCCCGGACCGTTTCCGCCGACAGGTAGTAGCCGTCGTTGTTGCCAAAGCTGCGGCCGATCACCGTTGCCATGATGCCGATGAGACCCAGCACCGCGAGCCACGTGATGTGCCACACGCCGGCAAAGCCCAGCAGCAGACTAAACACACCGATAAAGAAGCCCGCACTGGTATTCGAAGGCATATGAATCTCGCGATACACCACCGTCTTGCCCAGGCCCTGGCCGCTCTCCTTCATGTGAGCGAAGGCATCGAGTTCGTGCACGACCGGAATCGTCGCGAAGTTGTACACCGGCGGCGGCGACGAGGTCGCCCACTCCAGCGTGCGGCCATTCCACGGGTCGCCCGTCGTATCGCGGTAAGCCGGCAAATTGCGGTTACGCACGCTGACGATGACCTGCAGCACCTGACACACCACTCCAAGCGCGATCAATGCCACCCCACATGCGGCGATGATCAGCCACGGATGCCATGCCGGATTGTCGTAGTGATTCAGACGGCGCGTCATGCCCATGAAGCCCAGCACATAAAGCGGCATGAACGACACATAGAAGCCGACGAACCAGAACCAGAACGCGGCCTTGCCGAGCTTTTCGTTCAGCTTGAAACCAAACACCTTGGGGAACCAGTAATGCACACCGGCCAGATAACCGAACACCACCCCGCCGATGATCGCGTTATGGAAGTGCGCGATCAGGAACAGGCTGTTGTGCAGCACGAAGTCGGCGCCGGGAATGGCCATCATCACGCCGGTCATGCCGCCGATCGTGAAGGTAATCATGAAGCCGATCGTCCACAGCACCGGTGCGGTAAATTCCAGGCGGCCACGGTAGATGGTGAACAGCCAGTTGAACACTTTCACGCCGGTCGGAATTGCAATGACCATGGTCATAATGCCGAAGAAGGCGTTGACATCCGCACCCGAACCCATCGTGAAGAAGTGATGCAGCCACACGAGAAAGGCCAGCACCGTGATCACGCACGACGCGTACACCATCGTGCGATAGCCAAACAGCGGCTTTTTCGCGAAGGTGGCGATGACTTCCGAATAGATACCGAAGGCCGGCAGAACCAGGATGTACACTTCGGGGTGACCCCATGCCCAGATCAGGTTCAGGTACACCATCGCATTGCCACCGGCATCGTTGGTGAAGAAATGCATGCCGAGGTAACGGTCGAGACCGAGCAACGCCAGCGCGATGGTCAGAATCGGGAACGTGGCCATGATCAGGACGTTAGAGCACAGCGCCGTCCACGTGAACACCGGCATCTTCATCAGCGTCATGCCAGGTGCGCGCATGCGGATGATGGTCACGAAGAAGTTGATGGCAGTGATCAGCGTGCCGACACCCGAGAGCTGCAGACTCCAGATGTAGTAGTCGACCCCGACGCCCGGACTGAATTGCAACTCGGAGAGCGGCGGATACGCCAGCCAGCCGGTTTGCGCGAACTCGCCAATTACCAGAGACAGGTTGATGAGGATCGCGCTGATCGCCGTCATCCAGAACGAAAGCGAGTTCAGGAACGGGAACGCCACGTCTCGCGCACCGACCTGCAACGGCACGATCAGGTTGAACAGGCCCACCATGAGCGCCATTGCCATGAAGAAAATCATGATGACGCCGTGGGCCGTGAAGATCTGATCGTAGTGATGTGGCGGCAGATAGCCCGGCGAATGGTAAGCCAGCGCCAGTTGCAGCCGCATCATGACGGCGTCCACGAAGCCGCGCAGCAGCATGAGCACGGCCACTACGATGTACATCACGCCAATCTTCTTGTGATCGACGCTGGTGAGCCACTCGCTCCACAGCCACTTCCATTTGCCGGACCACGTCAACGCGCCCGCTACGGCGAGCACGAGGAGTACCATCACGGCCCCCGCACCCATGATGATGGGCTGATCGAACGGAATCGCCGATAGTGTCAGTTTTCCGAACATGAATTACCTCGTCGTGCTGCAATTTTCGTTCTGCAGATCCAGAACGTGGCCGTTGTTGTACTTCGCGATGATGTTGTGGAACAGCTTCGGATCGACCGAGGCGAAGTACTGGACGGGATCTTTCTCGCTAGGCTGCGAGACGGTGTTGTATTCGTTCATGTCGAGCCGGCCCGGCGATGCCTTGACGTTTTGCACCCAGGCATCGAACTGTTGCGGGCTTTGCGCGAGTGCGCGGAATTTCATGTCCGAAAAGCCCTTGCCGCTGAAATTGGCGGATACGCCGGCGAAGTCGCCCGCGTGGTCCGCGATCAGATGCAAGCGCGTCTGCATGCCTGCCATCGCATAGATCTGGCTGCCCAAACGCGGAATGAAGAATGAGTTCATGACCGAGTCCGAGGTGATCCGAAAATTGACCGGCGTGCCGACCGGGAAAGCCACCTGATTCACCGAAGCAATGCCGAGATCCGGATAAATGAAGAGCCATTTCCAGTCGAGCGCCACCACTTCCACGTTGATAGGCTTGACCGACGATTTGAGCGGCTTGTACGGATCGAGGTCGTGCGTGGTATTCCACGTCAGGATGCCGAGGCACAGGATGATGATGGACGGTACCGTCCAGATAACGACTTCGATTGCGGTGGAATGCGCCCATTTGGGCGCGTAGGTTGCGCGGCGATTGCTGGCGCGGTAACGCCATGCGAACCACAGCGTCATGAGGATCACCGGCACCACGACGATCAGCATCGTGAAGGTTGCCGTACCGATCAGCGTTTTTTCCGCGGCGCCGACGCTGCCTTTCGGGTCGAGCACATCAAGCTCGCTGCACCCGGAAAGACATGTTGCCAACATGGTTGTCAACGCGGCCCCAAGGGGCATCCACACCCTGTTTTTAAGGACTCCCATGTTCATGATATTTGCCTGTTCTTCATTGAGTCACCCCCGATTTCTGCTGCAATGTTCTGCTGCAACTTGCAACGTGCAAGCGACGCACACAACGGTGTACGTCGCGGGATTCTACGAAGGACAGTTCAAGGTCAATTTGATCCTGGCCAAGAAAAGCGCAGAGGGTTTGTCAAATTGAGTTGATGCGTTGACCAGGACAGAAAGCTATGTAAGAGAGCTTTGTCCAGGGACACGCGCAAGACGAATGAAGAGACGCCTGCGGCCGGCGCCGAGGTCACTTACTGGAAAGAGATGGAAAAGCGAGAACAGCGGAAGGAGTGAAGCGAACCACAGGGAAACTAAAGGGAAAAACTTCGAAACTTGCGTTGCACCCAAAGACCTGAACCGGTCTGTGGGCGTATCGGGTGCAACGCAATCACATCGACATCAGTACCACTACGACGCAGCGACGCAGTCGTATTACTGCACGCCCTGGCTCGCGAGGAAGTCCTCGTAGTTGCCGCCAAAGTCATACAGCGTGCCGTCCGAACGCACCTCGATGATGCGGTTCGCCAGGCCGCTCACGAACTCGCGGTCGTGCGACACGAAAATCAGCGTGCCTTCGTACTTGTCGAGCGCGATCTGCAGCGATTCGATGGATTCCATGTCCATGTGGTTGGTCGGCTCGTCCATCAGCAGCACGTTGTGGCGGCCCAGCATCAGCTTGCCCCAGATCATGCGGCCTTTCTCGCCACCGGAAAGCACCTTGACCGACTTGCGGATGTCGTCCGCGTTGAAGAGCAGCCGGCCCAGCGTGCCGCGCACCATCTGCTCGTCGTCGCCTTCCTTGCGATAGCCGTCAATCCAGTCCATCAGCGTGACGTCGTCAGGAAACTCTTCGTAGGTATCTTGCGGCATGTAGCCGATATTCGCGTTCTCGGCCCACTTCACCGAGCCGTGATCGGTCTTGACGCCGCCATGCAGCGAGCGCAGCAGCGTGGTCTTGCCCGCGCCGTTCTGGCCGATGATGGCAATGCGCTCGCCCGGCTGCACGCTGATGCTGAAGTTCTGGAAAATCGTCCGGTCGTACTTCTTCGTGATGGTGTCGGCCACCACCGCGATGTTGTGCAGCTTCTTCTCGTACTCGAAGCGGATGAACGGGTTCTGCCGCGACGACGGCTTGAATTCCTCGATCTTGATCTTGTCGATCATCTTCAGACGGCTGGTGGCCTGACGCGCCTTCGACTTGTTGGCCGAGAAGCGGCGCACGAAGTCCTGCAGGTCGGCCACGCGTTCCTTCGCCTTGGCGTTGGCGTTCTGCTGCCGCTCGCGGGCCTGCGTGCTGGCCAGCATGTAGTCGTCGTAATTGCCCGGATAGACCTTCAGCGTGCCGTAGTCCATGTCTGCCATGTGCGTGCAGACCTGATTCAGGAAGTGTCGATCGTGCGAGATGATGATCATCGTCGAGTTGTACTGGTTGAGCATGTCTTCCAGCCAACGGATCGAGTTGATGTCCAGGTTGTTGGTCGGCTCGTCCAGCAGCAGCACGTCCGGCTTCGAAAACAGCGCCTGCGCGAGCAGCACGCGCAGCTTCCAGCCCGGCGCCACGTTGCTCATCGGGCCGTTGTGGTCTTCGATGGCAATGCCAATGCCGAGCAGGAGTTCGCCCGCGCGCGCCTCGGCCGTGTAGCCGTCGTATTCGGCGAACTTGGCTTCGAGTTCGGCGGCGTGCATGTAGTCGTCGTCGGTGGCGTCCGGGTTCGCGTAGATCGCGTCGCGCTCGGTCATGGCAGCCCACATTTCCGTGTGGCCCATCATCACGACGTCGAGCACGCGCACGTCTTCGTACGCGAACTGGTCCTGGCGCAGCTTACCGAGGCGGATATTCGGTTCCAGCATGACGTTGCCCGAACTCGGCTCCAGGTCGCTCCCCAGAATCTTCATGAACGTGGATTTGCCGCAGCCGTTCGCACCAATCAGGCCATAGCGGTTCCCTTCCCCGAATTTGACCGAGATGTTCTCGAAGAGGGGCTTTGGCCCGAATTGCATGGTGATATTTGCGGTAGACAGCACGGCGCGTCCTTTGAAGATGGTTTGCAGCGAACAACCCAATATTTTAGCAGGTTATCAAGATGTTAGGCCGTTTCGGGGGCGTTTCTGTGGCGGGATCCGGACCGGCGGGCGGCGCTCTTGGCACCGGATCGTTGTTCTGCCGGGTTGATTTCGGCTGATCCGGCAGCAAAGACAGCAGGCATGCGACGTGCGCCAGCTTGTGACAGACGCAAGGCAAACCCAAGGCAAACCCACGGCCAACCCAAGGCTCGTTGCTGCAGGCCCGTTGCCTATACTTTTTTCACCAACCCGGAAGAAGGAGGAGAAGATGAAAGATCACGTCTACAAGCAGATCGAATTGACCGGCTCGTCGGAGAAGTCGAGCGACGACGCGGTGCGCACCGCGATTGAAAAAGCGTCCAAAACCCTGCGCAATCTGCACTGGTTCGAAGTCACCGAAACGCGGGGCCACATCGAGGGCGACAAGGTCGTGCACTGGCAGGTGACGATCAAGGTGGGGTTGCGCATCGAATAGTGAGCGGCGCGTCGGCCATCGCGCGTCAGTCGGATCATTGGCCGGATGCAAAAAAGCTGCGCCCTTGGGCGCAGCTTTTTAAATGCCGCGAAAGCGGCGGCGGCCGGAGCACCTTCCCACCGCCACCATCACGTCACCGTCGTCACTTCGGCAACGAACCGTCCACGCCTTCCACGTACCAGTTCAGACGCTGCAGATCCGCATCGCCCAGCGTCTTGCCCGCGGGCACTTTCTCGGCACCGGACTGGTCCTTGATCGGCCCGGTGAACACGTCCCACTTGCCGCTTGCCAGTTGATCGCGCTTCGCCTCCACGTCCTTCTGACCCGCCGCCGGAATCGCCGACGTATTCAGGTCCTCCAGATTGACGGCTTTCTGCGGAATGCCCCACCACACCGGGTCGTTCTTCCACTTGTTGTCCAGCACCTGCTGGATCACCGCCGTGTAGTACACGCCCCAATGACCCACCACCGAACCCAGGTGAGCGTCCGGACCAAACTTCTTCATGTCCGAATCCCAGCCAAACGCATGCACATGCTTTTCCGATGCCGTGGCGAGCGTCGCGCTCGAATCGGTATTTTGCAGCAGCACGTCCGCGCCCTGCCCGATCAGCGTTTCGGCGGCCTGTTTTTCCTTGCCCGGATCGAACCAGCTATTGATCCAGATGACCTTGGTGTGAATCTTCGGATTCACCGAACGCGCGCCGAGCGTGTACGCGTTGATATTGCGCACCACTTCCGGAATCGGCACCGAGGCGACGAAGCCAAGCGTGTTGGTCTTCGTCACGTAGCCCGCGGCCACGCCGGCGAGGTACGCGCCCTGGTACATCCGCACGTCATAGGTGCCGAAGTTCGGCGCCTTCTTGTAGCCGGTGGCGTGCAGGAAGACCGTGTCCGGGAAGTCCTTCGCGACCTTCAGCTCGAAATCCTGGTAGCCGAAGCTCGTGCCGATGATGATCTTGTTGCCCTTGTTGGCGAGATCGCGGAACACGCGTTCCGAGTCGGCGGATTCCGGCACGTTTTCGACGCGCGTGACCTTGATCTTGCTGCCGTATTTGGCTTCGGCTTCCTTCGAACCCGCGTCGTGCGCGAAGGTCCAGCCCGCGTCACCCGGGTTGCCCAGGTAGACGAACGCCACACCGGGCGCGTCCGCAGCCTGCGCGCCTTGCGACAGCGTGACGCCGAGGCCCAGTGAAACGGCACCCAGCGCCGCAGCGGTCAGCAGGTTTCTTCTCTTCATGTTCTCTCCGTCGTTAGATGGTTGTTTGATGGTTGTTTCGCTGCTTTGTTGAAATTCGTCAGGGCGTTTGCGTTGCAGGTAACTGACCTACCCCGCGGCAAAAAACGGCTTGCCAAGCGAGGCCGGCGCATTCAGGCGGATGGTGTTCGGATTGCGCGAAATCAGCACCAGCACGACGACTGTCGCCACGTACGGCAGCATGGCGAGGAACTGCGTGGGCACCGGCACGCCGATCGCCTGGGCGTAGAACTGCAGGCCGGTCACCGCGCCGAACAGCAACGCGCCGATCAACAGACGCCCCGGACGCCAGGTCGAGAACACCACGAGGGCGAGTGCGATCCAGCCGCGTCCCGAGGTCAGTTGCTCCTGCCAGAGATGCAGGTTGACGATCGAGTAATAGCCGCCGGCGAGTCCCGCCATGCCGCCGCCGAAGGCCACCGCACCGTAGCGCACGCCGATCACGGGAAAGCCGACCGAGTGCGCCACCTGCGGCGACTCGCCGACCGAGCGCAGCACGAGGCCCGCACGCGTGCGATACAAAAACCAGCCGACCACGGCGAACATGAGGAACGCCAGATAGTCGAGCGGCGTGAGGCTGAAAAATGCGACGCCGAGCACGGGAATCTTCGAGAGCAGCGGAATGGTCCACACGTCGATGGTCGCGCGCACCGCCGCCGAGGTGTACGGCTTGCCGACATACGCCGACAGTCCGATGCCGAAGATGGTCAGCGACAAACCGGTGGCCACCTGGTTGGCGAGCATGGTCAGCGTGAGGAAGCCGAACAGCAGCGACATGGCGAGCCCCGCGCCAATCGACGCGAGCACGCCCAGCCACGGGTCGCCGGTCACGGCGGTGACCGCGTAGCCGGTGACGGCGCCCATCAGCATCATCCCTTCCACGCCGAGATTCAGCACCCCCGATTTTTCGGTGACGAGTTCGCCGACGCCCGCAAACATGAGCGGAATCGCGGCAGTGACAGCGCTCGAGGTCAGCGCGCTTGCTTGTTGAATATCCATGAGATCGGGTCGGGGTGAATCAGTGGGCTTCATTGGCCACGTGAGCGGCCACGGCACGGCGGCGCACGCGGTAGTTCACAAACAGGTCGGCGCCCAGCAGACAGAACAGCAGCAGCCCCTGGAATACGCCGGAGAGCGCCTGCGGCAACTGCAGCGAGGTCTGCACGGCTTCGCCGCCCAGATACAGCAGCGCCATCAGCAGACTCGCCAGCACGATACCCACGGGATGCAAGCGCCCCACGAACACCACGATGATCGCTGTGAAGCCGTAACCCGGCGACCAGGTGGCCTGCAACTGCCCAATCGGCCCGGCGATCTCGCCCATGCCGGCGAGACCCGCCATGCCGCCGCTGATGAGCAGCGACGTCCAGATGGTCTTCTTGTCCGAGAAACCGGCGTAGCGTGCGGCGAGCGGTGCGAGACCGCCCACGTTCATGCGGAAGCCCGCGAAGCTCTTGCGCATGAACAGCCACACGAGCGGTATCGCGATCAGCGTGACGAAGATCGACGCGTTAAGACGCGTGCCACGCAGGAATTTCCAGTGCCAGTCGCCGGCAAAAGTCGGATACAGCGCGTCGCCGCTAAACATTTCGGAGAGCGGAAAATTCATCCCCTGCGGATCGCGCCACGGTCCGCTCACCAGGTAGATCAGCAACTGCGTGGCAACGTAGGTGAGCATCAGGCTCGTGAGAATTTCGTTGGTGTTGTAGCGGCTTTTCAGGAACGCGGGAATCGCGGCCCACACCATGCCGCCGATCACACCCGCCAGCATCATCAGCGCCAGAATCCACCAGCCGTTCGCCTGATCGAAATAGATGGCCACGCCGCTCGCAGCGATCCCGCCAAGCAACATCTGACCTTCCGCGCCGATGTTCCAGACGTTGGCGCGATATCCGACCGCGAGGCCCAGGCCGATCAGACACAAAGGCGAGGCTTTGAGCAGCAGTTCCGACCAGCCATTCACGTTGGAAAGCGGTTCGATAAAGAACGCATGCATGGCCTGCAGCGGGTCGCGGCCCACGAGGCCGAAAATCACGAAGCCGATCACCAGCGTGAGCAGCGCGGCGATCAATGGCACGGCAAGCTGCATGGTGCGCGATGGCGCGGTGCGGGCTTCGAGTCGATACGGAAAGATCATGGGTCAGCGTCTATGCGTGGTATGCGTGTGAACGTGCAGGCGAAAGCTCGTGCGTCAAATGGCGCAGCGTATCGGTGCGTGTGTTTCCGGCTCAGGCATGCGCCGGCATTTCTGCCGACGGCGCCGCGCCCTCTGCGCGCTCGCCGAACAGGCCTGCCATCCAGCGGCCGATTTCCTCGGCGTTGGTATCGCCCGTTACGCGCACCGGCGAGAGCCGGCCGCGCGCCAGCACCGCGATGCGGTCGCAGATATCGAACAGTTCTTCGAGTTCCTCGGAGATCACGAGAATGGCCACGCCGCGCGCCGACAGATCCAGCAACTGCTGGCGAATGAACGCCGCGGCGCCGACATCCACACCCCACGTGGGTTGCGCGACCACCAGCACCTTGGGCGCCTGCAAAATCTCGCGTCCGACGATGTACTTTTGCAGGTTGCCGCCCGACAGGCTTTGCGCCAGCGCTTCGGTGCCGCCGCAACGCACGTCGAAGGCCTCGATGCATTTCTTCGCGAAGGCGCGCATGGCCCCAGCCTTGATCCAGCCGGAACGCACCATCTTTTGACGGTAGCCGGTCAGCAACGCGTTCTCCGCGAGCGACATGGCCGGCACCGCGCCACGGCCGAGGCGCTCTTCCGGCACGAAACCGAAACCCAGCGCGCGCCGGCCGCCCGCCCCCATTTTGCCGGCCGGTTTGCCGCAGATGGTGATCGCCTCCGCGAGCGCGCCGCGATGCTCGCCTGAAAGCGCCGCCAGCAGTTCGGCCTGCCCATTACCCGACACCCCGGCAATGCCGAAGATCTCACCGGCATGCACGCTGAACGACACGTCCTTGAGCGACGTGCCGAACGGATCGTCACTCGCCGCCGAGAGTTGCTTCACGTCGAGCAGCACCGCGCCGGGCGTGTGCGTGCGGCGCGTGTAGTCGGGCAACGAGTGACCGACCATCAGTTGCGCGAGCGACGCATGCGTCTCTTCGCGCGGCTTCACGTGACCCGTCACGCGGCCGCCGCGCATCACCGTGGCGGTGTCGCACAGTTCCTGAATTTCGTCGAGCTTGTGACTGATGTAGAGAATGCTGCAGCCTTCAGCCGCGAGACGCCGCAGCGTTTCGAACAGCTTTCTGACCGCTTGCGGCGTGAGCACGGAAGTGGGCTCGTCCATGATCAACAGCCGCGGATTCTGCAGCAGACAGCGCACGATCTCGACGCGCTGCCGTTCGCCCACCGTCAGGCTATGCACGTGACGCTGCGGGTCGATGTCGAGTCCATAGTCCGCCGACACCTCGCGAATGCGTTTGGCCAGCGTCTTGAGGTCGAACGGTTCATCGAGCGCGAGCGCGATGTTCTCGCCTACCGTCAGCGTCTCGAACAGTGAGAAGTGCTGGAACACCATGCCGACACCAAGCTTGCGCGCGGCCGCCGGGCTGGCGATCTCCACCGGCTGGCCTTCCCAACGGATTTCGCCGGCATCGGGGCGTACCGCGCCGTAGATGATCTTCATCAGCGTGCTCTTGCCCGCGCCGTTTTCGCCGAGCACCGCGTGAATCTCACCGGGGGCGACGACGAGCGTCACGTCGTCGTTGGCCCGCACGGCGGGGTATTGCTTGCTGATACCCGCCAGCACGAGACGCGGCACCGCGGCATCACCGTTGAAAGAAGAAGAGTCGCCCATGTGATTTCGTAATACGCCCGTTAAAGCCATTTGCAACGAGACGGCGCGCCCCGGACATTTGCGCCGTGTCACGACCCTGGTGGAATGACAATACCTAATTCGACCCTGTCAGTCGAGCCGCCAAAAATCCCCGCAAACCCACGCCACACCTTGCTGTGCGGGTATCCCACTCTTGACGCAACTTTGTGTTCATATTAAAAGTCATATACCCCCAAGCCAGTTCGATCAGCCAGAACATATATATTCGGAGAAGTTATGAGCCAGCAACGCGAGGCGATCGACACATACTTATTGCGCGTCTTGCACACGCTTTTGATGGAGCGCAGCGTGACGCGCGCGGCCGTCAAACTCAATCAGTCGCAACCCGCGATCAGCGCGGCGCTGCGCCGTCTGCGCGACATCACCGGCGACCCGCTGCTGGTGCGCGGCAAATCGGGCATGGTCCCCACCGAGTACGGCCTGCGCCTGCTCGAACCGGTGCAGAACGCGCTGCGCGAGATCGAGCGCATCAAGTTCCAGCAGCACAACTTCGACCCCGCCACCTCTATTCGCTGTTACCGCATTGGTTGTCCGGACTATCTGAACGTGCTGTTCGTGCCCACCGTGGTGGAGCGCTTCCGTCAGGCCGCGCCGAATGCCACGCTCGAATTTCATTCGCTCGGACCCGCCTTCGACTACGAACTCGCGCTCGAGGACGGCAAGCTCGATATCGTGGTCGGCAACTGGCCGGAGCCGCCTGAACAGTTGCATCTGTCCAATCTGTTCGTCGACCAGATCGTCTGCCTGATGAGCAATACGCATCCGTTCGCGAAGCGCGGCGGCCTGACGCTCGACCAGTATCTGAACGCGCCTCATCTTGCGCCAACCCCTTACTCGGTAGGCCAGCGCGGTGCGATCGACGTGCATCTGGCGCGCGAGCGGCTCAAGCGTCACGTGGTCGTCACCCTGCCGTACTTCAATCTCGCGCCGTACGTGCTGATCAAGTCCGACCTGATCTTCACCACGACGCGCCTCTTTGCCGATTACTACGCCAAGTTCCTGCCGTTGACCGTGGTACCCGCGCCGCTGGATTTCCCGCCCATGCAGTACTACCAGTTGTGGCACGAGCGGGTTCACTACTCGGACGAAGTGCGCTGGCTGCGCAGCCTCGTCGCCGAGGCCACCAAAACCTTGATCGACAAGCCCTGAGGCAGCGGGACTGCGGCGCGGGATCCGTGCCGCGACGCAGCCAGGCACGCCCCGCTTCGACCTAGGCAGCCGCCTCATACAGCACTTTCGCCAGCCGGTTGTGCTGCTCGATCACCGGCCCAAGCTCGAGCGTGGTCAGTTGCCCGTCCTTCACTACCACCTTGCCGCCAATCACGCTGTACGACACCTGCGACGGTGCGCAGAACACGAGCGCCGCGACCGGGTCGTGCAGCGCGCCGGCGAAGAGCGGCTGACGCAGATCGAACGAGACGAAATCCGCGGCCATGCCCGGCGCCAGCGCGCCGATGTCGTCACGATTCAGCACCCTGGCGCCGCCCAGCGTCGCAATCTCCAGCGCCTCGCGTGCCGACATCGCATCCGGACCAAAGCCGACTCGTTGCAACAGCAGCGCCTGGCGCACTTCCGCGACCATCTGGGCGCCGTCGTTCGAGGCCGAGCCATCCACGCCGAGGCCCACCGGCACGCCCGCGAGACGCATGCGCTTGATGGGCGCGATCCCGGAAGCGAGCCGCATGTTCGAACACGGGCAATGCGCGACGCCCGTACCGGTGCGCGCGAACAGCGCGATGCCCGGCTCGTCCAGCTGCACACAGTGGGCGTGCCATACGTCGTGGCCGACCCAGCCCAGATCTTCCGCATACTCAGCCGGCGTCATGCCAAATTTTTCCCGGCTGTAGGCAATATCGTTGACGTTCTCCGCCAGATGCGTATGCAGCGAGACGCCGTATTGCCGCGCCAACACCGCCGATTCGCGCATCAGATCGCGGCTCACCGAAAACGGCGAACAGGGCGCCACCACCACCCGCAACATCGCGTAGCGCCCGTCGTCGTGATACGTCTCGATCAGGCGTTGCGTGTCCTTCAGGATGTCCGGCTCGCGCTCCACGACGCTATCGGGCGGCAACCCGCCGTCCTTCTGCCCCACACTCATGCTGCCGCGGCTCGCATGAAACCGCATGCCGATCCGGCGCGCCGCCGCGATGCTGTCGTCGAGCCGGCTACCGTTCGGGTAGATATACAGGTGATCGCTCGAGGTCGTGCAGCCGGACAGCAGGAGCTCGGCCATCGCCGTGAGCGTCGAAACTTCGATCATTTCCGGCGTGAGATTGGCCCACACCTTGTAGAGATTCGTCAGCCAGCCGAACAGCTCAGCATCCTGCGCGGCGGGAATCGCCCGCGTCAGGCTTTGATACATGTGGTGGTGCGTGTTGATCAGGCCCGGTATCACCAGATGGCCACGCATATCCAGCACTTCGTCGGCCGTCTCGGGCAACTCCGCCGTTGGACCTACCGCGACGATCCGGTTGTCCTCGATGTACAGACCGCCGTCGCGCAGTTCGCGCCGGGCGCCGTCCATCGTGACCAGCACGTCCGCGTGCTTGACCAGCAGGGTCTTGCCACTGCGTTTTTCCTTGCCCGCGCTCCTCGATGAACTCGCGCCGGGGGCGTTGCCTGTTTGCTGCATCGTCATTCGCTTTCTCCGCATTGTTGCTGCCGTCACCGCGCGTCATTTGAGGCGGTAACGACGGGGCCGCGCCGGTCTCGCCATGAGGGGGCGTAAAACCGGCAGTCTGCAAAGTCGTTCGAACACGATGCGGCGGTCACGCTCGCCGTGCCGCCGCGTCTCTTTCGAACGCCGATGGCCCGGTTACCCAGCGTGCTACGCCGTCTTCGGGGTGCGCGGCATGAATGGCGCCGCGCACAGACGTAACCTTCGATGGTCAAAATAACGCTGACAACATGCGCCGATGCGATACCCGGGTTCACGTGGGCAATATAGTGGTCATTTTTGGCGCCGGTAGTATCAGGACGCCCACTCAAGCCGCGATGAGCGCCGTGCGGCAAGGGTTTGCTGCGGGTGTGCGGGCTGTGGTGAAGCGCCTTTCAGGAGGCTGTCATGCGCCAGGTATTATCTTTCCTATCGCTCGTGCCCGGACGGGAACATCCTTCTTAAAATGATTGCCACGGCGCTCGCTTCAATTCGCCGACGGGTATGTAGCCACTGACGTGGAGCCTCGATCCGCCGCAACGTATTCTGGATCGGGCCGCCGCCGAACCCCCGCATTCACATAAGGAAAATTGCGAATGGGAAAGCTCACTACCCATGTGCTCGACACCGCGAACGGTCGTCCCGGCGCGGGCATCAAGGTCGAACTCTTCGCGCTCTCCGGCGACACGCGCCGGGCGCTGAAAACCACCCTCAC
Organism: Paraburkholderia sp. DHOC27; assembly: GCF_003429005.1. Lineage (GTDB taxonomy): Bacteria > Pseudomonadota > Gammaproteobacteria > Burkholderiales > Burkholderiaceae > Paraburkholderia. The sequence goes on from NZ_QVQV01000007.1 coordinate 183,128, forward strand.
CAATGACGACGGCCGCTGCAACGAGCCGCTGCTCGAAGGCGACGCGCTCGTCACCGGCGAATACGAACTCGTGTTCGGCGCGGGCGATTACTTCGCTGCGATCGGCACGCGCGTGCCGGAGCCGCGTTTCGTCGACCGCGTGGTGTTGCGCTTTGGCGTCGCCGATGCCACCGCGCACTATCACGTGCCGCTACTGGTATCGCCGTGGTCGTACAGCACCTATCGCGGCAGTTGAGCGGTAACGCGCGAAGCGGCCGGTTCAGCTACCGAGGCATCGAGCGAGAGAGGCAAGCAGGGACGCACCGGCAGGCACGGGATGGAGACCGGGCAGATTGAGCGCCCGCCCTCACCGCCCTGCATTTCGCAGATACGAGGAGACATCTGCGAAGCGCAGTGAGCGCCATACACCCGCCTGATCGACGCGTAGCAAAGCGACGCCCGTATAACCGGCGCCGTGCGAACACCATCGAACGCACTGCGCCCCAATCAGCAGTCTGCGCGAGCGGCGCACTGCATGCCGGAGACACGACGGATGAGGTCGTGTCGTCGAAGGCAGCAACACAGCGCCGCGCGCACAACGAATCAGAAGTGGAGGAGTTTCATGGAAGGCTTTATCACTGACTGGCTGAACCTGGCCTTGCGCTGGTTTCACGTCATCGCCGCCATTGCGTGGATCGGCGAATCGTTCTATTTCGTCGCGCTCGACAACAGCCTGAAACCGCCAACCGATCCGAACCAGCGGCGTCGTGGCGTGTTCGGCGAACTGTGGCACGTGCACGGCGGCGGCTTCTACAACATGCAGAAGTACACCGTCGCGCCGCCCGAAATGCCGGACGACCTGCACTGGTCGAAGTGGCCGTCGTACACCACGTGGCTTTCGGGTGCGAGCCTGTTCACGGTGCTGTATCTGTTCTCGCCGAGCACGTATCTGATCGACACGAGCGTGATGGACATGGGCCCCGTGGTGGCCGTGTTCTCCGCGCTTGGCTTCCTCGCCGCTGGCTGGATCGTCTACGACTCGCTGTGCCGTCTGCTGGGCAACAAGGACAAGGTGCTGGGCATCTGCGTCGGCATCTATGTGCTGATCGCGGCGTGGCTCGCCTGTCATATCTTCGCGGGCCGTGCGGCCTACCTGATTGTGGGCGCGATGCTGGCCACCATCATGTCGGCCAACGTGTTCTTCGTGATCATTCCGGGCCAGCGCAAGATGGTCGATGCGATGCTCAAGGGCGACACGCCGAACCCGATCTACGGCAAGCGCGGCAAGCAGCGTTCGGTGCACAACACGTATTTCACGCTGCCAGTGGTGTTCGCGATGCTGTCGAACCACTACGCGATGACCTACACGAACCAGTACAACTGGGTCATCCTCGTGATGATCATGCTGGCGGGCGCGCTGATTCGCCAGTTCTTCGTGATGCGTCACCGTGGCCAGGTGCTGTGGTATCTGCCGCTCGTCGGTATCGTGCTGATGTTCGGCGCCCTCTTCTGGACGATGCCGCGCCCCGTCGTGCCGACCGCCGAAGCCGCCAACGCGCCGACGCTGAAAGTGGCCGACATCGCGCCGATCCTGCAACAACGTTGCGCGGCCTGTCACTCGGCCCATCCGACCTTGATGGGCAGCGCACCGGCTGGCGTCATGTTCGATACCCCGGACGAGATCTCACAGAATGCGCAGCGAATGTATCAGCAGGCGGTTACGTTGAAAGCCATGCCGCTGGGCAACGTCACGCACATGACGGACGACGAACGGCAGAAGATTGCCGCGTGGTTCCAGGGTGGGGCTGTGAAGTAACGGAGTGAGTGGCTAAGTGAGTTGCCGGGTCTGCTGAGGTTCAGCGGCTGGCACGAAGTGAAGCAGCAGAAGTGAAGCGGGCTTTTCGCGCAGGCGGAGAGCCCGTTTTTTATTGGGTTGCCGCGTTGGCTAGTGAGGGGGCGTCGCGGCGCGGTAGCTTGCCTACGGTGCGCTCGTGGGATGAATTGGTATTGTGTAGCCCACAGGCTACATGATATGCATTTAGGACATTAATTGTAGCCTGCAAGCTACAATCTCGGATTGCTGATATTGTATCCCTTGGGCTACAATATCAGCATATTAGGTCTAAATTGATGCCCCGAGGCTACAAATGACCAACCTCGCCGATGTTTCGGACATGCTCAAGGAAGCGCGCCGCGAAGCCAGTCTGTCGCAGGAAGAACTCGCGCGCCGCGCGGGCGTGGCGCGCACCACCGTGGCACGCATGGAGACGCTCGCAAAGAACGATATGAGCGTATCGGTGCTCGTCCGTTTGCTTGAGGCTGCGGGTTACGACCTTAAGGTTGTCGCGCACGGCCACGGTCGAACACTTGAGGACATCCTTGCCGAACAACGTGCATCATTCACGCGTCTCACAACCGCCATCGAAGCCGCAGGCTTCTCAGCCGCTGAACCTCCCGAGCGGCTACGTGAGGTCATCGGTCATTCGCCCTTGCTCGGCAAGCGCGGCCGGAAGTAGTCTCAACCACGCTTCATCACGCAACGCATGCCCACAAACAACAACGCCCACGGCATCCACCGTGGGCGTTGTCTTCAAACCATTCCAGCAATACGCGCAAAGCCAACAAACGCGCACCGCTACCGCTCAACCATCAAACCGCCACTGCATTCACCGCATCTTCAGTCAGCCAGAGCGACTCCAGCAGATCCTGCTCGTTGAGATTGAGCCCTTCACCGCCACGATCCACGACGATGAAATCGCTTACCTCGCCCAGCGCGATCAACGGATGGTGCCACACGCCCTTCACGTAGTTCACCCCCTGCCAGCCGCTCGTCACGAAGGCACGAATCTGCGCCGGATCGAGTTCGCCAGCCGGCGCGACCACGACGAGATACGGCTTGTCGTTCAATGGCACGAAAGCCTGGCTGCCGAGTGGATGCCGCTCCAGCATCTTGACCTCGAACGGCAGCGTGCGCGGCTGACCGCGAAACAGGTTCACGAGCGTGCGGCCACTTTCGTCCGTCACGTCCACCCTGGCGAGATCGTGGAAGCGGATCGTCGTGCCGAGGTTGATCGGAATCTGTTTCGCCCCTTCGAGTTCGATCACGTCGCCGAACGCGGCGAACGCTTCTTTCGTCAACGGTTCGATGGCCAGCGTTTTCATGATGCGAGCGTACCCCACAGACGCAGACGCGATACCCCGCCGTCCGGAATGATGTTAAAGCGCACGTGCGTGACAGGACCCAGCGCCGCCACTTCGCTTTCGAAGTAATGTTGCTTGTCCATCTGCAGTTTCTGTTCGCCCAGCAGCACCGGCCAGAACATGGCTTGCGTAATCAGCGAGCTGTCCGTGCCGCCCGTGACATACGCCGCCTGGATCGAGCAGCGATCCGGAAAATTGCCCTTGAAGTGCGCCGTATCCACTTCGATCTTCTTGATGACGCCCGGCTGCGCGAGTGCGACGATCGCCCAGTCGTTGCCCGGTTCGCGCCGGCGCCGCGTTTCCCAGCCGTCGCCCATGTTCACGCCACGACCCGGCATCAGAATCGTGGACGCTGCGCCGAAGTGCTGGTTGTTCGCCGCCACCAGATAGGCGCCGTTTTCCATCGAGGCCAGATCGAACTGCTCGGTGCGGCTCGCGCCCGCCCAATCCACCTGCGGCTGACCATACACACGCAGACGCGCGATGCCGCCGTCCGGATAGATATTCACGCGCAGATGCGTATAGGCGTTCGTATCGCTGACTTCGTGATAGTGGTGACTATTGCCCTGCAACGACGTAGACGGGACGATCTCGGTCCACTTCGTGGACTGGTTCGGCTGGCCGTCCACGACGCGCGCGGCTTCCACGGAAGCTGCCGGCGGGAAGTTGCCCGTGAAGTGACTCGTGTCGAGATCGAGACCCTTGATCACGCCCGGACGCGCGAGTTTCACCACGCACCAGTCGTAGCCGGTCGTACGCTTGCGGCGCGTTTCCCAGCCGTCCATCCACTTGCCGTGCTCGTCGTACTTGCCGGGAATGAAGACGGCGGGCTCCGGATTGAGCATGCGTTCTTTCGGCGCAAAGAAATCGTCGCTCGCCTCGAGCGCCTGCGCGCCGAGACGCGGGTCCGCCAGATTCACGTAGCGGCGGGTGAAGTCCGGTGCGTTGGGGTCGAGAATCGGGAGTGCCATCTTGTCATCCTTCCTGTCTGTTAGTGCTGAAAAAACGCTTCGTTTCGGGGATCGCGACGCCGTCAAGCGTCGATCAGATCGTCGAGTCTGAAGCGTGCGATACGGTAGATCTGGTCGAGGCTCGCGCGCAGTTCGTCGGCACGGCTGTTGTTCACGCGCGCTTCGAAGTTGGCGATGATGCCGTGACGGTCATAGCCGCGCACCGCGAGAATGAACGGGAAGCCGAACTTCTCGCGGTAAGCCGCATTCAGGGAGAGCAGTTTGTCGAACTCTTCCTGCGTGCACTGCGAGAGGCCGGCGCCGCTCTGCTCGCGCGTGGATTCAGCGGTCAGTTCGCCGCGCACCGCTGCCTTGCCGGCGAGTTCCGGGTGGGCGTTGATGAGCGCAAGCTGCTTCGCTTCGCCTGCGGTTTCGACAGCCTTCGACATGGTCTGATGCAAGGCGTCGATGCTGGCATAGGGGCGCTCGTCGGCCGCGACTTCCGCGACCCACGGCGAGTGTTCGAAAATGCCCGACAGCGCCGCGACGAAGGCGTCGGTCGAGAGGCGGTTGAGTTGATCGAGTGTGTATTGCATCGCCTTCATGCCGCATCCCCGCGGTGGTTTTGTTGGTAAGGATGATATTCGCGCCAGTGCCGCGCAATGTCGACGCGCCGCGTGACCCAAACGCGATCATGCTGTTCGATGTGATCGAGGAAACGTTGCAGCGCGCGGAAGCGCCCAGGGCGTCCCAGCAAGCGGCAGTGCATGCCAATGGAGAGCATCTTCGGCGCTTCGTCGCCCTCTTCGTAGAGCACGTCGAATGCGTCGCGCAGGTAGGTGAAGAAGTGATCCGCGGTGTTGAAACCCTGCGGGCTCGCGAAGCGCATGTCGTTGGTGTCGAGCGTGTACGGCACGATCAGTTGCGGCGTCTTCGCGCCGCCGGTGACTTCGACGTCCATCCAGAACGGCAGGTCATCGCCGTAGTAATCCGAGTCGTACAGGAAGCCGCCGTGTTCGGCGACCAGACGGCGCGTATTGGGACTGTCGCGGCCCGTGTACCAGCCCAGCGGACGCTCGCCCGTCACACGCTCGATCGCTTCCATGCCGAGCCGCATATGCTCCGCCTCTTTCTCCGGCGAAACATCCTGATAGTGAATCCAGCGATACCCGTGGCAGGCAATTTCATGCCCCAGTTCCACGAACGCACGCGCGACATCCGGGTATCGTTCAACCGCCATGCCCACGCCGAAAATCGTCAACGGCAGCTTGCGCTTTTCGAATTCACGGAGGATGCGCCACACACCTGCGCGTGATCCATATTCATAGATGGACTCCATGCTCATGTGGCGCGCCGGATAAGCGGCCGCCCCCACGATTTCCGACAGAAACTGCTCCGAGCCCGGATCGCCATGCAGCACGCAGTTTTCGCCGCCCTCTTCGTAATTGAGCACGAATTGCACCGCCACGCGCGCCCGCCCGGGCCAGTTTGCCTGCACCGGGTGGCGGCCGTAGCCGATCAGATCGCGAGGATAGTTCGAATCGAGTGGCATGGTTTTAGAATGGATGGTGACGAGGTGACGAATGAAGTGGCGAACAAGGTGTTGCAGGGTTCACGGCGCACGATTCAAGGCACGCGCCGTGTGAATCGCCACGGCAACGAGCCTGCTGCAAAACCCGGCGGCGGTCTCCCAGCGCCTGATAAACCAGTGTAGCGAAAACAGCCGGACGCGCCCATACACACGGGCAGATAGTGCGAGTCAGACCAAGTGTATGTGTCAGGCCCGCGCGCCGGGCGATTCGCCGCCTGGCGCGCTAGCGTTTACCCGCGTCTATGAAGCATGAGTTGGGACGTCCACTGCCACGCGTTGGTCGACGGTCGCTGCATTTGACTCAACCGCTCCCCCCGGACTGAAACTGGCCAGCGCACCGTCATAGCGCTTGGCAAGCGGCCGCGCGTAGTCGCCGCGTTTGGCCGTGCCGAGGCGCAGCGATACCAGCGCCTCCACCCATTTCACGGCTGCCGTCACGCCCTCGACAACCGGCGCGCCCAGCGCGTCCTCGATCTCCCGGCACAACTCGGCCATGCCCGCGCAACCCAGCACGATGGCGTCCGAGCCATCCTCCTCGAGCGCACGGCGGCATTCGTCGAGAATGATGCGGCGGGCTTCCGAGCCGGGCCGGTCGAGTTCGAGCACGGCGACGTCGGTGGCGCGCACGTTGCGGCAGAAACGCGTCATGCCGTAGCGCTCCGCCAGATGCCAGGCGATGCCGCAGGTGCGTGAGAGCGTCGTCACGACAGAGAACCCGGGCGCGAGCACGCTGGCCGCGTGCATCGCCGCTTCGGCAATGCCGATCACCGGACCCCGCGCCAGTTCGCGCGCTGCGTAAAGACCGGGGTCACCGAAACAGGCGATCACGTAGCCATCCACGCCCTCACGCTCACCCGCCGCCACTTCGGCCAGCAGGCCCGGCGTGGCAAGCGCTTCGTCGTAATAGCCTTCAATGGAAGGAGGCCCCATTGTCGGGCTGACTGCGATCACCTCGGTGCCAGCGGCGACGACTTCCCGCGCACAGCGCCCCATTGCATCGGTCATGCGCTGGGTGGTGTTGGGGTTGATCAATTTGATGCGCATCTTGGACTCCTGTTACAGCCTGCTTACTTGAGCGTCAGCACACGGTAGAACAAAGCACCGAGCCCCGCGCCAATGAACCACGAAAAATTCGCCATGCCGTCGAGCGAAGGCACCATCACGCAGATCACCGCGATCACGGCCGCCGGCAGCAATGCCGCCACCGCCTTGTAATTGACGCCGTTGCGATACCAGTATGAACCCGTCGTCGACACCGTGTAGAGATCGTTCAGCACGATCTTCTGGCGTTTGACCAGATAGAAGTCGATGATCAGGACACCATACAAAGGTCCGATGAAGCTGCCGAGCACGTCCAGCGTGTAGTGAATCACGGCCGGATTGTTGAACAGGTTCCACGGCGTGATGAAAATCGAAGCCACCGCCGCCAGCATCCCGCCCATGCGCCAGCTGATCAGGCGCGGTGCAACGTTGGAAAAATCGAATGCCGGCGAAACGAAGTTCGCTACGATATTGATCCCGATCGTCGCAATCGTAAAGGTCAGCGCGCCGAGAATCACCGCGGTCGGATAGTCGATGCGGCCCACCGTTTCCACCGGGTCGGTGATCAACTGACCGAACACCGGCAGCGTGGCTGCTGTCGTCACCACCGTGACGAGCGAAAACGCCAGAAAGTTGACCGGCAAACCCCAGAAATTGCCGCGCTTCACGCTGCGAAAGCTCTTGCCGTAACGCGAGAAGTCACCAAAATTGAGCATCGGGCCTGAGAAATACGACACCACCAGCGAGATCGCCGTGATCATCACCGGCACCACTTCGAGGCCGTGATATTTGACGCCGCCCAGGTTGATACCAATGTTTTGCCAACCTGCGCGCCACACCATGTAGCCGGCGAGAATGAACATCACCACGTACACGGCCGGCCCGGCGAAGTCGATGAACTTCTTGATGGTCTCCATGCCGTGCCAGAACACCAGCGCCTGGAGTACCCACAGCAGCATGAAGCCGCACCAGCCGAGCGTCGAGAGGCCGAGCATTCCGTGATGATGGACATCCGCATACGGCAGCAACTGTGGAATGAATTTCAGCAGCACGATCACCAGCGCGCTGGACGCCAGATAGGTCTGGATACCGTACCACGCCACCGCGATCAAGCCGCGAATCACGGCCGGAATATTCGCGCCGAGCACGCCGAACGTCGCCCGGCAGGCAACCGGATACGGCACGCCGTTTTGCTGGCTCGGCTTGGCGATCAGGTTGCACAGCAGATTGACGATGGTGATACCCACCAGCAGCGAAATCAGCACCTGCCAGCTCGTCAGACCGAGTGCGAACAGACTGCCCGCGAAGACGTAGCCACCCACGCTGTGCACGTCCGACATCCAGAACGCGAAGATGTTGTACGCACTCCACGTCTGATTGCGCAACGGCGCGAGGTCATGGTTGTAGAGCCGCTCGCTGTAGCCGGCGGGCATGGACGCCTCGTCGCTGGCATCGGTGCTCTCGAAAGCAGGTATGGCGGGGTTGTGCGGTGCTGCGCTGTACTGAGACATAGCTCCTCCTTAAGGATAGGACCGTCGATCGGCATCGACGGCGCTGCATCCGGCATGTCGCGCGTCCTGCTCACAGGTGAAGCACACAGACATGGCGGCCCCGCGGATATTCGGTACGTAAGTACTTTTTATGAGCGCCACGCTTTCCGCCGCGGACGGTGAGCGAGCGTGTTTGCGAATGCACGACGCCGGGTGGGCGGCCGCGCGCCGGCCGTGGGCGAGTTGCGCCACACCGCCTGTCGCGATGATTGTTTAGTACACCTTCATTTACAGCGTGTACGCATGGCTGGTCAGAACACGCGCACGCCGGGTCGGGACTTCAGGGTGAAGCAGAATTTCCAGTGCGCGCGCCGAATACTTCGTGCAGATCCGCTGCGCCGCGCGCCGGCCGGTCGAGCATCTTGAGTTCGACGCTCTGCAGATGGCGCGACATCAAGGCCGCCGCCTCCTTCGCCTTGCCCGCGTCGAGCGCGGCGAGAATCGCTTCGTGGTCTTCAAATGAACACGGACTGCGGCCGAGCGATTCGTACAGCGCTGAAATCAGCGTGGAGCGCGCGACGAGCCCGTTCAGGCAATCGCATAGCACCGTATTGCCGGTCAGCGCCGCGAGTTCCGTGTGAAACTCACCGGACAACCGGATCCAGGCCGAAAAATCGCGCGTCTCGAACGCTTTGCGCTCACGCCCGATCATGCTGCCAATCGTCTTCAGGCGACGCGGACCGTGGCCCGAACAGATCTTCTCGACCACCGCCAGTTCGATGATGCGGCGCATCTCGAACACCTCGTGCACCTCTTGCAGCGAGGGACTCGCGACGAACGCGCCACGATTCGGTTCGAGATCGACGAGCCGGTCGGTGGCCAGTTGCGCCAGCGCTTGCCGGATCGGCCCGCGCTTGACGCCGAATACTTCGCACAACTGTGCTTCAGTCAATTTTGCGCCGGGCGCCAGACGATGCTCGAGAATCGCCGCGCGAATGCGTTCAGCAATCGCTTCGGGTTTCGAACCATTCGGGGTGGCTAAAATCGGCGTCGACATCATGAGCGCTCCGGTATGTTGGTCATCTTAGGATGGACATAAAGATTGTCAACAATTTTTATCGTTCTGCGCTGACAATCGAGTCGGGGCCTGCCATTGAGCCACCTCAGGATTTACCCGAAGCCCTGTTCAACAAGGCTCTTCACGATTATTCGTGCGCATGTCAGCGGCGGATTGGCGGCGAATTTTGTCAACAAAACGGACGCCGGCCGTGTTGCAAGCATGTCGTGAGGTGCTTAAAAATCTGGGCTGTTAGTTGCGTTTGAAACCCAAAAAAACAGGCGGACATTGCTGCCCGCCTGCTTCTTCCGTTCAACCAGAATTCAACTGAGGAAAGGATAGCCCGAAGCCGTCAGTTTGAAACCATGCGCATCGGCGACCAAATGGGCGTCCGCCCCTACCGGCAGCGTCACGAGATTGGGAATGTGACCAAACTGCAGCCCGGTGATCACCGGAATGCCGACCACCGAGCGCATGTGCTCGACCATTGCGTTCAGATCGTAGCCGTTGTCGGACTCGAAGGATTTGCCACCGGAAAAGTCGCCCAGCACCAGCGCCTGCTGCCGCTCGAGAATCCCCGCGAGGTGCAGTTGATACAGCGTGCGTTCGATCCGGAACGGTTGCTCGTTGACATCCTCGACAAACAGGATGCCGCCCTCCACGGGCGGCATATACGGCGTGCCGACGAGCGAGGCCAGCACGGCCAGATTGCCGCCCCACAACGTGCCGCTGACATCGACGTTGCGCGGTTGCGGCACGGTGCTGGTCAGCGTCAGGGTCGGTTTGGTCAAGGCTTGCCAGAAGTGTTGCTGCATGGCGTCGTTCAGGTCCTCGGCGCCGAAATCGCTCATCAGCATCGGACCACCGAAGGTCGTCAAGCCGGCGCGGGCCAGCAACGCCAGCTGGATGGCGGTGAAATCGCTGTGCCCGACGAAGGCGACCGGCTGATCCGTCAGACGTCGTTGCAGGCCCTCGTAGTCGAGACCATGCAGGATGCGCACCGCGCCGTAACCGCCGCGCACCGCGAGCACGATGTCCGGCAGCTTGCGGGAGGGATCAGCGAGGCGGTTCAATTCGGCGGCCCGCTCGCCGTCGGTGCCGGCGAAACGCTGATAGCGGCGTTCCGTGGCGCCCGTGCCTTCGACGTGGTGTCCCTGCGCACGCAGGCGTTTCAAGCCGCGATGCACCGCATCCGGATCAACCGGATAGCCAGAAGGAGCAATCAGTTTGAAGGTGCGATGGGCAGTCATGATCGGCAATCGCAATGAAATGGAGGTTTGTTCTAGGGTAGCCTTGCTGGCCCCGTCTCGTCCGTGGCAGCGCGTCCTGTCTGGTCCGCCGCGGCGCACGCAGCAGACGCAGCATGCACAGCAGGCACAGCAGGTGCAGCCTCGTGCGCAGCAGCCCGTGCCGCGCGCGCCTCACGCACCGCCCGCCGGCGTTCCGCGAAAAACAACTTGAGCGCCGCGCCGCATTCGTCTTCGAGCGCACCGCCCGCGACCGTCGTGTGATGATTGAGCTGCGGATTGGCGAAGGCGTCGACGACGCTGCCACACGCGCCCGTCTTCGGATCGCGCGCGCCGAACACCACCCGCGCGATCCGGGCATGCATGATTGCGCCGGCACACATCAGACACGGTTCGAGCGTCACATACAGCTCGCATCCCGGCAAGCGGTAATTTTGGAGTGTATGTGCGGCCGCGCGCAATGCGACCATTTCGGCGTGGGCGGACGGGTCGTGCGCGCCAATCGGATGATTGAAACCTTTGGCGATGACCTCGTCGCCGCGTACCAGCACCGCGCCCACCGGAACTTCGCCCGCGGCACGGGCTTCCTCGGCGGCGGCTTGCGCCAGTTTCATGAAGTGCAGATCACGCTCGGAAAACGAGACCGGCGTCGGGTGATGGGTGGATGGCGCTGTGGCCAGTTCGGCTGCGCCGGCCGGAAGCCCGGAGGTCGCCGTGGTGAGGGGCAGCGTTTCGGCAGGAATTACGGAGGCGGAATCTGCGGCAGAAGCGGAGGCCGAACCCGCGTCCGTGCCGGAGGTCGAGCCCGAGCCTGGCGACGCCGCGGGAAGCGGCTCGCTCACTGCGGCTCCCTCGCCTTCGTAGCCCCGAATGGAGATCCGGACGCAACCCCGGAAGCCGAGCCAGGCTCACCACCGGCCGCGCGCCCCGAAAGACGTTCGGCGATGCGGCGGCAGTACTCGCGCGGCATCACCAGCGGGCCGCCGCGCAAGGACTCGAGCGCCATGTCGAGCGCCAGCATGCGCGCCTGCAACCTGCAACGCGCCGAAGGATCGCTCACCGCGTTCAGTTCCTTCTGCAGATCGCACAGCGCTCGCAGTTGCTCCACGGCAGGCGGCACGAAGCCCGCATTCTTCAGGATGCGGTTCGCGACGCGCACTTCCTGGGGCACCAGGACATCGTCATCCAGCGCGAGCGGCGCGCCCGCGCCCGGTAAATCGTCGAACTCACCACGCGCCGCTGCGGCGGCAATTCGCTGTTCGACTAACGCATCAAGCAATCTCATCTGCAGTCCACTACGTTGCGGCCAACGCATTCTATCAGGGACCCGCGCGCAGATTTCAAGCTCCTGACTGACGATCCCTTCGGATTTTCGGATTCGGCGTATTTGAGGCGCGCATGTTGGCCGCTACGGTTCGGGGTGCCTGGCTGTTCCATTCGCTTCGTGCTGCTTCATGTTGCGTGTAGGACGGTCAGGCTTACACATTGCCTACGCGAGAGCCAACGGCCCGCGCCGTAGCGCGTTCTAACTCACCAAGCCCCGATTTCTCATGTTCATCAAGTTGCGAAGCACCAACCGTCTGCTTTCGATCAGCCGGCAAACAGACCTGTCATTGCAAGGCGATTACGCCACCTCAACCCCCAGCGTGGCCCAGCGTAACAACGTCGCGCCAAAGCACGCGTCGCTCGCCCGCGTGCTCCTGATTGGCGGCGCCGCGGCCGTCGCACTCTCGGGATGCGGCGTATTCTGCGGCGCAGGCGGCGGCAGCGGCGGCGGCTTCGCCGGCGGGTGCGCCACCGGCATGCGTTTCTGACCCCTCTGCGTAAATTCCTGCAACGGGCGGGCGAACGCCTGTAATCTGGATGCCGCGCGCGCCGCCCCTTCCCCGGCCGCGCCATCGCGCATTGTCGTCACGACGCCCATCCCGCAGGACTATGACTTCAGATTCCAATCGCCGCCCGGCCGATGCGGACCGCTCCGCCATCGGCCACCCCGACAACAACAAGGCCGCTCCCCCAGCCGCCGCCGCGAACATGGCAGCCGCCGCGACCACTGCAGCCACCAACGCACCCACGAGCGCGACCACAAGCGCGACCACAAGCGATCAGGCAGCCAACGAACCCGCAGCCGATACCGAACCCGCCGACCCCGCCCGCCAGCGCGCCCTGGCCGACGCATGCCGCGCCGCCGGCGACGAACTTGGCGCGCTCGCCCATCTGATCGCCGCCCACACGCTGGATGCCTACGCCAGCCACGCGCCCGACGCCAGCGCGGCCAACCTGTGCGACGTCGCCACCGGCTATTTCATGAAAGGCGAGCACGAAACCGCCGCCCGCTGGTACCGACTCGTGCTGACGCTCGACCCGGAAACGGCCGCCGCCTGCCAGAACCTTGCGGCGATCCACGCAGGCGCGGGACGGGACGCCGAAGCCCATGCGTATCGCCAGCGCGCGTATCGAATCCAGCGCGTCTTCGTCGAGCAGGCGCCCGGCCAGACGCGCCGCGTGCTCGTGCTCTGCGCGGGCGGCAGCACCGGCAATGTGCCGTTCGAGGCGCTGCTGCCAGGTGCCGTCAACTGCCGGATCAAGTACGCGATCGACTACGCCGCCGACGCGGAAGACGCCCAGTTACCGCCCTACGATCTCGCCTTCAACGCAATCGGCGAACCGGACGTCGCCGCGCCGCTCGCCGAACGCATCGCACGCTTTGCGAGCCGTTGCCAGCGGCCCTTGCTCAATCCCCCTGCGGCGATCGAGCCAACGGCGCGGCACCGCATGCCCACGTTGCTCGCCGACCTCGATAACGTTCAGACAGCGCCGTGCGTACGTATTGACGCGCCGCCGGCATCGCGCGACGCGCTGGCCGCCCTGCTCGCCGGGCACGGCATCACGCTGCCGGCGCTGGCCCGTCCCGCTGCTACGCATGGCGGCGAAGGCCTGGTTCTCTGCGCGAGTCTTGCCGCGCTCGAAGACCGTCTCCACGCACTGGACGGTGCGCAGTACCTGACCGCCTTTCGCGACACACGTTCGGCGGACGGCCACTACCGCAAATACCGGATGATCTTTGTCGACCGCGAGCCGTTTCCGTATCACCTGGCGGTCTCACCGCAGTGGATGGTTCACTATTTTTCCGCCGACATGGAAAGCCACGCGTGGAAACTCGATGAAGAGCGGCGCTTCCTGAACGATCCGGCCGCCGCGCTCGGCGAGCCCGCCATGCAGGCGATCCGCGCCATTGGACGGCGGCTCGATCTGGATTACGCCGGCATCGACTTCACGCTATTGCCCGACGGCCAGGTGTTCGTCTTCGAGGCCAATGCCACCATGCTGGCTCACTTCGAGCGCAACACCGGCGCGCTGGCCCACAAGAACCCATACGTGGCAGAGATCGTCGCAGCCTTCGAGCGCATGCTGACGCGTCGGACGGCGCGGTACATTGCAAACTGATTTGGCCAACTGATCGGGCAAACTGAAGATCATCACGACAGGCAGTCCCGGCTTCCCTAAACTTTTGTAACCACGACACGAGCATCAGGAGACGACTTTCATGGACTTGAATCTGCGCGGAAAGATAGCGGTGCTGACCGGCGCGAGCGTTGGCATTGGCCTGGCAGTGGCCGAGGGGTTTGCGGCGGAAGGCGTGAATCTCGTCCTCGCCGCCCGTCAGCCGGAGCGCCTCGCCGATGCCGCCGGCCAGCTCGCAGCGAAATACGGCGTGCAGGCGGTGCCGGTTGCCGCGGACGTGGCAAGCGTCGAAGGTGTCGAGCAGATCGTCGCGGCCGCGCGTGAGCACTTTGGCGGCGTCGATATTCTGTTCAACAACGCCGGCACCGGCAGCAACGAAACCATCATGGAAGCGCCCGACGAGAAGTGGCAGGCGTACTGGGAATTGCACGTCATGGCCGCGGTGCGTCTTGCCCGTGGCCTCGTGCCCTTGATGAAGCAGCGTGGCGGCGGCGTGATTCTCAACAACGCGTCGATCTGCGCAGTGCAACCGCTTGGCTACGAGCCAATCTACAACGTGACCAAAGCGGCCCTCTTGATGCTGTCGAAAAACCTCGCCAACGAGCTCATCAAGGACAACATTCGCGTCAACACCATCAACCCCGGTTTGATTCTCACGCCGGACTGGATCAAGACCGCGAAGCAGTTGACGCAGGACTCGGGCGGCGACTGGGAAGGCCATCTGCAACAGGTGGCCGACGAGCACGCGCCCATCCGGCGCTTCGCGTCGCCGGCAGAGCTGGCCGATTTCATTGTGTTTCTATGCTCGGAGCGGGCCAGCTACAGCGTCGGGGCCGCGTATTTCGTCGACGGCGGCATGTTGAAAACCGTCTGACGTCTACCGCACACGTGGGCGCCGTGGGGCGCCCACGCCCTCACCTTCGCCTTCAGTTAGCCGACAGATGCTGGCTCAGGAACGGTGCAAAGCCGTTTTGCACCGTGGTGATCTTCTTCACGCATTCGTCGTAGTCCGAACCCATTGCACGCTCCGGACCGTACATGCCGCGGCATTGCGCGTAAAGCGTGATGGTTGCGCCCGCACCCTTCGCCTCGCGCGTGGCGGAAAAGACCGCGTCGCCAGAACTGCTGGGCACGTCCGATTCGATTGCCACCGCGTCCGCGCGCACGATCGGCATTTGCGAATGCTGCGTCACGTAGCCCTTGGTCAACTGCCACGCCTGCTCGCATTGGGCTGCGTCCGCACACGTCACGACGGCGCTGCGTTGCGCTTCTTCCAGACGGCGCTCGGAATGGGAGAAATCGTTGGCTCGCGCCGCTTCTTTATCAGCGGACGAGGCGCAGCCCACCAAAGCAAGCGCCGCTAGCCCGACAGCAATCATCTTTTTCACGGGTTGAAAGTCCAGAGTCAAAATCGAGGACGATTATAGACGGGCGCGCATGGCAACTACCGAAGTTACCCTCGCGAGCGCGCAGGCCGCAAGCAAACTCAGCCCGCCGCATAAAACACGGCCCCTCAGGACTTCGCCAGCCTGCCGCTCGTCGCCCGCTGCGCTGCGCTGCGTCGCGCCTTCAGCTTCCTGATCCAGATGACGAGACCGGTCGCGCTCAGCATGGCGACGATCAGACCCATCGCGCTGATCATGATGCGGCCCGCGAGACCAATAATACGGCCTGAATGCAGCGGGAATTGCGCCTGCAGGAAGATATCGCCGGCGCTGCCTTCACCTGGAATCGAACTGCCGACGCGTTGGCCATTGCGGCCATCCCAGTAGAGCCACGCCGTACCGAGACCCGAACGCACCACGTTGTCACCCGGCTGAAAAAAGCCGACGCCGAAGAGATGCAGCCCCTCGAATTCGAAGATCGCGCCCGGCGGTTCGTCCAGCTTCAGGTCGCGCCCCGTGGCGGCCGCCAGTGCGACCATGCGCTCGCGGCTCAGCATGGGCGCGGGTGGATTCGACGTCGCGCGCAATTCCGGATTGCTGGCCGCATCCGGCGCGAGGGTCGAAAAGAACGACACGATGGGGCGCACCACGGGTGCCTCGAGGTTCATCGAAATGGAAGTGGTGGCGATGACCGCGAGCAGCCCCCACACCCACACACCGCCCGAGCGATGCAGATCGAACACCAGCGGATAACCGCCGCGCTGCACGCGGAACGTGAACGACTTGCGCCACGTTCTGAAACTGGGAAAGGCGAGTACCAGTGCGATCACACTGTCGAACAGCCAGACGATGCCCACCACGCCCATCAACCAGACGCCGGTTGCGATGCCGTTCCCCGTGGTGGGCAAAAACAGCGTGTAGTGCAGTTGATAAATGAATGGCAGCAGATTGAGCCGCTTCACTGACAACGCGCCCCACTCGCGGCGTCCCTGCACCACGCCCGTGCCGGGGTCGATGGCGAGCTGATTGAAGTCCAGCGCGTAGGGCTGATGCGTCGCCGGATTGATTCGGGATGCTACACGAATCTGCAAGGTGCGCCCCGGCGCGACGCCGAGCGGCAGATAGGTGACACGCACGCGCGGGTCCGCCGCTTCGACGCGATTGGCGAGTTCGAGCGAAGAAAGCGCCGGCGCGTTCGAACGCGCGTGATAGAAGTCCGGATTCAGCAGGGCGTCGAGTTCCTCGTTCCACGCGATGATCGATCCCGTCAGACCGGACATGAAGAGGAACAGCGCCGTGCCGATGCCAAACCAGCGGTGCAGACGAACGAGGACCGGTCTCATGTCAGGGTCCCCCAAAGCACGCGCTGCGGCCGCAGCGTGCGCGCCGCAGCAGCAAGCTCGTACGTGGCGAACACCGTGACCGCGGCCAAGTTCAGAACTCCATCGTCGCGCTCATCACAGCCGTGCGGGTCGGTGATGGCGACACGTAATAGCCCCAGGCCGTGGTCCAGTAACGGCGATTGAGCAGATTGTTGATGCCCGCGCGCAACGTCACGTCCTTGCCGGCCACGCGCGTTTCGTACTTGCCGCTCAGGTCGTAGGTGACATAGGCCGGCACGAACTGGGTGTTCGCGGCGTCCACCGCCATGTTGCCCACGTATTTGCCGCCGAACGCGAGCGTAAGCGGACGTAGATATGACGGGTTGTATTCGACGCGGCCCGTCGCCGTGAAGCGCGGCGCACCATAAATACGCTTGCCTTCAATGCTCGGATCTTCGATGTCCACCGCCTTCGCATCGAGCCACATCACGCCGCCCAGCACGCGCCACTCGCTCGACAGTTGCAGCCAGCCGCCGGCGTCGACGCCGGTGTAGCGTTTGGTGCCGTCCTGCACGAAGACGTTCTCGGTATTCGTGTAGTTGTAGCCCTGGTCGACACGGAACAGCGCCACATTGGCGCCCCACCTGCTGTGATCCGTCTTGAAGCCCACCTCATACTGCTTGCTGCGCAGCGGCCCAAACGTGGCCGGATAGTTGAGGTTGGTGTTCGAAGCCGAACCGCCCTGTTCGAGCGACTCCACGTAGCTCGCGTACACGGTGGAATACGGATCCGTCTTGAACATCAGCGCGAGCGTCGGCGTGACCGGATTCGCGCTGTATTGCGACGTCACCGTGGCGCCCGGATCGTAGACGTTCTCGCGGTATTGCGTATAGCGCACGCCCAGCAGCGCCGAGAGACGCGAGGTGAACTGCACCGTATCGCTCGCATACAGCGCGGCCTGCGTGGTGCGCGACTGGCGATACAGGTCCTCGCCCACGTTCACGTCCGCGTTGCTCAGCAACGTGCTGCTATAGAGGTTGCCCGTGCCGAGACTAAAGCCTTCGTTCCAGCCTTCGCTATTCGAGTACTCGCTGGTTTGCGTCTGGTAGCCCGCGCCGATCACCACGTCATGCTTGATGCTGCCGGTGTTGAACTGGCCTTGCACCATCGCGTCGACGTTCTGATAGAAGTAACGCGTCATCGCCGCGTACAGCGTGTTCGAGTAGTCGCCCGCCTGGTCGTAGACGTAAATCAGGCTGTCGGAATTGGTGCGGTTCTCCTTGGCGAAGCGGTACTTCAGGCTCGCATGCCAGTTGTCGGAGAGACGATAGTCGAGGCCCGTGCCGAACGAGGCCATTTCGGTCTCGTAGTAGTTCTGCGGCTGCGTGAGATCGCGATTGATCGAACTCGCATCCGGAATGCCCAGACCCGTGCCGAACATCAGGCCGAACAGTGTGCCGTTGGTTTTGCGCTTCTGATAGAAACCGTCCACGCTCCACGTGAGATCCGGCGTGATACGAAAATCGAGCGCGAGTGACGCCACCTGGCGCCGCACGTGACCATTCGGCTCTTCGGTGTTGCCATCTTCGTTGACGAGATTCAGGCGGAAGCCGAAGCGGTTGTCATTGCCGAAACGGCCGCCCAGATCCACCTTCTCGCTGAACACACCGGCCGTTTCATAGCCAACCGTGACGCTGCGATACGGATCGTCCGTCGGACGTTTGAGCACGTAATTGACGATGCCGCCCGGCGAACCGAAACCGTACATGAAGCCCGACAAGCCCTTGAGCAACTGCACCTGCTCGAACGGTTCGAGCGAGAGGTCCGTGTCCCACGAAGGGAAACTCTGACCGTCCACCTTGATGCCGTTGAGCGTGTCGATTGGCAGTCCGCGTACCGTGAACATCGAGTTTTCACTGACGCGGTTATTGCTGCTCTCCGACACCGCGGCGTCGTATTTGTAGAGGTCGGTGGCGGTCGTCGCCATCAGGTCCTGAGCCTGCTCGCTCGTCTTGACGTCGGTGGAAAACGGCGTGTCGACCTGCTTGCGCGAACCCAGTGCGCCGGCGTCGATGGTCTTGCCTTGTTTAGCCGGATCTTCAGCCGAGGCCGTCACGCTGACTGCGGGCAGCGTCACCGCATCTGCGGCAACCGTCTGCGCCCAGCCCGATGTGGATAAGGACGACAGCGACAAGCCCACGCTGGCGAGCAGCGCCGGCCCGAGCATGGCAGGGGGGCGGCTAAAACCCAGGCTTAAACCCCGACTCGAACCCCGCGGTAAAGCCCGCTTCGAACCCCGACCGGAACCACGGACGAAAGACTGACGTAAGGCAAAAGACAAATTCGGCATTTTTCTTGTTGGCGGTGCGCGAGGCCGTCCGACGCTGGATGTCCGGCACGGCGCTCGGAGCGAGAAAGTGTTAAGCAGAAAGCGAATAGCGAGTCGCGAATGATAATGCGAGTAATTCGCATCTGCAACACAATTCTTGCAATTTGCTTTCTTGTTTTCCAGTCCGGAAAGCCGCCTGAAACAGCCCTGCAACACGCGCACCGCCGCTATCACCGTGATTCGTAAGGAAAAGCATGTGTCACGTGACTGACCGCCCGGGGGCCTCGCGCATGTACTAGAGTTAATGGCGACAGGCCCGAGATCACGGGTCGTCGGGAGGAGACATGGGACATCCAGCGCCCGCCGCATCCGGCGCCGAGGACAGCGGCAAGCCCGGCGAGCACCGGCCGGCCATCTATGGACTCGCGCTTGCGGCACTCGGCGTGGTGTACGGCGATATCGGCACCAGTCCGCTCTACACCCTGCAAACCGTGTTCGATCCAGGCAACGGACTGCCGATGAACGCGCAGAACATCGTGGGCATCGTCTCGCTGATCTTCTGGTCGCTTACGGTCGTGGTGTCGCTCAAATACGTGACGCTCATCCTGCGCGCCAACAATCACGGCGAAGGCGGCATCATGGCCTTGCTGGCACTGGCCGCGTCTTCGGTGGCCAACCGGCCGCGCTTGCGGCATACGCTGCTCGCAGTCGGCGTCATGGGTGCCGCGCTGTTCTACGGCGATGGCGTCATCACACCGGCCATCTCCGTGTTGAGCGCGGTGGAGGGTCTGGAGGTGGCGACGCCGTCGCTCAAACCCTATGTGATCCCCGTCACGCTAGCCGCGCTGATCGCGCTCTTTCTCGCGCAACGGCGCGGCACGGGCGGCATCGGTGCTGTTTTCGGGCCGGTGATGGTGCTCTGGTTCGCCATCCTCGCGGCGGTGGGACTCGTCAATGTCATCCAGGTGCCGGTGATCCTCTATGCGCTCGACCCGTTCAAAGGACTCGAGTTCTGCCTGCAACACCGCTGGCTCGCCTTCGTCGCGCTGGGCGCAGTGGTGCTCTCGCTCACCGGCGCGGAGGCGCTGTATGCCGACATGGGACACTTCGGTGCGCGGCCCATCCGACTCACGTGGTTCGGTCTCGTGTTTCCGGCGCTCGCGCTGAATTACCTCGGCCAGGGTGCCCTGTTGCTGGGCGATCCCGGCGCGCTGCAAAATCCGTTTTACCGGCTATTTCCGCAGTGGGCGCTGTTTCCGATGATCGTGCTGTCGACGGTCGCAACCGTGATCGCATCGCAGGCCGTTATTTCGGGCACCTATTCAATGACCAAGCAGGCCATGCAACTCGGCTTTCTGCCACGCATGAACGTCGTATATACCTCGTCGCGGGAAATCGGCCAGATCTACGTGCCGGGCATCAACTGGACACTGCTCATCGCGGTAGTCGCCGCCGTGCTCGGCTTCGGTTCATCCACCGCGCTCGGGTCCGCGTACGGCATTGCCGTGACCGGCACCATGCTGATCACCACCCTGCTCACCTTCTTCGTCATACGCTACGCGTGGCACTACAACTGGCTGCTGTGCGTGGGCGCGACCGCGTTTTTCTTCGTCATCGACGCCACGTTCTTCTCGGCCAATCTGTTGAAGATTTCGCAGGGCGGCTGGTTCCCGCTCGTGATCGGCATGCTGATGTTCGGCATCATGACCACATGGGGACGTGGCTGGCAGATGATGGCGGACGAAGCGCGCGTGCGCGCCGGTACGACACCGCTCAAGCCGTTTCTGGAGTCGCTGCTCAGCAAATCACCCGTACGCGTGGATGGCATTGCCATTTTTCTCACGCCCGATACCAGTGGCGTTCCGCACGCACTCCTGAACAATCTGATGCACAACCGCGTGCTGCATCGACGCGTCGTGTTCCTCAATGTGACCACGCGCGAAGTGCCGTGGGTCTCGGCGAGCGAACGCGTCGCCGTGAAGCTGCTGTGCGAAGGCTGTTATCAGGTGACGGTGGTGTATGGCTTCAAGGACGAGGTCAACCTGCCGGATGCGTTGCAGCACCAGACCTGCAAGAGAGCGGGCCTGGTGTTCGATCTATCGGAGACCTCTTACTTCCTGAGCCGTGCCACGGTGGTGCCGGTTGGCGGCAAAGGCATGGCGCTGTGGCGTGAGCGATTGTTCGGCGTGATGCTGCATAACGTCGGCAACGTCTCTGCTTATTTCAAGTTGCCGACCAACCGCGTGATCGAACTGGGCGCGCGCGTGGAGATCTGACGCCGCTCATCTCAAACACGCTACCAGGTTACTTTGAGGACGTCGCAAAGCGCGCGCCGAGCCAGTTGCGCAGCGCTTCGATTTCCTCCGCGCACACCGAATGCGGCATCGGATACGCCTGCCATTCGACCGGGCATCCTTGCGCGCGGGCGAAATCGCGGGCGGCTTCGCCGAGCTGGATGGGCAGAATGTCGTCGAACGTACCGTGTGCGGCGAAGATCGGCGTGTTGCGGTTGGCCTCGCTCGCGCGGCTTTCGATAAAACGTGACGACGGCACATAGCCCGACATCACGATCAGGCCGGCCAGCGCTTCAGGATGCGTGAGGCCAGCCGAATACGTCATCGCCCCGCCTTGCGAGAAGCCGGCAAGAAATATCTTCGAGGTGGCGATACCGCGCTGGTTTTGCGCTTCGATCAAGTGCCGCACCGTCGCGCAGGACGCATCGATACCGGCTTCGTCGACTTGCCGCTCGATGCTGTCGAACGAACGAATGTCGTACCACGCCCGCATGACGTAGCCACTGTTCGCGGTCACGGCGATCTCCGGCGCGTTGGGAAACACGAAGCGCACGGCGGGCGCCGCGCCGAGCTGCAACTCAGGAACGAGCGGTACGAAATCGTTGGCGTCCGCGCCGAGACCGTGCATCAGGATCACGGCGTACTCTGGATTGGGGGCGGTTTCGATTTCGATGGGGGGCGTGGACATAGAAGCTTCCATGTTGAGTTGGGATCGGTGAACAGATTGGATGCAGCGCGGTGCGGCCTGAATATGCGCTCAACGTAACGATGCTACCTCAATGCGTCGGTCGCATTGGCTGCAACCTTATTCTGCGACCTTACTAACACCCGCACAGCGCGCCTCTTCAGCGCCCACCTAATAAGCTTGACGTTGTCTCGCCGTTTCGGCTACCGTACCTATCGCTTTGCAGCGCTTTGCGGCCCCCCGTCGATCGCAGCCTGCATGCCCAGCGAGGGAGGCGATCACCGATGACCCAGGCCCGTGCGGTTCTCGTGGCAGCACTACTTTCAACGCTTCTTGCAACGGCGCTCAGCGCCCCGTCTCATGCGGCAGACGCCGCCTGCATACCGCCGCAGGCCTCGGTTCCGGCAGGTGCCAACACAACGGACCCAATGGCGCCGTTCTTCATCGACACCGCCGGGCTCGACCTCAAGACCACGCCGCCCACGCGCGATCCGCACAACCCCAAATATCCGCAGGCCACCGAGCTGCCCGATGGCCAGATTCCGTCCGCGACCAGTGACGGCAATTTCATCATCGGCGCCACGCATCCCCCGGCGCCGGAAACGGTGGCTGAAGCCAGCGTGCCGCATGGCACGATCCACACCTTCACCATGACTTCGGCAGATAGCGTGATCTATCGCCCCGGCATGATTCGGGACGATTTACCCGATTGCCGAAACTCAGCGGTCGCTTCTGCCGCCACCGCGCCGGGTGACAAATCCGATCTGCTGGTGCCCGCGAGCCATGCCGGCAGCTGGACCCGCGAAGTCGACGTGTATGTGCCGGCCGATTACGTTCCGGGCACGGCTGCGCCTTTCATCGTGTATGGCGACGGTGGCCCGCATGGCTTCTTCAAGGCGCAGATGCTGTTCAACGTGCTCGACAACCTGATTCATGCGCACAAGCTGCCGCCCATGATCGCCATCGGCATTGGCGCCGGCGGACAGGATGCGCAAGGCAGCGAACGGGGCCGCGAATACGACGCGGTGTCCGGCACCTACGCGCAGTGGGTCGAGCAGGAAGTGCTGCCGCGTGTCGAACAGGACGCACATGTGCGCTTGACGAAGGACCCGGACGGGCGCGCCACGATGGGCATCAGTTCCAGCGCCGCCGCCGCGTTCAGCATGGCCTGGTTCCGGCCCGACCTCTATCACCGGGTGCTCGGCTACTCGCCCACGATGGTGAACCAGCAATGGCCGCATGACACCGCCCTGCCCGGCGGCGCGTGGCAATACCACAGTGCGTGGCCGGGGCCCGTGAAAGCGAATCTCACCGTGTCGGGCATCAACGTCACGCCCGCCACGGCGTCGAACGGCGCGCCGCTGATCCCGAATACGCCGCGCCAACCGATCCGCTACTGGTTCGAGGTGGGCGATCGCGACCTGTTCTATCCGGTTGCGCCGCTCGCCGACGGCATGCATGACTGGACTCTCGCGAACGAGGACATGGCGCGCGTGCTCGCCGCGAAGGGCTACGCCTATCAGTTCGTGTTTTCACGCAACGCGGGCCACGTCGACCCGGCTACGGTTGCGCAAACGCTCGCCGAAGCACTCGAATGGGTGTGGAAGGATTATCCGGCGCCCGTGCATTGAGCGAGACCTTGCCATCCACGCCCCTGCTCTCTGCTGATCGAAACCAGCCGGCCCGTTCCGTGTCGAGACAAAGGAATCACCCCATGCCGAGCCTCGAGGCAACGCGACCGGCTACGCTGATCGATGCGGTCTGGCGCCTCGGGCTGCGCGTCGGCTTCCGCCTGGCGCGCATCTGGTGGCACATCCGGAGGCCACGTCATGAAGGTGCGCTGGTGGCCCTCTATGTTGGCGAGGCCTTGCTGCTGGTGAAGTCGTCGTATCGCGCCGAATGGAATTTCCCCGGTGGCAGCATGCACGCCGGTGAGCCGCCCGAGGCGGCAGCGCAACGCGAAATGGAAGAAGAGATTGGTCTGCCGGCGTACCCACTGGTCGCCGCAGGCAGCGCCAGCGGCAACTGGGACGGACGCAAGGACAAGGTGTATTTCTTCGAACTGCACCTGGACGGTTTGCCGGAGTTGCAGCTCGACAATCGCGAGATCGTTGCAGCGCGCCTCGCCTTGCCCGATGAGCTGCATCACATGCCACTCACCGACGCGGTCGTCGCCTATCTCGCCAGGCAGCGCGCCCACTGAACGCACGCATCGAGCACCTGCGTGTGGCACGTAGGTTCAACCCATGAATGAAAAGCCTTGACCCGGCATCACCGGGCGAAGGCTCATCACGCTCGATCAGGCCGCTTCTTTCAACGAGGCCATGTCGATGACGAAGCGGTATTTCACATCGCTTTTCAGCATCCGCTCGAAGGCCACTTCGACATCCTGCATCTGAATCATTTCGATGTCGGCGAGGATACGGTGTTGCGCGCAGAAATCCAGCATCTCCTGCGTCTCTTCGATACCGCCGATCAGCGAACCCGCGATGCTGCGACGCCCGCCGATCAATCCCGCCACCGACGGCGACGGATGCGGGTCCTCAGGAATCCCAACCAGTGTCAGCGTTCCGTCGAGCTTGAGCAGCGAGGTGTAGGCATCCAGATCATGCGGAATGGCCACCGTATTGATGATCAGGTCGAAGCTGCGCGCGTGCGCATTCATTTGCGCCGGATCGCGCCCATGACTGACGCGCTAAGCCAGGCTCGACCACGTTCGACCGCGCTCCGGCGTCCATCCTGATTGCGGCCAGGTCACAGCAGCCCGCATCACATTCGTCCCCAATTCGCGGCGTGCTCCGGCGCTGCGCGTCCGCGCATTGCATTGCTTCAGTATGTCCTGTCAAGTCGCGCAGCATCGCAGCGAAACGACTGTGGTGAAAACACACAACGCGTAGTTTGCGCTGATTACGCCGCAAACGATTGCTTATACTCTCTGCACCTCTTTCTCCGAGGCGCATGATATGCGGCAAGATTGGCTTCAATTTTTCCAGCGAATCGACTGGAACAGTCCGGTAACTTTGGCGCTGACCTCAGCGGCCGTTGGCTCCGCCATCACACTCACGTGGCTGTCGTTGCGGGATGCCGGCGATCGCAAGCGCAAGCGGCGCGACACCGCGCTGGAAGTCGCGCTATCGCTCGAAAGTTACGCCCGTACCTGCCGAACCATGATGCACAAGGCGGCCTGGGCAGCGGCGCAACATGGCAGCCCGTCAGGACGCGACGCCAGCAGGAGCGTCGTCATGCCCACCTTCGCCTATCCCGACAAACTTCACTGGCACGTCATGAGCGGCAAGGTCATCTCCGAGCTGCGCGAGTACCCGGCAACCGTGCACGGCGCGCGAGAGTATCTGGAGGCGTTCCGCGAATTCGGTGAACCGCTCGACCTGTGCGGACAGGTTGAATACGAATGCGCGAAGGCAGCAATGGCGGCGTTGGCCCTTGCCCGCGCCACCCGGCGGCGGCACGGCGCGGCAAGCTGGAGACCCGGCGCCAAAGACTCGGCGCTGGAGCGCGAACTGTCCGACTTCATTGCGAACGCGGAAGAAAAACGCAAGGCGTCGCTCGACCATCGCGCCGAGCTGGCCCTCGACCGGCGCGGCGATGCGCAGGCGTTCAAGCACGCGCTGAGTGCCTGATTCCGCGCCTGATTGAGTGCCCGATTCCGCGCGAATCGGCAAGCGCACGCACAGACAGACCCGAGCACTCCGGCGGCCATACGCGGCCGCCGCGTGCTGGCAGCCGGGTCTCCGCTTTTCGGTCCCCAAGCCTCTCAGCGCCTCTACCTCAAGCCTCGGTCAACGTGATAAAGATGCGCGCGTTCATCTCGGCAAAATTGCCGGTGAGCGTCGCGTCGTGGCCCTTCACGATGGCGCTGGCAATGTAGAGCCCCAGTCCCAGACCGCCGCGGTTGTTCGGGTTGTCGAGCGAGCCGCTCTTGAAAGGGTCGGTGAGCCGTTCGAACGACGCAGCCGGCTTCTTCAAGAGACGGTTGCGTATTTCAATGGTCGTGGTCTTGCCTTCGACGCTCGCCAGCAGTTCGATAGGGAAACTCGTGTCGCCGTGCTGGCGCGCATTGCTGATCAGATTGGTGAGCGCCTGATTGAAGCGGTCCGGGTCGACCAGCACGTCGCCCAGATCGGCGGGGAGCTGCGTGACGATGGTGACGTTCGGATGAGCGAGGCGATTCTGCTCGACGGTGGATTCGAGCAGTTCTCCCAACCCAACCCGTTCCCGCGTCATGCCCAGACCCACGCCTGAACGGATGCGGCTCACGTCGAGAATGTAGTTGATCAGCGACTGCATCCGCCGGGTCGATCCTTCGACACGTTTAGCCGTGTCGTTCGAGGTCGCCAGCCCGCGTCCCATCAGTTGCACGGCCATGTTGATAGCCTGCAGCGGATTGCGCAGATCGTGTCCAAGCGTGGCGAGCAGCGTGGTTCTTGCGCGCTCGGCTTCCCGCATGCGCTGCAAGGCGACGTCCTGCAGGATGACCTTCAGCTCGCGGGCGGCCGAGCGGTCCATGCCCGACCACTCGCGGCTGCGGCCCCGTACGGTCTGCTTCCAGACTTCGAACGAGCCGCGCGGCGTGAGCCGGGCGCCGTTCGGCCCGGACGCGATCACCTTGTCCGGCGGTCCGGCCCAATTGATGGTTTCGACCAGTTCCCGGCGCATCCACATGATGGTGATGCGCGCGTCGCCCACCATCTGGATGGCGAGACAGCCCGCAATCGGCCCCTCGGGCGTGCTGATGGGCGCAAGCTCCGGCAGATCCTCCGTGAGCGACTGGCTGACCAGCGTATCCTGGCGCGTCGAGGTCATGTGATCGGCGAGCGCGCGCAACGCTTCGATGCTGGTGGCCTTGCTGCTGCCAAGCGAGACCACTTCGTGATCGACCACGGCCATCACGCATTCGCAGTCGATCAGCGCGGACACGTCGTCCGCGGCCGACAACAGCCCCATCAGCGCCTCTTCGGCATGCGCCAGTTCCGTGGCGATCTGCGCCCGCAGATCGTGGACGCGCCGCTCGTCGAGCGAACGCTGCCGGGCGTCGATCTGCGCGATCAGGATCGACACCACCTGCGTGAGCACCGTGCAGGACAGACGAACTGCGTGCGACGCCCGGTGCGCCGTCATGTGATGACACGCGAACAATCCCCAGAGCTGGCCGTCCACCACGATGGAGATGCTCATGGACGCGCCCACGCCCATGTTCTTCAGATACTCGATATGGATGGGCGACACGCTGCGCAGCACGGCGTAACTCAGGTCGTAGGGCGCGTTGGTGCGGGGGTGCAACGACGGCTGGATGGTGACCGGCTTCGCCTCGACCGAGGCGATCTGGCGGATCGGGTTCAGCACATACAGGCGTCGTGCCTGCGCCGGAATATCGCCGGCCGGGTAGCGTTGATGCAGATACGGCGCCAGGTCCTCGCGCCGCGCTTCACCAATCACTTCGCCGCTGCCGTCGGACAGGAAGCGATAACCCATGACCCGGTCAAAACCGGTCATCGTGCGAATCGTCTCCGCCGCGGATTGCAGCAGCGCGGCCGGGTTGGAGTACTGGGTCGATTGCAGGCGTTGAATCGCGCGCTGGGCATACAGCGCGAACTGCGACGCGGGCGGTGCGTCCGCTGACAGCTGCTCGAATTCGGCCACCAGCATGTCGCCCGACCAGTGCGTGATCAAGTCGAAGCGCTCACCGTTCGCGCCGTCGCATTCCACGGCGTCCGCGGGCTTGGCGGGGTCGGCCAGTGCCTCGAAGATGGTTTGCCGGGCCAGCGGCGTGACATGCGCGTCCGTCAAGCGCTCGCCCATTGCGGGCAATGCGCCGAGCAGCTCCGGCGCATTGGTGCTGGCAGCCACCAGATGCCCCGCCGGGTCGAAACAGAGGAGCGCGCCGTGCGGCTGCACCAGACCCAGCGCGTGAATCGGCTCCTGGTCGCAGTTCGCCACGATTTCGGAAAGCGTTTCGTTTTCCATGAAGAAGTCGGCCCCCGGCGACGCACGCAATTGATGTAGTCGCACAGTTTGCCACAAAGGCCTGTTCGCCCGGACAGCCGGCATTGGCCTTCGTTGTTGCGGTGTCGCGCTGCATCCGGCTCGGTCATTTGACCGATACCGCCCCGCCCGCCCGACTGACATCCTTACGACCAGTCCCAACTCTGTCAGCTCGCCGCGCCATCCCAATGCGTTCGCCACTGCCAACCCGGTCATTGTCCATGAGGTCATCGTGAGTCACGCCACCATTCACCCCGCGTGGGTGCGCATTTTTCACTGGATCAATGCCGCCGCCGTGATCGCGATGTGCCTGAGCGGCTGGGCCGTGTACAACGCCTCGCCGATCTTCACCGCGCTGCGGTTCCCGCCCTCCATCACGCTGGGAGGCTGGCTTGGCGGTGCGCTGCTGTGGCACTTCGCGGTCATGTGGGTGCTGGTCGGCAACTTTCTCGTCTATCTGGCACTGGGTGTGACCACCGGCCGTCTGCACCGGAAGCTGCTGCCGGTGAGCCCGCGCGCGTTCGCCTCCGACCTCGTCGCGGCCCTGCGCGGCAAGCTCAGTCACGGTGACTTCAGCCAGTACAACACCGTGCAAAAGGTCGCGTATCTCGTGGTGATCGCCAACATCGTGCTGGTCGTGCTGTCGGGCCTGACGATCTGGAAGCCCGTGCAATTCCCGTTGCTCAGGACCTTGATGGGCGGTTTCGACAACGCCCGTGTGGTTCATTTCGCGGCCATGAGCATCCTGGTCGGCTTTTTCGTGGTGCATGTCGCGATGGTCGCGCTCGTGCCGCGCTCCTTGCTCACCATGATTCGAGGCCGGTAAGCATGAATTCCCGCAAACAGAACCCCTCGCCCGATACCGTCTACCGGCCGGACGCGCAATCCATCATCAAGGATGCGCACAAGGCACTGCCCTCGGCTTCGCGACGCCTGTTCGGCAAGCGCATCCTTTCGCTGGGCGGCCTGATGCTGTTGTCCGGTTGCGACCTGAGCAGCGACAAGTCCGTCGACACGATGCTGCGCAAGTTCTCGTCGTTCAACGACGATGCCCAGGCGCTGCTGTTCGATCCGCGCAAGCTGGCGCCGACCTACCCGGAGTCGATGATCACGCGGCCGTTTCCGTTCAACGCGTTCTACGACATCGACGAAGTGCCGGACGTGGATGCGCAGAGCTATCGTCTGGAGCTGAAGGGGCGCGTCAACGGCAAAGCGATCTGGACGCTCGACGAACTGCACGCGTTGCCGCAACAAAGCCAGGTGACGCGTCATATCTGCATCGAGGGCTGGAGCGCGATCGGCAAATGGGGCGGTGTGTCATTCGCCGATTTCCTGCGTCGCGCCGGTGCCGACACCACCGCGAAGTATGTCGCGCTGCATTGCGCCGACAACTACTGGACGAGCATCGACATGCCGACGGCGCTCCATCCGCAGACGCTGCTGACCTTGTCCTATGACGGCAAAACGCTGCCCGCCAAATACGGCTTTCCGATGAAGCTGCGTATGCCCACCAAACTGGGCTACAAGAACCCGAAGCACATTGTCGCCATTACGGTGACCAACGAATTTCCCGGCGGCTACTGGGAAAACCAGGGATACAACTGGTTCGGCGGCTCCTGAGCCCCGGTGAATCATCATTCAGTCAACTGCAATCAACCCTACGGAGTACTTATGTCTATTCGCCTCAAAGTCGTTGCCTCGCTCGTCACCCTGACGCTCGCCAGCGCGGCATTCGCGCAATCCTCCGCGGTCAAGCCGGAACGGATTCGCGGGGAAATCGTGTCGTTCTCGGGCGGCAACCTGCAGGTTCATCGCCGCAGCGGCGACACGGTCACGATTGCCGTGAAAGATTCAACAGGTATCAATGCAGTGAAGGCGATCCAGCTCGCGGACATCAAACCCGGTTCGTATGTCGGCGCAGCCGCGACGCCTGGCCCGGACGGCAAGCTGACGGCAAAGGAAGTGCTGGTGTTCCCGGAAGCCGCACGCGGTATGGGTGAAGGACACTACGCGTGGGACCTGGGTTCGAACAGCTCGATGACCAACGCAAATGTCGACACTGTCGTGCAGGGGACCAGCGGCCGCGACCTGAAACTCTCGTACAAGGGCGGCAGCAATACCGTCAACGTGCCGACCAACGTGCCCGTGGTCACGCTCGTTCCCTCGTCCCGCGATGATCTGACCGCGGGCAAGAAGGTCTTCATCGTAGCAACGCCGGCGAAAGACGGTGCCTACGACGGCAACCAGGTGGTCGTCGAGAAGGACGGTGTCGCACCGCCGATGTAAATCGCGGTGTTAGCGCGATGGTTTCAGGTGGACATGCCAGAGCAGCATACGATGACGCGTTCCTGAAACACATCGCGCTACGCCACGCGCTTATGCATTCACGCTTTAGCTGCGCGCGAGATGCGTAGCGGCAGGAACAGCGCCGCTATAAAAGTGGCCGCGTGAAAAACCGCGAGCATCACGAACGCCATGAAAAATTGCGTCGACACTGCATGAGCAGCGTGAGGCAGCGTCGACGCAATGAACATCGCGAGGATCGTCGTGGCAAACGGGCCACCAACTCTTTGCGCGATGTTCAGCGCGGTGTTCGCGACAGGCAGGCGCGCCTTCGGTATCGAGGAGTACGCCGCCGAGATGGACGGTATGCTGATCGTGCCTTGCCCCGCCCCCGCCAGAAACAGGCTGAGGACCGCCCAGGTCGCCGAAAACTGCCCGGCCGCCATCCCCACAAACGCGATAGTGCTGAGCAACGCCAGCAACGCGCCGCCCGCTGACACCACGCGGCAGCCGAATTTTTCGGTCAGGAATCCAAGCAACGGGAACGAACACATCATGCCGGCGCCCGTGGCCGCGATGAACCAGCCGGCCTGTGCCGCGGACAACCCGCAGCCGGCTATCAGGTAAAGCGGCACGACGAGTTGCCGCCCGAACATGATGCTGGTCGCGAAGAATTGCGTGACCGCCGCAACCGAAAAGGTCCGATCCGCAAAAATCCGCACGTCGATCAGCGCCCCCTGGCCCTTCTTTACCGCATGCACGAGAAACGCCGTAAGCAGGACGATGCCGGCGAACAAAATCCAGCGTCCATCAGCGTGTGACGCGTTTTGCAGACCGAAGATCAACCCGACGAAGCCCGGCGAAAGCAGCGCGAAGCCGAGGAAATCGAACGGGCGCTTTTGCAGCGTGGCCGTGTCTACCGGCAGCAACAGCGCAGCCAGTGCGACGCCGAGTATACCCACCGGCACGTTGAGGTAGAACAGCCATGACCACGTGGCATGCGCGAGGATCGTTCCCGCCAATAGCGGCCCGAGAATGGGTGCGAGCAGTATCGGCAAGGTGGCGTAGCCCATCACGCGCGCCATGTTTTTGCCCGCCGCACGCGCAATCATCATCTGCGTCATGGGGGCCAGCACGCCACCCACCAGGCCCTGGAAGACGCGCGCGCAGATCAGCGCGTCGATGCTGCGCGAAGCACCGCACAAAAACGACGCCAGCGTGAAGGTCGAAAACAGGATGAGGTAGAGTCGCCGCGCACCCATGCGATCCACCAGCCAGCCGTTGAGCGGCAGCATCAGCGCCATCGCCAGCAGGTAGCCGCTGACGATCCATTGCGCGGTGGCAATGGGCGCGGCGAGTGTATGGCTGATGGTCGACAGCGAGACGTTGACTACAGTCGAATCGAGCTGCGTCATGAACGGCCCGATCACCGCGACGACGGCCACTTTCCAGACGGACGACGCGACGCCCTCTGACTCGCCGGCGCGCGTGGGTGAGTCTTCAGTCACGCTGCCCGCCTCGTCCATCTTGCCCGCCGTGCTCGTTTCATTGGTGGGGTTGCCGCGCATGCTGCTTCGCTTTGCGGTCACTTTTCCGCCAGTTTCTTGATGATCCCGGCAGCCTTGAACAGGGTGTCGCGTTCCTCGGCGTCCAGTTCGGCGATGGCTTGCGACAGCCACATCTGCTTCGCTTCACGATGTTTCTTGCGCAGCTGCACGCCCTTCGCGGTCAACTCGATCAACATCTGACGGCCGTCCGTGGCGTGCTGGGTACGCTTGACCACGCCCATTTGCTCGAGCGAAGCAATGGTCGTTCCCATCGACTGCGGCTTCATCTGCTCGGCCCGCGCGAGTGCAGCGGTCGTGGCCGGCCCGTCATTGGCGAGCCGCGACATGACGAGCGATTCCGTCATGGAAAATGTTTCCGCATGGGATTCGCTGCGGGTGCGCCGCAGCAGCAGGCCGACGGCCTGCATCAGGTCGAGGACGGATTGATCGTGGGTTTTG
The DNA here is from genome assembly GCF_003429005.1 of Paraburkholderia sp. DHOC27. Taxonomy (GTDB): domain Bacteria; phylum Pseudomonadota; class Gammaproteobacteria; order Burkholderiales; family Burkholderiaceae; genus Paraburkholderia. The sequence continues at coordinate 215,453 of NZ_QVQV01000007.1, forward strand.
GTCGGCATGATCGTTCGAATACGGCGGAAGTGCGTGTCCTGCAAGGATGGCTCCACGCAGCCATAATTGCAAGCTTAACTTGCAATATAAACTTGCAAGTTAAGCTTGCAAGATAGGCTTGCAAATTTAGCCGGTTGATGCCACGCTTGGCGCCTGGTGCGGGTTCACCGTAATCTAATCGGCGCCCGCTGAACAACCCGCTTTGCAGCGCCAAACGCGCCTCGAGCAACAGCGTTCCAACGCATGGAGAGCAATGACATGCCGTGGTATCAATACCTTTCGTACTTCGCAGGCGGCGCGGTGCTGTCCAACGCCATTCCGCATTTCGTCAGCGGCGTCATGGGCCGGTCGTTCCAGAGCCCGTTCGCCAAGCCACCCGGTAAAGGGCTGTCCTCGGCAACGGTCAACGTGTGGTGGGGTGCGTTTAACGTCGTGGTGGGCTATCTGCTGATCTGCCGGGTGGGAGACTTCGACATCCGCATCGCGGCGGACGCGGGCAGCGCGGGGCTCGGTGCGCTATTGATGGGAATCGTGGCCGCCCGTATCTTCGGGCCGTTTCATGGAGGGGTTGCCGCCGGGCGGTGACGGGTTGCACGGGGCGCCCGTGTTGTGCCGGGCATGTTTGGCGGCAAGCGCCCCCTCACTCAGCGCGCCGCGCGTTCCTTGCCCAACTGCGTTTGCAGATTGAAGACTTCGGACATGGGTTGCCACAGCCCCGCCCCCTGCGCGTCGGCCAGTGCCTGCTGAAACGTGGCCATCAACTGCTCCCATTCCTTGACGCGTGGTGAACTGTCTGCCGTCACCACCAGCCGGTCTGGCTGAAAGTCCGGCGCGGTTTCGATGAGCATCATCAAACGGGTGCCGCGCCGCCAGATGGTCATGTCGTGAATGCCCGAGTCGCGCAGGTGTACGAGCACTTCCGGCCACACGTCGCCGTGGTATCGGTCATAGGCTTCGATGGCGGCTGCGTCACTCTTCAGGTCGAGCGTCAGACAGTGCCGCACCGTGCGCTCAGCGCCGCTCATGCCGAGGCCTTCGCGTCGATGGACAAATGAACGCGCTGCGCGGCGTTGACGGCGTCCCAGTCCCAGTCAATACCGATACCCGGTTCCTGCGGCGCGATTGCAAAGCCTGCCTCGATGCGCACACGGTTGTGCGTCAATGAATCGAGTTGCGGAATGTACTCGACCCAGGTAGCGTTCGGCACGGCTGCACACAAGCTCACATGCAGTTCCATCAAGAAGTGCGGACAGATGTCCATGTTCAGCGCTTCCGCCACGTGCGCGACCTTGAGCCACGGCGTAATGCCGCCGACGCGCGCCACGTCCGCCTGCACGATCGCGCAGGCATCGGCCTTCATGTACTCCGCGAATTGCCCAGGGTGATAAAGCGATTCGCCAATCGCGACCGGCACCGTAGTCGCAAGACTCAGGCGTCGGTGCGCATCCACGCTTTCCGCCGGCATCGGTTCTTCCAGCCACGCGAGCCGGAACGGTTCGAACGCATGGGCGCGACGCAGCGCCTCCGAGTACGTGAAGCCCTGATTCGCATCGGTCATCAGTTCGAAACCATCCCCCACTGCTGTGCGCACCGCGTCCAGACGCTGCACGTCTTCCGACACATGAGGACGCCCCACTTTCAGCTTGGCGCCGAGAAATCCTTCCGATTGCGCCTGCAAGGTTTGATCGACCAGTTCGCTGGCGGACAGATGCAGCCATCCCCCTTCTGTCGTATACGTGCGAATGCGCTGTTTCGCGCCGCCCGCCGCCACGGCCAGTGACAGTCCCGCGGCGCGCGTATTCCGGTCCCACAGCGCGGTATCCACCGCTGCCAGCGCCAGGCTCGTGATCGCGCCCACAGCCGTGGCATGCGTATGAAAATACAGATCGCGCCAGATCGCTTCGTACTCCGCAGGATGTCGCCCAATCAAGCGCGGCACGAGGTGATCTTTCAGCAACGCGACAATCGACGAGCCGCCCGTGCCGATCGTATAGGTGTAGCCGGTGCCGGTGCTGCCATCGCTGCAACGGATCGTGACGAGCACGGTCTCCTGCACGACGAATGACTGGATCGCGTCGGTCCGTTTGACTTTCGGTTGCAGGTCGACCTGCCGGATCTCGACGGTATCGATGATTGTCATTGAATAACTCCTCGCTTGCTCGTTCAACTACGTCCTAGCCTTTGACACCGCCCAGTGTCAGCCCCGAGATCAAATGCTTCTGCACGATAAAGGTCAATACGATGGCCGGGATGATGATGATGACCGCCATCGCGCACATGCCCGCCCAATCGACGGAGAACTGCGCCGTAAAATCCATCAGCCCTACGGGCAGAGTCTTCGTATCGGGGCTCCGGCAAAGCTGGGTGGCAAGCGCGAACTCGTTCCAGCTCGTCAGAAAGGCAAAGATGCCAGCCGAGGCAATGCCGGAACGTGCCAGCGGCAACTCGATGCGCCAGAAGGCCTGCCATCGGTTGCAGCCGTCGATCATCGCGGCCTGCGAGAGTTCGATAGGCACCTCGCGAAAGAAGCCGTCGATCAGCCAGACCGTAAATGGCACATTCATGGCCAGATACACGATGATCACGCCAAGGCGCGTATCGAGCAGTCCGGTCCACGCCCACAGAATGAAGATCGGCAACGACAGCGCAATGCCGGGAATCGCACGCGTAAGCATCAGCAGCACGAACAGCAGATTCTTGCGGCGGAATTCGAAGCGGGCAAACGCGTAGCCGCCCAGCACGCCGACCGCGAGCGCAGCGGCGGTGCTGACGCAGGAGATGATCACCGAATTGACGAAGTACTGCCGGATGGGCAACGAAGCCATCTGACCGAAGCCGAACATGCTGCGGAAATTGTCGAGCGTGTAGCCGCTCGCATTGAACGGCGACTGATTCGACAGAATCGCGACGTTCGAGCGAAACGCGTTCAGCACGACCCACAGGCCCGGCAGACAGATAATGGCCATCACCACGAACACGCCGAACCACAGCGCGCACTGATTGAACAGACGCGGCCAGTTGAACGGCACATCGCTCGCGCGGCTTGAAGTGAGATCGCTCATGATGTCAGGCGGGCCCCATGTGCCGCCGCGCGGCGTTGAGTTTGCGGAAGAAATACAGCGTGAACGCAATCGACACCAGCACCGAAACATAGGCGATCGCGTTGGCGTAACCCATGTGCGAATCGTCGTAGGCAATGCGGCCCACCATCGTCCATAGCAGTTCGGTTCTGCCGCCGGGGCCGCCGTTCGTCATGATGCGCACGATGTCGTAGGCGCGTCCCACGTCCAGCGAGCGAATCGTCATGGCGATGTAGATGAACGGCATCAGGTAAGGCAGCGTCACGTATCTGAAGGTCTGCCACGGCGTGCAGCCATCCACCTTCGACGCTTCAATCGGGTCTTTCGGCAAGGCCATCAAACCGGCCAGCAGAATCACGGCGAATACCGGCGTGGAGTTCCACACTTCGGCGGCGATCAGCGAAGCAAGCGCCGAGTTCTCGTTCACCAGAAACGGAATCGCCGTCTTGAAGCCGAACACCGATTGCAGAATGCTGTTGATCACGCCCGTGCTGTCGTTCAGCATGAACTTGAACTGGAAACCCACCAGCACCGGCGAAAACATCATGGGAAACATCATCACGGTTCGCAATGCACGTTGCCCGACCGTGACCTTGTTCAACAACAAAGCGATGCCCAACCCCACCAACATTTCGAGGTTGAGTGCGATGGTGAGGAACAGGATGGTCCGCCCGAAGGCCGCCCAGAAGTCGCCATTCGAAAACGCCCGCAGATAATTGCGCACGCCGATGAAATGCGTCAGCGTGTCGGGGTCCGTGAGCCGATACGACGTGAAGCTCGTATAGAGCGAGAAAAGCAAGGGCAGCAAGACCACGATCGCCACCGAAACGAACGCGGGCAACAGCAGCTTTACCGGCAGCGACAGCCGCTCGCGCACCGCCTGAAGATGCAGCGTGGTGCCCGTCTCGCGACGGGACTCTGCTGCCACACCGTTATTGCTGCGGGAATCTGCGCTCATCGTCATTCGTTGTCGGCGGCGTCTTGCATGATGTCGGAAACCTTTTTCGCGGCGTCGTTCAGCGCCTGCGTCGAGGTCTTGTCGCCGATGATGGCTTTTTGCAGTTCCGGCCACAGCGCATTGGAGATTTCATTCCACTGCGCGACGCGTGGCGGCGTAAAGGAGTCGTCCTTGGCGGCCTCGCTGAACACGCTGATGGCGTTTGCCATATACAGGTCGTGCTTCGCCTCGAATTCCTTCGCGGCGTCGCGCTGCGCATCGAGTCGCGACGGGATCGTGCCCAGACGAGCCTCGATCATCTGCGAATCATGGTTCGTCAGGAATTCAATAAAGCTTGCCGCCACCTCGGGGCGATCGCAGGTCTTGGTGATCGAGAAACTGTGTGAACCCGACCAGCCCGGCCGCCGGTTTCCGGCGCCGAGCGGCGCGCGCACCACGCCCACCTGCCCCGCCACTTTCGAGGTCTTGGGGTCGTTGTAGAACGAGGCAAATCCGGGCCAGTCCATATCGAGCGCCACCTTGCCTGACGCAAAGTTGTTGCCGAGATCGTCCCAGACATAACTCGGCGCGCCTTTGGGCACCACGCCCTGCTTGTACAGATCGACAAACCAGTTGAGCGTCTTCACGCCAATCGGCGAATTGAAGGCCGGCTTCATTTTGCTGTCGAGCAACTGCCCGCCGTTGGCCACCAGCAGTGAATAGAACGTGCCGGTCAGCGCTTCATCCTTGCCGGGAAACTGCGTGCCGTAGAAATTCGGCGCCTTGGTAAAGAACTTCGCCTGCTGCGTAAATTCGGCGTAGTCTTTCGGCGGTTCGAGCGGCTTGCCGAATTCCTTGCGATACGCCGCCTGATTGGCCGGATCGTCGAACGCGGCCTTGTCGTAGTACAACGCCTCGATATCCGTGGAGCGCGGAATCTGAATCAGATGTCCTTTTACTTCGGACTGCTTCAGGAGATTCGGCGCGTATTGCGCCAGTACGTCCGGCGGGAACAAGCCTTTCAGATCGCGGAAAATGGGGTATTGGGCCGCAAAATTGGTGTGATTCGACGACACGCAGTAGTCGATATGATTCGAGGCAATGTCCTGCTTCAGTTCGCGGTCGAGTTCGAAATGGCTCTTGCGCGAAATGATTTCCACTTTGGCGCCGGTCTGCTTTTCCCATTCGGGGATGCGCGTGTACAGCGCCTCGTATTGCACGCCGCCAATCAGCTTGACTCTGAGCGTGTAACCCTTGTATTCGTTATCCGCATGCGCGGCGCCGGACGACACCACGGCGACGGCGAGCGCCGCAGCCGACAATGCGATCCGCACGAGCGCGCCTTTCGTGGACTGACCGGACTTGCCGGGCTCGCCGGACTGTTGCTGTGGTAGAGCTTGCATCGTATGTCTCCTTGACCGCTTTCTTGTAGGGTGAGCGCTAGCGCATCCGGCGCCCGGTGTCTGGATCGAACAGATAGATATGGTCGACAGCGGCTGAAAGCCGTGCTGCCGACACCGCTTGCGGCGCCGCCCTGCCGTTCACGATCACGCAGCACGACTGCCCGGCAATGGAGCCAAACAGTTCCGTGCTGGCACCGGTGGGCTCGGTCACGTCGACCACGAACGGCAAGCCCGCTTCGGCCAGTTGCAGATGCTCAGGGCGCACGCCAATCGAAACCGGCATGCCGTCAGCCGCATGCACCGTCGGCGCGGGCAGCGCGAAATCGCCGATGCGTACGCGCGCGCCGTCCGCCGTCTGCTCGTATCGTCCCGAGAACACGTTCATGGCGGGCGAACCAATGAAGCTCGCAACAAACAGGTTGTCCGGATCGTCATACAGGTCGAGCGGCGCGCCCATCTGCTCGATCACGCCACCGTTTAGCACAACGATGCGATCGGCCATCGTCATGGCCTCGATCTGATCGTGTGTCACATACACCGTGGTCGCTTTCAGGCGCTGATGCAGCGCCCGAATCTCCGCGCGCATCTGCACGCGCAATTTAGCGTCGAGATTGGAGAGCGGCTCGTCGAAGAGAAACACCTTCGGGTCGCGCACGATGGCACGGCCCATCGCCACCCGCTGCCGTTGCCCGCCTGACAGATGGCGCGGGTAACGGTCGAGCAGATCGCCGAGGCCCAGTATCGAGGCGGCCTCTTTGGCGCGGGCGTCGATCTCCGTGGGCGTCAGTTCGCGCAGCTTCAGCGCGAAGGTGAGGTTCTCGCGCACGCTCATGTGCGGATAGAGCGCGTAGTTCTGAAACACCATCGCGATGTCGCGATCTTTTGGCGGCAGTTGATTCACCACGCGGCCGTCGATCAGGATCCGGCCGTGCGTGACGCCTTCGAGGCCCGCCAGCGCGCGCAGCAAGGTGGATTTGCCGCAGCCGCTCGGCCCGACGAGCACGAGGAACTCGCCGTCCCGCACCTTGAGGTCGATCTGCTTGAGCACCTGCACGGCGCCAAAGGACTTCTGGACCTGCTCGAACGCTACCTCGGCCATGCCACTGTCTCCGTCGTCATGACTGCGTCTGTGCGGACGCGAAGGCTTATCCCCAGCTTCCGCGTTCAGTACGCACCCGCATCCGTACAGAATCATTTTATTCATAAAACGTTTTTTTATACATAAAATGTCTCTCAGTACTTTCCCGACCCATCCCAACCGGCCGCCAGCGTGCCGGCCACCTTTACAATTGCGGCATACGCCCACCCTCGCATTGCGGAATCGGCTTCCTTGTCATCAGGAGCAACGTTGGACACGACGCGCTACTCGGCTCCGGCCCTCGAAAAAGGCCTGGACATCATTGAACTGCTGGCGGAACACCCGGAAGGGCTGTCGCTCGGCGAACTGGCCAAGGCGCTTGGCCGCACCACGGCGGAAATTTTCCGCATGGTCGTGACGCTGCAAACGCGCGGCTATCTGATGGAACTGGGCGAACGCTACGCACTTTCGCTGTTGCTGTTTCAGTTGGCGCACCGCCATCAGCCGGTGCGTTCACTGGTGTCCACGGCGCTGCCGCTCATGACGCAGCTTGCCAATGAAGTGAAGCAGTCGTTCCACCTGTGCGTGTATCAGGCGGGCCGCGTGATCATCGTCGCGGGTGTGGAAAGTCCCGAGCGTTGGGGCTTTTCGTTGAAAGTGGGCACCTTGATCGGCATGACTGACACGGCATCTGGCCAGGTGCTGATGGCGTTCCAGGAAGATCAGGAGCGCGAACAGATGTTGGCGCTGCATGTGCCGGTGGATGGCGAGCGGCCCGTGAATGCGAGCACCCTCACGCATGATTTGACGCAGATCCGCCAGCACGGTTTCGCGCGCATGCCGAGCCGCCAGGTCAAAGGCGTACGCAATCTCGCGTATCCGGTGTTTGGCCGCAATGGCCATGCCATTGCTTCGCTGACCACGCCATATATCGAACGCATCGACGACGCGCCGGTGCCTTCCATTGCCGAGGTGGGTGCGCGCATGAAGGACGCCGCCGACACGCTGACCACGCTGATGGGCCTGAACGTCTACTGGGACGCCGCTCATCCTGGCGCGAAAGAGTAAAGCGCATCTGCACGACAATGAGCGGCGCCGCTGCTGGAGACCTGCACGCTGACGAATTTCTGGTTGAACGTTGATTCACTCTGCCATTCGCGATACTCTTGATTCGTTCGTGGTCGTCGAATGCAAGTCAACCCGGAGACAACCATTTCGTGAAGCGAGCATGGGCATTCCCCTGCCTCCTCTTCTTGTGCGCGGTCCTGTATGGATGCAACAAGGGTGGATCGCAAAACGCTAATCCGGAGCAGAGCGCATCCGCGAGTCAGGCGGCCTCCGCTGCGGCTCAGGCCGCGAGCGACACAACGGTCGCTTCGGGCGTGCAACCAGGCGGCGCACTGGTTGCCGTCACCAAGGCGCAATTGCCCGCAGAAGCTGCCGAGACCCTTCGTCTGATCAAAACAGGCGGCCCCTTCCCCTTCGCTGAAGACGGTGTCCTGTTTCGCAACAGCGCGGCATTGCTGCCGCAGCATCCCCGCGGTTATTACCACGCCTATACGGTGCGCACGCCTGGCTCCACGGATCGCGGCCAACGCCGCATCGTCTGCGGTGGACTGCGCAAGCAGACCAGCGACTGCTACTACACCGAGGATTACTACGTCACTTTCAAGCGCATTGCGGATTGAGGCGCAGTGGCGCGAACGGCAATGGTTGCACGCGCATCGAAGCGCGCAACCAGCAAGCGCGTGCCCGCCATTGCGCGTTCAGATCAGCGCCGCATGACGCCGTGGCGTGAGCAAGGCCAGCACGATCGCAACGATCAAAAGTGCGGGGACGTCCCCCAGAAGATGGCCACGGTGCTCGGGATACGCGAAGGATTGCGCGGCCATGATGACGCCGTGCACGACGCTCGACCACACGGTAAACCAGATCAGGCTCCGGTTGGCGAGCGGGTCTCGCGAGGCGAGCAGGAGAAAGACGCCCAGGGTGGCGTAGATTCCGAGAATCATTTGCAGGTACAACGACTGACCGCTGTGATGCCACGCCCAGCCCTCCGGCCACACGATCGTGAGCGGATACACGCCCACCACAAAGATAAGGCCGACCACCACCAACGCAACACGCAGGAATTTGACGCGATCTGGCGTATTCATCAGACCCTCCTCGGCAACCTTCGCCCCCGCATACGCGGAGAAATGAGCACGAAATAAACGCGAAATAAACGCGAAATGAACGGGCAGCGCATGCGCGTGCCTCGCTCATTTTGAACTCATTCTTCGTGCTTACCATAGCTTTTGCCGATCTCGTTTCACTACCCGGATCGAAGCTAACCGTCATGCTGGAGAATCGCCATGAACACGCTTTTTCGCTCTACCCTCCTCGCCGCTGCGATCGTTCTGCCCACGGCCGCCTTTGCGCAATCTGTCGCCCCGGTCGCGCAGAATCAAACGGATCAGACTCAGGTTGTATTAATTGCGTACGACGCTGATGTTCACACGCATGCGGCAAACGAACCCGTGACGAAGCACGCCAGCACGCCTTCTGACACGTCATTCAATCCCGCCGCCGACGTCGGCCTGAAGTCGATCTATCTGCGTCATTGACGCGATTCGCGACGACAGGTCCCTCTGCACGGTGTTCCTGCCCGCCAGGCGTTGACACGACGCGCGGCGCGTCTGATCATTAGCTCGCTCATGGAGCGAATGTATGTTTGAGTCCGCGCAGTCAGCTAAAGTGTGCGGACTGCAAGCGTGGTCAACGAACGAGGATAGGGAACATGGCAGAAGAACTGCAAGGCAAGGTCGCGGTCGTCACGGGTGCGGCATCCGGCATTGGCCTCGCCAGCACCGAAGCGCTATTGGCGGCCGGTGCGCGCGTGGTACTGGTGGACCGCGACGAAGCGGCACTCACATCGGTTTGCAACCAGCACGGTGACGCCGCCATTCCGCTCGTCGTCGATCTGCTCGATCCGGCCGCCTGTGCGGCACTCGTCCCACGCGTTCTGGAGATCACTGGGCAGATCGACATCCTGCACGCGAACGCAGGCATTTACGTGGGCGGCGATCTGGTGGACGCCGACACGGCCGCGATCGACCGCATGCTGAATCTCAACATCAACGTCGTGATGAAAAATATCCACGACGTCTTGCCCCATATGATCGAACGCCGCACCGGCGACATCATCGTGACGAGTTCGCTGGCCGCGCATTTTCCGACGCCGTGGGAACCGGTCTATGCGTCGTCCAAATGGGCGGTCAACTGCTTCGTGCAGACCGTGCGGCGTCAGGTCTTCAAGCACGGCATTCGCGTGGGTTCGGTGTCGCCGGGTCCCGTGATCAGCGCGCTGCTCGCGGACTGGCCCGAGGAAAAACTGAAGGAAGCCAAGGAATCGGGCAGCCTGATCGAGCCGGCCGAGGTCGCTGAAGTGATTCTCTTCATGTTGACGCGGCAGCGCGGCATGACCATTCGCGACGTGATCGTGATGCCGACCAACTTCGATCTCTGAGTTCAGTCTCGCACAAACGCGCGTAAAAACAGCCGGATATTCAAGCGTAGGGACAAGCACACCCCGGCAATGGCCGCTCGCCAACCGATGCGAGGCCAGCCATTGCCGCTTTAGGCGTTGCAGACCTCAGCGGCCCGTTTCCGTGATCGCGCTGTAGACCAGCGTGCGCAACTGACGACGCACCGGGTAGGCACTCGACGGCAACATTTGCGTGAGAAAGACCACGATGAGATCTTCGAGCGGATCGACCCAGAAGAAGGTACTCGCCGCGCCGCCCCAGAAAAAGTCGCCTGCGCTGCCGGGAATCAGCGTGGTGGAAGGCGTCAGGGTGGTGGCAAAGCCAAGTCCAAAGCCGACGCCCTCGTAGGTGGCCTCGCTGAACATCGAGCGTGACAGACGCGGCAGATCGACACCGCCCGGCAGATGGTTCGCGGTCATCAGGGCCAGTGTCTTGGGACCGAGCAGACGCACACCATCCAGTTCGCCACCCTGCAGCAGCATGCGCGAAAAACGCATGTAGTCCGCTGCGGTAGACACCAGACCGCCGCCACCCGAGATAAAGCTGGGCGGCTTCAGATACGGGCTGCTACGCGGATCGTCCTGCAACACCGGCGCAGGTGCCGACACCTTTGAACCGAGCGCGCCGATCGCGTAGCACGCGCAGAAGCGGGCCACTTTCTCTTCCGGCACGTAGAAGTCCGTGTCGACCATCCCCAGTGGTTTGAAGATCCGCTCCTTGAGAAAGACCTCGAACGGCATGCCGCTGACCTTGCCGACGATATAGCCGAGCACGTCGGTGGCCACCGAATAATTCCATGCTTCGCCCGGCGAGAATTCGAGCGGCAACGTGGCGAGCTTGTCGATCATCTCGTCCAGCGTGCCCTCGGTGGCCAGGTCGCCGATTTTCAGCTTGCGATAGGCAGCATCGACGTTGCTGTTCTGCTGAAAACCGTAGGTCAGGCCCGAGGTGTGACGCAGCAGATCGACCACGAGCATCGGTCGCGCAACCGGCCGCGTCTGGAAGCTCTCCATGAAGCCGCCCGCATGTACGCCGAGTTTTTCCCACGCGGGGATGTACTTGCTGACGGGATCGTCGAGCGCGATCTTGCACTGCTCGACCAGCATCATGAGCGCCACCGACGTGATGGGCTTGGTCATCGAGTAGATCCGGAAGATCGAATCTTCGGCGAGCGGCACCTGCCGTTCCCGATCGGCGAGACCGAGTACCGAGTTCAACGCGAGATCGCCGCGCCGCCATACCTGGATCAGCGTACCCGCCAGCTTGCCGGTGGCAATGTAGTTATCGTCGACGAACCGCTCGATCCGTTCCAGCCGTTCACCCGACATTCCCAGCTCGTGCCTGCCTGCCATACTCATGCCGTCTCCTGTGTTGAGTGCCGCATCATGATACGGGTGTCAGAATAAGTCATTCTTGCGCATCCCGCTTTGCATCTTCCGCTTTGTGCCTGGCGTCATGCATCTCCCGTTTTGTATCTCACCCTGCATCTCCCCGGAACGCGCGCTGCCTTACTTAAGTCTTACTTAAGCGTTGCTTCAATATCATCGACGTTCCAACGAGGAGTACGCGATGAAACAGGACACGGTAAGTTTTGCGAGGCATGCGGTGAGCAAGGTCCCAGAAGTGACACTCGGCTTCTGGGTCATCAAGGTCGCCGCCACCACGCTCGGAGAAACCGGCGGCGACTGGGTGTCGATGTCGCTGAACCTCGGCTACCTGATCGGCTCCGCTATCTTCCTCGTTCTGTTCGTCGGCCTTGTTTGCGCGCAGGTGAAAGCCTCGGACTTCCGGCGCTATCTGTACTGGGCAACCATCGTGGCCACCACGACGCTCGGCACGACGCTCGCGGATTTCGCGGATCGCTCGCTGGGTGTCGGCTATCCCGGCGGCACCGCCATCGTCGTGAGCTTGCTGGTGCTCAGTCTCGCGCTGTGGTACCGATCGGAAGGGACGGTCTCCGTCGAAAGCATTGTCACGGCCAGAGCGGAATGGTTTTACTGGGTGACGATCCTGTTCTCGCAGACCCTCGGAACAGCATTGGGAGACTGGGTGGCGGGCGACGACCGCGGCGGTCTGGGCATCGGCTACGAGTACGGCGCCATGCTCTTCGGCGCGGGCCTGGTCATCGTGGCGGCGCTGTATGTGTGGACCCGCGTGTCGCGAACCGCCCTCTTCTGGGCCGCGTTCATCCTCACGCGGCCGCTGGGCGCAACCCTCGGCGATTTCCTCGATAAACCCGTTGCGCAAGGTGGCCTGCATATCAGCCGCCTGTACGCGTCCGCGATTTTGCTGGTCTTCATCGTGGCCTGCATCGCGTTGATTCCGCAACGCGCCGCGCGGCGCGGCCCGGCGGTTTGAGGCGGCGGCACTCAGGGAGGCCGGCGGGTTTGCCAACGCGTCTGCTAACGGATTTGCGAACGAATTTGCCAGCGGGTTTGCAAACATCGCGCCGGCGTTGCTTGCCTTAATGCGCGAATCCGGTGCACTCTGCGGGAGGTGCACGGCCGCCACCGGACGCGCATCGTGCCTCCTGACACTGCGCCGCCCGCGTCAACCATGAGTAACGACGACCCCGTCAGACGTTCTGCCGAGCATCCCGAGGAGGCCGCTCCCGCCGAATCGGGCCCGAGCCACGCCGCCTACCGCGTCGGCATTTCGTGGTTCGATCTGGTGGTCTCGCTCGGCATCATCGTGATTGTCGGCGCGGTGGTGATCTGGGTGGCGATTCGCATCATCCAGCCCGCGCCGCCGGATACGCTGACCATTTCGGCCGGCCCCGAGTACAGCCGCTTCTGGTATGCCGCGCAGAAGTACAAGGAGATCCTCGCGCGCAACGGCGTGACGCTGCGCGTGCTGAGCTCGTCGGGCACACTCGAAAATCTCGAACGGCTCGCCGACCCCACCTTCCATGTCGACCTCGGCTTCGTGCAAAGCGGCCTGACGAGCATTCCCAGCGTGATCTCTCCCGACACGCGGCAAGCGGGGCTGATGTCGCTCGGCAGCGTCAGCAACTGGCCGCTGTTCGTTTTCTATCGCGGCCCCGAACTCACGCGGCTTTCCGAATTCAAGGGCAAGCGGCTCGCCATTGGCCGCGAAGGCAGCGGCACGCGCCAGATCGTGCTGTTACTGCTGCGTGCCAACGGAGTCGAACCGGAAGATAGCGCGCAGATGCTGCCGCTCGTCGGCGAAGAGGCGGTGAATGCCTTGCTCACCAACCAGGTGGACGTGGCCTTTCTGACCTCGGATTCGGCCCGGCCCGCGCTGATGGAAAAAATGATTCGCACACCGGATATTCGGCTGCTGAACTTCACGCAGGCAAAAGCGTACGTGCGCAGCTTCCCGTTTCTGAGCACCTTCGACGTGCCAATGGGCGCGTTCGATCTGGCCGACAACCTGCCGCCCACCCCCACGACCACCGTGCAGACCACAGTGGAGCTGATCGCGCGCAACACGCTGCATCCGGCGCTCTCCGATCTGCTGATCGAGGCCGCCGGCGAGGTGCATGGCGGAGCCAGTCTGCTACAGAGCGCCGGCGAATTTCCGGCACCCGTGGCCCACGATTTTCCCTTGAGTCCCGATGCCGCGCGCTACTACAAGTCCGGCAAAAGCTTCCTCTACCGGATCATGCCGTTCTGGCTCGCGAGCCTCGTCGACCGTTTGCTGGTGCTGGTGGTGCCGATCGTCGTGGTGCTGATTCCCGCGCTGCGTTTCGTGCCACCGCTCTACGCATGGCGTATCAAGTCGCGCTTCCATCGCCGCTATGGCGAGCTGATCGTCCTCGAACGCAGCGTGCTCGACAATCCTTGCGAGGAGAATTTCGTCGCCTTCAACCAGAAGCTCGACGCCATCGAACAAGGCCTCAACAAACTGCGCATGCCAGCCGCGTATGCCGACCACTTCTACGCGCTGCGCGAACACATCAGCTACGTGCGCGCCCAGATCGCCGCGCTTCGAACCGGCCAGTGAGCGCGGCAGATTCGCAATCGTCTGATTAGATTGGGCGCGCGATTATCCGGAAATCAAGGATTGTCATTCCCCGCTTTGACGGCTTCTCACGTCGCCCGATGCAGCGCATTCTTGGCCCACCTTATCCCCGCTGAGCAGCGACACACGAGCACCGCACCAACGTGTCGACCCGGCGTTACCGGAGCCATGATCATGAATCGACGTACCTTCCTCACTGCGGCTGCCGCTGGCGCCGTCGTCAACGCGGTCAACGCCGTACCGGCCTGGGCCGCCAGCCACGGCATCAAGGCCATCGGCTTCGACGGCCTTGCGCTGTTCGATCCACGACCCATCTTCGCGCTGGCCGAGCAGTTCTTCCCCGGTCAGGGCGCGGCCCTCGTGGCAACCTGGCGCGGTCGGCAGTTCGATTACACCTGGTTGCGCACGATGACGGGCACCTACGTGGATTTCATTCAGGTCACCGGCGACGCGCTCGCCTTCGCCGCGGATGCCGAGAAGCTCACCGTCACGCCCGAGCAGCGTCAGCAATTGCTGGCAGGCTTCATGAACATGAAAGCATGGCCCGACGTGGTGCCGGTTCTCAAGACCCTGAAAAAGCGCGGCCTGGGACTCGCGCCGCTGACGGACTTCAGCGTGCCCATGCTGGAAGCGGCAATCCGCAATTCGCAACTGGAAGGGGTATTCGACCACCTGTTGTCCACGGACCTGGTGCGGGCGTACAAGCCCGATCCGCGTTCGTATCAGATGGGCGTGGATGCATTTGGGTTGCAGCGTGAAGAAATCGCTTTCGTGGCGTTTGGCGGCTGGGATGCGGCCGGCGCGAAAACGTTCGGATACCCAACTATCTGGATGAATCGTCTGAACGTGCCGACCGAACATCTGGGCGTGCTGCCGGATGCGATCGCCGCCAACTTCGAAGCGTTGCCGGGCTTCGTCGGTCAGTGACGGCAACGCTGGTTCAGCTCGACGGCCATCGCTACACAACGGTCGTCGAGCAGCCTTCGTTACGAGCCGCCAAACCAGTTATAGCCCTGATCCACCCAATAGCCGCCCGGAAACGTGTTGGTGACAAAAATCTCCATGATGTGCTTGGGATTCTTGTAGCCGAGTTTGGTCGGCATTCTGAGCTTCATCGGATAGCCGTATTTTTCGGGTAACTGCTGGCCGTCGTAGGTGAACGTCAACAGCGTTTGCGGATGCAGCGCGGTGGGCATGTCGATGCTCTCGTAGTAGTCGTCCGCGCATTTGAAGCCGACGTATTTCGCTGAGGTATCCGCGCCAATACGCTTGAGAAATTCCGAGAACGGTGTGCCACCCCAGCGGCCAATCGCACTCCAGCCTTCCACGCAAATGTGCCGGGTGATCTGCTCAGCCTTCGGCAATGCGTACAGCTCGGGCAGCGTCCAGGTCTTGCTGTCCTGCACGAGACCGCTTACTTTCAGGCGGAAATCGCTGCCATCGACATGCGGCACGTCGTCGATCCCGTAGAAGGCGTTAAACGGGAACGGGCGCGTGATCTCGGCTTCGGTGTAGGTCGGCGCGAGACGGTGCGGATCGAACAGCCAGCCTTGCACGCTATCGTTGATGCGCGACACGCGCGATAAAAACGTCTCCACCGATTTGTCGTCCGACAGGCTGCAACCGGTCAGCATGGCGAGGCCGCCGAGCGTGAGAATGCGCTTGCCGAACAGGCGGCGCGACGGCATGTCGAGTTCACGCCGCACGTCGATGCTCAGCGATTCGCGGTCGATGCTCGCGCGGGTCGTGTCGGTTGCATCGGTTGATGAGAAAAGTTTGAATGGCTTCATGATGGTCCTCCCGCCTAGCGGCCACGAATCATCGTAAGCAACGAGCGCGGCACGAGCGCCACCATCGTCAGATGAACAACCACGAAGCCGGCCAGCAGCGACATGGCGCAGAAATGCACGACGCGCGCGCGGTCGTAGCCGCCCATCAATTCGCGCAGCACGGGAAACTGCACCGATTTCCAGATCGCCAGTCCCGACAGGATCAGGACGGCGATATCCACCATCACGAACAGATAGGCGAATTTCTGCACCGCGTTATAACGGCTTGGGTCCGCGTGCGACAGATGACCTTGCAGCGCCTGCGCGAGATCGCGCAGAATCGCGCGCGGCGAGAGCGGAAAAAACTTCGAGAGGAAGCGTCCGGTCACGAGATTCATCACCAGATAAAAGATGCCGTTGAAGAACAGCAGCCACATCGCCGCGAAGTGCCATTGCAGCGCGCCGCCCAACCATCCGCCCAGCGTGATGCCATGCGGAATCGTGAAGCCCTGGAACACAGGCGACGCATCGTAAATGCGCCAGCCTGAAAGCATCATCAGCACCGCGGCCAGCGCGTTGAGCCAATGCGCGATGCGCACCCACGCGGGCTGCACCGTGCGCGCCGGTCTCTGCGACGCGGCGGAGTTGGGAATCGCATTCATCGAAACTCTCCCGTTTTATCCGTAGAGGGCGTGGCGCTTAGGTACTTCACTCGGCACAGGCCGGCAGTTCGCTGACCTGCAGCACTTCACCGTTCGCCTGGTTTTCGACGAAGGCCACCACGCCGCTGCTGTGTGCGTTACCGGCGCTAGCGGAGTTGCTGGAGTTAGCGGAGCCGCCGGAGCGGTTTGAATACTCGCCAGTAATAGCCGCGTGACCGTCAACCACAGGAACCGGTCCGATCCATTGACGCACGACGCGATCGTGATGCAGGGTCGCGCCGGAGTTTTCGCCCGCCTGTACGTGATTGTCGATGCCGTTCTCGTAGACGGCGACATAGGCGACGGTAGCGTCGGGCAGCTTGCCGGCGGCATGGAACGTGGCGTTGAACATGACGCGACCCGACGGCGCGGAATGCGCGTCGACGTGAATATCGACCGGCGAGGCTTCCTCATTCAGTCGCCTGATCGTCGAGCCGAAGCGCGCCTCGTCCGACCATGCGCGCAGTTCGCGGCCATCCACGAATACTTCGGGCGTGTAGACCGTATGCTGACGCCCCGCCTCGCTCAGACGTTGCTGGCGCGTCGTGAAAGCGGGCTGGTCGAACGGGTCTTTCCAGCCGAGCGTGTCCCAGTAGTCGACGTGCAGCGCGAGCGGCACGACCGTGCTCGTGGTCCGCGACCGATCCAGCTCGCTCAGCCAGTTATCGGCCGGCGGGCAACTGCTGCACCCTTCGCTGGTATACAGCTCCACCAGCGCCACGCGGTGAGGCGGACTGCTGACGCTGCACGACCCGGCAGCCCAGGCATTGGTGCTGGCACCGGCGCCCAGGCCGACGGACAGGATGAGCGCGGCGGCGATCGACATGAAGAACGTGAAGCGCATGGCTGACTCCCGCTCCAATAAGCGAAGCAGTACGAAGATTCGGCGTGCGTTAGCGGCACGCCGGGCACGGCATGGCGCGACTTATTTGCTCATCCCATCGTCTTTTTTCATCGCGTCGGATTTCATCTTGTCGCCGTCCTTGCCCATCGTATCCTTCGCCATCGAGTCCTTGCCCATCGAGTCCTTGCTCATTGCATCCTTGGACATCGAACCCTTGGACATCCCGTCTTTACTCATCGCGTCTTTCGACATCGAATCATTCGACATGGCGCCGCTTGCCTGGGCGAACGCGGAACCACCGCTAACGAGCAACGTGGCTGCGAGTGCTGCGATTGCAATGCTTTTCATGACAACTCCTTCAGTGTTTGTGGTGCGCGCCGCAATGGCGGCCCGATTGGGTTGAGCGTAAAGCTGGTTTGCCGCAACTGCCGATGCGTCATCGTCGCGCATCTGTGAGGTAATACGTCGCGTTGGCCTGCCCGGTTACAGCCGGCACGAAATTCTTTGCCACGGCGCCTGAAACACGCCGCTGCGCTGCAGCAGCGAATGCCCGGGCGCGGGGAGATGGAATAAACTCCTGTTTCCTGTAACCGACGCCCCAGATGAATCGAACTACCGATATCACCGCCGCGCAGGCGAAAGAGGCGCACCTGCGAAGCCTGTTCCTGAAGGGTCTGGACGGCGACGGCGCCGCGTACCGGCAATGCCTCGCGGAACTGGGCGCGCATTTGCGCGGCTTTCTGCGCAGGCGCCTGCACGACGGCGCGTCCGACATCGAGGATCTGGTGCAGGAAATATTGCTGGCGGTTCACAACGGCCGGCATACCTACCGCGCCGAGGAACCGTTGACGGCGTGGATTCACGCCATCGCGCGCTATAAATTGACTGATTACTTTCGGGGACGGGCACGGCACGAAGCGCTGAACGATCCGCTCGACGATGCGTTCGAGTTGCTCGCCACGCCCGATCTCGAGCCGGCGCAGGCAAAGCGCGACCTTGGGAAGCTGCTCGAACAGTTGCCTGACCGGCAGCGGCTGCCCATCGTGCATGTGAAGCTCGAGGGGCTATCCGTAACGGAGACCGCGAAATTGACTGGCTTGTCGGAATCGGCGGTCAAGATCGGCGTGCATCGTGGACTCAAGGCATTAGCGGCAAAGATTCGAGGAACGCGATGAAAACGGACGACCTTATTTCCCTGCTCGCCACCGGTGTCGCGCCCGTGGACCGTCACACGGTCATGAAACGCTTTGCACTGGCCATTCTGGTGGGCATTGTGGGCGCCACGCTGCTCATGTCCAGCGTGCTCGGCGTGCGCCACGATCTGGCCGAGGTGGCCACGACACCCATCTTCTGGGCCAAAGTCGCGTTGCCGCTCTCCCTGATGATCGGCTCGCTGTGGATGTCCACGCGGCTCGCCCGGCCCGGCGTCGCCGTGGGCGGCAGCCGCTGGGCGATCGCCGCGCCGGTCGCCGCCGTGTGGCTGGCCGCCGCCTGGGTATTGATGAGCGCACCGGACAACGCGCGGCTCGCCATCGTGCTCGGCAAGACCTGGCGCATCTGTCCGTTTGCCATTGCGATGCTGTCGACGCCGGGCTTTATCGCCGTCTTCTGGGCGCTCAAGGGCATGGCGCCCACGCGGCTGGCGCTGACGGGCGCCGCGGGCGGGCTGCTGGCCGGTTCGACTGCGACGCTCGCGTATTGCCTGCATTGCCCGGAAATGGGCATCCCTTTCTGGGGTGCCTGGTATCTGCTCGGCATGCTGGTACCGACGGTGGTCGGCGCCCTGCTGGGCCCGCGGTTGTTGCGCTGGTGAGCGGCGCGCGGTGGTGAGTGGTGGTGAGCAGTGATTGCCAGGCGTATCCTCGACGCTTCACCCTTCGCAACGGAGAGAACGATGTCGCACTCCTCGAACAGCCCCACTGCGCCGGCCAGCCGTGGCCAATGCCAGAGCATCGACCTGACCGGCAAGATCGCGCAGATCGACGGTCACTGGCAACCGCGCGTGGTCGCCGAGATGAACGATTACCAGTTCAAGGTCGTCAAGGTTGAAGGCGACTTCCAGTGGCACCGGCACGCGGACACCGACGAAACCTTCGTCGTGCTCGAAGGCGAACTGCAGATCGATTTTCGCGGCGCACCGTCGGGCGACGGCACCATCGTGCTGCGTGCCGGCCAGATGGCCGTGGTGCCGAAGGGTGTCGAACACAAGCCGCGTGCCAACGTGGAAGTCAAAATGCTGCTGATCGAGCCGCGCGGTGTGGTGAACACCGGCGACGGCCCGACTGACGAACGTACCGTCCAGAACGATCAGTGGATCTAGGCGGCCTCAGGTTGGGGTGCTTGGCGTGCTTGCCACGCTGCTCGCCAGACTGATCTTCTCGCTGGTGACGCCTGACGCGCTCACGGTTTCGGTTGGCAGCGCGGCAAGCGCCGCCGCGCCGGGACTAAGCGTGACGATGCTCAAGGCGCCTGACGCATCGGCTGAGGTTGAGGCTGAACCTGCGGCAGCGGCCACCTTGAATGCAGAAGCGGGCGCAGCACCGGGTGTGCCCACTGCGTTGAAGGCTTGCCAGCCGAACAGGGCTTGATACCCTGATGCGGCCGTCGAATTGATGGATGAAGACATACTGAGCTCCCGTGTAGATGTGGACGTCGTGCGCCGGGGAATTCGACTGCCGACACGCTCTTTCGCTTGCCGTCCCGGCGTTTTTGTAGCGCGAAAACTGCGCGCGATAATTGTTGCTGACGACGCCCGCCCGGACCATCTTCGTTCGTCCAAATCTCCTATCGGATCAACCATATTTGCGGGTGTTCTGCGGGCCTGCTGGGGACGTTTTGCCGGGCGACCGTAAGGAGCTTGTCAACCGGAATCCAACCGAGGCTTTCCACCAGAAAATAGTTGGCCGCAGGCCTAAATTCCGGGCGATTTCTTCCGATGACCAGATATATCGCGCTCATCAAAGCCGCGAGTGACAGCGCCACAAGCGCTTTAACCTGGTAGAGGGAATCATGGATGTGAGTCAGTTGGCCGCGCAGTGGAATGACCTGCAATCGCAGGCAACGGATGCCGAGCTATTTCAGCGCGACGCGGAAAAGGCCGGCATGCTTCGCGCCGAAGCCGTTGGCATCGAAAAGCAGCTGAAGGCGGCCGGGTACGACCTGCACTCGCTCGTCACGCTGTAAGCTTCCCGCAAAAAAAAACGATATGAGCACCCGGCTCATATCGCTCACTCAGTGTCCACTCAGTGCCCACTCAGTACCCACTCGGCTTGCGTGGGAAAAGTCGCCGGCGGGTGGAGCCACCAGCGCGTTAGCGTGTCCCGGTTGGCAAGCGCCGCGTTGCCAGGCTAATACAGCACGACCGAGCGGATCGACTCGCCCTTCTTCATCAGATCGAAGCCTTCGTTGATGCGCTCGAGCGGCAGACGATGCGTGATCAGATCGTCGATGTTGAGCTTGCCTTCCATATACCAGTCGACGATCTTCGGCACGTCGGTGCGGCCACGTGCGCCGCCGAACGCCGAGCCTTTCCATTGACGCCCCGTCACCAGCTGGAACGGCCGCGTGCTGATTTCCTCGCCCGCCGCCGCCACGCCGATGATGAACGACTGGCCCCAGCCCTTGTGCGTGCATTCGAGCGCCTGACGCATCACCTTCGTGTTGCCGATGCATTCGAACGAGTAGTCCGCGCCGCCGTCCGTGAGTTGCACGATATGGTCGACCACGTTCTCCACTTCATTCGGGTTGATGAAGTGCGTCATGCCGAACTTCTTTGCCAATTCGACGCGGCCCGGGTTCAGGTCCACGCCAATAATCTTGTCCGCGCCGACCATTTTGGCGCCCTGGATCACGTTCAGCCCGATGCCGCCGAGGCCAAACACCACCACGTTGGCGCCCGCCTCGACCTTGGCCGAGTACACCACCGCGCCGACGCCCGTGGTCACGCCGCAGCCGATGTAGCAGATCTTGTCGAACGGCGCATCCTCGCGCACTTTCGCCACGGCAATTTCCGGCACGACGATGTAGTTCGAAAACGTGGACGTGCCCATGTAGTGAAAGAGCGGCTTGCCATCCAGCGAGAAGCGCGAGGTCGCATCGGGCATCAGGCCTTTGCCCTGGGTGGAGCGGATTGCCTGACACAGGTTGGTCTTGCGCGACAGGCAGAACTTGCACTGACGGCATTCCGGCGTGTAGAGCGGAATCACGTGATCGCCCTTCTTGAGCGTGCCGACACCGGGACCTACATCGACGATCACGCCCGCGCCTTCGTGCCCAAGAATGGCCGGAAAGATGCCTTCGGGGTCCGCGCCTGACAGCGTGTAGTAGTCGGTATGACAGATGCCTGTTGCCTTCACCTCGATCAGCACTTCACCGGCACGCGGTCCTTCCAGATCCACCTCCTCGATGGTCAGGGGTGCGCCTGCTTTCCATGCGATCGCTGCTTTTGTTTTCATCGAGCTGTCCTTTAGGGCATTGACATGCGAAGGGGTCGTGACAGGGGGCTGACGTCGCGATCACGGTAATGGATTGGCAGCGCGGGTTCAGCCGGGAAACTGAGGGGTTTCCATCAAGCGTCCTGCCGGGCCTCGCGGTGCAAGGCGTTTGAATGGAAAACGACTGCGCCGGCAAGACGACTTGCCATGCCTTCGCGTCACGTCAGGTCCACGCCACGTCGTGCCATGTCACGACACGTCACGCCATGCCGTCAGCCATCACGGATTCGCCTGGTTCTGCGGCACCGCGTGGGCGTAGTACTTGACGTCAGCGTAGTGGTCCGCTGCGAACGAGCCGCGCGCCGACCAGCTCACGTGGTTGTGATAGCTGGCTTCCGCCACCTGGGGTCCATGTACCTGCAGATAGGCGTCGGTCTTGCTGGATGGGCGCACGACCACGATATGGCCTGGCCGGTGCCTGTCCGGATTGATGTACACCCCGACGACGAACCACCCCTGATTGGCAAGCGCCTGTACCTGCTCGAGCGAGCTGACCGGCTGCCATCCGGCCCGACGCCCCGCCGCGCTGTCGAGCCACTCGCCCTGCGCATTGGCGAGCAGCCCCAGCCGATGTTCAGGCGGGCGCAGCAGATACACCGAGAGGCGCACGGACATGGCCGCCGCGAAGGCGCTGCAATGCGTTTCAGCGTCGCGGCCTTTCCAGTCAGCGGGCATGTCGGGCTCGCCGGTTTGCCAGTCGACGTGGCGCTCGTTTTGCCAGAGGTGCTCCACGTCCGACGCGTCGAGTATCTGCGCCAGATGCTGGCCGGCCGGCGTGACGGGACCGCAGCACGGTCCCTCCTGCGCGACGGGAAACGGCGAAGGTAGAGTCGCCTGCTGCGCCGCCCCGTCCGATGGCGAAGCGCAGCCTGCCAGTACAGCCAGCGCCGCGGTCGCGGCACATGCTCTTGCGTTCCAGACCGTCAACGTCGATCCCTCCTTTTCTTATCGGTTTGCAGGCTTGGCGTCAGAGTGGCGGCAGCCGGACTGGCAGCGGGCTAGACGGACGCGGACACTTTTTTGCCGCGCGGTCATCTAAAGTCGAGGTTGCGCAAACCCGTTGACCGGATTGCTGCCGGCACGACTCGTCAATTCGCAGTACCCGTTGCATGCTCCCCGCATCGCGGGAGCGCTGACCGCTTCGGTCAGCCTGATCAATTAACTGAGCCCTTCTACCATGAACGACACCTCGAATGAGCTTACGCCAGTGCCGGTGGCCGCCGACATTTTAGACAGATACGTCGGCACGTACCGGTTCCACGGATCAGCGGTAATGAAGGTGCGCCGTGAAGGCGATCATCTGGCCATCCAGTTGACGGGGCAAGGCTGGCTCGAAGTCTTTCCCAAAAGCGAAACGGTGTTCTTTGCCAGAGCGGTCGAGGCAACTGAAACGTTCACGATCGACGAGCACGGGCAGGTGACCGCCTTGATACATCATCAGAACGGCCGCGATAACACCTTGCCTCGCATCGACGCTGCCGAGGAGGAACGATTGGCGACGACGCTCGCGGTGAAGGTCAAGAGCCAGTTGGCCACGCCGGGGACGGAAGCGGCTCTGCGGCGCAACATCGAAGGCTTGCAGTCCGGCAATCCGGTTTATGCGGAAATGTCGCCGGGGCTAGAGGAGGCAACGCGCGAGCAGCTGCTGGACCTGCAAGATGATCTAAACAGCATCGGCGCGATCAAGGCGATCCGCTTTATGGGCGTGGGCAATCAGGGTTGGGATATCTATCAGGTCACGCACGATGCGGGATCGTCCACCTGGCGTATTCATCTTGCCGACGACGGCATCATTGATGGGTTGCTGGTTCAGACGGGTCCGTAGGAATCCGTAGGGTTCAACAGGAGGACGACAGTTTGCTGCACATGTCGCTGACCTTCCCTGTGCAGCAGGTCCAACAAGCCGCTCGCTATTCTCCACGCGCACGCTTCACGTCGAGGTATCTCTGATTTGCGACAGTATCATCCGACCCGTACACCACGTTCGGAGCACCACTCCAATCCTCTCCGTTTAGACCCGCCAGCGACATGAGATCGTCGCGTAGATCACGACGGCCTAACGCAGTGACCACCAACGGGCGAAGGTAGGCGTCGAGGTGCTTGTTGTGTGGATTTTCGAGTTCCCGCGTAAGCGATTCCAGGTAAGCGCCTTTACGCGATGCATTTCAGTTGATGGCGAAACCTGCGCGATGGCAAAGCTCGGCATGAACGAGAAGCATGGTGCGACCGTTCCCGTCCAGGAAAGGATGTCCCCATGCAAAAGCGCCCATCACCATTCCCGGTTTCTCGCGCATCGTCTTCGGATTGTTGCCCGCGGACAGGCCCCATTCAACCGCACGCTGGCACAGCTCGGAACATTCGAATTGTATGCGCTGCCCCTTGCCGACCAATCTTCCGACACCCAGTGCATGGCGATCATGCCCCGCCCATGGATAGAACTCGCCGAACAGAATCCGGTGAACCTCGAGGAAGTGCAGATACGTAATTGAACCTCTGATTGCATGCAGGTATGTCAATGCCGCATCCAGGTTCGACTCGAAGAATCCGTGCTCTATGTACTTGACTTCATCGGAATCCTTGATGCCGTCGACATTGCGCAGATAGCCTCTGGTTTCATAGTCCCCGAACGGATCGAACACGCTTGATTTCCCTGATGTGATTGGCCATCAATCGGGCAAATTGCCGGCCATTGATTCGATCCTGCTTCTTGAGCGCAACCAGCAGCTTTCCTGTGAGATCGAGTTCGACATCGTCGCCTGCCGCACGCGTCACGGCCTCAGCGAAATCGTCGAGACCCGAGCGCCGATATTGAACGCCATAGTCTGCCGCGAGCCGCTCAACGAATGCGCCGACGTTTTCGGTTGGCAGTTCATCGACGTCTGCTGTCAGGCAAGGGGAAGCGTCAGTGAGAGATTTTTCGCGTCGATCAACATATCGCACCTGGACGTTGTCCCAACCCAGCTTGCGAGAAATTCGGCTCGTGCCAATGTCAACCAGGCAGATGAAGTAACCGTGCTCGTGCTGCACTGTCACACCAAAGACTGCGACGCCTAACTTCTCGAGGGCCTCGCGCAGCAGCATGTCGCGATCAACGCAAATTTGCGCATTGCCCTCCGCATCCGGACTGGATTTGGCATAGACGCCTGATCCAAGTCGAATGAGGTATCCAGCGGCAATGAGATGCTGAAGCGCATCGCTGAGGTTCGACGCGCTACCCAGGCCGGCCAGTTCACGTCGAAGCACGACATTGCCCGACCGTTTCTTCAGCGAGATAAGAAGTTTGCTGTCCAGATTCACGAATCGCCCCGGATCCGGTCTACGAGGTACGATTATATCTCATCATAAACTGCTTATCAAACAATACGTTATCTCCACAAATCTTGCCGGATATGCGGCATTTTTTGTCAGCAGGATTGCTCCCCGCGTCGTTCTGCAACAAGCCACGCAACTGTAGAGATCCCCATTCCCCGCTGCACAAAACCAGCTCGTATCAATGCGCCGCCGACGCCTCCGCAGAGTCCCCGCCCTTTGCCGGCCGCGTCAACCAGATGAGCGGGATGATCAAAATGAAAATGAAGGTGGAAGCGTAGAAGAAATCGTCGAGCCCCATCACTGCGGCCTGATTCGCAACCATCGCCTCAAACGATGCGTAGGCCGAGCCCACCCCCATGTGGAATTGCGACTGCCACGCGCTCATGGCCTGGTTGAACAGCGGATTGTCGAGGCTCGCTTGCTCCGTCAACCGCACATGATGAACGACCGTCCGGTGGTTCCACACCGTACCCGCGATGGACGTGCCCACAGCGCCGCAGAAAATGCGCGCGAAGTTGGACAGGCCCGCCGCAGCGGGAATGCGCTCGGGCGGCAAGCCCGACAGAATGATCGACACGAGCGGCACGAACCACAGCACCGTTGGAATGCCTTGCAGCAAGGTGGGGATCACCAGATGCCAGGCATCCACGGTGCTCAGATACTGCGTGCGCATGAAGAACACGCCCGACAGTCCGACGAACGCCGCCGACACCAGCACCCGCGCGTCGAACCATTGCAGCAGACGCCCGATAAACGGCGACAGCAGCACCGTGAAGATGCCGACCGGTGCGGTGACGAGCCCGGCGTCGTAGGCCCGATAGCCGAGGTACTCCTGCATCCACTGAGGCAGCAGCACCAGGTTACCGAAGTACAGCGCGTAGGAAACGGAAATGGCGATCGTGCCGCTGCTGAAATTGCGTAACGCAAAGAGCCGCAGATCGACCACCGGATGCTCCTCCGTCAACTCCCAAATGAGAAAGAACGCGAAGCTGACCACGGCGATCAACCCAAGCGCAACGATAAAGGGCGAGGCGAACCAATCGAGGTCGCGGCCCTTGTCGAGCATCACCTGGAGCGAACCCACCCATGTGACGAGCAGCGCGAGTCCCACCATGTCGATGGGCAGCTTTTTGGTCGGCGTTTCGCGCTTGCGGTAGATGATCCACGTAGCCCCGGCCGCGATGAATCCCACCGGGATATTGACGTAGAAGATCCACGACCAGCTGTAGTTATCCGTGATCCAGCCGCCTAGCACGGGACCCGCGATCGGGCCCACCGTGGCGGTCATCGCCCACAGCGCCAGCGCCATGTTGGCCCGCGCCTTCGGATATGAACTGAGCAGCACGGCCTGCGACAGCGGAATCAGCGGACCCGCCACCAGCCCCTGCAGGATGCGCGCGCCCAGCAGGAACGGCAGGTCCGGCGCAACCCCGCAGAGCCACGAGGCGAACACGAACATCACGATGGCGCCGACGAACAGCCGGATCTGGCCGATCTGCTGCGTGAGCCAACCGGTCAGCGGAATGGACACCGCATTGGCAGCGGCGAAGATGGTGATGACCCAGGTGCCCTCGTCGACCGATACGCCGAGGTTGCCAGACAGGTTCGGCACCGCGACGTTCGCGATGGAGGTGTCCAGCACGGTCATGAAAGTGGCCAGCGCCACCACGATGGTGGCAATCACGAGCTGCCCGCCCTGCAGCGGTGGATGCTGAACCGGCCTCGCAGCCGGGGCGGACGGCGTGGATTCCTGCGTCATAAACTCGTAGGGATAGTTTGTCAGAAAATTATTAAGCGCTTACACCATAATGTGCCCGAAATGCCTGTTTATAGCCAACAATTTCGATGCTGCGGTGTGAAATGAGCCCTGGTGCGTGTGCTGGGACAATGCGCTCAGGCGGATGATTCAGCCAGCGCGCGTTGCACGCGATTACGCGAAACGGTTCATAGTTTTGCTTCGTTGCGTGCCTGATCCGGCGCCAGCGGGTCGCCGTTCTCGCGTTTGCCTTCGTTCTTTCCCAAAGGGGATACGCCGTCCTTATGTCGAGCATGACCACCCACGCGATGAGCCGCCGGCATCTGCTGACGCTGATCGGCAAGAACCTCGGCGCCGCTGCCATGCTGCAAGGCATGAGCGCGCTCGGCCTGGCCGCCCCCTCGACCTACGCGGGCCCGATCCGGCTCGACGGTGCTCCCAAAGGCACCCGCATTCTCGTGCTCGGCGCGGGCATGGCCGGCCTCGTCGCGGCCTTCGAGTTGCGCAACGCGGGATATCGCGTGCAGGTGCTCGAATACAACCATCGGGCGGGTGGTCGCGCCTGGACTGTCAGGGGCGGCGATCGCTACACGGAGCTAGGCGGCGCCACCCAGAACTGCGAGTTCGCTGACGGGCTTTATCTGAATCCGGGGCCGTGGCGCATCCCGTATCACCATCAGGGCGTGCTCGACTACGCCAAACGGTTGAAGGTGCCGCTCGAGCCCTTCATCCAGGTCAACTACAACGCCTATCTGCATTCGCCGGACGCTTTCGATGGCAAGCCGCAACGCTTCCGCACGGTGCAGGCCGACTATCAGGGCTACGTCGCCGAGCTGCTCGCCAAGGCGATCCACAAAGACGCACTGGACGATGCGTTGTCCGCGGACGACGGCCAGCGGCTTTTCGAATCGCTGCGTCAATGGGGTGCGCTCGATCGAAATGGGACCTATCAGGCGGGCAGGCGCAGCAGCGAGCGGCGCGGCTATGCCACCGCACCGGGCGGTGGACTGATGCCGAAAGCCGTGCCGTCTAATCTGCTGCCGCGCGACGCCTTGCTGGCATCGACGCTGTGGCAAGGGCTGTCGTCGGGCAGCGAGCTGGACTTCCAGAGCAGCATTTTCCAGCCCGTAGGCGGCATGGACAGGATTGCTCACGCGCTCTATTCGCAGGTCGCAAACGCAGTCGAGTTCAACGCCAGGGTCACGGCGATCGCGCAGGACGCGCACGGGGTCAGCGTGCGCTATACGGATACTGTCAGCGGCGTTGACCGGAACGCGCACGCGGACTGGCTGGTATGCACGATCCCGCTGTCGATCCTGAGTCAGATCGACATCGAGGTGGGAGCGGAGATGCGCGCCGCGATCGAGGCGGTGCCCTACGAGACGTCGGTGAAGGTCGGCCTGCAGTTCGGCCGGCGTTTCTGGGAAGAGGACGAGCAGATCTACGGCGGCATCACGCGTACCGATCTGCCGATCTCGAACATCGCCTATCCGCCGATGGGCTTCGGCTCGGCCGGTCCAGCGGTGCTGCTCGGCGCCTACACATGGGGGCCCGCCAGCTACGAAATGGGCGCGCTGCCGCCTGCCGAACGGATTGCGGTGGCATTGAGCCAGGGCAGCCAGATTCATCCTCAGTATGCACGCGAGTATCAGACCGGCTTTGCGATGAGCTGGAGCCGCTCGCCGTACACGAATGGCTGCTTCGCCGCCTGGACGGATGCGCTAAGAAAGGCGCACTACACAAACCTCTGTCAGATAGATGGGCGCATCGTCCTCGCTGGCGAGCACGCCTCGCATATTCCGGCATGGCAGGAAGGCGCGGTGCTGTCGTCGCTGGATGCGATCACCCGGCTGCATCGGAGGATCGTCAATGCGTAGGGTAATGCACAAGCGCGCGGTGTTGGCCGGTGTGGCGCTGATGCTCTTGCTGATGAGGGCCGGGGTGGGATCGGCTGAGTCTGCAGCGGCCGAGGACGCGCCGGGCACTTTCACGATTTCGCCGGGCTACCGCTTCACCGAGCAAAGCGGCGCAGCGCTTTACCGCGCCTCTTGCGCGGGATGTCACATGCCCGATGGAAAAGGCGCACAGGGCGCGGGCCATTACCCGGCGCTCGCCGGCGACCCGGCGGTCGAAGCCGCGCCCTATGTGATCGTCAACGTACTGCACGGACACAAGGGGATGCCCGCGTTCGGCGATGCGATGAGTGACGCGCAGGTCGCCGCCGTGGTCAACTACACCAGAACACACCTCGGCAATCACTTCGACGCGGATGTCACGCCGGACGAGGTGAAAAGCTTGCGATGAGTTGACCCGGCGCGGCTACGCTGTGCAGAGACGCTGCGCAGCGAGAGCGGCAGCGCGCCCTGATTGCACCTTTCTCGCACCTTCGCGCCCTCATCGCACCCTTTCGGCCCAGTGGCTCGCTCAGTGCACCGGCTCGATCTTGAAGTCGTCCAGCGCGATGCCCAGGTTGATCCCTTCACCGCTCGCGCTCAGCGCCATCGACGTATCGCCCTTGGTCAGCACCTGAGCCGTACCGCTCTGACCCGCGCCGGCCGAAGCGCCGGCCTGCGCATAGCTGCCATACACATCCTTGATGCTATAGACGTGGGTGATATCGCCGTGACCGGTGACACGGAACTTGCCCGCGGTCAGACCGCCGCCGTGCACGCTGATCTTCACAGACGACCTTTGGCCATTGCTGCAGGTCAGTTTGCCGTGTCCTTCGGCGTGCTGATAAAGCGCCGACCATCCGGACATGCTGAAGGTCAGATGGCATTTCACCGGCGCGGCGGCCTGAGCCGAGGTGGCAGTCAACGACGTCAAGGCGCCCGCGCACAGCAAGGTGGCGGCAGTCGATACGAGGGTACGCTTGCTCATAGAACTCTCCTGGCAACTGAAGAAAGATTATCCGGCGCAATTGTCATTCGCAGTTTAAATCAGTCCGGCTGAGCGCGCGTCAATGCTGACATGCGGACAATCGAAACCGATCACGCCAGCTTGTCAGGCCCCGCCGTATCCGAGTGTGACCTGGGCCTGCCGACGCGGAGCGTCATGCCTGAGCCGCCCAATCTTCGCGCCCTCGCCCGCCAGTAACTCTACCCGTTGTTGCCAGGGTCGGCTACGCAGCCCGTCAGCCGGCCACCCGCCCTGCCTTAATCGAGCACCGGCGCCTGCCGGTGGGCCGTGCCGCTTTCATACGCGTAGGCATAGCCCAGCAGCGCGGCTTCATCCCACAGGCGGCCGACGAAGATCAGACCGAAGGGCGACCCTGACTGGTAATAGCCCGCCGGAACCGCGATGCCCGGCAGCCCTGCGATATTGATCTCGCCCACCGTCGTTTCCTGAATGGTGCTCGTGCCGTGCAGCGGCGGAAGCTCGCCGCGCATTTGCGGAAACACGAGCGCATCGAGACGTTGCTCATCCATGACCGCTTCGAAGATGCGCAGATAACGCGCCTTCAGTTCGACGAACTCTGGCATTTCAGGCGGCAACGATGGGTTGGCCAACGCCGCCTTGAAATCCGGCAGGTTATGCAGATAGCGCAACACGCCACGCGGGCCAAACGCGTTTTCGTCTTTGGTCGCTTCGGCGAATGCCGCGAAGGTCTTGAGCGGCGCCTGCTTGCCGAGCCGCTCAAGATACTTCTCGAGATCGTAAGGAATCGATTCGAGTCCGCGGGCATCGAAGTTCGGCAGCGGCGGCGTGGTCTTGCGCAATTCCGCGAACCCCGAGCCTGCAAACGGATCGTCGATCAGCGTCGCGCCCAGCGCAGTCAGTTCGCCCTTGACGCGCTCATACAACGCCGCGGCTTCTTCGGTCAGCGGCTGGGTGCGCCATCCAGGACCGTACAGGCCAATGCGCTTGCCCGCTAACGCATCGCGGTAGAGCCTCGCCGCGTAGCCGCCTTCCGGTTGACGCCCTACGCTGGCGAGCGTCTTCGCATCCTCGCTCGAATAGCCCGCCAGCGCGTCGAGACACAGCGCCGCGTCCCTGACATTGCGGGCGATGGGCCCCACCACATCGCGATTCGCCGAGAGCGGCACGACACCCGCGTTCGGCACGAGCCCGATGGTCGGCTTGATGCCGACCAGGTCCTGTGCCGAGGCGGGATTCTGGATCGAGCCGCCGGTTTCCTCAGCGAGCCCCAGCACGGCCATGCCCGAAGCCACCGCCGACGCGGTCCCTGCGCTGCTGCCGCCCGGCGCCCGTTCGGGCATCACCACATTGATCGTGGGTCCGGCCCAACTATCGTTGGCATGCGTGCCGGTGTGGCTCAACACGGGCACGTTGGTCTTGCCGAGCAGAACGGCGCCCGCGTGCCGCATGCGCGCAACAACCGGCGCATCGCGCTCAGGAAACAGATCGACGCCGCCTTTCTTGCTGTACAGCTTCGACCAACCCGCCGTGGTCGGAAAGCCGACCATGTCCATCGGATCCTTGATGACCACCGGCACGCCCGCGAGCGGGCCGAGCGGTTCGCCAGCGGCGCGGCGCTGGTCGATCTTGCGCGCATCGTCGATGGCCGCCGGGTTCAGAAAGATCAGCGCGTTGTATTTCGCGTTGTAGCGCTCGATCCGCTCGAAGCAGGCGCGCGCCAGTTGCTCGGCGCTGTACGTGCCCGCCGCGAAGGCCGCCTGCACCGCTTCCACCGTCAGATTGTCCAGTTCGATATGCATTGCACTGCCCTGTTCCATTCACTGCTCCCGTTGAGTTGACGCACGCCTCAAAGCTGCACGCCACGCGTCAGCGCACCGTCCACCACCAGGTTCGCGCCGCTCACGAAGCTCGCCGCCGGGCTCGCGATGAACGCCACCGCATTGGCGATTTCCTGCGGCCTGGCCATGCGTCCAGTTGGATTCAACGCCAGCGCGCGCTCGAACAGCGCCGGGTCGTTGTGCTCGATCCAGTCCCACACGCCGCCTTCGAAATACACGTTGCCGGGCGAGACGGTATTGGCGCGAATGCCCTTCGCCGCCAGTTGATTGGCGAGCCCCTGCATGTAATGCACGAGCGCCGCCTTGAATACGCCGTACGGTCCGGCGGCGAAATCGATCTCGCGTGCCGAGACGCTTGAAATAGCAACGATCGACGCCGCCTTGCTCGCCAGCAAAAACGGCATGGCGGCATCCACGAGGTTGACCGTGCCGAGCAGGTCCGTTTCGAACTCCTTGCGCCACGATTCGATGTCGTTGCCAATCGCCAGCGCGCTCACGTTCGCCACGACGATATCCACTCCGCCCCACTCCTCGCCCACACGCGTTACCCACGCCTTCAACGCTGCGCCATCGGCCACATCGAGCGCCGTACCCGAGGCGCGTGCACCGCTCAGTTGCGCCAGTGCACTCGCGGTCGAACTGACGGCGGCTTCGTCGCGCGCGCAGATGGCCAGCTCCGCGCCCTCCGCCGCGAGCGTGCGGGCAATCGCGAGGCCGATGCCTTTGGTGCCGCCCGTCACGATCGCTTTCAGGCCCTTCACTTGCAGATCCATACTCGTCGCTCCTTTGCCTGTTGCGCTACGTTTCGACGGCACGCGCCTTCCTGCTCACTGCCGCTTATTCTTTCCCCTGCCCCTCTTCCGATGCCACGCCACGCGCGATCTGCAGCACTTCGCCCGCCTGAATCACGGAGTGACAGATATCGTCGATAGTCACGCGCTTCTCCATTGCCTGCGCGCGCAGCATGTCGTACGCCTCACGCTCGCTCACGTGATGCATGATCATCAGAATCTCTTTGGCTTCCTGCAGATGCCGGCTGTCGAGCAGCTTCTGTTCGAGCCGCGCAATGCGCTGCGCGTGCTGACGCGCACGTTTCGCGTGATACAGCGCCATCACCACGGTGGAGAGCAAACCGGAGGCGCGAATCGGCGTCGTCACGATGCCGTCCGAGCCCATCTTGATGGCCTGATCGATGAAGGTGGGGTTCTCGTAGCTCACCACGCAGATGACCGGCGGCGCGTCGGGCCCGGACCACTCGCTCTTCGGCGCACGCTCTTCGGGCAGCAGGGCGCGAAACACGAGGTCGGTGTGTTCCGGCAGCGTATCCGTGGGCGGCCAGCATCGTTCCACCACGAAGCCCATGCGCCGCAGATGGTTGGTGAGCGTCTGCCCATCATCGTCGTCTGGATGAAACACGACCACGCGCGCATTGCGCTCGAGGATCGAACTCGTGAGGCTGCGCTGGCCTCTGTCCGCTCGCGTGCTCACGTCAGTAGTCCCGCGAACTCAGCTTGGTGACCCAGTCCCCGAGCGTTTGACGCGTCATGTAAGGATCGGGACCAACGGCGCACTTCGATTCGCGCAGAATGGTGAACTGGCCGTTCGCATTGGCGCGGCCAATGCGTGGATAAAGCGCCATGTGATGATTGACCGGATCGATGCGCACGCGGCCCTGCGGCGCAGCGAATTCCGAGCCGAGCAGATGCGGCATGATGCTGCCAATCTCATCGGAGCCCGCGCGCGCGTACGCCTCCGCGAACATGTGCATCTGATAGTACGCGGCCTCCCAGTTCATGTCCGTGGGAGTGTCAGAGCCAAAGCGCGACTGATGACGGCGCACCGCGCGATGATTTTCCTCTGTGTCGATACTCTGGAAATACGGCGCCGCCGTGTAGTGTCCTGCCGCGATGCCACGCTCCATCGCATGTATTTCGGTCTCGGATGTATTGAGGCTGCCAATGGGCATCTTCGACGGATCGAGGTCCGCGTGGGCAAAGGCATCGTAGAGATACGGCACGGTCGCGCCGATCACGGTGCTGAAAATCCAGTCCGGTGACTTGCGCCGGATGTCCGCGACCACCTGCGCAAACTGGTCACGCGTGGCGTCGAGCGGCAGATAGCGTTCGCCGAGAATCGCGCCTTCAGGATGCTGCAGCAGCAGTTCCTGCATGGTCCGATTGCATTCGTACGGATAGACGTAGCGCGAGCCGATGAAATACACCCGCGCGCCGTACGTTTCGGTCATGAAATCGGCCAGTTGCACGCCGTTCTGATTGGGCGACGCGCCGCTGTAGATGATGTTGTCCGAGTATTCGAAACCCTCGTACTGCTGCGAATAGATCAGCAGCCGGTTGTGTTTTTCCACCACGGGCAGCATGGCCTTGCGGCTCGTCGAGGTGTAGCCGCCAAAGATGACATTCACGCCATCTTGCAGGATCAGCCGCTCGGCAAGTTCACGAAACGCGGCAGGATCGGAGGCCGGGTCATAGTGCAGCGCGACCAGTTCGCGGCCGTCTATGCCGCCACGTGCGTTGATTTCCTCGATGGCGAGGTTCGCTCCGCGCCACTGCGACTGCTCGAGCAAGGCGGTCGAGCCGCTCGTCGAGCAAAGAAGGCCAACGCGGATAAGATCGGACAAAGCCATATCGTGACGCTCTCGAATGCGCGCGGAGCGGGTGCCCCGCGCCTTGATCGTGCTGCGCTGCTGGTTCCTGGGTAGAACGGTACTTCAACGCGTTACTTCGAAGCTTTATTTCGAAGCCTTACTTCAGGTAGTGCTTGGCGACCATTGCACCCACTGTGTATTTTGGATCGACAAAATTACCAAGGCGAACCTTGCCGACCTGACTGAGCATCATGTAGGCGTCCCATTTGTCGAAGCCGTATTCGGCGGCCATCCACAGCACGAGTTCGCGATACGCAATGCGCGTCGCGTCTTCGAGCGGACGTGCGCTGCCAATGCTCATCAGGGCGTCCTCGTTTTCGAGCCGCGGCCAGTCGATCTGCCAGTTCTTGATGAGATCGACGCGCACCGTGGTCGTGCTCGGGTACTCCACCGCCGTGCCGCACACTTCGCCATCGCCCTGGCAGGCGTGTGCGTCGCCGATGAAGAGCCGGCCGCCCGGCGAGCGCACCGGCAGATACGTGATGCTGCCAGGCCCCATGTCGGGTACATCCATGTTGCCGCCGTGGTTATCGGGCGTGAGGGAGTTGATGGAGTCGATTTCCGGCGAGAGACTCAGCGTGCCGATATGCGGCTTGTACGGCAGCGTATTGCGCTTGCTCCAGTACACGTTTTCTTCGTCGATCTTGATCTTGCGCACCACCTCGGGCAGCGGCTCGTTGAGCAGCGCGGTGTAGTCCGTGCCGGTCAGGCCGCCGAAGTTCGGGATCATGCAGCAGAAGCCGTGCGGATCGTCGCCGCGCGGCGCCATCTTTTCGATGTAGACGGCCACCACGTCACCCTTTTCCGCCCCCTCGATCATGATCGGACCGTTTTGCGGATTGAGAAACGGCACTTGCAGAACCTGCGACGGCTTGTCGGTTTCCTCCTTGATCTTGCCTTCGAATGCGTCACGCGTCTCGACCACGATGCGATCGCCTGGCTTGACGTGCAGCACCGGCTGCGAATATGGCCCGATGGTGTAGTGATAGGTCTGCTGCAACTCCTCGGTCAGATGATGCTCCACCGGTTCACGACTCGCGCCGACACCGCGTTTCATCATGATCGATTCTTCAAGCCATGTCATGTTCTGCTCTCCGTTACAGTGCCAGGTACTGGCGAATCAGTTGTTCGTCCCCGAGTTGCGCGGGGCTCAGTGTTTCGACGATGCGGCCCTTGTCCATCACGCAGCAGCGCGTTGCGATGCGTTCGACCATGCCCATGTCCTGTTCGACCAGCACGACGCCGATGCCCGTCTCCTGCGCAATCTGCTGGAGCGTCTCGCCGATCAGATCGACGATGGAAGGCTGAATGCCTTCCGACGGCTCGTCGAGCAGCAGCACCACCGGCGCGCTGATCAACGCGCGCGCAATGGCCAGTTGCTGTTGCTCGCCGCCGCTCATGGTTCCCGCTTTCTGCTGGTAGCGCTGCTTCAGCACGGGAAAGTAGCTCACCACTTTCTCGCGCATGCCCGCCGCCTTCGCGCGGTTGGCCTGAGCGCCGACCTGGAGATTCTCGGCAACGGTCAGCGCGCCGAAAATCTCGCGGCCCTGCGGCACGTAGCCCATGCCTCGTTGCGCGCGGACATACGGCTTGCGATGGCCGATTGCTTCGCCATCCAGAGTAATTCCTCCGGCATCGAGGTTGACGAGGCCGATCAACGTGCGCATCAACGTGGTCTTGCCGACGCCGTTGCGCCCGATCAGCGCGAGCACCTCGCCTTTGCCGACGCTGAACGACACGCCATTGAGCACGCGTCCGCCGCCGTAACCCGCCTCCACGCCTGATACATCAAGCAACGCGCTCATTTCCGCTTCCCCAGATAGACTTCCGCGACGTCGTCGCGCGCGAGAATCTCGTCGAGCGGACCATCGGCGAGCAGACTGCCGCCATGCAGCACCGTCACGCGCGAGGCGATCTGCTTGACGAAGGTCATGTCGTGTTCGACCACCATCATCGTGAGACCGTCTGCTGACAAACGCTTGATCAACTCCCCAGTCGCATGCGTTTCCTCCACCGACATGCCCGCAACGGGTTCATCCAGAAACAGCAGCTTTGGCCGCAACGACACCGCCATGGCAATCTCGAGCCACTGTTTCTTGCCGTGCGAAAGATTGCGCGCCAGCACATGCTCTTCGTCTTGCAGCATGAAGCGCTGCAACAGCGCGTCGAGACTGTCGGGCCGGTCGTCCTTCGCGCGATGCAGCGACAACTGCAGATGCTGGCGCACGCTCAGATCCGGGAACACGCCCGGAATCTGGAACTTGATGCTCATGCCCATGCGAATACGTTCATGCGGCAGCACATGGCTCATGTCCTCGCCGAGGAACATGACACTCCCTTCCGACGGCCGATGCTCCCCGGTGATGAGCTTGAAAAAGGTGCTCTTGCCCGCGCCATTCGGCCCGATCACGCAGCGAATCTCGCCGGCGTCGATCTTGAAGTCGATCCCATTGATGACATGCACGCCGCCAAAGCGCTTCTTGAGCCCGCGCGTTTCCAGTAACGTGGTCATGACTTGCCCTCCTCCTGCTTGAGGCATGTGCCGGCGTGGTGCGCACCGCCGCTTTTTGCCCCGCTTTTTGCCCCGCTGTTCGCTGTGCTTCCGCGGCGCGAGGCACGCTGCAGATGCCGTGTGACGAACGGCAACAGGCCTTCGGGCGCGGCCAGCACGACGATCAGCAGAATCGCGCCGAGCAGGATCAACGCGTACTGGCTGCCGTACACCGCGAGATTCTGCGAGAGCCAGACGAGCAGCGCCGTGCCGAGAATGGCCGCGCCGATGCTCTTTCTGCCCGAGGTCGCTACCCAGATCACGGGCATGGCCGCAGCGGTGAGGCCCATCGTCGAGGGCGTGATATATGAGCCCCAGATCGTGTACAGCGCGCCCGACAATCCGCCCAGCGTGCAGCCGAGCACGAACACGAGCAGTTGATGACGGCGGATATCCACGCCCAGCATTTCCGCGCGCTGCGGATTCTCGCGAATCGCAATGAGCGTGAGCCCGAACGGGCCGCCGAGCAGCTTGCGCATCGCGGCATAGACGACGATCAACAGGATCAGCACGAGGTAATAGAAGCTCGCGTTCTCCAGCGTGAGCGCTCCGCCTGGCCAGGGAATCGTCAGTTGCGGCATGCCGCCCATGCCGTTGTAGCCGTTCAGGCGCGCCTCGCCGATGGCCCATTGCGGGCCGGCCGTCTGCGCCATGAAGGTTTCCAGCACGAGCGTGACCGACAGCGTGACGATGCCGATGAACACGCCCTTGATACGGCCATAGAAAATCATGTAGCCAAGCAGCGCGGCGACCAGCACGCTTACCACCAGCCCTGCGCCGAGGCCGAGCCACGCTTCGAACCACGTATCGCCGTAGTTCAGCGTGAAGATGCCGTAGCTGTAGCCCGCCAGTCCGAAGAAAGCGGTCTGCCCGAATGAGAGGATGCCGCCGTAGCCCCACATCGCAGCGAGTCCCACCGCGCTGAACGCCCAAAGCAGGCAGTAGGCCAGATTGCCGCTGGTGTTCGCATCGACCACGAGCGGCAGGCATAGCGCCACGAGCCACGGCACGTACGGCAATGCGCGCGTGGCGACGCCGGTGGAAGGCAGAGGAGATTGCTTCACGTCTGCCTCCTAGCGCGCGCGCGTGAAGAGATTGCCGAGGCCCTGCGGCATCAGCCGAATCACGACGATGACCGTGAGCAGCAGCCCGATCTGCCCGAACAGTTGACCGTACGACGCAGTCAGCGCGGACTGGATGATGGCGAGCACGCCAGCAGCCGGCGTGGTTCCCGCAATCACGTTGGCGCCGCCCACCACCACAGAGACGAAGGCCTGCACGATGAAGTTGCTGCCCATAGTTGGAACCAGGGTCATGGTGGGCGCGTAGAGCGCGCCGGTGAGTCCCGCGAGACCCGCGCCGAGCGCAAAGGTCAGCGTGTAGAGCCGATCAGTGCGCAGGCCGAGACACTGCGCGATGTTCGGATTCAGGATCGTGGCGCGGGCGCACACGCCGTAATTGGTCTTGAAGAACAGCAGATAGAGTCCCGACAGGATCGCCAGCGCGATGACCGGCAGCACGGCGCGATACGTCGAAAACGAATAGTCGCCCAGGGCGAATGAACCGAATGGTGTGCTGATGCCTTCGAGCGAGGGGCCGGCGACAAGCAGCATGGTCTGCTGCACGATCAGGCTGATGGCCCACGTTGCCACCACGGAATCGAACAGGCGGTCATACAGATGACGGATCACCAGCCGCTCGATCACCACACCAGCCAGCGCCGCTGCAATCGCACCCAGCAGCATCGCAAGGGGTAAGGGCACGCCACGTTTGGCCGCGATGATCGTGACGTACGCCCCGCACATGATGAACTCGCCATGCGCGAGATTGATCACGCCCATCATGCCGAAAATCACCGCGAGGCCAAGCGCCGAGAGCACCAGGTAGGCAAAGCTGTCGCCGAACTGATAGATGATCGAATACAGAACCGATAAGGTGGCCATGCAGGCTCCACGTTCAGGAACGGGCGCGCGGCGGCCATGCATCGGCCGCCGCGGGTTCGTTCAGATCAGGACTTCTTGGGGAGATTCGACGGCGTGTACTGACGATGATCCGGCTTGTTCGGCAGATCGCAGCCCACCTTGCCGAGCCAGTACGGTTGCACGTCGGCCCAGACCTTCGGAATTTCCACCGAGTGATCTTCCTTCACGTGGACGAGGAAGATGGTGTGGCTCGCGTGATGGCTCTTCGGGTCCATACAGACCTTGCCCTGCTCGCCGTCGGTGCAGATGGTGCCGCTTTCCAGCGCCTTGCGCACCGCGTCCTGATTCGTCGTGCCGGCCTTTTCGACGGCGGCCTTGTAGAGATAAATGGCGTCGTAGGCGTTCGCCGCTTCCTGATTGATGTACGGCTCATTCGGAAATTTCGCGTGGAAGCGCTTCTTGAAGTCGTTGCTTGCGGGCGTATCCACTTCTTCGACGTAGTTCGCCGTCACGTACATGTCCTTCAGTGCAGGCGGTTTGAAGCGCTTGTGCTCATAGGCCTGACCGACGTTCACCGAACTTGCCATAGGCAGATTCAGATGCGCGGAGGCCTGCTGCTCGTAATACGACGACTGGTTCGCGCCCACCAGCAGCGTGACCACGAAGTCGGGTTTCGCCTTCTGGATGTTCTGGATCGTCTGGCCGAACTGCGATACGGACAACGGAATAAATTCCTCGCCGACCATCGTGCCGCCGTTTTCCTTCACGATATTGCGCACCCATTCGGCGGAGATCTGTCCGAAGTTGTAATCGGCGGCAATGGTGTACACCTTCTTGCCGTACTTCTGCATCATCCACGGAATCAGCGTGGAGAACTGCTGCTCGGGCACCGCACCCGTCACGAACGTGTTGGTGTCGCACACGCCGCCTTCGTACTGGTTGTCGTACCAGTACAACTGATGCGCGCGGTCCATGATCGGGCGGATCGCTTCGCGCGAGGCGCTCGAGAAAGCGCCGAAAATGACATCGGGCTTGTCGGTCTGCACGAGACGCCGCGCGAGTTCCTGAAACTTCGTGTTGTCCGACTGCGTGTCGTAAGCGATCAGCTGCACGGGGCGGCCGAGAATGCCGCCCTTCGCGTTGATCTCATCCACCGCGAGTTCCGTGGCGTGAATCTTCGGAATGGTTGCCAGTGCGAAATTACCCGAGGCGTCTTCCAGCAAACCGATTTTCACGGGATCGGCGGCGCTCGATGCGAGCGAAGTCAGTGCAAGTCCTGCGGTAAGGGCGAGAAGCATCCAGCCCGACGGCTTCAGCAACATGCGGATTCTCCAGAAGTGAGCGCTAGACAGGGGAAAAATGCGGACAAAAAAAAGCCCTCTGACGAACGATGGGTTCGTCAGAGGGCTTCTGTGCCGGGTCCCCGGGCGGACGTCTTTGTCAGGCCGCGAGGTATGAGCGAAGTCTAAAGCGCCGAATTTTTGCTTGTCAACTAAGCAAAAAATAACCGGTGCATGCAGCGACGCAACAACGCGCTGCGTTTCGCGCGTTCAGCGCCGTCATGGATCGAGGAATCGTCAACCGCGAACGGCCACCGTACACGCAACGAGCGCCGCGAAGACCAGCGCCGGCGCAAGATGCCGCAACGGCTCGCGATTTCGCAGCAACGTGAAGAGCGCGCCCATCATGATGATGCTGGCCAGCGTGAGGCCGAACACGCGTGTCTGTTGCGCTGGCAGCAGCGCTGCGGTGAGCAACTCAAGAGCGCCACAGAGCAATGGAAACCACGCCGGATAACCCCAGCGTGCGAAGTCGCGCTTCACTGAGTCACGCCGCGCCAGATTGACCACGCCGGCAATCGCAAACAGAACCGCTACGAGCATCGCAAAGATGGGTTCGAGAGAAGCAGCATTCAGCGGCATGATCATGCTCCGTTGCTTTGCTCGAAGTGCTGCGGGTCAGCAAGGTCCGCAAGCAGACGAGGGCCGTGCGGTTCCCATGCCAGCACTCGCCGCGCGTGCTCGCCGCTGACCGCCTGGTCGAGCGCGAGTGCGTCGGCAAAGGGCCCAAACGATTTGCGGGCATCCTCCAGCGGCCAGAACACGACCCGCTCGGCGCCGAGCGAGGCGCGCATCGCTTCACCTATTTGGGCAACGGCTACCGCATCTTCCGTGACGACGTTGAAGATCTGCCCGGCGACGCCACCGTCTGCCCTCGCCGCTCGTTCCACTGCGCTCAGATAGGCGCTGGCGAGATCGTCGACATGCACCGCTGGCCAATGGTTGGCGCCGTCGCCGATCATCGCCACATTGCCGGACTGACGGGCCATGCCGGCGAGCATGCCGAAGACGCCGCGACCGTAGCCGTGCACCATCGCCGGCCGGAGGACTACCGCGGCAATCGAGCGGCGCGCGGCCAGCGCGAGCACCTGTTGCTCCACTGCCGGCCGCCACGCGACGAGCGGCGTCGGATTCAGCGCCGAGGCTTCCGTCGCGGGCGCCGCGCCCGTATTGCCATAGACCCAGGTGCCCGAGGTGTAGACAAAGGCCGCGCCCGGCTGCAGTTGCGCAAGCATCGCGACAATTGCGGCTTCGTCGGCCGCGCCGGCCGATGCGTCGTTGGTCGACGCCGTATGCAGCACCCCGTCAGCAGCGCCCGCAGCCGCAGCGAAAGACTGCGGCTCGCGCAGATCGCCACCATGCAAGATCACGCCGAGACGTGCCAGCGCGCCGGCCGCCGCCGAACTGTCATCGCGCACCAACGCCGTTACCTGATGGCCGAGGCTGACTGCCTTGCGCGCGACCGCTTGCCCGATGAAGCCCGTACCACCTGTCATGAACAGTCTCACAGCGTTCTCCAATGATTGGCTACCGATTGAATGGTCGTATTCAATGGTCTTACGAACGAGACCGATCAGTCTCGTTTTGAGCAATCTAAACGAGACTGGTCAGTCTTGTCAACCGTTTGACGATCTGTTATTTATCTCGTATGGATACTTCTCTCCTTGATCTGAGCACGCTGCAACGCCGCAAGCGGTCCGCCATTCTCGACGGCGCGAAAGCCGTTTTTTTGAGCGAGGGCTTCGGCCTCGCAACGATGGACGATGTCGCCGCGGCCGCGGGCGTCGGCAAACAGACGGTGTACCGCCACTTCAAGTCGAAGGAGGCGCTTTTCGTTGGTCTGGTGAGCTGGATGTGCGCCGAGGTGGGCGGCGTGCTCGCGAGTGCTCAGGACCAGCAGTCCGATGGATCACCGGAAGCCGCGTTGCGCGAGCTGGGAGAGATGCTGGCGCAGATCCTCATCACGCCGGATTATCTGCGGCTGTATCGCGCCATCGTTGCGGAGGCCGAGCGTCTTCCGGAACTCGGCCAGGTGTTTCACGAAAATGGCGCGAAGGTCGTGCGCGCCTACGCGGCAAAAATCCTGCGGCAACGCTTTGATGAATCGACGGCAGCATTGCGGGCAGCGACCTTCGTGCAGTTGGTGCTGGGGGATGCGTATCTGGAACTGTCGATTGGCTTTGCGGTGCCCGACGTTGAAGCGCGCTTTGCGATGCAGATCGATGAGGCGGTGGCGGCGGCGCTTCGGTGAGGGGGTGTTGCGAGGATGTCGCGGCGCTTGCGCCGGGCGGTCGGGATCGGGGCACCGCAGAGGTGCGGGGTGCGCAAACCTTTGCGGATCGCATTGGAAGAGCTTGGCTGTACCGCAGCTGAACAAAAAGTACAAAGCCCCTGACACGGCAAGCCGTCATTTTCCATGTAATTGCTCAAGTATCAATTTCGTATGCCGTTATGTGAGAAGCGCGCCGACGCTCCGCTGACTGGCTCTACAGCTCAACGACCCGATAACCGCGCTCAGCCAAACGCATGACGCACTGATCGTTGCACATACGCTGCTGCGCAATCGCGTCCTTACTCACCTTCAACGACACGACATGCGCCTCAGGAATTCGGCCACGCCGCTCGCATCCGCAGCCCTCGCACTCATTGCGCTCCAGTCTCAACCGGTTCTCGCCGATGAGCCCACCGGACCGATCGTACCGAGCACGTCAGGAAAACTGCTGTTGACGGGCGGTGTCTCAGAGGTCGAAGGATCGGCTGGCGGGGGCCTCGTACCCTGGGCCGTGATTGGTGGCTACGGCACCGCGTCACAACTAGGCGCCGACGCCTACGGTACCTACCTGCATACCCAGGATTTCGCGCTCACCACCTATGGTGCCGCGGTAGGTGTCGCCAATCGGGTCGAATTCTCGGTTTCACGCCAGGAGTTCGACACGCGTGACGCCGGTGCCCAACTCGGTCTCGGTTCGGGATTCCGCTTCAACATGGACACGATCGGCGTAAAGGTGCGTTTGTTTGGCGATGCCGTGCTCGATCAGGACACCTGGGTGCCTCAAGTCGCTACGGGCATCCAGTTCAAGCACAACGAACAGGGCGATGTCGTCAAGGCCGTTGGTGCGGCGAGCAATTCCGGCACGGACTTCTATCTGTCCGCAACCAAACTCCTGCTCGCCCAGAGCCTGCTGCTCAACGGCACGCTGCGCTTTACCAAAGCCAATCAATTCGGGCTGCTTGGGTTTGGGGGAGATCGGTCGAACAGCTATCACCCGGAGTTCGAGGCATCCGCTGCCTATCTGTTATCGCGATACGTCGCCGTCGGTGCCGAATACCGCACGAAACCCAACAACCTGAGTTTCGCGCGCGAGCAGAACGCATACGACGCGTTCATCGCATGGGCGCCGAATAAACACATCTCGCTGACGCTCGCCTACGTCGAACTGGGCGACGTAGCAACCATCCGGAATCAGCACGGCGCTTATGCGTCTGTGCAAGTGGGGTTCTGATCATGAAGTTGAGAAAACCTGTCCGTCTCGTTGCATACGTGGCACTCGCGTTGAGCGCGATGCTGTCGCCAGTCGCCCGTGCCGACGATACGCTCTATAAAGAATTCGGTGAGCAACCGGGTCTCGTCAAGATCATCGACGATTTCTATGATCTCCTGCTCGTCGATCCACGCACGCAGCCCTACTTCGAAGGCGCGCCGATCAAACGTATCAAGCAGAAGCTCGCCGAACAGTTTTGCGTGCTGCTGGACGGCCCGTGCGTCTATACCGGCCGTACGATGAAACGAGCGCACGAAGGCCAAAATAT
This sequence comes from Paraburkholderia sp. DHOC27, assembly GCF_003429005.1. GTDB lineage: Bacteria > Pseudomonadota > Gammaproteobacteria > Burkholderiales > Burkholderiaceae > Paraburkholderia. Next base: position 259,343 of record NZ_QVQV01000007.1, read on the forward strand.
CGATCGCGCTGCATTCAACGCACTCGTGGAAGATCTTCAAACCGCGATGGACCGCAACGGTGTGCCATTTCGCGCGCAAAACAAACTCCTCGCAAAACTGGCGCCCATGTATCGCGACATCCAGGACCGCGAGTGAGCGCAACGTTCATCCGGAGTTTCGCTCCCCTTGCGGGTGTCGCATCGGTCACTCACTCCGCCATGAGACCTTATTCCATGCACTCAGATAACTGCACCTCAGTCGGGCGGAAGTGGTTCAGCGCCGCGCTTTGCTGGGCCGCCCTGCACGCTGCGACAGCCTGCGCCGCGAGTTTTCAGGTGGATGTCGTCGACCAGAACGGCGCGCCGCTCGCTGACGCAGTCGTTTATGCCACACCGTTGAACGGCAAGCTCCCGGCAAGCCGGCCCGCAGGCGCTGTCGTCGACCAGATCAAGCGGCAATTCGTGCCGCTCGTGTCGGTCGTGCAAACGGGAACGGCCATCACATTTCCGAACAAGGACAATTTCGAACACGATGTGTATTCGTTCTCACCGGCCAAAAAGTTCGAGTTGCATCTCTACCACGGCGTGCCGGCCAATCCCGTCGTGTTCGACAAGCCAGGCCTTGTCGTGATGGGCTGCAATATCCACGATTCGATGGTCGCGTACGTGCTGGTGGTCGACACCCCCTGGTTCGCAAAGACCGACTCTAACGGACATGCCTCGATAGACAACCTTCCAGCGGATAACTACAAGCTGACCGCCTGGCATTATCGCCTCGCCGAAGGGAGCGACATGCCTACGCAGAAGCTGCCTTCCGGCGAACGGGCATCGTTCAAGCTGAACGTGTCGGCACCGTAAGCCCGCCATGCGATTCCATAGCTTGCGCGCCCAGATTGCGCTTGTCATCGTGATACTGATGCTGGCTGCGCAACTCGCGGGTTTTGCGATGATCAGCACGGTCATCCACTCGAACGCGCGCCGCAATGCCAACCAGGAACTGGTGGTGGCAGAGCGGGTGTTCCGCCAGGTACTTCGCTCGAACGGCGAAAAGTTGAGCCAGGCCGCTGTGGTTGTCGCGGCGGACTTCGGCTTTCGCGAGGCCGTCGCGACGCATGACGAGAATACGGTCGTGTCGGCCCTGCACAATCACGGTGCCCGCGTCAATGCAGACGTCGTCATGCTGGCGGACCTCGACGGCAAGCTGATCGCCGACAGCCGCGGCGCGTCGTACGTCGGCGCGCCCTTCCCGCTGGGCAGTCTGATTCGTGCGGCATCCCGGCAGGGCGACTCATCCTCCATCGTTGCGGTCGACGGGAAGCTGTATCAGGTCGTCGCTGTGCCGGTCAAGGCACCGTTGACGATTGCCTGGGTGGCAATGGGTTTCTTGATTGACGACGATGTCGCGAAGGAAATGGCCACCCTGACGTCGCTCAACGTCTCCTTTCTCGAAGGACGCCGCGACGGCCGCTGGACGCTGCTTGCCAGTTCACTGCAGGACGACCACTCGCACGTCCGCGCGGGCATTGCCGACGTCGACGACAGCAACTATGCAACGCGTGTCGTGCTCCTGCAATCGAGCGGCGAGCGGACTGCGGTCATGCTGCAGCGCTCCCTGCGCGAAGCGATGGCACCGTTCCGGCAGCTTCAGACCGCGCTGCTCGTGATCACCGCATGCGGCGTGCTGCTCTCTGTGATCGGAAGCGTGCTGACGGCGCGCAGCGTCACCCGTCCCGTGACCGCGCTCACCCGTTTCGCCCGCCGCATCGGCCAGGGCAAGTACGACGAGCCGATCGAAATTTCGCGTCAGGACGAACTCGGCGAACTTGCGACAGCATTCAACCAGATGCAGGACGCCATCTCGCAGCGCGAGCGTCATATCGTCGAGCTCGCCTACATGGACCGCCTGACGGGACTGGCGAACCGCGCCATGTTCAACGAGCGGTTGCAGGCCGCCGTTGACGAAGCGGGAGCCGATCTCCAGCAATCGGGCCAGGTGTTCAGCGTGATGATGATGGACCTCGACCGTTTCAAGCTGGTGAACGATACGCTCGGGCACCCGATCGGCGATCTGCTGCTATGTGAGGTGGCGTCACGCCTGCGTAGTGCGCTGAGGGAAACCGATGTCGTCGCGCGGCTCGGCGGAGACGAATTTGCCGTGCTGTTGCAGGGCGATGCAAACGAGGGCGCGCAACGTGTCGCGACCCATCTGCTAAAAACGCTCGAACAACCCATCGTGATCGAGGGCCAACTGGTCGACGTTGGCGCAAGCATCGGCATAGTCGTGTTCCCGCAGCACGGCACCGACCTGAGCGTCCTTATGCGGCGGGCCGATATCGCGATGTACGTGGCGAAACGATCGAACCTCGGCTACACGCTATACGACGAGAAACACGATCAAAACAGCGCAGAACGGCTTTCGCTGATGAGCGAGTTGCGTCAGGCCGTCGAGCGCGATGAACTGACACTCTACTACCAGCCAAAGCTCGATCTTGCGACCGGTAGCGTGAAGTATGTCGAGGCGCTTGTGCGCTGGGAACATCCGACGCGGGGCTTCGTCTCACCGGACCAGTTCATTCCGTTCGCCGAGCAGACGGGCTATATCAAGATGATTTCGCAGTGGGTCGCCAACAAGGCGATCGCGCAATGCGCCGCGTGGCAAAAGGCCGGCATCGACCTCGCCGTATCGGTCAACGTTTCGGCGCGCGAATTGATTCAATCTACCCTGCCCGATACGTTTAACGCGTTGCTGCAAAAACATGCGGTCGCGCCAGAGATGCTGTGGATCGAAATAACAGAAAGCGCGATCATGGACGATCCCAACCATGCAATCGAGACACTTGATCGCTTGCATGCGCTCGGTATCCGGCTCGCGGTGGACGATTTCGGCACCGGCTATTCATCGCTTTCGTATCTGAAGCGTATGCCCGTCGACGAACTCAAGATCGACAAGTCCTTCGTCATGGGAATGACAGAACATAAGGATGACGAAACGATTGTGCGATCCACCATAGATCTCGCGCACAACATGGGCCTGAAAGTAGTAGCCGAAGGTGTCGAGAGTGAAGAAGTGCTCATGCGTCTCCACGAGTTGGGTTGCGATCTCGTCCAGGGTTATCACTTGACCCGGCCGCTGCCGCCGATGAAACTCGAGGCATGGTTGATCGACTGGGCGATCGCGCAGTCAATCGATACAAAACCGGGCGTCGCGCCCGAATCAGTCGACCAGAAGGTGCTTTTTGCGAGAGACGTCACGTCCTGATTGCGCGTAGAAAACGATCAACTCGATGAACGACGCGCGATGATCGCGACTTCACCAGATACCACCCAGCGCTTTCACGAGCAACACGCTTGCGACCATCTGACGGCGCGCCAGATCGATTTCGTTCCTTTCGTTCGTCAGAGCGGCGCTTTGTGCGGTGACGACTTCCAGATAGTCGGCCGTTCCGATCCGGTATTGATCCAGTTCCAGCTGCAGCGTCTTCCTGGCCGCCTCCACCGCTGCATCCTGCTTGCTGGACTCCTGGCCCAGGATACGCAGCGATGCCAGGTTGTCCTCGACTTCCTGAAAAGCCGTCAGCACGGTTTCGCGGTACTCCGCCGCGCTGGCATCGTATTGCGCCTGCGCCTTTTCACTCATCGCGTGGCGCCGCCCGCCGTCGAACAGCGTGCCAACCAGCGCCGGACCGAGTGTCCACATGCGCGACGGCGCAGTGAGCCAGTTCGTGAACGTCGAACTTTCCCTGCCGCCCGTCGCCGTCAGAACCAGATCGGGATAGAACGCGGATTGCGCAATGCCGATCTGATCGTTGGCCGCCGCCGCGCGCCGCTCCGCAGCGGCAATGTCCGGCCGGCGTTGCAGCAGTTCCGAAGGCAGACCCACGGGAATCGCCGGTGGCGTGAAATCGGCCGTGGCCGGTGGAAGATTGAAGCTCGACGCAGGTACCCCGGTCAGCGTGGCAATCGCATGCTCGTATTGCGCGCGGGCTACGCCCAGGTCGATGTCCTGCGCTTCGGTGGCACGCAACTGTGTCTCGGCCTGGCTCACATCGGCTTGCGACGACACGCCCACCACGAGGCGGCTTTGTGTGAGCGCGAGCGTCTGCCGGTAAGCGTCGGTGGTCTGGTCGAGCAACCGTTTTGACGCATCGAGCCCACGCAGATTGAAGTAGTCAACCGCTAGTTCGGCATGCACACCCAGTCGCACGCTCTCGAGATCGGCTGCACTGGCCTGTGCGCCGGCGCGGGCAGCGTCGTTTTCGTGCGCGATTCTGCCCCACAGATCCGGCTCCCAGCTTGCATCGAGCGTTACGGCGTAGTCGTCGAAAGACTTGCCCGCCGTCTCCTGATGGCCGATCACGTTCGCGGAATCGTGCAGACGGTTCACGCCCGCTGCGGCCCCAATCGTCGGCAGATACGCGGCATGCGCAGACTTAACCAGCGCACGTGCCTCCTGAAGCTGGGCCACGGCTTTGCGGATCGTCTGATTCGACACGTTGACGCTCGTTTCGAGCGCGTCGAGTTGCGGATCGTCAAAACGCGTCCACCATGCGCCGCGCGCTTCGTTGTCTGCTGGCTCGGCGCCGGTCCACCCCGGCGCTGCATGCGACGACGGCGCAGCGGCCGTGCCGGCTTCCTTATAGGCTGCCGGCACGTTCACCGAAGGACGTACGTAGTCCGGTCCGATCGAACAGCCTGCCGCACTCATCAAGCTCGCTGCGCAGATCGCCGCCAGCAGCAGCAAGCAAGGTCGGCGACGCGGCATGCACTCAGGTAACAACTCAGGTAACGTCTCAGGCTGCATGACCGCTCCCCGCACTGTGTACCGCCGGGCTTGCAGCAGCGGCTTCGCTCGACACGCGCACCGCTTGACCATTACTGATCGAATCGGACGGGTTGAGGATGACGCGATCGGTTGCAACCAGCCCCGAGTCCACTTCGATGCGCGTACCGAAGTCGCGACCGGGTTTGATGGTCTTCAGCAGCACATGTTGTTGCGCATCCACCGTGGCCACCTGCAAGCCCTTCGGCCGATACAGCAAGGCATTCACCGGCAGCGACAATCCCGGTTGCGCGGTGCGCAAGGAGACGCGCAACTGGCCGTACGAGCCAGGCAAGACCGCACCATCCGCATTCGGCACGTCCACTTCGATACGCAGCGTCCGTGTCACTGGATTGATCGCGCCGCTGTTGCGCGCCACCGTGCCCGTCACGCAACGGCCCGGCAACTGCGCGACGACGAGGCACGCAGGCGTGCCGTCCAGTGACGTGCCCGCGTAGGCCTGCGGAACGTCGGCATAGACACGCAACGTGCTGGTCTGCGCCAGATCGAACAACTCCTTCGCTGGGCCGCCGGCGCTACCTGCATCGATCAGCGCACCCACCTCGACATTGCGCGTCGTGATCACACCGTCGAAGGGCGCGTAGATCTTTTCATACGACTGCATTTGCGCGAGCCGCGCCACGTTCGATTGCGCCGCGAGTAGCGCTGCGTGCTTGGCCTGCGCGTCGCTTTGCTTCATGTCGGTGTCCTGCTGCGATACCGCGTGTGTCTGCACCAGTTGCTGCCAGCGCGACGCCGTCACTTCGGCCAGTTGCGCGTTGGCCTGCGCCTGCTGAGCATCCGCACGCGCCTGGCGCAGCGCGGCGTCGACTTCGGGCGCATCGATGGTCGCCAGCAGTTGCCCTGCTTTCACATGCGTGCCGATATCCGCGTACCAGGCCTTCAGATAACCATTGGTGCGCGCGAAAATGGGCGTCTGCTGATTGGCTTCGATCTCGCCTGGCAGGACTAACGACTGTTCAGGCGGTGCAACCAAAGGAAGCGTGGTCTGCACGGTAGGCACAGCGAGCGCAGCGGTCTGTTGCAACAGCGCCGCGCGTGCATTCAGACGCGGCACGATCCCCGCAGCGAGGATCAGCGCGACTACAGCGACCATCGCCATCAGGCGCACAATGCGGCGCCCCCGCTGAAGCCCGGCCGGCGCCGACGACGCGCGGGTTGAATGCGGCGTCGTGTCCGGCGTTACGTCCGGCACGGACTCGGGATGTTGGCTCGACATTCAGCGTACTCCGGTCTAATCAGATCAGTTCAAAGGGCGGACTCAGCAACGCGTGCCGTGGATCACTCGAGGATCGCCAGGTCGGGCTGGGGCACGTCACGCGGACGGTGCTTCGCCAGCCAGGCATGCAGCATCGAAAACACCACGGGCAGGAACACCAGCGTGGCAAGCGTACCGATCATCAGACCGCCGATCACCGCGCGGCCAAGCGGCGCGTTCTGCTCGCCGCCGTCGCCGAGGCCGAGTGCCATCGGCACCATGCCGATCACCATCGCAAGTGCCGTCATCAACACCGGCCGGAAGCGTCCGACGCCGGCTGCCAGCGCGGCCTGCAACGGCGCCATGCCCTGCGACAGACGTTCCCGCGCGAAATTGACGACGAGAATGCTGTTGGCCGTTGCCACACCAATGCACATCATCGCGCCTGTCAACGCGGGCACACTCAGCGTGGTATGCGTGACGAACAGCATCCACACGATGCCGGCCATCGCGCCGGGCAGTCCGGCGACGATCACGAGCGGATCGAGCCACGACTGGAAATTGACCACCATCAGCAGATACACGAGCAGGACAGCGAAGGCGATTCCGAGCGCAAGCCCTGTGAACGAGCTTTGCATGGTCTCTACCTGCCCGCGGATCACGACTCGCGCACCGCGCGGCAAATCCGCCCGCGAAGCGTCGACGATGCGCGTGACGTCACTCGCCACGCCGCCCAGATCGCGGCCTTGCACGGAGCCGAAAATATCCAGCACGGGTTGCACGTTGTAGTGCGAGACCACCGCCTGCTGCGTCGTGCGCGAGAACGTGCCCAGTGCACCGAGAATCCCGCTCACGCCGCCCGCATTGCTGCCCGCTCCGCCGGTGCCGGCCGTAAAGGTCGCGCTCAGCGGCAGATTGGCGAGCGCCTGCAATGAATCGATGTCGTACTGCGGTGCCTGGGTCATCACCGGATAACTCACGCCATTTTGCGGATTGAGCCAGAAGTTCGGCGAGGTCTGCGAACTGCCGGATAGCGCGATCAGCAGACTGCGCGCGACGTCCTGCTGCTGCAATCCGGCTTGCAGCGCCTTGGTGCGATCCACGTCCACTTCGATGGCAGGCTCGTCGTCGGGTTGCTGGATGCGTAGATCGACCAGTCCCTGCACGGCGTGCAACCTGGTCAGCAACGCATTGGCAAACGCGCGGTCGTCGTCGAGGTTATTGCCCACCACCTGAATATCGATGGGTGCCGGCAGACCGAAGTTGAGAATCTGGCTGACCATGTCGGCGGGCAGAAACGAGAACGTCACCGCCGGAAACTGCGCAGCGAGCGTCTGCCGCAACTTCGCCACGTATTGTGCGGTGGGTCGATGGCTCGCGTTCAGGGTGATCAGGATGTCGGCATCGGCCGAGCCGATGGGCGCCGAACTGCTGTACGACAGATTGATGCCGCTGGTCGGCAGGCCGATGTTATCGACAATGGTCGTCAGTTCGCTGGCGGGGATGGTTGCGCGGATGCTGTTTTCGATTTCATCGGCAAGCCGCGCGGTTTGCTCGATACGGGTGCCGGTTTTTGCACGCATGTGCAGGCGGATCTGCCCGGAATCGATCTGCGGAAAGAAGTCGCGGCCGAGGAACGGCAACAGCGCGAGAGAACCGATACACAGGATGAGGAAGCCGGCGACGAACCGGCGCGGTGCGGCAAGCGCGTGTTCCAGCACGCGCTGGTAGCGGTTGCGCAAGCCGTCGAAGCCGCGTTCGAAGCCCTTCTGGAAACGCTCGAGGCGCGCGAAGCGATTCGACGGCCGCGAAGGCCGACCGCCCTCGCCCGCTGCCACCGCCGGCTGTGCGCGTAGCAGATACATGGCCAGTGTCGGCACGAGCGTGCGCGAGAGGAAGTAGGACGCGAGCATCGCGAACACGACGGCCTCGGCCAAAGGTGTGAACAGATAGCGCGCGACGCCGGAGAGCAACAGCATCGGCACGAACACGATGCAGATGGACAACGTCGAGATCAGGGTCGGCACGGCGATTTCGCCCGAACCGTCGAGGATGGCCTGCAGCAGCGGTTGCCCCTGCTCCAGATGGTGCGTGATGTTCTCGATCGCTACCGTGGCGTCGTCCACCAGGATCCCCACGGCGAGCGCGAGACCGCCGAGCGTCATGATGTTGATGGTCTGGCCGAGCAGCGACAGCGCGATCAACGACGTGATCATCGCCAGCGGAATCGAAATGCCGATGATCAGCGTGGCACGCCAGCTGCCGAGAAACAGCAGAATCATCACGGCCGTGAGACCAGCGGCAATCAGGCCCTCGCGCACCACGCCCTGCACCGCCGACTTGACGAAGATGGACTGGTCGGTGACGGTCTGGATATCGAGGGCGGCAGGCATCTGCGAGCGGATGCGCGGCAGCAGACGCTTGATGTTGGCAATGATGTCGAGTGTCGAAACGTTGCCGCTCTTTTCCACTTCGAGCAGCGCGGCGCGCTGGCCGTCGTGGCGCACGATATTGGTCTGCGGCGCATAGCCGTCGCGCACGGTTGCGACGTCATGCACATAGGTCACCGTGCCGTCTGGCTGGGCGCGGATCGGCAGCGTATTCAATTCCGCCACCGACCGCGCCGCGCCGTTCATGTCGACGTTGTATTCGAAGCTGCCGATCTTGGCCGTACCGCCCGGCAACACGAGGTTCTGCGCGTTGACCGCGTTGACCACGTCCGCAGGTGTCAGGTGCCTGGCTTGCAACGCCTGCGGGTCGATGTCGACCATGATCTGCCGCACCTTGCCGCCATACGGAATCGGCACGGCCGCGCCCTCGACCGTCGCAAGCTGGGTACGGATGAAGTTGTTGCCGAGGTCATAGAGCGTCTGTTCGGGCAGCGTCTTGCTCGACAGCGCCAGCTCCATGATCGGCACGGTGGAGGCGTTGTAGGTCAGCACCATGGGCGGCAGCGTGCCGGGCGGCAGGACGCGCAGCAGCGATTGCGCGCTGGTCGAAGCCTCCGTCATGGCGCGTGTGATGTCCGCGCCAGGATGAAAAAACACCTTGATGACCGCGACACCGTTGAGCGACTGCGATTCGATATGCTCGATATCGCCCACATCCGAGGTCAGCGCGCGCTCGTATGGCGAAATGATCCGGTGTGCCAGATCCTCCGACGCCATGCCGTTGTAGCTCCACACCACGCTGATCACGGGAATGTCGATGTTCGGGAAGATATCGACCGGCATGCGCAAGATCATCAGCGGGCCGATGATCATGAGCAGCAGCGCCAGCACGATGAAGGTATAGGGGCGGCGCAGGGCAACTTTGACGATCCACATGATGCAAGCGGTGCCTGGGAGGATTTCGATGGGCGCAGTCTAGCGAGACCGTGCTTGCGCCGGGATTGCCCGTAGATGACAAAGCCGTAATGAAGCGCACGGCGTTGCGCGGGTATCATCGTAGGCACTTGCCAAACGCAGCCAGGCACTTGCCAACCGCAGCCAATCGCAGCGAGGCACAACCAGGCACACCCAGGCACAATCAGGCGCATCAACCGGAGAGGCTGCGGCAGTGAAGGTACTCGTGATCGAAGACGAACCGAAGGCCGGCGACTACCTCAAGAAGGGCCTGGAGGAATCCGGCTTTGTGGTGGACGTGGCGCGTAACGGTGTGGACGGACTGCATCTCGCGCTGGAGGAATCGCACGACGTGATCGTGCTCGACGTCATGCTGCCGGGCATGGACGGCTGGCAGGTGCTTCAGCAGATTCGCGGACGCAAGGACACGCCCGTGCTGTTTCTGACGGCCCGCGACGAGATCGAAGATCGCGTGCATGGCCTCGAACTGGGCGCCGACGACTACCTGATCAAACCGTTTGCGTTCGTCGAGTTGCTCGCGCGCGTGCGCACGCTCGCGCGACGCGGCCAGTCACGCGAGAGCGACACGCTGACGATCGGCGATCTGGAGATCAATGCAAGCCAGCGCAAGGTTCGGCGCGCGGGCCAGCGCATCGACCTCACGCCGCGCGAATTCGCGCTGCTGCATCTGCTGGCGCGGCGTAGCGGCGAAGTGTTGAGCCGCACGCAAATCGCCTCGTACGTATGGGACATGAATTTCGACAGCGACACGAACGTCGTCGACGTGGCGATCCGGCGTCTGCGCGCGAAGATCGACGATCAGTATCCCGTCAAGCTGGTCCATACGGTGCGCGGGGTCGGTTACGTGCTCGAAGTGAAGGACGCGTGATGCAGCAGACTTCGTTGACAGCGAAGCTGGCCGCTTCGTTTGCCCTGATTACCCTGCTGGTGTTCGGTGCCGGTGGCAGTGTGCTGTATCACGCGCTGGCAACGCAGATCCGCGCTCAGGACGACTTCGACCTGGTGCTGACGGCACGGCATCTGCGCCGTCTTGCAAGTGAGCTGGAGTCTCCGCAGGGCGTCGTGCTGCACGAATCGCGGCTCGATAGTCTGGTGCTCGGCAACGAGGCCTTTTTCCTGCGGATGACGGATGCGAACGGCCGCGTGCTGCTCGAACGCAATCCTTCGCACTTCGCGATTGGCGAGTTGCAGGAAGTGAAACCGTTGAACCGCATTTTCGAACACGACGTCCAGCAGTGGCATACCGCCAACGGCCAGACCGTGCGCGGCATCGCCACGGATATCGCGCTTGCCGACGGGTCAGTGGTGGACGCCGTAGTGGGACGTGAAATGGGCGATCGCGAAGCGTTGCTGGCCCGCTACCGCACCACCCTCTACCTGACCACGCTGTGCGCGCTGCTCGCCGCCACAGCACTCGGCTACCTCGCCGTGCACGCCGGGCTGCGTCCGCTGCGCGACATTGCCGGCAGTGCCGCGCGCGTGACTGTTGGCAAGCTCGATACGCGGCTCGCCTCCGACAACGCGCCGCGCGAACTGGCGGTGCTGGTCGACGCGCTGAATTCGATGCTCGCCCGCCTCGAACTCGGCTTCCAGCGCCTGTCGCAATTCACCGGCGACCTCGCGCACGATTTACGCACGCCGCTTGGCAATATGCGCGGCGCTAGCGAGGTGGCGCTCGCCCGTCCGCGCTCGATTGAAGAATATCAGGCGCTGCTGGTGTCGAATATCGAGGAGTGCGAACGGCTCTCGCGTATGGTCGAAAACGTGCTGTTTCTCGCCCGCGCCGACAACCCTCAATACGTGACGAGCGCCGTCGATTTTCCGGCCCGTGACGAGTTGCTGCGGGTGGCCGATTACTTCGAGGGCATCGCCGACGATGCCGGGATCGCGCTCCTGGTCACGGCGACGGGTCAGTTGCACGCCGACGTCGACCTGTTCCGTCGCGCCGTGAGCAACCTGCTGGCGAATGCGCTGCGCTATACGCCGCGTGGCGGCACTGTGACGCTTGCCGCGCATGAGACGCCCGAAGGCGTCACGGTCACCGTAAGCAATCCGGGCGCAGCTATTCCAGCGCAGCATCTCGAGCGTTTGTTCGACCGCTTCTACCGCGTCGACGAATCGCGCAGCAATTCGTCCGGATCGACGGGCCTGGGACTCGCCATCGTGCGGACCATCATGGAATTGCATGGCGGCCATGCAACCGTGCAAAGCGACGCGGCCGCCACGCAGTTCCATCTGTACTTTCCACGACTGTAAACGGGCATGACGCGTCGCCCTATTCGGATGCCATGCTGGAACCTTCGTCCTGGTGACGGGCTTGATAGACGGCGCGATTTTGTGCGATCTCGCGCGGCGACGGCGGGTAGTCATTCTTCGAGCCGGGCAATAGGCCCTGCTGTTCGGCCTGGATCAGTTCCGCGCGCACTTCGGCGCGCGTCTTGCCGGTGTTAGCGGTTGTAACGGCTGGCGTCATGACGCCCGGCGCTTGCGCGGTTTGCGCGAATGCTGATTGACCTGAAGTTGCGAGTGCACCAACGACGGTAGCAAGTGCGGCATATCGGCTGAGTTTCATGGCTGGCTCCTGAGACGGGTTGCGCCGGCGTGCGCTTCGGCGCTACCGGCTCGTTCGACGTAGCAATCAAGCTACGAACCCATTCTCGGCTCCGGCGGTTTGCGCAGAGGTGACGCGTCCATGACGGATTTGTCATCTCGGACGTGAGTGGCAGCGGCGTGGCGCGCAGTGCTTCAGGTCGGCGAATGCGCGGTTACGAGCCTGAGGGGACAAACACTGTGCCCGAGCGCAGCCGGTCGATCGTCACTTGCCTGCTACGTAAGATTCAATCCTCCATCCGAGAGCAGGATTTCTCCCGTCAGATAGTCTGAGGCCACTAGCAACGCTACGGCCTGAGCAATATCCTCGGGACTTGCGGCCCGTCGCATGGGCGACCGCTCCTTCCAGAGTTGCTGCGCTTGCGTCCAGTCCGCTGTGAGAGGCGTATCGACCAGGCCGGGCGCGACAGCGTTCACGCGAATATCCGGGGCAAGCGAGAGCGCGAGCAGGCGGGTCACGTGGTTCAAGGCAGCCTTGGTCGCAGCGTAAGGAATGGATGCGCCCTTGGGTCTCACACCAGCATGCGAACTCACATTGACTACGCATCCCGCTTTCCCTCGCGCTGCCGCTTCACGCAGCGCCGATTCCGCTTCCGCTACCAGGCGAAATGGCGCAACAACATTGATCTCATGCAGTTCCTGCCACACCTCCGGTGTAGCGGCGGCCAGGTCGGCATGGGGGATAACTCGGCTGATACCGGCGTTATTGACGAGGACATCAAGTCGCCCCCACACCGCAATCGCTTCGCGGATGAGCTTCACGCGGTCCGCGTCATCAGCCAGATCGGCCTGTACGTACGCTGCCGATCCGAGTTCACGGGCCAGCGCATGACCCGCTTCGGCCGAACTCCGCGAATGCAAGACGATTGAGAATCCGTCCTTTGATAGACGCCGTGCAATGGCGGCGCCAATGCCCGAGGTTGAACCGGTGACAAGAGCGACAGGAGGCTCGGCTTTCATGGATGCGCAATGGCGTAGTGGTTTCGGAACGGAAGAGCCCGTTTCGATGGCTCTTTTTAGCCAGGCGACAAAGAACCAGACATTACCGCGGCCCTGTTCGTCGGCCTTGCTCGGACTGATTGTCGACGATCTGGGCGGCGGTGTCGAACGACAACATCTCCAACCGGTCCGCGGCAAAAAACGTGCTTGCTTGTCGATAAAGATTTTCTTTCAATTAGAGACACATTTTCTCATTTGTCCGTGAATGGAAAGAGGTGAAGAATCTCAGCTAAGCCGAAGGAAAGCACTTCTGCCCGATGACGGGATTTTGATAGCCCACGCTTAGCGGATTTAATAGTTTTTCTCCCCACCGGTGTGCATTGCGCCCAGCGATCAGGCAGGCGCCCGGCGCCCAACCCGAATAGGAACCAAAGCCATGATGCAAGACTGGAACACCTACCGTGAGTCCCTCCTGGAACGCGTGGGCGACTACGCCACGCAGACCCCCGACGTGATGCGCGGCTTGATGACGATCGAGAACGCTGCTGGAAAGACGGGTTATCTCGAACCGAAGATGCATGAACTGATCGCCTTGGCCGTGGCAGTGACCACGCGCTGCGATGGCTGCATCGCCGTGCACACGAAGAAAGCCGCTGAGGCTGGTGCCACGTTGGGGGAAATCTCCGAGGCACTGGGCGTCGCTATTGCCTTGAACGCCGGTGCCGCTCTGACTTACTCGGCGCGCGTCATCGAGACCTACCAGCAATTGCCCAACGAGTAAGCCGGAGCAACAGATGCCCGCTGCCAGCAGGCATCTGTTGCTGCCAGGTCTGGAAATCCGTCCATGCTAATTAACGCCGATTTCTCGCGCCCCGCCAACGTGGCGCCCCACGAATATCAATGGGTCGCGTCGCCCCAAAGCGGCGTCGAACGCGTGATGCTGGACCGCGTGGGCGCAGAGAAGGCCCGCTCAACCAGCATCGTGCGGTACGCCCCCGATTCCAGCTTTCCTCGTCACGTTCACCCCGGCGGCGAGGAAATCCTGGTACTGGCCGGCACGCTCTCCGAAGGGGACGAGCACTACCCGGCGGGCTGGTATCTGCGCAATCCGCCTTATTCAAGCCACCAGCCCTCCAGCCGCGAGGGCGCCATCATCTTCGTCAAACTCCAGCAAATGCGAGCCGACGAGCGTCGTCGAGTGCGCATCAACACCTACGATCCTGCCGCCTGGCGCCGCCAGAATGGCCGCGAAATCTGCCCGCTATTCTCGGATGACGTCGAACAGGTCTGTCTGCAACGCCTTGCGCCAAACGAAGTCCTGTTTGCCGAACCTGTGGAAGGCGCTGAACTGCTGGTGCTGGCCGGCGACGTTTTGGCAGACGAGCAATCCTATGGGCGCGGGAGCTGGATGCGATTGCCCGTAGGCGACTCCTCCAGGATCGCAGCGGGCGCGCATGGTGCCACCGTCTATCTAAAAACCGGTCACCTGGCTGCCGTGGTGGTTGAGGCATAGCCATGCAGACCACACGCATCGTGATCGTTGGTGCAGGATTGAGTGGCCTGTACGCCGCGTATCTACTGGCGCGCCAAGGCATCCGGGAATATGTGCTGCTGGAAGCGCGAAATACCCTCGGCGGCCGGATCGCGTCCGTCGACGCGTCGGGGCGAGCCATGCCGCACATGGCGAACACCATTGACCGCTTCGACTTGGGGCCGACCTGGTTCTGGCCCGATCAGCAGCGCGAACTGCACCGCCTCGTCCACGAACTGGGACTGGAGAGCTTCACGCAATTCGACACGGGCGACACGCTGGTGGAACGCTCGTACAACGAGCCGCCCGTGCGTGTGCGCGGTTACACGAACTCACCCGCCTCGGTCCGCCTGATTGGTGGCATGGGCGGACTGATCGACGCTCTGCGCCGCACACTGGACCCGCAACAGATCGTTACCGGCCAGGTGGTGCGCCGCCTGCGCAGCAGAGAATCATATGTCGAGTTGGACAGCACCAACGACGACGGCGGTGTCACCACCTGGCGCGCTGAGCATGTGTTGCTTGCGCTGCCTCCACGCCTTGTCGAGGCCACCATCGCGTTCGAACCCGCTTTGCCGCAAGAACTGAGTCAGGAATGGCGCGCGACAGCGACATGGATGGCGCCCCATGCCAAATACCTTGCCATCTACGATACCCCGTTCTGGCGCAAGCGAGGACTGTCTGGCGTGGCTCGTAGCGCGCGGGGGCCTCTAGCCGAGATCCACGACGCCTCCATGCCCGGCGGGCGCGCGGCGCTGTTTGGCTTCTTCGGCATTCCGGCGCACGTGCGCAAGAGCGTCTCCGAAGACGTCTTGCGCGCTCAATGCCGCGCGCAGTTTGCACGCCTGTTCGGACCGCAAGCAGCGGCACCCCGCGCCGATGTCATCAAGGACTGGGCGCAAGACCCCTATACGGCCACTGCCGCCGATCTGAAAGCGGCGGCCCATCACGCTGAAGCACCCTCCAGCACCGCCGCGTCCGGTCCGTGGTGTGGACGCTTGACCGGCATCGCCAGCGAATGGTCATTGCAATTTCCGGGCTATGTCGCCGGCGCCATTGAAGCCGCGCGCGAGGCAGTCCATGCACTACCTATTTTGCCCACTCGTGCCGGCCAATGCTTTTGAGCGAGGTTCAGCATGAAGCGAGGGCAACTCGATGAACTTCTGGCGTTCGCGACCATCGCGCGGGCGCGCAGTTTCACACGTGCTGCCGCCGAGCTCAGCCTATCCCCATCTGCACTGAGTCATACTCTGAGATGCCTTGAGATGCGCCTGGGCGTACGGCTGCTCGCGCGTACCACGCGAAGCGTCGCCCCCACTCCAGCTGGTGAGCGGTTGCTGCGTTCAGTCGAATTCGCACTGGAAGAAGTTGAGGCCGGCATTAGTGACATCAATGAACGGCAAGGCACCCCGTCAGGATTAATCAGAATCACGACATGCCAATTTGCCGCGCTCGCCGTGTTAGCGCCGGCTTTACCGGGATTTCTTTTAGAAAACCCGAAAATTTCCATCGAAATCACGGTCGATAGCCGGCTGGTGGATCTTGTTCAGGGTGGTTTCGACGCGGGGATCAGGTGGGGCCAGCATCTCGATCAGGACATGATTGCTGTTCGCGTAGGTCCCGACACTCGTATGATCGTTGTCGCTGCTCCAGCCTATCTGGAACAGCGCTCTCGCCCGCATTCGCCGGCAGATTTAAAGCGCCACAGTTGCATCAGCTACCGCCTCCTCACCCGGGGCGGAACTCTTCCATGGACACTCGAGCGTGACGGCAAGACATTCCGCAGCCAGACGGAAGACCAACTCATCGTTGATGATCCAGAAGTTGCGGTGAATTTAATTTTAGCGGGCGCCGGACTTGGAATGGTGCTTGAGCCAAAGGCCTCGCCGTACATGAAAACGGGCCGACTTGTTCAAGTTCTGGACGACTGGTCGGTGCCTTTTGAAGGGCCGCATCTCTACTATCCAAGCAGGCACGTGACGCCAGCATTGCGGGCGTTAATAGAGGTGTTGAAATGGGAGCCGTCGGCGTGATTTGAAATCACCAGCCCTCGGAAACGTCGAAGCCTACCGAACGTTCAAGCTTGAATGGCTGACGCGCTCTAAACGAGATCACTCACACGATTCTTATTTAACCTGCCTACAGGTCAAATTGTAGTATCAGCAAAAAAACGTGCGCAACCCGCGCACCTGTCACAACCGATATGTCCAGAACCCCGGAGAATTTGTAATGCCATTCGTGACCTTCACCGTCCGACGCGGACTCGACCGTGCCGACAAGTTGCAGTTGTCGGCGGCGATGATAGAAGCCCAAGTGGCCGCTGGTTTTCAGCGAGAGGATCTGTTTCATCGTTTTATCGACGTCGACCCTGACGATCTTCTGGCAGATCCCCGCTACCCCAACTACACCGCTGACAGAACCGACCGGTTCCTGGTCGTCGAGGTCGTCATTTCAAAAGGAAGGCCGAAAGCTACTGCTGACCTTATCGCTGATGAAGCAATCAGGCAATTCGGCGAGCGCCTGCAGCTAGCGCCTCGCGACGTCTTGTTTGTCTTCCATGAAGTGGACCCGGAACTCCCTCGCTTCCCTGCTGAAACGCTCATCCCGAAGGCGACGGCCGACGCCTAAGCCATCGAAACACGACCCGCTCGTAGAAGCGACGAAAGCACTGCTCTAGGAAGTCGGCTACGAGGCCATGTCGCCTCGTGACATTCAGGCTCGACGCCGCCAGCGCCGGGTCGCCTCTATCACCATTTCCCGTCGAAGCTTGCGATTGCGGAGACGGCGCTGGCAGAGGCGGCCGAGGAGGAAATCGGACGTCTCGATGAAATTTTCGCGGCCGATATCCCACCGCTGGAAGCTCTCCGCCACTACCCGCCGGGCCGCCGATGGAATCCTGGCTCTGCTTCCCGAACTGTCTCCATCGAAATGAATCGGTGAGGTGAACATCGCTGTAGCGTCTTTTAGTACATCGTCCATGAACCGCCTCCCCCGAAGCGCCCTACGCAGCGTGGTGAGCGAACGAGCCAATGCTCTCCACGGCGATAATTCTTACTATCAGGGTTGAGATGCGTTCCGATTGCGCGTCCTCGCTCCTGGCTGCCGCGGCGGCATGAGACTGGCACCTTGTGCCTCATCTCGAATCGTTTGGAAACGTCAGGGGTCTCGCCTAGAGTGACAAACTCCACCTTCACAGCACCCATGCCGCGATATCGCTTGCGCGCCAGTATGTCGCTTACAGTCAGACGATATACGGTGGTCGCATGCTGGCACGTTCGGCGGTACAAACTGACCCACTTCTGCTGGTCGTGCCATTGGCACTACAACGGCAGGTATCAGAGATGAACGGCTACTCATCATAAGAGTTTGCGCCGTAGCCTTCACGGCTTTCTCATGCGAGATACTTATTAAGGGTCGGGGCTTTCTGTGCGAAGGGTGCGTCGGCCGTCACGTTATTGGGGACGAACGCGTTGTCTGCAGACATCGCCCGGACCAGTTCTAACGCGCCCGAAACCCCACCGGATATGGCTCTTCCGGACCAAACTGTATTGAGCCTGCGCCCGAAGACGTCTCGATTGTGACCCTCGGCAGTAAATGCACTTCCTTCAAATGACCGTGGAACGGTTGCCGATTGCGAGTCGAACGCAAACTTATATGACGCGCCACCTTTAATATACTGCGTACCGCTTTGACGAGTGAACATGAAGTCGAAACTAGCAACGTTCGCTCCAGGTCGAATGGAGAAAAACGACGAGTCGGATTCAAATGAACGGGATTTAGCTTCGAATTTACCGTTTGCGAATCCGAATACATGGCCAAATACTTTCAGCTCAGTTCCACTGAGTTCGATTCGGATGACTGCACAATCAGTTAATGTCCCGGCTGCGTCGCAAGCGACGGAGATCCAAGCTCCTTCAATATCATTGCGCCACAGCGCACTCCACGGCGCCGCGTCTTCAGCAAGCACATCCCAATAACGGTCGAAGTAGTCGATAACTGAACTATCTGTCGTCCGAAAAACAGGATGTGCATCCGATGAAAACAATCCAAAGCCGAACCACACCTCACGCTTGTCAAATAGAACCATATTCACGGTAGGCACTGCCTTTGTAAGTAGCGGTCTATAATTTACGCTCCATTTGTCTTTCGTCTTTTGGATCGCCTCTACAAAGTTCCGGCATTTCTCTGCGTTCTGCGTGTTCTCGGAGATCAAATCGTGCCAGACGCCGTCATTGGATAACGTCTTGTCCAGAACGGCAAATCTCCTCTCAACGTTCGACTTTGAAAGATAGTTTTCGATTTCGTCTGAAGGTAGATTTGAGAACACCAAGGTATTCTTAACAATGCTCGCGGACTGTGCAGCCAATATCAGATCCTTATAGTGTGTGGATACGATACCCGCTGCTGTTCCCATTGGCTCAAGCACAGGGAACGACTTACTCCGTTCTATTTTAGCCAATAGCCGCGTAACTTCAATCGAGCGTACCTCCAGCGTTACTAGGATTTGGACAATAAGCACACCCAAAAATACCGCCAGCGCGGCAAACGCTGCTATCGCTTGCCACATGTGCTCCTGAAGCTTTTCCAAGTCAGTATGACCAAAGAACGGCGAACTAAAGGATGCGTAGAAGATGAGCAGCGCAACCAAAGCGCCCAACAGCGGAATTCCCCACGCTACAAGATGCCTTTTCATTTACTCACTCCAGTCGGACCTCTTCGAGACTGCAGCTCTATCGAACCCCAAATAGACGGAGATTCGTCGGGAAATAGAGGAAGCTAAAGCAACGAACGCCTTGAATGTGTGCGCTAGCGCACGTTTATATGAGTATCATCCCCATCCCCGCACCGGCTCTGCATCGAAACACCAGCGCGCAGTCAGAAGAAGTCGAAAGGTCGTGCGACGAACGACAGTTATCGGGCCGATGACAGTCGCCTGAACGTTTGAGTGCGGATACGGGCGAACGGCGGCTCGTGGCCAGCTGCCGACCCACTTAACCTGCCTTTGCAGCTTCAAGAAAAGACCGAGCGACAAAGCTTTCGAGAGTAAGCGAGGTCATGGGCTGACTTGCGCCCTTGGGCTGACTTGCGCCCTTGGGCCGACACGGCCCCAACCCGCAACACCTGGCAGTTGTCGGGGACAGCATCCATAGGATGACTTACGAAGTGCAGGAAGCGACAACCTACCGTGGAAAAGAAATGCCGCCGATCGCACACAACGAACGCTTAATCGTGCGCAACCAGATACCCAACCGCTCTCCCCAGCCTCAGCAAAAACTACCCCCTACTGCCGCGTTTCCTGCAGATACTTGTGCACGAACGCAATCGCCATGCTGCCCTCGCCGACGGCAGATGCAACCCGTTTCACCGGGCTTAACCGCACATCGCCACAGGCGAATATTCCCGGCACACTCGATTCGAGCAGATAAGGATCGCGAGTGTGCGACCAGCGTCCCGCCTTGACGACGTCGTCTCCCGTCAGCACATAGCCGCGCCCGTTGCTCGCAATTTCATCCGGCAGCCATCCCGTTTCCGCATCGGCGCCGATAAAGACAAACAGGCCCCCGCAATCGTGCCGGCTGACCGTGGCGTTCGCGTTGTCGACCACGTCGATGGCTGTCAGATGCGTCGACCCATACGCGCCGACCACTTCCGCCTGCAACCTGACCGCCACGTTCGACTTCCGGGCAAGCTGCTCGATCAGATAGCGGGACATGCTCTTCTCCAGCGCGTCGCCGCGGATCACGAGCGTGACGAGGCGCGCGTGGCTGGCGAAGTAAAGCGCAGCCTGCCCGGCCGAGTTGCCGCCGCCGATCAGATACACGTCGAGTCCGTGAGTGGCGCCCGCTTCACTGCGCGAGGCGCCGTAGTAGATGCCTTTACCGATGAAGCGGTCGAAGCCCTCGATGGCAAGCCGCCGCCACGTGACGCCTGTCGCGAGGATGAGCGCGCGTGCTCGGATGACGTCGTCGCCATCGAGGTGCACATGCCGCGATTCGACCTCGATGCGTGCCACGGAACGCGTGACCAGAATCTCCGCGCCAAGCCGCTTCGCCTGCAGTAGTGCGCGGTTGGCGAGTTCATCGCCCGACACGCCATTCGGGAAGCCGAGATAGTTTTCGATGCGCGACGAGGTGCCGGCCTGCCCGCCCGGCGCTTCACGCTCGACCACCACGGTGCGCAATCCCTCGGATGCGCCGTAGACGGCCGCTGCGAGCCCTGCCGGGCCCCCGCCGATGATCATCGCGTCGTACTCGGCGAGATGCGGTTTCGTCTGTAGACCGAGGCGCTCGGCGAGTTCGCGTGTGGCTGGCCGATTGAGCAGCGTGCCGTCAGCGAGGCGCAGCGCCGGGCACTCGTGCTCCGAAGGACAGTTTCCGGGCCAGCGCCCCTGTAGTTCGGGCGCATCGGGCGCCATCCAGTCGCAACTGATCTGATTGCGCTCGAGGAACTGGCGCAACCCTGTGCAGGCCGGGTCCCAGCGCGCGCCGACGAGCGTCACACGCGGCTTGGGTGGCTCAGCGGAAAGGCCCTGCAGCCCGCCGATGCGCTCGCGTGCGAGTGCCCCCATCTTCTCCGCGACTTCGGGCGACGACGCTGCAAGCGCGTAATAGTGCTGCGCATCCACCCGCATGACGCGCGACGGCTCCGCGGCGCGATAGGCACCCGGAAACGGCGAACTCAGGGCGAGCGGCACTTCGCCAAAAATGGTTCCGGGCAATCGCCATCCGAGCGTGCGCTCGACACCGTCGAACAGCTTCACGACTTCCATCTTGCCGGCAAGAACGGCGTAGAGCGCGCGCTCTCCCCCTTCGTGAACTGCGAATTCGCCAGTGAAAAGATGTAGGTCGGCCGATGTGTGCGCAAGACTCTCGAGTTCGGCATCGCCGAGCGTCGAGAAGAGCGGAAGCGCGCGGATGTCGTCAATGGTCAGCATGGTTCGTTGGCCCCGGGCGAGCGAAGAATCACGATGCGAGAAGTGAACTGCATTCCGGCATGGCGGGTAGCACGGCGCCCAACCTGAGTGCCTGAACGAACCAAGTATAGGTCCACCCGTCGCGCTCGCGTATCCTGCCCAACCCCGATCACGGCATCAACGTCCGTTGCCTGAGACGGAAACCACCTGACAACACAAATCCGGACAGCAAAATCCGCTTTTCGTGAAGACGAACTTAACTCCACCCCTCCAGCACGACCTTCCCGCGCATCGTCCCACCTTCAACCATCGCGTGAGCCCGCTTCAGATTGGCCGCATTGATCGGCGAGAGCCGCTGCGTTAGTGTGGACTGCAGATGTCCCCGGTCGGCGAGATCCGCGAGGCGGTTCAGAATGCGTCCCTGCAGGCCCATATCGAGCGTGTCGAAGAGCGAGCGCGTGTACATCAGTTCCCAATGAATCGAAACTGACTTCTGCTTGAAAGGCACGATGTCGAGTGTTTTCGGATTGTCGATCAATGCAAAGCGACCCTCCGGCGCGATCAGATCCGCAATGGCAAGGACATGACGATCCGTGTGCGTCGTCGAAAAGACGAAACCCGGCGCGCCGAGGCCAAGCGCATCGAGTTGCGCCTTGAGCGGCCGGGTGTGGTCGATCACATAGTGCGCACCCAGGGCTGCCACCCAGTCGCGTGTTTCAGGCCGGGACGCCGTCGCGATCACGGTCAGGTTCGTAAGTTGGCGCGCGAGTTGAATCGCCATTGAACCCACGCCGCCCGCGCCGCCAATGATCAGGATGGCTGGGCTGCATCCCGCCACGGGCCGGTTGATATCCAGCCGGTCGAACAGCACCTCCCACGCCGTCACGCCGGTCAACGGCAATGCGGCTGCCTCCGCCCAGTCGAGTGAGCGCGGCTTGCGGCCCACCAGACGCTCGTCGATCAAATGGCGTTCCTGGTTGGTGCCCGGCCGTGTGATCGTGCCGGAATACGCAACCTCGTCGCCCGGCTGGAACAAGGTGACGTCCGGACCGACCGCTCGCACGATCCCCGCCGCATCCCAGCCCAGCACCCTGAATCGCTCCGCGACGGGTTGCGCGCTGGCGCGTATCAATACGTCCACCGGGTTGACGGAAACCGCCTTGACCTCGACGAGCAAGTCTCGACCGTTAGCGATCGGCTCCGGCAAGTCGAGATCGATCAGTGCTTCTTCCCGGTCAACGGGACCGGCATGTTCATAGCCTACAGCGCGCATCGCTTTCCCCTGCTTGGAGTGCGGATCATTCGCGACCGTGACGATTCGCGATCGCGCCTGTGGTTCGTTTGCCTGAATTCAATCCCTAGAGTCGCAGCAAGACTTTCCCGCGTCGGGAAGCAGCGGCATTGGCACTGATCGCCTCCGCCACCTTCTCGAGATCGAAAATCGAATCGACTCGCAAGCGGATCACATCGCTCGAGACAAGGCCGAGCAGTTCGCCGATCGCCGCAT
Source organism: Paraburkholderia sp. DHOC27 (assembly GCF_003429005.1). GTDB lineage: Bacteria > Pseudomonadota > Gammaproteobacteria > Burkholderiales > Burkholderiaceae > Paraburkholderia. Next base: position 282,225 of record NZ_QVQV01000007.1, read on the forward strand.
TGATTTCCTCCGGCGGCGCGGTCTGAAATAGCTTGGTGAACCAGAAGCCCTTGATGAGACCCTCGCGGAAAATGATCTCGCCTTGCGGAATCTGCATGGGTTTGCCGGACATCGCGCCAAACGAAACCAGTACCCCTTTCTCGGCGAGCAGCGACATCAGATCACCCGAGGCCTCACCGCCAACACCATCGACACCCGCGACGATCGGCTTTCCGCCCGCCACCTTCTGCACGTCCTGTTTCCAGTCGGCGCCGGCGGTAGAGACACCGTTGCGGATGCCGAGATCCGCGAGATCCGCAATGGCGCTTTCTTGCCGGACGAGATTGACGACGTTGATGCCTTTCGCCTGCGCGGCCATCGCCAGTGCCGTGGCGACCGCACCGGTGGCCGCATTCTGGGCGATCCACTGGCCGGGTTGCGCGCCCACGAAGCGCAGCAGAAATATCGCACTCAGCGGCATGCCGATCAGTTGCGCGGCGCTCTCGTCGGAGATCGTGTCAGGCACGGGGACGATGGTGCGCGCGTCGGCGAGAAAAAACTCCGCCCACGTACCATGCGCGCCCGCCACGGAAACGCGTTGCCCGATGGTCACGCCTGTTACGCCCTCACCCAGATCGTCGATCGTGCCCACGGCTTCGCTGCCGGCAATCGCAGGGAACGGGGGTTTGTAGCCGTACTGACCCGCGATGGTCATCAGATCATGGTTGTGAACGGCGGACAAAATGGTCTTGATCCTGACCTGGCCAGGGCCGGGATTGGGCGTTGGGCTCGATTTGATCTCGAGCACCGTGGCGGGCTCGCCGAATGATTCGAATACTGCGCTGCGCATAGGATCACCTGTCGAATAGCTTGAAGGGCCCGGAGATTCACCTGTGCCGCGTGTCCTCGGAGTCAAACCAATATAGCTTTCAGGCGACGCTGCCGCGGTCAATCGTCGTTAAGCGTGGTCAACGGTTTCGGCCGCCTGGCGCCTGAAGTTATTCCCGGCTTTCGGGTCCCATCCAGCACGCTTCCTTCATCCGCGATTGCGTTTGTCTGAGGCGATCGAGTAGCGAACGGGCCTTGATCAGATCCGCGTAATCGGGGTCCTTGTCGAATCGTTCGACAAGGGGGCTCAACAGATTGAGTGCTTCCTGACTACGCCCCTCTGCTATCCACTTGTCGCCAAGCGTGAGCGCGGCACGCAGCTCCAAAGCGAGTGCCCCCATTTGCCGCGCTTCGAACAGAGCATCCGTCAGTGAGCGCTCTGCCGCCACCGGGTTGTGGTTGTGCAGGTCGATGAGGCCCTGAACGCGCATGATTTCCGGCAGGCACCATTGTTCACCTTGTGCCACGGCGCCCGCGCGCGCTTCCTTCAAGCTCAGTTCAGCATCGCGAACCTCACCGGCTGAAAGAAGCGCTTCGGACAACATACTTCGATACATGGGCGTGCGGCCAACGAAGTTGCCTTCGACAAGCACACTCAACGCTTCACGCATCTCCGCAATGCCGCCCCCTTTGCCTTGTGCAACCTCTATTGCGCCATGAAAGAAGCGACTGACTGGCCCCCAGATTTCCATGTTTTCGAGCCGGTTATTCTCGTCGAGCGTCGCCTGAAAAGCGGCTGCCTGAGCGTATTTCCCCGACCAGACCGTCACAGGCAAAATCCACAGTGCGAGCGAAGTGGAATGCGATGCGATGTGACCAATTGCAAGCGCGCCATCGACCGCTTCCTGCGCGACATGGGCGGCGCGCGCGGGCGCGCCGGTCAGCCAAAGTGCCAGGGCGAGCGTACCGCGTATCGCGACATAGCGGTCCACCTGGAAGCGGGAAATGCGCGAGCGCTGCGCGATGTGATCGTAGCGGTCGGCGAGTGCGATCAGCCGCTGGAGTGCGCTCCCCAGGCGACCCACGTAGATCTCGCCGTTTGCGAGCAGGCGCAAGCCGTCGGGTGCTGCCGAGTCCTCCGACTGCTCCGACGCGATGGTCCGAAAGCGCTCCAGTTGCGCGATCGCACGATGATGACGCCCGGTGTACATCAGATAGACGGCAAAGCCCCACAAGCCACGCAACTGATATTCGGTGCTCTGTGCCTCCACCGCGAACCGTACGCAATCGAGCCAGGCCGCTTCGGTTTCGGGCACGAGCTGCTGCGAGTGGTTCATGCTCCACGCTCGCGCCGTCGCCAGTTTCATCTTGAGAACCAGCGCGCTGTCACCCATCTCCTGCAATGCCGCGAGCGCATATTCGACCCGAGCACGCGCCTCTTCCATTGACGACAGCTCGTCCCACAGTGGAATGGCTGCCGTGGTCAATCTCACGCCGATCTCGCGATCTCCCGTTGGCCCAAACGCCCAACTGATCGCCTTGCGCAGATCGTCGATTCTGCCCGCGTGCTCGAAGAGCCAGTCCTTGCCCGTGCGCCAGAACCACTCGCTCTCGGCGCGTTCAAAGCGCGCGACGACAAGCAACGCATAACAGCGCAATGCCCGATCTTCCTCGGCTTCGGCGACCAGCCTTTCTGCCGCATAGGCGCGGGTACTTTCGAGCAGGCGGTAGCGAACCGCCGCGTCACGATATTCGGTTGCCACGAGCGATTTCGCAACGAGCTGTGCGAGCCCGTCGACGGTATCGGAAATCGCCAGATCGACGCCCTCTGACAATGCGATCGCATCGTCCTGACTGAAGTAGCCAACGAACACGCTAAGCAGGCGCAAGACCGCCGCCTCGCTGTCCGATAACAGCCGATAGCTCCAGTCCAGCGTTGCGAACAAGGTTTGCTGGCGCACCGGGGCATCGCGAGGCCCGCAACTGAGCACGCGAAACCGCTGCTCGAGCATTGTCAGCAGCCGCGCGGGATCACTGCCCGTCATCTTGCCCGCAGCCAGTTCGACTGCCAGCGCGTTGCCATCCAGCCGCTGGCAGATGGCCACGACAGTGGGCACGTCCGCGTCCGCGAATACATAGTCGCTGCGCTGCGCCGCACGCGTGACAAACAGCTCGATGGCCGGAAACTTCAGCGCCTCAGACGCCGTGATACCCTCTTGATGATTTGGGACGCCGAGCGGCGATAACCGGTACACCTGCTCTTTGGCGGTGCGCAGCGGTTCCAGACTCGTCGCGAGAATGCTGACACCGCGTGCGGTTTCGAGAATTTGCGCCGCTGCCGACGCCACCGCGAAAGACAGATGCTCGCAATTGTCGAGCACAAGCAGCAGTTGCCGATCACGCAGTGCTGCAATCACACCGGAGAGCAGATCACGCGCGCGCAGTTGCGTGCCCAGCGCGGTCGCGATGGCCGCAGCAACGTATTGCGGAGCGCCAACCGTGGAGAGGTCGACGAAGCAGACCCCGTTCTCATAGCGAAACTTCACCTGATGGGCGACGGCGAGCGCCACCGTCGTCTTGCCCGCTCCGCCCGCACCAACGATGGTCACACACCGGTTGTTCTGCAATTGCGCGGCGAGAAACCCGATCTCATCCGTGCGTCCAATGGTGTGATGCGGCTCAGGAAGATTGTTGAAGAACGACGCCGGGCCAGCATGCGACGAACCTGGCATCGCCGCCAACTCGACCCGCACTGGCATGACGAAGCGATACCCTCGCCCCGGATTGGTCGCGATATGGGCCACACCGGGCGAACCCTCGGAAAGCGCGCGACGCAGTATCGCGACATTGACCTTGAGATTGCCCTCGGAAACGATCGTATCGGGCCAGACGAATTTCGTCAGGTCCTCTTTGGAAACCAGCTCACCCGCGCGTTGCACCAGCAGCGAAAGGATATCGAGCGCTCTCGCACCCACTGAAACCGGCGCGCCGTTGCGAAGGAGAAGTTGCCGGCCTGGAGAAAATCTGAATGCGCCGAACACGTACATTCGGTCGTCTCGATCGCGTGGGCTAAATTCCATGTATTCGTACTATGAGAAGTCCAACGTTTGAGAGCGCGCAATCGCGGTCAATCGCAGTGCGTCGGCCGCGCGCCGCCAGCCAGGCGACCAGGGCATGCAAGTGTACCCAGGCAACGTGAGCGCAGACGAGCCACGCCACGGCCTCGAGGCAACGATTAAAGGGGCTGCGGAAAACGGCCTTTACAGCTCTCGTGGATGACAAAGCTGAGCGACGCGCGCGGGCCGAATCTCCCACTCAACGGCGTGCCGTATCCTGCCGTGAGGCACATCGGTAGCGACGCGCCTATTGTCAAACACAACGCGCGGTTTGAATTTCTCATTCTCACGCCGCATTGCCGATACGCACGATGTGTGCCCTGAAGATCGCCCCGAAATCCGTTCGGGTTGTGGAGTTGCACACCAGACCGACGATTGGCCGGCGTGCTTGCCTTGTTTGAGGCAACGGACGCTTACGCCGCAGCCCTTGCGCGATCCAGCGCCTTGGATGGGCCACGCACGCGCATTACATTCGGCACGGTCGGACTATCAAGCGGTTTCGACGACCGCGGAAAGATTAGCGTTGGGACGGTTGAGTAGCTCGTCAATAGAAGTCAATTCTGGTTAGTGCGTGTGCTGGACCGCCGCTGGCTGCGCCCGTCGAGCCCCAAAGTGGACCAAATCACAGACCTGGCGCCGACGTGCGAAAATCGACCTTCTTTACCTGTCACCCACAACCGGAGCACGCATGACAACGCTTCTTACCGTTTCTTTGATCGAGGAAAATGGCCAGATCTCGATTAACTACGAAAACGGCGATCCAACTTCGTTGGTCAAGCCTGAAACCATCGAGCAGTTGATCGAGGTACTTGCGCAAATGCGCGCCTCGATGGCGCCCGCGCGCGTTCCCGTCGAGCCGCAAGCCGGGCAGCCCATGCAGGCGGTTCCGGATCCGCGCTGGTACGTCGGCAATGCTTTGAATACACCGCATGCATTTGTCTCTTTGCATCATCCGGGATTTGGGTGGACGCCGTACGCGCTACCGCTTGTCAGCGCAAAAGCGTTTCACGAGCAACTGGCCCATGCGATCGCCGCCATCGAGGAGCAGCCCGGCGAGGAGTGAAACGAAATTGATGGACGGCGCAGGAGCCTTTCATCCTCGCGCCGTACGAATCTGTGTTGCGGCTGGCCGCGCATCTCGTGATTGCCGCGCCCAGCTACAAAGCCATGCAGCCAGCCAGACGGGCGAAGCAATACCTTAGTCTAATTGTCGTGAATGCACGGATATGATCTATTGGCGACTACGCGACGTATCGAAGCAGTCTTTCGTCGTCCTATTCAAGGGTGGCCGAATCCATGCGGCGCCCCGCGTAATTTTCCCCCGTGCATGCATGACAGGAGAGTCTCGATGGCGTTCAAATTCACCCCTCGCAATCCCGAGATGCAGCTCGACAAGCCACACACCGCACTCGTCGTCACTGATCTGCAGAACGAGTTTCTGCAGCCCGCCACGGGCACCTACTACGAGATGATCGAAGACACGCTCAAGGCGCGGAACGTGGTGGGGAATCTGGAGTCGCTGCTGAAGACGGCGCAGGAACTCGGCTATTACATCATTCATTCGCCGCACTACTACTATCCCAGCGACGCGCAGTGGAACGTGCCGCCGGGCGCCCTTGGCGACTATCTGATTAGTATCGGCTTCTGCGGCAGAAACAATCCGTGGAATGAGAGTTTTGAATGGGACCTCAAAGACTTCAAGGGTCAACGTGCCGATTTTTATGAGCCGTTCAAAAAGTATCTAATGGACGGTCACACCTGCAACTGCTCGCCGCATAAACATATGAGCACGGAGTCGAACGACGTGGTCAAGCAGTTGCGCATGCGCGGTGTGAAGAAGCTCATCATGGCCGGTCCAGCGGGCAATATCTGTCTGGAAGCTCACATGCGCGATCTGATCGAGGCCGGCTTCGAAATCGCGATGGTCCGCGACGCCGCAGGCGCCATCTCGAACGAGGAAGGCGACGGTTACGCAGGTCAGATGAATGTCTGGCGATTCCTCGCCAACGCGTTGTGGACTACCGAAGAAACGATCGCCAAGATGAAGGCGGCCGCTGTGGCGTAATGGCGGCACCACAGCGCCACCCACCTCGCGCACAAACTATGCGGCCTCGCCGATCGCCTTCACATGGGCTAACTCTCTTTTCGGCGGGGCGCCGAACATTCGCGCGTATTCGCGGCTGAATTGCGACGCACTTTCGTAGCCGACCTCAAAGGCGGCAGCCTGCACGCTCATGGACTGCGACAGCAGCAGTCTGCGTGCTTCCAGCAAGCGCAACTGCTTCTGGTACTGCAACGGCGGCAAACCCGTGAGCGCCTTGAATTGCCGGTGAAACGCCGACTCGCTGAGCTGCGCGATTTTGGCGAGCTCCTCCACTCGCACGGGCTGCGCATAATTTGCCCGCAGATTGTCGACCGCGTGCGCGAGCTTGTGCGAAGGGCTCTGGATTGACGCAAGCTTCGCCACCTCGGCGCCATTGGGTCCGGCGAGCAGCCAGTAGCCGATCTCCCGCATGATCATCGGCAAGAGGACGGCGGAGGCCTCGGGCGTGTCGAGCAGTTGCACGACGCGCAGTGCGCAGTCCGCCAAAGGTCCGTCGAAATGGGCGACGAATACGCCGCGGCTTGCATCGCCCGACGGCGCTGGCGCATTCGCCATTTCACTGGCCACCGTGCGGATCATCGCGAGATCCAGTTGCAAAAGCAGAACCAGGCAAGGTTTGTCGGGGCTCGCTTCGAACACCCGCCCCGTGGATGGCGTTTGAACGCCAATGACCAGCGCCTGCCCCGCCCGATATTCGAGCTGCGCGCCGCCGAAACTTGCCCACTTCGCGCCTTGGGCAACGATGCACAAAGCGGGGCTCGCCGAGCGCAATGTCGGCGGTTTTGGCTGATCCGAGCGAAGAATGTAGACGCCCTCGAGCGGCGTCGCGTACGGGCTCGTACCTGGACATCTTTCGGTGTAGCGAAGCAAGGCGGTGGCCAACGGGTTCGGCATGGCTGATGGGAATGCTAAGGAGAGGGGTTGGTCCATCATAGGACAGCCGGGCAGGATCAGGCAATAACCGGGTAGCTTCGGGCATTCACGCGGCGAGGATGCGAGCGGAGAATTCAAGCTAATCCAGCCAACCAGAGGTGTCAGATGACTACGACCAGCGCTAACCGCACCGGTTCGAAGATTGCGATCGTTACCGGCGGAAGCCGTGGCATTGGTCGCGATACGGTACTGCGACTCGCCGCTCGCGGCGTCGACTCGGTTTTCACCTACAACGCCAATCAGGCCGAAGCCGACAAGGTCCGTGCACTCGTCACGGAGGCGGGCGCGAAGGCGATTGCGCTGCAGTTGAGCGTAGAGAACGCCGCCACCTTCGACGCTTTCGTCATGCGTGTGCGTGAAGCGCTCGATAGCTGGGGGGCGAAGCGCTTCGATTATCTGGTGAACAATGCCGGCACGTCTTCCGCGTCAAGCTTCGAGTCGGGCACCGAAGCCGAGCTCGACGCGCAGTTCGCGGTTCATTTCAAGGCGCCGTTCCTGCTCACGCAAAAGCTTCTGCCCCTGATCAATGACGGGGGACGCATTGTCAACATCTCGTCGGGTCTCGCGCGTTTCACGTTTCCGGGGCGCGCCATTTACGGCCCGATGAAAGCCGCCGTCGAAGCCTTGACGCGTTACATGGCGCTCGAACTGGGGCCACGCCGTATCACGGTGAACGTCGTCGCACCGGGTGCGATAGCGACCGATTTCAGCGGCGGCATGGTGCGTGACAATCCACAGGTCAACAAAGCGGTCGCTGACCACACCGCGCTGGGGCGCGTCGGTTTGCCGACCGATGTCGGCCCGGTGATCGCGGCACTGCTCTCGGACGAGTTCGGATGGGTCAACGCGCAGCGGATCGAAGTGGCGGGCGGCATTCATATCTGATGCCCACTTGCGCCGCCGGGTCCGTGCTTATCCTCAAGGCGGATTTCCGCCTTGAGAGCCTCATCGACGGTCCCGGCACTACTTCCTGATCGTTTGCTGTTGACCGAACTGGGGAATCAGTCCAAACAGATCGGCGATGTCCGGCAAATTCTCGACACCGACAAATGCCGCCTGCTCGTCGATCGTCAGGAGTGCAAATCCATGCACGAGCGACCACACCCCCACCGACCCGCGCACGGCCGTTCCGGGATCCCCCCCGGTAACGCCCAGGTATTCATCATAGGCGCTGGCGAGACGTGAAAATGCCATGCCAGCGGATTCACGAAGCTCGTCGTAGGTAGCGTAAGCGTGCTGCGGCATGCGAAACATCAGCCGATAAGTGTGTGGGTCACTGCGAGCAAAACTCACATAGGCTTCGGCCAGGCGCAGCAGCGCGGGCGACGTTCTGCGACGCCGCAGAGCGCCTTCAAACGCTCGCGACAGCTCCTGGAAACCCTGAGCAGCCATCGCGGCAAGTAAAGCCTCCTTGCTGGCAAAGTGCCGGTATGGCGCCGCGGTACTGACCCCCGCTTCCCGCGCTGCCTCCCGTAGCGAGAGCGCGTCGACACCCCGGGCGGCCAGCAGCCGTCTCCCGGCCGTGATCAGCGCATTTTGCAGATCACCGTGGTGATAATCCGAACGTGGATGCCGGTTCAAGTTGATCCCATCTGTTGTTGACACCGCTAACATCATAGACTAGGCTTGAATGTAAGCGGTGGTAACATCTATCCGGGAGGCTCTCTTGGTTGCCACACCTCCTCCTGTAAATACCCGCGCGCTGACGATGTCCTGCTGCAGGACTCTGGCGGAAATCAGGCGTGAAAGCCCCCTGCTCTTCTGGGCAGGCGTGGGCCTGTTGACCGCGACGATACTCACATACCTCCTCTCCTGGGTCGACCCTCAGACTTTCAACGGCATCGACGCGTACGACAAACCGTTAAAGTTCCAGCTCTCTCTTGCCACGTACCTGCTGACACTCGGCTGGATGCGCCGCTATCTGTCCCCCACCGGAATGCAGGGGCGCAGTGTGTATTTCATTTCCGAAGTACCTTGCGCTATGGCATGGCTGGAGATGCTGTACATCCTCTGGCGAGCATCGCGTGGCCAAGCTTCGCACTTCAACATCAGCACAGCGCTCGGCAGCGCGCTCTATTCGCTGATGGGGGTCGGCGCGGGCGCGCTGCTCGCAGGTAGCGCAGTACTGGCTGTCATGCTTGCGCACCACCCGCGCGAGCGTCTGGACCCCGCTTATCTGCTGGCCGTGCGCGCGAGTTTGTGGATGACCGTCATACTGGGTGGCTTCGCGGGCGTGTTCATGAGCATGCACATGAGCCACTGGATTGGTGGCGTCGCAAGCGATGCGAACGGGCTCCCGCTACTGCAATGGTCTCGCACCGGAGGCGACCTTCGCGAAGCGCACTTCCTGGGCATTCACGCCATGCAGATCGTCCCTATGCTTGCCGCGCTGATTACGCGTGATCGCAACCGCCCACGCGCACACCGCAACGTACGCCTGCTTTGTCTGATCTATGCAGTGACCACCGTCGCGACCTTCCTGCAGGCGCTGGCGGCCGTGCCGCCACTCATCGGATTTTAAGCACGTGCGTCAATCTCAACGACCGCCTGTTCACAGCTTTTGAGAGCCTCGTGCGTACAGCGCGACTGCACGATGCAATGAGCCATGAATGCCGCTCATTCCTCGCCCCTGCGTAAAACAGTTTTACATACATCTATTTACGGGTTTTCTGGCAGATTTGCCACGCTGGCGCCAGAATTTCGACATGCTAACCACGCTAAACTCAACGCAAGTTGTTGAATGAAGCCAGCGCGATACTTCCGTTGGTCAACTAACTTATTTATCGTTAAACCTCAGGACTTTTAGCCATGATTCGAATCGTATCTCTCGCTGCAATGCTTTCTCTGGCCGCTCTGGCATCGCCCGCTTTCGCGCAGCAAACTGCAGACGGCACGACGTCGGTGTCCGCACCGTCCGCTTCCGCTTCGAACCAGGATTCCGGTGTGGGTGGTGTTGCCGCCGGTGCGTCGCAAGGCCAAGCCGGCGCAGTGAGCGGAGAGCTCACGCGCGCGGAAGTTAAACAGCAACTCGTCGAAGCTGAACGTGATGGTGAACTCGCGCGCCTGAACTCGACCCTGTACCGGGGCCAGTGATTTTGTCGAAGATGTTGAATTGATGCGGACGGTCTTGTGAAAGGAAGGATGGGGCCTAAACGGCCTTTACCACTGTCTCGACCGTGGGTCGAAGCGGGCGCTTCGACCCATCAATGAAGCCCGGCTACCTTGCGGTATCGCCGGGCTCATTGTTTTTTCCGGTGAGCATCCTGAAAGAAGTTTGGTACGAGACGTAGACGGAGCGTTACTTGTGCCACACCGACTTGTTCAACACGACGACCAACTGCGTGATTTCACCGCCATCCACTGAAAAGTAATAGCTGAGGATGAGAGGGTCAGGCAGGTTCGACTTGTCGAAGTCGCCGTCCACGCGCGCGTGAACGACAATTCCTGCGCGATGCCGATACGCCTTCTCGACCTGCATCGTCAGATGGTCGCCGAAAACCTCCTTGTCGGCCCACGCGCGGATCGCGTCGCGTCCAACGAACTCTCGCTTGGCATCATTGAGCAGTGCGTCAGAGGCGAACGTTGCGATGAATGTGTCGCGCTCAGCATGGTTGTGTGCGTCTATCCAGCGGGCAATCACGTCGGGCAATGTGTGGGTGATGTCTTCCATAACGTTCTCCTGTTCTCCTGAAGTGGCAAACCCGATCTTAGGTGACGCTTCTGTCAGTTCCTGTCAGGAGGCGAGATCGCGCTTTGTGTGCGGGTGTACGCTGGTGACGGCTACAATCACACAGATACCGTCGGTTGATCCGCCGACAATCCAAACACCGTTGAAGCGGAGTTCTGCATGGCACGTTCGGGGCGGCTACTGCGCCTGACCGAAATACTGCGCACGCGGCGTCGCGCGGTAACCGCGGCACAACTGGCAGCCGAACTGGTCGTGTCCGAGCGGACCATCTATCGCGATGTCGCCGAGTTGATGGCACAGGGCGTACCCATTGAAGGCGGCGCCGGAGTCGGCTATGTGCTGAAGCGCGGCCATTTTCTGCCACCGCTGATGTTCGCGCGTGAGGAACTGGAAGCGATTTTGCTGGGTCTGCGCTACGTCGACCAGCGCGGCGACGACGTGCTGAAGAATGCCTCGGCCAGTGCGCTCGCCAAGATCGCCGCCGTGCTGCCGCCCCATGCAGATACGACGCTGGAGATGCCGCTGGCAATGCCCGGCCCTCCCGTGGCGTCGTTTCCCGAGAACGCGGTAGAACTCGACATTTTGCGGGCGGCCATTCACGCGCAGCGCCGTCTCGAGATTGTCTACGCCGATGCAACCGGGAAGCGCACGCGGCGTGTGGTCTGGCCGGTGCAGATCGGCTTTATGGAGAGCGCACGCGTTCTTGCCGCCTGGTGCGAACTACGGGAATCGTTCAGGACATTCCGGACTGACCGGATCATCGAGGCGACCGAGGGCTCGCGTTATCCCGGCCGCCGCGCTGAACTCATGCGCCAGTTGCGCGAGAATCTGGCTCTCTCGACCTACGCGCAAACGGATCGCAAAGACTAAGCTCCGCTTCATCGAATGAGCGATGTCGTCAGTCACCCACTTCGTTTTCAAGCACACCGAGGTTCTCGATTTCGATCCGGATCACGTCGCCCTTTTGCAGAAACCGGGGAGGCTTAAAGCCAATTCCGACGCCTGCAGGCGTCCCCGTCGCGATGACGTCGCCCGGATGCAATTCGATCCCTGCGGACAGGGTCTCGATGAGCGTCGGGATATCGAAAATCAATCGTGATGTATTCGAATTCTGGCGCAAGTCTCCGTTGACCCAGCATTTGACATTGACATGTTGTCCGTTAACCTCGTCTGCCGTGACGAGGTAAGGCCCCATCGGACAGAAGCCATCGAGCGATTTGCCCAGGAACCACTGGCGGTGGCGTTGCTGAAGATCCCGGGCCGTGACGTCGTTGATGATGGTATAGCCGAATACGTGATTCATCGCGTCAGCCTTCTTGATGCCGAGGCCTCCCTTTCCGATCACGACACCTAGCTCTGCCTCGTAATCGAGTTGACTCGACACGTTCGAATGCCGGGGAATCTGGACACCGTGGCCAATGATCGTCGACGCGGGTTTGCTGAAATAAACCGGTGCCTCAGGCGCGTGCTCGCCGTTCTTTGCGCTGCTATCAAAACCCGAATTCTGAAACTCAGCAGCATGCTCATGATAGTTCTTGCCGACGCAGAAGACGTTGCGGCGCGGTTGGTCGATTGGCGCAAGCAATCTTGCCCCCGACAATGGCAGCCCTGCCGCGCCTGGTCGAAGGTCCTGATAGCGATGGTGGAACTGCTGAATCAGTTGGACCATATCGCCGTTAAACCCTGGGACCAGATCGCTGACTGGCCAGTAGCGTTGTTCGATCGTATCGACGACGGCGACAAACGTTTGTCCCGCCACATTCAGATTTGCGAGTTTCATAGTGACAATGGGTACTGCCTGGTTGGGGTTAGTTCATGTTCATGTTCATGTTCAGGTGCGGCGCTGCGTACACGCAGGATGCTGTGCGGCGCTTACGTGAAGAGCTTCACCACACCCGTCATGTTGTCGTGGCCGAATCCTCGTTCCACGGCGGTACGAAATACATTCCGCGCGGCGCTGATCGTCGGCGCGGCAGACTCGGAGCCAGCGGTCTGCACCGTATAGGCGAAGTCCTTCTCGATGAGATCCACAGGAAACTGCGGCGCGAAATTTCCCGCGAGCATCAGACTGGATACACGCCCCGCTACCACGTTCCACACCGGCGTTTTCGCAACGGCGTCGAGCACACGCTCAACGTCTGAGCCTGAACGCTTTAGCATGCCAATCAGCTCTGCAAGGGCGGTCACCTGAATGCCGAGCAGCGTATTCGCAGTCAATTTCGTCAACGCAGCGGTGCCAATCGCGCCAACGTGATGCAGGGATGACCCCACCACCTTGAGTACCGGCTCCGCGCGCGCCAGAACATCGGGTTTGCCACCCACGAAGTAGGTCAGTTGCGCGGCTTCAGCCTGCGGCGTGCTGCCGACAACCGGCGCTTCCAGAAGCGATATCGAGCGCTCGGCCATCCTTGCTTCCAGTTCACGGATCCATTCGGCCGTTACCGTCGAACTCTCGATGGCGATAGCGTCCGCAGACATGCCTCGTAACGCCCCATTCTCTTCATCTAGCCATACTTGTCGCGACGCATCGTTGTCCCGCACCATCGCGACCACGAAGTCCGCACCGCTGGACGCTTCCCGCGGCGTTCGCGCCAGGTGCGCGCCGGCATCCACCACGCGCTGAGCCGCAGCCGGTCCACGGTTCCACACCGTGACTTGATGACCCGCCTTGATAAGGTTGATCGCCATGCGCGATCCCATCGCACCCATTCCGAGTACCGATATCTTTGCCATGATGACATTCCTGTAGGAATACGAAATACGCTTAACCAACCCAGGCCTATTTGTTCACGCCCTGAACGTTAGTCAAAGAGATGCGAAATGAAGTGGAAGGCCTTGCATAGACTCACCCGTCCTGGCAGCGTTCACCAGAACAGGTGTTCATATCGCAATCAGATCTGTGCGATTCCGCCATCCACGAAGATTTCGCTGCCCGTCACAAAGCTGCTGTCGTCGGACGCGAGGAACGCGACGACATTCGCAATTTCCGTATCGTTTCCGGTGCGGCCGAGGGGCGTAATGCTCGCGGCGAAACCAAAGAACCCGGCAAGATCATCTTTGCTCGCGCCAGTCTTGTCGTGGCCAGGGGTCACGACCACACCCGGGCTCACCGCATTCACGCGGATATTGCGACCTTTCAGATCCGATGCCCAGGTCCGCGCAAATGAGCGCACGGCGGCCTTGGTCGCGCTGTAGATGCTCCAGTTGGCGAAACCCTTGCTCGCGACGATAGAGGCGGACAGGATGATCGATCCACCCGAACGCATCAGCGGCAGCGCCTTTTGAACCGTCCAGATCACGCCCTTGACGTTGGTGTTCAGGAGACCATCGACGTGCTCTTCGGTGAGACCACCAAGGGGCGAGAATGCCGCGAACCCTGCATTTGCGAAGACGATGTCCAGATGACCGACTTCAGCCTTTACCTGCTCATAAAGCCGGTCTAGATCAGCCTGGCTCGTGACGTCCCCCTGCACGGCGACAGCACGCTCACCCAGTGAGGCGGCAGCTTGCGCGAGTTCATCCTTGCGACGGCCGGTGATATACACGCGTTCCGCACCTTGCTCGATGAGTGTTTTGGCGGTGGCAAATCCGATACCCGAGTTAGCGCCGGTAACAAGAGCAATTTTTCCCGCGAGTTTCATAAATACTCCTAAATGTTGAATTCAGTCCCAAACGTAAGCGACGGGTAGACACGGTTGCGTTCGCGCCCTCCCACTTCTCGGCATCCCCGCAGACATCGCTGTCTGCGCATGCCGGCGAACAAACCATCGAACTACTTGAGTGCTCAAGTATAATTCGGAACGCGCACTTGTCAATGCTTTTGTGCTCAACTATTCTTCTACTATGCAAAAAATGCTGGGAGAAATGATTTTGAAAGGTGACGCAACCACGCTGGAATCCGCCGAGATCGACCTCTTTGCGGAACCGGTGTGCACGAATACGGCTGTGCGACGGGCGGCGCGGCGGCTCGGCAATCTCTACGATGCGGCATTTGCCGCCGTCGGGCTGAAGGCCACCCAGGCGGGGTTATTGGCGGGGCTCGATCGACTCACGACCGGCAACCACGGCACCCCCCCCACCCTGCAGGAGCTGGCGTCGAACCTGGCCATTCAGATTTCCGCGTTGACACACGCGTTAAAACCGCTGGTGCGCGAGGGCCTGGTCGAATTACGGCCCGATGCGCAGGACGGACGAGCGAAGCGTGTCGCCCTGACAGCCTCGGGTACCGAACGTCTACACGCAGCGGATCTGCACTGGTCCACCGTCAATCAGCGTGTCGAAAAGGTCCTCGGCAGCGAATCGGCCGCCGCCCTCCGAACCCTCGCCGACAGAGTTGCTTCCGACAGCTTCCTCGCCGCCTATGACGAACTTCTGTCGCAGGACACCGGCGCGCCCTAAAAACTAAAAGACCCCGTCGCTCCACCGCGCCGCCGGCGAGAAAGCCGCGACGCAATCAACGGACGACCGCCGTCGCCTTCCTCGTCTTTGCGACCTGGGCCTCGTCCACACGGGTGCCGTCGTTGCCCCACCCTGCACGCATGAATGTCAGGACTTCCGCAATCTGCCGGTCGTCGAGGACAGTGCCAAACTTCGGCATCGGATACGCAGCAGGCACACCATCGATCACAAGGTTAGGTGTGCCATTCAACGTAACGTTGATCAACGACACCGGATCAGATGACATCAAGTTCGGGTTGCCTGCCAGCGGCGCGAGCAAGGGCGCGTCGCCCTTCCCGTCAACGCCGTGACAGTGCATGCAAAACGTCCGGTAGATCATCGCGCCCGAGTTCGCAGCGGGCTTGTTCAACGACGCAATCGTGTCGGCGCTCGCATCTTTGCTAACGGCATTCGCACTGCTGGAACCGAGTGATTTCAGGTAGATCGCGATATCGGCAGCATCGCGATCCGTGAGGCCCTGGGTGCTGTTGTTGATGACCTCCGTCATCGCACCAAACGCGGACGCGTGGTGGTTTGCACCATTCTTGAGGAATGACACGATGTCAGCCTCGGACCAGTCGGCCAAACCGTCCCAATGCGATCCGGTGATATTCGAAGCAAACCAGTTGTCCTCGGCCGCACCCGTCAGATACGAATCGCCGTTCTCATCCAGCGCCTTCTCCTGAAAGCCCACGCCTCTAGGCGTATGGCAAGCTCCGCAGTGTCCGAGTCCCTGCACCAGGTATGCGCCACGATTCCACTCTACGCTCTTACTATCCTTGATCTGATAGCTATCGTTCTGGAGGAAAAACAGGTTCCACACTTTGAGGGGCCACCTCGCATTCAAGGGAAACGGTATATCCGAGGGACGGTTGGCTTGCTTGACGGGCGCAACGCCGGCCATGAAGTAGGCGTACAGTGCGTCGACGTCCTTGCTTTGAATCTTCGCGTACGAGGGATACGGCATCGCGGGATAAAGGTTGTGGCCATCTTTGGAGACGCCTTCGCGCAAAGCACGCTCGAAGTCCTGTCTGCTCCACTTTCCAATACCCGTTGACGGGTCCGGCGTGATATTGGTCGAGTACACCGTACCCAGCGGTGTTGCCATAGGCAGTCCACCGGCGAACGATTTCCCACTCGGCGCTGAGTGACAGGCGATGCAATCGCCGACTCTGGCCAGGTATTGGCCACGCGCAATGAGCGCGCTTTGCGGATCATCCGAACCTGCCGCATGACAGATCATTGGAATGGATACCGCAAGCCATGCGGCTAGTGTCTTGAACATGACAACCTCATGCGGCCGCGAGTTGCGTGCCGACAGGAAGCGTCCGTATCCGCTTCCCGGTTGCCGCAAAGATTGCGTTACACAGTGCAGCAGCAAGCGCTGCCGTACCCACCTCTCCCATGCCTCCCGGCGCCTCGCTGCTGCTAACGATATGCACTTCTACCGGAGGAATCTCGTGGATGCGCAAGATCCGGTAGTCCGCAAAATTGCTTTGTTCGACCCGCCCACGCTTGATGGTGATCTCGCCATACAAGGCGGCTGTAATGCCAAAGATGACGCCGCCCTGGACTTGCGCCTCGATAGTTCGAGGATTGATCGCGACACCGCAGTCAACCGCACACACGATGCGATTGACGGCAACCTCGCCCCGCTCATTCACGGACACCGTGGCCACGATGCTGATAAAGCTGCCGAACTCGCGCATCACGGATACACCCATACCCGTTCCCTCGGGAAGCGGCTTGCCCCAACCAGCCTCCTTCGCCGCGACCTGAAGAACGTTAAGCGCACGTGGCGCTTTGCCCAACAAGCGGCTACGGTACTGCACCGGATCGACCTCAGCGAGCTTCGCCAGTTCGTCGATAAAGCTTTCGACAACGAAGGTCCCGCGCGTGGGACCGACACCTCGCCAGAAAGCCGTGGGAACGTGATACGGCTCTTGCCGCACGTATTCGATCAACTGATTGGGGATGTCGTACGGCAACTCTGCCGAGACTTTGACGGCGTCAGGATCCAGTCCATTTTTGAACGCCTTTGGCCGGAATCGCGCAACGATTGAGGACCCGACAATCCGATGTGTCCACCCGACAGGTTTGCCGCTGGCGTCCAACGCAGCGGAGATGGCATCGTAGTAGCAGGGACGATACATATCGTGCTGAATGTCTTCTTCTCGCGTCCAGAAGACTTTGACTGGCTGGTCGATGGACATCGCCACCTTGACTGCCTGAGCGATGAAGTCTGTGTCCAGCCGCCGACCGAATCCTCCCCCAAGGAGATGGTTGTGCACCGTGATGCGGTCGAGCGGCAAGCCCGTGATGCGCGCGACGGTATCTGCTGCCCGCGCTGGAACCTGAGTACCGACCCAGATTTCGCACCGGTCTGCGCTCACATGCACAGTGCAGTTGACGGGCTCCATGGGCGCGTGTGAGAGAAACGGCTGCTGGTAGACCACGTCGAGTCGCTTGTGTGCGTTGGCAAAGGCTGCCCGTACGTCGCCATCCTTCCTCGCGACGACGCCTGGACGCGTCGAGGCTTTACGCAAGTCATCAACGATCATCTCCGTAGAGACATTGGCGCCACTTCCCTCGTTCCATTGCACATCGAGCGCCGAAGCCCCACGTTTAGCCGACCAGGTATTGGTGCCCACCACCGCTACCGCGTTGTCGACTTTTATCACGCGCAGCACGCCATCAATCTTGTGCGCCGCCGCTTCGTCGACGGTACCCACGGTTCCGCCGAAAACGGGGCAATTGACGATTGCAGCATGTGCCATGTCAGGCAAACGTACGTCGATCCCATAGATGGCCTGTCCATTCACCTTGATCGACGAATCCAGTCTGCTGGTAGGCTTGCCGATCAAGCGGTAACTGGACGGCGGTTTGAACGCAACGTTTTGAGGTGCAGGCAGACGTGCCGCGCGTTCGACGAGTTGGCCGTATCTGACGCGCCGTTGCGTCGGCTTGTGAATCACCTCGCCCATTTCCGCGTAGCACTCGTCCTCACCGACGGACCATCGCTGAGATGCGGCCTTGATGAGCAGGGTCCGGGCAACGGCACCCGCTTGACGCATGGGTTTCCACGCGTAGCGCATTGACGTCGAGCCGCCCGTCAACTGCCCGCTCAGTAGTGCGTCGCCGTACAACACATCATTCGGGGGAGCATGCTCGAGCACGAGACCTTCCAATCCCACTTCCAGCTCTTCAGCAATCAACATCGGGATGGACGTGTACGTGCCCTGGCCCATTTCCACCTTCGGCATGATCAGCGTGACGCGACTGGATTTGTCGATTCTGATGAAGGCATTGGGAAAGAAGGCTTCGTCAGGCGCCACGGGCGCCTCGTCGTCTTCGATATCAACGGAATCACGGTTCGCCACCCCTTCACCCTTCGCCGCCGGAATACTCATACCGAGGAGGAGTGAACCTGCTCCAGTCAGCCCGACCGAGATGCCGAACTTCAGGAAGCTGCGCCTGCCGGACCGGAAGACGGCGTCGGCTTTCGCCGGACTGACTGTCTCGTCCATTCAGATCACCTTGGCAGCGAGCTTGATCGCGGACCGGATGCGATGATACGTGCCACATCGGCATATATTTCCCGCCATAGCCGCATCGATGTCTGCATCGGTTGGATGGGGATTGTCTTGCAGCAGCGCAGTCGCGGACATAACCTGACCAGATTGACAGTACCCGCATTGCACGACATCTTCGGAAAGCCACGCAGCCTGAACCCGGGCACCTACGGTCGTATTGCCAATCGCTTCAATGGTCGTGACATTCCGCGCACCGACCGATCCAATTGGCGTTACGCAAGCGCGTGCAGCCTCGCCATTCAGATGCACGGTGCAGGCGCCGCATTGCGCAATGCCGCAACCAAACTTGGTTCCAGTCAGGCCGATTTCGTCGCGCAGCACCCACAGCAGCGGCGTATCAGGCGATGCCGTTACCGCGATCTTCTTTCCGTTAACCGTAAGGTCGAGCATGTTCATTCTCTAGTGAAGTGAGATTTCCCCGATTCGATGTATGTGCATCTATTCCATCGTGGCAATCAAAAAGGAGCGCTCAGTCTTGCTCTCACGCAGGTTGACCTTGGGTACGGCGATCGTGGTTGAAGCGCGAGGCGTGAATTCTCGCTCGCTGTCCTTCAAACCTAGAATCAGGTCTTCGAGCATGTCACGCAGTGCATGCTTTCTGACAGCATCAAACGACTGAAGCGCGGTATCGACAACCTCATCCAGGATTGTCGGGAAGCGCTCGGCAAGCAGTCTTCCCGACACGGTCAACTGCAAGCGCGTCACTCTGCGGTCCGAGCTTGCGCGGACCCGCTCGATCAAACCGCGTGCTTCCAGTGTTGCGACGGTTCGCGAGGTGCTTGCCATGTCCATGCCACTGCTCTGCGCCAGCGCTTTCATGGAAGCCGCCTCACCCGTTGCGACCATGAAAAGAAGGATCGCCTGAACGTTGCTGATACCCAACTCGTTGCCCAGCTTTCTGTTGGTCAAAGTGGACAACC
This sequence comes from Paraburkholderia sp. DHOC27, assembly GCF_003429005.1. Lineage (GTDB taxonomy): Bacteria > Pseudomonadota > Gammaproteobacteria > Burkholderiales > Burkholderiaceae > Paraburkholderia. The sequence goes on from NZ_QVQV01000007.1 coordinate 301,823, forward strand.
TGAGCCTCGCCCGGCCAAGCAGAAAGCCCACATTTCTCGTCAGTCGAGTGGCGTCAGGCGGATCATTTGCATCGCCATCCGGGACACTTTCAGCGTGGTGATGCATGATGCGCTCAAGCGCGCGGCGCAAAGCCGAAGTAAGGCGCCAGCGCCACGACCTCGGGTGCCAGCAGGATGCCCTCGCGAACGAGCGGCAGTTCAGCAAGCTGTTTCGCCGCAATCTCAGCCGACTCGGCTTCCGCGAGAATAATTGCGCCGCTGCCGTCAGCGCGTACCCAGATCTGCCTGACGAGGCCATCCATGTAAAAGCCGCGCACGACCTGCGCTTCCGCCTCGGCGAGGTCTTTCGAGGGTGCAGCTTTCGCCTTCTCGGGGTTCAAATTGATAGAGACCATGAATTGCATGATTAAGACTCCTTAGCTTGGATGACTTGACGACTTCTGTCGCGTGACCACCTTACTCAGTCGGCGCGTATTGCATTTCACCGTTGCCGAAAGACCAGTTTTCCCGGGCGACATCGACAAGGTTGATGAAAACATCTTCCTTGCGAATCCCCGTCTTTTCGTGGACACCATTCGCGACCGCGGCGTAGAAGGCCTTTTTCACTTCGATCGACCGGCCCGCGTTCCAGGTGACCTGGATAATGACGATGGACGGCGAATACTGGATGCCGAGGTAACCGTCTGCCGGGTAGACGACCTCACCCGCTTCGTGCCGCGTGATGACCTGAAACTTGTCGTTTGGCGGCACGTTGGCGACTTTGACCATCGCGTCATAGACAACCTCGCCCACCGCTTGTGCATCATGCAGCGAGGCGCTTCTGGAAATATCGATCCGAACGAGTGGCATGTGAGCCTCCGGGGATGTGTCGAAAGAGAATGTATATTAGACTTGGCACAAGACTTCCGAAAGCGAATAATTCGACTGTCTATGATGAAGGATCGGAATAATGATAGATGAGCTGAAATCGTTCATGGCCGTGGTCGAAGAAGCTTCGCTTACGCGTGCAGCGCAGAAGCTTTGTGTCACGCAGTCCACCATTTCGAAACGCATCCAGCGCCTCGAAGAGGCGCTCGGCGCGCAGCTATTCGACCGGGATTCGAAGCCCCCGCGGCCCACGGCACTGGCTCACCGCGTCCAGGAACACGCGGCGCCACTGTTGCTCGCATTCGAGCGCCTCATGCACGTCACCAGCGAGGACGGCGATCCGACTGGCAGGCTGCGATTTGGGCTGCCTCAGGGCATTGCGGACATCGTCCTGTTCGACGCTCTCACCACGATGAGAGATGCGTTTCCAGATCTGCATGTCACGTTGCGAGCCGATTGGAGCCCAAACCTCGTACGCCTGTTGATGGCAAGCGAACTCGACGTCGCGGCAGTCATGACTCCACGAAACGCCCCTCCGTTGGAGGGCCACGCCAACCGCTACGTGGCCGCGCTGGAACTTGTCGTGGTACAGAGCAGAGAACGCCCGCTGGTTCCCGCCAATGCGACGTTCGCCAAAATCACCGGTCAGGAATGGATACTCAACCCGGAAGGCTGCGGCTACCGTGCTGCACTGGAAAACGCCGTGGAAGCGGCGGGATTCTCGCTGAACGTGCGCGCCGATACCTATGGGAGCGAGATGCAGTTGCAACTGATTGCGTCGGGACTCGGCTTGGGGCTCGTTCCCAAGCCTGTTCTCGAGCACAGCGCCTGGAATCAACGCCTTGAAGTGGTGAACGTCACCCGTTTTGCACCAAGGCTCAACATATGGCTGGTTGCCCCACAGAACCTGGGGAATCTGAAGCGCGCGGTCGACTACCTCGGTGACAGACTGGTCGCCTCATTCGAGAGCAGGCAATCACCGCAGTAATTCCGCGCGAGCGCACGGCCGGTCGCATCACAACGACTTCTCGAGCAACGACTCAGCCCATCCTGGTCTTGTCCATCCGTGGAACGTGGGGGATGTGCTCCTCCTCGTACAGCCGATAAATCAGACTGAGCATTTCGCTGATATCACGCGACTCGTCCTTTGCCCGCGTACTCATGATGATGGGCGACACCAGCGTTGGATCGTCGAGTTCCTGATAGCTGACGTCGTCCCGCTTCAGTCCATACACGCTGCTCGGGACAATGGAAATTCCCTCTCCCGCGGCCACCAGACCCAAGGCGATCTGTATCTCGCGTACCTCGTAGATTTTGCGCGGCTTGAGTCCGCGGTCCTGGAACGCTGAGAGCACCTGGTCCGCGTAGCTTGGGCGCGGTGTTTTGGGGTAGATGATGAGGGTCTCGTTGACGAGGTCCCGAAGCGCCGAGACCGGGCTGGCGAGCGCCAGTGGGTGCCCCAAAGGAAACGCGACAATCATTTTCTCTTCTCTTAGCACCACGCGCCGGATGTTTGCATCCTCCAGACGAATGCGGCCAAAACCTATATCAATGCTGCCTTCCTTGAGCGCGCGTATCTGGTCCGTTGTCGGCAATTCGTGGAGGCTGAGTTCGACCGTAGGGTTCTCGTCCCTGAATCGACGGATGATTTTTGGCAGCAGGCCATAGAGCGTGGACGCCACGAAACCAATGGACAGGCTGCGCTCGATGTTGCCAACACGCCTTGTCATGGATTCCAGCTCAGACGTTTTCGCCAACAACTGCACCGCGTGCTCATAGAAGAACTTGCCGGTCTCCGTGAGCTTCAGCGGGCGTGAATCGCGCTCGAAAAGCTGCACGCCCAGTAGTTCTTCGAGTTGTTGAATCTGGCGGCTGAGCGGTGGCTGCGCGATATGCAGACGCTGCGCTGCGCGCGTGAAATTGCGCTCTTCCGCCACGGCCACGAAGTAGCGCAGATGCCGCAGCTCCATACGATACCTCCAGGGTATAGGTCGATACTAAAACGGTCTTGGACCAGGCGCTTCCGCCTCCACTACTCTGATGTCAAGGCTCGCTTCGCCGTTAGCTTATACCTTACAGGCATATACGGAATAACGCACGAACAAGGGCTACCCGCAAGCATCAGAGGAAAGGAGCAGACATGAGCATCAACGGGTTCGCACTGACGGAAGTGCAGGATTTGCTTGACCACGCCGTGCAGGACGACAAGGAAAACGGCGTGTTCCGCTGCCGCCGCGACATCTTTACCAACGCCGATCTGTATGAACTCGAGATGAAACACATCTTCGAGAGCAACTGGGTCTATCTGGCGCATGAAAGCCAGGTGCCGAACAACAACGACTACTACACGACGTGGATGGGTCGCCAACCCGTTGTCATCACGCGTGACAAGGCCGGCGAACTGCACGCTGTGATCAACGCCTGCGCGCACAAAGGTGCGATGCTCTGCCGGCGCAAACATGGCAACAAGGGCAGCTTTACGTGTCCGTTTCACGGGTGGACCTTCTCCAACGCGGGCAAGCTTCTGAAGGTGAAGGACGAGAAGACCACGGAGTACCCGATTCAATTCAACCAGCAAGGCTCGCACGATCTGAAGAAGGTCGCTCGGTTTGAAAATTATCGCGGCTTCCTGTTCGGTAGTTTGAGCGAAGAAGTCATGCCGCTCGAGCAGTACCTGGGCGAGACCAAGGTCATCATCGATCAAATCGTCTCACAGGCTCCAGATGGCCTCGAAGTGTTACGCGGCAATTCCTCGTATATCTACGACGGCAACTGGAAGATGCAAATGGAGAACGGCTGCGATGGTTATCACGTCAGCACCGTGCACTGGAATTATTCGGCCACGATGGGCCGGCGCAAGGTTGAAGGGACCAAAGCGGTGGACGCCAACGGCTGGAGCAAATCCGTCGCAGGCGTCTATGGCTTCGAGCACGGCCACATCCTGCTCTGGACCCAGACGATGAATCCTGAAGTGCGGCCGGTCTATGAGCACCGCGAAGAAATTGCAGCGCGGGTCGGCGCGGACAAGGCGAACTACATCGTCAATCAGACACGCAACCTGTGCCTGTATCCGAATGTCTTCTTGATGGACCAGTTCAGCACGCAGATTCGCGTGGTTCGTCCCCTCGGCGTCGACAAGACCGAAGTGAGCATATTCTGCTTCGCGCCAAAAGGGGAAAGCGCCGAAAGCCGCGCCATTCGCATTCGTCAGTACGAAGACTTCTTCAATGTTTCGGGCATGGGGACGAGCGACGACCTCGAAGAATTCCGGGCGTGTCAGACGGGTTATGCCAACACGACTTCAATGTGGAATGACCTCTCACGCGGCGCACCGCTCTGGGTCCACGGTCCTGATGAAAACGCGCAAGGCATGGGTCTGAATCCGCTCATCTCGGGCGAGCGCAGCGAGGACGAGGGTCTTTTCGTGGTTCAGCACGAATACTGGGTGCAGGTGATGCGCGAAGCCCTGCGTAAAGAACAGGCAGAGGCAACGGCATGAGCATCGACTACCAGACCATCTGTAGCGCCCTCTACCGCGAGGCGCGTTTCCTGGATGACCGTCAGTGGGACGAATGGCTGGCGTGTTACACCGAAGACGTCATCTACTGGATGCCGGCATGGGACGACGACGACAAGCTCACCGACGACCCGCACAGCCAGATCTCGTTGATGTATTACCCGGATCGCGGCGGCCTCGAAGACCGTGTGTTCCGTATCAAGACCGAGCGAAGCGGCGCATCAATGCCCGAACCGCGTACCAGCCACAACGTCACCAATGTCGAAGTGCTCGCCGAGCGTGATAGCGAAGTCGACGTTCGCTACAACTTCAACACGTTGAATCATCGGTACAGGATCACCGATCAGTTCTTCGGCACCATCTGCGTGACCTTTCGCAAGGTCGACGACCGTTTGCTCATTGCACGCAAAACGATTTCGCTAAAGAACGACTATATCCGCCAGGTGCTCGACGTGTACCACGTTTGATGTCACGGGTCGGAGTGAGACAAGGAATCAGGAGGCAACATGTCCAGCTATAACATTGCGCTGAATTTCGAAGACGGAGTGACGCGCTTTATCAAATGCAAGGCCGGCGAAAAGGTGCTCGATGCCGCGTTCCGCGCCAAAATCAACCTGCCGATGGATTGCTCCGACGGCGTGTGCGGGACCTGCAAATGCCGCGCAGAGAGCGGCAGCTACGACCTGGGTGACGATTATATCGACGATGCCCTGAGCGACGACGAGAAAACCAGCGGTCTCGTGCTGACGTGTCAAATGGTGCCGCAGAGCGACTGCGTCATCGCCGTGCCGGCATCGTCGACAGCGTGCAAGACCCAACAAAGCAAATTCGCCGCCACGGTCACAAAAGTCGAACCGCACAATGACGCCGCGGTGGTTCTCGAACTGGACGTGGCAGGTCTCCCGCCTGTCTTCCTTGCTGGGCAGTACGTCAACATCGACGTTCCTGGAAGCGGCCAGCACCGCTCCTATTCGTTCTCGTCGGCGCCCGGCGAATCCCGAATCAGCTTCCTCATCAAGAAGATTCCCGGCGGCGTAATGAGTACCTGGCTGGAGGCCGCCCGCCCCGGCCACGAGGTGGAATTGACTGGCCCGCTTGGCAGCTTCTATCTGCGCGCGGTGGAACGTCCATTGCTCTTTCTGGCGGGCGGAACAGGTCTGGCGCCATTCCTCTCGATGCTCGAAGTGCTCGTGCGGGCGAACTCGCAACAGAAAGTCCATCTGATTTACGGCGTCACGCGCGACCTCGATCTCGTTCAGGTCGACGCTATCGAAGCATACGCGGCGAAGCTGCCGAACTTTACGTTCAGCACCGTCGTTGCGGAAGACGCATCGCGTCATCCCCGCAAGGGTTGGGTGACGCAGCACATGCCCGCCGCGTGTCTGAACGACGGTGACGTGGACGTTTATCTTTGCGGTCCCCCGCCGATGGTCGATGCGGTCCGCAAATACTTCGACGATAACGGCGTAGTGCCCCGTAGCTTCCACTATGAGAAGTTCACGCCCAACGCTACCCCGGAGCTTGCGTGATGGCACAGCGATTCGAAGGCAAGGTGATGGTGGTGACCGGAGCGGCGCAGGGCATCGGCCGCGGCGTGGCGCTACGCGCGGCGGCCGAAGGCGCAAAAGTGCTGTTTGTCGATCGTGCCGCATTCGTCCCAGAGGTCGCCGCCGAAGCGCATTGTGCCGATACCGCCGGCTTTGTTGCTGACATGGAAACCTATGACGGCGCGGCAGCCACGATGGCTTACGCTGTCGAGAAGTTTGGTCGCATTGATATTCTCATCAACGGCGTGGGCGGTGCGATTCGAATGCGGCCGTACGCCGAATTCGAGCCGGCTCAGATTGACGCAGAAATCCGCCGCTCGCTGATGCCGACGCTGTACGCGTGTCACGCGGTACTTCCTCATATGCTCGCGCAAGGCCGCGGCACCATCGTCAATATTTCTTCGAATGCGACCCGAGGTATTCGCCGCGTACCGTATTCGGCTGCCAAGGGCGGCGTCAACGCCATGACCCAGTGCCTCGCCATGGAGTATGGCGAGCACGGCATCCGCGTGGTCGCCGCGGCGCCGGGGGGAACCGAGGCTCCGCCGAGACGCGTACCACGCAATGCCGCAGGAGACAGTGAACAAGAGAAGAGATGGATGGCCGAAGCGACGCGGCAAGTCACTGAATCGACCTTCTTCAAACGCTACGGCACAATTGAAGAGCAGATTGCGCCGATTCTGTTTCTTGCCTCCGACGAAGCAGCCTATATTACGGGCGCCGTGTTGCCCGTGTCGGGCGGCGACAATGGGTAGGCGTTGTAAGTGAATGGCGGTTCGAGATTCAGTTAGTACTCTTTATCTTTTGGCTAGACCACCATCACATTTTGTGCCTGCTTGAACGACCCGTTTATTTCCCAACGTACACGGGTTTTCGCCCTTCCGCCTCCGCTCTGCGGCCTTCGAGAAAGTCCTGCGTGTGATACAGCGCGCCGTATTGTTCATCCAGCTTCATTAGCGCGTCTGCCTGTACAGGATCAATGACCAGATGCGCGGATGTGAGCGTCATCTTGATGCCAAGTGGTCCGCACGCAGCGATCTTGTTGGCGATCTCGACGGCACGATCGAGCGCCGCTTGAGGGGTGGGCAGCACTTCCTGAGCCTCGCCCATTCGATACGAGTCTTCGGCGGTCCAGTGGTCGCCGGTGAGCATGTATCTCATCGCATTGCCCCAACCCACCTCGTGAACAAAGCGAATGGTGGAACCGCTTCCGGGGAAACGACCGTGCGTGTTTTCGTCCTGGCCATAGCGCGTATTCGCAGCGGCAATCCGGATATCAGCGACCAGGTTCAATTCATGTCCCAGATTCCAGGTATCGCCGTGGACGACCGCGATCAGGGGTTTCGACAGGCGCTGCCCTTTCGCCAGCGGGTCGATATAACCGGGTCCGCTGACCAAGGGCTTCTGGCTGCGGGCCAGTTCGGCAAATGCGTCGACGTCGATGCCGCGGGAGAAATTGTCGCCGTGGCCGAACAGGACGGCCGCGCGCAGCGACGGATCGTTGTCGTATTCGTAATAGGCTTTGGCCAGCGCTGTGAAGGTCTCGGGATCCACCCGGTTCTGAATGTACGGACGGTTAAACCCGATCAGGACGATGGCGCCGCGGCGCTCGATGGTCAACTTCGCCGCGGGCGAAAGAGGTACGTCCCGAAGCGTGGTGGGTTCGGCACTCTGCGCGACAGCGCTGCTGGACGATTGCTCCGTGGCAACGCTGAGCGCCGGAAGCGCCAGCATGCCGCCAAGCGCGGCCACCCCTCGGAGCAACGTTCGACGGTCGAGGGTTACGTCATTGTCCATACTGAATGTCCTTTCAATGCAGATAGAAGTTTCGTGCAGCAGCGCTTCCCCGGTCATGGCAACTGTTCTATTGCGTTGCGATTTGTCCGGGGACGGGGCTTGGTTCGATAATCGTTTAGGATAGCGAATTTAATAGTACCGGCACGGTACGTTTTACAGTTGTCCGGTGTGGATTAAAGAAGCGATAGCCGCGCTGATCCAATCAGGTAACGATACTTCATTTCTGAACGGCGAAGCGGACAAACGATTGGTGCGACCAATCAATCTGGGACGGTAAGCGTTACTGCGGGCGACGCCTTGGCGTCACTAATCAAGGTTGCCCGAAGGCCGCCCGCGAAAGGAGCGTGAGGGGTCGGCATGTGCCATCTTCATACGTCTCTAAAGCGCTTAATGCATCACCAAGATAGCATTTACGCCAGACGGCAAACCACCGTCTTAAGAAAGCACCCCGCAGCGCAGATTTCGTCGAATCCTCGATTGAAACAAAAAAAAGCCCGCAAAATTGCGGGCTTGGTCTTTACTTCCTGACGTTATCGAGTTGCACCACAGTGGCGCTCACTCCCACTCAATCGTCGCCGGCGGCTTTCCCGAGATGTCATACACGACGCGGTTGATCCCCCGCACTTCGTTGATGATCCGGTTCGACACGTGGCCCAGCAGTTCATGCGGCAGATGCGCCCAGTGCGCAGTCATGAAGTCCAGCGTCTGCACGGCGCGCAACGCCACGACGTACTCATAGGTACGCCCATCGCCCATCACGCCCACGCTCTTCACCGGCAGGAACACCGCGAAGGCCTGGCTCGTCAGGTCGTACCATGACTTGCCGGTTTCCTTGTCGATGAAGGTGCGCAGCGTCTCGATGAAAATCGCGTCCGCGCGGCGCAGCAGATCCGCAAAATCACGCTTCACTTCGCCGAGAATCCGCACGCCCAGACCCGGGCCCGGGAACGGGTGGCGATACACCATCGCCGGCGGCAGACCCAGCTTCACGCCCAGTTCGCGCACTTCGTCCTTGAACAGTTCGCGCAGCGGTTCGAGCAGCTTGAGATTCAGCGTCTCCGGCAAGCCGCCCACGTTGTGGTGGCTCTTGATGGTCTGCGTGGCCTTCTTGCCCTTGCCGGCCGATTCGATCACGTCCGGATAGATCGTGCCCTGCGCGAGCCACTTCGCATCCGTCAGCTTGCCCGCTTCTGTCTGGAACACTTCCACGAATTCCGCGCCGATGATCTTGCGCTTCGCTTCGGGATCGGTCACACCAGCGAGCTTCGAGAGAAACACTTCGCTCGCGTCGACGTGAATCACCTTGACGCCAAGGTGATCGGCAAACGTCGCCATCACCTGCTCGGCTTCGTTCAGACGCAGCAGGCCGTGATCGACGAACACGCACGTGAGTTGATCGCCAATCGCGCGATGCAGCAGCGCTGCCGCCACCGACGAATCCACGCCACCCGAGAGGCCGAGGATTACGTGCTCTTTGCCCACCTGCTCGCGAATCTTCGCGACCGCCTCATCGACGTAATGGCCCATCTCCCAATCGGGTTGCGCGCCGCAGATCTTCAGCACGAAGCGCTCGAGCATGGCGCGCCCCTGCACCGTGTGCGTGACTTCCGGGTGCCATTGCAGGCCATAGAAATGACGCGTCTCGTCGGCCATCGCGGCGATCGGACACGATTCGGTGGACGCCATCAACTGGAAGCCCGGCGGCATTTCCAGCACCTTGTCGCCGTGGCTCATCCACACCTTCAACATGCCGTGGCCTTCCGGCGTCGTGAAATCGCTGATGCCTTCCAGCAGGCTCGTATGATTGCGCGCCCGCACTTCGGCATAACCGAATTCGCGCAGATGGCCGTTGTCCACCTTGCCGCCGAGCTGCTCGGCCATCGCCTGCATGCCGTAGCAAATGCCGAGCACCGGCACGCCAAGTTCGAACACCGCTTGCGGTACGCGCGGCGTGTCGGTCTCGGTGACCGAACTCGGGCCGCCGGAGAGGATCACGCCCTTCGGCGCAAAGTCGCGAATGAACGCGGCGTCCACATCGTACGGATGGATTTCCGAGTACACGTTCGCCTCGCGGACGCGACGTGCAATCAGTTGGGTGACTTGCGAACCGAAGTCGAGAATCAGGATCTTGTCATGCATGGCAGCGGACGGCATCAAAAGTGAACGAATAAGGAAAGCCGCGCACGTGGCGCGGCGTTGAATGCAACGCTGCCCGACCTCTCAGGCCGCTCTGGCCTGGATGAGCAGCACGATGTCTGGAAGCGAACCGGCGTGCCGTGAAGCACGCGTGCAGACGGAAACCGGGGGCAACGGCAAGTGGCGTGAAAAACTTGCCCTCAGCCATGAAACGGTGGCCGCGGCGCGCCCGGTGCATCCGCAGCGGAATTGCGTGCGTCAGTGTCGCTCGCCGAGAGCGGCGCCTTGCGGTCGCCGGCCAGATAATCGGCTTCCACGGGACGGGTGCTTGCCGCGCTGGCCGGCGTGACCGGCATGACAGGACGCGTGACCGGCGACACCACCGGATCGAGCACAGGCTCGACCACCGGTTCGGTACGCACAGCCCGATAGCCCACCGCGTCACGCCCTCTGGCCGCGTCTTTCGCCGCCTGGCGCTCAGCACGCTCGGCCGCTGCGGCTTCCGTGACACGCAGCCGTTCGCGACGCCGCACCACACGCGTGAGCCGCACGCCGCCAAGACCGACCACCACCAGCAGCACACCCGCCGACACCGCCACCAGCTGGCCGAAGCCGGTCAGCTCAGGGCGGTGCAGGCCGATCAGCCAGACCAGCATCAGCAGGCCCGTCAGCCAGTTCACATGCCCGACGACCTTGGCGACCGTGGTGGTCAGCGCGCCGTCGATCGAGGCATGGAACGCCAGCCACGCGAGACCGATCAGCGCGATGCCCAGCCCTTGCCCAACCAGCGTGGGCTCGGTCTGCACGAGCTGCAAGGCGTTGTACAGCGAGGTCCACGGCGTCAGCAGAAACAGCAGACCGAAGGCCAGCAACAGCAAGGCATCGATGATCAGGATGGCGCGCAGCAGCGGCTTCATAGGCGTTAGTCCACGTGGTAGTTGGGCGCTTCCTTGGTGATCTGCACGTCATGCACGTGCGACTCGCGCAGGCCGGCACCGGTGATCTGCACGAACTCGGCCTTGTCGTTCATCTCGGCGATGGTGCGGCAGCCGCAGTAACCCATGCTGGCGCGCACGCCGCCGATCAACTGGAACAGGATGGCGTTCACCGAACCCTTGTACGCCACGCGGCCTTCGATGCCTTCCGGCACCAGCTTGTCGATGTTCGCCGAGTTGTCCTGGAAGTAGCGGTCTGCTGCGCCGTCCTTCATCGCGCCGACCGAACCCATGCCACGGTACGACTTGTACTGACGGCCCTGGTACAGGAACACGTCGCCCGGCGCTTCTTCCGTGCCGGCGAACATGCTGCCCATCATCACGGCATTCGCGCCGGCGGCCAGCGCCTTGCTGATGTCGCCGGAGAAGCGCACGCCACCGTCTGCGATGACCGGCACGCCGGTGCCCTTGAGCGCTTCCGACACGTTGGCAATGGCCGTGACCTGCGGCACGCCCACACCCGCGACGATACGCGTGGTACAGATCGAGCCCGGGCCGATGCCCACCTTCACGCCGTCCGCGCCGTATTCGACCAGCGCCTTCGCTGCGTCGGCAGTGGCGATGTTGCCGCCAATCACTTCCACGTGCGGGAAGGTCTTCTTGACCCAGCGCACGCGCTCGAGCACGCCCTTGCTGTGACCGTGCGCCGTATCCACGACGATCACGTCGACGCCCGCCTGCACCAGCAGCGTGACGCGCTCTTCGTTGTCTTCACCCACGCCCACTGCGGCGCCCGCGCGCAGCTTGCCGTGTTCGTCCTTGCAGGCGTCCGGGTGTTCGGTCTGCTTGGTGATGTCTTTCACCGTCATCAGACCGCGCAGTTCGAACGAGTCGTTGATGACCAGCACGCGTTCCAGCCGGTGGCTGTGCATCAGCGCCTTGGCTTCGGCGAGCGGCGTGCCTTCCTTGACGGTGACGAGGCGCTCGCGCGGCGTCATGATGTTGCGCACCGGTTCGTCCAGACGCTCTTCGAAGCGCAGGTCGCGGTTGGTGACGATACCGATGAGTTGCGCGCCTTCAACGACCGGGAAGCCCGAAATGCCATGCTGACGGGACAGCGCAATCACGTCGCGCACCTTCATTTGCGGCGGCACCGTGATCGGATCGCGCACCACGCCCGATTCGAAACGCTTCACCTTGGCCACTTCCCGCGCCTGTTCAGCCGGCGTCAGGTTCTTGTGGATGATGCCCACGCCACCCATTTGCGCCATCGCAATGGCCAGACGGGCTTCGGTGACGGTGTCCATGGCGGCGGACACGAGGGGCATGTTCAGGGAAATGTTGCGGGTCAGCCGGGTTTTGAGGCTGGTGTCGCGCGGCAGAACGTCGGAGAAGGCCGGGACGAGGAGCACGTCATCGAACGTGAGTGCTGTTTGGATCAGACGCATGGCAAATCCTATAGGCGCAAAAGCGAATTATACGCGATACCTCCACGGTTTTCACTGCACGAACAGCAGCTTAGCGAATTTCCCGCGGCTTTCCAGGGTCTTTCCAGACAGTTTCGGCGGGCGAATTTCGCTTCGCCGTTCGGGTCGGGTTCAATCGGGTTTCGTTTGCGCGTTCGAATGTGCCGGCAAGCCCGGCGCCCGCCATTGCGCAAGCCTTGCAGTGCAGAATGAAACAAGACACCCACCCGCCCGAACGGGTAACCTGCGCAACCGTTCAGTTTTTTTCAGGTTGGAGCAGTTCATGCAGCGTGGTGTGGCTTACGGCGTCATGGCCGGGGCGTTGTGGGGCATGGTGTTTCTGGTGCCGCGGATGTTGCCCGATTTTTCCCCGCTGCTCCTCAGCGCGGGTCGCTACACCATGTACGGCCTCGTCTCGCTGGCCGCCGCGCTGCCCGTGGCGCGCTCGCTGCGCGCCCGTCTGACGCGCGCCGACCTCGCCGCCCTCATCAAGCTCGCGCTGGCGGGCAACCTGCTCTACTACGTGCTGCTGACGAGCGCGGTCCACCTGATCGGCATTGCGCCGGCCTCGCTGATCGTCGGCGTGCTGCCCGTCACCATCACGCTGCTCGGCCAGCGCGACCACGGCGCGGTGCCGCTCGCGCGGCTGGCGTGGCCGCTCGTCATGGTGGTGGCTGGCATTGCCTGTATCAACGTGGATGTGTTTACGGCAGTTGCCGACGGCGCCCCCACCGGCGTGCTGACGAAGCTCGCCGGGCTCGCCTGCGCGATCGGCGCGCTCGCCTGCTGGACCTGGTTTGCGATCGAAAACGCCCGTTACCTGCAGCGTCAGACGCATTTCAGCGGCAACGAATGGTCGGTGCTGTGGGGCGTGGTGACGGGGGTGCTCGGCGCGTCGCTGTGGCTCGTGATCGGCCTGCTGCCGGCCGGCAGTGTCCAGACTGCCGTCGCGGGAGAGCGCTGGCAGACCTTCTGGCTGCTCAACCTGGGGCTCGCGATCGGCGCGTCCTGGCTCGGCAACGGTCTGTGGAATGCCGCCTCCAAGCGGCTGCCATTGACGCTATCAGGTCAGATGATCGTGTTCGAAACGCTGTTCGCGCTGCTTTATGCGTTCATTTACGATCACCGGCTGCCCCGCCCGCTGGAAATGGCCGCGATCGCGCTGCTGGTGGCCGGCGTGAGCTGGTCGGTGCGCCAGCACGCGGGTGATGATGCCGATAGCGCTTCAATCGAGGACAAGGCGCAGGCGTCCGCGCATTGATCGACATGGAGTGGACGGGCGTCCTGGCAGATCTGGGCCACCGCCGCCCAAGGCCGAGGCTGAAGCCGAAGCCGAAGCCGACTACGCTGCTAGCGCGAGTCGCGGTTCGTCCACCGGCGCCCTTCTATTGAACCCGCCTTGCGGGTCTTCTCGACGCGCCGCTGGCGCGCCGCTTTCGGGTCGATGATCAACGGACGATAGATCTCGACGCGGTCATGGTCGGCAAGCACCGCATCGAGCGTCTTGAGCTTGCCGAACACACCCACCTTCTGTTCGGCCAGATTGATCTGCGGATAGCGCTGGAGGATGCCGCTCGCGTCCACCGCCTGTTGCACGGTGGCGCCTTCGGGCAACGTGAGCGCAAGCAGCGCCTGATCGCCGCCTGGCAGCGCGTAGCAGACTTCGATCGACAGCAGCGCGCTCATGCCTTACCGTAGCGCTGGTCGGCGCGCTTCACGAACGATTCGACGAAGGTGTTGGCAATATGGCTGAACACCGGGCCAATGATCTTCTCGAGAATGATGTTGGTGAATTCGTAGTGCAACGCGAATTCGATCTTGCAGGCGTCTTCGCGCAACGCGGTGAAGCGCCAGTAGCCGGTGAACTTGCGAAACGGTCCGTCGGCAAACTCCATATCAATGCGCGTGGGCCGTTGCATGCTGTTACGCGTGGCAAAGTGCTGCTTGATGCCCTTGAAGTTGATGTCGATCTTTGCCTCCATGCCGTGCTCGTCCTGACGGCGAACCTCTACCCCGCCGCACCAGGGCAGGAAGTTGGGATAATCGGCGACATCGGTCACGAGGTCGAACATCTGTTCCGCCGAATGGCGTATCAACACGGTTTTCTGGACATCTGCCATAAATTGGACAGCACGTGGCAAGGGTGGACAAGCGCCGCGGGCTTTCCTCGCCCCGCTTTGCTAAAATCGTGATTTTAAACGAGTTGGGCACTTTCCATTCATGAGCATCATAGACAACAGAAAAGCCTTCTACGACTATTCGGTCGAAGAACGCTACGAAGCAGGGCTCGTGCTCGAAGGATGGGAGGTCAAGGCATTGCGCGCCGGCCGCGGGCAGATCAAGGAAGGCTATGTGGTCATCAAGAACAACGAACTGTTCCTGATCGGCACGCATATCAGCCCGCTACCCGAGGCCTCCACCCATATTTCGCCGGACCCCGTGCGCACCCGCAAACTGCTGCTGCATAGCGAGGAAATCAGCAAGCTGATCGGCAAGGTCGAGCAACGTGGTTATACGCTCGTGCCGTTGAATTTTCATTACAAGGGCGGCCGCGTCAAATGCGAGATCGGTCTTGCGAAGGGCAAGAAGCTGCACGACAAACGCGAAACCGAAAAGAAGCGCGACTGGGAACGCGAGAAGGCGCGGTTGATGCGCACGCCGACCTGAGCGGCAAGCTGTCTTTTGCCGACGAATGCTTTGCTGAAAAGCCCTGCTGACAAAAAAAAGCCCGCGTGATTCGCGGGCCTTTTTGTTTGCACAGCGTGTGTGTTTGCGCAGTGCTCAACGCACCTCTGTAGCGCCCTTGCCCTTGTTCACGATGGTGAGCGCCGAAGCGATCATCGCGCTCATGTTCGACAGATCGCCCGGCACGATCAGCGTCGTGCCCTGCTTGGCCAGATTGCCGAACGCATTCACATATTGTTCGGCCACCTTCAGATTCACCGCCTCCATGCCGCCGGCCGACTGGATCGCCGCCGCAATCTTCTGGATGGCCTGCGAATTGGCCTCGGCGACCGCCAGAATCGCCGCTGCCTGCCCCTGCGCCTGGTTGATCGCCGCCTGGCGCTCCCCCTCTGACTTCTGGATCGCCGCCTCGCGGCCACCCGAGGCGATATTGATCTGCTCCTGCCTGCGCCCTTCCGAAGCCGCGATCAGCGCGCGCTTCTCACGTTCCGCGGTGATCTGCGCCTGCATGGCGTGCAGGATCTCCTTGGGCGGCGTCAAATCCTTGATTTCGTAACGCAGCACCTTGACGCCCCAGTTCGAGGCCGCTTCGTCGAGCGAGGACACGATGCTGTGATTGATGTAGTCGCGTTCTTCGAAGGTCTTGTCGAGTTCGAGCTTGCCGATCACCGAACGCAAGGTGGTCTGCGAGAGCTGGGTGATGGCGAAGACGAAATTGCTCGACCCGTAGGATGCCTTCATCGGGTCGGTGACCTGGAAATACAGCACGCCGTCCACCTGCAACTGCGTGTTGTCGCGCGTGATACAGACCTGGCTCGGCACGTCCAGCGGGATTTCCTTGAGCACGTGCTTGTAGGCGATGCGGTCGACGAACGGCACGACGAGGCTCAAGCCCGGCGTGAGCGTGGCGTGATAGCGGCCGAGCCGCTCCAGCACCCACGCATGTTGCTGCGGCACGATCTTGATGGTCTGCGCCGCGATGACGATCACGATGATGAGAAGCACTGCCCCGACGATAGTCGAATCCATAGTTGCTCCAGTTTCTGGTTTGAATTGTTATGTGGTGAGGCGGCGCTCTGCGAGGTTCCTGTTTTCGAGGCTCCTCAGGTTCCGCATCACTCCCCCGCCTGGCCCCGCGCCTGTGGGCCCGTTTTCATTTCCGCGCGTTCGCCACGCTTGCAAGGCGCGCGGCTCGCGCGCATTCAGACCTGCACTGCGCGTTTGCTCGCCACGACGATCAGACGGCAACCGTCCAGTGCGCTGATTTCATAGAGCTTCGCGTCCTCCGGTTCGCCCGGCGCAAGCTCGACGTCCCATGCCGCGCCCCGATAGTTCGCGCGGGCACGCCGGTCACGCCAGCCTGTAACCGCCAGCGTCTGACCGATATCCAGGTTCACGTCGGGATTGCGTGCGGCCACCGTGCGCGTGCGCGTCCTGCGTCCAAAACGCGAGCGCCGCAGCAGCACGACAGCCGCCAGCGCCACCAGCGCAGCGACGCCAAACTGCACGTCGGGTGTGGCCCCCGCGATCCGCGCGAAGGCCGCCGCGATAAAGCCCAATGCGATCATCAGCAGATAGAAAGTGCCGCTCATCAACTCCAGCACGATGAGCACACCGGCTCCGATCCACCAGAACAGTCCACCTGGCGCCACGTCGACCTCCACAAAGCAAAACACCCCGGATCCACCGGGGTGTTTATAGCACGAAGCTGGTGCAAATTACCGCGCGTGACGGCCCACCTTGACGAGCCTCACGCAGCGGCGATGCGCACTGCTTACTGCGCGGTTGCCTTCTCTGCCGTTGTCTTGGCCAAGGCCTGCCACGTCTCGATGATCGTGTCCGGATTCAGCGAGATCGACGCAATGCCTTCTTCCGTCAACCACTGCGCGAAGTCCGGATGATCCGACGGACCCTGGCCGCAAATACCGACGTACTTGTTCAGCCGCAGACAGGTTTCGATGGCGCGCTTCAGCATGAATTTCACGGCCGGATCGCGCTCGTCGAAATCCACCGCCAGCAGTTCCATGCCGGAGTCGCGGTCGAGACCCAGCGTGAGCTGCGTCAGATCGTTCGAACCAATCGAGAAGCCGTCGAAGAACTGCAGGAACTCTTCGGCGAGGATCGCATTGGACGGCACTTCGCACATCATGATCAGGCGCAGGCCCTTTTCGCCGCGCTTCAGACCAAACTTGCCGAGCAGGCCGACCACCTTTTCCGCCTGCTTGAGCGTGCGCACGAACGGCACCATGATCTCGACGTTGTCCAGACCCATCTCTTCACGCACGCGCTTCAACGCGATGCATTCCATCTGGAACGCTTCGGCGAAGTCTTCCGCGATATACCGCGAAGCGCCGCGGAAACCCAGCATCGGGTTTTCTTCATCCGGCTCGTAACGCGAACCGCCAATCAGCTTCTTGTACTCGTTCGACTTGAAGTCCGACAGACGTACGATCACCGGCTTCGGATAGAACGCCGCCGCGATCGTCGCGATACCTTCGGTGAGCTTGTCGACGTAGAAAGCACGCGGCGACGCGTGACCACGCGCCACGCTTTCGACCGCTTTCTTCAGATCCTGATCGACGTTCGGATACTCGAGAATCGCCTTCGGATGCACACCGATGTTGTTGTTGATGATGAACTCGAGACGCGCGAGGCCGACGCCCGCGTTCGGCAACTGCGAGAAGTCGAACGCGAGTTGCGGGTTGCCGACGTTCATCATGATCTTCACCGGGATGGCCGGTAGTTCGCCGCGCTGCACCTCGGTGACTTCGGTTTCGAGCAGACCGTCGTAGATCTTGCCTTCGTCGCCTTCCGCGCAGGACACGGTGACGAGCGCGCCGTCCTTCAGCAGGTCGGTGGCATCGCCGCAACCCACCACCGCCGGCACGCCCAGTTCACGCGCGATGATCGCCGCGTGGCAGGTACGGCCGCCTCGGTTCGTGACGATGGCCGACGCGCGCTTCATCACCGGTTCCCAGTTCGGGTCGGTCATGTCGGCGACCAGCACGTCGCCCGGCTGCACACGGTCCATCTCCGACGGGTCGTGAATCACGCGTACCGGACCCGCGCCGATCTTCTGGCCAATTGCACGGCCCGTGACGATGACCTGCGACTGGCCCTTCAGCTTGAAGCGCTGCTCGGCCTTGCCGCTCGCCTGGCTCTTCACGGTTTCCGGACGCGCCTGCAGGATGAAGATCTTGCCGTCGCGGCCGTCCTTGCCCCATTCGATGTCCATCGGACGCTGGTAGTGCTTTTCGATGATCACCGCGTACTTCGCCAGCTCGATCACGTCGTTGTCCGTAATCGAGAAGCGGTTGCGCTGCTCATGCGCGACATCCACGGTCTTCACGCGGCCCGGCTCACCCGGCTTGGTGAATTCCATCTTGATCAGCTTGGAGCCGATGGAGCGACGGATGATGGGGTACTTGCCCTGTGCGAGCGTGGTCTTGTAGACGTAGAACTCGTCCGGATTCACGGCGCCCTGCACGACGGTCTCACCGAGGCCGTAGCTCGACGTAATGAACACCGCGTCCTTGAAGCCGGATTCCGTGTCGAGCGTGAACATCACGCCCGCTGCGCCCACGTCGGAGCGCACCATGCGCTGTACGCCGGCGGACAGCGCCACCTCTGCGTGCGTGAAACCCTTGTGGACCCGATAGGAGATGGCGCGGTCGTTGTAGAGCGACGCGAACACGTGCTTCATGCGATCGAGCACTTCGTCGATGCCGACCACGTTCAGGTAGCTTTCCTGTTGACCCGCAAACGACGCGTCCGGCAAATCTTCTGCCGTCGCCGACGAGCGGACCGCGAACGACAGCTCTTCAGGCGAGCTGTTCTGCAGCGTGTCGAAGCCCGCGCGAATGTCAGCCTCGAGCTTCGGCTGCAGCGGCGCGTCGACGATCCATTGACGGATTTCCTTGCCGGCTTCGGCAAGCGCTTTCACATCGTCCACGTCGAGTGTTTCGAGACGTTTGGCGATGCGTTCGGTCAGGTTGTTGTGATGGAGGAAGTCGCGAAATGCCAGTGCCGTGGTGGCGAAGCCCGTGGGCACCCGCACGCCGGCCTGGGCAAGCTGACTGATCATCTCGCCTAGCGAAGCGTTCTTGCCGCCCACGATTTCTACATCGGTCATCCGCAACTGCTCGAACGGAACTACATACGCCTGATCCTTTGCGACGTTAACTGCGTTAGTCATACAAGCCCCTAAGTGTGAAAGAAATACTCGGCTGTGCAAGTGGGCTTGGACACGAGGCGCTCATAGGAAGCGGGGTCTCGGTCTTGCACAACCTGTTGGGTAAGCAATCGCGCACTGCACGGGTGATAGTGCAGGCTTGCAAATGCCGTGCCGTGCCGCGGCGCTTTAGGGGCGCGGCACGGCACCTGAAAGCGGGCGGAAGCGAGCGGTTTGACGAAATTACTCAAAATTGCTCGAAATCGCGGCGAGTTATCAGCACAATCGCCGCAGAAGGCGGGTGGATGACCAGCGTTCGAGGCAACTTAAGCGCGGTTCGCCTGCAATTGCTTATCCAACAGGTTCTGGCTATTCTACCGTGCCGACTCTCGAAATGTGACTGTCGGACGAGAATTGCGCTTCCAACCGCGCCGCGCACGCGCCGCCGGGCTTATGGCACGGTCGCCGCGAGGCGGACAGGGCGGAACGCGCCGCCAGCGGCGCGCCGTGTCGACGTCTGCGTGGCTTGCGTTGCGTCGCTTGATGCGAGGCGTGCGCGCCGCGTAGCGTCCAGTTGGCTACCGCACATCAGGCGTCGTTACGGCGATGTAGATTCAAGCGTCCGAAGTTAGATCCGAGCGTCATTCCCGCTCACGTTCCCTGCCCCACTGATGCCGCCAACCGTATTCATCGTCTCCGACGGTACCGGGATTACTGCCGAAACCTTCGCGCACTCAATCCTCTCCCAGTTCGACCAGAAATTCCGTCTGGTTCGCGTGCCTTTTGTCGACTCGTCCGAGAAAGCCTACGCCACGCTCGAAAAGATCAACGAAGCGGTCCAGCAGGACGGCCGCCGTCCGATCGTTTTCACGACGCTGGTGGACAGTGCGTCGAACAAGATCGTCAAAAGCTCGAACGCGCTGGTGCTCGATATGTTCCAGACCTTCGTGGAGCCGCTCGAACAGGAACTGGAGTTGAAGTCGAGCCATGCGATGGGACGCGGCCACCAGAACGCGGATACCGAGGAATACAAGAACCGTATCGAGGCGATCAATTTCTCGCTGGCGCATGATGACGGTCAATCGAATCGCAATCTGGCCGACGCCGATGTGATTCTGGTAGGCGTGTCACGTAGCGGCAAGACGCCGACGAGCCTCTATCTGGCCATGCAATACGGTGTGAAGGCGGCCAACTATCCGTTGATTCCGGAAGACTTCGAACGCGGCAAGCTGCCGACACCGCTGCTCGCGCACCGGCAGAAGATGTTTGGGCTGTCTATCGATCCCCAGCGGCTCTCGGAGATTCGCAACGAGCGCCGGCCGGGCAGCAAGTACGCGGCGCCCGAAAACTGCCGTTATGAGATCAACGAAGCCGAATCGATGATGCGGCGTGAGGGGATCAAGTGGCTGTCGTCGACCCACAAGTCGATCGAAGAAATCGCGACGACGATCCTGCAAGAGATCAAGCTGGACCGGCCGACTTATTGAATAGATTGAGGAGACTGGGGCGTGTCGCGTTTCACGCGCCCCGCTGCTGCCGGCATTGCTCGAAGAGACACACGGCGGCAGCCGCTGCCACATTCAGCGATTCCATACCGCCCGGCTGCGGGATCGTGACGCGCAGCGTGACCGCATCGCGCCACGTCTGCGACACGCCCGCGCCCTCGTTGCCCATCACCCAGGCAAGCGGCCCCGACAGATCGCAATCGTAGATGGCCTCAGCGCCGTGCGAATCCGTAATGACCACGGGCACAGCGAGACGCTCGATCAGCGTTTGCGGCTCCACGTCTTCGTGGATCTGCAGCAGGAAATGCGCGCCCATCCCCGAACGCAATACCTTGGACGACCACGCGTAAGCCGTACCCGGTGCGCAGAACACCTGCTGCACGCCGGCCGCCGCCGCGCTGCGCAGAATCGAGCCCACGTTGCCGGCATCCTGCACGCCGTCGAGCACCACGCAGGTCTCGCTGACGCGCTCCGGCAACGGGGCGGCGAGCTTCTCCACCAGCAGCAGAATGCCCACCCCGTTCACCACGTTCGACAACTGGCCGAACAAGGCATCCGGCAACGTCACGATGCGCTGCGCGTCGAGCCGCGCCACGATGGCCTGAGCCTCTTCGTGACGCAACGCGCCTTCGGTGATCACACAGGTTTCCGGCTGGCCGGCGACGTCCAGATACGCGCTTGCAAGGTGGAAGCCTTCCAGCAGCGCATGACCGCTGCGACGCTGTTGATGCGTCGAGCCGGCCAGGGCCTTCAGGCGTTTATAGAGCGGATTGTCCCGCGAGGTGATGGCTTTCACAGGCAGCGCAGAGCGTCAGAAAGTGAGTGAGTCGGTGATGCGGCGAAGCGATGAGGCGTTTAGACAAACAGGCACGCGGCATGCCGCCGTGAGTACGTCAGGCGCGGGCGCCGTTTTCGTTGAATGGGTCGTCGAGCCATTCATTGGACATGTCGGCCGGGGACAGCGGCGGCAATATCTGCGTCTGACCGGTCAGCACGTCGATGGTGCCCAATGTGCCTATCGTGCCGCCCGTCCCGATGCGCAGATGCGCCTCGCGCACCGGTGCAAACGAGCGCCGATGATGCTCGCACGGCCCATGCTCACGCAGCGCGGCGAGGTGCTGCGGCGTGCCGTACCCTGAATGCGCGTCGAAACCGTAGACGGGAAAGGTTTGATGCAACTGCAGCAGCATGCGGTCGCGCGTCACTTTGGCGAGAATCGAAGCGGCGGAGATGCTTTTCACCAGCGCGTCGCCGCCGATAATCGCCTCGCTGCGAACGCTCAGCACGGGGCAGCGATTGCCGTCGATCTTGACGAGCGTCGGCACCACCGCGAGCCCTTCCACCGCGCGCTTCATCGCCAGCATGGTGGCATGCAGGATATTAAGCGTGTCGATTTCCTCGACCGACGCCGACGCGATGCAATAGCACAGCGCCCGCTCGACGATCTTGTCGTACAGTTCGTCGCGCTTTTTCGCCGTGAGCGCCTTGGAATCGTCGAGGCCGCGAATCATCGGCTTCGACGGATCGAAGATCACCGCCGCGGCCACCACCGGCCCCGCCAGCGGCCCGCGTCCGGCTTCGTCCACGCCGCAGATAATCTCGTCGGGCGCGTTGAAGTTAAAGCCGGGTTGCGCCGCAGCCGCAGCCGGCTTGCGGCGGGGCACGCGTGCGCCGGTCATCGCCGCGCTCCACGGCGTTCGACCACGCTCGCGACGACTTCAGCTGCCCGCTCAGCGGTGTTTTGCTTCAACACGTGATGCATTTCCGTGAAGATTTCCGTCAGCGTGCGCCGGTTGGCTTCGTCGCGCAACTGTTTCAGCGTGGCATCCGCGAGCGCCTCAGGCGTGGCGAAGTGCTGAAGGATTTCCGGCACCACGAAGCGCCCTGCAAGAATGTTCGGCAACCCCACGTAGGGCAAATATCCCTGGCGCCGCATGATCTGACCCGTGAGCCAAGGCACCTTGTAGGAAATCACCATCGGCTTTTTGAGCAGCGCAGCCTCGAGCGTGACCGTGCCGCTCTTGACGAGGATGGCGTCGGCGGCCGTCATGGCCACTTGCGACTGCCCTTCCGTCAGCGTCAGCGCGAGGCCCGGGCTGGCGTCGATGAGCGGCTGCAGCAGTTCGCGCAGCCCTGGTGTCGCCACCGGCATCACGAAACGCACACCCGGCTCGCGATGCTGCATCAGCTCCATCGCCGCGAAAAACGTCGGACCGATCAGATTGATTTCCGAGCGACGGCTGCCAGGCAGCACCGCGATCACCGGACCGCTCTCGGGCAGGCCCAGCGTGCGCCGCGCGCCCAACGTGTCGGGTTCGAAGGGAATCTGGTCGGCCAGCGGATGGCCGACATACGACGCGTTGACGCCGGCCTTTTCCAGCAGCGCGGTCTCGAACGGAAACACGCACAGCATGTGGTCGACCGCTTTGGCGATCTTCTTGATCCGGCCGCCGCGCCACGCCCAGATGGACGGACACACGAAGTGGACCGTCGGAATACCGGCTTCGCGCAGTGCGTGTTCGAGGCTGAAGTTGAAGTCCGGCGCGTCGACACCGACAAACGCAGCCGGCCGATCCGCCAGCAACTGACGCTTCAACTCGTTGCGAATGCTCAGAATCTCGGGGATATGACGCAGTACTTCGACATATCCGCGCACGGTCAGCTTTTCGATGGGGAAATGCGCGTCGAAGCCGGTGGCAATCATGCGCGGGCCGCCGATGCCGTAGTACTGCGTGCTGGCGGGCAGGCGCTCGGCGAGGCCATTGAGCAGGGACGCGGCAAGCAGGTCGCCGGAAGGCTCGCCCGCCACCATCGCGAGCCGCAGCGGGCTGGGTTGAAGGACCATCGGTTAGCGGATGATGCCGCGTTGCGATGCGACCACGAAGTCGACCAGCGCCTGCACCGGCGCGTCGCCGTCGCCGCCGGCCGAGGCCAGCTCGGTCAACTGCACCTTGGCTTCTTCCAGCGACAGACCGTTCTTGTACAGCAGCCGATACGCCGCGCGCAGCGCCGAAATCGCATCCGGCGAAAAACCGCGCCGGCGCAGCCCTTCGACGTTGATGCCGTGCGGCTCGGCCTTGTTGCCCGCCGCAATCACGAACGGCGGAATGTCCTGCACCAGCGCCGACGCGCCGCCCAGCATGGAATGCGCGCCGATGCGCACGAACTGATGCACGCCCGACATGCCGCCGACGATGGCGTAGTCGCCAATCGTCACGTGCCCTGCCATCTGCGCATTGCTCGCCAGAATGGTGTTGTTGCCGACATGGCAGTCGTGCCCAAGGTGCACGTACGCCATGATCCAGTTGTCGTCGCCCAGCGTGGTGACACCCGCGTCCTGCACCGTGCCGGTGTGGATCGTGGTGAATTCGCGAATGGTGTTGCGATTGCCGATCTCGAGCCGGGTGGGCTCGTCGCGGTATTTCATGTCCTGCGGCCGGCCGCCCACGGAAGCGTAATGGCCGATGCGGTTTTCTTCACCAATGGTGGTGTGGCCTTCGATCACGCTGTGCGAACCGACGGTCGTACCCGCGCCGATCGTTACGTGCGGGCCGACAATGGCATACGGCCCGATTTCAACCGTTTCGTGGAGCTGTGCGCCCGGCTCGACGATTGCAGTAGGATGAATCCTGCTCATGCGCCCTCGCTTCTGATTCCGTTGCGTTATGTGGATGCGTTACTTGCCGTCGGTGTCCGTGTGCCGGACCGCGCACATCAGATCGGCTTCCGCCGCAACGACGCCATCCACCTCGGCGCGCGCCTTGAACTTCCAGATGCCGCGCATGTGCCGCTCGAACGTGGCGTTCAGGATCAACTGGTCGCCCGGTTCCACCACCCGCTTGAAGCGCGCATTGTCGATACCGACGAACAGGTACAGCGTGTTGGCCGGATCGTGCGGCTCTTCCGAGAACGTCAAAAGCGCCGCGGTCTGCGCGAGCGCTTCGAGGATCAGCACGCCGGGCATCACCGGACGGCTCGGAAAGTGACCCATGAAGTACGGCTCGTTGATCGACACGTTCTTCAGCGCTTTGATGCTCTTGTGCGGCTCGAGTTCGAGCACCCGGTCAACGAGCAGGATCGGGTAGCGATGCGGCAGCAGCGTGAGAATCTTATGAATGTCGAGATTGATTTTTTCGGTGCTCATGGTGTTTCTGCTCACGCATTGACTGCGCGATGATGACTGCGGATACGGTTTCAGGTGGGTTGTAACGCATGCTGCCGTCGCTTCCTGTGACCTTGCAGCCCCATGCTGCACGGCCAATGCAAGCGACGCTTCCTGCTTGATCTGCCTGTTTCGCCTGACATCGGGCGCCGCGCCCATGCCGCACCGCTCATGCGATGCGCTGGCATGCGAACGGCCGCGCGATGCTCAGGCCTTGTCGCTCGGCGCGTTGGCGGCAGTAGCCGCCTCCAGCGCCTTGATACGGTCACGCAGTTTATCGAGATTACGCAGCAATGCCGCGCTTTTGTTCCAGTCCGCATGATTCACGGCGGGAAACGCGCTCGTGTACATGCCAGGCTTCAACAGCGACTTCGAGACGCCCGACTTGGCGGTCACGATCACATAATCGGCCAGTGTAACGTGCCCGGCAATACCGACCGCGCCGCCGATCATGCAGTGACGGCCGATCGTCGTGCTGCCCGCAATGCCCGCGCAGCCGGCAATCACGGTGTAAGCACCGATCTTGCAGTTATGGCCGATCTGCACCAGGTTGTCGATTTTCACGCATTCTTCGATGACGGTATCGGCCATCGCGCCGCGGTCGATCGTGGTGTTCGCGCCGATCTCCACGTCCGGACCGATCGACACCGCGCCGACCTGCGGGATCTTGACCCAGCTGCCGGTACGCGCCTCGCCCTCACCGACGAAGTCGGGGGCAAAGCCAAAACCGTCCGAGCCGATCACCGCGCCAGCGTGGATGATGACGCGCTCGCCGATCTTGCAGCCGTAGTACACGCTGACGTTCGGATACAGATGCGCCCCCGCGCCGATCTTCGTGTTGCGCCCAATCACCACGTTCGCGTCGAGCCGCACGTTCTCGCCGATTTCCACGCCCGCTTCGACCGTCACGTTGGGGCCGATCACGGCGCTCGCCGCGAGTTTCGCGGAAGGGTCGATGGTCGCGCTCAGATGCACGCCCGGCACAGCCTTCGGCGTGGCCAGGTCGATGAACGCCTGGGCGATACGGGCAAAGTAAGCGTAGGGATTCGGCGTGACGATGAAGTTGCGCGCCTCGACACCATTCAGCTTGCCGAGATCGTCAGCATTGATCAGGACAGCACCCGCACGCGTGCTCTCGACTTGCGACAGATACTTCGGATTGGCGAGGAACGCCAGCTGGTTCGGGCCCGCCTGGTCGAGCGGCGCCAGACTGCCTACGCGCTGCGACCGGTCTCCGACTACCTCACCGCCGAACTGCTGGACGATTTCCTCGAGCGTAAATGCCATGCGTGTGCTGCTCCTGCTAATCAGTTACCGGGTGTCGACGACGTGCCGTTGCTCGGCGCCGCTGCCAGCGCCTTCAGAACCTGATCGGTGATATCGATGCGCGGGCTCACGTACACGGCTTCCTGAACGATCAGGTCGTAGTGCTGCTGCTCCGCAATCTGCTTGATCACCTTGTTGGCGCGATCGAGGACGGCTGCCAGCTCCTCGTTACGGCGCTGGTTCAGGTCCTCGCGAAACTCACGCTGCTTGCGCTGGAAATCCGTGTCGAGCTGCGACAGTTCGCGCTGCTTCTCGGCGCGGTCGGCCGGCGCCATCGAAGCGCCGTTTTTATCCAGCGAATCCGACATGGTCTTGAGCCGCTGCGCCATGTCTTGCAGATCCTTGTCGCGCTTGGCGAATTCGGCTTCGAGCTTGGTCTGCGCGGCCTTGGCTGCGGCGGACTCGCGCAGAATACGATCCGAGTTGACGGCCGCGATCCTCGCTTCCTGTGCATGCGCAACGCCCACGCCAAATGTCATGGCCAGCGCCAGCGCGCACGTCACGGAGGCGAACCTCGCAAAGACCCGCCTCAAACCTGTCGAAAACATACCTGTTAGCAAAGTCATCCTCTCGATACTGTGAAGACGTCCGGCAATGCCCGGACTATCCAATCAGAATGCCGTTCCGAGCTGGAACTGGAATTTCTGGTACTGATCGCCACTGTGCTTCGTGAGCGGGAAACCCAGGCTCAGCTTGAGGGGCCCGATTGGCGAGATCCACGCCAGACCCACACCGTAGCCGTACCGCAAACCGTTCGCCCCGACGCTATTGCCTTCGTTGCCCCAGACGTTACCCGCGTCGAGGAAGGTAAACACGCGCAGCGTGCGATCATAGCCTGTGCCGGGCAACGGGAAGGTCAATTCGACGTTGCCAACCACCATCTTCGACCCACCGACCGGATCGCCCGTGGACGCGTCCCGCGGGCCCAGCGAACTCGGTTCATAGCCGCGCACCGAACCGATCCCGCCTGCGTAGTAGTTCTTGAAGATCGGGTAAGGCTTGCCGCCCAGACCGCTGCCATAGCCGCCTTGCAGGTTGAAGCCGAGTACGAAGCCGCGCGCAAACGAATAATAGTACTGTGCCTGTACGTCAGCCTTGTAGTACTGCGTGCCGCCGGCCGGCGTGCCGAATTCTGCGTTGGCCTGCGTGAAGTAGCCGCGGCTCGGCACCAGCGCGCTGTCACGTGCGTCGCGCGCCCAGCCCACCGTGATCGGCACGTTGTTCGAGACGCGCCCGAACTGGTTCACGTAGTCGATATAGCTCTGCGGCGTGGCGGAGTCTACATCGATCTGGTTCTGCTCCAGACCGGCACCGAAGTAGACCGTATCCACTTCCGAAAACGGAATGCCGAACTTGAGGTCGCCGCCCACCGTGACGATCTTGAAGCTCGAATCCGTCGAGTAGTACAAGGGTTGCTGGGTACGGTAGTAGACGTCGGTAATGCGCTTGATGCCGTCAACCGTGAAATAAGGGTCGACCTGCGTGACCGTCAGCGTACGGTACGTCTTCGCCGTATTGACGTTGACCGAGAGGCTCGTGCCTGTACCGAACACGTTGTCCTGCGACACACCGGCCGAGAGGATCACCTTGTCCGTGGACGAAAAGCCCGCGCCCAGCGTAATGGCGCCGGTCGGTTTCTCCGCCACCTTGACGTTGATATCGACCTGGTCCGCCGTGTCTTCGACTGGCACGGTGGTCACGTCGACGTCAGTGAAATAGCCGAGACGGTTGATGCGGTCCTTCGACAACGCGAGGCGATTCGAATCGAACCACGAGCTTTCGAGCTGGCGCATTTCGCGGCGCACCACTTCGTCGCGCGTGCGTGTATTGCCGACGATGTTGATGCGGCGTACGTAGACGCGTCGGCTCGGATCGACGACCAGCGTCAGATCGACGGTATGACCTTGCTGGTCGATCTGCGGTTGCGCATTCACCGTGGCGAACGCGTAGCCGTATTCACCGAGTTTGTCGACGAGCGCCCGGGTGGTGGCTTGCAGCTTCTCAGCCGAGAAACGCTCGCCCCGTTTGATCTGCAGCAACGAACCGAGTTCGGCTTCGCGGCTCAGCAGATTGCCCGCCAGATGCACGCCGGAAATGGTGTACGGCTCACCCTCGTGCAGCGAGAGCGTGAGGTACATGTCCTTCTTGTCCGGCGAAATCGAGACCTGGGTCGAGTCGATCGAGAACTCGAGATAGCCGTGATTCAGATAGTACGCACGCAGGTTTTCCAGATCGCTGGTGAGCTTGTCTTTCGCGTACAGATCGCTCTTCGTGTACCACGAGAACCAGTTCGGCGTGGCCTGCTGCATTTCGTCGAGCAGCGTGCTGTCGCTGAAGGCCTTGTTGCCGATGAAGTTGATCTGACGGATTTTCGCGCTCGGACCTTCGTCCACCGAAAACAGCAGCGAGACGCGATCGCGGTCGATGGGCGTGACGGTTGCCGTGACCTCAGCCGCGTAGTAGCCGCGCGTGAGGTATTGACGCTTGAGCTCCTGCTCGGCCTTCGCGGCCAGCGCCTTGTCGTAGTAACGGCCCGGCGACAGGCCGACAGCGCGCAGCGCCTTGGTCAGATTGTCCTTGTCGAATTCGTGCAGACCGGAGAAGTCGATGGTGCCAACGGCGGGACGCTCCACCACGCGCACGATGACGATATTGCCTTCAGTGGCAATCTGCACATCGTCGAAGAAGCCGGTTGCATACAACGCGCGAATGGCGTCAGAGGCCATCTGGTCCGTGAAGGTGTCGCCGACATGGATGGGCAGATAGGCAAACGCAGTGCCCGACTCGACGCGTTGCAACCCCTCGATACGGATGTCACCCACCACGAATGGTGTGGTGGCATGGGCGACCAACCCATGCGCGGTCAATGCCGCGGCCGCTACCGTTTTAGGAATAAAGCGAGGTTTCAACAACGGACTTCCCCATGTAGAGCTAAACCCGTTCAGGCGGCTGCCATGCAAAGCGCCACCGGAACTTTAAAAATGGATCAAACGCGCCAGATCGTTGAACAGCGCAATGGCCGACAACGCGACGATGCAGGCAAGTCCTGCTCTCTGGAACACGAGCTGCCAGCGATCCGATACGGCTTTGCCGGTCGCGGCTTCGACCAAATAATATAACAGATGACCCCCATCCAATACCGGGATAGGGAGCAGGTTCAGCACGCCGAGACTAATACTGACAAGGGCGAGGAACGACAGGAATGCTGAGGGACCGAGACGCGCACTCTTGCCGGCGTAGTCGGCGATCGTCACCGGGCCGGACAGATTCTTCAGCGACGCTTCGCCGGTGATCATGCGGCCGAACATACGCACCGAATACACCGCGAGATCCCACGTGCGATGCGCGCCCAGTTGCAGGCTTTCGAGCGGGCCATAGCGCACGTCGATCGACGGCACCTGGGTAGCCAGTTCCGCGCCGATGCGGCCGATCTGCTGACCGGAGGTGTCGTCGCGCTGCATCTGCGGCACGACCTGCAAGGTCTCGATCTTGCCGTCGCTCTTGTTGCTGTCAGTTTTGTTCGCTGCACCGGTCTGGCTCGCGTCGGTACCGCGCTCGACCTGCAACGCGAGCGTTTTGCCTGCGTGCGTCTTGATGTAAGAGATGAAGGCCGTGGCGTTGTCGGTGGGCGTGCCGTCGATGGACAGCAGGCGGTCGCCCGGCAGCAGGCCCGCGCTCTGTGCCGCGCTGCCCGGCTGCACGCCGGCCACGATCAGCTTGCCGCCGCCAGGCTCAAAGCCCAGGTGCGACATGAAGTTATCGTCGACGTCTTTCTCCGAGACGTCGCGCAGATCCAGCGGAAATTCGAAGGTGCCGTGACCGTCACGCGCACTGAGCACGATGCGGCGGTGATCGAACGCCGCGCCCAGCATCTTCCAGCGCAGATCGGACCACGACCGCACCGGTTCCGATTGACCGCCATTCGCATTGCGCACGGCTACGATGGTCTCGCCGCCGTCGAAACCCGCGAGCGCCGCAGCCGTATTCGGCGCGGGAGCCGCGACGATGGCCGCGGGTTCGCTCACGCCCGTGGCAAACACGGCGGCGAACAGTACGATGGCAAGAATGAAGTTGGCAACCGGACCGGCGGCGACGATCGCAAAGCGCTTCGCCACCGACTGCCGATTGAACGCCTGCGGCAGGATGTCAGCGGGAATGGGCGCGCCGGCCTCGCGCTCGTCGAGCATCTTGACGTAGCCGCCCAGCGGGAGCGCGGCGACCGTCCACTCCGTGCCGGTTTTGGGGCTCACCCACTGCAGCAGCGGCTTGCCGAAGCCGATCGAAAAGCGCAGCACTTTCACACCGCACAGGCGCGCTACGCTGTAGTGCCCGTACTCGTGGACCACCACCAGCACGCCAATCGCGACAACGAAGGCGAGCACTTCGATCAGCAGATTCATATTCGCCTCACTGGACGACGCGTTCCGTGCGCGGCGCGGACACCGACAGCCGCTCGATAAAACCAGCAGCGGCCCGGCGGGCGGCCGCATCCGCTTCGATCACGTCCTCGAGCGCCTCTGCGCTGCGATTGGGCAGCGCGTTCAGCACGGCATCGACGGTTTGCGCGATCGCCATGAAGCCGATCTTGCGCGACAGGAACGCATCCACCGCAACTTCGTTGGCGGCGTTCAAGGCCGCGCTCGCGATGCCGCCCTCGGCCAGCGCCTTGACGGCCAGCGCCAGACACGGGAAACGCGCGTAGTCGGGCTTCTCGAACGACAACGAAGCGACCTGCACGAGATCGAGTTGCGCCACACCGGAATCGACGCGGTCCGGGAACGCCAGCGCGTGCGCAATCGGCGTGCGCATGTCGGGGTTGCCGAGTTGCGCGAGCACCGAGCCGTCCGCGTACGAGACCATCGAGTGGATCACGCTCTGCGGGTGAATCAGCACCTCGATGCGCTCGCCCGGCAGCGCGAACAGCCAATGCGCCTCGATCACTTCGAGGCCCTTGTTCATCATGGTGGCGGAGTCGACCGAAATCTTGCGGCCCATCACCCAGTTCGGATGCTTGCAGGCTTCGTCAGGCGTGACGTCGACGAGACTGGCCGGATCGCGGGTGCGGAACGGGCCGCCGGAAGCGGTCAGGATGATCTTCGAGACGCCGCCGTGCAGCGCGGCTTCGCGCGGCAGGCACTGAAAAATCGCGTTGTGCTCGCTGTCTACGGGCAGCAGCACGGCGCCGTGATCGCGCACCGCGTCCATGAAAATGGCGCCGGACATCACCAGCGCTTCCTTGTTGGCGAGCAGGATGCGTTTGCCGGCGCGCGCTGCGGCCAGACTCGGCGCCAGCCCTGCAGCGCCGACGATCGCGGCCACCACCGTATCGCAGCCGTCGCTCTTCGAGACCTCGACCAGCGCCTCGGGACCGTACGTCACCTCGGTCTTGCAGCCGGCCTCACGCAGTTTACCGGCCACGTGCGCCGCGGTCGTCGCGTCGCCCACCACCGCCACTTCCGGGCGAAAGCGCAGGCATTGTTCGACGAGCTTGTCGCCGTTGCGATGCGCGGTGAGCGCGTAGACCGAAAAGCGCTCGGGATGCCGCGCGACGACGTCGAGCGTGCTGTCTCCAATCGAGCCCGTGGAACCGAGCAGTGTCAGACGTTTTTGCATATCTCTTTCTCTAGCCGAAGTGCAGCAGCAACATCGCGAGCGGCAACACCGGCAGTAGTGCGTCGATGCGGTCGAGGACCCCACCGTGTCCCGGCAACAGGCCGCTTGAATCCTTCACGCCGGCCTGGCGTTTCAACATTGACTCGAACAGGTCGCCAATCACGCTGAAGACGACCAGAACCGTGAGAACGACGAAGGTTCGGACGCCACCGGCGCGTTCCAGCAACGCAGAATACAGGGTCGGTTCAAATGCATGCAAGGCAATGGCCGCCGTAGCGACGATCAGCACCGCCAGCCAGCCGCCCACCGCGCCTTCCCAGGTCTTGCCGGGGCTGATGGCGGGCGCCAGCTTGTGCCGCCCAAACGCCTTGCCCGCAAAGTATGCGCCGATATCGGCCAGCCATACCACTAGCATCAGGGACAGGACAAACGAGACGCCAACGGTGCGTGCAGCGACCAGCGCATGCCAGCAGGCGGCGAACACGACGATTCCCGCCAGCAGCAGGAAAGCACGCCACGCGCCTTTCGCGAGCACGGGCTTGCGCACGAGGACGAACGGCCCTGCGAGCACCCAGAAAATGGCCGCGGCCTTGAATAGCGACTGCGGCGGCTGATGCTCGGTGCCGAGCAAGGTGCTGGCGACCAGCGCCACGGCTGCCACCATGGCGTAAATCACCGGGCCCGCGCCTTCCATTTTCAGGAGCCGCGCCCATTCCCAGGCAGCGAAAACGAGCACGAACGCGATCAGCGCGCCAAACGCGCCGATCGGCGCGAACAGCGTGACCGGCAAAAACACCGCCAGCAGAACGATCGCCGTGATAACACGGGTTTTTAGCATGGAAGCGAATCGACGTTTTGCGATTGCGGCTCGAGTTGAGCGCTGGTCCGGCCGAAGCGGCGCTCACGCTCCGCGTACGAGGCGATGGCGTGGCCGAGCGCGTCGGCGTCGAAATCCGGCCAGAAGGTGTCGGTGAAGTAGAACTCGGTGTAGGCCAGTTGCCACAGCAGGAAGTTGCTGATGCGTTGCTCACCGCCTGTGCGGATAAACAGATCCGGCTCCGGCGCGTAGGCCATTGCCAGGTGTTCGGCAAAGGATTCCTCGCTCACCTCGACGGCATGGCCAGCCAGCGCGGATTGCTCGGCCAGCTTGCGGGTGGCCTGCATGATGTCCCAGCGTCCGCCGTAATTGGCGGCGATGGTCAGGGTGAGACGGGTGTTGCGCGCGGTCTTGGTTTCCGCGCGGCGAATCAGGTCCTGGATGCGCTTGTCGAACATCGACAGATCGCCCACGACGCGTAGACGGATGCCGTTCGCGTGCAGTTTGCCGACTTCGCGCTCGAGCGCGGTGACGAACAGGCGCATCAGGAACGACACCTCTTCGTTCGGACGGCGCCAGTTCTCGGAACTGAAGGCGAACAGCGTCAGATATTCGACGCCGGAGCGCGCGCAAGCCTCGACGGCGGCGCGCACTGCGTCCACGCCGCGCGTATGGCCCGCCACGCGGGGCAGACGGCGCTGCGTTGCCCAACGGCCGTTGCCGTCCATGATGATCGCGATATGTCGCGGCACCGCCGCGACATCAGGCACGCGAACGGTTGAGCTGGTGTAGGTCATGGCCGTCGGGACAATAACTGCAAAAAAAGAAGTAAAGACCTGAAGATACTGAAGCCTGACGGCCTCAAACCGTCATGATCTCGGCTTCTTTGGTCGACACGAGCTTATCGATCTCGGTCACGAACTTGTCCGTCAGCTTCTGGACGTCGTCGCCGGCACGACGCTCGTCGTCTTCGGAGATTTCCTTGTCCTTGACGAGCTTCTTCAGTTGTTCGTTGGCGTCACGACGCAGATTGCGTACCGCGACCTTGGCGGTTTCCGCTTCGCTGCGGGCCACCTTGGTCAGTTCGCGGCGACGTTCTTCGGTCAGCGCGGGCATCGGGACGCGGATCACGTCGCCTTGCGTGGCCGGGTTCAGGCCCAGATCCGATTCGCGGATCGCCTTCTCCACCACCTGCACCATCTTCTTTTCCCACGGCTGCACGCCGATCGTGCGGGCGTCGATCAGCGTCAGGTTCGCGACCTGCGAGATCGGTACCGGGGAGCCGTAATAATCGACCTGGATGTGATCGAGCAAGCCGGTATGCGCCCGGCCCGTGCGGATCTTCGACAGATCGTTCTTGAACGCGTCGATCGAGCGCTGCATCTTCTGCTCGACGCTTTTCCTGATATCAGCCACAGACATTTTTAAACCTCCGAACCTTCAGAACGGTGCGAGCCGGCCAGCGCGCGCGTAGCGGCGGCCCGGGCTCGCGTAAAAGCCCACGTTATGTGAACGAGAGTTTACACGTGGACGAGGGTACCCTCGTCCTCGCCTTGCACAATGCGCTTTAGCGCACCTGGTTTGACAATTGAGAACACGCGGATAGGCAGCTTCTGGTCGCGGCACAGTGCGAACGCAGTCGCGTCCATGACCTGCAGATTGCGGCCAATCGCCTCGTCGAAGCTGATCGTGGTGTAACGCGTGGCCGTCGGGTCCTTCTTGGGGTCGGCCGAGTAGACGCCGTCCACCTTGGTGGCCTTCAGCACGACTTCCGCGCCGATTTCCGAGCCACGCAACGCGGCGGCCGTGTCCGTCGTGAAGAACGGATTGCCGGTACCAGCCGCGAAAATCACCACTTTGCCTTCTTCCAGCTGACGGATGGCACGGGGGCGGATGTAAGGCTCGACCACCTGGTCCATGCGCAGCGCGGACTGCACGCGCGCTTCGATGCCCGCGTGACGCATGGCGTCCTGCAGGGCGAGCGCGTTCATCATCGTGGCGAGCATCCCCATGTAGTCGGCCGTGGCGCGGTCCATACCCGCCGCGCCGCCCGCGACACCGCGGAAAATATTGCCGCCACCGATCACGACGGCCAGCTGCGTGCCGAGGCGCACCACCTCGGCCACGTCCGCCACCATTCGTTCGATCGTTGCGCGATTGATGCCGAAGGCATCATCGCCCATCAGTGCTTCGCCGGAGAGTTTGAGCAGGACGCGTTTATAGGCAGTGGGCATAGGGGTATCCAGATCGCGCAGAACAGGGCAACAACAAGGAACTAACTGTAGGGGTGAAATGCTGATTCGGGCAAGCGTCGCCAAATTGACGAACCCTGAGGTTCGCCAGTGGCAGCGGCGCAGCGAGGGTCGACCCGCGCACCGCCTTGCGGCGCTGCCGACCGCGGCAGGGTCTTGCCCCACCGCGGGTCCAACGGTACAGCCTGATACTTAAGCGAAGCTTATTGCTGCTTTGCAGCAGCGACCTGAGCAGCCACTTCTGCTGCGAAATCGTCCTGCTTCTTCTCGATGCCTTCGCCGACCACGAACAGCGCGAACTTCTGCACGCTCGCGCCTGCTGCCTTCAGCATCTGTTCGATCGTCTGCTTGTCGTTCTTAACGAACGTCTGATTCAGCAGCGAGACTTCCTTCAGATACTTCTGCACGCTGCCGTCCACCATCTTGGCGACGATTTCAGCCGGCTTGCCCGACTCGGCGGCCTTTTGTTCAGCGATGCTGCGTTCCTTGGCGATCAGGTCGGCCGGCACGTCGTTCGACGACAGCGACACCGGCTTCATTGCCGCGATGTGCATCGCCACGTCCTTGCCCACTTGCTCGTCCGCGCCGGTGTACTCGACCAGCACGCCGATGCGCGTGCCGTGCAGGTACGCAGCCAGCTGGTTGGCGGTTTCGAAACGGGCGAAACGGCGGATGGAGAGGTTTTCACCGATCTTGCCGACCAGTGCGAGTCGCACTGCGTCAACCGTCGAGCCTTCCAGCGGCAGTGCCGACAGGGCAGCGACGTCAGCCGGGTTTTGTGTAGCGACCAGTTCGGCCACTTGCTTGGCGAAGCCCAGGAAGTCGTCGTTCTTCGAAACGAAGTCGGTTTCGCAGTTCAGTTCGACGATCGCGCCGACCTTGCCGCCGATGAACGAAGCGATCACGCCTTCTGCCGTGACGCGCGAAGCGGCCTTGCTGGCCTTGTTGCCGAGCTTCACGCGCAGCAGCTCTTCAGCACGCGCCATGTCGCCGTCGGCTTCCGTCAGCGCCTTCTTGCATTCCATCATCGGCGCATCGGTCTTTGCGCGCAGTTCTGCAACCATGCTTGCGGTAATTGCCGCCATCATTTGCTCCTTGAGTCTGTCTTTCACACGCCGCCCGCATTTCGATGCCAGCGGCAAGAATTCGTTTCCGGGCAGCGTGTATTTTTACTGCGCTGTAGGAAAGTGTCGTGACTTAAAAAAAGGGGGCCTGTAGAAAGCCCCCTTTTTTGCCGGACACGGGGCAGCTTACGCCTCCGAGTTGACCTCGACGAACTCGTCGCCGTCACCGCCACGGGCAGCCTGCACCACTTCGTTCACTGCGTTCGCACGGCCTTCGAGGATCGCGTCAGCCACGCCAGCCGTGTACAGAGCGACAGCCTTGCTGGCGTCGTCGTTACCCGGGATCACGTAGTCGATGCCTTCCGGCGAGTGGTTCGTGTCGACCACGGCGATAACCGGCACGCCAAGCTTGTTGGCTTCGGTCACGGCAATCTTGTGGTAGCCGACGTCAACCACGAAGATTGCGTCCGGAATGCCGCCCATGTCCTTCACGCCGCCAATCGACTTTTGCAGCTTGGCGATTTCGCGTTCGAACAGCAGCGCTTCCTTCTTGCTCATGCGCTCGGTTTCACCGGCTTCCAGCGCTGCTTCCATGTCTTTCAGGCGCTTGATCGAAACCTTCAGCGTCTTGAAGTTGGTCAGCATGCCGCCGAGCCAGCGGGCGTTGACATACGGCATGCCAGCGCGTTGTGCCTCTTCGGCGATCGTGTCACGCGATTGACGCTTCGTGCCAACGAACAGGATCGTGCCGCGGTTGGCTGCCAGTTGACGCACGTACTTCAGTGCGTCGTTGTACATCGGCAGCGTCTTTTCGAGGTTGATGATGTGAATCTTGTTGCGATGACCGAAAATGAAGGGGGCCATCTTCGGGTTCCAGAAGCGCGTTTGGTGACCGAAGTGGACACCTGCTTCCAGCATTTGACGCATGGTAACTGCCATGAAAATCTCCGCTAGGGTTGGGTCTTAAGCCGACTGCCGTATCTGCCGCGCCGCCCTCGCCGCTTTTGTAGTTTGCGAGGACTGAACACGACGGACACCCTGGGTGCTGCCGGCTTGCGAGTCTGCTGCCTTGGGATGCTCCCTCGTGCCACCTGTGCCGCCTGTGCGCCACCACGGGAACAACCTGATTCACCACCCGTAGCGCAGGCAACTATGACTACGGGCCAAGCTTTCCACGAGATAAAGAATGTGGATCGACTTAGCCAAACAGTATAGCACGTGACTATCGGGCGACTCAACCGGCCCGGTGCTCCTGCATGCCTAGACGGTTGCACCTGCCGGCCGGCCCCGAAACGCCCTGCCACCGGCCCGTCCGCGCGGCCGCCCACTCTCTCAAAACCCTGCGGGTGGGGGAAGATGGTGCGATAATCCCGTAATAATCCGCATTTCAGGCCCGACTCATGGCTATTACGCTCAAAAACGAACACGATATCGCGCAGATGCGCGTCGCTTGCAAGCTGGCCAGCGAAGTGCTCGACTACATCACGCCGTTCGTCACCGCCGGTGTCACCACGGGCGAACTGGACCGTCTCTGTCACGAATACATGTTGAAGGAACAGGGCACGGTGCCCGCGCCGCTCAACTATCAGCCGCCCGGGTACCCGCCCTACCCGAAAGCCACCTGCATTTCCGTCAACGACGTGATCTGCCACGGCATTCCCGGCGACAAGACGCTGAAAAACGGCGACGCGCTCAATATCGACGTCACCGTGATCAAGGAAGGCTATTTTGGCGACACGAGCCGCATGTTCATCGTCGGCGAAGGCTCGATTCTGGCCAAACGGCTCGTCCAGGTCACCTATGAATGCATGTGGCTCGGCATCGATCAGGTCCGCCCCGGCGCGCATCTGGGCGACATCGGTCACGCCATCCAGAAACACGCGGAAGGCCAGGGCTATAGCGTGGTGCGCGAATACTGCGGCCACGGCATCGGCACCGTGTTTCACGAAGACCCGCAAATCCTGCATTACGGGCGTCCCGGCACCGGTCTCGAACTGCAGCAGGGCATGATCTTCACGGTCGAGCCGATGATCAACGCCGGCCGGCGCGATATCCGCACCATGCCGGATCAGTGGACCGTCAAGACCAAGGACCGCAGCCTGTCGGCGCAGTGGGAGCACACGGTGCTCGTGACCGAGTCCGGTTATGACGTGCTGACGGTCTCCGCCGGCACGCCTGCCCGCCCGCCCATCGTGGCCGCCACGGCCTGAGCGCCGTTCCCCGTTTCCAACTCACGCGCGTGCCCATGAGCAGTGTTCCAGCCGTTGCCCGTTCCAATGCCTCGACGTTGAAGGCGGACTACAAGGTGGCCAAAGCCCGATTGCTGGAACGCTTCAGGTTGGCAAGCAACGTCGAATCGTTGATGGCCTCGCTCGCCCGCGCCACGGACGAGTCGCTGCGCGGCGCCTGGAATACCTGCGATCTGCCCGCCACGCTCGCGCTGGTGGCCGTGGGTGGCTACGGACGCGGCGAGCTTGCGCCGCATTCGGACATCGACATCCTGGTGCTGCTGCCGGACGAGCCCATCGCTCATCTGGAAGCGCGTATCGAGCGCTTTATCGGTCTCGCCTGGGACCTCGGCCTTGAACTCGGCAGCAGTGTGCGCACGGTTTCGCAATGCATCGAAGAAGCTGCCAACGACGTCACCGTGCAAACCTCGCTGCTGGAAGCGCGCTGCATCACCGGCAGCAAGACCCTTTTCGACGACTTCGCGCAACGCTATCGCGCCGCGCTCGATCCGCGCGCGTTCTTCCAGGCCAAGGTGCTGGAAATGCGCCAGCGGCACGCCAAGTTTCAGGACACGCCGTACGCGCTCGAGCCCAACATCAAGGAAAGCCCGGGCGGCCTGCGCGATCTGCAACTGATCCTGTGGATCACCCAGGCGGCCGGCTTCGGCAGCAGCTGGCAGGAACTCGAAGCGCGTGGCCTCGTGACGGAACGCGAAGCCCGCGAACTCGAACGCAACGAAGGCTTTCTGAAGGCGCTGCGGGCGCGTCTGCACGTGATTGCCGGGCGGCGTCAGGACATTCTGGTGTTCGACCTGCAAACGGCGCTTGCCGAGAGCTTCGGCTACAAGCCCACCGCCACCAAGCGCGCCAGCGAACAACTGATGCGCCGCTATTACTGGGCGGCCAAGGCGGTCACGCAGCTCGCCACGATTCTGATCCAGAACATCGAGGCCCAGCTCTTTCCCAGCACGAGCGGCATTACGCGGGTGCTGTCGGAGCGCTTCGTCGAGAAGCAAGGCATGCTGGAAATTGCCAGCGACGATGTCTTCGAACGCGAACCCAACGCCATCCTCGAAGCGTTTCTGCTCTACGAGAAGACGCCAGGCGTAAAGGGGCTGTCGGCCCGCACGCTGCGCGCGATCTATAACGCCCGCGACAAGATGGACCTGCACTGGCGCCGTGACCCGGAAAACCGGCGCCTGTTCATGGAGATTCTCAAGCAGCCGGCCGGCATCACCCATGCCTTCCGGCTGATGAACCAGACCAGCGTGCTGGGGCGTTACCTGCTTAATTTCCGCCGCATCGTCGGACAGATGCAGCACGACCTGTATCACGTGTACACGGTCGATCAGCACATCCTGATGGTGCTGCGCAATCTGCGCCGCTTTGCCGTACCCGAGCACACGCACGAGTATCCGTTCTGCAGCCAGTTGATTGCCAATTTCGAGCGTCCGTGGGTGCTGTATGTGGCGGCGCTGTTTCACGACATCGCGAAAGGCCGTGGCGGCGATCATTCGACGCTCGGCATGGCCGACGCCCGGCGTTTTTGCCGCGAACACGGCATTGACGGCGCCGATAGCGAACTGGTGGTGTGGCTAGTCCAGCAACATCTGACGATGAGCCAGGTCGCGCAGAAGCAGGACACGAGCGACCCCGAAGTCATCAAGCGGTTCGCGGAACTGGTGCGCAACGAACGGCACCTGACCGCGCTATATCTGCTGACCGTCGCCGATATTCGCGGCACCAGTCCGAAAGTCTGGAATACGTGGAAAGGCAAGCTGCTCGAGGACCTGTACCGCACCACGCTGGCGGTGCTCGGCGGCGCGCGGCCCGATGCGCACTCCGAACTGAAGTCACGCCAGGAAGAAGCGCTGGCGCTGCTGCGCCTCGAAACGGTGCCCGAGAATGCCCACCAGGCATTGTGGGACAAGCTGGACGTCGGCTATTTCCTGCGTCACGACGCAGCGGATATTGCCTGGCAGACCCGCGTGCTGTACCGCCACGTCGAGACCCCCACGCCGATCGTGCGCGCACGGCCGTCGCCGGTGGGCGAAGCATTGCAGGTGCTGGTCTACGTGAAGGACCGCCCTGATCTGTTTGCAGGCATCTGCGCCTATTTCGACAGGAACTCCCTGTCGGTGCTCGATGCGCGCGTCAGCACGACCCGTCACGGCTATGCGCTGGACAACTTCATCGTCCAGCACACCGAAGACGACGTGCATTACCGCGACATCGCCAATCTGGTCGAGCAGGAATTGACCGCACGTCTCACGACGGACAGTACACTGCTGCCCGATCCGTCCAAGGGACGTTTGTCGCGCCTGTCGCGAACCTTCCCTGTTACGCCGCGCGTCGACCTTCGGGCCGACGAACGTGGCCAGTACTACATCCTGTCCGTGTCGGCGAACGACCGGCCAGGCCTTCTTTATTCGATCGCGCGCGTGCTGGCCGAGCACCAGGTCGGCGTCCAATCGGCGCGGATTAATACGCTCGGCGAACGCGTCGAGGACGTGTTCCTGCTGGATGGACGCGGCCTCTCGGACAACCGCCTGCAAATTCAGGTCGAGACCGAACTGCTGCGCGCGATCGCAGTGTGAGATTTCATGCGAGTCAAATTGACAGCCAAGCATCCGCGGTCGGCTTCGTCCGAACGCGCCCCTGTTCGCTCGGGTAGTTCCACCGCGCGCAAACCGACGCGTCCGCCAGGACCGCGTCCCGCCACGCCCCGTACGGGCGAGCGCGACGCGGGGTCGGGTGGCACCGGCAAGCGGGCCGGTGGCGCGGAGCGCGGATCGGCGAGTGGTGCACGGCCGCCGCGCGCCGAGGGTGAGCGGCGTGGGCCGAGTGGGTTTGCAGGAGAACGTAGCGAACGTGCGCCGCGGAAGTTCGAGGGTGAGCGCGGTGAACGCCGTGCGCCGGGTAGCTTCAGCGGCGAACGCGGTGAACGCGCGCCCCGGAAGTTCGAAGGTGAACGTGGCGAGCGGCGTGGTCCTGGCGGTTTTGGAGGTGAGCGTAGTGAACGGCCGCCCCGGAAGTCTGAGGGTGAACGTAGTGAACGCCGCGCGCCGGGCGGCTTCGGCGCAGATCGCAGTGAACGCGCGCCTCGCAAATTCGAAGGTGAGCGTAGTGAACGACGTGCACCAGCTGGCTTCGGCGCAGAACGCGGTGAACGTGCACCCCGGAAGTTTGAAGGCGAACGCGGTGAGCGGCGTGGTCCTGCGGGTTTTGCAGGCGAGCGTAGTGAACGGCCACCGCGGAAGTTCGAGGGTGAACGCAGCGAACGACGTGCCCCTGGCGGCTTTGCTGGCAGCGAACGCAGCGAGCGCCCACCGCGCCGCGAAGGTCCTGCCGGCGCACC
This sequence comes from Paraburkholderia sp. DHOC27, assembly GCF_003429005.1. Taxonomy (GTDB): domain Bacteria; phylum Pseudomonadota; class Gammaproteobacteria; order Burkholderiales; family Burkholderiaceae; genus Paraburkholderia. Next base: position 343,269 of record NZ_QVQV01000007.1, read on the forward strand.
TCGTCGCAGTGGCGACGCCGAGCGTGATCGCGGCGAGCGGCCTGCCCGTTTTTCACGCGACGAAGGCACGCGTCGGCCGTCGTTTGGCGGCGCACGCGGCGCCGACGACACGCGCCGCCCCAGCACCCCACGAACCGGACGCCCGTCGGATGCCGGCCCGCGCGGCGAGCGCCCGGCGATTCGGCGCGAGCGCGACGACTCTCGCGAGCGAAGCACGTCTGATCGGCCACGCTTCGGTGCTGACCGTGGCACCGGCGACGAGCGCCGTCCGTTCGACCGGACGCGGCGCGACGACGCCCCGCGTCGTGGTCCTGCCGGTTCGCGCGACGACCGCCCTGCTTCGACAGAACGCGGCTCCTTCGCACGCGGCGAGCGCACGTTTGCCAAACCGGTGAAGAGCGGCTATGCAGAGCGTTCCGAACGCGGCACGCGCGACGAACGCCCCACTGGCACACGGACATTCGGCGACCGGCCGCCGCGTGAAGAGCGCGCCCCCGGCACACGTGGACCACGCGGCAGCGAAGGCTCAGCAGGCGGCGGTTTCGCCAATCGTGAGCGCAGCGGCGGCAAGGCTCCTCGTCACAACGCACCCGACACCCGCGCGCCGCGTGCCGAAGAAGCCACGCCTCATGCGTCCGCTCCGCGCCGCGACCACGACGACGCGCCCGGCACGTTGCGCCTCTCCAAGCTGATGTCGGAACTGGGCCTGTGCTCACGTCGCGAAGCCGACGAATGGATCGAAAACGGCTGGGTGCGTGTGGACGGCGTGAAAATCGACACGCTCGGCACCAAGGTTCGCCCGGACCAGCGCGTCGAGATCGACCCGGCCGCGCAGGCCATGCAGGCACGCCAGGTCACGATCCTGCTGCACAAGCCGGTGGGCTATGTGTCGGGTCAGGCTGAGGACGGCTACCAGCCGGCCATCACGCTCGTGACGCCTGACAACCGCTGGGAAGGCGACCGTTCGGAGATCCCGTTTTCGGTATCGCATCTGCGCCAGCTCGCGCCGGCGGGCCGTCTCGACATCGACTCCACGGGTTTGCTCGTGCTGACGCAGGATGGACGCATCGCCAAGCGCCTGATTGGTGGTCACTCCGAGGTCGAAAAAGAATACCTGGTGCGCGTGACGTACGGCGACATGTCGAGCGAAATCGACCAGCACTTCCCACTCGAGAGCCTCGAGTTGTTGCGTCATGGACTCGAACTCGACGACCAGCCGCTCAAGCCGGCCAAGGTCAGCTGGCAAAACGGCGAGCAGTTGCGCTTCGTGCTGCGCGAAGGCAAGAAACGCCAGATTCGCCGCATGTGTGAACTGGTCGGACTGGCGGTGGTCGGTTTGAAGCGCGTACGCATGGGCAGCGTGCCGCTCGGCGCACTGCCGCCGGGGCAATGGCGCTACCTCGCGCAGGATGAGTCGTTCTAAGGCTTGTTTGCATTTGACGCTATCGTGGCAGCAAATGACAGCGCTTCCAAAGACAGACCAAAGCTCCCACCGCTTCGTATAAAGCTTCTGATAAAAAAAGCCGACGCACATGCGTCGGCTTTTTTTCTATGGCCCGCGTCGAACGGCATGAACGACAACTCCGTGGTCAATACGTCAACGCGTAACCACGTACGCCGAATACTCAATCGTCGCTCTTCGGATCCAGATCCGGGAACAGGACTTCGGTAAAGCCAAACTTCGCGAAGTCGTTGATCCGCATTGGATAGAGCTTGCCGATCAAATGATCGCACTCGTGCTGCACGACGCGCGCATGGAACCCCTCGGCCACGCGGTCGATCGCCTTACCAAACTGGTCGAAGCCGTGATAGCGGATCATCGAGAAGCGGCTTACCGCGCCGCGCAGGCCCGGCACCGACAGGCAGCCTTCCCAGCCCTCTTCCATGTCCTGCGAGACCGGCGTGATGGTGGGATTGATCAGCACCGTTTCCGGCACCGGCGGCGCATCCGGATAGCGCTCGTTGTGCCCGAAGCCGAAGATCACGACCTGCAGGTCCACGCCGATCTGCGGCGCGGCCAGTCCCGCGCCGTTGGCGTCGTGCATGGTGTCGAACATATCCTGCACGAGCGCATGCAGTTCGGGCGTGTCGAAATGATCGACCGGGGCAGCGATGCGCAACAGACGCGGATCGCCCATCTTCAGAATTTCGCGGATCATGTTAACTGCCCCTCCAGGAGCTTACGCATACCATCTTCGTCGAGTACGGGGATGCCGAGTTCCTCAGCCTTCGCAAGTTTGCTGCCGGCTTCGGCACCGGCCACCACGTAATCGGTTTTCTTCGACACGGAACCCGCCACTTTCGCACCGGCCGCTTCCAGTAATTCCTTCGCTTCGTCGCGACCCATCGTCGGCAAGGTGCCGGTCAGCACGACGGTCTTGCCGGCCAGCACACCCACCGGTGCCTTCGGCGCGGGCGGACCCTCCAGCCACGTGACCTTGCCGGGCGCACGCAACTGGTCGATCACGGTGCGGTTGTGCGACTCCGCAAAGAACTGATGAATCGACTCGGCCACGACTGGCCCGACATCGTTCACTTCGAGCAGTTCTTGGACCGACGCGTCCATGATCGGATCGAGCGAGCCGAAATGTTTGGCCAGATCTTTCGCCGTCGATTCGCCCACATGACGAATGCCCAAGGCATAAATGAAACGAGCCAGCGTGGTGTGCTTGGCCTTTTCCAGTGAATCGAGCAGGTTCTGTGCCGACTTTTCCGCGAAGCGGTCGAGCTCCGCCAAAGTGGCAAAACCCAGATTGAACAGATCAGCCGGCGTGCGCACGAGATTCAGTTCGACCAACTGATCAATGATCTTCTCGCCCAAGCCGTCGATATCCAGCGCGCGCCGCTGCGCGAAGTGCCACAGCGCCTGCTTGCGCTGTGCCGGACAGAACAGGCCGCCCGTGCAACGCGCGATGGCCTCGTCAGGCAGACGCTCGATGGCCGAGCCGCACACTGGGCATTGCGTAGGCATCACGAACTCGGCGGCATCCGCCGGCCGGCGCTCGAGTAAGGCGCTCACCACCTCCGGAATCACATCCCCCGCGCGACGCACGATCACGGTATCGCCGATACGGATGTCCTTACGACGCACCTCGTCTTCGTTATGCAGTGTCGCGTTGGTCACCGTGGCGCCGCCCACGAACACCGGCTCGAGCCGCGCCACCGGCGTGATGGCGCCGGTGCGTCCCACCTGCACGTCGATGGCGAGCAGCTTCGTCAAGGCTTCCTGCGCGGGAAACTTGTGCGCGAGCGCAAAGCGCGGCGCCCGCGAGACGAAGCCGAGCGCGTCCTGCTCGTCGCGTGCGTTGACCTTGTACACCACGCCGTCGATGTCGTACGGCAGCCCGTTACGTTTTTCGCCCACCGCGTGGAAAAAGCCCAGCAGCCCTTCCACGCCCTCGACGACCGCGCGCTCGCTGTTCACCGGCAGCCCCATCCCGGCATACCAGTCGAGCAGCGCGCTATGGGTAGCGGGCATGGGCTCGCCGTCGAGCACGCCAATCCCATACGCGAAAAACGATAGCGGACGTTGCGCCGTGATCTTCGAATCGAGCTGGCGCAAGCTGCCCGCCGCGGCGTTGCGTGGATTGGCGAATTCCTTCAGGCCAGCAGCGCGCTGCCGTTCGTTCATGCGTTCGAAGTCGCGCTTGAACATCAGGACTTCACCGCGCACGTCGAGCACCTTCGGAACGTGCCGCCCTTTCAACGTCAGCGGAATGGAACGGATGGTGCGGACGTTCTCCGTGACGTCCTCGCCCGTGGCGCCGTCGCCTCGGGTGGACGCCTGCACGAAGCGACCATCCACGTAGCGCAACGAAATGGCGAGGCCGTCGAACTTGAGTTCGCACGCGTAGCTGACGGGCGCCTTGTGCAGCGAGTCGGCAATGCGCTTGTCGAACGCGGCGATGTCTTCGTCGGCAAAGCCGTTGTTCAACGACAGCATGGGCTGGTCGTGCACGACCGGCGAGAAGCCGCTCGCCGCCTCGCCGCCCACGCGCTGCGTGGGCGAGTCCGGCGTGATCAGATCCGGATGCCCGGTCTCGATCTGCTGAAGCTCCTTGAAGAGCTTGTCGTACTCCGCATCGGGCAAGTCCGGCTGATCGAGCACGTAGTAAGCGTGGTTCGCACGTTCGAGTTCCGCGCGCAACCACGCGGCACGTTCGGCCGGTGCACTGGTTGCAGGATTTGGGACGTTGGTTCGAGGCATGCTATCGGAAGAGTCGCCGGTGAAATTCAGACGTCAGATTATCGCAGGAACCGCTTGTGGTGCACATTGGCCGGATGGCCAGGTTGGTGCGGCGGACCACCGGCTTCGAGCGCATGCAAGGCATGATGCGTCGAGCCCTGGCTGGATGGCTAACGTGAGCGCCGGCGCGTTGACAGGCAGGGGGCGGGATGCGAACGTAAGCGAATTACGCCGGCAGTTGCGCTGCGCTGGCCGATGACGATTGAACTGCTTACCTGTTGACTCGAGACGACGCCAACCCGGGCGCGTGCTCGTTCAGTGCAGCCGGACGCAATGCGGCGGGCGCGTCCGCGCAGCACGGGCATGGTTTGCTTGCGGTGTGTGGTGTGCGGCGAAGGGCGAAGGGCGAAGGGCGAAGGGCGAACAGTGTGAGCGTCAGGCAACCCGCGTCAAGGCATGCGCCGCCACACATCGATGCGGCGGGCGAGACAAGGGGAGTAACGAAACGCTCGTGATCAAGCTGTGGATACGCGGCTCGCAATGGCCAACGAAAGTCGACCGACGCGTGCAATCGCGAAGGACCAGGCCCGCAGCGAGCAGTCGCTCGCCGCAAAGCCGGCTCTGGCTCCTCCAACCCGCCCTACTGGCTGAACAACCGCCGCGTAGCCGGCGAACCAGCGGGAATACCGGCCTGCTCCAGCTTCGCGTACAGCGTCATCAACTGCTTCTCGATGGCGAGCAGCGACGTCTCCGGCAACGGCCGGCGGCCATCGTCCACCACGCGCCCGCCGATGCGTTCCGAGAGCGACTTCGCGTAGTCGCACATCAAGCGGAACGGCAGAATGTCCTCGTCGGCCACCGGCACGTCGAGCACCAGCGTGATCATCTGGCCGCCCTTGTAGGTGAGGTCGTCGCGCAAGAAGTTGGTGTCGCCGAACTGCAGCATGAAGACCGGGCTTTGTTTGGCGTCGAGCTTCACGAAGCGCGTGCCGTCACGCGAGAGCAGCAGACCGTCCTGCGATGCCACGGCCTGCACGTAGTTCGCCGACCACGGCGCGCCGTCCGACAGCACGTTGATCGACAGTTGCGCGTCGCACTGCGCGGCAAAGCCGTCCAGTTCACGCGCCATCGCCACGGTTTCCATCATGTCGGGGAATTCCGGCGCAGCGTCGATCGCGTCGGCGAACTGCTGCACGCCCGTCACGAACTCGGAAAACTCCAGTTCGTTCAGCGGACCGCTGCGATTGGCGAGCTGGGCGGCCGCGCGCAACTCCTCATAGCGCACGCCGTTTTGAAGCAGTTCCCAGGCGCCGCCGCCTTCCGGCTTGCCTTCGATATGCACCGGCTTGCTGCCGGCGCGGCGCAGACGTTGCGCGAGCGGCAGCACCTTGTCGCCGGCCAACGGACCTGCAAGGCGGATCGGCACGATGCAGTCGATGCGGCGATCCACGAGCGCAGGCGGCGCCGACGAAATGGTGGTGGCCGCAGGCATGATCGGCTCGACCGGCACGTGTTCCGCACCGCTTTCGGTACTGCCCGCAGCAGCCTCTTCGGGCGTTTCGGGAAAGCCATTCGGCGTGGTGGTTTCGGCCTGGATGTCGGCTGCCGTATCGGCGGGTGCGACTGCGCCGAAGGTGGGCTCGACCCGCGCCCCGCTCTCGCCCGCTTCATCGCCAGCGGGCTCACGGCGCGTGGTGGGACGCGCCGGTTCGATAAACGGACTCTGTTCTTCCTGATCGTCCCGCGCGAAGTTCTCGGCGGCGTCGGCCGGCATTGGCCGTGGCATGCGGCGCCGCACCTTCGCGCCCTGCCATGCGTTGTACACCACCACTCCCCCGACCACTACGGCACCCGCGCCGATCAAACCGAGTGTCAACTCGTCCATGCATGCTCCATCAGCAATTCTTCTGTTTGCGCAGCGCCCTGCCTGCTTCGCGCGGCAAGCGGGCCGCAGCGGTTGGCACAGGCCGGCGCCGTCCGTATCAAACGATATTCTGGGCGAAACCCGCGGCGGTTTCCATGTCGACCGCGACGATCCGCGACACGCCCTGCTCCTGCATCGTCACGCCGATCAGTTGCTGGGCCATCTCCATCGCAATCTTGTTGTGCGAAATGAACAGGAACTGCGTCTTGTCCGACATCGCGCGCACCAGGTTGGCGAAGCGCTCCGTGTTGGCGTCGTCGAGCGGCGCGTCCACTTCGTCCAGCAGACAGAACGGCGCCGGATTCAGCTGGAACATCGCGAACACCAGTGCCGTTGCCGTCAGTGCTTTCTCGCCACCGGAGAGCAGGTGAATCGTGGAATTCTTCTTGCCCGGCGGCTGCGCCATTACCTGCACGCCGGCGTCGAGAATTTCGTCGCCAGTCATGATGAGCTTGGCCTGGCCACCACCAAACAGACGCGGGAACAGCTCGCCGAAATGCTGGTTCACCTGGTCGAAGGTGCCCTGCAGCAGCGTGCGGGTTTCTTGGTCGATCTTGTGAATCGCGTCTTCCAGCGTCTCGATCGCGCTCGTCAGGTCGGCAGACTGCGCGTCGAGGAAGTTCTTGCGCTCTGTAGCCGCCTTCAGTTCGTCGAGCGCCGCCATGTTGACCGGTCCAAGCGCCGCAATCGCGTTGTTCAGGCGCGTGGCTTCGCCCTGCAGGTAGGACGGCTTCATGTCCGGCGTCAGTCTGGCCTGCAATTCGGCCTCGTCGACACCCGCGGCCGTGAGTTGCTCGATGAACTGCTCGGCGTTCAGACGCGCGGCCTGTTCCTTCAGTTGCAGTTCATTGATGCGATCGCGCAGCGGCTGCAGCGCGCGTTCGGCGGTGAGACGCGTTTCGTCGGCCGCGCGCAGCTTGGCGGTCAGGTCGTCCAGTTCGAGGCGCGCAGCATGCAACGCCTCTTCCTTGACGGCACGAATTTCGAGCGCGCCCTGCAAGCCGGTGTGCGCAGTCTGTTCGTTGATGGTTTCCAGCTCGGCCCGCGCGTCTTCGAGCGACGCCGCGACGCGCTCGCTTTGCTCATGCGCAACCTGAATGCTGCGCGTGAGTTCGTCGATGCGATTGGCCATGTTGCGCGCGGCAAAGCGCGCATCCGTGGCGGCACGATCCAGATCGCGCGACTGCGCACGCGCGGAAGTCAACTCTTCGTCGAGGGCTTCGAAGGCCAACTGGTTGTCTTCGAAGCGCGCCTGCAACTCGGCCAGTTCCGCGTCGTGACGCTCGAAGTTCGCTTCCGACTCGCCGCGCAAGGCGCGCTGCTCGTCGATCTGCGCGGTGATCTCTTCAAGTTCCTCACGAATCTGCGTACTGCGCTGCATATAGCGCTCGTGCGCCTGGGTCAGCTTCAGCACGTCCATTTGCAAGGCATGCACGCGCTGCGTGGCGCGCTCGGCTTGCTGGCGGACGTCCGTGAGCGTCTGCGACGCCTGCGTATGCGCGGCTTCCGCGCGGATCGCGGCCGACTTCGCCTCGTCCGCGAGCAGTGCCTGAGCCCGCACCTGACGCGTCAGATTCTCGATTTCCTGCTGACGGGCCAGCATGCCGGCCTGTTCCGAATCGGCTGCGTAGAGTTGCACGCCGACCCGCGTCACCACGTGCCCCGCCTTGACCACAAACGAGCCGCCTTCCGGCAGTTGCGAGCGGGTGGCCAGCGCCTGGGTGAGATCGTCGGCGACGAACGCGAGGCCGAGCCAGTCGTTCAGCACCGCGCGCAAACCCGCATCGTCGATGCGCACCAGCGACAGCAGCGGCCGCAGATTCGCCGTCGCGGTCGCCGGCGCACCCGCTGCGGGCGGCGCGTAGAAGGCGAGCTTGGCCGGCGGCGCGTCGGTAGCGAAGGCTTTGACCCAGTCCAGATTCGACACTTCGAGCGCGGCGAGCCGCTCACGCAGCACCGCTTCGAGTGCGGTTTCCCAGCCGGCTTCGACGTGCAGCTTCTTCCATAGACGCGGCAAGCCGTTCAGTTCGTGCTTTTCCAGCCACGGCTGAATCTTGCCTTCGGTCTGGACGTTTTCCTGCAACTGCTTGAGCGCGGCGAGGCGCGCGTCGAGCTGATGAATCTGCGCGCTTTCCGACTGCACACGCTCCTGCGCGCTACGCCGCTCGCCATCCAGACGCGGCAGGGTTTCCTGCGCGTCCGTCAGACGCGCCTGGGCGTCATGCAGAATTTCTTCGTGCTCGGCAAGCTGCATGCGCAGTTCTTCGAGCTGCGCTTCGTCCGGCGCGTCGAGACCACCCGCTTCGGACTTCAGGCGCTCATGGCGCTGCTGCAATTGCTGAAGCTGCTGATCGGCGTTGCGTTGATGGGCGGCTTCGAGCTTGAGCGCCTGTTCGGTTTGCGCAATACCGCCGCGCTCCTCGTTCAACTGCGTCTGCGCATCGCGCCAGCGCGCTTCGAGCGCGGGCATGGCGTCGTGTTTCGCCGCCGCTTCGTCTTCGGCGAGCGCGGCCTTTTCTTCCGCGACCGCGAGTTGCTCCTGGGCGTCTTCGAGATCGCCCTGCGCCTTCTGCGCCTGGGCAAGCCACTGCTCGCGCTGCGCGGTCAGTGCCGCGATCTGCGCCTGCACGCGGTTGCGCGACTCGACGATGAACTTGATCTCGGCTTCGAGACGGCTCACTTCGGCGTTCGCTTCATAGAGCGCGCCCTGGGCGCCCTGCATCGCGTCGCTTGCCGAATAGTGCGCCACGCGCAGCGTTTCGAGCTGCGCTTCCACTTCGCGCAGTTTCGCCGTCTGTGCTTCGAGGTCGATCTGGGCCTGCTCGATGGCGCGTTGCTGGCGTTCCTGCTCGCTACCCGCTTCGTTCTTGCGCAACAGCCACAACAGGCGCTGCTTCATCTCGCCGTCGGCCTGCAGTTCCTTGAACTTCGTCGCGACGACGGCCTGGCCTTCGAGCTTCTCGAGATTCGCGCTGAGTTCGCGCACGATATCTTCGACCCGCGTCAGGTTCTCGCGCGTGTCGTGCAGGCGGCTCTCGGTTTCGCGGCGGCGTTCCTTGTACTTCGACACGCCCGCGGCTTCTTCGAGGAACACGCGCAGTTCTTCCGGCTTCGCCTCGATCAGGCGCGCAATCATGCCCTGCCCGATGATGGCGTACGCACGCGGTCCGAGACCGGTGCCGAGGAAGATGTCCTGGATGTCGCGGCGACGCGCCGGCAGGTTGTTGATGTAGTAGCTCGAGGTGCCGTCGCGTGTCAGCACGCGCTTCACGGCGATCTCGGCATACTGGCCCCACTGGCCAGCGGCGCGGCCGTCGGCATTGTCGAACACGAGTTCGACGCTGGCGCGGCTACCCGGCTTGCGGGCGGTGGAACCGTTGAAGATCACGTCCTGCATCGACTCGCCGCGCAACTCGGAGGCGCGCGATTCGCCGAGCACCCAGCGCACGGCGTCGATGATGTTGGATTTGCCGCAACCATTCGGACCGACCACGCCGACAAGCTGGCCCGGGACCTGGAAATGCGTGGGATCGACGAAGGATTTGAAGCCAGCGAGTTTGATCGAGGTCAGACGCACGGCGATATCGCTGATTGAAAAGGGAAATTGATTTGGACCGCGAGGGCCGCATGCACCGTCTTCCGCTACAGCAAAACGACGCGCGCCAGCCCCGCGATACGGGCGCCGCGCGGGCCACTCAGGGCGCGCAACGGCAAGCAGGGGCAATCATACCATCGCGCGTGAGCCATCCTTACGCCGTCGGTGTTGAGCATCGCCTTTAGTATCAGACGAGCCATCGCCTGGGCCCTGCGGCGCGGCATCGAGCGTCATGTCGGGAGTCGCTTCCAGGGTCGATTCCGGATGACCGCCCGTGTCCGGTGTGGCCCGGCTTCGATGAATCCAGCTGGACAGCACCGAAGCCAGCACGATGCACGCACCGCCCGCCCATTCGCGCGGACCGGGCGTCTCACCGGCAAAGAGCCACGCAGAGAGTGCCGTCACGACCAGTTCGAACAACATGATGATCGACGCACGATTGGCCGGGATGCGCGCCACGCCGAACTGCACGAGCATGTTGTTGGACGCCAGCAGGAAACCGAGGCCGAGCACCAGCAAGACGGCCGTGCCGAGATGGGCGCCGGTGGGCGCCGCGGGCATCGCCTCGAAGAAGGACGCGCAGGCGCTGAAGAGCGCGGCGCCGCCGAAAATCGTCGCCGTGCGCATTTCCGGCCGCATGTCGGGCAGCACGCGGCTCGTCTTGAGGATCAGCACGTTGCTCATCGCGAAGCCCATGCCGCCCGCGAGGCCGGCCCATTCAGCCGGGTTCGCCGGCAGCGGCAAGCCCAACTGGGGCGACCAGAGCATCGTCACGGCGCCCGCCAGAGAAAGCGCGGCCAGCCCCGCACCCGCCCAGTTCAGGCGTTCGTGCAGGATGAAGTGGGCGAACAGCGCGGTCCATGCCGGCGTCAGATAGAACAGCAGCAGCACGCGCATAACCTGGCCGTGGATGGAGCCCCACACGAAGCCGAGGTTGGTAATGCCGGCGGCCAGCGCCAGCGCGGGCAGCACCCAGTGCCAGCGCACGGTTTTCAGGGCACGGCGGCGCACCGCCAGCACGAACAGACAACCGGCGCCGCTCGTCAATGCGCTCGCCGCCGTGCCGGTCACGCCGAGCGCGGCCAGCATACGCAGCGGATACCAGATCACGCCCCACACCGAGGCGCCCAGCATGATGGCGAGCGTCGGCCAGCTCGCGCGAATCCGCTCGATCATGGTGTGGCGCTCCCATCCGGAGCCGCGTCAAGCAGGCGATGGGCGTCGCTGGCGCTGCCTGCGCCTGTCTCTGTCTCTGTGTCTGCGTCTGCGTCTGCGTCTGCGTCTGCGTCTGAATCTAAGTCTGCAACCGCACACGCTACCGCGCGAGGCATCGTGCCTGCCACTTTCACTACCCACTGCATCTTGTCTCCTCGTTTCCAGCCCTGCCCGCGGCCTGCGACGCCACGTTATAATCCTTGGTCCGCCGTTTATACGACCGATAGCCGTTGATGGCCAGTCGCCCGCCCATGACCGGCGGCGCCCGTACCGTCATCACCTGCTTCCGCCGTCTTCCATCAGGCTCGATCTGCCAAGTGAACCCGCTACTCGACTCCCTCCAGCCCTATCCGTTTGAAAAGCTGCGTCTGCTTTTCAAGGACGCGACGCCTCCTGCCCATCTGCCGCATATCAGCTTCGGCATCGGCGAGCCGAAACATCCCACGCCGGCGCTGATCCGCGACGCAGTGATCGCATCGCTTGGCGGGCTGGCGTCGTATCCGGCCACGCTCGGTACCCCGGCATTGCGCGAGGCGATCGCCAGCTGGGTGACGAAACGCTACAACCTGCCGCCCGTCGATCCCGCCACTCAGGTTCTGCCGGTAGCCGGTTCGCGCGAGGCGCTGTTCGCGCTCGCGCAGACCGTGATCGACCCGAAACGGAACGCCGCAGGGAATGAAACGGGTGAGCCCGCGATCGTACTCTCGCCCAATCCTTTCTACCAGATTTACGAAGGCGCGGCGCTGCTTGCCGGCGCGCAGCCCTATTTCGTCAACAGCGATCCGGCACGCAATTTCGCCTGCGATTACTCGGCAGTACCCGCTGACATCTGGGCGCGCACGCAACTGGTGTACGTCTGCACGCCGGGCAATCCGACCGGCGCCGTGATGACGCTCGACGACTGGCGCGAACTGTTCGCGCTGTCGGACAAGTACGGTTTCGTGATCGCCTCGGACGAGTGCTATTCGGAGATCTATTTCGACGAAGCACAGCCGCCGCTGGGCGGCCTCGAAGCGGCCCACAAACTCGGCCGTGGCTTCGAGCGCCTCGTGATGCTGTCGAGCCTGTCGAAGCGCTCGAACGTGCCTGGCATGCGCTCGGGCTTCGTCACCGGGGATGCCGACATCCTCAAGCAATTCCTGCTGTATCGCACCTACCACGGCGCGGCCCTCTCCACCGTCTACCAGATGGCCAGCGTCGCCGCCTGGAGCGACGAAGCGCACGTGCGCGAGAACCGCGCGAAATACGTGCAGAAGTTCGCCACTGTCACGCCCATGCTCGCCGAGGTGCTCGACGTACGCCTGCCCGACGCGGCGTTCTATCTGTGGGCGGACGTTTCGCGCACCGGCCTCTCGGATACCGAGTTCGCCCAGCGCCTCTACGCCGACTATAATGTGACGCTCATGCCGGGCTCGTATCTCGCGCGCACGGCGCACGGCACGAACCCCGGCCGCAATTTCGTACGCATTGCGCTCGTTGCCGATGTCGACGAGTGCACCCAGGGCGCCCAGCGAATCGTCGACTTTTGCCATGCGCTGGCGCGCTAAGCGCCTGCCGCTCGCAGCCTTCTTCCTCAGCCTTCATTCTCCAAGCCAAGCTAACTATGTCGCAACAACTTCAGCAGATCATTGATAACGCCTGGGAAAACCGCGCGGAACTGTCACCCAAAGCCGCGCCCGCCGACGTGCGTGAAGCGGTTGCACACGCCCTCGAGCAACTCGACAAGGGTGCACTGCGGGTTGCCCAGAAGACGAACGGCGAATGGGTCGTCAATCAATGGCTGAAGAAAGCTGTGCTGCTGTCGTTCCGCCTGGAAGACAACGCGCCGCTGGCCGCTGGCGGCTACACCCAGTTCTTCGACAAGGTGCCGTCGAAGTTCGCCAACTACACCGCTGAAGACTTCGCGGCCGGCGGCTTCCGCGTGGTGCCGCCCGCCATCGCGCGCCGCGGCTCGTTCATCGCGAAGAACGTCGTGCTGATGCCGTCGTACACCAACATCGGCGCTTACGTGGACGAAGGCACGATGGTCGACACGTGGGCCACTGTCGGTTCGTGCGCGCAGATCGGCAAGAACGTGCACCTGTCGGGCGGCGTGGGCATCGGCGGCGTGCTGGAGCCGCTGCAGGCCAACCCGGTCATCATCGAAGACAACTGCTTCATCGGCGCGCGCTCGGAAGTGGTGGAAGGCGTGATCGTCGAAGAGAACTCGGTGATTTCGATGGGCGTGTACCTCGGCCAGAGCACCAAGATCTACGATCGCGAAACCGGCGAAGTGACGTACGGCCGCATTCCGGCCGGCTCGGTGGTGGTGGCGGGCAACCTGCCGTCGAAAGATGGTTCGCATAGTCTCTACTGCGCCGTGATCGTCAAGAAGGTCGACGCGAAAACGCGCGCCAAGGTCGGTCTCAACGAGCTGCTGCGAGGCGACTGATGGCCCGCGCCAACAAAACCGTCGTCTACGGTATCCCGAACTGCGACACCGTGAAGAAGGCCCGCGTGTGGCTGGAAGAACACGGCGTCGAGTTCGAGTTTCACGACTTCAAGAAGGCCGGCGTGACCGAGCCGCTGGTGCAGGACTGGCTGAAAGACGTCAAGCTCGAAGCGCTGCTGAACCGGCGCGGCACCACGTGGCGCGCTCTGTCGGACGACATGAAGGCCGCCGCCGACACGCAATCCGGCGCGATCGCCTTGATGATCCACAAGCCTTCGGTCATCAAGCGGCCAGTGGTGGTCGTCAACGGCCGCGTGAAGACGCTCGGCTTTTCCGTGGAAGAATACGAAACGCTGTTTGGCTGAACGCCAGTGCGCGCCGGCTCGACACCGCTGGCGCCGTCTGTAGCAAAAGCTGTTGCCGGCTGCGGTGATTTACCTGCAGCCGGCATTTTTTCATTTCAACGTGGCTTGTACTGAACCCATGTCCGGCACCCTCGCTCTTACCGAACAACTGATCGCGCGCGCTTCCGTCACGCCCGACGACCAGCATTGCCAACGCCTGCTGATCGAACGCCTCGCCGCGCTCGGCTTCGAATGCGAGACCATCGAATCGCACGGCGTGACCAACCTGTGGGCCGTCAAGCGCGGCGTCGACGGCACGCGCGGCAAGCTGCTGGTGTTCGCCGGTCATACCGACGTGGTGCCCACCGGTCCGCTCGAACAATGGCGCTCGCCGCCGTTCGAGCCCACTCATCGCGACGGCCTGCTGTATGGCCGCGGCGCCGCCGACATGAAAACGTCGATTGCCGGCTTCGTGGTGGCGAGCGAGGAATTCGTCGCGGCGCATCCGGCGCATCGCGGCTCGATTGCGTTCCTTATCACGAGCGACGAAGAAGGCCCGGCCACCGACGGCACCGTGAAGGTCGTCGAAGCGCTGCAGGCGCGTGGCGAGCGGCTCGACTACTGCATCGTGGGCGAACCCACCTCGAGCGTGCAGTTTGGCGACATGGTGAAAAACGGCCGGCGCGGCTCGATGTCCGGCAAGCTGACCGTCAAGGGCGTGCAGGGGCATATCGCCTATCCGCATCTGGCGAAGAACCCGGTGCATCTGCTGGCGCCCGCGCTGGCGGAACTGGTCGCCGAGCGCTGGGACGAAGGCAACGAATATTTCCCGGCCACCACCTGGCAGGTATCGAATATCCACAGCGGCACCGGCGCGAGCAACGTGATTCCCGGCCACGCAGACGTGATGTTCAACTTCCGCTTCTCCACCGCCAGCACCGTGGAAGGCCTGCAAAGCCGCGTGCACGCGATTCTCGACAAGCATGGCCTCGAATACGACCTGAAGTGGTCGGTGAGCGGTCTGCCGTTTCTCACACCGCGCGGCGATCTGTCGAATGCGCTGGAACGGGCCATCAAGGACGAAACCGGCGTGACCACCGAACTGTCGACCACCGGCGGCACCTCGGACGGCCGCTTCATTGCGCGCATCTGCGAACAGGTGGTCGAGTTCGGCCCGCTGAACGCCAGCATCCACAAGATCGACGAGCATATCGAAGTGGCCCATATCGAGCCGCTCAAGAACGTGTACCGCCGCGTGCTCGAACAACTGATTGCCTGATCCAGGCCTGACCAAGGACATCCCGCGATGACGCTCCCGTTTGCCACCGTCCGCGACCTGCTGCGTTTTGCAGTGACGCGTTTCAACCAGGCCGAACTCTCGTTCGGCCACGGCTCCGCCAATGCTTATGACGAAGCGGCCTACCTCGTGCTGCACTCGCTGCATCTGCCGCTCGACCTGCTCGAACCGTTTCTCGACGCGCGCCTCACCGCCGCGGAAATCGACGCCGTCATCAACGTGATCGAGCGCCGCGCGAGCGAACGCGTGCCGGCGGCCTACATCACACAGGAAGCGTGGATGCATGGCTTCCGCTTCCATGTCGACGAACGGGTGATCGTGCCGCGTTCGTTCATTGGCGAACTGCTGCAGGACGGCCTGCAACCGTATGTGGAGGACCCCGAACAGGTGGGCGCCGTGCTGGAACTGTGCACCGGCTCGGGCTGCCTCGCGGTGCTCGCCGCGCATGCCTTCCCGAACGCCGATATCGACGCGGTCGATCTGTCCAAGGCCGCGCTCGAAGTGGCGACGCTCAACGTCGACGAGTACAAGCTCGACGACCGCATCGCGCTGTTCGAAGGCGACCTGTTCGCGCCGCTGGCCGAGCGCCGCTACGACGTCATCATCACCAATCCGCCGTACGTCAACGCGGATTCGATGGCCTCGCTGCCTGCCGAATACAAGCATGAACCGGAGATGGCGCTGGCGGGCGGCGCTGACGGCATGGACATCGTGCGGCGCATTCTCTCCGAGGCGCGCAACTGGCTGACCGAAGATGGCGTGCTGGTGGTCGAGATCGGCAACGAACGGGCGAACGTGGAAGCGGCGTTCGGTGGCCTCGATCTCGTGTGGCTCTCCACCAGCGCCGGCGACGACAACGTATTCCTGATCCAGGCCGCCGATCTGCCCAGCTGACATGCGTTGAACCGATGAGGAACCCGACCGCAACGGGGTCGGGTTCGGTAAGATGGGCGCGATCGGCTCCGCCCTGCCCCGCTCCAGCGGGCAGGCGAGCACTTCGACAACCTTTCGCGTGCCTATGCCATTCGATTTCGTCCACGTCGCACCGCTCGTCGCGCTCGCGCATATCCTCGGCGTGATCGCGGCATGCCACGCCATTCTCAATACGCGTACCTCACAGGGCGCCGTAGCATGGGCCGTCTCGCTGGTCGCCATGCCGTATCTGACGCTGGTGCCGTATCTGTTTCTCGGCCGCAGCAAATTCCAGGGTTACGCCGACGCTCGCCGCATCGAAAACGAATCGTTGCGTACGCTGGCGCATCCGCGCGAATGGGACGCTCACGCTTCCTCCGGCGGCCAGCCCACTGATGAACTCGGGCAAGGCCTGGTCCGTTCGCTGACGCAACTGGGCGGCATGCCGTTCCTGCCGGGCAATGCGGTACGCACGCTGGTGAACGGCGAAGCGACCTTCGCCGCCATCTTCGAAGCCATCGAACAGGCACGCAGCTACGTGATCGTGCAGTTCTTCATCGTGCGCGACGATTCGCTCGGCGAAATGCTGAAAGACCTGCTGCTGAAGAAAGCCGCGCAAGGCGTGCGCGTCTACTTCCTCTACGACAGCATCGGCAGCTTCGATTTACCGCACCGTTACGTGGCCACGCTGCGCGCGGGTGGCGTCGAGGTGCATCCGTTCGCCACCAACCGGCGCTTCGTCAACCGCTTCCAGCTCAACTTCCGCAATCACCGCAAGATCGTTTCGGTGGACGGCGAGCGCGCGTTCGTCGGCGGACACAACGTTGGCGTGGAGTATCTCGGCGCCAAGCCGCCCCTGTCGCCGTGGCGCGACACGCACATCGAACTGCGTGGGCCGGTGGTCGCCAGCATCCAGTTCGTGTTCGTCGAGGACTGGTTCTGGGCTACGCAACAACTGCCGCCGCTGGACGTGCCCTCACTTCAGGGGCCTTCGTCTGAAGGACTGGCGACTGAAGGGTCATCCTCAGGGATATCCGGCGACGGCATGCATTGCCTCGTCGTGCCGAGCGGTCCCGCTGACAAACAGGAAACCTGTTCGCTGTTTTTCGTCGAAGCGATCAACGCAGCGCGCGAACGCATCTGGATCACCACGCCGTATCTGGTGCCCGACGAAGCGGTGTTTTCCGCGCTGCGGCTTGCCGCCATGCGCGGGGTCGACGTGCGCATCCTGATTCCGAGCCGGCGCGATCATCGCGTCGTGTTCGAAGCTTCGAAGCTCTATGCCTACGACTGCATCCGCGCCGGCGTGCGGATCTTCCGCTACCGGCCCGGCTTCCTGCATCAGAAGGTGGTGCTGATCGACACGGTCGCGGCCGCGATTGGCAGCGCCAATCTCGACAACCGCTCGTTCCGGCTGAACTTCGAAATCATGGTGCTGACCGTGGACCGCGACTTCGCCCTCGAAGTCGAAGCGATGCTGCAGCGCGATTTCGCCGAAGCCTTCGAGATTGACCGCAACGAGTACCGCCATGCCTCGGCCGTCCGACGCGTGGCCATGCACGTGGCCCGGCTGTTCGCACCGATTCTGTAGCGCTTACAGCAAGGCCTCGACTTCGTCCGTGATCGCCTCCGGCTTGGTCAGCGGCGCAAAGCGCTTGACCACCACTCCGTCGCGCCCCACCAGAAACTTGGTGAAATTCCACTTGATGCCTTCGAGGCCGAGCAGGCCAGGCGCCTCGCCCGTCAGGTAGCGATACAGCGGATGCGCGTTGGCGCCGTTCACGTCGATCTTGTCGAACATCGGGAAGGTCACACCGTAGTTCTTCTCGCAGAAGCTGCCGATCTGCGCCGCGTCACCCGGTTCCTGCTTGCCGAACTGATTGCAGGGAAAGCCGAGAATCTCGAGACCACGCGCCGCGTACGTGTCATACAGCTTTTGCAGCCCGGCGTATTGCGGCGTAAAACCGCATTCGCTCGCTGTGTTGACGATCAGCAGAACCTTGCCCTTGTAGCGTTCCAGGCTGACTTCTTCGCCGCCCAGTGTGCGTGCCGAAAACGAATAGATGGATGTCATGTGTTCTCCTTCCCCAAGGTCAACAGAAGTTATGTGTTTTAGAGTCCTGCAAAACGCGCGCAAGACGCGTGCAAGCCCGCGACGAACGGCGACAGTCTAAGCGAAAAGCGGCGCGTGGACAGTCGGCCAAATGGCCAGGGTCCGCAGCGTGACGGCCATCACACGCCCGCCCAGTCTAAAATAGCGTTTTTCTCCAGCCGGCCTTCCTGTGATCCGCTTCAACCAGTTCAGTCTCGCGCGCGGCACCAAACCGCTCTTCGAACAAACCACCTTTACGCTCAACCCCGGCGAGAAAGCCGGCCTGGTTGGCGCGAATGGCGCGGGCAAGTCGACCCTGTTTGCCGTGCTGCTCGGCGAACTGCATGCGGATGGCGGCGACTTCGCCATGCCGCCGTCGTGGCAGATCGCCCACGTGGCGCAGGAAACCCCCGCCGTCGACAAGACCGCGCTCGCCTACACGCTCGACGGCGACGCCGCCCTGCGTGCCATCGAAGCGCGCATCGCGGCGGCATCGGCGGCTCATGACGGCGCGGCCGAAGGCGAAGCGCACGCCGCCTTTGCGGACGCCGACGGCTACACCGCCCCCGCGCGCGCCGAAGCGCTGCTGCTCGGCCTCGGCTTCACGCTTGAACAAACGCGTCTGCCGGTGGCGAGCTTCTCCGGCGGCTGGCGCATGCGCCTTAACCTCGCGCAGGCGCTGATGTGCCGCTCGGACCTGCTGCTGCTCGACGAGCCGACCAATCACCTGGACCTCGACGCCATCGTCTGGCTCGAAGACTGGCTGCATCGTTATCCCGGCACGCTGATCGTGATCTCGCACGACCGCGAGTTCCTCGACTCGGTGTGCAACGTCACGCTGCATCTGGAACAACAGCAGATCAAGCGCTACGGCGGTAACTATTCGCAGTTCGAAATCCTGCGTGCGCAGCAGATCGCGCTGCAACAAAGCGCGTACGAGAAACAGCAGCGCACGGTCGAACATCTGCAGAGCTACATCAACCGCTTCAAGGCGCAGGCTACCAAGGCACGCCAGGCACAAAGCCGGGTCAAGGCGCTCGAAAAGATGGAGCTGATCGCGCCGGCGCATGCCGCGTCGCCCTTCACGTTCGAGTTCCGCACGCCCGATTCCGCGCCGAATCCGATGATGGTGATGGAGGACGTGCGCTGCGGGTATCGCACCGAAGACGGCGAGATTCCGATTGTCGAACGCGTCACGCTCTCCATCCAGAACGGTCAGCGTATTGGTCTGCTCGGCGCGAACGGCCAGGGCAAGTCCACGCTCATCAAGACGCTGGCCGGCACGCTCGAGCCGCTGGGCGGCGACGTCCGTGAAGGCAAGGGACTGCGAATCGGCTATTTCGCCCAGCATCAGCTCGAAACGCTGCGCCCGGACGACTCGGCGCTGCAACATCTGGCGCGGCTCGCGCCCGATACGCGAGAACAGGAACTGCGCGATTTCCTCGGCGGCTTCAACTTCTCCGGCGACATGGCCACCGCGGCCATCGCGCCCTTCTCCGGCGGCGAAAAAGCGCGGCTCGCGCTGGCGCTGGTGATCTGGCAAAAGCCGAATCTGCTGCTGCTCGACGAACCGACCAACCACCTGGATCTGGAAACCCGTCACGCACTGACGATGGCGCTCGCGCAGTTCGAGGGCACGCTGATTCTCGTCTCGCACGACCGTCATCTGCTGCGCGCGACGACCGACCAGTTCATGCTCGTCGCCAAACATCGCCTGCAACCGTTCGACGGCGATCTGGACGACTACCGCGACTGGCTCCTGCAACACGCCGCCGAGCAACGCGCCGCGCTGAAGGCAGGTAATGCGGGCAGTGTCAGCGGTACGACACAGGATAACGGCGCGGATAGCGTCGCCAATCGCAAGGAACAGCGTCGTCAGGATGCCGAGGCGCGCCAGAAGCTGGCTCACCTCAAGAAGCCCCTGCAGAGCCGGATCAACAAGATCGAAAAGGAAATGGATGCGCTCAATGTCGAGAAAGCCACTCTCGACGCGTTCGTTGCCGACCCGGCCAGTTATGACGCCGCGCAGAAAACCCGCCTGACCGAAGCGATCCGCCGCCAAGGCGAAGTGAACGCGCGTCTCGAAGCGCTCGAGGCCGACTGGCTCGGCGCGCATGAGGAACTGGAACAAATCGGCTAGCGGCACGCAGCCTGGTTTGGGTAGGATGGCGAAACACGTTCGAAGCCGGACGCCCTGCACCGCCGCGGCGCAAGGCGTCGGCCTGATCCGGCCTTATTCCTGAGAGAGGTTGACCTTGTCGTCTCCCGCTGCTTTGCAAGGCCTGCGCGTACTCGATCTGACGCGGTTGCTGCCGGGGCCGGTCGCGGCTCTGCGCCTCGCGGAAATGGGCGCAGACGTGCTGAAGATCGAAGCGCCCGGCGCCGGCGACCCTACCCGCACCATGCTGCAGGCCTCCAGTGACCGCGTCGCCGGACGCCCCGGCGCGTTCTACCGGCTGGTCAACCGCGGCAAGCGCGAGACCCGGCTCGACCTCAAATCCGAAGCGGGACGCAACGTGCTGCGCGCGCTGGCGAGCGAAGCGGACGTGCTGATCGAGAGCTTTCGGCCCGGTGTAATGGAACGACTCGGCATCGGCTACGAGATGTTGCGCGTGCTCAACCCGAAGCTCGTATATTGCGCGATCAGCGGCTTTGGTGCGACGGGGCCGTTTGCCGGCCAGGCCGGTCACGATCTGAACTACATCGGCTACGCCGGCGTGCTGGATCAACTGGCAAGCCGCGATGGCGCACCGATCCTGCCGAATTTCCAGATTGCCGACGTGCTGGGCGGCGCCGCGAACGCGGTCGCGCAGATTCTGGCTGCGCTGTGGCACGTCGCGCGTGGCGGCAACGGGCGTTTCGTCGATATCTCGATGACGCATGCGACCCACGCCAACAACTTCGTCGCCCAGGTTTCGCTGGCCAACGACGGCGTGACTCCACCCGTCGGCGGCGGACTGCTGAATGGCGGTGTGCCCTGCTACAACCTCTACCGCACGCAGGACGGCCGATGGCTTGCCGTCGGCGCACTCGAACTCAAGTTCTGGGAGACGCTGTGCCATGCGCTGGACCGGCCCGAATGGGCCTTCCGGCACTGGAGCGTGGGGCAGGCGATCGGCGGCCCGGACGCGGTGGCTCTGACGAAGGAACTGGCCGCCGTGATCGCGAGCCGGCCGCTCGCCGAGTGGGTGAGCCTGCTCGAGCCGCTGGATTGCTGTGTGTCGCCGGTGCTGACGGCGGCCGAGGCGGCCCAGCATCCGCTCTTCAACCCGGATGCGTATTCGAGCGTTGCCGACGAACTGGACACCGGCAACGGGCCGCTTGGCTGAGAGGGCGTCACTCTGTCACTCGCTCCTGGCGGGCGTTGCGGGCGTCCATAACGCTCCGGTTACGCCGTTAGCGCCGTTAGCACCTTTAGCGTCGTTATCGCCGTGCGCCCTTCGCGGCCTCAGCGGCGCGGCAAGGTCTGACGCGGCGCACGCTCGTCGTCATACAGCATGTGCTTGCGGCCTTCCACGTGACGGTTGATGGTGGCACGCACTTCGTCGGCGGTAACGTTTTCAGCGACCACGCGCCGTGAAATCTGACCGGTCGTGTCGATCCACTCGACGATCCGGCAGGCCCCGCCCCAAGGCTGGCGGATGGGTTCGGAGACGCGACAGCCGCGCACCTGTAGCTGGCGCTCGGTCACGGTTTCATGGGACTGTTTCAAGGCGCGATCCTTTCCGCCTGAAGGCGATAGCATTTTCGCCAAGCTTAGGGAAAACGCGCCCCGCGAAGGTTACAGCCGCTAGCGAGTTATTTACGGCACATTACGCGCCCAAAGCCCCTTGCAGACGGCCCGCGGCGCGCAGAGCGGCGCCTATTCGAGCGTTTTAATTTTGTCGATGGCCTGTTCGAGCCGATCCACCGCAATGACCTGTAAGCCTTCGATGGGCTGCTTCGGCGCATTCGCCTTCGGAATCAGCGCGATCGAAAAGCCCAGCTTGGCCGCTTCCTTCAGCCGGTCCTGGCCGCGCGGCGAAGGACGGATTTCACCGGCCAGCCCGATTTCGCCGAACACGATCAAGCCCTTCGGCAGCGGCTTGTTGCGCATCGACGAGTGAATCGCCAGCAGCACGGCCAGGTCGGCCGCAGGCTCGGTGATCTTGACGCCGCCCACCGCGTTCAGGAACACGTCCTGATCGAAGCAGGCAATGCCGGCGTGACGATGCAACACCGCCAGCAACATGGCGAGGCGGTTCTGCTCCAGTCCCACCGCGAGCCGCCGTGGATTGGGCACATTGGCCGCATCCACCAGGGCCTGCACTTCCACGAGCAAAGGCCGCGAGCCTTCCTGCGTCACCAGTACGCACGAGCCCGGCACGATCTGCTCATGCTGCGACAGAAACAGCGCCGATGGATTGGCCACGCCGCGCAGTCCGCGCTCGGTCATCGCGAACACGCCCAACTCGTTGACCGCGCCAAAGCGGTTCTTGAAGGCGCGCACCAGGCGGAACGACGAGTGCGTGTCGCCCTCGAAATACAGCACGGTATCCACGATGTGTTCGAGCACGCGCGGGCCGGCGAGATTGCCTTCCTTGGTGACGTGGCCAACCATGATGATCGCCGTGCCGGACTGCTTGGCAATACGCGTGAGTTGCGCCGCGCACTCGCGTACCTGGGCGACCGAACCCGGCGCCGAAGTCAATGCCTCTGAATACACCGTCTGGATGGAGTCGATCACGGCGACGTCGGGCCGCTCGCTTTCGATGGTCGCCTGAATCTTTTCGAGCTGGATTTCCGCGAGCAGTCTCAGCTCGCTCGCCTTCGAACCGGGGTCGAGCAGCGAGAGCCGCTGGGCGCGCAAGGCAATCTGCGCCGCCGATTCCTCGCCGCTGATGTATAGCGCGCGCCGGTCATGGGCGATCTCGGCAAGCGACTGCAGCAACAGCGTCGATTTGCCGATACCCGGATCGCCGCCAATCAGCACCACGCCACCCGGCACGAGACCGCCGCCGAGCACCCGGTCGAATTCGCTCACGCCGGTGGAGAAGCGCGGCACGTCGGACGCTTCGATATCCGCGAGACGTTGCACGGGCGCGCTCTTGGCGAGCGACTGGAAGCGGTGCGCGGAGGGCGACTCGGCCACCGTCTCCACCAGCGTGTTCCACGCGTTGCATGCCGGACACTGTCCTTGCCACTTGGGTGACTGCCCCCCGCACTCGGTGCAGGTGTACATCGTTTTCTGTTTAGCCACGCGCCCTTGCCTGCCTGCTTTGCTGATCGGGTTAGTTGAATGAGAGAAGTCTGCTCGAGGCGATTCGATCAGGTCGAAGATCGAATCGCCCCGCAGCGCGCCGGTCACGCCGTGCGCAATGCAGTGCGCCGCGGCTTATTCCGCGCGCACCGGCACGCGGGGCGCCACCGCGCACATCAGCTCGTAGCCGATCGTGCCACAGGCCTTTGCCACATCGTCGATAGGCAGCGCATGGCCCCACAGTTCGACGCGCGAGCCCACGTTGGCGGTGGGGCATGGCGTGAGATCGACGGTCAACATGTCCATCGAGACACGCCCGATGACCCGCGTACGTACGCCGTCGACCATCACTGGCGTGCCTTCCGGCGCAACGCGCGGATAACCGTCCGCATAGCCACATGCCACGACGCCGATGCGCATGGGTGTCTGCGCTGTGAAGATCGAGCCATAGCCGACCGTTTGCCCCTTCGCGACCGACTGCACCGCGATCAGTTCGGAGGCGAGCGTCATGGCCGGCTGCAAGCCGGTGCCTTCGATGGCCTGATGGACGCCCGAAGGCGACGCGCCATACAGAATGATGCCCGGGCGCACCCAGTCGAAATGCGAGTCCGGATGCCACAGCGTGGCTGCCGAATTGGCGAGGCTGCGCGCACCGGCAATGCCCTGCGCGCCGCGCTCGAACGCTTCCATCTGATACGCGACGCCGCGCTCAGTGTCGGCATCCGAGAAGTGCGTCATCAGCGTGATCTGACCCACGCCCTGACACGCCCGCGCGCGCTCCCATGCTGCGCGAAAACGTTCCGGCGTGTAGCCGAGCCGGTTCATGCCGCTGTTCATTTTCAACTGGATATTGACGGGTTTGGACAGGCGCGCCATTTCCAGCATGCGCAACTGTTCATCCGAATGCAGCGCCGTGCTAAGGCTGTAGCGGTCGATCACGTCGATATCCGTAGGCCGGAAAAAGCCTTCCAGCAACAAAATTGGCCCCGCCCAGCCCAATTCACGCAACTTCACGGCTTCTTCCAGGTCGAGCAATCCAAAGCCGTCCGTTGCGCGCAGTCCCGGAAAGGCGCGCGCGAGCCCATGTCCGTAGGCGTTGGCCTTGACGACAGCCCAGATCTTCGAATGGGGGGCGTAACGGCGGACGACAGCGAGGTTATTGGCGAGTGCGGCAGTGTGAATCGTGGCTGAAAGGGGGCGCGGCATGGGAGATTTTCGTAAAGACGCTTGTGAATCAGGAGCTTACAGTGCGTTTTCAGCGCTCAGGAGCCCGCTGGGCGGCGCGATCAAGGATTCTGCTAGTCCGAATCCAGCTATTTTCGTGATATAAAGCCGTGCGCACAACCCATTTCGAACGGAATAAGCCCGGACGCATTGCACACGGCCGGGGCGGACGGACCGCAGCGAGGACAGCATCGCATCAGATGAAAAAAGGTTTTTACACCATCATGGCCGCGCAGTTTTTTTCGTCGCTGGCCGACAATGCGCTTCTGATTGCTGCTATTGCACTGCTGAAAGACCTCCATGCCCCGAACTGGATGACGCCGCTGCTCAAGCTGTTCTTCGTGCTGTCCTACGTGGTTCTTGCTGCATTCGTTGGCGCCTTCGCCGACTCCCGTCCGAAAGGACGCGTCATGTTCGTCACCAACACGATCAAGGTGCTCGGCTGCATCACGATGCTGGTGGGCGCGCATCCGTTGATTGCCTATGGCATTGTCGGGTTCGGTGCGGCGGCGTATTCGCCCGCCAAGTACGGCATCCTCACCGAACTGCTGCCACCTGACCGGCTGGTCGCCGCGAACGGCTGGATCGAAGGCACCACGGTGGGCTCCATCATTCTCGGTACGGTGCTCGGCGGCGCGCTGATCAGCCCGCACGTTGCTTCGCATATCCTGAAGCACCATATCCCCACCGTCGACACGCCCGCCGAAGCCGCGATGCTCGTCATCATGGCGATCTACGTCATCGCCGCATTGTTCAATCTACGCATTCCAGACACGGGCGCACGCTATCCGAAACAGGAACGCGGGCCCATCAAGCTCATCACCGATTTCGCCGACTGCTTTCTCGTGCTCTGGCGCGACAAACTCGGGCAGATTTCGCTCGCCGTGACCACGCTGTTCTGGGGCGCGGGCGCCACGCTGCAGTTCATCGTGCTGAAGTGGGCCGAAGTGTCGCTGGGCATGTCCTTGTCAGAAGGCGCGATCCTGCAGGCGGTCGTCGCCGTGGGCGTGGCCGCGGGCGCCATCATCGCCGCCTCTCGCGTGCCGTTGAAGAAGTCATTGTCCGTGCTGCCGGTCGGCATCATGATGGGCCTCGCTGTCATGCTGATGGCCTTCTACACGCGCAGCCTGTTTCCCATGCATTGGGGCTTCTACGTGGGCCATATGCATGTGTCGGGTTATCTGATCCTGGCTTATCTGTTCCTGATGATCGTGGGTGGGCTGTCGGGATTCTTCGTGGTGCCAATGAATGCGCTGCTGCAGCATCGCGGCCACGTGTTGCTCTCGGCGGGTCATTCGATCGCCGTGCAGAATTTCAACGAAAACCTGTCCGTGCTCGTGATGCTGTGCCTGTACGCGGTACTGGTCTGGCTCGACGTGCCGGTGTCCGCGGTCATCGTGCTGTTCGGCACCTTCGTGTGCGTGATGATGTGGCTCGTGATGCGGCGCCACCAGGCCAACCAGCGCGCTTTCGATTCCGTCGCGCTGATCGGCGAAGTGAAGCACTGAGCGTGCTGCCGCGCGCTGCGTGGGGCCGCTGCGCGGCATCCGCGTGGTCCGCGCCTCCCTTCTTTTCAGCCTTGCCATGACTCAACCGATTCCCAACGTCCTGACGATCGCCGGTTCCGATTCCGGCGGCGGCGCCGGCATCCAGGCCGACCTCAAGGCTTTCTCGGCGCTCGGCGCGTATGGCGCAAGCGTCATCACGGCGCTCACCGCGCAGAATACGCGCGGCGTCACGGCCATTCATACCCCCGAGCCCGAGTTCATCGCCGCGCAACTCGATGCGGTGTTCGACGATATCCGTATCGACGCGGTGAAGATCGGCATGCTCGCGAACGCGCGGGTCGCGCGCGCGGTGGCTGACGCGCTGCGGCGTCATCGTCCGCGGCATGTGGTGCTGGATACCGTGATGATTTCGAAGAGCAATCACGCGCTGCTCGCGCCCGACGCGGTGGCCGTGGTGCGCGACGAACTGCTGCCGCTCGCCGATCTGCTGACGCCGAATCTGCCGGAAGCGGCGGCGTTGCTAGGAGTCGATGCAGCCACCGACGAAGCCGGCATGGTCACGCAAGGCGAAGCGTTGCGGGCACTCGGGGCGCGCGCGGTGCTGATGAAAGGCGGTCACCTGAGTGCCGCCGACAGTCCCGACTGGCTGCTGCAGGACAGCGGCTCGCTGCGTCTCGCCGCGCCGCGCGTGCCGGTGAGAAACACGCATGGCACGGGCTGCACGTTGTCGTCGGCGATTGCCGCGCTGATTCCGCAGCGCGCAGATCTCGCGAGTGCTGTTGCGGATGCGAAGACGTATCTGACGGGTGCATTGGAAGCGAGTGATCGGCTCGAGGTGGGTACGGGTGTCGGGCCAGTGCATCATTTTTATCGCTGGTGGTGAGCGCGGAGTGAACGCAGATGGGGCGCTCGGGATTCAGCGGGCGCTGCCGGACGCGTGAGTACCACTGTTCCAGAACGCTCACGCACACTCCGCACGCCTTCCACGAACACCAGCGGCGAAGCTGCCAACCCCTCATTCACGCGCGAACGCGTATGCCTTGTCCGGCCAGTCGTCCGGCACGATAAAACCTCTTGATCGTTCGATCCAGCGACCGGCGTCGTCTGTCGCAAAGGCCGCCACCATCGTCGGGCTGTTTTGCTGCGCAATCCGCGCCAGCAACGCGTTTGCGTCGAGAAATTCGATGCCCTGTTCCGCGGCGGCGGATTGCTCATGCCGCCGTGGCGCGAGCCATTCGAGCCGCGGCAGCAGTCGCCACGAGCCCGCGTGCGCCGCGGCGAACGCCGGCCATTCCGAACGCGTCGCCCACCAGCCGCGCCCGTGGGCGGGATCGAGCTGTTCGGGATCCTGGCTTGGTTCACCGCGCCGGTAGAACAGCCAGCCCTTGATGAACATCTGCGGCTGCCACGGACCGATGTGTCCGAGCGTGGCGAATTCCTCGCGGGCGCTCAGCGGCAACTGATGATCGAGCAAGTGGGCGAGCTTGAGATCGAAACGGTCCTGCAGGTTGGGGCCGACGTAGTCCGCCAGCAGTCCGCGCCCCGCTCCCGCGTGCAGATAGCACTTCACCGCCAGTTCCCAATGCAGACGCTGCCCTGCTCGGCTTTCCACCAGAAAATCGCATTCGCCGAGCGTGACGCCGCCGCGCCGCAACGGCACGTTTGCGGCAATCAGCCGAGCAGCGGGCCCATGCTGCAGGAACCAGCCGAGCAGGTACTCGGCGTAACGGCCAAGCCGCGTGATGCGGGACGCTCCGATGTGTGCAAGCAGGTCACCGGGATCGGCGTCCAGCGCGCGCAGCCAGTCGAGCGCGGCCGCCTCTTCGGCGACCGTCTCGAACGCGTGCGCGAGCACACCGACGGGTGGTTGCGCGCGCAACAGGTCCGGGCTGAACAGCAGCCACGCCAGATCCCGCACAACTGGGGTGTGCAACGCGTCGCCCTGCGCGAGCGCGCTCGCCGTGGCCGCCGTGACAAACGAAGCGGGCCCGGTCGACGCCATCAGCGCGCCGGCGCGCCGGCCGCTTTCTGCCACACGTCGCGCGCGAGGCACAGGTCGGTCCACGCTTTCGCCTTGTCGGGCAGGCTGCGCAGCAGATACGCTGGGTGGTACGTAACGATCACCGGCACGCCTTCGTACTCATGCACGCGTCCACGCAGCGACGAAATGCTGGCATCGGTTTTTAGCAGACTCTGCGCGGCGAAACGGCCCAGCGCGACGATCAGCCTGGGTTTGACGAGCGCCACCTGCCGTTGCAGATACGGCTCGCAGCGGGCGACCTCATCCGGCTCGGGATTGCGGTTGCCCGGCGGGCGGCACTTGATGACGTTGGCGATGTAGACGTTGGTGTCGCGTGCGAGTGTGAGCGAACGCAGCATGTTGTCGAGCAGCTTGCCGGCCTGGCCGACGAACGGTTCGCCCTGACGGTCCTCGTTCTCGCCGGGGGCTTCGCCGATCAACATCCAGTCCGCGTTACGGTCGCCGACGCCGAACACCGTGTTGGTGCGCTTCTCGCACAGGCGGCAGCTTTCGCATGCGGCGACGCGTTCGCTCAGCGCGTCCCAGTCGAGCGTCTGCACGGACGGGCGGGCCGGCTGCGGCTCCGGCGTGTTAGCGGAGTCGGCGGCGGGTCCGGCGGGGAGGTCGTCGAACCAGGCGAAGTCGTCGTCGGCCGCGGGCGCGGGCGGGGATGACGCGTTGACGCGTGCAGGCGGAATGGCCTGGCTGCCAGGTGGGTTTGCTGACTGGGCCCGTTGCGGAGTGGGGTGCTTCGCGTCGTCCTCTGCACGTGCCAGGGTCGCGCCTTGTGCCGTGCGGTTTTCGCTGCGCGCTTGTGCAGCGCCCTGCCCCGTTACGCCATCACGCGCGGCCATTTCGCCGGCACGCAAATTGACCTCTGGAACGCCCGAGCTTTCAGCCCCCGCAAGCGCCGCGTTCTCGACCGCCGGCGGCTGCCCCATACCCCGCCGTACCCACAACGGCGCGAGTCCAAACTCTTCCAACGCGGATTCATGCAGCGCCATCTGCGCCCTCCCTGGCAAACGAAAAACGCATCACGATGGCGTCCTCCCGGCTGCGATGACGCGCCGGATAGTAGTTCTTGCGACGGCCAATCGAAGCGAAGCCGAAGCGTTCATAAAGGCGAATGGCCCGATGGTTCGACGGCCGCACTTCCAGCAGCAGACCCTCGAGTTTCTCATGACGGGTGATGCGCACCGCCTCACGCAGCAACGAGAGTCCCGCGCCCACGCCCTGCGCGGCAGGCGCGACGCACAGATTGAGCAGGTGCATTTCGTCGACCACCGGCATCAACACGCAATAGCCAATCAAGGTGCCGGTGACATGCCGCAGGCACACACCGAAATAGCCATTGCGCAGCGAATCCTCGAAATTGCCCCGGCTCCACGGAAACTCGTACGCGGCCTTTTCGATCAGCGCGACCTCGTCGAGATCGCCTTCGGTCATTGGCGACATATAGCGGTCGGCGAGCAATACCCCGCTCATCGTCCGCCCTCGCCCGGCGTATCGGGGTTGGCTGTGAGTTGCGACGCTGGGGCCGGTTTAGCCGAGGTGACGGCGGCGGCGGCTGCGACAGACGGTGCGGACCCGGCACCACGCGCGGCATCCACGGCCTCGGCACTCTCCGATG
Organism: Paraburkholderia sp. DHOC27; assembly: GCF_003429005.1. GTDB lineage: Bacteria > Pseudomonadota > Gammaproteobacteria > Burkholderiales > Burkholderiaceae > Paraburkholderia. The sequence goes on from NZ_QVQV01000007.1 coordinate 372,886, forward strand.
CTTTGGCCGCCTTGGCTGCCTTGTCGGCCATGCGCTCTGCTGTGGTCTGCGCAACCTTGTCGCGCACATATTCGGGCGCCGCCAGCTCGGCCGGCACCGTGCGCCCGGCGCGCAGCGCGCGTAGCGCCGCGTGCGCGAGCGGCAAGGCGTGGGGCAGCGCTTCGGCGTCGATGGCCTGCGCCACCGCCGTCGCCGTCAGCCGCGCGCCGAAGGCCGCGGCGGCATTGCCCGCCAGCGTGAACGGCACTTCAGGCAGCACCAGCTTGTCCGGTGCGTCCAGCGACGCAGGCTGCACCGTGCGCCACTCGCCTTCGGCGTCATCCCACGCAAAATCCGCCCAGTAGACTTCGTCCATGCGCGCGTCGAGCGCGGCCAGCACGCGCGTGGCCGCCGGATTGCGCAGCCGGGCACTTTCCGCGCAGGCGAGCAGCGTGCCGATCGGCACCACGGGCCGGTTCAGCCCGAAGGCGAGCCCCTGCGCCACGCCGGTTGCCGTGCGCAAGCCGGTGAACGAGCCGGGGCCCGCGCCAAACGCGATCGCCGCGCAATCGGCCAGCACGAGACCCGCTTCATCGAACAACTCACGGATGGCAGGCAGCAAACGCGTGCTGGAGACAGCGCCGGTGGCTTCGTGGCGCACCCAGGCGCGCGGTTCGGGAGCAGAGGCACCCGCCTCAGGATGGACGGCGGAAAGCAACGCGACCGAGCAGAACTCGGTCGAGGTATCGAGGGCAAGCAGCACAGTTCGGTTCATGTCCGCTATTGTAATGCGACGCCCCGCCTCGCCGGGCACGCAGCGTGCGCCGGTCGGGCCGGCTGCGTTTGGAGTAGTCGTTCCAGCCTGATTTGGTGCGATCCGGCGCAGGCAGAGGCTGCGCTTGATATGATCGACGGCCCATCCTGAATTTGCCACGGAGAAACACATGAGCGACGTCGACGCGCAATTTGCCAAAGCCCACGAAGAGGTGCAACAACTGCCGGAGCGCCCGGGCAACCTCACGCTGTTGCGCCTCTATGCGCTCTACAAGCAGGCCACCAAGGGTGACGTGCAGGGCGACAAGCCGGGTTTCACGGATATCGTCGGCAAATACAAGTACGACGCCTGGTCGGCGCTGAAAGGCACGCCGCAGGACACGGCGAAGCAGCAGTACGTCGAACTGGTCGAATCGCTGAAAAGCGGGGCTTCGGCCTGATGCTTCGGCCTGATGCTTCGGCCTGATGCTTCGGCCTGATGCTTCGGCCTGATGCTTCGGCCTGATGCTTCGGCCTGATTGTTAATATCCGGGCCGGAACGCAGCGCGTGGCTTTGACCTACGGCCCGGCGGGCGGGTGCCGATTTGGTCACATACGTTGGTCAGGGCCCGCCTCGACCCCGCTCCGGTTTCGTCGTCCCCCGCGCACCGCCAGCCACAGCCGCCGCGGATACCGCCCGGCAAAATTCAAGCCATCAACGACGCTTTTCGGCTGCGGAAACGTCTTAAATGTGGCGCGGTGCAGCAAAACCCTATACAATGTTGCCTGCGCTTCACTGCTTTTGCCCGGCTTTCTCCAGCGGCCTCTGCGGCGCAGCGCCTCGTAGCGTTTTGCTCCAATCCAGTTTAGAACCTGTCCCCTCCTGCCTAGCCCCCTACGGGCGATCATGTACCAGGCTGGCGACACGCCGTGTTGGCATGTCGCAACCGATACAGCTTCTAACGAAAAGCTCGCCTTGATTGTCGCGAGCTGCCCCCGTTTTTCGATTTGCTCGCTGCTTCTTTGCTCGCTGAATCCGACGACTTGGGTATGCCGATTGGCGCCGACGTATTAATTCCGTGCATTTCCCAGGATCGTTTCAAGGATTCTCATGACTTCGAGCAATACCCAAAGCCCGCTGAACGCCATCGCCGACCAGGCACTCGGTTTCGTTGACAGTGACGCCGCACCCGCACAAGCCGCAGCAGCCGCTGCCGCTCCGCAAGCCGTCGCTGCTGAAACCGCTGCTCCGGCCGGCCCGTCGTTCGCGTCGCTTGGCCTGTCACCGGATGTCGTCTCCGCGCTGACGGCAACCGGCTATCAAACGCCGACCCCGGTGCAGCAACGCGCCATCCCCGCCGGCATCGCCGGCCGCGACCTGCTGGTCTCCAGCCCGACCGGTTCGGGCAAGACCGCTGCGTTCATGCTGCCCGCCATCGAGCGTTTCTCGCAACTGCAAAAGGCGCAAGCCAGCCAGCCGCGTGAACCGCGTCCGGCTGACGGCGCCCGTGGCCGTCGCCCGCAACCCGTCGCCCGTCCCACCATGCTGGTGCTGACGCCGACCCGCGAACTCGCGATGCAGGTCACCACGGCCGCTGCCACGTACGGCAAGCACCTCAAGCGTCTGCGCACCGTCAGCATTCTGGGCGGCGTCGCTTACGGCCAACAGCTCATGCTGCTGGCGAAGAACCCCGAAATCCTGGTCGCCACGCCGGGCCGTCTGATCGACCACCTGGAGCGCGGCCGTATCGACCTGTCGCAACTGCAGATCCTCGTGCTCGACGAAGCCGACCGCATGCTCGACATGGGCTTCATCGAAGACATCGAGACCATCGTTGCTGCTACGCCGGCTACGCGTCAGACCATGCTGTTCTCGGCGACGCTCGACGGCAAGATCGGTTCGCTGACCGGCCGTCTGCTGAAGGATCCGGAGCGTATCGAGATCGTGCAACGCCTCGAACAACGCACGAACATCGCGCAAACCGTTCATTACGTCGACGACCGCGATCACAAGGATCGTCTGCTCGACCATCTGCTGCGCGACGAAGGCCTTGACCAGGCTATCGTCTTCACGGCAACCAAGATGGACGCCGACCAGCTGGCTGGTCGTCTGGCCGACGCCGGTTTCGAATCCGCAGCACTGCACGGCGATCTGCCGCAGGGCGCGCGTAACCGCACCATCCGCGCACTGCGCGAGCGCCGTGTGCGCGTGCTGGTGGCCACGGACGTCGCCGCTCGCGGTATCGACATCCCCGGCATCACGCACGTGTTCAACTACGATCTGCCGAAGTTCGCAGAAGACTACGTGCACCGTATCGGCCGTACCGGCCGTGCTGGCCGCTCGGGTATCGCCGTGAGCCTCGTGCATCACGCCGAACAAGGCGCGTTGAAGCGCATCGAGCGTTTCGTGCGCACTCCGCTGCCGGTCAACGTCGTGGAAGGCTTCGAGCCGCGCAAGTCGGCACCGTCGGGTAATGGCCGTCCTGGCTTTGGCGGCCGTGGCCGTCCTGGCGGCGGCAACGGAGGTGGCCGTCGCTTCGGTAGCGGCAGCGGCAAGCCGGGTGGCTATGCCGGCAACGGCGGCGGCAATGGTGGCGGCGCACGCAGCGGTAGCGGCAATGGCGGCGGCTGGGCCGGCAAGTCGTCGGGCGGCGGTTCGCGTGAAGGCTTCGGCGGTTCGCGTGACGGTGGCTACGGCGCACGCCGCAGCGATGGTCCGCGTACGGCGCGTCGTGGCAGCTAAGACGCTGCAAGTGGCCTGAGGCCACTGCGAGATTCACAGGAAAACCGGTGCTCATGCACCGGTTTTTTTTCGCCTGCGCATTTTGTGCGGCCGCTGTGCGCGCGATTTCCGCGATCGCTCTCCGCGTGTTCTCTCTCGGCATCTCTCCAACATCTCTTTCCGCGTTCTCTCGGAGCCCTCTTCCCGGCTCCCACTGCGCGAGCTGTCTTCGACACCTCTTCTCACCTTCCCGTTTAGAGTCTCGCAGCACAATCTGCGCGTTCTCTTTCCAACCCTCCTCCCACGTTCCCTCTGAGAAGTCTCCCAACACCCTCCGCGCGTCCCTCACCACCATTCTCCGCGCCTTCCCAGCATCCAGACTCCCCCTTCTCTACCCCGCGCCACCTCCGTTCCTCTCCCCTCTGCTTCGCTTTCCAGCCGCTTCCGCGCCTCCGCTTCCGCCCCAATCTCATCGTTCAAAAAATTTTCACCATGTGAAAAATTTTTTTGCGTCGTAAAAAATCGTGCTGCGTGGCACAAGACGCCTCATTGCGACAGGGAAAACGTCATTTCTCAATGTGGAACACGCACCATAAACAATTGATTAATAACAATAAAAAATCTCCAACAAAGCGCCTCACGCGGCTATTTCGCATCAGCCCTTGCGCCTAGACTCTTATACAAGACTTCACGAAACGAAGCGCCAACGAGACACCTTGCTTCGAGAAGACAGAGATCACTAACCCCGATTGATCCCATTTACCAGGCAAACAAGGAGAACACCATGACGACACGCCAACAACAAGCGCAGCAACTCCAGCAGCAATGGGACACCGATCCGCGCTGGAAAGGCATCAAGCGCACCTATAGCGCCGAGGACGTGGTGCGCCTGCGTGGCTCCCTGCAGGTCGAGCACACGCTCGCCAAGCGCGGCGCGGAAAAGCTGTGGGAAAGCGTGAACAACGAGCCGTTCGTCAACTCCCTCGGCGCGCTCACCGGCAACCAGGCCATGCAGCAGGTGAAGGCGGGTCTGAAGGCGATCTATCTGTCGGGCTGGCAGGTGGCGGGCGACGCCAACGTCGCCGGTGAAATGTACCCGGACCAGTCGCTGTATCCGGCGAACTCCGTGCCGCTCGTCGTGAAGCGCATCAACAACACGCTGACTCGCGCCGACCAGATCCAATGGTCCGAGGGCAAAAACCCGGGTGACGAAGGCTACATCGACTACTTCGCGCCGATCGTTGCCGACGCGGAAGCCGGTTTCGGCGGCGTGCTGAACGCATTCGAACTGATGAAGGCCATGATCGAAGCCGGCGCTGCGGGCGTGCACTTCGAAGACCAGCTTGCTTCGGTGAAGAAGTGCGGCCACATGGGCGGCAAGGTGCTCGTGCCGACCCGCGAGAACATCGCCAAGCTGACGGCCGCACGCCTTGCCGCCGACGTCTGCGGCACCCCGACCGTCCTGCTGGCCCGCACCGACGCGGAAGCGGCCGATCTGGTGACCTCCGACATCGACGAAAACGACAAGCCGTTCCTGACCGGCGAGCGCACGGTGGAAGGTTTCTATCGCACGAAGGCGGGTCTGGAACAGGCCATCTCGCGTGGTCTCGCTTACGCGCCGTACGCCGACATGATCTGGTGCGAAACCGGCAAGCCCGATCTCGAGTTCGCCAAGAAGTTTGCCGACGCGATTCATAAGGAGTACCCGGATCAATTGCTGTCGTACAACTGCTCGCCTTCCTTCAACTGGAAGAAGAACCTGGACGACGCAACCATCGCCAAGTTCCAGCGCGAACTCGGGGCAATGGGCTACAAGTTCCAGTTCATCACGCTGGCTGGTTTCCATGCGCTGAACTACTCGATGTTCAACCTGGCGCACGGCTACGCCCGCAACCAGATGACCGCGTTCGTCGAAATGCAGCAGGCCGAATTCGCTGCGGCCGAGCGTGGCTTCACCGCCGTCAAGCATCAGCGCGAAGTGGGCACCGGCTACTTCGACGCCGTCACGCAAACGGTGGAGCGCGAAGCCTCCACGACCGCGCTGCACGGTTCGACCGAAGACGAACAGTTCTTCGACAAGAAGGTCGCCTAAGCAATGATGCAGCAGCCGTTTTAAAGGCTGCTGCAGGGCGACACAAAGACAGATCGCAGCAGAGGTGGAAGACGACAGCGGCCTCGCTAGAAGGCCGCGCTCACGAAGGAAAACAGTCAGCGCCGAGGGCCAGCAAGCAGTCCTGTGCAAGCAGCAGACAGGCACCGCAGAAGACAGGCCCAGGCCGACTGGAATCTGAGAGAGTCAGAAGAGCATGCAGGGCATGGCAACGTGCCCATTGAGTACGGCGCGCCGGTGGATCCGCTGGCGCGCTTTTTTAGCGCGTGCCTGGTTTTCTGACGCGTCCACTCGCACGCAGAGTGCAACGCAACGCATCGCGTCATCGCGGCAAACCAGCGGCAAACCACGCCTCACCGATAAACGATCACCGGAATCCGCGTATGCGTGAGCACCCGCTGCGTCTCGCTGCCAATCAGCAGGCTCCCCAGCCCGCGACGCCCATGCGAGGCCATGAAGATCACATCGCAGCCGCCCTTTTCCGCCGCTTCGATGATGCCCAGATACGGCGAAGGATGAACACTGGTGCGGCTCGTCACGGCAACGCCCACGTTGCGCGCGGCGCGTTCCACCTCTTGCAGATGCACACGCGCCTCGCGTTCGCTGCGTTCGAGGAAGTCCACCGGCGGCTCGATCACGACCTCGGAGAACGGCGAGTAAGGATATTGCGGCAGACACGCATACGCGGTGACGCGTGCGCCGACCGCCTGAGCGAGATCAATTGCGCCTTCGATCGCTTTGCGTGAGAGATCGGAACCATCGGTCGGAACCAGAATGTGCCTGAACATGCTGTCCTCCGTCGTCGACTGCGGCAGGACCCGTCAGTGGGCATGCAAGGCGCATGCGCGGCAAGGAACGCTTAGCAGGTCCTTCAACGATTGTAGTGCGCAGGAAGCCGGCTTGCCGCGCGCTGCGGGTCTGTCCGCATATCGGAAACCCGCGCAGGCGAATGCGGCAAGCGGCCCGGTCCTTAACCCCAGTACTCGGGATGCCCGTACGTATGCTTGAGGAAATCGAGGAACAGCCGCACGCGCAACGGCAAATGACGCCGCTGTGGAAACACCGCATGAATGCCGATGGGCGGTGCCGCGAATTCGTCGAGCACGCTCACGAGCCGGCCAGCGGCGATATCCGCGCCGACCTCCCACCACGAGCGCCACGCGAGTCCGTAGCCTTCCAGACACCACTCGTGCAGCACCGCGCCGTCCGAACATTCCATCGTGCCGGAGACCTTGATGGACACCACCTTGTCGCCTTGCTGGAACATCCAGCCGCGCTGCTGATTGGCGCTCGCACCGAGCGCCAGACAGTTGTGATGCGCCAGATCGGCGAGACTGCGCGGCGCGCCGCGACGCGTCAGATACGTGGGCGAGGCGACGCACACGCGCCGGTTCTCCCCCAGCCGCAGCGAGACCAGCGACGAGTCCGGCAGTTCGCCGAGCCGCACCGCGCAGTCGAAGCCTTCGTTGACGAGATCGACCAGCCGGTCGGACAGATCGAGCGTGATGGAGACATCGGGATGCGCGACGGTAAAAGCCGGCACGAGCGGCGCGACGTGCCGCCGGCCGAAACCCGCCGGCGCCGAGAGCCGCAGATGCCCGCTCGCCTTCACACCGCCGGCGGAAACGCTGGCCTCGGCATTCTGCATGTCGTGAATCACGCGCTGGCAGTCTTCGAGAAAGGCCGAGCCTTCGAATGTCAGCGTGATCTTGCGGGTGGTGCGCACCAGCAGCTTGACGCCCAGGCGCTCTTCGAGGGCGTCAATCCGCCTGCCGATGATGGCGGGCGCGACGCCCTCGGCCTGCGCCGCCGCGGACAGACTGCCCTTGGCTGCCACGGTGACGAAAGTCTCGATCTGCTTGAAACGGTCCATAGTGGGAGAACCGGGCGCGCTCGGTCAGTGCGCGCAAAAGTAGGAATGCGCGACAGATTAGGTGCATGAAAGTAAAAGATCAAGTGATGTTTAGCCTCTTTTTTAACGCATAGCATCACCAATACAATCAATCCGACCTCGAACTGGAGCGCACGGCAATGTCGGCCACAACGACACTCTTCCCCAAAGCAGTGATTTTCGACGCCTACGGCACGCTCTTCGACGTGCATTCGGTCGTCGCGGCGGCAGAGCAGATGTTCCCCGGCCACGGCGACGCGCTGTCGCAACTGTGGCGCCAGAAGCAGATCGAATACTCGCAGCTGCGCACGCTCGCCGACCCGGCCGGCGCGCGCTATCAACCGTTCTGGAACATCACACTCGATGCCCTGCGTTTCGCCGCGCTCAAGCTCGGCCTCACGCTCAACCGGGCGGCGGAAAAACGTCTGATGGACGAATACGCGTGTCTCTCCGCCTTTCCCGATGCCGTGCCGACGCTGCGTGAGTTGCGCCAACTGCATCAACCGGGCGCGCAGGCCGAGGACGTTGCGCAGTCAGGTTCGACGCCTGGGCTCGCCATCCTCTCCAACGGCAATCCGCAGATGCTCGATGTCGCCGTGAAAAGCGCAGGCATGACGGGCCTGTTCGATCACGTGCTGTCCGTGGATACCGTGCGCGCCTACAAGCCGGCCCGCGCCGCATATTCGCTTGGCACCGCGGCATTCGCCGCGCAACCGCGCGAGATCGTGTTCGTCTCGTCCAACGGCTGGGATGTGGCTGGCGCAACGTGGTTCGGCTACACGACCTTCTGGCTCAACCGGCAAGGCGCGCCCGCCGAAGAGCTGGGCGTGACGCCGCGCGGCACCGGCAGCCGTATGAGCGATCTGCTCGAGTTTCTGAAGAACCCGCCTTAGCCGCATGTAGCCGCCCCTTTGTAGAAGCTGTTTTCCGACATGCATGAAGCGCTTGCGAAGCATTTGCGAAGCTTTTGCGAAGTGTCGACGTCGCATACCACAGCCCTGGTGTGTCACGGCAACGCTGCGCAACTGCAGTGACCGGCGCGCGTCATGTACCGGAACCGTACGACGTAGCACTATGCAGCACAACGAAATAAATCCCGGCGCACCCAAAAACACGGCGTCACCACACTGCATTCGAACATTTGCATCTTTGCCATCTGACCGACCAAGGAGAAAACATGGCGCCTCATTCGCCTAACCTGCCGTATCTACCTCAAGGCATGGAAATCACCGCTGAAATCCAGCCCGGCTACGAAACGATCCTCACCCGCGAAGCGCTCGAACTCGTCGCCGCATTGCATCGCACCTTCGAGCCGCGTCGTCAGGCATTGCTGAAGGCGCGTGTCGAACGCACCAAACGTCTGGATGCCGGTGAGCGCCCTGACTTCCTCGCGGAAACGAAGAGCATCCGCGAAGGCGACTGGAAGATCGCGCCCTTGCCGCAGGATCTGCAATGCCGCCGCGTGGAAATCACCGGGCCGGTGGAGCGCAAGATGATCATCAACGCGCTCAATTCGGGCGCGGATTCGTACATGACCGACTTCGAAGATTCGAACGCGCCGAGCTGGGACAACCAGATCACGGGGCATATCAATCTGCGTGACGCCGTGCGCCGTACCATTTCGCTGGAACAGAACGGCAAGTCGTATCAGTTGAACGAGAAGATCGCGACGCTGATCGTGCGTCCGCGTGGCTGGCACCTCGACGAGAAACACGTCAAGGTGGACGGCCAGCGTGTGTCGGGCGGCATCTTCGATTTCGCGCTGTTCCTGTTCCATAACGCCAAAGAACAGGTGGCGCGCGGCACCGCCCCCTACTTCTATCTGCCGAAGATGGAAAGCCACCTCGAAGCGCGTCTGTGGAACGACATCTTCGTTGCTGCGCAGGAAGCGGTGGGCGTGCCGCGTGGCACGATCCGCGCCACGGTGCTGATCGAAACCATCCTCGCCGCGTTCGAAATGGACGAGATTCTGTACGAGTTGCGCGAGCACAGCTCAGGTTTGAATGCGGGCCGCTGGGACTACATTTTCTCGGCTATCAAGAAGTTCAAGACCGACAAGGATTTCTGTCTCGCGGACCGTTCGCAGATCACGATGACCTCGCCCTTCATGCGCGCGTACGCGCTGCTGTTGCTGAAGACCTGCCATCGCCGCAATGCGCCGGCCATTGGCGGCATGAGCGCGCTGATTCCGATCAAGAACGATCCGACCGCCAACGACCGCGCGATGGGCGGTGTGCGCTCGGACAAGGCGCGTGATGCAGGCGACGGCTACGACGGCGGCTGGGTGGCGCATCCGGGTCTGGTGCCGATCGCGATGGAAGAGTTCGTCAAGGTGTTGGGCGATCAGCCGAACCAGATTGGCAAGCAACGCGCGGACGTGCAGGTCAGCGCGCACGATCTGATGGACTTCCGTCCCGAAGCGCCGATCACGGAAGCGGGCCTGCGCAACAACATCAACGTCGGCATTCACTACCTGGGTTCATGGCTCGCGGGCAATGGCTGCGTGCCGATTCACAACCTGATGGAAGACGCCGCCACCGCGGAAATCTCGCGCTCGCAGGTGTGGCAGTGGATCCGCTCGCCGAAGGGTGCGCTCGACGACGGCCGCAAGGTAACCGCGCAACTGGTGCGCGAGTTGTCGGCGCAGGAACTCGCCAAGGTCAAGGAGGCCGTGGGCGGTGACACGAAGCCCTACGAGCGCGCCGCGCAGATCTTCGAAGAGATGTCGACCTCCGAGCAGTTCACCGATTTCCTGACGCTGCCGCTTTACGAAGAAATCTGAACATCACGCCGGTCACGCAGCTGACCGACGCATCGACTGACCGACCGGACGGCCCGGCAGGCACTTGCCTGTTGGGCCGTTTTTTTGTCTGCGCGAGCTGGCAGCGTTCAGTTTTCGCGCGAGCGCCGATACACGACCCAATCGCCCGAACGAATCTCCGGCAAGCCCTTTACCGCCTGTTTCGACACTGGATAAAAGCGGCAGGTCGTTGCGACACCATCCACTTCGAGGCTCACGTCCTCGGCAATGAACAGGCCTTCTACGCCCGGATACACCTCTTCGATTTCGTCCAGCACCGCGATCAGTTCAGCTTCGATCGCATACACGTCGCCATGCACCGGCACGCCCGTCTCATCGCGCACGAAGCCCGGATACGGGCCAAAGTCGTACAGATGCCCGCGCACGGTGGTGTGGCCGAGTAGCGTCGGCGCGCCTATGCCGTGCCGCACAGCGGCTTCGCCAATGTCGTTGATCTCTCCGGCGCGCAAAGTGCCATACACAAATACCTTCTGCATCGTTGCGGTTCCTCCTGTTCAAGGGAACATTATGCCCTTGTGGCCACGATGGCGTGAATGACGCAAATGGCTGGCCTGAAAAAACCCTTCGTTATCCCAGGTATCGACACACGCGCTTCGAAGAATGCGAGCGGTGCGCGTCTCGCCCTACAATGGAAGCTTCCACGCGTTTGCGGGACTCGCCCGTCGCCCATTTCATGGATTCATCCACCGCCGCCTCCGTGTCGACCCGCGTCGACTTCGCCGACATCCCGCCGGAATTTGCGCCAACGCGCGTGCACCCTATCCGCGTGCGCTCACGGCCCATGCCGGCAGGCGTGCGCATCGCCCGCCACACGCATGCGTGGGCCCAGGTCGCGTACGCGTCGCGCGGCGTGCTGCGCATTGCCACCGCCGGCACGACGTGGACGGTGCCGCCGTCGCGCGCCATCTGGGTGCCGCCGCATGTGACACATGAAGTGGTGATCGTCGAGGAAGCCTTTCTGCGCACGCTGTACATCGACGAACACGCGGTGCCGGCCGGGATGGATGCGTGCCGCGTCGTGGAAGTGTCGAATCTGCTGCGGGAAGTGATTGCCGCGCTGGATGTGCCGGATCTCTCCACCAGCCGCGAGCAGGTGCTCGGCGCGCTCGCGCTGGACGAACTGACGCGCTCCGAGCCGCTGCCGCTTTCCGTACCCATGCCCAACGAAAAGCGCCTGCGTGCGCTGTGCGAAGCGGTGATCGCCGATCCGGCCCGTTCCGATTCGCTGGAACAATGGGCCGAGAGTGTCGGCGCCAGCACGCGCACCATTGCGCGGCTGTTTCGCCAGGAGTTGGGGGTGAGTTTTTCGCAGTGGCGTCAGCAGGCGCTGCTGGCGCGGGCGATTCCTCTGCTGAGTCAGGGACGGCCTCTTGCCCACGTGGCGCAGGAGCTGGGCTATCAGAGCCAGAGTGCCTTTTCCGCCATGTTCCGGCGGGCCTTCGGCAAGAGTCCGCGGGCGTTTATCGAAAGAGACGCGGAGCGTGGCTCGGAGCGTGCGATGGTGGAAAGCGAAGCGGAGCCGGACCAACAATAAGAGTCAAGCGCGTGCCGGTGGATCGCCGCCGTCAAACCCGCCGCGCCAGATGCCGGATGGCGCCGAGTTGCGCGAGCCTTGGGCCGGCCAGCTTGTAACCCAAACGTTGATAGAGCCGTGCCGCGGGGTTATCCACGAACACGCGCAACTGCAGTTCGCGCAAGCCGCGCTCGCGGGCCCATTGATGCGACATGTCCAGCAGATACGTGCCCGCGCCGCGCCGCCGATGGCCCTCGGCAATCTGCACGTCGCGGATATGCAGCGAATCCCCTTCCACCGTGATGCGCAGCACGCCAATGGCTTCGCCGTCGGCTTCGAGGATGTAGTTCTCCGACTCACGCCAGCTGCCGAGAAACAGATCGCTGCGCCAGATCAGGTGGTGACGGTGGTAGTAGCCGCCCATGTTGCCGCGCGTCAACGCTTCGGCAAACGCGAAGTCGTCCATGCTGGCCCTGCGCAACTGGAACGGCAACGGGTAATCGGTTGGGACGAACATGACGCGGCGGGCAAAGGAGGAAATCGCACCACGGTAAAACAGCCGGCGCGTGCTGGCAATGGCTGTTTGTCCCGAGAGTGTAGTCCAACCCTCGTGGGCGCGTCGAAAGCGTCCCCCTGGCCGCGTCTGGGTCCGCCAACATGACGTTTGGCTTACGGAGTGACGCGCGACTACGTGTCCATGCCTGGAACGGCGACCAGGGACCGCCGCCCTCTCCGGCCACACGCTGCCGCGTCCGCTGACCTCAGCGCCGGTTGGACCCCGACACCACGTCGATCCAAACCGCCAGCACGAGGATGCCGCCTTTGACGATCATCTGCCAGTATGCATCCACGTCGAGCATCGACATGCCGTTGTCGAGACTCGCCATCACCAGCGCGCCGATCAGCGCGCCGTACACCGTGCCGGACCCGCCGCGCATCGAAGTGCCGCCAATGAAGCAGGCGGCGATCGCATCCAGTTCACCCATCGAGCCAGCCGAGGGCGACCCGGCCGCCAGCCGCGCCGTATTGACGATGCCGCCGAACGCGCACATCAGACCCATCAGCGCGAAAATCACCAGCTTCACGCGGTTCGTGTTGACGCCCGAAAGACGCGTGGCCTCGAGGTTCGATCCCACCGCGTAGATGCGGCGTCCAAACACCGTCTGCGTGGCGATCCACGTGAAGATGCCGAGCAAGGCGAGCAGCAGCAACACCGGCACCGGAATGCCGCCGTAACGGTCGAGCGTGGCCACGAACGCCAGCAGGATCACACCTGCACCGACGATCTTCGTCGCGTCCTGCCAGACCGGCACCACCGGCAACTGATAGCGCTGCCGGTTGCGCCGCTGCCGCACCGTGAGCACCGCCAGCAACGCGAACAACACGACGGCGAGCAGGTCGCCGGCAACGCGCGGCAGATAGCCCTGGCCGAGGAACACGAAATTGTCCGACACCGGCGCGATGGTCGAGCCGCCCGTCACGCCGAGCAGAATGCCGCGATAGGCGAGCATGCCGCCGAGCCCGACGATGAACGACGGCACGCGCCGATAGGTCGACCACCAGCCGTTGAAGAGCCCCACCAGCACGCCCAGCAGCATCACCACCGGCACCGTGACGCCGATCGGCCAGTGCCGGTTGACATCGAGAATCGCGGCGACGCCGCCGAGCAGGCCCAGCAGCGAGCCCACCGACAGGTCGATCTCACCCGCAATGATCACGAACACCATGCCGCAGGCGAGCATGCCGGTAATCGACATCTGCCGCAGCAGGTTCGACAGATTGCGCGGCGTGATGAACGCACCATTGGTGAGAAATGAAAAGAACAGCCAGATGGCGGCTACCGCAATCAACAGCGCGAGAATCTTGTAGCGCGCAAACAGTTGCTGCAACCGCTGCGGACCGAACGACCCGCGCAATGCGGAGTCCTTAGGATTGGGAGAAGTGACGTCGGGAGTCATGCTGCGCTCGCTTCGGTTAGGTTCGTATCTCGCTGCACGGGGCTGATGGCGGCCGTCAACACATCTTCCTGCGTGAGTCCTTCGTTGATGAAATCGCCGCGCAGTTCGCCCTCGCCGATCACCAGCACGCGGTCGCTGATGCCGAGCACCTCTGGCATTTCCGACGACACCATCACGATCGACATGCCGCGCTGCGCCAGTTGCACGATCAGTTTGTAGATTTCGTATTTCGCGCCGACATCGACGCCGCGCGTGGGCTCGTCGAGAATCAGCACCTTCGGATTGGTGAGCAGCATGCGCGTGAGCACCGCTTTCTGCTGATTGCCGCCGGAGAGGCTCGCAATCGACAGCATCGGATGCGCGGCACGCACGGACAGGCGCTTCATCTCCGTGTGAATCGTGTCGAGTTCGGCGGCCGAGTCGATCCGTGCGCCTTTCGCGAAACGCTGCAACACCGAGAGCGTGATGTTGTGCCCCACGCTCAGATGCGGCACGATGCCGTGGCGTTTGCGATCTTCGGGCACCATGCCGATGCCGGCCCGGATTGCATCTTCCGGCGCGCGGATTTTCAGCGGCTTGCCTTCGAGTATCACGGTGGCTTCGCTCACGCCCGGATACGCGCCGAAGATTGCCTGCATCAGCTCGGTACGGCCCGCGCCGACGAGGCCCGCCACGCCCAGAATCTCGCCACGGCGAAGCGAAAACGACACATCGTCGACGCGTTTGCGGCGCGGGTTCGTCACGTCGAAGCACGTCACGTTGCGCGCCTCGAAGATCACCTCACCCAGCTCGCGTGGTTCGCGCGGAAACAGGTTCTTGATTTCGCGGCCCACCATCATCGCGATGATGCGGTCGGTGGTCAGTGCCTGCATCGGCTCAGTGGCGACATGGCGGCCATCGCGAATCACGGTGATCGTGTCGCACACCGCGGCAACCTCGTCGAGCTTGTGCGAAATGTAGACACAGGCCACGCCGCGCCGTTTCAGATCGCGCACGATGTCGAGCAGGATGCGCGTCTCGGAGCCGGTCAGCGACGAGGACGGCTCGTCCAGAATCAGCAGCTTCGCGCGCTTGTTGAGCGCCTTGGCGATCTCGATCAATTGCTGATGGCCGCCGCCATAGTTCATCACCGGCTGCGCGACGTTGATGCCTTCAATGTGCAGTTCGCGCAGCAACTCGTCGGCACGCTGGAACATCGCGGCGTAGTTCATGCGGCCGCCCGGCAAGGTGATTTCGTTGCCAAGAAAGATGTTCTCCGCCACCGACAACTCCGGCACCAGCATCAACTCCTGGTGAATGATGACGATGCCCGCATGCTCGGTGTCGCGCACGTTAGCCGCCTTCAGCGGCTGACCTTCCCACAGGATCTCGCCGTCCCACGTGCCATACGGATACACGCCGGACAGCACTTTCATCAGCGTCGATTTGCCCGCGCCGTTCTCGCCGCACAGGCCCACGCACTCGCCCGGCGCGACCGTCAGGTCGATACCGTCGAGCGCCTTGACGCCGGAAAACGCTTTGACGATGCCGTGCATCGCCAGTAAAGGTTGCGCCATTCGCTTTGCCTCACTACAAGCTACAAGGAGCGCGACGGCGCCGCTGCGTGCAATCGTCAGCAGCGTCGTCGCGCACGTCCCGTTTATTGGCTCGCGAGTTGAGCCTGCGTGTAGAAGCCGTCCTTCACGACGACGTCGGCATTGCTCTTCGTCAGCAGCGTGGGCTGCAGCAGCACCGTGTCGACCTTCTTCTTGCCGTTGTCGTACTGCGCGTTAAAGCCCGGCTTCTCACCCTTGGCGAGTGCCACGGAGAGCTTGGCCGCTTCGCCGGCGATCAGCTTGAGCGGCTTGTAGACCGTCATGGTCTGCGTACCCGAGATCACGCGCTTGACCGCGGCGAGATCGGCATCCTGACCGGAGATAGGCACCTTGCCGGCCATGTGCTGGGCTGCCAGCGCCTGAATCGCGCCGCCGGCCGTGCCGTCGTTCGAAGCCACCACGGCGTCGATCTTGTTGTTGTTCGCCGTCAACGCATCTTCCATGATGCGCAGCGCCGTGGAGGCGCTCCACTCCGGCACCCACTGCTGGCCGACCACCTTGATGTCGCCCTTGTCGATGGCCGGTTGCAGCACCTTCAACTGACCTTCACGCAGCATCTTCGCGTTGTTGTCGGTCGGCGCGCCACCAAGCAGGAAGTAGTTGCCCTTCGGTTGCGCGTTGTAGACGCCTTGAGCCTGCAGTTCGCCGACCTTTTCGTTGTCGAACGAGATGTAGGCGTCGATATCGGCGTCCAGAATCAGGCGGTCATACGACACGACCTTGATGCCGGCCTTCTTCGCTTCGGCCACGACATTGCCGAGCGTCTTCGAATTGAACGGCACGATCACGATCACATCTACGCCGCGCGAGATCAGATTTTCGATCTGCGAAATCTGCCGCTCTTCGCTGGCGTCCGCCGATTGCACCGACACCTTCGCGCCGAGCTTTTCCGCAGCCGCCACGAAGTAATCGCGGTCCCGCGACCAGCGTTCGACCCTCAGATCGTCGATACAGAAACCGATTTCCGGATGCTCCTTGCTGGCATGCGCCAGCGGCGCGGCGAGCGACAAACTCGCCAGCACGGCGCCGCACACGAGCGAACCTAGAACCGAACGACGCGTTGAAAATTTCATGTCTCACTCCTCTCTCTTATGATCGGCAATGCCGTACTCGGCGGCGCCGGACTGAACGGCACGCGCGTCTCGACGCGCGGCCGGCTGGATAAAAACGGCAATGGCAACGACAGCGACAGCAACTACGACGGAACTACGATGCGACAAACCTTGCGGCGACGAGGGACGACTTTGAATAGACGCGACACGCGCATCCGCCTTCATTTATTTCGTATTCCTATGTAACTACTTCAAACTGACGCGAGGACTTGCAGACACGGTCAGGTTGAGTCGAGACACAGCGCTGCGCTGCGTCTTTCTGCTGATAGCCTGAGTGAACGGGCAGCCAGGCGTGCTGCCCGTGTTCGAATGACCAGCTAGGCGTCCGCAGCAAACACCGGTTCCAGCGCCCGATAGAGCGCGTGGAAAGTCGGGCGGCGTTCATTGCTGTACCACGTATGACGCGCGCTGTCCGGTTCACGCACCGCAAGCACTTCCGGCCTTGGACAGATTGCGTCGAGCGGCGCATCCGGTTCGAGCGCAAGATGCGCGAGACGCGCCGCACCGAGCGCCGGCCCCACTTCGCCACCAGCGCGCAGGGTCAGCGGACGGCCGGCGATGTCCGCCAGCATCTGGGTCCAGTAAGCGCTGCGCGAGCCGCCGCCAATCACCGAAATCTCATCGGGCACGAGCCCCGCTGCGTGCAGCGCATCCATGCCGTCTAGCAACGCGAAGCCCACGCCTTCGAGCGTCGCGTTCGCCATGTCGGCACGGTCGGTCTGCGGCACGAGTCCGTAAAACACGCCCTTCGCGTTGACGTTGTTGTGCGGCGTGCGCTCGCCGCTCAGATACGGCAGGAACCAGGGGCGCCGGTCGCGTGCATTCGCTTCGGCATCCGCCAGCAACGCGGCCACGTCCTTGTAGCCCGTCAATTGCGCGGTGAAATCGATGCAGCCTGCCGCGTTCAGCATCACCGACATCAGATGCCACGTCTGCGGCAAGGCGTGACAGAAGCTGTGCACCGCCGAGGCTGGATTCGCGCGATAGCCGTCGGAGACCGCGAAATACACGCCCGACGTACCGAGCGACAGCATGGCTTGCCCAGGTCGGACGATACCCACGCCCACCGCACCCGCCGCGTTGTCACCGCCGCCTGCGATCACCGGAATCTCGCCGAGACCCCATTGACGCGCCAGCTCGGGCTTGAGCGTGCCGGTGATGCGATTGCCTTCGAAGACCGCCGGCATCTGTTCACGCGACAGCCCGCAGGCCGCCAGCAACGCGCCGCTGTAATCGCGCTGTTCGACATCGAGCCACAACGTGCCGGCCGCATCCGAAGGGTCGGTCGCGAAATCGCCGGTCAGTCGATAACGCAGATAGTCCTTGGGCAACAAGACCTGCGCGATGCGGGCAAAAATCTCCGGTTCGTGTTTGCGCACCCATAGCAGCTTGGGCGCGGTAAAGCCCGGCATCGCCATGTTGCCGGCAATCTCGCGCAGTTGCGGCGCGGCGATCTCGAGTTCGCGGCACTCGACATCCGAGCGCCCGTCGTTCCACAAAATGGCCGGACGCAGCACCTCGCCTTGCGCATCGAGCAGCGTCGCACCATGCATTTGCCCGGTCAGACCGAGCGCTTCGATCTGCGCCGCGTCGATACCGGCTGTCCTGGCTTGCGCCAGCAGGTCGGCGAGCGCGCGCGTGGTGGCGCCCCACCAGTCCTGCGGCGCCTGCTCCGACCAGCGTGGATGCGGCCGGCTGACCGTCAGTGCCTGCGAGGCCGTGCAACGCACCCGGCCGTCGCGATCGAGTAGCACGGCTTTGACGCCTGACGTGCCGAGGTCGATACCGATAAACATGTCTCCACCCTCGTTATGCGCAAGTGTGCCCTGCGTTCGTTACCCTGCGTTCATGACCGTGCTTTCGCGCTCAGCGCAAGCCGTAGATGGCCTGATTCACGACGCCTTCCAGCCGTTCCTGCTGACCGCTGGCGTGCTTCGGGCTCAGGCCACGGTCGAGCGCGTCCTTGGCGAGTTCCGACAACGAGAAGCCGCCATCGAGGATATTGCGGCCGTACTGCGTTTCCCAGCCCGCGTAGCGCTCACGCTTGAACTTTTCGAGCCGGTCGTTTTCGATCAGGACTGCTGCACGCTCGACACCGAGCGCGAGGTTGTCGATCGCGCTGATGTGGCCGTAGAACAGATCAGCCGCATCGACGCTTTGACGCCGCACCTTGGCGTCGAAATTCATCCCGCCGGTCGTGAAGCCGCCGTGCCGGAGGATTTCGTAGAACGCCAGTGTCAGTTCCTCGACGCTATTCGGAAACTGGTCCGTATCCCAGCCGTTTTGCGGATCGCCGCGATTGGCGTCGACGCTGCCGAAGATATCCAGTGCAAACGCCGTGGCGATCTCGTGATGGAACGAGTGACCGGCCAGCGTGGCGTGATTGGCCTCGATGTTGACGCGAATCTCTTTCTGCAGGCCGTATTGCGTAAGAAAGCCATGCACGGCGGCCACATCGTAATCGTATTGATGCTTGGTTGGCTCCTGCGGCTTCGGCTCGATCAGGAGCGTGCCCTTGAAGCCGATCTTGTGCGCATGCTCGACCACCATCGTGAGAAAGCGGGCGAACTGCTCGCGTTCGCGCACCAGGTCCGTATTGAGCAGCGTTTCATAGCCTTCACGGCCGCCCCACAGCACGTAGTTTTCGCCGCCCAGCCGTTGCGTGGCGTCGAGCGCGTGGCACACCTGAGTGGCCGCATACGCAAACACTTCCGGGTTCGGGCTGGTTGCCGCGCCGCCTGCATAGCGGGGATGCGAGAACAGATTCGCCGTGCCCCACAGCAGTTTGACGCCGGTGTCCTGCTGCTTGCGCGCCAGGTAATCGGTGATACGCGCGAAGTTCTCGCTGTATTCCTTGATGCTGCTGCCTTCAGGCGCGACGTCGGTGTCGTGGAAGGTGTAGTAAGGGGTGCCTAGCTTCGAGAACAGCTCGAACGCCGCATCCGCTTTCTGATGCGCGCGCTCCATCGGGTCACCGGGTTGATGCCACGGACGCTCGAAGGTGCCCTGTCCGAAGATATCCACGCCGGGCCAGACGAAGGTGTGCCAGTAGCACACGGCAATGCGCAGATGTTCTTCCAGCGTCTTGCCGAGCACCTGTTTGCTGCGGTCGTAATGGTGATAGGCCAGCGGGTTATCCGATTGCGGGCCTTCATACTTGATGGTCGGGATATGTTCGAAGTAGGACATCAGCGTCTCCTGTTATTGTTGCAGCGCAACCCGTACCGCGTCCGTGCGCCGGGTTCGACAAGGTGACGCCATGCTGCCAGTGCGGCGCCCCTCCCCGCAATTGCGAAATTGCGCAGGGCGGTTAATGTTTCTCACCGCGCGCGCATTTCACGTTCACAGGCGTGGAAATAGCAGCCTAAAATAACCCGACGCTTAAAAACCGGCCCGGCGCATGGCGCCCCGCCCAACAAGGAGACGCTGGCACGCAGGCCGCAAGGCCCACGCGCCATCAACGCGATGACCCGACCCCAGACGCATCAGACGCCGCATCGGATCGCCCTGCTGTTCAACGCCAATAAGGTGTACGACCGCGAGATCATCGCGGGTATCGGTAATTACCTGCTGTCGACCCGCGTGGCGTGGGACCTGTTTCTGGAGGAAGACTTTCGCTGCCGTCTGACCGGCATCGAGCGCTTCGACGGCGACGGCATCATTGCCGACTTCGACGACCCCGCAGTTTGCGAAGCGCTGCGCGGTTGCCCGCTGCCGGTGGTGGCGGTGGGCTCGTCGTACGAGGACGAGTCGCTCTATCCGCCCGAGGTGCCCTACATTGCGACGGATAACGCCAAGCTGGTTTCGCTCGCCTACACGCATCTGATCGGCGCGGGGCTCGCGCATTTTGCGCTGTACAGCCTGCCGCAGGCGCCGGAAAACCGCTGGGCGCAGCAACGCGAACTGGCCTTCGCCAATCTTCGCGCGGCCGACGGGCGCACCGCCGAAGAAATCGACGCCGAGATCTATCGCGGCCTCTCCACCAGCGCGCACGCCTGGAACCAGGCCACGGATCAGCTCACGGCATGGCTCGAAAAGTTGCCCAAGCCGGTAGGCATCATCGCCGTGACCGATGCGCGCGCCCGGCATCTGTTGCAGGCCTGTCTGATTGCCGGCATCGCGGTGCCCGAGCAGGTGGCGATCATCGGCATCGACAACGATCCGTTGACGCGCACCCTCACGCGCATTCCGCTGTCGTCGGTCATTCAGGGCACCGAGGAAATGGGCCGCACCGCCGCGCACGTGCTGCATCAGATGCTGCACGGCGCGCGCTTTCCGGGCCGTTGCATCCGCGTGCCGCCGGTGGGCATCAACGTGCTCGAATCGACGCGCCATCAGCCGCTCACGAGCCCCTACGTGATGCGCGCGCGGCACTTCATCCGCCAGTACGCCTGCCAGGGAATCCGCACCGAGCAGGTGGCCGATTACGTGGGCGTGTCGCGCTCGTCGCTCGAAGATTATTTTCGGCGTGAGTTGCAATGCACGGTGCACCAGGAGATCCTCCGGCATAAGCTCGACGCGGCCAAGGCGATGCTCGCCAGGGGCGATGCGTCGAGTGCGGAGGTCGCGATCCGCTGCGGCTTCACGTCCTTGCAGTACATGTATGCCGTGTTTCGGCGTGAGTTGGGCTGCACGCCGCGCGAGTATCAGGAGCGCGTGAAGTCCGAAGCGGCGCCACGCTAGTCTCGCTCTTTTCCCAGTTATCAGGATCTCTTTCTCTCGCCGCCATGATCAGTACCGCACGATTTTCCACCGAGCCTTGGGGCACCCTGCCCGGCGGCGACCCGGTCCAGCTCTTTACGCTGCGCAACGCGCACGGCATGAAAGTCGCCATCAGCGATCTGGGCGCGACACTCGTGTCGTGGCACGCGCCGGACCGCACTGGCAGGCTCGGCGATATCCTGCTCGGTCACGACACGCCGGCGGATTACCTCGCGGCGACGACCTACATGGGCGGATTGATCGGCCGCTGGGCCAATCGCATTGCGGGGGCCCGCTTCACGCTCGACGGCATCGAATACACGCTCGATCGCAATGAGGGCAACAATCTTTTGCATGGTGGCGCGGCAGGATTCAATCGGCAGCGTTGGGACGCGAGCGAAGACAACGGCACGCTCGTCATGCGGCTCGAATCGCCCGAGGGCGATGCGGGCTTTCCCGGCAACGTGACGGTGCAGGTGCGCTATACGCTCGATGACGACGGCGCGCTGACGATCGACTACGAAGGCATCACCGATGCGCCCACTCCGCTCAATCTGACGAGCCACGGTTACTTCAATCTGTCCGGCGTGCCGGCGACCGACGTGCGTGGACATGTGGTCTCTATCGACGCCGATCAGTTCTTCGAAGTCGATGCCGCGATGATTCCGCTGCGGCGCGCGGAAGTGGCGGGCAATGCGTTCGACTTCCGGCGCAGCGCGCCCCTTGGCGCGCGGCTCGACTGGCCGAATACGCAGCTCGCGCTCGCGCAAGGCTTCGATCATTGCTACGTGCTGCACGAGACGCTCGATGCCAACGGCACGCTGAACAGCACGCCGCCCGTGCGCGAAGTGGCGCGCGTTTATGATCCAGGCAGCGGCCGCGAACTGACCGTGCTGACCGATCAATGGGGTCTGCAGTTCTACACTGGCAACTACCTGACCGGGCTCAAGGGGCGCGGCGGTGTCATCCATCCACGCTATGCGGGCCTCTGTCTCGAAGCGGGCGGCTTTCCCGACCAGATCAATATGGCCGACCATCAGCGCGTCGTGTTGCGACCCGGCGAAACGTACCGTCAGGTCACGCAGTATCGCGTCGAAGTGCGCTCCGGAGTGTAAGTTGGCGTCGGAAAATCACGCGTAAAAAAGGCGTGATAGAGTCCCGTGCGATGCCACCGGCCGTGATGGCATCACACGTGATTACAACGACCTTGCTCTCGAGCTGAAGGAGAAAAAAATTAACAGGAAGCTAACAGCAGCGATTGCCGTCAGTGCATCTCTGCTTTCAATTTACAGCGTGGCCAGTGTTGCAGCGAAGACCGACACCGGGCTCGAAAACGCCAATACGGTGAACGTGACCGGCGCGACGAATCGCAATGGCGGTGAAAACAAGGACCGCGAAACATTGTCGATCGCGGCAGTGGACGCGAACGGTCCTGTGACCGGCGCAAAATGCACGTTGACCAATGCGAAGGGCGACTGGTCCGTCACTGCACCTGATAGCGTGGACGTGCGACGCTCGGATTCAGACCTGCAGGTCAAATGCGAAATGCCCGGCTATGACCCGGTCGTGACGACCATCAAGTCTTCCAAGACGCAGATTCCGAAACCGCAGTTCCACTTTGCAGCAGGTGGCGGCGACGATGACGATGCGACGATCACCGTGCCCCAATACACCGCGTCGATCACCGTGACGTTTGGCAGCAAACAGGCTGCCGCCAACTAGGCGTACAACCGCACGACGCGTGATGAAATTGCATGGTCTGTCACAGGCCATGCAATTGCCTGGCGTCACATTCATTCCTGCGTTTTGGTTAACGCGCGGAGCGAGGCGTCGGTGCAATTGGCTTCTTCTGCACAGAGGCCAATAGTGAATTGCGCACACGCTTGATGGCCAGACGTCCACGCCACAACCAGTGTGCGATCAGGACATCGCGCCAGAAGCGCACGGGCACGAAGGTGGCCCGATGTGACTGCCGTTGCAGCAGCCCCTTGCCGGCGGGAAGGTGCACCAGCGAGCAACTGCGAAACCACGCGAGATTGCGATAGCAGTTGCCTGCCCAATGCCGCCCGATGGCCTGCCAGGCGCCCACTTCCACCATGCCCTGCCCTTCGTCCGCAAGCGTGTTGAGCGCAGCGGAAACGAACGTCTCATCGCCGTGATGCAGCAGGCGATGACTCTCCTGCAAGTAGCGCTCGTAGCACTCGCGTGCGCGTGACACAACCAACGCGAGTGTATGCGGCGTGGCCAGCATGAATTCGCCACCGTACCAGCGCGGATTGCGCAGACGGCGGTTCGCCACGAGTTCCAGATCGTTGATCACCGACGCAAAACCATACGCGGAAAACAGCTGGTCGGAGATATCGAAGATGCCGATGCCGGCCTCCGCACAGCGTGTGATCAAGTCATCGTTCAGCGGCCGCACCGCGACGATATCCGCATCGAGCAGCAGCATCAGCGTGTCGTCGGGCAGCGTGCGCGCCAGTTGATCCATCAGATCGAGTTTGAAGTGAGCGCCATAGAACGGCGTGGCTTTGGGCAACTGGATGGTCATGACCAGTTGCTGAACGGCAGCATGCGAGTTGGGCTCGAATGACTTCAGCCGTGCTTCGACCTGTTCGGGCGAGTTGGTGAAGATGGTCAGACGCGGCATGCCCGCCTGCACGAGACTTCGATTGAGCCCCACGGCCTGATCGACGTAAGAAAGGGGGTCTTTGCTTGAGGAGTTTGGACTGCGACCCGCATCGGCATCCACGAATACCAGCGTGCAAGGAAAGATCGTCACCCCACTGCCCTCCCGGCGAAAGCCGCTCACGCCCTTTTTGCACCGTCGCGACGCGCGCGGTGCAGTATCCGTTCGCGCCTGCCGTTGCCGTCGAGACCGGTCACAGCGTGTCGTGCACGCATGCCGCAGCGCAGCGCAGCGGATATGCATCAATACTGGTTGGCTCGCGCAGCCAATGCAATCGCCAACGCCAGGCGGGAACCGTCAAGACTCAGGCGCATATAGACGAAGCGGCAAACTCTGCCTTGCGAGCGGGACGGGCGACGCGGGAGTGGTGAAGATTACTGACTCGTGGATCGCCAAGGCCGGCGCTCGAACGGCGCAGATGTGGTGCTCGATCGTGGTGCACCGACGCAGCACTTGCTACACGTGTTTGACGATACGCTTACATGGACATGGCGCGTTCGCAAATGCTAAGGCATCCCAGGTAGCGTCCGGAAAACAAAAAAGCCGTTGAATCAAGTCTGATTCAACGGCTTTCGTGCTTTTCTGGCGGAGCGGACGGGACTCGAACCCGCGACCCCCGGCGTGACAGGCCGGTATTCTAACCAACTGAACTACCGCTCCAGATTTTTGCACCGGCGTTTGCGAACGTTGATGCGGCTCGCAAACTGCATCGCTTCGAAGCACTTCAAACGATGCCGATGTCTTGGCGTCCCCTAGGGGATTCGAACCCCTGTACTCACCGTGAAAGGGTGATGTCCTAGGCCTCTAGACGAAGGGGACAACGTACGCTTACACCTTTAATGAAAAAGCCCGTTCAAGTTCATATGAACGGGCTTTGTCTGGCGGAGTGGACGGGACTCGAACCCGCGACCCCCGGCGTGACAGGCCGGTATTCTAACCGACTGAACTACCACTCCAGTCTTTACACCCTGGCTTGCGAGCGTCGGTTAATTCTCTGCAAGCTGCGCTACCTTACCGCCAACCAAGTGCGACTTGCACTTACTTGAAACACTAAAGCGACGCTGATGTTTGGCGTCCCCTAGGGGATTCGAACCCCTGTACTCACCGTGAAAGGGTGATGTCCTAGGCCTCTAGACGAAGGGGACATAATCTTTTCAGATCTGTCTTTATCTTGCTGCTAACTGGCGATAATTTCGTTTCGTCAGCAGCAAAGACCAATATTCTAACTAGCTTGTTACTATTTGTGAAGTCTTTTTTGCTACAGGATCCAGACATCGGAAAGACTTCAATCTGCTCTGATGGTGGAGGTAAGCGGGATCGAACCGCTGACCTCTTGCATGCCATGCAAGCGCTCTCCCAGCTGAGCTATACCCCCCTTGCAGAACAGAAACGAGATTTTAAGGAGCAAATCTCGCTTTGTAAATACCCTTTGAGTGATTACATGCGACTTTTTTTGCCCGTCGCATGCAATCCCTCTCAGCGGTATTTCGCCTGCTTTCAGGCGAGCCCTTTTTCGAGGCGCTGGACCACGACGTCGCGGCCGAACAGCATCAGTACGGTGTCGATGGACGGCGTATGCGTCGTGCCTGCCACGAGCAGACGCACCGGCATGGCCAGTTGCGGCATCTTCAGCTTGTGCGCGGCCAGCGTCGCCTTCAGTGCCGCGGCGATGCTCTCCTTGTTCCACTCCACTGTCTTCAGCGCGCTCGCGAGATCGGCGATGGCTGGACGTACGGCGTCGGTCACGTGCTGCGCGAGCGCGTCCGCTTCAGGCGCCGGCTCGCGGTAGAACATCGCGGCGCTCTCGGCGATTTCCTTGACCGTCGAGGCGCGGTCTTTCAGCAGACCCACTACCGCCACCAGATCGGCGCCTTGCGCGATCGTGGCCGCGTCGATGGCCGGCTCCAGCTGCGCGAAAAACGGCCGCGTCAGTTCGGCGAGACGCGCGTTATCCGCTTCCTTGATGTAGTGAGCGTTGAGCCAGTTCAGCTTGTCGTGATCGTACTGCGCCGGCGACTTGCCGAGATGCTCCAGGTTGAACCACTCGACGAACTGCTCACGCGAGAAAATCTCCGCGTCACCATGCGACCAGCCAAGCCGCGCGAGGTAGTTGAGCACGGCTTCCGGCAGATAGCCCGCATCGCGATAGCCCGTCACGCTCATCGCGCCGTGACGCTTGCTCATCTTTTCGCCCTGCTCGTTCAGCACGGTCGGCAAGTGCGCGTAGACCGGCGGCTCGGCGCCCAGCGCGCGCAGGATGTTGATCTGACGCGGCGTGTTGTTCACGTGATCGTCGCCGCGAATCACGTGCGTGATGCGCATATCGAGATCGTCCACGACCACGCAGAAGTTGTAGGTCGGCGTGCCGTCAGGACGTGCGATCACCAGATCGTCCAGCTCTTCGTTGGAGATTTCGATGCGCCCTTTCACCGCGTCGTCCCAGGCCACCACGCCCGTCAACGGATTGCGAAAGCGCGTAACCGGCTGCACGCCTTCCGGTGGCGTGGGCAGCACCTTGCCGGGTTCCGGACGCCACGTGCCGTCGTAGCGTGGCTTTTCGCCCGCGAGACGCTGCCGCTCGCGCAACGCGTCGAGCTCTTCCGTAGACATGTAGCACGGGTACGCCAGCCCCTGCTGTTCCATCTGCTTCAGCACTTCGCGGTAACGGTCCATGCGCTGCATCTGATAGAACGGGCCTTCGTCGTAATCGAGGCCAAGCCAGGCCATGCCTTCGAGGATCGCATCCACGGAAGCCGAGGTCGAGCGCTCCAGGTCCGTATCTTCGATGCGCAGCACGAAGTCGCCTTTGTTCTTGCGCGCAAACGCCCACGGATACAGCGCCGAGCGGATGTTGCCGAGGTGGATGAAACCCGTGGGGCTCGGTGCGAAGCGGGTACGAACGGAGGTGGTCATGTGCGGTTACTCGGAAACGGGCGACGCTACCGGACGTTTGAGCGCGACATGCGCTGAGACGCGCGGCAGCGGAACGTATTCGTGCAGCGAAGCGCGTCGCGCACGGATACGAATGGAAAATGCGAAAGGCGAATTATAACTGCTGCACCTGGTCGGCGTGATGGCGTGGGGCGGCGGTGGATGGCCCGTGGGGCTGGGTGGGCGGTCTTCTAGACCAGCTCATGGCCGTGCGCGTGCAGGAGATGCTGGACGCTACCACCCACACGCCTTTCACGTTTCTGTAACGATTCCTCACGCGCGCCGCGCCGCCGCGAAGCTTTGATTTATGATGTGCGCGCGCCGTGACCGAGCCCGCTCACGGCATCTGAAGATCGCCACTGGCGGTCCTGTTTGCGTGACACGCGGCCGCGCGGCGATCCTCGCTGGAGCCGGCGCCGTTGCTGGAGAAATCGTTGAATTCGTCCACCCCTCGTTTGAGCCGCCGCACCTTTTCGCTGGCCGCGGCATCCGCGGTGCTCACCGCCTGCACCACCGTCACGACCGGCAGCCGCCCGGACAATCCCGCGCCGTCCGAAAGCACGGCCTCCACCACGCCGCCACCCACTCCCCCGGTCGCGCCATCTGCCAGCGTCAAACCCCAGCGGCCGATTCGCGTCGGGCTTGCACTGGGCGGCGGCGCCGCGCGCGGCTTCGCGCACATCGGCGTGATCAAGGCGCTCGAGGCGCGCAACATTCAGGTGGATCTGGTGGCAGGCACCAGCGCGGGCTCCGTGGTGGCCGCGCTGTACGCCTCGGGGATGAATGGCTTCGCGCTCAACAAGCTCGCCTTGAACATGGATGAAGCGTCGATCAGCGACTGGGCCATGCCGTTTCGCGCACGCGGCTTCCTGCAGGGGGTCGCGCTGCAGAACTACCTGAATACGACGCTGAACAACCGCCCCATCGAGAAAATGGCCAAGCCGCTCGGCGTGGTCGCAACTGATCTGAACACGGGTCAGCCCATCCTGTTCCGGCGCGGCAATACGGGTACCGCGGTACGTGCGTCGTGCAGCGTGCCGTCGATTTTCGAGCCCGTGAAAATTGCCGGCCACGAGTACGTGGATGGCGGTCTGGTCAGTCCTGTGCCGGCGTCTTTCGCGCGCAAGATGGGGGCGGATTTCGTGATTGCCGTGGATATCTCGCAGCGTCCCGAGACCGGCGTGACGTCGAGCTCGTTCGACGTCCTCTTGCAGACCTTCACGATCATGGGTCAGACCATCAAGGCGTACGAACTGGACAAGTACGCCGACGTCGTGATCCGCCCGAATCTGGCCGCCATGAGCGGCAGCGATTTTTCTCAGCGCAACGCGGCGATACTGGCGGGCGAGGAAGCGGCCGCGCGCATCATGCCGGAACTGCAACGCAAGCTGGCTGCGAGCCAGGCTGCGGTTTAAAAACGAGCGCGGCGGGCGTGGGCCGGCCGCGCTTTTCACCCTGTTGCAACACACAACCCCGCGCAACGAAAAAAGCCTGCTTCAAACGAAGCAGGCTTTTTGTGAGCGCATCTGACGGTCAGAACAACAGCGCTTGCGCGCAGCAGAGCCGAACCTAGTTGGCGCCGCCCAGCGCAGCATTCACGCGCTGCTTCAGATCCTGACTGCCCTGATACGACGTTTCGATCCGGCGTGCGCCTGTGAAACGCTTTTCCCAGTAGCCTTCGTCCAGATCATCGACGCGGATTGTGCTGCCGGTAGACGGCGAGTGCACGAACTTGTTGTCGCCAATATAGATGCCAACGTGCGAGAACGTGCGGCGCATGGTGTTGAAAAACACCAGATCGCCCGGCTTCAGGTCGTTCATGCTGACCTTTTCGCCCACGCGGCTCATTTCTTCAGCACGACGCGGCAAAGCCATGCCCAGCGTGTCCTGGAAAACGTAGCGTACGAAGCCGCTGCAATCGAGCCCCGAATCCGGGGTATTGCCGCCCCAGCGATAACGCACGCCGATCATATTCAGCGCGCCCACCACCACGTCGCCCGCTTTGCCCGCCATGCCGGACAAAAACGACCGAGCCCCACTGGTGGCATCAGCGGCCGGAGCGAGATTCTGGGAGGAGGATGCGGACAGGGAATTCGACCCATCTTGGGTCGAAAATGAAGCATTCTGATTTGAACTGCCTACTTCGTCGGCGAAAGCGCCGGGAGCTGCTGCCATCAGTACGCCAATGAACATCCCGGCGACGACGCGCGTGCAAGCCTGGGTTAAGTTTCGGTGCTGCATTGGTCGGTATTTTTTGCCTAAAAATCAGTGGGATACGAAAAAAAGTTTGGTCGATACTAGCCAGTAAGTATTCACGTGTCAAAACAAATAGAAAAATACAATCGCGACACGCACCCAATTGGTGAATGTCAGCTTGATAACACGGCTTTCAACAGCTTTCGCGTGTACGGATGGGCGGGTCTCGCAAAAATCTCCTCGACCTCGCCGGTTTCGACGATGGAACCGTTCTGCATCACCGCGACCCGGTGTGCCATCGCGCCAATCACTTGAAGATCGTGACTAATGAACACGAAGCCAAGGTTGTATTTGTGCTGCAAGCCGGCGAGCAGTTTGAGCACCTGCTGCTGGATCGAAACATCAAGCGCGCTGGTGGGTTCGTCGAGAATCAGGATGCGCGGTTCGAGCACCAGGGCGCGCGCAATTGCAATGCGCTGACGCTGTCCGCCGGAGAACTCGTGCGGATAGCGGTGCAGCACCGTGCGATCAAGCCCGACTTCGCGCAACACCGAAACGATCTTGCTGCGCCGCGCCTCGGCATCCATCTGCGGCCGGTGCAGGGCCAGCCCTTCGCCGACGATGCGCTCGATGGTCTGTCGCGGCGAGAGCGAGCTGAACGGATCCTGAAAGACCACCTGCATGTTCGAACGGAGCGCCGTCTGCTCCGCGCCGCGATAGCTCGAGAGCGCCCTGCCCTGAAATTCGATTTCGCCTTGCGCGGTGCGTTGCAGCCCGAGCAGCGCCATCGCGAGCGTCGATTTGCCCGAGCCCGATTCGCCGACAATGCCGAGCGTCTCACGTTGCCGCACCGAAACGCTCGCGTCAGTCACCGCACGAAAGCGTCCCGAGCGGAACCAGCCGGCAAAGCCCGGCAGCTTCGTTTTGAATTCGACTGAGACGTCGCGCGCCTCGAGCAGCACCGGCGAGATGGGTAGCACCGGCACCACCGTCCGCTCAGGACGGCTTTGCAGGAGCCGCTGGGTGTACGGATGTTGCGGCGACGTGAAGATCTGCTCCACGGGGCCGCTATCGACCAGCACGCCCTTCTCCATCACCGCAACACGTTGCGCGAAGTGCCGCACCAGATTCAGGTCATGCGTGATCAGCAACACGGCCATGCCGCGCTTTTCCGCTTCGTCGCGTTGCAGTTCGAGCAGCAGGTCGACGATCTGCGCGCGGATCGTGACGTCGAGTGCGGTCGTGGGCTCGTCGGCGAGCAGCAGACGCGGGCGGCAGGCGAGCGCCATCGCGATCATCGCGCGCTGACGCTGGCCGCCGGAGAGTTGATGCGGGTAGCTGTTGACGCGCTTTCCCGGCTCCGTGATGCCAGTGCGCGCCAGCAGCGCAACGGCGCGCTTCTTCGCCTCTTTCGACGTCACGCCGTCGTGGACCACGATCGTTTCCGCGATCTGCTCACCCACCGTGAACAGCGGATTGAGCGCGGTCATCGGCTCCTGGAAAATCATCGCGATATCGGAGCCGCGCAAGCCGCGCATTTCACGCTCGCTTCGCGCCAGCAAATCTTCGCCGTTAAAGCGAATCGCGCCGCTCACGTCGGCGTCGTTCAGGAGCCGCAGGATGGACAGCGCGGTCACGCTCTTGCCCGAGCCGGACTCACCGACCAGCGCCACCCGCTCGCCACGTTCGATGGCAAGCGTGACGTCCTTCACGGCAACGGTATCGCCAAACGTCACGCGCAGACGATCCAGTTCGAGCAGCGGCGGCGCCGTGCCTTGCTTCAACGCTTCGCTCACTGGTTGCCTCCGGCGCGCATGGCATCGGAGATGCGGGTGTCGAGCGCGTTACGCAGCGCGTCGCCCATGAAGGTCAGCAGCAGCAGCAACACGACTAGCACGCCAAAGGTGAAGAGCGAGATCCACCATGCGTCGAGATTGTCCTTGCCCTGCGCGAGCAGCTCGCCAAGGCTTGGCGTGGGCGACGGCACGCCCAGCCCCAGGAAGTCGAGACTCGTGAGCGAGAGGATGGCCCCGCTCATGCGAAACGGCAGGAACGTGATAACCGGCGTGAGACTGTTGGGCAGCACATGCCGCCACATGATCTGCCAGTTCGACAGCCCCATGGCCCGCGCCGCCCGCACATAGTCCTGGGTGCGATTGCGCAGAAATTCCGCCCGCACGTAATCGGATAAACCAATCCAGCCGAACAGCGAGAGCAGCACGATCAGCAGGATGAAACCAGGCTCGAAGATCGACGCGAAGATGATCAGCAGATACAACTCCGGCATGGCGCTCCAGATTTCGATGGCGCGCTGTCCGATGATGTCCGTACGTCCGCCGAAGAAGCCCTGCACGGCGCCGGCCAGGATGCCGAGTACGGTGCCGATCAGCGTCAGCACGAGCGCGAACTCCACCGACACGCGAAAGCCGTATAGCAGCCGCGCGAACAGGTCGCGGCCCCGGTCGTCGGTGCCGAGCCAGTTGTCACGCGAAGGTGGCGCGGGGTTCGGCAGTTTCGAAAAGTAGTTGAGCGTGTCGTAGTAGTACGGATTGGGCGGATAGAGCGCGAAATTGCCCGGCTTGCTGAAGCGGTCGCGCACGTAGGGATCGAGATAATCGGCGGGTGTCGGGAAGTCGCCGCCGAACGCCGTCTCCGGATACGTCTTGAACATCGGGAAATACAGGTGGCCGTCGTAGCGCACCACCACCGGCTTGTCGTTCGACCAGAGCGGCCCCGCGAGGCTCGCCGCGAACGCGACGAGAAACACGATCAGGCTCCAGTAGCCGAGCCGCTGCTTGCGAAAACGCTGCCAGACGCGGCGCGCGGGCGAAGGCGACACGAAGGCGCGCACCGGTTCGGTACGCGCCGCCAGATCGGCTCGGGAACGGGCCCGACTCAAATCAGCGCTCCAGTTGTTCGAATTGAATCCGGGGATCGACCCAGACGTAGCAGAGGTCGGAGATGAGCTTGGTGGCGAGGCCAATCAACGTGAACAGATACAGTGTGCCGAGCACGACGGGATAGTCGCGCTGCACCACCGACTGATACGACAGCAGGCCCAGCCCGTCGAGCGAGAACAATGTTTCGATGAGCAGACTGCCGGTAAAAAACGCGCCAATAAACGCGCCAGGGAAACCGACGATCAACGGCAGCGACGCATTGCGAAACACGTGTTTCCACAACACGCGCCGCTCGGACAGACCCTTGGCGCGCGCCGTCAGCACGTACTGCTTGCGGATCTCGTCGAGGAAGGCGTTCTTGGTGAGCATCGTGACCACGGCGAAGCTGCCCACCACCGAGGCCGTAATCGGCAGCGTGATATGCCACAGATAGTCGAGGATCTTGCCGCCCAGACTCAGTTGCGCCCAGTTGTCGGAGGTGAGATTGCGCAGCGGGAAGAGTTGCAGGAACGAGCCGCCGCCGAACAGCACCAGCAGCAGCACGCCCAATACGAAGCCTGGAATTGCATAGCCGACCAGCACGACGAGGCTCGTCGCAAAGTCGAAATGCGAGCCGTTGCGCACCGCCTTGGCGATGCCGAGCGGCACCGAGATCAGATAGGTGAGAAAGAAGGTCCACAAGCCGATGCTGATCGACACCGGCAGCTTCGAGACTACCAGCGACCACACGCTTTGATGGCGGAAATAGCTCTGCCCCAGATCGAAGGTCGCGAAGCGCTTGAGCATCAGGCCATAGCGTTCCAGCGGCGGCTTGTCGAAACCGTACAGCACCTTCAACTGCTCGATCTGTTTGGCGTCGACGCCGGTGTGCGCGCGCAGGCCGAACGGTGCGCCGTTCTCCGCGCCCTTGCGC
This sequence comes from Paraburkholderia sp. DHOC27, assembly GCF_003429005.1. GTDB lineage: Bacteria > Pseudomonadota > Gammaproteobacteria > Burkholderiales > Burkholderiaceae > Paraburkholderia. The sequence continues at coordinate 405,670 of NZ_QVQV01000007.1, forward strand.
AGTTCGTGCGTCATCTGCTCGACCGGGCCGCCCGGCACGAACTGGATCACGACGAAGGTCAGCGTCAGCACGCCGAGCAAGGTCGGAATCATCAACAGCAGTCGTTTGAGGATGTAGCTCCACATGGCGGCGGTTCCGAAGCGCTAAGGCAAAACGTGCAGGACGTTGGGATGACGAACGAAAGCAATCACAGGCGCCAACATGCTTTCGCCGTCGTCAGGGCTGGGCCGGCGTGGGCGTGAACCACCAGTTGGAGATGATCCAGTCCGTTGCCGAATAGTACAGCGGCAACGTTTTCGGCCACGCCATGCCGCGTTTGAACGCCACCCGCCACACGTTACTGTACCAATGCGGGACCACATAATAGCCATGCATCAGCAGACGGTCGAGCGCATGCGTGGCGTCGGTCAGTTGTTCCAGCGTTTGCGCCTGCACGAGCGCGCGCAGCACCGCGTCGATCGCCGGTGATTTGATCCCGCCCAGATTGCCGGAGCCAGGAATGTCCGCGGACTTGCTGCCGAACTGTTCCACCTGATCGCTGCCCGGCACCTGCTCGTCCGGCACCTTGATGATGGTGGCATCGAACTCGAACGCATCCAGCCGCTTCTGGTACACCGCGAAATCCGTCGTACGGTAGTTCAAAGTGATGCCGAGCTTGGCCAGGTTGCGTTGATACGTGGCAATGACCGGCGGCCACACGGCGGCGCCCGACGAATCGTCCAGCATCTCGAACACGAACGGCTGCCCCTGCGCATTGCGCAACGCGCCGTCGCGATAGGTCCAGCCGGCCTGCGCGAGCAGCGCGCGTGCTGCGAGCAGATTGGCGCGCAGCGAGCCGGGCGGGTTGGTATCGGGCTGCGTCGGCATCGGGCCGAACACGGCGGGGTCCAGTTGCTTGCGCCACGGATCGAGCAACGCCAGTTCCCCCGCGCTCGGCGTGCCGGTGGCCTGCCATTGCGTGTTGACGAAGTAACTGTTGATGCGCTTGTACTGGTTGTAGAACAGTTGCCGGTCGAGCCACTGGAAGTCCAGCGCGAGATCGAGTGCCTTGCGCACGCGCAGGTCCTGAAACATCGGGCGGCGCAGATTCAGCACGAAGCCCTGCATGCCGACGCCGTTGTGCTGCGCAAACTCCTGCTTGATCAGTTCACCGGAATCGAACGGCTTGCCGACATCGCGGCGCACCCAGTTGCGCGCCACCATCTCGACCATCGCATCGTATTCACCGGCCTTGAAGGCCTCGCGGCGCGCGGTGTCGTCGGAATACAGCTTGTAGGTGATGCGGTCGAAATTGTTCATGCCCACGCGCACCGGCAACGTTGCGCCCCAGTAGTGCGGATCGCGCCGGTAGGTGATGGTGCGGCCGTTGCTGTAACTCTCGATCAGATACGGGCCGCTGCCAATCGGCCTTTCGAAGCTCAACTGGTCGAACGGAATGCGCGTGCCGTCCGGCTTCATCCCCCACTTGTGCGAGAACACCGGAATGCCGCCCGCCAGCAGTGGCAATTCGCGGTTGGGCTCGCGAAATTCAAAGCGGATGGTCTGCGGATCCACCACGACTGCCCGCGTGATATCAGCGAAGTACGACGCGTAAGCAGGCGCGGCCTGCGGGCTCTTGAGCGTGTCGAACGAAAACTTGACGTCGTCCGCGGTCACCGGATCGCCGTTGGAAAAATGCGCGTGGGGATTGATGTGGAACGTGGTGGAAAGACGGTCTGGCGCGATGCTGATGTCGTCGGCGAGCAGCCCGTATTCCGTCGCGACTTCGTCCGAGCTGCCGGTGGCGAGACTCTCGAAGATGAAGCCGCTGCCCGGCGCCGCGTTGCCGCGCAGCGTGAACGGATTGAACTTGTCGAAGCTGGTTTGCCGGTCGGGATTGGCCAGCACCAGCGTGCCGCCCTTTGGCGCGTCCGGGTTGACGTAATCGAAGTGCTTGAAACCCGCGGGATATTTGGGCTCGCCGTATTGCGCGATTGCGTACGCGGCATGCGCGTTTTGTGCGCCCAGGAGCGCGGTGCAAAAGATGCCTGGCATGCAGAGTGGCAGCAAAACCGCCGGGAAAGTCCGCGTCAATGAGCATGCCAATGAGCGTGACAAAGCCGGAAAACAGACCCGCGAGAGCTTCTCGATCATGGCGCGCAAGGTGGCGAAGGAGCCTTGACGCAGCGCTTGAACCCGTCGCGAGCCAGTTGTCATAGGGGCCTTGTTGGTCAGTGGGCGGTTGCAATGTGAGAGAATTCTACCTAATAATCCCGCGCGATCCCGCACGTCCAAGCTCGCGGCGCGCAGACTTCATTAGGAGAATTCATGGGCTTCCTCGCTGGTAAACGAATCTTGCTGACGGGCCTCCTGTCGAACCGTTCGATCGCGTACGGCATCGCGCAGGCCTGCAAGCGCGAAGGCGCGGAACTGGCGTTCACGTACGTCGGCGACCGCTTCAAGGACCGCATCACCGAGTTCGCCACGGAATTCGGCAGCGATCTCGTGTTCCCCTGCGACGTGGCTGACGACGCGCAAATCGAAGCGCTGTTCGTGTCGTTGAAGGAACACTGGGAGAATCTCGACGGCCTCGTGCATTCCATCGGCTTTGCGCCGCGTGAAGCGATTGCCGGCGACTTCCTCGACGGCATGACGCGTGAGAATTTCCGCATCGCTCACGACATTTCCGCCTACAGCTTCCCTGCCCTCGCCAAGGCCGCCCTGCCGATGCTCTCGCAAGACGCGTCGCTGCTGACGCTCAGCTACCTGGGTGCCGAGCGCGCGATTCCCAACTACAACACGATGGGCCTCGCCAAGGCATCGCTCGAAGCGAGCGTGCGTTATCTGGCCGTTTCGCTCGGCGCGAAAGGCGTGCGCGTCAATGGCATTTCGGCCGGCCCGATCAAGACGCTCGCGGCAAGCGGCATCAAGGGCTTCGGCAAGATTCTCGATTTCGTGGAAGGCAATGCGCCGCTCAAGCGTAACGTGACGATCGAACAAGTGGGCAATTCGGCGGCCTTCCTGCTGTCGGATCTCGCAGCGGGTGTGACCGCGGAAATCCTGCACGTCGATAGCGGCTTCAATTCGGTCGTCGGTGGGATGGCTTCGATTGCGGAGTAAGAGAGGCTGAGCCGTCGCGCTGCGCCTGCTTTGCGTGTTCTTTGCGCGTGCAGGCACGCCTACGCGCGCCCCTGAACGCGCACGCCAATTGGCTCGCGCAGGCAACAAAAAACCGCCATTTCTGGCGGTTTTTTGTTTTCCGGCTGCGTTCGCGCTGGATTCACCCTGCGGACAGCCGGGGACTTCTCACACGAATAGCCGGCTTAATAGCGGTGGCCGTAGCCACCACCGTAACCGCCGTGGTAGCCGCCGTGATGGCGATACCAGTCGTCACGGCCCCAGTAGCGATGACCGTCCCAATACCGGTCGCCGTGCCAGCCGATCACGATAGCCGGGCCACCGTAGTAGACCGGTGCCGGTTGATAGACGACCGGCGGCGGCGGGGGCGGCGGCGGTGCGTACACGGGTGCCGGAGCGACATAAACCGGCGCCGGAATACCGATGTTGACACCCACGCTCACGCCGGCCATTGCGGCACCCGACGCGCCTAGCGCAAGAACCCCGATGAGAAGCGGAACAAGACGTGCGGACTTCATGGATTCACCTTTTAACAAGTGTGTGGTGTTGTTGGCCGAAATATAGCGCAAGGTAGCGATCTGCGTATTTCAAGTTTGTAAGAACTGATGCATAACGTCGTACTCTGATGCGCCTCGTTACGTCCTGTTACACGTAACGGAATTTCGGTGAAAAGCGAGGCCGTTCGTAATAATGTGCCTGCGTTTTGGGGCGCAAAAACAACACTCGCACCTTACTGCCGCCTTAAAGGCTTGTGAGAGGCGCAACGGAAACGCACTAGACAACGAGACGCTGATCGTTCGGCATCCGAAGCAAATGGATTCGCTTTCGCAAGTGAGGTTCGAATCGGCCCTTCTGGCGAATCAGGCACATCAGCCGCACTCGCAACAGCACACAAAAACGGCCCACAAAAAACAAAACCCCAAGAGACCGCGATCTCTTGGGGTTCCGCCGCCATTGCTGGCGGAGACGGAGGGATTCGAACCCTCGATCCAGGTTTTGGCCCAGATGCTCCCTTAGCAGGGGAGTGCCTTCGACCTCTCGGCCACGTCTCCCAAACTTTCGGTCGCGCAGGGAGTCAGCGCGACGAAGCCAAGATAATAGCGGGCCGGGCTGCGAAGGTCAATCTCTTGCGAACATTTTTTGTGCCAGATTGGTCAACGATCAGTCGACCATTAGCCAATCCCGGCGCATACCGTTCGCGAAGCCGCAGCGGGTGTTACGCCTGATCGAGTTCGAACGCCTTGTGAAGCGCACGCACGGCGAGTTCCATATACTTCTCGTCGATCAACACCGAAATCTTGATCTCCGAAGTGGAGATCATCTGGATGTTGATGCCCTCTTCCGACAGCGTGCGGAACATCGTGCTTGCGATGCCGACGTGCGAGCGCATGCCCACGCCCACCACCGATACCTTCGACACCTTCGGATCGCCCAGCACCTGCTCGGCCTTCACGTGATCCTTCACCTGACCCGTGAGAATGTCCATGGCGCGCTGATAGTCGCCGCGACCCACCGTGAACGTGAACGCCGTTTTACCTTCGACGCTCTGGTTCTGGATGATCATGTCGACGTCGATATTCGCGTCGGCCACCGGTCCGAGGATCTGGTAGGCGATGCCCGGCTTGTCGGGTACACCCATCACGGCGATACGTGCTTCGTCGCGCTGAAACGCGATGCCCGAGATGACTGCTTTTTCCATGGTCTCGTCTTCTTCAAAAGTAATCAGGGTGCCCGAGGTCATTTCGGCTTCGAGCGGAATGAGCGGATCGGTCAGGCTGGAGAGCACGCGCGTCTTCACCTGATATTTGCCGGCGAATTCCACCGAGCGGATCTGCAGCACCTTCGAACCCAGGCTGGCCATTTCCAGCATTTCTTCGAACGTCACACGGTCCAGACGCCGTGCGCCATCGACCACGCGCGGATCGGTGGTGTAGACGCCGTCTACGTCCGTGTAGATCAGGCACTCGTCGGCCTTCAAGGCCGCCGCGACCGCAACCGCCGAGGTGTCCGAACCGCCGCGCCCGAGCGTGGTGATATGGCCTTCCGGATCGATGCCCTGGAAGCCCGTGATGACCACGACCTTGCCCGCATCCAGGTCGCGCAGCACGCGCTCGCCGTCGATCTCGCTGATGCGCGCCTTGGTGAACGCGCTATCCGTTTTGACCGGCACTTGCCAGCCGGCGTAGCTGACCGCGTCGACGCCCGCTTCCTGCAGCGCGATGGCGAGCAGGCCCGAGCTGACCTGTTCGCCGGTGGCGGCAATCATGTCGAGTTCGCGCGGACTCGGCTGAGCCGCGATGTCTTTCGCGAGGCCCAGCAAGCGGTTCGTTTCGCCGGACATCGCCGAGGGCACCACGACCATCTTGTGGCCAGCCTTGTGCCATTTCGCGACGCGCTTCGCGACGTTCTTGATGCGCTCGACCGAGCCCATCGAAGTACCGCCGTATTTATGTACGATGAGTGCCATTGTCGTTCTGAACTGGAGTAGTAGCCGCGCTGGCGCGCTGGAGACGACCGCACAAAAGCACAAAAGCGCAACGTTTCAGGAACGACGGCAAAGTGTGGCGGTGTAGATACAGCGCACGTGCAACACGCGCGGATTTGCCCGCGAGGGATCGCTGGGTTGCCAGGTCTTGCGGTTGCCAGGCATTGACCGGGAAAGAAGCAGAAAACACCCGGAAAAGAGCGATGGCGACGTCAAAAGCGGCTTGGGCAAACAAGTTAACGTACCTGATCGAGCGCAAAAAGACAAGCCGCAATGCACGTCGGGACGCCGGCAAAGGCTTGACCACAAAGGATTTGCGCCGGTTTAGGGAAATCCGGAAGCGGCACGATATGCAGCTTGCACGCGCTACGTTTCCCGTCCGACCGGTCAGTCAGTGAACTATTTAGTGAGTTCTTCGGTGTGTCTTTTAGCGGCTGTTTTAGTGCGTCCGTTTTAGTGCGTCCGTTACGCGATGGTGAGGTCCTCGCGCCATTCGATCCGCAGGTACCGTTCGGCAGCAGTCGCTGTCGTGCCGCTCGTAGATGACGCAGGCTCCCACGCCCCGCGGTTCACGCCGAGCAGCGGCACGAACAACAGCGTGTCGCCCACGAACAGCAGCGGCACGTCGCGTTTCCATGCGGGCACGCGCTGTTCCTGAAACAGATTCTTCAGCGTGCGGCCAGGTCCCTGCGCGCTGACGCGCATGCGCTCGCCACCGCTGCGTGAACGCGCGATCAGCGGTGCAGCCGCTAGCACCGAAGCCGGCAACGCGAACGGATCGTCCGCCGTGGCATCCACGAACACGAACGTGCCGCGCCATTGCGGCAAACGCCAGATGGATTCGCCCTGCCACTTCATCTGACTGACGGGCCTCGGCGCCAATGCGGTCTCGTCCGCCGCTTCGGTGCTGTCGCCCGCCTCCCAATAGATCTGCCCGTCATAGCTGCGCAATGCATGCCCCGCGTGATCGACCCGCAGGTTGTGCGCCGCGCCGACTTCGCGCAGTTGTCGCAAGGCATCGCTCAGGCGCGCGGTCGATGCCGCCGGCAACCCTCGCAAACGCATCCAGTACCGCAGCAGATTCAGTGCGCGCTCATCGTCGAATGCAAGCAGCACGTCGTGCGCGAGTGCCGCGCCGTCCTCGCGCGCGGCGGCATCCAGGTCGATCCGCGCCAACGCGTCCAGCAAACGTTGCGCCGAAGCCGCGTGCGCTGCCGTGCGCGCCAATGCGTCGCGAAAGCCTGGAAACGTCACCCCGAGCGCGGGCAGCACATCGTGACGCAGCGCGTTGCGGGCATAGCGCGTGTCCGCATTCGATTCGTCCTCAATCCACGACAGCCCGCGCGCCTGCGCAACCTGCACCAGTTGCGCGCGCAACAAATGCAGAAACGGCCGCACACGCGTGACGCTGGCACCTGACGGCAGATGTTCCGGTGCCATTGCGGCAAGCCCCGGCAGACCCGCGCCACGCAGCAATTGCAGCAAGACAGTCTCCGCCTGATCGTCGGCATGTTGCGCGAGCCACAGCGTGGCGACGCCGTGCTGCGCGCACAGCGCATCGAGCGCGCGATACCGCGCGTCGCGCGCGGCGGCTTCGATACTCACGCCCGCATCCCGCGGCACCTCGACGCGTTGCGCAGCAAACGCGATGCCCCGCTCCCGCGCAAAGTTCTCGCAATGCGCGAGCCATTGATCGGCGTGCGGACTGAGCCCGTGGTGAACATGCAAGGCGAGGCAACGCGCGGGGCCCGCAACGCGCACCGCCGCATCGAGCAGCACGGCCGAATCCACGCCGCCACTGAAGGCCACCGCGACGCGCGTCTGCGAGCCCGCGTCCAGGCCTGTTGTCGAAGCAGAAAACACAGCGCCGACCGCCTCGAGAACGAGGCGGTCGGCGTGAATGTCGGAGAGTTGGGTCACGGCTGTGAGGCCTGACGCGCGAGGCGCCGTGCCATGAGGAGCCGGCGCCGGCTTATGCGCCCGGCGTCGTTTCCTTGAATTTGCCGTACGCCATCAGCCGTTCGAAACGGCGCTCGCGCAGGTCGGGGATGCTCATGCCCTGGAACTGACGCAGCGAGTCCGCCAGCGCACGGCGCAGCAGCGCAGCCATGCCCTTCGGATCGCGATGCGCGCCGCCCAGCGGTTCGTTGACGATCTTGTCGATCAGGCCCAGCGCTTTCAGGCGATGCGCAGTGAGGCCCAGCGCTTCCGCTGCTTCAGGCGCTTTTGCCGCGCTCTTCCACAGAATCGACGCGCAGCCTTCCGGCGAGATCACCGAGTAGGTCGAGAACTGCAGCATCAACACGCTATCGCCAACGGCGATGGCCAGTGCGCCGCCCGAACCACCCTCGCCGATGATGGTCGAGATGATCGGTGTCTTCAGTTCGGCCATCACGTACAGGTTACGGCCAATGGCTTCCGACTGGCCGCGCTCTTCCGCACCGATGCCCGGATACGCACCCGGCGTGTCGATGAAGGTGAAGATGGGCAAACCGAACTTCTCGGCCGTACGCATCAGACGCTCGGCCTTGCGATAGCCTTCCGGACGCGGCATGCCGAAGTTACGCAGCGAGCGCTCCTTCGTATCGCGACCCTTCTGATGGCCGATCACCATGCACGACTGACCGTTGAAACGCGCGAACCCGCCGACGATAGCCAGGTCGTCTGCGAAGGCGCGGTCGCCATGCAGCTCATGGAAATCGGTGAACAGTTCGCTCACGTAGTCGAACGTGTAGGGACGTTGCGGATGACGAGCAATTTGCGAAACCTGCCACGGTGTCAGGTTCGCGTAGAGATCTTTGGTGAGCTGTTGACTCTTCTTGGACAGCCGCTCGATTTCTTCCGAAATATCGACGGCCGAATCGTCCTGCACGAAGCGCAATTCTTCGATCTTCGCTTCGAGCTCAGCGATCGGCTGCTCGAAATCCAGAAAGGTGGTCTTCATTGGTTTTAATCCTTGGACTTACCGGCAGCGCGTATTCTAACCGCGACCGCCCCTGTCAAAACTACCTCGAAACTATCGAATCAGCCAAATTGATAGTTTCATATCAGCGTCCCGCCTGTTGCGGACAAAGCGCCGCGCCGTCTGGGCTTGCGAATGCGACCCCTTCAGGTTGATGCTCGTTCACCGGACACGCAAGATTTACTCGGGGTTCGAGCGGAGGCCCAGACTGGATCCGCCCGCTTCGTTCAGTAATCGACCGGCAGCGGGTCGAGACTACGCCACATATACCACGTGGCCACCGTGCGCCACGGTTCCCAGTTCGCCGCGACCTCGCGCGCCTCGCTGCGCGTGACCGGCTCGCCGCTGAAATAGTTGACGCTGATCGCGCGGATCAGGCCGAGATCGTCGAGCGGCAACACATCTGGACGCGACAGATTGAAGATGAGGAACATCTCGGCAGTCCAGCGGCCTATACCGCGAATCTGCGTGAGTTCGGCAATCACCGCCTCGTCGTCCATCGAGGTCCACTTGCCCACGTGCAACGCACCCGAAACGAAGTGGCCGGCGAGATCGAGAATGTATTCGGCCTTGCGTCGGGACAAACCGCACGCCATCAGCTTGTCTTGCCCAAGCTTCATGAACTGCTGCGGCACGAGCTTCGGACACGCGTTTTCCACGCGCTCCCACGCCGCTTGCGCCGACGCCACGGAAACCTGCTGGCCCACCACGGAACGTGCCAGCGTGACGAACGGATCGCCGCGGCTCATCAAATGCACGGGACCGAATTTTGGAATCAGCTTCTTGAGAATGCGGTCGCGCTTGACGAGGTCGGCACAGGCCTTGTCCCAATACGCGGGGCGTGTGACTTCAGGCGTGAGACCGCCCACCTGGACCGGCACGGCGACATTGGTGTCATCGACCAGCACACGCGATTTGCGCACCACTTCGCCTTCATGCAGCGTGTCGCGCGCGAGTTCCTGGACATCGTCCTTCAACGCCACGGGCAATGCGCCATTGGACCCGTTGATGCCAATGGCAACGTTAGTGCCATTCACCGCACCATGCGCGGCCTTCGCCGTTTTCGCGCCCTTCACTTCCCTGGCGGCTTTTACGCTGACGCCTGCTGTGCTGCCCGCCGTACTACCGTTACTGCGCGTGTCGTCATGGAGTTTGCCGCGCGCAGGACGCACAGCCTTTGCGAGCCGGGTCACTTTCTTCGAGGCAGGCGCATGCGCACCGGCGCCGTTGAGCGCACGTTTCACCGTCGACTTGCCCGCCGCCGCGCCGGTCTTGCCCGCACCGTCCGACGACGCCTTCGCCGTGCTGCCGCTGCGTGCGCGCGTGGATTTCACTGCGGCTGCCGCGCTCGTTTTAGACGCGGCTCGTTTAGCCGGCGCCTTCGTGGCCGTTGCCATCCTGCCTCCTGCCTGGCGAATCGATCAAAGGGAAGTACGAGGTGCGCTCACACGCGCCGCCACTCGGTCAACCCGCCGGGTTTGTCTTCAAGTGCAACGCCGGCCTCGAGCAACGCTGCCCGGATCCGGTCTGCTGCCGCATAGTCCTTTGCCTGCTTGGCCGCCGCCCGCGCTGCGATCTGCGCTTCTATCGCGGCAACGTCGAGCGCGCCTTCTTGTGCGCTGCCCGATGCCTGCTGCAGAAACACACGCGGCTCACGACCGAGCAGCCCGATGATGCGTGCCAGTGCGCGCAGTTGCCGGGCCAGCGCAGCATCGCGCGTGCGGTTCACTTCGCTTGCCAGTTCGAACAACACGGCCACTGCAACGGGCGTGTTGAAGTCGTCATTCATCGCCGCATGAAAACGTTGCGCGTGTGCTTCGTTCCAGTCAAGTGCGGCGTCATCCGGCGTCACATCTTTCAATGATGTGTACAAGCGCGTGAGTGCCCCGCGCGCGTCGTCGATGTGTGTGTCGCTATAGTTCAGCGGCGAACGGTAGTGGGCACGCGCAATGAAGAAGCGCACCACTTCAGCGTCATACTGCGCAAGCACTTCGCGGATCGTAAAGAAGTTGCCGAGTGACTTCGACATCTTCTCATTGTCGATCTGAACGTAGCCGTTGTGCATCCAGTAGTTGACGAACGTTTGACCTGTTGCACCTTCGCTTTGCGCGATTTCATTTTCGTGGTGCGGAAACTGCAGGTCCTGACCGCCGCCGTGAATGTCGAAATGATCGCCGAGCAACGTGCAGCCCATTGCCGAGCATTCAATGTGCCAACCGGGACGACCGCGTCCGTATTTCGAATCCCAACCGGTATCCGCGGGCTCTTCAGGCTTCGCCTGTTTCCACAACACGAAGTCGAGCGGGTCCTGCTTGGCGTCGTTGGCCGCAACGCGTTCACCTGCGCGCAGATCTTCGAGCGACTTGCCCGACAGCTTGCCGTAGTCAGCAAATTTGCGCACGGCGTAGTTGACGTCGCCATCGCTCGCCTGGTACGCGTAGCCATTGGCTTCGAGTTTCTCGATCATGCCGAGCATCTGCGGAATGTAGTCCGTGGCGCGCGGTTCGAAATCGGGCCGTTCGATGCCCAGCGCGTCCGCATCTTCATGCAGCGCGGTGATAAAGCGATCGGTGAGCGACTTGATGGTCTCGCCGTTTTCGACTGCGCGGCGAATAATCTTGTCGTCGATATCGGTAATGTTGCGCACATAGGTCACGTTGTAGCCGAGCGTGCGCAGCCACCGCTGTGCGATATCGAACACGACCATCACGCGTGCATGACCAATGTGACAGTAGTCATACACCGTCATCCCGCAGACGTACATTCGTACGACGCCCGCCTGCAGCGGCACGAAATTTTGCTTTTCACGCGCGAGCGTGTTGTAGATGCGCAGTGATTCCATAGAGACGGTGCGTGGGCCGAAAGAAATCCGCAATGCAGTTTCGTGCGTGCTGAACCGATCTGGCAAACGGGACAGCACATACAGCAGCAAACCGGCGCACCTGGTGCGGCAGTCAGGCTGCGCTCAAAGCGGAGACGACCACGAGTGGCGAAAGAACAGTCTGAGGTTCGACGGAACGCGCAGACCTTTTGTTAGAATGGCTCGGAGTATAACATCCAGACCTGAGCCTATGAAACCTTCCAGCGGCCGCGCGCGCAGCGCTGCGACCCTCGCCGCGACGGCCCTGTGCGGCTTCGCGGTCCTGCTCGTGCCCGGCACCCGTGCCTTCGCACAGGCACAGAAAGCGACCCCCGTGGTGTCCGGCCCCGCGGTGCGCGACGGCACGCCGGAGATCGACGCTGCCATCGCACAGAAGAACTGGAACGCTGCGCTCACGCAACTCGACGCACGCATTGCGGCGAATCCGCGCGACGCCCAGGCGCAGTTCAAGCGCGGCACGGTGCTCGCGCATCTGAATCGCGACGACGAGGCCATCAGCGCCTTCGTCGCACTCACGCAAAGCTATCCGGAACTGCCCGAGCCGTATAACAACCTCGCTGCGCTGTACGCGAAGCACGGTCACTATACGGAAGCGCGCGAGGCACTCGAAACGGCCACCAAAGCCAATCCGAACTACGGCCTCGCCTACGAGAATCTGGGTGACCTGTATCTGCGGCTCGCCGCCTCGGCCTACCAGCGCGCGCAAACTCTGGGCCAGGCGAGCGGCACCTCGCAGCAACGCCTCGCCGACATCCAGAAGATCGTCTCGCCGCCCGCGAACGCTACGCCGGTGAAGAAAGTGGCCGCGCCCGAAGAGGATTACACGCGTCGTGCCACGTCGAACATGACGCAGACGCCGAGCTTCAACTATGGCGGCCCGAACGGCTCACTCGCCATGCCTCCGTACATGGCACCGTCGCAATGAGCGCGTGAATGTTTCGTGTGAGCGTGCGTGACTGCGTGCCGCCTGGCTGTCACGCGTGGCGCTCTCACAGACGTGTCACGCACCAGTCAATGTCACCGGCACGCATCATCGCCAACGTTTTTTTCCACCCAGAGGATCTACATGAAATGGTTGATGTTGGCGCTCGGTAGCGCCGCCCTGATCGCGAACGCCCCCGCCTTTGCCCAGTCCGCGCCGCAGGCCGCGCACCCGTCGGTGCTCTTCAAGACCACGGACGGCGACATCCGCGTCGAGCTGTACCCCGAAAAGGCGCCGAAGACGGTGGCCAACTTCCTCGACTACGTGAAGGCAGGCCAGTACAGCGGCACGATTTTCCATCGCGTGATTCCGGGCTTCATGATCCAGGCCGGCGGCTACACGCAAAGCTTCGCGGAGAAGCCGACGCGCGCGCCGATTCCGCTCGAAAGCCGCAATGGCCTGAAGAACGTCACGGGCTCGATTGCGATGGCACGTACGAGCGATCCGGATTCGGCTACCGCGCAATTCTTCATCAACACCGCGGATAACGCAGGCCTCGACTATCCGGGTCAGGACGGCAATGGTTATGCTGTGTTCGGCAAGGTGACCGCCGGCATGGACGTCGTGAAGAAGATCGAAGGCACGCCGACCACCACGCGCGGCCCGATGGCCGATGTGCCGCAAACGCCGATCGTGATCGAATCGGCTACGGTGGTCAGCAAGTAACAGCACGCGGGTTTCATATAGAACTCGCGCAGGACTCGAGCAGCAGGCAGGTCCGAATCAGTACATGGCTCGTCGACACGCCATCTGCCCCGCCGGGTGCATGCCTGGCTCGCAGATGATGCGTCGAACGGCGAATCGAGCCACAGTCAGCACGACTGGCGATACGACCCATCGCCAGTCGTGCACAATCGAACGCCCGGGCGCGGTCTCACGCGCAAGATGGGATGCATGCACAATGTGCACACCAGCTCCATCGCGCGCGAGGCGCACCTTCCACCCATCGTCCAGAAAAGGATTCCATCATGGTCGAACTGCATACGAATCACGGTGTCATCAAGCTTGAACTCGACGCCGAAAAAGCACCGAAGTCGGTCGAGAACTTTCTCAACTACGTGAAGGCCGGTCATTACGACAACACGGTGTTCCACCGCGTGATCGACGGCTTCATGATTCAGGGCGGCGGTTTCGAACCCGGCATGAAGCAAAAGCCGACCGAAGCACCGATCACCAACGAAGCGAACAACGGCCTGAAGAACGTCAACGGCTCGATCGCGATGGCACGCACCAACGATCCGCACTCGGCCACCGCGCAGTTCTTCATCAACGTGAACGACAACGACTTCCTGAATCACTCGTCGCCGACGCCGCAAGGCTGGGGCTACGCGGTGTTCGGCAAGGTAGTCGACGGCATGGATATCGTCGAGAAGATCAAGAAGGTCAAGACCGGCTCGAAGGGTTTCCATCAGGACGTGCCGGCGGACGACGTGATCATCGAGAAAGCGGTCATCGTCGACTAAACAGGCCGGCATGCCAGGGCACGGCGCGGGCAGCACACTTGATGCGCCCGCCGCGCCACCTGGCGTGCTGGTTGAGCCGCGGGTTGAGCCGCAGGTTGAGCCGTAGTCTGCGAGCTAGTCGCTGAAAAGCCGCTGAAAAACCGCTGCGTGCGCTGCGCCAACGCGCGCGCAGCACTCACTGCAACTGAGATCAGGCACTCTTCGATGCTGCAAGAAACGCCGCTGCGAAGCGTCGCCGCGGGCGTGCCTGGCGAGGGCAAACGCCCGCACGCCGCTCGCCCGTATTTTTTCATTTCGGACCTGCATCTAAGCGAGGCGATCCCGCGCACGGTCGCCGCCTTCGAGCATTTCATCCGTGTCACCGCTGAAGAAGCGGACTCCGTTTTTATTCTCGGCGACCTGTTCGAGTATTGGGTCGGCGACGACATGCTAAGCGACCCGTTCGTCGCGCGCATGGCAGCGCTCATGCATACCCTGTCGGAGCGCGGCATCATGCTTTACATCATGCATGGCAATCGCGACTTTCTGCTGGGCAAGCGCTTCATGGCCGCGGCGGCGGCGATCTGGCTGCCCGATCCGTTCGTGATCACCGCCTTTGGCGCGCGCATCACGCTCGCGCACGGCGATGCGCTGTGCACCGCGGATCGCGCCTACATGCGCTTTCGCCGCGTGGCCCGCAGCCGTGTCGCGCAACTGCTGTTTCTGGCGTGGCCGTTCAAATGGCGGCATGCGCTGGCGCTCAAGATGCGCAAGGCGAGTCACGAGGGACGTTCACGGCCCGTCTCCGCAAAGTACGACGTCACGCCGAACGGTGTGGCGGCCTTGTTCAAACGCACGGGGACGACGATCATCGTGCATGGTCATACGCACCGGCCGGCACGTCACCGTGAACCGGGCGGCACACGCTGGGTGCTGCCGGACTGGGACCTCGATCATGGCGAGCCGCGCGGCGGCTATCTGCGCGTCGACGCGGAAGGCGTGCGAGCGTTGCCGCTGGATTGACGCCGGCATGAAGCGGGAGTGACGCGAGGCGAGGCGCGGCCCCTCCCTAGCGCCCGGTCAACCCGGTCACCTCACCCTCTTCCGTTTTCCCGGCAATCGCCGCCGACAGTCGTCGCAGATCGAGCAGCGCCGCGTCCGTGCCTTGCAGCGCTTCGAGACGCGTGCCGAGCCGCTCCAGCGCAATCACGATCTCGTCGATGCGGCGCGACTGCCCCGCGGCATGATCGATCAACCCGTGGATAGCAAGCGACACCGGATCGTCCGCATTCGGCGTAATGCCGTAGGCGCAGAACGCGGTACGTTCGGGCGCCGCCATGCCACCACCGGCGTCACGGACATCACGCGCATTACGCGCATCACGTTCAGCGTCTTTCGCATGGGCAGCACCGGCCGCGGAAGACGAAACCGCCGCCGCAGCCGCGACGATCACGCGCGCCGGATTGCCCACGGCCGTGCCGCCAGCCGCTACAGGCTTCACCACCACCGCGTTCGAGCCGATCTTGGCGCCCGCGCCGATCGTAAAGCCGCCGAGCACTTTCGCGCCCGCCCCCACGATCACGCCGCGTTCGAGCGTCGGATGCCGTTTGGCACCGCGCGTCAGCGACGTGCCGCCAAGCGTGACGCCCTGATAGATGGTGCAATCGTCACCGATCTCCGCGGTCTCGCCGATCACCACGCCCATGCCGTGATCGATGAACACGCGACGGCCGATCGTGGCGCCCGGGTGAATCTCGATGCCCGTCAGAAAGCGCGCCACTTGCGACACGAAGCGCGCCAGCCAGCGACGCCGCATCTGCCAGCAGGCGTGCGCGAAGCGATGCAGTACCAGTGCATGCAGGCCCGGATAACACGTGAGCACTTCCCAGGCACTGCGGGAAGCGGGATCGCGCTCGCGGATCGTGGCGATGTCTTCGCGAAGTCTCGTGAACATAGTCTTGACGCCGGCATGGGGGAGAGAACCGTCGTGGCCGCGAGGCGCGCGACAGCGTGCTGCCAGTTAGCAGAACGGCAGCTTTGCTTAGAACGATGCGAGGAATTGTAGGGCGATTGCGCAAAACCTGCCGGATGCCCCCGCACCCGGCAAGGTCGTCACGCGAACGTGCCGCCGCTCAGGCGGATTCGTCGTCCGGCGCGGCGCCGGTGCGGGCGTCGCTCTTCGGCGTCTTCACATTCAGCAGAATGTGTTTGGCGATACCGCGCACGATATTGACCTCTTCGCGTTCCAGCCCCGAGCGCGCAAACAGGCGCCGCAGACGCGACATCAGCTTCTTCGGATTGGCGGGGTCGAGAAACTCCAGCGCGATCAGCGCGTTCTCCAGATGCACGTACATGCGTTCGATGTCGTCACTCGGCGCAAGCGCTCCGGCTGCGGCACCCTGGCCGTCCGCGTTCGGCAAACCCGACGCGCTGCCGGCACCGGCGCTGGCGCCGTCATCGCCCAGATAGGCCGTGCGCAACTCGTACGCGAGCACTTGCACCGCCTGGGCCAGATTGAGCGAGCTGTACGCCGGGTTGGCGGGAATATGCGCGAGCACGCTGCAGCGCTCCACGTCCTCGTTGGACAGCCCGGTGCGCTCGTTGCCGAAGACCAGCGCGATATCGCCGTGCACCGCATGCTCGCGGGCGTGGGCGGCAGCGGCGCGCGGTGCAAACTGGGGCGGCCCGTATTCACGCAGGCGCGCGGTCAACGCCACCGACCATTGCACGCCGTTCAACGCGTCCGCGAGCGTGGGCACGACATGGGCGCCCGCCAGCACGTCGTCCGCGCCGCTCGCCATCGCGATCGCCTCCGGGTCGGACTGCACGTGCGGCACGCGCGGTGCCACCAGCACGAGCCGCGAAAAACCCATCGTTTTCAGCGCGCGTGCCGCGGCACCGACATTGCCGGGATGGCTCGGTTCGACCAGCACGAAGCGCGTGGACGTAAAGCCGCCGCGCACCGGTGCGGCGCTGTCGGGCGCGCACAGTTCGGAAGAAGAGGAAGACGGGTTGTGGGGTTGGGCCACGATAAAAATGGGGAGCTAAAGGGCGTATGTTACCCCGCCTGGTTGCGCCATGCGGTGCTGATGGGCGCACCGCTTGGTGGCCGCTTGGTGGCCGCTTGGTGGCCGCTTGGTGGCCGCTTGGTGGCCGCTTGGCGGCCGCTTGGTGGCCTTTAGTGGCCCTTAGTGGCCCTTGACGGCCGCCTGCGCCCGCGGGAGGCCCAGCCGCGGCTCGTAGGGGCGCACCGGAAGGCGGCGCTGCCGGATCGGCCCGGAGTCGGGTAAAATCATGTCATTCGCGCCGTCTTCGAACGCGCGCCTCGCTCTTATCCAATTCGTCTCCGTCGACGGAGCGCGCCATCCCGCGTCGCTTCGTGGTGTTTTCTGCTGATTTCCAGCGGTATTTTCAGCCGAGTGGTCGACCACTCCTCGGCTCATTCCGGTAAGCAGCCACGCTGCCCCGGCACAAGGATCCTGGCTTATGCATCCCATGCTCAACATCGCCGTCAAGGCCGCCCGCCGCGCCGCGCAGATCATCAATCGGGCATCCCTCGACCTCGACCTGGTTCAGGTCAGCAAGAAACAGCACAACGATTTCGTCACGGAGGTCGACAAGGCATCGGAAGCGGCCATCATCGACACGCTGAAGACGGCTTATCCCGATCACGCCATCCTCGCCGAAGAATCCGGCAAGTCGGACAACGAGTCCGAATACCAGTGGATCATCGATCCGCTCGACGGCACCACCAATTTCATTCACGGCTTCCAGTACTACTGCGTGTCCATCGCGCTGGCGCACAAGGGCATCGTGACGCAGGCGGTGGTCTACGACCCCAACCGCAACGACCTGTTCACCGCCTCGCGCGGCCGCGGCGCGTTCCTGAACGACCGCCGCATCCGTGTGAGCCGCCGCGACCGCCTCGCCGACGGCCTGATCGGCACGGGCTTCCCGTTCCGTGACACGGACGGTGTCGACGCCTACGGCCGTCTGTTCGCCGAAATGACCGAAGCCTGCGCCGGCCTGCGTCGTCCGGGCGCGGCCGCGCTCGATCTGGCCAACGTCGCGGCGGGCCGCCTCGACGGCTTCTTCGAGCAGGGTCTGCACGCGTGGGACATGGCTGCCGGCAGCCTGCTGATCACCGAAGCGGGCGGACTGGTGGGCAACTACACGGGCGATTCGGACTTTCTGCACGTGGGCGAAGTCGTCGCCGGTAATCCGAAGCTGTATGCGCAGATGGTGCCGATCCTGTCGCGCTATACCCGCACCAAGCAACAAGCTGCGTAAAGCGGTAATCTTGCGAAAGCGGCTTCGGCCGCTTTTTTGTTAGCTTCATTGTGGTTATGCCCTGCTATACCCTTGGCAGAAGCCACCGCCAACACCTTGGCCATAGTCAGGCCTAAAGCTACAAACCGAAAGACCTCGCCGGCATGCCAGCCGCCGTGCATCACGACGTCCCCCGCGTTAAGAAGGCAACGGGCGTTCCGGACGTGCGACGCGACCTGCGTGCCGTTCGCCCTACGCGAAAATCCTGCGCAGCATCCACAACGGCTTCATGAAAAAAGGCTTCTACACAATCATTGCAGCGCAGTTCGTGTCCTCGCTCGCGGACAACGCGCTGTTGATTGCGGCGATCGCGCTGCTCTCGGTCATCAAGTCGGCCGCCTGGGTTACGCCGCTGCTGCAGATCTTCTTCACGGTCTCGTACGTGTTGCTGGCGCCGTTCGTCGGCGCCTTCGCGGACGCGCTGCAAAAACGCCACGTGATGTTCGTCTCCAACGCGCTCAAGGCGAGCGGCTGCCTGATGATGATTTTCGGCGTGCATCCGATGATCGCGTATGGCGTAGTGGGTTTTGGCGCGGCGGCGTACTCGCCCGCCAAATACGGCATCCTCACCGAGCTGCTGCCTCCCGAACGGCTGGTGGCCGCCAATGCGTGGCTCGAATCGGCCACCGTGCTGTCGACCATCGTCGGCACCATGCTTGGCGGCGCGCTGATCAGCACGTACGCCACCAACTTCGTGGCGCACGCGCATCTGCCGCTGATCCACTCCGCCGCCGATCTGGCGATGCTGGCCGTGATGGTCACGTATGTGCTCGCTGCCGTGATCAACATCGGCATCCCCGATACCGGCGCCCGTTATACGAACCGTCTCAACGAACCGAAGAAACTGGTGGGCGATTTCGCGCACTGTTTCAACATGCTGTGGGGCGACAAGCTCGCCCAGGTCGCCTTGTGGGTGACCACCCTGATGTGGGGCGGCGCGGTCACGCTGCAGTTGCTGGTGCTCAAGTGGGCAGACGTGAATCTCGGGCTGTCGCTCTCAAAAGCTGCCGTCATGCAGGGCATCACGGGCCTCGGCATTGCGGTGGGCGCGGCCGCGGCGGCGACGCTCGTGCCGCTGCGCAGTTCGCTGAAGGTGCTGCCCATCGGCATCATCACGGGCGCCGTCGCGATTGCAATGGCCTTCTACAGCAAGGGGCTCTTTCCGCCGGGCGCGGGCATCCGCGTGGGCCCGTTCGTCGCGCCGATCTACATCGTGCTCGCCTATCCGTTGATGATTCTGCTCGGCGGTCTGTCAGGCTTTTTCATTGTGCCGATGAATGCCCTCCTGCAGCATCGGGGCGCCACCTTGCTGACCGCGGGCCTCTCCATCGCCGTGCAAAACTTCAACCAGAATCTGGCCGTCCTGCTGATGCTCGGCTTGTACGCGCTGCTACTCACCGCAAAGCTGCCGGTGCCGTGGATCATCGTGGTGTTCGGCAGCTTCATCACCTTCATGATGTGGCTCGCCAAACGCCGCAGCATGGCGAATGCGCGTACCGTCGACATGCGCGTGCTGGTCGAATAATACTGCCCGGTACGCTGCACGCGAAAGCTGGCCATCCGGCCAGCTTCACAGTGCGCGGCGACGGGTTAAACTCACGCCCTGAACAGCTAACGCAAGAAGATACACAGGATGGGCATGCAAACCGCAGCGGCTACCGACGTCGCACAACATACTCCCATGATGCAGCAATACCTGCGCATTAAAGGGGAGCATCCGGGCACGCTGGTGTTCTACCGGATGGGCGATTTCTACGAGCTGTTTTTCGACGATGCCGAGAAGGCCGCGCGCCTGCTCGATCTCACGCTGACGCAGCGTGGCGCGTCGGCAGGCAATCCGATCAAGATGGCGGGCGTGCCGCATCACGCGGTCGAGCAGTATCTGGCCAAGCTCGTCAAGCTCGGCGAGTCCGTCGCGATCTGCGAACAGATCGGCGACCCGGCCACCTCGAAGGGACCGGTCGAACGCAAGGTCGTGCGGGTCGTCACGCCGGGCACGCTGACGGACGCCGCGCTGCTGTCGGACAAGAACGATGTGTACCTGCTCGCCGTGTGCGTGGCTCACAACCGTCGCGGCGTGGCGACGCATGTAGGGCTGGCGTGGCTGAATCTGGCGAGCGGCGCGCTGCGCCTCGCAGAGGTTGCGCCCGAGCAGGCCGCGGCTGCACTGGAGCGCATTCGCCCCGCCGAAATCCTGATCGCCGATACCGGCTCTGAAGCCACCACGTGGACGCCGCCGGCTGGCTCCGGCGCACTCACGCGGGTGCCGAGCTGGCACTTCGACGTGACCTCGGGCACGCAACGTCTGTGCGATCAGATGGAAGTGGCGAGTCTGGACGGCTTCGGCGCGCACTCTCTGTCTTGCGCGTGCGGCGCGGCCGGCGCCCTGCTCCTGTACGCGGCCGCCACGCAAGGCCAGCAGCTTCGTCACGTGCGCAGTCTGAAGGTCGAATACGAGTCGGAATATATCGGGCTCGACCCTGCCACGCGCCGCAATCTCGAACTCACCGAAACCTTGCGCGGCACCGAGAGCCCCACGCTGTGCTCGCTGCTCGATACCTGCTGCACGACGATGGGCAGCCGTCTGCTGCGTCACTGGCTGCATCATCCGCCACGCGAGGCGGCCATTGCGCAGGCACGTCAGCAGGCAATCGGCGCGCTGCTGGATGCGCCGCCCGCCGCGAGCGTGGATACGCTGCGCGGCGCCTTGCGGCAGATCGCGGATATCGAACGCATCACGGGCCGTCTCGCGCTGTTGTCCGCGCGGCCACGCGACCTCTCGAGCTTGCGTGACACCTTTCTCGCGCTGCCCGATCTGCGCGTGCAACTGGCCGCGGTAGCCAGTGCCGCCGATTCGCTCGCGCGCATCGACGCAGCGCTCGAACCGCCCGCGCCCTGCGTGGATCTGCTCAAGCGTGCGGTCGCACAGGAACCGGCAGCGATGGTGCGCGACGGCGGCGTAATCGCCCGCGGTTACGACGCCGAACTCGACGAACTGCGCGATATCTCCGAGAACTGCGGACAGTTCCTGATCGACCTCGAAACGCGTGAACGGACGCGTACCGGCATCGGCAATCTGCGGGTCGAGTACAACAAGGTGCACGGCTTCTATATCGAAGTCACACGCGGCCAGACCGACAAGGTGCCGGACGATTATCGGCGCCGTCAGACGCTCAAGAACGCCGAGCGCTACATCACGCCTGAACTGAAAACCTTCGAGGACAAAGCCTTGTCCGCGCAGGAACGCGCCCTCGCCCGCGAACGCTCGCTGTACGACGGGGTGCTCCAGGCGCTGCTGCCGTTCATCGCCGATTGCCAGCGGGTCGCCCTGGCGCTGGCGGAGCTCGATCTGCTAGCCGCCTTCGCCGAACGGGCCCGCGCACTCGACTGGGTGGCGCCGTCGTTCTCGAGCACGCCCGGCATCGAAATCGAACAGGGGCGGCATCCGGTCGTCGAAGCGCAGGTCGAGCAATTCATTGCCAACGACTGCACGCTCAACCCGGAGCGCAAGCTGCTCCTGATCACCGGCCCGAACATGGGCGGTAAATCGACCTTCATGCGGCAGACCGCGCTGATCGCCTTGCTGGCCTACGTGGGCAGCTATGTGCCGGCGCGGCGTGCGTCGTTTGGCCCGATCGACCGCATCTTCACGCGCATTGGCGCCGCCGACGATCTGGCCGGTGGCCGCTCCACCTTCATGGTCGAAATGACGGAAGCGGCCGCCATTCTCAACGACGCCACCCCGCAAAGTCTCGTGTTGATGGACGAGATCGGGCGCGGCACCTCGACCTTCGACGGCCTCGCACTCGCGTGGGCCATCGCCCGGCATTTGCTGGCACATAACGGTTGCCACACGCTGTTTGCCACGCACTACTTCGAGCTGACACAACTGCCAGCCGAATTTCCGCAAGCGGCGAACGTGCATCTGTCGGCGGTCGAACATGGCCACGGCATCGTGTTTCTGCACGCTGTCAGCGAAGGCCCTGCCAACCAGAGTTACGGCTTGCAAGTGGCACAACTGGCAGGCGTGCCGAATGCGGTGATCCGAGCCGCGCGCAAGCATCTCGTGCATCTCGAACAGCAATCGGCGGCAAAGCCTGCTCCGCAACTCGACCTGTTCGCGGCGCCGCTGCTGCTCGAAGACGCGTACGACGACGACAGCGACGCCAGCAACACGAATGGCACGCATGGGGAGCCCGCACTGACGGAGGCCGAGCGTACGCTGCTCGAACGTTTGCGCGCGCTCGATCCGAACGAACTGCGCCCGCGCGATGCGCTCGACCTGCTGTACGAGCTGCATGGCCTCGCCGTCGAACCGGATGCGGATCATTGACCGCTACCCGAATCCGCAGGTGCCGCGCACGCTGTGCGCGGCACTCGGCATTGCCTTCGTTCTAAGCTGCGGCGCGTGGTCGCGCGCGCACGCGGCGCCCGTGCGCTATAGCTTTGCCGTGCTGGCCGACACCCTTCAAGGCAACGCCGACGAAGCGCCCACCCAGCGGTTGCTCGACACGATTGGGCGCGAGCGCAATATCTCCTTCATCGTCTACGACGGAAACCTCAGGGGTCCGAAGGAAGCGTGCCGTGACTCGCTTTACGAGCAGCGTCAGGCCATCCTCGAAGCGGCGCGTCCAGCGCTGATCTTTATTCCCGGCCAGTACGACTGGACCGATTGCGGCTCACCGGAGGCAGGTGGTTTCGATCCCGTTGAGCGGCTCGATCAGTTACGGCAAACGGTGTTCGCCGATTCCGCCTCGATGGGCCAAAACCCGCTTGCGCTGACGCGCGAAAGCGAAGTGTCGCGGTTCCGGCAATACCGCGAAAACGTGCGCTGGCAACTCGGCGATACGGTGTTCATCGGCCTGAACGTGCCCGGCACGAACAATCACTATCTGACTGCGGGCGGGCGCAACGGCGAATTCGAAGACCGCGTGATCGCGAACGCGTTCTGGCTCGAGCACGCTGCGGAGTATGCAAAGCGGCGCGAGGCACGGGCAATCGTGGTGTTCATTCAGGGCGACCCGGATCCCGAACGTTACGAACGGCCAGACCGTTTTGCGTGGCTGCGTTTTGGCCGCAATTCGCGCCGCGACGGCTTTCTCGAACTCAAGCGCACGCTCGTGAAAGTCGCGCAGCAGTTCCACGGACCCGTGCTGCTGATTCATTGCGATGACGAGCGCAGCGCGCGTGGCTTCGTGATTGATCAGCCGCTACGGAATGACAAGGGAGAGGTGGTGACGAATCTGACGCGCATCGCTTTTGCGCCGCGTGATCGTCTTGACCAGTGGATTCAGATCGACGCGGACCTGTCGCGCCGGCCGCCGTTTCGCGTGAGTGTGCGTGAGGTACCGAAGAATGTGCCGCTGCTGCCGGTGCGACCGCCCCAACCCGCGGCGCCGGAGGCGGCCTCCGAGGAGGACATGGTCCCCACCGCCCCACCCACGCCGGAACCGGACCAGGCACCGGGGGCAAACCCCTCGATGAATCCGTCGGGCAACCCCGCGGTCAGTCCATCAATGAATCCGGCCTCGAACCTGCCACCTTTGCTGCCCGTCGCGCCGCCCGCGTCAACCTCGCCGTCAGCGCAGCCGTCTTACCAGCAAGGTCCGCAGGCTCAACCGGACAGTTCGACGCCGGCCTCCACCGGCGTCCCGGCAGGCTCAGTGCAGCGTGGGCCCTGAAGGCTCTTCGCCGTCTTCGTCGTCATCCTCGTCGAGCACTTCGAGGCCATCAGCGCCGTGCGCGTGCTCGTGCTGGATTTCGTCTTCGGTAGCGGGCCGCACGTCCTTGACGGTGAGCGCGAAACGCAGCGCCATGCCGGCGAGAGGATGATTGCCGTCCAGCACGACCTTGTCTTCCGCGACGTCGGTCACGATGTAGACGAGCGAGTCGATGTCTTCATCGCCTTCTTCCGGCGTACCTTCGAATTGCATGCCGACTTCGAGCGGTTCCGGGAAGCGATTGCGCGGCTCGATCTTCACCAGATCAGGGTCGTACTCGCCGAACGCATCTTGCGGCTCCAACTGGATCTGGGTTTCGAAGCCAGTCTCGTGGCCGTCGAGCTCTTCCTCGATCTTGGGGAACGTGCCATCATAGCCGCCGTGCAGATAGACCATCGGCTCGTCGCTCTCTTCAATCAGGTTGCCCTGCGCATCCGACAGCTTGTAAGCGACCGACACGACGGTGTTCTTTGCAATTTTCATTCGATTCTCCAGAATACAACTCACATTATACGATGCCCAAGCGGCCCTCTGACCACCCGGCGAACCTGGGTTCTGCCCGGGGTTTTGTCCGGATTCCTGCACCGGTTCCGCCGCCTTCGCCCGACGTGCCGACGCCGTTGCTCGGCAATCTCACCCCCGCGCAATTCATGCGCCGGTACTGGCAGAAGAAGCCCCTGTTGATCCGTCAGGCTATCCCCGGCATCGCCGCGCCGCTTTCGCGTGACGAGCTGTTCGAACTGGCCGATCAGGACGAGGTGGAAGCACGTCTGATCACGCGCTTTCGCAACAAATGGCAACTGGAGCACGGTCCGTTCGCAGCCGACGAACTTCCTGCCGTCAAGCAGCGTGCCTGGACCCTGCTCGTGCAGGGCGTCGATCTGCACGACGACCGCGCCCGCGCACTGCTCGACCGTTTTCGCTTCGTGCCGGATGCGCGTCTGGACGACCTGATGATTTCCTACGCCAGCGACGGCGGCGGCGTAGGTCCGCATTTCGACTCTTACGACGTGTTTCTGCTGCAAGTGCACGGCAAGCGCCGCTGGCGCATCAGCGCGCAGCGCGATCTGACGTTGCAGCCGGACATGCCCTTGAAAGTTTTACAGCACTTCGAGCCCGAACAGGAATGGTTACTGGAACCGGGCGACATGCTGTATCTGCCGCCGCATATCGCTCACGACGGCGTGGCCGCGGGCGAGTGCATGACCTGCTCGATCGGCTTTCGCGCGCCCTCGGCAAGCGAGCTCACCGGCCAGTTCCTGTACCACCTTGCTGAGCGTGGCGAGCGCGGCAATCGCAGCGGCGGCGGTGCCGCCCAGGAGCGTGCGCCGCAGCTCTACCGCGATCCGCAGCAACCGGCCGTGGCCCATCCCGCGGAACTGCCCGCGGCGCTAATCGAGCGGGTAGGCGCAATCCTTGCTCAGGTGAAATGGGACGAGAAAGACATTGCCTCGTTTCTTGGCTCTTACCTGAGTGAACCCAAGCCAAGTGTGGTATTCGATCCGCCGGAAAGCCCGCTTAATGAAGCACGTTTTATTCAACGTGCCTCAAAGTCTGGCGTCCGGCTCGACCGAAAAACCGTTTTGTTGTACGACCGCCGCTTTTTCTACCTGAATGGAGAAGAAAATCGGCTGGCTAACGTTAAAAAATGGTTAATTGAATTCGCTGATAACCGGTGTCTGAGTGCGAAACGCTTTGTAACACTCTCAGGCGATTCATCGGTGACAGCATTGCTGCACGAGTGGTATCGTGCGGGCTGGATACAGGTGGGCGAGCTTGTCTAGCCTCGACTACGTGGTATGCCGTACTGTGAAATTTTGTATGAGAAAGACAACGTATTGACCCCGCATTTGTCGACGGTCGGTACGAAAGTGCATATAATTTCCGCCCAAGCCGTAGGGAAGATTCACGCTCTTGTGAAGTGCGTCTCCACCAGCGGCCCAGGTCGATGTTGGAGCACATTACCGGTATTATTTTGCGCTGTTGCTTACCTTTAACCATAAAAGGACGTGATCATGAAGAAATCCCTCCTCGTAGCATCCCTGTTGGCAGCTGTGGCACTGGCTGCATGCAACAAGAGCAGCGACCAGGCAGCTGCCCCGGCTAGCGATGCATCCGCTGCTTCGGCACCGGCTGCTGCTGCTTCGGATGCAGGCGCTGCAGCTTCGGACGCTGCTGCTGCTGCGAGCGACGCTGCTGCTTCGGCACCGGCTGCTGCTGCTTCGGACGCAGCCGCTGCTTCGAGCGACGCTGGTGCAGCTTCGGCTGCTGCAGCTTCGGGCGCAAGCCAGTAAGCTGTCGTGCAGGGTTCGCCTCTGGGCGAAAACTACATGGGAAGCTCGACCTGAACTTCCTGTGTAGTAAAGCAAAACGCCACGGATTCACATCCGTGGCGTTTTGCCATTCTGCGGCCGGTTTTCATGCGGTCGGTTTTCATGCGGCCAGTCTTCTTGCGGCCGATTTTCACGCGGCCGGCAGCGCGCTCAACTGCCCGCTCAACGGCCCCCTCAATTCTCCGACACCGCCCCCGCTTCACGCTCTTCGAAGAACTCCCGCACCACGTCGATCTCACGGGTACGCTTGAAAGGCGGCAGGCTCTGCCATATACGGCGCCCATACGGTTTCTCGACGAGCCGGGTATCGCAGATCATCAGCACGCCGCGATCGGTCTCAGCGCGAATTAGACGCCCTGCGCCCTGCTTGAGCGTAATCACTGCCTGCGGCAACTGATGAACCGCGAACGGGCTCAAGCCCTTTTTGGTCAGCGCCTCGAGACGGGCCGACAGCACCGGATCATCCGGCGGTGCAAACGGCAGCTTGTCGATCACCACCAGTGAAAGCGCATCGCCGCGCACATCCACGCCTTCCCAGAAGCTCTGGCTGCCCACCAGGATCGCATTGCCATGCGCGCGGAAGCGATCCAGCAACTCCGTCCGGCTCGCATCGCCCTGTACCAGCAACGGGTAGTTCCAGCCGCGTGACTCGATGACTTCGCGCAGCTTGTTGGCGATGCGATCCACCGCGCGCAAGGTCGTGCAGAGCATGAAGACGCCCCCTCCTGACGCCTCGATGGCCGGCAACGCGGCGTCGAAGACGGCGTCCGTGAACATGGGCGAGGACGGCTGCGGCAGGTTGCGCGGCACGTATAGCAACCCTTGCGTCGGATAGTCGAAGGGGCTTGGCAGCGTCATCGAGCGGCGCGCGTTCAGCCCCATCTGCGCTGCGTAATGCGTGAAGTCGCCGCGCACGGACAAAGTGGCCGATGTGAAGATCCAGGCGCGCGGCACGCCCGCGCGTTGCTTGGCAAAAATCGGCGCCACCGAGAGCGGCGTCTCGTGCAACTGCACGGTATGCGCGAACACTTCGATCCAGCGAACCTTCTCGTTGGGATCAGCGGCCGCTTTCGCATCCGACGCGCCGGCGTTGCCCGAAGCAGCGTCGCGCTCGACCTCGGTGGGCGGCGTGGTCCAACCCGCCAGGATGCCCTGCAACTCGCGCGCGCGACGCTGACACGCGCCAATCGATTCGGCACGCTCCGCCTGGCTGGCAAGCGCGTTCGACAGCGCGGTGAGTTCCGTCTCCAGCGCTTCGAGCGCGGCAAACAGCGGATGATCGTCGGCAAGCTGGCCAATCGACAGTCGCAGCGAATCTTCCCTGAACGCCAGCCGCACATCGCGCGCGGCCCGTTCGAGCGCGGCGCCGAGTTTGCTCCAGTCCCCCCCTTCACGCGCGTGGCTCAGACCTTCAGCAACCGAATCGCGCGCGAGTTCCAGGAACTGCGCCGTCGACAAGGTCTCGCCGAAGAACAGCGTCGCCGTTTCGGGCAACTGGTGCGCTTCGTCGAAGATGATCGTGTTGGCCGTGGGCAGCAGTTCGGCCATCCCCGTGTCGCGCAGCATGATGTCCGCGAAGAACAGGTGATGGTTGACCACCACGATGTCGGCCTGCTGCGCCTCGCGGCGCGCCTGCATCACGAAGCAGTCCTTGTAGTGAGGACATTCCTGGCCGAGACAGTTGTCGCGCGTGGAGGTCACCATCGACCACACCGCCGCCGTCTCCGGCACGCTCGCAAGCTCGGCCTTGTCGCCGGTGCGGGTGATCTTCGCGAAACGGACGATGTCCTGCAGATACGAGGTTTCCTGGCGCGACGGCAGACGGCCATTGTCCGCGGTGCGCTGCAGGTAGTAGTGACACAGATAGTTGGCGCGCCCCTTGAGCATGGCGACCGAAACCGGCACGGCCAGCGCATCGCGCACGGTGGGGATATCGCGCTGGAACAACTGGTCCTGCAAGTGCTTGGTGCCGGTGGACACGATCACCTTGCCGCCCCACAACATGGCCGGTACGAGATACGCATAGGTCTTGCCGGTGCCGGTGCCCGCTTCGACGATCAGCGTGTTCTCGCTGCCATCCAGACCATCCGGGGTTTCCGCCGGGGTCGTCTCGGCGCCCGCTGCACCCACGCCCTCTGCAGAGGTTTGCAACCTTCTTGCGGGGCGTTTCTGTGCCTCGAACATGGCGGGCTCGGGCATGGCTCGCCCCGAGGCTTCCATTGCGGCCGCGACGGCACGCGCCATCTCGATCTGCGAGGCTCGCGAGCGATAGCCGTCGATTTGCCGCGCGAGCAAACCGTCTGCGGCGAAGATGTCGTCGAGCTCGGACTGGCGGCGCGGATTCAGCGATGCCGCCAGCGTGCCGCCCGCGCTGCGGGGATCGCGAGCCGGCGCCTCGTCACTCGACGTGGGGCGCGAAGTAGAAACAAGCGGTGAATTCAAGGCAAGCGTTTCCTGCAAAATCCGGTGCCCGCGCGGGCGACCCGGCGCCTGCCAGGTCGCGCTTAAGCGCGCGTGTCCGGTTCGAGCTGCAATTGCAGCAAGATGATGGTGTCCTTGACCTTGAGTTTGCGCTTTTTCAGGCGCTGTAACTCCAGGTCGTCGAAGCCGGGCTCATCCGACATTTTGTCGATCAGACGGTCGAGCCCACTATGCTCCGCTTCCAGTTGCAGGATACGGTCCTGAAGTGCGTTCGCGTCGATGACGTGATGATGGTCGCGCATGCTCGCCTCCCTATGCGGCGAGGGCTGCCTCGTGCAGCTTGCCCGCCTGAGGTTGCTGTCCGGCTTAAAACGCGTTACTGCTGTTGCTGCTGTTTCTGTTGCTGTTCCAGCTGTTGTTGCTGCTGCAACTGATCCTGCTGTTTCTGCTGTGCCTTCTCGGCAGCCTGCTTCTGACGCGCCTCGACATCCTGCCGGTGCTGCGCGGCCGCTTCCTGTTTGCGCGCGTAACTGTCCTGCTTCTCGACCCGCTCCTGGGCCTTTTGCGCGCCCTGCTCGCGTGCCTGCTCGAGCTGGGTCTGGAAGTCGGCCTGCTGTTTCTGGCTGGACACCTGCTGGCTGGCGCCCGGCTGCGTGGGGTTCACGCCGCGTTGCGCCTGATCCACGGCGTGCTGCTGCAACTTCTGCTGGTAAGCCTGCTGGTTGGCCGCCGCCTGCGACGGGCTGACGCCGCGCTGCGCCTGGTCGATGGCATGCTGCTGGAGCTTCTGCTGGTAGGACTGCTCGTTGGCCGCGCGCTGCGGCGCTTCGGCGTCACGCTGGGCCTTGTCCAGTTGATTCTGCCGCTGCTTTTCCTCGAATGCCTGCTGGCTGCTCGCTTCGTTCGCGGCGCGCTGCGGGGCGTTCGCTTCGTCCTGCGCACGCTGGATAGCAGCCTGCTCGTCACGCTGCTGCGCGTGCGCGGCGCGTTGCTCTTCGTTCAGCGCGAGCTGTTCCTTGCGGATGTCCGCCTGCACGGTACGCATCTTGTCGCGCGCCTTGCCGAGGCAGTAGTTCACGAAAAACTTGCTATAGCAGTCGTGCTCGGCGACCGCATAGTTGTAGTTGTTCAGTTCGCTGCGCCGGTTCAGCGTGTTCTGCCGAGCCTCGAAATCGTTCACTGGCGCAGCCGACGCGCCCAGCGTGCTGTCGTCGTTGCGCAGGTCGGCGGCAGGCGCGCTCGCGGCAGCCATTCCAGACGCGTCCGCACCGGTTGGCGCTGTCTGTGCCAACTGTGGTCCCGGTTGAGCCTGTGCCATAGCCGGTGCACTCACGGCGAAAGCGGCAGCGGCAGCGGCAACGCCGAGCGTCGTGCAGGAAACGAGCGGCGCGCCAAACGTGACGATCAGCGAGACGGCAAGCGAAGCAAGAGGAAAACGGGAGATCGGCAACGTCGTAGGTGGGCAACGGAACATGCCCGAAATTCTATCACCCTGCGGTTGAGCCCTTTTGCATTTATGGCAAAATGCCCCGCTTCAGCAACCCGGTCGCGGCGTGCGTGCCTCGCGCGTGTCGCCTTATGCGACCCTAGATCGAGTCCGGCAGGAACACCTAGAGCTTATGACGGAAACCGTAGCACTCAAGATCGTACAGCGCATCGCCAGCGAACTCTCCGTGCAGCCGCGCCAGGTCGCGGCCGCGGTGCAACTTCTCGACGAAGGCTCGACTGTTCCGTTTATCGCGCGTTACCGCAAGGAAGTGACCGGCAATCTCGACGATACGCAATTGCGTAACCTCGAAGAGCGTCTCTTGTACCTGCGTGAACTGGAAGACCGGCGCGCGGCGATCATCGCCAGCATCGACGAGCAGGGCAAGATGACGGACGAACTGCGTGCCGCCATCGAAGGCGCCGACAGCAAACAGGTCCTCGAAGATCTCTATCTGCCGTACAAGCCGAAGCGCCGCACGCGTGCGCAGATTGCCCGCGAAGCCGGGCTCGAACCGCTGGCGCACGCGCTGCTCGCCGATCCCCTGCTCGATCCGCAAACCGAAGCCGCGAAATTCGTGGACGTCGAGAAAGGCGTGGCCGATGTGAAGGCCGCTCTCGACGGCGCGCGTGACATCCTCTCCGAACAGTTCGGCGAAACCGCCGAACTGCTCGGCAAGCTGCGCGAGTACCTGTTTAACCAGGGCGTGGTGTCGTCCGCCGTGGTGGAAGGCAAGGAAAGCGAAGAAGGCGAGAAATTCCGCGACTACTACGACTACTCGGAAACCATCAAGACGGTGCCGTCGCACCGCGCGCTTGCCCTCTTCCGCGGCCGCAACGCCGGCGTGCTGATGGTCAAGCTGGGCTTGGGCGAAGAACTGGACGCGCAGGTGCCGCATCCGGGCGAAGCGCTGATTGCGCGGCACTTCGCCATTGCCAACCAGAACCGCCCCGCCGACAAATGGCTCTCCGACGTCTGCCGCTGGTGCTGGCGCGTGAAGGTGCAGCCGCACATCGAAAACGAACTGCTCACCAATCTGCGCGAAGAAGCCGAAGGTGAAGCCATTCGCGTGTTCGCCCGCAATCTGAAGGATCTGCTGCTCGCGGCGCCGGCCGGGCCGAAGGCCGTGATCGGTCTCGATCCGGGTCTGCGCACCGGCGTGAAGGTGGCGGTGGTGGACCGCACCGGCAAGGTGCTCGCTACCGACACAATCTATCCGCACGAGCCGCGCCGCGACTGGGACGGCTCGCTCGCGAAGCTGGCGCGTCTGTGCGCGCAGACCCAGGCTGAACTGATCAGCATTGGCAACGGCACGGCCTCGCGCGAGACGGACAAGCTGGCGAGCGAACTGATCGCGCGTCACCCGGAATTCAAGTTGCAGAAGATCGTGGTGTCCGAAGCGGGCGCGTCGGTGTATTCCGCGTCCGAACTGGCAGCAAAAGAGTTTCCGGAAATGGACGTGTCGCTGCGCGGCGCGGTTTCGATTGCACGCCGTCTGCAGGATCCGCTCGCTGAACTCGTGAAGATCGAACCGAAGGCGATCGGCGTCGGCCAGTATCAGCACGACGTGAATCAACGCGAGCTGGCGCGCTCGCTCGACGCGGTCGTCGAAGATTGCGTGAACGCGGTCGGCGTGGATGCGAACACGGCTTCCGTTGCGCTGCTCGCACGTGTGTCGGGTTTGAACGCCACACTCGCGCGCAACATCGTCGATTTCCGCGATGCCAATGGTCCGTTCCCGACCCGCGAACATCTGCGCAAGGTGCCGCGTCTCGGCGACAAAACCTTCGAGCAGGCGGCCGGCTTCCTGCGCATCAACAACGGCGAGAATCCGCTCGACCGTTCGTCGGTGCACCCGGAAGCATATCCGGTGGTCGAGCGTATGCTCGCGAAGATCAACAAGCACGTGGGCGACGTGCTCGGCAATCGTGAGGCGCTCTCAGGCCTTTCGCCGGCCGAGTTCGTCGACGATCGCTTCGGTCTGCCGACGGTTCGCGACATTCTGAGCGAACTCGAAAAGCCGGGCCGCGATCCGCGTCCCGAGTTCAAGACCGCGACTTTCCGCGAAGGCGTGGAGAAGATTTCGGATCTGTCGCCGGGCATGGTGCTGGAAGGCGTCGTGACGAACGTCGCCGCGTTTGGCGCGTTCATCGATATCGGCGTTCACCAGGACGGCCTCGTGCACGTGTCGGCGCTGTCCACCAAGTTCATCAAGGACCCGCACGAAGTCGTCAAGGCTGGTCAGATCGTCAAGGTCAAGGTGCTCGAAGTGGACGTGAAGCGTCAGCGCATTTCGCTCACCATGCGCCTTGCGGACGACTTCGGTGCAAGCGGCGGCGGTGCTGCGCCTCGTGGTGCAGGCGCGCAGCCGGAGCGCGGCAACGCGCGGCCGGGTGGCAACGCCCGCGCACAACAGCCGCGCTCGCGTGAGCCGGAACCAGCGGGTGCGATGGCCGCGGCGTTTGCGAAACTCAAGCGCTGATCGCTGCCTGAAGAGGTGCCCGGTGGCAATTCGATCGGGCGCCTGATTCAAGAGGTTTGCAAATGAATAGCCCAATCGGCTCACGCTGATTGGGCTATTTCTTTGTGCGGTTTTGTCCGCTGGCAATCACAGGTTTCTATTGGCCAGCCGCGTTTAAACGAACTTCCTCGTCCTCGACGAAAAACACTCCGCGTCATTTTTCGAGCGCGGCGGCGTCTCTCATTCCATCAAATCTCGATCTTCGTCCCCAGCTCCACTACGCGATTGGCCGGAATACTGAAGAAATCGGTCGGCTTGGCTGCGTTCTGATGCATCCACGCAAAGACCCGTTCGCGCCACACCGACATACCCGGCAACTGCGTCGGCACCACCGTTTCGCGAGCAAGGAAGAAGGACGTGTCCATGATCTCGAACGTCATGTCATGCGTGCGGCCCACGTCGAGCAGGACCGCCTTCACGTCCGGCGTCTCATTGAAACCATACGCCGCCTTGACGAGGAACAGGCCGCCGCCAATTTCCTTGACCGTCACGCGCTCGCTGTCGTTCACGTACGGAATGTCCTTCGTCATGAAGGTCAAAAAGATGGTGCGTTCGTGCAGCACCTTGTTGTGCTTAAGATTGTGCAGCAAGCTGACCGGCACCAGAGTGGCGCTACCCGTCAGATAGATTGCCGTACCCGATACGCGATGAGGCGGATGCGCGAGCAGACCCTGCAGGAACGGCATGAGCGGGATACCGTCCGCGGCCGTGCGCTCCTTGACGATCATGCGGCCCTTGAACCAGGTCATCAGCAGGAAGAACAGCAGTGCGCCGATACCAAGCGGAAGCCAGCCGCCCTCTTCCACCTTCAGCAGGTTGGCGCCGAAGAAGCCCAGGTCGACCACCATCAGACCACCGATGATGAGCGCCACCAGCAGCTTGTTCCACTTCCACACATTGACCATCACCACGCAGGCAAGGATCGTCGTAATCACCATGGTCGCCGTCACGGCAATGCCGTACGCGGCGGCGAGGTTGTCCGAGCTCTTGAAGGCGACCACGATGCACAGGATGATGAAGAGCAGCATCCAGTTCACCACCGGCACGTAGATCTGGCCAATTGCGAGATCCGACGTATGCAGGATCTTCATGCGCGGCACGTAGCCCAACTGGATGGCCTGACTCGTCAACGAATAGGCGCCTGAAATGACCGCCTGCGACGCAATCACGGTCGCCACCGTCGACAGCACCACGAGCGGCAGCAACGCCCAATCTGGTGCGAGCAGGAAGAACGGATTTTCGATGGCCTTCGGGTCGTGCATCAGCAGCGCGCCCTGGCCGAAGTAGTTCATCACGAGCGACGGCATCACCAGCGCATACCAGGCCATGCGGATCGGCTTGGCGCCAAAGTGACCCATGTCGGCGTACAGCGCTTCCGCGCCGGTCAGCACCAGCACCACGGAGCCAAGCACGACGTAGGCCTGCAACACGTGCGCGGCCATG
Organism: Paraburkholderia sp. DHOC27; assembly: GCF_003429005.1. Taxonomy (GTDB): domain Bacteria; phylum Pseudomonadota; class Gammaproteobacteria; order Burkholderiales; family Burkholderiaceae; genus Paraburkholderia. The sequence continues at coordinate 439,792 of NZ_QVQV01000007.1, forward strand.
AACGAATAGGCGTAGTAGGGATTGAGCGCGGCAATGACGCTCGGCGACTGCACGATGTGCACGATGCCGAGCAGACCGATCACGACAAACCACACCACCATGATCGGGCCGAACAGACGGCCCACCATTGCGGTGCCGTGTCGCTGTATCCAGAACAGCACGATGAGAATGACGATGGTGAGCGGCAGCACCAGATGCGACAGATTCGGCGCGGCGATTGCGAGACCTTCGACTGCGGAGATCACCGAAATGGCCGGCGTGATGACTGCGTCACCGTAGAACATGCAGGCGCCGAAGATGCCGAGCATCATCAGCAGACCGGCCAGTTTTTTCGTGTGATCCACCGACCGCAACGCCAGCGCCATCAGGGCCAGCACGCCGCCCTCGCCGTTGTTGTCGGCGCGCATCACGAACAGCACGTACTTCACGCCGACGACGATCACGATGGCCCAGAAGAGCAGCGAGATCACACCAAGGATGGATTGGTCTGTCAGCGGAATGCCATGCGACGGGCTAAACGCCTCCTTCAGCGAGTACAACGGACTGGTGCCGATGTCGCCGAATACCACGCCGATCGCGGCAAGCGCGAGCGAGGGCAAAGGCTGTTTGTGCACGTGATTGGACTCTGTCATAAACGCGAGGGATCCGTTCCTGGGCGGAAAAAACGAGCGCTATTCTAAACTGGCTGTAAGGTAGCGCCCCGGCCTGTTGTGCGTACACCACGTGGACAGCCCGCGCAGTTTAGCACCGAGCAACAGGCGCGTCAGTGCTTCAAGGCGCATGCGACGCGGCGTGCCTACGCCCGTCACATAAGGCTGCGCATGCGCTTTGCATGACACGCGCCATCTCTGCAAAACCTGTGGACGAAAAAAAACGGAACCCAACCGGGCTCCGTTTTTGCGGATTCGATGCCACACGCCTCGCGTGTCGGCGCGCATCACTTTTCCGCGCGCTCCTGCGCCATCCCGCGCTTGATCCATGCGCCGAGATTGTGAGGACGAACCGTGTCCCACTCCTCGAACGGTTGATGAATCCACGGATTGGTGGGCAGAAACTGCACGTGATAGTCGGGCTTCACTTTCGAGCAACCCTTGTACCAGAGCACCGCCGAACGCACTGCGGTGATGGCCGGATAGCGTTCCTTCAGATGCTGCTGCACGCGCGCGAGCGTCACGCCCGAATCGACCAGATCGTCGACCAGCAGCACGTTGCCCGAGAGTTCACCGCGCGTCATCGTGATGTATTGCGCGATGTCGAGCTCGCCCTGCTCCGTGCCCGCCGCTTCGCGGTACGAACTGGTGGCGAGAATGGCCAGCGGCAGATCGTAAATGCGCGAAAGCTGATCGCCCACACGCAAACCGCCGCGCGCCAGACACAGGATCTTGTCGAACTTCCAGCCCGACTCATGGACCGCGAGCGCCAGCAGTTCGATCAGGCGGTGATACTCGTCCCAACCGACCCACAGGTTCTTGTCGTCATTGCGCGGGTCCTTCATCGCAATCATGGGTACACCCTGCGTCATCTGTTAAACCTTGAACGGGTGACGAAGCAGAATCGTCTCGTCACGATCGGGACCAGTCGAAACCATGTCGATCGGCACGCCCGCCACTTCCTGCACACGCGTCAAATATGCGCGCGCGTTGGCCGGCAGCTTGTCCCATTCCTTGATGCCCACGGTGCTTTCCTTCCAGCCGCCGAAGGTCTCGTACACCGGCGTGCAACGCGCCACTTCCGTTGCGCCGCGCGGCAGCAGATCGCAGTCCTTGCCATCCACCTTGTAGCCGACGCACAGCTTCACTTCGTCGAGACCGTCGAGCACGTCGAGCTTGGTCATGCACAGACCCGAGACGCCGTTGATCTGGATCGAGCGGCGCAGCGCGGCTGCGTCCAGCCAGCCCGTGCGGCGCGGACGGCCGGTCACCGAGCCGAATTCCTTGCCGACCGTAGCCAGCGTCAGACCGATCTGCTCCTGACGATCCGCGTTGTCCGCGTCGTACAGTTCGCTCGGGAACGGACCCGAGCCCACGCGCGTGCAGTACGCCTTCGTGATGCCGAGAATGTAGTTCAGCTTTTGCGGACCCACACCTGCGCCCGCCGCGGCCGCACCGGCCACGCAGTTGCTCGAGGTGACGAACGGATACGTGCCGTGGTCGATATCGAGCAACGTGCCTTGCGCGCCTTCGAACAGCAGATTGCGGCCGGCCGCGTTTTCGTCATACAAACGGCGCGAGACGTCCGTGACCATCGGCTTCAGACGATCGGCGTAGCTCAGCATCGTGTCGAGCGTTTGCTGGAAGTCGACCGCGTCGACGCCCAGGTACTGCGTCAGCACGAAGTTGTGATAATCGAGGTTTTCGCGCAGACGTTCCGCGAAGCTTTCCGGATCGAACAGGTCCTGCACGCGCAGGCCGCGACGCGCCACCTTGTCTTCGTAGGCCGGGCCGATGCCGCGGCCGGTGGTGCCGATCTTGGCGGCGCCACGGCGCTTTTCACGGCCCTGGTCGATGGCGACGTGATACGGCAGGATGAGGGTGGTGGCTTCGGAAATGAACAGGCGCTTCTGGACGTCCACGCCGGCGGCTTCGAGCTCGCCAATTTCCTTGAACAGTGCTTCCGGCGACAACACGACGCCATTGCCGATGTAGCACGCCACGCCGGGATGCATGATGCCCGACGGAATCAGACGCAAGATGGTTTTCTTGCCGCCGATGATAAGCGTGTGACCGGCATTGTGACCGCCCTGGAAGCGAACGACGCCGTGGGCGTGGTCCGTCAGCCAGTCGACGATCTTGCCCTTGCCTTCATCACCCCACTGGGTCCCCACGACGACGACGTTGCGCCCGGGGTTCACATTCACTGCGCTGGCAGACATGTTGTTTCTTAAGCTGGTTAAAAACGTATTCTACCCATCTTCGCGGAAGCTTCCGAATTTTTCCGTTTCCGCTCAAAGGCATGGGCGTTATGTTGGGTATAGCGGATGCTACTTCATCTGATGCGGTGCTACTTCGCGCTCACGCGCGACCAAGCGTACGTGAGCATGCCCCGGTGGCACGAGCGCGCAGCAGTTCGGCGTGCTCAGGAACGCGGCTCGACGACCCATGCACCATTGCGCTCCACAAGCACACGGTCGCAGGCAAATTCATCGAGCGCATGGTCATGACCCGGCAACGCCTGAATGACGATTTCGCCGGCGTCGCGCAACGCAGCCACGCTCGCGCGCAATGCCTCGTCGTGCTGCCACGGCGCGAGAATCGCGCTGCTGCGCGCTTCGACCGGCGAGATGCGCGCCACTTCGCGCAGATCGAGCGAGAAGCCGGTTGCCGCACGTGCACGGCCGTACGCCTGGCCAACATGGTCATAACGGCCGCCGCGGGCCACCGCGTTCGGCACGCCATCCACGTAGGCTGAGAACATCACGCCGCTGTGATACGCGTAGCCGCGCAGATCGGCCAGATCGATCATCACCTCCGCGCCTTCCACCTGCGAGGCGAGGAACGCGAGGTCGTTGAGCGCACGGTCGATCTCCGGCATTTTCGGCAAGCGCTGGCGTGCTTCTTCCAGCACCGAGCCATCGCCGTACAGCGCAGGCAGTGCGCGCAGCGCGTCACGGATAACCGGGCTCAGGTTGGCCGTCAGTTCTGCAAGACGCGGCACGTCCTTGCCGGCCAGCGCGCCATACAGCGATTCGCCGAGCTGTGCCGCGGCCGGTTCCGCCGCGATCAGCGCGGCCAGCACGCCCGCATGACACAGGTCGAGACGGACTTTCGACAGACCTGCCAGACGCAGCGCGTCGAGCATCAATTGCTGGATTTCGAGGTCGGCTTCGAGGCCGGCGTGGCCATAGATTTCGGCACCGATCTGGATCTGTTCGCGCGTGGCGTGCAGACCGCGCGGACGCGTATGCAGCACGTTGCCGGCGTAGCACAGACGCGTCACGCCTTGCCGGTTCAGCAGGTGCGCGTCGATGCGTGCCACCTGCGGCGTGATGTCGGCACGCAGACCGAGCGTGCGGCCCGACAACTGGTCGACCAGCTTGAAGGTGCGCAGATTGAGGTCGTGTCCCCCGCCCGTCAGCAGCGACTCGAGATATTCGAGCAGCGGCGGCATCACCATTTCGTAGCCGTAGACGCGGAAACGGTCCAGCAGATGACGCCGCAGTTCTTCGATCTTGCGGGCTTCCGACGGCAGCACGTCGGCAATATTCTCGGGAAGTAACCAGGTCGACATCGATACAGTCCTACGACATTGAACGCGGCGCCTGCGCGCGCCGGGAAATGAAAAGAAGTGGCACCGGGTTCAGGTCGCGATCACCAGCAAAATCAGTCCGAGCGCCATCACGATCAGGCCGCCAATGCGGATCTGATGCGTGGGCCGTTCCGCTATTTTACGAAACGTGTCGCGCCATGCCGCGGGAAAAACGAAGGGAAACATCCCTTCGATAATCAGCATCAGCGCGATCGCAAGCAATAACGAGCCAACTATATCCATGCGAATGGGGTGCCGCGAGACGGACGCCGCGGCGCTCCTGTGATCAGTGTTTGCGCGGTGCCGCGGCGGCGTCCGGCGTCACATCACCGGTCGGACTACGCATGAAGCGGAAAAACTCGCTGCTCGAATCGACCACGATGACGTCGTTCGGCTTGAAGGTGTTCCGATAGGCCAGCATGCTCTGGTAGAACTCATAAAACTGGGGATCGCGGCCGTAAGCGTCCGCTGCAATCGCGGCGGCCTTGCCATCGCCCTCACCCTTGATGGTCTGCGCCTGCAGGTTTGCCTGCGCCAGCAGCGCCTGCTGCTGGATGAGCGCGTCGGCCTTGATCTGATCGGCTTCCGCCACGCCCTTGGCGCGTTCGACGCTCGCCGCCTGTTCGCGTGCCGCGCTCATGCGCTTGAAGACCGAGTCGGTCATGGCCGCCGGGAAGTCGATGCGCGCCAGCTGAATGTCGATCACGTCGACACCGAGCGAGCCCGCCGCCGACGCCATCGCGCCGCGCGCTTCATCTGCAATGGCCTGCTGCTTGCCGAGTGCGTCGGTGAGTGTGACCTTCGCGAAGGCATCGCTCAGCGCGCTGCGCGCGAGCAAGGCGAGCCGGTCCGGCAAGGTCTGCTCGTCACCCTTGGTCTGGGCGAACAGTTTTAGCGGATCGGCGACGCGATACCGCACGACCGGATCGACCAGCAGATCCGTTTTGTCAGACGTGATGTAACGGTCTTCATCCGGTGTGTCGAGCGAGCGGATACGGCTGTCCACCAGCATCACCGTCTGCAGCGGCGGCGGCAGCTTTACGTGCAGGCCAGGTCCGAGCAACACCGGCTCGGCATCGCCATGCCCTGACACCACGGCCATATGACGCTGATCCACCACGAACACCATCGACGACGCAGCAAACAGCACGATGACGATACCCACGACGAGCGCAATGATTCGATTCATGTTCGCGCTCCTTATTGAATGTCGTCTTCGCGGCCGCGGCTGCGGAACGCGTCGCGCGAGCGCAGCGAATCGCTGGCGGCGTCGGGGTCGCTGGCGGCCGTCGCGGCGCCGGGGGTGCCCGGCGCGGTGCCCGTATTACTCGTCGCATCCGCGGCGGAACCGGCCGGCGCCGTGGCGCCTGAAGCGTTGGCACCACTGGCGGCTGGCGGTGCAGCCGCAGCGGCTGCACCCGATGCGGCGCTCGCCCCGGCGGCCTGCTCCGCGTGCTGGCGGTTCGCCTCGACCAGCTTGTCGAGCGGCAGATACATGACGTTGTTACTCGCCTTGCTGTCGACAAAGACCTTCGTGGAATTCGAGTAGATGTGCTGCATGGTGTCCAGGTACATGCGCTCGCGGATCACCGCCGGCGCTTTCGCATACTGCTCGTAGACCTGCTTGAAGCGCTCGGCGTCGCCTTGCGCCTGCGCCACCACCTGGTCGGCATACGCCTTTGCTTCGTCGACGAGACGCGCGGCGTCGGCCTGGGCATGCGGCAGCAGGTCGTTGGCGTAGGCCTGCGCATCGGCCTTCGCACGTTCGCGATCCTGATGGGCCTTGGCGGCGTCGTCAAAGGCAGCCTGCACCTGCTCGGGCGCCTGTACACCTTGAATCGTCACACCGGTCACGACGAGCCCGCTTTGCGATTCGTCCAGGGAATGCTGGATCGCGTCGGTGAGCTGCTGACGGATTGCTTCGCGATCCTGATAGAGAATGTCGTCCGTGCTGCGCGCGCCGACGATATTGCGCACCGCCGCCTGCCCCGCCTGCACGACGCTTTGATCCGGATCGGCACTGCGGAACAGGTAGTCGGTGGCGTTGCGCACCTGATACTGGACTGCAAAACGCACGTCGATGATGTCGCCGTCATGCGTGAGCATGGCGGCGTCCTTGACGTTGGCGAGACGCACGACGTTATTGCGGCCGATTTCCACCGAGCGCACTTCGCCGATATTCACGAGTTCCTGCGCTTCGAACGGATACGGCAGACGCCAGTGCACGCCCTGCGCAGCCGTGTAACGGTACTTGCCGAACTGCGTGACAACCCCGGCCTGACCGTCCTGCACCACGAACACGCCGCTGCCCAGATAAATGGCGATGAGCACGCCGATCACGATACCCACGCCAATGCGCGCACCGCGGCCGTTGTCCGGGCGACCCAAACCGCCGCCCGAGCCCTTGCGGCCGAACACACTGCTCAGGCGCCGGTTGAAATCGCGCCACATCTCGTCGAGATCGGGCGGACCGTCACCGTCCTTGCCGGACGGCGGACGCTTTGGATCGTTCGGACGCTGGCGATCGCCATTGCCCTCACCCCGGCCCCAGCGCGGATCGTTCATCGACAGAATGGCGCGCAGGCGCAGCCAGATACTCCGCTCGTTGTAATCGTTCACCTGTGTTCGTTCACCAGAGTAGACAGCGGGTCAGTGCAATTGGGACGGGTCAGTGCCCGAGTTCGGGGACCTTGCGGTCGTCGCGTGGCGCTGCAAGCCGGTGTTGTTCCGGCTCTTCTTGCGGCTCTGCTTTTGGCTCGGCGCTCGTCTCTTCGTTCCGCTCTTCGCTCGGCTCTTCGTTCTGCTCTGCTTTTGGCTCAATCTGCAGCCCATCAGGAAGAGAATCAGCGGCTGCGATTTCGGCGATGGCAGCGCGCAATGTATCAAGCCCCTGCCCGGTGCGCGCGCTCAAAAAGACGCGCGAAATATTACCATACTCATCCCGCTCGACCGCGTCGCCTCGGGCCGCCAGCTCTGGCACCGCGTCGATCTTGTTGAACACCAGCACCTGACGGATCGTGTCCGCACCAATCTCGTGCAGTACCTCGTTGACCTGATCGATCTGGTCGAGCCGCACGGCGCTCGATGCGTCCACCACATGCAGCAGCAGGTCGGCGTGAATGGTTTCTTCGAGCGTGGCGCGAAACGCCGCGACCAGTTGGTGAGGCAACTCGCGGATGAAACCGACTGTGTCGGACACCACCACCTGGCCCGCCTCGTCACCGAGGTAGACGCGCCGCGAGGTCGTATCGAGGGTAGCGAACAATTGATCCGCCGCGTACGCCTGCGCCTTGGTGAGCGCATTGAAGAGCGTCGACTTGCCCGCGTTGGTGTAGCCGACCAGCGAGACCGACATGGTGCGGTTGCGCTCACGCGCGCGCCGCTGCGTGCCGTGCTGGCGACGCAGTTTTTCGAGGCGCGTCTTGAGCGCCTTGATGCGCTCGCCGATCAAACGGCGGTCGGTTTCGAGCTGCGTTTCACCCGGACCGCGCAGACCGATACCGCCCTTCTGCCGTTCAAGGTGAGTCCACGCGCGGATCAGCCGGGTGGACAGGTACTGCAGCTGCGCGAGTTCCACCTGCAACTTGCCTTCGTGACTGCGGGCACGTTGCGCAAAAATATCGAGGATCAGGCTCGTGCGATCGATCACACGCCTGTTAAGCGCCTGCTCCAGATTACGTTGCTGGGCCGGTGCCAGTGCGTGATTGAAGATGACGATTTCGATGTCGTTGGCCTCGCACGCAAGACGCAGTTCTTCGGCCTTGCCGCTGCCGACGAACATCTTGGCATCGGGACTGGACCGGCGTCCGGTGAGGGTAACGAGGGGATTCGCACCCGCGCTTTGCGCGAGCAGACTGAGTTCTTCGAGACTGGCTTCGAAATCGATCTTACCGAAGTCGATGCCGACAAGCGCTGCGTTGATCAAATTGGAGGGTATCAAAATGAGGCGGCCGGGAGAAATCGCCAACGGGCGACACTACGCCGGCCGCGACGGGGGTTAGGACTGTTCAGAATCCGGGTGGAAATTCACCGGACGGGCTGGCACGACTGTCGAGATTGCGTGCTTGTAGACCATCTGGGTGACCGTATTCCGGAGCAACACGACGTACTGGTCGAACGATTCGATGTTCCCTTGAAGCTTGATGCCGTTGACCAAATAGATCGAGACCGGCACATGCTCTTTACGCAGTGCGTTCAAAAACGGGTCTTGTAACAATTGCCCTTTGTTGCTCATAGCAAACTCCGTATTTTTTTGCAGGTTGACTAAATCGACGACGAAGAAAAAGAAATCCGTCGTCAACCGCTACACTATAGCCGATTTTCGTTTTTGCGCGCGCAGCCTGGCCATCCGGCCAAACCCAACACACACGCGGGTTTCAGCCTTTGTCCGCGTAAGGGTTCGTGGATGATCTGAACTCTATGCGCAATGGAGTCCCGGTCAGCGCGAAAGTTTCCCGGAAGCGGTTTTCGAGGTAGCGTTTATAGGTTTCCGTGATCGCGTCGAGCGCGTTGCCGTGGATGACGATGATCGGTGGATTCTGTCCTCCCTGGTGCGCGTAACGCAGCTTCGGGCGCACCGGACCGCGGCGGCGTGGCTGCTGGAATTCGACTGCGTCGATCAGCGCCCGCGTCAGCTTCGGTGTCGGAAGCTTGGCCATAGCGGCAGCGTAAGCGTCGTCGACCGAGCGCATCAACGCGCCGATCCCCGTTTTCTCTGCTGCCGAAATGAAGTGAAACTTGGCGAAGTCCAAGAATTTTAGTTTGCGCTGCAAGTCGGCTTTTGTGCGGTCCCGCACATGGGAGTCGAGCCCGTCCCATTTGTTTACGCCAACTACCAGCGCGCGGCCCTGCTCGACCACGAAGCCGGCAATGTGCGCGTCCTGATCGGAAATGTCCTGACGGGCATCGAGCAGCAGAATCACGACGTTCGCATCCGAGATGGATTGCAGCGTCTTCACCACCGAAAATTTCTCGATCGCCTCGAACACTTTGCCGCGCCGGCGCAAGCCTGCCGTGTCGATCAGCGTGTAGGGCTTGCCCTGTCGCTCGAAGTCGACGTAGATCGAATCGCGCGTGGTGCCCGGCATGTCGAAAGCGATCACGCGTTCCTCACCCACCAGCGCATTGATCAGCGTCGACTTGCCGACGTTAGGACGGCCGACGATGGCGATCTTGATGCCGCGCGTGGCTTTCTCTTCGTCGCTCTCTTCCGGCTGACCGGCGTAAGCGACTTCGAGCGCCTCGTTGATCATCTCGGTGACGCCGTCGCCGTGCGCGGCGGAAATGGCACGCGGGTCGCCGAGTCCCAGCTCGTAGAAATCGGCGGCCACTGCGCTGTACTTCATTCCCTCGGCCTTGTTGACGACGAGGAAGATGGGGCGGCCCGTCTTGCGCAGATAGTCGGCAATCGACTTGTCCTGCGGCGCGAGACCATTGCGGCCGTCGACGATGAACACGACGATGTCCGATTCCTCGACGGCCTGACGCGTTTGCCGCGCCATTTCGTGGAGGATGCCGTCCTTCGCGACCGGCTCGAAACCGCCGGTGTCGACGACGAGATAAGGACGCTCGCCGGTACGGCCTTCGCCATAGTGGCGATCGCGCGTGAGGCCCGGCAAGTCGGCAACGAGTGCATCACGCGAGCGCGTGAGGCGATTGAATAGCGTGGATTTCCCCACATTGGGGCGCCCCACAAGGGCAATAACGGGTTTCATCAGATGTTGTTCACGGTGAAACGCGGGGTCGACAACGAGCATCCCGCGCGCGACGCCAGGCGGCCGCGTCGCGGCTGCGTTTGACGCAAATTAGCACGAATTCGGCCGGCCCCGGATACGCCGCAAATATGCGCGGCCGGGCGGACGTTGAGTTGGCTGTATGGGCGATGCCGTTGCGCCACTGGGTTTCAATGTCGCGGCGCGTCGCATCGCAGCGCCCACGGCTTGCCGATGCCGCCAGGTTCGGACGGTGACGCGGACCGTCTCGGAAGCGACTGCTGGACCAGCCAGGCCAGCAGTCTGTCGTTCTGTTTCTACTTGATCTGTTTCTGTTCGGGCCACCCGCGTCATGCGCATGACTCGGGTTTGAATAACCTGCAAACGCGCGCGGCCGGCAAAGCCGGCCTGCGCTACTGCTGCCCTCAGCGGACGTCGTGCAGCAGACGCCCGAACCTCAATTAACGCGGACGGAACCCGTACAGGTCGCCGTCATGCGTTTGCACCACCAGCGTCTCGCCCGCGAGTACCGGCGCTGCGGTGATCGGGCTGCCGTCAGTGGGCAGGCGCGCAACGAAGGTGCCGTCATCACGCGAGAGGAAGTGCACGAAGCCTTGATAGTCGCCCAGCACGACCGCGTGACCGAGCAGGAACGGAATGCTGACGTCGCGGTTCTTCAGCTTGTCGTTGGTCCAAAGTTGCTTGCCGCTGGTGGCGTCGAACGCGTTCACGACCGACCAGTCGTCGCCGCCCACTACCGTGCTTTCATCCTGCGCGAGACCGGTCGTGCTCGAGAAGGCCTTTTCCCACAGCGGACGGCCGGAGTTCGCGTCGAAGCAACCAAGCTGGCCCTGGAACGTCACCGCGCACGTTTGTGCGTTCACCAGCGTAGGCGCACCCGTCACGTCGTTGATCCGCTCTACTTCCGTTACGCCCTTCGGGTACGACACCGGCGTTTCCCAGTAGGCGTCACCCGTCTGCACGTTGATGGCGGCAAACGAGCCACCCGGGAAACCTGCCAGCACGGCTGCATCGCCCGCGAACGTCATGCCCGATGACACACGCAGATTGAGCGGCACTGCGCGGTTGCGGTACACCCACCGCTGCTCGCCGGTCTGCGCGTTGAACGCCGTGATCTGGCCGTCGACCGTACGCACGATCACGTAGCCATTGCCGACCAGCGGCGGCGAGATGATTTCGCCCGGTGCAGTGTTCTTCCACAGCAGCTTGCCGTCCTGACCCAGCACATACACTTCGCCCTTGAGCGCGCCGACCGCGGTCAACGTGCCGTCGCTACCGACGCCTGCCGACAGATCGCTACCCACCTTCACGCGCCAGACATCCTTGCCGGTTGTCGCGTCGATCTTCGCCACCGAGCCGTTGGCCCCTGCCGCATAGACGTCGTTACCGACTGCGACCGGCGAGAACAGATAGCGCCCCGCCTTGCCGACGCTCGACTTCCAGGCCTGCTGCACGGTCAGCACGGATTTGAATTCGGTGAGCGGCGTCGGCGTGCGGCGCTCGTCTTTCGTGGATGAGCAAGCCGCCAGCATGAAGACGGTCATCGCACAGGCAACGGGCACAGCGTAGCGTTTCAGCAGATTCATCGGTTGACGTTGCATTTAGGGAAATTAATCAAATTGAAGGGGTGGATTGTCGCTTATGGCGATCAACCGCCCAGCGCGTCCAGTTTGAACTGAATCAACTGGCGCTCGGATGTATCGTTTTTCGGCAGCGCATCGAGTGCGAGCTGGTAGGCCGCACGTGCGTCATCGCGTTTGCCTTGCGCGGCGAGCAGGTCACCACGGCCATTGGCAACGACACCCTTGAACGCGTCCGACTGCGGCTCGGAGAGCAACGCCAGGCCCTGGTCGTAGGCCTTGTCGTCGAGCAGCAGCGAAGCAAGACGCAACTTGGCGATCTGCTTGAATTCGTCGTCCTTCGCGTTGTCGATGGTCCATTGCAGCTGCGCCTTCGCGCCGGCTTCATCGCCTGCTGCATACAGTGCCTTCGCTGCGGCGAGTGCCGTCATCTGCGCGTACGCGGTGCCGCCAAAGCGGCTTTCCATGTCGCCAGACACGCGGGTCACCAAGGCCTTGTCGCCGGCATTCACGGCCTGTTGCACCTGGTCGTACAGCACTGCGGCTTCCGCTGCCTGATGACGCTGCCAGTAATTCCAGCCGTTCCAGCCAGCCGAGGCGATCAGGGCGGCCAGCACGATCCACGTGGTGGCATTGCCCCACTGTGCCCACCATGCCTTCAGCCCTTCAATCGATTCTTGTTCGTCGTGGTAACTCATCGCCAGGCGATTCCTTCTCTTTTAACCTTGTATATGTCGAACCGCGTGGCCGACTACATCGCAATCAGTCGTCGCCGTCTTCGGCGGATGCAACCATCGCATTGATTAGAAATTCGGTCAAGTCTTCGGCCGGAACGTTCTGTTGCTCGTTCTTACCGCCCGATTGACTCGTATCCCGCAACGGTTTCACACCCACGGTGCCGTTGGCGATCTCGTCTTCGCCGAGGATCACCGCAAAGGCGGCGCCGCTCGCGTCGGCGCGCTTCATCTGCGACTTGAAGCTCGCCGTCTGACCGTCAGGACTGCAATGCAGAATGACGTCGAGGCCCGTATCGCGCAAACGCTCGGCGATGATGAAGGCCTGCTCGCGCGCTGCGTCGCCCTGGTGAACGACGTAGACATCGCAGCCTTCGTCTTCCGGCACGAGATCATCTTCCTTCAGCAGTTCGAGAATGCGCTCGATGCCCATTGCCCAGCCGCATGCCGCCGTCGGCTTGCCGCCCAGCTGTTCGATCAACGGATCGTAACGGCCGCCCGCCGCCACCGTGCCCTGCGCGCCGAGCTTGTCGGTCACCCATTCGAAGACGGTGAGATTGTAGTAATCGAGACCGCGCACGAGACGCGGGTTGATCGTGAACGGCAGGTTGTTCGACTTGAGGATGCGCTGCAGCCCGTCGAAGTGGGCGCGCGACGCTTCGCCCAGGAAATCGATCAGCTTCGGCGCGTTCTGTGCGACTTCCTGCAGCGCCGGATTCTTCGTGTCGAGCACGCGCAGCGGGTTCGTGTAGAGACGACGCTTCGCATCTTCGTCGAGCACGTCCATGTGCTTTTCCAGATACGCGATCAGTTCGACGCGATGCGCCGCGCGTTCTTCCGCGAGACCCAGCGAGTTGATCTCGAGACGAATGCCGGTGAGTCCCAGGTCGTCCCACAAACGCTGACACATCATGATGATTTCAGCGTCGGTGTCGGGTCCAGCGAAGCCGAGCGCCTCGACGCCGACCTGATGGAACTGGCGATAGCGGCCACGCTGCGGACGCTCGTGACGGAACATGGGCCCGATGTACCACAGCCGCTTTGGACCGTCGTACAGCATGTTGTGTTCAATCGAAGCGCGCACGACAGCGGCCGTATTTTCCGGACGCATTGTCAGGTTTTCACCGTTCAGCGCATCGGTGAAGCTGTACATTTCCTTCTCGACGATGTCAGTGACTTCGCCGATACCGCGCGTGAACAGTTGCGTATGCTCGACGATCGGTGTCCGAATGTTCTGGTATCCGTAAGAACGGAGCAGGGATTTGACGGTCGTTTCGAAAAACTCCCACAGACCAGCTTCCTGCGGGAGGATGTCGTTCATGCCCTTCACGCCGGACAGCTTCTCAAGCTTTTTCTTCTGTTCAGTCATCTGTCTTCGATTGACGGTTATGCGTTGAGCGCGGTCGCGCGGCCATACGTGCGCTCGACATATTCGCTCACGATTTGCTGGAATTCTTCGGCAATGCGTTCGCCGCGCAGCGTCTTTACCTTCTCGCCGTCGATGAACACCGGTGCGGCCGGATTCTCACCGGAACCCGGCAGGCTGATACCGATATTGGCCTGCTTCGATTCGCCCGGGCCGTTGACGATGCAGCCCATCACGGCCACATGCATCTTCTCGACGCCTGGATATTGATCGCGCCAGACCGGCATCTGCGTGCGCAGATACGTCTGGATCTGCGAGGCGAGTTCCTGGAACAGCGTGCTGGTGGTACGTCCACAGCCCGGGCACGCGATCACCATCGGCGTGAACGAACGCAGACCCATCGTTTGCAGGATTTCCTGACCGACGATCACCTCACCCGTGCGCGATGCGCCCGGTTCAGGCGTCAAGGAAATGCGGATCGTATCGCCAATGCCTTGCTGCAACAGCACCGAAAGCGCCGCCGTCGAGGCAACGATGCCCTTCGAACCCATGCCCGCTTCCGTCAGCCCCAGATGCAGTGCGAAGTCGCAACGGCGCGCGAGTTCACGGTACACCGCGATCAGGTCCTGCACGCCGCTGACCTTGCACGACAGAATGATCTTGTCGCGGCCCAGACCGAGTTCCACGGCGCGTTCGGCCGAGCCGATCGCCGACTGGATCAGCGCTTCATACATCACGCTTTGCGCTTCCCACGGGGTACTGCGCGTCGCGTTTTCGTCCATCATTTTCGCGAGCAGATCCTGATCGAGACTGCCCCAGTTGACGCCGATACGCACCGGCTTGTCGTACTGGATTGCCGCTTCGATCATCTGTGCGAACTGGGTGTCGCGCTTGGCGCCATGCCCGACGTTGCCCGGATTGATACGGTACTTCGACAGCGACTCTGCGCACGCGGGGTAATCGCGCAGCAACAGGTGGCCGTTGTAGTGGAAATCGCCCACCAGCGGCACCGACACGCCCATGCGGTCCAGCTGCTCACGCACCGCCGGCACCGCCGCCGCCGCTTCCGGCGTATTGACGGTGATACGCACGAGTTCGGAGCCCGCTTGCGCGAGTTCCTTGATCTGAATGGCCGTGCCGATCGCATCTGCGGTATCGGTGTTGGTCATCGACTGCACGCGAACGGGCGAGTCGCCACCGATCGTCACGAGCTGGCCGCCCCAACGGACGTCTACCGCATGCGATTTGCGACGTGGCGCGTGGCCGCCGAACACCGGTTCGGTGGAACTGATCTGGCTACTGGATTGGGATTGCATCGAAAAACCCATTTACACCGCATGCGTTGCGCTTCACGCATGCCGCATGAATTGAAAAAGCGCCGCGGCCGTTTTCAGCCGCGACGCGGACCCTATCAAGGCAGCGTCATGCGCGCCACATTGCCCTTGGCGGACGCGTATTTCTGCGGGTCGACTGGCTGGCCGTCGAGCGTGATCGAATCGAGTCCTGCCTTGTTGCCGACAGTGACCTTGAACGGTCCGACGCCCGTGACCTCTTTGGTGTTGCCCGCCTGCACGAGGCCCGAGAACAACTCCTTGCCGTCGTTCTGACGCACGCTAAACCAGCTATCCTGCGTCACGCGGACCGCGACGATCGACTCACCTGCCGCTGCCGTTACCGCCTGCGATGCCGCCGTGGCCACCGCTGGCGCGCTTGCTGCCTTGTTCAATGCTGGTGCCGCGGTCTGCGAGGCCGCTTTTGGCGCGGCCGCGAGCGGCGCCGCCGAAGCTGCAACATCAGCCGTGGGCAACGGCGCAGGCATCGGTGTCCCCGACGCAGCGTTATCCGTTGCCGCCTGACCCTGGTCGCTCGCCGATGCCGCAGCATCCTGCGATGCATCCGAACTCGCCGTTTGTCCTTGCGCCACGGCCCCCGATGCGCCATTCGGACCAGCCGCCGCATTGTTGGCCGTCGCACGCAGGCGCGCCAGCCACGCCGACGAATCGCCGCCGTTGGTATGCCACATGGCCAGCGCGATGACAGCAACGATGACCGCCGCGATACCCCACAGCCATGAACGATGCCGCTGCCCGTTACCGCCGAGCGACAGCGACACGCGCCCGCGCGGCAGATCGCGCCCAGACGAGGCGGGCATGGACAGATTCGGCTCAGCGATGCCCTTCTCACGACGCAACGCCTGCGTGAAGGGCGCCGGATCGGCGCCGAGCATCTTTGCGTAACTGCGCACCACGCCAAGCGCGAAAGTGGTGTCAGGCAGATGGCTGATGTCACCCGCCTCGAGCGCACGCAGCTTGGCCGACGACACTTTCAGGCGCGCCGATACGTCGTCGATCGACCAGTTTTTCGATTCGCGCAATTGCGCGAGCCGCGCGCCCACCGCCGTCAGCGAGTCCAACGCCGTTTGCCCGACAGGCGACACGGCCGGCTGCACCACAGCCCGTGCTGCCGGCTCCGGATGCCCTGCGTGGTTCCCTGTGTCCTGCGGGTGCGGGTGCTGCGGCTCACTCATCCCAAATCCTTTCGCGTCGATTCTTTTTCATTCGTGCGATTCCGTCGGGCGTCATTGCCTCGAATCCGGTTCGCAGTCCGTTTATAACAAAATGCGCGGCCTCATGTGCCGCTTCCGATCGCTTCTCTCAACTTTCTTTTCAACACCCCGATGCACCGTGGATGTTTCGCGCTTCTGCGCCCCTCTTATTCATCTTGCGCACTCGTCCAGGCGCATGAGCGCCGCAGACGCCGCGCTTACACCGCGCGGACTTCGATCACCTTACCCATCTTGCCCGTGCGTTCGGCAAGGCGCGTGCGATCCTTGACCGCGCCGGCCAGCTGGCCGCACGCCGCGTCGATATCGTCGCCGCGCGTCTTGCGGATGGTGGTGACGACGCCCGCATCCATCAACACCTGGGCAAAGCGCCTGATCTGCTCGTTCTTCGAGCGCAGCAAGCCCGACTCAGGGAACGGATTGAACGGAATCAGATTGAATTTGCACGGCACGTCACGCGTCACGGCGAGCAGTTCACGCGCCTGCGCTTCGCTGTCGTTGACGCCGTCAAGCATGCAGTATTCAAACGTAATGAAATCGCGCGGCGCGACCTTCAGATACCGCTGGCAAGCCGCCATGAGCTCACGCAGCGGATACTTCTTGTTGAGCGGCACCAACATGTCGCGCAGCGGATCGGTTGGCGCATGCAGCGAGACCGCGAGCGCCACCGGCAGATCCGCGCCGAGCCGGTCCATCATGGGCACGACACCCGAGGTGGACAACGTGACCCGACGGCGCGACAGACCGTACGCATTGTCATCGAGCATCAGACGCATGGCCGGGACCACCGCGTCATAGTTGAGCAGCGGCTCGCCCATGCCCATCATGACGACGTTCGTGACGACGCGCTCGCCCTTGCCCTCGCCTCCCAGCGCGCGGCCGCCCGCCGTGCCCAGCGAGGCGCGCAGCGCAAACTCGGCCATGCGCAACTGGCCAATGATTTCGCCGGTGGTGAGATTGCGGGAGAAACCTTGTTTGCCGGTGGAACAGAAACGGCAATTGACCGCACACCCCGCCTGCGACGATACGCACAGCGTGCCGCGCGTTTCTTCGGGGATGAAAACGGTTTCAACCGCGTTGCTGTTGCCGACGTCGATCAGCCACTTGCGTGTGCCGTCGGTAGAAATGTGGTCGCTGACGATGCCGGGCATCGCAATGGTTGCCCGATCTTTGAGCTTTTCGCGCAGCGACTTCGCCAGATCCGTCATGCCGTCGAAGTCGGCGGCATTGTATTGATGGATCCAGCGTTGCAATTGCTTGGCGCGAAACGGCTTCTCGCCCAGGCTGTCGCAATAGGCGACCAGCCCTTGGGCGTCGAGATCGAGAAGGTTGACGGTGGGACTGCTCGTCATATCGAATCCTGCCATTTCAGTGCGAGACTTTCATTCATGCAACAAGCTGCATGAACGCATGTGCCGTTCGCGCCCGTTCCTGCTGCTTTACCTTACTACTTTGCCGAGCGCTTAGCGCGAGTAAACGTTGACTTCCGGGAAGAAGAACGCGATCTCGACCTTGGCCGTTTCCGGTGCATCCGAACCGTGCACGGCGTTAGCGTCGATGCTGTCGGCGAAATCGGCGCGAATCGTGCCCTTCTCGGCCTTCTTCGGATCCGTTGCGCCCATCAGGTCGCGATGCTTCAGGATAGCGTTTTCGCCTTCCAGCGCCTGCACGACCACCGGGCCGGATATCATGAAGTCGACGAGGTCCTTGAAGAACGGACGTGCAGCGTGCACAGCGTAGAACTTCTCTGCGTCAGCGCGCGACAGATGAACCATGCGCGAAGCGATGATCTTCAGACCAGCGTTTTCGAAACGGCTGTAGATCTGCCCGATCACGTTCTTGGCCACTGCGTCCGGCTTGATAATCGACAGGGTGCGTTCGATCGCCATAAAAACTCCAGAAAATTAAGAGGTTACAGATTCAAATGAATCCGCTATTGTAGCATGTTCCAATGTATGATTGCGATTGAACCCTTACAGCATTGAAAGACTCGAAGCAGGAGTCTCTATTTGTTTGTAGCGTGGGCTGCCGGGCATTGAAACTACCCGCGTCGGCGCTAATCTTAGGGATGACAGAACCACCGGCTGGCGGCATATTTCGCCAGCGGCCGGACTGCATAACCACGGCGAGTTACTACGTCTGAAGCAAGGAGAAACCATGAACGAACATCCCTACAGTTTTGGCCGCAATGGTGCTGTCAGCACGGCCGAGACTCGCAACCGCGTACTACGCAACACGTACTGGCTGCTGGCGCTTTCCATGGTGCCGACCGTGCTCGGCGCGTGGGTGGGCGTGGCTACCGGCTTCTCGCTGTTCGCCGCCACCAGCCCGGCCATGAGCATGCTGGCGTTCTTCGCCATCGCGTTCGGCTTCATGTTCGCCATCCAGCGCACCAAAGACAGTTCGCTGGGCGTGTTCGTGCTGCTCGGCTTCACGTTCTTCATGGGCCTGATGCTGTCGCGCATGCTGAGCTTCATCCTCGGCTTTTCGAACGGTCCGTCGCTCATCATGCTGGCGTTCGGTGGCACCGGTGTGATCTTCGCGGCTATGGCGACCATCGCCACGGTCAGCAAGCGCGACTTTTCGGGCCTCGGCAAGTGGCTTTTCGTCGGCGTGATCGTGCTGCTGCTGGCTATGGTGGCCAACATGTTCCTGCAACTGCCGGCGCTGATGCTGACGGTGTCGGTGCTCGCCATCGCCATCTTCTCGGCCTACATGCTGTTCGACGTACAGCGCGTGGTGAACGGCGGCGAAACCAACTACATCACGGCTACGCTCGCAATCTACCTCGACCTGTATAACGTGTTCGTGAATCTGCTGGCGCTGCTCGGCATCTTCGGCGGCAACCGCAACTAGGCAGGTTCAGGCAAGGCGCGCCCGTGAATGCGAACAACACGGGCCGCTGAAGTACCGGGTGCGAAGCACCTGCTGTAACGAGCCGTAATCAGTGCGTTTAGAGGTACGGCTCAGACAGATCCAAAAACAAAACGCCCATGACGTTCATCGTCATGGGCGTTTTGTTTTTTGAACCCGTCTTTTACATTTCATTTTTGCGCAGCGCTGTCGCGCGCGGCGCCGCTTGGGGCATCTACGACGCGGATCACAGGCTCAGCCAGGCAAACCCATCGTCCTGCGATGCCACCACGACCTCCGTCGCCGCCGCACCCAGCACGCCAGCCATAGCGGCCTGCGCAAGTTCAGGCAGGTTGTTCTGCTTGCTCAGATGGGCCGCCACCAGGTGCCGCAGGCGCGAGCGATCGAGTGAGGCAAGAATTTCCGCCGCCGCGTCGTTGTTCAGATGGCCGTGATTGCCGCCAATGCGTGCTTTCAACGACTGCGGATAGCGGCTCGCCGCGAGCATCTGGACGTCGTGATTGCATTCCAGCACGAGCGCGTCGCAGCCGCTCAGCACCGCGCTGATGTGCGGCGTCGACGTACCCACATCGGTGAGCACGCCCAGCCGCTGCGCACCATCGGACAGCACATATTGCAGGGGCTCGCGTGCGTCGTGTGGAACGGTGTAAGGCAAGACGCTGAGATCGCCGATCGCGACCGCTTCGTCACCCCACAGCACGTTGAGTTCGACGTCGGCTTCGTCCGCGCCCACTGCCCGCGCGGTGCCCCAGCTCATGAAGAGCGGAATGGACCACTTGCGCGCCAGCGTCAGCGCGCTACCAATGTGGTCGGTATGTTCGTGGGTGATGAGAATGGCGTCGAGACTGTCGACGCCCGCGCCGAGGCGCTGCAAGCGGCGCTCGACTTCCTTCGCCGAGAAGCCGCAGTCGAGCAGGACACGCGTGGTGGTCGCGCCGCTTTGCACTTCCACGAGCAAAGCGTTGCCTTCGCTGCCGCTTCCCAGGCTGGCGAACCGCACAGGTCGCCTTAGTTCAGTTGCGCGTGCAGCAGCGACACGATGTTCTGTGCGTCCGACGACGTATCAATCTGGCCACTGGTGTCCACCACTGCCACCTGGGTCGCTGCGTCGCCATTCGACGTCACGCGCACGAGGAACTCCTGGCCCGGCTTGTCGGACTTGCCGCTGTAGAACAGCTTGCCGAACAGGCCTTCCTTCTTCAGTTCCTGCGCGGAATCGGCGTAGCGCACGTAGTAAATGCCCTTCTGGCGATCCCGGTTGTCAACAGCGAAGTTGGTGCGGTCGAGTGCGAGACCCACACGCAACCAGGCGCGATCGAACGATTCCTGCAGATCGAGCGTTTCGGCGCCCGCCGCCATCGCGACCTTCACCGGCGCGGTGGCCGGCCGTGCGTCGGTCAGCAATTGCTTCGACTGCGCGTCCGTCAGACCGAATTTTTCCATCAGCTTGGCGAGGAACAGCGCTTCGAGCGCCGGATCACGCGGACGCTCCACCCACTTCGAGGTGGTCTTGTCCTGGCCCGTCAGCATTTCTTCCATCGCGCTATGCGTGATCGAAATATCCGTGGCGTCGTCCGGACCGCGCGATACGAGGGTGCGGAAGCTGTCGCGGGTACCCGACGAATACGCGAAGTCGATCACCTTGCCGACCGTGCGACGGAACCAGTCGTCCGGAATGTTGGCGCGGTTTTCCGCCCAGTCGGTCGTCATGATGCCGGTAGCCGCCGCGTCGGTCTTTAGCACGAAGCCGTTTTCCTGCCAGAACTCCTGCAACTGGGGCCACAACTGCTCAGGCGTGCGGCCGTCGACGACCAGCCAGCGGCGGTCGCCATCGCGCTCGATATGCATGCCAAGCGGGTCTTGCGCAGTCGGCACGCCTTCCGTGGAATTGCCGGCGGCCGTGACGTTACGCGTGGGCGCGCCACCCAGCGCCAGGTTGGCCGGCGGTGCCACGTATTGCTGCTGGGTCTTCTGCGCCTGCAGATCGCTCGGAACATTCAGCGGCGGTGCCGTGCCCGCGCCCTTGTAGTTGACGCGGTCGGAAGCAAACCAGTCGTTCAGCGTGTCACAGCCGGCGAGCGTTACGAGAGCAAGCGCCAGCGCCGCCATGCGGGTTGCGTGGAGGGAAAGTGCGGAACGTTTCATGAGGTCCTTCGTGAAGCTGGAACGCGGTGCCTGGTTCTATGCCGGGAACGTGGGCGATATCGACGTCGGTTAAGGAAATGCCGGTGACGGGCTGCGCAGTGCTGAAACGACTCAGCTCAGCAGGCCCGCTTCGCGCAGCGCCGCACGCACCACTTCGTGGTAGCGCGCATCGAGCGGGGTGAGCGGCAGGCGGATGCCGCCCTGCGCGCGCCCCAGTTGCTGCAGGGCCCACTTTGCCGGAATCGGGTTCGATTCGATAAAGAGGTTCTTGTGCAGCGACAGGAGTTTCAGATGAATTTCGCGCGCGGTTTTCGCGTCGCCTGCCAGCGCGGCCTTGCACAGCTCGCTCATCGCGCGCGGCGCGACATTGGCCGTGACGGAAATATTGCCGTGACCGCCCAGCAGCATCAATGCGATTGCGCTGGGATCGTCGCCGCTGTAGATGCCGAAATGTGCCGGCGCCGATTTGATCAGATGCGCTGCACGGTCGATGCTGCCGGTTGCTTCCTTCACGCCGATGATGCCTGGCACCTGGGCGCAACGCAGGATCGTTTCGTTAGACATATCCGCGACCGTACGGCCCGGCACGTTGTACAGGATCACCGGCAGATCAACCGTCTCCGCGATCTTCGCGAAGTGACGGTAGATGCCTTCCTGGGTCGGCTTGTTGTAGTACGGCACGACCTGCAGCGAAGCGTCTGCGCCGACTTCCTTAGCCTGGCGCGTCAGCTCGATGGCTTCCGTGGTCGAGTTGCCGCCCGAACCGGCGATCACCGGAATGCGCCCAGCCGTATGCTCGACGGCAGTCTTGACCATCAACACGTGCTCTTCCACCGACAGGGTGGCCGATTCGCCGCTCGTGCCGACCACGACCAGCGCATTCGTACCCTCTTCGATGTGCCAGTCGATCAGCTTGCGAAACGCCGGCAGGTCGAGGCTGCCGTCTTCGAGCATGGGGGTCAGGATGGCGGGAATGCTGCCGCGAATCTGCGGGCCGTTGCCGTGAATGCTGTTAGTCATGAAACGCCATGAATTTAATCAGTAAACCGCGATTGTAGCGGATTAGCCTGTCACTCCGTAACAAGGCCGAGGTCCGGTTTCTCCCTAAGCTCGTGTTTCGCCGGGTTCGTGGCCGAGTTCGTACTGCGGTGGGTCGTCCTGTTGCTGCCCAGCAGCGGGCGCCGTCTCGCGCACCGCGCAAATGCGCTGGATGAAAGCCGCGCGCGGTTGCGCGAGAAAACCATCCTGAAACGCCACCACGCGTAGCCGCGGCCGCACCGCATCCAGCAGTTCACCGGCCCGCAATAAAAAGGCCGGATTGGATGGCTTACCGACCGTTTCATTGCCTTGCGCGAACGTCTCGTAGATGAGGACACCGCCCGGCGCCAGCGCATTCAGCAACGCACCGAACAGCGGGCGATGCAGATAGTTCGTCACCACCACGGCGGAGAATCGGGCGTCGTCCGGCAGCGGCCACGGGGCGCCTTCCAGATCGGCGGTCAGCGTGGTGATGTGCGCTACATCGCGCATCGTGGCGAGCGCTGCGGCATCGCGATCGAGCGCCGTTACCGGATGCCCGCGCGCCGCAAACCAGCGGGCGTGCCGCCCTGCCCCTGACGCGACATCGAGCACCGAGCCGCCCGCGGCCACCAGATGCGCCCACTTGCGCACCCAGCGCGACGGCTCGCCGAGCGTCGCGTGGGATTGAGAGGCGGTGGTTTCGCTCATGGCTGCACAAATAGACAGATCAATGCCGACGCGCGTTGAAGCAGATCGTGCTCATGCTCATGCTTCGCGCGCCTCGATCATTGCATCCATCAGTTGTAGGAGAGGCCCATCGCCTCGCGTACGTCACGCATGGTTTCGGTGGCGAACTTGCGGGCCTTGTCGCAACCGTCGGCCACGATCGCGCGCAGCAGCGACGGATCGTCCATGTACTTCTGCGCTCGCTCGAGCATGGGCTGCTGTTCACGCAGGATGCCTTCGATCACCGGTTGCTTGCACTCCAGACAGCCAATGCCCGCCGAACGGCAACCCTTCTGCACCCATTCGTGCGTGGTTTCGTCGGTGTAGACCTGATGCAGTTGCCACACCGGGCATTTGTCCGGATCGCCTGGATCGGTGCGGCGCACGCGCGCCGGATCGGTCGGCATGGTGCGGACTTTCTTGCTGATCGTCTCCGCGTCCTCGCGCAGACCGATCGTGTTGCCGTACGACTTGGACATCTTCTGCCCATCCAGACCCGGCATACGCGAAGCTTCAGTCAGCATGGCCTGCGGCTCGACCAGAATGATCTTGCGCGAACCTTCCAGGTAGCCGAACAGTCGCTCACGGTCGTTCATGGACAGGCTTTGCGACTCCTGCAACATGGCGCGCGCCTGCTCGAGTGCTTCGTCGTCACCTTCCTGCTGATAGGCGTTGCGCAGTTCGTGATACAGCTTCGAGCGCTTGCCGCCGAGCTTCTTGGCGGCTTCGTTCGCCTTCTCCTCGAAACCCGGTTCACGGCCGTACAGATAGTTGAAACGGCGCGCGATTTCGCGCGTCATCTCGACGTGCGGCACCTGATCTTCGCCGACCGGCACCAGCGAGCCGCGATACAGCAGGATGTCCGCCGCCATCAGCACCGGATAGCCGAGGAAGCCGTAGGTGGACAGATCCTTGTCCTTCAGCTTCTCCATCTGCTCCTTGTAGGTCGGCACGCGTTCGAGCCAACCGAGCGGCGTGCTCATGCCGAGCAGCAGCGCCAGTTCGGCGTGCTCCGGCACCTTGCTCTGGATGAACAGCGTGGCCTGCGCCGGATCGATGCCCGAAGCCAGCCAGTCGATCAGCACTTCCCAGACGTTCTTTTCGATCACCTCGGGGGTTTCGTAGTGCGTCGTGAGGGCATGCCAGTCCACCACGCAGAAGAAACACGGATACTCGGATTGCAGACGGACCCAGTTTTTCAGCACACCGTGATAGTGGCCGAGGTGCAGGGAGCCGGTAGGCCGCATGCCGGAGAAGATACGGTCAGGGAACATGGTTTTATTGAAAGAGCGAAACGAGGGGAGTCAGGATAGCGGTGACAGCGTCGTAACCCAAGTTGACGAGCGGCGCCAGCCAGTAACGGGTCAGGATACCGGTCATCACCAGTGCCATCACGATAAAGAAACCATACGGCTCGAGGCGCGCCAGTGCAATGGCCTGACGCGGCGGCAACAACGCGGTCACCACGCGGCCGCCGTCGAGTGGCGGCAACGGGAACAGATTGATCACGCCCAACACCAGATTGACGCCCACGCCGGCCGCCGCCATGCGGTTAAAAAACGGCTCGTCCACGCTCAGCACCGCGAGCGCAACACCGAATACGCCCCACACCAGCGCCTGCACGAAATTGCACATCGGACCGGCCAGCGCCACCCACAGGCTGCCCCAGCGCGGATTGCGCAGATTGCCGAAGGCCACCGGTACGGGCTTGGCGTAACCGAACATGAACGCACCGCTGGTGGCGAAATACAGCAGCAGCGGAATGGCGATCGTGCCGAGCGGATCGATGTGACGCATCGGATTGAACGACACCCGGCCGAGCACGTAGGCCGTATTGTCTCCCAGCAGACGCGCCACATAGCCGTGAGCGGCTTCGTGCAGCGTGATGGCGAAGATGACGGGTAAAGCGTAGACCGCGACGGTCTGAATCAGGGAAGAGTCCATAGCCTGCTATTGTAACAACGCGATTGCGTGCGTCTGTCCGCTTTCGCTCACGCGGGCTGTTCGAGGCCAAATGGTGCGAGGCTCCCACGCCCTGCCCGCACCAGCACGGGTTCCGCGCCGGTCAGATCGACGATGGTGGACGGCTCGCACGGGCACGGACCGCCGTCGATCACCAGATCGAGTTGCTTTTCGAGGCGCGCGCGGATTTCCTCCGCGTCGTTCAACGGCTGGGTTTCGTCCGGCATGATCAGGGTTGTGCCGAGCAGCGGCTGACCGAGTTCTTCGAGGATCGCCAAAGTGATGGCGTGATCGGGCACCCGCAGTCCGATCGTTTTGCGCGACGGATGCGAAAGGCGCCGCGGCACTTCCTTGGTGGCCTGCAACACGAACACGTAGGGCCCCGGCGTCACGGACTTGATGAGCCGGTACTGACGGTTATCGACCATCGCGAAGTTCGACAGCTCGGACAGATCGCGCACCAGCAACGACAGCAGTTGCCGCTCGTCGAGTCCGCGGATGCGGCGCAGGCGTTCCACGGCGTCCTTGTCGTCGAGATGGCAGGTGAGCGCGTAGCTGGAGTCGGTCGGCATCGCGACCACGCCGCCGTCGTTGATGATCTGCACGGCCTGCTTGATCAGGCGCGGCTGCGGATTATCCGGATGGATCCGAAAGAATTGGGACATGGTGATGGATGGATGCGGCGCGGCCGCTGGCTCGAAAAGGGGCTGTGCGCGATGCGTGCAAGGCAGACAATGAACGGAGCGTGTGCGTTTTCGAAGCAAGCCGCGGAACCGCTCGCGGAATCACGCGCAAAGCCCCTCGCGCTTTCCCCTTCGCGGGCACGCCCCTCGCGTGACGTCACAGCCAGCGTTCCCACACGGGCTTCAGATCGGACGGCAGCGGCGGCAGGCTGCCCAGGTCGACGCGGCCTTCGCCCGCCGCGTGAAAATCCGAGCCGCGCGACGCTTCGAAGCCGAAGCGGCGCGCCACGTCCGCGTATTCGCGATACTGATCTGGCGTGTGGCTGCCGGTTACGACCTCGATCGCCTTGCCGCCCAGTTCGATGAATTCGCCGAACAAGGCGTCGAACTCGACCGGCGTGTATTCATAGCGCCCCGGATGGGCGATCACCGCTTCGCCGCCTGCCTGCTGGATCCAGCGTACCGCGTCCGTGAGCTTGGACCAGCGGTGCGCGATATAGCCGGGCTTGCCGTCGCCGAGGAAGCGCGTGAACGCATCCTGGGTGGATTTCGCGTAGCCGTGTTCGACCATGAAGCGGGCGAAGTGCGTGCGCGAGATCATGTCCGGATTGGAAACGTATTTCAGCGCGCCCTCGTAGGCATTTGGAACGCCGAGCGTTTCAAGCAGTTCGCCGATGGCCTCGGCACGCGCAGCGCGACCGTTACGGGTGCGCTCGAGACCGTCGATCAGCGCCTGGCAATCGGGATCGATGTTCAGCCCGACGACGTGCACCGTACGCGAGGCCCATGTCACTGAAATCTCGACGCCCGCGAGGTAGCCCATGCCGAGCTCCTCCGCGACGCGACGCGCCTCGTGCTGGCCGCCCACCTCATCGTGGTCGGTCAGCGCCCACAGCGTGACACCGCCCGCGTGGGCGCGGCGCGCGACGTCGGCGGGAGCAAACTGGCCGTCGGAGACAGTGGAATGGCAATGCAGGTCGGCGTTCATGAGCGTCTTAAGAAGGTTCTGCACTCATTTTACTGCAACGCAGTAAATCAAAGCGGGCGATTGATTGGCCCTTTATTGGACCCTTTTGCTCCGCCGGGAAAGTCGCTTTGCCCGAGCCGCATGGCCGCCACGCCTTCGTTCTTTGGCGCGGTTTCCGTTGGATTTCCTTTGGCATCGCATCGGCCCCGCGTTGACGATCTTTCGGAAACCCTTCGCGGCAATCCTCTGGGATCGGCCCGCCCTCCGCAGGCACCAGGCAGGGCGCTTTGCTAATCACGCCCCTTTCAATGCCGCCCTACTGAAGCCTGGTCCGAGCCCCGTCACGCGCAAAACGCCTCGATCAGCGCCGCCACCTGTTCTGGCTGATCGTGATGCACCATGTGGCCGGCATCCTCGATGATCTTTTCGCGCCAGTCGGGGAAGGCGCTGAAGCGCGCCTTGAATTCGTCGAGCGGAATGTCGCCGGCGATCTGCGCGAGCGTGGGTGACGCAACAGCTTCGACGTGCAGGACACGGGCTCGCACTTTGGCCCAGACCGCCATCACTTCGTCGAGACGGTACAGCAGCGGCCCGCGCAGCTTGTGCGCCGGGTCGGCCAGCAGCATGAAGCCGCCCTCGCCGTCCGGCTTCGACCAGTGTTCGGCAAGAAAGCGCGCGCGCTGCGGCGCGAGGCGCGGATTGGTTTTAGTGAGCCGCGCGGCGACTTCCTCGAGCGACGCGTAATGTCTTAGGCGCGGCGGCTCACGCAATTCGTCGAGCCAGCTACGCAGCCTATGCGGTGACTGCGCCGCCTTCCCCGGCGCGAGACCAAAGCCCTCCAGGTCCACCACGCGCCGCACCCGCTCGGGGCGCACGCCGGCATACAGGCAAACCACGTTGGCGCCCATGCTGTGCCCGACCAGATTGACCTCGCCCGATGGCGCGTAGTGGTCGAGCAACGCGTCGAGGTCGGCCAGGTATTCCTGGAACCAGTAGGTGCTGCCACCGTGTTCCGCCACCGGCCAACCGGAAAGGCCGAAACCCCGTGCGTCCGCCGCGATCACCTGCCAGTCGCCACCCAGCGCGTCCACCACGAACTGGAACGACGCTGCCACGTCCATCCAGCCGTGCAGCATGAAGAGCGTGGGGGCATGCGGATTGCCCCATCGCCGCACGTGAAGGCGAACGCCACGGACGGTCAGGAAATCGGACTCGGAAGAGTTCATGGACAAGGCGTACCCGAAAAAAAAGAATGGTCGTTCGATTATAACGAGATAGCGGGCATTGCGCTTGGGATGGCGAGTGCTAGCCTCGCGCCGGAACCGCCGTTTCTAGGGGTCTTCATGGTGTTTCGGACCTGGCAGTACAACTTGGCTCATACCCCTCGAGGCTTCAGGCCCACCTCGCTCACTCGCCGACCGCCTCAGTCCACCGTTGGCGCACCGGCTTCGAGCCCGGCCAGCGCCGCCAATTCAGCCTCGTCGAAACCCGCGTCCCGACGCGCCTCGAAGTTGAACGGACCGCGCAAGCGGGGCGCGTGATATTGCCCGGCGAGCCGGGTATAGGTGATGTGCGGATCGAGCGCGCCCGCCTCGCACAGGTGCCGGAACCAGCGATTACCGATCAGCACGTGACCAATCTCGTCACGCAGGATCACGTCCAGTATCGCCGCCGAGGCGTGATCGCCCGCCTGTTGCAGACGCGCGCGAATCGGCGGCGAGGCGTCGAGACCGCGCGCCTCCAGCGTACGCGGCACCAGCGCCATGCGCGCCAGCACGTCGCCACGGGTGCGCTCGCACATGTCCCACAGGCCGTCGTGAGCGGGAAAGTCGCCGTACGCGTGGCCGAATTCCGCAAGCCGCTCGATCAGCAGCGAAAAATGATGCGCCTCTTCCGCCGCCACCTTGAGCCAGTCCGTGTAGAACGCGACCGGCATGCCGGGAAAGCGCCAGACAGCGTCGAGGGCGAGGTTGATGGCGTTGAATTCGATATGCGCGAGGGCATGCAGCAACACCGCCCGCCCTTCCGGCGATTGCATGCTGCGCCGCCCGAGCTTGCGCGGCTCGACCAGTTCGGGGCGCTCGGGACGCCCCGGCAAGTCGGAGGGCTCGTCGAGAGCGATAGCGGACGAACAGATGGCGCGACCGTCCAGCACGGCCGCATACAGGCTGCGCGCGGCGGCGGCCTTGACGAGCGGGTCACGCTCACGCAATGAGGCCAGCGCATCGCGGCGGGCGCAAAACGGAGCGGAAGTCGTCAAGGGCGTGGCGGAATTCATCAGGAACGGGCAAAGGAAACGGTGTGCAGCCGCATAGTGGCGGGCCTACACAACCGTTTACAATACCCGATTCGATTGCATGGCGCGTTACGCTGACGCGTCCGGGAAACCCGCCGGGGAAGTCAGTGCTGGTCAACGGTGGTCGTGCCGAACGGCTGGAAAGCGGCCGGAAAAAGCGGCTCTGAAAGGCAGCAGTCAATGCCAGCGGCAAACACGCCGCTGCGGCAGGACCCTGACGCTTTCCACGCCGCACCGCGTTGAGCCGCAAAGCACCCGCGACGGCAAGCGGCAGGCGGCACAGCACCGGGAGCGCCCAGCCAGACCCTGCGCCACCCCGCATGCGAAACGCAGGACGGCCGCAGCCCGCGCCGAGGCGCAAGCGCTCATCCACACAGGAGACACAATGGCAATCTACAAGCTTGGCGATGCAGCCCCGACCATCCACGAAAGCGTGTTCGTCGCGGATACGGCGACCATCATCGGCAATGTGACCCTCGAAGAAAACTCGAGCGTGTGGTTTGGCGCGGCGTTGCGCGGCGATAACGAGCCAATCACGCTTGGCGCGGGTAGCAATATTCAGGAAAACGCCGTGCTGCACACGGACGCCGGTTTTCCTCTGACCATTGAAGCGAATGTGACCGTCGGCCATCAGGCCATGCTGCACGGTTGCACCGTCAAGGAAGGCGCGCTCATCGGAATTCAGGCGGTGGTCTTGAATGGCGCGGTAATCGGCCGCAACTGTCTGGTCGGAGCGGGCGCCATCGTGACCGAGGGCAAGGTGTTTCCCGATAACTCGCTGATCCTGGGCGCGCCCGCCAAAGCGGTGCGTGAACTGACCGAGGCGGACATCGCCCGCATGCGTGACGGCACCACTCACTATGCCGAGCGCCGGGCCTATTACAAGGCGCAGCTCGTACGGATCGGCTAATCACGCCGCGACGTGCGACGCGCCGGCGCAGCAGCCTGCTGCGCTATTTGACCGAGGAAATGTTGTGAACGACCAGTTGCAAAAATTCATGTTCAGCGCGGCGCCGGTGCGTGGCGAAATCGTTTCGCTGCGCAATACCTGGCAGGAAGTGCTGACCCGTCGCGACTATCCGGCGCCGGTGCGCACGGTACTCGGCGAAATGATGGCCGCGTGCGCGCTGCTTTCCGCGAACCTCAAGTTCGACGGCACGCTCATCATGCAGATTTTCGGCGACGGTCCGGTCAAGATGCTGGTGGTGCAATGCAGTTCGGACCTGTCGATGCGCGCCACGGCCAAGTTTTCCGGCGATGCCGACAGCACGATCAGCGACAGCACCTCGCTCATTGATCTCGTCAACGCGAGCGGCCACGGCCGCTGCGTGATCACGCTCGACCCGCGCGACAAGCAGCCCGGCCAGCAGCCCTATCAAAGTATCGTGCCGCTGTCGGGCGTCGATGGCCCGCTCAAGTCGATGGCCGAAGTGCTCGAACATTACATGCATCACTCCGAGCAGCTCGACACCCGTCTTTGGCTCGCGGCCAATACGGAGCGTGCCGTCGGCATGCTGTTGCAGAAGCTGCCGGGCGACGGCGGCATCGTCCCGCATCCGGGCGAGCTCGACGCGGACACGTGGGAGCGCGTGTGCGTGCTGGGCGGCACGCTGTCGCAGGAAGAACTGCTGAAGGAAGAGCCGGAGACCCTGTTCCGCCGCCTCTTCTGGCAAGAGAACGTACAGCATTTCGAACCCGCGCCGGCGCGCTTCGAATGCACTTGTTCGCGCGAAAAAGTGGGCGCGATGCTGAAGATGCTCGGCCGTGAGGAAGTGGACAGCGTGCTCGAAGAACGCGGCCACGTGGAGATTCACTGCGAGTTCTGCAATCAGCGTTACGAGTTCGATCCGGTGGACGTCGCGCAGCTTTTCGTGGCAACTGAACTGTCGCAGGGCGTGTCGCCGGCTGCGCAGCAGCGGCATTGAAGTGAGACGCTGCCCGTCACTGCGGTGTGCGGCGGGCGGCTGATAGCAGGGCTATTTAGAGAAGACGGCGCAGCGCAGTGCGTGTCGCGAGCGCCACTCAGTGCGCCACTCAGTGCGCCACTCAATGCGCCGGTTTGGCTTCCTTGGACGCAACGTCCTTCGAGCCTTTATGCTTGCGATCCGGCTTCGCACGCGATTCCGGATTCGGCACGACACGGACGGGCGCGGCCGACACTTCACCACGCGTCGAGGTAGTCGGTGAAGCATTGCTCGGCGTCGGCAGCGGCGCGTTGGGCGCCACGAACTGCACGAACACTTCGCCGTCTTTCACCATCCCCATCTCATAACGGGCGCGTTCTTCGACCGCCGCGGTGCCGGTTTGCAGATCCTGCACTTCCCCGCCGATCCGCTCGTTACGCAGCTTCTCGTCGTTATTCTTCTGGAGCTGTTGCGCCAGTTCATTCTGGAGTTCATGCACGCGCAGCCAGCCGCCATGCCCCCACCAAAGCGGGTACTGGATCAACACCAGCAGTACGATCAGGACAGCAGTGACAAGCCGCATGAGGTCAGCACGATAAATACACGCCGCCCTGCGCTATACGCAGGGCGGCGTGCTGAATCAAAAACGAAGGATAACCGGCTCAATGGTCAAGCCCGGTGGTCAAGACGGGCGTTCAACGCAGATTGTAGAACGCCGACTTGCCCGGGTAGCTCGCGATATCGCCCAGATCCTCTTCAATACGCAGCAACTGATTGTATTTGGAGATACGGTCGCTGCGCGAGAGGGAACCCGTCTTGATCTGACCGGCGTTCAGGCCGACCGCGATATCCGCGATGGTCGAATCTTCGGTTTCGCCCGAACGGTGCGAGATCACGGCCGTGTAACCGGCGCGCTTGGCCATTTCGATGGCGGCGAAGGTTTCCGTGAGCGTACCGATCTGGTTGATCTTGATCAGGATCGAGTTGGCGATGCCCTTCTCAATGCCTTCCTTCAGGATGCGCGTGTTGGTGACGAACAGGTCGTCGCCCACCAGCTGGATCTTCTTGCCGAGCTTTTCGGTGAGGACTTTCCAGCCGGCCCAGTCGCTTTCGTGCATGCCGTCTTCGATCGACACGATCGGGAATTTGTCGGCGAGCGCGCCGAGGTAGTCCGCGAATTCCGTCGACGACAGTTGCAGGCCTTCGCCCGCCAACTGGTACTTGCCGTCGTGATAGAACTCACTCGCTGCGCAGTCGAGCGCCAGCAGCACGTCTTCACCGGCACGGTAGCCGGCTTTCTCGATAGCCTGTACGACCGTGGAGAGACACTCTTCGTTGCTACCGAAGTTCGGTGCGAAACCGCCCTCGTCGCCCACTGCCGTGCTCATGCCGCGATCGCTCAGGATCTTCTTCAGCGCGTGGAACACTTCGGCGCCGCAACGCAGTGCTTCGCGGAAGGTCGGCTGGCTGACCGGCACGATCATGAATTCCTGGATGTCCAGGCTGTTGTTGGCGTGCGCGCCACCGTTGACGATGTTCATCATCGGCACCGGCAGTTGCATCGCGCCCGAGCCGCCGAAGTAGCGGTACAGCGGCAGGCCGGCCTCTTCAGCGGCGGCCTTGGCCACGGCCATCGAAACAGCCAGCATGGCGTTGGCGCCGAGACGCGACTTGTTGTCCGTGCCGTCGAGTTCCAGCAGCGTCTTGTCGAGGAAAGCCTGCTCGGAAGCGTCGAGGCCCATGATCGCCTCGGAGATTTCCGTGTTGATGTGCTCGACCGCCTTCAACACGCCCTTGCCGCCGTAGCGGCCGGTTTCACCGTCGCGCAGTTCGATGGCTTCGCGCGAACCCGTCGATGCACCCGACGGCACCGCAGCGCGGCCCATCGTGCCCGATTCGAGCAGCACGTCACATTCGACGGTGGGGTTGCCTCGCGAATCGAGAATCTCCCGACCGATGATATCTACGATAGCACTCATGGTTTCCTCAAGAAATGACGTTGGATTCTTACGGTGAAACAGCGTCCGGCGTACGAAGCTGCGCCTCTAACCGGACACTTTCGACGACCATTGGGTTCGAACGATAAGCAGACGCGCTGTCCCGGTCAATACGGCTCGTGACCTGGTACAGCGCATGGAACAGCATCAGTTGAAGTCGCTTTCAAGGAACGGCGCGCGCTTCACCGCCTGATCGAGCGTCAGCAACGTTTCGAGCAGGTCGGCCATGCGATGCAGCGGCACGGCGTTCGGGCCATCCGACTTGGCTTCCGCCGGCTTCGGATGGGTTTCCATGAAGAGCCCCGCCACGCCCGTTGCTACTGCGGCGCGCGCGAGTACCGGCACGAACTCGCGCTGACCGCCCGAGCTGGTGCCCTGACCGCCCGGCAACTGCACCGAGTGGGTGGCATCGAAGACAACCGGCGCGCCGGTTTCGCGCATGATGGCCAGCGAGCGCATGTCCGACACGAGGTTGTTATAGCCGAACGACACGCCGCGCTCGCACGCCATGAAGCGGTCTTCGGAAAGACCGGCTTCTCGCGCAGCC
Organism: Paraburkholderia sp. DHOC27; assembly: GCF_003429005.1. Lineage (GTDB taxonomy): Bacteria > Pseudomonadota > Gammaproteobacteria > Burkholderiales > Burkholderiaceae > Paraburkholderia. Next base: position 473,133 of record NZ_QVQV01000007.1, read on the forward strand.
TCACGCGCCTTGTCGATGACGTTTTTCATGTCGTGCGGCGCGAGAAACTGGCCCTTCTTGATATTGACCGGTTTGCCCGAACGCGCGCAGGCATGGATGAAATCGGTTTGACGGCACAGAAACGCGGGCGTTTGCAGCACGTCCACCACGGAAGCGACCTGTTCGATCTCGGACTCGCTGTGCACGTCCGTCAGAACCGGCACGCCCAGTTGCCGCTTCACTTCCGACAGAATGCGCAAACCTTCGTCCATGCCCAGACCGCGAAACGACTTGCCGCTGCTGCGGTTGGCCTTGTCGTACGACGATTTGTAGATGAACGGGATGTTCAGCTTCGCGCAGATTTCCTTCAGACGCCCGGCGGTGTCGATCGTCATCTGCTCCGATTCGACCACACAGGTGCCTGCGATCAGGAAAAACGGCTTGTCCAGTCCGATGTCGAAATCGCCCAGTTTCATGCTTTCTCCTCGACGCTCGACATTTGCAGTTGATGCGCCAGCGCCGCTTCGACAAACGACTTGAAGAGCGGATGACCGTCACGCGGCGTCGAAGTGAATTCCGGGTGGAATTGCACGCCGACGAACCACGGGTGCATGCTGCGCGGCAGTTCCATCATTTCCGGCAGATCTTCGCTCGGCGTGCGCGCGCTGATCACGAGGCCGCCCGCTTCGAGTTGCGGCACGAAGCGGTTGTTGACTTCATAACGGTGACGGTGACGCTCGTTCACGTCCTTGCCGTAGATCTCTTCGGCCATCGTGCCGGGTTTGATCGGGCAACGTTGCGAACCGAGACGCATCGTGCCGCCGAGGTCCGACTCTTCGGTGCGCTTTTCGACGCGGCCGTCACGGTCGTACCACTCGGTGATCAACGCAACCACGCGGTTCGGCGTGTTCTGGTCGAACTCGGTGCTGTTGGCGTCCTTCAGGCCCACCACGTCACGCGCGAATTCGATCACGGCGAGCTGCATGCCGAGGCAGATGCCGAGGTACGGCACCTTCGCTTCGCGTGCATAACGGATTGCAGCGATCTTGCCTTCGGTGCCGCGACGGCCGAAGCCGCCCGGCACGAGTACCGCATCCAGATGCTTGAGGCTGTCGACGCCTTGCGTCTCGACTTCTTCCGAATCGATGTATTCGATGTTGACCTTGGTCGAAGTATGAATCGACGCATGGCGCAGCGCTTCGATCAGCGACTTGTACGACTCGGTGAGGTCCACGTACTTGCCGACCATGCCGATCGTGACTTCGTGCTTCGGATGTTCGAGCTTCTCGACCATTTCCGACCAGATGGACAGGTCAGCGGGCTTCGGCGTGAGCTTGAGCTCTTCGCAGACGATCGCGTCCATGCCCTGGTCGTGCAGCATTTGCGGAATCTTGTAGATGCTGTCCGCGTCCCACACGGAGATCACCGCGTCTTCCGGGACGTTGGAGAACATCGAGATCTTGGCGCGCTCGTCGTCCGGAATGCGGCGGTCGGCGCGGCACAGCAGCACGTGCGGCGAGATACCGATCTCGCGCAGCTTCTGCACGCTGTGCTGGGTAGGCTTGGTTTTCAGTTCGCCGGCCGTGGCGACCCAGGGCACCAGCGTCAGGTGCACGAAGCACGCGCTGTTGCGGCCAAGGCGCAGGCTCATCTGACGCGCGGCTTCGAGAAACGGCAGCGATTCGATGTCACCCACGGTGCCGCCCACTTCGACGATGGCGACGTCCGGCTCGCCGCACGTGGCCGACGCAGCGCCACGTTCGACGAACGCCTGGATTTCGTTCGTGATGTGCGGGATCACCTGCACGGTCTTGCCCAGATAATCGCCGCGGCGTTCCTTGCGGATCACCGATTCATAAATCTGGCCCGTGGTGAAGTTGTTGGCCTTGCGCATCTTCGTGCTGATGAAGCGCTCATAGTGGCCGAGGTCGAGGTCCGTCTCCGCTCCGTCTTCCGTCACGAACACTTCGCCGTGTTGAAACGGGCTCATCGTGCCGGGGTCGACATTGATGTAGGGATCGAGCTTGAGGAGGGTGACTTTGAGACCGCGCGATTCGAGGATCGCGGCGAGGGAAGCGGCGGCAATACCCTTGCCGAGGGAAGAAACTACGCCGCCGGTGACGAAAACATATTTGGTCATCGCTGGATGCTCGCGGGAAAAACGGATTATACCGTAAAGCAGGGTCTCAACCCAGCGAAATGCGCGACGCACGCACCGATCCCGCACCGTTTTTTGCCCGGCATTGCACTGCCCTGTCATCCATGCGTGGTAGCGGCTATGTCACTCGCTGCGTTCGAGTTCGCGCAACATCCTTTGCACCGCGCGCACGGTTTCGAGCGGCTTTTCCATAGGGAACAGATGGCTGCCTTCGATCCATTCCAGATGGGTGCCTGTTACACGGCGGGTGGCTTCGAGCCCGGCCTGACGGATTTCCTTCGAATGCGTTCCGGCGATGAAGCCCACCGGCACCGGCGCGCCGCGTGCGAGCCGCGAACCGAGCGTATGCGGCAAGGTCTTGTAGATCCGGTATTCAGTGCGCCGGTCGAAGGCAAGCGCGCGCGAGCCATCCGGCGAGGACTGCGGAATGCCGAAGTCGATATAGTCGGACAACATCCGTTCGTCCCAGCGGGCGAACGCGGGTTTCGAGTGGAAGTGCCGCCATGCTTCGTCGCGGCTCGCCCATTGCGTGCGGCGCGAACGGGTGGCCGCCGCGGGCGAAAGGCGCTCGTCGAGTCCCGTCCATTGCGACACGCGCAGCATGCTGCTGCGCCAGCCGGCGATCACCGGCGAATCGAGCATCACCACGCCGCGCACCCACTGCGGTTTCTTGAGCGCCGCCATCAAGGACAGATACCCGCCCAGTGAATGACCGAGCAGCCAGACCGGCTGCTCATACGAGCGGCTGATGTCGTCCAGCAGTTGTTCCACCAGATGCGGCCAGTCCTGCGTGACGGGAAAGCGTACGTCGTGACCGATGCGCTCGATGAAACGCACGTCGTAGTCGTCGGCCAGTTCGGCGAAGATGGTCCGGTAAGTGGACGCGGGAAAACCGTTCGCGTGCGAGAAGTGAATGATGTTTTTCAATGCTGCTGTCTCCGTTCCTGATTCTGTTGTTCGAAGCGCACGGCGGGTTGCGCCGTGGCTTTCTTCAATCCATCCAGTACCGGTGATGCGCAGTGTGGTAGCGTTCGAGCGTGAGCGTTGCCGTGGGTCCGGTTGCATTTGGCGCCGTAGCGCCTGCTGCGGGTTCGCTATGCGCCGCGCCGTCTTGCGTCAGCGCGCCCTCCGCCACGATTTGCACGGCGCCGTCCTCGTCGCTGCGTGTCAGTTCGATGTGCCGCGCCAGATAGCGCTCGAAGACTCCGGGGTTGGGGTGGTGAAAACGGTTGCGATAGCCTACCTGAAATACCGCAATGAGCGGCTCGATAGAGTCGAGGAACGGCTCGGTCGAAGATGTCCTGCTGCCGTGATGCGGCACGACCAATATCTGGGCACGCAAGGCGTCGCGATTGCGGGCCAGCAGAATGCGCTCCTGCGGCGCTTCGATGTCAGCGGCAAGCAGCGCCACGAGAGGCGGTGGCGTAGTTGCCGTACTCGCTGCGCTCGTCGTACTTACTGAATCTGCCGTGCCTTCCGCGCTTCGGTGGCCTTCACCCCCACGCTGCCCCGCCGTGCTGACACGCAACACACAACAGTGATCGTTCGGCTTGCCTTGCAGCGGTCCCGCATCAGGCCACAGCAGGGTGAAATCCACGCCATCCCATTGCCAATGCTGGCCGGCCGCGCACGGCACCGTCTGCGCCCCGCTCGCTTTTGCTTTCGCCCACAGCGCGTTGGACGGCGCCAGCGCGGCGAGCAGTTGCCGCACCTGCACGCCCTCCAGCACGGCAGGCGCGCCACCCGAGTGGTCCGAATCCGCATGGCTGATCACCATCGTATCCAGTGTGGACACGCCGTGCGCCTGCAGATACGGCACCACGACGCGCTCGCCCGCATGCGTCGATTCCGGACCCGGTCCCGCGTCGAACAGCAAGCTGTGGTGGGTGGTTTCAACCAGGATGGACGAGCCCTGCCCGATGTCGAGCGCCGTCAGCCGGAACGCGCCCGGCGCCGGCGCGGCGGGCGCGGGCCACAGCAGCGGCAGCCACGTGAGCGGCGCGGCCCAGCGCAACGGCCAGCCGCGCGGCGCGAGGCACCAGACCACGCCGACCGCAGCGGCCGCGAGCGGCCAGACACCTGGCTGCGGCAGGCGCCACAACGTCCATGCTGGACCCGACGCCTTCTGCAGGGCCGTGACGAGCCATACGAGCAGCTCATGCGCGAGGTGAAACGCATGGGCGTCCAATGGCTGGGGCAGCGCGACGCCGGCCAGCACGGCGGGCGTTACCAGCAGACTGACCCACGGAATCGCGAACGCGTTAGCCAACGGTCCAACGAGCGGAATCTGCCAGAACCAGTACACCGTCAAGGGTGCGAGCGCGAGCGTGATGGCCATCTGCACGTGAGCGGCGCTACGCACGCGTTCTATCAAGCGCCGCGATGCTGCACGCAACCAAACGAGGACGGCAGCAGCGGCGCGTGCTTGCCGCGAAGCAGCGTCATCGAGAGCGCCCCCTCCTTGCAGTGCGAAGGCCGCTTTCGCGTCATCGCGCTGGGCGTCATCCAGCACGCGCGGACGCCCCGACATCGCATACAGGATCGCTGCCACCGCGCAGAACGACAGCCAGAAGCCCGCCGCCAGCACCGCCCATGGATCGAGCAGCACCACCAGACCGAGCGCCCATGCAAGCACCACTGAGAGCGCCACTGTGCGCCCACTGACGAATGCCAGCGCCACCACACCCGCCATCCACAACGCGCGCTGCGCGGGCAGGTTGAAGCCCGCGAGCGCGGCATGCATCGCGGCGAACAACGCACCCGCTGATATCGCGACCTTCTGCGCCGGCATCCATAGCGGCCAGTGGCGGCCGATGAAACCCGAGCGCCGCCACCACGCACCGACGAGCCATGCTGCGAGACCCGCGACGAAGCCGATATGCAGCCCCGAGATCGCCACCAGATGACTCGTGCCGGTGCTGCGCATCAAGGCCCAGTCGGCGGCACTGACTTCGTCCTGCGCACCCACCGCAAGCGCCACGACGATACCGCGATGCGGCGCGTCGGCCAGCACCGCATCAATTCTTTCGCGCAACGCGGCGCGCCAGCGATCCACCCAGACAGCGGGGCCGCTTGCATAGCCTTCGAGCCGTTGCGCCGTCGTCGGCACGTTCACGTAACCGGTGGCGCGGACGTTGCGCGCCAGCAAGGCCGCTTCGGCATCACGCACGCCCTCGTTGGCATTGCCGTGCGCGCGTTTGAGCCGCACGTTGAAACGCCAGCGCGCGCCTGGTTCGAGCAAGGGTGGCGGCGCGGCGCCTCTCTGATCGATCCACGACAGTTGCAGCGTGCGCGGAAAATGGATTAACGGCGGGGTGACGGATTCGACGTCGAATAGAAAACGGGCGCCCTTGTCGTCATGAGAGGGCAAGCCGCGAATGGCGCCACTGACTTGCAGGTCACGCCCTTCCCATTCGGTTGGCAGGTTATAGGCGAGTCGCATGTCCGCACGCCACGCAGCGTAGCCAAACCCTGCGCATCCTGCTGCGAGCCACAGCGCGCACCAACCACTCATTAAACGCACGCGCCCGCGTTCACCACGCAAGCCCCAACCGGCCGCGGCAAGCGCCGTCGCTCCGAGCAGGCAAAGCACTAACCAGCCTCGCCAACGTGGCAACGCCGCCTGCTGCTGCAACCCAATGACACCCAACACAAATCCGCACCACACTGGCCGCATGCGCCCTCCCTTCTACCCGTCAACCGGCCGCAAACGGAGCATGCGATCAGGTCAGCTTTGGTAGACGAACAGGACTGCCGGACGCGTGATGCGCCCGGCGCGACACACGGGAACGATTATGCAGAGGAAAGCGCGAGCCGGGGCAGCGCAGCGTGAGCGTTAGCCGTTGTGCCTATGGCAAGCTCATCCAGATCGATGCCGCGCAGTTGCGCGAGGCCCGCGCCGATGGCGGGAATCTGATCGGGCGTATTGCGCTGGCGATACAGCCAGGAAGGGGCGATGTCGGGCGCGTCGGTTTCGACGACCAGCGCATCGAGAGGCAGTTGGGTGGCGAGACGGCGAATTTGCAGCGCGCGCTCGAACGTGAGATTGCCGCCGAAACCCAGATGCATGCCGTGATCGATGAACGCCTGGGCCTGCTGAAAACTGCCATTGAACGCATGGGCGATGCCGCTGTGCACGGCGTGCCTGCGCAAGCCCTTCAGCACCTGATCCTGCGATTTGCGCACATGGCAGATCACCGGCAAGTTGAATTCGTGTGCGAGCTTGAGCTGCTCGTTGTAGAAGAATTGCTGACGATCGTCGTCGAGGCCCGGCACGAAGTAATCGAGCCCGATCTCACCCAGGCCGACGAAGAGCGGGTCGTCGAGACTCGCTTCGATCTCCATGCGCAATGCGTCGAGATCGCCGTCCTCGGCGCGCGGCGTGAAGAGCGGGTGAATCCCCAGCGCGTATGCACCGCCGCGCACCCGATGCGCCAGCTCGCGCACCGTCGCGAAATTTTCGCGCGCCACACCGGGAATCACGATGCGCCCCACCCCCACCTCCACGGCGGCCGCGGCGACTGCGTCACGATCCGCGTCGAACTCCGACGCGTCGAGATGGCAGTGTGTGTCGATCCACATGCGCGGCCTCGGGGAAGGAAGTTACACCGGTACGGTCGGCTCTTCGTACAGCACGCCGTCACGCAGACGCATCGTGCGGTCGCAGCGCGCCGCGAGATCCGGATCGTGCGTGACGATCACGAAACTGGTGTCGAAGGTGCGCGACAGTTCCAGCATCAGGTTGAACACCGTATCCGCCGTGCCGCCGTCCAGGTTGCCCGTGGGTTCGTCCGCCAGCACGCAGGCCGGATTGGTCACCAGCGCGCGCGCAATCGCCACGCGCTGCCGTTCGCCGCCGGACAACTCGCCCGGACGATGCTTCGCGCGGTGTGCAAGACCGACGCGTTCGAGCGTGGCGAGCGCCGTGCGGCGTGCTTCATCTGTGGGAACACGGCGAATCCGCAGCGGCATCGCGACGTTGTCGAGTGCGGTGAATTCCGCGAGCAGATGGTGAAACTGATAGACGAAACCCAGCGCGCGATTACGCAGATCGTTGCGCTCACGCTCGGAGAGTTTGGTGAACGGTTTGCCCAGCACTGAGACCTGACCCGCGCTCGGATCGTCGAGGCCACCGAGTACGTGCAGCAGCGTGCTCTTGCCCGAGCCCGACGCGCCGACGATGGCGAGCTTCTCGCCACGACGCACCGAGAGTTGCGTGTTGTTGAGCACCTGCACGTTCAGGCCGCCCTGAATGAACGACTTCGAGATGCCGGTGGCTTCGAGGACGTACGGATGCAGCGCGCCATCCTGACCCACCGCTTTGGATTCCAGACGATCATTCATAACGCAGCGCCTCCGCAGGACGGACCTTCGCGCCGCGCCAGCTCGGATAGAGCGTAGCCAGCGACGCCAGCACGAACGCGATCACACCGATCTTGATCACGTCGCCCGGCACCAGTTCCGATGGCAGCTCGCTGATGAAGTACACCGAGGGCGGCAGGAATTGCACACCCAACAGATGCTCGATCATCGGCACGAGCCACGGAATGCTCCACGCAATCAGACAGCCCAGCGCCACACCGGTCGCCGTGCCGATAAAGCCGATCGTCACACCCTGCACGACGAAAATCTTCATGATCGAGCCCGGCTGCGCACCGAGCGTGCGCAGGATGGCGATGTCCGCCTGCTTGTTGGTCACTGTCATCACCAACGACGACACCAGATTGAACGCCGCCACCGCGATGATCAGCGTCAGGATAATGAACATCATGCGTTTTTCGATCTGCACCGCCGAGAACCAGGTTTTGTTCTGCTGGGTCCAGTCGCGAATGTAAAGATCACCGGAAAGCGTGCGCGCGAGTTGATGCGCGACCTCCGGCGCCCGCTGCATGTCTTTCAGACGCAGCCGCACGCCCGTGGGCGCCGGCAGCCGGAACAGCACCTGCGCGTCCTGAATGTTGATCAGCGCGAGCGTACTGTCGTATTCGTAGTGGCCGGACTCGAAGATGCCCACCACCGTGAACTGCTTCAGACGCGGCAGCATCCCGGCTGGCGTAATCGTGCCCTCCGGCGCGACGAGGGTGATCTTGTCGCCGACCATCACGCCGAGATTGGCTGCGAGATCGGTGCCGAGCACGATGCCGAATTCGCCAGGCTTCAGGTCGGTCAACTGGCCGCCCTTCATTTCCTTATAGATGTCGGACACCTGCGGTTCGAGCGCCGGATCCACGCCGCGCAACGCGACGCCGCTCACGGCGTCCTGGCGCGTGAGCAGCGCCTGCGCATCGACGTACGGCGCGGCGCCAATCACTTCCTTGTTCTGGCGCGCTTCCTTGGCCGTCAACTGCCAGTTGGGCATCGAACCGGTCGGCGAGAAGATCTCGACGTGCGCGAGCACCGACAGCATGCGGTCGCGCACTTCCTTCTGGAAGCCGTTCATCACCGAGAGCACGACGATCAGCGCCGCGACGCCCAGCGCAATGCCGGACATCGAAACGAGCGCGATGAACGAGATGAAGCCGTTGCCGGTCGTGCGTTTGCCGGCGCGCGTGTAGCGCCAGCCAATCTGCCATTCGTAGGGAAATTTCAAGCGAATCCTTTTCTGCGTTCTGCGATGGCATGCACTGCCACCATGACCGGGCACTCTCCTGCCCTCTTTTAGCCCTTTTTAGAGGTCTTTTAGCCTGTTTTACGGCCTGATTGTGTTCTGATTACGTTCGTTCCTGCTGGGCGGGCTGTTTCGACCCGCTGCCGACCTTATTCGCTGGCTGCGCGGCGGAAGTCATTCGCCCCGGTGGCTTCTCAACCGCACATGCACGGCACACGCACAGGGCCCTGAGCGTTGGTGTCGGACGGCGGCAGATGGTTCCGGTGTGGCCCATGCCACGGCGCTTACCGCCCTTGCCGGCCCTTGTCCGTCCTTGGGACGGGCAATACCGGCCGCGCAGACAAACCCGGGGCAACCACAAAACCGCCGCCCCATCCATCAGCAATCAAGCGCGAAGTTTGCCATACAATGCGCAGCATCATGCACGCCAACCGTCTTCACCTCCTTCTGCCCTTCGCGCTGCCCGCCGCAGCCGACGCCTCCACCGCGCTGCATGGCATCGACAGCCCGGCCCTCGACCGACTGGTCGCGCGGGCCACGCTCGTCGAGCAGGTGATCGGCGAGGACTTCCAGCGCACGCTGCCGCACGAGCGCTGGGTGGCGCGCCAGTTCGGCGCCGTCCCCCGCACCGCCGCCGCAGCCGACGAAGCGCCCCTCGCCCCCTACATGTTGCGCGCCGACGGCGGCGAGCCGGGCGCCGCGATCTGGGCCTGCATCCAGCCGGTGCACGTGCGGATTGCGCATGATCATCTGGTGCTGATCGACCCCGCGGCGCTCGAACTGACCGACGCGGAAGCAGCGGCCTTGCTCGACGTGGCGCGTCCGCTGATCGAGGAACTCGGTGTGCGCATCGTCGCGCCGAAGCCGCAGCGCTGGTATCTGTCCAGTGACGCGTTCGGCACGCTCGCGGGCGCCTCGCCGCTACGCGCGAGCGGCCGCAACATCGAAATCTGGTTGCCCCACGAAGCGCATACCGGTGAACGTTCGCGCGCCTGGATGAAGCTGCAGAACGAGGTGCAGATGGCCTGGTTCGAGCACCCGGTCAACGAAACCCGCGAAGCGCGCGGCCTGCCCGCGGTCAACTCGATCTGGTTTCATGCCCAGGGCGTTGCGCAGCCAGTGACGAGCCCGTTTGCACGGGTCCTGTCCGACGCCGCCGCTACGCGCGGTCTGGCAATGACGGCGGGCGTCGAAACCGGTCAGCCGCCGGCTTCGTATGCAGCCTTCGCCGCCGGTGCCAAAGCGGGTATCGAAGCAGATACGAAAGCGCCGGCCGGCGCGCGCGACGGCGCGCCCTCAACTGCTGTCACGCTGGTCGAACTCGATCCGTTTTCGGCGCCCTTCATCGAGCAGGACTGGGCCCGCTGGAACGACGCCTTCGCCGCCCTGCAGACTGACTGGTTCGCCCCGGCCCTCGCCGCGCTGGAAGCGGGGCAACTCGGCGAACTGGGCCTCACGCTGTGCGGCGACACCGGCTCCGTGACGCTCACCGTCAAGCGCGGCGATCTGCGCAAATTCTGGCGGCGGCGCGTGCTCGCCTCGCTGTTGATCGAATGATGCGCTGGCCCATGAAACCTACGATAAACCGCACCGCCCCGCTCGTGAAGCCACGCACGCTTCAGACCACGTCCCACCCCATGATCACCGTTCTCCTCGCATGACTCGAATCGTTACGCGCACCTGCTCTCCGGTCGACGCTGAAGTCCTGACCCGTCACGGGCTGCATCCGGTGCTGGCCCGTCTGTATGCCGCGCGCGGCGTCTGTCAGCCCGATGAGATCGAAACCGGCCTCGCCCGGCTCGTGCCGCCCGCTCACCTGAAAGGTTGCGAAGACGCCGCGACGCTGCTCGCGGATGCGCTCGAGGCGCAGCGCCAGATGCTGGTCGTGGCGGATTACGATTGCGACGGCGCGACCGCCTGCGCCGTGGCCGTGCGCGGCCTGCGCATGTTCGGCGCGCGGATCGATTATCTGGTGCCGAACCGCTTTGAATACGGTTACGGCCTGACGCCCGAAATCGTGGCGCTCGCCGCACGCAGCGCGTCCGGCAAGCCGGATCTGCTGATCACGGTGGATAACGGCATCGCCAGCGTCGACGGAGTGGAGGCGGCCAACGCGTTGGGTATCGACGTGCTGGTGACGGACCACCATCTTCCCGGCGACGAATTGCCCGCCGCCCGCGCGATCGTCAATCCGAATCAGCCGGGTTGCAGCTTCCCGAGCAAATGCATTGCCGGAGTCGGCGTGATGTTCTACGTGCTGCTCGCGCTGCGCGCCGAACTGCGCCGCCGTGGCGCGTTCAACGACGCGCGCCCCGAGCCGCGCCTCGACGGTCTGCTCGATCTGGTCGCGCTCGGCACGGTGGCCGACGTCGTCAAGCTGGACGGCAATAACCGCGTACTGGTCGCACAAGGTTTGCAGCGTATCCGCAAGGGCAAGATGCAGCCGGGTATCGCCGCGCTGTTTCGCGCCGCCGCGCGCGACGCCCGCAACGCCTCCGGCTTCGATCTAGGCTTTGCGCTCGGTCCGCGCCTGAACGCGGCGGGCCGGCTGTCGGACATGTCGCTGGGTATTGAATGCCTCACCACCGACGATATTGGCCGCGCGTGGGAACTCGCGCAGCAACTCGACGCGATCAACCGCGAACGGCGCGAAATCGAAGCCGGCATGCAGCAGCAGGCGCTCGACGATCTGTCGACGATCGACCCGGCCGGTGCCGCCACCCTCACCCTCTTCAACGCCGGCTGGCATCAGGGCGTAATCGGCATCGTCGCAGGGCGGTTGAAGGAAAAATTCCACCGGCCTGCTTTCACGTTCGCGCCCGCTGACGAGACCGGCGTGCTCGTCAAAGGCTCCGGACGCTCGATCCCGGGCTTCCATCTGCGTGACGCGCTGGATCTGATCTCGAAGCGCGAACCGGGTCTGATCGTCAAGTTCGGCGGCCACGCGATGGCCGCGGGCATGACGCTCGCCGCCGCGGATTTGCCGCGCTTTACCGCGGCGTTCGAGGTGGTGGGGCGCGAATGGCTCACCGCCGATGCGCTCGCGCGCGTCGTCGAAACCGACGGCGATCTCGAAGACGCGTATTTCACGCCGCAATTCGTCGAGATGCTCGACGCGGCCGTGTGGGGCCAGGGCTTTCCGGCGCCGGTGTTCTCCGGCGAATTCGAGGTCGCCTCGCAGGCGCTCGTGAAGGACAAGCATCTGAAGCTGCAACTGCTGCGCGGACGGCAACGCTTCAACGCGATCTGGTTCAACCATACGGACTCCTTGCCCGCACGCGCGACCATCGCCTACCGGCTCGCCAGTGACACGTGGAATGGTGTCTCCCGCGTGCAGTTGATCGTGGAGCATGCCGGGGAATAGCCTCGATCGGCTATAATTTGCCCTTTTTACGAAGCCACAAAAGATCGACATGGAAGCGGAACGTCTCAACGCGATCGAAGCCTCTCTGGCCGACCTGCGCCGTCGCGCGGGCGAGCTACGGGGGTATCTTTGACTACGACGACAAAGCACTGCGTCTAATCGAAGTCAACCGGGAACTCGAAGACCCCAACGTCTGGAACGACTCGAAGCACGCCCAGGCCCTCGGCCGGGAGAAAAAGCTGCTCGACGACGTGGTCGGCAAACTCACCTCGCTCGACAACGACCTGCGCGATGCGCAAGACCTGTTCGGCATGGCGCGCGAAGAAGATGACGAGGAAACCCTCGTTGCCTGCGAAAGCGACGCGGCGGCTCTGGAACAACGCGTGGCCGACATGGAATTCCGCCGCATGTTCTCCAACGCGGCCGATCCGAACAACGCCTTCCTCGATATTCAGGCCGGCGCCGGCGGCACCGAAGCGTGCGACTGGGCCTCGATGCTGCTGCGCCAGTACCTGCGCTACTGCGAGCGCAAGGGCTTCAAGACCGAAGTGCTGGAGCAGACCGACGGCGACGTCGCGGGCATCAAGAACGCCACCATCAAGATCGAAGGCGAATACGCGTACGGCTTTCTGCGTACCGAAACCGGCGTGCACCGCCTCGTGCGCAAGTCGCCGTTCGATTCGTCGGGCGGCCGCCATACGTCGTTCTCGTCGGTGTTCGTGTACCCGGAGATCGACGACTCGATCGAAGTGGACATCAACCCGGCCGATCTGCGCATCGACACCTATCGCGCGTCCGGCGCGGGCGGTCAGCACATCAACAAGACCGACTCCGCCGTGCGGATCACGCACATGCCATCGGGCATCGTCGTGCAGTGCCAGAACGACCGTTCGCAGCACCGTAACCGCGCCGAAGCCATGGCCATGCTGAAATCGCGTCTGTACGAAGCGGAAATCCGCAAGCGTCAGGCCGAGCAGGACAAGCTCGAAGCAGGCAAGACCGATGTGGGTTGGGGTCATCAGATCCGCTCGTACGTGCTGGACAACAGCCGCATCAAGGATCTGCGCACCAACGTGGAAATCAGCAATACCAAGAGCGTGCTCGATGGCGATCTCGATCCGTTCATCAGCGCCAGCCTGAAACAGGGCATTTAAGCTTAAAGCGAGCGACCCTGAGGGGCCGCGGGCCACTGATTGATTGTGGTCCTGAAACCTCGGGGTTCCGCACGCAATAAGCACAACGGGCGCGGCGCTGTACGTGCCGCGCCAACCCTGCTTTAACGTCTGCCACTGTCCTCGCGCCGGGCTTTACGAGGCCAGCGTGACGAACCGAATGCAGTTCGCCCGCACGCCGGAACACTGGCCGTGCCAACCGAAGCCGTACTACCTGAGTGCGGGCCACCCGAATGCGGGCCAGCCGCATGCGGCCCAACCCAACAACAGACCATCATGACCGAACCGATCCAGCCGAACGCCGTGCCCGAGGGGGACGACAACAAGATCATCGCCGAGCGCCGCGAAAAGCTGCGCGAGTTGCGTGAACAGGGCGTCGCCTATCCGAACGACTTCCGCCCCACTCATCACGCCGGCGATCTGCAGAAGCAGTACGCGGAAACGGACAAGGAAGCGCTCGAAGCCAATCCGCTGCAAGTCGCGCTCGCCGGCCGGATGATGCTAAAGCGCGTGATGGGCAAGGCCAGCTTCGCCACCGTGCGCGACGGCTCGGGCCAGATCCAGTTCTTCATCACGCCCGCCGACGTCGGCGAAGCGACCTACGACGCCTTCAAGAAGTGGGACCTGGGCGATATCGTGGCGGCGCGCGGCGTGCTGTTCCGCACCAACAAGGGCGAACTGTCGATCCGCTGCACGGAACTGCGCCTGCTGTCGAAGTCGCTGCGTCCGTTGCCGGACAAGTTCCACGGCCTCGCCGATCAGGAAATGAAGTATCGCCAGCGCTACGTCGATCTGATCGTCACGCCGGAAACGCGCGACACCTTCATTGCGCGCACCAAGGCAATGTCGTCGATCCGCAAGTTCATGGCCGACGCCGACTTCATGGAAGTCGAAACGCCGATGCTGCACCCAATCCCCGGCGGCGCGGCAGCCAAGCCGTTCGTCACGCATCACAATGCGCTGGATATGCAGATGTTCCTGCGCATCGCGCCGGAGCTGTACCTGAAGCGGCTGGTGGTGGGCGGCTTCGAGCGCGTGTTCGAGATCAACCGGAATTTCCGTAACGAGGGCGTCTCCGTGCGCCACAACCCGGAATTCACGATGATCGAGTTCTACGCGGCGTACACCGATTATCAGTGGCTGATGGACTTCACCGAGCAGTTGATTCGCCAGGCGGCGATCGACGCGCGCGGCACTGGCGTGATCACCTACCAGGGACGCGAACTGGATCTGTCGAAGCCGTTCCATCGTCTGACGATCAACCAGGCCATTCAAAAGTACGCGCCGCAATACACCGACGCTCAACTGGCCGACGACGCATTCCTGCGTACCGAACTGAAGAAGTTCGGCGTGGATGCTTCGCAGCCGCAGTTCCTGAACGCCGGCGTGGGCGCCCTGCAACTGGCGCTCTTCGAAGAGACGGCCGAGTCGCAACTGTGGGAGCCGACCTACATCATCGACTACCCGATCGAGGTGTCGCCGCTCGCGCGTGCGTCGGACAAGGTGGCCGGCATCACCGAGCGTTTCGAGCTGTTCATCACGGGCCGCGAGATCGCCAACGGCTTTTCGGAACTGAACGATCCGGAAGACCAGGCCGCGCGCTTCAAGAAGCAGGTCGACCAGAAAGATGCCGGCGACGAAGAAGCGATGTTCTACGACGCCGACTACATCCGCGCGCTCGAGTACGGCATGCCGCCGGCCGGCGGCTGCGGCATCGGCATCGACCGTCTGGTCATGCTGCTCACTGACAGCCCGAGCATCCGCGACGTGATCCTGTTCCCGCATCTGCGCCGCGAAGACTGAGCGGTTCGAGGATTCAGCGCAGCGTGGCTGCACGATGAAACGCCCGGCTTTGTGCCGGGCGTTTTCATTGGCGGGTTCTCACTGCTACGCGCGTCGCGAACACCTGATGACTCCGCGCCTGACGATGGTTTGTAACTATCAGTAAAAGCTGCATGGGTCGGCGTGCACGATGCCTGTGCACATGCTGCGTCCATGCGGCAATCCGGTACAGCTGGACCGCGCTTTGCTACACCGTTGCTATCGGCACCTCTCGTCAAGCTTTCAGATTTGGTTACAACTTGAAACCTTGGCCCGAACGCGCGGCCCGAGACTATGTCTTAATAATGTACAGACGACTCTGCCTCAGACGGAGATTCACCATGAGCAACCCGAACAGCACACAACCACGCCGGATTCACCCGCTTGTCGCGACCGCGGCAGGCGCCGTCATCATCGCCAGCCTGGCCGCCACAGCGGCCGTGACTGGTGTGTTCACGAAGGCGTCGAGCAGCAGCGCCCAGAACGATCAGACTCAGGCCGCGCAGGTGGCCACGCAACCGGCGGTGGTCGATTCTTCCCAGCCTGCCAATCCTTCGACTTATGCGCAGCAACAGCCCGCTCAACAGCAGCAGGCCCAGCAGCCCGCGCAACCGGCTGAGGCTCAGCAGCAACAGGCTCAGGCCGCGCCGTCAGCAGCGCCGCCCGCCCCTGCACCGGCTCAGCAACCGTATGTCCAGCAGCAGCCGGCGCAGAACGGCCAGTACGCGCAGCAGCCGCCGCAACAGCCGGCGTACTGCGCGAGTTGCGGGACGGTCGTGGCCATTTCGGCGGTCCGTCAGGAAGGTCATGGCACCGGCGTCGGCGCAGTTGGCGGCGCAGTGGTCGGCGGTCTGGTCGGTAACCAGTTCGGCGGCGGCGTAGGCCGTGGCGCAATGACTGTGCTGGGTGCCGTAGGCGGCGGTTTTGCGGGTAATTCGGTCGAAAAACATATCCGCAGCACCACGTCCTACTCGGTGCACGTACGCATGGAAAGCGGCAAGAACCGCTACTTCACGTATCACGATGCGCCGCCGTTCCAGCAGGGCGAACATGTGCGTATTGAAAACGGCGCGCTGGTCGCGGGCTAACGGCTTGTTTTGATCAGGATGACGCAGGCAGCGTCGTAGCACTCATCTGGCTCGACGCAGCGGTGTGACGCGCACTCGTACTGCCTGACTCAAATAAAAATGGCGATTCCAATGGAATCGCCATTTTTTTGCCTTGCGCGCCGCAACGCTAACTCAGCGTCGCAGCTCGGTACCGCTCAATAATCCGCGTCTTCGATCCACGCTGCCTGAATCGCTTCGAGGATCTTCTCGTTGGAACGGTTCGGGTCGTCATCGAAACCCTCCAGTTCCGTCACCCAGCGGTGCAGATCGGTGAAGCGCACCTGCTGCGGATCCACGTCCGGATGCTTGTCGGTGAGGGCCATCGCGATGTCTTGCGTGTCGGTCCACTTCATGGCTGCGCGCTCCTGTTAGTGATTTTCCTTCGCGTGATTGATCGAATAACGCGGGATTTCAACGACCAGATCCTGCTCCGCCGGCACCAGGGCCTGGCACGACAGACGCGATTCGGGTTCGAGACCCCACGCCTTGTCGAGCAGATCGTCTTCCTCTTCCTCCGACGGCGTGAGCGCAGTGAAGCCCTCACGCACGATCACATGACACGTCGTGCACGCACACGACTTCTCGCACGCGTGCTCGATTTCGATGCCGTGGTCCAGCAGATTGTCGCAGATGCTCTTGCCCGGCACAGCATCGATGACCGCGCCTTCCGGGCACAGTTCGACGTGGGGCAGTACAACGATTTGAGGCATACGGATTCCGTTCGGTCTGGGGCGCGGCAGCGGTCTTGCGGGCTGCCTGCCATTTTACTGGCGGCGCGCGCTTTGTGACGCGCACCGCGTGTTTCGTTGCAGGGAAGTGCCGGCGCGACGAATCAGATCTCGTCGAGCTTGCGCCCGGCGAGCGCGCGGCGGATACCCTTGTTCATGCGCCGGGCGGCGAATTCATCGGTGCCTTCGGCGAGCGTTTTGGTGGCGGCTTCGATAGCGTCGGCGTCGCTGCTTTGCGCCACTTCGCGCAACGCGGTGACGAGCGCATCGAGCGCGGCACGTTCGTCGTCGTCGAGCAGTTCGGCGTCGGCGGCAAGCGCGGCATCCGTGGCTTCGATCAGGCGTTGCGCTTCCACCTGGGCTTCGCGCAGCGCGCGCGCCCGCATGTCCACTTCGGCCGTCGTGAAGCTGTCTTCCAGCATCTTCGCGATATCGTCGTCGGCGAGACCGTACGACGGTTTCACCACCACCGATGCTTCCACGCCCGACAGTTGCTCACGCGCGAACACCGACAACAGCCCATCCGCGTCGACCTGATACGTCACGCGGATACGCGCGGCGCCGGCGGCCATCGGCGGAATGCCGCGCAGTTCGAAACGCGCGAGCGAGCGGCAGTCGCTCACCAGTTCGCGTTCGCCCTGCACGACGTGGATCGCCATCGCCGTCTGGCCGTCCTTGAAGGTCGTGAAATCCTGCGCGCGCGCAACCGGAATAGTCGAATTACGCGGGATGATCTTCTCGGTCAGGCCGCCCATCGTCTCGACGCCGAGCGAAAGCGGGATCACATCGAGTAGCAGCCAGTCGTCACCCTCGCCGCCGCGGTTGCCGGCCAGCAGATCGGCCTGAATGGCCGCGCCGAGCGCGACCACCTGGTCGGGATTGAGATTGGTCAGGGGCGGCTGGCCAAACAGCTTTTCGACCGCACGCCGCACCACCGGCATACGCGTCGCGCCGCCCACCAGCACCACACCCTTGATTTCTTTGGTCGTGACCTTGGCGTCGCGCAGCGCTTTCTTGGTCGGCCCAAGCGTGCGTTGCACGAGTTCCTGCGTGATCTTTTCGAAGGTGACGTCGTCGATGATCAGATCAAGTTGCGCGCCATTCGAAAGCGTTGCAACGAGCCTGGCCTGCGGCCCGTCCGACAGCGCTTCCTTGGCAACGCGCACGCTATCCAGCAGCAGGCGCACGTCTTCCGCGGCGAGCGATTGCGGTGCGATGCCGGCCTCTTCCAGCACGTGACGGTACAGCGAATGGTCGAAGTCGTCGCCACCGAGCGCCGAGTCGCCGCCTGCCGCGAGCACTTCGAACACGCCTTTGGTGAGCTTCAGGATGGACAGGTCGAAAGTGCCGCCGCCGAGGTCGTACACGGCGTACAGGCCTTCCGAACCGTTATCGAGTCCGTAGGCGATGGCGGCTGCCGTGGGTTCGTTGAGCAGACGCAGCACGTTCAGGCCCGCCAGACGCGCGGCGTCCTTGGTAGCCTGGCGCTGCGCTTCGTCGAAATACGCGGGCACGGTGATGACGGCGCCGACCAGATCGTCGCCGAGCGTGTCTTCCGCGCGCTGGCGCAGCGTGGCCAGAATTTCCGCTGACACTTCGACCGGGCTTTTCACGCCGTCGACGGTGCGAATCTGCACCATGCCTGGCGCGTCGATGAAGTCGTACGGCGCGTTCTCGGCGCCTTCCACCTCGCTCTTGCCACGGCCCATGAAGCGCTTGACGGAGACGATCGTGTTGCGCGGATCCGTCGCCGCTTCGGCCTTGGCCGTGCGGCCGATGCGGCGTCCACCCTTTTCAAGGTAACGCACCACCGAAGGCAGCAGCACATGGCCGTCCGCGTCGGGCAGCACGTCGGGGACGCCGCTGCGCACCGCGGCGACGAGGGAGTTGGTGGTGCCGAGATCGATGCCGACCGCGAGGCGCCGCTGATGCGGCGCGGGCGCCATGCCGGGTTCGGAGATTTGCAGTAAAGCCATCTTGATCTTCTTCTGGGACCGTACGATCCCGTCCTGAATGGTTCGCGTTGCTGGGTTGCTGCCGCTTTTACTCTGCTGGTGCGTTGCTTGTGCGTTGCTTCTGCTCTGCGTGTGCGTTTTGCGCTGCTCACACCGTGAACGCATCGAGCGTCCACCGCGTGACAGACTGCGGCACGCCGACGTTGCTAATTCTCGAGCCGTTCGATCTGCGCGCCGATTTCCGACGCCACCCGTTCGATGAACATCAGTTGCCGCACGGCCTCGCCCGCTGCCTGATTCGCACCGCTGTCGAGCAGTGCGGCGAGCTTCGTGAAGCGTACCTGTTCTTCGTCGCGCAGGTCGGTAAGCAGTGCATCGAGCGCGTCGACATTCTTCGCCGCCGCGGCGTCTTCGATACTCTCGCGCCATTCCATCTGCTGCATCAGGAACGCCGGCTCCATCGCCGTGTTGTTCTCCGCGCCCACGTCGATTCCGCGCAGCTTCAGCAGATACGTGGCGCGCTTCAACGGATCGCGCAAGGTCTGGTACGCCTCGTTGGCGCGCGTCGCCCACTGCATGGCGACACGCTTTTGCGCGTCGCCTGCCGCGGCGAAGCGGTCAGGGTGAACCTGCGATTGCACCGTGCGATACGCGTGATCGAGCGCGCTCGCGTCCAGCGTGTATTGCGTCGGCAAACCGAACAGGTCGAAGTGGCTGTCGTTCAGCGAGGCCATCAAATGAGGTTGTCCGTTCAAGGGGTACGTCTACGGTGACCGGAAGATCGCAGCAGACGTGACGTCAAATTAAAAAGGCGGCACGCGCCGCCTTTTTTCCGCTTCGCGCGGACTGAACCCGGTCAGACGCGGAACGACTCGCCGCAGCCGCACTCGTCCTTCACGTTCGGGTTGTTGAACTTGAAGCCTTCGTTCAGCCCTTCCCGTGCGAAATCGAGTTCCGTGCCGTCGATGTAGGCGAGGCTCTTCGGATCGACAATGATCTTCACGCCGTTGCAGTCGAACACCTGATCTTCCGGCGCGAGTTCATCCACGTATTCGAGCTTGTAGGCGAGTCCCGAGCACCCCGTCGTACGCACGCCGAGGCGCAGGCCCACGCCTTTGCCGCGGCGGACCAGGTACTTCTGAACGTGCTGTGCTGCCTTTTCGGTCAACGTAATTGCCATAGCGTTTCTCAGTGCAACCTTAAGCGGCGTGCTGCTTTTCGCCTGCTTGCGCCACGTCAGCGGCACCGCCGTGACGTTGCTTGTAGTCTGCAACCGCTGCCTTGATCGCGTCTTCCGCGAGGATCGAGCAGTGGATCTTGACCGGCGGCAGCGCGAGTTCTTCAGCGATCTGCGTGTTCTTGATGGACATGGCCTGGTCGAGCGTCTTGCCCTTTACCCATTCGGTGACGAGCGAGCTCGATGCGATAGCCGAACCGCAACCGTAGGTCTTGAACTTCGCGTCTTCGATGATGCCGTCCGCACCCACGCGGATCTGCAGCTTCATCACGTCGCCGCAAGCCGGCGCGCCGACCATGCCGGTACCCACGGCGTCGTCGTCCTTCGCGAACGAACCGACGTTGCGCGGATTTTCGTAATGGTCCAGAACCTTTTCGCTATAAGCCATGATTACACTCCTTGATTCGTTTCAACCTGCATTCGGTGCGAAGTTTCGCTCGGTATTTCGTTCAGCGGGGCGCTGCATCTTTGCAGCGCCAGGCGACTCATTGCAACTTAGTGCGCCGCCCACTGGATGGTCGAAATATCGATCCCGTCCTTGTACATTTCCCACAGCGGCGACAGATCGCGCAGCTTCGAAATCTTGTTCTTCAGCAGGTTGATGACGTAATCGACGTCCTGCTCCGTCGTGAAGCGACCCACCGTGAAGCGGATCGAGCTGTGCGCCAGTTCGTCGTTGCGGCCGAGGGCGCGCAGCACATACGAAGGCTCCAGCGAGGCCGACGTGCACGCCGAACCCGACGACACCGCGACATCCTTCACCGCCATGATCAGCGACTCGCCTTCGACGAAGTTGAAGCTGATGTTCAGGTTGTGCGGCACACGCTTTTCCATGTCGCCGTTCACATAGGTTTCTTCCATTTCCGACAGGCCGCGCAGCAGACGGTCGCGCAGCATGCGGATACGCTCGTTTTCCGTGGCCATTTCTTCGCGGGCAATGCGGAAAGCCTCACCCATGCCGACGATCTGATGCGTGGCCAGCGTGCCCGAACGCATGCCGCGCTCGTGACCACCGCCGTGCATCTGCGCTTCGATGCGCACGCGCGGCTTGCGGCGTACGTACAGCGCGCCGATGCCCTTCGGGCCATACGTCTTGTGCGCCGAGAACGACATCAGGTCGACCTTCAGCTTCTGCAGGTCGATCTCGATCTTGCCGGTAGCCTGGGCGGCGTCGACGTGGAAAATGATGCCCTTTTCGCGGCAGATTTCGCCGATCGTCTCGATGTCCTGGATCACGCCGATTTCGTTATTCACCGACATGACCGACACCAGAATCGTATCGGGACGCAATGCAGCCTTGAACACGTCGAGGTCGATCAGGCCGTCGTCCTTGACGTCCAGATACGTGACTTCATAGCCTTCGCGCTCGAGCTCGCGGCAGGTGTCGAGCACGGCCTTGTGCTCAGTTTTCACCGTGATGATGTGCTTGCCCTTGCTCTTGTAGAAGTGCGCGGCACCCTTGATGGCGAGGTTGTCCGACTCCGTGGCGCCCGAGGTCCAGATGATTTCGCGCGGATCGGCGTTGACGAGCGCAGCGACGTTTTCGCGCGCTTCCTCGACCGCACGTTCCGCGTCCCAGCCATACGAGTGGCTACGCGATGCGGGGTTGCCGAACTGCTCACGCAGGTACGGAATCATCTTGTCCACCACGCGCGGGTCGACCGGAGTCGTGGCGCTGTAGTCCATGTAAATGGGCAGGTGGGGAATGTCGTTGTTCATGAATCGCTCCGGGGACATCATTGCTCTGGCTTAACGTTCTTCAGGATTTGCGTCCGGGCGCGCCGCTAGACCACGGCGCTTCGCCACTGCGACGCCTTTCGAACCCTCAGGAACCGGCCATGTTAAAAACGGAATTGGGCCCTAGCGGCGCCACGCGGGTCGGCTCGACCACGGGCGGCTCGCTGCGGCGGTCGCGCAGCACAGCCGGCGCGCCTTCACGCGAGCGTTGCTGATCGACCAGATCCTTGAGGGACACGGAATCCAGATACTCGACCATCTTCTGGTTGAGCGTGGACCACAGTTCGTGCGTCATGCAGTGGCCGTCGTGCTGCTTGGTGCCTTCGCACGTGCCCTTGCCGCCGCATTGCGTGGCATCGAGCGGCTCGTCGACGGCGATGATGATGTCCGCGACAGTCACGTTCTCGGCACGGCGGGCCAGATTGTAGCCACCACCGGGCCCGCGCACGGACTCGACGATCTCATGACGGCGCAGCTTGCCGAACAACTGCTCAAGATAAGACAGGGAAATATGCTGGCGCTGGCTGATACCCGCAAGCGTCACCGGGCCCTGCTCCTGGCGCAGCGCCAGGTCAATCATCGCCGTGACGGCGAAACGGCCTTTCGTGGTGAGTCTCATGATGTATGGGGGTCGCAATTCTCGACAAGTTTTGTCAAGTATAAATACATGAGCGATTTAGTCAAGTATCCCTGACGCGAATTGGGTCATTTGCTTAATTAGCTGAGCGCCCGGATCACGCGTTCCGCTCACCGCGCCAACTGCGGATGCAACACGGCGAGCAGACCGCGGCAGGCGGCCTCGCATTGGTCCAGCACCTGCTCGAATCCCGCCACACCGCCAAAATACGGATCGGCGACTTCCCGCTCGCCTGCCCAGCGCTGGTCGGATTCCGGCACGAATTCCATCAGCAGGCGAAGTTTGTCGCGCTGTGATGGCGGACAAAGCTTGCCCAGATTGGCGAGATTCGCGTCGTCCATCGCAATCAGCAGGTCGAAACGCTCGAAGTCCGGCGCCGCGATCTGGCGGCCACGCAAATCCGACAGATCGTAGCCGCGCCGGGCGGCCGCACGCTGCGCACGCTCGTCGGGTGGCTGACCGATGTGCCAGTCGCCGGTGCCGGCAGAATCTACCGCGATACGCCCGTCCAGCTTTGCCTCGCTAATCTGATGCCGCATCACCGCCTCGGCAGTCGGGGAACGACAGATGTTCCCGAGACAGACAAAGCAGATGGAGATGGTTTTCATCACAGGCTCAAAATGGGCAACCGGCGGTCGCCAGCGTAGCGTGCCGCGATTATACAAAGGGTGCGAAATTCACGCCGACGGGGTGCCAGGTGGATCCGGCGCCCTTGGGCGGCCTCAGACTCTTGCGCCTGGTTCCCACTCTCCGTTCTCTCGCCTTGGTGTGCGGTGATGGCTTCGGAGGCACGCTTAAGATTTGCCGTTTGCCGGTCTTTTCAAACACTCGATTAACCGCGCATCGCCTCGTACTACGCCTGCAGCTCGGCGAACTGCGTGTCAGGCCAGATAAAACTCATCCTATACAACCGCTTGCTTCAGGACACTTCCGCTGCCGACATGGTTGCCACGCCGTGCACGTGCTTCACCGGCATGGCGGCGTTGCCGTCCACCAGCCCATAGGACACCGCGCGCGCCAGTTCCGCGCTCAATTGATCCGCGCCAAGGGGCGGCTGGGCGATCCGCGACGCGGTTTCGCTTCCCACATACAAACAGGCAGCCGCTGCAAGCGGCACAAACACGGCCAATGGCCAATACATCGATATTTTCATTTTCATGATGTCGCTCTCTTCCGGTAGAGGCACCGGTGGATCAATACCCACTATGCCCAGTCGAAATGATATAGAGATAATCAATCGGGAAAAACCCATCCCCGTGCGACACAGCGTTGCATGAATGAAAACAGTGGGCCCGCAACGCCCGTAGAACGGGGCCGCGCGAACCTTGAACGTCCGGCATGGAATGCTTACAAACTTCTACAAACATTCTTTCTACGCGCCTGCACAATAGCGGTTCGACAAGAAACGCCGCACGGCGCAGCCTGATCCATGCCCAGAATCCAACGCATCATTCCTGTTTTTGTGTCCATTCTCGCCACCACGGCCCTCCTCGGTGGCTGCGCGGTCTATCCGGACGCCGGCCCTGGCTACGGCGGCGCATATGGCGGTGGCTACGGCGGCGGCTATTACGGCGACAGCGGGCCGGTGGTCGTGCAGCCGTCGGTTTCGGTTGGCTTTGGCAGCTATTCCGGCCCGGGCTATTACGATCAGCGCGGCTCGCGGGGTGGTTACGGTTCCGGCTATCACGGGCAGCCGCCGCAGCGCGGAGATGACCGGCCGTCGTGGTCGCACAATGGATCAGGCGGCGGACCCGGCAACGGGGGCGGCCGTGGACCGCAAAACGGTCCGCAAAATGCGCCGCCACCCCAGCGCGGCGCGTCGGGCTACCCGCCGAGCGCGGGTAGCGGGCAACATCCAGGCGCCCCACAGCAGCAACCCAGCCGCAGCGGCGGCCAGGGCGGCTCCCGCTATGGCGACGGCCGCAGCGCCCAAAACGGCTACGGCAACAATCACTAGCAAGGCGGAGGGCGATGGCATGCAGACGCACGCCATCGCCATGCTCTATTAGCCAAGATGACTGCGCTGTGCCGCGTATAGCTCGCGAAACGTCCGACCGACCGGCGCGGGCAGATCCCGTGTATTGGTCCAGCCCTCAGCGAGCGGCAGACGCGCAATGGCACGCTTGCGGCCGCCCATTGTTTCCAGCACGCGTACGGCGAGCTTGGTGAAAAGCGCGTAAGCATCCGGATGCAGCGCCAGAAAACCCCACACCGCCAATCCGGCTCGCTCGCGCCACGGACGCAGGCGACGCTCGACCTGTTTCTCACGTAACTTGCGCAGCAGATCGGAAAGCGGAATGCCAACCGGACAAACGCTGTTGCACTCCCCGCACAACGTGGCCGCCTGCGGCAGATCCAGCGCCTTGTCGATCCCAACGTAACTCGGCGTCAACACGGAGCCCATCGGGCCCGGATAGACCCACCCGTACGCATGGCCGCCCACCTTCTGATACACCGGACAGTGGTTCATGCAGGCACCGCAGCGGATACAGCGCAGCATTTCCTGAAAGTCGCCGCCAATCAGCCCCGTCCGCCCACCGTCGACCAGCACCACATACATATGCTCGGGACCGTCCTGGTCGCCGGGCCCACGCGGCCCCGTCAGGAGCGAGAAGTAGTTCGGCGCGGACTGCCCGGTCGCCGAGCGCGGGAGCAGGCGCATTGCGGTAGCGAGGTCTTCGAGCGTCGGCAGCACCTTTTCGATGCCGGTCACCGCGACGTGCACGCGCGGCATCACCGTACACATGCCTTCGTTGCCCTCGTTCGTCACCAGCGCCACGCTACCGGTTTCGGCCACGATGAAGTTGCCGCCGGTCACGCCCATGTCGGCGCTCATGAAGTGCGGACGCAATACTTCGCGCGCCTCGCGCGTCATGTCGGGGATTTCGCTGAGGCGCGGCTTCTGATGCGTTTTCGCAAACAGTTCGGCGATCTCGTCCTTATCCTTGTGAACGACGGGCGCGATGATGTGGCTCGGCGGTTCGTTGTCGTTGATCTGCAGGATGTACTCGCCAAGATCGGTCTCGATGGACTGCACGCCCATCTGGCCGAGCACCTCGTTCAGGCGCATTTCCTCGGTGACCATCGACTTGGTCTTGATGACCTTCTTCACGCCGTGCTGGCGCGCGATATCCGCAACCAGCCGCGCCGCCTCCTGGGTCGTTTCCGCAAACAGCACGGTGGCACCGCGTCGCGTCGCTTCGCGCTCGAAGGTTTCGAGCCAGACATCGAGATTATCCAGCGCGCGGTTGCGGCGCTCCTTCAGCGCGGCTCGCGTGGCCTGAAAGTCGATTTCGGTGATCGCGCTCGCGCGCGCCGACACAAACTTGGTCGACAGCTTGGTGAGGTTCTGTTGCAGGCGCTGGTCGGCGAGCTTCTGACCAGCGCGCGCCTTGAACTGCATCGTCTGAATTTCCATGGCGGCCTTTGCGATCCCAGGAATGCGGGCGCTGACACGAGCAGTGAGCAGTGCCGTGCGAGGGGTGATCGTTTCGTTATGTCCGGGGACGCGTCACGCGTCGCCGGCCAGCACTTGCGCAATGTGCAGCACGCGCGTCGTCGTATCGCCCTGACGGCGCAGGCGCCCTTCTATATTGAGCATGCAGCCGAGATCGCCCAGCACGACTGCCCCGGTGCCGCTGGCGCTGATATTGGCGCATTTCTCGTCGACGATCGCCGTCGAGATATCGCCGTACTTGACTGCGAACGTGCCGCCAAAGCCGCAGCAATGCTCGCAGTCCTTCATCTCCACGAGCGAGATGCCGGCTTGCTCCAGCAACGCGCGCGGCTGCGCTTTCACGCCGAGTTCGCGCAGGCCCGAGCAGGAGTCGTGATACGTGACAGGGCCCGTGAATTCGCCCGGCGTGATTGACGCATTGGCGAGCGTCGTGACCCTGGCCACGTTGACGAGAAAATCCGTCAGTTCGTACACCTTGGGACGCAGCCGGCCGAAGCGGCCCATCATCTGCGGATCGTCGGCGAACAGATCGCCGTAGTGCACCCGGATCATGCCGCCGCACGACCCCGACGGCACCACGATGTAATCGAACTGCTCGAATTCGCGCAGGGTCTTTTCAGCGAGATCGCGCGCCAGTTTGCGGTCGCCGGAGTTGTAGGCCGGTTGTCCGCAGCATGTCTGCGCGGGCGGTACGACGACCTCGTAACCCGCGCCCTCGAGCAGCTTGATGACCGAGAAACCGATCTCGGGACGCATCAGATCAATCAGGCAGGTGACGAACAATCCGACTCGCATGGGCGCTCCTTCGGGAAAACGTCCCTGATTATCCGCTGTTTGGGGAACAATACCAACGCCGCAGGCCGTTGCCGTCCTTCTCCGACGTAGCCTCGTCCGGTTTGGAATCCCGCCTCCAACGGCGTTCGCTTTTTTCACAATACGATATACAATCAATTCTCCGCTGTTTGACGCGTCAACCGATTCTCCCCATGAGCGACACGAACCCGGATCCCAAGACCTCGATCCAGGTGATCGAACGCATGATGCGCCTGCTCGATGCACTCGCGGCGCATAGCGACCCGGTCAGCCTGAAAGAGCTCGCCTTGCGCACCGAGCTGCATCCGTCCACGGCCCATCGCATCCTCAACGACATGGTGACGTGTCGCCTCGTCGACCGTTCGGATCCGGGCACGTACCGGCTCGGCATGCGGCTGCTCGAACTGGGCAATCTGGTGAAGGCGCGTCTGTCAGTGCGTGACGCAGCGTTGATGCCCATGCGGGAACTGCATCGTCAGACGGGTCAGACAGTCAACCTCTCGGTCCGTCAGGGCGATGAGATCGTTTATATAGAACGTGCCTATTCCGAGCGCTCCGGCATGCAGGTCGTGCGCGCCATTGGCGGCCGGGCGCCGCTGCATCTGACCTCGGTGGGCAAGCTCTTTCTCGCCGCGGACGAATCGACGCGGGTGCGCGCGTATGCGACGCGCACTGGTCTGTCGGGGCACACGCAGAACAGCATCACCGATCTCGCCAAGCTCGAGCGCGAACTCAGCCACGTGCGCCAGCAGTCGTGCGCGCGGGACAACGAAGAACTGGAACTGGGCGTGCGTTGCATCGCCGCGGGCATCTATGACGATACGGGCAAACTGGTCGCGGGACTTTCGTTGTCGGCACCGGCCGACCGGTTGCAGGATTCGTGGCTGAGCCAGCTCAGCAAGACCGCGCTGGTGATTTCCGAGTCCCTTGGTTACCAGCCCGAGACGCCGCAAGGGCACGGCCACGTGCAGCAGCACGCGTGAAGGTGTGTTTCGGTTCCGAGTCTGAATTGCTTGCCTGAATTGCGCACCTGGCTGCGCGGCAGCTGAAGTTACGTGAACCAGGCGCGAGACGCCATCACGCTGCACGGCAGCTAGTTGCCGCCACCGCAAACAAAAAGCCCCGCTTCTGCGGGGCTTTTTGTTTTCAAGCGGTGCTGTCCAACCCGGCTAGACGATCCGGGTCATCGCACGTCACGCTCAGGTACCCGCGCCGTTTGCGTCGGCGCTGGTGATGTGCTGATCGCCACCATTGTCGAGCCACGTACGCAGACGCGTCGCATCGGCGAAACGCGAATACTTGCCCGACGAATCGAGCAACACGACGATCATCGGACGACCGTGGATGGTGGCCTGCATCACGAGGCACTCACCCGCTTCGTTAATGAAGCCAGTCTTCTGCAGACCGATGTCCCACGTCGGATTGCGCACCAGCGCGTTCGTGCTGTTGTAGGCGATCGAGCGCTTGCCCGTGTAGACCTCGTAGCTGCGGTCCGTGGAGAACTCGCGGATCATCGGGTACTGGTAAGCCGCGTTGACCATCTTCACCAGGTCACGCGCGCTCGACACGTTCTCGCTCGTCAGACCCGACGGGCTTTCGAAGTGCGTGTCGGTCATGCCGAGTTGCTTGGCCTTGGCGTTCATCGCCGCGATAAACGCCGGACGGCCGCCCGGGAAGTAACGCGACAGCGCGGCGGCGGCACGGTTTTCCGACGCCATCAACGCGATATGCAGCATGTCTTCACGCGACAGCACCGAGCCCACCGCGAGGCGCGAACCGGTGTTCTTGATGTAGTCGCGGTCTTCGTCCGTGACTTCGATCTGCTCGGTGAGCGCGGCCTTCGAGTCGAGCACCACCATCGCGGTCATCAGCTTCGAGATCGAGGCGATAGGCACCACGGCGCGCGAGTTCTTGTCGAACAGCGTGTCGCCGGTGTTCTGGTCGATCACGTAGGCGACGCTCGAGCGCAGCGCCAGTCCGTCCGTTGCTTCATGCAGACCGAACGCCTGGCCAACCGGCTGACGCGGTTCGAAGGCCACCTGACGCACCACCGAGTGACGGCGGCCGTTCATCGAGTACGAGACGCGATGGCGACGGGATTCGACCTTGGGCGTGTCGTCGTCCGCAGCCGCGCTTTGCGCCGCCCTGGATGACTTTGCGGCCACCTTGGCGCCCGGCTTCTTCGCCGATTTGCCAGGTTTGACCGTTTTTTTGCTGACCTTGGCGGGAGCGGTAGACGCCGCCGCGAAAGCATCCACAGGCGCAGCAAACGCGGCGGCGATGACCACTGAAGTGGCCACCGAGACAGCGGTGCTGAGGGCGACGCCGTGGATCACTTTGAGCGACGAGAAAATGTCGGTTTTCATTGGTGTTCTATCAGGGGCGGCGAGAGTTTTACGCAAGTGTAGTAAAACCACGAAAAATTAGCAATATTAAGCACTTATCGGCGCTCCTTAAACCGGCTTGTAAGATCCGATTGCCAAAGGCCTATAAGCTTTGCAGATTCGATGAGGAAAAACGATCGACTCCGCGGATGTTCAGCGAGACCGCCATGCACAGGATTCGGGCGATCCTTGCAGCATAACGGCAATTTTCAAATAACCTTGATTCGGGGAAATACGGTCGCCCCGCGGGAAGCGAAGCTCCGCGAAGCCACTGCCCGCCGCTGCTTCTTTGGGGCAGGACCGCTCCAACGACTATCGAATTCGATCCGGCAATTAAGTACCTGCCGGAATCCGACCGTCGCGCATTCGACCGGGATGCAGCATTAACGTTCCGTGACACATTCCGGTTTACACACTTTTCTGACAGATCGCAGAAAAGCCCGAAATTTTTTGACGAAGCGACCCGCGCGTTGCAGTGCAGCTAAAACGAAAACAGCACGTCATTTCGGGTAAAAAATACCGTAAAAGCGCGCACTAAACGTGTGCATCGGTCGTTCCGACATCTCTCATTAATGGGGCGCGTGCTTCATAAGCTATTGATTTATTGACGTTTTCTTGGTATGGTGCGACGCACAAAAAGTGCTTGACATTCGTTGGCATCATCCTAAAATGAGTGTCATTGCTGCGATGCACAATCCGTCGTGGCCCAATGTGTGTGATTCAAAGTCTTGCCATTAACCCAACGCGGTCCGCGTCAGACGGGCCGCTATCCAGGAGCGTAAACATGACTCTGCTGACCCCTGAGCAAATCGCCGCAGCACAGAAAGCCAACTTCGAGACTTTCTTCGGCCTGACCACCAAAGCATTCGAAGGCATCGAAAAGCTGGTCGAGTTGAACCTGCAAGTCGTGAAGTCGACGCTCGCGGAAAGCCAGGAAAATGCACAACGGGCCCTGTCGGTGAAGGACGCCCAGGAATTCCTCGCGCTGCAAGCCAGCCTGACGCAACCGGTGTCGGAAAAGGCGCTGTCGTATGGCCGTCACGTGTACGAAATCGTGTCCGCTACGCAAGCTGAATTCGCACGCGTTGCTGAAGCTCAATACGACGAACAGAACCGCAAGGTGCAGTCGCTGGTCGACAACGTCGCCAAGAACGCACCGGCCGGTTCGGAAACCGCCGTCGCCGTGATGAAGTCGGCTATCACCGCCGCCAACACGACGTACGAAACGGTTCACAAGGCAACCAAGCAAGCCGTCGAAATCGCTGAAAGCAACTTCAACGCAGCCGCTACGGCAGCGTCGAAGGCAGCTACGCAAGCCGCTGCACAAGCTTCGCGTTCGGCAAAGAAGGCTGTCTAAGGTTTTAGCCTCGTGCTGGTTGGCGCCTCGGGTATCAATCTGAGGTACCAACGCAAAGCATAAAAAAAACGCCGGTCACCTTGAATGGGGCCGGCGTTTTTCATTGGATGAAGAGAATCCGTTGAACCTCAGCGGCCAATAAAAAAGGCGCGCCCTTTGCGGGGCGCGCCTTTTTTTCTCGTGACGGTTAGTGCCATCTCAGTGGGGCTATTCGCGCATACGCGTCCTGCGGACCGCGTCGCGCGAGCGCTCCTGCCGTATTACTTCTTTTTCTGCGGCGGCAGATCGGTACAGACGCCTTCGTACAATTCAGCGGCCATGCCAACCGATTCACCCAGCGTCGGATGCGGATGGATGGTCTTGCCGATATCCGTTGCGTCCGCACCCATTTCGATGGCGAGACACACTTCGCTGATCAGGTCGCCGGCATTCAGACCCACGATGCCGCCGCCGATCACGCGATGCGTTTCCTCGTCGAAGATCAGCTTGGTGAAGCCCTCGTCGCGGCCGTTGGCAATCGCGCGGCCCGAAGCGGCCCACGGGAACACCGCCTTGCCGTACTTGACGCCTTCCGCCTTCAACTGGTCTTCGGTCTTGCCGGCCCAAGCCACTTCCGGATCGGTGTACGCAACCGAAGGAATCTGCAGCGCGTCGAAGTAAGCCTTCTCGCCATGCGCGGCCTCGGCGGCCACGTGACCTTCGTGGACTGCCTTGTGCGCGAGCATCGGCTGACCGACGATATCGCCGATCGCGAAGATATGCGGCACGTTGGTGCGCATCTGCTTGTCGACTTCGATGAAGCCGCGATCCGTCACGGCGACGCCGGCCTTGTCGGCACCAATCTTCTTGCCGTTCGGGCTGCGGCCCACGGCGACCAGCACCAGGTCGTAGCGTTGCGGTTCGGCCGGGGCTTTTTCGCCTTCGAACGACACGTAGATACCGTCTTCTTTGGCTTCCGCCGCAGTCGTCCTGGTCTTCAGCATGACGTTAGCGAAACGCTTGCTGTTGTACTTCTCCCAGACCTTGACGAGATCGCGGTCGGCGCCGGCCATCAGGCCGTCGAGCATTTCGACGACGTCGATCTGCGAGCCGAGCGTCGAGTACACCGTCGCCATTTCCAGACCGATGATGCCGCCACCGATCACGAGCATGCGCTGGGGCAGCTGACGCAGTTCGAGCGCGCCGGTCGAATCGACGACACGCGGGTCTTCCGGAATGAACGGCAGCTTCACTGCTTGCGAGCCCGCGGCGATGATGGCCTGCTTGAACTTGACGACCTTCTTGCCGCCTTCCGTTTCGACCTCGATGTGATTCGGATCGACGAACGTGCCGGTGCCGGTGACGACTTCGACCTTGCGCATCTTGGCCATGCCGGCGAGACCGCCGGTGAGCTTCTTGACGACGCCGGACTTGAAGTCGCGCAACTTGTCGAGATCGACCTGCGGCTTGCCGAAGGTGATGCCGTGCGCGCCGAGCGCCTCGGCTTCGTCGATCACGAGCGCGGTATGCAGCAGCGCCTTGGACGGAATACAGCCCACATTAAGGCAGACGCCACCGAGCGTCGCGTAGCGCTCGATGAGGACCGTTTTCATGCCGAGGTCAGCGGAGCGGAACGCCGCCGAATAGCCGCCGGGGCCCGAACCGAGCACGACCATGTCGCATTCGATGTCGGCCTTGCCGGAGAAGCTGCCCGCTTGCGGAGCGGGCGCGGCAGCCTTGGGCGCAGCAGCAGCTTGCGGCTTGGCTTCAGCTTGAGCCGGCGCTTTCTCAGGTTCTTTGGCGGGCTCTTTAGCGGGAGCCTTGGCTGCCTCTTTGGCGGGGGCCGCCTCCGCCGAGGTTTCGACGATAGCGATGAGGGTCCCCTGGGAGACCTTATCACCGGCTTTGACGCGGACTTCCTTGACAGTGCCGGCGGTATCGCTGGGCACTTCGATGGAAGCCTTGTCGGACTCGAGCGTCATGAGAGCTTGTTCGTTCTCGATGACATCGCCCGGTTTGATATTGACTTCGATGACGTCGACATCCTTGAAATCACCGATGTCCGGCACCTTCACTTCGACGAGACTCATAGTGTCCCCTTCTCTTATTGATCGTTGACGAATAGAAGAACCCATACTTTCGGGCTGACAGTCACCTGTGGCGAAGACAGAAACATCCTTTGCTGTCCGCCCAAGGACGCGCCTTTCTTTTGCCTACTTTTCTTTGGAAGACGCCCCGAAGGAAGTGCCCTTGGGGTGCAAAGAAAAGTAGGTGCTGCCCCGCACAGGGGCGACGCAAATAGACCGACATGAAAGCAGGTTCAACGACGAGCGCGGATGACCACAAAACCGCGCCGCCGGCATTCATCACCTGATCAAAGACTCACACGCCGAAAATCGGCAAGAATCGCACCCAGATACGCATTGAACCGCGCGGCTTCAGCCCCGTCGATAACCCGATGGTCATACGACAACGACAACGGCATGGTCAGCCGAGGCACAAACTGCTTCCCATCCCACACCGGCTTCATGGCGCTACGCGACAGACCCAGAATGGCCACTTCAGGCGCATTGATGATCGGCGTGAAGTGAGTGCCGCCAATGCCACCCAGCGACGAAATCGAGAAACAGCCACCCTGCATCTGATCGGGCTTCAGCTTGCCTTCACGCGCAGCCTTCGACAACTCGGCCATTTCCTTCGCGATCTCCGCGAGGCCCTTCTGGTCCGCGTTGCGAATCACCGGCACCATCAGGCCGTTCGGCGTATCCGCAGCAAAGCCCACGTGGTAATACTGCTTGAACACGAGGTTGTCGCCGTCGAGGCTCGCGTTGAACGTCGGGAATTTCTTCAGGGCGGACACCACCGCCTTGATCACGAACGCCAGCATCGTGAACTTCACGCCGGCCTTTTCGTGTTCCTTGTTCAGTTGCACGCGCAGCGCTTCGAGGTCGGTGATATCCGCTTCGTCGTTGTTCGTGACGTGCGGAATCATGACCCAGTTGCGATGCAGGTTCGCGCCGGAAATCTTCTTGATGCGCGACAGCGGCTTCGGATCGACCGGGCCGAACTTCGTGAAATCCACCTTCGGCCACGGCAGCAGATTCAGCTCGCCACCCCCGCCGCCAGCGGCAGCCGGTGCGGCCGCGGGCGCTGCACGCTGGCCGGTCATCACACCCTTCACGAAGGCGGTGATGTCGTCCTGCGTAATGCGGCCCTTCGGACCCGTGCCCTGCACGCGCGACACGTCGACGCCCAGTTCGCGCGCGAACTTGCGCACCGACGGCGAAGCGTGGCTCGCCTTGCGCTCGCCGCCCTCACCGGCCGGGATCACTGGCGCCTGCGCGAGTGCGGACGGCGCAGCCGGAGCCGGGCTCGGCGTAGCCGGTGCGTCGGACGGCTTCTCAGCAGACTGTTTCGGTGCCGCGGCCGGGGCCGGGGCCGGAGCCGCCGCAGCGCCGCCGCCTTCGGCTTCGATCACCACGATCACCGAGCCTTCCGAGACCGTATCGCCGACCTTGACCTTCAATTCCTTGACGACACCCGCAGCCGTGCTCGGCACGTCCATCGTCGCCTTGTCGGATTCGAGCGTGACGAGCGACTGTTCCTTCTCGACGCGATCGCCAACCTTCACCGCGATCTCGATGACCGGAATGTCCTTGTAGTCGCCGATATCCGGCACCTTCACTTCCTGCACGCCACCGCCGCCGGCAGGCGCCGCAGCGGGCGCAGGTGCCGGGGCAGGCGCAGCAGCAGGCGCGGGCGCAGCCGCCGCACCATTCGCCTTCTCTGCGGCAGGCTTTTCGGCCGGTGCCGCCGCGGCGCCTTCGCCGCCCTCGAGCACGACGATCAGCGTACCTTCCGACACGTTGTCGCCAACCTTGACCTTCACTTCCTTGACGGTACCGGCAGCCGAACTCGGCACGTCCATGGTCGCCTTGTCTGACTCGAGCGTGACGAGCGACTGCTCTTTCTCGACGGTGTCACCCGCCTTCACCAGGACCTCGATTACAGGGATGTCCTTGTAATCGCCGATGTCCGGCACCTTGACTTCGATCGCTTGACTCATTGTTGGTGTCTCCTGGGCCGCGCACGCCACCGGCCCCTGGCGATCAGGGGCAGGCGCGCACGCATGGCACTCGGGGAATGATGCCTTAGACGGTCATCGGGTTGGGTTTGGCGGGATCAAGGTTGTACTTCTTGAGCGCCTCGGCGACGACCTTGCGCTCGATCGTCCCTTCGTCAGCCAGTGCGTTCAATGCAGCCACCGTGACCCAGTAACGATCCACCTCGAAGAAGTGGCGCAGCTTTTCAC
The DNA here is from genome assembly GCF_003429005.1 of Paraburkholderia sp. DHOC27. Lineage (GTDB taxonomy): Bacteria > Pseudomonadota > Gammaproteobacteria > Burkholderiales > Burkholderiaceae > Paraburkholderia. Next base: position 507,939 of record NZ_QVQV01000007.1, read on the forward strand.
GGGTGTCCGAACGGCCATAGCCGTCGGTACCCAGTACGACGAACTTCTGCGGCACGAACGCACGGATCTGCTCGGTCAGCGCGCGCACGTAGTCGGTCGATGCGATGACCGGACCTTGCGCGTCCTTCAGCAGCTTCTCGACGTGCGAGACCTTCTTCTCTTCGGTCGGATGCAGCAGGTTCCAGCGCTGCACTTCGTGACCTTCGCGCGCCAGTTCCGTGAAGCTCGGCACGCTCCAGAGATCGGCGGCGACGCCCCAGTCGTTCTTCAGCAGGTCGGCGGCGGCGATCACTTCGTTGAAGATCGTGCCCGCGCCCATCAGTTGCACGCGCGGCGCCTTCTTGTCGGCCTCGGCCTTGCGGAACGCGTACATGCCCTTGATGATGTCGGCCGCCACGGAGTCGCCCTGCGGAATCGCCGGGTGCTCGTAGTTCTCGTTCATCACCGTGATGTAGTAGTACACGTCTTCCTGCTCCGCCACCATGCGGCGCAGGCCGTCCTGCATGATCACGGCGAGTTCGAAACCGAAGGTCGGGTCGTAGCTGATGCAGTTCGGCACCGAAGCCGCCCACAGCAGCGAGTGGCCGTCTTCGTGCTGCAGGCCTTCGCCGTTCAGCGTCGTGCGTCCGGCGGTACCGCCCAGCAGGAAGCCGCGCGAACGCATGTCGCCCGCCGCCCACGCCAGATCGCCGATGCGCTGGAAGCCGAACATCGAGTAGAAGATGTAGAACGGAATCATGATCTCGCCGTGCGTCGAATACGACGTCGCGGCTGCGATCCAGTCCGACATACCACCGGCTTCGTTGATGCCTTCCTGCAGGATCTGACCGGTTTCCGACTCACGGTAGAACATCAGCTGGTCGGAATCTTCCGGCACGTACTTCTGGCCTTGCTGATTCCAGATACCAATCTGACGGAACAGACCTTCCATACCGAAGGTACGCGACTCGTCCGGCACGATCGGCACGATGCGTTTGCCGAGCGCCTTGTCCTTCAGCAGGATGTTCAGGATCCGCACGAACGCCATCGTCGTGGAGATCTCACGGCCTTCGCCCGTGCCCTTCAGCAGCGGCTCGAACACCGCCAGTTCCGGCACCGGCAGCGACTCGGCCTTCTGGCGACGCGCCGGCAGATAACCGCCGAGGTCCTGACGGCGAGCGCGCATGTACTCGAGTTCCTTCGAACCTTCTTCGAACGTCAGATACGGCACGTCGACGATCTGTTCGTCGGTGATCGGCAGACGGAACTGGTCGCGGAACTTCTTCAGCTGCTCCACCTGCATCTTCTTCTGCTGGTGGGTGATGTTCATCGCCTGACCGGCTTCGCCCATGCCGTAGCCCTTGATCGTCTTCGCGAGAATGACGGTCGGCTGGCCCTGCGAATTCGAGGCTTCCGTGAACGCTGCGTAAATCTTGTGCGGATCGTGACCGCCGCGATTCAGATTCCAGATGTCCTCATCGGACCATTCGGCGACCAGCGCCTTCAGTTCCGGCGTATTGAAGAAGTGTTCGCGAACATACGCGCCCGACTCCGACTTGTACGTCTGGTATTCGCCGTCCACCACTTCCATCATGCGGCGCATCAGCGCGCCGGATTTGTCGCGCTGGAACAGCGCATCCCAGCGGCTGCCCCAGATGACCTTGATGACGTTCCAGCCCGCGCCGCGGAATTCGCTTTCGAGTTCCTGGATGATCTTGCCGTTACCGCGCACCGGACCGTCGAGGCGCTGCAGGTTACAGTTGATCACGAACACCAGGTTGTCGAGACGCTCGCGGCCGGCCATGCCGATCGCGCCGAGCGATTCCGGCTCATCCGTTTCGCCGTCGCCGAGGAACGCCCACACCTTGCGGCCGTCGGTCTTCGCAATGCCGCGCGCCTGCAGGTACTTCATGAAGCGCGCCTGATAGATCGCCATGATCGGGCCGAGGCCCATCGAGACGGTCGGGAACTGCCAGAAGTCCGGCATCAGCCACGGGTGCGGATACGACGAGATGCCCTCGCCGCCCACTTCCTGACGGAAGTTGTCGAGCTGGTTTTCGGTCAGACGGCCGAGCAGGAACGCGCGCGAATACACACCCGGCGACGAATGGCCCTGCACGAAGATCAGATCGCCGCCATGTTCAGCGGACGGCGCATGCCAGAAGTGGTTGTAGCCGACGTCATACAGCGTGGCGGCCGACGCGAACGAGGCGATGTGGCCGCCGACGTTGGTTTCCTTGCCGGCGCGCAGCACCATCGCCATTGCGTTCCAGCGGGTGTACGAACGGATGCGGTGTTCGATGTCCTGGTCGCCGGGGTTCTTGGCCTGGCGCGCGACGGGAATCGTGTTGATGTACGGCGTGTTGGCGGAGAACGGCAGATGTTCGCCATGCACACGCGCAAATTCGATTTGTTTCTCGATGAGATAGTGGGCGCGATCGGGGCCCACTGCAGAAATCACGCCATCCAGCGCTTCCAGCCATTCGCCGGTTTCCTGGGGATCGTCGTCTTTTTCGGCAGCGACATATTTCATGACTTCGTCGGGTACAGCGGACATGCTCGTCTCCTGAGGATAAGGAACGCTCTTTGAACAGACGACGCGGACGAGTGTGGCCGCGGCAGCTTCGGCCGATTGTAATAAGGCGCTCGTCGTCTGCGCAACAAAATTTTCGAATTACGAGATCGTTTCTCACAATGCGGAAAATTGTTGCGGCGCACCCTGATTTGACTGCCCGTCAACGGATACGTCGGCTAGTTTGCGCCGATTTACGCGACTTTCCGCGCTTTTTTGCGCCATTTGCTAGTTGCACGCTGCGCTACAATGCCAGCCATGTTGACCGAACGGCTTTTCGCACGCTCGGCGCGACCCGCCAAATCGACGGCGGACTCGTCGCCTTCCAGATGGCACCACGGACCGTGGTGGTCGAACTCGTATTTGCTCACGCCACTGCTGTCCATTCTGGTGTTCCTGGTGGTGATGAGCCTGATTCTATGGAGCCTGAACCGGCGCGAGCAGCAGCAACAGGAAGACACGCTGTACCGCAACGTCGCCTGGGCGCAGCAGCAAATTCGTCTCTCGATGACCGGCGCCCAGGAGCAGATTCAGGCCTTGGCGCGCGACGTCGTCGCCGGCCACGCGGATCCCCACTCCTTCCAGGTGTCTACCACGGACATCATGCAGGGGCATCCCGAAATTCTTTACATGAACTGGTACACGGCCGCGCAGCAACCGCGCTGGCCCAATACCGCCATGCCGGTGGCCGGTCAGCGTCTCGCGCGCCCGAGCGACGAGCAGATGGAGGAAGCGGTCAAGGCCGCCTTCAGCGACGCGCGCACCACCCGCCGCCAGGTTTATTCGCCGCTGATCTACGACGATCTCGGCAACGGCTACCTGACGCTGCAAACCCCGATCTACCGCGACCGCGACTTCCTCGGCACGATTGCCGCGGTGTTTTCCGTCGAAGGCATCCTCAAGCACGACATCCCGCCTGAGCTGTCGGCGAAGTACAAGATCTCGATCATCGACCTGAACAACCGCGAACTGGCCACCACGTCCACGCGGCCGCGCCTGCCGCGCGACATGTTCTACGACCTGCCGCTCGACCCGCCGGGGCAAGGCGTCTCGGTGCGCGTGTACGCGTTCCCGCAGATGACCAACTTCACCAACAACACGCTCGTGTGGCTGGTGGCGGGTCTGTCGTGCTTCGTGCTGTGGAGTTTATGGAGCCTGTGGAAACACACGCGCCAGCGCTTCGAGGCGCAGCAGGCGCTGTACGCGGAAGCGTTCTTCCGGCGCGCCATGGAAAACTCCGTGCTGATCGGCATGCGCGTGCTCGACATGCATGGGCGCATCACGCACGTGAACCCCGCGTTCTGCCGCATGACCGGTTGGGACGAGAGCGATCTGGTCGGCAAGAATGCGCCCTTCCCCTACTGGCCGCGTGACGCCTATCCCGAGATGCAGCGCCAGCTCGACATGACGCTGCGCGGCAAGGCGCCTTCGTCCGGCTTCGAGCTGCGCGTGCGGCGCAAGGACGGGTCGCTGTTTCACGCGCGGCTTTACGTGTCGCCGCTGATCGACAGCTCGGGCCGTCAGACCGGCTGGATGTCGTCGATGACCGACATCACGGAACCGAAGCGCGCCCGCGAAGAGCTTGCCGCCGCCCACGAGCGCTTCACCACCGTGCTCGAAAGTCTCGACGCCGCGGTGTCCGTGCTGGCCGCCGACGAAGCCGAACTGCTGTTCGCCAACCGCTACTATCGCCACCTGTTTGGCATCCGTCCGGACGGGCATCTGGAATTAGCGGGCGGCGGGTACGATAGCGCACAGGCGTCGTCCGATTCGATAGATATGGTCGATGCATACGCGGGACTGCCCGCCGCCGCGCTCACCGAAAGCACCGCCGACGCCCAGGAAGTCTATGTACAGGGCATCCAGAAGTGGTTCGAGGTGCGCCGCCAATACATTCAGTGGGTGGACGGCCATCTGGCGCAGATGCAGATCGCGACGGACATCACCACCCGCAAGCAGGCGCAGGAACTGGCGCGCCAGCAGGACGAAAAACTGCAGTTCACGAGCCGCCTGATGACGATGGGCGAAATGGCCTCGTCGCTCGCGCATGAACTGAACCAGCCGCTCGCGGCCATCAATAACTATTGCTCCGGAACCGTGGCACTGGTTAAATCTGGGCGGACCACACCTGACAATCTGCTGCCGGTGCTCGAAAAGACCGCGCAACAGGCAGTGCGGGCGGGCATGATCATCAAGCGGATTCGCGAGTTCGTGAAGCGCAGCGAGCCGAAACGCCAGGCCACGCGTGTCGCGGATATCGTCGCGGACGCGGTCGGGCTGGCCGAGATCGAGGCGCGCAAGCGGCGCATTCGCATCGTCACGGAACTGCGTGCGCGGCTGCCGGTGATCTACGTGGACCCGGTGCTGATCGAGCAGGTGCTGGTGAACCTGCTGAAGAACGCCGCCGAAGCCATGCACGACGCACGGCCGAACGCGGTGGATCCGGTGATCCGCGTGGTGGTCAAGCTGGATAGCGGCTTTGTTTGCATCAGTGTGGTCGATCAGGGGCCGGGGGTCGACGAGGCGACCGCCGAGCGTCTGTTTGAACCGTTTTACAGCACCAAGTCCGATGGCATGGGCATGGGGTTGAATATCTGCCGTTCGATTATTGAATCGCATCGCGGCCGCCTGTGGGTGGTGAACAACGTCGAGTCCGACGGCCACATCACAGGCGCCACGTTCCATTGCAGTCTGCCTATTGGAGAGCCTGACGGCCCGAGCAACGGCGGGTCCGAGGCGCCGACACCACAAACCGTTACGGGAGAGCTATGAACAGCCCAGTCACCACCCAGGAAACAGTCTTTGTCGTCGACGACGACGAGGCCGTGCGAGATTCGCTGCGCTGGCTACTGGAGGCGAACGGGTACCGGGTACAGTGCTTTTCCAGCGCCGAGCAGTTCATCGACGCGTGGCAGCCACACACGCACCCAGGCCAGATTGCCTGTCTGATCCTCGACGTGCGGATGTCCGGCATGAGCGGACTCGAGTTGCAGGAACGCCTGATCGCCGACAACGCGTCGCTGCCGATCATCTTCGTGACGGGCCACGGCGACGTGCCGATGGCGGTGTCGACGATGAAAAAAGGCGCGATGGATTTCATCGAAAAGCCGTTCGACGAAGCCGAACTGCGCAAGCTGGTCGAACGCATGCTCGACAAGGCGCGCAGCGAAAGCACCAGCGTGCAGCAACAGCGTGCGGCCGCCGAGCGGCTGGGCAAGCTGACGGCGCGTGAGCATCAGGTGCTCGAGCGCATCATCGCCGGCCGTCTGAACAAGCAGATCGCCGACGACCTCGGCATCAGCATCAAGACCGTCGAAGCACACCGCGCGAACATCATGGAAAAGCTGAACGTGAATACGGTCGCTGACCTGCTGCGTCTCGCGTTGTCGAACAAGCCGAAAGAAGCGCAATAAGCGTACTGGTTGCATGCATGCGGGCTGCGCGGCATGATCGCCCGCAGCCCGTTTCGCTTTTTGCGGCTTGCTCGCAAGCCACTCGTGGCGTTGTCCCGGTTCCGCTGATTCCCCCGATTTCCCCGATTCCCCTGATGCCCCTTGGCACCTCGCCGTTTCAATTCCCCGCTGTTTCCCCCCGCTTTCCTGCGAGGCGCCTCGCTGTGCCGCAGGCTGCGCATCAAACAACCTGCACTTCGTTCCTTGACTGCCCTGCGCATGCCGCGCGGAACGGATTGCTCGTCTGCCTTGAAACCTGCGCGCCGGTATAATGCTGTACTTCGCTGCGGCGCGCTTTTCGACACCCGACCGGTTGCTGTTGGAAAACGCCATCGCATCTGGCAAACGCGTTGTCTGAATCGCAGTCTGCACCACGCTTTTCAGTGCGCCTGAAATGCCACGACGCGCACCGCCGCTCGCCTTCCCGCTCTGCCCATCATCGACCCACGAATCGATCCACAATCGACCATAAGCGACCGACCATGACAGCCAAACTGATCGACGGCAACGCCCTGTCCAAAACCCTGCGCGCCGAAGTCGCCACGCGCGCCGCCGCGCTCACCGCCCGCGGCCATCAACCGGGCCTCGCGGTGGTACTCGTGGGCGACAACCCCGCCAGCGAAGTCTACGTGCGCAACAAGGTCAAGGCCTGCCAGGACAACGGCCTGTTTTCCTCGTACGACCGCTACCCGGCCACGCTCTCGGAAGCCGATCTGCTGGCACGTATCGACGAACTGAATCGCGACCCGAAGGTGCACGGCATCCTCGTACAGTTGCCGCTGCCGAAGCACATCGACAGTCACAAGGTGATCGAAGCAATCGCGCCGGAGAAAGACGTCGACGGTTTTCACGTCGCCAATGCCGGCGCGCTGATGACCGGCAAGCCGCTGTTTCGCCCCTGCACGCCGTACGGCATCATGAAGATGTTCGAGGCGTACGGGATCGATCTGAAGGGCGCGAATGCAGTGGTGATCGGCCGCTCGAATATCGTCGGCAAACCGATGGCGCTGCTGCTGCTGGAAGCCGGCGCTACCGTCACCATCTGCCATAGCAAGACGCGCGATCTCGCGGCGCATACCCGCCAGGCCGACGTGGTGGTCGCCGCCACCGGCATGCGCAACATCCTGACGGCGGAGATGGTGAAGCCAGGCGCGACGGTCATCGACGTGGGCATGAACCGCGACGAGGCCGGCAAGCTGTGCGGCGACGTGGACTTCGCGGGTGTCAAGGAAGTGGCGAGTTACATCACGCCCGTGCCGGGCGGCGTGGGTCCGATGACGATCACGATGCTGCTCGTCAATACCATCGAAGCCGCTGAACGCGCGGCGGGTGGCGTTTAACGCGAAGCCGCAGTCGCGGCGCGGCGGAATGCGGGCGGCGCGGTTTTGTTACGGTGTGGCGGGCGGCGCCACGCTGTATCGCCGCCCCCGCCGGTTTGACCCGCTTCTTCCTCGCTTTTTTCTCGCTTCTTTGCCGCCTCTTTGTTGTCCCTGCTTCTGTCCGGCTTCTGTCCTGCTTTTTTCGCTTCTTTTTTCTGCTTCTTTCGCTTCTTCGCGGCTCGTTCAAGCTTCTTCCTTGCCGCGCCCTCGTCTCCTCGCTCATCTTGTGTAGCAGCGCCGCCGTGCAGCGCGCACTGCTCAATCGTTCTGTTCAGACATCGTACTCGGCGCCCACCATCCAGCAGCACCACAGCAGCTTCAACGCACCGCCGTATCCGTCGACATCGGCACACCCAGCGAGCGCGGCGTGCGTGCAAGACGTCGCCGGCACCAGGTCAGCACGGGCCGCTCCACGAAGCGCCACGACAGCGCGGCACACCCCAGAATAAACGGCGCTGCGATCAACGTGGCGGTCTGATGATTCAGATGCGGGGCGATGTTCGCCACGCATTGCTGAACCATGAAGCCGTACAGATAGATCCCGTAGGAATAGTCGTTGCGCGGCACGAAGCGGTGCAACAGCGGTGTCGTGCCGATCCACATGACGCCGTACACGAAGGCCAGATAGAACAGCGGTTGCGCGCCGGCGGTGTCGCGAAACACCATGAACACCATCATCAGGCCGAGCGCGCCGAGGCCGTAAAACTCCAGCCGATCGCGCCAGCCATACAGCAGCATGCCGATCATGAAAAACGGCTCCGGCCAGAACGAATAGCCGCCCGGCTTTTCCGTGAAATCGCGCAGGCCGATGTCCAGATGCGGCAGGTGCAGCCGCACGGCAAACACGAGCAGCCCGAGCGCGGCGGCAAGCGTGGTGCCCCACCGGTTCGTCAGCAAACCGGCCACGCCCGTCACGAGCACGATCAGATAGCAGCGCACTTCGATGGGCAGGGTCCACAGCGGCGCGCAGATGTCCGGGTGAAAGCGGTTGGTTTCGAATACGCCCGGCAGCGCCCAGCCGGACTTCAGCACGATGGTCGAGAAGTTGTCCAGGTTGGCCCAGGTCGCGCCCGAAGCAAAATACTCGCGCAGCGGCAAGGTCGTGAACAGCGGTCCGAGAACGAAAATGGTCACGAGCGAGCCGCCCGCCACCGCCGGCCAGATGCGCGCAATGCGCAGCGCGACGAAGCGCGGCGCCGAACGTTGCCGGTCGAAACTGGCGGTCACCAGCATGCCGCTCATCATGAAGAATGCGTACACGCCGAAGGCCCCGAACCCGTCGAAACCCAGCGCGTTTTGTACCCAATCCGTGGTGCCGTCCGGTGCCTGGATGATGTACGAGTGACCGTACACCACCGCGATCGCAGCGAAGAGACGCACGAGGTCGAAGTTGTTGCCTTTGCGCGATAGAGCCTGCGAAAGCGGATTCATTGATACCTCTCCCGGATGAACAACGCCGCCGGCCCGTGGGCGTCCGCGCACGTCGGTGTACGTCGGTGTACGTCGGTGCGCGCCCATGTGCGTCCGTACCGATCGCGCACCAGGCGGGGCCGCCATCGCGCCCGTGGCGCGCAGCCCGCAACCGGCGAACCCGTAGCAGCCGCCCCTCGGCCAGCGTCGTGTCACGACAATGCCGCAGGGCAGCAAACACCTCCGTTCGGTCGCGCACAAACCGGCGCAAGCCGCGCCGCACGGTCATCTTAGGGTCACGGCAAAGCGCCCGGCTTTGCGCGTGGCCGCCACCGTCCCAACACCCTTCAACCGCCTGGCGCGCCACGCAAAACCCGAACTTCTGCTAATTTGTGCCATAGCCGCATTGGAATCGCCGCGCGCTGCCCCAATAATGTTGTTATCGGGTGCCGCCATGCGCCGCACCCGCCTTTTCACCCGCGTCAGACAGGAAGCCACATGTCCACTACTCAACCGACACAAGACAACCCGCTCCTCGATTTCTCCGACCTGCCGCGCTTTGGCGACATCCGCCCCGAACACGTGACCCCTGCCCTCGACGTGCTGCTCGCCAATGCGAGCGCCGCCGTCGAGCGCGCCAGTGAGCCCGTCACGCCCGCCTCGTGGGCGGACGTGGTCGAACCCGTGGAGCGCGTCACCGAGCCGCTCTCGCGCGCCTGGGGCGTGATTGGCCATCTGAACGCCGTCGCCGATACGCCAGAGCTGCGCGCCGCCTACGGCGAGAATCTGCCGCGCGTCACCGAATTCTGGTCGAGCATGGGGCAGAACCTCGCGCTCTACGAGAAGTACAAGGCGCTTGCGGCCAGCGGCGATTTCTCGTCGCTCACCGGCGAGCGCAAGAAGATTCTCGACAACGCACTGCGCGACTTCCGCCTCTCGGGCGCGGAACTGCCGGAAGACAAGAAGCCGCATTTCGCCGACCTGCAGGAACGTCAGGCCACCTTGTCGAAGTCGTTTTCGGATCACGTGCTGGATGCCACCAACGCGTACGCGTACCTCGTCGAAGACAAGGCGCAGCTCGTCGGCCTGCCGGAAGACGTGATCGCCGCCGCGCAGGAAGCGGCCGAGCGCGAAGGCAAGAGCGGCTGGAAATTCACGCTGCACTTCCCGTCGTATTTCCCCGTCATGCAGTATTCGGAAAACCGCCCGATGCGCGAAACCATGTACCGCGCGTACGTCACGCGTGCGTCGGAACTGGGCGGCACCTACGGCGGCGGCAAAGCGGAGTGGGACAACACCGGCAATATCGCCGAACAACTGAAACTGCGCGCTGAAGAGGCGCACATGCTCGGCTATCACAACTTCGCGGAAGTCTCGCTCGCGCCGAAGATGGCCGAGTCGCCCGCGCAGGTCATGGCCTTCCTCGAAGACCTCGCCACGCGCGCGCGTCCGCACGCAGAGCAGGACTGGAAGGAGTTGCGCGAATTCGCCGCCAGCGAACTCGGGCTCACCGAAATGCAGCCGTGGGACATGACCTTCGCGGCCGAACGTCTGCGTCAGAAGCGCTATTCGTTCTCCGAAAACGAGGTCAAGCAATACTTCCCGGAAGACGCCGTCTTCAAGGGTTTGTTCAAGGTGACGGAAACGCTGTTCGGCGTGAAGATCCGTCGCGATGAAGCCACCGTATGGCATCCGGACGTGCGCTTTTTCCGCGTCGAGAATCAGGACGGCGGGCTTGTCGCGCAGTTCTACCTCGATTTGTATGCGCGCGAAGGCAAGCGTGGCGGCGCATGGATGGACGACGCACGGGCCCGTCACAAGCACGCGCATGGCGGCGTGCAAACACCGGTCGCGTATCTGACCTGCAACTTCTCCGCACCGGTCGGCGGCAAGCCGGCCTGCTTCACGCACGACGAAGTGATCACGCTGTTCCACGAATTCGGCCACGGTCTGCATCACATGCTCACGCGCGTCGATGAACTGGGCGTGTCGGGCATCAACGGCGTGGAGTGGGATGCGGTCGAACTGCCGTCGCAGTTCATGGAAAACTTCTGCTGGGAATGGGACGTCCTGAGCGACATGACCTCGCACGTGGAAACGGCGAAGCCGCTGCCGCGTGACCTGTTCGACAAGATGCTCGCCGCGAAGAACTTCCAGAGCGGTCTCGGAACATTGCGTCAGATCGTGTTCTCGATGTTCGACATGAGGCTGCATACGGACTTCGATCCGAGCGGCACGAAGAACGCCAACGACCTCGCCCGCGACATCAACGAGCAGTTTCATGTCGTGCCGCAAGCTGCGTTCTCGCGCTGGCCGAATACGTTCAGCCACATTTTCGCAGGCGGTTATGCGGCGGGTTACTACAGCTACAAGTGGGCCGAGGTGTTGTCCGCCGACGCTTATGCCGCGTTCGAAGAAGCCGCGCAGGCGGCGAGCGGCAGCGTGCTCGATGCAGCGACCGGCACGCGGTATCGCAAGGAGATTCTGGAAGTGGGCGGCAGCCGTCCCGCGATGGAATCGTTCAAGGCGTTCCGCGGCCGCGAGCCGAACATCGACGCGCTGTTGCGTCATAACGGCATGACGCCTGCGGCAACGCATTAAGCTGTTTCATGCGCCTGCGTCAGGCGCTGCTGATCGAGACGGATAAAAAAACCGGTGTCCTGCTCACGCAGGCACCGGCTTTTTATTGGTTGCCGTTATTGGCTGCGGTTATTCGCTCCTCAGCCTCGTTGCAGTTTGAAGTCGATCTGCTCCGGCCGGCCTTCGAGCGCGAGCGTCGCGCGGTCGGCCGGCGAGCGCGCCACCACCTTGCCGCGCCGGATCACGGCAAGCCGAGCGGCGCGCAGGCGGATCGCTTCCACCGGATTGCGCGCGTCGAGCACCACGCAATCCGCGACGCAGCCCGGCGCAATGCCATAGCCTTCGAGTCCGAGGATGCGGGCCGCATTAACCGTGACCGCTTCGAAGCAGGCATGCATCGCCTCGATGCCGGTCATCTGCGCGACGTGCAGCCCCATGTGCGCCACCTCCAGCATGTCACCCGAGCCGAGGCTGTACCACGGGTCCATCACGCAGTCGTGGCCGAACGCGACGTTGATGCCCGCGGCCATCATCTCCGGCACGCGCGTCATGCCGCGCCGCTTCGGATAGGTGTCGCTGCGTCCCTGCAACGTGATGTTGATGAGCGGATTGGCGATGGCCGCCACGCCGGACTCGCGCATCAACGGTAGCAGCTTGCTGACGTAGTAGTTATCCATCGAATGCATCGAGGTGAGATGCGATCCTGTGACGCGTCCGTGCAAACCGAGCCGCTGCGTCTCGGCCGCGAGGGTTTCGATGTGACGCGAGAGCGGATCGTCGGATTCATCGCAGTGCATGTCGACACGCAAGCCCTGCTCCGCCGCGTACTCGCACAGCATGCGCACCGACTCGGCGCCGTCGGCCATGGTCCGCTCGAAATGCGGAATGCCGCCCACCACGTCCACGCCCAGCGCAATCGCCCGCTTGAGATTGTCGAATGCGCCGGGGCTGCGCAATACGCCGTCCTGTGGAAACGCGACCAGTTGCAGATCCAGATACGGCGCCACGCGGCGCTTCACTTCCAGCAATGCCTCAACCGCCAGCAGACGGGGATCGCACACATCGACGTGACTGCGGATAGCGAGCAGCCCGCGCGCCACGGCCCAGTCGCAATACTGCAGCGCGCGTTCGATCAAGGCGTCCTGGGTCAGCTCGGGCTTGAGTTCGCCCCACAGCGCGATGCCCTCGAGCAAGGTGCCGGAGGCGTTGACGCGCGGCAAGCCGTACGACAGCGTCGCGTCCATATGGAAATGCGGATCCACGAACGGCGGACTGACGAGGCAACCGGCGGCGTCGATTTCCTCTGCCGCACTGGCCGCGAGGCGCGGCTCGACGGCCACGATGCGGCCAGCTTCGATGCCGATATCGACCGCTTCTTTATGCGTGGACAAACCGGGCGGCAGGCTGGCATGACGGATGATCAAGTCCATGTATCGCTCCTTTGGCTGATATCGATTCTATCGGCGTCAGAAAGCGCGTGGGCAGGTTCCTTTAGCGGATGCGCGGGCCGTCGAGCGGTTTTGTGTCTGAGTGTGGGTGTGCCTTTGCATGTCTCCCGGTCAAGCTGCCGCCATGATTTGCAGTGCGCAGCATGTACCCGCGTTGGATCACGCGCAACGCGGATGCTCCAGAAAGAAGCGCAGCATTTCCGCACTGGCGTCGGGTCCGCTGGGGTCGGTGTAACTGCCGCGCGCACTGCCGCCCGCCCACGCATGGGGTGCACCGTGCAGCGTCCACAACTCCGCGTCGACGCCATTGCTGGCCACCAGCCGTGCGACGCTACAGGCGCGGCCGTTCGCATTGACCCGGCGTGCGTCATGGCCGCCGCCTGGCGCTGCCTCGAAACCATCCAGAATGCGACGCGCGTTCGCTACGTGCACGGTCGCGTCGGCGTCGCCATGAAACACGATCATCGGACGCACGGGTTCGCTCGTCTTGCCGTGGCGTTCGCCGAAGCGCCCCTGACCGGCGCGCTGGCCGCCTTTCATGGCCGCGAGCGCCGAGGGCAGATCATGCGCGCAACCGGCCGGCAGACCGGAATGAATGCCCGCCGCCGCATACAACTCGGGATAGGCCGCGACCATGATGTGCGCCATCGCGCCACCCGCTGACAAGCCCGCGATATACACGCGCGCCGGATCGACCCGATGCGTCTGCATGATCTCGCGCGTGATGCCGGCGAGCAACGCGGGCTCACCGCGCTCGCGTTGCTGATCCGCGGGTTTGAACCAGTTCCAGCACTTTGACGGATTGGCCTGCTGCGGCTGCACGGGATAAGCCACCAGGAAGCGCTGCTGCTCGGCGAGCACGTTCATCTGCGTGCCGGCGGCGAAATCGTCGGCGTCCTGAGTACAGCCGTGCAGCATGACGATGAGTGGCAACGGCTCGGCCGCCGCGCCTGCCGGGACATAGAGCCGGTATTGACGGCTGCCGGCACCGTTCGAAAAGCGATCCGTGCTGAAATGCCCACGTTCCTCGATGTCCTTGTGGGCGTGGCGGGTGGCATGACCGTCGTCGTGCCTGGCGGTCTTGGGTCTGTCCGCAGCAAACGCTGTCGCTGCGTTCGATGCGGGCGGAGCGGTTGGCGTTATGTCACGCAGTGAGGGTTCGTTCGACTTTGCGCCCGATTCACCCCGCAACGCGCGTTGTATGGCTTCGGTGGCTTCAGCGGGACCGCGCGTACGCAGAAGGTTCATCGCTTCATGCATCGAACCGAGAAAGTCTTCGTTCAGTTTCATCGTGTTGTCCGGTAAGCATGGACCGCCGTGTCCGGCCGCCCAAAGTGATACGTCTGTCGCTGCACGAGCGTTGGTTTCACGCGGGTTTGACGTGTGCTTACGGCATGCATCCGGGCACGTCCATGCGCAGGCGTTCGTGCCCATGCAGCGATCAATGAATGCGGTCGGCCAGAGCCCGCTTGATAGCCGGGGTGGCCTGGAACGCACCGAGCACCGTGACGCTTTCAATCGTTTCGAGTGCGAGTTCGACGGAGACGTCCGCAGCAATGCTGGCAAGCCCCAGCACCTGGATCTGCAAACGCTCGTTGGCTGCGCGCACAGCCTCCAGATCGCGCCGGGAGAAATGTTGTAGCCCCAGCACGAGCGCGCGCCGCGTGATGGTTTCCTGCACCACCTGCGCATGCACCGCGAGCTGGTTGCGGATCGCCGTGCGGATCAGGTCGGTACGGTTTGAATAAAAACCCTCTTCGACCAGTAGATCGATCTGCCCCAGATCGACCGGGCCGAGATTGATCGTGATCTTTTCGGACTCGCCGCCGCGCGGGCGGGCGGCATCGGGATTCGCTACGAGCTTCATTTTCCATCCTCTAACCATCTGTATGGATGGTTATAGGCTGGTTTTTTGTGCAATGCAACGTGAAAATTGAGGGACGGTGTCGAATGGCGCACCAGTTTGGCCGGCGGCGCAGGGAGCGGCACGAGGATTTTCCGCTCGTTGTCCGTGAGCGCCCTTCTGCGAGCGAGCGGGCATGCGCGTTGCGCCAATTCTGTCATTTCCCTCTTTCCATCTGGAGACGATCATGACCCCTCTTACACCCGGCATGCAGACGCAATCGCAATCCCTGCCCGACGATCAGGGCGCCGGCATCGTGGGCATTGGTGTCGGCGATGGTCCCGGCCCGGATGTGATGGCCGCGGCGACGCTCGACGGCAACAAGGTGGTCACCGCCGACGGCGAGTACGTCGGCAAGATCTCCGACATCATGCTCGACGTGCGCACCGGCCGCATTGCGTATGCCGTGCTGTCCGAAGGCGGTTTTCTCGGCATGGGCACGACGCTTCACGCCATCCCGTGGGGCGCGTTGACGCTCAATGTCGACGAGAAACTGTTCCTCGTGGATCTCATGGCCGAGCAGATCAAGAACGCGCCGGGCTTCGACAAGGATCACTGGCCGTCGATGGCCGATCCGCTGTGGGCCTCGTCCGTGCACGACTACTATCATCGCCAGCCTTACTGGTCAAAGGCTCGCAACGTCGCAGCGGAAGACGAAGTGGACGTGCAGCAGGTCAATATGTAAGGAATGCGAATGTTTTCGTGGGCCGCGTTCTGAGCCGCGTATCTGGCCACATTTTGGGCTGGTTTGTGCCCATGCGCGGCTTACTAGTAAGCCAAGGCGTAAAGCCCGCATCTGCGCCAGTGGCAACGCGTCGTTCAGCGGGATTCAGGCCGCGGCATAACCAAGCATCGCGGCCGCCTCGCCCGCGAGGTCGAGAACGGCATCGCTTCCGGCGCGCGCGGCGGGAACCAGATACAGATCGGCGATATCCGTCACCGGATCGCTGAAGGGCGTGGGCGCATGACGCTGGGTGGCGAGAAATTCGCTGATCGGCGATGCGTCCGCCAGTCCGAGAAAATCCCCAATCGTCGCGACCGTCGCGCTACCGTCTTCTACCAGATGCCGATAAGGCAGCGTCAGTTTCTGAGCGGGCGGCAGGTCGGCGAAGAAGCCCATGATCTCATCCACGTATTGCGACCAGACACGCACGCCGTCTTCGAGCGATGCAGCCCAACGCTTGTGCAGCAGCGAATGGGCGACGTCACGTGGATCGCGATGGATATGAATGAAGCGTGCGTGCGGCAGCGCCTCGCGAATCAGCAGCAGGCACGACCCGGAATGCGGCATCCGCTCCACCGAGCCGGTGCGTCCGGATAACACCGTTGGATCGCCATACGCGGGATGCTTGTCGCCCCAGATTGGCGCCGCGATCTCCAACGCTTCGCGGTAATAGCGCTCCACCCACGCGCCCAGCGTGCGGCGCCCGAATGCCTCGAAGCGCTCACGATGCATCGCGCCAAGCAGATCCGGCCGCTGACTCTCTACCTCCAGCAGGTGTTTGAGCAACACGAATATCCGGCATTCGTTGGTGAGTTCGATGAGGGGATGCGTGTTGAGCAGCGAGCACAAAAACGTCGTGCCGGAGCGCGGCGCGCCGACGATGAAGAGAGGACTGGATTGCATCGCCACGGCTCCAGGGAGGCTCGATGATCACAGCATGGCCGAGCTTCCTGCGTGGCGCAATCGGCATCTCACGAATACAGAATTGACCATTACGCGGGTTTTGCGTACGCACGTCGAGCGGATCTTCGCATATTCAGAACACAGCGATCAGCACCACGCCAACCACGCAGAGCGCCGCCCCGATCAATCGCCACAGCGTTGCCGGTCGAACCTCGAAACCCAGTAGACCGAAATGATCGAGCAACACCGACGTGATCACCGCCGCAATCACGACGATGGTGGTGAAGGTAGCCGAACCGAGCTTCTTCGTAACCAGCAGCGTGCACAGCAAAAACAGGGCGTTGCACACGCCGCCGATGTACGCCCACCACGGCACGTCAGCGAATTTCGCGGCAACGCCCTTGAGCGGAAAGCCCACGAACGGAATGCAAGCCAGCAGACACACCGAGCCGATCAGATAGACGACGAAGGCGGCGACGACAGGTGCCTGGGTCGACTTGAGCAAGGCCGAATTACTGCCCGACTGCAACGGGTTGGAGATACCCGCGAGAATCGCAAACAGGGAGAGTAGCCAGTGCATGACGCGCTCACTTTGCGCCGAGGCGCGCATCGCGAAACGCGTCGTGTCCTTCCACGCGCTCCAGCACGACTGGATGGTTCAGCGCCGCGGACCGGTAGATGGCTTCCATGATGGACTGGTCCTGCAGGCCCTCTTCGCCAGGTGTAGCCGGCGCCCGGCCGGTCAATACGCACTCGGCCATGTGATCCATTTCCGCACCGAACTGGTTCTGTTCGCCCGACACGCGCTCCTCCGTCACTTCGACGTCTTCACGCGTTGCGCTGCGTTGCGCGACGTACAGGCGAAGGCCTTTGTACGCGAACGCCGGTTCCAAACGCACCACGGCCTTCTGAAAGTAAAGCCGCGCGTTACGCGATTCGTGCGCGTCGTAGGCCGAAGAAAAGCGCCCCACTACGCCGGACGGAAAACGCATCTGCCAAGCAACGTTTTCTTCGACCTCGGTGAAACGCGGATCGCCGGGCGTGCTCCAGGTCCATGCCGATACTTCGATCGGCTCTTCGCCCGTGATGAAGCGCGCGAAGTTCAGGCAATACAGTCCGATATCGGGTAACGAACCGCCGCCTGCCAGGCGCCGGTCGTGGCGCCATTGACTGGCCGCGTCCTGCACCTGGCCGTTGTGCGCTTCGATGATCTTCAGCTTGCCGAACTCGCCCGAGCGGACCAGCTTCGCCAGTTCGCGGTTGTGGGGCTCGTATTGCAGCCGGTACGCCACCATCAGCATGACATTGGCGTCGGCGCAGGCGCGGATCATCTCGCGCGCTTCCGCAGAAGTGTTGCTCATCGGCTTTTCACACAGCACGTGCTTGCCGATTCGCGCCGCCTGTTTGACCTGTTCGCAATGCAAGCCGTTCGGCGTGACGATATACACCACCTGAACGTCGTCGTTTGACGCGAGTCTGTCCCACTCGTCGTAGCCATACACCGCGTGTCCCGGCGCACCATATTGGCTGAGCACGCGCCGTCCCTTGTCGCGATCGCCGGTCATCACGGCGGCAAGGCGGCACAATTTGCACGCGGCGAGCGCCGGCAGGATCGAGTCGAGAGAGAGCCGTCCCAAGCCCACGATAGCGAAGCCTACGCGTCGTTCGGGCGGCAACGGCGGCAGCCCCGGCGGTTCGCGCCGCTCGCTGGCGGCAACGAACGGCGGGCGTGCTTCGGGACGATCCTGGCCGGTCGAATGAGTCGTATCGCTTGAGTGTGGATCGGACATGGTCAACTCCAGTGACGGGTCGCGCCTCGCCGACAACACAGCGTCAACAAGGCGGCAACCAAGTGGCATCAATGAAGTGAATCAAGCAACGGGTGTTCCCGTCATCGGGTCGTCAGCAGATCGAATCAATCCGGGTTCGATGATGGCGGCAGGCTTCGCGCTTTGCGTGCGACGGTTCGTCGTTCCGCTCGGTCAGCCGCGCTCGCCTGCCCCAAAATAACGATGCAGCAGCGCCGTGGCCGACGCGCCATGCAGCACCACGGACAACACGATCGTCGCCAGCACGATGGGAATGATGGGCGTCAGCAAGGGCGCTTTCACCTGCTCGAGCCCATACAGCAGGTAGTAAAACGCACCGACCCCGCGAATACCCAGCCAGCCGCTTAGCAGCCGCTGATGCAGATTGAGCCCGGAGCCGAGCAGCGAAATCAGCACGCCGGCAGGCCGGGCGATGAAGAGCAGGACCAGCACGGGCCAGATGACGGACCAGTGCAACAGCTCGCGCCAGTACAGCGAAATGACGCTGCCGATGATCAGCATGAGCGCGAGTTCCACCAGCCGTTCGATCTCGACCGAGAACGCCATCATGGATTCGGCCATGTAGGCGTGCGCGAGGTCGGGGTCTTTTGCGGCCTCGTCGGTGGCGCCGCGTTGCACGGACTTCAGCGCGTCGTTGGGCACCTGCGTGCCGGTCACCTTGAACTCTTGCCTGCGCACGGCGACGCCCGCCGCGAACACCGCGATGAACGCGTAGGTATGCACGAGCAGCGCGGCACCGTAACTCAGCGCCATCAAGCCGAGCGCGAAAAAGCCCTCCAGACCGAGCGCCTCTTCATGCCGCGTACGCAGATGCGTGGCGATCATGACAGTGCCGGTGCCGAGCAGCCAGCCAATCAGCAGCGCACCGACGATACCCCATGCCACCGCAAGCGCGAAGGTCCACGCATGAGTACTGCCGAAGGTCGGCGCGCCGCACAGCCACAACGCCGCGATGGCGAACGGGTAAGCCGCACCGTCGTTCAGGCCGCCCTCGGCGGAAAGCGTGAAACGCAGCGGCTCGTCATCCCCTGCTTCAAGCACGCGCAGTTCGTTGGCAAGCACCGGATCGGTCGGTGCGAGCGCCGCCGCGAGCATCAACGCCGGCCCTGCCTCGAGCCCGACACCCCAGCGCGCGGTCACGAACATCAAGGCGATCGTGATCAGCATCGCCGGTCCGGCCAGCCGCAACGGCAAGCGCCACAGCGGCTGGTTCAGCGGCACGCGCAGATACATGCCAATGGCGAACAGCGAAATCATCAACCCCGTCTCGGTCACGCCGCGCAGCATCTTGAGTTGCTGGTCGAGATTCGGCGCGAACAGATGCGCGCACGCGGGGCCCATGACGATCCCCACCGCGAGGTAGACCATCGCGCCCGTCAACGGCAGGCGCGTCATCAGCCGCGTCGACGCTGCCATGATGATCAGCAGCAGCCCCACCACGACAAACACAGTTGCTTCAAGCGTCATGCGGTCGCCTGCTGATGTTTATCTGTGCGGGTTGCCTGAGTGGATTGTTGGTCTGTCACGCGTGCGGCTCGAAGAGGGGTGGTTCGGGTAACGTCTCGCATCACCTCAAAGGGCACGCAATGTCCGTGCCGTGACGCGGCGTGAACGCCCGACGAACCCTGGCAAGCTACCGAAGAACCACGCCGGTCAGCCGTCTATACTCACCGTTCGAGCCGCGCCCGCGCTATCACGGGCAGCGTGAATCAGCAGCGTAAGCGGGCAGTTAAAACGGCAAGCTGGCGGTAAGGCTTCACAGCAGGCTCCACGTATGAGGCAAGAAAGATGAAAACCATTGGCGTGATTGGCGGAATGAGCTGGGAATCGTCCGCCGAGTATTACCGGTTGCTGAACCGTCATGCCAAGGCGCGGCTGGGCGGTCATCACAACGCGCGCAGTCTGCTGTTGACGGTGGATTTTGCCGAGGTGGAAGCGCGTCAGCGCGCCGGTGACTGGGACGCGCTCGGCACGCAGATGGCCGACGCCGCGCGTCGTCTGCAAGCCGGCGGCGCGGACCTCGTGATTCTCGCGACCAACACCATGCATCGGGTTTGCGAGTCGATC
This sequence comes from Paraburkholderia sp. DHOC27, assembly GCF_003429005.1. Classification (GTDB taxonomy): domain Bacteria; phylum Pseudomonadota; class Gammaproteobacteria; order Burkholderiales; family Burkholderiaceae; genus Paraburkholderia. Next base: position 528,185 of record NZ_QVQV01000007.1, read on the forward strand.
GAGCGGGCCATTGCGATCCCGTTCCTGCATATCGCCGACCCCACCGGCCACGCGTTGCGCGCAGCCGGCGTCGAACGTGTGGCTCTGCTCGGCACGCGCTACACGATGGAGCAGGCGTTTTACTCCGGACGCCTGCGCGAGCGTCATGCACTCGATACGCTGATCCCCGACGAAGCGGATCGCGTGGAAATTCATCGCATCATCTACGACGAGTTGTGTCATGGCGTCATCACCGACACGTCACGGCGCCGCTATCAGCAGGTTATCGAAGCCCTCGCCTCACGCGGCGCGCAGGCGGTGATTCTCGGCTGTACGGAGATCACCTTGCTGATCAAGCCGGAAGATTCCGCGCTGCCCGTGTTCGACACCACGGCATTGCATGCGCAAGCGGCGGTGGATTGGGCGATTGATCGCGACCGTGACGAAGTGGCGTCGCCTTGACCCTGGACGCCGCCACTTCGTTGTTCACACTCAGCCTTCAGGATTCGACATCGGCCAGACTGAACAGCTCGGTCTGATCGTTGTACGAAAAGATCTCGCCATAACGGCCCCAGTTGATCACCGCGTCGAGCGTTTCCTGCGCGACGCTGTCGATCAGGAAATCTTCCAGCTCCTGCTCGAAGCGCACGCGCGGCGCGCGATGCCCCGGCCGCTCGTTGAGCACCTTCCTGATCCGCGCCGCAAGCGGCACGTGCCGCAGCAGATGCTCGGCGAACATCATCTTGCGTTCCTGCGTGCCGAGTTCGAAGAACACCCGCGCAGCCGGCGTCAGCACGATGTCGCCCTCGCGCACTTCCGCGAAGCTCAGATGCTGCAACACTTCGGCCACCGGGAACAGATCGTCCACCTCCAGATGCAGCGAACGGGCAATTTCCGGCATGTCGGCCCGGCCGTGGTACGGCGCAGCGGCCAGCGTTTCGATCAGGCCGGCAATCAGGTTGGTGGACACCTGCGGCAACGAACTACCCAGTTCCAGACCTTTGCGCGTGGACTCGTCAGTTTGACGCGCGGTCATCTTGGCGTAGATGTCGTCCACCAGACGGCGGAACGCCGGGTCCAGACGGTTACGCGGGTGCTTGAACGGCACCTTGATCTCGGCAATCACGCGACCCGGGTTCGACGACAGCACCAGAATGCGGTCGCACATGAACACCGCTTCCTCGATGTTGTGCGTGACGATCAGCACCGACTTGATCGGCATGCGCCCCTGCGTCCAGAGATCCAGCAGGTCGGTACGCAGCGTTTCGGCGGTCAGCACGTCGAGCGCGGAGAACGGCTCGTCCATCAGCAGCAGCGTCGGATCGACCACCAGCGCACGCGCGAAGCCCACCCGCTGGCGCATGCCGCCCGACAGCTCGCGCGGATAGGCGTTTTCGAAGCCGTCCAGACCGATCAGGTCGATTGCCGCCAGCGCGCGTTCGCGCCGCTCGCGCGCACCCACGCCCTGCGCTTCGAGCCCGGCTTCCACGTTCTGCAGCACGGTCAGCCACGGGAACAGCGCGAAGGTCTGGAACACCATCGCCACACCTTTGGCGGGACCTTCGAGCGGCTTGCCGAGGTACGACACTTCGCCATCGGTCGGCTCGATCAGGCCGGCGATGATGCGCAGCAGCGTCGACTTGCCCGAGCCCGAACGGCCCAGCATGCCGACAATCTCGCCTTCACGCAGCGCGAGGTTCACGCCGTCGAGCACCAGCAGTTCGCTCTGGTTCTTGTCGAAGCCACGGCTCACGTCCTTGACGCACAGCACTTCGTCGCCCAGCCGCGGCGCATTGGATGAGGGGTTGAGCGTCGACGGCGCATCGCCCGGGGCAAATTTCAGATTCAGCATGGCATTTACTCTCAATCGAGCCGCAGCCTGGATTCGGCGAAGGCGTACATCGGACGCCACAGCAGGCGGTTGAACAAGGTCACGAATAGCGACATCACGGCGATGCCGAGGATGATCTTCGGAAAGTCGCCCGCAGCCGTGGTCTGCGCGATGTATGCACCGAGACCATGCGCTGCGACCTTGGTGTCGCCCCACTGCACGTATTCGGCCACGATGCTCGCATTCCACGCGCCACCGGATGCCGTAATCGCGCCCGTGATGTAGTACGGAAAGATGCCCGGCAGCATCGCCTTGCGCCACCACTGCCAGCCGCGTATGCCAAAGTTGGTGGACACCTCGCGATAGTCGTTCGGATAGGCGCTCGCACCCGCGATCACGTTGAACAGGATGTACCACTGCGTGCCGAGCACGATGAGCGGCGAGAGCCAGATATCCGGGTTCAGATGAAAGCGCACGATCACGATGACGAACACCGGAAACAGCAGATTGGCCGGGAACGCGGCGAGGAACTGCGCGAGCGGCTGGATCTTTTCAGCCAGCGCCGGCCGCAGCCCGATCAGCACGCCGAGCGGCACCCAGATCACCGAAGAGAGCGCAATCAGCAACGCGACCCGCAGCAACGTGATGAAACCCAGCACGAACACATGCCCTACTTCGTCGAGCGTGACGCCGGTGCGCACATACGTCACCACACGGTAGACCACATAGAGCGTAAGAAGCAGCACGAGGACGCCCCACACCACGTCGCCCAGTCGCGACGATTTGGGCCGGCTCGGCAGACTGAAACGCAGGCGGGGAATCCCGGGCATGCGCATCGGCACGCGCGCCGCGTTGGCGAACAGCACGCCGAGCGGCACGAGGCCACGGTGAATCAGACGCGTGCGGCGAATCAGGTCGAGCAGCCACGACTCGGGCGCATCGCCAGAACTGGTGTTCTCCATGCGGAACTTGTCCGCCCACGCCACCAGCGGACGGAACAGAAACTGGTCGTACGCGAGGATCACCACCGTCATGGTCAGGATCACCCAGCCAATCGCATGCAAATTCTTCTCGGAGATGGCCTGCGCCAGATACGCGCCAATGCCCGGCAGCGTGATGGTGTTGTTGCCCACCGTGATCGCTTCGGAGGCCACCACGAAAAACCAGCCGCCCGACATCGACATCATCATGTTCCAGATGAGGCCCGGCATCGAAAACGGCACTTCGAGCTTCCAGAAACGCTGCCACGAGGTGAGATGAAAACCGCGCGAGACTTCGTCCAGGTCGCGCGGCACCGTGCGCAGCGACTGGTAGAAGCTGAAGGTCATGTTCCAGGCCTGGCTCGTGAAGATCGCGAAGATCGCCGCCAGTTCGGCGCCGAGCACACGTCCCGGGAACAGCGCGAGGAAGAACGTCACCGTAAACGAAATGTAGCCGAGCACTGGCACGGACTGCAGGATGTCGAGGATCGGCACCAGCACCAGACCCGCGCGGCGGCTCTTGGCCGCGAGCGTGCCGTACACCAGTGTGAAGACCAGCGAGGCGACCATCGCCGCCAGCATGCGCAGCGTGGTGCGCATTGCGTACTCGGGCAGACTCGTCGGATCGAGTGAGATCACCTGCGTCTTCAGCGTCGATATGGGCGCGAGCGTCTGGTGAAAGCCGATCGCCGTCATCGCCAGCACGCAGATGATCAGCGGGAAGGCGACGAAATCCCAACCGTTCGGCAACAGGCGCCACGCCGACGCATTCGCGGTGCGGTTCAGGGTGAAATTGAAATTCATCTGGCGCCTCGCAGATGAAGGTTGATCAGGGCATGCCGGACCACACTGGCGCCGCGCGCACGTGTGGCACACGAGGTACCAGCGGTACCAGCGGTCCCAGCGGTCCCAGCGGCAAGGGCGACACCAGCGCGGTCGGGCATGCGCAGCACAAAGCAGAGTTGAATCATGACGGGGTGAAGACGAAGGATGCGGCAACGCGAGCCCTCCGTCATCCGCGCCAGCGCTTCACCGCGAACGATGCCAGCACCTGCAGATGACGGAAGATTGGAGAAAAACTTAAGCGGTGCGGCGCCGAAAGCGCTGCAAAAGCCGCGATGACAGCGGATGCCGCAGCGTGTGTGACAGCGCGGCGAGCTTGCGTGGCTCGCGGGCTTGCAGGGACAGCATGGCGTCGTAGTGGACACGTGCTTCCTGCACGTGCGGCAGTTGCGACAGAAGGAGGCCGAAATTCATGATGTTTCTCCAGGCGTCTGGCTTGAACGCGAATGAAGCGGAAGCCAGCAGACCCGGAGATGGCGCGCTGCATGGGCGCGGCCGGAAAGATCTACTCGCTTCCTTCAGATAAAGGGAAGGTAAAGCGGCATATGGGGTAACTATCAGGGTCCGGCATGGGACTCTCCTTTGCAAAGCACGCGCATAGGCGCGAGTGGCGGGCCGAAGCTCGCAACACGGTACCCGGCGAACACGCGCAACAACGCGGCGCTCGCTGGGCGCTGATCAAAGGTGCACGGAGAAAATCACTACGGCGCGCACCGTCTGCCTGATGGCAAGACGGCGGCTGGAGAAAAAACGGCGCGGGCGTCCTGCCGCTCAGGCGGCGAAACAGATCGAAGATCGACTACTGCTACTGTCCAAGGCATTAGCCCCATTTGTGACGACGGCGAATTCTAGACATTTTTGGAATAGAAAGTCAACTTGATTCGCTAAGCAGAGCCAAACTATCCAGAAGTGACGCAGGAAACGCACATTTGCGCTTCATCGGCCTTCCGGCCGGGGCATGGAGAAAGCTGCGCGCAAGCGGTGAAACCCGGCGGGCTGCAAGCCGGGCTCGCGCGCCCGCATCAAAGATTGATCTGGCCGCCCATTTCGACCACGCGGTTGGCCGGCAGGCTGTAGTACTCGGCCGCCTGCGCCGCGTTGCGGCCGAGGAAGGCAAACAGCTTCTCGCGCCACAGCGACATCTCCTTGCTCTCGCCGGTGGCGAGAATCGTGTCGCGGGCGAGGAAGAACGAGGTATCCGCCGGTTCATATTGCCAATCGGGAATCTTCTTCGCCACCAGCGAGAGGATCGCCGGCACGTTCGGAATCTCCATGAAGCCGTTGCGCACCGCCACCGAATAACAGCCGTAGCCCATGTCCTTCACCGTCACGCGCTGCTCATCCGGCACATGCGGGACGTTGTCGGTCATGCCGGCCATGAAAATGTTGATCTGGTGCATCACGCGGTTGTGCTTGAGGTTGTGCATGAACGCAGACGGCGTCATGCCCGCCACGCCACCCGGAAACACCGCCGTGCCGTCGACGCGCGGCGGCGCGTGCGAGCCGCCGCACAGCGACTGGATCAAACCGTCCAGCGGAATGTTGTCGGTCTTCATGCGCTCGACCACCACTTCGCGGCCACGGTGCCAGGTGGTCATCACGGTGAACAGCACGCCGCCGGCCAGCAGCGGGAACCAGCCGCCCTCGAGCACCTTGCTCACGTTACTCGAGACGAACACCGCGTCGACGAGCGCAAGCGGCCCGATCACCACGAAGATAGCGAGCGGCTTCCATTTCCACAGCGACTGCGTAATGAAATACATCAGCAAGGTGGTGAGCAACATGGTCGAGGCCACCGCAATGCCGTACGCCGCCGCCAGGTTGTCAGAGGATTTGAAGAACACGACGAGAAACACCACGGCCGCGTAGAGCGAGACGTTGATGAACGGCACGTACACCTGCCCGACTTCGTGCGTCGACGTGTGGACCACCGGAATGCGCGGCAGGAAGCCCAGCTGCACGGCCTGCTTGGTCATGGAGAAGGCGCCGGAGATCACCGCCTGCGAGGCAATGATGGTGGCCGCCGTAGCGAGGATCACGAGCGGCACGAGCGCCCAGCCCGGCGCCGATTCGAAGAACGGCTGCTCCACCGCCGCGGGGCGAGCCAGCACCAGCGCTGCCTGACCGAAATAGTTGAGCACGAGACTCGGCAGCACGAGCAGCAGCCACGCGAGACGGATCGGCTTCTTGCCGAAGTGCCCCATATCCGCGTAGAGCGCTTCGCCGCCCGTCAACGCGAGGAACACCGAACCCAGCACCACGAACGCAGTGCCCGGCGCATGCGTGACGAACGCCAGCGCGTAGAGCGGCGAGACCGCTTCCAGAATGACCGGGCCACTCACGATATGCAGCACGCCGAGCGCTGCCAGCGTGATGAACCACACGATCATGATGGGGCCGAATACCTTGCCGACCGTCCCCGTGCCGCGCTTTTGCAGCTTGAACAGCCCCGTGAGGATGACGAGCGAGATGGGCACGATCCACGCGGTCAGTGCCGGGTCGACCAGCGTGACGCCTTCCACGGCAGAGATCACGGAGATGGCCGGCGTGATCATCGAATCGCCGTAGAACATCGCGGCGCCGAACACGCCGAGCGTCAGCAGCACCTGGCTCACGCGTGCGGGCGCTACGCGGGACGCGAGCGCGGTGAGCGCGAGAATGCCGCCTTCACCCTCGTTGTCCGCGCGCATCACGAAGCTCACGTACTTGAGCGTGACCACCACGATGATCGACCAGAGGATGAGAGAAACGATGCCGAACACGTTCGGCGTGGTGATGCCGCCCGCGGCCTTCAGACATTCACGCAGTGTGTAGAGCGGGCTCGTGCCGATGTCGCCAAACACGACGCCAATCGCGCCCAGCACGAGACTGGGTGCGGCATCGACGGTGTGCGTGGAGGCACTGCTGGCAGATGAGGACATAGGGTATCGTAAGTTGAATGAAATTAAGCGCGCGTGAACGTAGACTGACGCCAGGCGAGTGGGCCGTCTGCCCTCCTTCGCACATTCGAGAGCTTGTAGCAGGTTGCAAAGACGGATCTGTGTCATCAGGTTGCAGGGGCTTTGCAGCCGCTCGCGTTGCGGCCGTTGCGCAGCGCCTGGTTTGGCGGACCTGCTGCGTCGAAGCGATACGAATGCCCGTGATGAAAGCGCCTGGAGAAGTGGAGGCACTCGCGAGCACCAGCCGGCACTAGTCGGCACTAGCGCAGCTTCCAGATGCCCCAGATGGCGATCAGCAGTGCGACGCCAAAACCGCCGCCTAACAGAATGTAGGTTTCCATTTCAGGGTCCGGGATACGAAGGGTTGCAAGGGGCTCGATCGCCGCATACTACCTTCGCTTCCTTTCAGAACGCATGACGGCGCTTGAGGATGAAGCGCGCCGCGTGGTGTCAAACCGGCCGTGTCGAACCGCGCAGGATGATGTCGCAACGCAGGCTGGTGGTGCCGAACGGCGTTTCCCGTGCGCTGCGCAGACGCCTTTCGAGCACGTCGGCAATCGTCTGCGCGACGCCGTTGATGGGCTGGGCCACCACCGTGATGCCCGCTTCGTAGAGCCCGAACAAAGGCGGATCATCGAACGAGACGAGCGACACGTCGTCGGGTACGCGAATCTTCGCGTCCTTGAAGCAACGCAATACTCCAGCAGCCATCACGTAGTTCGACGAGAAAATTGCTGTTGGCGCCTGCCGGAGCGACATCAGACGGCGCGTTGCATCCGTGCCGCCGAGAATGCTCCAGTGTCCGGGGGCCACGTATTGCTGATCGACCGGCAGGCCGCGCTCGGTGAGCGCATCGCAGTAGCCGAGGTAACGTTCGTTGGCGGCGCTGTCGCTCAGGTCACCGGTCACGATCCCCACGCGCCGGTGTCCAATGTCGAGCAGATGGCGCACCGCGTGCATCGCGGCTTCACGGTTGTTCACGAACACACGGTCGGCCTTGAGACCGGCCAGATCGTTGTCGTAGAGGATGAGCGGCACGCCGCCTTCGATCAACTGGTCGACCCGGTCGAACAGATGCGCGACGCCCGACATCACCAGCGCGTCGATGCGCTGTGTCGAGAAGTAATCGAGGCCGTCCTCCATGAGCCGCGTATCGCCGCCGTGGCAATAGATCAGCAACGCGCGGCCGTCGCGCCGCAGCGCGCGCGACAGATGTTCCAGCATGGCGCCGTGAAACTCGTCGAACGACGGCGCAAGCAGACCCACGACGTGCGTGACGTCCGTCTTCATGGCAACGGCTGCCGCGTTCCGCTTGAAGCGCAGCGCCTGGATTGCCTCCTCGATCTGTTCACGGTTGGCGCGCCGGATCGGAAAGCCGTTCAGGTAGCGCGACACCGTGCCGATCGCCACCTTGGCCCGTTTAGCGACATCCACGATCGTGGCGGAGCGTGGTTTGTCGGTCTCGTTCGAATTATCGTCATTCATAGACTACTCAATCATGGCTGAAAATTATTCGGCCTCGAATGCCAGCGCCGCGTGAATGCGCAGGCGCGGCACCGTGACCTGTACTGCACCGTCCGCCGTGAGCGTCCAGTCGAGCGGCGTGCCGGACAACGCATCGTACGAGCGCGCGGGCGTTTGTGGAAGACGCACGCTTACCACAACAGGCCCGATGGCCGGAATGTCCTCGATGATTTCCATGGTGCGCGTCCCGCCCCCGTTCATGGGCATCGCCTGCCCCCGCAACTGCGGCGCGCCATACAGCAGGTGCAGCACATGACGCTTGTGCGCGGGCTGATGGGTCAACGCGAGCCGGCCCGACGACGGCAGGTCGGTGCGCACCGCAGCATCGGGCATCAGCCTTTCGATCAACGCGTCCACGAGGTAACGGTAGATGGGCTGCCCCACCGCGCGATACAGCCGGAAAATCGGGTACGCCACGTAGGCCGTGCCGTGATGAATCGCAGCGGCGACACCCAGCGGCTGTGCGTCGATGTCGTCGGGCGCGTGCAGGTGCGAACAGAAGTGCTCATAGGTGCGATTGAAATACGGCGCGCGAATTTCGCCGAGCACTTCGGCGCCCTGCGCGCGCAGCACGAGCGCGTCGTCGTAAAACACCACCGGGCTTGCCGGAATGCGCACGTCGAGGTGCTCGTTCAGTACGGCGTAGCTCGGCCAGAACCCCGTCGACTCGGCTTCCACCTCGAGCCCGAAGTCGAGCGCGAAGCCATGCTCGCCTGCACGCGCGGAATGCCACGACGCGAGGACCTTGCCCCCTGCCGCAAGGTACGTTTCGAATCGCTGCGCGAGCGCGGCGTCGACCGGAATCTCGTCGGGCAGGATGACGAGGCGGTAATCCTCGAAGCGCGCGCTCTCGTCGATGACATCGAACGGTCGATGCAATTCCATGAGCATCTGTACGGCGCCGTCGTCACTGGGATGATTGCGTCCCATACCTGGATTCATGTGCTCGGCAGACAGAATCGCGATCTCCGACACTTGCTTCGCGCCATCGAGGAACGGCTCCAGTTTCGCAATGCGTGCGTACGCCGGCGCGATCCGCGCATACGTGCCGTGGTCGATTGCGCCACCTGGATGCAACGCATCGCCGACGAGGCAACGCGAACCGAGCGCGACCATCTGCGCGCATTCGTATTCCAGTGCATCGGCGTGCTTGAATCCGCCGAACTCTCCCCAGCCCGCGTGGAATTTGCCGGTATGGGACGTGTATTCGAGGCCGAGCGTCGCTGCATAGCGTGCGCTCGTCGGCAGATGGTTGTAGCCCCAACCACCGGTAGGCAGGCTTTCGAGTTCGAGATGCGTGTAATCCTGGTAGCGTTCAGGACCGCGTTTGGCGATATGACCGGCGTTGTAGAACACGCGCAAATGCGGAAACTCCGCAAACAGCGCAGCGCTGGTTTCGTGACGAAATTGTGCGAGCACGGCCTCATCGTTGAGATGACGGTCGTGTGCACTCTGAGGATCGAGCCCCTGCGCGCGCATGCGCTCGATACACGCGGTGCAGACGCAATCGTTCGCCATGACGATATCGAAGAAGAGCCCTGGAATGTCGTAGCGGCGTGCGACTTCGCGCGCCTGGGCAAGAATGCGCTGACGCAGCGGCGCGTGGCTCAAACAAAGCGTGTGCCACGCGGGGCTGAGTTGTCGCGCGCTGGATGCATCGTCGGCAAGCTCGTGAACGAAGCTGTTGGTCGCGCTCAAAACCCGCCATTCGGGATGCTCGCGCGCGGTCCGTTCGTCCCATTGCACCGTGATATAGACCGGGCTTTCGATATCGGCGTCGCGCAAGGCCCGGATCATGCCGCCCAACAGATCGGGCCGCGCGAGATTGGGATGCACGTGACCCACTTCGGTCGGATAGTAGGACCAGCCATGATGGCACTTGGCGAAGATCGTGATCGAATCGACATTGGCGCGCTTGAGCGTCGCGACGAAATCCACCGCGTCGAAATGCGCACCCACGCCGGGAATATGCTCGGACGTATGGAAATCCAGATGTATCTGCCGATAGCGAAGCGGCTTCACAGTGCGCGTCACGGAATCCGTCATGGTGGTCATTCCTTGCTGCCGCTGCGGCCGAGTGCGCCACGCGCGAACTGCCGCTGGAACACGATGAAGATGACGAGCGGCACGAGCGCTGTGATGATCGCGGCGGCCGCGCGCAGATTCCAGTTGGCGTCGTAGGTGCCCGCAATGCGCGCGAATGCCACCGGCAAGGGAATCCGCGAGTGCAGGTAGAGCAAGGGCAGCAGCAGCGAATTCCACGTCCAGAGGAATTGCAGAATGCCGATTGCGCTGATCGACGCCAGCGTGTTGGGCAAAACCACGTAGCCGAATACGGCGAGTGGACCACATCCGTCGATGCGCGCCGCCTCGATGAGTTCGCGCGGGAAATCCTCCAGAAAGTTCTTCACGACCACGATCGACCATGCGAACGAGAGCCCCACATAGGGGATCAGCACGGACAACATGTTGTCGATCAAGCCCCACTCTCTCCAGAGCCGGAACAGCGGGATGATCACGATCTGCTGCGGCAGGACGAAGGCGCTCACGATGATGATCAGGAGCGTTCGACGCAACGGAAAGCGCAAGAAGTGGAACGCATAGGCTGCGGCGGGCGTGAGCAGCATCGTCGCGACGGTGGCCATGCCGGCCAGCTTGAAGGTCACCCACGACGCCTCCAGCAGCGGGTAATGCGTCCACACGGCACGCCATGCAGCGAGAGTCAGCGTGAAGCGGCTCGTGGTCCACCAGCCGAGTATGGCTTCGTCCACGGGCCGCAGCGAAGTGACGACGACGCCGACGATCGGCACGACCCAGATGCACGCGATCAGGCTGACAAATGCGGTCGCCCAGCGCGAGGAAGCGGCTTTCATTTGGCCTCCGCGCAATGTCTGAGCATGACCGGCACCGACACGATCAGCACCGCCGCCAGCAGCACCAGCGTGGCGGCCGCTCCGTAGCCGAGCTTGAATTGCAGCATCGACTCGCGATACATGAAGAAGCCCAGCGTCTCGGTGGAACGGACCGGGCCGCCGTTCGTCATGATGAAGATGGTGTCGAAGGCGCGCAGACTGCCGAGCAGATTGATGAAGGTCGCGACCCGCACGCCGGGCAACGACAGCGGCATGACGATGTAGCGCAGCAGCGAGAAGCCACGCGCACCGTCGAGACAGGCTGCTTCGACAATCGCAGACGGGATGGCCTGGGTTGCCGCGAAGCACAGCATCAACGGCAAGCCCGCTTGTGCCCAGGAGTACGCGATGACCAGCGCGCCGAGTGCCGTCGAGCGGTCGCCGAGCCACGCGTGACTGAACTGGCCAAGCCCGATAGCCGCGAGCCCCGCGTTGAGCAAACCGCCTGAATCAGGCCGGAAAATTCCCAGCCAGATAAAACCCGTGACCGCTTCGGAGATGCCGTACGCCGAGAAGATCATCACGCGGGGGATCAGTGTGGCTTTCGGCGCAAGCGAGCAAAGCAAGGCGAGCAGCCAGCCGGTCCCCACGGATAACAGCGTTGTCGACACGGTCCAGATGAGCGTGGTCCACAACGCCTGCCGGAAATTGGCGTCGTGAAAGAGTGCAACGTAGTTGCCAAAGCCGACGTAGTGCGCGGCGCCGAGTCCGCGGATATCGAAGAAGCTCAGACGGATCGTGTCCATGAGCGGATACGCCACGGCGAGACCAAACAGGATCAGCACCGGCGCGAGCAGCAGATAGGCCGCGGGTGTTTCGGGCCAGAGAAATGCGCGGGGACGCACGGCTTCGTTATCGGCACGCGTCAATGCGCAGCTCATCCGCGAGGGGCTTTGCACCACACCGGCAAGTTGCGCGCTGCGATTGTCGTGCTCGTTCATGGAGGCCGTGTTCCGTTGAAGTTGCTGCACGCTGCCCGTTGCGTCACTCGCCTGAGGCGGGCGGCGTTACTTGTACGAGTCCTTCGCCTTCGCTTCGATTGCGGCGAGCACCTTGTCGATGTTCGCGTCGCTTGGGTCCTGCAGAAAATACTGGAGTTGCACGCGGTATTCGTCGACCAGGTCGCCCGGCAGCAGATCGCCGAGAACGAACTGGACTTTGGACGACCTCACCGCCTCCGACGACGCTGCCACCACCGGGCCGCCAGGCAGGCTGTTCGCCTTGCTGGATGGCGATGCGAGACCGGCCTTCGCTTCGATGGCCGCGGCTTCGGCGCCCGTCACCCAGCTCAAAAACTGGTTGGCGGCTGCAGGATTCGAACCGGATTTCAGCGCCACGAATTCCTTGGTGTCGATGCTCGTGGTGTCGTCGTGACCGAGCCCCAGCGACGGAAACTGGAATAGTGCGTAGTCCTGCCCTTCCTTCATGCCGTAATCGCTCTTCGCACGATTGTTGACCCACATACCGATCAGGTCATACGCGTGCGTGCCGGACTTGAGCACCTCGTCAGCCGCGTTGTCCCACTCCGTTGCGAGCATGCGGCTCCCATCGTCGCAGCACCCGGCCCTCAGCATCTCGGCATACTTGTGAAGCGCCGTCTTCACGACCGGGTCGGTCCACGCAATCTGATGCGCCGCCAGCTTCGCTGCGGCCTCGACGCCGCCAACGCGTAGCAGCAAGGTTTCGAACCACTCGGCGTGAGCCCAGGTCTTGCCGGGCATCGAGACCGGCGTGACGCCCGCGGACCGCAACGGCCTGAAGCTGCCGAGGAACGCGCTCCAGGTGTTGGGCGGTGCAGCGATCCCGGCCTTCTTCAGCACGTCGGGGCGATAAAAGATGCCGCTACGATCGCCGAAGGTGTAGGTCACGCCATAGGTCACGCCCTTGTATTGCCCAAGGCGCTTCCACTGGTCGCTCAGGTCGTTGCTCCACGCGTTGGCGCGCCACTCGGCGTCTAACGGACGAAGAAGGTTAGCGTCGGCCAACTCGGCGCGAAACGCCGGCCATGTGTTGATGAGCAGATCGGCCTTTTCGCCGCCCAGCAGCGTGGTGCGAATGGCGCCGCGTGCATCGCCCTGCACCGTCAGACTAATTTCGCGGATCTTGATGCCTGGGTGGCTCTTCTGAAAGGCGGCCTCCATCTCGTGGATCATGTCGGCTTCGGAGCCTGATAACCAGTCGACGATGACAAGCTCATCGCTACCGGCTGCGAATGCTGGCGAGCACATGGCAAGCGTGAGCGCTGCGGCGAACGTCGCCACGCGTGCGGCCAACGCAGCCCACACCGCGCCGCCCAGGACGCGTCGACGCGAGACCGATGACGCTGAGCCGACGCAATGCATTGCCTCTCTCCAGTGTGCTCACGAAGTCTAGCGTTTAAATTGCTGCCTCGTCCATGCCGCAGGGGACAAAACAGTTGAGGTTTTTATTTTCGCGTGGCAGTCGCCCTGAAGCCTTGCCACACCGGGCTCGTAGCGCGGATCGAGGGTTTACCCTTCCTTGCCGAATTGCAACTTACTTGATAACGTTTCAATTAAATTGTAAGGCAATTTTGCGGAATGTCGAACTCGAAGTTTCGTACGACGTTTCACGTCCTTTTGGCGGAATTGAGCGTTGTGCGACCACAGAGGAAGCTATGCCACCGCAGGTTCTCCAAACCGTCGGCGCGTTCCCCGGGCTCGACGGTTTCCGGGTTGAATTGAGCAAGGAAGATTCGCGCGCCGACATCGTCCTCGACCGGCCACCGTTCAACCTCCTCTCCATTACGCAGCGCTCGCAGATGTGCGCAGTGTTCGAGGCGCTGGATGCCGACCCGGCTGTCCAGGTTATCGTGGTGCGTACTTCAGGCGAACATTTTTCGCGCGGCAGCAATAGCGAGGAACTGATCGACGCGTCGCCCGACGAGGTGGCCCAGCTCGCGTGGGACTTGAGTTCGCCCTCACGTTGCAGCAAGCCGGTGATCGCGGCCAATCGCGGCTACTGCTTTGGCGCCGCCTTCGAATTGTCGCTTGCGTGCGATTTCAGAATCGCCACGGAGACGACGCTTTATGCGTTGCCCGCCCAGAACATGGGACAAATCCCGGGCTTTATCTGCGCGGCGCGGCTGCACAAACTGATCGGCATCGTGCGCATGAAGGACATGGTGATGCGCTCGCGCGTCATCAACGGTGTACAGGCTTACGACTGGGGCATCGTGACCGAGTTTGTCGTGGACAGTGAACTTGAGAGCGTCACCGACGCGCTGGTTCGGGAGTTGCTCGCCTTCTCTCCCCTGCCCCAGCGGGCGACGAAAAAACTATTGAACGATATCGAGGACAAGCCGCTTACCGGAGACGGTGAGATCGAGCGACAGGGGTATCGGCAGATCTGCAATATGGGGTAGTGAGGGCCGGAAGTAAAAAACGCAGGATTCCGAAGTTTTATTGCGTGCCAAAGACAAAAACAAAAAACCCGCCTTGCGGGCGGGTTCGTTGGTACAGCAGGAAACTGCGCGTTCACGGTGTTTACCACCGCCTTCCCGATTCAGAAACGATCAACGTTCCTGGCAGGGCTTATTGCGCAGAACCTTCAAAACGGTTGGTTGCGGGGACAGGATTTGTCATTTGTAGGCGCGGTGTGCTGTTTCATACGTGCACATAGTCGCCTCGTCTGCCGGCCGAATCTCCCTGATGTGACGACAAAACTCTCTCAAGATTGCGTTAACCGCTCTACACCGGATGCCGGGCAAGCCGACGGTTTCGACTGCGAAGCAGCACCGGTTCGCCTCGTGCGCTAGAACGGCTCTAGCCGGAAGCCCGGGAGGTGGAAAATAAGAAGCTGCGCTTGAGGTCCCAAGCAACCGACGACAAGGTCTAATGGCTCTCGAAAGGACGGAAAAGCAGCATCAGTGGTACCGTCAAAGATTGGGGAATCAAGCGTTTGTAAAATAATTGCTGGATCGCCCATGCCGGGAAAAGGTCGGGTTTGCATTCCGACCCGCCACTTGACTAACTGGCCTACTTCGAACTTATGAGGGCGTTGAATTGCCTCAAACATCTGCTTGAGCAATTGTACTTTTGTGTCAATCGGCAACGCTAGTTGCGATGGAATTACGGGCTGTTGACTCGCGGCACGGCCGCCCACTGCCGCAGCGAGTGCAGCGCCCAAATCTTGGGGTGTCGACATAGTCCGAGGGCTCAGAGCGAATAAGAGTTGCGGATTTCAACCGATCTATTGACCGGCGCGAACCCGTACGCGTTGAACCCGCTTTCGGCATTCGTAACTGGCCCATAGCCCGTCTGGCCACCACCAACACTTGCGACGGTAGCCGCGACTTTTGCTTGAAGTGCCTTCGCGTCCGTTTGGACGCGGAGAGCCCTAAGCTCCTGCCGAATATGCCGCTGTAGGTGATAGGTGCGGTATCCAATGGCCGCCGCCATCGCCACCGATGCAACGCTGAAGAGATAGATCAAGTGTAAGTTCATGACTTTTCCCGTGCTGCCTTGACCTTAAGGTCTAAAAGTCGATTTTTTGAATAAAACGCCACAATCAGCGCCAAAACCGTAAGAGAGATGGTAAGTGTGGCAAATCCCTGCAGTTTTCCAGTCGCCTCGGCGCTCAATGTCGACTCGTCGAGCAACTGTAGTCCTTTTCCCTTTATCCCGCCATACGAAAACGCCAGTATCACGACAGTAACAAGGTGAGCCAGCATGTGCTTCGACAGCACACTCCGACTTGACCTAGCAGTGGTAAACACGACGAAATGGAACATTTCTGCCGACGCTCCAAGTAGCACGAGCGTCGCGATAGGGAGTAAATCACCAGACCCAAACGTAGAGAGGAAAGGATGGTGGATGTCGAACGCATACTGAGCGTAAAGCCAAGTGCCTATAAGAATGAGGATTGGCATCAGCACTTCGCATACGATCCATGCTACAAACTCGTCAGTAATCGAGCCGTCTTCCTCTTCGAGCACCTCATTGGGCGTCGTCATCCTGTCCCCGTCACTAGCTTTGGCTGGTCTCAGATTCTAACCCGCCGATTATTTCTGGGTATACAAATCGCTCGCGATCAAGCGGGAGCCCGGCCGTGTTTCGCCGCGACTGTACATTCATACAGTATATCGCGGCAGTCATGAGCGCCATCCTGTCCGCACCCGAAACGATCCATGCGGCCCTCTGGCGGGGATCGTAGCCGGCCGTGCCTGAGGCGACGTGATCGACACCGGCCGCCGTTCAACCTCCTCTCCATTACGCAGCGCTCGCAGATGTGCGCGGTGTTCGAAGCGCTGGACGCCGACCCGGCTGTCCAGGTCATCGTGGTGCGTACTTCAGGCGAACATTTTTCGCGCGGCAGCAATAGCGAGGAACTGATCGACGCGTCGCCCGACGACGTGGCCCAGCTCGCGTGGGACTTGAGTTCACCCTCACGTTGCAGCAAGCCGGTGATCGCGGCCAATCGCGGCTACTGCTTTGGCGCCGCCTTCGAATTGTCGCTTGCGTGCGATTTCAGAATCGCCACAGAGACCACGCTTTATGCGTTGCCCGCCCAGAACATGGGGCAAATCCCGGGCTTTATCTGCGCGGCGCGGCTGCACAAACTGATCGGCATCGTGCGCATGAAGGACATGGTGATGCGCTCGCGCGTCATCAACGGT
>NZ_QVQV01000007.1:545009-574345 GCF_003429005.1 Paraburkholderia sp. DHOC27
ACTCGCCTTCTCTCCCCTGCCCCAGCGGGCGACGAAAAAAGTATTGAACGATATCGAGGACAAGCCGCTTTCCGGAGACGGTGAGATTCCCGTGCAGCAGATCGCGTTGGCCTTGCTTACGTTCCTTGATGCTTTATCCCAAAGGTCAAGCGTACGGATCAAATCTAAATCGACAAGTCCCCGGTTCGGGACTCTCGGTTGACACTTAGAACCGCATCGACATGTCGCGTTTGATCGTGCGCACGCAGCAGGCCGCCACGGTAAGTGGACCCACCCCACGTTCGCGGCGGGACAGGCGGCCACACAAGCTCCAATCAGATAGATGGCCTAAAACAAAGTCGATAAGGTCAAAACGGGGCACCAATTTACAGGCACCAATTTGGGATTTGTCTGATTTCCCAATTGCGAACGACAAGGCAACTTCGCATCCAACAATCATCAAAGGATTGCAGGCAAGCGATAGATGCGGACCGAGAAGATTTAGTCGCGTTTAAAGCAGAACACGATCGAACACGCGATATATGCACCGACCGCCGCAACAAAGCAGGCCGTAAAATAATTTTCTTTCGCATGCCGAAGATTAAGGAGAAAGCGACGTGGAAAACGTTGCGCGCCTTGAAGCGCACTACTACCTGAAGGATGGCTCGCATTCTATAGACGCCTTTATCCGAAACCGCTGCGAGGCAGAGTTTCTGGCGACCGTTTCCTACATTGCGCACTGTTTAGGGACCGAGCTTCGATTCGAGGCAAGCATCGCCGCCGAGGGTGGGTTTCGAGACATCTGGCGGGTCTTGGTTCGCAAGGACAACCGGACTCTGTCCGTAACTACGTTCACAACCATTCTGGCCACACTTCTGGAGTTGACAGTACAAATTTGGCTTGCCGCGCCCAAACCAAACCCAGAGTTGGAGAGGCAGCAACTGGAGATCAATCGACTCAACATCGAACACTCGAAAATAGAAAACCTGCGATCCGAACTGGAGGTTAAAAAGCTCCAGCACGAGTTGAACGCTAGCACTCCAATAACGATCCGTCCGTCGCTTCCCGAACTGACAGGCAAGGAATCTGCAACCTCGTCAAGCAACGCTCCTCGATTGGCTCAGCTCGCAAATTATCTGTCGCCGAGTACGTTCATCGCCGACAGATCGAATCTCATTAGCCTGCAACAAGACCCGAAGCTTAACCGTCGGCGTTCGAATTTTTACAAGCAACTCATCTCTTGCGGCGCCGTCACAGCGGTTGGCTTCCGGTGGATTCCTGAGGACAGATCTAGGTCCGAAGAACACGTTGTACAGCGAGTGGACTTTTCGAGCTTCGTGTTGCATAGCGACAAGCTCGCACCGGATACTCAGGTTGCGAGTGGCCCGCAAATTTCGAATGTGGACCTTACTCGCTATGTCAGTGCCGCTTATACCCGAGTAGTTATTGTCAGAAAAGCAAAAAGGGTTACACGCCATGCGTCGTAACCCTTTCATTTTATTTGGTTGCGGGGACAGGATTTGAACCTGTGACCTTCGGGTTATGAGCCCGACGAGCTGCCAGACTGCTCCACCCCGCGTCAGAGGAAACGGATTGTATAGCGATGTCGGGCGATCGTCAAACAAAGAGCCGGATTATTTTCTGGCCTCACAGATCGGCAACTGTTGCGCCTTCCACCTTGCCGTCGATGATGTCCGCGCCATACTGGCTCGCGCTGCGTTTGGCAATGCCGAAATCGGAGAACGTCAGCGGACGCACGAGACGAAACACGCGGCTCGCCTTCGAGCCGCTGATCGCGCCCGGCCGGCACACGCGCACTGCCACGTCATAGCCTTCGGCTTGCCGCTTGTGACCGTCGAACTTGTCGAACTCCCGGGAAAAAACCAGCGGATGCACTTCGAAGTCCTTATAGAGGACCGGATAAGGTTCAGGCATGGCGTTTCCCCGGTACGTGAGTGTGAGTCCACTATACGCCGGCCATCGGAGCCCCCCACACTTTATTTTCTTCGCTTCGTCACAGCGCCGCCGCAGAAGTGCAGCGCCACAAGCACCGCCGTGCGCGAACCCACGCAGTGCAGCATCCCGCTCTATCGCATGCAGCTTGCGCGCCTGAATCGGGCTGCGGATCGCGGTAAGATGCGCTCAAGTGCCAGGGCACGCGGGTCCTGAACCCGTTGATGCCCGGCCTATGCCCTGCCCCGACACGAAACGAGAAATGCCGATGAAGCTAGCCACCTGGAACGTCAATTCGCTGAAAGTACGCCTGCAACACGTGATCGACTGGCTCGAAACGAGTCAGGTCGATGTGCTGTGTCTTCAGGAGCTGAAGCTGACCGACGACAAATTCCCGCGCGCCGAGTTGGAGGCCAAGGGATACAGGAGCTGGTTCGCCGGACAGAAAACCTATAACGGTGTCGGGATTCTGGTGCATGACGGTCTGGAGGTGGACGAAAGTTCGATCGTGCGCGATCTCCCCGATTTCGATGACCCGCAGCGCCGCGTGATTGCCGCCACCATTGAAGGGGTACGCGTGATTTCCGCGTACTTCCCCAACGGTCAGGCGCCCGGCTCCGAAAAGTTTGCCTACAAGCTGCGCTGGCTCGACGTGCTGCACGACTGGGTGGCCACCGAACTCACGCGCTACGAGAAACTCGCGCTGCTCGGCGACTACAACATCGCCCCGGAAGACCGCGACGTACACGACCCGAAGGCCTGGGAAGGCCAGAATCTGGTGTCGCCGGAAGAACGCGCCGAATTCGTGCGGCTCACCCAGCTCGGACTCGCCGACGCGTTCCGCCTGTTCGATCAGCCGGAGAAAATCTTCTCATGGTGGGACTACCGGATGCTCGGCTTTCGCCGCAACGCGGGGCTGCGCATCGACCACATCCTGCTGTCGAAGCCCCTTGCCGCAGCCTGCACGTCATGCGAAGTCGACAAGGTGCCCCGCAAATGGGAGCAACCGTCGGACCACGCGCCGGTGGTCGCGCAGATCGCCTAAGGTTTTGCTCCGGCGGTTCCCGTTGCAAGGCACGACCACAGGAACACGTACACCATCGCATCATTGGCGGCCAGCTCCAGTGCATCGGAGCCGCCGCCATGCCCGCCGTCGGTATTTTCCCGATACCACACGTGCTCGCCGCCCATCGCCTGCATGCGTGCCACCATCTTGCGCGCATGGCCCGGATGCACGCGATCGTCGCTGGTCGACGTCGTGAACAGCACCGGCGGATACGAAACGTCAGCGCTGACCTGATGATAGGGTGAATACGCGGCGAGTATCCGTGCTTCATCGGGCTCGTCGGGGTCGCCATACTCGTCGATCCACGATGCGCCCGCGTGCAGCAGGTGATAGCGGCTCATGTCCAGCAAGGGCACTTCGCACACCACGGCGCCGAACAACTCCGGGCGCTGCACCATGCACGCACCCACCAGCAGACCGCCGTTGCTTTCGCCCTTGATACCGAGTTGCGTGGCCGTGGTCACGCCATCGTCGATCAGCGCCTCGGCGACTGCGATGAAGTCGTCGAACGAGCGTTGACGATGTTCGCGTTGTGCCGCCGTATGCCACGCGCTGCCGAATTCACCGCCACCACGAATGTGCGCGACCACGAGCACGCCCCCCTGCTCGAGCCAGCCTTGCGCGTGCCCGGTCAGATAGCTCGGCGTAAGCGGAACCGCAAAGCCGCCGTAGCCCGTGAGCAAACACGGCCGTGGTGTGGACTTCGAGGCGCCGGCATGTGCCCCCGCTTCCTGCGATTCACGCGGACCGATGATCGTATAGGGCACGCGCGTGCCGTCAGCGGATTGCGCGTGCCCGCGCTGTATCGTGTACGGCGTCGCGTCGAACTGCGTCGGCCAACGGTCGAGCAAACTCCATTCGGATAGATTCGCGTGCGTCAGATCGGCAAGCCAGTACTCGGGCGGCAGAAGATAATCGTCCACGCCGACGAACACTTCGTCATTCAAGGTGGGCTCGACGGGCGAGACTCCGACCTGCGCATTCGCGCGTGCCGGAAAGGCACGTGAGGTCCACTGCCATTCGTCTGCGGTCACACGATGCGGTTGCCACAGTGTCGTCCGACTCTGCACGTCCTCCAGATACGACACGATCAGATGATGCCGCGTGTACGTCCACCCGCACGCTGAGGTTCGCGAGGTGGGAGTGAACAGCGGCACGAGGCGCCGCTCGCCCGCGAGAAATGCGTGTTCACGTGCAGCCAGCAGCGCGCCGCCCGCATACGTTATGCCTTCGCAGGTCCAGTCGAGCCGCGGCTCGAACAGCAACCACCCTTCCCAGGCGCCCACGGCGACGTGCGACGGCACGTCGTATTGCTGCCATGCGCCGGCGGCGTCCAGGTAGTAGCTGTGCGAGTCGAACGAGTCGACGCTGCGCACGACCATATGGCATCGATCAATTGGGTTGTAGCCGGCAGCGACGCTGATGTCGGCGAACTCGCCGCGAAACACCACGGGCGCCTCGGTAAGCGCCGTGCCGCGCGTCCAGCGCCGCACTTCACGCGGATACCCCGAGCGCGTGAGGGACTCGTCCGCCTGAGCCCAGCCCACGTACAACGTGTCACGGTCAATCCACGAGGCAGTATGCTTGCCGGCCGTCGCGATCACGAAGCCATCGCTGAGAAACTGTTGCGTGTCGATATCGAACTCACGCACGATCACGGCATCCGAGCCGCCCGAAGAAAGCGTGACCAGTACGCGATCGCCATCGGGATAAAGGATGTCGAGACCCATGCAGACCCACGGCGTGTCCTCTGCTTCGCCCAGCGCATCGAAATCCAGCAGGTTTTGCCACACCGCATGGCCTGCACGCCAGCTCGCCCACGATGTGCGGCGCCAGATCCCTTTGGGATTGTGTTCGTCCTGCCAGAAATCGTAGGCCCAGTCCTTCCAGCGACGCGGGATCACGGGCCGCTCATGCGGCAGATAGGCGGCGGCGAGACGTTGCTTGAGCGTTTCGTAGCGCGTCCCATTGCACCATGCGGCGCGGGTGCGCGTGTTCTGTTGCTCGACCCAGGCCAGCACGGCGGGATCGTCGAGTTCTTCGAGCGACAGGAAGGGATCGGGACTGTGAGGCCAGCTGAAAGCGGTCGATGCAACCGGGGCAGCCGAAGCGTTTGAAGACGTTGAAGCGGTGCGTGGCATAGTGTGTCGTCCTAATTGAACGACGACGATTATGCCTCGTGACGCACAATGTGCCAGTCAAGTTTTGTGCAGACGCTTCAGTCGCGTGTGCGTCTACATGAACGGGAGCGCGCCTGGCAAGCGCGCACGGGTCGAAGCGCGTCAAGCCGCGTCAAATTGACACACGGCGTGTTTCCTAAATTCGAGATGCACGCCGCGCCCCCGTTCATACCGCAACCTCACGGCTCGAGATTTAGCTCCTGAATCTTGCGCGTAATCGTATTGCGGCCAATGCCCAGACGCTCGGCCGCTTCGACCTTGCGGCCACGCGTGAAATCGAGCGCCTCGCGAATCACCGCGGCTTCGAAACGGCGCGCCAGTTCATCCATCACGTCCGGCGCGTTCTCGCGCAACATGCGCGCGACTTCCGTGCGCAAGCCGCTCTCCCACGCGCTGACAGCAGGCGTTGCCGGCATGCCCGCAACCGCCGGCGCATGCGACGACAACGTCCCGCCATTCGCAGCCGGCTGTCCTGCCAGACCGCTCGTCGGGTCCGCAGCGAGCGGGCCGCCGGCAAGCATTTCCACCGCGCCCGCCTGGGCCGGCACGAGATCGGGTGGCAGGTCCTTGATCTCGATGGTCTGCGCCGGCGCCATCACCGTCAGCCAGTTCGCGAGATTTTCCAGTTGCCGCACGTTACCCTGAAACGGCAGCGAGGCGAGATACGCCAGCGCCTCTTCCGAGACGCGCTTCGGCTCGACGCCGAGGTCGCGCGCACTCTTCTGCAGAAAGTGCCGCGTGAGCAGTGGAATGTCTTCGCTGCGCTCGCGCAAGGCCGGCAAGCGCAGCCGGATCACATTGAGACGGTGATACAGATCTTCGCGGAACAGGCCCTGACGCACGCGCGACTCGAGATTCTGGTGGGTCGCCGCAATCACCCGCACATTGGCGCGCAGCGGATTGTGGCCACCCACCCGATAGAACTGTCCATCCGAAAGCACGCGCAGCAAACGCGTTTGCAGATCGAACGGCATGTCGCCGATTTCATCGAGAAACAGCGTGCCGTTTTCAGCCTGCTCGAAGCGCCCTTGCCGCATGGCCTGCGCGCCCGTGAACGCGCCGCGCTCGTGACCGAATAATTCGGACTCCAACAGATCCTTCGGAATCGCCGCAGTATTCAAGGCGATGAACGGACCGTTCGCGCGTGGGCTATGACGGTGCAAGGCACGGGCAACGAGTTCCTTACCGGTGCCTGATTCGCCGGTAATGAGCACAGTGGCCGCGGAATGCGACAGACGCCCGATGGCGCGAAACATGTCCTGCATGGCCGGTGCCTGGCCGAGCATTTCGGGTGCGTCCGCCACGCGCTCGTCCCACGCCTGTTCGCCCCGCGTGCTTTCGTCGACGGCGCGGCGAATCAGTTCGACCGCCTTGTCGACATCGAACGGCTTCGCGAGGTATTCGAATGCACCGCCCTGGAATGCGGCCACGGCGCTATCGAGATCCGAGAACGCGGTCATGATGATGACCGGCAAACCCGGCACCTTGTCGCGCACCGTTTGCAGCAACTCGAGGCCGGAGCCGCCGGGCATGCGAATGTCCGAGACCAGCACCTGGGGGCTGTCGTGATCGAGCGCGACTGCTGCATCGCGCACATTCGCGAAGCTGCGCGTCGCGAAGTTCTCACGCGCGAGGGCCTTTTCGAGCACCCATCGTATCGATTGATCGTCGTCTACTATCCAGATCGGCTTCATAAGGTCGGTCAGAAGTCTTTAGGTACGTCCCGGGATACGCGTTGCCGCACATCCTGAGTGGCGTCGTTTAGCTCGTGGTTAGCGGCTTGTGTTTTTAGCAATCGAGCGGCAGCAGGATCTGAAACTCGGTGTGGCCCGGCCGGCTTTCCACTTCGATCAAACCGTCGTGCTGCTGCACGAAAGTCTGCGCGAGCGTCAGACCCAAACCGCTTCCATCGTCACGCCCCGAGACGAGCGGATAAAAGATGCGATCGCGAATCTCTTCCGGTATGCCAGGTCCGTTGTCGATGATATGCAAGTCCAATGCCAGCTTACACAAGCGTTTCGACACGGTGATCTTGCGCGCCACGCGCGTGCGCAGATCAATGCGCGCATCGCCTTGCGAAATGCGTTCACGCAACGCTTCAGCCGCGTTACGCACGATGTTCAGAACCGCCTGGATCAACTGTTCCTTGTCGCCGCGCAGATCGGGCACGCTCACGTCGTAATCGCGTTCGATGGTCAGGCCGCGCGGAAACTCCGCGAGAATCACCGCGCGCACGCGTTCGCAAACCTCGTGAATGTTGACGTCACCGACGATATGCGGATGACGATGCGGCTCCAGCAGACGATCCACCAGCGTTTGCAGCCGGTCCGATTCCTTGATGATGACCTGGGTGTACTCGCGCAACTCGTCGCGCTCGCGCACACCCAGTTCGAATTCGAGTAACTGCGCCGCGCCGCGAATGCCGCCGAGCGGATTCTTGATCTCGTGCGCGAGATTGCGGATCAGTTGCTTGTTGACCGCGGTCAGATCGTTGATGCGTTCTTCGCGGTCGGTGCGCAGATGCCGTTCGTTTTCGAACAGCTCCAGCAGCACGTAGTCCGGCGCGCCTTCGAGAAAGCCGACGATCGCATGCACATGCAGCGGCTCGTGGCCAGGACGTTCGAGCACGGCGTCCAGATGCGTCGCATGAAAACGGTGTTCCGCGATCGAAGCGATCGTGGCCACCAGTTCATCCGCGTTGGTGAAGATGTCCGGCCATACCATTTGCGTCAATTGTCGGCGCGAGAGCTCCAGCATCGACTCCGCGGAAGGATTCGCAAACGCCACTTTCAGCGAGCGTTTTTCGAGTACCAGCACAACCGTGGGCAACGCCTCGAATCCCGGCAGCAAACCCGAATCGACGAGTTGTGCGATCTCCGAGAGCGGCTCGGCATGCCCCTTTCTTGCTTTGATCAGATTCTTCAGAACCATCTTGCAGTCTTGCCGATGAGAGATGGTGATACCACACAGCGTCCGCGCCAGCTAAAACGCCTTCGCAAACGTTGGCTCGTGAAACGTCGCACCCCAGCGTGTTTTCTGCTTTGCGAGGCACGCAAACCTAACAAAAAAGGGACGGCGCCGCCGTCCCTTTGTGACCCGCGTTCGACCAGTCACGAGCGTCGGGCAAGCACGCTTCGCCGGACCAGCCAGGCGAAGCGCCATCGCCGCTTACAGCGAGTAGTACAGTTCGAACTCAACCGGGTGCGTGGTCATACGCACGCGTTGCAGTTCCGCTTCCTTCAGTTCCAGGTAAGCGTCGATCATCGCGTCCGTGAACACGCCACCGCGCGTCAGGAACTCGCGATCTGCGTGCAGCGCTTCCAGCGCCTGGTCGAGGCCGGCACACACGGTCGGGATCTTTGCATCCTCTTCCGGCGGCAGGTCGTACAGGTTCTTGTCAGCAGCTTCGCCCGGATGGATCTTGTTCTGGACGCCGTCGAGACCTGCCATCATCAGTGCCGAGAAGCACAGGTACGGGTTGGCCATCGGATCCGGGAAACGCGTTTCGATACGGCGACCCTTCGGGTTCGACACGTGCGGAATGCGGATCGAAGCCGAACGGTTGCGCGCCGAGTAAGCGAGCTTCACCGGTGCTTCGAAGTGCGGCACGAGACGCTTGTACGAGTTGGTGGTCGGGTTCGTGATGGCGTTCAGCGCGCGAGCGTGCTTGATGATACCGCCAATGTAGAACAGCGCGAATTCCGACAGGCCAGCGTAGCCGTTGCCTGCGAACAGGTTCTGGCCGTCTTTCCAGATCGACTGGTGAACGTGCATGCCCGAACCGTTGTCGCCCACGACCGGCTTCGGCATGAACGTCGAGGTCTTGCCATACGTGTGCGCGACGTTATGGACGATGTACTTCAGTTGCTGCGTCCAGTCGGCACGCTGCACGAGCGTCGAGAACTTGGTGCCGATTTCGTTCTGGCCTTGACCGGCCACTTCGTGGTGGTGCACTTCGACCGGAATGCCGATCTGCTCGAGCAGCAGACACATTTCCGAGCGGATGTCCTGGAACGAATCAACCGGCGCGACCGGGAAGTAGCCGCCCTTGATGCCAGGACGGTGACCGATGTTGCCACCTTCGAATTCCTTGCCCGACGACCACGGTGCTTCTTCCGAGCCGATCTTCACAAAGCAGCCCGACATGTCCGTGTTCCACTGCACCGAGTCGAAAATGAAGAACTCGGGTTCCGGACCGAAGTAAGCGGTGTCGCCGAGACCCGTGCTCTTCAGATAGGCTTCTGCGCGCTTTGCCAGCGAGCGCGGATCGCGTTCGTAGCCCTTGCCGTCCGCAGGTTCGACGACGTCGCAAGTCAGCACGAGGGTCGACTCTTCATAGAACGGGTCGATGAAGGCCGTGTCGGCGTCCGGCACGAGCAGCATGTCCGACGCTTCGATGCCCTTCCAGCCAGCAATCGAAGAACCGTCAAACGCATGGCCGCTTTCGAACTTGTCCTCGTCGAATGCCGACACCGGCACCGAAACGTGTTGCTCTTTACCGCGCGTGTCGGTGAAACGGAAGTCGACAAACTTGACGTCCTCGTCCTTGACGAGTTGCATGACGTCGGCCACGGATTTACTCATAACCTATCTCCTGATTAACGAATTCGGCGGATTTAGCCGCCGCCCAAATCTAGCTGACCCGTCCCGGTACGTCTACCTCCCGCTCGTCCCGCGGACGAATTGACTCTGAGGAAGACGCCAAAACGCCGGGCGGCGAATTGATCGGCACCAAATAAGCAGCTTCTGTGCCATCTATGCGCCAAGGCGGCGCAAAGCGCTTCGCCACGCGCTTTTGCGGGGAATCGCAGTGCCCCTGTCGTGATGAACGAGACCTCTTAATCGTCCGCTCGGCACTATCATGGTGCAGTCGCAAAATGACAGCACTGACGAATCCCGGTTTTGGGGCAGACTCGACACTTTGCACTATTTCGGCGCAGCGCGCTTCGCCATCTGCGGGAATTTCCCGGCACGAGGCGCGACGCTCACGAGCGGACTCGCGCGCTAGAATGATCATTTGGTCCGAAGGAGACTTGCTGTCATGAGTACGCTCGAACAGTTGTACGCCCAGGCCGACAAGCGCCGCCTCGAGAATCAATTGCCCTACGCAGGCGCGGTGTCCCCCGCCGAGGCTTTCGAGCTCCTGCAACTCGACCCGCGCACGCGCCTCGTCGACGTGCGCACGCGCGCGGAACTCGACTGGGTTGGGCGTCCGGTGATCGGCGACGGGCAGTACGCGCATGTCGAATGGACGCGCTATCCGGGCGCCGTGCCGAATCAGGAATTCCTCACCCAGTTGAGCCAGGCCGCCTCGCCTGACACGCCGGTGCTGTTCTTGTGCCGCAGCGCCGCGCGCTCGAAACTCGCGGCCATCGCCGCCACCCAGGCCGGCTTCACGAAGGCGTACGACCTGCTCGAAGGCTTCGAGGGCGACAAGGACGGCCAGGGGCATCGGAAGACGGTCTCGGGCTGGTGTTTTCGCGGGCTGCCGTGGATCGGGGCTTGATCGCCGGGAATATATCCGACGCTATTGCGGGTTGAGCGGGCGGTATGGCGGCTCGCTCTTTGTAGACCAGCATTGCAGGCCTACTTGAGACCGCGTCGGCTCGGAGTGTCATCGTCGGCGCTGCGTGTGACAGGACGATGATGTCGGTGAGCGGCGCCGCCAAGGCGCCGTCGAGTTGAAGTGCTTTGAGAGTGGCCGGCTACGTGCGCGGTTTGGCGGCTATTTCTGCATCGGGTTCGACGATATCGCCGCCCAGCAGATGCACCCCTTCGCGCAGTTTCACGAACGCCGCGGCGACCGCTTCCGGCTCGCCCTTCACGCCCAGATCGATGTGACGCCGCGCGTAGATGCCACCGCGCTCGGCATCGCCGACGCTCGGCAGGCTGAACACCCGCACCCCCGGAAAATCGTGCTGGATCTTTTCCATCAGCGGCGTGAGCGTCGACTCCGGCAACTCGAACACCAGCAACGATTTCTCCGCGTGCGGCATGGCGTGATGCAGATGCGCGTACTTCGTATCCAGCACCCATTCGATCATCGGCCACGCCATCACCGGAAAGCCCGGTACGAAATGATGGTCACCCACCGAGAAACCCGGAATCTTGTTGTAGCCATTCGGGATGATCGAGGCGCCGCGCGGGTAGGTCCCCATGTTCAGGCGGTGCAGGTTGTCCGGGGAATTGAGATTCACGGGCGTCGCCGAATTGGCCGGATGCGTCTCGCGAATCCGCTCGCGGATCAGCTCCGCCGCTTCGGGATGCAGTTCGAGCGGCACGCCGAGCGCCGCGGCCGCGCACTGACGCGTGTGATCGTCCGGAGTGGCGCCGATGCCGCCCGTCGAAAACACGATGTCGCCCGAGGCGAAGGTACGGCGCAGCGTGGCCGTGATGCGCTCCGGCTCGTCGCCGACATATTCGGCCCAGTCGAGCGACAGGCCCCGCGCGTTCAGCAGTTCGATGACCTTCGGCAGATGCTTGTCGACTCGCCGACCCGAGAGAATTTCATCGCCTATGATGATGACGCCAAATGCCATTGCGGCCTCGCAAAGAGAGATTCAGTTGTTCAGTTGCTCGATGGACGGCGCCGGCGCGAGAAGACGCGCCCCCTCTTCCTCCGCACGCATGCGCTGCAACGCGCGCAGACAGTAGTAGCCGAACCACAACGCAGTAAAGACCAGAATAAACGCGTAGATCCAGATGGTCACCGCCGTGACCACGGGGAACACCACGATCAGCCACACCGACGAAGCCCATATCAGCGTCGGCAATGAGCCGAGCAAACCGCTCGCCACGCCGATCAACAGCAAGGGCAGACGGTAGCGCCGCACCAGCGCGCGCCGCTCGTCTCGGCTCGCATGCAGGGCCAGCGCGTCGTACGTCATCACGCGGTAGGTCAGCCATCCCCACAGCAGCGGCGGAATGAGCGCAAAAAACGGTGGAATCAGCCACAGCGGCACGGTCACCACCAGCAAGATCAGACAGATGATCGAAGTCCACAGGGCTTGCGCGAGACTACCGTACCACGAACCGCCGCGACGCATCTCGAGGTTGGCGAACTGGCGCGCCGACAGATGTCGGATCACCCCCGGCATGGAGAGCGTGGCGATCAATAGCAGGATGGTCATGACGATCAGCGGGATGGCCACCGCCACCACGATGAACGGCGCCACGACCGCATGCAGCGCGGAAAAACCCAGCCAGTCGAACAGGTGATACAGCGTGCTCGTGAAAACCCAGCCATCGAGCCACACGCGCGTTGCGCCGGTCAGCGTCTCCCAGAAAAACCACAGAATCACGCCCCAAAAGACCGTTGCCGCGAGAAACGGCATGAAGGTCAGCCAGAGCATGCGCGGGTGGAGCGCGCTTGCGAGCGCACGTCCAAACGAGCGCAACAGATCATTCATGCGAGCCAGAGCGAGTGAACATACGGTGGATCAAAGGAGGTGCAGCGCAAGCGGACCGCCGCAACGGCAAACGGCCAGAATGGACAGGATAAACCACGGGGCGTGACGCCGGTAGGGTCCTGGCCCTGCCGGCGTTGGCGCGCCATGGAGAAAGGGTCCCGAGGAACGCTCTGGAGAAAAGAACAGAGAAAGCGGCGGAGATAAAGAACGGGGACCCGAGCCGTCAGACGGCGGCCGCGTCTTTGCCGGACTCATCGTGCTTCTTGCCTCGCCTGAGGCGTGCGGCGATGCGTTGAAACGCGAGCGCATGCTGCGCCCAGAATCCCTCGCCATAACGGCGGCCGTCGAGTTGATCGCGGATGCCGGTCGGCTCGACGACCCGGCTCCACGAGGCGCTGCCAAACAACATGTCCCACCACGGAAAGAGGATGCCGAAGTTGCAGCCGTATTTGAGTCCTTCGTGGCCGTAGCCAATGGCGTGATGGCGGCGATGGAAGGTTGGGCTGACGAGCAGACGCTCGCCCAGCCGCCCGTAATAGAGCCGGATATTTGCGTGCTGGATGCTTTGCGCCAGATTGGTGATGGCGACGAGCACCACGAACTGCGAAGGCGGCACGCCAATCACGAGCGCAATGGTGGCGAAGAACGAAGCTTGCAGCAGACCGTCGAGCAGATGATTGCGATCGTCGGACCAAAGCGACATCTGCCGCTGGCTATGATGCACCGCATGCAGTTCCCACCAGATGCCGAAGCGATGCTCCCAGCGGTGATACCAGTAGCCGGCGAAATCCAGCACCAGCAGATACATCACGAACGTGACGATGGGTTGCGTGGTGAGCCCGGGCCACAGGTTGTCGAACTCGAGACTCGGCACGTTGTGCAGACGCAGCCAGCTTTGCACGTTATCGAAGATCGGTTGCAGCGCGAAGAAGAACAGCAGATTCAGGATGCCGAGTTTGACGACCCACGTGTAGATCACGTCGACCCGCACGCCCTTGCGGTTCTCCCAATTCTCGGCCGGGCGCAACGCCTCCAGCGGGCGCAGCACCGCATACATGGCCAGCACCTCGAACACGCCGACGATGACCCAGTAAAGCGCGTCATAGGTGTCTTCGTCGTAGCCCATCAGACCGAGACGGAACAGCAACGGCTGCACGACGTCCACATACAGCAACGTCTGCATGGCCGTGATGAGGCTGTCTAGAGAAGAGAGAATCTGCTGGAACATGATGCTCGTTTTGCAACGTCTCGCTCAGGCGCCGTTCGGCGCGGTGGTCGGCGCACGGTCATAGAAATAGATGCCGTGTGGCGAACGGCCCACCGCAATGGTCTGGATCAGCTTGCGCGTGGACAGGTCGATGATGCCGATATGCTTCGCGAAGCGGAACGTCACCCACAGATAGCGCTTGTCCGCTGACAGTTCCATGTCATCGGGCCCCGGCATCAGACCGGTGATGTCGCCGACGTTGGTGAGCGTTTCTTCGTCGATGATGCTAATGGTACTCGCCACGCGGTTGGACACCGCGACATGCCGACCGTCCGCGAGCGAGCGGAAATTGTGCGCGCCATTGCCGGTCTGGATGGTCTTGACGATCTTCTGGTTGCGCCAGTCCACGACCGCGACGTAGTCCGCGCCGGTCATGCCGACCAGCAGATATTTGTCGCCGGGCGTCATCCACAGACCCGCCGGCACCTTGCCGACTTTCATCTTCCACTTGATCTGCTGGGTTTCCAGATCCACGGCGGCCAGTTCACCCGAAACCTGCAGCGTGACGAACACCGTCTTGCTGTCGTTCGTGAAAGCGATATGGCTAGGCATGACAGCGAGCGGCAGACGCTTCGCGAGCGTCATGCTGTTCTGCTGGCCGTCGAAGTGATAAATGTCGAGACGGTCCAGCCGCAGCCCCGTGGTGACGAGCCACTTGCGGTCCGGCGAAAAGCCCATTTGATACGGGTCTTCGATGTTCTCGATCCAGCGCTGCACCTTGCCGGTTTTCGGGTCGACCAGCATCAGATTGTTCGACACGGAGTTCGCGACGATCAGCGACGAGCCGTCCGGCGTGGGCATCAGGTGATGAGGTTCCTTGCCCGTCGGCACCGTGCCGACCACTTGATGGGTGGCCTCGTCGATGAGGCTGAGTGTGGCCTCACCGGAATTGAGCACGATCACATTGTTGGCGCACGCCAGGGGGGAGAACAGCCCTGCGGCAACGGTCAACGCCGCGCCCGCGGCAAAGGTGGCCGCCGAGCGGGAAAAAAGAAAATTACGCATGAAAACTCACTTCGGAGAACAACTTGCATTGTAAAGCGTTTGTTAGCGTAAGCGGTTGATCCAGATGGGGTTCCGCTCGTGACAAACAGCCACTCCTGAGCCCTCCGGGTGCGTGATGCTCCAATCACCAGCCGCACATTGATACGTGCCCTCACGATGCCGAAAGAATTTCCTACGAAGAACGACTCGCTCACGTCTGAAATAACCGCAAAAGTCTGCCAGAAAAACCCCGCCATAAAATCGCTTCAATGATTAACCACAAAATCCACAAAACATCACATTCTTATGAAGTCACTGTATTAATAAGAATCAAACAAGACTTTTCTTTAAGGCTCCTATCTTAGGACAGTTATTTACAACCAGAAACAGCCAACAAATGCAGCGCAAACCTTTTAAGAATTGACTTATATCAGCAATCCCCCGCCCCGCCTGAAAATCCCGCCGATCGTCGCCCACAATATCAACCAAGGTGGCCAAACAGGCGTGAAGCATTCAGTCAAAGCGCGCAGAAGAATTGAGCAAAACTGGGACAGAGAGAAAAACCACAACGCTATGTCAAATTTGGTGCGCGCCCTTTGAGGGCGATGGCGTTTCTGTCTGACTCGAATGCATTTCATACCGGCCACGCTAGAAATATCGCGGAGTTTCTTTAAGCATGAACAAGATTTATAAATCGGTTTGGAATGAAACGACGGGCGCGTGGGTCGCAACGTCGGAAACGGCCCGCTCGAAGACCAAGGGCGGGGTGTCGCGCAAGCTGGTCGCGCAGGTCGTCGTGGCCGGCGTGGTGGCGATGGGTGGGGCGGCTCAGGCAGCCGGGACCGCTGCGACGAACTATTTCGACGCGCAAGCCTCGTCGAACCCGACTTTGGATCGCAATGCGGCGGCCACTGCTGCAGGGTCGATCGCCGAGGGTTCAAGCGCGGTTGCATCGGGTCCAAACGCCGTCGCCATCGGCATTACTTCACTCGCAACAGGCGCCAATGCTTTCGCGAGCGGTGCGTCGGCGTGGGCCATGAAGGACTACTCCACGGCCGTCGGTACGCTCTCGACGGTCTACGGCGTCGGGGGTTCGGCATTTGGCACACGCGCGCAGGCAAACGGTACCAACTCCGTAGCAATAGGCTATGCGGCAGCGGCCGCAACCGACAACAGCGTCGCGCTGGGCGCAAACTCGACCACGACACTGACAGCGAGTGATCTTGCCGCAACTGGCTACACCCCCACTGGCGCAGGCGCAACGGCAGTCGCCGCGCCCGCCGCAACCGGGGAAGTCTCGGTAGGATCGGCAAACAACGAACGGCGCATCACGAACGTCGCCGCTGGCGCCGCGCCCACGGACGCGGTCAATGTCAGCCAGTTGAGTGCCGTCGACGGTAAGGTCGATTCGGTCGCCGCTAGCGCCGTCAAATACGACACCAACGCCGATGGCACGCCCAACACGGGCAGCGTCACGCTCGCTGGCCCGACCTCTACAGATGGCGGCGTGACCGGTGGCACGAAGATCAGCAATGTCGCGCAAGGCGCCGTCACGGCAAGCAGCACCGACGCGGTCAACGGCGCACAGCTCTATGCCGCCCAGAAAGCCGCAACGCGTTATTTCAAGGCCGACGGCCTGAACGACGACAGCGATGACGCATCCGTGACAGCGGGCACTCATGGCGTGGCTATGGGTGCGAGCGCGCAGGCGACGAACACCAACGCCGTGGCCGCGGGTTATCAGGCCAATGCCGCGGGCACCAACGCCGTTGCGATGGGTGGTAGCGCAACGGCAAGCGGCACGAACGGCATCGCAATCGGCGGAACCGCGTCGTCCACTGGCACCAACGCCGTTGCGCTTGGCGCCAATTCGCGTGCATTGAAAGACAACAGTCTGGCGCTCGGCCGCGGATCGACTGGCAACGGCCTGAACTCGTCGGCTGTCGGCACCGGTGCGCTGGCCTATTCCGATGGCTCGACCGCGCTCGGCTCGAACGCCAGTGTGTCGGGTGTCAACAGCGTGGCGGTGGGTTCGAACGCACTCGTGACGAACGCAGCCAACAGCGTCGCTCTCGGTGCCAGCACCAAGGTGACGGTCGCCAACAGCGTTGCACTCGGCGCCAGTTCGACTGCGATCACCGGTGCCTCCGCCGCTGGCGAAGAGTTCGGCACGAGCGGCACCGTCAAGGCATTGACTGGCGTAGGCGAGGTTTCGGTCGGCTCGGCCAGCAACGAACGCCGACTGACGAACGTTGCTGCCGGCGCAGCCGATACCGATGCTGTCAACGTCAGCCAGTTGCGCGCAGTCAACGGAAAGGTCGATACCGTCAGCAATGAAGTTGATGCGATCACCAGCAGCGACACGATGCATTACTTCAAGGCCGGTGGCCCCGCAGACGGCACAGACGACGCCGTGGCGTCGGGCGACCACGCCGTAGCAATGGGCAGCGGTGCGCAAGCGAGCGCCGACGGTTCCGTCGCCCTCGGTCAAGGCTCCATCGCCGATCGCGCCAACACCGTTTCGGTCGGCTCGGCAGGTAACGAGCGCCAGATCACCAACGTCGCCGCCGGTACGCAAGCCACTGACGCCGTCAATCTGAGCCAGTTGCAAGCTGCAACCACCAACTCCCACTACTTCAAGGCGGACGGTCCCGCAGACGGTTCGGACGACGCAATGGCAACCGGTGACCACGCCGTCGCAATTGGCAGCGACTCGGTTGCAAGCGGAGCGCAGTCCGTGGCCACCGGCGTCAATTCCTGGGCAGCCGGTTCGCACAGCACAGCAGTCGGTGTGCTTTCCACTGCCGCTGGCGACAACTCCACGGCTTTGGGTGGCAACGCCACCGCCGGCGTCATCAGTGACCCTTCGATTACCGCGACCACCGCAGTCGGCTCCTACGCTCAGGCCACGGCACAAAACGCCACGGCGGTCGGCCAGGGCGCCAGCGCCAGTGCCGACAATTCCGTCGCCCTCGGTCAAGGCTCCATCGCCGATCGCGCCAACACCGTCTCGGTTGGCTCAGCAGGCAGCGAGCGCCAGATCACCAACGTCGCCGCCGGTACGCAAGCCACCGACGCCGTCAATCTGAGCCAGTTGCAAGCTGCAACCACCAACTCCCACTACTTCAAGGCGGACGGCCCCGCAGACGGTTCGGACGACGCAATGGCAACCGGTGACCACGCCGTCGCAATTGGCAGCGACTCGGTTGCAAGCGGAGCGCAGTCCGTGGCCACCGGCGTCAATTCCTGGGCAGCCGGTTCGCACAGCACAGCAGTCGGTGTGCTTTCCACTGCCGCTGGCGATAACTCGACAGCGCTCGGCGCAAACGCCACCGCCGGCGTCGTCAGTGATCCTTCGATCACCGCCGCCACCGCAGTCGGTGACTCGGCTCAAGCCACGGCACAAAACGCCACGGCTGTCGGCCAGGGCGCCAGCGCCAGCGCCGACGGTTCCGTCGCCCTCGGTCAAGGCTCAGTCGCCGATCGCGCCAACACCGTTTCGGTTGGCTCGGCGGGCAGCGAGCGCCAGATCACCAACGTCGCCGCTGGTACGCAAGCCACTGATGCCGTCAATCTGAGCCAGTTGCAAACTGCGACCACCAACTCCCACTACTTCAAGGCGGACGGCCCCGCAGACGGTACGGACGACGCAATGGCAAGCGGCGACCACGCCGTCGCAATGGGCAGCGGTGCGCAAGCGAGCGCTGACAGTTCCGTCGCCCTCGGTCAAGGCTCCATCGCCGATCGCGCCAACACCGTCTCGGTTGGCTCGGCGGGCAACGAACGTCAGATCACCAACGTCGCCGCTGGTGTCGAAGGTACGGACGCGGTCAACGTCAACCAGTTGAACGCGGTGGCCAGCCAAGCCAACGCGGCAGCGGCCAAGGTCGACGGCGCGGTCATGTACGACACCAATCCGGACGGCACGGTCAACAAGAACAGCGTCACGCTGGGTGGCGACGGTAACGGCACGGTCATCCACAACGTCGCTGACGGCGTGGCTGCTACTGACGCGGTCAACCTCGGTCAGTTGAACGCGGCCATCGGCAACGCGGTGAACAACCTCGCCCCGGTGGGCGGCAGCAACGCGTTCTTCAGCGCCGACGGCGACGCCAATACTGAGGCCGCGCAATCGTCCGGCACGCACGCGACGGCAGCCGGCGCGA
This sequence comes from Paraburkholderia sp. DHOC27, assembly GCF_003429005.1. Classification (GTDB taxonomy): domain Bacteria; phylum Pseudomonadota; class Gammaproteobacteria; order Burkholderiales; family Burkholderiaceae; genus Paraburkholderia. The sequence goes on from NZ_QVQV01000007.1 coordinate 564,014, forward strand.
ATGCGCAGGCATCCGGCACGAACGCGGTGGCGATCGGTGCGAATTCGGCGGCGAGCGGCAATAACGCCACGGCGCTCGGCGCCGGCGCCAATGCCAGCGCGGACAACGCTGTCGCGTTGGGTCAAGGTTCGGTGGCAGATCGCGCTAACACGGTATCGGTGGGCGCTGCGGGCAGCGAGCGTCAGATCACCAACCTCGCACCCGGCGTGCAAGGCACGGACGCCGTCAACCTCAACCAGTTGAACTCGGGTATCAGCGGCGCCGTGAACCAGGCCAACAGCTACACGGACGACAAGATCCGCTCGGCGCGCCGCGATTCGTACGGTGGCACGGCCTCGGCGCTGGCCGCTGCGGGTCTGCCGCAAGCGGTGCTGCCGGGTCACGGCATGGTGGCGGTCGCGGGTGGCACGTATGCGGGTCAGTCCGCGGTCGCTATCGGCGTGTCGCAGTTGTCCGAGACGGGCAAGTGGGTCTACAAGGTTCAAGGCACGTCCGATTCGCGTGGCCAGTTCGGCGCGTCGATTGGCGCGGGCATGCACTGGTAAGCAGCGATCTCATCAGGTCCTCACGCTGAGCCTTGAACTCAAGCAGGCGCTCTGTGAGGACTCGAGCAGGATCACTAACTCAGGGCAGCGAGTGGATGCAGGTCCGGGCGGACCTGCGTCGTTTGCGCGGCATCAGTCCACAGGATTGATGCCGCGCTTTTTTTATGCGCGCTTTAGCGTGTGCTCGGCCGTGAGGTTGTCCCAGACGACGCAGCGCAAACACCAATCAACGCGAAGCAAGCAGCAAGCACACAAACAAACTCACCGCTGCATCGATTCCCAAACCTTATACAACCGCTTCACCGACACCGGCATCGGCGTGCGCAACTCCTGTGCGAAGAGTGAAACGCGCAACTCTTCCAGCAACCAGCGAAACTCCGACAGACGCGAATCCAGCACGCCGCCACGCTGCGCGAGCGCGCGCTGATAGTTTTGCAGCAGCGGCGCAAACTCGGCGAACTGCCGCGCGTCACGTGCCGAATCGGCCTTCAGCTTGTCGATGCGCAACGCGATGCCCTTCAGATAGCGCGGAAAATGTGCGAGTTGCGCATACGGCGTGTCGATCACGAAGCGTTTGCCGATCAACGCATCGAGCTGGCTCTGCATGTCCGCGTAAGCCGCCGTGAACGATTTGGCCTGCACGAGCTTTTTGGTCACGCTCGCGTATTCGCTGAGAATCTGCCCCACCAGCCGCGCGATTTCCTGCGCAAGCAGCGTCAAGCGGCTGCGCCCTTCGTCACGACGGGTATGGAAGCTCGCGTCATCATCCGGCAGCGGGTCCTGCAGGCACGCACGATCCAGCGCTGTGTCGATCAACTGATCGCGCAACTCCTCCTGCGTACCGCGCGGCATGTACTGCATGGCCATTTCGCGCAGACCCGGCAAGTTCTTCTCCAGATACTTGATCGGCTCCTTCAACTGCAGCGCAAACAGACGCCGCAGACCGGCGCGGTGGATTCGCGCGGCCTCGTCCGGTGAGTCGAAAACTTCGACATCGCAATGCGTGCCGCGATCGACGAGTGCCGGATAACCAAACAACGTCTGCCCGCCACGACGAATTTCGAGCAACTCGGGCAGCTTGCCGAAATTCCAGGTGGTGAGTTTCTCGTACAGCGCGGTGGTCGCGGCCACTCCCTGCGAAGGTGTCTGCGGCAGCGGCACACCATCCCGTCCACGCGCCTGCCTTCCTTGTGCGGACACATTGGACGTTGCCCCAGCACCAGCGGCACCTGCAGCAGCGCCCACAGCCGCCCCACCACTCCCCGCCAGCGCAATCCCCGCCGCGCCCGAGGCGATCTTCTGAAAATGCTGCTGCGCCTGACCGCCCAGTTCCGCGCGAAGTTGTGCGAGATTGCGGCCCATCGCGAGTTGCCGCCCATGCTCGTCGATGACCTTGAAGTTCATGAACAGATGCGCGGGCAAGGTCTCCAGCTTGAAATCCGACTGCTTCATAGCAACCTGGGTCTGCTCGCGCACATCGGCAATCAGCGCTTCGAGCAAACCGCCTGCGCCAAAACGCGGCCCACCTGCACGCTCGACAAAACCCGCCGCGTATTCCGGCAGCGGCACGCAATGCCGCCGCAACTTCTGCGGCAACGATTTGAGCAGCAGTTGGGTCTTTTCTTTCAGCATCCCCGGCACGAGCCATTCGCAGCGTCGTGCATCCACCTGATTCAACGCGTAGAGCGGCACCGCGAGCGTCACGCCATCACGCGGTGAGCCCGGTTCGAAGTGGTACGTCAGCGCCATCTCGACGCCGGACATCGTCATGCGCTTCGGAAACAGATCCGTCGTGACGCCGGAGGCCTCGTGGCGCATCAGATCGTCACGCGACAGATACAGCAGGCGCAGTTTGTCCTCCGGCTGCCCGCTGTTCTTCACTTCGTCGCGATACCAGCGCTCGAACGCCGCGCCGGTATGGATGCCCTGCGGAACGCTCTGATCGTAGAACGCGTAGATCAATTCGTCGTCGACCAGCACATCCTGACGGCGCGACTTGTGTTCGAGTTGCTCGATGTCGGCCAGCAGCTTGCGGTTGTGCGCAAAGAACGCGAGCTTGGTGTCGAACTCGCCTTCCACCAGTGCGCCGCGAATGAACAGTTCACGCGCGCGCGCCGGATCCTGCTTGCCGAAACTCACGCGGCGCCGATGATAAATCGGCAAACCGTACAGCACGGCCCGTTCGTACGCGGACACCTGCGCCGCGCGCTTTTCCCAATGCGGCTCGGACAGCGATTTTTTCAACAGATGCGCGCCAATCCGCTCGATCCACTCCGGCTCGATCTTCGCGATACAACGCGCGTACAGCCGGCTCGTCTCCACCAGTTCCGCGGCCATGACCCACTTGCCGGCTTTCTTCACCAGCGCCGAGCCCGGCCACAGATAAAACTTGATGGTGCGCGCGCCGAGGTAATACGGTTCGTCGTCGGCTTTCAGGCCGATATTGCCGAGCAGGCCCGTCAACAACGCCAGGTGGATCTGTTCGAAAGTGGCCTCGGCCTCGTTGAGACGCCAGCCATGTTCGCGCACCACCGTCAGCAATTGCGAATGCACGTCACGCCATTCGCGCAGACGCAGTTGCGAAAGAAAATTCGCGCGACACTCGTCGTGCAACTGACGGTTCGACTTCTTGTGCGCAATCGCTTCTTCGAACCAGTTCCAGATTTTCAGCCATTGCAGGAATTCGGAGCGCTCGTCGGCGAAGCGGCGATGCGCCTGATCAGCCTGCTCCTGCGCTTCGATGGGCCGGTCACGCGGATCCTGCACCGACAAGGCGCTCGCGATGATCAGCACTTCGCGCAGCGCCTGCTGATCGCGCGCGGCGAGAATCATCCGGCCCACGCGCGGATCGAGCGGCAGGCGCGCGAGTTCGCGGCCGAGCGGCGTGAGTTCGTTGTCGTCGTCGACCGCGCCGAGTTCGTTCAGCAGTTGATAGCCGTCCGCAATGGCGCGACCCGGCGGCGGTTCGATGAACGGGAATGTTTCGATTGCCGTCAGATGCAGCGACTTCATGCGCAGAATCACCGACGCCAGCGACGAGCGCAGGATTTCCGGGTCCGTGAAGCGCACACGCGCCTGGAAATCGCTTTCCTCGTAGAGCCGGATGCACACGCCGTCCGCGACGCGGCCGCAGCGGCCGGCACGCTGATTCGCAGCAGCCTGCGAGATGGATTCGACCTGCAGTTGCTCGACCTTGTTGCGGTACGAATAGCGCTTTACACGCGCCAGACCCGTATCGACCACATAGCGGATGCCGGGCACCGTCAGCGAGGTTTCCGCGACGTTGGTGGCGAGCACGATACGCCGCGCGTTCGAGGTGCGAAACACGCGCTCCTGATCCGCCGCCGAAAGCCGCGCAAACAGCGGCAGAATTTCCGTATGCGGAGGATGATGTTTGCGCAACGCCTCCGCGGCATCGCGAATCTCGCGCTCGCCGGGCAGGAACACCAGCACATCGCCGGGGCCTTCGCGACACAGTTCATCCACGGCTTCGACGATCGCGTCCATCAGATCGCGATCCGTCTCACGCTGCGATCTGGCACGATCGGGACGCTCGGCACGCTCGCGTGAAGAAGCCGAACCCTCCGCCGACTTCACCGCCGGGCTGTCTTCCGCGACGGGCCGGTAGCGCACCTCGACCGGATACAGACGGCCGCTCACTTCGATCACCGGCGCGGGTTTATCGTCGCTGACGAAATGGCGCGCGAAGCGGTCGGCGTCGATGGTCGCCGACGTGACGATCAGCTTTAGATCGGGACGGCGCGGCAGGATTTCGCGCAGATAGCCGAGCAGAAAGTCGATGTTGAGGCTGCGCTCGTGCGCCTCGTCGATGATCAGCGTGTCGTAGGCCTTGAGCAGCGGATCGGTCTGCGTTTCAGCAAGCAGAATGCCGTCGGTCATCAATTTGACGGACGCACCCGGCGAGAGGTTGTCGGTAAACCGCACCTTGTAGCCGACCACTTCGCCAAACGGCGTGCCGAGTTCTTCGGCGATGCGCCGGCCGGTCGCCGAGGCCGCGATACGGCGCGGCTGCGTGTGGCCGATCAGGCCGGAGCCGCCCGCGCCGAGCCCGCGGCCCAGTTCGAGGCAGATCTTCGGCAGCTGCGTGGTTTTACCGGAACCCGTCTCGCCGCAGACGATCACCACTTGATTGTTCGCAATGGCCCGCGCAATCTCTTCGCGCCGTCCGGACACCGGCAGCGCTTCCGGATACGTGATGGGCGGAATCGGATTGGGTTCGACCGTGCGCGATGGACGCGGCGGACGAGGCGGACGGGGTTCGTGGGGTTTGCGTGGTTCGCCGGCTTCGCGTGCCTCGCTCGTCTGACCGGCCGCGCCGCGCTCATTCGAACGGCGCGTCTGGGCGCTGGCGTCGCGACGCGGCCCTTGCCCAGCCGGCTGACCCGCTCGCCCCTCCACCGCCTTCTGTGAATTTTTCGAGTCAGCAGGTGCGCGGCGCCCTTGCTCGCGCCGCTGCGCGCCGCCCTCTTCGCGGCCTGTCTGTGAGACTCGCCGCCCGTCACCGCCAGCAGCGCGCCGCTGCCCCTCGCCGTGCGACTCGCGCGATGGTTCGGATGCGGCATTCGCAGCCGTTTTCTGATTCGCCCCCGCGGGACTTTTGGGTACATTCGACATGGGGGCGCATTATAATCCCGGGCATGAATTCCCAAACCGACCTCGTCCCCACGCCCGCGAGCGCTCCGGCCCCAACCGGCGCTACGGAATCCGACTCGCAACACGCGCAATTCGTCGACTGGATGCGCTCGGTTGCCCCCTATATTCACGCGTTCCGCAACAAGACGTTCGTTGTCGGGTTCGGCGGTGAAGTGGTGCATCAGGGGCTGCTGAACGCGCTGGTGTCGGACATCGCGCTGTTGCAGGCAATGGGCATCCAGATCGTGCTGGTGCACGGCTCGCGGCCGCAGGTCGAGGAGCAGATGAGCCTGCACGGGGTGGAGTCCGAGTTTTCGCACGGCATGCGCATTACGGATGCGCGCGCGCTGGAGTCCGCGAAAGAAGCGGCGGGCGAAGTGCGGCTGGACATCGAGGCGGCCATCAGCCAGGGCTTGCCGAACACGCCTATGGCGCACGCGCACATCAGCGTGGTGTCCGGCAACTTCGTCACGGCGCGCCCGGTCGGCATTCTGGATGGCGTCGATTTCCAGCACACCGGCGTGGTGCGCAAGATCGACGCGGATTCGATCCGCCATTCGCTGGCGAGCCGCAAGCTCGTGCTGCTCTCGCCGCTCGGCTTCTCGCCCACCGGCGAGGCGTTCAATCTGGCCATGGAAGACGTGGCATCGGCCGCGGCCATCGCGCTGCGCGCCGACAAGATCGTGTTCCTCACGGAAACGCCGGGGCTCATGCAGGAAGGCGAAGAAGGGCCGGAACTGATTCACGAACTGTCGCTCGACGACGCCTACAAGCTGCATGAAAGCGGCGAAGTCACCGGCGACGCGGGTTTCTATCTGAAGCATTCCATTCGTGCCTGCCGTGGCGGGGTGGCGCGGGCGCACATCATCCCCTACGCGCTCGACGGCAGCCTGCTGCTCGAACTGTTCCTGCACGATGGCGTGGGCACGATGATCTCGTACGAGAACCTCGAAAGCCTGCGTGAAGCAACGCCGGACGACGTCGGCGGCATTCTCGCGCTGATCGAGCCGCTCGAATCCGACGGCACACTGGTGCGGCGCGGACGTCACCAGATCGAACGCGACATCGACCACTTCTCTGTGATCGAGCACGATGGCGTGCTGTTCGGCTGCGCGGCGTTGTATCCGTACACGCAGGAGCGCATCGGCGAAATGGCGTGCCTCACCGTCGCGCCTGAAGCACAAGGCACCGGCGACGGCGAGCGCCTCCTGAAGCGCATCGAGCAGCGTGCCCGCGCGCGCGGCCTCACGCGCATCTTCGTGCTCACCACGCGTACCGAACACTGGTTCCTCAAGCGCGGCTTCAAGAAGGTCACTGTCGACGACCTGCCGGAAGACCGTCGCCGGCTCTATAACTGGCAGCGCAAGTCACTGGTGCTGATGAAACAGCTCTGAGCGGCCCCATATAGGCCCGATAGCGACTGACCGATAACGCAACAACGCCCCACACCGATTACAGGAGAAGCACAGCATGGCTCGTATGGTTCAATGCGCGAAGCTCGGCAAGGAAGCCGAAGGCCTCGATTTCCCGCCGCTGCCGGGCGAACTCGGCAAGCGGATCTACGAAAGCATTTCGAAGGAAGCGTGGCAGGCATGGCTCAAGCAGCAGACCATGCTGATCAACGAAAATCGCCTGAATATGGCCGATCCGCGTGCGCGCCAGTATCTGATGAAGCAGACCGAAAAGTTCTTCTTCGGCGAAGGCGCCGATCAGGCCACCGGCTACGTGCCGCCGTCGGAAAGCTGAGCGACTGGCAGGCTCGCATCTGATGCGACAGGCAGCCCGAACGACAAAAAATCCGCGCCGCGTGCGCGGATTTTTTTCGCCCCTGCTTGCTCAAAAGTACCCGCGCAGCGCCTCTGTTACATCTTCTGACATCCGCCGCAATCGCCCGCCCGGCAAGGGATGGAAGGGCCTCGCCGGGCTCCCGGGGTAGCCCCCGGTTTGCACGATCCTCTGTCATCGTGCTATCATGTTCCTCGCTTCAACAGTCTTTAACCATCATTCGCGTTCAATTCAACGTGCGGCGCCTTGCGCAGCCCACCACGAACTGAACAGTTTTTGACAAGAAGGCTTGTCGGTCAAACCGCAAAGCGCGCAACGCTGGCGCGGTCATCACCGGCCTTTTTCGTACCAAGCCTTTCAGCGGCGCCCGCGGCACTACGTGCCGAGCGTCCACACGCATCTGCCCCCCTTTCACGGCCACGCAGATGCAACGATCAGCAGCAATTTAGACCAGTGCAATTCCGCGACATGCGCGGGGCACGGGCGTTGTGCTTTTCATTTTTTCCGACGCCCTTGCACGGTCCACACTTCGTGGGCCTTCGCCCCTTTCGCGAAACTGCACTCCCCAGCACCCGTGGCGGAACGTTCATGCGTTTCGTCGCAGTCATTGGAGTATGCACCTTGACCGCTTCCAGCAACGGCTTCTGGCGACATCAGAAACAGGAACAGCGCCTGACCCTCGACGACATCACCGTGGTCGATCAATCTCTTCTCAAGCGGGCCGTCGGCGCGATGGCGCTCGGCAACGCAATGGAATGGTTCGACTTCGGCGTGTACAGCTATATCGCCGTCACGCTCGGCCATGTCTTTTTCCCGTCGAGCAGCCCGTCCGCGCAGTTGATCGCCACCTTCGGCACCTTCGCGGCGGCCTTCCTCGTGCGCCCGATCGGCGGCATGGTGTTCGGCCCGCTCGGCGATCGCATCGGACGTCAGCGCGTGCTCGCCATGACCATGATCATGATGGCGGTGGGCACCTTTGCCATCGGCCTGATCCCGAGCTACGGATCGATCGGCATTCTCGCGCCGGCGCTGCTGCTGGTCGCGCGTCTGGTGCAGGGCTTCTCCACCGGCGGCGAATATGGCGGCGCGGCCACCTTCATCGCCGAGTTTTCGACGGACAAGCGTCGCGGCTTCATGGGCAGCTTCCTCGAATTCGGCACGCTGATCGGCTACGTGCTCGGCGCGGGCACCGTCACGGTGCTGACGGCCACGCTGTCGCACGAAGCATTGCTCTCATGGGGCTGGCGCGTGCCGTTCCTGATCGCGGGGCCGCTGGGTCTGGTGGGTCTGTATATCCGGATGAAGCTCGAAGAAACGCCCGCCTTCAAGAAGCAGGCCGAGGAGCGCGAAGCCGAGGACAAGGCTGCGCCCAAGCACACCTTCCGCGAACTGCTGGCCAGGCAGTGGAAGCCACTGCTGCTGTGCGTGGGCCTCGTGCTGATCTTCAACGTGACCGACTATATGGCGCTGTCGTATCTGCCGAGCTACCTGTCGTCCACGCTGCACTTCAACGAAACGCACGGTCTCTTCCTCGTGCTGCTCGTGATGGTGCTGATGATGCCGATGACGCTGTTCGCCGGCCGCCTGTCTGACAAGATTGGCCGCAAGCCGGTGATGCTGTTCGGCTGCGTGGGACTGCTGGCGCTGTCCATTCCGGCGCTGCTGCTGATCCGCACGGGTGAGATGCTGCCGGTGTTTGGCGGCCTGCTGATTCTCGGCGTGCTGCTGTCGTGCTTTACGGGCGTGATGCCCTCGGCGCTGCCGGCGCTGTTCCCCACGCGCATCCGTTATGGCGCGCTGGCCATTGGCTTCAACATCTCTGTGTCGCTGTTTGGCGGAACGACGCCGCTCGTGACGGCATGGCTCGTCAACCGCACCGGCGATCTGATGATGCCCGCTTACTATCTGATGGGCGCGTCGCTGATCGGCATCGTCTCGGTGCTCGCCCTGCGCGAAACCGCCCGCAAGCCGCTGCTCGGCTCGGGACCGTGCGTGGCCACGCATTCCGAAGCACATGCAGTGCTGCGCGGTGAACGTGAGGCAGCGGAAATGGATGAGCGTTACGCGGCGGCGCAGACTGCGCGGGCGTGATGTGTAGGGCTGATTGGTGCGCTTGATCTCTGCGCGTTTAGCAGCACGATCAGTACAGGCAACACGGCGCACGATCAGACTGCGAGCTTGACTAAGAAAGGGCGGTACGGATCACTCGGTGCGAACTGCACCCCAAAAGGTTGGACAGTTGTCCAACCTTTTTATTGTCAGCTTCGCTGCGGCCGTTCGTTCAGATCAAGATTGACTTCTTAGAAGCGTTCCATCTGGATTGATGGCTTCCTCATCCTTTCGAGTAGGGTAATAAACCTTTTTCTCGTCCAACTCGTAAAAAATTGTCCCGTGTATGCCCTGAGCGTCTACCTTCTTTATGCGACGACGCCAGATTCTGCTGCGGCTCCAGCGTACGAGCAAATTCAACGGCACATCTAAAAAAATCTCGACGCCCTTTGATGCGCTCGCTGTACCCCCAATACGTCTCATCATAGAAGCCACCCAATAGGGTCGCGGACGGCGTTCGACGTGGCATACCCACGCTCCAACCATGCATGGGCTGCATGTTCATGTGCGCAGTAATAGACTCGCGCGTCAACGCGGGATGTTTGATGAGCAGCCGCAAATCGAAGGCGTAACCCTCATCGTCGCTCATTGCCGACCCGCATCAGTACCCGTTCACATACCACCGCAATCTGCGCTCCGCTCGATGGCTCGAAAACTACTAACTCTATTTTTTGGTCGTTGAGTTTCATGACTTAGTCGTCTGGCGGATCAAACCACAAATCAAAGTGAAGCTCCATTTCGAGCGATGCCAAATCCGCCATGTGTTTTGGCTTAAGAGCGGGACCTCCGTTCCCCGATACGGAAGTCCACAAACAGTATGTTCGGTACCAGCAACCCATCTCTCGTAGCTTTTTCATGTCGATGTGACCGGTCGTGATCTTCCGCAGCAAAAGATCGAGATGATCCGAAACATCAACGGACTCAAGTTCACTGGTGTCAAGGAACCAACCCAGAAGTCCGTTCCTGCTGCTGGTCCTCGTCGGTGAAATCTTGATTTCGCTTGCCACGCGTTTCATCGTTTCCATATCGGAGCAATAAATGCAAAGCGTGACGTAAGTTCGTGCGCAAGCTGACATATTTGATCCGATAGGTTAGTAGCGCGATTTGCGGCCGTCATCAATTCTCGCGACTTGCATCGCGAACAGCTTCAGTTTCAATTCAAACCACGACGAAGCCGAAGCGAAACGCGTCGAGTCGTGCCAGCTAGCGCACCAGTCGCTCACTATCGGGGTGACGAATC
>NZ_QVQV01000008.1 GCF_003429005.1 Paraburkholderia sp. DHOC27
TGCCGTTCGACTTGCATGTGTAAGGCATGCCGCCAGCGTTCAATCTGAGCCAGGATCAAACTCTTCAGTTCAATTCCTGTTACTGTTTTCGGTTGTCGCAGTTACCTGCTTGCAACCGGTCGCTCACTCAACGTACTGACGAATGATTAACCTGCGACTCTTCCGAAAAAGAGACAGGAAAACCTTCCTTTCATTACTGTGTGAGACTTGATACTTTCGCTTTACGTCAGGCTCCGAAGAACCCGACCGCGTCGCGCATCAAGCGCCCACACTTATCGGCTGTTAATTTTTAAAGATCGATCCGCATTCACCACCGAAACCGCGCCAACTTCACCTTCCGGCACCGCTTCGTTCTGCGTCGCTGCATCAGCAGCAGAGAAACGAGATTATGAAGAACTTCCGCTTGATCGTCAACAGGTTTTTTTAACTTCCTGAACCCGCCCGATCCGCTGCAAGCCTTGCCACTGCTGGCTCTCCCGCCTCCCGCGCCCGGTTGCCCGAAGCGCGAAAGACCGAGATTCTAGCGAGCCGGGAAGCGCTGTGCAAGCGTTATTTTGATACGCCCAAACAAAGGGGAGATTGGCGAGAACACGAGGCCGCTGCGACCAGCGCAAGGCATGCGGAGCACAACGAGAACACGGAAAAACTCACGCCACGGAATGAGCACTCATCACCCGCTCCACCACTTCTAGATAGTGATCGAGATCGGGCGTCGGGCGGTTGGCTTCCTTGGCGAGATCGTCCCACCGACGCACGCGCAGCGCGTCCTCCGCGTAGGGCTTGCTCAGGAAAGCGTCGGCCTCTTCCTTACTAAAGATGCCGCCCTGCAATTCGAGGCTACGTACCGAATCCACTGACAAATGCCCGAAGTATTCAGCGTCGATGGCACACAGGCAGCGCTTGGCGTCCACATGCAATCGAATCGGCTCCAGCACGGCATCCGGCAACACCGGCCGCAAAAACGGCAACGCAAAGTATTGATGCAGATCGTCGATGCCCCGCGCCGTCGGCGTCTCGCCAAAGCGGTTCAACAGATGGCCGAGGTCATGCAGAAACGCGGCCGCCACCAGCTCGTCGCCCGCGCCTTCCTGTTCCGCCAGCGCGGCGCTCTGCAACGCGTGCTCCAGTTGCGTGACGGGCTCGCCGCTATAAGCCAGCGCGCCGTGCTGCTCGAACAAACCGCGAATGTCATCCAGACTCAAAGCCATGCCATTACTCCCAAGGCAACGAAAACGTCTTGAGGTTGGTAAAGCTCTTCATGGCTTCCTGCACCCCTTCCTTATAACCTAGCCCCGAATCCTTGATACCGCCAAACGGCGTCAGCTCGATCCGGTAACCCGGCACTTCCCACACGTTGACGGTGCCCACGCGCAGTTCATTGACCAGACGGACGATCGCGTCCTGCCGGTTCGTGCAGACCCCCGAGGACAATCCGAACGCCGTGCCGTTGCTGATACGAATGGCGTCATCCAGCGTATCGAAGGTGATGATCGGCGACACCGGCCCGAAGGTTTCCTCGCGCACCAGCGCCATCGCCGGATCCACCCGGTCCACCACGGTCGGCGCATACAGCGCGCCCACGCGTCGATTGCCCGTCAACAGCCGCGCCCCTTGCGCCACCGCCTCGTTGACGCGCCGCTCGAACAGCCGCGCAGCGGCCTCGTCGATGACCGTGCCCATCTGGTTGGCCTCGTCGAACGGATCGCCGTAGGTCCACGCGCGGGTCTTCTCCACCACCCGCTCGGTAAATTCCGCCGCGACGCTCTTTTGCACCAGCATCCGTTTGACGGCCGTGCAGCGTTGTCCGGAGTTTTTATACGAGCCCTGCACCGCGAGCGTCGCCGCCCGGTCGAGGTCGGCGTCTTCGAGCACGATCAGCGGATCGTTGCCGCCCAGTTCCAGCACGACGCGCCGGTAGGCGGCCTTGCCCGCAATGTATTTGCCAATCGCGACACCACCCGTGAACGTCACCAGTTCGGCGAGCGGATGCGTGATCAGTTCGTCGGCGATCTCGCGCGGGTCGCCGGTCAGTACCTGCAACATCGGCTCGGGCAGACCGGCTTCATACAGGATATCCGCCAGGAAGAACGCCGACAGCGGCACCTTCTCCGAGGGCTTCAACAGAATCCGGTTGTTGGTCGCAATGGCCGGCGCGATCTTGTGCGCCACCTGGTTCATCGGATGATTGAACGGCGTGATGGCCACGATCACACCCGCGAGCGGCTCGCGCTGCGAGAACACGCGCCGCTTCTTGCCGTGCGGCGTCAAATCGCAAGAAAAACTCTGACCGTCGTCACGCAGCGCCTCGAACGAAGCAAACTTGAGCACATCGGCCACGCGCCCGATCTCGTAACGCGAGTCCTGCTTCGAGAGCCCCGCTTCTAGCGAGATCAGATCCGAGGCCGCTTCAGTGCGCTCGCGCAGCAACTGCGCCGCGCACTCCAGAATCTGCGAGCGCTCGTAGCGCGAGAGCGTGGAGTGATACGCGCCGGCGTATTCGAACGCCGCGCGCACATCGTCGACGCTTGCCATCGGCACCGTGCCCACCCGCAGGCCCGTGTACGGATCGAACACATCGAGCGTGCGTTCACGGCGCGCGCGTGCGCCGGCGAGACGCAGTGTTTCCTCGCGAAACGCGGGATGATCCGTTGAGGTCAATACGGCGTTCATGATGGCACCACGTGATTCAACGCCATGTCGAACACGTCGAAATTGCGCAGACGTTGACCGGCCTTCAAACCTTCCAGATGCCGATTGAAGAGCAACGGCACTTCCTGCTCGGACAGACCGCCATGCGATCGCAACGGCACGGTCAGCCCCGAGAGATCGTGTTCCGCGCGGCGCGTGCCCAGCACGACATTGCGCTGGCTCACGACGACGATGTCGCCCACCCGGTCGTTCGGCAATTCGAAACGCTCGCACGCAGCGCGGTTGTCCAGCACGACCTCGACGCCTTCGAGACCACCAATCCGCTCTATCACCTGACGCACGTTCACCTCACGCGGCAGATAGATCGTCGCAAACGAACCGAGCGCGCCGTGATGCACCACATACGGATCCGTAATCGGCAGGATGACCCGCGCCTTCGACGCGCCGAGCCATTCGTCCAGCACGTCCTGCAGATAGATCACGTTGGGCTCGCCGGTTTGCGGATCATGCTTGGCATTCATGCCGTGATCCGCAGTCAGCCCGATCACCCAGCCGAGTTCGTCGAGTTGGGCCAGATAGCGGTCCATCATCGCGTAGAACGCGTTCGCGCCTTCAGTGCCGGGTGCCCATTTGTGCTGGATATAGTCGGTGGTGGACAGATACATCAGATCCAGCTTGCGGGTTTGCGCGAGCCGCACGCCCGCTGCGAACACGAACTCGGACAACGCCGCGCTATACACGTCCGGCACCGGCAGTCCAACCAGATCGAGCACCTCGCCGATACCGTTCTCTTCCTGTGTCACCGTGTCGGCCTTCTCCGCGGAGAAGCAGATGCCCTTCAGTTGCCAGCCGAGCAGACGGCGCAGCTTGTCCTTCGCCGTCACGACCGCCACCGCCGCGCCCGCCTCTGCTGCGGCGGCGAGCAACGTCCCGGCACGCAGATACGCGGGGTCGTTCATCATCACTTCCGCGCCCGCGCCACCGTTGGCCTCAGGATCCCAGAAGTAGTTGCCGCAGATGCCGTGCACCGAAGGCGGCACGCCGCAGACGATGGACAGATTATTCGGATTGGTGAACGACGGAATCACGCAATCGCCCTTGAGTGCCGTGCCCGCTTTCAGCATCTTGCCGATGAACGGCGCGACGCCCGCCGCGACCGCGGCCTCCAGATAGTCGTATTCGCAGCCGTCCACGCACACCACGACCGTGGGCTGCGATGAGAGACGGTAGGCCCGGCCATTTACTTCGATAGTGCGCACGCTTTGTTCCGTATGGATTGACATCGATCTATTCCCTGCGCGTCGCTACGCGCGTTCTTCATCAGTCGGGGCCGACGACGGCAGCGCCTCGTTCCGTGGTCCAGCCGGTTCATAGGCCTCGTGTGCGCGTTGCCGTCCGCCGTTCACATGGGCCTGCATCAGTGCCGCCGCGCGCTCGGGTTCGCGCGAGGCGAGCGCCGTGAGGATGGCGCGATGTTCGGCAAGAGATCGTTCCATCGCGTCCGCCCGCACCACCAATGCGGCGCGCCGGAACAGACTCAACTCGCCCACCAGCCGCCGGTACGTCTCATACAGCTTGCTATTTCCTGCCGCCGCTACGATGCCGTCGTGGAACGCCACATTGGCGCGCGCGTAAGCGCCGTCGTCGCCCGCATCGAGCGCGCTGCGCATGGCGTCGATGTGCTTGCGCAGCCTCGCCAGTTGCGCCGCGTCGATGCGAGGCGCCAGGATCCGGCACGCCGCCTCTTCGAGCACGGCCCGCACTGCGTAAATCTCATCGGCTTCCGCCAGCGACACCACCCGCACGAACACGCCCCGATTCTTTTCGTTGCGCACGAGGCCGGCCTGCTCCAGCGCCCGGAACGCCTCGCGCACCGGCCCGCGTGAGACCTGCAGACGCGCGGCCCAGTCCGCTTCGTTGAGCTTGTCGCCAGGCGCCAGCACGCCTTCGATGATGTTGCGTTCGATGGCTTCGCGAACCAGCGCCGTCAACGAATGCCGACGCACCACATCAATTGGATCAGCGGAGCCCGTTTCCATATTTTCGGTCATTTCGACATTTTTTGCCACATTTTCATGCGTGAGGGAACGACTGGCACGATCCACAGAATGTCAGGGCAATCCGCCGCTCAGTCGAGCCGGCGGCGAGGCACCCGCGCGGCGATCACCAGCAGCGCGGCGAGTGAGACGAGCAGCAAGATCAACGAAAGAGCGGACGCCGGCAGGTAATAGCCGCGTTCCACCTGACCGACGACGACGATCGGCACCGTCGCGAAGCCTGGCGGGTACACGGTCAGGGTCGCCCCCAGTTCGCCGAGCGAGAGCGCAAAGCCGAGCGCCAGACTGGCGCGGATCGCGGGCACGAGTTGCGGCAGCACGACGCGGCGCAGCACCATCGAAGGCGGCGCGCCGAGACTGGCGGCCGCTTCGCGCAGCACCGTCAGCTCGGGTCGCAAAGCTGCGGCGGCGCAGCGGTAGCAGAACGGCAGCACCAGCGCGAGTTGCACGAACACGACGATTGCCGCGGAACTGGACAGGTCTACCGGCCGTTTGTGATACGCAATCAGCACGGCCAGACCGAGCACGACGCTCGGCACGCCATTGGGCATCATCGCGATCGTATCGACGAGCGCGCCAAGGCCACGCCGGTCACGCCCTTCGAGCGCGAGCGCCAGCCACAAGCCGAGGATGGTGCCCAGCACGGCCACGCCGAAACCGACTTCGAGGCTCGTGGTGAGCGCATCGAAATCGCTCGACCCCAGCCGTTCGAACCAGCGCATGCTGAAACCGTCGGGCAGGATCGTGCCGGACCAGTGCGCAGCGACGCTCGAGAGCGCCACCACCAGCACGGGCAACACGAACAACCAGAAGCACAGCAACGCGGCAAACGCGAGAAACACGCCGCCTGCCACGCGGGTTAGCAGACTGCGCTCGACAGGCCGCGCACGCTTGTGCATGACCGGCAACACTGTAGGGTCCAGATCGACGGGCATCAGCGCGCTCCTTTTACCTTGCGCCGGTTGACCTGGCGGTACAGCGCGTACAACGACAACGACATGGCCAGCATCACGACAGCGCCGGCGGCAGCGGTGGGCAAATCCAGATCCACGGTCGCGGAACTGTAGATGGCAACCGGCAGCGTGATCAGATGCGCGCTGCCCAGCACCAGCAGAATGCCAAACTCATTGAGCGTCAGCAGAAAGCACAGGATCGTGCCGGCCGCGATGCCAGGCCACGCGAGCGGCAGGATCACCTTGAACGCCACCATCCAGCCGTTCGCACCGAGACTGCGCGCCGCTTCGATCAGCCGCATGTCGAGCGTCGCGAATGATGCGAGTGTGGGACGCACGACGAACGGCGCGTAAAACACCACTTCGGCCAGAATCACACCGCCTACCCCGAACAGGAAGTCGAGCGGCGGCGCCTGGAGATGGAACAGCCGTTGCAGGCCGATACTCACCGAGCCCTGCGAGCCGTAGAGAAAAATCAGTGTGAAGGCCACGAGGAAGGATGGAAACGCCACGAACAGTTCGAGAAACCGCGTCACCAGCCGGGCGCCCGGGAACGGCTTGAAGAACAGCATCGAGGCAAGCGCCACGCCGAGCAGCGAGGCCAGTCCCGCGCTGGCGAACAGCACCCACAGCGTCGTACCGACCACGCCACGCGTTTCCGGATTGCCGAAGAACGTCGCGTACGCCTGAAAGCCGAGGCCACCATGCGGGCCGCTCAAACTCAACAGCACGAGCCGGATCAGCGGATACACCACCAGCGGACCCAGCACGACCACCGCAAGAAACAGCAGATGCCATTGCGCCGCGCGTTCGCGGCGGCGCACCGCAGCAGCGTGCGACGCGAAAGTCGCCGTGCGGCGCGCGTCGGCGGCGACGGCGTCCGGGGTGGCGTCAGGGCTGGATAAGGACGACATCGTCAGCCTCGTATCGCAGTGAAATGCGCGCGCCCTTTTCCGGCGACATGCCGTGGCCGCGCTGCATCGTGACGAGCACAGGCTCGTTGGGCATCGCATCGAGCGTAACGGACACGGACAACACCGCGCCGTACCACTCCACCGACGTAATCACGCCATGCAGTTGCCCTTCGCCAAGCGGCACCAGCCGCAACGCCTCGGGACGCAGGCAGGCGACGCGGTCACGCGTGTTGTAGCGCGCGTCGCCAAGCGGGAAGGCCACGTGCGGCGGCAGCAGATTCGCGGCGCCGAGATAGCGCGCGACGAAACTGTCGTTGGGCGCGTCGTACAACTGCTGCGGTGTGCCCAGTTGCGCAATGTGACCTTCACGCATCAGCAGCGTACGGTCGGACAGCACCAGCGCGTCGTCCTGGTCGTGCGTCACGCAGACGATGGTCAGATTCGGCAGCCGCTCATGCAGCGATTTCAGTTCGGAACGCACCGAGGCGCGCAGATTGGCGTCGAGTGCGGAAAGCGGTTCGTCGAGCAGCAGCACATCCGGTTCGATCACGAGCGCGCGTGCCAGGGCGACGCGCTGCTGCATGCCGCCCGACAGTTGCGCCGGCATCACGTGCCCCGCGTCGCCCAGTTGCACGAGCTTGAGCGCATCGGCCACGCGGCGGGCAATTTCCTTGGACGATTCGCGGCGCGCCCGCAAACCGAACGCGACGTTTTCGAATACCGAAAGATGGGGGAACAGCGCGTAGCTCTGGAACAGCAGGCCGAGATTGCGCTTGTGCGGCGGCACGTGGGTCAGGTCGTGGCCGGCCACCGTCAGCGTTCCGGCAAGACCATCCGCTTCGATGAAGCCGGCGATGAAACGCAGCAAGGTGGTCTTGCCGCAACCGCTGCGACCGAGCACGGTCAGCAGTTCGCCGCGTTCGATGTTCAGCGACAGGTCGTCGAGCACCGTGCGCGTACCGAAGCGCACCGTCAGATGCTCGATCTGCACGCCGCCCGGCGTGCCCGGTTGCGCTGCATCGCGCGCCTCTCGTGAAGCGCCCAGCGCGTCTGCGTGAGCAAGCGTAACGGTATTCACCGGGTTCATCCTCCAGCCAGGGTAGTGCGGTAGCCGCAGGCGCTGTTCCGATACGAAGATCGGGCGGCCCTGCGACAGACTTCAGGCGGACGTGAGCAGCGCTCGGTGCGCCGCCCACGTCGAACAGCAAAACAACGCCGTGCGATTACTGCGCCGGCTTGACCACTTCGACCTGCTTGCCCGAATCGCCGATCACGTCGGTCTTCCAGCGCGTCGTCCAGTCAGCCTTCTTCGCCATGACCTGGTTCCAGTCCACCGGAATCAGCTTGACGCCAGCAATGGCCTGCTTGACGGCTTCGCCGTTCTTGCCGGCGAGCGGCACGTCGCTGCGGCCCGGAATGCCGAAGATGTCCGGCACCTTGGCCTGCACGTCCGTCGACATCAGATAGTCGATCAGCTTCTTGCCTTCTGCCTGGTTCGGACCGTTCTTGATCAGGCCGATCGCGTACGGCAACTGGAACGTGGTCGGCTTGCCGCCGGCGGAAGCCGCGAGGAAGATCGGCTTGAGCGACAGACCGCCGTTAGCCGCGTCGTCCAGATCCATCTGCAGGTCGCCGTTGGCCACCGAGATTTCGTTACGCGAAAGCAGCACGTCGAGGTAGCCCGTGCCCTTGGTGTGGAACTTGGCGCTCTGCTCGAGCTTCTTCAGATAATCGAAGGCCTTGTCTTCACCCATCAACGAGGTAGTCAGAATGATCACGGCCATGCCGTCGCCTGCCGTGGCCGGGTTCGAGTACGCCACCTTGCCGGTGTAATCCGGGTGCAGCAGATCGGCAAACGTCTTCGGCTGGGTCTTCACCACGTCCGGGTTGATCGCGAACGAGAAGTAGTTGTTCACGAAGGTCGCCCACGAACCATTGGAGGCCTTGGCAATGGCCGGCACGTTCTTGTAGTTCGCGCTTTGATAAGCCTGCAGCAGACCCGCCTGATCGGCCTGCTGGATGAACGGCGGCAGCGTCACGAGCACGTCGCCCTTCGGAGCGTCCTTCTCGATGGTGGCGCGGTTCACCACTTCGCCGCTACCGGCCGTCACGATGTTGACCTTCACGCCTTCCTTCTTTTCGAAGGCCGGCAGCACGTCCTTGTAGAGATTCTCGAGGCCGTCAGCCGTGTACAGCACCACCGCGTCAGCGGCTTGCGCGGGCAGCGCCGCGCCGCCGAATGCCGCAGCCACCACGAGTGCCGGCAATGTTTTGCGGACGATGCTGGCAGTCGCGCGAAGGTGATTCGTCTTGTTCATGTCGCTCTCCGAAAGGCAAAAACCCGAACGAACGGGTTAACCCGAAACCTGTTGTATATGACGGCGGTAGCGCCGCGCCGCTTACGCTTGTCTGCAAGCCTCAGGCTAGCCCGAAGCGATTGCAGATTGCTGACAACCTCGTTGCTGCATTTCACACCGCTTCAGCCCGGCTGACAGCCCAACTGTGAATCCGACGCTGCCAGCCTTGCCTGAACGGGCACCGCAAGGATCACAGCTTTGCATGACAGCGCCATGACTATTTTCATGATTTCCAAAAAATGACACAATTCGCCAATAATATGCACATGCCGATCGCACTCGCCTAAGTGCGGCGCGATGCATTTTCTGAAGACGGAGGTTGTGTGATTTCTGGAAACGATCCGATCCTGCTCACCCCGGGGCCCCTGACGACCTCGCCCGTGACGCGCCAGGCCATGTTGCGTGACTGGGGTTCGTGGGACGCGGCGTTCAACCGTATGACCCAGTCTGTGTGCACCGATCTGCTGCAGATCGTACATGGCGAAAATGAATATGTATGCGTGCCGCTGCAAGGCAGCGGCACATTCGCCGTGGAAGCGGCCATCGGCACGCTGGTGCCGCGCCAGGGCTGCGTGCTGGTGCCTAACAACGGCGCTTACTGCGCGCGCCTCATCCGCATCCTGCAGCGCATGGGCATTGCGTATGTGGAACTCGCGCTGCGCGAGGACGAGCCTGTCAGCGCCGCGGCGATCGAAGACGCCTTCAATCGCGACTCGCGCATCACGCACGTGGCGCAGGTGCATCTGGAGACCAGCGCGGGGCTGCTCAATCCGCTCGACGATATCGCCGCTGTGTGTCAGCGGCACGGCAAAAGCCTGATCGTCGACGCCATGAGTTCGTTTGGCGCCTTGCCGATCGATCTGCGCCACGGCGGCATCGACGCACTCGTGTCGGCCAGCGGCAAGTGTCTGGAAGGCGTGCCGGGCATGGGCTTCGTGATCGTGCGCCGCAGCGTGCTGCAGGAGTGCGAGGGCCGCTCGCCGTCCCTCGCACTCGATCTCTACGACCAGTACGCCTACATGCAGAAGACCACGCAGTGGCGTTTCACGCCGCCCACGCACGTGGTTGCCGCGCTGCGCACGGCCCTCGACCAGTTCATCGCCGAAGGTGGCCAGCCGGCGCGCGGCGCGCGTTACATGCGCAACTGTGCGGCGCTGGTGGAGTCGATGAAGGCGCTCGGCTTCGAGACTTTCCTCAGACCGGAAGTGCAGGCGCCCGTCATCGTGACGTTCCATGCGCCGCGCGATCCGGCGTGGAAATTTGCGGATTTTTATGCGGCCGTGCGCGACGCGGGGTACGTGCTGTACCCCGGCAAGCTGACGCAGGTGGAGACCTTCCGGGTGGGCTGCATTGGCGCCATCGACGCCAATGAGTTGCTCAACGCGGTGGCGGCCATTGGCCGCGCGCTGACGGCGCTCGGTCTGAGCGTGCGGTAACGCCATTCGGGGTGCAGGCTCAGGCGATCAGCAGTTCCGGCCCGCGGGCGGCGATCGCCTTGGCGAGCGCGCGGTCCGGCGCGAGCTCCGTGACCAGATAGCGGGCACTTTCAAAGCCGTTGATGCGCACCGGCGTCACGCGGCCGAACTTCGAGTTGTCCGCCACCACTACCGCGACATTGGCCGCCGCGATCATGCGGCTGCGTACCTCGGCGGCCATGCGGGTGTAGTCGCTGAGCCAGGCTTCGGTGGAGATGCCGCCCGCGCCGACAAAGGCGAAGTCCGCGTGATACTGCGTCAACTGATGCACGGTATCCAGCCCGAAGGTGGCGTCTTCATTGTCCGACAGTTCGCCGCCCAGCAAGGTGACGCGGTTCTCGTTGCGGCGTCCGAGCAGCAGCGCGATGCGCCAGTCGTTGGTGTAGACAGCCAGGCGATGCCGGCTGGTCAGTGCCCGCGCCACCGCCTGGGTGGTGCTGCCCGAATCGATGATCACCGAGGCGCCGTCGGGCACCAGCTCGGCCGCGCGTTCGCCGATGGCTTTCTTGGCGCCGGCGTTGGCGGCCTCGCGCGTATCGAGGTCCGGCTCGCGACGATCGCTGGAAAGCGCGCCACCGTGCGTGGTGACGATCAGCCCGCGCGCGGCCAGCGTATTCAGATCGCGACGGATCGTTTCGCGCGACACATCGAGGTCGCGCACGAGTTCAGCTACCGATAGCGCGCCGTTTTTGGCAACCTGCGCCAGGATATATTGGTGACGTTGTTCTGCGAGCATTCGGTAGAGAGCCGTGAGCGGCGTACGAAGAGGTTCGGGAAGCCGCCGTATTGTAGTACGGTAGTACGGAATTCGTGCTCGCGTCCGCCAGTACCTGTTTCGACTGGTTCCGGCCGGTTTGTGCTGGTTTCTGCCGGTCTCCGCGCCCGCCGCAGCGCTTCCCTGCTAACCTGTGCGGCTATCCTGCGCGTCGGACGATGCGCCAGCCGTCCATTGAACTGCCAATGCCACCACTGTTTCGCCGCACCCTGCTGCTGTTCCACGCCCTGCGGTTTGGCGCTCGCCTGATCTGGCTCGCCGCGCCGCGCGAGCACAAGCTGCACTGGGCCGTCACGCTGATTGCGCGCGTGCACGCCTCCGAAGGCGGCCGTCAGAGTCTGCACAGCATGCTGCCCGCCCTCGGGCCGCTCGCCAGCAACTTCATGCAAACGCTCGCCGAGCGGCCAGAACTGGCTACCGGCACCGTGCACGAAGCGTTCGAGGCGGTCGGGCGCATGACGGCCCCGTTGCCGCCGCAAGAAGTGGAAGCCGCCTTCGCGAAGGCGCTCGGCCGTCCACCGGTGGGCCTCTTCACGCGGCTCGACCTGGTGCCCGCGCGCAACGGCTTCGCGGAACAGACGCATCTTGCCCGACTCGCCGAGCCGATCAACGGTCATCGGGACATCTCCATCAAACTGGTGCGCGCGGCCCAGCTTCAACAGATTGGCGACGAACTGGCGTTGCTGCGCTGGGTGGCGCGCTGGCTGGAAAAAATCTCCGGCAGTGCGCGCCGTCTGCACGTGAGAGCGCTGACCCAGACGTTTTCCGACGACGTGCTGCGTCGCTTCGACCTGCGCGCCGAGGCCGCCAACCTGAGTCAGACCGGACATCACTTCGAAGAGGACAAACGGCTGGTCGTGCCGGACGTGATCTGGGAACTGTGCACGGCGCAGACGCTGGCCGTGCAGCACGTTGAGACCGTCGCGGCCACGGATCTCGGGGGCCTGCTCGAACACCACATCAAGCTTGCGCGGCTGGCGACGCATATCGTCGAAGTGGTCACCGAACAGGCCTTCGAACACGGCTTCTTCCACGCGGCGTTCGACGCCGAGCATGTACGCGTCAGCATCGAACCCGAGAGCAACGGACGCATCGTGCTAGCCGAATTCGCGGCGATGTCCAGTTTGTCTTCGCACGAGCGCGAGTTCTTCGTGCATGGCGCGACGGCCCTGTTCGATCAGGATTACGGGCGTCTGGCTACGCTGCATCACGAAGCAGGTCACGTGGACGCCTCGACGCGCACCGAAGTGCTCGAAGCCGAACTACGACGGCGCAGCGAGGCGCATTTCGCGGCCGAGCCGGAAGATCGCTCGGCGGGCGACCTGTTCCATCATCTGCTGCATGCCGTGCTGCCCTTCGACGGCAGCGTCTCGCCACGGCTCGCGACGGCCCAGCGCTCCTTCGTGCAGGCCGAGGCGCTGGCGCGGGCGCTGCATCCGGGCGTGGATACATGGAACGTGGCGCGTTCGGTGCTGGGCGGTATCGCGCAACGCGATCTCGACCATCGCGGCTGGCTCAAACGCATCGGCCAGGAACTGCCGCATCTCGCCCACATGCTGCCCCGCGTGCCGCAACTGGCCGTGCGCTATCTGCAGCATCAGCACGATACCCACGGTAGTCGCGAGCATGCGCAATTGCTGCAGGACATTGGGCGCGAATACCGGCGTACGCGGGTCTTGTTATGGGCGTGCGCGGTATTTGGCGGTTTGCTCGGTGCGGGCGTGGTGCTGCTGAGTCATTGATTGAGCCGTTCAACGCCGCTCATTGAGGATTGAGACGCTTCTGCTTGACCACCGGGTCAACGGGTCAACAGGTCACTTCACCGCTTGGGCTCCTGGCCGCTGAGCCGCTGACTCCACGAAGCAACCACAGCCCAGCGCAGTGCAGTCTCGAACAAGACTTCACCCGCCGCTCTACCCGATACTGCGAGCCTTTCGCGCCAACCCAACCGCATCTCATGCTCGCAACGCTCACTGCCGTCGCTTTCGTCGTGGTCTGGTCGACGGGTTTCGTGGTTGCCCGTGCCATCACGCCCTTCGCCGATCCCAATCTGTTCCTGCTGGCCCGCTTCAGCGGCACGGCGCTGCTGTTCGCGCTGGCTGCCGGGCTGGGCCGCGCCGCCTGGCCGCGCGGGCGAGATCTGGGCAAGCACCTGCTCGCGGGCGGGTTGCTGCAGGGTGTGTATCTCGGCGCGGGATACTGGGCCGTTGCCCAGGGCATGAGCGCGGGCGTCATGGCGCTGCTCGGCGCCCTCCAACCGCTACTGACCGCCGCCGTCGCGGCACCGCTCTTTGGCGAGCGCCTGTCGCGACGCGGCTGGGCCGGCATGGCGCTCGGGCTCGTGGGGGTCGTGCTGGTGCTGCAACCCAAACTGGCGAGCGCGACGGCGCCGGGTTTATCGCACACGCAGCCGGGTCACGCGCCGGCGTGGCTCGTGGTCGCCGTGTCGATCGTCGCCGTGGCTGCGATCACGGCAGGCACGCTGTTTCAGAAGACCTCGCTGGCGCGGGCCGATCTGCGCAGCGCCAGCGCCGTGCAGAACTTCGGCGCGGCCGTGGTGGTGGCGATTCTTGCGCTTGCATTGGGCGAGCATCGCTGGATTGCGTCGACCACGCTCTGGATCTCGCTGGCGTGGGCCATCGTGATGCTGTCCGGTATCAGCGTCACCGCGCTGGTGTGGATGGTTCGGCGCGGCGATGCGGCGCGCGCCACCGCGCTCATGTTTCTGGTGCCGCCTTTTGCCGCGCTACAGGGCTACTTTGGATTCGGAGAAGTATTGTTGCCGGTGCAGATCGCTGGCTTCGTGGTTGCGTTGCTCGGGGTGTTGCTGGCGCGATCATAAGCAATAGCGCTGGGTTGCCGGCTCGCCCTCCGCGAGCGCATGTGCTGGCGTGACCAACGGGTATCCCGGCACGCCACACCATCAACTCCGCTTACGCTAGTCCGCTGTGTCCGCGCCAGCGGGCATCTGCGCCCGCGTCTTGCCGCTCGGTGCGGGTGACCACCCCGGGCGCGTCTTGCGACTGGAGTCGACTACCACGATGTACCGGCCCGCCCACGGCGTCACCTGACGGTCGGAGTGCAGCACCCACAATGACTTGCCCGACTCAGCCAACGTTTGATACTCGGCATCGAGAATGCCGTAGTGATCGAGGAACACGTTCAGCGACGCGGGAATGCGCACACAGCCTTTTGAATGGCGAATGCCGAGCAGCGGTTCGAGTTTGTCGGGGTCCGTGGCGTGCATCTGGAAGCGCATCTGCGACATGCCGCCCCTGCCCCAGCCCCGCTCGCCCTGGGCCCAGCCGAGATCGAAGATGCGCATGTCGCGCTTGCCATAGCCGCGAATATTGTTCTCGTTCATCGTGCCTTCCGCGCGGTAATCCATGTTGTCGGGCGTGTGCTCGAACACCCCGAGCGGCGTGACGAAATGATCGAACTCGCCTGGCCGGCCGGTGGCGACCGGCGACGCACCGATCATCGACCACGCATCGGAGGGCGTGGCGCGAAAGTAAATGAAGAGCGCCTGAACATTGGCGCAACGATCGACCAGCACCACGTATTCGCCGGAGAGATTGCCCAACTGGTCCGCCTGCAACGCAGCCTGGAGACGTTGGCCGTACTCCTGCTGGATCGCAGCGGGCACCTGCAGGCGGCGTGTCACGGTCTGCGCAAACGCAGCGCGTAATAAAAGCGCGCGGCGTGGATCGACGGCGCCCGCCGCGTCCGGCGCCGCAACCTCGGAAGCGGTTGGCGCGGGTGAGGCTCCAGTCGCAACGGGCGTGGGCGTGGGCGTGGGCGTGCCAGATGTTGCGCCCGATGCCGCGCCGGAAGACGCAGCGAATGAAGCCGGGATGGGCCTGGCCATTGAGGCAGAAGCCGGGGCAAAAACCGGAACAGACTTCGCGGTGGAAGTCAGGACAGAAGTCGAAGCAGCAGATGCGGCGCCACTCAACGACACCCAAAGCGCAATCCCCAGCAAGTGGCAGAGTGATTTCAACCGCTGCGCACGACGGACGCCGCTTGAATTAATCCCCGGCCGATCAACCGCATCGTTTTGCTCACGTAGGTCCCACCATTTCTGTTGGTTCATCGTGTGTTCGAGCAAACCTGCCTATGATTGATCATGCGGCGGCGTATTAGGTATGAATATGATATTACTCAGCGCGTCAGGTTGTGTCGATCAATGGACGAGCGCCCACTTATAAAGCCCGGTTGAGCGGTTCGATATCTGACAGTTGTGTGTCATCGAGCCTACGCCTGAATTAATCGGGCAGCCATTTGAAGGGATAGGCGCCGTTAAATCCGTTCGTCTCAATGGCATGTCTCAATGGCATGCAAACTGAATAAATCATGAGCCGCTCACGACGGCGTGCATCATGATGCAAAGAACCGCATGCTTCGCAAGAAGCTTCGGAACGTTTTAACCAGGAAACGTTTTGATGAGGAAACCATGAATCAACCGGATTCGGCGGAACGCCAGCAACGTATCGGCGCAGAGATGCACGTCACCGAGGCTTTCGACGCGGAACATCAAATCGAGCGGCGCGTCGCTTTTCTCGCGGATTATCTCCGCGCCAGCGGCCTGAAAACCTACGTGCTCGGCATCAGCGGCGGTGTCGATTCATCGACGGCGGGACGCCTCGCGCAACTGGCCGTCGAACGTCTGCGCGCTGCGCAATACGAGGCTCGCTTCGTCGCGTTGCGTCTGCCGTACGGCGTCCAGCAGGACGAAGCCGATGCCCAGCAGGCGCTCGCCTTCATTCGCGCGGACGAAAATCTGACAATAGATATCAAGCCGGCAGCCGACGCCATGCTGACTTCACTGACCGCAAGCGGCATGCGCTTTACCGATCACGTTCAGCAGGACTTCGTACACGGCAACATCAAGGCCCGGCAGCGCATGATTGCCCAGTATGCGGTGGCGGGTGCGCGCATGGGCGTCGTAATCGGCACTGACCACGCGGCGGAATCCGTGATGGGATTTTTCACGAAGTTCGGCGACGGTGGTGCCGACGTCCTGCCGCTCACGGGACTCGACAAGCGGCGGGTTCGCGCGCTGGCACGCGTCCTCGGCGCCCCCGATGCGCTGACCCACAAGGTGCCCACCGCCGACCTCGAAATGTTGCGCCCACAACGTCCTGATGAAGATGCCTACGGTATCCGGTACGACGACATTGACGATTTTCTTGAAGGCAAGCCGGTCAGCGCGGCAGTGCATGAAACCGTGTTGCGCTTCTACGATGCGACCCGTCATAAACGGGCATTGCCTTACACGCCGTACGACTGGCCAGTGAGTGAATAAAAACGCTTCGTGCGGAACTCACGCGCCGCATTGGCAGCGCGTGAGAATCAACTGACGGTCACAGAGTCATCACGCCGCGATGCACACGCTTGCACCCGCGATCGTGTTCGCCTCAGGCGTTTGCTCAGGCGGGCCTTGGCTCGCCGCCGCCAAACAACTCGGGGCTTGCTTGCAACCTGGCCCCGGCGAAGATTTTGCCCTGCAACTGCTGCGCGATGACTTCGCCGACGTACGAGCCATCTGAAGCGAGATCCACGGTCGCATAGGCCTTGGGCGTGCCCGCATCCTGCACGGTCACTCTTTTTGCGTAGTGACCCAGTTCATGCTCGAGAAATTCACGCACCTGCTGCTCGGTGCTCGATTCGGGAAAATTCCAGACAAACAGGTTCATGAGTACTCCAGATTAGCGCCAAGGACGCCTCTTACTGCGAAGCCGCAACGGCCCACGAACGGCCGGAGTCCCGACCGCGAGGGTGCGTCTGCCTGACGATTCGCTTCGCCGCTACATTGTTGATGAAGGCTGCTACCAGTGACGCCATCGCCACATAAAAAGCAACCATTTCAATGTCCCCTCGAGCTTCGCCCTGACATCAGGATAGTCACAAACTGTCGTAAATAATATGTGACACCGCAGTAGTGCGACCGAGGCAGGCCCCGTTGCGCGCTCTATCTATTGCCGCCATTCGCCTGCCAGCAATACGGCACGCGCCCTTGCACGGATGGAAATCTTCTCTTGACGGGTATCGCGCCGTCCGGCGCTGTTGAGAAAGCGCCAATGAACTGTACCTGAATCGCCTCGCACAAACGTACGCGATTCGTGCACGCTTGCGAGGACGCAACGGTTGACAAGACAGCGAAGTTTTAGGGCCCGTTAGACGACGCGCTATAGACGTGCATCAAGGCTGGTCTTAAGAGTTCCCCGATTACGGCTCGCTGTCACGGCTACCAGTCGCGACGTCGACGCCGTTCAGATTGCATGAGTTTTGACCGAAGCCGGGGTAGGCGGCGGACCAGTTGCCGAGGATGGTTGCCTGGGCGTCGCTCAGCGTCATCTTGCCCTCGCAGACGCAGTGCTTCAGACGCACGACGAGCCGGGATTTGCGGCGCTCGCCCTGATTGCCCGCCCACGGCAGCAAGTCGAAGTTGGCCGGCGAGTCGGGGGCACCGCCGAGAAGAACCGGCACGTGCCGGTCGAGCGCGTAAGCCACCCCCGCGTCCGTGCTGATGCCGAGGTCCGCGAGCAGACGCGCCTTGCGTTCCATCATCACACTGATGGACGGCGAAACCGCGTCGACGTAATCCGGACGGCAGATCGTGCTGCCAATCGACTGCTGCGTTACACGCCCGTCAAAGAGGGTCGCGTCGTGCGCCGCCGCTTGCTCGGCACGCAACGCTGCAAACAAGCCGAAGAGAACCGCCACACTGATTCGCCCCATGTGCGCGAGGTGTCGCCGGGACGCCCGCTCCGCGACGCACGGAGGGTTTGAATCTGTCATGCCTTGAACGCGAACGCGCCTACCTGTCTTACCTTCAATCATTCGTCGGCGCGCCAGGTCGTGACGCGGATAGTGAATTCGGCATGCAATTAAAACACATTCAATATGTACGGGTGCAATTGCAGCCCATACTTTGGGAAGTCGTGGCGCGCAGGGCCTGAGCGGCGCCCTGCCGAGCCAAAGCCGCGGGCTACGCCGGTTTGGGGGGTTTCGCCGGTTTTGCCTTGCGAGCCTGCAATGCGCGGATCCGGCTGACGGCCGCCGTATCCGACACCGTCGTGTCATACATCTTCGCCACATCGCCCTTCAGTGCGGTACGCGACGCCCCGTCGAGGTACACCATGTGCCCCGATGGATAGAAACGCGCGGACAGATTCTGACGCACCTGCGTGCTGACGAGCGGCATCTGCTGCAGATCGATCACCGTCTGATAGAACGGCGTCACGAAGTCGAAAAAGCCGTTCGCCGACAACACCTTGAGGTCCGGGTTGAGCGCCATCACAGCGGCGAGATCGCCGGCCGTGTAGAGAATGACGTTGCCCTTCGAATCCACGCCCTTCTGCGCGCCGGTTGGGTCGATGTGGCTGAAATCCCAATACTGGAAGGCCTGGTCGTTCAGGTCGGTAAAGGCGGAATTCGACGTGTACAGCAGTTGCTCGTTCAAATAGACGTTCCACATGGTCGTGTAGACGCCCGTCACCGCGGTCATGGTCGGATCGTTACCCCCCGAATTCGGGTTGATCTTGCCGGCGATACCGGTCTCGATGGCCGTCACCCGCCCGTCGTACTCACCCAGTGCGAGCCCCTTGGACTTGAGCAGCGTGGTCAGGAAGAGCGAATCGCCGCGGCTGTCGTAGCCGGCAATGTCGAGGTTCCACGCGAGCAGCGTGGGCTTGTCGATGCCGGTGTATTCGCTGAGCTTTTCGACCGTGGCCGCGTCCGTGGCGGGCGCCTTGCGCAAGGCTGCCAGATAGTCGGTGCGCGCGAACTGTGCCACCTCCTCGGCGAACGCACCGAGATCCTTCGGCGTAGGCGCGACGCCGAGCTTCTTGTGATACCAGGCGTCGGCCGCGGCGGTAGGCAAGGCACCCACCGGATTGCCCGACTGCGTGTAGTCGAGAATCGACGACTGCAGCGTAATGCCATTCAGATCGACGCCGTCTTCGTGCAGCAGATACGCCAGCACGCAACTGCGCGCCGTGCCGTACGACTCGCCGTACAGATACTTCGGCGAATTCCAGCGATTGTTCTTCGTCAGAAAGCGCTTGATGAACTGCTTGATCGAATTGGCATCCTGGTCCACGCCCCAGAAGTCGCGATTCTTCGCCGGAGCAATAGCTGCCGAATAACCCGTGCCGATTGGATTGATGAACACCAGATCGCTCTTGTCGATCATGCTGTCCGGGTTGTCTTCCATCGAATAAGGTGCAGGCGGCGTGAAACTGGGCATTGCCGTCTTGATGCGACGCGGCGCGAACGAACCGAGCAGCACGAACACCGACGACGAACCCGGGCCGCCGTTATAGAAGAACGTGACCGGGCGGCTTTCCTCTTTCTGCCCATCCTGCGTGAAGGCCACGTAGAACATTTTTGCGTTGGGCACCGAACTGCTGGGGTCGACCGTCACCAGATGCCCTGCCGTGGCCGTATAGGCAATCTTGCGTCCGCCAATGACGATGGAGTGTTTGGTGACGGCGGCGTTCTCGCTCGTGTCGGTGACCGAATCGTTGGGGCCATTACCGTAGGCAACCGGATCGAAGAACGGCTGGTCGCCTGCCTTGCGCTGCGCGGCGCTCGGGCTCGCTGCTTTGCTCGCGGCTTTTCCAGCGGCCGTGGCGGTGGCCGCCGGCGCAGGGGTCGAAGCAGGAGCCGGCGCGGCGGCAGACGCGGACGCAGGTGCTGGCGCAGATGCAGGTTTAGGCGCCGCGTGCGAGTTGTGAGACGACTGCGGACTGCCGGAAGCTGACTCGTTGTTCGTCATGATCGCTCCATCGGTTTCGTTTCAAGTCGTGCACGGCATGGACGCGCCGTACGAGCGTCTTAACAGGCAAGGCACCACCGCTCAGAGGCAAACTCAGTGGCACGGAAAGATGGCAAATACCCACGCATGCCAGGCAAATGCAGGACAAGGACGCGACGCCCCTACCCGCCCGCCCAGGCCAACCAGTCGCAGACACCGGTGACGCTGGTGACGCTGGTAACACCGGCGTCTGCTAACGAGGCTACAACTGACTATAGTGCCGCCGCGACCTTCTGACCATTAGGGCTACCAAGGCCTGTACACGCGTCCCATCCAGCGGAAGCCTCGTACGCACCGTTGTTGCCTTGCGTGATATCGCGCAAGGCACTGGGGTTCTTGTACAGCACCGGATTGACGAAACCCACCGGCGAGCCCTTCGCCGCATTGATGCGGGCAATCAACGCAGCCCACAACGGCGCTACCGCGCTGGTGCCGCCCACCACCGTTTGCGACCCGTCGATCAGCACTTCGTAGCCCGTCTCAGGCGACGCATTGCCCGCCACGTCCGGCACGCCGCGCCCCTTCAGCGCAGTTTTCACGCCTTTCGAGCTGGTGGACGACAGGCCCTGCTGCCAGCTCGGCACCGGGAAAGCCGCGCTGACTCCGCCGCCGCCCGAGCCGCCTTCCTTGCCGTCGTTCCAGACCACCTCGCTCGCAATGGTCTGCCCCGAGGCGGTGAGCTTCGTGCCGCCGCATGCCAGCACATACGGGCTCGAGGCAGGGAAATCGGCTACCGTGCCGGTGGAGCCGTCGCTCGAGCCGCTGTCGCCCGAAGCCACGCAGACCGTCACACCCATCGCCGCGGCCGATTGCAACGCGTTATTGAACGCCTGCAACGACTGCGACGTCCACCCCGACTCCGGGCCGCCCCAACTGATCGAAATGACCGACGGTTTGTTGGTGGTGTCGTGCACGGCAGTCGTTACCGCATCCATGAAACCGGAGTCCGTATTGGTCGTGAAGTACACGGCGATTTTCGCGGCCGGTGCAACCGCGCCGACCACCTCGATGTCGAGCGTGACCTCGCCGTCCGGACCGTTCGGATCGCCGGTCGGGCTGTTGCTGCCCTGGTCTACGCCCACCGACACCACGGTCGGCGCGCTCACACCCAGATTCGAGAAGTAGCTTTTCAGATCGGAAGTGTTGTAGCCCCCACCCAGCTCGACGATGCCAACGCACTGCCCGCTGCCATCTCCTTGCGGGAACTGGTAGAGCGAGGCGATCTGCAACGGCGTGAACGAACTTGGCTGCGCCGTTTTGGCGGGATGGAACGGCGGCCGGATACGGAAATGCGGACGCGCCTGCGGACGGTTGTCGAGCCCCAGTACCGCCGTGACGACACCTGACAGCGTATCGGGCAAGCTGATGACACCCGTGCGGCCACGGTACTGTCCGAGCACGTGATGCTGGTAGTGCTGGAGCTGAACGTCGAACGCAGTCTGGAACTGCGCAATGGTGCCGCCCAGCACCACCGTGCGCGAGGCGGCATCTTCACGCACTACCGTCAAGCCGGCCTGCGCAGCGAAGGCCTTGACCTTGCTCAGATCTTCCGCGGCCGCGCCGAACTCGCTGGCAAATGCCTCGCGTGACAGCGGCTTGACGCCCGGATCGCCCGCTTCGATCTTCTTCATCAAGGCGTCAAACTTTTCCTGCGCGGGACGGCGCAGGATCAGATGGACTTCGATCCGCTGGGCGGGGTCGCAATGTCCAACGACGGTTGAGCCCTCCACCGGGGCTCGCTCACTTCCTTGCAACACATGCCTGGCCATAGTCTCGACTCCTGTGATGCGTCGCCTCGCGTCGCGCGCGAGGCTCGCGTTAGTGCCGGCGGATACCACGTCGCCACATCAATGCAGTGCGGCAACTTCCGCCGGTGATGGTGGTTCAAGGGTGGTTTCAAGGACATCGTCAAGCCGTCCGACAAATTCATTCGAACACAGTTCCGGATCGCAAGACAGTCGGCCAGATGGCCAATGCAATTTCCTCACGGCTCGCGCTATGATGCTGCAGCGGCGATCCGGCCGTTGCATTGTTTCGCGCGGGCTCAGCGCACGCGCGGCGAAGAACCTGAGTGAACCAGAGGAACGTTCCATGTCCATTTCGATGTATCAAGCTTCCCTGCCCGTACTGGTGCGCGGCCTGACCAGCCTGCAAGGCATTCTTGGCAAGGCCGAAGCGCACGCGGCAGAAAAGCAGATCGACCCGTCCGTGTTCATCAATGCCCGGCTGTTCCCGGACATGCTGCCGCTCGCGCGTCAGGTCTATATCACCACGGACACCGCCAAGGGTTGCGCGGCGCGTCTGGCCGGCGTCGAGGCGCCCCGCTACGAAGACGTCGAAATGACGTTCGAAGAGCTGCATGCCCGCATTCAGAAAACGATTGATTACCTGCTGGAATTCAATGCGGCGCAGATCGACGGCTCAGAAGAGCGTTCGATCACGCTGAAGATGCGCAGCGGGCCGATTGAATTTACCGGCGTGAATTACCTGCTGCAGTTCGTGCTGCCCAATTTCTTCTTCCACATCACGACGGCCTACGACATCCTGCGTCATAACGGCGTCGAGCTGGGCAAGCTCGACTATCTCGGCGGTCGCTAACTAGCGGAAGCTGGCAAAGGGCGTCGCGACTACTCGCGGCGCCGGTGTGGCGCCGGTATGCATTCACGCCAGCATCTCTGTTGCTGGCAGCGCCCGCGTCAAACACGCGGCTGGAACGCAATCACGCTCATTCCAGCCAGCGTGAGCGCGACGCCCGCCAGGTCCCACAAGCTCGGGCGCACCTGCTCGACGCACCACAGCCACAGGATCGCCACCGCCACGTAGACCCCGCCATAGGCGGCATAGACCCGCCCGGCAGCCGCACCGTGCAGCGTCAGGAGCCACGCGAAGGCCGCCAGACTCAGCGCGCCTGGCACCAGCAGCCACACGGAGCCGCCCTCCTTGAGCCAGCGCCACGGCAAATAGCAGCCGAGAATCTCGGCGACGGCCGTCACGACGTACAGCAGAAAAGTTTTCATCGAAGCTGAGGCGGTGCAGGTGAGAGAGGTTGAAGGTGGCAGTCGGACCCGAACCCGGACCCGGACCCGGCATGTCTATCGCCCTTATTAACACAATCACTTGGCCCGCGACATGAGGGGCGTGCGAGAGTCCATGCATCCCATCCAAGGAAGCCCCGTCCAATGAGCGTCAAGTCGCCCTGTATCGACATTTGCAAATTCGACGCACGTACTGGCCTATGCGTTGGCTGTCTGCGTACGCGCGAAGAGTGCAAGGAATGGAAGCAGATGAAGAACAAGCACCGCAAGAAAATCATCGACGACCGGGCGCATCGCGCTGCAACCCTGAAGCGTTGACGCGCCAGACGAGGCGCTCGATGAAGAGCGCCTCGCAGCGCGCCGGCAAGGCGAAAAGCGGTTCAGTCGAACGACAACCGCAGCGCGAAACCAATGATCGCCGCTGAGAAAGCCCAGCGCTGCACCGTTTGCGCAAGCGGATGGGTGCGCATCCAGTTCGCGATGCGGGCGGCGCCAATCGCGTAGATGAAATCGAAGCATGCGCCCGTCACGACCAGGATCGCGCCCAGTTCGATCATCTGCCAGGCCACCGGGCCTGCCTGTGGCCGCACGAACTGCGGCAGCAGCACCGAGCAGAACAACAATGCTTTTGGATTCAGCAAGTTAGTCAAAAGCCCTTTGATGAACGCGGTGCGCAGCGGCTGTGCACCTGCCGCCATGGCGTCACCGGCAGGCAACGCAAAGACCGGTGAGCGAAAAATCTGCAAGGCAATCCAGCCCAGGTAGAGCGCGCCGCCGTAGCGCACCACGTCGTATAGCCAGGGCGCACTGCGCAGCAGCGCCGCCACCCCGCACGCCGAGAGCGTCACGTGGGTCGCACGCGAAATGCCCAGCCCGCCCGCAGCCGCAAAGCCCGTGCGGGCGCCGCGCGCAATGCTCGTCTGCATGACCAGCGCCATGTCCGGCCCAGGCACGGCATAGACCACGAGCAAGGCGACGACGAAGACGATCAGGAGATGCGCGGAAATCATGTTGAACCTCACGTTTTGAGGCCTCCATCTTGCTATTGCTTCGTGAGGGAATGCTGGCGATTTACATGGGATCAAGCGCTCGAATTAGGGGAATACGCTAGAATCAACTCTCTCTATGAGCTTTTCCCCTCATGATGAACGACCTCGATAAAGTAGACCGCGCCATCCTCGCCGCGCTGCAAAGCGATGGCCGCATGTCGAATGCGCGTCTCGCGGAAACGGTCGGTCTGAGCGAAACGCCATGCGCGCGCCGGCTCAAGCGCCTCGAAAGCGACGGGTATATCGACCAGTACCGGGCCATGCTGTCGCGCTCCGCCCTCGGCTATGGCGTGGTCGCGTTCGTCTATGTGCGTTTCGCGGTGCATGACCGCGCCGTCGCCACGCGTTTCGAGCGCGAGGTTCAGGCCATCCCGCGAATCTTGTCGTGTCATAACGTATCGGGCAGCGCCGACTACATCCTGCAGGTCGTCGCCCGCGACCTCGACGACTACGGCACTTTCATGCGCGACGAAATGCGCGGCCTGCCGGGCGTGACATCGGTGGAGTCGGCGTTGTCGTTGCGTGAAGTGAAGGCCAACGGCGGTCTGCCGATCCTCTGAAAGCCGCGCCTCTGGCACACCTCTGGCGTCTGACGGCGGGCGTCTCACGTTACCCGTGTTACCCGTGGCATAGTAGGCGCCTTGGCGTTATCGCCGCATGAACCACGGAGTCATTCCCATGAATCACGAACAGGCGCGAGCCGAAGAAACCGCCGCCATGGAGCGCGTGCTGGCTGCTACCCAACGCGTCAAGTCGGCGTTCGCATCGCTGCAATCGCAGTTCCCGCCGGCAGGCGAAGGACGTCCCTCGCAGTTCGCGCTGCAAACCTTCGACGCCGCCCTCCAGGAACTCGAAGACGCACAAGCCGCCTTCGACGAATTGCTGGGCGATCTGCTTGACGGGAACCGCTGAGTCGAATACTCGCGCCGCTGCTGCGTAGCAAGGGCGCGACGCGCGGCTGATGACACAGTACAGCCGCGCCGGCCTCGGTCGCGTCATTCGGCGGAGCCGGCGGCACCTGACCGTTAGTTGCGTTTTTTCGCCAAAGCTGTCGTTTCCATCCGATGCGTTCGGCCCGGCAAGCCGACCCAAACGCATCCCATCTGGGTTCTGCTTAAAAGCGCCCCACTACTTCACCTTCGCGGCAGCGGCCAGTTTGCGTGCGCCCTCTTGCGGGTCTTCGCTGGAGTTCATGAAGTTCGTGACGGCATCGGTAATCGCACCGGCCGTGACGGACGATTGCAGTTCACCGAACGCCAGTGACGGCAGGAAGCCACCGGACTTGATCGTGGCCTGCTCGTCCGTACGCGACTTCTTGGCGCAATCGTCGAATTTGTCCATCGGCACATCCAGCCGCACCGGAATCGAGCCTTTGTAAAGGCTGAATTGTTGCTGGAAGTCGGGCGACATGATCGTCCTGGCGAGCGCCAGTTGCCCCGGCGTCGCATCCTTTTTGCCGCCTTGCTGGAAGAACACGAACGCATCCACGGTGTACGTAAAGGCATTCGCGGTGCCTGGAGCGGGGGCGCAAATGTAGTCGACATCCGACTGCTTGTTCGCATTCGCAAACTCGCCCTTTGCCCAGTCGCCCATGAACTGCATTCCACCGGACCCGTTGATTACCATCGCCGTGGCGAGATTCCAGTCGCGCCCGGTCGCGCCTTTATCGAAGTACGTCTGAATCTTGCGGACAGTCTCGAACACCTGCACCATCTGCGGCGAGGTCAGCGTCTTCTGGTCCAGATCGACCAGCGCCTTGCGATAAAAGTCCGGCCCGTGCGAGAGCACCACCGTTTCCCAGATGGTCATTTCCTGCCAGGGCTGGCCGCCGTGTGCAACGGGCGTGATACCTGCTGCGCGGAATTTATCCGCCAGCGCAAAGAACTCCGGCCACGTCGTGGGTGCCTTGCCGCCCACCTTGTCGAGATCGGCTTTGTTGATCCACAGCCAGTTGATTCGGTGTACAGAGAATGGCGCGGCCACATAGTGGCCACCCGACTTCATGGTCTTGTCGATCCCTGCCGGTGAGTTCGCCTTCCAGTCCGTGGCAGCCTGATCGATATTCACCAGCACGCCCTGATCGGCCCAGTCCTGAATCAACGGCCCCTTGACCTGTGCGGCCGAAGGCGCATTGCCCGAGATGACCTGCGCCTTGAGCGCCGTCATGGCGGCGGCGCCCGCTCCACCTGCGATGGCGAAGTCTTTCCACTCGTAGCCCTGCTTGTTCATATCGTCTTTCAACACCCGGATCGCCTTCGATTCGCCTCCCGAAGTCCACCAGTGCAGCACCGAAAGCTGCTCGGCACCGAGTACCGCCTGCGTTCCAGTCACGAGCAGCGCCAATGCCGCGGCAACCGATGTCAGTGATCGTTTCATTGCAGTCTCCGAATCTTCGTTTTTTAATTGAGCGGTGTCAGGCAACCACCGCAAATACTTAGGCCTACTTCTTAGTACATAGGGAACAACATCGAAACCGAACTACAGATCAAACCCAAGTTGTGCCTTGCCGAGCGGCGTAAGATCGTCGGCCGTCGCGCGTCCGGTGAAATCCACTTCGAAATGGTCAGCCGGAAAATCGGGCGGGCTCTCGCCCTTCAGGAAGCTCGGCAACTGCCGCTTCAGATAGGCGTCGTTCTTGGCGCAGGTGGGCGCCGAGGGGATATACATCACATTGCTATAGCCCGCGCCGCGATGTTCGTCTTCCACCGCGTGAATCACGTCGCTGTGCCAGAACACGGTATCGCCCGCTTCCATCTTCGGAATCGACGAGAGCGCTTCGAACAGGGGCGCGTGAAACTCCGTCTTGATCGACAGCGCGCGGCCCGGCATCGCACCGCACAGGTCGTCCTCGGCCACGTCGTCCTGCAACGCGCGCAGCAGGATATACGCCATCGCATTGGCAATGGGCACGAGTTGCAGGGTGCCGTCGCCCGGACCTTGCGGTGTCAGCGCAGTCCATCCTTGGAACGTGCGGAACATCGAGCACACCGCAGGCGAGGCGATCTCCTCCACCTCCGTGCGGTAAGCGGCATCGAACGGATCGTAGTCGCGCCAGTTACCTGCAAACACGTGGCGGTAGACGTGACGAAAATTGCTTTCGATCCAGCGCTCGACCGAGCCGCCATCGCAATGCGCCGACAAGCCAAGCGACGCGGAACCCGGCGGCCGGCGACGCAGCCGGTCGGCATACACCGGCACGCGATCCGGATCGAAGTGCACGCGGCCTTCGCTCTCGGTGCGCCACAGGCGGTTCAGAAACACGCGCGCCGTGGTCAGTGCTTCGGACTGCCTGGCGAGCATCTGCGGCTTCGACCAGTACACGCCGTAGATTTGCGGTTTGCTGGACGCCAGTTGCCCAAAGTATTTGTCTTCGGCGCGGTTTTCGAGCCGCTTGTCGAGGTTATTGCGCTCGACGTACTGCGCAATGTCCGCGTCCCAGCCCTGCACCAGTTCGCGGGGAAACACCTTGCGGATCACGCACGCGCCGCGCGCCTTGATGAGCCCGATCTGCTCTGCTGTGATGCGCTGTTCGACGATATCGGCAAACTGGATTTCGGGGATCACGTCCTCGCCGCGATCGCGCTGCGCGGCAATCCGTTTCGCCTCGGCGCTGATCGCAGCTTCGACTTCGGCGAAGACTTCCCGATAGTTTGGCAACGCAGCGCGCAGCGCCCGTTTGGCTTGCCGGATCGCGCCCGGCAGATCTTCGACGATTAACGCCATGATTGTCTCCGTGTGATTTGATATGCCCGAGCATATGACGGGCGGACTCGCACGAGTGATACTATTCAGGCAATTCATTTGCGTTTTCAGCCATGAAACCAGCCTACGAGCACGTCGAGTTCGGCGAGAACTGTTCGCTGCGGGTTTACCATCGGCGCCTGCCGCGCATTCCGTTCGAGTGGCATCACCATCCCGAGTACGAGTTAACGCTAACCATGAACAGTCATGGCAAGCGCTACATCGGCGACTCTGTCACCGACTATGAAGCCGAGGATCTCGTCCTCGTGCCGCCGGATTTGCCCCATACGTGGGCCTCGAATCGTTCCATCGACCCTGCCTCGCCGCAGGTCGCCATCGTGATCTGGTTCGACGGCGACTGGGCGCGCCGCATGGCGGATTGCTGCCCCGAATATGAACCGCTGCGCAAACTGCTGCGCCGCGCCGCCTGCGGCCTCGCCTTCGCCCCGCCCGCCGGCAACGCGATGCGCGAGCGGCTTGCGCACCTGCTTTCCAGCGAGGCACGCGAGCGCCTCGGCACCGCGCTCGACATTCTCTGCACGCTGGCCGACGCACCGGGCCAACCGCTGGCATCGCCCAGCACGTTCAATGAAGCAATCGGGCCCTCCGGTCACGAACCCGAACGGATCAACCGGGTTCTTTCCGTGATCGACGCCCGCTTCGCCGAGCCGCTGCGCATGGCGGAACTGTGCGAGGCCGCGAATCTGTCGGAACGCTCGCTCACGCGCTACTTCGTGCAACACATCGGCGAGAGCGTCGGACGGTATATCGCCCGCGTGCGGATCGGACACGCATGCCGCATGCTGGTGGATACCTCCTTGCCCGTCGCTGTGATTGCCGCGCGCTCAGGCTTCGCGAACGTCGCCAATTTCAACCGGCAGTTCAGGGCCGCGAAACAGACCACACCAGCGGAATATCGGCGCCGCTTCGCGGCTGCGGGTTCGCCTGATACCGATGCCTCTGCCAGCTTGACCGAGCGCTCGCCGTCTCTGCAACGCAAGCGCAAGACAGCAGGTTCACAAGGCGAACTCACCGCTTAGGATTGCCATACATTATGAAAACGAGCCTGCGCATCATGATTAGGGCGTATCAAGCAAGGAACGCATGGACCGTCTGACCTGCATCAGCGTGTTCGTCGCCGCCGTCGACGAAGGCAGTTTCGCCGCTGCTGCACGGCGGTTTGGCTTATCTGCCGCGATGGCTGGCAAATATGTGAGCGCGATCGAGGCCGAACTCAATGCCAGACTGCTTCACCGCACGACGCGTCGTCTGAGTCTCACGGAAATCGGCCACACCTATTACGCGCGTTGCAAGCGGATTCTCGAAGCATGGGACGAGGCCAATCGCGAGGCGAGCGATGCGCGCGGTACCGCACGCGGCGTGTTGCGTGTCGCCGCGCCCGTCACGTTCGGCGCGATGCATCTCGGCCCGGTGCTCGCCCGATACCTGGCGGATCATCCCCACGTCAACGTCGAGGTGTCGTTGAGCGATCGTTATGTCGATCTGCTCGAAACCGGCGTAGACGTGGCCGTGCGGATTGGGCGCCTGCCTGATTCAGCGCTGGTGGCGCGGCGTCTCGCACCGTGCCGCATGGTGATCTGCGCGTCACCCGCGTTCCTCGAGAAGAACGGCACGCCGCGCAGTCCCGACGATCTCCAGCAGGCGCCGCGACTCACGTTTAGTGAGGCGGTGTCAGCCGGCGACTGGATGTTGACCGACAGCCAGGGGCGCGTGCATCAGGTTAGCGGCCCGAGCCGCCTGTCTGCCAACAATACTCAACTGTTGCTCGCCGCCGCGCTGGAAGGAAGCGGGATTGTCTATGGACCGACGTTCGTGTTCGGCGAGCACATCGCACGCGGCGAACTCATCGAACTGCTGCCCGATTATCACGCGGCGGAACTGACGATCCAGGCGGTGTTTCCCAGTGCGCAGCACCTGTCGCTCAAAGTGCGTCATCTGCTGGACTATCTGGCCGCTGCATTCGGCGACGCACCGCCGTGGGACCAGCACACACCACAACGCATTCAGCGCGCGCGGCAACCTCAGAGAAAGTCGCGGCGCGCGAAGGCCTGACAATCGAACGCGCCATGAACGTTTAGGCTCGCACGAAACCCTACTCGTGCGTGCTGCAGTTATCGTCACTCGCCAGCGGTTCGAGTTCAGCAACGAACTCCCGGATAACCGTGGCAACCGCCGCCGGCGCTTCGAGCGGCGACAGATGCCCAATGCCCGGTAACACGTGCAGCCGGGCGCCCTGGATGCGCGGCAGCAATTCGTTGCGCAGCGTCTCCACGCTATCCACCTGATCGCGCTCACCCGAAATCACCGTGACGGGCACATTGATAACGCCAACCTCAGCCGTGATGTCTTCGAGCATGCCGGCGTTGGGCCATGCAGCTTTCGCTTGCGGCGCACCGCGCAGACTGTCGGCGATGACCTGTTCACGTTGCGCGCGCGTCAGCGGGTTGGCGGTCAGCACGTTGTCGAGGACCCCACTGATTGATTCACGCGAATCGTAAGCAGAACTCATCGCTGCACGTTGCTCGGCCGAAAACTTCATTGCCGAGGGCGGCGATGGCGCGACCAGCACCACGCCCTGCAGTCCTTGAGGCCGACGCGACGCGAGCAGTTGCGCCACCTTGCCGCCCATCGAATGCCCAACCAGCACGAAAGCGCGCAGTTTCAGCTCGGCAATCACGTCCTCGGCGTCGTCGGCCAGATCGGCGATGGTGTAGCCGTGCGCCGGCGCGTCGGACTCACCCCAGCCGCGATGATCAATGGCGATGGACCGATATGCGCTCGACAGGCTGTCCACAACGCCATCCCACGTGCGGCACGAACCACCCCAGTAGTGCAGAAACACCAGCGCCAGGCGCCCCTCGCCCTGCTCCTCGACGTGAATCCGCGCACCTCTCGTATGGATATCCATTGCAATGCTCCCTTGATTTCTGGTCTGCTGTGCCAGTGGCACATCGCTCGACTCGCCCGGCCAAATCCGGACCCGAGGAGAAATCATAGAATGCATCGTCTTACGCGATAATCCATCTCTTCGTATCAGCAGTCGATCATGTGGTGATCGAATCGCGCTCACCGTCCATCGAATTTCTCCGCCAGCCGCCGCTCACGAAAAGCCTCGACCACGAAGTCGACAAATGCGCGCGTTCTCGCCGGCAACAGCTTCTTGTTCGGGTAGTAGAGCGAAATCGGCCCCTGCTCGGCGTACCACGTTGGCAGCAGCCGCATGAGCGTGCCTTCCGATAACCAGCGAGCGGCGTGGGGCATCGGCAGGTAGGCAATGCCCTGGCCGAGCATCGCAGCGTGGGCGATCGCCTCGGGGTCGTCGAAGATGATGCGCGTACGAGACTCCGCGCGGTATTGCTCGCCGAGCTGGTTGCGCAGCGTCCAGACCCGCAGCCGCCCGGTCGTGGCCGAGCGCCGCACGATGGCGTCGAACTGGTCCAGTTCCGCCGGATGTTTAGGCATCTTCCGCGTCGCCATGTAAGCAGGCGACGCAACCACGACGACATGCGTGTGCGCGAGTTCGCGCGCCACGATGCCCGGCGTGAGTTCGATGCCACCGCCAATGGCGACGTCGAAGCCGCCCGCAATCAGATCGACGGGCCGGTTATCGAAATGCCAGTCCGGCACGATGGCGGGATACCGCGCAAGAAAATCGCCGAGCAGCGGGACCAGATACTCGCGGCCAAACGCGAGTCCCAGGCTGACTTTCAACAAACCCGCAGGCTTGCCCTCCTGGGTCGTCGCGCCCGCAAACGCATCCTGCAGCGCCGTGAAGGGCTCGCTCACCTCGCGCAGAAACTGCTCGCCCGCCGGCGTCAGCGTGAGATTGCGCGTGCTGCGCTGAAACAGCCGCAGTCCGAGCGCGGCCTCCAGCCGTGCGACGTTCTTGCTGATCGCCGCGGGTGTCAAACCGAGCCGGCGCGCCGCCGCGGAAAAACTGCCGTGCTCGGCCGTCAGCACGAAGGATTCGACGAGATTGAGCGCTTCCATTGAATGAGGATTCGATACAAATGGTTGAAAGAGATAGTCTAGATCACCCGCTACTCAAGGTGTAATCAAGAGTCGATACTGCGTCCATCAACACTCACCTCGAGCACATCATGACTTCGAATCTGAACGGAAAAGTAGCGTTTGTCACCGGCGGCAGCCGGGGTATTGGCGCAGCCATCGTGCGGCGTCTGGCGCGCGATGGCGCGACTGTGGCATTCACTTACAAGGGATCGGCGGCCAACGCGAGTGCGCTTGCTGCCGAGATTGAAACGGCCGGTGGACGTGCCCTTGCATTGCAGGCCGACGCGGGCGACGCGGCTGCCGTCGGACGCGCAATTGACGCCGCCGCAACCCAGTTTGGCAAGATCGACATTCTCGTCAACAATGCAGGCGTTCTCTTGATGGGCGGCGTCGACACGTATTCGCTGGAGGATTTCGACCGTACGCTTCAGGTCAATGTGCGCGCCGTGTTCGTGGCGATCAAGGCCGTGCTGCCCCACATGGGCAACGGCGGCCGCATCGTCAACATCAGCAGCGTCAACGCCGAACGCATGCCGTTTGCCGGCGGCGCCGCTTACGCCATGAGCAAGTCCGCGCTACGCGGTCTGGTGCAAGGTCTGGCGCGCGACCTCGGCCCGAAGGGCATCACTGTCAACAACGTGCAACCGGGTCCGGTGGACACTGACATGAATCCCGAAACAGGTGATTTCGCTGCGATGCTGCATGGTCTGATGGCACTGCCGCGCCACGCGCATCCTGACGAAGTGGCCGGGATGGTGGCTTACGTGGTCAGCCCGGAAGCCGGCTTCGTGACCGGCGCCAATCTGACCATCGATGGCGGCTTCAACGCTTGAGCGCGGCGTTGCATCTTGGTCCTGCCTGTATTAATCGGCAGGACGAACTAATCTTGAGGGCGCGGCCAGCGCTCTCCCTCAATTGAGGTGACATTATGATGACGATGATGAAAGCCATTCAGGTGTCGACGTTCGGCGCGCCCGATGTCCTGGAGTGGGTCGATCTGGAGAAACCGCGGCCAGCGGCCAATGAAGTGCTGGTCGAAGTGGCGCGCGCCGGAGTCGGCCCGTGGGATGCGTGGATTCGCGCCGGTAAAAGCGTGCTCCCGCAGCCGTTGCCGCTTACGCCCGGGTCCGATATCTCGGGAACAGTGGTCGAACTCGGCGCAGACGTAACAGAATTTGCCGTCGGCGATCGCGTCTTTGGCGTGACCAATCCGCGCTTCACCAACGGCTATGCGCAGTTTGCGACGGTGCGTGCCAGCATGATCGCAAAGATGCCTGCCGGCATGCGCTTTGACGATGCCGCTTCGATGCCGGTGATCGCCGTGACGGCGTGGCAAATGCTGCACGATTTCGCGCATGTTTCGGCCGGGCAACGCGTGCTGATCTATGGCGGGGCCGGCAATGTCGGCGCGTACGCCGTGCAGCTTGCGCGCATCGCGGGTGCGTTCGTCGTCGCCACGGCATCCAGCAAGGATCTCCAGCGCGTGAAAGATAGCGGCGCGCACGAAGTACTGGATCGCTCGGCGTCGCTCGATGCTTACGCGGATTCCTTCGACGTGATCGTCGATACGGTTGGCGCAGACGCGCTGCAAGGCAGCTATGCGCTCGTCAAACGCGGCGGAACGATCGTATCCATCGTGGAAAAGCCCGACGAAAAACGCGCCGCGCAACGCGAGTCACGCGCGGACTTTCTGCTCGTCTCCGTCGCCACGGCCACCCTCGAAACGCTCGCTGAT
Organism: Paraburkholderia sp. DHOC27; assembly: GCF_003429005.1. Taxonomy (GTDB): domain Bacteria; phylum Pseudomonadota; class Gammaproteobacteria; order Burkholderiales; family Burkholderiaceae; genus Paraburkholderia. Next base: position 33,594 of record NZ_QVQV01000008.1, read on the forward strand.
CTGGTCATGAAAGGTCAACTGAAGACTCATCTCGGCGATGAGCTACCGCTTCGCGACGCACGGCTTGCACATCAGATGATCGAGGGATCGCAGCAGCACCGGCCAGGAAAGATATTGCTGGTGCCCTGAATGCCGTTGGCAGACGGCTACGCCCGAATCAGCGCCTCGGTAAAAAGCCTCACACGGGCGTGTAAATCGCGAGCTTCAGCGCGGGATCGTCGTTCGCCTGGAACGTAGCGTACTCGTACCGCAGCAGCCCACGTTGTGGATGCATGAGCAACTTGCGTCCGGATACGCCGCTCACCACATCATGCGCGTTCCACCACTGCGCGAATTCAGCACTGTGCGAGCGCAGGCGCTCGACCAGCGCGACGAAGGTTGGATCGTTGGCGTGCAGATCATGCGTCGCGCGAAACAGCGCAATCATGCGGCGCGCCTCATCGGCCCACGTCTCGCCGAACAGGCGCCGCGCGTCCGCTTCGATAAACATGAACACGAGGATGTTGCGATCGGCTTTCGCCAGACGCTGAAAGCCGAGAAATTCCGCGGCCGCCGTGTTCCAGGTCAGGATGTCCCAACGCCGGCCTGTCACGTACGCCGGCAAAGGCAGGCTCGCCACCATGCGCTCGATGGCAGGCGGCACGCGCTCCACCTCGAAAGCCCGATGCGGGTGCTCGCGCGCCAGTGCCCGCATATGCGCAGCTTCGACCTCGCCAAGTTGCAGCGCACGGGCGAGCGCATCGAGCGTTGCATGGGAAGGGCTAACCGTTCGTCCTTGTTCGAGCCGCACATACCAGTCCACGCCGATGCCGGCCAACTCCGCGACCTCTTCGCGCCGCAAGCCAGGCGTGCGGCGGCGCCGGCCATTGCTGGCGTGTTGCGTTGGATCGAGCCGTTGCCGGCGCGAGCGCAGGAAGTCGCCCAGTTCGCTTCGTTTTGCCGCCGGCATGTCGTCCTCGAAGAAGGTGGTACGCAGCAATCCTGGGATAGTGCCAGGCCTTGTTAGCGATTCTAGCGCTGCCAGAATGGTGCGATCGACACTATCCGAGGAGCACACGATGAAAGCCGCAGTGCTAAATGCATTTGGACAACCGCTCGAGATTGTCGAGAAACCGGACCCGCAGATCGGCACGGGAGAGGTGATCGTCGATGTCGTGGCCGCGCCGGTACTATCGTACGCGAACGAAGTATTCAGCGGCGAGCGGCGCTATCTGATGGAATTGCCCATGATTCCCGGTTGTGGCGCAATTGGCCGCGTGAAGCTGAGCGGTCCCGACGCTACGCATCTGCAAACCGGCGACTGGGTATTCTGCGACCCGACCGTGCGTTCGCGCGACGACGCCTTGACGCCCGACATCACGCTACAGGGATGGAGCGCGCGTGGCGACGGTGGCTTGCGTCTACAGCGGCACTTTCATGACGGCCCCTTCGCCCAACAGTTGCGTGTGCCGACCGAAAACGCGATCCGCATTGGCGCCATCGAACCGCACGAGGCCGCCCACTGGTGCGCGCTCAACGTCGCGCTCGTGCCGTACGGCGGCCTGCTGGCGGCCGCGCTACAGGCCGGCGAAACGCTGCTGGTGAGCGGCGCTACCGGCAACTTCGGCAGCGCCTGCGTGGCGGTGGCGCTGGCGATGGGCGCACGCTGTGTGGTTGCGCCAGGACGCAATACGAAAGCACTCGCTGATCTGGAGCGGCGCTTTGGCGAACGCGTGCGAACCGTCATCCTGTCCGGCAATGAAGACGTCGATCGTGAGCAGCTTCGCGCGGCGGCCCCTGGTCCAATTGATTGCGTGATCGATCTGCTGCCACCCTCGGCGGACACGAAGGCCGTTCGCGCGGCGGTCATGGCCGTGCGTCCCTATGGCCGCGTCATTTTGATGGGCGGCGTAGGCATGCTCGGCGGCGACGGACTGAGCCTGCCCTATCCGTGGATCATGCGTAACGACATCACGATCCGCGGCAAATGGATGTATCCGCCAGAAGCTGTCACCCGCATGACAGGCCTGGTTCGCGCGGGGCTGTTCGACCTCAGGCAATTCGAAGTCACCACATTTGCGCTCGATGACGCAAACGAGGCCGTCGCTCACGCCGCCCATCACGGCGGTCCATTCAGGATGACGGTGATTCAGCCTTAGCGTTGCTGGTGTTGCTAGCGTTGCCGGCGTTGTATTGGCCGGCCATTCGACACGCGCAGCGCTGCCATGCTTTCGAACACGCCGTCACGAAACACGAAAGCATGAAGCAGCGCGGCGCCGAGATGCGCGAAAAAGACGGCGAACAGCAACAGCGCCAGCACGGTATGCGTGTGCCGCAACGCCGCGTAAAGCGGCGCATCATGCGGCAACAAAGTCGGCAGATGAACGGCGCCGAACAGCACCACCGGATAGCCGCCCGCCGACAGCATGCCCCAGCCGACGAGCGGCACCGCGAACATCAATGCGTACAGCGCAACGTGACTGGCGTGCGCTGCAAATGCGATGAGACGCGGCATCCCAGGCGGCAATTGCGGCGGCGGATTGAGCAGGCGGTTGATCAGACGAAGCGCGACGAGTGCGAGCACTGCGATACCGAGCGGACGATGAATCGACACCAGCGCCTGATAATGCAGCGGCGTCGTGACCATGCCAATGCCGATGAACAGCATCGCGACGATCATGACGGCCATGAGCCAATGCAACAACCGCGACAACGAGGGAAAAGCCTGAACTTTTGTCATTGGTGCGCCCCTTCTGCGCCGCTCGCGGAAAAACGAACTGCGGGCGATGGCGCAGGTTCTCCCGAGCGCCGCACGAACGATGGTGAGTACGCGGCGGAACGGGCACTGAGGATAGGATCGTCGGACCCTTCGATGCCGGCTGGCAGGATCAGCGGATCGAACGTGACATCGCGGCAAGGTCCCTGGGTTTCGTCTTGCAGTTGATTCACGGTCAGCACCCCAAGCTGGACATGTTCACGATCGGCAGGCCACGCCTGGGTCGGATCACTGGTCGGATCTTCAGGACGACCAATCGTTGCGATCAGACGCCAGCGCACCGGCGCAGCATGAACGCGGTCAGCGAGATCGTCGAACAGGTAGTTGTGATCCTGCAATTGCGCCGGCGTCGGCTTGTCGGGACGAAACGGCTCTTCCGGCACCATGCTCCAGCGCACGGGCGTTGTCTGACCTTGCGAACTGGTGAAGATAAACGCGTCCAGACTGTTATAGGTCGTGTCGGCGAAACCCGATGAAAATGGCTGTGCCATGATGATTTTCATGGCACGGGCCGTATCGGGGTGAGACGCGAAAAAGGCCTTCATCCGTGCAGGATCTGGCTTGCCAGTGCGTGGATCAGGTGTCGCCGCACCCAGTTGATCATAGAGATCCCGCAGGCTGTGTACCGTGAATACAGGAATGCCGTTCATGCCGGTGCGCCAGATTTCGCCGTTGCTCAACGTGAAGTTCACCGCCATGCTGCGCACGGCCGTCGGTCCATCCATCATGAAGGGCTGGCCGCCGGCGAGCGCAAATCGTCCGAACACGGGCGTCGTGCCCGGCTTGAAAATCAATGCCTTCGACAGTCGCTCGCCCTGGCCATCGCTTTCAAACGAGCCGGTAAAACAGACACCTTTTGAATGATTGCGACGAAAGCCGGGATGCGGTCCATTAGCCCGTTCGAACTGATCCACCACACGCGTTTGTGTGAGTCGGTGCGGCGACAGAAAACCGCCCGTGTATGCAAAAGCCACGACCGTGCAGGCCAGAATGGCGGCAATGCCAAACAGCGCCGGGACGTTCGCGAACGAAAGCACGCGCCGCGCGCTGTAGGTGTCGGCGCTAACGGGGCGATCGGTTTCGTTCGACGCGGGCGGCGGCGGAGGTTGGGTTCTGCTCAACGGATCAGCCTCCTTGGTGTGATCAGGAACGTGATAGCGGACTACTGGTAGTGGACACATCGACGGTGTCCTCATGCTAAAGACCGCCATCACAGCGGTCTTTCAAGTTTCGACACGTATCAAATTGCGGAAGCCCCAGGTTTTGTCTGCTCAAATGACGCCAATGCCGCCAACACCGCGCTGCTCGCGAGGGCCGCGCGATGTACATGCAAATTGGCGTGTGCTATGTTTTTATCGCATACGCGCAGTAATAATTCGCGTACCCGTTTGCCGCTTTGAGCGGTTGCATCGCAGTCCTGTCAGGAGCGTGTATCGACATGAACGCGGCCATTCCGCAGCTGAAAAGCTATCAGCGGTCCAGAGGCGAAGCCATCGACATGCACACCTCCGAGGACGTGTGCGCGCTCCTCATGCCCGTGACGGAGGGCGCCGCGCAAGTGACGCGCAAGGGCAGAAAGCTGTTTAGCGGGGCGTTGCGGCCTGGCATGCTGCGTCTGTCGGTGCCCGAGGAACGCAGTCAGACGGTGTTCGTCGCGCCCTTGCAGCAACTGGAATTGATCGTGCCAGGCGATACGCTTCGCCGGGCGTTTAGTGAGGCCGGCTATCTCTGGCCCGCCGAGCCGGTTCGATTCACCCCGTTGGTGCGCCCTCACCCCGTGGTCGCGACGCTGGCAGCAGCATTTGCCGCCGCGAGCCAGTTGAGTTCACCTCAGCGTGAAGCATATCTGGAGGGTCTGGTGCAGGCGTTGCTGGCCAATCTGGTCGACTGCCAGCACTTCAATCTTCCTATCAATGACCATACGCGACTCGGACCGCTGGACGATGCGTCGTTCGCACGATGTGTCGAGTTTGCCGACGCCAATCTCGAAGCGAAACTCAACGTGCGGGATTGGGCCGCTGTGCTGGATCTGGGCACAGGCGAGTTTGCCCGCGCCTTCAGAAAGCGGACGGGCAAATCGCCTTACGCATGGTTCGTAGATCGTCGCATTGATTTTGCCAAGCGTCTGCTCGCCGAAAACGCGCTCTCATTGGCCGACATCGCCCTGCGCGCCGGATTTTGCAGTCAGAGCCACTTCACTGCATCGTTCCGTCAACGAGTGGGATGTTCCCCGGCACGCTGGGCACTTTCCTTCAAAACCAATGCGATGGACTACGAAACATTGAGCTGAGCATGAGCTGATTGACCGCGGGCCGTTCAGCGCAGCGCGAGGTCTGCTGCACCTGCCTGAAGCGCGGCCTGAAGCAGCGGCTTCCCCGCGTCGTCCAGCCACTCATCCATCGTCTGCAGCGCGGGAAATGGAGCCACTCGAAGTATTCAGCGGCTGGAACAGGGTGCATTGGCCGGCCATCGAGCGGGCTCGCAAGGATTTCGACGCGCGAGCTGCGGAGACGCTGTAAGTGGAAAGTGCACGGATGAAACGCCAGGCCAGGCAGCCCTGCAATAACGCGTCCGTGGCGACTATTGGCAGGCGTGCTGCACGCGGTGCCCCGCCCACGCATCCATAACAGCAGCGATCGCACCCTGCAACGCGGCCCCCTTACCAAACGCAGCAACCGCCACCACGGGCGGATACGGAACCGCACGTTCGAGTTGTGCTTCGATAGCGGCCAGCACGGCTGGAACGCGCGCCATCCCTCCGCCGATCACGATGTGCGACGGGTCGAGCAGAAGCGCCATATTGGCGACGTGCATCGCGAGACCATCGAGCGCATCGTCGATCAACGTCGCGACTGCTGGCATCGACGCCGCGAGTTCGAACGCCTCCCGTGTGGTCACCGTGCGTCCGAGCAGTGCGCTCGTGCGGTCGGCAAGCGCGCGGCCCGAGATGAAATTCTCGAGCGGCGCGCCGCCGTCGACGAACGGCACTTCGCCCATCACGCCACGCAACTGGTAGCCGATTTCACCCGCTGCGCCGTGCGCGCCGCGCAGCACTTTTCCACCCACCACGGGCGCGGCCGCGAGTCCGGTTCCGACGTTCAGATACAGCCCATATTCAACGCCCATCAGCGCCCCGCAGCGCGCTTCGGCCAACGCCGCCGCCTTGACGTCAGTGGCGACGCTCACGCAGTCGACGCCAAACCCTTCGCGCAGACGCGCCGCAAGAGCGAGGCGCTCCCAGCCCGGATTATTCGGCGCAAGATGAATGCCGTCGGGCTGCACGATGCCGGGCGTCACGGCGGCCACCGCGAGCAACGCACCGTCCGTGTCTAACGCTGTTTTCGATGCGAGCGTCAGCGCCGCGTCGAACATGCGCGCCAGCACCCGGTCGGCGCCCTGCTCGGCCCATGTCGGGATTTCCGTTTCGTGAAGACGCTGCCCCGTTGCGGTGACGGTCGCCATTGCGATCTTCGTGCCGCCAAAGTCGATGGCGAGCAGAAAGCCGTTGTCTTCGTCGCTGAATGCCTGTTGTTGCATGGATGAATCCGTGTCGTACATGAGCGCGATCAGTGACCCGTACCGGCGTTTTGTCGTTCGATGAAGGCTTCGCGCACGTGCTTCGGTCCGAACGGCCACTGCTTCGCAACGCGCGCCCAGATCACGAATGCAATCAGCCCCAGCACGACCCAGCCGGTCGAGAGGATCTGCGACTGATGATCAGTCGCATAGAACACGTAGAGCCATCCAACCAGCGCCACCAGACTCGGCAGCGGATAAAGCCACTGGCGATACGGCCGGACGAGTTGCGGTTGACGGCGGCGCAGCACGGTCAACGCCGCAATCTGCGCAACCGATTGCAGCAGCACCGCCACAGCGACCAGCATATTGATGACCGTGGTCAGGTCGAAGAAAGTGCCAGCGGCGGTCACCACGCCCATCACGAGCAGCGCAACGTGCGGGAAATTGTGCTTCTCATGCAGCTTGCCGAACGCCGAGAGGAACACGCCATCGCGTGCGGCATAGAACGGCACACGCGAGCCGCCCAGCAATCCGGCGAACACGGACGCGAATGCCGCAATCAGGATCAGCACCGTGACGACCGACGCAGCAGCGTGCCCCCAGTTGCGCGATACCACGAGCGAAGCCACCGACGTAGACTTCGCGACGTCCTGCCACGGCACCGTGCCGATCACGCCGATATTCATGGCGAGATAGAACACCATCATCGCGAGGATCGAGATGATGATGGAACGGGGCATGACGCGACCCGGATTCTTGAGTTCGTCGCCCATGTAGGCCGTGGTGTTGTAGCCCGCATAGTCGTAGATGGCGATGATCAGCCCCGCGCCCAGCCCCGTGAAGAACTTGCCGATATTGCCCGCGTCCGGCGGCAGCGACATGGCGAGGCTCAGATGGAAATCGGAGTAAGCGGCTGCGGTGGTCAGGCCCACTGCCAGCACCATGATGATCCACAGCACGGCGCTCAAGGCGCGGATCGACTCGATACGGCGATACAGCGCAAACACCACCAGCGCGACGACCGCGATACCAATGGCGTGGGTCTGCCAGGGCGTGAGATTGGGCAGGAAGAAGCCGAGGTATTGCACGAAGCCGATGATGCCCGTGCTCATGATGAGCGGAATGGAAAGCATCGCAGTCCAGACGAACAGGAACGGCATCAGCTTGCCGGTGCGGTACTGGAATGCCTCGCGGACATACAGGTACGTGCCGCCCGCGCCCGGCATCGCCGCCCCAAGCTCGGCCCACACCAGACCGTCCGCCATCGCGAGAATGGCGCCGCAAATCCAGCCAATCACGGCAAGCGGCCCGTTCATCACCGCGACGATGGCGGGAATGGTCAGGAATGGACCCACCCCGCAGATCTGGATCATGTTGACTGCAATGGCCGGGAACAGGCCAACCGAGCGCCGGAAATGCGGCTGTTCGGCATCCGCAGGCTGCGCTGCCTCGGCCTGTGAACCGTTGGACCGGTCCTGCCAGGTGGAATCGCTCATCAATGTCTCCGTGCGGCGTATGCCGCGTCTCGTTGTCTGGAACTGCCTCAGGATAGGCGCCGCTTCTTGGTGTCGGCGTCATGGTGTTGAATGATAGGAAAGATTCTTTACGAATGCAAATGTGTCAAAATTCGTCTCGCGCTGATCCATGACGGCGCTCCCCGAGGCGCCAGTGCGTGCTCGTGCTTGCCCGGGGATCATGGTCGTTGATAGCATCGGCCATCCTGTCACCTTGCCGCGCATGAACCACCACACTCTGAAGGCCATCCAGTCCACCGCGCCGGTCACACGCGGGCCGGCATTCGTCCGTCAGGGCAATGAGTGGGCGATCTATCAGCACCTGTTGTCGCTGGCGCCCGCCTCCAGCCCGCAACTGGCCGCGAGCACCGGCCTGTCCAAGGTGACGGTGTCGGCTGCACTAGGCAATCTGGAACAACTTGGGCTTGTCGAGCAGACCGGCGTGCGCGCCGGCAACGCGGGGCGCTCGCCGCGTCTCTATGCGCCCCGTGCGCGTGCCGGCTTCGTGGTCGCCATCGACGTGGGTGCCGAATGGATTCGCGGCGCCGTGGCCGATCTGACGGGCGGCATCATCGCGCGGCTGGAGAAACGCACGCCCGCTCGCGTGACCCAGCACGTGCCGCGCATCGTCGAACTCGTCGACGCCATGCTCGAACAGCAGAGCGTGCCACGTGAAGATGTGCTGATGACCGTGATCGGTTCGCCCGGTGTGCTGGATGCAGCCAGTGACCGGCTGCGTCTCGCGCCTAATCTACCCGACTGGGAAAAAGCCGGGCTGATTCCCTCGCTGCGCGCGGCGCTCGGCGCCGACATCGTCATCGAGAACGACATCAACCTCGCCACGCTGGGCGAGCAGCGCCACGGTGTCGGACGTGACGTCGAGAACTTCGTGTTCATGTCCATCGGCACCGGCATTGGCGTGGGTATCGTCGCCGGGGGCCGCCTGCATCGCGGCGCACATGGATTTGCCGGCGAAATCGCCGTGTTGCCGTCCGCGCCTGCCGAGGATGGCAGCACGCACGACGGCACTCATCGGACTTTCGAATCGTTTGCCGCCGCGAAAGGCATCGTCGCCTACGCTCAGCGTCTCGGGCTTGCCGTATCGAACGCCGAGGAGGTGTTTATCGCCGCCCAGGCGGGCGACGCGCGGGCCCAGCGCTGCCTGGACGAAGAAGCGCGTCAGCTTGCATGGGGACTCGCCGCCATCATCCCGGTGCTCGACCCGCAACTGGTCGTGTTCGGCGGCGGCATTGGACGTAGCGGTGCGTTGATGCTGCCCGCCATCCGCGAGCATCTGTCGTCGCGGCTGCCCATTCCCGTGCCTGATTTCGCGGTCTCTGCGACCGGCACGGATGCGGTGCTGCTGGGCGCGATCGTGCATGGCATCGACCGGGCGCGCGTGAAGGCATTCGAGCGTATCGGCTACAAGGCCTGAACGCGTCGTTGCACGCCGGCTTCATTGCTCTGCTGGCAAAGCGCTGCCTGCACGTGGTTTCGGTTGACGCTCATCCAGCGCGACTGCGTCGCTTAACGCTTCCCGAGCGGGATCGCCGTCACGAGTACCGTGAAGCACCGCATGCATACGCGGACGATCGAGTTCACCTTCCCAGGCCGACACGACGACCACCGCGACCGCGTTACCGATGATGTTCACCAGCGAGCGACACTCCGCCATGAACCGATCGATGCCCAGAATGAGCACCATCGACGCAACGGGAACCGTGGGTACGACGGCGAGGCTCGCCGCGAGCGCAATGAAGCCTGCACCGACCACCGCGCTGGAACCCTTGGAGGTCAGCATCGTGACCGCCAGCAAGGTCAACTCTTGCCCCATCGTCAAATGAATATTCGTGGCCTGGGCGAGAAACAGAACCGCGAGCGTCATATAGATGTTGGCGCCGTCCAGGTTGAACGAATAGCCGGTCGGGACGACTAGCCCCACCACCGCCTTCGAGCAACCCAACCGCTCCAGTTTCTGCATCAGTTGAGGCAGCGCCGCCTCGGACGTGCTCGTGCCCAGCACGATGAACAGTTCGTCCTTGAGATATGCCAGCAGACGCCACACGCTGAATCCGGAAACCCTTGCGACGGCGCCAAGCACCACGGCAACGAACACGAACGCGGTCACGTAGAACGTCACGATCAGCTTCATGAGCGGTATCAGCGAGGCGATGCCGTACGTTCCGACGGTAAACGAGATCGCGCCGAACGCGCCTAACGGGGCCGCTTTCGTGATGATCCTGACCCACGAGAAGAACACCGCGGAGAGTTTTTCGATCGCTGTGGACACCCCCTTGGCGTGCTCGCCCGCCGCGGAGACCGCAATACCGAACATCACCGAAACGAACAGAATCGGCAGCGTATCGCCTTTGGTAAACGCTTCACCGAACGAGGCCGGAATGATTCCCAGCAGAAAGCCCTCGAGTCCATCATGACGATCCGCCTGGCTGACGAAGCCCGAGATTGCCCGGGAATCGAGAGACGCGATCGACACGTTGAAGCCGTTGCCCGGATGCAGCAGATGACCGAACAGCAAGCCGACCGCCAGAGCGATGGACGACACCACTTCGAAATACAGCAACGCCTTCCCGCCTACACGCCCCACTTTCTTCAGATCGCTCATGCTGGTGATGCCGGTCACGACGGTACAGAAGATGACCGGACCGATGATCATGCGAATCAGTTTGATGAAGGCGTCACCTAGCGGCTTCATCGCTGTCGCGTAGTGCGGGTAGAGATGGCCGAGCAGGATACCGGCCGCGATTGCCGCCAGCACCTGGAGGTAAAGGACCTTGTAGAAGGGTTGTCTCATGATGTCGTTTTCCGGTTCGTGCGGCAGCGTATCGACCTGCCCACCCACGGCATGCGCCAGCAGGCAAACGGCGTTGATCGGCGCGCCGCGCGATGCGGCGACCGAAGCTTGCATGTCGTTACGTTAGAGGGCGCGCGATCCCCGGTCCATGTCGAATCAGCATGGTTTCCAGGTCATTTATAGCGTCGCCGCCGGAAGCATCGCGTCCGGCGGCCGTCATCCCAGGCGCGCAACGACCTCGCCATGAATCTGCGCTGACGGATTTACGCGCTGGCCTCGACGTCCAGCGCATAGCGCGGCGCCGCCTTGGCGTTGGCGAATTTCGGCGCGAGCGCGCGGCGCGCTGCTTCCCATTGCGTCCATTCATTACCATCGTGCAAGGTGGGAATGGTCACGAGTTCGCCCTGATCGAGTCCGGCGAGGGCGGCATCCACCAGGTCGGCGGCCGTCATCGTGCTGGCAGACTCTTTCTGCTTCGCGTAGCCCGCCACGTCCCAGAACTCGGTGGCCGTCGCTGCCGGCAAGACCGTCTGCACGCGCACACCCTTGTCCGCGAGGTCGCGTTGCAGTGCGTGACCAAAGCTCAACACATAGGACTTCGAAGCACCATAAACACCATTCAGAAGTTCGACAGCGATACCGACCGCCGAACTGATGTTGATGATGGTGCCTGCGCCCTTCGCGACGAAAGCGGGGGCAACGGCATAGGTGAGACGCGTCAGCGCGGTGATGTTGAGGTTGATCATCGCCTCCATGTTGTCCACGTCGCCGTTCAGGACCGATGCAACGGAGCCGATGCCTGCGTTGTTCACGAGCATCGTGATGCGCTTGTTCTCGCGCAGAATGGTTTCGACCCTGGCAAGCGCCGCCTTGTCGTTGAGATCGGCGGCCACCGTCACGACCGACACGCCAGTCTGCGTGGCGAGCCGGCTAGCCAGTGCGTCGAGACGATCCTGGTTGCGTGCCACCAGAATCAGGTCGTAGCCGCGCTTCGCTAGACGATCCGCGTAGATCGCGCCAATGCCAGTGGATGCGCCCGTGATCAGCGCGGTACCGTGTGTTGAAGCATTCATGATCGATTCTCTCCGTAGATTGAACGCGACAGAGTGTCGTGTGTTGGAGAGCATTCTGGCTTCCACACCGCGCATCCTCAATGACGTAGATGCAAGGTTTCAGGACATGGCGTGAATCCAGCCTTAGCATGCTTTCGCCACGCGTCGACCCTTGCACCGTTACGAGCCCTTCCCGCCGCGCTTACCCATCCCGTTGACCGAAAACCTTGCATATTCGTCCTTTGGGAAATCAGGACCGACTCGGCAAAATCGGCTATCAAACGCTTGAGAAACATCATGCACAGAGTCGGACTTGTCGTTTACCCAGATTTTCAGTCGCTCGCGCTCGCGGTCGCGAGCGTGTTCGAGTACGCCAATCTGCTGCACAGCGAACAGGCCTACGAGTTCCGCATCGTGTCGGAACGCGGCGGCCCGGTGTCGTCGTCGCAGGGCTTTTCGGTGCACAGCGAAGCGCTCGGCGATGGCAGCTACGACACGCTCATCGTTGCGGGTGACAACGAATGCCGTCTGCCTTCAGCGACGCTGCTCGACTACGTTCGTGATGCAGCGCTCCACTCGCGCCGCATTGCGTCGATCTGCACGGGTGCCTTCGTGCTGGCGGCAGCGGGCCTGCTAGATGGCAAGCGGGCGACGACCCACTGGTATCACGCGCGCGAGTTCAAGAAGCGGCACCCCAGCGTACAGCTCGAAGAGGACCGCATCTTTGTGGTCGATGGTCAAATCTGGACTTCCGCCGGCATGAGTGCGGGCGTCGATCTTGCCCTCGCCATCGTGGAAAGCGACCTCGGTCTGGAAGCGGCGCGTATGGTTGCCCGCAAGCTCGTGCTTTATCAGCGGCGCGGCGGCGGACAGTCGCAATTCTCCACCTTGCTGGAACTCGACGCGCGGTCCGACCGGGTGCAGATGGCGCTGGCCTACGCGAGTGAAAACCTCGCCGGCGATCTCACGGTTGAACGGCTCGCCGAAGCGGCGCGTCTGAGTCCACGGCAATTCAGCCGCGTGTTTCGTGAGGAAACCGGGCACTCCCCCGCGAAGGCAGTGGAGCGGCTTCGCGTGGAAGCCGCTCGCCTGATGATGGAGACGAGCCGCCATCCGATCGAAGTCATTGCAAGAGAGACGGGCTTTGGCGACCGGGAACGCATGCGTCAGGCTTTTTTGCGGGCCTTTGGTCAAACGCCGCAAACCATACAGCGGGCGTCGGGCGTGGCGCAACTCGCGCTGTAATGCTTTGGGCCGGCTTGAGCCGATTTGGGCCGGATTGGGCCGGATTGGGCCGATTTGTGCCGCTTTGGCTCGGCCGATTTGGCTCGTTTTGGACCAGCGGGATGCGATGCACCCTGCTGACCCGTCCAGCGTGTGTTACTGCTCGCCGGGCGCCCATTCCGGGCTGTATCCGCCGAGCGCCGGGTGATACATCTCATCACCGGAATGTTGGGTGAATTCGACGTTGAGGCGGTCTTCACGCAAGCCGAGAATCTCGATGCAATGCGCGCAGAGGGACTTTGCGACCTCCATGCGAAGCTCGGGCGGCCGGCCCTTTCTGATGTCCAGCATCATGACGGCAACCGGAGTAGGCTCGGTGCCCGCTTCGGCGATGCGCCACACGCCGCCCTCCCCCAGTTCGCGTATGGCCACGCTGATGCGTCGGATGTCCACCGACATCATCTGGGCATAGGTTTCACTCATCCGCGCGGCAAGCAGGCGCTTTTTTTCCACCGGATAATGGTCGTTCAGGTCCAGTTGCAGATAAGGCATGATGTTCAAAACTCCTGGAAGGTAGGTCGCACATGTGTGGCACGGGCGTGCGCAGCGGCGCCGATATCTGATTCTGGCACCCGATGCATCCTGTCCTCAACGACGGATTCGCAAGGATTCAGGACATAAGGGATGGCGGCGCCAGCACTCGCGAGCTGCGCTCGTGACGCCGCCCTAAGCAAAGATCACACTGACCCGAAGAACCTCCGCGTCAACCATGTCGATCTGCTCGACCTGCCCGGCACTGCACAAGTCGTTCTGTGCGGATCGCAAAAGCGCCACGCGTTGCGAGGAGTCGCTGACGGTCAAACGGGCGACAGGTGCCTTCATCGACAGCTTTGCTTCCGATTTGACCCGGCGTATTTCGCGCAGAACATCGGAGACGACGTCGACCGTAGCATCGGTCGCCTCCGGCCCGGCGAGCCGTTCGAGCGCGTCGACGTCCGGCCACGGCGCGCGATGAACCGACGTCTCATTCCACCATGACCAGCATTCCTCCGCTGCGAAAGGCAGAAAAGGGGCGAACAGCCGCTGGAGCACCGACAGGGATTCGCCGAGTGCCCGATGCGCAGACGCCGCGCCGCTTCCCGTGCCATGTGCACGGCCCTTCACCAGTTCGACGTAGTCGTCGCAATACCACCAGAAAAACGCCTCCGTTTGCTCCATCGCCTTGCTGTAGTCGAGCGAGTCGAGCGCGGCGGTGGCCAGGTCCGCGATCTTCGCAAGACGGCCGATCATCGCGCGATCTAGCGGCTCGGTGAGCCTGTCGTCAGGCGCGCGGGGAAAACCGAGTGCGAACTTCGACACATTCAAAAGCTTCAACGCCAGCCGCCGGCCGTTCTTCATCTGCTTTTCGTCGAACACCGCGTCCATTCCCGGACGGCCCAGGGCTGCCCAGTAGCGAACGCCGTCTGAGCCGTAGGTGTCGAGGAGCGCGATGGGCGTCACCACGTTGCCCTTCGACTTCGACATTTTCTTCCGGTCAGGATCGAGGATCCAGCCTGACAGCATCGCGCGCTGCCACGGCAACTGCTTCGTTTCCAGATGCGATCTGACGACGCTCGAAAAGAGCCAGGTCCGGATGATGTCGTGTCCCTGCGGACGCAGATCCATAGGAAACACCCTGTCGAAACAACCGTCCGCCTCTTCCCAACCCGCAGCGATCTGAGGCGTCAGGGAACTCGTCGCCCACGTGTCCATGATGTCCGCGTCGGCGATGAAACCTTCAGGCTGTCCTCGTTGAGACGCAGTGAATCCCGGCGGGATATCCGACTGCGGGTCGATCGGCAAAGTCGCCTCATCCGGGCAAATGGGTGAGTCGAAGTCCGGCTGACCTTGCTGATCGAGCGGATACCACAGCGGAATCGGCACGCCGAAAACCCGTTGACGGCTGATTAGCCAGTCTCCGTTCAGACCACTCACCCAATTCGCGTAGCGGCTCCCCATGAAGCCCGGATACCAGCGAAGCGCTTCGCCTGCGCGCAGCAGTTCATCACGCAACGCCGCGTCACGCCCGCCATTACGCAGATACCATTGACGCGTTGCGATAATCTCAAGCGGACGGTCGCCTTTTTCGAAAAACTTGACGGCGTGCGTGAGCGGGCGCGGCACACCGATCAGATCGCCGCTCGATGTCAGCATCTCGACGATCCGGCGACGTGATTCCGCGACCGTACAGCCAGCGATTTGCGCGTACGATGCGCGCCCTTCCGGCAACTCGATCCAGTCCGGTGCAGCAGGCTCCATGCGGCCATCCTTGCCCACCACGGCGCGGGTCGGCAGATTCAATTCCCGCCACCAGATCACATCCGTCAGGTCTCCGAATGTACACACCATCGCGAGACCGGTTCCTTTGCCGGGGTCCGCGAGCGCGTGCGTCATCACGGGCACTTCCATGCCGAACAACGGGCAGCGGACCCGTGTGCCGAGCAGGTGGCGAAAGCGCTCGTCGTCAGGATGCGCAACCAGCGCAACGCAGGACGGCAGCAATTCGGGGCGGGTGGTGGACACCATCACACCGTTGCCGTGAGCGTCGATAAAACGAAGATCATGATAGGCCCCTGCGATGTCGCGATCTTCGAGTTCGGCCTGCGCGATTGCCGTCTGAAACGTCACGTCCCACAGACATGGCGCCTGCTGGCTATAGAGTTCGCTGCGTTGCAGATTTCGCAGCAGCGCACGCTGACTGGCGCGTTGCGCACGTTCGTCGATCGTCGCATAGGCGAGGCTCCAGTCGACGGAAATGCCGAGGCGAATGAATAGATCGCGGAACGCAACCTCGTCGATCGCCGTCAACTGGTGACATAGTTCGAGGAAATTGCGCCGGCTAATCCGCGCAAACGATGATCGCTGCGACGGCGGAGCATCAGGCGGCGAAAAATGTTGATCGTAAGCGGCGGCCGGATCACAAACGACGCCGTAGTAGTTCTCCACGCGGCGTTCCGTTGGCAGGCCGTTGTCGTCCCAACCCATTGGATAAAACACCGTCTTGCCTCTCATGCGCTGGAAGCGCGCGATGATGTCGGTATGTGTATAGCTGAGCACGTGGCCGACGTGCAGGGAGCCTGAAACAGTCGGCGGAGGCGTGTCGATAGAAAAGATGGCGTCGCGCCCGGCATCGCGCGCGAACGCGTACGTGCGTTGAGTCTCCCACTGCTGGGTCCAGCGCGCTTCGAGTCCTTCGAGTTTCGGCTTTTCCGGAACACGGTTCGCCACCGTACGTGGCGCGTCTGATGAAAATGGATGGCTCTTCATTCTGTTGTCGGCATAGATAGAGGAATGGCGCGTCCACGTTTGCGCATGGCAACCCAGGCGAGCGCGGCGCTAGCCACGACGTTGATGACGGCGAAGCTCGCAAACGGGGCGAACGATTATTCAGAGAGGTCGCGCGGACCGCACGCCGGTAAGCTCCGTTGCCAGGCAAGGCTGGACTGACGGACGAAAACAGAGCGCGACGACGCAAGCGACGGCAATATCAGGCGACGGAGGGAAGAGCCAGCAACGAAGACCGGCGAAAAACAGAACTAAAGAACTTGCAGGGATGGCGGGGTCAAGCGGCGCGCGATGCCACAGGCGCATGAAGCGGGAGGTGCGGCGAAAATTGAAGTGGGAATGACGAGCCTTCAGTGACGCGGTTGCGCCATTCAGCGCATCGTTACGTTTAACGGTGACATAGCATCCTCCTAAGGTTGGTGGAGAAAACGGCTGTTCGAGCTTGTGGCCCGGTCATATTTTTATAACCGATTCCCATGATTCCCGCAACACCCCTTTATACCCGGCGTGCGGCCACGAAAATCGAACAGCCTGCCAGCGTTCAAGCAGGAAGATCGCGCACCACCTCGATCAGCTCGCCTTTGTTCATCTCGTAGAAGAATCCATAAAGCTGCACTCTGCTGGGCACGGCCGCGGTCTCCCGCAGCAGTTTGATGTCATGCCTGAGCGAGTCTTCGAAGTTCATGATCGCAAGACTGTCATGATCGAACATCGCTGAGATATCAGCATGATGGCAGTCGCGATACCTGTCGATAAGCTGATCGGGCCGGAAGCCCGTCGCGCCGCAGAACGAGTGATGCACGACCACGACTTTCTGGACATTGAAGAGGTAGTCCATCGTCGCAATGGATTGCAGTGCCGACGCCGCACGCCCACCCGCGCAGTACACCGTAAACAGGGTACGTGTGTGGCCAATCTTGTTCCCGTGCTCGTCGAGGACATTCTGACCGGGATAGACCTCGTCCCCGAAATGCTCGGATACGATCTGCGGAACTTCGGCCGCGCGTGGATCGAAGCAGCAAATCACCATCGTCTTCATAGGGATGGCCTGATTGAAGCCCTGGAAATTGTCCTGATCGAACCAGGGTTGGGTGCGGAATTCGTATTCGCTGTACTTTGCTGTCATTTTCATGCTCCAAGGCGTGGTTTCTGACCCACGAGGTTCACATCGCGGCGGTGCTATGGCCGCCGACCCACGCTAGCTTTGAAAGGGTGCATGGTCGATCAGGTCGCAGACATTCGCACATTCGAATCCATGAACATGGCGCCGTGCGACATCGGCCACGCCCGTCCCCACAGCGGTATGGGGTTTCTTTCTGGCGACTTCGGCGAGCGCCTGCTGGAACGCCAGCTTGAACCCCTCTCGCGGATAAATTTGCAGTACGTCGTCGACAAACGATGGCGTAATTTCGTCCAGAAACATGCCAAAGACGTCGACGTGCGCGCCCAGATAGATCAGGGCAATCTCTGACTGTTTGCGCTCTGCGATGCCACCGCTCGAATGGAGAGCGATGCTGTCCCAGACCAGAGCCGCTTTTTCCTCGGGATAGCGGTCCGCGAGCAGAATGCGGCTCGCCGCGTCTGCGCCATCCACCTCGAAGCGGTTGTCTGCACAGAATTCATCCGTCAAACCAAGGTCGTGATACAACGAGGCGAGATACACCACCTCGCGGTCGTATTTCAGACCGCGCCTGTTTCCCAGAAATTCGGCGAACCACCAGGTGCGATGAACGTGTGCCATCATCGCTTTCGAATGGGTACGCTCGACGAGCGAAACCGCTTTGCGTGTGTAAGTTGAATCGGGCGCAGTGAATGCCCCGATCGAGATGGGTTGGGTCATGACATGTCGATCCTGGCTTGCCCATGCGGGGCAGAAGAAGTGGAAGGCAGCTCGTGCAAGCGAACCGCCTCGATGCTATGAATTCTGTATCCTTGCGATACCTGATCCAATTACCCGCAGGGTAATCGCGCAAGCAACCACCCTTGTATAGGCTCGCGGAGCAACCTGGGAGTGTTCAGCATGGTCGAAGCCAATCCGGCTGCGAGGAAGGCCCGGCTAGGCGCCGGCGAGCTACTGCGATACTGGCGCGATCTTCGCGGGCAAAGTCAACTCAAACTCTCGCTGATCAGCGGGGTTTCGCAACGGCACATCAGTTTCATCGAAAGCGGGCGAAACTCTCCGAGCCGGCAGATTCTGCTGGATCTGGCCGAGTCGCTGGACATTCCTCTGCGCGATCGGAATAGCCTGCTGCTGGCCGCCGGCTACGCGCCGGCTTATCCGGAAGGCACATGGGAAGGTGCCGAGATGATGGGCGTGGCGACTGCGCTCAAACGGATGCTGCGTCAGGCGGAACCGTATCCGGCAGTGGTGATGGATCGTTACTGGAACGTGCTCATGACCAACGACGCGCTGCCACGCCTGTTCAACTGCTTCACCGATACTTCACGCTGGTCAGGACAACAAAACATACTCCGCACCATTTTCGATCCGGCACTGCTGCGCCCTCATATCGAGGACTGGAATCTGCTCGCAATCAGTCTGATCCATCGGGTTTATCGTGAGGCGGTGGGTCGTCACGTCGATCAGAAAACCAATGAACTGCTGGAAAGTCTGCTTGCATATCCGGGCGTCCCTTCCGAGTGGAAAACCCCGAAAGGTCTCGACATCCCGCTTGATTCGCCCGTGGTACCCCTTTCCCTGCTGAAGGATGGGAAAACGCTGCGCCTGTTCTCGATGGTCACCACCGTTGGTACGCCGCAGACAATTGCCGGGCAGGAGGTGAGGCTGGAGTGGATGATGCCTGTCGACGAGGAAAGCGAAGCGCTACTCAAGGTGCTGCTGGAGCAGTCACGTAGCAGCACCTGAACGCGGCGACACACTGCTCGGCGTGAAGCGCGCCACGAGGCGTTGCAGGTCCCCCGGGAACCACAGGCGCACGCTCGTGATCGGCGCACCCATTCGCCACGTTTGACGGTCTACTACGAGACACGCCAGTCCCGGCTCGATGGCGAGCAGCGCTGCCACGTCATCCGGCGCGTTACGCGCCGTTATCTGATGTTCCGCCACGTGCCACGGAATATGGCGGAGCAGCCATCCACCTGGCGGCTCGAGCGCAAAATCGGCCTGCTGCGCATCCGGCACCTCGTCGAGCACGATCAGCCTGTCTTCGAACGCCACCGGTCGCGCGTCCGCATGGTGCAGACACGACACCGCGAGCACGGTGGCGCCCGCTCCCAGCTTCATCGCCTCCCGGTCGTGTTTCGATGCGCGGCGTTGCCGCTTCGTCAGCAGTTCGTAACGATACGACTGGCCGCGCGCGAGGATTTCCGCCTCGATATCCGGAATCGCCATCACCGCCGATTGCGCGATGGGCCGCGTCACGAAGCTGCCGGCACGGCGCCGGCGTTCGATCAATCCGGCCTCCGTCAGCGCGGATAACGCCTTGTTGACGGTCATGCGCGCGCATTCGTACTGGACCATCAATTCGTGCTCGAACGGAATGCGATGGCCGGGCCGCCACTCCCCGGACAGGATGCGCCGCTCGATATCCACGCGAATACGCTGATGTAGCGATTCCTCGCTCTTCATAATGGGTCGCTCCGCTACAACTGCTTCCGTCCTGGGCGGCGTGGTTCGCACCGTCCACACGATCGTCATAATCGCACGATCGCCAATAATGTCTATACATAAGTACTACTCCCGATGGTTTCTGTGCGCCGCGCTTCCTATGCTTAAGAACGCGGTATTGAGAACATGCCGAAGGAGAACAACATGCACACGGATTCGCGCAAGCGCAGGGCCTCGCTGCTTTTCGCCTTCGTCGCCGTCGCGGCGCTCGGCTGCGTCTCGATGCCATCCAGCGCGCAGACTTACGGAAGCTGCGCCATCACCGGCAAGAAAGGTTCGATGCCGCTCAAGCCGGCCATTCCAGGCCAGTTGACGGTCGAGGTGTCGCTACCCGCGCCCGGCTGGTGGAACGGCGATACACCGGAATCCATGAAGGACGGCTACGAGTACTGCATGGCCGCGAATATCGCGTGGCGTGCGGGGCTCGATAAGGTCGCGGTGCGCAACGTGTCGTGGGACGCGCTGATCGCAGGTCAGACCAAGGACTATGACCTTGCGCTGTCCGAAGCGTCGATCACGCCAGAGCGCGCGAAGGTGGTGGATTTCTCGACGCCCTACTTCGATTCGGACATCGGCGCGCTGGTCAAATCGTCGAACCAGGTCACTGCCAGCAATATTCGCACGATGCGTATCGGCGTCCACCAGGGCACGACCGGCGCCGATTTCGCCAGCAACGTGCTGAAGCCGTCGCAACCCGTCAAGGTGTTCCCCGATACGTCGGGCATGTTCACCGCGCTCGCCGCCAACCAGATCGACGTCGTGCTGACCGACACCGCGTACTCGCTCGGCCAGGCCGCCAATTCGCACGGCACGATGAAAGTGGTCGGCCAGTACACGACGGGCGAGAAATACGGCGCGATCTATCCGAAAGGCTCGGCCAACGCCGCGGACCTGAACCACATCATCAAGGCGATGGCCGATGACGGCACACTGAAGATGCTGACGCAGAAGTACCTGGCGGCGGCGTGGGGCCAGGATCCGACCCAAATCCCCTACTTCAAGCCATAAGGCGGCGCCGCTCGCATGCAACAACCGCTTGAACTGCAGGCCGCACCCGAGGATCGTTACTGGCACTTTCGCGCCCCGCCCAAAGACACCACCCGGGGCGCTCTGGTCGTCACCGTGTGTGCGCTGCTGGTCGTGGCGTGCTTCTGGCGCACGCTATTCGATCTGCGCGTGGCGCTGGCATCGCTTGGTGTGACTGGCAAGGGAATCGAGGGGCTGCTGGTCCTGCTCGGCATCGGTGGACTGTATCCGCTGGTGCCCGCGCTACGCAGCCTGCGTGACGCGCGGCGCGCCCGTCGCGCGGTCGCTGATGGCGATCTTTCCGCAGCGCGCACCGCCGCCTCTGCTTCGCGCAGCGCCACGTGGACCTCGGCCGGACTTGCGGTCTCGCTGCTGGTCATCGTCGGCGTCATACAGTTTCTGATCGCCAACGATCTGGCTGTCAGCCGCACGTTTTTCCTGCTGCCGCTGATGGCCGAGACGCTGCCGCTCGTCGTCAAGGCGTTCTGGACCAACATCCATATTTTCATGGTGGCGGAGGTGCTGGTGCTGATTGTCGGTCTGGCCGCCGCCATCGCACGGATGGCGCCAGGTGCAGCGGGCCGTCCGATCCGCGTACTCGCCGTCACGTATATCGACGTATTCCGCGGCCTGCCCGCGATCATCACCATCTACCTGGTCGGCTTCGGCATCTCGCTGACCGGCCTGCCGGTTCTGAAAGACCTCTCGCCCGAGTCGTTCGCGATCATCGCGTTGACGCTGACCTCGAGCTCGTACGTGGCGGAGATTTACCGCGCCGGCATCGAAAGCATTCACTGGAGCCAAACCGCGGCGGCGCGCTCGCTTGGGCTGTCCTACGCGCAGACGCTGCGTTTCATCGTGATCCCGCAAGCCGTACGCCGGATGATTCCGCCGTTGCTCAACCAGTTCATCAGCTTGCAGAAGGACACCGCGCTCGTGAACATCATCGGTTCGATGGACTCGTTCAATCAGGCGAAGATCATCGCGAGCAACCATTTCAACCTCTCGGCGGTGTCGACGGTGGCCATTATTTTCATCGCGATCACGATTCCGCAGACACGCCTCGTCGACCGGCTGATCGAGAAACGCCGCCTTGCGAGCGGTATGTGAGGCCCGTATGCCCTTGATCGAGATCGCCGATATCCGCAAACGCTATGGGGAGCACACCGTGCTCGACGGGCTGCGGCTCGACGTGGATGAACACGATGTGGTGTGCCTGATCGGGCCGTCGGGTTGCGGCAAGTCCACGCTGCTGCGCTGTATCAATGGCCTCGAACAGATCGACGGTGGCGAGATCCGTATTCACGGTGACCGCATGACCGGCGCGGGCGTCGACGTCGACGCGCTGCGCCGCGACATTGGCATCGTGTTTCAGAGCTTCAATCTGTTTCCGCATATGACGGTGCTCGCCAACGTGACGCTCGCGCCGATCCGTGTGCTCGGCGTCGATCGTCAGGAAGCCGAAGCAAAAGCGCTGAAGCTGCTCAAGCGGATCGGCCTCGAACACAAGGCGAACGCCTACCCGGACCGGCTATCGGGCGGCCAGCAGCAGCGCGTTGCAATTGTGCGCGCGCTGGCGATGGGGCCCATGCTGCTGTTGCTCGACGAGATCACCTCGGCACTCGATCCTGAACTGGTGTCCGAAGTGTTGCGCATGGTGCGCGACCTCGCCGCCGAAGGCATGACGATGCTGCTCGCCACGCACGAAATGGCATTCGCCCGCGAAGTCGCGAGCAAAGTATGCTTCCTCTACGAAGGCCGTGTGCATGAGGAAGGGCCGCCGCAACAGATCTTCGACGCGCCACGCAACGAACGCACTCGTGTGTTCCTGCAGCGGATCGTCGAAGCCGGCCGGCTATAGTGATCGCGGCACTGGAGACGTGAGATGAGAATCGAACCGATGGTGGGCGCGCTGGGCGCCGAAATTCTCGACATCGACCTGTCGGCGCCGCTGCCGCCGGATACATTCGCCGCGGTGCGCCGTGCGCTATTCGACTACCAGGTGCTGGTGTTTCGCGACCAGAAGCTTACGCTCGATCAGCACAAAAACTTCGCGCGTCAATTTGGTCCGCTGCACATTCATCCGTACATCCTCGCCAGGCCGCTCGACGGACATCCCGAAGTGCTGCGTGTGGTCAAGGAGAAGGACGACCGCCGCGTGTTTGGCGAGAAGTGGCATTCGGACGTGACCTTCCTGACGCGGCCGGTGCTCGGTTCGGTCCTCTACGCGGTCGAAACGCCCAGCAAAGGCGGCGACACATTGTTCGCGAACATGTATGCGGCGCATGACGCGCTCTCACCTGCCATGAGAACCATGCTCGAAGGCCTGAGCGCCATTCACGAGACGCCGGTTCCGGAAGTCGACCCCGAGACCGGCCGACCGCTCGAACCACTACGACTGGTTAACCGAAGCGGCGAGCATCCGGTGCTGGTCGTCCATCCGGAAACCGGCCGCAAGCTGCTCTACGTGAATTCGACTTACACCACGCATTTCAAGGGCATGACGATCGAAGAGAGCCGTCCGCTGCTCGACTACCTGTGCCAGCACGCGACGCAGGCGGCGTTCACCTGCCGTGTGCGCTGGGCACCCGGCACCGTGACGTTCTGGGACAACCGCAGCACCCAGCATCTGCCCATCAACGACTACCACGGAGAGCGGCGCGAGATGCACAGGGTGACGGTTGAGACGTGAACGGCATGGCGGCCCGATGGTCCGTCCTAAGGCCGAAAGCACTCAACCGGCACGACGGACAAAGCGTTGCTCCAGTACTTTCGTGCCCCACTGCGTGCCTTCTGTCTCTTCGCACAGTTCGAAGCCGAACGACTCATACAGATGGCGCGCGGCATCGAGTCCCTTGAATGTCGCAAGGTACGTTTCTACGAAGTGCCTGTCGACGAACTCCATTGCGCGCGCCATGAGCTGCCGTCCTATCCCCGTACCGCGCAACGTGTCGTCGACGATAAACCATCGTAGATGCGCGGTCCCCGTCTCGAGATCGCCGTCGATTGCGAGCGACGCCAGCGTGCGACCATCTTCGACGCACAGCCAAAGCGCCTTGCCGTCCGCGGGCAACGCATCGGCGAACGCGGCGAGTTCCGTCGCCACTCTTTTTTCAAAAAAGGCCCCGAAACCCCAGTGCTCCGCATAAAAGCGCGCATGCAAGCCAACGACATCGCCAATGCAGCCCGGTTGGTAACCCTCGGATATGGACGGACCCATGCCTTCGCCAGGCGCAGAACCGACCACGTTATCCTGTCCCAGGGCATCGGCGTACAGTCCAAGCGTGCGCACCAGTTCCAGTTGGTCGGCGTCGGGCAAATGTTGAAGCGCACTCGCGACCTGCGAGGAAGCGAACCGGTCGATTTTCTGTCTGAGCTGCTTGCCCGCAGCCGTCAAAAAGAGCTCGGACGAACGGGCGTCATCGGCCGAAACCCGGCGCTCGACGAGACCATCCGATTCAAGCCGGGCAACCTGGCGACTCGTGTTGGATTTGTCCAGCCGCAGGAGCACCCCGAGATCCTTCGCACTGATGCCCGGTGCGCCGCCGATTTCAAGAATCGCATGAACGGCCGACGGCGCCAGATCGCTGTCAGCCAAGGTGTTCCGCATGAAGCCAAGTTCACGGACGAGCTTTCGCGAGCATTCCCGCAACTGACGGACGGTATTCGGCGACGTCGCGCTGGGGCTTTCGGTCAGAATCATGATGGAGTCGGATTAGTTGCGTAATGGAGGCGTATGGGTTACGTATCAGTTACACATTAGTTGCGATGCACAACCAATATAGTTGCGACTCGCAACCATGTCAATGGTATCTTGTGGGCGTTGGTTCAAAACAGGCACTGTCCCGCCCCATTTTTTAAGCCGCGCTCGCGACTCGACGTCCAAAGCCAAGCCTTGAAAGTCACACGGCGAATCCCATTTACCATCCGTGAAAAAGCGCATTCCGCCCCATCTGCCGCCTGCATGGCCCTTCCCGCCGACCCGCAATATCACGGGTCGCGCCTTTGGCGACCTCGTCGCGCTGCAATATCGCGGCGCGGACGTCTGGCTCTGGAAGTGCAAGTGTGACGCCCACGTCGTTGCTGCTTTCGAGGCAGTGACGAGCGGTCGAACGCTCGATTGTGGGTGCCGGGAGCAGCGTCGCGTGTGGCGATCCCGGCCAGGCTCACCCGCCTTGCGCGGCGGCGAGCTTTTCGGTCAGTTGACAACCGAGCGATACCTCGGAGATGGCTTGTGGCTTTGCCGATGCGAATGCGGCGCTAACGCTAGCGTTAGTGCTGGACGTCTGCGACTGGGTCAGGCGCGTTCGTGCGGCCGCTGCGTCACCGCCCCGAGCGACTGAGCGACTGAGCGAGCCCAATCTGCCAAACGCCAAACCCCTACTTCAATCTTAGATCCCACAGCGCATCCAGCACGTGTTGCGTGGACCGTTCGACGTGCCCCGTACGATGCGCAATGCCGAGCCGACGCCACAACGCCGGTCGCAGCGGACGCATGACAACGCGCTTGTCGGGCAGTGGCGTCGTCGCCTCATGCGGCAACAGCGCCGCCCCGTAACCTGCCGCCACCAGGCTCTTGATCGCATCGTTGTAATTGAGCTGAATGCGCGGCGCGGGATGATGCCCTGCGGCCGCAAACCACTCAGCGGTCAAACGCGACAGACGCGTGGTCGCATCATTGAGAATGAGCGGCTGAGTCGCGAGCCATTCAGGCGTAACGCGCGCCGGGCACCGCCAATGCGCCGGTATAAATGCCATCACCGGATCGCGCCGCCAGGGCTTTATTACGAGTCCAGCCACCGGAGGTTGAGGCAGTGCGACGAGGCCAATGTCCAGCGTCCCATCCGTTAAACGCGCAAGCGTTTCGTGCGACGTCAATACCGCGATCTGGATATCTATGGCGGGATGGTGCTGACGCAGCACTTCGAGCGCTTGCGGCAACAGATGCGCGATGGCGCCAGTCGATGCGCCGAGCCGAACACGTCCGACAAGCCCTTGAACCTGGCGATGAACGTCGTCTAACGCCTGTTCCGCGTCGGCCAGCAGTCGACGCGCGCGCTCGACCAACAACTCGCCGGTCGCCGAAGGCCGCACATGTCCACGTTTGCGCGACAGCAGCGGAGCCCCAATGCGCTCTTCCAGTTCCGCGACGTGGAGGCTCACCGTGGGCGGCGCCAGATGCAACGCACGCGCCGCATCGGCAAAAGAGCCGCGGTCGGCAATCGCGACCAGAGTACGCAAGCGGTCCAGGCTGATCTCTCGCATATCGCCTTCCTGATTCAGAAATACTGAATACACAGGTTATGAAATTCAACTTTCGTTATTCTAGCCGAGCGCGGAAGATACAGGCTCGTTCCACCTGTTACCTGTCACCGGAGTATCCCGCGCATGAACCCTTCCCTCGTTTTCATCGACGGCGACCAAGGCACCACTGGATTGCAGATTCACGAACGGCTTCGCGGCCGGACCGACCTGACGCTGATCACGCTTCCCGCAACGGAACGCAAGGACGCGACGCGTCGCGCCGAAGCCATCAACGCCTGTGATATCGCCATCCTGTGCCTGCCCGATGACGCCGCCCGCGAGGCGATGAGCGCGATCGTCAACCCCGCCGTGAGAGTCATTGATGCGAGTTCCGCGCATCGCACACAGCCGGGCTGGACCTATGGCTTTCCGGAAATGACGCCGGAGCAACCTGAGCGCATCGCGACCGCGCGTCGGGTCAGCAATCCAGGCTGCTATCCCACTGGCGCAATCGGGCTGCTGCGGCCGCTGTCGCATGCCGGACTCATTCCGGCGAACCACCCGGTCAGCATTTACGCGGTGTCGGGTTACTCCGGACGCGGACGCGTCGGCGTCGAGCAATACGAGGGACCGGGTGCTGTCAACGCGCCGTCGTTCCAGGTCTATGGTCTCGGGCTCGCGCACAAGCACGCCCCGGAGATCCAGCAGCACGCCGGGCTATCGCAGCGTCCCATCTTCGTCCCCGCGTACGGTGCGTTCCGCCAGGGGATCGTGCTGACGGTGCCTCTGGATGTGCGGCAGCTGGGACCTCGCGTAGACGGCGCTACGATTCACGCGTGCCTCGCGCGTCACTACGCCGAGGCGCCCCACGTACAGGTCATGCCGCTGCATGAATCGTCTGCGTTGACGCAACTGGATCCGCAGGCAATGAACGGGACGGACCATTTGCGCCTGAGCGTGTTTCCTAACGACGAACACGGACACGTGCTGCTCTCCGCGGTTTTCGATAACCTCGGCAAAGGGGCAGCGGGCGCTGCTGTTCAGAACCTGAACCTGATGCTCGCGCAGTGACGGGTTGACGGCTTGCGAGGCGTTACGTAAACCGTTCGATTTTTTACATCTAACGCTTCTAGCTTTTCAAATTTTCGGGTCCGTCTGGATCGCCTATATTTTGCAGCACGGCGAGTCGAACGGTTGCGTCAACGGGTCGTGGCCATACGTTTCGCCTTCGATCAGCCACGCTTATGACGACGCTTCAGCTAGATTCATCGCTCCTTGGTGCGCTTCGCTGTTTCGAGGTGGCCGCCCGCCATCTCAACTTCACGAAAGCCGCCGCCGAGACGCATCTGACGCAAAGCGCCGTCAGTCAGCAGATTCGCAATCTCGAGGATCGCCTCGGCTATCCGCTCTTTGTCAGACAGGCGCGCGGGCTCGTGCTCACGCATCGGGGCGGCGAACTCGCAGTCGCCGCGACGCGCTGCCTTGCGGAACTCTCGCACACGCTGCAGCGGCTCGCTCAATCGGATTTGCCGCTGCATGTGAATTGCTCGCCGTCATTTGCGCTTCAATGGCTGATGCCGCGGCTCAGCGAGTATCAACAGAATAGCCCGGACTATCCGGTTCGCCTGAAGGCGGATTTTCATGGGCTCGATCTCAACGCCATGCTGGCCAGCGAGATCGACGTTGCGATTCGCTACGATCCGAATGCATATGACTCAGGTTTTGCGCGGGAGCTGATGCCTGAACATCTCGTTGTGGTCGGCACACCGGCATATCTCGCGAGACACGAAGGATTGCGCAATGGCGAGTTGACCGAAGGCGTCACGTTTCTGCATGACGCGGAACCGTGGGAGGGCGCACCGGCGTTCATCGAATGGCAGACGTGGACCTCTGCGATTCAACCTGGCTGGACCGCGCACATCGCCGGCCCCCAGTTCAATCTGGCCAGTCTCGCCATCGCTGCCGCGCTGAATCATCAAGGCATCGCAATTGGGCGAACCGCGCTGATTGAAGACGAATTGCGGAGCGGGCGGCTCGTCAAGGTCATCGACCGCCACGTGGTCGCGCCAGCACGCTACGTGCTTTTGAATCGGACGCCCGATGACACCCGCACGGCGACATTCGTATCGTGGATCGAGGCCGAATGCCAGCGCTTTGCGTCTGGGCACAGTGGCGACGGGCGCGTCGCGTAGAAGAGGTCCGTGATAAGGCCGACTCTCATCGTACGCATGCGTATGAGGCTATGGGTCAATGAGGTTCGAGGAAGCTTTTCAATAAACTCAGTAATCCTTGTGGATCTTCTTCGTGAATCAGATGACCACATGGCAAACCACTGGCGCTCACGTTATCTGCCTCTTCACGCCAAAGCGCAGCCACGTCCAATGATTGTCCGATCGTTCCTTTCGAGCCCCATACGGTGAGCAACGGCTGAGTGATTTTTCGACCGGCCCTTCGGTTGGCTTCCAGCACGCGGCTGTCGATTCCGGCACCGGCGCGAAAATCCTCGCAGGCAGCATGAACAGCCGCAGGCTCACCGCAGGTGCGGATGTAGTCAGCCATCAACTCGGGCGGGACGGTACTTTCGGACCTGTTCTGGATCCCGAAGTGGCTACGCACGTAGTACTCCGGCAACGCGTTGATGAAGTTCTCGGGAAGCGGTTCCTGCTGGATGTGGAAAAACCACCAGAAATACCGCGTTCCGAGATCCTTGTTCATGCTTGCATACATCAGATCGCTCGGGACAATGTCGAGCATGACTCCCCGCGTCACCTGCTCAGGGTTGTCGAGCATCATGGACTGAAGCACGCGGCCACCGCGGTCGTGGCCGACTGCCTGAAATCTTTCGAAGCCGAGCGTGCGCATCACCTGTATGAGGTCCGAGCCCATCACCGACTTTGCGTAGTTCACGTGCTGCGGGCTGGTGCCGGGCTTGCTCGAATCGCCGTAACCGCGCAGGTCTGGAAGCACCAACGTGAAACGCTTGGACAGCTCCGCCACCATCTTGTGCCAGCAAAGGTGATTCTCGGGGTAGCCGTGGATGAGCATCAGCGGTGGCCCGCTGCCGCCCACCAAGGTATTGATGATCGCGCCTTCGGCCATGATGCCGTCCACCTGCATGCCTTCAGTCTGTATGAAGCGTTGTTCGAACCCTGGAAGGAGTTTCTTGTTTAACGCGGCCGCCGATGCGGATGGCGCAACCTCTGCGGCCGCCGGCTCTGCGGCTGCGGCGAGCGTCGCGAGCACAGCACCCATGGAGACTGTCGGTCCCAGTGCAAGCCCAGCGGCCAGAAAGCTGCGACGGCTAAGCGGCGCATCGAGGCGCGCGGCAGGGTCGCCGTCTGTAGGCGTATCGGTCATAGATTGTTCCTTTTTTGAAGGCATTGATAGCGTGGCAATGTTCACGCCAACGCACGCCAATGAATCTGCGTCGCGCTGACGACCGGGCCCACGCATGGCGCGATGGCGTCGAACATTTACAATGTATTCCTAATTAAATGGCATGATCGGTCGAAGTGAAAAATCAAACCTGCGTCTGTTTCAACATGTTCCTGCTGACCGAACCGCTCGCCGCAAACTCCTTTGGCACGACCGATTTTTTTATCAGTCCGCGTGCACGAAATCGCCCGGGTCGATGTTGTTTGCCGGCGCCCGCTGCACATGAACATTCGACGTTTCCGTCTTGACGCTTCGTACGTGGGAATAGGCTTCAGTCCCGATGCCGAAGGCGAGCAGTGTGACGAGGAGAATAAAAGCGCCGATGAAAAATTTCATGATTCCGACTCCTTTTAATCGAACAGAGTGGATCCGGCGCTGACCCTGCTTGACCGTCATTGCGCCATTTCGTACCCGCCGGATAGTCTCTGTGGTTGATCGACGGTTTCATTTTATATGGCGCACATCGAACCGAATAACGGTCTTTTCTAACTCAGTCATTAGCCCAGCTTATACAAACGACGCCAGAGAAAACCGCATGCGGGACTCACCATCACTGGCCAACACTCACACCCACACCGAACTCAGAAATTCGATGAGCACGCGGTTAAATACGTCAGGCACTTCCACGGGCGGCGCATGCCCGCAGTCTTCGAGAACCGCCAATTGCGATCCGGGAATACCGTCATGGATCTTCAGCCCGAGTTCGAGCGGTGTGATCTGGTCATGCCGCGACTGGACGACGAGCACAGCTGAACGTCCGAGGCGCTCGAGAAGCGGATCGAGCATGTCTTCGCGCCGCGCCCACGATTCGGCAATCGACTGGATCGCCCATCCATCTCCTGTCCCAAGTCGAGCCGCAAAGAACGCCTCGACGTTCTCATCTGAAACCAGCGCCTGGTTGTGAAAGACTTGCGCAAGCAACGCGCGGGCTTCGCGACGGGTCGCGGGATTGAGCGCCCATAGACCGCCGCGCGTTTTTGCATGGCCTAGATCACGCACGTCGTCTGTCTCGCTCAGTGCCAGCCCGTAGCCGGCATTGACGAGCACCAGACCGTTGACAGGTACAGGGGAATCCGCTGCAAACAGCCCCGCCACGTGACCACCCATCGACTGCCCGACCAACGTGACCGAACCGATCTTCAGCACATCCAGTAACGACTCGATCACGTCCACCAAGGTTCTCGGTTTGATGGGAATGTTCGGTTTCGATGATTGCCCAAACCCCAGATGGTCAGGCGCAATCGCCCGGTATCCGCTCGATGCGAGGGCCGGCAGCGTTTCCGCCCAGTTCGTCGCATCGCTCGTCATGCCATGCAGAAGCACCACCACGCGCTCGCCACTGCCCGCCTCGAGATAACTCACGCGCTGACCCAGCACGTCGATTTCCCGCCTCGTTATCGTATTCATCAAAGCTCCTTGTTCATTGTTCGTGCTGTCATGCGGGCGGCACCCGGGATCGAGCGAGATCTCCATGATCTCGTCCAGCGCAGATCGAAAACATCGGTCATATGACCGATGTCGTTAAAGCAAGTCGTCGCATACATTGCAAGACGTGGCATCGGCCCAAAAGCCGCTATGTGCTTGACGGCTGGCGCGCGGACTAATAGATTGGGATATCCGAATTTTTGCACCCGTTACATCGGAGTAATCGAAGCATGGTCAGCCGCACCAATCTCGACATGGATGTCTTGCGAACCTTCGTCACGGGTTTCGAATTGGGTAGCTTCGCACGGGCGGCCGACCGGCTCGGCCGGTCCCAGTCAGCCGTCAGTACGCAGCTACGCAAACTCGAGGAGCAGGTCGGCCTGCCATTGGTGCAAAAATCCGGCCGGGGTCTCGCCTTGACGACTGCCGGCGAAGGACTGCTTGGCTATGCGAAGCGCCTTCTCGAGTTGAACGATGAAGCCGTCGACACGATCCGTGGTTCCGATCTGGAGGGCTGGGTTCGGCTCGGCCTGCCACAGGACTTCGCGGATACGTTTTTGCCAGCGGTTCTAGGACGCTTTTCAAGGGCGCACCCCAAAGTCCGCGTGGAAGTACAGGTGGACCGCAGCGTGCCGCTGGTCGAGAAAACCAGAAAAGGCGAACTCGACATGGCGCTCGTATGGGGCGAGAGCGGTACGACGCCTCACGCCGAGCGCATTGGCGAATTCAGCATTTCGTGGATCGGACGTCCAGACTGGAACGGCAAGATCAGCGCGGGTTCCGAGCCGCTGCCGCTCGTCGCTTTCGATCCGCCCTGCTCGTTTCGCGCTGCGGGTATTGCGGCTCTCGACGCTCACGGCATTCCCTGGCGACAGGTCTTTACGAGTCCCAGTCTCTCCGGATTATGGGCGGCCGCTGAAGCGGGACTCGGGATCACCGTGCGCACGACCAACTGCATGCCCGCCAACCTGATTGCGCTCGATCCCGCAGCCAACGGCCTGCCCGCCCTTCCGCTGGTAACACTCTCGCTGTATCGCGCCGAGGCCGAATCTCGTTCGGCGGTGAAGCGGCTGACCGACATCGTCTTGCACACCATCAAAGAAGAAACCACTCAGCCCTACGCTGAGTCGCCGCTTGCAGATTGAGCTTCGTTTCGCGGACCCGCGGCTTTTCGCCGGCCTGCCACGCAATTGCCTGTCCGTCCCGTCACGCTTCACGCCGGGGCGGTGTCCTTTAGCTCCCCAATGGCAGGCGCCGAAACGTGCAACACCTCGTAGCCTTGTACGCCGCTCGGGAGTTCCGCAGGTGTCGTTGCCCAGTAATCGAAACGAACCAGATGCCAGGTGCGCGGATCAAGACCTACTGCGCGCACAAGTGCTCCGTCGGCGCGATTTACCGCGGTATGTGCTGCATCCCGTTCGCGGTTGCGCAGACTCACGAGGTCAGTGTCGGGTGACAGCGTGACTTCTTCGCGCGTGACAAACGTGATCCGTGCCGGGTCGGAAAACCGGCCCGCACGGGCAAGCGCAAACCCCGCCCACGTTTCGACGGGCGGTACCCCAAACGCTTCCTTGATTCCGCCGAACGCAGGACCGGCAAGAAATCCCAACATCGTCTCGGCACTGGGCCAGAGGTAGACCGGCGCGTAACGGTTGCTCCTTGAACCCAGCTTCCCCTTCTCCTGAATCAGGAAGCACTTGAGGCCAAGGCCGGGAAACGTGTCGAAAGATTCACCTTTATTCGCCACGCGATCGCGAATGATCTCCATGTCGTAATCGGCGGGTAGCGTAATCTGGTACTGTTTGATTAGCATTGCTTATCTCCTCTGGAGCGGCTCGCGATCTACGCAAGATCGAACCGCAACACGTCAGGCGCGGTGAACCGGCAGCGCCCCAAACGACTGACTAACCGGCATCATTTCGATCACGTTGATATTGACGTGCGCGGGCTGCGTCGTAGCCCAAAAGACGGTTTCCGCAATATCGTCTGGCATGAGCGGATTGGTGCCTTCATAAAGCTTCGTTGCGCGCTCCGTGTCACCACCAAACCGCACGACTGAAAACTCAGAACCGCCAACCAGACCCGGCTCCACAACCGTCACGCGAATCGCCGTGCCGAGCAGATCAGCGCGCAGGTTGAGCGAAAACTGCCGTACAAAGGCTTTGGTCGCGCCATAGGTGTTGCCGCCGGGATAGGGGTAGGTTGCGGCCGTGGACCCCAGATTGACCACGTGCCCGCGGTTTCGCTCGACCATGCCCGGCAGCACGGCGCGGGTCACGTGCAGCACGCCCTTCACGTTCGTGTCGACCATCGTATCCCAATCATCGGGATCTGCCTGGTGCGCGGGGCTTAGACCTGCGGCGAGGCCCGCGTTGTTGACGAGCACGTCGACTGCAGCGAAATCTGCCGGTAGATTCGCGACGGCGGCGTTGACACTCTCACGATCCCGCACATCCATGACCACGGGATAGACCCGATCGCGTCCGAGTTCGGCGGTGAGTGCTTCCAGTCGGTCCGCGCGGCGCCCGGTCGCCACCACCCGATGACCGGCCGCCACGAAACGTCGGGTAATGGCTGCACCGAAACCCGCCGTAGCGCCGGTTACGAGAATGATCATGATGCGTTTCCTCTAGCAAACGAAGTCGGATGAGAAATTACTCTGCGTCAGGCACATACGAAGCGAGGCCGTTTCCGAATGACCAGTCGTCCCTTTCATTGGGCGAGAGGATGACCTGCACGTCCTCGGGGCGAATGCCCGCGTCGTCAGAAAGCCGCTTCGCGATGCGACGGTAGAGGGCTTTCTTTGTCGCCGTATCTCGCCACCGGCCAGCCGTCATGTGGATGATGACTATGCCATCCGTGCGCTCGATGTCCAGATAGTCCTTGTCGTAGATGATTTCGCCTCTACTGCGTTGCTCGATGATCTGGAAACGGTCCTTCTCAGGAACGTTGTAGGTCTCGACCAGCGCTTGATGGACACCGTCGGCGATAGTGCGAATCTGTTCCGGCGACTTGCCCTTTAGCAGCGAAATCCTGACGAGTGGCATGGCGAACTCCTGCGGCATGGGTGAGTGATGCGGCAATGCATCGACTCCAGAACCGCAAGCTTACGACGATAAACGCGGTTGGAAAATTTGAAAAACATGCAGCAACACTTTACGAAAACCGATAGACGATGGTTGTTGCGCCATCCGTTCACTTCTCCCGATCCAATGCTTTCGAATTTTCAAATTTTCACAGCCCTCCAGATCGCTTATCTTCTACCGTTCTTGTCGAGGTCTCCCATCATGCGTCTATTGAACATCGTATCTTCTCCTCGCGGTGCACAGTCAGCCTCAATTGCAGTGGCCAACGCGTTTCTCGATGCTTACCTCAAGACGTCCGCTTCGATCGAAGTGGACACCTTGAACGTCTGGGACGAAAATTTGCCGGACTTCGACAGTCAGGCCATTGGTGCAAAGTACAAAGGCGTATCAAAGGAACCAATGGATGAAGCCGAATCGTCGATCTGGATGCGGATACAGTCGCTCGTGAAACGCTTTCAGGAAGCTGACCGGATAGTCGTCGGCGTTCCGATGTGGAATTTTGGTTATCCTTACAAACTCAAGCAACTGATCGACCTCGTGAGTCAGCGCAACATGCTGTTCACCTTCGATGGCGATGCATACGGTCCCATGCTGAAGATTCCACGGGCACTGGTTATCTGCGTTCGAGGACAAAGCCACGACAAAGGTGCGGGCGTCATGAGTCCCGGCTTTACATTTCAAGCCGATTACATCGACTTCTGGCTCAAGTTCATTGGCGTGAAAGAAGTGGAGACACTGCTGGTGGAACACACGTGGGATGCCAAAGCGCAGGAGACAGTCGAGCAAGGGAAGGCGCAGGCGGCCGCGATGGCAGCCCATTTCTGATCGCACCGGCATCGCACCGGCTCGCACGGTATGAATGCGGATTAACGAAGCAAGAATCGGAGTGTATCGAAGGCGTACAGGTCACATCATGGGCTCACCCACTCACGGAGCAAACAACCCATGAATACGCCTCACGTCGTCACTGAACCCAACATCCTTTATCTCGGCACGCCCGTCGTTCTGGTCAGCACGGTGAACGAAGACGGTACGCACAATCTTGCACCAATATCGTCCGCGTTCTGGCTGGGATGGCGTGGCGTACTCGGCATCGCGTCCGCGTCGCAGACCACACGCAATCTGCTGCGCACTGGCGAATGTGTACTGAACCTTCCGTCAATCGACCAAGTGGGCGCCGTCGACCGCATCGCACGAACCACGGGCACGTATCCGGTGCCAGAATTCAAACGGGCGATGGGCTACGTTTATGAACCCGACAAATTCGGCCGTGCGGGAATGACGCGCGTGCGATCCGATACCGTCGCGGCTGCACGCGCGCTCGAATGTCCGATCCAGCTCGAAGCAGTCGTAGCGGCGGCGCATGGCATCGGCGAAGACAGCGACCAACTGCGCGGCTTCATTAGTTTGATCGAGGTGCGAATCCAGCGCGTTCACGTCCATCCCAATCTGCTCATGGCGGGTCACGCCAATCGTATTGATCCGGACAAGTGGTCACCCTTGATCATGAGCTTCCAGAAATTCTATGGGCTCAGCGCACAGGTGCATCCGTCCAGACTCGCTGAAATACCGGAGCGGGCGTATCGAAGCCCCGATATCGAGCGAGCGCAGGAATCGAAGCTGCTGGATAGTTGCGCGTAGCATGCTGCGGCAGGGTCGGACCTGCCGCACCTATCACCCCACTGCGAATAGTGTATCCGCACATATCGTAAAAATCCGATATATACTTCGTACTGTTGCGATGCAGTTTGCACCCTGACTTCCGGGCAGCAAAGCATCATTGAACCTTTTGATCCACATTTCACGAACTTGATACCACCGCGATGAAGATCGACATCGACGCGATCCACAAAGCGCTGGCCAATCCCGTAC
Organism: Paraburkholderia sp. DHOC27; assembly: GCF_003429005.1. Taxonomy (GTDB): domain Bacteria; phylum Pseudomonadota; class Gammaproteobacteria; order Burkholderiales; family Burkholderiaceae; genus Paraburkholderia. The sequence continues at coordinate 69,510 of NZ_QVQV01000008.1, forward strand.
GCCGCGAGATTCTCGCGTGGCTGCGGGAACCGCAGGTGTATTTCGCCGGGCAGGAACTGGCGTTCGATCACGGCGTATGCGCCGGTGCCATCGACGCTCGTTGCGGGCTGTCGCAGTCCACCGTTTCAGCGCACCTCGCCGCCATGCAGCGCGCGGGTCTCGTCACGTCGAAGCGCGTCGGACAGTGGATATTTTTCAAGCGTAACGAGGCCGTCATCCAGGCGTTTCTCCAGCACGTGAATGCGGGTCTTTAGGCGAGACGTGGCGCTTGCCGCTCTATCGCTGCACGTTTCTCTTCAGGCTGTTTCTTATCATCATCACGGGCTGCGTGCCCGCCAGAAAAGGTGACCCCTATGCCGACTCTCTTTGATCCGCTGCAGATTGGTGATCTCACGCTATCGAACCGTATCATCATGGCGCCGCTGACGCGTCAGCGCGCCGGTGACGTCCGCGTCCCCAATGCGTTGATGGCGAAGTACTACGCGGAGCGCGCCTCCGCAGGGCTGATCATCAGCGAAGCCACCTCCGTCACCCCGCAAGGCATCGGCTATGCCGCCACGCCTGGCATCTGGTCGCAGGAACAGGTCGAAGGCTGGAAGCTCGTGACGAGCGCCGTGCACGCCGCCGGTGGCAAGATCTTTCTGCAACTGTGGCACGTCGGCCGCATTTCGGATCCGATCTTCCTGAATGGCGAATTGCCGGTTGCCCCGAGCGCCATCGCAGCGCAAGGCAACGTGAGCCTCGTACGTCCGCAGCGTCCGTTCGTCACGCCGCGTGCACTCGATCTGGCTGAAATCCCCGCTATCGTCGAGGCGTATCGCAAGGGCGCGGAAAACGCCAAGGCGGCAGGTTTCGACGGCGTGCAGGTGCACGGCGCGAACGGTTATCTGCTCGATCAGTTCCTGCAGGACAGCACCAACAAACGCACCGACGCTTACGGCGGCCCGATCGAAAACCGTGCCCGTCTGATGCTCGAAGTGACCGATGCGTGTATCTCGGTCTGGGGTGCGAACCGCGTCGGCATGCACCTGGCGCCGCGCGGCGACGCACACACGATGGGCGATTCGAATGCCGCGGAAACCTTCGGTTATGTGGCACGCGAACTCGGCAAGCGCAAGATCGCCTTCATCGCAGCGCGCGAGTCGCTTGGCGAAAACCGTCTGGGTCCGCAGTTGAAAGCGGCCTTCGGCGGCCCGTACATCGCCAACGAAAAGTTCACCAAGGAAACCGCGCAGCAAGTGCTGGATGCAGGTGAAGCAGACGCAATCGCGTGGGGCCAGTTGTTCATCGCCAACCCGGATCTGCCGCGCCGCTTCGAACTCGACGCGCCGCTGAACGAGCCGAACCCGGCCACGTACTATGCAGAAGGCGAAACCGGCTACACCGACTATCCCGCGCTGGAAACGGTGGAGTAAGCGTGGAATAAAGTTGGTATGAGCGCCACAAATACCCCTTGAAACATGGGGTAAAGCCAACGGGCCCGAGCGGAGCGATCCGCCTCGGGCCCGTTGCACATCAGGCAGGCATGGCGTCGACAGCGCGCCACATAAAAACTCGTTTCGCTTCGTCGATGCCACGCGCGATGTGATCGGCGCGGCGCGCTTTTAGATGGTCATCCAGATCCGCATCGGCGATTGGGCGAAAACCGAGCCGCTGATAATACGGGGCGTTCCAGGGCACGTCACGAAACGTGGACAGCAGCAGCCGCTGCGCCTGCGCTGTGCGCGCAAGCCCAGCCACGCGTTCGATCAACGCCGCGCCAATGCGTCTGCCGGCCCACGCGGTGAGCACGTCGAGTTCTTCGATGTAAAAGTCTTCGGCGCCGCGCGCGAACATCACGAATCCCACGCAATGTATGCCGTTTTCTAACGCGACGACGATCGCCGCCGCCTCGATCTTGCGCCGCACGAAAGCCACATCCATCGGCCGGGCAGTTGCAATTCCCACCATGCCGATGTCCGCGAAGCGCTGCGCCGCCTCATAGTCGATCGCGCTGATGAGTTCGGCCTCATCAGGCACGGCAAAGCGGAAACTCAGGGAGCGGGTATCGGGCATGGATTGAAGTGAGGCGCAAAATGCACGAGAAAACGCACTGAAGCAAGGCCTGTTTTGAAGCCTGCCACGTTGACAATAGTGACACCGTCGCGGCCAAACGAACAGCCATCATGCCCGTTCAGAAACGCCATACTGGCGGATATCTGCACCAGGCCGTGCCGGCAACCCGCCTGAACGACTACACTCTCGCCACCTGAACCGCTCTCGCGCGCAATGAATCTGATGCACTTCCTGCATGTTGCCCTGAACTTCGACCGCAACCTCGGCCCGCTGATCGCGCAATACGGCAATGCCGTCTACGCCATGCTGTTCGCCATCATATTTGTCGAAATCGGCTTTCTGCCGCTGTTCTTTTTGCCCGGCGATCCGCTGATTTTCATCTGCGGCGCCTTCGTGGCGACCGGCGCACTCAGTGCATGGCTGGTGGTCCCCGTGCTGTTCGCGGCAACGGTGGTGGGCAGCGTCGTCAACTTCCTGATTGGCCGCGCGCTGGGCGAGAAGGTCTACAGCGCGGACTACCGCTACCGGTGGCTCGACAAACGTGCGTTGCAGAAGGCCCATGCGTTCTATGAAACGCGCGGCGGCGTGACGTTTCTGCTGTCGCCGTTCATTGCCGTCGTACGCACCTTCGCGCCGTTTGTCGCGGGTGTTTCGCGTATGAGCTTCGCGCGCTTCGTTTCCTTCGTCACGGCGGGCGCGGCGTTGTGGATCGTCTCGCTCGTCACCGCTGGTTATCTGTTCGGCAATATGCCGGTGGTGCGCGACCATATGAGTTCGATCGTGCTGCTCGGCGTGGGCATCGGCGTCGGCTCGCTTGTCGTGAGCGCGCTATGGCGTCTCGTCAATCGCTACCGGCAACGTGCCTGAGCGCGTTGCGCGCGGCCTTTCACTTCTCGTCGTTTCACGTCACTTCAGTCCGAGCCGCTTTGCGAGCCGGTTCAGGTTGGCCCGATCTAGGCCCAACTCGCGTGCGACGGCTGCCCAGTTCTGCCCGTGACGCGCCAGCGCGTCGAGCACCATCGTGCGTTCGAACGCCGTCACCGCGCCGCGAAAATCGAGGCCCGCAGTTTGCACGGACGCGGCGCTCTGCGTAGCGCCATGCGTGCGTGCATGCGTTGACGACGCAACGCCGCCTGCAAGCGCCTCGGCATGTTCGACGGGTCCGAGAGACAGTGCGAAGTCAGCAGCGGTCAGCGTCAGAATGGAGCGCCGTTCACGATTGGAGGCAAGCGCCTTCAGAGCGCTGCGGCTGATCAGATGTTCGAGTTCGCGCACGTTACCCGGCCAGCGATATCGCAGCAAAGCGGCCTGTGCATCGGCGGCCAGACGAATGCTCAGCAATCCGAGCCGCGACCGGTTCTCCTCGAGGAAATAGCCCGCCAGCAACAACACGTCACGGCCACGCTCGCGCAACGGCGGCACACGCAACGGATACACGCTCAAACGGTGATACAGGTCGGCACGAAAGCGCCCGGCACGCACCTCTTCCGCCAGATCGCGATTCGTCACCGCGATCATCCGCACGTCAGCCGTGTGTTCGCGGTCGGAACCCACGCGCTGCAACTGACCGTTCTGCAATACGCGCAACAGCTTCGCCTGCACGACGAGCGGCAGTTCGCCGACTTCGTCCAGCACGAGGGTGCCGCCGTGGGCCAGTTCGAACTTGCCGCGCCGGTCCGACGAAGCACCCGAAAATGCGCCGCGTACATGGCCGAATAGTTCGCTTTCGACCAGCGTGTCGGGCAACGCCGCGCAATTCAGACTGATCAGCGGCTTGCTCGCACGCGACGACAGCGCGTGGATCGCACTCGCCACCAGTTCCTTGCCGACACCCGTCTCGCCCGTCACCAGCACCGTCAGATCGCTGCCGGCCACCACTTCGATCTCTTCCATCAAGCGCTTGTGAGACTCGCTGCCGCCGATCATCTCGCGGCGGCTTTGCCCGCTCGCCTGACGGTAAGCATCCGCGCGGCTGCGTTCTTCCTCGCCGGTGCGTGCGAGCGTGTCGATCCGCTCGACCACGCTGACCGTCGCCGCCGCGAGACTCACGAATGCCTGAAGCGACGCCATGTCGATGCTGTCGAAGCGGGCCGGATCCAGTGCATCGAGCGTCAGCAGACCCCACGGCCGCTCGCCGATGAAAAGTGGACAGCCGAGGCAGTCGTGCACTTCGAGTTGCCCAGCGACGCCCTGCACCAGGCCGTCATATGGGTCCTGCAGATCGGAGTCCGCGGCAAAACGTGTAGGGCCGGGGTTCGACAGCAGTTGCGCGAAACGCGGATGCTCGCTCACACGAAAGCGCCGCCCCAGGGTGTCGCTACTCAGACCGTCGATGGCGAGCGGCACCAGCGTGTCGCCATCGAGGCGCAACAGCGCCGCGGCGTCCGCCGGATACAGCGTGCGCAGGCTGCTCAGCAAGCGCCGGTAGCGCTCGCTCTCGGACAGATCGCGCGCCAGATCCTGCATCAACGGCGTGAGCGCATCGAGCAGCGCCGAGGCAGTCAATTGCACCGCCGAAGGAGTCGATGTGACCAGAGTCGAATGAACCATTAAAAAAATTAACCCATTGATTTAGCAAGATTTTACAACGGGCACAGAACCTGTATAGCAAACGGCGTAGCCTGTTTTCGCCTCACCTTCACTCTTAAAGGATCTGCATCATGCTGTCAGCCCAACACCGCGATATCGTCAACGCCACCGTCCCACTGCTGGAAAGCGGCGGAGAGGCGCTCATTACGCACTTCTACAAGATCCTGCTGGACGACTACCCGGAGGTGCGGCCGCTCTTCAACCAGGCCAATCAGGCGAGCGGCGCGCAGGCGCGCGCATTGGCGCATGGAGTGCTGATGTACGCGCGCCATATCGAGCAACTCGACCAGTTGGGCGATCTCGTGGCGCAGGTCATCAACAAACATGTTGCGCTCAACATTCAGCCCCAGCACTACCCGCTGGTTGGAAAAAGTCTGTTGCGCGCCATGCGCGAGGTGCTGGGCGCGGACGTTGCCACGGACGCGGTAATCGAAGCGTGGGGTGCCGCTTACCAGCAACTCGCGGATCTGCTGATCGGTCTCGAAGAAAAGATTTACGCCGAACGCGCGGCGGCGCCCGGCGGATGGCGCGGCATGCGCCCCTTCGTGGTCGCGCGCAAGGAGCGCGAGAGCGACGAGATCACGTCGTTCTATCTGCGCCCCGCTGACGGCGGCGAACTGCTTGCGTTTCATCCGGGGCAGTACATCGGCGTGCGGGTGATCGTCGATGGCGAAGACGTGCGGCGCAACTACTCGCTGTCGGCGGCACACAACGGCCTCGAATACCGGATCAGTGTGAAGTGCGAGCCGAATGGCAAGGTGTCGAACCATCTGCATGAAAACGTCAACGAAGGCGACACCGTGGAACTGCTTGCACCATCAGGCGAATTCACACTCAAGACCAACGATAGGCCGCTCGTGCTGATCAGCGGCGGCGTGGGCATCACGCCCACGCTCGCTATGCTGCAGGCCGCGCTCAAGACCGACCGCGTGGTGCATTTCATTCATGCCGCGCGCAATGGTGGCGTGCACGCGTTTCGCAAGACCATCGACGAGCTTGCAGCTCGGCATCCCCAACTCAAGCGCTTTTACTGCTACGAAGAGCATCGCGCAGGCGATCAGGGTGCGGACAGCATCGGCTATCTCGACGCAGCGCTGCTCGACGAATGGCTGCCGGAATCGCGTGACGTGGATGCGTATTTTCTGGGGCCGATCGGCTTCATGAAGGCCATGAAAAAGCATCTGAAGACAGCAGGTGTACCGGAGTCGCAAACTCACTTCGAATTTTTTGGACCGGCTGCGGCGCTTGAATGAGTGCTGAAGGCCAGGTGGCTGCGGCGCTTGAGTGAGTGCTGAAGGCCAGGTGACTTCCCTCTGCGCGCGCACGTGCGTGCGCCATTACTCTGTATGGAAACCATGAAACAACGCCTCGACTTTTATCAAGCCAGCCCGAACGCCGTGAAGGCGTTGATGGCGCTGGAAGCGCAGAACGACAGATCATCCATTGAAAAGCCGCTTGCCGAACTGGTGCGTTTGCGCGCATCGCAGATCAATGGTTGTGCTTACTGTGTCGACATGCATGCGGCCGATGCCCGCCAAGCCGGCGAGACCGAGCGGCGTCTCGCCGCGGTGGTGGTATGGCGCGAAACGCCCTTCTTCACGGAGCGCGAGCGCGCCGCGCTGGCGTGGACCGAAGCCGTGACGCTGGTATCTCACGACCACGTTCCGGACGCCGTGTGGGAAGCCGTGAAGCCGCATTTGAGCGACACAGAAATCGTTGATTTGACGCTGCTGATTTCGGCTATCAATAGCTGGAACCGCCTTGCTATTTCGTTTCGGAAGATGCCGGAGTAGCGGATCACCCGCCCACGCCCAGCACAAATAAAAAAGCCCGCTCACGCGGGCAACCTTCCCGAGGACAACACAACCGTTGCCCCGCCCGGCTCTCCCGCACCGAACGAGGCCCCGCAAGCAACTACTTGCTGTAAATCCGCTTACGCGTCTGCTCCAACTGCGCCAGCACCGCATCGAGCTTCGACGGATCGGACACGAACTGCTGCATGCCCTTCATGCCTTCGTCGGCCATTTCCTTGGTCATGTCGCGATCGTAGAACTGCGCGATGCCGCCCTTCGTGTTAGCCAGAATCTGGAAGCCGATCTTCGAGATCGGATCTTCCGGCTCCGGCGATTTGCTGTTGGCCGACAACGAACCCAGGCCCGTCGCGAGCTGTCCGCCAATTTCCGGCGTTTCCACGAAAGCGAGGAACGCGTGCGCGTCCGCCTTGTTCTTTGCCTTCGACGGGATGTGCAGCGACTCGACCGGCCCGTCTTCTGCCGTCGGCACCTTTGCGTCGATGATCGGGAACTGGAAGTAACCCATCTCCGACTTCACGTTGGCCGGGAAGCCACCGCTGATGAACGTGCCCATCAGCATCATCGCGGCCTTACCCTGGAACAGGAACGGTTGCGCCGCATCCAGATCGTAGGAGAGCGAATTATCAATGAAGTAGCCGTCGTCGATCAGTTGCTTCCACGTCGTGTAGACCTTCTTCACGCGCGGATCGGTGTACGGCACTTCGCCCGCCATCAGCTTCTGATGGAACGCATTGCCATTCAAACGCAGGTCCAGGTAGTCGAACCAGCCGGCGAGCGTCCACGCATCACGCGCGCCCACGGCGATCGGCGTAATGCCGGCGGCCTTGAGCTTCTTGCAGTCGTCGAGGAATTCATCCCACGTTTTCGGCTCGGCAGAAATACCGACCTTCTGGAACAGATCCTTGCGGTAGAACATGCCCCACGAGTAGTACACGGTCGGCGCGGCGTATTGCTTGCCGTTGTACGAGGACGCTTCCTTGGTCGACGCATACGTGTTGTTCCAGCCGTTCTTCGACCAGTCGCCGCTCAGGTCGTCGAACAGGCCGCGCTTGGCGTAATACGCCATGCGTTCGCCGTCGTGCCACGTCACGATGTCGGGCGAGACCGTGGTGAGCCAGCCCGGCAGTTGCACCTTGTAGGCTTCCTCGTCGATGAACGACGCCTTGATGTCGACATCGGGATGCGCCTTCTTGAACTCATCCAGCACCTGCTGCCAGACCGCGCGCTGACTCGCGCCCTTGAAGGCGATGTTGATGGCGAGCGTGCCCGCCTGCGCGGTGCCCGCCACGGATGCCGCTGCGCCCGCCGCAGTCAGCGCGACAGCAACCAGAATCTTGCGTAGTTTGAATGTCATGCCTGTCTCCTTGGTTTCTACGTCGTTTTCGATGCCGTTTCAGGTTTGCTTCAGGTTTCCCGCTTCAATCTCACGTTGATCATTCAGTAGAACGATAGACCGCCACGCCCTGTGGCTCGATTTCGTTCGAGCCGATCACGAAGGCATCTCCGGCCACATCGACGAGTTCATGCACCTGCTCGCCGTAGTTCAGCACATAGGTCAGACCACCACGCCGGCTCATGCGCACGCCGTCGCCAAGCGCGGTCGTCGCGATACCGGCTTCGCGAGCAATGCCCGCAAAGAGCCGCGTCGTCAGCGCATCATCGAAGATACTCGCGAAGTAATGCACCGCTCCGCTGCGCACATACGCGGGATGACCGTCGACGAAGCGCGCCAGCGTTTCCACCGCGTCTGCGCCGGCACTCTCGACACTGCCGGTATCGAGCAGATCACGCCAATGCCGGCCCACGCCATCATCGAGGCTCGCGCTCGCACGCAGCCTGACCGGCTCCTGCACGTTGGGCCGCAGCGACTCGACCCGCCACACGCGCATCGGCAGCAGCGCGGCGAGCGCACCCGGCGGCAACGCTGCGGGAATCTGCAGGTCCACGGTCTTCGAACCCGTCCGCGGTCCGAGCACCACTTGCGCGCCCGACGCCGCCAGCCGCTGGGCAAAATCAGCCGGCACCACCGGCAAGGGCGGCACCACGATCATCTGATAACCGTCGAACGACGCATCCACCGGCACGATGTCCACGTCGAGACCGAGCCCACGCAGCGCCGAGTAGTACTCGAACGCGAAGCGCGGATAGTGAAAATCCGCGCCCTGCGGATGAATCTCGAACAGCCACTTCGCCTCGTAGTCGTACACGAGCGCGACCTTCGAACGCACATTCGCGTTGGCGTCCTGATCCGCCGCCAGCACGTCGCGAATCTCGCTGGCCACCTGCGCCGCTTCGCTGCCGCCCATGTCCAGACGGTTGTCCGGTGTATTCAGACCGGCGTGCATCTGCTCCTGGGCAAACGGTGCCTGCCGCCAGCGGAAATACGACACGCAGCCCGCACCATGCGCGAACGCCTCCCAGCTCCACAGCCGCACCATGCCCGGCAGCGGCGCTGGATTCCAGTGCGCCCAGTTGACCGGTCCAGGCTGCTGCTCCATCACCCAGAACGGCAGCTTCGACATGCCGCGATAGACATCATGGTTGAACGATGCGAAATCCGGATGACCGGTGCGCAACCACTTCGCCTTCAACTCGGGCGCGTACCACTGCTCTTCCAGCGCGCCAAGCGGATAGCTGTCCCACGTGGCCACGTCCAGATCCGCGGCCACCTTGTAGTGATCGAACTCGGTGAACAGCTGCATGAAGTTGTGCGCAACCGGACGCCCCGGCGAATGCGCGCGGATGATCTCCACCTGCATGCGGTTGTAGCGCGCCACTTCATCCGAGGCAAAGCGGCGATAGTCGAGCCGGTGCGACGGATGCGCCTCGGTGACGGTTGCAATGGGCGCGTCGATTTCGTCGAAGCTGCGGTACTCCATGCTCCAGAACACCGTGCCCCACGCGAGGTTCAGCGCGTCGATGGTCTGATAGCGCGCCTTGAGCCACTCGCGAAAACGCGTCACGGCCGCCGGCGAGTAGCTCACCACCGTCTGGTGGCAGCCGTACTCGTTGTCGGTCTGCCAGTACGCAACCGCGGGATGCTGGCCGTAGCGCTCGGCGACGGCCGTGCAGATGCGCTGCGACGCCTCGAAATACGACGGCGACGAAAAATCGTAGTGACGGCGCGAGCCGAACGCCCGCGGGCGGCCATCGGCGCCCACCGGCAGAATGTCCGGATGACGGTCGATCAGCCACTTCGGCGGCGTCGCGGTCGGCGTACACATCACCACCTTGAGACCGGCCGCGCCAAGCACGTCGACGGCACGATCGAGCCAGCCCCAGTCGTACTCACCTGGCGACGGCTCCATCCGGCTCCACGCAAATTCGGCGATCCGCACCTGCTCGATGCCGAGCGCTTTCATCCGGCGGGCATCGTCTTCCCACATCGATTCCGGCCAGTGTTCCGGGTAATAACAGACTCCTAGGCGCATCCGAGTGTCCTTTATGCGTAGTGTTCGACGGTAGCGAGCGAAGCGACGGCAAAGCCGTCCTCGGTAAACAAGTGGCAAGCCGCGGCGGGCGCGCGGAAGCTGGCGTGCTCGCCCTGCTTCAGATGCGTGTCGCCCGGGGCCTTGGCGATCAGCACGGCGCCATCGGCCTCTTCGAGATGCACATAGCTGTGCTCGCCCAGCTGCTCGACCAGCGACACGACGCGGGTGAGCACGGCGGCATTCGCGCTGTTTGCCTGAGCCTGGGTGGTAGCGGCCGAGGGCGCAGTGGAAGAGGACGCGGCCTCTAGTTCGAGATGTTCCGGTCGCACGCCGAAGGTGACCGGCTGACCCACCTTCAGCGCCGCGCCGTCCACGTTCACGCGCACGGTTTCGCCGCCGCTGTCGAGCGTGACGCTGACGCCATTCGCGTCGATCGCGGCCACCTTGCCTGCCAGAAAATTCATGCGCGGCGAACCGATGAAGCCCGCCACGAAGCGGCTGGCAGGCCGGTGATACAACTCGAGCGGCGCGCCGATCTGCGCGATGCTGCCGTACTTTTCCGTATCCTTGCCGGCGTGCAGCAGCACGATCTTGTCGGCCAGCGTCATCGCTTCGATCTGATCGTGCGTCACGTAGACGACGCTCGCCGTGGCGAACTGTTTATGCAGCCGGGCAATTTCGACGCGGGTCTGGCCGCGCAGGGTGGCATCGAGATTCGAGAGCGGTTCGTCGAACAGGAACACGCCCGGCTCGCGCACGATCGCGCGGCCAATCGCCACCCGCTGTCTTTGGCCGCCAGAAAGCGCCTTGGGACGCCGTTCGAGCAGCGCCTCGAGTTGCAGGATGCGCGCGGCCTCCCGCACCCGGCGGTCTACTTCGTCTTTGGGGGTTTTGGCGATCTTCAGGCCGAAGGCCATGTTCTCGAAGACCGTCATGTGTGGGAACAGCGCGTAACTCTGAAACACCATCGCCACGCCGCGCTGGGCCGAGGGCACGTCGTTGACGACCTTGCCGCCAATCGAAAGATCGCCGTCCGTGACGTCTTCGAGGCCGGCGATCATGCGCAGCAAGGTGGATTTGCCGCAGCCGGACGGACCCAGAAATACGCAGAACTCGTTTTCCCCGATCTCCAGATCGACGTCGCGAATCACCGGAGCGCCCTCGCCGTACGACTTCTGGACGCCTCTCAACGAAATGCTCGCCATCGCTTCGTCTCCGTGATTTAATCAGCTCGAAATCGGAGATTAAGCGCTTAATCTGTACGGCCGAAAAAAAATGATCGCGGGGCGATCATGCGGCGTACAGCATCTCCGATGTCGTTTTATCTATGCCGCAGATGGTGCCGCGCCTGCAGGCGGGAAGCAAATTCCAGGAAATCGTCCCAAATAGTGAATACTTCATGACCACACTGAGCGAAGTCGCACGGCGCGCCGGCTGCACGCCGGCGACGGTGTCGAACGTGCTGCGCAACCGGGGGCGGGTCGGCGAACGCACGCGTCAGCGGGTGCTCGAAGCCGTCGAGGCGCTCGGCTATCAGCCGCATCTTGCCGCGCGTGCGCTGGCCGAGGGCCGCGCGCCGACCATTGCGCTGATGGTGTCGAGCATCGCCAATCCGTTCTATCCCGAGTTCGCGCTGGCTGTCGAACGCGCCGCGCGCAGCCGTGGCCAGTTCCTGATCATCTGCAATACGAACGAAGATCCGCAGATGGGCCGCGCGTATTTGCAGCAGATTGCCGGCACGCTCTCTGAAGGCGTGCTGGTAATGAACGCCAATCTCGACTTCGAGGATCTGCATCAGACCGAGGCACGCGGCGCGCCGGTCGTGCTGTGCATGTGGGAACGGCCGTTGCAGCCGCCCGGTTTGCCGTGCGTCGCGGTGGACTTCCGGCACGCGGGCGAACTGGCGGCCCAGCATCTGCTCGAACTGGGCCACCGGCATATCGGCGCGGTGGTCGGCAGCAAGGTCTCGGGCATCCATGCCGCGCGCTACGAAGGTTACATTGACGCACTCAGGGCGGCGGGTCTCGATGCCCCGCCAGAACGCGTGCTGCACGCCGCGGATACCACCCAGGGCGGCTATCGCGCGACGCGCGAACTGCTCGAACGGGACCCGCAATTGACGGCGATTTTCGCCACCAACGACCTGCCCGCGCTCGGCGCGCTGCACGCGGCTGCGGACCTCGGCTTGCGGGTGCCCGACGATCTTTCGGTGATCGGCATCACGGACATTCAACTCGCGCAGGAAGCACGCCCGGCCCTCACGACGGTCGCCGTTCCGACCGTCGAGGCAGCGGAACTCGCGGTGTCCTTGCTGCGTGAGTTGATCGAGGCGTCACCGCGTAGCAGCAGTGCTGCTGGTGAACCGCGCGTCTGCGTGACGTCGGCGCCGAAGCTGGTGGTGCGGGCCTCGACCGGCGCGCCGCGTACAGGCTAGACGCAGCCGCCTACTCGCTCGCCGGCCACGGCAGATGCGGCGCCGACCAGTCCAGCTCCGTACCCACCACCGCGCGCACATCGCCCGACTGGATCGCCACCGTCACGGCGATGCACGGCCGGCCGCTCGCGAGCGATAGATAAGGACTACTGGTCACGGGAATGCCCGGCAGCAGCACGGCATTGCGGAAGTATGGCCGGTGATCCCAGCGCGCATCGCGCGGGTCGGCCACCGGCCGCAATGATTTGACGTCGCCGACTCCAGCGGTGCCGCACACCTCGATGCCGATCTGCCGCCCTTGTGCGTCGAGCATGAAACAACTGACGCACAGTTCCTGCCGTGCCAGCGCAGCGAACGCTTCTTCCATGGCGACGCCGTTCAGCAGTGCGTCGGCGGCATCACGCAAGGCCATCCGGTACGGCTGAACCTGGCTTTCGAATAGCGCGTGCTGCCGCGCCCGGCCTTGCGCGATCACATCGAAGCATTGATCAATCAGGCGGTTGACCGACTCGGGCGGCGCGATCTGCGCAGACGGCCGGCCCAGCAGAAAACCCTGGGCGAAATCGACATTCGCTTCGACGGCCAGCGTCAGTTCCTCGGTGGTCTCCACGCCCTCCACCACCACCAGCATGCCCGCCTGATGCAGCAGCGACACGAGCTTGGGGAGGATCGACTGCTGCGTGCCGGGGATGGTCGCGCGGATCAGTTCGCCATCGAGCTTGACGAAATCCGGCCGGATGCGGAACAGCCGGTCCAGGTTGGACTGGCCGGCGCCGAAGTCATCCACGGCGATCAGAAAGCCCAGCTCCCGATAGCGCGCCGCCGCCCGCGACATCTCGTCGACGCTGCCGCCGTGCGATTCGAGAATCTCGAGCACAATCTTGTCTGGCTCGATACCCGCCGAATTCACGAGGCTCAACAACTGGTCCGCGTAGCCGTCCGCCACGAAGCTGGCTGGCAAAATGTTGAGGAAGATCCACGCGTCGCACCGGATCAGGCGCTGGGCGTTACGCAGATGCACCGCGTGGCTCGCGCGATCGAGCGCGCCTTCGTCGCTGAGCGGCCGCGGCGCGAACAGCACCACCGGCGGCACCAGCGTGCCGTCTTCCTGCTCGCCGCGCAGCAGTGCCTCGAAACCCACCTGCTTCTGATGCGAGAGGCTATACAGCGGCTGAAAGTGCGAGGTCAGGTAATAGTCGTCCCAACGCGGTCCACGCCTCGTCGCGTTGCTGTCTGGTGCGCCATCTTGCGCATCGGCTGCCCCGATGTCGCGCAGGATTTGCAGCGGATCGAAGTGGGTCGTCCGCTCGGCGCACACGCGGTTGCGGCCGGTGTCCTTGGCGCGCCGAAGCGCTTCGTCGGCGCGGTCGAGCAGCGCCATGATGTTTTCGCCGCGCCGGTGTTCCGCCACGCCGAAGCTCGCCGTGACGTAGCCATCCGGACGGGCGATGTCCGCAATGGCCCCACGCATGCGCTCTGCGAGTTCGATGGCCGAGGCAAGTCCGTCGCGCCGCAGCACCGCGAACTCCTCGCCGCCAATCCGGCTCACCGTGTCGTGTACGCCCGCCTGGTCCATCAGGACCTGCGCGACCTCGTAAAGCGTCTGGTCGCCGAGCGCATGGCCGAACTGGTCATTGAGAGACTTGAAGTAGTCGATGTCGATATAGATTGCGCAGACCCTGGCCCCTTCTGCGAGCGACTCCAGCCGCCGCTCGGCACGCTCCACGAAGGCACGGCGATTTTGCAGGCCGGTCAAGGGATCGGTGGCGGCGAGGCGCGCCAGCCGGTCTTCGAGCAGGAAATGATCGCGCCGGAACCAGTAGAAGCCGAAGTGAAACACCACTGCCGTCGACACCCCGATCATCATCCACAACCACGCGACCAGATCGAGATCGTGGCCAAGCGGCTGCCGGAAGAGGATCGGCAGGCCCGTCGCGTAGAACAGCACCGTGCCGATCAGGAAGTGCGAGGGCGTCAGCCACAGCGGCGCGGCGCAGATGGGAATGACCAGCAGCGCGGGCAACACCCACAGCAGCGACTGGTCGAGCCCGGCCGCATTCACCGCCACGCAAACTGACAGCACTAATGTATAGGCGACACCGGCAGCACCGAACTGCTGCGTGCTGGAGGCGCGGCGCACGGCCAGCACCAGCAGCCCGAGGCATAGCACGCAGGCGAGCCGATACGGCAGCGCGACCTCGGCGCCGGCCACCAGACTGCGTGCGAGCACGAACAGCAATGCCGCAATGACGGTGAAAGCCATCGTGACCGTCGAAAGCGGACGCTGCTGCTCCAGCGAGCGCCGATGGAAACGGTGACGCAAATGGACATCGCTCATGTGTGGCTTAGGGGTGGAAGGCAGGGTGGAAAGCATATTGATTGAAATCAGGCCAGTTCCGTCACGCTCTGCCGATGTATAACGGCAACTGTCTGACAAATATTTATGCTTGTGATCAAACAAAGTTTGATCCGCGCGGAGTCTCGCCCGCGCTCGACCTGCCTTTGGCGCCCCCTTAGTGTCCACCTCAGTGCCCAACTTAGCGCCCACCTTGGTGACCCGCGCGCCCTGCCCGCTCCGTCAGGCGGCCACCACCACCCGGTCGCGGCCCATCGCCTTGGCCGCGTACAGCGCGGCGTCCGCGCGCGCCATCAGCGCCGCGAGCGGCTCGTCGTTGCGGAGCTGATCCACACCGGAGCTAAAGGTATACCCCGCGGTATGGTCCGCAGTGCGCCCCGCTACACCGGCTTGCGCCGGCGGCGGCGTTGAGGCCAGTTCGGCGCGCAACCGCTCCAGCAGAATCGCCGCCTGGGCGGCGTCCGTATCCGGGCACAGCACACCGAACTCTTCACCACCCAGCCGCCCGAACACATCGCCCGCGCGCAACTGGCGCTGCACGAAGGCTGCAAAGTGCGTCAACACCGAGTCACCTGCAGCGTGTCCGTAGCTGTCGTTAATGAGTTTGAAGCGGTCAATGTCGATGATGGCAAGCGCAACCGGCATGCCGTTGCGCGCGGCCGCGTCGAGTACCGCCTGGGCTTTGGTCAGAAACGCACGCCGCGCCCACACGCCGGTGAGATCGTCGACATTCGCGAGACGCTCGAGACGTTGCGCGAGGCGGTCGTGCGCGAGCATCACAATGCCCGTCGACATGCACGGCAACGCCAGAATGCCGATGCCCATGAACGCGGTGTTGAGCGGCGTGACCTGCAGCAGATCGGTTTGCTGGGGATTGCCCAACCCGTAGACCAGTCCGCGTGCTGCGTGGCCGAGGCTGAACAGCAGCGCCGCGACACTGACGAAGTTGTAGCTGTAGCTGGGCCGCCCCGCTGGACGCCCACGCAGCACCGCCCAGGCAATCGACGCATACAGGTAGGCATGAAACGCCGACACCACCGTGACGCGGGCGTCGAAGTCCGGCTCGTAGAAGGTCCAGTACACGATCGACACCAGCACGACGGCGGCACCCGCGTACGCCTCCAGCGGACGCCGTGCGCGCCCGAGGAAGCGATTGCACCCTTCGAGCACCAGCATCACCGAGACGGCGAGTAATTCGTTGGCGCCCACGATCGACACCAGCGGCGACACGTGCCCCTGCGTAGCGAACAGCAGCAGCGACACGACCGCGAGCGTGTTGGCAGCGATCCAGCAACCGAGGCCCGGAATGGCCGCGGGCAGCAGCGAGCCCAGCACGGCGGTGGCCATCAAACCGGACAGCACGGTAACAACAAGAATACTGACGGGACTAAACATGCGAGGAAGAAAGCAGACGGAGGCCACGCAGAAGCGATCCGGCGTGGGGCGGACGGCAATCCGTGCGCGCTTGACACAGGCGTTTCATGCAAAGACCGTATTTCACACCAGAATGCGTGGCAACGGTTGCGCGATCAACCATGAAGTGTGCGGTAACGAAAGCCCACACCACGAAAGCTAATCGAAAAACGCCGGCTGATTTTGCCACGCTCGTTGCGCTCGCTTTGCGTGACGCGCGTGAATCAAACGGCAGTTTCACCGTATTACCCGGCGCGATGATGCAGGCGCACAACACTCGCGCGCATCCTTGCGGAATATTTCAAACGCGGCGTTTGCAAAGCGCTTGCTGCCTCATGCCCGATATTGCTGATCGAAGAGAACGCGTCGGAAAAAATTTCGTACGGCTGGCGCATCTAATTGCGAGTTGCGTACGTAAGCGCATATACGTCGACACAGACCAGTGCTAGCGCGAAGTTAATGACTTCAGTAGACTGACCGAAAAGAGGGGATAGGGAGCTAAATATTGAACAGGGCACGTAAAAATAACCGCTGGGCGCGTGCAACGCGCGTCTGATCTATAACGCAAATTTAATCGTCCGTTTCCGTGCTTCCGTTTAAGCGCTAACGGTCATGACTTCCGGAAATATGGTCCCTAATCTCGAGTACCTGCTTGACCGACAGATCTCTCGTCAATGGCGCGGTTTGCTCACCGCATTGGCAGAGGAGTTTGCCACGCAAATCAGTGAAGATGAACTGCGCCAGTTGATGTTTCGTGTCGGCTGCCGTTTCGCCACTGCGCATGGACTGCCGCCGTGTGCGTCAACGGCGGACCTCGCGCACGCGTTGAATGCACGCTGGGAAGAAGCGGATTGGGGTTATGTCGAACTCACCGATGAACCCGAATATCTGCGCATTGCTCACTCATTTGCGCCGTTGCACGCATTCGGGTTCGCCTCATTAGGGTGGACCCCAGCTTTTCTGCAAGGCGCCTATCAGACGTGGCTGAGCGCATTGGGTGCGGATGGCCTTGCCGTCGCACAGGCGAGCGAATTTGATGAAAACGCTACGCTCGAGTTTCGACTTGGCCGATATCCCGGTTAAGCGTCTCGACGCGATGAGGCTGTGCCGGCGGCGGCGCGGTCAACCGCCGTGCCAGACGATGCGACGGGCGCAGTAACAAGCGCAGTAACAGGCGCAGTAACAACCGAAGTGACAAGCGAGTCGGGCAACGCTCGAACAGACATAGACATGACGGCGGCAACATGAGTCCTTCCAGCGATATCGAAACACTCTTCGGCCATTTCGGTGGCAATGCGGGTGACTACCAGGAGATTGGCCGCGAGAACGAAGCGGGTACGGCCCGCACGCGCTGGCCGCTGCTCGTCACGCTGGATCTGAAGCAGACGCCCATTCCGGCCATCGCGCAGCGCCGCGAACGGCAGGCGGAACAAGCCGCGCAAGCGGGTGAAGGCGAAGCTGCGCAGGACACGACCGGCGCCGCTGGCGCATCGCTCGCCGCGCGTGCCACCGATGCCGCCAGCACGGCCAACCCGCGCAGCAAGGCGCCGCTGTTCGCGCGGCCGCATCGCCGCAACGTGCCGCCCGTCGCTGAACCGATCAAGGTAGATGGACCGCGCGGCGGTGAGCGCTTCGGCGCGGCGCCGCTCGCCGGTGGCCTGGTGGAGATTCCGGCGGTTCTGCCGGTGGCCCCGGTGGCACCGGTGGCCCCTGTTACCCCGGTCGCGGCGACTGCGCCTGTGCCTCCGGTTGCGCCGGCAACTTCGTCTGCTGCGATCCCGCCGGTCGCATCCATTCCCCCGGTCGCAGCGAACTCCGCTTCGCAATCCGCGACGACGCATGCCGCGTCGTTTGCAACGCCCTTCGCAGGCGCTGGCGTCATGCGTCCCGCTCAAGTGGCCGCGCCCACGATGGCAGTGCCGTCTGTATTTAGCCGCCCAGCGGCCACTGCACCCGCGTCGACGCGAACGTTTGCGTCAGCCGGGTTGCCGCCCGTTGCACCGTCTGCGCCTACCGCAGCCGCTGCGTTCGCCAGCGCAAAACCAGCCGCTGCGCCTGCCTCGCCGTTCAGAACCCACCCGCTCGCCGCCATGACCCGACCGGCCACGCCCGTGCAACCCGCTCCCCAGCCGCCGTCGATTCTCGGCAGGCTGTTCGCCGGCACTGCGCCGCAATCCTCAGTGGCTGCGCCCACGGCCGCCGCCGGTAGCCAGCCGGCTGAACTCCGCTCGGTCTTCGATCGTCTGCGCGGCGCGTCCAGCAACGCCGCTGCGCCCGTCTCCGCTCCTCATTCGTGGCTGACCAACGGCCCGCGTCGCTCATGAAAGTCATTGCGGTGGTATCCGCGAAAGGCGGCGTCGGCAAGACCACGCTCGCCGCCAACCTGGCTTCCGTCCTCGCTTCCAGTGGCCGGCGCGTGATCGTGCTCGACCTCGATCCGCAAAACGCGTTGCGGCTGCACTTCGGCGTGCCGCTCGACAGCATCGACGGTCTGTCGCGCGCCACCCTCAGTGGCGACGCCTGGCGCACCGTGATGTTCGATGGCGTCGACGGTGTCACCGTGCTGCCCTACGGCGCCGTGATCGAAGACGACCGCCGCCGCTTCGAAGCGCACATCGATCACGATCCGCTCTGGCTGCTGCATTCGTTGAACGCGCTGCGACTCGACGCCTCCGATATCGTGATCATCGACACGCCGCCAGGTTCTTCGGTGTACACGCGCAATGCGCTGTGCGCGGCCAACTTCACGCTGAACGTCGTGCTCGCCGATGCCGCCTCGTACGCCGCGATTCCGCAAATGGAACGCATGATCGAAACGTATGCCGCGCCGCGTCCGGACTTCGGCGGTGAAGGCTACGTGGTCAATCAGGTCGATCAATCGCGCCAGCTTGCCAAGGACGTGCTCAAGGTCCTGCGCAGCATGCTCGGCGAGAAACTGTTCCCCGGCGTCATCCATCAGGACGAAGGCGTGAGCGAGTCGCTCGCCTGCGACACGACGCTCATCCACTACGATCCGCTCAGCCAGGCGGCCGCCGATTTTCGCGCCTGCGGCCAGTGGCTGCTGTCGCGCATCGATGCCATCGCGGTGTCGCCCGGGAGCGTCGCATGAGTACGCCGCAATCCAAGTCGTTCGAAGACCCCGCCTCCGAACCGTCGCGCGTCGAGCGCTTCATCGACGCGCGTCTGTGGAGCAGCAAACTGGTGGTCATCTGCCTGACGCTGTTCGCGCTGGTGATGCTGTACTTCGTCTTCACGGTGCCGCTCGCCTTCGCCGAGCAGTTGACCTTCGCCACCACCTGCTTCATCTGCGCGCTGCTGTTTCGCCGTCTTCAAGGCCGCTACGCGACGCTCGTGATGATCATGCTGTCGGTGGTCGCCTCGGGCCGCTATATGTACTGGCGCCTGACCACCACGACGTACTGGGAGCATCCGCTGGATGCCGTGTGGGGGTTGCTGCTGGTTTCGGCCGAGGTGTATTCGACCATCGTGCTGATGCTCGGCTACTTCCAGACCGCGTGGCCGCTCAAACGCGAACCCATGCCGCTGCCGGCCTCGCGCGACGACTGGCCGACCGTCGACGTTTTCATCCCCACGTATAACGAGCCGCTCTCGGTGGTCAAGCCGACCATCTATGCAGCGCTCGCGCTCGACTACCCGGCCGACAAGATCGCCATCCACGTGCTGGACGACGGCCGCCGCCCCGAGTTCAAGGCGTTCTGCGAAGAGGCTGGCGTGCACTGGACGATCCGCACGCACAACCGTCACGCGAAGGCCGGCAACATCAACGAGGCGCTCAAGATCACGCACGGCGAATACCTCGCGATCTTCGACTGCGATCACATCCCGACCCGCTCGTTCCTGCAGATCGGCCTCGGCTGGTTCCTGCGCGACAAGAAGCTGTCGATGCTGCAGACGCCTCACCACTTCTTCTCCGCCGATCCGTTCGAACGCAACCTCGGCACCTTTCGCAAGGTGCCGAACGAAGGCGAGCTGTTTTACGGCCTGGTGCAGGATGGCAACGACCTGTGGAATGCGACCTTCTTCTGTGGCTCATGCGCGCTGCTGCGCCGGACGATGGTCGAGGAGATCGGCGGCATCGCGGTGGAAACCGTCACCGAAGATGCGCACACTGCCCTGAAGCTGCACCGTCTCGGCTACACCACCGCGTACCTCGCCATCGCACAGGCGGCCGGGCTCGCCACGGAAAGCCTGTCCGGCCACATCGGCCAGCGGATTCGCTGGGCACGCGGCATGACGCAGATCTTCCGGATCGACAATCCGTTGACCGGCAAGGGCCTGAAAATCGGCCAGCGTCTGTGCTACCTGAACGCGATGATGCACTTCTTCTACGGCATCCCGCGTCTCGTGTTCCTTACCGCGCCGCTGTCGTTCCTGTTCTTCGGCGCGCACGTGATCGAAGCCGCGGCCAGCACGATTGCCATCTACGCGCTGCCGCACATGATGCATGCGAGCGTCACCAACTCGCGCATGCAGCGGCTGTTCCGCCATTCGTTCTGGGCCGAAGTGTATGAGTCGGTGCTGGCCTCGTACATCACCGCGCCGACCCTGCTCGCGCTGATCAACCCGAAGCTCGGCAAATTCAACGTGACCGCCAAGGGCGGCCAGATCGAAAAGAACTATTTCGACTGGGCCATCTCGCGGCCGTATCTGTTCCTGCTGCTGCTGAACCTGGTCGGCTTCGTGGTGGGCCTCGTGCACATCTACCTGCACATCCACGTACGCAGCGAAGTGCAGACCACCGTGCTCAACCTCGCGTGGACCGGCTACAACATGCTGATTCTCGGCGCGAGCGTGGCCGCCGCGAGCGAGCGCCGGCAGATTCGCGCCGTGCACCGCGTGGCCATGAAAATGCCGGTGATGCTGAAGTTTTCCACCGGCCGCACGCTGGCCTGCGAGACCATCGACTACTCGGAAGGCGGCGTCGGTGTCGCGCTGCCGAACAAGATCGAAGTGCCGATGCACGAACGCGTCACCGTCTCGCTCTTCCGTGGCGACGAGGAATATGCGTTCCCTGCCACGGTCGGCTTCACCGCACCTGGCCGCGTCGGTTTGCGCTTCGGCGACCTGAGCCGCGAGCAGGAGTACGAATTCGTCAAAACGACCTTCGCGCGCGCCGATGCCTGGATGGGCTGGGCCGAGGGTCGTCAACAGGACACGCCGCTACGTGGACTGTCGCACGTGCTGCTGGTGGGCGCGCGCGGCATCACCGGCCTGTTCGAACATCTTTACGCAGACATGCGGAGCTGGATGGGCGGCCGCCCGATCGACGTCAAAAAGCTGGATACGAAAAAAGACTGACTTATGGGCAATGGCATCGGGCAGGACCACAACAAACACTCGCACAGCGAGAGCGGCATGACAGGGTGGACGGCGCGTTTGCGCGCAAGCCGGCTGACGCGCGCACTCGCCTGCTGGCTGGCACTACAGACGGGCGCCGTGAGCGCCTTCGCCGCGCCACTGGCGGCCGCATCCGACGCAACGATGGGCAACACGCCGCGCGCCGCCGCTGCGCCGCCGGGCACGCCCGCGGCCACCGGCGTGGGCAACGTGCCGGCACCCACCGCCGCCGTACCGATCGATCCGAACGCGATCACGCAGCCGGCACTCGCCACGCCGACGCCGGCGCTCGCCGCGTCGTCGGTGAAGGCGCTCGGCATCAAGACGCCCACCACCGCCGAACCCGGCACGCTGGTGCCAGGCGGCCGTCGTCAGACGCTGACCTTCGCCGACTTCGGCGCGCTCGATCCCTTGCAGTTGCGCGGCACCGAAGGCCAGAACGGTATCGCCTTCTCGGTGCGCAACGACGAAGTGGTGACCGGCGCGATCCTGCATCTGATCTACAGCTATTCGCCCGCGCTCTTGCCGGCTATTTCGCAACTGAAGATTCTGGTGAACGGCGAAGTCGCCGCCACCTTGCCCGTGCCGCACGAACAGGCCGGCATGCTGGTGGCGCGCGACATCTCGATCGATCCGCGCTTCATCACCGAATTCAATCACCTGAACGTGCAGTTGATCGGCCACTACACGACGCAATGCGAGGACCCGGCCAATTCGTCGCTATGGGCCACGGTGAGCAATGCCAGTTCGCTCGATCTGACCTACGCGTCGCTGACCAGCAAGCCGGATCTGGCTGCCCTGCCGCTGCCCTTCTTCGATCGCCGCGACGTGCGCCGTCTCGAGATGCCGTTCGTGCTGCCGTCCAAGCCGGGTTCGCAAACGCTGGAGGCGGCCGGTATCGTGGCGTCGTGGTTCGGCGCGCTGGCCGGTTATCGCGGCGCGGTGTTTCCGGCGCAGATCGACGAGGCGCCGCTCTCGGGTAATGCCGTGGTATTCGCGACTTCCGATCAGCGCCCATCCGGCGTGTCGATTCCCGCCATCTCGGGACCGACGCTCGCCGTGGTGGAACGCGAAGCGCCTGCGCGCGGCAAACTGCTGCTGGTGCTCGGGCGTGACGAAGCGGAACTGAAGATCGCCGCGAAGGCGCTCGGCATTGGCCAGAGCGCGCTCTCGGGACAAAGCGCGACCATCACGCAACTGAACGAGCTCGCGCCACGTCAACCGTACGACGCACCCAACTGGCTGCCGACCAACCGCCCTGTGCGCGTAGGTGAACTCGCCGACGCACGCGATCTGACCGTGAGCGGCTACGACGCCGACGCCGTGCGCGTGAACCTGCGCGTGCCGCCGGATCTGTTCATGTGGCACACCAAGGGCGCGCCGATCGACCTGCGCTACCGCTACACGGTGCGGCCAACGCCGGATCGCTCGTCGCTGAATATCAGCGTCAACGACGGCTTCGTGCAGTCGCTGCCCATTCCGGCGCAGCCTGCCTCGGTGTTCGATCTCGGCTACTACTTCAACAATATCCTGCCGGACAAGACCGCAGCGGCACGCCGCACGGTCAATATTCCGCCGCTCCTGATGACGCCGCGCGCGCAGTTGCGCCTGCACTTCTACTACGACATTCCGAACACCGGCGAATGTCACGGCCGCCTGCTGGAAAACGTGGTGGGCTCGATCGATCCAAATTCGACCATCGATCTGTCGTCGTTCCCGCATTACATGGCGCTGCCAGATCTGGCTGCATTCGCCAATAGCGGCTTCCCGTTCACACGCATGGCGGACCTCTCCGAGACCGCCGTGGTGATGCCTGACGACGCAGGTTCGAGCGACTACAGTCTGTACCTGCTGGAGATGGGCCGCGTGGGTGCATCGACCGGTTATCCCGCGACCGGCGTCACGGTGATCAACGCCGGCCAGGTCGATCAGTTCGCCAACAAGGACCTGCTGATCTTCGGCGCGCCAGGACGTCAACCGCTGTTGCAGCGCTGGGCCAAGTCGATGCCGTTCTCGAGCGACGGCGATGCACGTACCTTCGAACTGTCGGATATCGTCTTCAAACTGGAAGACTGGTGGCATGGCGAGCGTGGCGTCGAACGCGCGCCGGCACGCGCCGACCTGTCGCTCGTCAGTTCGAACGGCGCAGCGCTGTTGACCGGTTTCGAATCGCCGCTGCAAAAGGACCGCAGCGCAGTGGCGCTGGTCAGCGCGGCCGGCCAGTCCGATGCCGATCTGAGTTCCGCCCTGCTCGATGCCGACGTGCTGCCGCAGATTCAAGGCGCGATGGCCGTTATCCACGGTCGTGCCGTCACGATTACGTCGAACGGCGTGGCTTACTACGTGGGGCATCTGTCGCCCGAGGAATATCTGCGCTGGGCACTGTCCTCGCACCCGCTGCTGCTGTTGCTGGGTGGCCTGCTCGCTGCATTGATCATCGCGGCACTGTTCTACCGCACGCTGCGCTCGATCGCCGCGCGCCGCCTGAGGAATTGATATGCCGGTGAATTGCACAACGGCAAACGTCGTAACTGAGAAAGCAGGAACTGATGTGGCATCGAGGGTCGCGCGTGCGACGCGCGGCGCGGCTGCGGTTTCCACGACGGCGCGCACGCTGAATGCGCACGCTTCCGGAACATTTGGCGCGCTTGCTTCGCTGGCCTTCGGGATCGTGGCGGCCGCGGCGTCGCTGTGGTCGAATCCGGCCAGCGCGGCGAACGCGGCAACCTGCGAATGGCCGGGCTACCGCACCTTCGTCGAACGCTTCGTGCAGGCCGATGGCCGCGTGATCGACTACTCGACGCCGACCCAGCAGACCACCTCCGAGGGTCAGTCGTACGCGATGTTCTTCGCGCTGGTAGCGAACGACCGCGCCACTTTCGACCGCCTGCTCGGCTGGACCCGCACCAATCTCGCGGGCAACCAGTTCGACGCCGACAACATGCATCTGCCTGCGTGGCAATGGGGCCGCAAGCAGGACGGCTCGTACGGCGTGCTCGATCCGAATTCCGCTTCCGACTCCGACCTGTGGATCGCCTACGATCTTTTGCAGGCCGGACGACTGTGGCGCGACACCACGTACACGAAGCTCGGCGAAGCCCTCGCCGCGCAGATCGTCAGCAAGGAAATCACCAGCCTGTCGGGACTCGGCCCCATGCTGCTGCCTGGACCGCAAGGTTTTCAGATTGGCGACGTCACGCGCCTGAATCCGAGTTATCTACCCTTGCCGCTGCTGCGCGCGCTGGCGAGCGAGATGCCGAACGGGCCCTGGAGCAAGCTCGCGGAGAACGCCTATCAACTAGTGAAGACCACCTCGCCGCAGGGCTTCGCGCCCGACTGGGCGGCGTGGCGCGCGGGCCAGTTCGTGGTCGATCCGAAGAACGGCGACATTGGCAGCTATGACGCGATTCGCGTGTACCTGTGGGCCGGCATGACCTCGCCCGCCGATCCGCTCGCACGTCCCTGGCTCGCCACGCTGGGCGGCATGCGCAACGCGGTGGCGCAGACCGGCGTGCCGCCGGAGAAGGTGGCCGTCTCGACCGGTGCGGCGAGCGGCGAAGGACCGCTCAGCTACTGGGGCGCGCTGGCCCCCTACTTCAAGGCGCTGGGTGACGAGCGCGGCCTCGGCCTTGCGCGCACCCATCTGGCCGCGCTCGACAACCCTGTGCAGGGTCACGAGCCGGTGTACTACGACCGTGTGCTGGGCTTGTTCGGCACGGGATTCATCGACGGCCGCTATCGCTTCGACGAAGCGGGCCGCCTTGTGCCCAGTTGGAGAAACGCATGCGACTGAGCACCCTCACGCTCGCCCTGAGCCTCGTCAGCCTGTGTAGCGTGACGCTGCCGAGCGCCGCCTACGCGCAGGCGCAATCTTCCGGCGACCCGCTCAACGTCCTGATCGACCAGGGCAAGTACTGGCAGGCCCACCACCGTGGCGACCTTGCCGAACAGGCGTGGCAGAAGGTGCTGCGGATCGATCCGAAGCAACCGGATGCGCTGTTCGGCATGGGCATGGTGCTCGCCGACCGCAAGGACGGCAGCGGCGCGCAGCAATATCTGGCGCGGCTGCGGGCCGTGGCGCCGAACTATCCGACCATCGACGAACTGGGACGGCGCCTCGGCGAGAGCAGCGAGCGCGACCAGACTGTCAACGACGCGCGACGTCTGCAGCAAAGCGGCCAGGCCGCGAGCGCCGTGCAGGAGTATCAGCGCGCGCTGGAAGGCAAACCCGCCACGCCCGAACTGCAACTCGAGTACTACCAGGCACTGGCGGCGACGCCGCAAGGCTGGGACCAGGCGCGCCGTGGACTGCAACAGCTCGCCGAGCAGAACCCGGACGAGCCGCGCTATGCGCTCGCCTACGCACAACATCTGACCTATCGCGACGTGACGCGCCGCGAAGGGATTGCGCGTCTGCAAAAGCTCTCCGGCGACAGCACCGAAGGTGCGGCCGCGAAAAAGAGCTGGCGCCAGGCGCTGTTGTGGCTCGACGCCCGCGCCTCGGATGCCCCGCTCTATCAGGCCTATTTGCAGATCGCGCCGGACGATGCCGCCGTGAAGGCGCGCTACGACTCGATGGTGCAGCAGGATCAGGCCGCACGCGAGCAGGCGCAGCAGAATGCCGCCGTGGGTGCGCGTGGCCGCGTGATCGCCGATGGTTTTGCCGCGCTGGATCGTGGCGATATCGTCACGGCGCGCAGCAAGTTTTCGTCGGTATTGTCCAGCTCGCCTAACGATAGCGATGCGCTTGGCGGCATGGGGATTGCCGCGCTCAAGCAGGAGCACTTCTCCGAAGCGCGCGATTATCTCGAACGCGCGTCGCGCAGCGGCAACCCGACGCGCTGGAAAGACGCGTTGCAGAGCGCGACGTACTGGACCTACACCAGCGATGCAATCGGCGCGCGCAGCAACGGCGAATTTGCCAAAGCCAAGTCACTGTTCGAGCGCGCCATCGCGCTGAACCCGTCTGACGTCACCGCACAGGTTTTGCTCGGCGAAATGCTGCTGAACAACGGCGACCCAGTGGGTGCCGAGCAGGCTTACCGGATGGCCTTGCGCCGTCAGGCCGATAACCCCGATGCGATTCGCGGCCTCGTCGGCGCACTCGCGGCTCAGGGACGCGGCGACGAAGCACTGCAGTTCGCCAATCAGTTGAACAGCGAACAACAGGCCAAGGCCGGCGGCATCAACCGCCTGCGCGGCGAAGCGCAGGCCGCCCAGGCGCGTGCCGCCGAAGCACGCGGCGATCTGGGCGCGGCACGCAGCCTGTTCGAAGACGCGCTACTCAGCAATCCTGATGATCCGTGGATGCGCCTCGATCTCGCACGCATTTACGTGCGCGAAGGCGCGATTGCGAACGCCCGCAGCATGATGGACGGCTTGCTGGCGAGCCACCCCGACATGACCGACGCGCTCTATGCGAGCGCCCTGCTGTCAGCGGAAACCCAGGACTGGTCCGCTGGTCTCGCGCAGCTCGACCGCATCCCCCCCGCCCAGCGCACCGCGGACATGACCACCTTGCAGCACCGGCTGTGGGTGCATCAGCAGGCGAGCGCCGCGACGCAGTTGGCGAAGAGTGGCCAGACGCAGCAGGCTTATGCGATGTTGCGCGACGCCGAGCCGGTGGCGGCCGGCAATCCCGAACTGATTGGCGCGCTGGCGACCGCGTATCAGCAGATGGGAGATTCGAACCGCGCGTTGTGGCTCGTGCGCAGCGCGATGAGCGCCGCGCCGGGCGACACGGGCTTGCTGCTCGAATACGCCGGCATTCTGCTTGCGACTCATCAGGATAACGAACTAGGCATGGTGATGCGGCGGCTCTCGTCGACGCAGCTCACGCCGCAGCAGCGCACCGATTTCGGCAATCTGAATCTGGCCATCGTGATCCGCCAGGCCGATAGCGTGCGGCAACGCGGCGACCTCGCCGCCGCCTACGACGTGATTGCGCCGTGGCTCGCGGCGATGCCCGACAATCCCGATCTGCAGGCCGCGCTCGGCCGGTTGTATACATCCGCCGGCGACGATCGCAACGCGCTCGCCAGTTACCGCGTGGCGCTCGCGCGCCGCCCCGACGACCAGAGTCTGTTGCTCGCCGCGCTGCCCGCCGCAACCGGCGCGAAAGATTTCGATTACGCCGAACAGCTCGCCACCCAGGCGCTCAATGCCGCACCGGATGATCCCGACGTGCTGGCCGCCGTGGGCCGCATGTATCGCGCCGAGGGCAAGCTCTCGCTGGCGTCGACCTATCTGCAACGCTCGCTGATCGCGTCGAACACGCCGGTCAGCAGCGTGCCGCGCGCCGGTTCGGCGAGCAACGTGCCGCGTGGCTGGGAAGTGGCGATGCGCAGAATCGGCGCGACGCCGTTGCCGGGCACCAATCCGTTCGAAGGAAAAACCGCCGTCGATGTCCCCGCAGATGGCAGCGCCAGCGGCAGCTTCAACGCCGCCGCGCCGACGCAACCGTATGTTGCGCCTGCCACCTCTCCGTATTCGCAGTCCTCTTTTCCGACGCAGACCGTGCCGAACTATCCGCCGCCCTCATCACCCGCGCCCTACGTCGCGCCGTATAACGCGCCTTATGGCGCTCCCGGAGGCGCACCAGGGATGGCGCCCGGCGGCCGCTCCGGCGCGCCGAATTCCAGCATGGGGACGGCCGGCTACGGTCCCGACAATTACGGCACCAGCGATGCAGGGATGGGACAAGCCGCGCCGTTGCAGCCGTACCCCAACCAGGGACAGCCGGCGATGCAGCAGCCGGTGCCGTACAACGCGCCTTATAACGCACCGTATCAGCCGTATCCACCGCAAGGCGCCGCGCCCTATGGCGCGCCTGCCCCTTACGTAGCGACGCCGTGGCCGATGTCGCCGACAGCGCGCGAGGCCCAGGCCAATGCAACCCAGCAAGGCCAGCCGAACTATCCGAACACGGGGACCGCGAAGTCCAGCAAGAAACAGACGACTTCACGCAACCGCCCGACGACGCGCTACGCGAATGGCTCGACGCAGGGCTATGCGCAGGCGCCTTATGGACAACCCTACGCACAGCAGCAATACGGACAACAAGTCTACGCGCAGCAGCCGTATTACGGACAACAGCAGGGTTATCCGCAGCAGCAGGGCTATGCCCAACAGGGTTATCCGCAGCAACAGCCGTACGTGCCGCAACCGTATCCCCAGCAGCAGGGTTATCCGAATCAGGGCTATTACGCGCAACAGCAGCAATACATTCCGCAGCCGCCCACCGGCTACGCGCAGCCGTCCTACCCCCCGCAATCCGGCGGACAGAATTCCGCGGCCAATGCGGCCAATTCGCAGACGCTGGGTGTGGCGGAAGAACTGGCGCAGGTCAATCGCGAGCAGACCAGCACGGTGAGCGGCGGCATCGTGTTCCGCAATCGGGCCGGCGAGGACGGCTTGTCCGACCTGACGGATATCGAAGCGCCCATTCAGGGACGCATCCAGGCAGGCAACGGCCACGTCGTCGTGACGGCCACGCCGGTGACGCTCGATGCCAGCACCGCGAGCAACAGCGTGAATACGCTGGCGCGCTTCGGCTCGGGGCTGTCGTCGTCGCAATCGGCCAACAACGCGTTCTCGAACAAGAACACGTATGGCTCGCAGACGGCTAACGGCGTGGGGCTCTCGGTCGGCTATGAGAACAAGAGCATCAGCGGCGATGTGGGCGTGACGCCGCTTGGCTTTCCGGAGAAGAACATCGTAGGCGGCGCGCAGTACAACGGTGCCGTGACCGATCAGGTGACGTACTCGCTCGCGGTGGCGCGCCGCGCAGTGACGGACAGTTTGCTCTCCTATGCAGGCGCGCGCGATCAGGGCGCGAATCTGCAATGGGGTGGCGTGACGTCGAATGGCGGCCTCGCCAGCATTTCATGGGATGACGGCACGAACGGCGTGTATGCGAATGCGTCGTACCAGTACTACATGGGCGACCACGTGCAGAACAACGACGCCGTGAAGGGCGGCGGCGGCCTCTACACCCGTCTCGTGAAGAACACTGACCAGACGCTGACGATTGGCGTCAACACCACACTGATGGGCTACAACAAAAACCTGTCGTACTTCACGTATGGCCAGGGTGGCTACTTCAGTCCGCAGCAGTATGTGATCCTGAATCTGCCGGTGGAATTCACCGGGAGGAATGGTGGTTTCGTGTATGACCTGAAGGGGTCGATCGGCGTGCAGCATTATCGTCAGGACGCATCCGATTATTTCCCGCTGGATCCGGGCATGCAGAGCAATGCGGCCAGCAATGCGACGACCGCGATCGCGAAGGGTCAGTCAGTGGATAGCGGCGCGGTGTATCCCGGCCAGAGCAAGACGGGCGTGAGCTACTCGTTCAGCGCCGTGGGCGAGTATCAACTCGCGCCGCAATTGACCGTGGGCGCGATGGCGTCGCTGGGTAACGCGTATCAGTATCGCGAGTGGCTCGCGGCAGTTTATGTGCGGTATAGCTTCACCAAGCAAGGTGGGTTGCAGCCGTTCCCGCCGACGCCGTTGGCGTCGCCTTATGTTTCGATGTCGGATTGAGGGGGTGGGTTGCCCGCGCCGGGAATCGTGGGGGGGTGATTTCTGGCGGGGGGTGGCAAGGGTGCTGCCAGCAATTCTCAGCGCACTTCCAATGCAAGCCCCCGTTCGTCTTGCTGTAGTTGTATCTGGCAACTTCACACGTCAAGCCCCGCCTTCAATCCCATCGTTCGGTTCCGGACCGAAATCGATCGAGAATCGTGGGCGAGTTTTAGCATAAGCAGAAAATCTTCCGCCTTCTAACCCGCCACTAGAATGCGGCTACAACTCGATCGCGCCCTGCTGCGTCGCAGCCTGCTGAACTATTTTAGCGATCAGGTTACCTCCTAGCAGTTATCAGTCTGCTAGATCGTTATGCGCGTGCGACTTCGCATTGGCTATCCGACCGACGCGTTCCACTACTACATTCACCCGCCTACCCGGCCGCCCTTTTATCGCTGAATGCGGCTGACCATTCTCAGCATGAATGCAGAAGTTTCCGATAAAGCAGCGTTCAACATTCTCTGAAAATCGTCGCCAGAGGTAAAAATTCCCAAACGACACCCGACTTGAGTGTCGTTGACGCTTGATTTTAATCGAAACGGAACGCGATAAATGAACCATAAACGAGTGTGCGCCGGAATAGCGGCACTGGCAATTGTTGTCATCACGTCATTCTATTTAGGATATGGTTTTTCGATCAAGCAAGCTAACAAAAAAATAAACGCAAGCGAAAACAACAACATTCATGACGAAACTCAAAAACGCAACTCAGTTTCAAGCGATCTCTCCATCACAATAAATCCTTATGCGGCGTCATCTCCCATACACCACGAATTTGATGAATTTCGCAAATGGGTTTTGGACAACAAAAAACTGGCCACCCTTAGCGATTCGACAAGCCCTGGACATCTGTTGCGACTCTCGGGGCAACTAGAGGCACAAGGGATAGCACGATTGCCGACTGAATTGCTAGAGCAACGCTTTTCATCGGTTAACAAGATATTGGCCTCCCTCGACACCCATACATGCAGCATGCTCGTGAAAGGATCCTTCGACCTCCCAGAATTCATGTCTCAAGCCACTCCGGTCATGGAGTTGTTTAGCGATGCCGAGGCGAAGGCATGGATTGCCGTGAACAAAGCTGCGATCGAAGCACAACTGGAAGGATCTCCAATCATCGTTTTGCCGATCGAAGACGCTACACGGAGCGTACTCAAAATAGCCAAATCCATGTACGAACCCGACTCTAAGGTGTTCATTTCCGAATTGACCAAGCTCAAAACAGCAAACGACGAAGATGCGTGCGCCATGGCCAGAACTCTCTACTCCAGAGGAAACTCCTTGCCAGAGCCTTATCGTGGATATATGGCAAGAATGCTACTTACTGGAAAAGAAGGGAATGAGAAAATTTAAATTTTAAAAAAAACACGACTTCCCTAATGCTAACCCCCAACTCAAGACGAGTAGCCAAAATGCAGACGTATTCATTTTCTGATTATCTCGGCCCATTGTTTGATACGGGTGCGTCGATGGCTGGCGCAATGGAAACCGCGGCTGGAGGTGACGTTGCAGGGACAGCCGTTGCCATCGGGCTAACGATTGTCGGTGCCCAACCCGCCCTCACTGGCAACGGTTTAGTTGGAGCGATTGGTTCGATCGTTGGCGCCGGCGACTCGATTACGACCGCAGTCGGCGGTCTGCAAGACGAGATAGATGCCGTGTCCAGTTCGCTCACCAACTATCAGGACGCGCTGGCGTCCGGCGACCAAGGTTCAATAAGCGCTGGAGGCCTCGCAGTGGTGGAGGCGGTCGCAAATGCGGTTAACACTCTCGGGTCTGTGATCTCGGGGGTTGCCGGCGCGATGGCATCGGCTGATATGGTGGGATCGGCCGCGATGGCGCCCGTCGCCAGTCTTGGCCTCGCGATTTCGGCTGTGGCTGGCTTACTCGCGATGACCGCAAGTAACTTGGTCACCGACGCCGTTAAGTCAGCCGCAAACGATATCAGCAATTTGCTCAATGACATTAGCTCTCAGTCAGGTACCGGTTCGTCAACTTCCGGGTCGTGGGGTTCTGGCAAGACAGGAGAGTCTAGCTCTACCAGCAAGGGGCCCGAATCCGGCGCAGGTGGCGGCGCGATGGGCAAATACCCGGACGACGGCCTCGACTTCACCAGTCCTCTCGTTCTTGACCTGACCGGTTCTGGACTCAACCTGACACCGTTGAACACGAGTTCCCCTTATTTTGACTTGGCCAACGACGGCTTTGCCCGTCAAACGGGCTGGATAGGCGCCGGCATGGGATTGCTGTGCTTCGATCCAAACGATCAAGAAATCACGAACATTACCCAACTGTTCGGCAACGAAAAGACCGACGGCTTTGACATTCTGAGTAAGCTCGACACCAATCACGATATGGTGATTGATGCATCGGATCCAGAATTTGCAAGTCTGCGCGTATGGGTGGACGCCAACGGTAACGGCACCACGAACTCAGGTGAACTTTACACACTCAGCCAACTCGGCATCGTCTCTATCAACCTGAATGCGGCCGCTGTGAGCGAGACCGTCGCGGGCAATAAAATAAGCTCGATCAGCACTTATACGATGTCAGACGGCACCACCCGCGAAATCGCCGACGCATGGTTTGCCAACAGCACCATGAACACCAAACCTCTGACGCCGGTCGCGATAAGCGAAACTGCAGCGAACCTGCCTCAGATTGCGGGTGCTGGAACGTTACGTGATCTGCGCTCAGCCATGACGCTCGATCACAGTTTGCAAAGCCTGGTCCAAAACTTTGTTACTCAGACGGCCGGGACCAGTCCCGCTGCTATTGAATCGGCTGGTCAAGCGATCCTGTTCCAATGGGCAGGCATCACGTCGGTAGATCCCAACTCGCGCGGTGGCGCAATTGATGCACGACAGCTCAGCTTTGTCGAGCAGTACCTGGGGCGGCCGTTCTACTCGACCGGTGACGGCGTGAACCCAGGAATCAGGGCATCAGCTTACCTGCAGCAATGTTGGAACGATCTATACGACGCAACGCTTGCGCGCCTGATTCTGCAATCACCATTAGCGGCTAGCGTAGCTCCGGAATTTTATTACGACTCATCCACCGACACGGTCCGGGCGTCTGCAACGTTCGCTCCCGCTCTCGCTGCTGCATTCGAGCGTCTTGGCACGATATCCTCGACAAACCTTGCTTCATGGGACCTGCTGTTGCGCGTGGCAGACGCCGCGCGATTTGACATGGGCATGTCGGACTCTGTATTTGAAAAATATGTTGCCGCTGCCACGAACGACACCATTGCGTCGGTTGCAAACGCCATCACGTCTGGGTTGCAGATCAGCATTGATGCATCAGGCCGGATGCAGGAAACCGGCAGTACGATTTATCACGATTACTATGCCGCTCCTGGCGTGAGCGTGCTGATCGGGCAACGCGCCGGCAACGACCCGTCGGTCCAGTTGCCGGGCCACGACGTCTTCCACTACTCCGCTGGGGACGGTGTCGTTGAGATCCGTGAAAGCGATCCGAACTCTAGCGTGCCCGCCAATACGCTGAGCTTTGGCCTTAGAATCGACCCGTCTTCTATCAAAGCCAAAGTCCTCAGCAATGGCGACATAGTGCTAACCGACGGCGTCGCGGGTGACCAGATCACGGTGGTTGGCGGTTTGCGAGACGATGGCCGAGGTCTCCAGATTGTGCGATTCAATGACGGCACTACTTGGGGGCGGTTTCAACTAATCGAACTTGCAGCAGTCTGCGGAACAACGGTTAACGATACGTTGTATGGAACTGCTGCGGCAGAGGTATTTGACGGTAAGGGTGGTAACGACTATGTCCAGGGTGGCGGCGGTGGCGATACATTCATGTTTAATGCCGGCTATGGAAAACTGGAAATCTCTGAGTCAGACAGTAGCAAGACGCCGTACAACGTGCTCGCATTCGGTCCAGGCATCAGCGCATCGTCAGTCTCAGTGCGTACAAACGCAAACGGAGGCATCGTACTAACCGATGGCATCGCTGGCGATCAAATCACCCTTGACTCAGCCATGCTCTTTTACAACATGGGCGTGCAAGCCGTACGGTTTGCAGATAACACGGTCTGGACACAGCAGCAGCTACTCCGTATGGCAACCACCGGCACAGCAGCAGACGACAAGATCTACGGTACCAGCAACGCTGAAGTGTTCGATGGCAAAGGTGGCAACGACTACGTCCAGGGCGGTGGCGGTGGCGATACGTTCATTTTCAATGCAGGCTACGGGAAACTGGAGATTGCAGAAACCGACTCGAGTAAAACGCCGCACAACGTGCTCCAACTGGGTACAGGACTTAGCGCGTCATCTATTGCCGTAAGAGTTACGGAAAATTTCAATATCGTTCTGACCGATGGCGTAGCGGGTGACCAGATCACGTTGGATTGGGAGGCAAGCAGTCTTGCAAGCGGTGTCCAGGAAGTGCAGTTCGCCGACGGAACCACGTGGGACAGGCAGCAAATGTTGCAAATGGCCGCGACCGGCACGACAGGCAATGACAAGCTTTACGCAGCATCCATCGGGGTCGTATTCGACGGCAAGGGCGGCAACGACTATATCCAGAGTCAGGGCGGCGGTGATACGTTCATCTTCAACGCTGGATACGGCAAGCTCGAAATCCTCGAATTCGACTCGAGTAAATCGCCTCTCAACGTGCTGAAGTTGGGCGCTGGAATTGACGCGTCTTCTCTCACTGTACGCACTTCGGGAAATAACCTGATTCTTACGGATGGCATCGCGGGAGATCAGATCACCCTCGATTCATTCAAGACCGCCAATTCGTATGGCGTTCAAGAAGTGCAGTTTGCAGACGGCACGAACTTCAACCGGGACCAATTATTGGACATGGCGAATCGCCCGGTGATGTTTGCCGAACGGCAGATCAATAACCTGATCGCAGGTATGGCTTCGTACGGCGTAGAGCCTGCGGCCAGTTCGCAAACGCTCGTTGTAGCTCAACCGCAGCCACAGGTCACGCTCTCAGCCAACCTGTACTGACGCACACCCGTCCTCGGTCGCCCACGCATCCGCGAGTTTCCTCGTCGCGGATGCCAAACCATCGCTATACCTTGAACGCTCCCGAACACAACCAGCCGGTGCATGATCCGGGGCTCGCATGCCTGGTCGTCATCGCCCGCTTTCATGGCATTGCCGCTGACGCCGCGCAGATAAGGCATACGGCCGCTCGCAGCAATGAGACTTTCGACAGCGATGCGCTAGTACTAAGTGCCCGTTCGATCGGCCTGAAGGCAACGCAAGCACCTCTGCGAATCGACCGTCTCGACCGAACACCGTTGCCCGCGCTCGCTTTTGACAAGCAAGGCAAGCATTTCATCATTGCGCGCAGCGACGGCAAGACGGCCTTCATTCTCGAAGCCGACGCTACCGCGCCTGCTGTGGTAACACTCGACGCACTCGCGATCCGTGTTACCGGTCGAATGTTGCTTTTCACGTCGCGGGCATCCCTCGCCGGCGAACTCGCACGATTCGATTTCTCGTGGTTCATTCCAGCGATTATCAAATACCGCGTGCTCTTGCTGGAAGTGCTGGGGGTCTCGCTGGTTCTGCAACTGTTCGCTCTTGTTTCGCCTTTGATGTTTCAGGTTGTGATGGACAAGGTCCTTGTCAACCGCGCTTATAACACACTTATAGTTGTGGGCATCGCATTGCTCGTGAGCTCCCTTTTTGAAGTGTTATTGACGGGTCTGCGCAACTTCACTTTCTCTCACACCACGAACCGGATTGATGTGGAACTCGGCGCACGTCTATTCCGTCATCTGCTAATGCTGCCGCTCCGTTATTTCGCAGTCCGGCGCGTAGGCGATACCGTGGCACGCGTGCGAGAGCTGGAAAACATCCGCAACTTCTTGACGGGCCAGGCACTGACAGCAGTCATCGACCTCATGTTTTCGTTGGTGTTCATCGGCGTGATGTGCCTCTACAGCGTATGGCTCACCCTCATCGTCGTAGCATCGTTGCCACTCTACGTCGTCATTTCGGCTACGCTTGTCCCGGCATTGCGTCTACGCCTGAACGAGAAATTCGCGCGCGGCGCGGACAACCAGTCGTTTCTGGTCGAAACCGTTTCCAGTATCGAAACGGTCAAGGCAATGGCCGTCGAGCCACAATTCATCAAGCGTTGGGAAACGCAGCTTGCTGCTTATGTCGCATCCGGCTTTCGGGTGACCATGATCGGCAACGTGGGCCAGCAGCTTATCCAGTTGGTCGGGAAGCTGGTCACACTTGCAACGCTGTTGTTGGGCGCGAAACTGGTGATTGACAGCCGGCTGACGGTCGGTCAACTGATTGCGTTCAACATGATGTCCCAGCACGTCGCCTCACCAATTCTGCGTCTTGCTCAGCTATGGCAAGACTTTCAGCAAATCGGCATCTCGATGGTCCGCCTCGGCGACATCCTCAACGCACGCAATGAACTCCCGCAAAGTCGCCAGGCGCAGCCCACAATCACCGGCAACATCCGCTTTGAGAACGTCCTCTTTCGTTACCGGCCGGACGGACCGCCGATTCTCAGCGACGTCTCTCTCGACATACGTGCTGGTGACGTAATCGGCATCGTCGGACGCTCGGGCTCAGGCAAAAGCACGCTTACAAAGCTGTTGCAGCGACTCTACCTGCCTGAACACGGTACCGTGAGAATCGATGGCATTGACCTCGCATTAACCGACCCCGCCTGGTTGCGCCGACAGGTGGGCGTCGTGCTGCAGGAGAACACGCTTTTCAATCGCTCCGTTCGCGAGAACATTGCCCTCACCGATCCGGGCGCGCCACTCGATGCAGTCATAACCGCCGCCAGGCTCGCAGGCGCACATGAGTTCATCTGCGAATTGCCCCAGGCTTATGACACAACTGTCGAAGAGCACGGCGGCAATCTGTCCGGCGGCCAACGCCAACGACTTGCTATTGCTCGCGCACTGCTCACCAATCCACGCATCTTGATCTTCGACGAAGCGACCAGCGCACTCGACTTCGAAACCGAGCGCGTCATTCAAAACAACATGCGCGCGATCTGCGCGGGACGAACGGTCATCATCATCGCTCACCGCTTGAGCGCCGTGCGGCACGCAAACCAGATCATTGCGATGGACAAGGGGCGGATCGTCGAACGCGGTACGCACGACGCGTTGCTTGCGCACGGCGGCTACTACGCACACCTCATTTCCCTGCAGAATGGCTAATCATGCGGCTTGAACTTCAGGCTTTCCGCGACCTGATGCTTCGGTACATCGCGGTATGGCGAACCGGATGGTCAATTCGCGATCAGTTCGATACCCCCGACAAGCTCACGTACGAGCTCGCTTTTCAGCCCGCTCAGCTTGAACTGGTCGAAACGCCGATTCACCCTGCGCCGCGCTGGGTCATGCGTATCCTGGTCATACTTTCCGTGCTGATTCTGCTCATCTGCAGCGTTGGTCAACTCGATATCGTCGTGACCGCAAAGGGCAAGCTGGTTCCGAACGACCTCGTCAAGATCATCCAGCCGGCGATTACAGGCGTGGTCCGTCAGATCCAGGTCCATGACGGCCAGCGTGTTGTCGCGGGACAAACGTTGCTGATCCTGGACGCGACACAGGCAGCCGCTGACGCGGACAAAGCCCGTTCGACGCGCATCGACGCGGCGCTCGCATCCGCACGGGCCACAGCACTGCTAGAAGCCGTGAAACTCGGACACGTCCCGATTCTGTCTGCGTCAGACGGCGCGACGCCAGAGCAACAAGCTCAGGCTCAGCATTTTGCCGAAGGGTTGTACCGGGAATACGCGGATAAGCTTGCGGCGTCGGAGGCCGAACTTCTCAAACGGAAAGCCGAACTCTCAACTATCCGCGAGGAAGTGGTCAAATTGCGTGCAACCTTGCCGCTGGCGCGTGGCACAGCCGACGATTACCGAGCGTTAGCGCACGACCAATACGTCGCGCAGCATGACTATCTTGGCAAGGAGCAGACCGCACTCGAGCAGGAGCATGATCTCCTCGCACAGCAAAGTCACGCTCGTGAACTTGCTGCTTCGATTGAAGTACAGCGCGCCACGATCCAGGCGATGACCTCGCAATTCTCCCGAGAGCAACTCGACGCGCTCGACAAGGCAAAGCAGCAGTTCGAACAATACACAGCCGAAGAAACAAAGGCGCAAACACGTCAGACGTTGATGACGCTTTACGCGCCGGTTTCGGGAACGGTCGAGAAGTTGGCCACCCATACACTTGGCGGGGTCGTCACAACAGCACAGTCGATCATGGAGATCGTTCCGGAAGAAGCAGTAGAGGTTGAAGCTAACGTTGAGAACAAGGACGTGGGGTTCGTCACGGTTGGGCAGGACGCCATCGTCAAGATCGAAGCGTTTCCCTATACGCGGTACGGCTATCTAACTGGCAAAGTAGTATCCGTTTCGAACGACGCCGCACAGAACAGAGATCAGAAACTCGGCCTGACTTATACGGCACGCATCCGCTTGCCGACCAATCACATACAGATCAACAACAAGTCGATCGATCTAACCCCGGGCATGCAGGTGACGGCCGAAATAAAGACCGGGCGTCGCAGCGTCGCAGGCTATTTTCTCGACCCACTGATACGGACGACCGGAGAGAGCCTCCATGAACGTTAAATGGGTCAATCGACGAAAATCCAGTCACACCCGTCGGGTGTGCATGCTGATCGCAGCGTTAGCCATCACCACACTGAGCGCAACCTTCGATCGGGTTGATGCAATGGATGTGTGGCGCACCGAGGACGCCGTTTCTGCGACACCCGCAGATATGTTTGCCGATCTCGACGCTGCACATCCATGCCAGTTCGGTCCACCGAGCGTGCCACTTCGACTAGCCGAAGCTGTGAACCGAGCCTTATGCGGAAGCCCTAAAACAAGAGAAGCTTGGGCGAATGTGAAGGTGCAGTCAGCGGCTGTCGGAGCGGCGAATTCGGCGTACCTACCGACTGTCACCGCTAACCTGCAGGACGTCCGCGACAACACCGCGACAGACGTAAGGGGTTATCCGAGTTTGAGTTCGGCGAACCGCTCAACCGTTTATTCCGGCTCCGTCGCCGCCAACTGGGTGCTGTACGACTTCGGCGGCAGGAAGGCCGCGCAGACCAACGCACGGGCCCTACTCGCCGCGGCACTAGCAAACCAGAATGCAACTCTACAGACAATGTTTTCTAACGTGGCCACGGATTACTACGCGGCACAAGCGGCAGCAGGGAAACTGCGATCTGCGGGGGAGACGGAACGTATCGCACGTGACAGTTTTATCGCAGCATCGGCACGCGTGACTCATGGTGTTGCAGCAATATCCGACCGGTTGCAGGCCGAGACGTCCTACGCGCAGGCAACGTTTAACCGCGTAAAAGCCGAAGGCGACTTGTCTTCCACCCGCGGTGTCCTTGCCGCAGACATGAACCTGCGTCCGGACCAGCCGCTTACGATACCGGAGATCGACGACGGCGTGATGCCAGACGAAGAATTCATTGCATCGATTGGCAAGATGATCGACGAAGCACAAAGCACACATCCGGCGATCGCTGCGGCGAGAGCAAAGCTCGATGCAGCCGTCGCAAATGAGCAGCAGACCCGCGCCGAGGGTTTACCGACTCTGAGTCTGGTCGCAAAAGTCAGCCAAAACAACCAACCTGCCAGTCTCGGACTAGGCGAGCCTCAATTCGCTGCGAACGGGCGAGATTGGTATGTTGGTGTGCAGGTGCAGATTCCATTGTTCGACGGTTTCAGCCGAACTTACAAGGTACGCGGGGCACATGCCCAAGTAGAACTTCAGAGAGATACGCTTGACGAAGCACGCCAGCAAGTCGCACTCGATGTCTGGAGGAGTTACCAGAGCTTGCAGACGAACACGAAAAACGCAAGAACCACGGCTGCGTTAAAAAACATTGCTCAACGTTCGTTTGATGTTGCGAAGCATCGATATGCGGCTGGGGTAGGAAGCATTCTGGAATTGCTAAGCGCACAAAAAGCGCTTTCGGAGGCTCAACAACAAGGAGTCCAGGCGCTCGCCGACTGGCACGCAGCGCGCATCCAGCTGGCGGCAAAGATGGGGCAATTGAGTCTTGACGACCTGCGCAGCGAGCAGACGCGGTAGCCATGCAATGGTCCGCATGCCCACAAAAAAACTTGTCCACAGAAAAAGTTCACAACCCTGTGGACAACCCCCTGACACCCTACCCAAGTCCCTGTTCCGAAACGACTAACGCCTTACGTGCTCAATGCGTGCAGCCCATCTCAGGCGTCGGTAGCCGGATAGAAACCGAGGTACTCAAACCCCGCCACTTCATCATCAGCCGCTCCAGCCGCCACACAAATCCCCAGCGCCCCCACCGACACCAGCGCATCCACTGTCGGCCGCCGGTTAGACACAAAGCGCCAGCCCGTGGCCTCCTCGTCAGCCGCAGCAAACCCCAGAGCATCGCGCCCCTCACACGCCGCCAATAACGCCGCCTGTAAATCCTCGCGCCGCGGTGAATGCACCACGAAGCCTTCGTTCGAGAGCGCCGCCGCGTCGATGCCAAGCAAACCGCACAGCCGCTGCTTGACCGCCACGTCATTCGCATCTGCCGCGCGCGACTGCTCGATCAACGACATCGTCGTCGCATCGACCAGCTTGCCGCCACGGATCAACGGCGGCAAACCCGGCGTCCATGCCTCCGGCGGACAGCCCTTGTTGGCGGGCGTCAGTTCAATAAACGGATTGATCTCGGCGGGATACACGCGGCACACCAACGGCCGCTCCTCGTAGATGCCGCAGCGCATATCGCTTTGCAGGTTCGGACACGGTCCCACGAACGCACCCGTCAAGATCACCACGATCCGTGCAGGCAAGCTGCCACTTTGAGCCGCGAACGAACGGCGGCGTTTATGGGCGGCGGGCAGATTGTCGGCGGCGGGCTCTTCCAGCCACGGCACCGCTTCGCACAGGATCTGCACATCATCGCCACGCGCGAGCCACGCCAGCGCTTCGGTCACCGTCAACGGCAAGCGCAGATCGTGGCAGCAATTGCCGCACATCGTGCACGCGAAATCCAGATTCGTATTCATCGGCAATCATGCCTTGTGTTGCGCGAGGCGCGTGGGGTGGTCGAGGCGCATGCGGGCCAACGCTGCCGGGACGTTGCGTGCTGCAACGCCCTGCACGGCCAGTCAAAGGGAGAGGATTCTAAACGCCTCTGGTGAAAGGCGCTGTAGACATGTCCAAACCACGTGCGACGCTGTAATCACACGGTAAGCACGCAGTAATACCGCGAGAAACGCCCGCAAAAAAGCGCGTGCAAAAACACCCTAAACCAGCGCCCAATACTCGCGCACTCTCCCTCAGCTACGGCGATCCAACGAATAACGCCGGCAGTGTTCGAGGTAGCCCGCTTCGTGGCCGC
This sequence comes from Paraburkholderia sp. DHOC27, assembly GCF_003429005.1. GTDB lineage: Bacteria > Pseudomonadota > Gammaproteobacteria > Burkholderiales > Burkholderiaceae > Paraburkholderia. The sequence goes on from NZ_QVQV01000008.1 coordinate 110,924, forward strand.
TCACCAGTTCGACGATACTCTTCCACAGCCAGTGCGGTGCGTCGATCGTCTTGCTGCGACGTTGCCGCAGTTCGCCGAGCCACGCCTTGCGCTCGCCGTCATCCATCTGGCGTGCATGCGCCTTGCCCACCACCAGCGCGAGAAAACGCGCGGCTTTCATGGCCTCATCGCGCGTCAGTTGCTCGATGGTCAGCTTCATGTCCTGCGGCAACAACTCGCGTATCACCACCGGACGCTCCACGAGACGCGCCGCGCGCATGCGGTCACCGAGAAACGGCGCGAGGTGACGCGCGCCCTCCACCACCCGTTGCGCGTTGTCGCGTGGCATGCGCACGCCCGGATAACGCGGTGCGGCCGCCGTCGCCGCTTCCTTTATGTCGATCAGACACAGATCGTCGCCGTCGAGCGCCGCGCCATCCACGTCGAGCAGCACTGCGTAGCGCAAACGTCCGAGCGAACTGCAACCCTTCACCCAGTACGCCGCATCCAGCACGCTTACTTTCGCGTGCTCATCCTCGGAACGCAGTTCGGTCGCGAGTCGCGCCACCGTGCGCTTTTCGAACAACGCTTCGATCTCGCGCCGCTCGCTCTTCGACAACGGCCAGAAGCGCTTGCCAAGCGGAATATCCGGCTCGACATCTTCAATGCGTTCTTCGGCCAGATGCTGCCACGAGCGCCGCACGGCTTCTTTCATCACCACGCGCACGGCCTCCGGTTTTTCTGCCGAGAGATCGGTCTGATCCGACTCGTCGTCGAAGGCGCGCTCGTAACCGTCGGCGAGCGCCTCCATCATGTGCACCGTGGTCACGCCGGGCAGGTCCGAACCGCGCGCCGCGGTCGCGAGCGACAGCCCGAGCCGGATCAGATCATGGGCCGGATTGCCGATCACGGTCTGATCGAGATCGCGAATCTGGATTTCCACCCGTCCCTGCGCGTTGGCGACCGGTCCGATATTGCCTGCATGACAATCGCCGCAGATCCAGATAGCCGGTCCTTCGGGCAACGCATGTCCTTCGATGCCGTCGAGCCACTCATAGAACTTGCCGGTATTGCCGCGTACATACGCGTGGGCCGAGCGCGCCATCTTCGCGTTGCGGCGGGCGCTGAGCAATTCAAGTCGGTCATCGGGTTTGGGCAAGCCGCGATGGGTGCCATTTTTCTGGGACATTTTTTTGGGCATGTATGAGGTCCGGGGACAGTCTTTGAAGAGTAGCCGGCCACCTTGCCATAGGCCGGGCCGGCGAACAATACGTCTGAGGTGGCGGCGCAAGGAACGTGCACGCACGCGGTAGCCGGGAATGTAAATTGCTACTTCAAGGTGCGGTAAATCTGGCCGAACCTCACCCCGACGCGTGGATTTCGGCCAACTTTACGGCACGGGTGCGCTGTCGTCCGGTTTGCTTCTTTTTGGCAATTCCCTTCTACCGCGCTCATCAAGACGTCTTCTGCGGAGACCAAGCATGCCGTTCACGGCACTCGACCACGGCTGCGCCGGCTGGAAAGGGGAAATGGCCGGCCGCGTTCGCGCATTCGACTGGTCGCCCACGGAACTGGGTCCGATCGTTCAATGGCAGCAAAGTCTGGTAGCGGCCGTGCAGTTTGTACTCGCCTCGCCGGTGCCCCTCGTGATGCTGTGGGGTCAGCAAGGCTACATGGTCTACAACGATGCGTACGCCGTTTTCGCGGGCGGACGTCATCCTTATCTGCTCGGCAGTCCGGTCGAGCTGGGCTGGCCGGAAGTGGCTGCGTTCAACCGTCATGTCATGGATACCTGCCTCGCGGGCGGCACGCTGTCGTACCGTGACAAGGAACTCGTGTTGCTGCGTAACGGCAAGCCGGAAGACGTGTGGATGGATCTCTACTACAGCCCGGTGGCCGACGACAGCGGCCAGCCGGCCGGAGTACTTGCGATCGTCGTCGAGACCACGGCCCGCGTGCTCACGGAACGCTGGCGGCACCGCGCCGAAGCCACGCTGCGCGAAACCAACGAGCGCCTGCAACTGGCGTTGAACACCGGCGCCGTGCTCGGCACCTGGGTGTGGGATATCGTCGACGACACCGTGACGGGCGACGAGCGCTTTGCCCGCGCCTTTTCCGTCAGCGCCGAGCAGGCCATGCAGGGCGTGTCGCGCGCGGTGGCGAGTGAAGCCATTCATCCGGACGATGTCGCACTGGTCGAGCGCCGCACCCAGGAAGCCACCGAAACCGGCAAGCCATTTCGCGTCGAATACCGGATTCGCCGTCCGCACGGCGAATACCTGTGGGTGCAGGCCAACGGTCAGTGCGAATTCGACGCGCACGGCGCACCCTATCGTTTCCCTGGCGTGCTGATCGACATCCACGAACGCAAGATCGCGGAACAGGCGTTGCGCCAGCTCACCGAAACGCTCGAACAACGCGTGGCCGACGCGGTCTCCGCGCGCGCCGTCGCCGAGGAACAACTGCGTCAGGCGCAGAAGATGGAAGCGATCGGCAGTCTTACGGGCGGCGTCGCGCATGACTTCAATAACGTGCCACAGGTAATCAGCGGCAATCTACAGATGCTCGCGGCCGACGCCGATCAAAGTCCCACCAGCGCGCGCCGCATCGCCGCTGCAAGTGACGCCGTCAAGCGCGGCGCGCAACTGGCGGCGCACCTGCTGGCTTTCGCGCGACGCCAGCCGCTCTCGCCGGCGGTGGCGAATCCGGCGCGGCTCCTGAGTGGCATGAGTGAGATGCTGCATCGCGCGCTGGGCGAGACCATCCATGTCGATACGATCCTCGGGGCCGCGCTGTGGAACGTGCTGGTCGATCGCAACCAGCTCGAAAACGCGCTGCTGAATCTGTGCATCAACGGACGCGACGCCATGCGCGGCGAAGGCACGCTCACGATCCGTGCTGACAACGTCACTATCACGGAGGCGTATGCCGACGACACCACGGGCCTGACGGCCGGCGACTATCTGGTGTTCGCGATCACCGATTCGGGCGTGGGCATGGCAGCTGACGTTCTGGAGCGCGCACTCGAACCGTTCTTCACGACCAAGCCGGACGGTCACGGCACCGGGCTCGGCCTGAGCATGGTGTTCGGCTTTGTCAAACAGAGCGGCGGCCATATGCAGATTAGCAGCGTGGTGGGCAGCGGCACCACCGTGCGGCTGTATTTCCCGCGCTGCGATGAAGCCGAGACGGTCGAATTCGGCGATCAACGTGTGGCACCGCTGGGTGGCAGCGAGACCATCCTCATCGTGGAAGACGATGCGCAGGTGCGTCTGACTGCCGTGGAAATGCTCGCGCAACTCGGCTACAAAGTGCTCACGGCCTCGGATGGCGACGCGGCGCTCGAGTTCCTCAACAGCGGCGTGCCTATCGACCTGCTGTTCACCGATGTCGTGATGCCAGGCAACATCAAGAGCGTCGAACTGGCGCGCCGCGCGGCGCTGCGCACGCCGCCCATGCCGGTGCTGTTCACCTCCGGTTATACGCGCGACGAGATTTTCCATCACGGCAAGCTCGATTCCGGCGTGACATTGCTGAGCAAACCTTATCATCGCGACGATCTCGCGCGCACCGTTCGCGCGGTGTTGCATGCACATACGCATGCCACGGCGCGCGCGGCGGAGTCCGAGGTGGACCCCACGGCGCAATCTTCTGCGTTCGAACTCGCTCCTACCAGTGCCGACGGCGAACAACATCCGCGCGCTGCACCTGCCCATGTTTTGTTGGTGGAAGACGATGCGCCCTCGCGCGAGGCCATGATCGAATTGATCACCAGCTTCGGGCTGACGTGCACCGCCGCCGCCAGTGCGGAAGAAGCGCTTTCGCTCGCCGCCGGTCATCGCTACGATATCCTGCTGAGCGACGTGACGCTGCCCGGCTTGTCCGGTGACGCGCTGGCGCGCATGCTCCTTGGCGCGCAGCCCGCACTCCGAGTGGTGCTGATGTCGGGCTACGGCGAGCAGGCGAATATCGGCGCGGCGATTCCAGGTGTACGGCTCTTGCCCAAACCGTTCGATATCGCCGTGCTGCGTCACGTGTTGACAGCAGTCCCGGAACGCGCGGATACGCTCGCTCAGTGCGGTCATGCCACGTCGTGAGTGGGGAGAAGATGGCTGAGATGAACATCCAATGCGGCACGGCCGGCTGGGCCGATAAATCGCTGATTGCCTGCAAGCGCTTCTATCCGCGTGGCTGCAGCAGCGCGGAAGCGCGTCTGCGTTTCTACGCAAGCCAGCTCCCGCTCGTCGAAGTGGATTCCGCTTACTACGCCATGCCGTCCGCTTCGAATGCGCAACTCTGGGCCGAGCGGACTCCGGCGGATTTCACGTTCAACTTCAAGGCGTTCCGGCTATTCACTGGCCATCAAACCTCGCCGGACGTATTACCGCCGGATATGGCGATGGCGCTCGGCGCTGCGTCAGGTGCATCAGGTGCGCCGGGTGCATCGACGCGCAAGAAGAATCTGTACTACCGCGACTTGCCGCTGGATATGCGCGACGAACTGTGGCGTCGCTACTACGAAGCACTCGAGCCTTTGCGCCAGGTCGGCAAGCTCGGCGCCGTGCTGTTTCAGTTCGCACCGTGGATCACCAGCGCGCCGGACGATCTCGCGCACGTGGACGAGTGCGCGGCCCGCATGGCTGGCTACACGATGGCCGCGGAGTTTCGCAATCAGTCGTGGCTCGATGAGCGGCATGCCGCGTCGACGCTCGCCTTCCTGCGCGAGCGCAATCTCGTGCATGTGATCGTCGATGCACCGCCTGATGTCACGAATCGCGTGCATACCGTGTGGGACGTGACGAATCCGCAACTGGCGATGGTGCGTCTGCACGGACGCAACACGCGGTCGTGGAATCCGGGCGCGGGCGCCACCGCAGCGGACCGCTTCAACTACGACTACAACGACGCCGAACTCGAAGAGCTGGCCGCCTCGATCCGCACCATTGCCTCACGTGCCGCACGCACGCATGTGATCTTCAACAACTGCTTCGAGGATCAAGGGCAGCGCAACGCGCTCACCATGACGAGACTGCTGGGCGGCACGCCGACCACCCTGTTCTGAGCGACGCGCGCCGCGTTTGCTGTTCAGGCCAGTCCGAACGGATCGTCGATACTGCGCGCCGGCTCGGTAAACCAGCGCGGCCCGGACTCCGTCATATACGCGTGATCCTCGTGACGGATACCGAACTCGCCCGGCAGGCACAGCATGGGTTCGATGCTGAAGCACATGCCCACGTCGAGCGGCGTCGTATCGCAACCCACCAGATACGGGCTCTCGTGGATTTCCAGGCCGATGCCATGCCCCGTACGGTGCGGCAGTCCCGGCAAACCATAACCCGCGCTGTAGCCCGTTTTCTGCAGATACGCCCGCACGGCCTTGTCCGCTGCGCCGGCCGGCACACCAAGGCGCACGGTGGCGAACGCCGTGCGCTGCGCCTCCTGTTCGTCCAGCCAGACCTTGCGTTGCCGCTCATCGGCTTCACCGAACACATAGGTACGCGTGATGTCCGAGTTGTAGCCGTGCAGCTTGCAACCCGTGTCGATCAGCACCATGTCGTTGTTGCTCAGCGCCTTCGGTGTTTTCACGCCATGCGGGAACGCCGTGTCCGGTCCGAACAGCACGATGCAAAAACTCGAACCAGCGCGCGCGCCAACCGCGCGATGCGCGGCATCGATGAAGTCGAGCACTTCCTCCGTGCTGATGCCCTCGCGCAGAATCGCGGCCGCCGCCTGATGCACGCGGATCGTCATGTCGTTGGCGCGCTGCATCAAGGCCAGTTCCGTGGCCGATTTCTGCATCCGGCAGGCGCGCGTCACGCTGGTGGCCGCCATGATCTGCACGTTGCCCGCGCAGGTACGCAGCCCTTCGAACATGAAGTACGAGGCGGACTCGTCCAGACCCAGCACGGCACCATCGGACTTGAGCTGCGCGACCCGTTCGATCAGCAGACGATGCGGATCTTCGTCTTCTTCCCAGCAGCTCATCGCGCCGGGAATCTGCAGCATGCCGGTGAATGTGCCGCGCTCGAACGCCGGCACGATGTATTCGATTTCACCGCTGGCGGGAATCAGCGCACCAGCCAGCCGCTCGCTGCGATACCAGGGCACGCCGGTGAAATACAGCAGGTTCGCGCCCGACTCGACATAGAGAGCGTCCATGCCCTGCTGCTGCATCAGACGTTGCGCCTTGGCAATGCGCGCCAGAAATTCCGCCGGCTGGATAGGCTCGACGCCCTGCGTCATGTCGTGCAGTTGCGACAACTCGCGCTGCGCATCCGAACCGCCAATGCCAATACCCATGAATCCCCCTTCCTCTTTCTGAAAATTAGCTTCTTTCCAGGCGCGATGCGTCGCACCAGTTTGATTCAGTTTCCTGCCTGCTTCCCTGCTTCCATGCTGCCCTGCTTCCCTGTTCGTTGACGAGCCCGCTTCAACGCCATTCCGCCGCTCTCACCTTTCAATCGGCTTGAGTAGTAATCCTGATCAAGACCGACGACGCGTCTACTGCTCGCGGCACTCACTTACGCTTCTACCTCGGATGGTGACTCGAACACCACCGCCGGGTCATGGAACTCCGTCTCGCGAAAACGCGCGCCTTTCTTCGCGCCGGCCCGCGTTTTCGCGGTGTCGTAGACGTTGAGCGTGCCTACCCAGATCACCTGCGCTTCGCCACCCACGGCCTTCACCGAGTGCGGTTTGGTCGCGTCGAAGTGAACGCTGTCACCCGCCTTCAGGTGATAAATCTTCTTGTCGACGCAATAACGAATTTCACCCTGCAGCACGAACACGAACTCCTCGCCCGCGTGCGACACGGTTTCCGACACGTATCCTGCCGGCATCAACATCTTGACTGCATGCACCTGGCTGCCGGCGAACACGGTGGATAGCCGCTCATATGCAACGCGGCCATTCTCGACCGCGAAGGTAGGACGCGAATCCTGATGCGAGTCCAGTTGCGGCGACTCCGGCGCCTCGACCAGCGCGCCGAGCGGCATGTCCAGCGCCGCGGCGATATTGGTCAGCGACGACAGCGACGGACTGGTCTGGCCACGCTCGACCAGCGAAATAAAGCCGATCGACAAACCCGTAGCCTTGGCCAGTTGCAGCAAGGTCAGGCGCAACTCGCGCCGACGCGTGCGAATGCGCTCGCCGATGCCCGTAATCTGCGCGTGGTTGTTGCCGTTGGCCACAGTACCTCCATCTTTGACGGCATCTTCCCGAGGTCAAAAATTTTAGTCAAGGTAAAATTATTATGGAGGTAAAACTGGGATTGGGCGGTACTGAGTCACGTCCAGACACACACTCTCACGCTCGAAACACGCTCGAAGCACGCGCGGATCGAGCGCAGACAGGCTTCCCAGCGGCGGCTGTATTTACCCGGCACGGTAGAATCCAGGGCAAACAACACGAGGCAAAGCCGCTGCCCTCCCAAACGCCCCATGCCGAATCAAACCCTGCTCCAGCTTCTCACTGCCCGCGTCCAGGACGCCCTCGCTGCCGCCGGCTGCGCAGACGCGCCCGCCATCGTGCAGCCCGCCGGCCGTCCCGAACACGGCGACTACCAGGCCAATGGCGTGATGGCCGCCGCGAAGGCGCGCAAGCTCAACCCGCGTGCGCTGGCCCAAACGGTGGTCGAGCATCTGCAACTGGATGGCATCGTGAGCCGCGTCGAAATCGCCGGCCCTGGCTTCATCAACATGACGATTGCGCCGGATTTTCTCGCGCAGTGGATGGGTCGTGCGCTCGACGACAGCCACCTCGCCGTGCCGCGCGTCAGCGGCGATGGCGTGCAATGCGTCGTCATTGATTATTCGTCGCCCAATCTCGCCAAGGAAATGCACGTGGGCCATTTGCGCTCCACCGTGATCGGCGATGCGCTTGCCCGTGTGCTGCGTTTCGTCGGGCATCGCGTGATCGCGCAGAATCACGTGGGCGATTGGGGCACGCAGTTCGGCATGCTCACGGCGTCGATGGACGACGCGGTGGGAGAAACGGCCGCCGAAGAAACCGCCGTGATGGCGCTGGCCGATCTCGAGGACTTCTATCGCCAGGCCAAGAAACGCTTTGACGAAGACCCGGCCTTCGCCAACCGCGCTCGCGACTACGTGGTCAAGCTGCAAGGTGGCGATGCCCGCGTGCAGGCTCTATGGCAGCGCTTTCTCGACATCTCGATGCAGCATTGCGAGGAGATTTATCGCAAGCTGGGGGTGGGCCTCACGCTCGCCGATGTGCATGGCGAAAGCGCCTATAACGACGATCTGCCGGTCGTCGTGGCTGATCTGGAGACGCAAGGGCTCGCCGTGACGAGCGATGGCGCCAAAGTCGTGTTCCTCGACGAATTCGCCAGCAAGGACGGCACACCCGCCGCGTATATCGTGCAGAAGCAGGACGGCGGCTATCTGTACGCCACGACCGATCTCGCCGCGCTTCGCTATCGTTCCGGCACGCTCAAGGGCGACCGCCTGCTCTACGTGGTGGATGCGCGTCAGAAGCTGCATTTCCAGCAGTTGTTCGCGCTGGGCCGCAAAGCGGGCTACGTGCCGTCGCGGATGCAACTGGAACATATCGGCTTTGGCGTCGTGCTGGGCGACGACGGCAAACCCTTCAAGACGCGCAGCGGCGACACGGTCAAACTCGCCGAACTGCTCGCTGAAGCAACCCAGCGCGCTTACGATCTCGTCACCGCGAAGAACCCGGAGCTACCGGAAGCGGAGCGCCGCGAGGTCGCGCAAGTGGTGGGCATTGGCGCGATCAAATACTTCGATCTCGCCAAAAATCGCAGCACGGATTACGTGTTCGACTGGGCGAGCATGCTGTCGTTCGAAGGTAATACGGCGCCGTATCTGCAGTATGCGTACACGCGGATTCAAAGCGTGCTGCGCCGTGCCGGTGATTGGGACCAACGCAGCGCCGTCAGTCTCGCCGAGCCCGCCGAGCGCGATCTGGCGTTGCAACTCGCGCGCTTCGCCGACGCCGTACTTGCCGTCGCACAGGACGCGTTGCCGAATTATCTGTGCGCCTACCTCTACGAACTGGCCGCAGCGCTGATGCGTTTCTACGAAGCGTGCCCGGTGCTGAACGCGAGCGGCGAGGTGCGCAGCAGCCGCCTGCAACTGTGCCGTCTTACTGCGCAGACGTTGCGCACGGGGCTGGGACTGCTGGGTATCGACGTGCTCGAGACCATGTAAGCGCAAGCTCCAGCCGGTAGCGTGCGCGTGTCAGAGACCACTGCAATGACACGGCGCAAGCGCTACCGGCCAGGCAAGGCAGCGCCTTAGAACTGCTCCTTGTTCATTAGATCTTTCGCGTTGCTCTGGTCGATACGCTGTGTCGGCACCACTACGTTGCGTGGCACTTCGCTCGCGCAGTCGATCAGGATCTTCTTCGCCAGTTCAAGCGCCTGCGCCGCGCCCGTCGGATAGGTGTAGGTCGCGGCCCATTGACCGTCCGCCACGGAACGGATCCCGCCCGACGGTCCCGGCAAACCATCCGTGCCGATGATCTTCACCTGGCCCTCCTTGCCCGCCTGCTTGGCCGCAATGTAGGCGCCCGCTGCCGCCAGATCGTTGCTGGTGTAGACGAGCTTGATGTCCGGATGCGCCTGCAGCATCGCCGAGAACACGGTCACCGCCTGGTCTTCCATCCAGTCCACCGGCTGCACTGCGACGAGTTTGATCTTCGGATTGCTGGCAATGCCCGCCTTGAAGCCTTCGAGCCGCTCGATGGCCGGCGACGAACTCGGCAGTCCTTCCAGAATCGCCGCTTCGCCGCCATCCGGCAACAGCGTCTTGGCCGCCCACTCGCCCGCTTCGCGCGCAATCAGACGGTTGTCGCCGCCCACGAACGCGGTGTAGTCGTTGCCGGTGGTTTTACGGTCGAGTTCGATCACCGGCACACCCGCCTTGTAGGCCGCCGAAACCGCCGGCGTCAGCGGCGCGGCCTCGAAGGGCGAGATCATCAACAGGTCGACTTTCTGGGTCATGAAGTTTTCGACCTGCGACACCTGCGTGTTCACGTTGGCCTGTCCATCTGCAATGACGATCTTGAACTTCGGATAGTTCTTCACGAGCCGCTGCAACTCGTTGTTGACGTGCTCGCGGTACGGCTCCTTGAAATTCGCCTGGCTAAAGCCGATCACGTAATCGTTGTTCGGCCCGCAGTCCTTCGCGAGCGGCTTGCCGCCCGCCGCCCATGCGCTGGATACGAGCACCACACCGGCTGCCAGCAAGCTCGTTTGCAAAATGACGTTCATATGCCTGTCTCCTTTGTCGATCTGCGATCGTTATGACAAACGTCAGCGCACCCTGCTCGCCGCAGCCGGGAACCACGCGCCCAGATTTACCGCCTCGAACCTCCGCGGCCCACGACGTACGTCTGCAAAGCCGCGGCGATCACGATGATCGCGCCCGTCGCGAGCAGTTGCATAGCGGCACTGACGTCATTGAGCTGCAGAATATTGGCAAGCGCGCCCAGCATGATGGCGCCCGCGATCGTGCCGACCATCGAGCCGGCGCCCCCGAACAGATCCGTGCCGCCAATCACCACGGCGGCAATCGCGTTGAGTTCGTAGCCGGTGCCATCGTTAGGGCTGCCGAACGAAAACTGTCCCGCGTGCACGATCCCCGCAATCGCGGAACAGAAGCCGGTCAGCGCGTAGACCGAGATCTTGATCGGCGCCACCGGAATGCCCGAGAGACGCGCGGCCTTTTCGTTACCGCCCACGGCGATCACGTAGCGTCCATAGCGCGTGTTGTTGAGCAGGAACGCGGCCAGCACCGCCAGCACGACGAACACCAGCGTCGCCACTGGAAACACGCCGCCAATCCGCTGCCCCAGCACGCCAAACGCGGGCGGCGCATTGCCCGGCCCCGCGCCATAGTTGATGTTGATGAAGGCGTTGTTGGACGCGATCAACGACAAACCGCGCGCCGCCTGCAAGCCGGCCAGCGTGACGATGAACGCCTGAATCCGCAGCCGCGTGGCGATCACGCCCTGCACCGCGCCAAACACCACCCCCGTGACGACGACGAGCGGCAGCGTGCTCCACAGTCCCCAGCCTGAGTTGACGAGCAGGGTCGCGGTCAGCACCGAGCACAAACCGAGCACCGCGCCAACCGAGAGGTCGATGCCCGCCGCGATGATGACGAAGGTCATGCCCAGCGCGAGAATGCCGGTCTCGGAGATCGAACGGATGATGTTGGCGATATTGTCGGGCGCGAGAAACAGGATATGGCCATGCCGGCGCGGCGAAAACAGCACGCCCGCCGCGACCACCAGAATCAGGCCCAGCAGACTCTGAAAGCGCACCAGCCAGGCGAGCAGACTGCGTGGATGATTGCCAGAGGCAGTCGTAGTGGTCGGCGTGGTGCTCATGCTGCAAGGCCCTCCCCTTCGCTGATGCGGCGCACGGCTTCTTCGCTGGGATTCGGGCCGAATTCGTGGATGGTGCGGCCCGCATGCATGACGATGATGCGGTCGCACAGACCGATCAGTTCGGGCAATTCAGAGGACGCCACCAGCACGCCGAGACCCGACTCGGCGAGGCTGCGCAGGCGCCGGTAGATTTCCGCCTTGGCACCGACATCGACGCCGCGCGTGGGTTCGTCGAGTAACAGCAGGCCCGGATCGTTCATCAGTTCCTTGGCGAATACCACCTTCTGCTGGTTGCCGCCGGACAGGTTGACCACCTGGGCGTCGGGCGAGCGCGGCCGCACATCGTAGTCGTTGATGGCGCGTGTCACCTGACGCCGTTCCAGCGCGCGCGAAACGAGTCCAAACGGTGTGACACGTTTGAGCGTCGACATGACGGCGTTCTGCGCCACCGTCTGACTGAGGATGAGGCCGGTGCCGCGCCGGTCGTCCGTGACGAGCGCGATGCCCGCCTCGCGAGCCGCCGCGATACTGCCGAGCAGGGTCGGCTTGCCGCGCACGTCGACGCGGCCGCGCCACTTGCCGCTAATGCCGAAGCCGTACAAGGTGGAGAGCAGTTCGGTACGGCCCACGCCCATCAAACCCGCCAGGCCGACGATCTCGCCAGCATGCACGGTCAGCGAAATATCGACCGGCACTTGCCAGCCGAGACGCGGGATGTCGGGATCGAACGCGGCGTGCTCGAGTTGCAGAATGGGCGCGCCGATTCGCTGCGCGCGTGGCGGAAACAGATCGGAGAACGGCCGCCCCACCAGCATCTGCACGAGCGTGGCCTGCGGCGCGTCGGGCGTGGTGGTGCCGACGACCGCGCCGTCGCGCATCACCGTGACGCGATGGCCGATGCGTGTCACTTCTTCGAGCCGGTGCGAGATGTAGACGATGCCGACGCCGCGCTCGGAGAGCTCCTTGACCACCGTGAAGAGATGATCCGCTTCGACTGCCGAGAGGGCCGCCGTCGGTTCGTCCATGATCAAAATGCGCGCCTGCGCCGACAGGGCCTTGGCGATGGCGACCAGTTGCCGCTCGCCCATGCGCAGACTCGCCACCGGCAGACTGGCATCGAGCGACACGCCTGCGCGGGCCAGCAGGTCTTGCGCCTTGCGACGCATGGCGGCGCCCGCCAGCACACCGTGGCGGGTGATTTCGTTGCCGAGGAACAGATTGCCGGCGATATCGAGGCCGGGCACGAGGTCGAGTTCCTGCGGGATCATCACGATGCCGGCAGCGTGGGCGTCGCGCGGGCTGGTGAGGTTGAGGAGATTGCCGTCGAGCGTGATGGTGCCGGCGTCGGGCAGGAACGCGCCGGACAGCACGCCCATCAAGGTGGATTTGCCCGCGCCGTTTTCGCCGAGCAGGACATGCACCTCACCGGCAGCGAGATCGAAGTCGACGCCCTTGAGCGCATGCACGCCGCCGAAGCGTTTCTGGATGCCGCGTACCTCCAGCAAACGCGCCGTCATGGCGCACCGAACCCGGTCTGCCGAACGACCCAGTGCATGTCTCCTCCCTCTGTGCGGGATGTGTCTCTCTTTGTTCTACTTCATATTTAAGCTGATTCATAGGAAAACGCCAACGCGGGCGGGTTTGCGTGAGCCTCTTATACACGCGCCCCGATCCGGCAATCGTTGGCCTTGCCCGAGACTTTGCCCGAGACCTTGTCAACCGCACGCCGATACGTCTGCGACTCCTTGCCATAGCTGCGCCCGAGTTCGGCAAGATCGAGCACCGCGGCGTATTTCAGCCCGCAATGCGGTGGCTCGCCGGACATCGCGAGCGGCGAGGCTTCAAGTGCAGCAGCCTCACCAGGAATCGCCACGGGAAACGGATCTGTGTCGCTGCCCACCCGCACCACCAGTGCCACCATGATGGTGGCCGCCACCATCAGCGCCATCCATACCCGCCGCCCCGTTTGCGGCGATCGCGCCGCTATCGCCGCCCCACCGGCCTGCCCGTCGTCGACGAGTTGATCTCCTCGCATGCCCTTCGCTCCCGTTCTGCTCATCACGCCGCTCAAGCCCAATGCGCCGGAACCCACACCGCGCCCATCCAGTGCCCCGGCACCCACACCAGCGGACGGGGCGGCGGCGGCGCGACATACACGGCCGGCGGCGGCACATACACCACGGGACGCGGCGGGACGTACACCACCGGCGGCGGCACATAGACCACGGGCGGCGGCGGAACATAAGCGACCGGCGGCGGCACGACCACAGTCGGCGTACGCACCACGACCGCCGTGCCACCCGTCGTCACCGTGCCGCCTGCCACGACCGTGCCGCTGGTTGTGACCGTGCCTCCTGCCACAACCGTTCCACCGGTCGTGACCGTCGTGCCATGCACGCCTGTCACGCTGCCGGTGGTCGTCACCACGCCTGTGCCCACACCCGTAGCCGAGCCGGAGTGATAGACCGTGCCGCCGTCGCTGCCCGTCACCGTGCCCGAGCGGTAGCAGCTGTTACCCGAGCAACTGGTCGAGGCCGCATGGTTGACCGTGTTGCCGTTCGAACCGGTCACGCTGCCCGAGGAGGAGTACTGACCAGGCGCATCGCGCGTCACACTGCCGGACGTGCTGGCGGTCTTGCCGTCAGGGCCCGTGAGCGTGCCGTTGTGCGCGCAGGTGCCGCCGGCGCAGCTGGTGTCCCCCGAGTGCTGCACGGTGTTGCCGTAGCGGCCGGTTGCGGTGCCCGAGTTGGAAAACTGTCCGGGTGCCGTGCGCGTCACGGTGCCGGTGTTAGAAGCAAAGCCACCGTAGGGACCGGCGACACCACCCGCATGCGAGCAGCTACCGCCGCCGCACGAGCCGTAGTGCGCGCCGTTATAGGTGCCGCGCGACGTGTAGGCCGTACCGCGCGAAGTCCATGCCAGAGCCGACGTGCTGCCCAGCACCAGCACAGCCGTGGTCGCGGCAAAAGCAACGTGACGAACGGTAAAGCGGGCGCGGCGCACGCTCATCGAAGAGGCCAGCCAGGCGCTGGCGGAGCGGACGGGGGCAGCAAACAAAAACGAGTGGATTTTCACGGTATGTCCTTCGCGGTTTCGGGCCACTTTTGCGTGCTTCGGCGTGGCGACGAACGGACTATAGAAGGGCGTCCGTTTTTAAACTATCGCAAAGATATGTCGCGCTGTTTCACCGTTGCGGGATGCGCTGGAAGGCCCGCCGGACGGGCGTGAGCGGGATCTGCGGGAAGCGGCCTGACATCGCGTGACACATTTGTGCGGGTCGATGTTTCTGCATCCATCCGATCGCAGTCAGAATGCACAGGCCGGGACCGGCAGGTATGATGGGTAGTTCACGCCCGTGCGCTGTGCCGGGCGGATCCATCACGCGAATCCAACCACGGAGTCAACGATATGGCATTGCACAAAGCAATTCTGGTAGCCGTCGCCCTTGCCTCATGCATTGATGCACACGCGCAAGTCGCCGGCACCCAGCCGCTCAGCGTCACAGTCGAACAATCCAACGCCCTGCTGGAAGGCTGGAGCGTCAAGAAGAGCGTGCTCGGAAAAGCGGTGTACAACGACCAGAACGCCAAGGTCGGCACGATTCGCGATCTGATCGTGGCGCCGGATGGCACCGTCTCCGCGGCGATCCTCGCGGCGGGCGGCTTCCTCGGCGTCGCCACGCATGACGTCGCGGTGCCGATCGCGGCACTCGACGTGCGCAACGGCAATCTCTATCTGCCGGGCGCGACCAAGGATGCGCTCAAGGCCACGCCGGAATTCCAGTACGCGAAGGTGCAGTCGCCGCCGAAGCCGAAGAAGAATGAATGACGATGTTTGAAGGGCGCGCCGCGCCCTGAGAACCGTACGTACGAGAGCTTCACGAGCAACGTACGGCTGGCACGATGCGGCGGCAATGCCGCCGCATCGTGCGCAAGAAACTGACAGATTTACAGCGTCTGCATGTGCGGGAGCCGTTCCACGAACACCTTGCACAACGCTTCCATGCCCTTCGCGTCTTCCTCGTCGAAGCGCGCCACCAGCGGACTATCCACGTCCCACACGCCAATCAACGCGCCGTCAGCAGCGACGAGCGGCACCACGATTTCCGATTGCGACGCCGAATCGCAGGCAATGTGCCCCGGAAACTCATGGACGTCGCGCACCACCTGGGTGACACGCGTCTGCGCCGCCGTGCCGCACACGCCCTTGCCGATCGCGATACGCACGCAGGCCGGCTTCCCCTGGAACGGTCCCACCACCAGTTCGGTGCCGTCGAAGAAATAGAAGCCTGCCCAGTTGAGCCCTTCCAGCGAGTTGAACACGAGTGACGAGAAGTTCGCCGCGTTCGCGATCAGGCTGGTTTCGTCGCCAATCAGCGCGCGCGCCTGGGCCACCAGTTCTTCGTACTGCGCGGTTTTGGAAAGATGTGCAGAAGCGGGAGAAGCCTGAAACATGATGCCGTCCGTAGCGGAAACTTAAAAAATGGGGAATCCCGCTACGGTCGCGGCGGCTCATCGAGCTCGGGCAACGCGGCGTGTCACCGCTGCGGGCATGCCCACGCCGCGCCCGTACGCCGCGCCATCACGGGATTCAGCAAAGCCAAGATCGTACGCGAGTTCCGGCTTGCCTGCCGGATCGCTCCACCCCGCTCCATGCCGTTCCACCCGCTCCATGCCGCTCCACGCTTACACCTTGCGACTCACGCCTTGCTGTCGTCAGCGCCGGCACACGCCGGACACGCCAGCGCCGCGCCGTCACCCGTCCGCGCGCCGGGGTACTCCAGACGCGGGTACCAGCCCGTACCCCGACCGCCGGGCGTCAGATCGAGAATGTTCCAGATCGGCATGGGATCGGGCGCGCCGCGCGGATCCTGGCCCGGATCGGCGGTTTCCGGGCTCATTTCGTCGCCCCAGAAGTGCCGCACCACGCCACCGCTTTTCGTGAAGACGTTGAAAGCCGGGGTGTCCTCACCCTCGGGATCCTCGTTGGCGTACGCCTGATTGAAGCGGTTAGCCCCCGACGAATACAGCCGCAGATGGCGCCAGCCCCGCTCGTTCTTGAAGGCGATGAGCCGCTCGATCGGCGCTCTTGCGATCACCGCGAAGGCCACGCGCTGCAGGATGTCGGCCATTTCGCCGTCGAAGGCGCCCAGCAGCGACGTGCACATCGGGCACGGCCGCTCGCGCCGTGGACCAAACATGAAGTTGTACGTAACGAGCGTATCGTGTTCGCCGAACATGGCCGAAAGCGTCACAGGGCCGTGCTCGCCTTCGAAGCGATAGTCCTCCGGCACGGCCCCGCCCGGCGGCAGCGCGCGCCGCTGGGCCGCCACCCGTTCGAGATGGCGCCGCAATTCAATCTCCTCCGCCAGCAACGCATTGCGCGCGCTGCGGTACTCGGCGCTCTCACCAGGAAAGCGGCGGGGCGATTGCGCCAGCTGCGCGGCCGGTTTTAAAGCGGGGCTCAAGGTTCCATTTGCGTCAGACATGCGTGACCTCCTGTGACGATGGCGAAGAAGGATGCAAAGCCGGGGTGTACTGCTACGACGAGCGGCGCGCCACGAAATCGACACCGTCATGGTAAATCCCCTTATGTTCTGACAAATCGGATGCGTCCAGACTGAGTGCGGACATTCCCTTATCAGCCACCCGTCAGGCGTCCCAAACTTCAAGTTTTCACGCCGGATGCCGTTGTTCAGGATGAGAGGACTGCCCGTTAAAGCAAGTCAAACAGACGCTGGATTGGCGGATGCGCTTGTGATGGCATCACCGTCTTGCTTACTCCGGGGTCAAACCGTGCGCCGCCCGCCCAAGCTGTTCTATTTCGTGCTGATCGCCGCCGCGTTCGCGTTCGTGCACGCGGCGTGTCTGCTGGCGTTCAGGTCGGCGGCCTCGCTCCTCACCTACCCGTTTCTGCTGCTCGCGCCGACCCTGGCGGTCGTGGCGTGCGGCTGGCGTGCCTTGCGCGGCGCTGGTCGCGACGGCGCGACAGGCACGGCACGGGTCGAACCCTTCAGTGGACCGCTGCGGTCCGCGTGGGGGCTGCTTGCGGTGGGCCTGCTGCTGTGGACCATCGGCATGTTTCTGAGTGCCTGGGAAGATCTGCTGCAACACCTGCCGCAAAGCGTCGCGTGGTTCTCGGACCTGGCCTTCTTCCTGTATGCCGTGCCGGTCCTGCTGGCCATTTCTTCCATTTCGAGCCGGCAGCGCATCCGCCTCTTCATCTGGATGGATGCCGCCCAGGCGTTGATCACGGGCTATCTCGCGTACATCAGCATCTTTTCCGTGGTGCCGTTCGCGGGCGCGCCTCTCGCGCCCGTTTCCGTAACCACGCTGGTGCTGGTCTACAACGCGGAAAACCTCATTCTCGCCGTGGCCGCGACGCTGCGGATGATCGTCCAGCCACGCGGCAACGAACGGCGCTTCTACGCCATCCTCGCCGGCTTTCTGTGGATTTATGCGGTGGCGGCCTACATTTACAACGCGTGGGCCGCAACGGCAGACGGTCACGCGCCCTACGACGTCCTCGTCGACATTCCGTTTCTTGCGCTCACCGTCGCGACGCTCGCGCCGTGGCCGCAGTGCGTCGAAACGGCACCCGTGCAGCGCGAGCAGACGCTCGCCATGATCATCGAGAACGTCAGTCCGATTTTCTACACCGTGGCGCTGCTGTTGCTGAGCATCTCGCTCATGCGAGAGCATTTTCAGGTCGGCACGCTGGGAATTTTCACGGCGCTGGCGGTCTACGCGGCACGCTCGACCACGCTGCAGGGCCGCTATATCCGGGTACAGAACGAACTGCACGAAGCGCGCGACCGCCTCGAACAGATGGCGCTGACCGACGCGCTGACGGATACCGCCAACCGCCGCCGCTTCGATCAGGCGCTGGTGCTCGAATGCAACCGTGCGGCACGTCACCGGCATCCGCTCGCGTTGCTGCTGGTGGATATCGATTTCTTCAAGATGTTGAACGACCGCTACGGTCATCCGGCCGGTGATCGCTGCCTCGTTTCGGTGGCGCTCGCGCTGCAATCGGCGTTACCGCGCAGCGGCGATCTGCTGGCCCGCTACGGCGGCGAGGAATTCGCGGCCATTCTGCCCGCCACGGACGAAGCCGGGGCACGCCAGGTCGCCCTGACCATGCAACAGGCGGTCGCCGCACTGGCGATCTGCAACGAGACCGCGACCGGCGATTGCGTGACGGTCAGCATCGGCATTGCGGCGTTCGATGCCGCCGCGGCGAGCGCAATGCTCGCGGATATCGCGCAGACCGGCGCGGCGCAACTCGTCGAACGCGCGGACCAGGCGCTCTACCGCGCGAAACAAAGCGGCCGCAATTGCATCGCGACCATCGATCAAGGGGAGTTTTCGGGGCACGGCGCGCAGTGATGCAGCGGCGGCCGGGGCATGGCGCCGGTTGCGGGTCATCATCTTGGCCCTTGCGCCCTTATGCCCTTGCGCGCTGCCGTCGGCGTGCGCCTGCACCCTGACGGAAGCCCGCTCGCGCACCAAGTAACGCTCGCCGGTCGCGCGAGTGCCATAATCTGGGTTGCAACCGCATTACTTGGAGAGCATTTTGAGCGGCCTTGACAATCCATTACATGACCAGGAAGTCGGCGTCGCCGACGCCACCCAGGACACCACGCGCATCGACGACGTCCGGATCGGCGCGGTGCGGCCCCTCATTTCGCCCGCCTTGCTGCAGGACGAATTGCCGGTGCCGCCCAACGTGCAGACCCTGGTCGAACAGAGCCGCGCGGCTGTCGCCGACATCCTGCATGGCCGCGACGATCGCCTCGTGATCGTGGTCGGCCCCTGCTCGATTCACGATCACGACCAGGCGCTGGAGTACGCGCGTCATCTGAAACGCGCGGCAGATGAGCTGCGCGAAGACCTGCTGATCGTCATGCGCGTGTACTTCGAAAAGCCGCGCACTACGGTCGGCTGGAAGGGTTATATCAACGACCCGCGCCTCGACGGCAGCTTCCGCATCAACGAAGGTCTGCGTCGCGCACGACAATTGCTGCTCGAAATCAGCGAACTGGGTCTGCCGACCGCCACGGAGTTTCTCGATCTGCTGAGCCCGCAATACATCGCGGATCTGGTGGCGTGGGGTGCTATCGGCGCGCGCACCACCGAAAGCCAGAGTCACCGTCAACTGGCCTCCGGCCTGAGTTGCCCGATCGGCTTCAAGAACGGCACCGACGGCGGCGTGCAGATCGCCTCGGACGCCATCATCGCAGCGGCAGCGAGCCACGCGTTCATGGGCATGACCAAGATGGGCATGGCGGCGATCTTCGAGACGCGCGGCAACGACGATGCACACGTGATTCTGCGCGGTGGCAAGAAGGGGCCGAACTACGATGCCGCGGCCGTCGAAGAAAGCTGCGGCGTGCTGCGCGCCGCCGGTCTGCGCGAACAGGTAATGGTGGACTGCTCGCACGCCAATTCGAACAAGTCGCATCTGCGGCAGATCGACGTGGCGCAGGACCTCGCCCAGCAGTTGTCGCAAGGCGAGCGTCGCATCATTGGCGTGATGATCGAGAGCCACCTGGAAGAAGGCCGCCAGGATCTGAAACCTGATGTGCCGCTGCGCCGCGGCGTGTCGATTACGGATGCGTGTCTGAGCTGGGCGCAGACGGAGCCGGTGCTGGTGACGCTGGCGCAGGCCGCGCGTGAGCGGCGTGCGGTGATGGCAGCGGCGAAGTGAACGCGCTGCAAGGTGGCGTCTCCCACGTTGCCACCTTGTTTGCCGCCCTGCTTGTAAACTTAAGTCGCCACCTGCCTCGCCTGTGAACGTCCGGCGGCCGCTTCGGCGCGCTCGCCGGCCGGCGACACTTCGCGCAGTTCCTGCACTTCCTCGCGTGCCGCATCCACCGAGAACGCGAAGGTGTTCACCCCACTCGCGCTTTCCACGGACACCTTGCCGCGGTGCATTTCCGCAATCGCCTTGACGATGGCGAGACCCAGCCCGTGATTCTCCCGGCTATTGGTGCGTGACACCTCGGCGCGATAGAAACGGTCGAACAGATGATCGAGCGTGAGCGGATTGATTGCCTCACCGGGGTTGGCCACAGCGATGCGAATCTGATCGTCCTCGCGCGAAATCGTCACCGTCACCGTGTCGCCATGCGCGCAATGCTGAATGGCGTTCATCAGCAGATTGGTACAGGCCCGGCCAAACAGCGAACGATTCACGAGTGCCGTGGCATCGCCGCGTGAAACTGCGCGGACCCGCGCCTCTTCGAACGGAATCTCGAGAAACTCCAGCGTACGGGCCACTTCCGCCGCGAGCGACACCTCCACCCGGCCCGTCGCGCGTTCGCCCTGGTCGGCACGTGCGAGGAACAGCATGTCGTTGATGATGCCGCGCATGCGCTCGAATTCTTCCAGATTCGATTGCAGCGTCTGGCGCAGATCGTCGACCGAACGGTTGCGCGTCAGCGCCACTTCCGTCTGTCCAATCAGGATCGTGACCGGTGTGCGCAGTTCGTGCGCCACGTCGGCGTTGAACGATTCGAGCCGGCCATACGCGCCGTCGAGCCGCTCCAGCGCGCCGTTGAACGAGTTCGCCAGATCGTTCAGTTCGAGCGGCAATGAGGCCGTGTTCAAACGCTGCGAGCGGTTGTTCGGACTGACCTCGGAGGCGTCTTTGGTCAGACGCCGCAGCGGCGCGAGTCCGATACGCGTGACCGAATAGCTCAGCAGCAGCACCGCGAGGCTGCCCAGCGCGCACAGCGCGGCAAGTGCCGCGCCAAAGGCGCGCATGGTACGTACGTTAGGTTGATAACTTGCCGCCACCTGGAGTTGCACCGGCGGACGCGTGCCGCTGGCAGGAATGGCCACGGTGCCGGTCAGCATGTCGGGGCCGCCGCCAACGGGCTGCACGCGCGTATAGCCGCCCGGCCAGTTGTCCTTCACCGAACCCTGCACCGCCTGACCGTAATGGAAGGACGGGTCGTCGCTCCACACCGAATAGCTCGTGGTGCCGTCGCGCGGCGTCATATCCGTGAGCTTCTCGCGCGCCATGCGCCACTTTTCCGGCGTGACCGAGTGATACACGATGATCTTCGCGATCTCCATGCGGTCATCGAGCGACTCACGCAGGTGATGATCGAGCTGCGTACGCAGCACGAAAAACAGCCCCGAGCCGACCAGCGTAAAGACCGACAACGCGACGAGCGCAAACATCATCGCGAGGCGTCGCGCAATTGAGCGGTTCATGACAGTTCCGCCTCCTCCCGTACTTCGAGCACATAGCCCATGCCGCGCACCGTATGCAACAGCTTGGTGCGAAACGGCCCGTCCAGTTTGGCGCGCAGCCGCTTGATGGCGGTTTCCACCACGTTGGTGTGACTGTCGAAATTGACGTCCCACACGAGTTCGGTAATGGCCGTCTTCGACAGAATATCGCCCTGACGACGCGCCAGCACGCTCAACAACTGGAATTCCTTGGCGGTCAGATCGAGACGCACGCCGTCGCGCGTGGCACGCCGGCCGATCAGATCGACGAACAGATCGCCCACCGAGATCAAGGTCGATTCCTGCGAACGCGTGCGCCGCGCCAGCGCATGCAAACGTTCAACCAGTTCGAGAAATGAAAACGGCTTGGTCAGATAATCGTCCGCACCTTCGCGCAGACCGCGCACGCGGTCGTTCACATGGTCACGCGCGGTCAGCATGATGACCGGCGTCGACTTGCGCATGCGCAGCGCCTTCAGCACGCTGAAGCCATCGCGCTTGGGGAGCATGACGTCGAGCACGATCACGTCGTAATCGAACTCGGTGGCCAGATGCATGCCCTCCTCGCCGTCGAGTGCAATGTCGACCACCCAGCCCTGCTCAGTCAGCCCCGAACGTAGATAGTCTACGACCTTGTGTTCATCTTCGACGATGAGCAGTTTCATTCACGCCCCCTCATTCCTTACATTATACGAAACGCCCCGTTTTTCAGCCGCGACGGTGGCTGCGGCAGTGGCCGCTGTGGTATCGACACGCAACACCCCATCGCTCCTCAGGTTGAAATCAGTTGGGGTGATTCATTGCCTCTTGCCCGATCACGGCATTGGCTCCGCTCGCGCCGCTGCCGGTGCCCGCCCCGCCAGGCATAGCAGGTACACCGCTCGCTCCATTCGCGCCGACCGCCTGGCCCGCGGGCGTAGCGACATCCCAGCCGCCACCCAGCGCCTTGACGAGCGACACCGACAAGGTCATCTGCTGGCCATGAATCTGCACGTCCTGGCGCTCGCTGTTCAGCAGCGTCTGCTGCGCCGTGATGACGTCGAGGTAAGCGACGAGGCCGCCGGAATAACGGTCGTTGGCGAGCGAGAGCAAACGCTGCGAATCGACCACGGCGTTATGCGACTGCTTCGAGGCGCCATCCAGCACCGACAATCCGGTCACACCGTCCTGCACCTGCTGGAATGCGTTGAGCACGGTCTGGCGATAGTTCGCCTCGGCCGCCTGGTAGCCTTCGCTCGCGTACTTCAGGTTCGCCGAGCGGCGGCCGCCGTCGAACACCACCTGGCTCACGGCCGCACCGAGCGTCCACATCAGACTCGGCGCGCTCAGCAGATCAGCGAAGTTGGTGCTTTGCCAGCCAACCGTCGGGGTCAACGTGAGGCTCGGGAAGAACGCTGCCTTCGCCACGCCGATCTGTGCATTCGCGGCAGCCATGGCACGCTCGGCAGAGGCCACGTCAGGACGCCGCTGCAAGACATCGCTCGGCACGCCTAACGGTATGCCCGGCACACTCGTATTGATGACCTTCGGTTCGATCGAGAACTGCGGTGCCGGCACGCCGATCAGCGCGGCAATCGCGTGCTCCTCGTTGGCGCGCTGCACCAGCAGCAGTTGCGCCTGTACCTTGGTCGTATCGAGTTCCGATTGCTGCTGCAGCACGTCGAGCCCGGAAACCGAGCCCAGTTCGTGCTCCGAATTGACGTAATCGAGCGCCTTCTGTTGCAGGATCACGGAGCGGTTCAGCACGTCGATTTCCGCATCCAGTTCGCGCAATGAGAAGTAGTCCGTAGCGAGATCCGTGGTGAGCACGAGGCGCGCATTGGCCAGATCGTCGCGCGACTGTTCCGCCGATGCTGTCGCCCCTTCCACTTCACGGCGAATCCGGCCGAACAGATCGGTATCCCAGGTAATTGTCGGCGCGACCACGATGCCGTTCTGCACAGTGGACTGGTTCGGCGTGCCATACGCCGTGACCGGCCGGTTCTTCGATATCTTCAGCCGTTCGGCCTGGCCATTCACATCCAGTTCAGGCAGTTCCTGCGCCGAGGTATTGGCGAGCGTAGCTCTTGCCTGCTCGTAGTGGGCGACCGCTGCCGCCAGCGTCTGGTTCTGACCGAGCGCCTGTGTTTCAAGCGTGTTGAGCTGCGCGTCGCTGAAGCTCGACCACCAGTCGAGCGCCATCGGTGCATGCGACGGCTCGGCCACATGCCAGTACGAATCGGTGCGCCACTCGGGCGGTGCGTCGGCATGCGGCTGGTGATAATCGGGGCCCACCGTGCAGGCCGCGAGCAAGGCAGCGCCGACAGCCACCGCCAGGTAGCGCGGCGTCGCAGCGAGAGGAGCCAGGCGCTTCACGACCGCTCCTTGGTGTTCTTCGACGGCTGCTGGATCTTGACGTGATCGCCATCCGCGATGGAATCGCTCGGGTTGATGATGACCTTGTCGTTCGGCCCGATGCCGCTTTCGATCTCGAGCGTCTCGCCGAGGTCCTGCGCAATCACGACCTTATGCAGATGCACTTCGCCATTCGCATCGACCACGGCCATGCTCGGCCCTTCGGCGCGGAACAGCAACGCGTTGCCCGGCACCATGATGTCCGCATGGGCGACGGCCGGCACGGCCACCTGCACATAAGCGCCTGGGCGCAGCACGCCATCCGGATTCGAGAGCCGCACTTCGATCTGCAACGAACGGGTCGGCACGTCGATGGCGCCGGCAATATGCGTGATGGTGCCGTGGAACTGTTTGCCCGGCAGTTCGGCCTGGGTCACGATGACGTCCTTGCCCACCGAGACGTTCTCCGCATACGCCTGCGGCAGTTGCACATACACGCGCAACGGATCGGACTGCGCGAGCGCAAACAGCGCGCGGCTCGTGCCGCTGCCCGCATCGATCAGGTCGCCCACGTCGACGTTACGCTGCGTGATCACACCGGCAAACGGCGCCACGATGCGCTTGAAGCCCTCGAGCTGTTGCAGGCGCTGCACGTTGGCGTTGGCCGCTGCGAGATTCGCCACGTCCTGATCGTAGGTGCTTTGCCGTTCGTCGAGTTCCTGCTGCGATACGGCATCACGCTGACGCAATTGTTGCCAACGTTCATACGAGCTTTTCGCCAGCACGAGGCTCGACGCAGTCTGCTGACGCTGCGCGATGGCCTGGTTCAGTTCCTGATCGATTTCCGGCGTGTCGAGATCCGCCAGCAACTGGCCCTGCTTCACTTTCGCGCCAATATCCACGTACCAGTGCAGCAGATAACCCGTTGCGCGCGCATAGATGGGCGATTCGACGTAGCCGCGCAGCGTGCCCGGCAAAAGCGTATGGCCACCACCGTCGCTCTGTTTCGGCGTCACCACGTTGACGTATTCCTGCGAATTCGCCTGGGTGGATTGTTCGACGGAGCGGTTTTGCATGATGTTCGCCACCACGGTGCGCAAGGCACCGAGCGCAAGCAGGATCAACACGATCCAGATGGCGAACTTGGCGCGCTTCCACTCCTTGTTGCGCGGCGGCAGGGCGTGTCCATCCTCGGTGTCCCGAGCGGGAATCGCCAGCGAAGCATGAGTTTTTTCTGTCATCTCAGTCAGCCATCATTTAACTTTACGCGTGCTTGCCATCGCCGGCGCTACCGCCGTGGTCCGGACCCTGGTCACCATGCGAGCCGCCGCTGCGTCGAGCGAGGCGCGTATGGATCGCCGCAAAAACCAGCGGCACGAAAAAGAGCGTTGAAACGGTCGCAAACAGCAGACCGCCGATCACGGCGCGGCCCAGTGGCGCGTTTTGCTCGGCGCCTTCGCCGAGACCTAGCGCCATCGGCACCATGCCGATAATCATCGCCAGCGCCGTCATCAGCACCGGACGAATCCGGCTGGCGCCTGCTTCGAGCGCGGCCGTCAACGGCGGCATGCCTGCGGAGAGCCGCTGGCGCGCGAAGGCCACCATCAGAATACTGTTCGCGGTTGCCACGCCCATTGTCATGATGGCGCCCGTGAGTGCCGGCACGCTCAGGTGCGTGCGCGTGATGAACAGCATCCACACGATGCCCGCGAGCGCGGCCGGCAGCGCGCTAATGATGATGAGCGGATCGACCCACGACTGGAAGTTCACCACGATCAGCAGATACACCAGCACGATGGCCATCGCGACACCCACACCCAGACCGAAGTACGAACTGGCCATGGTCTGCACCTGGCCGCGCACGACGATCTGACTGCCGCGCGGCAGCGTCTTGCGGGTCTGGTCCACCAGCTTGTTCACCTGACGCGCCACGCTGCCGAGATCGCTGCCTTCCACGCTCACATACAGGTCGATCACCGGCCGGATGTTGTAGTGCGTGACGATGGCGAACTGGCTGGCCGGCGACACCTGCACCAGATTGCCCAGCAATTGCGTCGGTCCGTTGACAGCGGCCGACACCGGCGTGCGCAGCAGCTGGTCCATCGACGCCACCTGATACTGCGGAGTTTGCACCGCGACGCTGTACTCCACACCGTTTTTCGGATTGAACCAGAAGCCCGGCGAGGTCTGCGTGCTGCCCGACAGCGAAATGAGCACGTTTTGCGCCACGTTATTCGCCGTGAGGTTCAACTGCTGCAGGCGGGTACGATCCATCTGAAGATTGATCACCGGCTCGTCGAGCTTCTGCTGGATATGGGTATCCACCGTGCCGGGGATCATGCGCACCTGCTTGTACAGCTTGCGCATGATGTCGAAATTGCCCTGCTGGTTGGCGCCGACAATCTGGATGTCGATGGCCGCGGGCAAGCCGAAGTTCAGAATCTGCGTGACGATGTCAGCCGGCTGGAAGAAAAATTCCGTGCCGGGGAAACGTTGCGGCAGGATAGAACGCAGCTTGTCGATGTAGTTCTGGGTCGGCTTGTGGTCCTCGTTAAGCGCCACCTGTATTTCGCCGTCCAGTGTGCCGATCGTGCCCGCGTTGCTGTACGAGAGATTGATACCGCTATACGGCAGGCCCAGGTTGTCGAGAATCGTCTCGAGTTCCTTTTGCGGCACCACCTGGCGGATCACCTTTTCCACTTCATCGGCAAGGCGCGCGGTTTCTTCGATCCGCGTACCGGTCGGCGCGCGCATGTGCAAACGGATGTCGCCGGCGTCGACGGTGGGGAAGAAGTCTTCGCCGAGCACGAACACGAGGCCCATCGAAACGACGCAGAAGCCGAGGAAGATGCCGCCGAACATGCCGCGACGCACCAGCACGCTGCTCAAAATCACGATGTACGCCGCGCGCATGCGTTCGAAGCCGGCATCGAAACGGTGATAGAGCCGCATGAACAGATTCGGCTTGCTGCCCTCTTTCGGCTTGTGCGCGTGACCCATCAGCAGCATGGCGAGGGTCGGCACCAGCGTACGCGAGAGCACGTAGGACGCCATCATCGCGAACACCACGGCTTCAGCGAGCGGCACGAACAGGAACTTCGCAACACCCGTGAGGAAGAACATCGGCACGAACACGATACAGATACACAGCGTGGAAACCAGCGCCGGCACCGCGATTTCGCCCGCCCCTTCCAGAATTGCCTCGTGTAAATCAGTGCCCATGTGCAGGTGCCGTTCGATGTTCTCGATCGTCACCGTGGCATCGTCCACCAGAATCCCCACCGCGAGCGCCAGCCCCCCCAGCGTCATGATGTTGATGGTCTGTCCTAGCGCATGCAGGCAGATCAGCGAAGTCAGAATGGACAGCGGAATCGACACCGCAATGATGCAGGTGCTGCGCCAGTTGCCGAGGAACAGCAAAATCATCGCGGCGGTCAGCGCGGCAGCGATCAGCGCTTCGCGGATCACGCCCTGCACCGCCGCCTTCACGAAGATGGACTGGTCGAACAGCGGGGTAATGGTGACGTCTCGCGGCAACGCGGCACGCGCGTCGGGCAGCAACGCGTATAGCGCGTTGACAATTGCCAGCGTGGAAGACGTGCCGGTTTTCAGCACCGAAATCAGCACGCCACGGTGGCCGTTTTCGCGCACCACGTTGGTTTGCGGCGAATAGCCGTCACGCACGTGTGCCACTTCCCGCAGATACGTGGTCGCCCCATCGAGCGTGCGCACCGGCATGTCGTTCAGGCCCGCTACCGTTGCGGGCGACCCGTTCATGGCGACGGTGAATTCCTTCGCGCCGATCTTGGCGGTGCCGGTTGGCAAGATCAGGTTCTGCGCGTTGAACGCGCTGATGACATCGTTAGGCGTGAGCCCCTTCGCGAGCATGGCGCGCGTATCGAGGTCGACGGAAATCAGCCGCGTCTTGCCGCCATAGGGGTATGGCACGGCGGCGCCAGGTATCGTCACCAGTTGTGGCCGCAGGAAGTTCAGCGCCGTGTCGTTCAGTTGTGCCTCGGATTCGCTCGCGCTCGACATACCCAGCTGAATCACCGGAATACTGGAAGCGGAATAGCTGATCACGAGCGGCGGTGTTGCGCCGGGCGGCATCTGCTTCAACTGCGCCTGCTCCACGGCAACGGTCTGCGCAATCGCCGTCTGGATGTTCGCGGTAGGCTGAAGAAACAGCTTGATGACCGTGATGCCGGCGAGCGATTGCGACTCGATGTGCTCGATGTCGTTGACGGTCGTGGTCAGGCTGCGCTCATTGACCGAGGTGATCCGGTTGGCCATATCTTCGGCCGAGAGACCCGTGTAACTCCAGATGATGCTCACCACCGGAATGTTGATTTCCGGCAGCACGTCCACTGGCGTGGTGAGCAGAACAAATGGCGTCGCCAGCAGGATCAGGATGGCCATCACGATGAACGTGTATGGCCGTTTTAGCGCAACGTTGACAATCCACATTGAAACGCGCCCGAAAGAATGCAGGAGTGAAGGAAGTCGCCTTGGCTGAACATCAGCGTTGCGCTTTGCAACGCTGGCGGACGCAGTGCCAAAACCAGCGGTTGTGCGAACGCATTGGCTTACGAAAGCGAAACACGTCCCACGTTGAATCTGCGCCTATGCTAGATCGTAGTCACCAACGGCTATATGACGCCAAGATGGCAAAACTGTCAGGAAGCCAAATGTAAGCCTGAATGCGCGCAAACGCAATGCTGGCGCGGGGTTCAGCCCGCTATCCACTTACAGAATGGCCAAAAAAAGGCGGCGTCAGGATAGCGTTTTTCTGCGCAAAGGCGCATCGGGTTTCTACCCATTCGAGCACTCTTCCACATTACGATGTATGACATGAAGCGCGTTTAAAACGTCAATCGCGCGATCGAAAGCGTCATGCGCGCGGTCAGCTCGCGTGACGGACGCATTCTGGAATCATCAAGCACTCCAAAGGGAATGGCGCGCGTGGATCGCGCATTGCGATCCAGCCACGGTTGCACGAAGAATGCGACTTTACTGCGAGGCACGGCGTTTCACGGTACCCTGAATCCTTTCATCGCATTGGCATGGCCGTCGTAGTCGCGCAATCGGCATGCCCGCAGCGTTTTTTGCAAGCGAAACGCGATGCTCCGTCCCGGCCACGTCCGGACCTCGCTCGCTGCCGCCTGCGTCTATGCGAAAATAACCGCAGTCCGCACGGAGCGAGCATGACAGACATGACCACCAGCCGGGTCGCGACATCCGACTGTGCCAGTGAACCCATTCATATTCCTGGCGGCATCCAGCCGCATGGCTTTCTGATTAGCGTCGACGGCAACGGAGACGTGCTGCAGGTCAGCGAAAACATTGTCGACCTGACGGGCGTTCAGGCCCAACAGTTGCTCGGCCAGCCGCTCGAACGCATTCTCGGCAACTCGGCGTCCCTCGCGCTCGACGCGCTGCGTTCACTGGATGCCGAAGGCGTCCCCCTCTATGTCGGTTCCATCGCCGATCCGCGCGCGGTCGACACCGCCAACGCTGCAGCAGCGTCGCCGCTCGCCGTGATCGTGCACCGGCTCGACGGCGTCGCGGTGATCGAACTCGAACCCGCACGCGGCACCGCGGATGTGTTTGCCTCCATCTATCCGCTGGTGCGCACGTTCATCGCCAGCCTGCAAGGCGTGGATACCGTCGAGGGCCTTGCCGCGCTCGCCGCTCACGAAGTGCACCGGATTGCCGGCTTTGGCCGCACGATGGTGTACCGCTTCGATGAAGACGGTCACGGGCATGTGCTCGCGGAAGCGCTCGAACCCGGCTATCCGTCGTATCTGAACCAGCACTTTCCGGCCTCCGACATCCCCGCCCAGGCCCGGGCGCTCTACGTGCGCAATCGCATCCGTCTGATTGCCGATGCCGACTACACGCCCGCGCCGCTCGTGCCCGCGCTGCATCCCAGCACGGGGCGCCCGACCGATCTCACGTACGCGTCGCTGCGCAGCATTTCGCCGGTACACGTGCAGTACATGAAAAACATGCAGACGTGGTCCTCCATGTCCATGTCGATCGTCGTGCGCGGCAAGCTGTGGGGCTTGATCTCATGCCATCACGCGAGTGCGCGCGTGCCGCCTTTCGAGGTGCGCACGGCCTGCGAACACATCGCCTCCGTACTGTCGCTCCAGGTGGAAGCGAAGGAAGAACACGCGGAAGCCGAATACCGTATCGAGTTGCGGCGGCGCCAGTCGCGCCTGCTGGCGGAAATGGCCAACACCGATCACTTCATCGACGCGCTCGCCAACGACCCGCGCGAACTGCTCGGCCTGACTGATGCAACAGGCGCGGCGATCGTCTTCGAGGGACGCGTGGTGCTGATCGGCGCTGCCCCCACCACCGCCGAGGTCGAGCGGCTGGTGGCCTGGCTCGACACCCAACCGGACGACATCTACGCCACCGACCATCTCGCGGCGGCGCGCAATGAGGCCATCGTGCCGGATTGCGCGGGCATTCTTTCGGTCTCGATCTCCAAGCTGTTTCGCAACTACGTGATCTGGTTCCGCCCGGAAGTGGTCCGCACCGTTGAATGGGCCGGTGATCCACGGGCGAAACTGGCCTCGCTGTCCGCGTCGCTCTCGCCGCGCGAGAGCTTCGAAGTGTGGACCGAAACCGTCAACGGCCGCTCGTTGCCGTGGCGGCCGGCGGAACTCGAAATTGCCGTTGAGTTTCGCACTGCGCTGCTCGGCATCGTGCTGCGCCGGGTCGAGGAACTCGCCCAGCTTGCGCTCGAAGTGGGCCGCGCCAACAAGGAACTGGAAGGCTTCTCGTACACCGTCTCGCACGATCTGCGCGCGCCGTTGCGGCACATCGTGGGTTTCGCGGACCTGTTGCGTGAAATGGAAAACACACGCCTGTCCGAGCGTGGCAAACATTTCGTCGAACGCATCATCACGTCCGCCCGCTTTGGCGGCGAACTGGTGGATGACCTGCTAGCCTTCTCGCAGATGGGACGCGCCGCGCTGCGGCCGCAAAGCGTCGATCTGCGCGCACTCGTCGATGGCCTGATCGCCGACGAGCAGAAGCAGTCCAATGAACGGCACATCGAATGGCGCGTCGGCGAACTGTGCCGCGTCACTGCGGATACCGTGCTGATTCATGCCGTACTGCGAAACCTCATCGAGAACGCGGTAAAATTCAGCTCACATCGGCGTCCGCCGGACGAACATCCCGTCATCGAAATCGGTTGCGAGCCGGGCGTCGACGAACTGGCCGATCACTACGTGATCTTCGTGCGGGACAATGGCGTGGGCTTCGACATGCGCTATGTCGACAAGCTGTTCGGCGTATTTCAGCGGCTGCATCGCTTTGAAGATTTCGAAGGCACAGGCATTGGTCTGGCCAGCGTCAAGCGCATTGTCGAGCGGCATGGCGGTAAAACATGGGCGGTGGGTGAACTGGATAAAGGCGCAACGGTATATTTTTCCTTACCGAAAGCGATGACCGCGGAAACCGGCGACTACGATCAAACGGCCGCTGCGGTGGCGCGGCTTGCCGCTTTCTCGCCCGGCCCCCTGTTCAAGCCGGTGCCGAAGGACACCCAGACAGATACCCGCGCGGACGGTGCTTCCGAAAGCGCGGATGCCAGCGCCAATAGCCATTCGAAAAGCCGCTAGAACATAACGTAATAGCAAGCCGTCATCACAAAGGAACGTAGCGTGTTAAGACCCATTCTGTTAGTCGAAGACAATCCTAACGATATCGAGCTGACACTGATCGCGCTTGAAAAGTCGCGCCTCGCCAATCCGGTCGTCTCAGTTCGCGACGGTGCAGAAGCGCTTGACTATCTGCGCCGCGAAGGCGAATGGACCACACGCACTGACGAAAATCCCGCTGTCATTCTGCTCGACAAGAAGTTGCCGAAGATCGACGGGCATGAGGTGCTGAAAACCGTACGCGGTGACGAACGCCTGAAACGCATTCCGGTGGTGATGTTGACGTCGTCGCGCGAAGAAAAAGACCTGCTGCGCAGCTACGATCTTGGCGTGAACGCGTACGTGGTCAAGCCGGTGGAATTCGACGATTTCATGGCCGCCATCAGCGATCTCGGCATGTTCTGGGCCGTGCTGAACGAACCGCCGCCGTATCGTGGGTAGTGCCTGGTCAGAACGAAGCTAACGCACGGGCGAGGTGCGTATGACGCGCCTTTAGCCCGCAGCTCGTATTTTGATGTTAGTGGTAAAGCGGCAGCATCACATGAAAGGTCGCGCCGTGGCCGCGCCCGGCGCTCTGCGCGAACACCTTGCCGTGATGCAGATCGACGAGGTTTTTCACCAGCCACAGTCCCAGCCCCAGGCCACCCACGCGTCCACCGCCAGCGGCGCCGAACTGCTCGAAGCGCTCGAAGATCCTGCCTAGCGCTTCGGGCTCGATACCGCAGCCGCAATCGCGCACGCACAATTCCGCCATCCCATCACGCAGGCCAACGCTCAATTCGATGGTCCCCTGCGCAGAGAATTTGACGGCGTTCGACAGCAGGTTCCAGACAATCTGCTTCATGCGGCTCTCGTCTGCCATGACGAAGCACGAACGGATGTCGTCGGCCTTCAGGCTCAAACCCTTGGCTTCGGCCTTCATGCGGATATCTTCCGCGACATTGCCGGCCAGCGCACCGAGATCGACCGGCTGGAGATTGACCGACAGCTTGGCCGTCGCAATCGCACCGCTGTCGAGCAGATCGTCGACCATGTGCGAGAGTTGGCGCGCATTGCGTTCGATCACATCGGTTGCGCGTGCAACATGTGAGCCATCTCCCGAGCGCTGCAACAGCGCACTCCACGAGAGGATCGCGCCGAGCGGTGAACGCAGTTCATGGCTGACGGCCGTGACGAAGTGATCCATCGCCCGTGCTGTGCGGTCGCTCTCTTCACGCGCGCGCTTTTCCGATTCGGCGATAGCCTGCTGTTCGAGTTCGGCTTCCTTGCGCGTGGTGATGTCGAGCGTAAACCCAAGCATGGATTTGAGCGTGCCGTCCGGCAGATAGCGACCCTCGGCGCGCACGAGAATCCAGTGCACGGATTGCGCCGGCCAGACCACGCGATATTCGACTTCAAACGGCAGGCGATTTTCCGATGACGCCGTCATGGCGGCATGCACGCGCGCGCGATCGTCGGGAAACACGAGTTCCGAGAAAAAGCGCTGCTGATCGAGCACGGCTGACGACGGTAGCCCCAGGTTCGCCTTGCATTGTTCGGTGCACGCAATCGTGCCGGTGAGCGGGTTCAGTTCCCACGCGCCCACATGCGCGAACGCAAGCGCCTGCTGAAACTGCTCCTGATGGTCGCGCAACTGGGCGGTGGTCTCTTCGATCAGCACTTGTCGCAAGCGTGCCTGCGACCTCAGCTTGGCGCGCTCGCGTTGATTACGCTCATTGGTGGCGATACTTTCGCTGACATCGAGGACGCACAAGGCAATCAGTTGTCCTTCGCTCGCACCCGAGGCCAGCATGCCGGCCTTGATCTGCCAGTAACGCTCCGGGCCACCACCTGTGACGCTGGGGCGGCCAATGTCGTAGCGAAGCAGCGGAGAAACGCGCTGCTCGCCCGGCACCAGATTGTCCAGTGCGGATTTGAGCCACGCGTAACGCTCGGCGCGCTGCTCTGGCGGTCCAAACTGATTGATGTCGAAGACGGAGCGGCCCTGCACCTCGGACAGTGTCACGTCTACCATGCGCAGATAACTTGCGTTGGCGAGGACTACGGTGCGGTCTTCATTGAGGATAAGGTAGGCGTCGGGCAGCAGATCGAACACCGACGCTGGGTCGATGGCTGAGGCCGCTGCCTGCTCACGGGAGGGTCTGTCCATAGTCCACAACTTTACCCGAAACACGCTCGCTTGACTGCAGGCTTTGGCATTGCAATGGTCTCTACGAACGGAAATAGTGTATGTCGGCGCGCACACGTGCCCGCATCCATTCATGGCGAACGTCAACGCCTGGGAGACAAGCGAGGTCCGCACCCTGGCGGCATGGAACGTGCTGCGAAACGAGTATGCCTCGGGCGTCGCAATACCGCGGCTCCGTTGCGCGTCGTTCTAGCCGTATTTAGCCGCAATGAATAGAGACCTTCCAAGCAAAGCTTACCGACCCACCCTTCTGCTCATCGACGATGAGACTGATTTGCTCATCGCATGGTCAGGCCTGCTCGAATACGAGGGGTTTCACGTCGCCACCGCCGCGGGCGGCCGCGAGGGCTTAAGCCTCGCACGCGAACTACATCCTGCACTGGTGATTACCGATCTGATGATGCCGGGCACCGACGGCGCCGAAGTGTGCCGTGCGATGAAAGCCGAAGCACCGTTACGCGAGATTCCTGTGATCCTGTGGACCGCGTCTTCGGAAATACCTGCCGGTTTGCGCTGCGAGCGCGTGTTGCGCAAACCCGTAGCAGGACCTGTCCTGATTCGGCACATTCATGCATTGCTTGGCGATTCGTTACACGCATCCGAAGAGCCTCAACCCATGCCGACGCCTGCGAGCGATCACTAAAGCAACGTTGCGCGAGCCGCTTTATAGCCGCTCCATACGCGTGTCTAAGCGCAGCGTGCGTGCAACCTGATTTTAAGGTTAGTCGCGTCCGGTAAAACTGCCCGCAAGCTGGTCTGCCTGATCCGGTAACAAGGACAGGAGCGTGTCGAATGCGTCGGTTGCGCCGTCGCATGCCGCAGCGATAGCGGCATGATCCGTCACGTGCGCCTGCAACGCCTGGACGAACTGCTGCCAGCGCGGCCCGACGGGCGCGCCATTGCCGCCGAGGTATTGCAAGGGATGCGGCGCAAGTTGCGCCCGCAACCGTTTATACAGTACTGCCCCGCCCAGTTGCGAGCCTTCCACGACATAGCAGACGCCCCAGCGATACGCGCGGCTGCTATGCGGCGACGGCGGAAACGTCACGGGCGCGAATGCATCCACCGGCGCAATGCTTGCATGAGCGAGGTCCGCTTCGATGATCGGCGTGCGCCGTATTGGACTAAGCACGCCGCTATCCTGCGGACCGTCGGCAAACTGCGCTAGCCACGTTTCAATAGGACCGAGCCAGGCATGCAGGAGCAACAGATGGTCACGATAATCGTCAATGGAAGGATGTGCTTTAGCGAGCGGCATCGAACTGTCCAGCACCGCGTGACGAGGCCCGGTCGCTGCGCGCAGCGCTGCAAGAACATCTGAAGAAGAGGAAGACGGCGCGGGCACGAATGGATTCCAGAGCAGGTTGGCGGATGGGGTGGCTTATGAACGTGGCCCATGAACTCGGCCTATGCTCGTGGCTGATGAAAAACAGAAAAAGCACCACGTTCTACGCTGTATTTTACATGGGCCT
Source organism: Paraburkholderia sp. DHOC27 (assembly GCF_003429005.1). Classification (GTDB taxonomy): domain Bacteria; phylum Pseudomonadota; class Gammaproteobacteria; order Burkholderiales; family Burkholderiaceae; genus Paraburkholderia. The sequence goes on from NZ_QVQV01000008.1 coordinate 146,190, forward strand.
TGCCTTATGCATCGGCTCAAGGAGCAACCGCTGCCCCTTGCTGCCTGATCGCCGTCCCTCACGCCTCCAGCGGATTGTTCTGTTAGTGGTGACGCCAACTGTATCTGTGAATACGCCGGGTCTCTCCCGCACAATGCGTGTAATGCGTGTATCACCGGCAGTACGCATGCCGTTGCATCCTGCGCGTCCACCATAACGACGCGCGGACTCACGCAGCGGAAAGCCGCGCCCTTCACGCCCAACACGCTTGACCGAACCTCGATCTCCATGACTGCCAGCGCCTTCCTGTCTGCCAACGTTCTGCTCGCCTACACGGCCTACTTCGTCGGCACGGCGAGTCCCGGTCCGAGCAATCTCGCCATCATGTCGCTGGCAATGGGCTCAGGCCGCAAAGCGGCCTTCGCCTTTGCGCTAGGCGTGATGTCCGGGTCCTTCTCGTGGGCCTTGCTTGCCACGCTCGGTTTGTCCGCACTGCTTGCCACCTATTCACAACTGCTCGTGGCAATCCGCATCGTGGGCGGCCTGTATCTGCTGTGGCTGGCGTGGAAATCCGCGCGTTCAGCAATCGCGCCCCGGCAACCGGACGCCAACGTGACGCGCGCGCCGCAACCGCTTTCGCGCCTCTACGTGCGCGGTCTGCTGCTGCATCTCACCAACCCGAAGGCCATTCTCGTCTGGTTGTCGATTGTCTCGCTGGCCGTGCCCGCCTCGGGCGGCGCCTCGCATTCGCTGCCGGTCGTGCTCGGTTGCATGGGTATTGGCGTGTTCGTGTTCAGCAGCTATGCCGTGCTGTTCTCAACGGCAACCGCGCGCCGCGTTTATGGTGCGATTCGCCGCTGGCTCGATGGGTCGCTCGCCGTCGTGTTCAGCGTCGCCGGTCTCAAGCTGCTCACTGCACGGACGTGAACTGGTCCGATCAGGGTGTGCGCGTAAAACGCGTTCCTTGATGGCGCTTTTGCGCTACCGTAATGGATCACGCAGAGCGGTCGCGGGAATCGCACTGCCAGCGCATCTCCACGGTCCGCAGAACAAGCCCGGTTAGCCACATGCACGGAACGCATCATGAGCGGTAAGGAACAGCACTTCAATGGGCTCAAATATGGCTCGCTGCAGGCGCGCCTCTACCTGGCCAGCGTCGTGTTCCTGATCGCAGGATTCATCGGCGCCATCATGATCTACGCCACGGCGCCCGCGCCTGACACGGCCGAGCAGGTCTACGGCATGACGAACAGCCCGCAATACACGCAGCAGCTACAACGCATTGGTGGTACGGGTGAGGTCGTGCTCGCGCAATTTCATCAATGGTTTGACAGTCTCTGGCACGGCAAACGGCTGGCCTTCACCGTGGCAGCGCTGTGCGCGGCGGCTGCCGCTGCATGCTTTCTGGCGGGATATTTCGTGTTCTTCGAGCAGGCACGACACCCGGACGACGACGCCGGCGCTTAAGCGAGCCGCTTCAAATCTACATACGTGCCAGACGCGCAACAGAGCTTAGCCGTTTGCGTCACATCACGCCCTGCGCCCGTGCATCCCCCGCCACACCCACCGCTGCGAGCGCCTCATGCAGCGTGCTGAAAATGCACGACGGCTTGACGATCTCGGTGATGCCATGACGGTCCATGTCGGCGCGCAAATAGCGGTTCACGCGCCCAAAGATCACTTCGACGTTTTGTTGTGCCAGGGAATCGAACAGATCCGTCAGTGAACGCGCGGCTGAATAATCCAGATCGGTAATCGCGCTGGCGTCCACCACGAACCAGCGCACCTTGCTGGGGGCCTGGTCGATGATCTCGCGCACCTCTTCGACAAAGAAGTGATCGTTGGCATAAAACAGATCCGCGCCGAAGCGATACACGATCAAGCCGGGCGCGGTCTGGGTGCCCGGGCGCGACGGCACCGGTTGCCAGCGCCCATCCGGACCGGGCGCGAGCAGCATGGTATGCGGCCGGTAGCTGTGACGGACATGCCGCAGCAACGAAAGCGCGACGGCAATCAGAATGCCGTGCTCTACGCCGAGCACCACGACCGCCACTGCCGTGACCACGGCGAGCGTGAATTCACCAGGACTCTCGCGGCGGATATCGCGCAGGCTCTGTACATTGATCAGGCCCACCGCGATCGTGAACACGATGCCTGCCAGCACGCAGTGCGGCAGGTATTGCAGAAACTGGCTGAAAAACAGCAGTACCACCACGACCACCGCCGCAAACGCAACCTGCGCAAGCTGACTGCGTGAGCCGGCGCGATCGGCCATCGCGGTCTGGGTCGGACTGCCGTTGACGACGAACGCGCCCGTGAACGCCGCTGCGGTATTCGCCGCGGCCAATCCGAGGATGTCCGCGTTCAGATCGACATCCTCGTGATAGCGCTGCGCAAACACGCGTCCCGCGGCCGCGCTTTGCGCGACGATCATCACGAAACAGGACGCAGCGACGGGCAGCAGATCCAGCATTTGCCGCCAGCTCACCGCGGGAAACCGCAACGGCGGCAAGCCACCCGCAACCGGCCCCAAGGTTGCAATACCGTGAGCGGCGAAGTGGTAGACGTCACTGGCCGCGATGCCGCCCACCACCGCCAGCAGCGGCACCGGCAAGCGCGGCGCAAAGCGCTTGGCCAGCAGAATCGCCGCGACCACACTGAATGAAATGGCGAACGTGGGGACGTTGACATGCGCGAGGTGCGCGACGATCTGCGCGGCTTGCTCGGTGGTGCGTGACGAGGTGGTGGTAATGCCCAGCATGTCGCCCAGCATGGCAACGCCCACCTGAACGCCGACGCCCGCGAGAAAGCCCACCAGCACCGTGCGCGACAGAAAGTCCGCGAGAAATCCCAGCTTAAACACGCGCGCTATCAGCAGTAGCAGCGCGGTCAGCAGCGCGACCATGCCGGCCAGCGCGACGTATTCCGCGCTGGCAGTGGGCGCCATCGTAGAGAGCGTGCTGGCGAAAATCGTCGCCGTTGCCGAATCGGCGGCAACCACGAGGTGCCGCGAGGCGCCGAAGAAGGCAAATGCCACCAGCGGCAAAAACACCGTGTAAAGCCCGGTCACCGCCGGCATGCCGGCAATGCGCGCGTAGCCCAGCACCTGCGGAATGTCCATGGACGCCAGCATCACGCCAGCGAAGGTATCGCGCAGCGCGGCGGCGCGCGTCAGCGGGAGAACAGCTTTCAATAAGCTAAAACGTGCAGCGATTTTTTCTAGTCGAGCTTGCATGCGGTCGATATGGCAGTTTTGTGTCAGCGTATGCCGCATCGTGCCGCGAGTGGGCACCGCAATGCAAGGCTCAATTGCGATCGCGCCAAATAGTGTGGGCTATACGAGGGGAAACGGGAGGAACAACTACCAGCAAACAGGCGTTTGCTGGAAAGCCGGCAAGCGGGACTCTATGGGCGACTCGAACGCCTTCTGAAAGCTAGCGCCAGGTGCTCGAAGACGGCTACGGAATCGACTGCAAAGCAGTTCGCCAGGCGGCGAACCGTCCAGTCAACCAGGTGGCATGCAACACGCGCCGTCGAGGGTACGCGCTTTACCGCCGGAATTGCCCGGTGCGCGGATCGACGAATCGGGCAAACCCGAACAGCGCCGCAATGGCGAGCGGGCATGTAATGAGGAAAGTGGTCAGCATCTTTCACCCCGTAACCAATTGTTTTCAGCGAGTGTAAAGAATCGATCGTGCTTTTTAATCAGGGAAAGCCCGCAAGCTGAGTGAGCACACTATTAACACCCGGCAAAAGCCCGTACCGTCAGGCGTTTAGCGGCTTTTCGCGCGGGCGGAAATGCGCGTCATCTGGCGCGCTCGAACACTTCAGTGCAATCGTTTGCGTGAGTGAATCCAACCGCGCGACGCCACGCATTCGGCGCGAAAACTGTCGATTGGCGCGGACCCCTTATAATCGGGCATGACTCGATTCCCGCCCCATGCTGCCTTTGCGCAGCTCGCCACGCCTACGCGCATTGCCATTCGCCCTGCCATCGTTCGCCACGCTCCGCATTTTTCCGTGGCGGTGCACGCATGAAAACACCTAAACGTCTGCTCCCGCTCGTCGAAGAGGGCCTGATCGACGAGGTCATCAGCCAGTTGATGAGCGGCAAGGAAGCCACCGTCTACGTGGTACGCAGCGGCGAGTCGATTCGTTGCGCGAAAGTTTATAAGGACGCCAAACAACGCAGCTTCCGCCAGGCCGCCTCGTATCGCGAGGGCCGCAAGGTCAAGAACAGCCGCGAGGCACGGGCGCTGGAAAAAGGCAGCCGCTATGGCCGCGAGGTGCAGGAGCAGTTGTGGCAGAACGCCGAAGTCGACGCGCTGTTTCGTCTGGCAAACGCCGGCGTGCGCGTGCCGCAGCCGTATATCTGCACGGACGGCGTGCTACTCATGGAACTGGTGGCGGATGCGGACGGCAATGTCGCCCCGCGTCTGAACGATGTCGAAATGAGCGAGGCGCGCGCCATCGAACTGCACGCGCTGCTGCTCAATCAGGTGGTACGTATGCTGTGTGCCGGTCTGATTCACGGCGATCTGTCGGAGTACAACATTTTGCTCGCCGCGGATGGTCCGGTGATCATCGACCTGCCCCAGGCCGTCGACGCCGCCGGCAATCTCGAAGCGCCCGCCATGCTGGAGCGCGACGTGGACAATCTCGCGTCGTACTTCGGCCGTTTCGCGCCGCAGCTTCTCAACGCGAACTACGGCAAGGAAATCTGGGCCCTGTTCGAGGGCGGTGCGTTGCATGTGGATGCGCAACTGACTGGCCAGATCGAACTGGATACCACACCGGTCGATCTCGACGCCGTGCTGCAGGAACTCGAAGACACGCGCCTCGACGAAGAAGCGCGCTTGCGGCACGAACAGAGCTTGCGCAGCGACGCCTGACGCAACGGTTAAGCAACGGGGTCAAGCAACGAGATCAAGCGCCCTTTGCAATGGCGCGCTTTCGAGTGCCCTGCTTTTCCGTCGCTTTCGTTGCGGTAGCGCGCGTGGCCTTCGCCGTGGTGGTACGCGGCCTCGCAGCGCCCACCGAAGCGCGCATCGTCACCGTCACGGGAAACTCGCGGAATATCTCCCACGCTGTGCCATAGCATTGGTTGATCAGCCAGCGCACTGCGTTTTGCGTGAGGTCCGCAGTGGGAATGTGCACCGAAGTCAGCGCCGGCGCGGCGTAGGCGGCGGAATAGTCATCGTCGTAGCCGATCACCGACACATCGCCCGGCACTGCAATGCCCGCCTGTTGCAGACACGCGAGCGCACTCACGGCCATCGTATCGTTCGCACAAAAAAGCCCTGTAAACGGACGTTTCATGTCGAGCAACTGCCGCGTCGCCGCATAGCCGCCTTCGGGCGAAAAGTCCGAGTCGATCAGCGTCACGGCGTCACGCTCGATGCCGCAACGAGCGAGTTCCGCGAAAAAGCCGTCGATCCGCGCCACGTTGTCCGACGCGGTGGCGGGCCCGGCGATCACCGCGATCTCGCGATGACCGTGTTCGAACAGCGTGCGCGCCGCCAGTTCGCCGCCACGATAATGGTCTGCACAAAACGAGGCCTCGGGCAACTGCTCGAAGCCGCGATTGAGAAACACCATCTTGGGATGCATGCGATGCAGCAGGATCAGGTCTTCGTCGTGCAGGTCATGGCTGATCACGACCACACCGTCGCAATCGCGGGCAATCAGAAAACGCACGGCTTCCATTGCCTGTTCGCGTGGCGACGATTCCCCACAACCGGTCGCCACCACGACGTGACGATGCACGACGCGCAACTCGATATCAGTCTGTTTGAGAATGGTGCCGTAATACGAGCCGAAAAAAGTCGGGACGAACAGGCCGATCATGCCGAGCGATTGCGTCGCCATCGCGCGGCCAATCGACGACGGCCGGAAGTTGAGCGCTTCGATTGCGGCCTGCACGCGACGTGCGGCATCGGCCGACACCGGCCCTTTGCCGGAAATCGCCCGCGATGCCGTCGACATGCCGACACCCGCCAGCTCCGCCACGTCTTTCAAGGTTGCCACACATGCTCCGTCGAACCAGCCGTTACAGACGGGCGCCACTAGCCTCGTCGAACAGCGAAATATGGGCACTGTCGAGCGAAAAGGTACAGGTCTCACCCACGGCCAGCGGTGTCTTGTCCTGATCGATCGACGCGATCTGGGCGTCATGATAATCGAGCCAAATCACGCGGTGGTTGCCCATCGGCTCGACGAGCGACACCTTGCCGCTGTGCGCGGCGCCGCTCCCGTTCGATGCCACCGCCGCGGCCGCCCGCACATCCTCGGGGCGTATGCCCAGCACGCAGGGCAGCGCCTTATCGTGCGACGCCGGCATCTGCCTGAACGGATAGCGCGAGACATCCAGATCGAGATGCGGCGTGCGAAAGCGAATGGTCTCACCGCTGCGCTCCAGACGGCCTTGCAGCATATTCATGGCCGGCGAGCCGAGAAAGGTGGCAACGAACAGATTGTCCGGCCGCGCGTACACCTCCGCAGGCGTGCCGAACTGCTGGATCACGCCGCCACGCATCACGGCCATGCGCGTGGCGAGCGTCATCGCCTCCACCTGGTCGTGCGTCACGTAGATCATCGTGGCACCAAGCCGCTGATGCAGTTGCTTCAACTCGCGCCGCAACTCGGTGCGCAGTTTTGCGTCGAGGTTCGAGAGCGGCTCGTCGAACAGGAATACGTCCGCCTCGCGCACAATGGCGCGGCCAATCGCAACCCGCTGACGTTGCCCGCCTGAGAGTTGCGCCGGCTTGCGTTTGAGGAGCGGCCCGAGTTGCAGCATTTCCGAGGCGCGCGTCACACGCCGGTCGATCTCCGCCTTCGGCGTGCCGTTGATTCGCAATCCGAACGACAGATTGCGCTCCACACTCATGGTCGGATACAACGCATACGATTGAAACACGAGCGCGATGCGGCGATCTTTCGGATCGGCCCAGGTCATATCCTGACCGCCTATTTCGATGCTGCCGTCCGCGACATCGATCAACCCTGCAATGCTGTGCAGCAAGGTGGATTTGCCGCAACCCGACGGCCCGAGCAGCACGACAAATTCGCCTGCGTTCACATCGAGATCGAGTTCGTCGATGATCGTATTCGCGCCCAGCTCGATACGCAGATTGCGGATCGATACGTTCGATACGTTGGTCATGCACTATCCCTTGACTGCGCCGGAAGCAATGCCGCGCACAAACCAGCGGCCCGAGACGAAATAAATGGCGAGCGGCACCATCGAGGTCAAAATGGTCGCCGCCATGTTCACGTTGTAAAGGCGTTCACCCGTGGTCGTGTTGATGATGTTGTTCAGTTGCACCGTCATCGGCAGATTCTTGGTGCCCGCAAACACGAGCCCCAGAATGAAGTCGTTCCAGATGCCCGTCACCTGCATGATCACCGCGACCACGATGATGGGCGTGGACATGGGCAACATCAGTTGCAGGAAAATCCGCCAGAAACCGCCGCCGTCGATGCGCGCGGCCTTGAACAGTTCGAGCGGAATCGACGCGTAGTAGTTGCGAAACAGCAGCGTCATGATCGGCATGCCGAAGATCGTATGAATCACCACGATGCCCGGCAACGAACTGAACAGATGCACGCTCGCCAGCACGCGCACCAGCGGGTACACCATCACCTGCACGGGAATGAAGGCGCCCATCAAGAGGACGGCGAACAGCACCCCTGCCCCACGCGGCCGCCAGAACGACAGCGCGTAGCCATTCACAGCGCCCACCGCGATGGAGAGGATCGTGCTGGGCACGACGATACGCACCGAGTTCCAGAATCCCACCTGAATGCCGTTGCAGTCGAGCCCCGTACAGGCGGTCTCCCACGCGTCGCGCCACGGCGCGAGCGTGAAATGCGCGGGCAACGCGAGCATGTTGCCCAGACGAATCTCCGTCATGGGTTTAACGGAGGTCACCAGCATCACGTAGAGCGGCAACAGGAAAAACAAGGCGGCGGTCAGCAGGAACGCGTAGACACCAAGCCGGGCCGGCGTGAAGCGGGCGCGCCGTTTGCGCGCGGCGGGTCTTCCTGCAACGGGACGGGTGGCAGCAACCGGACGAGCGCTATTCATCAGACGTCCTTTTTGAAAGCCGTACGGCTGCGGATATAGAAGAACGGCGCAAGTATGGCGAGTACCGTGGTCAGCAAGACGATGGAGGCTGCCGAGGCGAGGCCGATGTTGGCGCGGCCAAACAGATAGTCCATGATGAACTTGGCGGGCACCTCGCTCGCTGTGCCTGGGCCGCCCTGGGTCATCGCCACTACTGCGTCGTACAGCTTTACCACCATCACGAACAGCAGCACGAAGGCGGTGGACATGGACGTCTTGAGCATCGGCACGACGATGCTGGCATACACGCGCCAACGCGGAATGCCGTCTATGCGCGCGGCTTTCCAGATTTCGTCGTCGATGCCGCGCAAGCCGGCCAGCAACAACGCCATCACGAGGCCCGATGCCTGCCACACCGTCGCGATCACCAGCGTGTAGATCACGAAGTCCTGATCGACGATCCAGTCAAAGCGTGCGTGCGCAAAACCCATTCGATGCAGGATCTGCTGCACGCCCAGTTCCGGATTGAGAATCCACTGCCAGACCAGACCCGTGGCGACGAACGACATCGCATACGGATACAGGAACACCGTACGCAATGCACCTTCGGCCACGACCCGTTGATCAATGAAGATGGCGAGCAGCAGCCCGATCACCATGCACGCGACGATGAAGCACACCCCGTACGCGACGATGTGCTGCAGCGACACCATCCAGCGATCGTTATGAAACAGATGCACGTACTGCGATACGCCGGCGAAGCGGTCCGACGGAAAGGTGCGCGACAGCGTGAACGAAACCTTCGCAGTCCACAGCATGGTGCCGAGGTATGCAAAGACGACTGTCGCTACCATCGGCAGCAACGCCAGCCAGGCGGCCAGCGGCCAGCGCCGGCCAAGCGGTTTTTTCCGCCTGACCGTGCTGCCCGCCGCCGACGTCAACCCAAGTGCGCGCATCGTGACGCTCAGCTCTTCAGCGCGCTGGCAAACGCCTTTTGCGCATCGTCGACCGACTCGTTCTTGTTCCAGAAGTTGGTGATGACATCCGTCAGTGCGCCTTGCACGTCAGGCGAAATCAACATTTCCGGATTCGGCAACTGGCGCGATTTGTCTTTCATGATCGCAATGCCCTCTTTCGCGCACATGTCGAGACTCGAGCTATCCACGTCCGGACGAATCGGAATCGAGCCTTTCTTCGCGCTAAAGGCAACCTGTGCGGCAGGCGAAGTCATCACCGTGGCCAGCAGGTTTTGCGCCTTCACCTGTTCGGCGTTATCCGTCTTCGGGAACACGAACACGTCACCCGCCACCATATACGGCGAATGCGGGCCAAAACCCGGGAAGCAGCCAAAGTCTTTACCCGGCACCTGATTGGCTGCCGAAAACTCGCCCTTGGCCCAGTCGCCCATGATCTGCATGCCGGCCTTGCCGGAAATCACTAGCGCCGTGGCGTCGTTCCAGTTACGTCCCGGCGAGCCCGGATCGACGTAGTTGTGCAAACGCTTGAAGGTGGTCAGCACATTCTTGAAGGCCGGCGAATTCACCGCGTTCTGATCACGATCGCGATAGACCTTCATATACAGGTCCGTGCCGCCGACATCGGCAAACACCGCGTCGAAGGTAATCTTCTCCTGCCACGCCTGGCCGCCGAGCGCGAGTGGAATCATGCCCGCCGCTTTCAGCTTGTCGAGGTCCGCGAACAGTTCATCGAAAGTTTGCGGCTCACCCGCGATACCTGCTTTCTTGAAGGCCGGCTTCGAATAGAAGAACCAGTCCTGCATGTGGATGTCGACAGGCGCGGCGTAGAAATGGCCGTTCACCTTGATCGATTCGAGAATCGACTGCGGGAAGATGGTGTTCCAGTTTTCCTTGGCGGCCACCGCGTCCACGTTGTTGAGCATGCCCTGATCGATCAGGTCGTGAAACTGCTTGGACGTATTGAACTGCGCGGCGGTGGGTGGATCGCCGCCGACGATGCGGTTAATGGCCGTCGAACGCGCCTGATCCGCGCCCGCCACCGCGTTGTCGACCCACTGACCGCCCGCCTTGTCATAGGCATCCGCGAACTGGCGAATCGCGGCAGATTCACCGCCCGAGGTCCACCAGTGGATCACATTGGCTTTCAGCGGATCGGCGTGCGCCACGATACCGTTGAGCGCCAGTGCGAGGGCGATACCGCTCAAGACTTTCTTCCTGCTGTTCATTCCGTCTCCTCCAGGCTTTGCGCCTTTGTTTCAGGCCGACATACAAACCAGCTTGGTGCAATCAGTTGCGTTTTTCAGTTGCGTTCCTTCCGCTCCGCAAGAAACTTTGCGATCAGTTCCGCGCTATGTTTGACGGTGCGTTTCTGCGTTTCATAGTCCACATGCACGACACCGAAACGCCGCTCGTAACCAAACGCCCATTCGAAGTTATCCATCAGCGACCAGACGAAATAGCCGCGAATATCCACACCGGCCTTGATCGCGCTATCCACTGCGGCCAGGTGGCGCTTCAGAAACGAAATACGCTGCGGGTCCTCGACGCGGCCGTCAATCACTTCGTCGTCCGAAGCCATGCCGTTTTCGGTGATATAGATGGGCGGCAGATTCGCATACGTCTGCTTGAAACCGATCAGCAGATCGCGCAAACCGTCAGGGTAGACTTCCCAACCCATCTGCGTGCGCTCGACGTCCGGCAGCGGCACCTCCGTGAAACCATGTGCGCCGTCACTCTTTACATTAGTGCGGAAGTAATAGTTGATGCCAAGGAAATCGATCGGCGCGGCAATCGTCTTCAGGTCGCCCTCGAGCACGAGAGGCTTCGTGCCGGGCCAGAGTTCGAACAGATCCTCAGGGTACGCGCCCTTCAGCAACGGGTCGAGAATCCACGCGTTATGCTGCACCTCGAACAGGTGCGCGGCGCGGCGATCTTCCGCACTCTCCGAATTCGCCGTACCGCGGCCAATATTCGCGACGATGCCCTTCATGGAAGCCGGATCGTTGGCGCGCAGGATCGGCACCGCAAGTCCATGTCCGAGCAGCAGATGATGCATGGCCTGCGTCGCAAAGCGATCGTTCGCGAGACCCGGCGCATGATGGCCGTTGCCGTAGCCAAGGTAAGCGGAACACCACGGTTCGTTGAGCGTCGCCCACGCATCCACCTGACCCGCCAGTTCGCGGCTCATCAGGTCGGCGTAGTCCGCGAAACGATAGGCCGTATCACGATTAAGCCAGCCACCGCGATCTTCCAGATGCTGCGGCAAATCCCAGTGATACAGCGTGACGAACGTCTTGAGGCCCTTTTCCTTGAGGCGCCCGAGCAGCCGCTTGTAGAAATCGAGGCCCTTCTGATTCGGGCGCCCCGCTTCGTCCATCACGCGTGGCCACGCAATGGACAGGCGGTACGCTTCGAAGTTGAGTCCCGACAGCAGATCGAAGTCGGATTCCCAACGGTGATAGTGATCGCAGGCAACCTCGCCGGTATCGCCCGCCAACACTTTGCCTGGCGTTGCGGAGAACGTGTCCCAGATGGAGGGCAAGCGGCCGTCTTCGTTGATCGCACCTTCGATCTGGTACGAGGCGGTTGCTGCGCCGAGCAGGAAGTTTTTGCGCCAGAGCGCGGAGTCCGCCGGCGGCGAGAACGGATCACTGTTCACACCGGGGGACAAAGCAGATGCGTCGTTTGCCACGGATTCTCCTGTACTGCGCAAGGTGATTGAACCGGGATGGTGAGCGCCCTCACGCTCCTTGCCGGAGCGGAGTGGAAGCGCTTCCACAAGACCTGCGCACGATAGCAGTCGTGAAAACGTCGCAGCAATCAGGGTTTGTCTGGATAGGGTTGCGGGGCGTGGAATTCAGCCTTGTCTGCCGCTGTTCGACACGCGTCACGAGCGTGACATGAATCGACATAATTCCTGAATGGAGTCGCGCGGGCCATTCCCCCATACTCGCTTCTGCTGACGGTGTGCCTGAAAGCGCACACGCGATCAGCAAGGGTATCGAGTATGAACGCGAGCGCGGAAGAAACGTCATCCTGCAGGTTCGCAATCATCGGACGATATAAGTTCAGGCGAATGGCGGCACACGTGTCGCACACAGGATCAGCACCATGTTCACTTCAATTCAGACGGTAGCGAAAAAAAGCACGCGCGCTGTATGCGCAGCAGGGTTGGTGGTTTGCGCGTTGCTTGCGGGTTGCGCAGGCGGCACGGTCACGAATGCAACGACGTATCCGGCGACGCACTTGAGCGCATCCGAAGCAAAACCCGAAACGATTTACGTATACGCGTTCGACTGCGACCCGAGCCAGGTGAAGCTCGACAACACCGGTGTCGTGCAGAAGATCGAGTCGCAGTTCAAGCCGGCCACGCCGGAACAAAAGCAGGTAGAGCAGGCCACCCAGGTTCGCGAACAGGTGGCCAACGAAATCGTGCGCCAGTTGCAGTCCATGGGTCTGCCTGCCGTTCGCGCGGATGTCCCCGCGCCTGCCAATCAAAACGTCCTGATCGTGCAAGGCAGATTCGACACCATCGATTCAGGCAACCGCCGCCGCCGCATGTTGATTGGTCTGGGTGCGGGCAAGAGCGAATTGAGCAGCACGGTACAGCTTTTCTACAAACCGGCGGGCGATGCACCGCGCCTCGTGCAAAGCTTTGCGGCGAGCGCGGACAGCGGCAAGATGCCTGGCATGGTGGAAACAGCGGGGGTCGGCGCAGCAGCAGGACATCTCGCCGCCTCGGGCGCCGCAGGCGCAGGTTTGCACGGCGCCTCCGAGACCAAAAAAGGCGGGGCCACTGGCGACGCAAAAAATCTGGCTGAGTCCATTGCCAAACAGGTCGCGCAGATCGGCAAGTCGCAGGGATGGGTCGCCGTTGAACATACCCAGGGCTAGGCAACAGCAAGCTTCCGTTTTCGAAGCCGCTATGGAGACCACTTTGGAGACCGCTCAGGAGGCCACTTAGGAGACCGCTTCGTCATGTCGACGAAGCGGTTTTTTTCATCACGCTCTCGACTAGATTGACTGCGCACACACGGCATTTTTGGTGTCTTTGCGGGTTGCAGCGAGCCCTCTATACTCGGCACCACACTTCTGCACGTCGCGCCCTGGAGCCGCAATGCAAACGCCGAATATCGCCCGTTCAAGCAAGGGCATGGTGACCAGTCCGCACGCTTTGGCGAGCGAAGCGGGACTGGAAGTTCTGCGGACCGGCGGCAACGCCATTGAAGCCGCCATTGCGATGGGCGCGACCCTGTGCGTCACGTATCCGCATTTCACCGGACTGGGCGGCGACGCATTCTGGGTCATCGCGGATCGCCACGGCATGCTGCGCACGATCTCGGGCATCGGCCAGGCCACGCAACAAGCTCCCGCATTCTCCGCCGCCATTCCGTCGCGCGGTGCGGCAGCCACGTTGACCACCGCCGCTACCGTCGATACCTGGCATCAGGCCTATGCGATAAGCCGCGACGTGTGGCGCGGACAAGCCTCGTGGTCCTCACTATTTTCGCGCGCAATCGAATACGCCGCCGAGGGTTTTCCTGTTACGCCGTCACAGCATTTCTGGCAAACCCTGCGCGCCGACGAATTGCAGACGCTGCCCGGTTTCGCGCGCACCTTCGCTCCAGATGGACGCATTCCCGCCATAGGCGAGCGTTTCCTGCAGCCTGAACTGGCACGCAGCCTCGAACGTATCGCCCAGTTCGGCGCACGCGAGTTCTACGAAGGAGAGCTTGCGGAGCGCGTCATCCGAGGTTTGCAGGAAGCCGGTTCGCCCTTGAGCGTCGCGGACCTCGGCGCGACTCGCGCGCGCGACGAGCCGCCACTGCGCGTTGCGTATCGCGGTGGTGAACTGGTGAGCATGCGGCCGCCCACGCAAGGCGTGACGACGCTGCAGATCATGGGCGTGCTCGAACGCTTCGATCTGGCTGCGATTGCCGAAGGCAGCGCCGACTACTATCACCTGCTGGTCGAAGCCGTGAAATGCGCCTTCACGGATCGCGATCGGCTAGTCTGCGATCCGGATTTCCACGCGGTGCCGGTCGACAGCATGCTCTCTGCGGCCACGCTCGATGCACATGCGCGCACCATCAGCATGACGCAGGCGCGCGCATGGCCACACGTCTTTCGTCCCGGCGACACGGTTTACATCGGCGCCACGGATCGTGACGGCCACAGCGTGAGCGTGCTGCAAACGATTTATTTCGACTGGGGTAGCGGTGTCGTGGCAGGCGACACGGGCATCCTCTGGCACAACCGTGGCGCATCGTTCAGCACGGACGCCCGGCATCACAACGCATTGCAGCCCGGCAAGCGCCCGTTTCACACGCTCAATCCCGGCATGTATCTGAAGGACGGTCAGCCCCATTTGCTGTTCGGCACGCAAGGTGCCGACGGTCAACCGCAAACGCTCGCCGCCATTCTCACGCGCCTGATCGACTACCAGATGGATCCGCTTGCCGCGCTGGCGCGACCGCGCTTTCTGCTGGGCAAAACCTTCTCGGATTCGCGTGACGCCTTGAAGCTGGAGGAAGATGCGGGGGCTGCCGTGTTTGCCGAATTGTCGGCGCGCGGCCACGATATCAGCGCGATACCGGCGCAAAGCCCCCTGGCGGGTCATCCTGGTGCGATACGTATTGCCACGGACGGCTCGGCGTGTGGCGCACATGATCCGCGCAGTGACGGGTTAGCGCTGGGTGTTTAGTTAATCTAACGAACTGCGGCGTACTCATCCCAACGTAAACCGGTCGCGCGTCGTCACGTAGTCGCTCGCGCCAAAACGGCCCACCGGGAAATAGTGCTGCAACCGTACGCGCCACGTCTCCAGATCGATCAGTTCATCACGCGCATGCAGGCGATGCACACGTCCGATAAAAATATGCCGGCTGGTCGTTTCCAGCGTTTCCCACAAGGTGCATTCAAACGCCACGGGCGCTTCGACAATGCGCGGCGGGGCAACATGTGAACTCGGCACCGACGTCAGCCCCACTTCGGCAAGTTCGCTGACGTCGGGCGGCCAGCGTTCCCCGCAGCGATGCATTTTCTCTGCAATCGCCTCGTCGGCCAGATGCACGACAAATTCGCCGCTTCGCCCGATGTTCACCGCGGTATCTTTCAGGCCGCCATCCGGCAAACGGTTGATGCTCACCATCACGATGGGCGGTTCCTCTCCCATCATGTTGAACATCGAAAACGGCGCAGCGTTGATCGTGCCATCTGCACCGAGCGTCGTCACCAGCGCAATGGGGCGCGGCACGATGAGGCTCGCCATCAGTTTGTAGCGCTGATACTCGGTGATCGCCTCAAAGTCGATTTCCATGCGTGGCCGCCTATGCTGAAGTGATGCCGAGCAATTGACCGAGGCTTTTCTCTCCAGGCATGCGCGACGTTTCGATGCGTTCTTCGAGTTCGCGCAGATGGGCCGCCATGCGCGCCACGGCGCCGGCCGCATCGCGCGCCTCGATGCAATCCACGATGGCGGTGTGCTCATCATGCTCGCACGGTGCGTTACCGGGCGCCTCATACACGCCAACAATCAATGAGCAGCGCGAAATGAGTTCCGTGAGATAGGTCTGCAGGATCGAATTGCCGGCGAGCGCCCCGATCCGCAAATGGAAACAGCTCGTGAGGCGAGCCCATGACGGCTGATCGAAACGGTGCATGGCCTCGTGCTCGTGCGCCAACTGTTGCCGCAGCGCGGCGATGTCCTCGGCACTCGCGCGTTGCACTGCCAGTTGCACCAGCGCACTTTCCAGCGAGCGGCGCGCTTCGAAAATCTCGCGCGTTTCAGCGGGCGTCGGTGCGGCAATGACCGCACCTTTGTTAGGCCGCAGCACCACGATGCCGTGATACGCGAGCTTTTCGAGCACGCGCCGCACGACCGCGCGGCCCACGCCGAACAACTGGCATAGCTCGGGTTCGGGCAGCTTGGTGCCCGGTGTCAGCCGGTGATCCAGCACGCCGTCGAAGATCGACTGATAGATGCGCGCGTCGATATCCACATCGGCGTCCGCACCGTTCGATGCGACGACTTTCGACGTGTGAGCAGAACCCGTGCAAGCCTGCATGGTCACTTCGCTGTCTGCAGCGCGCCTGGTTTGCATGCCCCTTCTTCCATGACGTCCATGTAGTCTGCGATCGCCCCTGGCGTCGTCATCCATATTTCACCCTTGTCACGTGCCGCCGCAATATGCTGTAGCGCCCGGCGCAAATGTCGCAAACGATACGGCTGCCCCACCAGATACGGATGCAACGCAATGCCCATCACCAATGCCTGCGCGCCCTGGCCATGCGCGGCGGCACGACGGGTCTGCTCCAGCATTTCATCGAACTGGTCAATGATCATGTCGGCAAACGCACACGCGTCCATCTGGCGTCCCACCAGCATCGGCAGATCGTTCAGTTCCTGCGGATAAGGAATCGCCCATAACGGTGCGCCTCGCGTGGACATGCGCTGCGGGCGGTCGTCGTGGCACCAGTTCAGCGTGTACCGGTAGCCCGTCTCCGCCAGCAGATCGGGCGTCAGATGCGACTCTGAGATCCACGGCGAGAGCCAGCCAGCCGGCGCCGCCCCGCTCTCTCTGGCTATCCGTTGACGGCAATGCAGCAGCAGTTCACGTTCGGCGTGCTCATCCAGATCGCTTTGCCGGTGCGCATTGCTATGCCCGTGGCCAATCAGTTCGTCACCGCGCGCGACGCAGGCGGCGATCAATTCCGGGCAATGATCGTATAAGGCGGTATTGATCAGCGTGCCCGCCGGCATGTTCAGTTGGTCGAACAGTTCGATGCAGCGCCACGCACCCACCCGGTTGCCGTACTCGCGCCAACTGTAATTGAGCACATCCGGTTGCGGCGACAGGGGTCCAAGCGCTGCGCCCAGGCCCTCGCCGAACGAAAAGTGCTCGATGTTGAAGCCCAGATACACCGCGAGTCCCGCGCCCCCCGGCCAGCGAAACGCTTCGGCATCCGTAATGGGCCGGTAAGGAAAACGCCCGTGCGTCGCAAGCGGCACGCGGGCGCGATCCAGCGCGATGGGAATGGTCCCTGTGTCGTTCATATCAGGCAGTCGTCGCTACTAAACAATAGTTATCACCCAATTTTCGTCTGGCGGTCCGCATGAACCGCTTTGGCGTCGTCATGCCCCGTGACGGATCGAAGACGCACCGCGATTGCGCAGGACATTGCCAAACACGCGCCAAACAATCGCCAACGATTCGAGCTTCGGATCGTTTGCAATATGTGAGCCAACTCGTAGACGTTAGCGCGCAGCATTGGTCAGCGATTGTTTTGCTCATGTGTTCGCACGATGGCACACGTCTTGCATTTGACGGGCTTCGCGGCAGCGTCATCTCTGCATTGCCGCTCATTGCGTCATCGGCTCAACTGCACGTTATTGACTTCGCTTACGAGGACACCTTCTCAATGACTCAGCCCGCTTCCACCGTGCTCCACACCGAAGCCGCCGATATCGAGCTGGTGCACGTCTCGAAGCAATACGGCGATTCACTGGCCGTGAATGCGATCGACCTGCGTATTCCCGGCGGCCAGTATTGCTGCCTGCTGGGACCCTCCGGTTGCGGCAAGACCTCGACCTTGCGCATGATCGCGGGCCACGAATCAGTTACCGAGGGTGACGTGCTGATCGCGGGCCGCAACGTCACGCGCGAAGAACCCGCTGCGCGCGGCACCGCAATGGTGTTTCAGAGCTATGCGCTCTTTCCGCATCTAAGCGCGCTCGACAACGTCGCCTTCAGTTTGAAGATGCGCGGCGTCGCCAAAGAAGCGCGTCGCAAACGCGCTGGCGAACTGCTCGAACTGGTCGCCATGTCCGCTTACGCCGAGCGCAAGCCCGCACAGTTATCGGGTGGCCAGCAGCAACGCGTGGCATTGGCACGCGCGCTGCTCAACCAGCCGCGCTGCCTGCTGCTCGACGAACCGCTCTCCGCGCTCGACCCCTTCCTGCGCGTGCAGATGCGCGCCGAACTCAAGCGTTGGCAAAAAGAACTCGGCATCACCTTCGTTCACGTGACCCACTCGCAGGAAGAGGCAATGGCGCTGGCCGATCTCGTCGTCGTGATGAGTCACGGCCACATCGAACAGAGCGGCACGCCCCATGAAGTGTTCAACCGGCCGCGCACTGAATTCGTCGCGCGCTTTCTGGGTGGCCATAACGTATTCAGCACCAACGGACGGCTCTTCACGGTGCGCGCCGATCATCTGCGGGTAGTGCCGCATGGTGTCACGCCGGTGCAGGCCGCCGCGGGAGAAGGCGGCGTGGCGCGCATCGGTGGTGTGCCGTGTACGGTGCGGGAAGCTGAATATCAGGGCACCCACCTGCGCATGACGCTGGTGCCGCTCGACGGCTCTCCCGAACTCATCTCACTGGTCAGCGACAGCGATTACGACGCGGCCCGTCTCGGTCCCGATGCCCGCGTCGTGGTCTGGTGGAACGAACAGGACGCGCATCCGCTCGCAGCCTGAAACACGGAGTCGTCGCATTTCAACGAATCGAATCATCACGGGCCATGCCGACCGGCGCGCTGCATTCCTTGTCGTGCGCAGCGATAAAGCAGAATTTCACCTGAGGAGATTGCAATGAGTGAGCAGAACGAGAGCCCGGCAGCAGCAGTCACGCCAGCAGCCGAACCCGCATTGACGGACAAAGGCCAGAAGCGTCGCACCCTCATCAAGGGCGCGGTGGCCGCAGCGGGTATCGCCGGTTTCCCGTACGTGCATGCGCAGGAAAAAATCGTCCTGCGTTATCTGGGCACCGCGACCAACCAGAGCGCGGACATCGCGAAGAAGTTCAAGGAAGATACCGGCATCGAGATTCAGTACATTCCGGTCACCACGGACGATGTCACCAAGCGCATCATCACGCAGCCCAATTCGTTCGATATCGTCGACACCGAATACTTCTCACTGAAGAAACTGATTCCCGCCGGCACGCTCGCGGGCATGGACGCGAAGAAGATCAAGCTGGCCGACAAGATCACGCCGGTGCTGACCAAGGGTGAGATCAACGGCAAGAAGATCGGCGATCAAGGCACTGCGCCGAAGAAAGTGATGTTTCTGACCGGCCCGCGCTCCACTGAGTTCTCCGCCACGCCCACCGAGTGGATGACGCTGATTCCGACCACCTATAACGCCGACACGCTCGGCATCCGGCCGGACCTGATCAAGCGGCCCATCACCAGTTGGGCCGAACTGCTGAACCCGGAATTCAAGGGCAAGGCAGCGTTGCTGAACATTCCCGCCATCGGCATCATGGATGCGGCGATGGCAATCGAATCGCAGGGTCATGTGAAGTATGTCGACAAAGGCAACATGACCAAGGCCGAAATCGACCAGACCATCAAGGTGCTGATCGAAGCCAAACGGGCTGGACAGTTCCGCGCTTTCTGGAAAGACTTCAACGAGAGCGTCAACCTGATGGCCTCGGGCGAAGTGGTGATCCAGTCGATGTGGTCACCCGCCGTCACCAAAGTTCGCACGATGGGCATTGCCTGCAAGTTTCAGCCGCTCAAGGAAGGCTATCGTGCGTGGGCCTCGGGCTTCGCTTTCCCGCGTTCGTTGCAGGGCAAGAAGCTCGATGCCGGCTATGAATTCGTCAACTGGTTCCAGGACGGCTGGGCCGGTGCGTATCTGATGCGTCAGGGCTATTACTCAGGTGTGCTCGACACCGCCCGCTCGCACATGGAACCGTACGAGTGGGACTACTGGATCGAAGGCAAGCCGGCGGCGCAGGACATCAAGGCACCGGATGGCCAGTTGCTCGAAAAGGCCGGCACGGTGCGCGACGGTGGCTCGTACACCGAACGCATGAGCGCGATTGCATGCTGGAATGCCGTGATGGACGAGAACATCTACATGGTGCAGAAGTGGAACGAGTTCATCGCGGCCTGACCGTCCTCGCGCCCGAATCGTTCACGGTTCGCCGTACCTAGCCTATTGTCTCGTGGGCCGGCGCATACGCGCCGGCCACTCTGGTTTCGCGACCACGGATATCCCGCATGGCATCCATCGACATTTCCGCCCCCGCCGACGCCAAACCCGTGCGTCATTGGCGCGCTTCCGCGTGGTTGCAGGCAACGCCGCTCACCTTGACGTTCGTGCTGTTTTTCATCGTGCCGCTCGTCATTACGTTGATTGTCAGCTTCTGGGACTACAACGAATATCAGATCATCCCCGCGTTTACGCTGAAAAACTACGCAGCGATTTTCGACGGCTGCTCGTCGACGGCGGATATGTGCGTCACCTTCAAGACGTATCTCTCGACGCTCAAGTTCTGCGCGATCGTCTGGGCCATCACGCTGATACTGGGCTTTGCGATTGCGTATTTCCTCGCGTTTCATGTGCGCACCACCGCCATGCAGACCATCCTGTTTCTGGTCTGCACGATTCCGTTCTGGACCTCGAACGTGATCCGCATGATCTCGTGGATTCCGCTGCTTGGCCGCAACGGCCTCGTCAATCAGGCGCTGCTCGCCACGCACATCATCGACCAGCCGCTCGAATGGCTGCTGTATTCGGATTTCTCCGTGGTGCTCGCCTTCGTGCACCTGTTCACTTTCTTTATGATCGTGCCGATCTTCAACGCGATGATGCGCATCGACCGCTCGCTGCTCGAAGCGGCGCGTGACGCAGGCGCAAGCGGCTGGCAGGTCATTCGCGACGTGGTGCTGCCGCTCTCCAAAACCGGCATCGTGATCGGCTCCATCTTCGTCATCACGATCGTGATGGGCGACTTCCTGACAGTGGGCGTGATGGGCGGTCAGCAGATCGCCTCGGTGGGCAAGATCATTCAGGTGCAAACCGGCTATCTGCAGTTTCCTGCCGCTGCGGCCAACGCCATCATTTTGCTCGCGGTCGTGTTGATGATCGTCTGGGGTTTGACGCGGGTCGTCGATATCCGCAAGGAGCTTTGACATGTCGACCATTCATCTCAAACACCGCGAACGGCGTCCCGCCAGTTTCTACTGGCTCGCGCTGCTGTTTGGCCTGTTCGTGCTGTTCCTGTACGGACCGGTCATCACCATTTTCATTCTGTCTTTTCAGGGTCCCGAGGGCGGTCTCACCTTCCCGATGCGCGGCGTGTCCCTGCACTGGTTCGCAGCGCTACGCGACGGCGTGGGCGACGTCGACATCTGGGCCGCGTTCATGCGCTCGGTACGTCTCGCACTCGCCGTCACGGTATTGACGGTGCTGTTTTCCGTGGCTGCCGGGCTTGCTTTCCGCAAGCGCTTTCGCGGCGATACGACGGTGTTTTATATGTCGGTGGCGAGTCTCATCATGCCGTCCATCATCGTGTCCCTCGGCATCGGCCTCACGTTCCGTCTGCTGGACAGCGCCGTGAAATACCTCGCCACGGCGTCGGGTCATCAATCATTCGCGGACACGTATACGAGTTCGATGGGACTCTTCACGTCGGCGCTCGGCGCGCATCTCACGTGGACCTTGCCGTTCGGCTTGCTGGTGATGTTCGCGGTGTTCAACCGTTTCAATCCCGCCTTCGAAGAGGCCGGCCGCGATCTCGGTGCCACGCCGTGGCAAAACTTTCGCCATATCGTCCTGCCGATCATCGGTCCTTCGGTGATCGGCGTGGGCATGTTCGGCTTCACGCTCTCATGGGACGAAATCGCCCGCACCTCGCAGGCGATCGGCGATCAGAACACCTTGCCGCTGGAATTGCAGGGTTTGACGACGTCCATCACCACGCCGGTGATTTACGCGCTCGGCACGATGACCACCGTGCTGTCGCTGACGGTGATGATCGTCGGCCTGCTGGCGGTGCGCTGGCTCACGCGTCGACGCAACGCAGCGGCCTTGCGCTAACCGGCATCGCCTCAGTCATGCGCAGCTTTAGCCAAGCCGCGCCTGCAATTCCGCCGCCCCGCCGCGTCGATACAGCACCACCGTCGCCACGAGGCCGCATAGCGCCGCGAACATCATCCAGTACGCGGGGGCGGCTTTATCGCCGGTCATTTCGATCAGGAAGGTCGACACCGCGGGCGTGAAGCCGCCGAAGATCGCGGTGGCGAGGCTGTAGGCGAGCGAAAAGCCCGCCACGCGCACTTCCACCGGCATCACCTCCGTGAGGGCCGCGACCATCGCACCGTTATAGACGCCGAAGAAGAAGGAGAAATACAGCAGCACGGTGAGCATGCGCAGGAAGCTCGGCGCATGCGCGAGCCATTCGAGCGCGGGATACGAGGTCACGATGGCCAGCGCCGAAATGAACAGCAATAGCGGCCGCCTGCCGATACGATCCGAAACCGCTCCGCCAATAGGCAGCCAGATGAAGTTGGAGATGCCCACGAGAAACGTCACCACGAGGCTGTCCGCCGTGCTCAGATGCAGCACCGAGCGACCGAAGGTGGGCGTGTACACTGTGATCAGATAGAACGTGGTGGTGGTCATCGCCACCATCATCATGCCGGCCACCACCGTCTTCCAGTTCACCAGCATCGAGCGGAACACCTCGGAGGTAGCCGGATGATGACGGCGCGCCTGAAATTCCGCGGTTTCCTGCAGCGAGCGCCGCAAGATGTAGAGGAACGGTACGATCACGCAGCCAATCAGAAACGGCACACGCCAGCCCCAACTGCCGGTTTGCTCGGGTGTGAGTAGAAGATTCAGGATGTAGCCGAGCGCGGCCGCCACGATGATCGCCACCTGCTGGCTGGCCGATTGCCACGCAGTGTAGAAACCCTTCCTGCCGGGCGTGGCCATTTCCGCCAGATACACCGAGACGCCGCCCAGTTCGGCCCCCGCCGAAAAGCCCTGCAACAATCGGCCTATCAGCACCAGCAGTGGCGCGAGCATACCAAGCGTTGCGTAACCCGGCACGCAGGCAATCAGGATCGTGCCGCTTGCCATGATGCCGAGCGTGACGATCAAGCCGGTGCGGCGCCCCACCTTGTCGATATACGCGCCGAGAATGATCGCGCCCAGCGGCCGCATCAGAAAGCCCGCGCCGAACACGGCGAAGGTCTGCATCAGCGAAGCGAACTCGCTGGCGGCGGGAAAGAAGGTGCGTGCGATGAAGGTGGCGTAAAAACCAAACAGGAAGAAGTCGTACTGCTCGAGAAAGTTGCCGCTCGTCACACGCAGCACCGCACCAAAACGGGAGAGCGGCGGCGCCGCGCCAGCCTGCGCCGCGTTGGGAGTGTCGGGAGCTTGCATGTCGTCTCCTGAATCGTTTAATTATGCCGCTGGTCCCTTGCGCTGGTCCCTTGCGCTGGTCCCTTGCGCTGGTCGCTCGCGCCGGTCGCATGTATCGGCATCGCTTCTGCAACCTCTACATATTAATCCTCGACTGGCGCGCTGTAAGGCCGCTCACGCGTGCAACACCAGCTTCTGCACACGCCAGTTCAGCAACTCGGCAACGAACAGCGTGTTCTCCGATGGACAGGCCATCTGATGAATCCAGCCGAACTGCTTGAGCTGTTTGCCGGATTCGCCGAGCACGCCCAACACCTGGCCGTCGAGCGAGAGCTTGTAGATACGTCCGGGGAAAGCGTCGGAACTGTAGAGCACCTGATTGGGGCCCGGTGAAATACAGATCGCCCAGGGCGAGCCCGGCGCGAACGTGCCGGCAGCAATCGCAGCTTCGTCGGGCGCGTAGCCGATGGCGGGCCGCGCGTTAGGCGGTACAGGTACGTCGATGGTGAACTGGCGCTGGAAGTTGCCTTCCTGGTCGAACACCTGGATGCGCCGGTTGCTGCGGTCCGCCACATAGACGCTGCCGTTCGCATCCAGCGCGATGCTGTGCGGCGTGTGGAACTGGCCAGGACCCGTACCGCGATCGCCCCATGATTTCAGCCAGTTGCCGTCCTTGTCGACCTTGGCGACCCGCGAATTGATGTAGCCGTCGCTGATATAGGTGTTGCCGTCCTTGTCCCACGCCACGTCCGTGACCTGACGGAAGCGTCCCGGCTCGGCCGGCAGCGGCGGATTCGGATGCTTGAGCGGGCCGGTCTCTTCATCTGCGGCCTCCTGCTTGCGACCGAACACCATCGCCACGCGCCCTTCCGGGGTGAACTTGATCACCATGTCCGAGCCTTTATCGGTCACCCAGATATTGTCGTGGACGTCGACCTTGACGCTATGGGCGAACGACCATGCATACAGGTTGTGGCCAATCTCGCGAATGAAGCGCCCATTCGGCGCGAACTCGAGCAGTTGTGCGGCAGCGGCGCCATACGCGGGACCGGTGCTATTGCCGCGCGAGAGCACGAAAATGTGGCCCTTCGAATTCAGCGCAACGCCGGAGCATTCGCCGAAGTACATGTTCTCGGAAAGACGCACCGGGTCAGGTACGGACACGTAAGGAATCTCAGGCACCGTGCTCTCGGCATAGCCAAAGCGCGGCGCCAGCGCGAGTGCCGCCGCGCCACCGCCTGCTAGCGCGAGAAAGCGCCGCCGGGTGAGCGCACGGTGCTGGGGATCGCCGCAGCATGGACAGGATTCCGAATCATATTCGATCATTCGTTTGTCTCCTCCTGGTGACGCCTGGTGGTGCCTGGTGGTGCCTCTTGATGGATCACGGTGTGTCATGATCGTCGTCATGCGTTCGCGCACGGCATCGCACGGCATGAATTCCGCCGGAGTAACCACACCGTACAGTCTGCAAGTGCAGTACCCACTATAGTGCAAGTCGAGGCGAGTGCGTAGTGAAGCCGCCCGTTACACATGACAGTTGCCTGAATCTTTTGAAAGCAAATGACATGAAAACGTGGGGAACCGACCTGCCGGACGGTGACTCGATACACGAGGCAGACCAGATAAGGACACTTCATGAATATGCGCACCAAAGAAATTCCGGCCCGCAACCTTACAAGCGAGCAGGCATGGTGGCACAGCGCCGTGATTTACCAGATCTACCCTCGTTCGTTCGCTGACGCAGACGGTGACGGCATCGGCGATTTGCCGGGCATCACAGCACGGCTGCCGTATCTTGCGCGGCTCGGTGTCGACGCCTTGTGGCTGTCGCCGTTCTATCGTTCGCCGCAGGCGGACGCCGGTTATGACGTGGCAGACTATCGCGCCGTCGATCCCCTGTTCGGCACGCTGCACGATTTCGAGCAACTGCTGCGCGAAGCACACGCGCTCGGCATGAAGGTGATCGTCGATCTCGTGCCCAATCACACTTCGGATGAGCACGCGTGGTTTCAGGTGGCATTACAGTCGGCGCCTGGCAGCCCGGAACGCGCACGCTACATCTTTCGCAACGGCAAAGGCCAGCATGGCGAGTTGCCGCCCAACGACTGGCAGAGCGTATTTGGCGGCAATGCGTGGTCGCGCGCGCCCGGCGACACGCAGTGGTATCTGCACCTGTTCGACCGTCGCCAGCCGGATCTGAACTGGGACAACCCCGAGGTGCACGAAGAATTCGAGGACGTGCTGCACTTCTGGCTGGAGCGGGGCGTGGATGGTTTTCGCGTCGACGTCGCGCACGGTCTCATCAAGGCGCCGGGCCTACCGGATTGGTCCGGTCAGGCCGCCATGGTGGAAGGCACCCAGGACAGCAATATCAAGGCCGGCCCGATGTGGGATCAGGAAGGCGTGCACGACATTTACCGTGCCTGGCGGCGCGTGCTCGACGCCTATCCCGGCGAGCGGATGATGGTCGCGGAAGCGTGGATCGCGCCGCCTGAGCGGCTCGTACGCTATATCCGGCCCGACGAGATGCAGCAGGCTTTCAACTTCGACTATCTGCTCGCGCACTGGCACGCTGCTGAGTTTCGCAAGGTCATCGACGCGTCGCTCGCGGCCTCCGCCAGCGTCGGCGCACCGACGACGTGGGTGATGTCGAATCACGACTCCGTGCGTCATACCTCGCGCTTCGGTCTGAGCACGCCGGGCGCGCGGCCCAAGGGTATCGACGCCGCGAGCGAGCAGCCCAATGAAGCGCTGGGTTTGCGCCGTGCCCGCGCGGCGGCGATGCTTACACTGGCGCTGCCGGGCTCGGCGTATCTTTACCAAGGCGAAGAACTGGGCTTGCCCGAACATACGACGCTCGATGCGCATTACCGGCAAGATCCGGCCTTTTTCCGCACCCACGGCGAGGAGATCGGACGCGATGGTTGCCGCGTGCCGATGCCCTGGCAGGCAGACGCCCCCTCTTTCGGTTTTGGACCCAGCCAGAAAAGCTGGTTGCCGCAGCCGTCGAATTTCGTGCGCTACGCGGTGGATCGTCAGGACGGCGTGAGTGGCTCGACGCTCGAACTGTATCGCCAGTTACTGCAACTGCGCCGCGAATACGCGCTGGGGGTCGGGCAATTGCGCTGGGTCGAAGAATCGGCCACCGCGAACACCGAGGTCCTCGTGTTCGATAACGGCAGCCTGCGCGCGGTGATCAACTTCGGGCTGGAACCCGCCGCGTTGCCGGCGGGCACCGTGCTGATGTCGAGCGAGCCGCTCGATGCCGCCGGCCGTCTGTCCGGCAACAGCGCAGCGTGGCTGGCCATCGCGTAAGGGCTTAACGTTCGATGGGGCGCGCCCGGCGCGCCGCTCAGTCTCCGTTTGCCTTCGACGTCGACTCCGGTATGTCCGGGGTCGGCGTGGGCGTGGAGCCCAGTGCTTCAGGCGGGAACATGCTGTTGCCTGGCGCGGTTGCCGGAGGCACCAAGGTAGGCGCCAGACGCGAGGCGGCGGTGCTGGAGGCTGCACTTGCTCCCGGCGCCGGCAAGATGGGCGGCAACTCGCGCGGCGCAGAGGATGGCGGTGCCGAGGCTAGCGGCGCAGATGCGGGCCGCGCGGCTGGAACGGGCGCAGGCGCAGGTGTGGGTGCAGGTGCAGGCACCGGCTTAGGTGCACTGTGACGCGCTGGCGGCGCGGCATGCGTCGACGTGGAGGCCGGCTTCGCCTCATGCCCCTTCGAGTTGAACAGATACGCCACCCACGCATGCAGCTTGTCGCGGAACACGTCATAGGTACTCGGCTCGACACTGGTGTCGAAGCGGGCGTGTGCGTCGATCAGGCGCGCACGCAGCGCCCGCTGAAAGAAGTCGCCAACAATCGGCAACGCACTGTGCGCGCCCTCGCCCCAATAACTGCTGCCTAGCGTCACGCGGCCGTCGTCGAAACCCACCCATGCGCCCGCCACCAGTTGCGGCTGCATCAGAATGAACCAGCCATCGGCGTTGTCCTGGGTCGTGCCGGTTTTACCCGCCACGTCCGCACGAATGCCGAAGCGCGAACGGATGCTCGCGCCCGTACCGCGATTCACGACATCGCGCATGGTGTCGAGCAGGGTGCGATCCGCTGCCAGCGGCAAGGCGCGCTCCGGCTTCGCGGGTTGAAATTCGGCGAGCACGTTGCCGTTGCGGTCCTCGATGCTCGTCACCATGCGTGGTTCGAGGTAAAGGCCGTCATTCGCGATCGTGCTATACCCCGATACCATTTCCTTGATCGTGACGGGGCTCGTGCCGAGCGCGAGCGATGGCACTGCTTCGAGCTGGCTGTCACGCACACCCATCGCCCGCGCGAGCCGTACGACCTTGTCCGGGCCCACCTGCTGCATCAACTGCGCGGTGATGCGGTTGCGTGAATACGCGAGTGCATCACGCAGCGACATGGGTTGGCCGCTCGGCGCGACATCGTCGTCGGGGCGCCAGATCTCACCGCCTTTTAGCGGAATTTCCACCGGCTGGTCGATGAAGGTATCGGCCGGCGTCGCGCCATTGGCAAACGCCGCGCCGTACACGAACGGCTTGAACGTCGAGCCCGGCTGACGGCGCGCCTGCTGCACGTGATCGTAGGGTTCGTCGGTGAAGTCGCGGCTGCCCACCCAGGCCTTGATCTGGCCGTTGCGCGGATCGATGGCGAGAAAGCCCGCCTGCACCTCGGCCTTGTCGCGACACACGTTACGCACGAAGCTCTTGTCCGCTTGCAGATGCGCCAGCGCGTCCGCGTCGTTCTGACCGGCATCGCGCGCGGCATGATAAGCCGGTGTTTCGCGCAGGAAACTCTTGAACAGATCGCTGTCCGGCGCACAACCGGTGCGGCTGCTCCACGCACCATTCGCAATGGACTGCAGCGCGTTGCCCTGCTGCACGACCGCCGCGGTGGCCATAGCCTGCAGACGCGAATCGATCGTCGTATGAACGATCAGCCCGTCTGAATAGATGTCGTAGTCGTTGCGGTCAGCCCAGCCAATCAGCCACTTGCGCAACTGCTGCGCGAAATGCGGCGCGGGACCCGGCGGTTCGATCTGACGTTCGAAGTCGACACGCAATGGCTTGCGTTGCAGCGCATCCTCGGTTTTCGGCGCGAGCCGCCCGTATTTGACCATCTGCGCGAGCACCGTGTTGCGCCGCTCCAGCGCGCGATCCGGGTTCAACACGGGGTTGTAATAACTATTGCCCTTCAGCATGCCGGTGAGCGTCGCGCTTTCCAGAATGTCCAGTTGCGCAGCGGATTTGCCGAAGTACGTGCGCGAGGCCATTTCCACGCCGTAGGCGTTATAGAGAAACGGCACGGTGTTCAGATAGGTTTCGAGAATCTGGTCCTTGCTGTAGGCCATCTCGATCTTCAGCGCGGTAATCGCCTCCTTCACCTTGCGATTGAGCGTGGGCGCGCGGCCGATCTCGTCGGGATAGAGGTTGCGCGCGAGTTGCTGGGTGATGGTCGAGCCGCCCTGCCGGTCGCCGCCAAACGTATGCAATGCCGCCGAGCCGGTGCGCCGCCAGTCGATACCGTGATGCTGGTAGAAACGGTGATCCTCGGTCGAAATCAGCGCGTCCACCATATGCGGCGAAATCTGCTGGAGCGTGACCCATTCGCGGTTCGACGGCTTGAATTCGGCGAGCAATTTGCCATCAGCCGAGAGAATCTGCGCCGGCTGGTCGAGACGCGCCTTGCGGATGTCGCTGATGCTCGGCGTAAACGGAATCAGCACGATGACATACAGCACGATCAGCGCCGGTGGCGTGGCGAGCGCGAGCAGTACGCCGCGCCGTGTGGGATGCCGTAGATGAAACAGCGCTGCCGCCGCAAGCGGCTTGAGCAGTGACGCGACGAACCGGATCAGCTCAATGACGAGATGAAAGACAGCCACCGACGCCCACGCAAGCCGGCTCGCCCATGTGCTGAAAAATTCCCGTACCGACGATACAAAATGGCGACTCACGCTGCTCCAGCCCGTCTTTTAAAAGCGTGAATGGTACCAAACCGCGTGTACGCACCAGCCGTTCGCCTGCCGCGCGACGGGCCGCCCGCAAGGCGACGCTGCCGCAGCCGCCGCTTTTACAGTCTTTAGGCTGTATTTTCAATTTACAGCTTATCGCTTGTATTTGCAAAATACAGTGTATAGACTGTAATTCGAATTTACAGGCTTTGGCCTGTATCCTGCGCCGTTATCCTGTTCCCTTATCCTGTTCCCTTATCCTGCGCCCTTATCCCGGCCCCCTCACGTGGCGGAGTTTTTCATGGACTATCCGGTCAGAACGCTCGGCCAGTTGCGCCCCATCCTGAAGGGATTCCGCAAGAGCGCCGGTCTCACGCAGGCAGCAATGGCCAGCCGCCTCGGCGTGACGCAGCAAACCTACGCGCAGCTCGAGGCCAACCCGGCTGCGGTCAGCGTGGAGCGGCTGTTCCGGGTGCTGCGCGCACTCAATGTCGATCTGACGCTCGCCTACACGGCTGCCTCACCATCGGCTAGTGGAATCAAACCTGCGCAAGGGCGCAGCGTGGCCGCAACGGCGCAGCCTGCCAAAGCGGCCGGATCATCAAGTGGCAAAAAGCCTGCAAAAGTCGCGCAGGCGGCAGGCGCGGCGAAGTCAGTGAAATCAGCGAAACCCACCGCCAGATCATCAGGTGGGAAGCCCGTAAGAAGCGTTCAGGCTGCGAAAACGGCAAAGTCCGCGAAGGCGCCGCAGTACGCCCACGCAGTGCCGCCGGTGAAGACGGCCAGGACAGCGGGAGGCATCAAGGCCGCGAAAGCGGTGAAGGCAAACAAGGTAACGAAGTCGACGAAAGCGGTGGCGGGCAAGGCAACCAGCGCAGCGAAAACCGCGAAGGCCGGCCGCATCACGACCGCCACGAACACCACCACGAAAACCTCAAACGCCCGCAGCACCAGAAGCGCCCCGCAGACCGGCAAACAGCCCAGCGCCGGAACGCCAAAGCGCACCGGCGTCAGCGCGAAAACGGAGAACTGGTAAGCATGCCGCGTCGCACGCAAACGAATCGCCTCGACCTGTGGATGAACGGCTTGCCGGTCGGCTATTGGGAAAACGCGCGCGGTGGCGAAACGCTGGTGTATCACGACGCATGGCTCGCCGATCCACAAGGCCGTCCACTCTCGCTTTCGCTGCCCTTCACGCCGGGCAACCAGCCCTGGCGCGGCCAACTCGTTGCCGACTATTTCGACAATCTGCTGCCCGACAGCGAGCCCATCCGCCGCCGCATCGCCAGCCGTTACCAGACCGGCGGCACCGCGCCGTTTCAGTTGCTCGCGCGGCTCGGGCGCGACTGCGTGGGTGCCCTGCAGATGCTGCCACCTGGAGAGACGCCTGCGGACCTCATGCGAATCCGGGGCCGCCCACTTGGGGAGGCGGAGCTCGCGCGTCTGCTGCGCGAAACCACCACCTCGACGCGCCTCGCGCAGCATGAGCCCGTGGACGACCTGCGTCTGTCCATCGCGGGTGCGCAGGAAAAAACCGCGCTGCTGTATCACGACGACCAGTGGCTCGTGCCTGAAGGCAGCACGCCAACCACGCACATTTTCAAACTTCCGCTCGGGCGGGTCGGCAACATGCAGGCTGACATGCGCACGTCCGTGGAAAACGAGTGGCTCTGCTCGAAAATCGTCGCGGCCTACGGCCTGCCGATTGCCCACTGTGACATCGGGCAATTCGAGGACCAGAAGGTCTTGATCGTCGAGCGCTTCGACCGCAGGCCATCGAGCGACGCAAGCTGGATTCTGCGTTTGCCGCAAGAAGACCTGTGCCAGGCGAGCGGCACCCCTGCGCTGCAAAAGTATCAGGCGGACGGCGGTCCGGGCATCGAAGACATCGTGGATGTGCTCGCCGGCTCCGAACGCGCCGTCGTCGACCGCCGCAACTTCTTCGTCACGCAAATGCTGTTCTGGCTACTCGCCGCTACCGACGGCCACGCCAAGAATTTCAGCATTGCCCATCAGTCAGGCAACCGTTATACGTCTACGCCGCTTTATGACGTGCTCTCGGCGCATCCCATCATTGGTCGGGGTCCTAATCATATCGCCGCCCAGAAAGTCAAACTGGCGATGGCGGTGCAGAGCAAGGAGCGCCACTATCTGCTCAACCAGATCCAGCGCCGGCACTGGATCGCGCAGGGTCAGCGCATCGGCTTCGCCGCGACCGACGTCGAAGCCATGATCGACGAACTGACCGCGCAGACCCGCGATGTCATCGACGCAGTCGCCACCCTCCTGCCCCGCGACTTTCCTGTGGATATCGCCGAGGCGATTTTCAACGGCATGTTGAAGCTGAACCGGAAGCTGGCTGCGGCGAATTAGCTTCAGCGCCACCCGCAGCGGGCCGCCACCCACTATTTGAGAAACATCGTCGATCCGGCACGCTACGTGCTGCCTACGCACGAAGAATAATTTGTAAACGCAAACCATTCTCATTTACGGTATGATGCACGCCCAGGCAATCGGGCGTTTTCCCTGGTGGTTGCGGCACGCGCTCCGGCGCCTGCGGCGGTCACACGCAACATCGTTGCGAGCATCACTTCATGGGGTTGAACAGTGAGGACGCGCCCGAAGACGCCTGCACGGCGCTTCACGCGTTTTCCGCACCTCTTGACCGACCTAAAACGACGATGACCAGTTGTTCACGTAGTACGCGCCGCTGCGGCCCGCGCGTCTCCCTGCTTGCCGCTGCTGTGCGGCGCACCGTTCCCCTGATTGCCCTGCCGCTCGCGAGCTTTGCCGTGACCGCGCATGCTGAAGACGCTGCCTCGTCCGCCGCAGCCAGCAGCGGCTCGAACGCCAGTGCATCCGGCAGCGCGAGCGCCGCGTCCACCCAGGAAGGCGCGCTGCCCACCATCTCCGTCAATGCCGCTCCCACTGCGCTGCCCGGCGATCTCTCGCCGGCCCATGCCGGCGGTCAGGTGGCGACCGGAGCGCAAGTGGGTGTGCTCGGCAAGCAGAAGATCATCGATCTGCCGTTCTCGGTGACGAGCTACACGTCGAAGCTGATCGAAGACCAGCAGGCCCACACGCTCGCGGACGTGATCGCCAATGACCCCGCCGTGCGCAGCGCATATGGCTTCGGCAACTTCTCCGAGAACTACATCATCCGTGGCTTCGAGGTCTACGCGAATGACGTGGCCCTCAACGGTCTTTACGGCATCACGCCGCGTCAGCTGGTCGACACCGGCGCGCTCGAACGGGTCGACATCTTCAAGGGCGCCAATGCTTTCGAAAACGGCGCGGCGCCCGGCGGCAGCGGCATTGGCGGCAACCTGAATCTGGAAACCAAGACCGCCGACGACAAGCCGCTCACGCGCGTGACCGTCGAAGGCAGCGCATCGGGCCAGCTCGGCACGCATATCGACGTGGGCCGCCGTTTCGGCGACGACGACCAGTTCGGCATTCGCGTGAACCAGACGGTGGAAGGCGGCAGCACCAGCATCCAGGACGAAGACCGCAGCACGCAGCAAACCGCACTGTCGCTCGACTATCGCGGCAGCAAGCTGCGTCTGTACGGCGACTTCATCTATCAGAAGCAGCACGTCACGGATGGCCGCCCGGTGGTGTACGACACCAGCAGCATCATTCCGCCGCTGCCCTCCGCGTCGTACAACTACGGCCAGTCGTGGAGCTACTCCGATCTGGAGGACACCATCGGCATGGTGCGCGCCGAATACGACTTCGCGCCCAACTGGACCGTGTATGCGTCCGGCGGCGTGCGTCACACGGACGAGCACGGCGACTACGCGTCGCCCACGTATGGCGCCGATGCCGCGACCACCTCGTACCGCATGGGCGTGCCGTACAAGGAAGACGCGCAGTCCGGCGAAGTGGGCGTGCGCGGCCAGTTGTGGACGGGGCCGGTCAGCCATGCAATCAATCTTGCCGTGCTGGTCAACAAGATCACGGCCGACGCGGCCTACGACCTCGGCGCCTCGTTCCCGACCAGCCTCTACAACACCGTGCAGGTGCCGCGCCCTGCGGCTTACTTCACGAGCGGCGACTTCGCGGACCCGGGCATGGTCAGCAGCACGCTGATGCGCAGTGAGGCGATCTCCGACACGCTGGGCTTCTTCGACAACCGCTTCCTGTTCACCGTGGGCGTGCGTCATCAGAACATTCTGGAGAACGGCTACGCGTATGGAACAGGTGTACAGGACAGCAGCTACAACGAATCGGCCACCACGCCGGTGTTCGGCGCCGTCTACAAGATCCTGCCCAACCTCTCCGTCTACGCGAATCGCAGCGAGAGTCTGACGCAAGGCGGCACGGCTCCGAGCACGGCGCTCAACGCAGGCGCGGTGCTCGCACCGTACCGCGCCAACCAGGTGGAAGCGGGGATCAAGTACGACGCCACGAATTACGGCGCGGCGCTGGCCGTCTACCAGATCAAACAGCCGGTGGCCTACACGGACGCGACCACCATGATCTATGCGACGGACGGCACGCAGCGGCATCGCGGCGTCGAACTGTCGGCGTACGGTGAGCCCATCAAGGGCCTGCGCGTACTCGGCGGGGTTTCGTATATCGACGCGCAACTCGAGAACACGGCAGGCGGCACCGACAACGGCAACCGGCCCATCGGCGTACCCGCGTGGACCTTCAACGCCAACCTCGAATACGACGTGCCGCAGTTGCCCGGCGCTACGCTGATGGCGCGTGCCATCTACACCGGCAAGCAATATCTGGACGAGGCCAACACCTTGCCGCTGGCGTCATGGACCCGTTTCGACCTCGGGGCGCGCTATCACACGCAGGTGTTCCGACACGACACCACGTTCCGCGTGATGGTGACCAATGTGGCCAATCGTGCTTACTGGTCGTCGGCGTTGGGTGGGTATTTGACGGAAGGCGCGCCGCGCACCGCGTGGTTCTCGGTGAGCACGGACTTCTGATGCGGGGCGGGACGGCGTGAGCGTCCCGCTGTCACTCGGTTGAAAGGCGTGTCAGCGAAAAGCCGTCCCATCCCTTCGAGCCCACGGTCTGCATGGCCGTGGTGGAGAGGCGCGTGTCGGAGGCCAGCATACGGAAAAACTTTCGCAGGCCCACGATATCGTCTTCGTGATTGTCCGGATCGATCACTCTTCCGCCCCGCGCCACGTTGTCTGCAACGATGATGCCGCCCGGGCGCAGCAGTTGCAGAGAGAGCAGCAGATAGTCGGGGTAACTCTTCTTGTCGGCGTCGATGAACACCATGTCGAACGGCTCCGCCCGCTCGTCGATCAGACC
This sequence comes from Paraburkholderia sp. DHOC27, assembly GCF_003429005.1. Taxonomy (GTDB): domain Bacteria; phylum Pseudomonadota; class Gammaproteobacteria; order Burkholderiales; family Burkholderiaceae; genus Paraburkholderia. The sequence goes on from NZ_QVQV01000008.1 coordinate 180,625, forward strand.
TTTGAGCAGCTCCGTGGCCGTCCCCACCAGCACGGACGCAACCGACCCCATACCCGCACGCGCGAGGTTGGCCCGCGCCACCTCCGCATTCTGCGGATCGATTTCCAGTGAAATCAGCGTGCCGCTCGAAGGCAATGCGCGTGCCATCCAGATCGCGCTGTAGCCACCCAGCGTGCCGATTTCCAGAATGCGGCGCGCACCGTGGATCCTCGCCAGCAGTTGCAGGAACTTGCCCTGGTTCGGGGACACGTTGATGGACCGCAAACCAGCCTCCGCACTCGATTCCAGTGCGGAATCCAGCGCAAGATCGGGAGACAGCAGTTGTTCGCAGAAGAAGTGATCCAACGCGTCCCAGCTTTCCTGATCCATCTTGTTGACCTCGTTCAGTTCGAAACAGCGGCAATGGCGTGCTCGTACGCGAGATGCTAACGCGAGCGAGACCGATCGAGGTTCGACACGGCCAGTTGCGCCGCAGTTCAATGGCAACTGATCATGCAGATGGCCCCGCCTACCGCGCCGGCCGCGCCGAGTCCCAGCCCGAGCCCGAGGGTCTCGAACGAGGAAGCGCAGCCCTGCAAGCTGCATGCGAGGATCAAGATGGCGATCAGCAAAACTTGCCGCATCGCCCGGAATGAATTTGCACCGCATCGACTGGGACACATCCTGTTGGCTTCCTTCCGCGTGAATCGCTACGCAGGTAGCGAATTGATGTGCAGCGAGTGTAGACAGCGCTCGCGGCGGCGGAAGGCAGGAATATGTGCTGCAAGATCATAGTGCTTACCAGACCTTGCGGGAGGAAACCGCGCGCAAGGCGCGGCTTGTATCAGCGTGTACTAGTGGGTTTCAGCAAGACGCATGCAACAGGGCCTTATGCAACGCGTCTGCAGAAGCCTCACGCGTTGCGTTTCAAACGCCCGTTGCATAGCCGCCGTCGACCGGCAGCGTGACACCGGTAATGAACGCCGAGGCCGGCGATGCCAGAAACAGGCTCGCTCCGACAAGATCGTCCACTTCGCCCCAACGCTTGAGCGCGCTGCGCGCAGCGATCTTGTCGGCGCTTGCGGGGACTTCCCACAAGGCCCGCGTCATATCCGTGCGGTGATAGCCCGGCGCGATCGCATTCACGCGCACGCCGGCCACGCCGAATGCGTGGGCGAGCGAGCGCGTCAAGCCGAGAATGCCGGTCTTGCTGGCACAGTACGCCGGGACTTCGACATCGGCGATATAGCTCAGCATCGACGCCACGTTGATAATCGTGCCCCGCGACCGTTCGAGCAATGCGCGCGTCGCCATGGACAAACGCATCGCTGCAGTCAGGTTCACGTCGATGACTTCGCGAAACACGTCATCGCGGTATTCATCGGCGGGACGTGCGACGCCTGCGGCATTCACCAGCACGTCGAGGCCATCTAGCTCACTGGCGAAGCGGTTGATCTGCTCCAGATCGCGCACATCCAGTTGTTCGAAACGAATCCCTTCGAGCGTGCGGTCCGCGCGCAAGGCGGCGAGCTTGGCCGCGGAACTGCCGGTCGCAATCACCTGCGCACCCAGCGCGGCGAAACCTTCGGCAATGGCCAGTCCAATGCCGCTGGTTGCGCCGGATACCAGCACCTTCTTGCCCGCGAACAATTCCGCGCGGAACGCGCCCACTTCCTGCTTTACCTGTTGTCCTGCCAGTTGTCCTGCCATCGCGTATCACTCCTGCATCAAGAAAGACTGTCGAATTTCGCTGCGTAGCGGTCCATCGCGCGCAACGCCGCGACGACCATTTCCTCGCTCACCGGATACGGCTCGTTATGGATGATTTCGCCCGCACGGCAGGCGCGTTTGGCGACGACCGCGAGCGCCGCGCTGTCTTCCGGATCGACGTTGACCTGCTTGAGACGCGTGGGTAATCCCACCGCGCGACAGAAGCGGAACACGCGCTGACGCTCGTCATCGTCCACCGTCGAAAGAAACAGCGAAGCCAGCACGCCGATCGCCACCTTCTCGCCGTGCAGCAACGAATGTGACGAAGGAAGGTCCGCGAGCCCATGATGAATAGCGTGCGCGGCTGCCACGCCGCCTGATTCGAAACCGATCCCCGACAACAGCACCGTAGCTTCGAGCGTCGCATCGAAATCCGGCGTGACGATCTGCGCGCGGCAATCGTCAACGGCCTGCACCGCGTGCGCAAACAGTGTGTCGCGGCACAGACGCGCAGCCTCGAACGCCAGCGCCGTGCCACGGCCGCCGCACAGATTGCGCGCATAGGCACGACGGCAGGCGTCCGCCTCGTAGAACGTGGCGAGCGCATCGCCGATGCCCGCGATGAAGAAACGCGCCGGTGCCCGCACGATGAGCCGCGTATCCAGCAACACGAGATCGGGATTGCGCCGCACGAAGCGATCACGCACCACGCGACCCTCTTCGTCATAGATCACGGCGAGCGCGGAGCACGGTGCATCCGACGCGGCAATGGTCGGCACGCAGACGAACGGCAGGCGCAGATCGTCGGCGGCAGCGCGGCCCGTGTCGATCACCTTGCCGCCGCCAAACGACACCACGATATCCGCGCCGCACTCGCGTATCCACGCTGCCGTGGCCGCAACCGAGCGCTCCGTGCAGGCGGCATCCACTGCATGCACTTCCAGGCTCACCTGACTGGCGTTCGCCAATGCGGGTTCGAGCAGGGCCGCGACGTTGCGATCCACGAGGCACGCGGCGCGCGTGCCGAGTCGGCTCAACTCCGCGTCGAGAGAATCGAGCGCACCCGCGCCCTGGACATAACGCGACGGAAAAATACTTGTTCTAAGCATGAGATCCACGCAATGAATTAAAGGGAGACGCCAAGCGCCGCCGCCAGTTCCTGCGGCGAGCGGACAATCTGCGCAGCGGGCGGCATGAGCGCCGCGGCCTCGTCGTCGACGGGCCAAGCCAGCGCGCGCATGCCGGCCGCAAGCGCGGCCGAAGCACCCACCGGGCTGTCCTCTACCACCACGGCCTCGGACGGCTCGACACCCAGCAGCCACGCCGCGCGCAGATACGCTTCGGGATCGGGCTTGCCCTTGCGCACATCGTTCACGCTGACGCTGATGAGCGGCGGATCCTGCAAGTCCAGCGCGCGCAGATTCGCCTCCAGCAACATGCGCGAGGCGTTCGACACGATGGCTCGTGCGAGACCCGCCCGGCATGCGGCGTGGTACACCGCCAGCGCACCAGGACGCGCCTGGATGGTCGGCGCATGCGCCAGATAGTGACGGGCGCGAAACATGGACCAAGGTTCGTAGTCCATCGTAATGCCGAAACGTTCGACGCATAGCGCGTGTACGGCGCGCCCCGACTTGCCGAAGATCTCGGGATGCAGCTCCGCTCCCGCTTCGATGCCGTGATGGGCGAGCGCCGCGACCAGCGTCGCCAGATGCAGCGCTTCGGTGTCAGCGAGCGTGCCGTCCATATCCCACAGAACGGCCTTGATGGTTTGGGTCACGCAGAGGCTCCTGAAAGACGATCAAGGTCGTCGTAAAACTGCTGGGAGTGCGCGTAGAGGCGCTCGAAAATCGGCATCATGCGATCGTAGGTATCGCTCGCATACGGATCGGGCTGCACCTCGCGCTCGAAATGCACGAAGGCGTTCACGGCGTCGCCGAGACGCGCAAACTGGCCTTGCGCCGTGGCCGCGAGAATCGCGCAGCCTGTCACGCCGCACTCCACTTCTGCCGGCACGAGGATGGGCGTGCGATACATGCTGGCCTTGATGTCGAGCCACAGCGCCGCCTTCGCGCCGCCGCTCGCGGCCACCAGCCGCTCCATCGTCACGCCCGTCGATTCGATCAAACCGATATGCCGCCGCACGCCAAACGCCACGCCTTCGAGCACAGACCGGTGCAGATGTGCGAGGCCATGTTTGGCGGCAATGCCGAAGAACTGCGCGCGGGAATTCGCATGGTCGCCGAGACGTTCGCCCGTCAGATACGGCAGAAAGAACAGACCCTCCGAGCCGACCGGTGCAGCCGCCGCCTTTTGCGCCACTGCCTCGTAGCTCAGCGCGTTCTCGTGGAATGCGCGGCGCGCCCAGCGCATGGCGTCGCCGCCCGAGTCGAGCAACATGAAGCGGCCCCACAGTCCCTCGCACGTGGCCAGATTCGACACTTCGGGATGCAGCATGGGCGTGTCCGCGATCACGGTGATGATCGACGAGGTGCCGGTGATGTCGGAGGCAAGGCCCGCCGCATACACACCGGAACCCAGCACGGACACCGGATAATCGCCGCCGCCCACCAGCACGGGCGTGCCTTCGCGCAGGCCCGTTTCGGCGGCTGCCGCGTGAGTAACGGCGCCGAGGATATCGAGCGGCGCGCGGATCGGCGGCAGTTTGCTGCCGTCGAGTTCGAGTGCGTCGAGCATGGCTTGCGACCAGGTGCGGCTGACCGGGTCCATCAGGAAGGTCGTCGATGCATCCGTCCAGTCGCATGCGCGCTCGCCGGTCAGGCGGAAGTTCACGTAGTCCTTCGGCATGAACACCGTGGTGGCGCGTTCATAGGCGGCGGGTTCATGCGCCTTGAGCCATTGCAGCTTGAAGCCGGGCCATGCGGGCGTGGCCGGGTTCGCAGTGCGCGGCAGATACGACGCCGTGTCGTGTCGCGCGCGGAAACTCGTGACTTGCGGCTGCGTACGCTTGTCGTTCCACAGCGGCGCGGTATCGCGGGTCAGTTGGCCGTCCGCGTCGATCAGCACCGTGCCGTGCATCTGCCCGCACGCGCAGATGGCCGCGATCTGCGCGGCCGAGCCCGGCACGCTGGCGAGCACTTCACGTATCGAGCTGACCGCGCCGGTCCACCAGTCGAGCGGACGTTGCTCGGACCAGCCGTAGCGCGGCACGATCTGCTCATGCTCACGCGCGGCGAGGCTGCGTATCTTCCCCGTTGCATCGACGAGCGCGGCGCGCACGCTGCCGGTACCCACGTCGACAGCCAGGTAAAACGTCTCCATTATCGTGTGTCCCTGATGGTCCTGATGATGCGGTTAGTGCTGATCGTGCCACCGTTATATGCGCTGCGGCGCCCGCCGTCATTCTCGCCTGTCTGGCGCGCGCATGCGCCAGACCCGCCCGGTTTGCGCGCGATATATCTCCAGCCCGGCAGCACGCTCCTGCTGCGCGCGTGCGTCGATGGTCTCGGGCGCCACGGTATTGAAGTCGAACAAGCCGTAGTGATGCGCCAGCATCGCGCGCACGCCGCCAGCTTTTGCCAGCGCGACGGCCTCGTCGAGCGTGAAGTTGCCCGGCACACCGTTGCCGCTGCGCTCGATGTCGCGGCCGTTCACCGGCAGCAACGCAAGATCCGGCGCATGCCGGGCTAGCTGCGCGGGCAGTTCGGCATACGGCACGCAGTCGCCGGAGTGATAGAGCCTGATCGACTCGGCATCGTTCCCCAACTCAATCACATAGCCGAGCCACGGGTAGAGGCCGTGCTCATCCTGGTCGAGCGTCTCATGCGCGGAAGCGATGGGCGAAACAGAAATGCGCGGCAGCACGTCGACCCGCTGCTCCGCGTTGACCGGAATCAGGCGGCTGGCGTCGACGCCGCAGCGTTTCATCGCCTCGTCGATCGACGCGGCGGGGACCACGAACTTCAGCGCGGGAAAACGCTGCGCGAGCGGCTGCAGCGTGCCGGGGTCCATGTGGTCCGTGTGCCGATGCGTGCACAGCACGAGATCCAGGCGGTCGAGCGCGGCAGGGTCGAGCGGCGGCGCCATCATGCGGGTATGCGGAAAGCGCGTGCCCCGATACTTGTGCGCGAGCGAATCGGAGAGATACGGATCGATCAGCATGCGCACGCCTGCCCACTCGATCACGAAGCCAGCCTGACCGAGCCAGTACAGCAGCACTTCTCCAGCTTGCGGACCGTGCGTGGAATCGGCCAGCCGCTTGTGCAACGGCGTCGTGAACGTTTCCACACTTACGTGAGTGGCGAGCGGCAGTGTGTCCATGTCAGTTCGCGGGCTCACCAGCAGACGTAGCCGCCGTCGGCCAGCACGATCGAACCGGTCATCAGGCTCGACGCCTCGCTGGCGAGGAACAACGCCACGGACGCCACTTCGTCCACCCGTCCGAGGCGATTCATCGGCGTGCCGCCCACCCAGTGACGGAACATCTCCTTGTCCTCGTACACATAGGCGTTCATTTCGGTGTCGATGTAGGTGGGCGCGACCGCGTTGACACGCACGCCGCGTGCCCCCCATTCGGCGGCGAGCGAGCGCGTCAGATGATGCACCGCTGCCTTCGACGCGTTGTAGTTCGCCTGTTCCTGCGGCCGGTTGACGATGAAACCGGACATCGAGCCCACGTTGACGATACTGCCGCCGCCGTGTTCGAGCATGCCCTTGCCGAACGCGCGGCAACTCCAGAACACGCCGTTCAGATTCACGTCGATGACCTTGTTCCAGACCTCGTCCGACATCGTTTCCGCCGGATGATTCGAAATCGCGATGCCCGCGTTGTTGACCAGCACGTCCACGCGGCCATGCCGCGCAACCACCGCATCGTTCACGCGCTGCGCCGCGCCGGGGTCCGTCACGTCGAGCAGTTCGCCTTCAGCCGCGTGTCCTTTGGCGGACAACTGGCTCACCGCCGCGTCCAGCAGTTCCGCGTTCATATCGGTCAGCACCACGCGCGCGCCGGCTTCGGCGAGCGCTTCGGAAATGGCGAGGCCAATGCCGCGTGCCGCGCCCGTGACCACGGCCACCTTGCCGGTCAGCCTGAATTTGTCCAGATACATCGTGCAATCCTCTTTGATAGATGCTGCGGCCCGGCCGCTTTCGTGTTCGCGTTCGTTTTGACCAGCACACCTCGCGGCATGCCAGGCCCACTACCCGGTCGTCTTCACCGCTGACGGCTTGCCGGCTGCTTCGGCCACGCGGCAGATTTCGTCGAACGCGGGTCCGCGCGAAGGAATCTCCGCATGGAACACCTCGGCGATCACCCGTGTCCAGCCGTAAATGAAGTAGGTCCAGCCATCCTCGATCTGGAGATTGCGCGACGCTGCCTGAGCCCGGGCCTGATCCAGAAAGACGAGCTCGCCGCGATAGTTCAGATCCCACACGATGGCACGCTGTGGAAACACGGCGGCATCCGTGAGCGGCGAACCCGGCGCGTCCTTGCCGAGACCCGTGGCATTGATGACGAGCGCACCCGGCGAAAGACGCGCGAGCACCGCGTCGTTGTCCTCGGGGCGCGGCGCCACCACGTACTCGCAGGGCACGCCCAGATCCAGCTCACGATGAATCCGCTCGATCTCTTCGAGACGCGCGGCCGAACGGTTCGACACGATCACTCTGGAAGGACGATTCGCCCCGCGCGAGCGCTGCATCAGGTGCCAGGTGAGTGCAATGGTCGAGCCGCCCGCGCCCATCGAAAAGACTTCGGCGCCGGTGTGCGCGAAGTGATCCTGCGGCAAGAATCCATCCAGCGCGAAGCCGGACGTAATCGGATCTTTAGCGTGACACACGAACTTGCCATCGCGTTTGGAGAGGCAACTGGTCTCGCCCATCATGCGCGCGTGCGGATCGATTTCGTCGAACAGATCCTGGCACGCGGCATACAGGTCGATCTTGTGGGTCGTCACCAGCGCACCGAGCGACAGCGGATCGCGCTTGAGAAACTCCACTGCCTCACGATAGGCCTCGGGCGCTGCGTGCGGGCGAAAGTCGATGCCCTTCATCTCCACATCGCCAAGACCGAGGTGCCGAGCCCATGCCGGAAACACCCGCATGATCGAACTTTGCGCGGTGGTCACGCCAATGAAGTAGAAGGTGGGCTTTTGCGCCGGTTGATAAAGGGTCGAGCTCATCGCGCCGCTCCTTCTGCCTGCGCCGCGGCGTCGAGCAACGCATCGACCTGCTGCGGCGAACGCGCCTGATAGCCGGGATTGGGCACGCTGCGCCACGCCCCCGCACCGTCGTCGACGATGCGCAAACGCATGCCGTTCGACTGTTCGATGATCGCGTAGTCCTGGCCTGAATCGGCCGGGTAACAGAAGAGCATCACGAAGTCCTCCGCGCCCAGGTTGACCGAACGGTGGATCCAGCGCGGCGGCACATAGCACACCGTGTTCGCGCGGATTTCGACGGTGCGGGTTTCGCCATCCGGCGACTCCATCAACATCAGCCCATATCCCTTCAGCCCGAAGTACAGCTCGGGGCGGTCGATTTTCGCGTGAATGTGGCCGCGCGTCATGAAGTATTCGTCGCCCACCTTGCCAGGACTCATGCGCGTCACGCCCGTGATGAGGTCCCCCGGGTCGCTGCTCGGACGATGGTCAGTCACCTCGTACACCACCTCCTGACCACGCGCGGCAACCAGCGCGTCGAAGGCGTCGGCATCCGCGTAGAGGCCTTTCAGATCCGCCAGGAATTTCTGATAGCGCGAACCGGTACCGGCCATCAGACCAGTCTCCAGATCCACTTCGAATGAACGCGGTTCGGGCCATTGCATCGGGCTCATCTCCATTTAAAGTTAGGTTTACCTAATTTGTAACGTTAGCTTTACATAAGATATCAGGTGTATTTACGCTTAGTATAGGGGTTTTCCTTGACTACATCGGATATATACCGACCTACAATGATAGTGTTACTATCGTTTCACGGTTAAGCCACAAAGATGATTGTTACCGGCATCCGCTCGCGCCCGACCGCCTGCCAGGGCGGCGCCAAAGCGGCATGAAGTCGTTCATAGCGGTTTGTTTCAAGCCCGAAATTCCAGGAGACGCCTGATGCAAGAAAGCGTGACGCACGATCGCGCCGCCCAGTCTGAAGAGACTGTCGTTGCCGCCCTGCGCGCCGCCCTCGGCGCGGACATCGTGGCGTTGCCGGCCGAGTTTGCCGGCCGCAAACACGCGGACTGGAGCCGCACGCCCAGCGCCGATCCCATCGCACTGATCCGGCCGCGCACCACCGAACAGGTGGCCACCGCCCTCAAGATCTGTTTCGAACATCGCCGCGCCGTGGTCACGCAAGGCGGCCTGACGGGTCTCGCCGGCGGCGCCTGCATGCTGGGCGGCGAAGTGGCGCTGAGCATGGAACGCATGAGCGGCATCGAAAGCATCGATCCGGTCAGCGCCACCATGACGGTGCTGGCCGGCACGCCGCTGCAAACCGTGCAGGAAGCTGCGGACGATGCCGGCTTCATGTTCCCGCTCGATCTCGGCGCACGCGGCAGCTGCACGATCGGCGGCAACCTCGCGACCAACGCAGGCGGTAACCGCGTGATCCGCTACGGCATGATGCGTGAGCAGGTGCTCGATCTCGAAGCGGTGCTGCCGGATGGCAGCGTGATCGGCGGCCTGCGCAAGATGATCAAGAACAACACCGGCTACGATCTGCGCAATCTGCTGATCGGCAGCGAAGGCACGCTCGCGGTCATCACACGCGCCGTGCTGCGGCTGCGTCACAAGCCTCGCGCGGTATCGACCGCATGGTGCGGCCTGCCCAACTACGAAGCGGTCACCACCTTGCTGCGCCAGGCGCAGGAGCGTTTGCCCGCCGGCGTCTCCGCGTTCGAAGTGATGTGGCCCGGCTACTACGACTTCGTCCTGCAACGCCTGCCCGAATTGCGCGCACCGCTCGAAGGCCGCCACGCGTACTACGTGCTGCTCGAAAGCAGCGGCGCCGACCCCGAGAGTCAAGCCGCCGCGTTCGAGGCATTTCTCGGCGACATGCTCGAAACGGAAGTGATCGCCGACGCCGCGCTCGCCACCTCGGAAGCGGACGCCGCAGCGTTCTGGGCGATCCGCGACGCGCCCGGCGAATACCCGCGCCTGATCCCGGGACGCGTCTCGTTCGACGTGAGCTTTTCGATCACCGATGTCGGCAACGCGGCAGACCGCTGCGAGGAACGTCTACGCGCCCACTGGCCCAACGCCACGATCCTGATCTACGGGCATCTCGGCGACGGCAATCTGCACATCGTCGTGCAGGAACCCGACTGGCCGCCTACCACCGCGCCCGAAGTCCAGAAAGTGGTCTACGGCGTGACGGGCGAAATGGGCGGCTCGGTCTCGGCGGAACACGGTATCGGCGTCAAGAAACTCGGCGTGCTGGCGCTGTCGCGCAGCCCCGCTGAACTGGCCGCCATGCGCGCCGTCAAGGCCGCGCTCGACCCTCGCAACATCCTGAATCCTGGCAAGCTGCTGCCGCCATGAAGTTCGTCGTTCTAACGAAGTTTTAACCGCGTACAAACCCAAAAGAGGAGGAGACATGACGCGTCTCGTGAAGAAAGCACTGTGTGGTGTGGGACTGGCAATGGCTGCCGTACTGGCGACGAGTCCCGCGTTTGCCGCCGACAAGATCAAGGTCGGCATTTCGATGAAGGTGCTCAACGCGCCCTACTTCGCCGCTGCGATGGAAGCGGCCAAGGCGCGTGCCACCGAACTCGGCGAGGACGTGATCGTCGCCGATGCGCAAGGCAAGATGGGCAAGCAGATTTCGGACGTCGAGGATCTGATCACGCGCGGCATCAAGGTGCTGATCATCGATCCGGCCGATCCCGAAGGTCTGGTGAACTCCGTGAACGCGGCCACCGCTGCGGGGATCAAGGTCGTGGTGATCGACAGCACGCTCGATCCGAAAGCCAAATATCTGACGCTGGTGCAGTCGTCCAATAGCGAGAACGGCGCGCTGGTCGGCTCGTGGGTGGTCGACAACATGGGCGACAAGCCGCTCAAGATTGCGCTGATCTCCGGCGAGAAAGGCAACCCGGTCGGCAAGGAACGACGCGACGGCGTGATCCAGGGCATCGTCGAGGCGCAACTCGCCAAGACCGGCAAGGCGAATCTGCAGATCGTCGGCCAAGGCTGGGGTAACTGGTCCGATGAAGGCGGCCTGAAGGCGATGGAAGACCTGCTGGTGGCGAACAAGGACATCAACATGGTGCTCGGCGAAAACGACAGCATGGTGCTGGGTGCGCGCCGTGCGATTGAAAGCGCGGGCCGCCAGGGCATCACGCTGGTTGCTGCCGCCGATGGCCAGAAGGAAGCGCTCGCCCTCATCAAGGACGGCAAGTACGGCGCCACGGCGCTGAACGACCCGGCGCTGGTAGCACGCACTGCCGTGGATATCGGCGTGAAGGCGGCCAACGGTCAGGCGGTCAACATCCCGAAGATCTCGTACACGCCGTCTGCGGTCATCGACAAGGCCAACGTCGACAAGTTCTACAACCCCAAAGCCATTTTCTGATGATGGCGGGGTGATGGGCGGGCGCCGGCCACGGCTGGCGCCTGCTATCCAGGAGACAGTCTCATGATTCCGTTCATCGCTCTTGCCGGCGTCGACAAGCGCTTCGGTGGCATCCATGCCATCGAGTCGATCGATTTCGACGTGTTCGGCGGCGAAGTGCACGCGCTGGTCGGTGAAAACGGCGCGGGCAAATCGACCTTGATGCGCGTGATTGGCGGCGGTCATCAACCGGACGCCGGCACGATCCGCGTGGAAGGCCGCGAAGTGTCGTTTCGCAATCCGCACGCGGCGCTGGCCGAAGGCATTGCCGTGATCCATCAGGAGACCGCGCTCGCGCCCGATCTCTCCGTGGCGGAAAACGTCTTTCTCGGCACGCTGCCGGCGGTGATCGACTGGCGCAGTCTGCGCAGCAAAACCCGCGAACTGATCGAGAGCCTCGGCTTCGAGATCGACCCGGCCACGCTGGTGGGCTCGCTCTCGGCGGCGCAATGCCAGGTCATCGAAATTGCCAAAGCGCTGAGCGGCCAGGTCAAGCTGCTCGTGCTCGACGAACCCACGGCCGCGCTTGCGCCATCGGATGCAAACCGGCTGCTCGAAATCGTGCGAGAACTGCGGGCGCGTGGCGTGGGCATCGTCTATATCTCGCACCGGCTCGAAGAAGTATTTGCCATTGCCGACCGCATCACCGTGCTGAAAGATGGCAAGCGGGTCGACACGGTCAAGCCCGAGAGCATCACGCGTGATGAACTGATCCGCAAGATGGTGGGCCGTCCACTCTCCGTGCTGTTTCCAAAGCGCAATGCCACGGTGGGCGAGGAAATTCTCAAGGTCACAGCGCTCACGCGCGGCGATGCCGTACGTGACGTGTCGTTCACGCTGCGCGCGGGTGAAGTGGTCGGGCTCGGCGGCCTGATCGGCTCGGGCCGCACCGAAGTGGCACGGCTGATTTTCGGCGCCGATGCGCGTGATTCCGGCACGATTGAACTGAAGCAGAAGCCCTTCGCAATCCGCTCGCCGATCGCCGCCGTGCGTGCCGGCATCGGCTTCGTGCCCGAAGATCGCAAAGGCCAGGGCGCGGTGCTGTCCATGCCGATCCGCATCAACGCCACGCTCGCCGCGTTGAAAACCGTGAGTGGGCCGGGCGGCTTTTTGCAGTTCGGTCGCGAGCGCGCTTTCGTCAAGGCGCTGATGGAGTCGCTGCGAATCAAGGCGCGCTCCATGGACGCCGACGTCTCGACGCTCTCCGGCGGCAATCAGCAAAAGGTCGTGCTCGCCAAGTGGTTCCACGCCGACGGCGACCTCATCATTCTCGACGAGCCCACACGCGGCGTGGATGTCGGCGCCAAGGTGGAAATCTATTCGCTCATCAATCAACTCGCCGAGCGCGGCAAGGCCGTGCTCGTGATCTCGTCCGAGCATCAGGAGTTGATGGGACTGTGCGACCGCATCCTCGTGATGGGCGAAGGCCAGATTCGCGGTCAGCTCGAACCCGCCGACTACAGCGAAGAACGCATTCTGTCGCTGTCCCTGCTGCGCGCCTCGGATGAGGCACCTACCCTCTCACATCATTAAAGTTCGGAGACACACCATGAATCCCAGCGCCGTCACGCCAGAATCGCGCCGGGCGCAGCCTGGCCACCCCCGCGCGCAGCAGTGGTGGTCGGTCGCGCGCCGCTTCAACACCGTCGCCATCCTGCTCGTGCTCGTGATCGCGGCGTCGTTCGTATCCAGCGACTTCTTCTCGGTGGCGAACCTCGCCAACATCTCGCGCCAGGTGGCGGGCGTAGGCATCATGTCGGTGGGTATGCTGCTCGTCGTGCTGACGGGCGGCATCGACCTCTCGGTGGGCTCGATTGCCGCGCTCGGCAGCGTGCTTTCGGCCATGCTGATCCCCGATCACGGTCTGACATTTGCGCTGATCGCCACCTTGCTGGTGGGCGCCCTGTGCGGGCTCGTGTCCGGCGTGCTGGTGGCATGGTGCCGCCTGACGCCGTTCGTCGTCACACTCGCCATGATGACGGTGGCGCGCGGTGTGGCGATGATCGTCTCGAACGGTTCGCCGATTCTCGTGGACGATCCGGGTCAGGCGCTGCTCGACTTCGGCCGGCACACCTATCTGGACATTCCCGGTCCCACGCTCGTGATGCTGATCGTCTTCGTGATTGGCGGCGTTGCGCTGAACCGCCTGCGCGCCGGCCGCGTGGTGCGGGCCATCGGCTCCAACGAAGAAGCCGTGCGACTGTCCGGCGTGCCGGTGGCACGCCATATCATGGGTACCTATGTGGCCTCCGGCCTGCTCGCCGCGATGGCCGGCATCATCTCCACGGCACGCGCCGGCGTGGGCGCGCCGACAGTGGGCGTGGGCGACGAACTGACCGTGATCGCCGCCGTCGTCATTGGCGGCGCGAGTCTCGCGGGCGGCAAGGGCGGCGCGCTCAATACCTTGATGGGTGTGCTGATCCTTGGCGTGATCGGCAACATCATGAATCTGGCCAGCGTGCCGGGTTACCATCAGCAGGTGGTCATGGGCGTCATCATCGTGGCTGCCGTGCTGTCACAACGGGGCGTACGTTTCTGGCGCCGCTGATTGATTCGGTACACTTCGTTGTCGCATCATTCGCAGAAGGCGCCGTTCGCGGCGCCTTCTGTCTGGCCTGAACGAAGGGAAACTACGTGCCCGATTACAACATCCTCGAACTGATCGACCGCGCCCGTCCCAACCTCCGGCGCGGCAGCCGGCAGGTGGCTGAATATATCCTCGCCAACCTCGACTCGATCGCCGACACGAGCCTCGCCGAACTGGCCCGTCTCGCGCAGGTAAGCGAGCCGACCGTGCTGCGCTTTTGCGCCACGATTGGCTGCAGCGGCTTTCGCGACTTCAAGGTGCGGGCCGTGCAAAGCCTCGCGCTCGGCGCGCCGGCCACGCATTCCGTGCTCGGCCGCGACGACGATCCCGAGAAAGTGGCGACCAAGATTTTCGACTACACCATCACGAGTCTGGACTGGGCCCGCAAGAAGCTCGACTTCGCCGCGGTGGGACGCGCGGTCGATCTGCTGGCCAAAGCGAGGCGCATCGAGTTTTTCGGCTTCGGCGCATCGGGCATCGTGGCCCAGGACGCGCAACAGAAGTTTCCGCTTTTTGGCGTGCCGTGCATTGCGCATCAGGACTCGCATCAGCAGTACATTGCCGCTTCCATGCTGAAGCCGGGCGACGCGGTGGTGGCGATTTCCAACACCGGTTCGACGCGCTCGTTGATCGAAGTGGCGCGCACGGCGAAAGAGCGCGGCGCGTCCGTGGTCGTGATTACCGGCTCGAACAGCCCGCTCACGCGTTTCTGCGACGTTGCCGTGATTGCGGAAACGCTGGAAAATACCGACGTCTACACGCCCACCACGTCGCGGCTCGCCGCGCTGGTGATCGTCGATATTCTTTCCACTAGCGTGGCGTTACGCAAAGGCGAGCAACATTCGCTGGACGTGCTCGACATGAAGAAGCGCCTCACCGACATGCGGACGTCGGGCGTGATCTAGTCACGCTGCGCTACTTGCGTTGCTTGCGCTGGTTGCGCAATTTGCATCGGCCCGGAGGCTCATTCATGCAGCAAGCCATTCGCCATCTGCACGTCAGGGCGCCCGCACGCGGTCTGGTCGACTTTACCGCGCAGGTGCGCGAGTTCGTCCATGAGCAGGCCATCCAGACCGGACTCCTGACGCTGTTCTGCCGTCATACGTCGGCGTCGTTGATCATTCAGGAAAACGCGGACCCTTCCGTGCGACGTGACATCGAAGCGTATTTCGACACCATCGCACCGGAAGACGACACGCGCTACGAACACGATACCGAAGGCCCGGACGACATGCCGGCGCATCTGCGCACCGTGCTCACCCAGGTGCAGTTGAGCGTGCCAATCGAGCACGGCAGCATGACGCTCGGCACGTGGCAAGGCATCTACCTGTTCGAGCATCGGCGCAGACCGCAAACGCGCGATATCGTCGCGCATCTCATCGGCGACACCGCGCGCTCATACTGAAAGAGTAAGCAGCAAGCGGCCATGACGGCCGCTTCGCCTCAGAACTGGTCTTCCGACAACGCCAGCACGCCCTCGTCGCCCCTGGCGCTGACAATCGACGCTTCCAGCGCCGTGGCCTGCGACAGCACGTGGTCCGCGTAGAAGTGGGCGGTGGCAATCTTCGCGCCGTAGAACGACGGGTGTTCCGCATGCTTTTGTGCTGCCACCAGCATGGCCCGCGCCATCTGCCAGCCGCCCAGCACGATACCCGCCAGCTTCAGATACGGCACGCTGCCTGCGAACACCGCATTCGGATCGCGCTTCGTGTTCGCCACCACAAACTCCACCACCGTGTGCAACGAGCGATGTCCCTGTGCGAGGTGGCGCCCCATCGCTTCGTAGGCCGCGCCCTTCTGGCCGTCGAGCTGCGCGAGCGTCGCCGCGATCCCGCCGAGCAGGACCCGCGCCACCGCGCCGCCGTCGCGCACCGTCTTGCGGCCGATCAGATCGTTGGCCTGGATCGCCGTGGTGCCTTCGTAGATGGGCAGAATGCGCGCGTCACGATAGTACTGGGCCGCGCCCGTCTCTTCGATGAAGCCCATGCCGCCATGCACCTGCACGCCGAGGCTCGTGACGTCGATGGAAAGCTCGGTGCTCCAGCCCTTCACGATGGGCACGAGGAATTCGTAAATGGCCTGATGCTCGGCGCGTTTGGCCTCGTCGGCATGACGATGCGCAATATCGCAGTGTGACGCCGCCACGTAGGCAAGCGCGCGCGAAGCCTCGGTGAGCGAGCGCATGGTGGACAGCATGCGGCGCACGTCCGGATGATGAATGATGGTCACCGACTGCTTCGCCGAACCGTCCACCGGACGGCTTTGCACGCGCTCTTTCGCATACGCGACCGCCTTCTGGTACGCGCGCTCCGAAACACCCACGCCTTGCATGCCCACTGCGAAACGGGCCGCGTTCATCATGATGAACATGTACTCGAGGCCACGGTTCGCTTCACCGATCAGATGACCGATCGCGCCACCGTGATCGCCGAATTGCAGCACGGCGGTGGGACTCGCCTTGATGCCGAGCTTGTGTTCGATCGACACGCAATGCACGTCGTTGCGCTCGCCGAGCGAACCGTCTTCGTTGACGAGAAACTTCGGCACGATGAAAAGCGAAATGCCCTTCACGCCTTCCGGCGCGTCCGGCGTGCGGGCCAGCACGAGATGGGCGATATTCTTCGCCATGTCGTGTTCGCCCCACGTAATGAAGATTTTCGTGCCGAACAGCTTGAACGAACCGTCGCCCTGCGGCTCGGCGCGCGTGCGCACCAGCGCGAGATCGGAGCCGGCCTGCGGCTCGGTCAGGTTCATCGTACCTGTCCACTCGCCGGAGATCAGCTTGGGCACGTAGGTCTGCTTCTGCGCTTCGGTACCGGCGGTGAGCAACGCTTCGATGGCGCCGTCGGTGAGCAGCGGGCACAGCGCAAACGAGAGGTTGGCCGAGTTGAGCATTTCGACGCACGGCGTGCCGATCAGCTTGGGCAAGCCCTGGCCTTCGTAGTCGAGCGGATGCTGCACGCCTTGCCAGCCGCCTTCGGCGAACTGCCGGAACGCTTCGGCAAAACCGGGCGTGGCGGTGACCTTGCCGTCTTTCCAGCTACTCGGATTACGGTCGCCTTCCACGTTCAGCGGCGCCAGCACTTCGCCGCAGAGCCTGGCGGATTCTTCGAGCACCGCTTGCGCGGTGTCGCGCGTGGCGTCTTCAAAGCCGGGCAATGCCGTGATCTGGTCGAGCGCGGCCAGTTCCGTCATCGCGAACAGCATGTCTTTTATCGGGGCGGTGTAACTCATCGCGCGTCTCCACTCTTTTATAACGGGCTATCGTCGTAGCAATGGTCGCAGCACACGGCGAATGCCTGAGTTGACTGCGGGAATGGACGCTATCGTAGCGCCGCCCGCGCTTTGCTCACATGGCAAAAGCTGCCCATTGATTGACAAAGTCTGCCACATTTTGGACGGCGGGTAGATTGGGTTCGGTGGCTACCTCGTCGTTTGCACCTCTGCGTCACAGGAGCTTTGCGGAGGGATGGCGCGTGGCTGTATCGGGTCGGGCGGCGATACGCTGTTTTTCGCCGCGAATACGGAGGGCTTGTGGCAGGTCGACGAGACGATGCGCAAGATTTACGTCATTCTGTGACGCAGAGCGTTTCTTCAGTCCTTCCGTTGTTCGGACTACCAACTTCCTGATCTACACGCGCTCGGCCAACTCGCGTTTCAATGCCTCCGCGCTGGCAGCCGTCACTTCGAAACGCGGCTTACGCACCCATGCTTTCCAGGTGCCGTCGTCGTGTTCCGCCCAGCCACCCACGGGCGAGCCGTCGACAAGAACAGACCCACGCGTCTTGAGATGGGTATCCAATGGGTCCAGCACCTCGTCGTCGTTGTGCAGCAGTTCGATCGTCTTCATGGTCGCCTCCGGTTTCGTCCCCGGTGATGGCCCAACGACCGTGGACGCGACCGCGCCCACCGGCCGTCGAGGCGCTAGAACATCATTTCGCCTTGCCGCTTTCGCGGTCCTCGTCCACTTCTTCGCCATCTTCCGATTCGATCCGGGTGGTGCCACCGGTGGCCGGCGGATCGCTGGCGGGAAAGGTATCTTCGATACCTTTGTCGAGATCTTCCTCGGACTTGCTACCGGCTGAATGCTGCTGTTTCGGGTTATTTGCCATTTCCGCCTCCGTTGTGTGTCGGATGCGTTAGAGGCACGCAAGACGCGTTCCGCGTCTGCATGGCAAAGCAGGGCTCAAGTGCCGGGTGGCGAATCGTGGTTGAGCGTGACTCATCGTGGTTAAGCGTCACTCATCGGCAAGGTGCTCGACGACGAGATCCACGAAAGCGCGCAGCCGGTGCAGCCGCCGCAGGTCGCGGTGATAACCCATCCAGATATCGCGGCGCGGCGGATCCTCGCTCAATTCGAGCCGGCGAATGGTACTGATCTGATCGCCAACCGGCCGCGGCAGAACGGCGATCCCCAGGCCTTGCCCGCACATCTGCGCCTGTACGTTGCGGTTATTCGACTGCAATACGACGTCCGCGTTGGGGAAACGGTTTTTTAGCCAGTCTATGTCCGGAAAGCTGCCCGTGGAGGTATCCATCGCGATCAAACGGTTGCCGGTACCGTCACCCTCCACGGCATCAGCGCTGCCGACAGCCACGTACACACCGTAAGGCATCTGCGTCACGCGTCGCTGCACGATGTCGGGCCCATTGAACGGAACGATACGGAACGCGATGTCCGCTTCACGCTGCGCCAGATTGAACAGGCGCGTGCCCGTCAACACTTCGATCTGCACCAGAGGATACGTGCGCGAATATTCTGCGATCACGGGTGGCAGGACATAAGCGCCGAACCAGTCCGCCGACGAGACTCTGAGCGTGCCCGCGAGATTTTGCTGCTCGCCGGCCAGCCGCCGCTCCATACCCAGCGCGCTCTCTTCCATTTGCTCCGCCAGCGGCAGGATGGCGCTACCTTCCTCGGTGAGCACGAAACCGTCGGCGGTCCGCTGGAACAGCACCTGCCCGGTGGCCTCTTCGAGCGCACGCAGGCGCCGCCCCATGGTGGGATGACTGAGATCCAGCGCACGCGCGGCGCCACCTAGCGTTCCCGTGCGCGCTATGGCCAGAAAAATCCTGACGTCGCTCCACTCCATTGCCTCGCACCCACAAAAATGAACGGACGATGTTCATTATATTGAATTGCCGAACAAGAATGTATTTGCGAGACTTGAAACCGTCGTCGCATGTCGTGACGTCCTCGTTGCCATTGGGAACCCGTTTCTCGTCATGGCGAGCGAGGCTGAACGGAGAAAACGGGCAGGAGGAAAGTGTCATGTCGAAGCTTGCATCGACTACCGTATATGTCACCTACGAGGGTGCGCCCAGCGACCGTTTCGACCAGCGCTACTACGTCGAGCAGCATCTGCCGCTGGTGATGCAGGCGTGGCAGCGCTACGGGCTCGAGAGCGTCGCGGCCTTCTTTCCGCCGCTGCCGCAGGTTGGCACCCTTGCGATCTGCGAATGCCGGTTCCGCGACGAGGCCGCCATCGAAGCCGCCTTTGGATCGCCGGAGACGCAAGACGTCATGGCCGACGTTGCGCGCTTCACCGATCTTGCCCCGACACGCAGTCGAATCACGCCACTCTGAAGGGTTCTGAGCAGTCGTGAGCGTCCCGCTGCCAACCCGGCCGTCTTCAATATAGACAGGAGAACGAACTTGGCTTTCTGGAAAAATACCGCGCCCCGTACCGTGCGGCGCGGCCATATGTGGATTCCGGGCGATCGGATCCAGCGCAACGGACAGACCTATCAATGTGGCCCGCTCTTCGTCGAGTGGGAAGCGCCGGAGCAGGTGAGGCGTCCCTGGCCGATCGTGCTGCTGCATGGCGGCGGCTATCAGGGCACCGAATGGTTCGATACGCCGGATGGGCGGCCTGGCTGGGCGCAACGGCTCGTGGAAGCGGGCTACGCGGTGCTGGTTGCCGATCGCCCCGGGCAAGGACGCTCGCCCTTCCACGTCGAGACGATGGGACCGATGGGACCCGCGTTCTCCTACGAACACGGTCGCCACATCTACTTCCCGGAGGAATATGCAGACCAGCACACCCAATGGCCATTTGCTCAGGATGACGAAGCAGCTATGGACGCGTTCATTGCCGGTTACGGCCCGCTGCCTGCCGACCTCGCGTTTTCCCAGGACATCGAAGCGGACCGGATTGCCAAGTTGCTGGACCGGATCGGCCCGGCGATCCTTCTGACCCATTCGGCGTCGGGACCGGTCGGGTGGCTGGTCGCAGATCGCCGGCCGGGGCTGGTCAAGGCGATCGTCGCCATTGAACCGATGGGGCCGCCCTTCGCGGAGATTCCGAATATCGGCGCGTTGAGCTGGGGACTCGCGGCCGTGCCGCTGAACTGGGAGCCGCCGGTTGCGTCGCCCGAAGCACTGCGGGCGGCCGCGCCTGGCGCACACCGCCTGCCGGCGCTCGCCGGTTTGCCGATCGTCGCCGTCACTGCCGAGGCGTCGGCTTTCGCTGCCGCCAGCCGGCCCGCCATCGAGCAGCTCAAGGCGGCGGGCAGCGCGGCTGAACTGCTGCATCTGCCCGACCACGGTGTGTTCGGCAACGGTCACGGGCTCATCTACGAGAAGAACTCGGATGAGGCGCTCGCGCCGGTGTTGAAGTGGCTCATCGAACACACGGAAACAGCCGAGTGAGCCATGGAGAAACGAACCATAAACGGAGCATCAAATGGAAATTGGAATGGTGGGTCTTGGGGCGATGGGCCAGGAAATCGCTCGTAATCTGGTTGGCGCCGGTCACTCGGTCACTGCGTGGAACCGCTCGGGCGGCCACGTGGATGGGGTGCGCATGGTCGAGACGCCCGCGCAGGCGCTGCAGGGCGACATGGCGTTGACGATGCTGGCCGACGACGCGGCTATCCGCAGCGTCCTGCTGGATGCGAGCCTGCTGTCTGAAGCGCGGCCGGGTCTGGTGCATGTGGTGGCATCGACCATCTCCGTGGCATTTTCGCGGGAACTGGTGGAGCACCATCGCGCGGCCGGCATTGCTTATGTGGCCGCGCCGGTGCTGGGGCGGCCGGATGTCGCCGCGAAGGGCGAACTCAACGTGCTTGCGGCGGGTGCGCCGGCCGCGCTGGAAACCGTGAAGCCGGCGCTGGAGGTCATCAGCAAACACATCTGGGACATGGGCGAAGTACCGCCCACCGCGCACGCCGCGAAGATTGCCTGCAACATGATGATCACAATGGCGATCGAGGCGATGGCCGAAGCCGTGGTGCTGACCGAGACCAATGGCCTCGCGCGCGAACGCTTCTTCGACCTGATCCTCGGCACGCTCTTCGGCAGCCGTCCGTATCAGACCTATTCACGCAATATTCTTCGCGACGAATATCAGCCTGGCTTCAAGGCCACGCTCGGCCTCAAGGATCTGCGTCTGGCAAAGGAAGCCGCAACCGATGCCGCGCGCGTGCTGCCGATGCTCGACGCGGTCCATGCGCAGATGCGGGAAGCCGTCGACGCAGGCTTTGGTGACCGCGACTGGTCGGCAATGGCCAAAATCACCTTGGGTCAGGGCTGACAGCCACACTGTGCGTTGAACCAGCGTTGAACCAGGATTGGGCAGCGGCGAGGCCACGGGTGCTGGTAGATTTTTCACACTCTGTCCGTCATGCCGGCGCCTGGCGGCACAGAATGCGTCGCTGCAATGCGCTTGCAAGGCATCGTCCACTGCGGCCAGCGCGGCCACCGGCGCGGGCCTTCGAACAAATAAAAGCCTGGAATCGGTACCTTTTACGCCGGGGTCCAAAATTTGCTACCTCGGCTACTGCTTCACTCGCTTCGACATTCCACGTAAATGTCGCGTGCTCTGGAAACCACGGGTTTCGACCTGGCTGGCTGGCGGTCGCACGTTCCGTCTGGAAAACGATCGCTGTCCGTTTGGAGAGCCAACATGCAAGACGCTTTCGATATTGCCGACCCGCGTGACGACGATCGCGGCGGTTATCTCAACTTCACGATTCACGACGGCACCGCCACGATTCCCGGCCGCATTTCCGCCTCGGCGATGCGCATCTTGATGGACGCAACCAATTACTCGCCGGTTGAAGTATTTCAGGCGAACAAGATGCGCATCCGTTCCGCGGCCTATAAATCGCGCCGTCAGAATCCGACGCTCGCGATGGTCATGCTCGGGACGGTCGACTTCAGTTGATGCCCGGCTGACTGCGCTGCACCTCGCCCACGTTCGCAACGCGTTCACTCTTCGGGATCTGCCGCGCCGTTACCGCTGCCGGCCCAGCGAAGCTGCCGGTCTTTCAGACGCAGATTGATCTTGTCCGAAGCCAGTTCGGCCAGCGCTTTCAGCGCCGCGCGCTGGTCGTCGTCGAGTTGACGCGGCACCACATCCACCACACACAGCGCCCCAAGCGCGTAGCCATCCGGATCGATCAAAGGCGCGCCGGCGTAGAAGCGCACACCAGGCTCGCCGGTCACGTACGGGTTGTCCTTGAAGTGCGGATCGGTTGCGGCATTCTCCACCACGAAAACGTCGTGCTGCATGATGGCGTGATTGCAGAAGGCCAGCATGCGCGGCGTTTCGCGCAGCGTGAGTCCATAGTGCGCCTTGAACCACTGCCGCTCCGGCGTGAGCAGGCTGATCATCGACATGGGCGCGGACAGCGTGCGTGCCGTGAGCCACGCGAGGCGATCGAACGCCGCTTCGTAGGGTGAGTCGATCAGGCCCGTGCGGCGCAGCGCGAGCACGCGTTGCGCTTCGTTGGCCGGCACCGGGTAGGGCATGCGTTCCTGAGCTTCGCTACCGCTTGCGCCCTCCCCCGGCACGGCGCCCGTATTGCGCGCCAGGGTCTGCACGATGCCCATCAGCGCCTCGGCCGTGATATTCGACGGCACGCGCGACACGTGGCGGCTCGTGCCGAGTTCCGTCATCAACTGGGCGGCGCCGATATCCGTTATCGCGACGATCTGCGTATGCGCGAGTTCAGGGTCGTGGAGAACGCGCCGTAGCATCGCGAAACGGTCCCAGTCCGCGCGGCCCAGATCCACCAGCACGACAGCCGGCAAGGTGCGCCCAATGGTGAGCATCGACGCGAAGGTGTCGCTATCGAATACCACCGTGCACTCCGGCATCGCCGCAAACACCTCCCGATACCGCGCGAGGTTGATCTCGTCGGCCTGCACCAGCACCAGCGCGTTGGCCTTGGGATCCGCGGCGCTCAGACGCGCGCGTAAGGCAAGCACGGCGCTGCGCCGCACGCGCCGGTGGCCGCCGGGCGTTTTCCACGACTCGAGTGCGTTGCTCTCTATCCATGTCTGCGCAGTGCGAATGGATATACCCAACAATTGCGCCGCCGCGCGGGTCGTGATGATCGGGTCATCCAGGTCGTCGGGTGAGGTCATGGGCGAACGTTAATGGTTTGGCGGGCCGGCCGCAACGTCAAAAAATTTGGCAAATTTGGCAATTCGCGCTAGTTTAATTCAAGAAACTCAAGATTAGGGCCGAAACCCTTTCTGGACAAGGACTTTGAGCAACTTGCGTGGCGGGTTTCGCCTCAGCCGTGGCCGGAAAAGCGTTTGAAGGTGATTCCCTGGAGGAAACGATTCGTTTTTTCTAGGCGAAAAACGGAAAAAATGGTAAAAATTGAACCCAGTGAGTTTTTGCCCGATTCAGGTAACTTTTGATCTGCCGGCGGCGATGGTTGAAGCCGTCGCTGGCGCGTTCGATCCGGTTTTACGTCTCTCAGGTTCTGGCGTTTTTTTCGTCCCTCGGAAGCCAGAACTTTTCAGCCGGTCTGGCAACAGACCGGCTTTTTTTCGTCCGCACTTTGCGAATGGTCGCGGGGCACATGCATTGCTACCAGCACCATCAGGCGATGCGACGCCTCCGTTCATTAGGACCCCGCAAGAGTATCGAGACGCCTGCACGCGTGCTTTGTGTAGACGATTAACCCTTCGCCCAAGGCTATTCGGAGCTGCGGAGTGACGGCTCGCCGCTATTGATCAGAAGAGACATCGCGACCGCTGTATGGATCGCTAAACAAGATGCCCACTGCTTTTGACAGATTAAAAAGGAGTGGCTCGTGAAACCCGACGTTTTCCCCCTGCCCGCCTGGCAAAGGTACGGGCAATCGCACTGGACAAAGCGCTGCGCAGCACGTCCGAGGCAACTTCGGCCCAAACCGGAATGGGTGCGCCTGCAACGAACGCTGTTGCTTCTGTTGCTGACAGGTTGCCTGAGCACTGCCTTTGCGACCCACAAGTCCCCCTCCGCGGCGGAGACGACGACGAGCACCAGCGCAAGCACCAGCATGAGCACGACCGCAACGACGACATCGAGCGCGACAGGCGCCAGCGCCGTCCACGAAGCCAAACTCGATCGCACCGGCAAGACGCGCAAAGGCAAAGCCTCGTACTATGGCCGCAACTTCTACTCTAAAAAGATGGCCGACGGCAAACCGATGGATCCGCAATCGAACGTGGCCGCCAGCAAGACGCTGCCGCTCGGCACCAAGGCCGAGGTCACCAATCTGAAGAACGGCAATACCGCCGTGGTGGAGATCCAGGATCGCGGACCGTATGTGAAGAACCGCATTGTCGATGTGTCACCCAAGACCGCCGACAAGCTCGGCCTGAAAGAGGACGGCACCGCGCCGGTCGAAGTCAAACCCATCGAAGTGCCGCAACGTGACGGCAGCGTGAAACCCGGCACCGGCGCAACCGATGCATCGCGTGAACAATAACCGCGCTATCAGTGGCGATTACCCGAATCGCAGTCCTTTTATTTTCCACACAACTGTATTGTGGGAATGATCTCTTTTAGAACGCTTTAATGCTCGCTATTCTCCGTCGGTTTGCCGTCAGAGGTTCAAATCAGACCAGTTTGAACGCGTTCCTCTCCGATATCCGGCGGCTGGCCGATTCTCACTATTTAGCACTGGCTCGACTCACAGTCATTGCCAACGCCACTCAATCGGCCTGACCGGCGTATCGAACGCAGCGGACTTTTATTGGCAAGTCAGCAGGAATTCCGGGCTTTGTGTACATTCGCGCTTGAACCCGACTGTGGACACTCTGCGTGGGCCTCAGGGCAACCCTGAGCACAACCCTGAGCGCCGCAAGGTCACTCCGCGCAAAACAACGGGACATCAGGAGAATGCGAACACGTTTTTCCCAATCAAAACAAGCAACGCATTACACGACGCACGCCACGTATTTCTAAAGCCCTGGAATTCTAATGCTCGCCCTAGTCCGAATAGCCCTCCGGCGACCCTACACCTTCGTCGTTCTGGCGATTTTCATTCTTATCGTCGGACCGCTGGCGGCCCTCAAAACGCCGACCGACATCTTTCCGGACATCAGAATTCCGGTGATCAGCGTGGTCTGGCAGTACACGGGTCTGCCGCCTGACCAGATGGTCGGCCGCATCACCTCGCCATTCGAACGCACGCTCACCACCACCGTGAACGATGTCGAGCACATCGAAGCGGAATCCGTGGCGGGCTTCGGCATCATCAAGATCTTCTTTCAGCCGGGCGTGAATATCAGCACGGCCAACGCGCAGGTGACCGCGGTCGCGCAGACCCAGTTGCGGCAGTTGCCGCCTGGCACGACTCCGCCGCTGATCCTGAACTACAACGCGTCGACGGTGCCGATCATCCAGCTGGCGCTGTCGGGCAACGGCCTAACCGAACAGAACCTCGGTGACCTGGGGCTGAATGCCGTGCGGCCGGTGCTCACCACGGTGGCCGGCGCGGCCATTCCCTACCCGTTCGGCGGCAAGACGCGTGAGGTGCAGATCGACGTCGATCCGGTGGCCATGCAGGCACGCGGCCTGTCCGCGCAGGACGTCGCCAATGCGCTGGCGAGCCAGAACCTGATCACGCCGGTGGGCACGGAGAAGATCGGTGACTACGAGTACACGCTGCAACTGAACAACGCGCCGTCGCAGATCAAGGCGCTCGGCGATCTGCCGATCAAGGCGGCCAACGGCACCACGGTGTATATCCGTGACATCGCGAACGTGCGCGACGGCAATCCGCCGCAAACCAATATCGTGCACGTGAACGGCAAGCGTTCCGTGCTGATGTCGGTGCTGAAGAACGGCTCCGTGTCGACGCTCGGGATCATCTCGGGCATCAAGGCGCAGGTGGCGGCCGCGAAGGCGTCGTGGCCCGACAATCTGCAGATCGATCCGATTGGCGACCAGTCGCTGTTCGTGCGCGCGGCCATTTCCGGCGTGGCGCGCGAAGGCGTGATCGCCGCCGTGCTGACGAGCCTGATGATCCTGCTGTTTCTCGGCAGTTGGCGCTCCACGCTCATCATCGCCACCTCGATTCCGCTCGCCATTCTCGGCTCCATTGCCACGCTGTCGGCGCTTGGCGAAACGCTGAACATCATGACGCTAGGCGGGCTCGCGCTCGCGGTGGGGATTCTGGTCGACGATGCCACGGTGACCATCGAAAACATCAACTGGCACCTGGAACACGGCAAGCAAGTGGAGGAGGCGATTCTCGACGGCGCCGCGCAGATCGTTACGCCTGCGTTCGTCTCGCTGCTGTGTATCTGTATCGTGTTCGTGCCGATGTTCTTCCTGAACGGCGTGGCGCGCTTCCTGTTCGTGCCGATGGCCGAGGCAGTGATCTTCGCGATGATCTCGTCGTTCATCCTCTCCAGAACGCTCGTGCCGACGATGGCGAAGTATCTCCTCAAGCCACACACGCAGGACGAGCATGAACACGAGAGCAAGCAACCGGGGCCGCTCGGCCGCTTCCAGCGCGGCTTCGAAGCGCGCTTCGAACGCGTGCGCGAGCGCTATCACGGCCTGCTCGAGCTGGCACTGAATCACCGGCGCATCTTCGTGACGGGTTTCCTCGGCTTTGTGCTGATTTCGTTCCTGCTGGTGCCGTTCCTTGGCCGCAACTTCTTCCCGTCAGTCGACGCCGGGCAGATCCTGATGCACGTACGCGCGCCGGTTGGCGTGCGCGTCGAGAAGACCGCGCAGATCTTCGCCAATGTAGAAGGATCGATCCGCCAGATCATTCCGCCAGCCGATCTCGGCACCGTGGTCGACAACATGGGCCTGCCGGTGAGCGGCATCAACACCGCGTACAACAACACCGGTACCGTGGGCTCGCAGGATGGCGACATCCAGATTGCGCTCAACGAAGGCCACCGTCCCACCGACGAATACGTGCGCGAGATGCGCGAGAAACTGCCGCGCGAATTTCCGGGCGTGACGTTCTCGTTTCCGCCGGCTGACATCATCAGTCAGATCCTGAACTTCGGCTCACCCGCGCCGATCGACCTGCAGGTGCGCGGCAACAATCTCGCCGCGAACTTCGCCTACGCGAACCGTATTCTTCGCGAAGTGCGCGACGTGCCCGGCGTGGTGGACGCACGCATCGCGCAGTCGCATGCCAACCCGACGTTTAACGTCGACGTGGATCGGACCCGCGCGCAGTTGCTTGGCATCACCGAGAGCGACGTGACCAACAGCATGGTCGTCAACCTCGCGGGCTCGAGCCAGGTTGCGCCGACCTTCTGGCTGAACAACGCGAACGGCATCTCGTATCCGATCGTCATGCAGACGCCGCAGTACACGCTCGATTCGCTGGCGGCGCTGCAAAACCTGCCCATCACGCCGCGCGGGTCCGGCGCGTCGCAGATCCTCGGCGGCCTCGCGACGGTCGAGCGCAGCAGCAGTAACGAGGTGGTGAGCCAGTACAACATCCAGCCGATGGTCGAAATCTTCGCGACCACCCAGGACCGCGATCTCGGCGCGGTGGCTTCCGACATCCAGCGCATCGTGCAGAACAACGCCAAAACCTTGCCGAAGGGTTCGAGCGTCGCGCTGCTGGGTCAGGTGCAGACCATGAACAGCGCGTTCTCCGGCATGCTGTTCGGCCTGCTCGGCGCGGTGGTGCTGATCTATCTGATCATCGTGGTCAACTTCCAGTCGTGGGCCGATCCGTTCGTGATCGTGAGTGCGTTGCCTGCCGCGCTGGCCGGCATCGTCTGGATGCTGTTCGCGACCCACACCACGTTGTCGGTGCCCGCGTTGACCGGCGCGATCATGTGTATGGGGGTGGCCACCGCCAACTCGATTCTGGTGGTGAGCTTCTGCCGCGAGCGTCTCGCCGAACATGGCGATCCGTTCAAGGCCGCGCTCGAAGCAGGCTTCACGCGTTTCCGCCCGGTGCTGATGACCGCGCTTTCGATGATCATCGGCATGGCGCCGATGGCTCTCGCACTCGGCGAAGGCGGTGAACAGAACGCGCCGCTTGGCCGCGCCGTGATCGGCGGCCTGCTGTTCGCGACCACCGCTTCGCTATTCCTGGTTCCCACCATCTTCTGTATTGTCCACGCGCGCCCAGGGCGCGCGGCTACCCCGGCAGCCGCTTCGGGAGGTCCCGCTCATGTCGTCTGATTCCGCTTTCCCTGTTAACCCGCCGTCGCGCCGTCCGCTGAAAATCGCCGGCATCGTAGGCATTCTGGTCGTGCTCGGCATCGTCGCCGCGGGCCTCACGCTGCGCGCCGTGGACGCACGCAAGCTGAAAACGTGGACCGATGCCCAGGCCGTGCAGACCGTCACGCTGATCCAGCCGCTCCGCGACCCTCACGGGCCGTCGCTGCAACTGCCGGGGCGCCTCGAAGCCTTTACGCGGGCGCCGATTTTCGCGCAGGTGAGTGGCTACCTGAAGTCGTGGAACGTGGATATCGGCGCACGCGTCAAGGCTGGTCAGGTGCTCGCTGAAATCGACACGCCTGAACTCGATCAGCAACTGGTGCAGGCTCGCGCCGATCTGCAAAGCACCGAGGCCAACGCACTCGTTGCGGGTACCACGGCCAAGCGCTGGGAAGCGTTGCGCGGTACGGATTCCGTGGCCCAGCAGGATGTCGATCAACGCACTGCCGACTACACCGCGCGTGCTGCCACTGCCGCGGCGGCCAAAGCCAACGTGGAACGCCTCATCGCCACCAAGGCGTTCGCGCGCATCGTGGCGCCATTCGACGGCGTGGTGACCGCGCGTGACACCGACGTTGGCGCGCTGGTGAATGCGGGCAGCGGCGGCGTCGGCCAGGAGCTGTTCGAAGTCTCCGATGTGAAGCAGTTGCGTGTGTACGTGCAGGTGCCGCAGAACTACTCCCCTGCCATTCACGACGGCACGACCGCGAGCCTGAGCGTGCCCGAGTATCCCGACCAGCAGTTCACGGCACGCGTCGTGGCAGCGGCGAACTCGGTGAATTCGAGTTCCGGCACGACGCTCGTGCAATTGCTGGTGGACAACTCCGCCGGCAAGTTGCTGCCGGGCGGCTTCGCCAGCCTCACCTTCAACTTGCCTGTCTCGGCGGATGCCGTGCGCGTGCCGGCCAGCGCTCTCGTGTTCGACGGACGCGGCGTCGTGGTGGCCACGCTGGGGCCGAACGATCAGGTGCTGTTCAAGCATGTGAAGATCAACCGCGATTTCGGCAACACCGTGGAGATCGGCGCAGGACTCGCGGCGACGGATCGCGTGATCGACACGCCGCCTGACGGACTCGTGGACGGCGATCACGTGCAGGTGGCGACAGCCGCAGACAGGAAGGCAGCGGCACATGGTTAAGTACGGACTGCCGACGCTGCTCGCCAGCGTCATTGCCCTCTCGGCCTGTTCGCTCGCGCCGGAGTATCACGTGCCGCCCACACCGGTGGCCGCGCAGTACAAGACGACCGGACCCTGGACCCAGGCGCAGCCGGCCGACCAGATTGATCGCAATGGCTGGTGGAAGATGTATGGCGACACGCAGCTCGACGAGCTGGAAACGCGCCTGCTCGCCAGCAATACCGATCTGCGTGCCGCGTACGCGCATTATCAGCAGGCCCAGGCATTCGTCGCCCAGGTGCAGTCGGGGCTTTATCCGACCGTAAACGTGAGCGCCGTGCCGTTGCGCGAACGTCAGTCCGACACCGCGCCGTTGCGCGGCAACGGACCGGCCGACTACAACTCCGTCACGCTCGGTGCGAACGTCAAGTATGACCTCGACCTGTGGGGCCGCGTGCGCGATTCCGTGGCCGCGGGCAAGGACGAAGCGCAGGCGACCAAGGCCGATCTGGCTTCGGTGCGGCTGAGTCTGGAAGTCGATCTCGCGGATAGTTATGTCCGTCTGCGCGGCCTCGACCAGCAGACCGCCTTGTTAAACGATACCGTGGTGGCGTATGCGAGAGCGTTGCAGCTCACGCAGACCTTGCACAGCCACGGGATCGTGTCGGGGCTCGATGTGTCGCGCGCACAGACGCAGCTCTCGTCGGCGCAATCGCAGCTGTCGCAGAACCTCGCGCAGCGGGCGTTGCTGGAGCATGCGATTGCCGTGCTGGTGGGCGCGTCGGCGTCGGAATTCAGCTTGCCGCAGCAGACTGCGGCGATTGCGTTGCCGGACATTCCCACCGGTTTGCCATCGACGTTGTTGCAGCGCCGTCCCGATGTCGCCGCCGCCGAGCGGCGCGTCGCCGAGGCCAATGCGAAGATTGGCGTGGCGCGGGCGGCGTACTTCCCGGACATCACGCTCGGGTTGCAGGGCGGCGTGCAAAGCGCCGCTTACGCTGGCCTCGTGAGCGCGCCAAATGCGTTCTGGGCGATCGGTCCGCAACTGGTGCAATACGTCTTCGACGGCGGTTATCGGCGAGCGACGCTCGATGCTGCCAAGGCGGCGACCGAGGAAGCGGGCCAACAGTATCGTGGTGTGGTGCTGGCTGCGTTCCAGCAGGTCGAGGATAACCTCGCGTTGCTGTCGTATCTGGGGACCGCGCTCGGGCAGCAACGTGATGCGGCTTCTTATGCGCAGACGGCTGTGGATCTTGCGACGCAGCAGTATAAGCAGGGGACCGTTGGGTATCTGGATGTGGTGCAGGCGCAGACTGTGGAGCTCGATGCCCGCCGGGAAGTGCTCGATGTGCAGACGCGGCAGCTTGCTGCGAATGTGCAGTTGTTGCATGCGCTTGGGGGTGGGTGGTCTTCGGATGAGCTTGCCAAGGTGGCGGATGCGCCTGGGTTGGTGGCTGACGCTTCGAAGTGAGTTTTTTGGGTTTTTGCTGTTCTTTGGGCTTTGGCCTTTCCTTGTTTTCTCGTTGGTTTGCTTGCGTTGCCCCTGTGCGGGGCAGCACCTACTTTTCTTTGCCTGCCGCAAAGAAAAGTAGGCAAAAGAAAGCGGCTCACACCGCTAGCGTTTAGGTGTCCATCTCTGATCTTTGGCGGGAGGGGTCCGAGACGAGATGCGCTCTCGTATCACCCCCGCTCGTGACAAGGCTGTCATTCGCTCCAGCGTTGCGCTGCGCGCTCCGCCGAGGGGCATAACCGGGCGAAAATTCACCGTTGTAATACTGCGTGAGTTTATTTTTCTCCGATCCAATTGTTCCGCCGGGTCCTGCAGCCATTCAGGTGTTGTAACGGCGCTTAAAAACCGCTCGATTAGCGCACGCTTTCCGTACGATGAAGACTGAGGCTGCTAACGTCGCAACACCCACCAGGAGACCCCAACTGCTCCCTGCTTTCAACGTATTGCCTACGAAGGAGCCGACGAAGATCGCCGCCAGAATCCCCGCAGCGACCGCAGCGGTGGGAGGGCCGTAGTGGACTTCTGCCTGACAGCCTGTACAAACTGTCGCGCCGCGCGGAACTTCGCTAAAGCAATGGGGGCATCGAAGAGTATTCATTGCATCACCTGACACGGATACGAATATAAGCAAGAGACCATACTCACCGTCAGCGAGTATTCCTAATCAAACCATAAAATAGTATTCAACTCATTTTCATCGTCCGGTCTGTGCCGAAATGGGTGTTCGTTTTGCCACCGCTATCCAGTGGCCTACGCAATGTACTCGATTTCACCCTCCGAATATCTCGCGCAACGCGAGAAATATGATCTAGATCGGGTCGTCGCAATGGCTGATTGCCACAATGATGCGATGACACGTCGGTGCGCTATCGGTAAATGTAAAAGAGTGTTGGATTCGCACGCGAGGCGCGCATGCGAGAGATCCAGCGTCTCGCTGCTTCCGTCCACAGTTCCTCGATTATTGTTGATGATGCAACCAACATAGGACTAGGCACCGAGTATATGCAGTACCGGATAAACAAAGCGCAGTCCATCGAGGGCGCTTACAAGCTCTATCGCGGTCTGTCCAACGGAATCTACTACCGGAAAATCAAGGCGTGTGCGGATCGACTGCGCGCCGATCCTGATTCAATGCAGCCATTGCGTGACATGGTCAAATGAGACTAGCCGCATTTATACCTATCCTGTGGATCGGCTACACCACCACCGCACTATGCGCTCCAGCTCTAGAGAGCGTCACCAACTGCGTGCTCGGAAGCGACCGAAGTCACAAATTCGAATTGCTGCGCGGTCATGCCATAGATAGCACAGCGGTCTACTTCTTTCGTCAAGATGATGCCGCTCCCGTACCGCTCTATTCTGGCGACGAGGATCAATCGCGAGGTGAGGTAATACAGACGGCTTGCGTCGGCACTAAAGAGCGCATATTCGTGATGTCTGGAGAATTCAATTCAAACTTTATCCAAGGCGTGGCGGTTCGCTTTAACAACAAAGCCAGGCGATGGGAGCGTATCGACTTCGCCGAGCGAAACCGTCCAACAGCGGTCTATCTCGGCGCTCAGGGAATGAAGATACTTATACCCAACGGCATGCGAAACGAGTCTCGCAAGCGTTACATCATTTACCGATTTGACGCTGCGAAAGGCAACGGTGAACAGAGCTATTCGAATCGTCTTCCGGATTCACAGTCGGTTCGAATTCCTTTATCCAAAAATCAATAAACTTTTCACTTTACTCCTGCCTCGACCCGCTCGCCTCGCTCGTCATCACTATCTCCCGGTCCACCAGTTCCAGTTTTAGCGGCGTATCCGCCGAGAGATCCTTCCTCGATATGCTGCGGCGCCACGCTCCGTTTGCATTGAGGTCGCGGTAGAACGCAGCCACGCCTATGTACTCCGTGTCCGGCTGCATCGGCTGTGTCACGCTCGCTGACGCGCCTGGGCTCACGACCGTGCCAATACTCCCTCGAAGATCCTGAGCAAGTACAGCCTTGTCGTTCTTCAACAAATCGTCGTACGAGGCTTTCTCGAAGCGCTGGCGGTCCGTCAGTTGATAGATGCGTACCGCCACTGACGTCGAGCGCATCGCTTCGTCAGGATTCAATTCGGCCCGTGCGCTCAGGTCGACTTTCAACACCTTGACCTGTTTGTAGAACACGGCCTGATAGGCGCTCGTGGTCGCGTCAGAAACGCTCTGCCACGCACCGCATCCGTCCAGTAGCAACGTTACGGCGAGCAGGAGCATGGGCATCGTGACAAATCTTATAAGCATAGGAATCCGTGTGATCAGGCAGTGGACGCGAGGAATGGATTCGGCCCTGGTGTCGGAAACGCTTCGTAGCAACCAAGCGGCACGTTGATAAGATGCTCGTCTTTTGACGGCAGCACAGTGGTCCACGCAAGCCTCGGCACTGGCCTTCCGCTCTCCGGCAATGCGCCGATAATCGGTAGTGGCGCCAGCCGCGACGAGATCTGCATGCGCAGCAGCACGTCGGCTCTCGTCCCCACGTATAGCCGGATGAAGGCCAGCAGTTCGCGATGCAGCCACGCACCGGGCAGCAGGTCGTGCGCCTGTTGCGCATTGGCCGGCCGCAACGTCACGCGCACGGCACGGCTGCGGTAGCTGAGCCGCGCACCCAGCACGTACGCGCCGCCCAGTCCACGCCGAGTGTCCCTGCTCTGCGCGCCGCCTGTAATGCCTGCGCAGGTAAGCGGTCGAGGCTTGCCTGCGCCCTTCAAGGTCGGGAAGAATTCGTCCACCTGCACCTCCACGCCAGGCACGGCCAGCGCTACGACTCCGGCAAGTCCTTCCGGTGTGCGGGTACGCTGGATCAGCAACCCCAGCAGCGCCAGAACGCGCGAGTCCGGCAGCCCCGCGCGCTTCGGCTTGTCACCCCAGCCGAACCCCACCAGACACAACAGTCGGCGCGAATGCGCATCGGTGGCGCCGGGCCGGAACGCCGCCGGATAGCGATACTTCTTCCACGCGCGGTATAGCAGCGTGACGGCACGGTGATTGAACTGATCGAGGAACGCTTCAAGCGCCTCGTGCCCCTCGCTGCGCAGCACGATATCGTCGACCATGTGTGATGGCATCGCCGCGTCCACGCCGTACAAGCCCATAAATGTCGTGCGGACCGTCGGCGGCGCCTGTGGGCTATCAGCGCTGCCCTGCCCGGCCATCTCAACGGAAGCGATTTCGCCCGCCGGAAAACCAACTCGGGGTCGAGGGCGGAATCTCACGGGTTCCTGCCCGAGCGAATCGCGCGAGCCGAAACCGGGATGCTCGGGCACCCGTACCTCGAGCAAGTGGCACAGCTGCATGAAGTTCATCATCGGTGCACGAGCGAGCAGCGCTGCGACCAGCGGCTCCAGATCGGGCATCTCGCGCGGCGTCATAGCGGCGAGCGCTGCGCCTTGCTGCGCGGCCATTCGGTGCGTTGCTGCGACGGCAGACTCACCACCGCGAGCCGGGTGAACAGATTGATCTCCGCATACAGCGCGAAGAAACGGTGCAGCAGTTCACCAAACAGCATCACATCGCCCTCGCCTGCAAAGGCGTGACTGTCGAGCGTGACTTCGATCAGCACGCCCCGCTCGACCGAACCGCCGGACACTTCCTCCAGCAGCTCTTCGCGGACGTGCAGAATGCCCGTGAGACGCCGGCGGTTCAGTTCATCCTCCGTCCAGTCATACAGAGCGAGCGCTCCGCGCAGTACCTGCACGTCCATCATGGAAAGAAAATTGGGTGCGAGATGCGACAACACGCGCCACTGGAAGCGATCATTGGTGGGTGGATAGAGCGGCAAGGTCGGTGCCACCAGGTTGTGTACGCCAGACACGTTAGGCGTGCTCTCGCCCAGTTCTTCGATGCTCGCTTCGCGCAACCCTTTTCTGGGCAGCATGCCGTTCGTGCCCGTCACCCTGAGCGAGAGATTTTCCACAGGCAGGTCGTTCATGGCCTCCCACGCGTGACCGCCGAGAATCACCCATGTGTCATGCAGACCCGTGACACCTTGCCTGACTCGCGTATGGAAGTACCGCTCGGGCGCCTCATGCCGCAACATCCCGCCGCGGTGACGGAAGGCGGCAAACGGTACGTACTCGTAGCGCTCGGCCGTGGTGTGATCGAATGACTCGACTGCGTCCACGGAATACGTTTCGACGTGCGCCCCCTGATGGCCCGCCGCCGTCACGCGATATTCCGTTGCATGGTGGTTAGCCTCGATTGGTTCGGCATCGAGCGGAAACAGGTTGATGACCGGCGTGCAAAAGAGCCTCACGTTGTCCGCCGTGAAGTGCTGGTCGGACGGGTAGCTATTCTCGAGCAGAATCTCCAGTTCGAAGGCGAACGCGTGCGCGGGCAGCGCGGCAAGATCCAGACCGCACAGGTCCACGAACAAAAACTTCTCGCGAAAGCTGAAGTACTCCAGCAACAGTTGATACCCGGAAAAGGCTGTCTCCGCTTTGGGCCACAAGCGCTCTTCCGTGGCGAATCCCGCAGGTTCGAGCGTCACGTTTTCGAGCAGGCGAGTGTCACCGGCAGCGCTGCCTTCGTGCATCGCGGGAAGCCGCCACGAAATGGCCTCCACCTGCCGTGTGAGGGCGAGATGCATGGCGAACGCCGTGGGTAAATCAGCATTCAGGTACAGGCGCAACCGCGAAAGGTCCGTGGCACCGCGCCGCGCCGAACGATCGACGTCGAATCGCAGCCTGATCACGGAGCGCCCATCGTGACGAACGTCTGGTCCCGCATACGTGAGACGTACCGGCTGCAACGTCACCGCCTGTGTCGTCCGGTAGCGGCATTGCACGGTCTTCGGCGCGGCGCCCTCCATGCCGGCTGCCAGCGGCACCGCGATTGGCGCGGAACGAACCGGCACGCCGGCGGGCACGATTTCGGTCTTTTGCAGTTTTTCCGCGAGCGGGAACAATTCGACGATCGAGAGCGACGGAATCATGCGCAAATAGTGCGGCCATAGCAGGCTCACCAGCCCTTCGGTCAATTCCGGCAGTTCGTCGTCGAGCTTCTGTTGCAGACGCCCGGTCAAGAATGCGAAGCCTTCGAACAGGCGTTCAACGGAAGGATCGCGGTCGCCGATCCGGTCGAGATTGAGCATGCGAGCGCGGTCGGGATGCGCCCGCGCGAACTCCTTGCCCGCTTCACGCAGGTAGCGCATCTCGGCCTCGTAATAGCGCAGGATCGGATCGTCGTGGTCCATAAATACTCGTTGTTGTTATAGCGTCAGGGTACGCGCGGGGTCGAGTACAGTCAGCTCGTGGTGAAGCTGTTCCAGACGCCGAGCGAGCGCGGGCTTGTCGACGTCCTTGCGCTGGCTCGTTGTCTTGAGCGTTTTGATCAGGTGATGCTTCACTTCGAAGGCAAGCGCCGGCTCCCAACGCAGGAGCGACACGCTGTGCGTCGCGGCATCGAGTTCGGCAAGCAGTGGCATAGCGATGTCGGTACGGCCTGCGTGGTCGGCGAGGCGTGCCGTCACGAAGCGCAGCAAATAGCGCTGACGCTCCGTGCGCACGCCCGGAAGCGCCTCAAGCCATGCAAACGCGGCTTCGAGGCTCTGCCCCGCAACGATGTCTTGCGCCTGTGCCTCGATTTCGGGCCACTCGCCCGCACCGGCGTCGCCGGTATCGGCGCAGACCGGCAATGGCGCGACTGTCTCACCTCGTTCGAGGTCGCGCACCACCGCATGCCGTGCGATCCACTCGAGCGTCGAGTCGTCGGCAAAGGCTGTGCCGTCATTAAACGCAAGACGTTCGACACCCGGGAGCCGTTCGAGAAACAGCGCGAAGTCCGCTCGCAACAGTTCGCGCCATCCGCTATACGGCGAACCAACGTGATCGAGTGCGATGTGCTGGAAGTATTGCAGGTCGAACCATATATGATTCATGCCTTCCATAAAGGCGCCTTCGACGCGTTCAAGCAGTTCGTGCCAGTGCTTTTGCAGCACAAGACGCTTCATCTGCTGACGCAGCTCGGTGCGTGGCGAAATGAGGCGCGTGCGGCCTTGCGCATCGGCAGGTGGCACTTCATGCAGCGTGTCCCATCTCACGCTGCGCACGAGCCGTACTGACGGCAGATAGCCGTTCTCCTGATCGCGCAGCCAGGCCGCCATCGTACGCGCCTGGTCCAGCAGATCGCGCATTGAAGACACGCTGCCCATTGGCTTGCCAGTCACGCCGTGCAACGCGTGGCTGATCGAGTCCGGTGCTTCGTCAGCAATGCGTGGCACCTCATCGCTGCGTTCAAAACGCGCGACGAGCGGATGCAGATTCGGGCGCGCCGCGTCCGGCCACTCGCCAGTGCGGGCGACGAGCAGTTTGAGCGCCGCGATCGCGCGCTCGAAATCCGTCGCGGCAAACTCCCCGCGGCTTTCGAGCAGCTCCAGCAGCCGCGTCGTCGCGAACATTTCAAGCGCCGCTTTTTTCGCTTCGGCACGCGCGGGCAGCAAGGCCACACCGAAACGTTCGACCAGCGCCGCACACAGTTCCAGTCCGTCAGCAAAGCCAGCCGTCCCGTCCATGCGCAGACGCGCGAACGTGTAGTAGCCGGCTACGCGCAGATCCTTGCCCGTATCCGCCATCAACTGTTCGCAGGACCGCACGATCAACGCGTCGTCTATGTCCGTGAGTTTCGTGGCTTCGTCCCTGAGTTCGAAGAATACATCTTCGTAGCCGGGGTCTCGTCCACAGGGATGTTCGCCGGCAAATGGCGCGAGCCATGATGACCATGCGTCGAACCGCGCGGGCGGCATCGGCGGCGCCGGGTTCGCACCCAGCAGATTCTTGACGAAATGCGTCAGCACTGACGACCTCAATAAATAAATGCATCGGACTGAAACTGCGCCGTCCGCGCCGACGCGGGGTTGTGCCGCTTCGCAACGGACGCCTTCGCTTCAGACAGCGGCTTGCCGTCACTGAAATCCGTCGAGGCAGAAGTGGACTCAGTTGTTGGCGGATCAATCACGACAATCTGCGCCCGACTTTCTATGCCCTCACGCCTCGTCACTTTAGTTTGTTTCGGTATACTTATCGTATCTACCGACTGACTGCCCGGCTTCACGGATGGGCCATCCACGTTACTGGTCTGGCTCGCTTCGTCTGGCCGCCCCGAAGGAAGTGGCACTTCGGCAAGCCGCGCGGCTTCCAGCATTGCTGCCGGCAACGGCGGCGGGCCATCGAATGCGTGCTTCTGCGTATCTGGCAATCTTGACGAACCCGTCAGGAAAATCCGTTGCGGCAACGAAAAGTGCCGCAACGCGAGGATATCGAGCGGACCCGCGCCGGTTTCGCTGCGCAGTTGCATTTGCAGCGGCATATTCAGGCTCTGGTCCGCCGCCCACGTCAGCAAATAGCGTGCGTTGTCCTGCGGCGTGACCTTCGCGCGTTCGAGCAGCCGGATCAAACCGAAGCGTCCCTGCGTATCCAGCGCCGAGCGCAATCCGCTTTGCTCGGTTTGCCATTCGACACGAGCGGTGTTTTCCAGCGCGTCGCCGGGCCAAACGAACGGCTCCCACTCTTCCTTCTGGTTGAAGTAATGCAGCTCCCGTCCCGACAGCACGAATTTCAGGTCGGTCACGCCGGGGGTCGGCACCGCGCGAAGCTCGAAGCGCGCCCGTGCATCGCCAGAGGCAAACAGCGAGGCCGATACTCGCATCAGCGTGTTCAATGCAGCGAGAAAATCTGGGTCGACCGTCAGCGCTGTGCGCCCGGTTCCCTGCACCGTGACCCAACGATCACCTTGCCGCTCGACGACACCCGCCAGTTGCGTGGTGACGAACTGGGCAATGAGGCCACCATCGGGCCGCATGAAGCGGGCCATGTCGGGCAGCGAGGCGTCGTTGTCGGAATCGGCGAACGGATAGCGGCCCGCGAAATTCCGGTTCCAGTCGGCCAGAATGCCACCGCGCCACGTGTCGTTCAGGCTCGCCGCTGCGGGATGCAAAACGACCTGCCATGTCTGGTCGAGCGGTTGCTGGAACAGATCGCCGAAGCCAGCCCATTCCTGTCCGAGACTGGCGGACACGCGGCTCGCGTAATCGCGGCTGTCGGCCATGTCGGAGGTCTTGCCCTGCAACACGGCCTGGGCCGCCACCCGCGACATGGCGTCCGGATCGGTGCTCATCATGATCTGCTGTAGCTTCAGACGCATCGCAATCACACGTTCGAGAAAGCGCGCGAGGCTCAGATCACCGCTCGCGGCTATCTGCGCGAAAGACGTGTTGTGGCTGACGTTAGCGTTGCCGTCGCCCGCGCTGGCCGTGCTGATGTCGCTGCCCGCCAGCCGTAGCAAGGGCCCGAATGCCGCAGCGAGCGGTGCAACGTTTTGCTGCACGGAAATCTTCGAGGGGTCTTTCTCGTCAGCACCGACAAGCTGTTGTGCCTTGTTGATCAGCGAGTCCGAGAGCGATTGCGTCGCGGCACCCGCGCCGGCCTGATACACCACGACGTTCATCAATGCGACGAGCGGCGAGCGCTGCGGATCGCCGAGCAGCGTCAATTGATCGACTGTGCCGGAGAGCGTCGCCGTCGGCTGCCAGCGGATGCCGTTCAGGAACGCTTGCCACGCGCGTGCGTAATCGTCGAAATAGCGCTGTCGTAAATCCGCTTTGAGCGACGCGGTGGTGGGTGCGTTCGTCCGGGTGTCGGAGAGCACCCAGTCCCCGACGATGCTGCTCTGTTCACTGGCTTCGTCGATCGCCTTTGCGATCCGCTCGTCCCACGCGACGCGCGTGAAAACGCCCGGGAGCGTTGCAGTCGTATTGAAGAGGCCACGGCTGCTGGTGTCGCCAAGCAACGTAGCGAGCGACGCCGGCGGATATTTCGGCTTTGCCTCCTCCAGGATCTGCTCGTAGATCACGTCAGTCGAGTTCTGGATTCCGCGCACTCCGATCACCGTCTGCCGGGCAGCGCTGACAAGCGATGCGTCGGCGTCGATGGCGAGTGGCGTCCTGCTTGCCGATGCAGGTTGACCGAGATGATCTGCGTAGAACGCGGCCAGGTGCTCGCGCAGATCCTGCCATGCCCCTTCGCTGAGCGTTGAGTTGGCGGGGCGCGCAGGCACATTGAGCGCGACGAGTCGTGGGGCAAGGAATTTCGCCTCGGCGTGTTCGGGCCTGGCAAGCATCAGGTATGTCTTTAGCGTGTCGTAGGCGGACTTGATCGATGCATCGCCACCGCTCGCAATTTCTGCGTCTGAAAGCGCAGTGAGTTGACGCAACTGGTCTTCGAGCCTGGTACGAATCGGCGCGACGACGAGACGTGCCGCGCCGGTTTCATAGGCTGGCCACATCACGGCGAAAAGTGCTGCGTCGCGGTTCAGGCCAAAACGCGCGTACCAGGGCGCGCCCTCGCGTTGATGGACTTCAAGCGTGTCGAGTTGCTTTTGCAGAGCATCGAGCGCCAATGCAGCCTGGGTAGCAGCCTGGTCCTGTTCTGGCGGGCTGGAAAGACTGGATACGGTGTCCGCGGCTTTTGCGATGGCCGAGCGGTTGGCGTAACCGGACAGCGTCGTGCCGGCGATCCATAGCCCTAGCAACGCGGTGGCAATCGCCGCAGCGGTTGTCGAGAGGGAGAAGCCGACCCTATGGCCGTGGATGCGGCGGCTGTGAATAGCGACGGTTTGCCAGACGCCGCACATGGGGTCGTGGTTTTCAACGCGGTCGTCGATCACGCCCGTATCCCTGCTGGCTGCCGCGCCACCCTCATCTGTCGCGGTATCACCGGCCGCTGCAACCGGCTCCTTCTGCAGCGGAACAAACAACACGCCATGCACAGCGCCGCTCCCGATACGGGACTGATCCATCTGTACGGTCAATTCGGACAGCGAGCGGCAATATCGTGAGATGTGCTGCGATAGCTCGCCCACATATCGGTCAGCTCGATTCGTCATCAGACGGACGACCGCTGCGTCAGCAAGATCAGTCGAAAGCGCGTGCAATGAGCCGGCAAATTCTTCCGCCGACATCCTTGCGTTCGACCACATGCAGCCGACCACCTCGTAGGAGCCAGCGGTATCGACGCCAACATCGCTCGCGTTCAGCAGATAGACAGGCGCAGCCCATCGCAACGCACGCGCTTGCTGGCCCAGTCGTCGCGCAACGCGCCCGGCTTCACGTGGAGCGTTATTTGTAAGGCGTGTGGACACGATCTCCATGACAGCGTCCACCGGCCGACGTCCCCGCAGACGGCGGATCTGTTCAAGCCAACGGGTGTCGAGTGCGCCATCACTCTGGCCTGCATATAGCAACACGAGGTCGTCGACGATCACGTAGCCGGTTTCGGTCAGCCTCGGCGCCAGCCACTCGACGAGTGCCGCCTCGCCTCCTACGACTATCCAGCGACCACGGTATCGCCAGCGCCAGCCGTGACGAATCATCAGCTCTGCTTTGAGCGAACTGGCACGCTGTTGGCGAGCGCCAAGCGTTTCGTCCAGACTGCCGCTTGCCTCTGGTTGCGCGCCGATCCAGCTCTTGATTCGCCGCCACGCCAGCGCGGGTCGCGATGAATCTTCATAGCTGAACACCAGAAGCAGCACGACGAATAGCGCACAAAGCGCGGCGATTGCCGCGGCGCGATGTTCAGCAGGGATGCCGAGCCATTTGCTGCGATACCAGATCATGATGCCGGGCAGAACGACCACGACGAGGACGCCCAAAAGGTCCAGCTTGAACTTGCGATTCATGTCCTGGCACCCGGTTGCGAAATCTTCGCCGGTGACGCGGGCGCGACAATCGCCGCCACGATCTTTTCCGCGCGTTGTTCGATCAGAAGCTGTTTCGCGCCCGACCGCTTTGCGCTCAATGCCGCGCAAGTCAATGAAAGCCAGGGGTCCGCAGCCCCGGCGCGCCCCACCGTCTGATCCATGTCTATCTCGCGCACCGATTCATTGCGCTCGCCCGTCAGCCCCGCGCTGCTCAACGCGCGATGCAAGCGCGCTACGGCATCGGGAGCGATGCCATTTAGCCAGACACGCGCAACGGACACCGCATCGGATGTGCCCCAGCGCAACGCGTAGGCCAGCGTCTGATCCAGCTCGTCCAGGGTGCCGCTCATGGGGCGATGAATGAAGGCCACAGGTTTCTGGGAGTAACTTTCCGCAATCGCCAACGGAACGAAGAGCACGGCAGCACCGGCCTCCGCGCTTCCTGCGGGTGGATCCTGACTCAGAATCGGGTTCAACTGGATCGTGACCAGCAGCGTGGCCTGCTTGCGCAACGACTCCTCGTTGCTGTCGAGCCACGCGTCGACCGTCATGAGGTGCGGACTGGCCACTTCCACCAGCACGCTGCCAACGCGCGGTTGACGGCTCCGCCAGCACGTTTCCCATAAGACTGCCGCATCAATCTCCAGCGCGTCCGCTACGACACTCAGACGCACGGTCAACGGCAACGCCGCAGGCAGTGCGACCAGCGCTCCCGCCAACTGATCCAGCAAACGTTCGTAGAGCCATTCCAGCACCTGCGCTTGACGAGCCGCATCGGGTCCGCGCAGCCACTTGCTGCTGTCGAGCACGCCTGGGCTGAGCCACCGGGCGACCACCATCCCGGACTGCGCAATGGAAGGCTGGGATTTCAACGTCACTTTCGATTGTTCGAGCGCTTCGATGCTGCCGTTGCTGTCGTCGCCCGTGAACATATGCGTGCAGCCGAGC
The DNA here is from genome assembly GCF_003429005.1 of Paraburkholderia sp. DHOC27. Taxonomy (GTDB): domain Bacteria; phylum Pseudomonadota; class Gammaproteobacteria; order Burkholderiales; family Burkholderiaceae; genus Paraburkholderia. The sequence goes on from NZ_QVQV01000008.1 coordinate 223,194, forward strand.
ACTGCCAGCGGCACGCTGGCACCGGCAAACACCTCTTCGATGTGCCGCTCGCGTGCCGCGTTCCATTCCTGCGCGTCAAGGCGCCGTCCCTCGTAGACGCTAAAGCGTCTGCTCACGGCAAATGCTGCGAAGCCCATTGGATAAATTAACAAACAAACCCAGAACCACGCTGTCCGGGTGGGTTCGTTGCCCGGCCAAAGCACCAGGACTACCGATACACCGATCAAGGTCAGGCCGAAGAACACGACCGCCCACAGCCATTTCGATGGCCCCGCATGGGGCAACGTTTGTTCGGGCGGAAAAAGCGAGAAATCAACGGCCATAAATCCCACGCATGGTCTCACTACTCAGCCGGAAATGGCTTCTCCGATAGCCTCACAGACTCGCCCGAGGATTTAAATAGATACCGCATGACGTTTTTATTCTCGTCGTATTCGGACGAAAAATTGACGACAGCTCCGTTCAAAGCATAAGTGCCGCTGCCGGCTTTGGTCAGAACCGGGTATCCGGATACAACAGCCGAATAAAACGGTGAGATATCGTTCGCCCCGGACATGTTGCTTACGAGATCACGCATGTTTTTGTTCTGCAACCTGGAATCCACCACCTTCGCTTCATAAATGTATCGCCACCCCGCAATACTCTTCAGATGGTCGACATCGTCGCTGTCCCATTTGTATTTTTCCAATAGAGCTTTCAACGTCATCGGCATCAAGTGATCAACCTTCACACAACAGATCGAGCCGTCGAAGGAATCCGACAGCGCGCTAAACGTCGTTTCACGCGTGATCTCTGTATCTGAAAATATGAAGTTCATTCGAACCGGTTCGGCATTTTTCTCCGTGCTGGCGGTCACCAATTGCTCCCATACACCGAACACCGGCTTTTGATCCGCCCTGCACATGGAAGAGGTCAACGCGGCCGCAACACAAAACACGAGGTATTTCATCAATTTATCGTCCACCTTAAAATTACCTCCCGTTATCGGACCAATGCATAGTTTCAACGGGAAAAAATCTGACTCCGTACGATTGACCAATAGCCTTGAGATCAGCAAAGGACTTTATGGCAATCTCATCACCGTGAGCATCCTGCACATTTTTGCCGGTGAAATCCGGGATATTCATATCTATGGCCGCACCATAATTGTGTCGGGACGACCACGGCCTGCCGACCTTCTGCCTGCTTGAATTGAGTCGCAGCCCGAATCCATTGCACATGTGTGTCGCGGCTTTTCTCGACGCATCGAGGTCCATCTCGCCATCTGCCGTTCGATGTACCCAATCAATATCTACGCCAGTAAAACGCTCCACCTTATCGGGGCTGACCGTTCCCTTGGCAATCTGAAACGCGTGATACATGAGATACGATCGCTCGGCCGGACGGAATGTGGCGTTAACCACCGGCTGAATGCCTGCAACCTTGAGCGCAGCAAAGAACGCTTCAACACAAGATTTGAATGCGGGATTCAAGGTGTCTACAGACTGACTCCCTTTGAAACGATCGCACCAGATCGCACCGCTCAGTTCAAGCGTTGGCGAGCTGACCAGCGTTTGTGGATGCCCGCTTTCAGGATTGCGCTGGTGCACCACGCCAACCTCGCGTTGATCTGCAACCGCGACTCGGACTGGGCTCGCGGGCTTCACTGTCGAAGGCCGCGCTTTCGGCAAAGGATTGGACTGCGTCACGGCATGCGCCGCGCGCACTCTGAGGTGTTGCCGCGCGTAGATATGATCGGCATTCGCCAATCCATTGATGCGCACCAGCGTATCGACCGAGGTGCCGTATTTTGCCGCGATGCTCGACAAGGTCTCCCCGGCTCGCACAACGTGCATAGCAGGATGAGCTACCAGTTCCGTTTGATGCACCCGCGGACGCGCAGAAAGCAGGTAGTACGGAGAACCAAATGTATATGCCGACGCCGCGCCGTCAGCCGTGAAACTGCCGATCTTTTCCAGGTCGCCCTGCTCGCGGTCGTAGTAGAGGCTAACTTCGCGTCCGAGCAGTCCACTGAAGATCCACGGCAAATCACCGTTCTCATCGGTCTCGGTTGCGAAGTTATCACTGGCGCTTTTAACGTGAATCTTCTGACTTGCGAACGGTTGATTCAGCTTGTCCCTGAGTTGCACCTGAACCGGTTTTCCCAGCTGTTTTATGACTCCCGGTACATTGCCCTCTTGCTGCTCCATAGCGGCGGAAACCGCGCCGAACTTATCCTCGCCAAGCGACCCAATGATATCCTCGGGCGATACACCCGCCTTCTCCGTAACGAAACTCACGTAGGCATCAGTGTTGTTTTCCGAAGACGGCGCATACTTCGAAATCATCCCTTTTACGGTGCTGTTCCCATACACGCGCTTCAAAAGCCGCTGATGGGCAAGTTGGCCGGATGCGCGATCGGGAAATATCACGAAGAGGCTTTTCGAGCCGCTCGTACGCTGCGCGTAACCAATGGCAGCATCCATCACATAGCTACCAGGCTTGGTGAGGTTGCCTGGATTATTGGTACGCCATGCAAACGAGCCCCCAATGTAGAGCGTCTCGCTTCCGTCTTCGTCGAAGTAGTGAACAGTTTTTCTGTCACGATCATATGTCGCGTTAACGAACATACCTCCCCCTAGTCAACAAAAAATTCTTTCTTGAGCGCATCGTCAGCGTTCATATATTTTTCCTTGCTTTCAAATCTCTGCTCTTGCGTGAATCGCGCCATGTCTCGATTGCCATTGAATCGAAACACCTTGAACGTGACGGTTGAGCGATCGAGATAAAGGGCTGGCATGACCGCGCCAGTTTTGGTCGCCTGGACAGCGAATAACACGCCCTTACGCATGAATACAGCAACGGATTGCACCATCGAATCGGCCGACTCTATCGTTGTCAGATCCGCAGAATTGCCGTCAGGTTGATCGACCAGTACCCGGGCCCACGTTCCGGCGGAATGCGTGGGCAGGACAAAGCTGGTGTAGGTCTCGTAACTGTGGGCGGTCAAGGTACCCACGAATGCCCTTATTACCCTGACGGTCTGGCCGGCGACCTGAATGTCGTTGATGCCTTCATTCAAGGTAAGTGCTTCGCGTACGGGAATGCCGTGGAATTCGCCCGCATGAGCCCGGCATACGCAAAAAATAAACAGGCCAATCGCCGCAAGTCTGACTGTGATTTTCATGGGTTACTCCTCGCCGTCCGCGATTGCCTGCGCGATGCCGGGGTCGCTATACACGATGCGTTCAAGGAGCAGGCGCCGAAATGCATCAGGCGATTTCTCATTTGACTCGCGCGGGCGGTTTATCGTCCACTGCAGCGGAGTTTGGTTGTCATCGTCTTTGGGTGGGCGGTCGCCGTCCTCAGGCTGATCGGAATGGGAGGAAGCCAGATCGACGAACCCGGGAGCACTGCTGCCTGAATGGTCTGCGCCGCACACGCAATCGTCTCCATGATGTTCGGTTACGCACCACGTGCCTGGTTCCCCCAGTAGCACCGTCAGTGCTTCATTGTCGTTGTGGAATACGCGCTGCGTCCTGCCGTGTTCGTCCAGCGAGCCCTTGGCGACGACACGCCCCGTTGAATCGATGAATTGATAAGGAACGGCCCCATTCGTGCCGCCAATCCATTCCCCCATTTGCTTGTCGAGCACGACTCTTGCGCTAAAGGCGGTTGGAATCTGACCGGGCCACGGGTATGCCGAGTTCGGCAAACCTGCGGGGCCTTCCCAATGGAAACTTCCACACTTCAGGGTGATATTGCCGGGGCATCCGAGTTCGATATCGCCGTTGGCAATCTTGATGTACGCACCGCGACTGGTTAGCGTAAGCGCCTCTTTCGACGCAACGGTTATCTGCCCTTCGTTGCTGGTCAACCGGGCGTCCTTCGCACAGTTCAACATCAACTGTCCCTCCTGAGCCTGAGCGATCAGGTCTTCCTTCGCGGCGATCAGTTTCATCCCGCTGGCTTGCGCGAACAGCGACACAGCGCCCGCCGCTGCCAGCCGCACGTCCTTTATGGCCCCGATGTCCACGCTGCCTCCGGCCGTCGCCATCAGGTTGTCGCTCGCGGTCATCTGCAGATGCTGGCCGCTCGTGAGCGCCATTCCGTCGGGCGCAGCAGCGAGCAGTACGGACTTGTTCAGTCCGAGCAGTCTTTCTTCGAGCAGGCTTTGTTGTTTCTGGATATCGTTGGCAAGCGCCTGCGCCGATTGCGCCGCCCTCGCTAACAGCTGCATTTGCACGAGGGCTTCTTCCAGTTGCGACTGGGCCCCCTTCATCTCGAGCTGTGCGTCCGTCGCACTGGCCTGCGCCTCCGCGCTAAGCAGGACCCCTCGGCCGCCCCGCACCGCCACATGTGCGTCGGTGCGCAACTCCGCCCCTCGTCCACGCTCCGCATTGCCGCCATCCACCATGTGCCCAAGATTCAGTTCACTGATCTGGAACGGGGTAGTCAGATGGATGTGCTCGCGACTTTCCAGATCCTCCATGCGCAGTTCATTCTGCGCGACGGTACGAATCAGGTTGCGCGTGTGGTTCAGGTTGTTGACCAGGTCGGGATGCAGGCTGTCGTGCATCGCGCCGATGATCACCGGTCGGTCGGGATCGCCATCGGTATGAATGATGGCCACCTCGGCGCCGTCGATGAGCGGAAAATGATGGCCGTAGTCATCGCCGCTATAAGGCTTCGCCAGTCGCACGGGACGGCTCGTACCACCGGGACTCCATGCATCGAGATCGAAGGGCAGCTTGATGACATACCAGCCCTCCTCGGTCAGATAAGCGCGTTTGTAGTCCCCCGGCGACGTGATGCGGGCCGGCAAGATACCGTTGATCACGGGCCGCGCAGCCTGGATGACGGGCGTGCGCCAGACGCGATTGGAAGGGATTGCGGTGAAGGTGTTCGAATATGTCTCTTTGCGGCCACCGCTGGACGAGACGGACAGAATAAACAGCCCGTGCGGCGCATCCGGGAGCGGCTGATCGAGATTCAGCACCTCTCCCGCTTCGAGGGCGAACACGTTGCCCTTGCCTTCGAACGTGATCTGTTGCGCCAAATGCGCTTCGTGACGCAGGGTTGCGATGCGCCGCCCCTCTTCCGGCGTTTCATAATGCTCGCCCCAGCGGTAGTCAATGGCGTTCGTCGTCGCGTCGTCACGCGCGGCATTCTGCTCGACCAGCAACGGTACGCCGGCCTGGCGATGGTTGTAGTCGTTCAGCCGGATCGCCTCCGGCACGCGCCGCATGCGGCGCTCAATGGACCGGATGGACTCCGCGCCGGAATTGGCCAGCCCTGAGTGCCGCCGGAACGGCACGATGCGTTCACGCCGCGCATACGCATCGAGGTCATCGCCAAACACGATCACCTCATGATTTTTCTGCTGCTCGAAGCGAAACCAGATCCCCTCGTCCGCCGCGACACGCTGGATGAACGAAAATGTCGTCTCTTGGTACTGCGTAATATATTCATGGCGTTGGTATTCGGCACGCAGGTTGAACTTGAAGTCGACACCTTCGCGGTAGCCATAGTGACGTAAGGTATCGGTGATGATCTCCTGAACCGACTGCTTCTGGAACAGCCGGCTCGTCACTGCGCGGGCCAGATCCGCCACCCGCGGCTCGATGACGATCCGGTAACGCGTTTCGTCCGCGGAGGTGTCGAACTGATCGAACTGCGTCACGATGCCGTGCACCGTCCGAGCCGCTGGCATTTCGCTGAACTGCGCCGCGTGCTCGCCAAACATCTTGAGCAGATACCCGGCGTTGGGGTCGATGGGGTCGATCACGAACTTCGCGGGCCGTCCTAGCACCTGGTCCATCGGGATGTCGGCGCGCGCACAGGTGAACTGAATGTCGTAGCGGTAAAGGCGGCTGACACCTTCGTCACCTTCGAAGTGCAGCACCGAAAACGGCGCAGGATGCGGCGCAAGCGTCACCTCGTACGCCTGCGACGGCAGAACCATCAACCCCATCAACGACTCCCTCGTATACGCATAACGTCAATGACGGCGCGGTTGTCCGTCCCGGCTCACTCCATCAGGTGCGGCGGTCTAGCTCTTTGCCTTGGGCATTTGCGACACCAGCGAAAGGCCAATGTCCATTCCCTCCACCTGGAAGTGCGGAATGATGAACAGCTTGATGCGGAAAAAGCCCGGGTTGTCCTCGATGTCTTCCACTGTCACCCTTGCCTCACGCAACGGGTGCGATGCCTGCAATTCGTCACCAGGGTCCTTCATCTCGGTCACGAGACTCCTGACCCAGTTGTTCAACTCGAGTTCGAGCAGCCGGCGGTCCTTGGTGGTGCCAATGTTTTCCCGCTGGATCAACTTCAGATAATGCGCAATGCGAGAGAGCAGGAAGATGTACGGCAGACGCGCGTTGATGCGGCTATTGGCCGTTGCCTCCTTCGTTTCGTACAACGCTTGCTTTTGGGTCGAGCTGGCCGAGAAGAAGCAGGCGAAGTCGTGGTTCTTGTAAAACGACAACGGTATGAAGCCGAGGTTGGCAAACTCGAACTCGCGCGTCTCGGGAATCAGCACTTCGGTGGGAATCTTCGGCTGATAGCCCGTGCCGAGGTCATACAGATGCACCGGCAAATCGTCGACCTTGCCGCCCGCCTGCGGACCGCGAATCTGCACGCACCAACCGTTACTGGTAAAACTGCGCACCATGTTGGCCGCAAATGCAAACGACGCGTTGACCCACAGGTAGCGGTCGTGGTCCGGGCCTTTCACCGCCTCTTCGTAGTTGAAGGCGCGTACCGGCGTCGTATCCTTGCCATACGGCAGACGGCCGAGCACGCGCGGCATCGTCAGGCCCACGTAGCGCGCGTCGTCCGTGTCACGAAAGCTCTTCCATTTGATGTACTCGGCGCGATCGAAGTAGTTGCCGATATCCTGGATCGAGGCCACTTCTTCCATTGATTGCTTGCCGAAGAACGCCGGCCCCACCGAGCCGATAAACGGCATGTGCGCTGCGGCGGCCACCTTCGAGATGTTGCGCAGCAAGCCAATGTCCTGCGGCGAATTGGCGAATTCGAAGTCGCTGATGAGCGCGCCAATCGGTTGGCCACCCGGCGTGTCGTACTCCTCGACATACGTGAGGCGATACAGACCGCTCTGGATAAGCTCAGGTGTGTCCTCAAAGTCCCGGACCAACGCATCCTTCGATACGTCGAGCACTTCGATACGCGCGTTCTTGCGAAAATCCGTGCGGCTCACCAGCATCTTCAGACCACGCCAGCGCCCTTCCAGGGCCTGAAATTCGGCGGCGTGCATCACCGCGTCGAGCTGGCGGCTGATGGCACGATCGAGCCGGCCGATATGAAAATCGAGCAGCGACTTGTCCAGCCGGTCGACCGGCCTGCTTGCCTCGCCCACCAGTTGCAGAAAGGCACTCATGCCCCTTGCCAGCCGTTCGTCCGCCGACGACTCCGACAACAGGTCGTTGTCCCGGAACGCCTCGAGCGGACGCGCCACACTCACTGGCTTCAAATTGATCTTGCTGCACAGCGCTTCATAGATGCTGCTAGCGTGCCCTGAGCCCGCTTGCTGCTGGGCCTCCAGCACAACCACCCCGGTTGCGCCATCTTGCTGGGATTCGTCAAGTGACATATTGGATCCTGTTCTACTGTTCTCTCGGGACGCGTATTGCTCGTTGACCACGGTACTGCGCGGACAATCGTGGTGTCATGCATGACCTTCGGCCTGCGTGGCCGCCGTGGCAATCTGCGCAAGCTCGCCGCGCAGTTGCCGTGAGAGCGCATGGTCTTTGAGGATCTTCTCGAATTCGCGGCGGAACGTGCCGTTGTCGAGCAGGTTCGACTTCAGGTCGCGCAACAGATTGCGCATGGCCAGTAACGGCTGAAGCTCGGGAATCTGGCGGGCGACCTGTTCAGGTTCGAAGTCCTTCATTGATCTGAAGCTGAGAGACACAGGCAGCTCGCTGCCATCGCCGGTGAGGGTGTTCTCGGCGCCTATCTTCAACTCGGGTGCGAGGTCGGACAGGACGGCATCGAAATTATTCTTGTCGATGTTGGTCTTCCTGCGTTCCGCAAGCGGAGCCTGCTCCTTGCCCGCGCTGAAGTCCCCAGCCACGAGCAGCTTCAGAGGCAACTCCACCCTCTTCTGGGCTCCCCCCGTGTGCAGGTCTAACGTGATCGAAACTCTCGACTTCGGAATTTCGCGCTGGAAGCTGTCCATATGTAGTCCTTGATAACAGGATGATCAATCTGGTTTAGCAATCGGCTGAGTCTTCGCTTATACGGCTTTATGTCTCGAACCGAATTAAACACGCAATTCCGCCCACAAGTCAAAGGGCCATAATTTGTGGATTTTCGTAAAGTGTAAAATTTAATCAACTTTACGAATATTCGACTTATTTTGAAGATATCTCGCAAATAATCCGGGGTGCCACATTGGCCGTGCGCGTGAGCCACGGCAGCCTTGGCCGGCCGCGAATCAAGCACCCTCCCTATTTCCAGGCAAATATTGCGGTATATCAATATACAAAATTCAAATGAATTGATTGATAAATATCAAACCGCTGCACGATAAATAACAACGAAAAAGATCAACGTATAAATTGACCTTCAACCCTGTTCTTTCACTGTTTATTGCGCTTAGAATCGGCAGTCCGAATTAACGAAATCAAAGAAGATCACGAACATGCGGATCGACAAGCCGCTCTGGCATGAAGGCCTGATTCTCAATCAACAGCAATTCCAGCAACAGGACCGGTGGACGAGTTTCATCCACCGGCAGTTCGCCGAGGCTGCGATCGCAGAACCGTGGGGCACGCTCGATGTGGAGATAGATGAAGAAGCGCTGCGCAATGGCCGGCTCAAGCTCACGCGCCTGAAACTTCGTTTTCCTGACGGCACCGTCTTCGACACCTCCGTGACCGACGCGCTCCCTCCTGCACGCGATCTGACGCAAGCTCTGTCGTCCGACACGCAGAACGTCGTGGTGTTCGCAGCATTGCCGCTTTTGAATGCCACGGGCAGCAACTGCCGCTTCGACGAGACAACGCTTGCGCGGCCACGTCGCGTTTATCGCGAGTTTGTCAGCGTCACCGATTTGCACGGCACCGAAGCGGCGGAGATCGCTGCTGAGCGACATGCGGTGCGCTTGCTATTCGATTTCGAACCGCATGCAGACGACAGTGTCTGCGCGATTGCACGCCTTGCGCGCGGTGCGGACGGGCACTTTCAGGTGGATCATCGTTATGCGCCGCCATGTCTCACGCTGGCGGGCCATCCGCTACACGTCGAACGGGCGAAACGTCTTGCCGACATCCTGCAAGCAAAGAGCGCAGCCTTGAGCGGTCGCAAGCATGAGCGCCTGGAAACCGTGGCGGAATATGGCATCGCCGATGTCTCGCTGTTCTGGCTGCTGCACAGCATCCACACCTACTGGCCGCAGCTCAGGCTCTTCGCCACCCATCCCAACCAGCCACCCGAGCGTTTCTATTCAACGCTTGCTCAACTGGCCAGCGTGCTGATGACGTTTTCGACCAGCGCTCAACTGAGCGAGATTCCACCGTACGTCCACGCGCGCGCAGACGAGATTTTCACGCAACTCGAAGTACAGATACGCGAACTGCTCGACTCGATCATTCCATCACGCGTGGTATCAATCGCGCTGACCCGCAAGAGTCCAACCACATGGTTGGGCCAGTTTCTGGATGAGCGGCTGGTATCCGACGCCGACTACTACCTGTCTGTCAACGCAGCCGTCGCGCCGTTCGATCTGATCGAGCAGTTACCCAAGCTTTGCAAGATCGGCGCACCGGACGACGTCGAGCATATCGTCAATTCCGCGCTTGCTGGTGTTCCCCTCAAGGCCGTACAGCGCGTCCCTGCCGCTATTCCCGTGCGTCTCGACAACCTGTATTTCGCGCTCGATCCAAACGATCCGGCGCACGCCAGGATGCTGGCTGCGCGTGCATGCCAGATCTATTTACCGGCCACGATTGCCGATCCGTCGCTCCAGCTCTACGCAGTTTTGCGCTCATGATAACTTTTAGTACTCTGAATCAAATCAAGCAACGCGACAGACAGCCCATCACGTCCCACGCGGCCGGGTCTGGCATGCGCGATCTGTTGCGCGATACCGCGTTGCTCGTCTCCATGCTCAGGCAGGGTGGAACCACTGAGTCCGTCGAAAAGCTGCGCGCACGGTGCGTGGAATTGATGCACGCATTTTCCACTGCGCTCGAGCAACGCGGATTCCCGGCAGACGTCCGGCAAGATGCTGAATACGCACAGTGCGGACTGCTCGACGAGGCAGTGTTGCGTTGTCCGACGCTCAAAGACCGATCGAGTTGGGAAGCGCATCCGTTGCAGGTGGAGCGTTTCGGCAAGCTGGACGCTGGCGATCATGTCTTCGACCGTCTCGCGGAACGGATGCGCGAGGCCGCGCCCGAGGTCGATCTTCTCGAGTGCTACGCCGCCGTCCTCGGTCTGGGCTTCATGGGCCGCTACGCCCGTGAAGACGAAGCGAAGCGTCAGGCATTGATCACCACACTCAATGCGCGTCTCGCCAGCTTGCGTCCTGCCGCCACGCACACGTTCCTCGTAGAGCGCGGCGGCCCCCGTGTCACGGACTGGCTCTGTCGTCTGTCGCCGTGGGGGATTGCCGCGCTGGCGGGAATCGCGGCCGTGACCGTGTACCTGATCTGGGCACATGCGCTGAATGCTCAACTCGCCCAGCTGGTCCGGTCGGCATCATCTGTCCAGCCGTGATGGACGATCTGCACGTCGCCTATCCGCTACGCGCCATGATCGTTCTGGCGACGACGCTGGCGCTCGCCGTGCTGATTCTGATCCTCCCGGTGAGTCGGGAGCTGGCGTGGACGGTCGCTGCCGGCATCGTTTTGCTGGCACTGGCAGGCATCGTTTTGCGCACCCTGCGACGCAATCGGGCCCGCCATCAAAGCGCACCGGTGCTGGCTGCGCTCGCTGCCATGACAGCCGATCTGCCGCTGAATCTGCGTACGCGCATGCCGCTGGTGCTGGTGACGGGAGATGCGCTCGCCCACTTGTTCAATCGCGAAGGCGGCGAGGCGCAGCTGGCTCATGTCGGCGAAGGTGCAATCTGGCTGCGGGTGGATGAGCCAGGTGACCTGCCGCGCGTCAGCGTTGCCGTGGAGCAGTGGCGCGCTGGCCGCGCCCCCGATGGCGTGATGCTATCCATCGCACCAGCAACGTACGGCAGCGAGGACGCATTGATGCAGGCGCTGCGCCGTGCACGTCAAGCCCTCAGCGACACCACCCGTGCGCTCGGCACGCGCATGCCCGCTTATCTGGCCATCTACCAGCGGCTCACGGCGTCACCCACACCGCCAGTCGAGCCGCAATGGCACGGCGTGTCGTCCGCAACCGCACTTTCCAATACGCTGCAATGGCAAACGGTGGTGGCTGCCGCTGAATCGCAGGGCGAGCGTGCCAGCAACGATCCTGCGCACGCTGCACGAGTGGCGGCGCTGGCAGCGATAGTCGGATGGACAGAGCGCGTCGTATTAGGTCCGCTCAATGACGATGTGCAACCGGCGGCTTGCTGGCCGTTGTGGGGTATCGGCTGGATTGATTGTGGTCCGGCGAGCGAAGCTGGTTCGCCGTGGGCGCGGGACGTCCACGCCCGTTCTCGAATCGTGCCGCCGCCCATGCCCGCCTCGCCCACGCCCTGGCCCTTGCCACAGCCCTTGATCGAAGCCATGCCGCGGAGCCCGTGGATCTCCCCGGCGTGGTCTGCGCTCGCTCACGTGATCGGGCTCCTAGCCTGCGCCAGCGCGTTGGCCATCTGGGGTTCGGCCATCAATAACCAGAGCTGGCTCGCGCACATCGGCGCCGACCTGCAGCGCTTCGCCACGATCCCCGCGACACACGACACGGCACGGCGCGACGCCTTGCAGGCACTGATCGCCGTGCGCGATCAGATTGACCGCTATGAGCGCGTCGGTGTGCCCCTGCGTCTGTCGTTCGGCATGTACCGCGCGGCTGCGCTCATCCCTGTCGTCAATGCCGCGATCGCTTCCTATGCGCCGTTGCCCGCGCCCCCGGCTATCGTGACGCTCGACAGCATGTCCCTGTTCGACAGCGGCAAAGCGCAACTCAAACCCGGCTCGACTCGCGCGATGGTCAGCGCGCTCGAACTGATAGAGGCCCATCCCGACAAGCGGGTTCTGGTGGCCGGACACACCGACAACGTGGGCCGCGCCGATCGAAACCAGGCATTGTCGGTAGCCCGCGCCGGCGCGGTGCGCGACTGGCTGGTCGAAGCATCCGGAATCGCGCTGACGCAGTTCGCGATCCAGGGCTATGGCGACTCGAGGCCCATTGCGGACAACGCTAGCGAAGCGGGACGCGCGAAGAACCGTCGCGTCGAAATCACGTTGGTGCCTGACAGTCCGTATCCATTTCCTCCGGGCACTCCCGCTGGATCTGGGCAAAAACACGGCTGATCCAGCCGCCATGTTTCGGGCCCGAAGCGAGGCTTCGGGTAGTTGCGCGCCGGAGTCGACTCCGGACGCTTGTTGCAGTCAAAACGAAGGAGAAAGAAAAGATGGCCATACCCGCATACATGTGGATCAAGGACGACGGCGGCGCGGACGTCAAGGGCTCCGTTACGGTGCAGGGCCGCGAAGGCAGTGTCGAAGTCGTGGCGCTCGATCATCGCGTCAGTATCCCCACGGATGCCAACACCGGCAAGCTGACCGGCACGCGCGTGCACGCGCCGATCGTCTTTACCAAGGAGACCGACTCGTCGACGCCGTATTTTTATAAGGCCGTCACGAGTGGCCAGACGTTGAAGTCGATCGAAATCAAGTGGTACAAGATCGACGACGCCGGCAAGGAGAAGGAATACTTCAACACCAGGCTGGACAACGTAAAAGTGGTCGGAGTCAAGCCGAAGATGCACGACATCAAGAACCCGGCGTTCGAAAAACACAACCACCTGGAAGAAATCGAGCTGCGTTACGAGAAGATCACGTGGTCGTACAAGGACGGCAACATCATTCACGCCGATAGCTGGAACGAACGCTCGTAAGCGCGGCCGGGAAGGCGGCAGTGGCCGCCTTCCTTCGCTTCGTTTCGCTAGTTTCTCTTAGCTTCGTTTCATCCCGGAGGATATCTGATGCCGGTTGGTCCTTCGCTATACGACAAGCTGCTCGGCCAGATCGGCGGTGAACCGCTCGACGCACACGACGATAGAACGCTCGAGATTCTGAGCATCCAACAGAATATCCGCTGTATTCTCAATACCCGCGCTGGCGCGCTGAAACACTTGCCCGACTATGGGCTGCCAGATCTCACGAACATCTATAAGGCGCTGCCCGCTTCAGCACATCTGCTCAAGCAGCAAATGGAAGCGACCTTGCTCGTGTATGAGCCGCGTATCCAGTCTATCGACGTGGAGTACATCGCCACGACCGATCCTGGCATACTGGTGAGCTACGAAATGATCTGCCATCTCAAGAAGAGCGGCCTGGTGCGCTTTGGCACCTACTTCGAGCCGCCCGGCCGGATGCGCGTGCAGCGTATCGAACGCGAACGCTAAGCAGCACATGCACCGCCCCCTCACCCCGTATTCCGATACGCCGCAGGCGTACTCCCCGTCCAGTGCCGGAATGCGCGATGAAAAGCCGTCGGGTTATCGAACCCCACGTCGTAGGCAATCGCCGCTATCGCGTCCTGCGACTGCGTCAGCCGCTGGATCGCAATATCACGGCGCACTTCGTCCTTGATGGCCTGAAAGGTCGTGCCCTCGGCTTCGAGTCTGCGGCACAGCGTGCGCACCGAGTAGTGCAGATGACGCGCGACGGCGTCGATGGTGGGTGGCACCGGCAAACAGTCGGCGATATGCCGCCAGACCCGATGACTCACCATCTGCTCTGCGAACGAAACGAAAATCCAGTCCTCGGGCGCGCGCCCCAGAAACGCCTTGAGTTCCGACTTGCGGCGTCTGACCGGCTCATCCAGATACGCGGCGTCGAAAGCGAGGCGTGTCGTTTGCCGTCCGAAACGCACCGGGCCCGGAAACAGATACAGATGGTCGCCCGCCCGCGCCGGCCGATGAAACTCGAAATCCACCTTGGCCAACGCGATTTTCTGGCCAATCAGCCATGACGCGACACCATGCACCAGCTTGAGCATCAACTCGCGTCCCAACGTGCTCACCGCGGGTCCAGCCGGATTGTCGACGAGTTCGACGTAACCGAATGCGTCGTCGCGATTCAGCACGATTCTGAATTCGTCGAGCAGCAGATGAAAGAACTGGCCGAAGCGGTGCAGCGCAACGCCCAGATTCGGCGCATCGAGCAGACTCAGACAAAGAAACTTCAACGTGCCACTGCGCAGCGGCCGGCTGAAAATGCCCGGCATTTCGTCGTCCAGTTCCACCGCCAGCAAACGGTAAAGCGTCGAGAATTGTTCCTCTGTCACCCGCGCGCCGGGCTTGCTCAACAACTCGTACGGTATCCCCGAACGGCCCGCAAGACGCGCGACGGCAGCACGATCGGCGCCCGAGAGAAAACCGTTGACGACCGAGATGGAGACAGTGGCGGTAGGTGGGTTCAATGCGCGCAATGCGATAGTCGAAGTTGGCTCATTTTGTCATAAGCCGGACGGCTCGCGAATCAGGTTCCTGACTTGGCCTCATGAATCCACGTCCCTTCGCAGGCCAGGCAACGCGTGACGCGTGTGCTAGATTAGTCGCGACCCTTAAACGGCGGGAGCGGCACGTGTGGCGTGATTCAACCCGATCATGGATTCGCTAGTCACCGCCGCCGCGCATGCACTCGCCGCGGGCGATCCGCTGGGCGCACTGAAACGGGTGGCCTTGCGCGACGACGCACCGGCGCTCGCGCTGCGCGGCATCGCGATGGCTCAGCTCGGTGAGCTGACACGCGCGAAGACGCTGATCCGCAGTGCGGCGCGCGCCTTCGGTCCGAAAGAAGCGGTGGCCCGCGCACGCTGCGTGGTCGCGGAAGCGGAGATTGCGCTCGCTTCGCGCGACCTCCACTGGCCCAGCAAACGCCTCGACGCCGCACGCGCCACGCTCGAAGCGCACGGCGATCGCGCCAACGCCGCTCATGCGCGCTACCTCGAGGTCCGTCGTCTGCTGTTGATCGGGCGCCTCGATCAGGCGGAGACCATGCTCGCCACGCTCGACCCCACGTCCTTCCCGCCCGCACTCCGTGCCGCCCACGAGTTGATGGTGGCCGGGCTCGCCATGCGGCGTCTGCAGGCGAAGTCCGCCCGCGCTGCACTGCAACGCGCCACTCTGGCCGCCGGGCACGCGGGCATCCCTGCGCTCGTGGCTGAAATCGATCACGCGCGCCTCTTGCTGAACGCGCCGGCCGCGCGGCTGATCGCGCACGGTGAGGCACGCGCGCTGCGGCTCGACGAGGTCGAAACGCTGCTGGCATCAAGCGCGCTCGTCGTCGATGCGTGCCGTCACGGTGTATGGCATGCGGGAACGATGCTTACGCTTGCACGGCGGCCGGTGCTGTTTACGCTCGCCCGTGCGCTGACCGAAGCGTGGCCCGGCGATGCGCCACGTGATGCGCTGGTCGCGCTGGCCTTCCGGGCGAAGCATGCCGACGAATCGCATCGGGCCCGTCTGCGGGTGGAGATCGGCAGGCTGCGCACGGTCCTCGCACCGCTGGCCACGATCCGCGCAACGGACCGCGGATTTGCGCTCGTGCCGCACGAACACAAATGCCATGACGCGCACACCCCGCATGAGGGGCCCTCGGCACCGCGCGAAACTCATGCAATGCGAAACCCACCTCAGGAAATGGTCGAGGTTGTAGTGCTCACGCGTCCTGTCGAAGAAAAGCACGCGGCCGTGCTCGCCTTACTCGCGGACGGCGAGTCGTGGTCGAGTTCCGCGCTGGCACTCGCGCTCGGCGCGAGTCAGCGCACTGCGCAGCGGATTCTGGACGCGCTCGCCTCGGCGGACAAGGTGCAATCGTTCGGCCAGGGACGCGCACGCCGCTGGATGACGCCGCCCATGCCCGGATTCGCGACCGCCTTGTTACTCCCACCTCCGCTGCCAGGTGATTAGGATGAAGTCGTCGGGCCTGTGCCACGGAACGCCCCGTCATCGGCAAGGTGTAGGGCCGCTGAACGCACACAGGCCGGACCTCTCTCCTCCCCAATCATAAGGAATGCAGCATGAAACGCTCCGCCGCTGAAATCATCCATGAATATGGGCCCTTTCCGGGTATCGAGCGAGTACATGGCCTTACCTACGACGGGCAGCATGTCTGGTTTGCCTCGGGCGACCGCCTGAACGCGCTCGATCCGCAAACCGGCAGCACGTTGCGCTCAATCGAAGTCGCCGCCCACGCGGGAACCGCCTTCGACGGCAAGCACCTGTTCCAGATTGCCGAGAGCCGCATCCAGAAGATCGACCCGCAGACCGGCGAGGTGCTGGCCACGATTCCGGCGCCCGGTGGTGGCGGCGACTCCGGTCTCACGTGGGCCGAAGGCACGCTGTGGGTCGGCCAATACCGCGAGCGCAAAATCCATCAGGTCGATCCGGAAACCGGCGCGCTGCTGCGCACCATCGAGTGCAACCGCTTCGTCACCGGCGTCACGTGGGTGAACGGCGAACTGTGGCACGGCACATGGGAAGGCGAGGAAACCGGCTTGCAGCGCATCGATCCGCACACGGGGAAAGTCCTCGAGCGCCTCGACATGCCGGCGGGCACCATCGTATCTGGCCTCGAATCCGATGGCGATGAACGCTTCTTTTGCGGCGGCGCCACCAGCGGCACGATCAGAACGGTGCGGCGTCCCAAGGGTAGTACTGAACGTTGAGGCTGGTGGCGACCACGCCGCCCAGACTGCCGCATGATATGCATCCGCTGACCGCACTCTGATCACCGCTCTCTGATCACCCGCTCCGCCTCGCCGCCCGTGAGTCTCGACGCGCTCGATTCACGGGCGCGCACCACTCGAAAATCCCCCTCTCGTCAAGCAAATCCGTCTAGGTATTCGCCCTCCAGGCGTAAGTGGTAAACCGCACTTTGCGAAGGCTATTTATCAGATCGAATACGCCGTCAGACCTTCTCGCCAAACCTGAGTAGTCCAAGCCGTTTTTACCGAAAGTCCTGCGATTTTCACGGTTGGCGCGCATAAGGCCGCACTGTTGCGCGCCCCCACCTGGAGGTGCATATGAAGCAACTTGTCCTGTTTCAAGCGATCGCTTCCCCCGTCTCTACGGCTACTTCTCATCTGGCTCATCTCACCCGTCTGACACGGCCAGGTTTCACCCGCTCCCACCGGCTCGCGAAACGGTCACGCGTCGGCCGCCGCAAACACCGTCCGCGAGTCCTGGCCGTGCTGTTGATGCAGGCTGGTCTGCTTTCCATGGCGCGGGCGGCGCCCCCACTTCCGCAGGGTGGTCAGTTCGTGCAGGGTCAAGGGTCGATCACCGCAGCCGGTTCCGGGCTGACCATCGCGCAGACCAGCTCGCGTGGCGTGATCGACTGGAACAGCTTTTCGATCGGCAACGGCGGCCACGTGAACATCAACAACGGCTCGGGCGCCACCTTGAACCGTGTCACCGGCAACGCGCCTTCGCTGATCAACGGCCTGCTGAGCGCGACCGGCAGCGTGTATCTGATCAACCCCCAAGGTGTACTGGTCGGTCCGGGCGGCGTGATCACCACGGGCGGGCGCTTCGTTGCTTCCACGCTGGATGCCGATAACACCGCGTTCATGGAGGGCGGCGCGCTGACCCTCAGCGGCACCGGCAATGGCAGCGTCATCAACCTGGGTAGCATCAGTTCGACCGGCGGCGACGTCTTCCTGATTTCACGCAAGGCCGTAGCCAACCTCGGCACGATCAGCGCGCCCAACGGCAGCGCCGAAATCGCGACTGGCAACCAGATCCTGTTGCAGGATTCATCGTCCGCACAGCAGGTCTTCGTGCAGGCCGGCAGCAATGGACAGGTGCTCAACGCGGGCGCGATCCAGGCGGCCCAGATCAATCTGCAAGCCGCGGATGGCAACATCTACGCGCTCGCCGGTCGCAACACGGCGCTGCGCGCCACCGGCACCGCCACACGCGATGGCCACATCTGGCTGGTGGCGGACGGCGGCACGGTCAATGCGCAAGGCACGCTGAGCGCGACCAATGCGGACGGCAGCGGCGGCACCGTGGACACGAGCGCCACCAACCTGCGGGTGACGGGTGCAACCGTCGATGCCGCGCTATGGAATCTCACCGCCCCCGTCTTTACGATCGACGCCGCAACCGCGCGCACGCTCGCGAGCAACCTGTCGCACGACACCTCCGTGGCCGTGACGACGACCGGCGCCGGCGGCACGAGCGGCGATCTGGGCGTGCTGTCGAGCATCCGCTGGAGCGGTGCGGCCTCGCTCACGCTGAATGCGTACCACTCGCTCGCCATCGCGCCGCACGCAAGCGTCGCCAACAACGGCAGCGGCAATCTCACCTTGCGCGCCGATGCGAGCGCCATCGACAACGGCGGCAGCGTCGTCAACAACGGCACGATCGACTGGTCGAAAAGCACGGGTATCGTCGCCGCGCTGTACGACATGACGGGCACGTGGCAGCCCGGCACAATCACCACGAATACCGCATGGAGCGCCGCGCCGTTCAGCGGGCTCGTCACGCAGGTCACCGCGTATCAGCTCGTCAATTCCATGACGGATCTGAATAACGTCGCGCTGAATCTGGCAGGCAACTATGCACTTGGCACGAACCTGAGCCCTGCGCCGTCTACGACGTTCGTAGCGATTGGCGGCGGTGCGCCGTTCACCGGTCAGTTCGATGGCATGGGCCATACCATCAGCAATCTCTTCATCACCGCTGCCTCGCCCACGTCCACATTCGCGGACGGCAATGCCGGCCTGTTCGGGGTGATCGGAACCACGGGCGTCGTGCGCAACCTCGGGGTTGTCGACGATCAGACCACAGGTTTCTTTAGTGCCACCGGCCTTCTGGCCGGCGACAACCAGGGCTTGATTACGCACGCCTACAGCACCGGCATGGTCACCACCGGCGAGTTCGGCCAAGGGTCCGGCGGCGGTCTGGTGGGTCAGAACGACGGCACCGTCGAGCGTTCCTGGAGCAGCGCGCAGGTCGGCGACCAGACGGTGGTCGGTGGACTGGTCGGCCTCAACAATGGCCTGGTCTCGCAGTCGTATGCAACGGGCCCCGTGTTCGTCGGCTCTCACGGCACGCCTGGCGGGCTGGTCGGCGAGAACTCGGCCACCGGCGTGATCGACCAGTCGTACGCCACGAACCAGATCAACGCCAACATCGTCGGCGGCGGTCTGGTCGCGATCAACGCGGGCTTGATCGAAGAGTCGTTTGCCGCGTCGCCCACGGCGTTCGGGGTGTCGCCGGAGATCGCGTATGGATCCATTGCCGGACAGAACGTCGGCACGATCGCGAACAACGTCTTCTGGAATGCCCAGACCGGCGCGTTTTTCTACGGCAGCAGTCAGCCGGCACCGGGCGTCGGCATCGGCACGGCCATCTCCGCCAGCAACGGCTTGACCTCCGCGCAGATGATCAACCCCGCCAGCTACGGTTCGAGCTGGAACTTTGGCGCCGACGGCACATGGGCCATCGTGGCCGGGGCCACGTACCCCGTGCTGCGATGGCAAGTTGAGCCTTGAACGATCGGCGTCGCGGCAATTCGGCCAAGGCCAGGCTCGATGCGTGGTTCGATGCGCTATCCACGTTGACGGCGTTACTGACGCTGCTGGCGTGGGTGACGCCCGCCGCCGCGCAATCGTATCGCGACGTGACGCCATCGCCGCCTCCCGCGCCCGCGCGGCCATCCGCAGCACCCGCGCCCGCCGCGCCGGTGGACAACGCCGCGCAGGTTGCGGTGGCATCTTTGCATGGCCTGACCTTCACGACCGATCGCTCCGCCACGTCACCGGTCGCGCAAGCCGCGGACGGCGCACTGACCTCGACGGGTCTACCGCTCCTCGACGCGCACTTTCTCGCCAGTTTCGCGGCGGATCTCGGCAAACCGATGACCTTCGGCCGCCTTGCCGAAATCCGTCGCGCCGTCGTGCAGCGCTATCGCGATGCAGGACAACCGCTCGTCGATGTGTATCTGCCGGAACAGGACGTGACAAACGGCGTGGTGCGGATTGCCGTGGCGAACTATCGCCTCGGCAAAGTGACCGCGCGTGGCAACCGCTATTTCCCGGATCGTCTGCTGGTGCGCGAAATGCCGCTCACGCCCGGCGCGCCGATCCGCGAAACAGATGTTGCGTCGGGCCTCTCACTGCTGAACCTGAACCCCTACCGCACCGTGGACGTGGTCTACGCACCGGGCGACGCGGAAGATTCCACGGACGTAGTGCTCGAAACGCAAGACCGTCTGCCCTTGCGCGTGAGCGCCGGGTTCGACAACGACGGCGTGGCGCAGCTCGGCCGCGATCGGATCTTCGCGGGCATCGACTACGGCAACCTGTTCGGCCTCGACCAGCAGATCGGCTATCAGTTGACGACCAACACCGATGTATTCGACGGCAACCCCGATATCTTCGGGGGTGCGAATCGTCCACGGTTCGTCGCGCATTCATTCAACTACGGCGCGCCGCTGCCGTGGCTCGATCGGGTCGAACTGTTCGGCATGTATGCGCAAAGCTCGCCCGATGTCGCCAACAGTTTCGGTCAAACCGGAATCTCTGCACAACTGAGTTTTCGCTACGACTGGCGGCTCGTGCCAATCGGCGCGTGGCAGCAACAGATCCAGCTGGGCTACGATTTCAAGCGCTCGAACAACGACCTCGAATTCGGCGGCTTTCAGGTGTTCAATTCGAACACGCACATCCATCAGTTCGTGCTGGCTTACGACGCCAACGGCCGCGACACGTTGGGTCAGGCGAGCGCCAGCGCAACGCTCGTCATGAGCCCCGGCTACCTGGACGGCGACGACAACGACGCAGCCTTCAACACAGCGCGGCTCGGCGCAAGCCCACGCTACACCTACATGCAGTTGACCGGACAACACGACGTTGCGCTGCCGGCAGGCTTTTCCTTCTCGGCGCACGGCATGTTTCAGTGGACACCGGACACGCTGCTACCGAGCGAAGAACTCGGTCTGGGCGGCGACAGCAGCGTGCGCGGCTACGAGCCCTACGTGGTGGAAGGCGACCGCGGCTGGAATCTGCAGACCGAATTGCGCACCCCGCCGCTGATGTTCGGCACGACGAGCGTCGCGCTGCAACCGTTCCTGTTCTTCGACGCGGGGCACGTCTGGAACCGCATCGACGAACCCACCGAGCCCAACAACGGCTCGCTCATCAGCGTCGGCGCGGGACTGCGTTTACAGTTCTCGCGCTACGTCAATGTACGCGGCACCTTCAGTGCCCCGTTGCGCGCGGCCGTGCCGAACGGTTCGAAGTCGCCGCTTGCTATCGTGTATGTCGTGGTGGGCAGCTAGCGCCTTCGCTCCGACATGGCTCCGACATGGAACGGAAGGCATGAAGTGATACTCTCCCATAACTTCAATCCGCCACGTTGCCGCCCATTCATGCTCTCAACTTCAAGTGCTGCGCTGATGGCCTTAGGCACCGCAATCGTGCTGTTCCTGCCGGGCCCGACCAACACCTTGTTCGCGACGGCCGGTCTCACGCGCGGCATACGGCGCTCCGTTCATCTGATTGGCGCTGAATTCACGGGCTATCTGGTGTCGATCTCCGTGTGGGGCTACGTGCTCACGCATGCCGCGGCTTCCTTCGCGTGGCTGCCGGCCGTGCTGCGGCTGGCGAGCAGCCTGTACCTCGCGTACCTCGCGGTGCGTATGTGGCAGACCGCCAGCGCATTTCCGTCGGCCACGCAACAGAGCGTCGGTCTGCGGACGCTGTTCACCGCCACCTTGCTCAATCCCAAAGCCATCCTGTTCGCCGGGACGATTTTCCCCGTCGTCACGTTTCAGAGCCTCGCGGCCTATCTGGAAACCATGACGATTTTCACCGCCCTGCTGATTCCAAGCGGGCTTGCATGGATCGGCTTTGGCGCGGCGCTCGGCAGCGGCCGTCTCATGCGCATCAATCCGATGCACGTCCAGCGTTGCGCGTCGATCATTCTGGCGGGGTTTTCGTTGTCGCTGGTGTGGGCGGTGGTGCACTAGGCAGGTGATGCCTGAAGGCAACGCCACCGGCGAGCCACGTGTTGCGCTAAAGCTTTTGTCGTGCGGACCGTTAAGACAGAGATTCTCTGTTACCGTTACGCGCTTTGTCTTTCGCGCCCAACCGACTCGCAGCAATCATGCATCGCCCCGCTGAATCTTTGCCCGACTCCTCTCCGACGCCGGGCCTGACCCGCACCATCGCGACCATCGTCACGGGCAACGGCTTCGTTGCGTACGACTTCACGGTCTACAGTTTCTCCGCGGTCCTGATCGGCCAACTGTTCTTCCCCTCCGCGAACCCTGCTGCGTCGCTGCTGCTTTCGTTGGCCACGTTCGGAGCGGGCTTCGTGATGCGGCCGCTCGGCGCGCTGTGGATCGGACGTCTGTCCGATCAGCGTGGCCGCAAGGCCGGCATGAGTGTCGCGCTGATGCTGATGACGGTCGGCACTTGGATGATGGCCTGCCTGCCCACCTACGCATCAATTGGATTCGCCGCACCGCTTCTGATGGTCGTCGCACGGCTTCTGCAAGGCTTCGCGGCCGGCGGCGAAATCGGCCCCGCTTCGGCATCGCTGATGGAATCCGTGCCGTACCACCGCCGCTGCTTCATGGTGAGCTGGCGCGGCGCCAGCCAGGGTGCCGCCGCATTGGTCGCCGCGCTGGTGGGAGCCGCCACGGTGGCGCTACTTTCGCCGGCCGCGCTGAAGGAATGGGGATGGCGGGTGCCGTTTTTCATTGGCGGCCTGATCGGACCGGTTGGCTGGCTGCTGCGCCGTCAGATGCTCGAAGCCGTCCCCGCGACGCCGCGCGAGCGTCTCTCCGCTCAGCTCGTGCGCGAACACGCCAGGCCCCTCGTGCTGGGTGTGCTGATGATGGCGGCGCCGTCAGTGAGCATCTACGTCACCGTGTTCTATATGCCCGCCTACCTCGTCGGCACCTTGCATCGGGCTGCCACCCTGAGCCTGCTCACGGCGTGCAGCTCGGGACTCGTCATTCTGATCGTCACGCCGCTCGTCGGACGGCTTGCCGATCGGCGCGCCAGCCGCAAGACCCTCCAGTACGCGGCCCTCGCGATCGCCATTGGCGGTGCGTGGCCGGCCTTCTGGTGGCTGACGCGGGGCGTGAGTGACCTCGCCACCCTCGGCATCATTACGGTCTACGTAGCATTTGCGGTGAACAATGCGGGCGCGGGATCGGTGTTGATGATGGAGGCTTTCCCGCAGCATCGTCGCGCGGCGGCGCTCGCCGTGATCTATAGCCTCGGTGTGGTGCTGTTCGGCGGCTTCTCGCCGTTCATCGTGAGCTGGCTCATTCACGTGAGCGCCAACGCCATGATGCCCGCGTGGTATCTGATGGCGGCCAACGGTTTATCGCTCGGCGCGCTTTACCTGTTCCCCGAACGGCTGGCGGGCGCCAGTGACGGCTCCGTACCCGCCGGGACCGCCCACCGTTGACCACTCCGTAAGCGCCGTGCGTTGCATCTCCAGGGCGCGCACGCGCATGTCCTGCGGGCTGATGTCGAAGGCACGCCGGAACGCACGGGTGAAATCGGAGGCGCTCTTGAAACCGAGGCCGTAGGCGATCTCCGTCACCTTCAGTTGCGGGAAACGCACCAGCTCGTCGGCGGCCTCACGCAGGCGTCGATGACGGATGTAGGCGCCGAGACCTCCCTCGTGTTCGAACCAGCGATAGATCGTCGCGCGCTTCAGTTGCAACGCGTCGACGACAAGACTCGGTGTGAGTTCGGCCTGGTGCAGATTGGCATCCACGAAACGGCGCACCCTCTCCAGCACCGCCGCCTGCAACGCCGCGCGGCCCGCGCCCGTCAGGCTGCTGTCCTGACGGAAGGCGGCGAGCAGCAACTGTGCGGCGAGCCGGAAGGCCTCGTCCGCTTTCTGCGCGCCGAGCGTCGGCACGCGCTGGCGCGTCGCAACGGCGTGTTCGAGCGCTACCTGCGCGAGCGGCGTGTCGAATGGAATGATGCGGCCGTGCAGCGATTCGCTGTCCGGTAGCCCTGCCTCGACGACCGGTCTCGGCACGAACAGGGTCAGCACGCGACAAGCCGGCCGTTCGACCCGGAACGGCTGGTTCAGATCGAACGCCACGATGCCCTGCACCGAGCCGGGCGCGCTGCGCTTCTTGCTCATGCCCGTGACCTCGCCGGTTTCCCCCTCCAGATAAAGGTGAAACGCGAAATCGCGGCGTGCGTCGGTGGAGACGCGCGCCACCGGACGCTCCAGTACCATTGCATCGGTACGCACGTCGGTAAATATGCTGTCGCCCGCCGCGAACAGTTCGATGCTCGCGCCGAAGCCATCGCTCAGTTGCGCCCTGGTGGGCGGCACATCCACGGCATGACCGACACGTCTGCGCCACGCCAGCACCTGCTGATCCGTCGCGAGCGTGCGCGTGCTGAAACTGCTCGTGCGCAACGAGGCGGGCAGGTTCACTTCAGACGGCGGTGGGTCGGTTGGCGGGCGCCGGGTCATAAGTCCAGGGAATCACTCATCTGCAACGGTACGTGTCATCGCGATGACGCCACGACAAAAAGATTGGAGGGCAAAGCCGGCCAAACTGAGACGGATGGTAAAGCCTTTTTGCGAACTAGCAATATCCTTCATTAAAAGAAGACCCCCAAAACCGGGTTTCGCGTTGAACTGAGAGATTCCAGATTTACGGCACCTTATGTCACTGCGATTCATCCGGTGTGGCCTCGCCACATGAGAGGGTCCATCGCAGGTTGACGAGGAATGTTCCGAGGGCCGAAATGAACGCGGTAGAAAAACAAACAGCAAACGAGACCAGTAGCTTGCGCTCGGCGAATCTCGCTGATATCGAGCTAGACCATCTTGAACGCATGGTTCAGTACGTCACCGCGAGTGACGGACTCCAGCATAAAAGCCAGTTGGACTATGAGTATTGGGAGCGGCGTCTGCGCGCATTGGCGCAAACGCACGACCTGGTCGTCAGCCAGCGGCGCCGCGTGCTGTCGTTGCTAGACCGGCTTGAGAGAGAAGCACTGTTCAGGTCGCGCGGGCGCTCGGTAGCCTGAAGCGTTTGAGCAGGCTTACATAATAAAAAGCAGCAGCAAAAACGGCGCGCTTCGTGAGATGCGCGCCGTTTTCGTTTTCAGGCCTGTTTTCTATTGGATTCAGGCGGAAGCCCGTCGACCGCATGGGCTTCCTGATCCGGCCATCCATTCATCAGA
This sequence comes from Paraburkholderia sp. DHOC27, assembly GCF_003429005.1. Classification (GTDB taxonomy): domain Bacteria; phylum Pseudomonadota; class Gammaproteobacteria; order Burkholderiales; family Burkholderiaceae; genus Paraburkholderia. The sequence continues at coordinate 248,523 of NZ_QVQV01000008.1, forward strand.
AGATGTTGCGCATGCCGACTGCAACGCCGGTCTGGTTGTTGCGGCCCGGAAAGTCTGCCAGCGCTGCGCCCGTGCCACGGATGAAGTCAACCGTGCCGTACACCTCGGTACGCTTGGACAGCGAGTACTCCGCCAGCGCCACCGCTGAATAGCGGGTGCCGCGGCTGATCGACGTGTCGTTGGCATCCAGCGCGTTGCGCGAGTGATCGTAGTAGCCCGCGGCGGTCAGCAGCAGCGGCGGCGTGACCTGCCAGGTGCTGCCCACGTAGAAGCCATCGTCAATGCGGTTCTTGCCCGTGACCGGCGTGGACCAGCTCGCCGCCGGCGAGTTGGCGGCCGCCATGAACAGATCGACCATGCCGGTGTTGTCCTGCGCATGCAGCCAGCCCGCGAAGGCCTTGACCGTGCTGAACGAGTAGACCGCGCTGACGTTGACCAGCTTGAACTTGTTGTTCTCCGCGTCGCTGTTCTGCTGATAGCCGGCGTCGAACGACAGGCCCGCGTACACGTACGACGCGGTAAAGCCATACATATTGTTGGCGCCCGTGCTGCCCGCCACGTTACCGAAGGCGTACATGCCTTCGACGTTCAGACCGCCGAACTGGCCGTTGTACTTGACCGAGTTGTTCTCACGCAGGCCGTAGCCGAGTGCGCCGGGCAGCCAGCCGTCCTGGTCGAAGTTGCCCACCGTCAGCGGGTCATAAACATCGCCGAGCTGATCGAACAGCGGCGTATTCTGGCGGCCCAACGTGACGGCGCCATATTGATTGCTCGACAACCCGACATAAGCCATCCGGTTAAAGAGCGTATTCGAACTTGCCAACGCGCCATTCCAGGCATTAAAACCATTTTCCAGCCGGAATACTGCCGACAGACCACCACCCAGATCCTCATTCCCCTTAAAACCAAAACGACTGCCGGTAATCGGGCCAATGCCCATTGAAACCTGGTTATCGTTGTTGGCATTCGCATTGGTGAGGTAGCGGATGCTCGTGTCGACGATGCCGTACAACGTCACCGAAGATTGCGCGAAAGCAGATTGAGCCGCGAGAGCCAGCAGCGCCCCGCCGATCACCATAGACGTCTTTTTCACCGGTATTTCCCCTTATGCGTATCTGGATGGAGTCGCTGTCCGTGCCGGCCTTGAGCCGTGGTTCACGCGCAAAACCCTTTGTGCGGTTGGATGATATTTCTACGACAATAATTTGAAAGTTATTTCATTTAAATGTCGTTGGATTACAACAGGGGTTGTGATAGCAGCCAACCGCGTGAAGCCCGCCGGATGGCCTTCAATCGGCTTTGCGCCGAAGTTGACGATCGTTCGGTATTTCCCCTGATTGGTGCATGGGGAGCTGGCGTGCTTGGGAGGGGGAGCGGGGTTTGTTGCTCGGCAATAGAGTTCTGGAAGCTGCACAAAATGCCCGGAGAAAGCGGTCGGGGCGCGTCCGGAAAGCGCCGGCCCGATGCGACATATCACGGCTTGCAGTTGCCGGTTCGCGGTGCCACCATCGGCCGCCCTACCGCCACTGTCAACGGATCATCTGCCTCGCGGGTCATGCGCAGGTAACCGTAACTGGTTGCTTTCGACCCGGAGCGGATCTACGCTCTCATCGACATTGAACGTCCGATGTGGCATCTATAGCCGACGGCCCGTGCGCGACGAACTTAGAATCTCCGAAGCGGACAACTTTCCTTCCGCAGGTATCTTCTTAGCGAGCGAGGGCGCCACTGTTAATGTGCCTCAACTGGGCAGAACGTTGACAGCATTGTGCTTAATTCAGAGGCGCTAGCACTTAAGTACCGGATTAACCATTCGCATCGTCGCTAAACCCGCCTGAGTATAGTGCCCCGTCGTTCCGTAGACGAGCGAGTGACCGTTCGAGTTCGCTGTAGTGACCTCACACCATCCAGACAATCTGCCGACCCAGACGTTGTTGCCTAGACCTTTGGTCTGGTAAGCGTCCGAAACAAGATGGGTCGCAGAACGAAAAGCATTGAGTCGTTGATAAAATAAGTTTTTAGACAACGCCGACTCTACAAATGGACAGTGCCGCGTTCGACTGGTACACAAGGACATGTGAAAAACTCGATGCGATCGAGAGGGCGTGCTTCTTATGGGGCCGCGAAGAGGGTATCGACAGGCCTGGTCGCAGACATTTACTTCACGCCGCGAAAGGTTATCCAGACGTGCCCACAATGTTTGACCAGTTTTTGGACGTGTGGCACGAAAAGATGCCTCCCTACAAATGGTCGCGAGAAACAATGCGCCGGATCGAATTTTCGGATCAAAGTGACTACTTGGATTTTATAACGATTAACCTCATGCCACTTCGCGAGGCAGCACGACTAAAATTAATCACCGCACGGGTAGAACAACACGACCCAAACATAGCACTCTTCAACCTTCTTCACCCGATTATCGCAAACCGCGCTTGGGACTTCTATGTGACGAATCATTTTAGGCAGGCAGTGGAAACGTCAGTGACGGCGGTATTTGATTACATTAGGGCGCGCACACAGAGCCAGTTGGACGGACAGGCGCTCGTGACCGAAGTTTTCAAACTTGAGGGCGCGAAGCTCATTTTGAGCACGCTCGATACTGAATCGGGCAGAAGCGAGCAAAAGGGTTTCATAAACATATTCGTCGGCGCGTATGTTGGGATTCGCAATCCTTTAGCGCATACCGTCATAAACGGCTTGACGCAAAAGGAGGCGGCCGAGCATATGGTTTTGGCCAGTTTACTAGCCAGCAAAGTTGACAAAGCTATTCTTGTAGAGGATTGACACCATGCGGGAGCGCGTGATGCTAGCGAAGCATCGACAGTTCGGTAACAGAGTCTGAAGACCGTAAATAAGCGGCACGCGTCCGCCCGCTTCCCACCAGCAGGTGCCGGATGTGCGGCGTCGCTTTTCAAGCGACGCCGATGCCGCTGACGATTCGGCGCGTCCCAGCCCCGGCCCAAGTGCGGCCCAACACTCGCACCATAAGTGCCTCCAGAATTTCACAATCCGGCCGTTAGGGTAGACGGCAAGCTTGCTAAATAACCCAAGGTACACGAGTCGCCGAAGGCAGAATAGCTGATAATTCAAGTCAACTTACAGACCTACCGCACTTAAAATGCTATCAGAGATCTTTAGCTTTCTTTAAAAAAACGAACACGCGAATCTTTTTGCTCATCTTTTTGGGGCCTGCGATGTGCACCTTTTATGGCGACGGCGATTCAATCGTCAATCCACTTTCCGTTAAATCGTTAGATCTTATCATCTTCATTCCTTTTTCGTTTATTTTGGTAGCGCTCTGGGTTGAGATGATTGACGGCTTGAATATTCGCTTAGCAGAAAATGATATGATGTGCTTGGGGGCCTGTAATTGTCGGCATTATTCTGGCATTCTGCATCCTTACTTCCATTTCATGTCTCTCAACTTAGGCCGGAATCATGTTTTCCTTAATCGCAATGAAGAACTTCATCAGGTTATGCATGCTCTATCTCTTGGGTCTCGATACGATCAGCATAAGCCGTTTAATATTTCGAAAATCTTCGCTCCCACTTCGATACATCTAGTTCATCCAAGGTCAGCGGCGTCGAGGATTGCAAAGTTTGTCAAATTTAAGGCCTCTCTCGGGACTCGCCTAACTAAAACGAATCGCACCAGACGTTCACGCACCTTCGTTGATACGAGAATCAAACCGTTACGGAAATTATGGCGCGAGTGAATCGCCAGCTTGAGCTTGGCTAGGATTTGCAGAGACACTGCGAGCAATGAAGCTGGCGGGCGCGCAATCTCACGCCCGCGTGTGCCTCGCTGGCGTGGCGCAATCAGTTCAGTCGTAAGCAACAGAAACCTGCGAAGGAGCGGCCGCATCGGTCGCTCGAGAGACTGCCAGTTCTCGTGTTTTTACACGGCCTCGGTCGAGGCGGTCCACTACCTATTCGAGCCCGAGTTCTGCAGCCGGACAGCTGGCCGGGAGAAGGGCGTTGTCGAGAAGAACGCGCCGGACTGGCGCCGCCTCTGCCGGACGGTCATTTCCTGAAACGGGAAGCGAAGTCCAGAAGCGTGTCATTAATCAAGTCGCGTTCGGGTGCGAAATGCGCGTCACGATGACAGCTTGGGCAGAGTGCGACGCAATTCCAGACGCGATCGCTATTCCTGACGCCAAGGATGTGATGAACGTCGAGAAAGCCCTTGTATCGCGCGATCGCTCCGCACGTCGAGCGTTCGCACTTGCCACCTGCGCGCTTGACGACGTCAGCCCGGACACGAGGATCGCGCTTAACTTCGGATCGCGTCACGGTCCGCTCACTTGCCCCATCACTTCCATAACCCGAAGGATCGGGCGCGTAGAGGTCGTCCCACGTGTCGTCGATGAGCACGCGCAGTTTCACGTCACCCATCTTGACGAGATCCTGTACGCCCGGCCATTGCCAGAGCACATCAGGCACGAAATGCGCGTCTTCGTGTCGGCTGTCCATTAGATACACCGTGGGACTCGAGCCGTTTTTTGCGTGGTTCTTCGTGGTTCGTCCTAAGCGTCCGGCTTCGATCATTTCCTCGCTTACTTCCGCCTGACGACGCCAGATCAAACCTAGCTGATCGATTGGTACAAGCGCTGCGTAGGGGACAGTCTCGCCTACGCGCTGGAAGATGAGCGCATGTGAGATGCCGAGTTTCACATCACGATCAACGAGCTGGTCGAGCGTTTTATCCCAGTCATTGTCAATGAGGTCCGCTCGCAGCTGGGCAGCCGAAAATCGAAGGTCGTCCGGACCGCGATGCCGCCAGCAAAGCCGCACGCGCATCTTGATCGTTCCCCCCGTTTCAGATCGCGCGGTAACAATCTGAGCCTGCGAAACCCCTCGCACGATCCGCTCGTCAGACAGCACTGCGAATCCTCGGCTTTCGAGAAACGGACGGATCGCGTCGCGACTCAAACGCTCAGCTTCAAAGCTCTCCGGCTTGCGAAATACACGTTCAGTTGGCACGACTGTCTCCGTTGGCTAGGGCATGATATTGGTGAAGCGCGCCATTTTTCGCAATACGGTTCTGCCTGCTTACAACACAAATGAATGAAATGTCGGACGGACGACTGCCGCCCGATGCGGTCGGCGATAGTCGACGCATAGCAGCGGTTCTGCCACACGCCAGCAATGGCCGCTAACTGAGTAATCCCGTCTTACCAGCGGCAGGTTCGTCCGCTCGCTGAACGTCAGGTTGTGGTGGCCCCCTTCAGTTTTCCCCCAAGCAGCCGTTCAACCGTACTACCCGGTGCCCGTAAGGAGACGAGAAGTTGAACCAAAGAAAAAAACTGCTTGGAATGCTAGCCCTCATGTTCGTCATTTCGCTTCCCTTTAACGGATTTTGCTATGAGGGAAACAATTGCTGGTCCGGATTGGCAATTCTTGTATTCGGCTTTCTCGGGTTGATCGACAATGCGCAGATAAGCTGGCTTGCCAATCTGCTGATAATCCCAGTTTGGCCATTGTTGTTTCTGCAAAGCAAGGCAAGCGACGCTCTCGCCTTGGCGTTTTGCGTGGGAGCGCTCGCCGTCGGCAACGCCTTCCTCTTTCAGGGCGTCAACACGTCCGAATCAGGAGGACCCTTGCAACCCGTATCGTCCCTTGGGGCGGGATACTGGCTGTGGATGGCCAGTATTACGTTATCAGGAGTCGTGGCTATTCATGGCGTTCTAAGGGGTTCGCCGTCCCAGTATAGGGAGACCTGATACGTTTCGAGGTCATACCCTCCGCATGCCGCAAGCAATGCACGTCAATCGTCCGGGTGACTCAACGCGGCGACTGAGCCACGAATCATTAGAGTGCAGTCGAATATGAACGGCTTCAGTGACGACACGTAATCGCCGGCACCCCGGTCCTTGACCTCTGCCACCAGCGCATCCACTGCCTTCGCGGCCATTTCCAGCAGGGGTTGGTGAATGGTTGTCAGGGGTGGCCAAACAGTGCGAGCTATGTCGGAATCGTCGAATCCCGCAACGGATACATCAGCCGGCAACGAAAGTCCCAAACCATAAGCAGCGTGCATGACGCCTGCAGCCATGTCGTCGTTGCTCGCAAACACGGCCGTAGGTCTAGGCTCGAGCGTCATCAAGTCTTTCCCACATGCGAGACCGGATTCAAACATGTGGTTTCCTGTTACCACCCACCTTGGATCGACGATCACACCCGCCCGTTGCATCGCTTCCAGATAGCCTGCAAGGCGCTCATCGCTGTCCCTGGAAAGATGCGGCCCACGAACAAACGCTATCCGTCGATGCCCAAGGCTGAGGATGTGCTCCGTCATCCGTCTCGCGGCCTGCCTGTCGTTCACGCTCACGCTGCCAATACCGTCTTCGAGCACGTCGGGGCTCACGCAAAAATAGGGAATCTGGCTCGCCTGTAGAGCGTGGGCAACACCTGGTAGATTGCATACTGGCGCAGCGACGATGAGAGCGCTGAGCCGCCGGCTCCTGGCCTGGCGCACGATCTCCAGCCCGGGATCGGGATTGTCCCGGGCGCATGGCAAAAGGAGGAGGCCGAAGTCGAGCCGTTCGCAGGCATCCAGTGCACCGGACTGAATTCCCTGAGAATAATGAGGAATCACGGCACCTGCGCCGGCCACGGCGGGCGCATAGACGAGCCCGATTGTATGGCTCACTCCGCGAGCGAGGTTTTGAGCGGAAGGGTTCGGTGCGTAGCCGAGTTCTGTTGCTGCGCTGAGAACGAGCTCGCGCGTACGCTCGTTGACATACGGCTCATTGTTGAGCACGCGCGAGACCGTCTTCATGGACACGCCAGCTCGTTTCGCAACGTCCGTGATGGTCACGGACTTCATGGTGACGTCACGCTTCACAGCGTGCATTCCCAGGCTGGCGCGCGGTGCGCTCAACGCTGCGTTCCGACGAAGTGTCGATACCAAAGAGCGCTTTCTTTCGGCGTGCGTTGCTGAGTTGCATAGTCGATATGAGTAATGCCAAAGCGTTTGGAGTAGCCGAGCGCCCATTCGAAATTGTCGAGCAGGGACCAGACAAAATACCCGCGAACGTCCACCCCATTGCTCATGGCTCGACCGAGCGCCGCAATTTGCCCCTGGAGGTAGGCTGTCCGGCGCGGATCATCGACCCGTCCGTCGACCATCTCGTCGTCGAAAGCGGCACCGCTCTCCGTGATGTAGATCGGCGGTGCGTTCGCGTAGCGGCGCTTGATATCTTCGAGGCATTCGCGAAGCCCTTCATGATATACCTCCCACCCCATCGCAGTGATTTGGGCACCGGGAGGCAACTCTACGGTGCGCTTGAATTCCTTGTCTTGCGCGGCACCGTTCGTGCTGGAAGATTGCGGCGCCTGGCGCTGTGCCAGATCCTCCCGATTTTCTTTGCGGAGAAAATGCGGTGACGGCACGCCGTCGGCACTCCCGATCGCGCGCCTGTAGTAGTTGACGCCCAGAAAGTCGATCGGCGTCGAAATGACTTCCATGTCGCCCTCGGTGATCTTCGGCTCGACACCGAGTAACTCTGTACACCGCTCGGGGTATTTGCCCAAAAACAGGCCGTCCAGATAGAGGCGATTCTGAGCGACGTCGTGCCTGTCTGAAGCGCGAATGTCTTGCGATCGATCGCTCGCTGGATGCACGGGCGCCAGATTCAGGACAATCCCGAGGGGTGCTTTCACGCCCTCCTGTCGAAGGGCCTGAACCGCGCGGCCATGTGAGAGCAATTGATGGTGCGTGACCTGAACGGAGGTAGCAGGATTCTGAATCCCCGGCGCATGCACCCCCATCCAGTGTCCGAGGTAGGCTGTGACGAATGGTTCGTTGAACGTGGCAATGGATGCAACGCGATCGCCCAGCGCACGGCCGACAATAGTTGCGTACTCCACGAAGCGGTCAACGGTTTCGCGCGATTCCCACCCGCCTTTGTCCTGCAGATATTGCGGTAGATCCCAGTGGTAAAGCGTCATGTATGGCGCAAGACCGCGTTCAAGCATGCCATCCACCAATCGACTATAGAAGTCGAGGCCTTTCTGGTTGATCTTGCCATCGGCGGTGGGCTGAATCCGGGGCCATGCGACTGAAAAACGCCAGGCGTTGAGATTCAACCATTTCGCCAGATCAAGATCGTCCGGCCAACGGTGATAGTGATCGCATGCCTGCGAACCGTCGCTGCCATCTGCAATGTTTCCTTCAGTGCGACAGAAACGGTCCCAGATGCTTTCGCCTCGACCGTCCTCGGTATTCGCACCTTCTATTTGAAAAGCAGCGGTAGCCGCACCCCAAAGAAAATCACGCGGAAAGTTCACGATTCATTCCATTTGCTAGAGAAAAAGAAAGCTCAAATTGCAGCCCAAACCATTTGCAAAGAGCATTACCCGGGCGTGCGTATAGGGCTACGGACCGCAATCGAGCACTCGCCTTTCTGGAACTATCCTGGCTCCTTATGACAGCGCTGTCATAGTAGCCGGATGATCTTCTTGTGCAATAGAGGAAATACCCCTAGGCGAACTGGAGATTGCATTCCACGCGGGCACTGCAGCCTGCCGCATCCTCTCCTCACAGGGTAACTACCCGTTTGACATGCACAAAAAACTCGCCGAGCATGACAGCGCTGTCATACAGATTTGTCTGCAGTTCGATCGGGTATGGATCGCCCGGCGACAAGGGTTAAATCGTATAAATCCAGGAGACTAACCGTGAATCGCTATGCCGGAGTCGATAGTGCGGAAAAGCACCCTGAGACCCGATCTCTGTACGACGGGCAGACACAGGAAAGTGCCCCGGAGCGCAATATCCGGCTGACGGGGCAAAAGATTAACGGCTGGTTTATCGCCAGATATATCGCAGCAATCATCGGCATCTGGGTGGCCCTCCTCACTCCGACGTCGGTGACTCTCGCCCTCCGCGTTGGCCAACTCGATCCGGCTCACAAAGCAAGCTCGTTGGCTTTTGTCGCGAGTCTCGGCGCGTTCGTGGCCATTTTCGCCAATCCGATTTTCGGCGCGCTCAGCGATAGTTCGACCTCCAGGTTTGGGCAACGACGTCCTTATATTGTTGGCGGCATGCTCGGCGGCACACTAGCCATCTTTTTCATTGGCTTCTTTGCGTCCACCCTGAGCATGGTGGCAATCGGGTGGGTCGCCGCTCAGCTGTGCTTCAACGCTGCCATCGCCGCGACGGTTTCAATTCTGCCGGAGCGGATCCCTTCGAAATTGCGCGGCAAGGTGTCGGGCTGGATGGGCATGACCACCCAGGTGGGTGTCGTAGGCGGCGTGTTTCTCATACAACTTTCGGGGACCGAGGGCTACGGGGCGTTTGTTTGGCCGGCGGTGGTCGGAGCGCTGATGGTGGCGCCGCTTTTGCTGACTCTGCGTGAGATACCGAAGACGCAGGGCGAGGTGGTGCCGCTATCGTTGCAGGCTGTGGCATCGTCGCTGTGGATCAATCCAATCGAATACCGCGATTTCGCGCTGGCCTGGCTGGGCCGATTCCTTGTCTGGATGTCGCTGTACACCCTGACGACCTACAAGACCTATTTTCTGATCGACACGCTGCACTACACGACGAAAACCGTGGCACCTGTGCTCACGGCAGCGATGTTCACGCTCGCGGTCTGCATTGCGATCTCAAGCATTCCGTCTGGATGGCTCTCTGATAAGGTGGGTCGCCGCAAGCCATTCGTCATCGCGGCTTCACTGCTCTTCGCGTTGGCGATGATCATCGTCGCGCACGCGGGATCCATTGACCAGTTCATTGTCGGAATCGGTGTCGCAGGCCTGGCCCAAGGAATGTATCTCGGCGTCGACTACGCGCTGGTGGCAGAAGTTTTGCCGGACAGCAGCGAACAGGCAGCGAGAGGCATGGGTTTCTTCAACCTGTCCACGACCATTCCGCAGACTCTCGCTCCCGTTCTTGCGCCGGTTCTGTTGAGAATCGGCGCGACGAATGCCACCGGCAACTATGCCGCGCTCTTCAGCGGCGCGGCGGTGTTCGCGGTAGTCGCTGCCTGCATCACCCAGTTGATTCGAGGCGTGCGTTAGCCTCCGTCAGACGTGCGCGCCGCCCTCCTGAAAAATCCCGGTTTTTCTAGCGTCACTCGAGCGTGACCAACGCTTCTCCTCACTTGCACTGAATGCCCGTTTACGTTACTTTATGCTCGATTATGCACGATTGACGATTGAGCAAAAACGAGGAAACGCGGTATGCAAAGAAGCCGGCAGGAAGCAGTGGAAGGACTTCTCCCCGACGAGCGCGAGCGCCTGATTCTGGAACGTCTCCGCGCGCAAGGGCGGGTGCTGGCCTCAGAACTCGCGGCCGAACTCAACACCTCGGAACACACGGTGCGCCGTCATCTGCGCGATCTCGCCGACGCCGGCCACTGCAAGCGCGTGTACGGCGGCGCCCTCGTCGTCTCCCCGGCTGATCGCAGCGCGTCGCAACGCATGGAGGAAGCGGTCGAGCGCAAGCAGCGGCTCGGCGTATGCGCGGCCTCGATTGTGCGGCCGAAACAGATCGTCTTGCTGGATGCAGGCTCGACCAACGTCGCGATTGCGCAGGCGCTGCCCGACAACGCCAATCTCACGGTCATCACGAATTCGCCCGAAGCGTGCCTGAGGTTGTTGGGTCGTCCGGGCTTCAATGTCATGCTGATCGGCGGCCGGGTGGGGACGGAAACGGCAGGTGCCGTGGGCGCGATTGCGCTGCTACAGGTTCAGCAGATCAAGGCCGATCTGTGCTTTCTGGGCGCCTGCGCGCTCGACCCCGAAGAAGGCATTGCCGCCTTCGAAGCGGAAGACGCCGAACTCAAACGCGCTATGGTGAAAGCGAGCAGTCGCGTTGCCATCGCCATGACCACGGAGAAACTGATGACCGCTGCACCGTTTATCGTCGCCCCGGCTTCGGCCATTGACTATCTGGTCGTCGAGGCCGACGTCAGCGCCGAGCGCCGGCGCAAGCTCGCCAAGGTGTGCGATTCCGTTCTGGTGGCGCAATCATGAGACCCGTCAAAGAACGCTTTGCCACGCTGGCGGTGTTTCTCGCCAACGGTTTCGGGATCGGCGCGTGGGCGGTGGAAGTGCCGCGCATCAAGGAGCACCTCGCGCTTAGCGACGCCTCGCTGGGTATCGCGCTTTTTTCGTTTGCGCTCGGCGCGATTGTCGCGATGCCGCTGGCTGGACGGCTCGCGCCGCATCTCGGAAGCGGCCGCGCCACCGCCCTGCTCGGCGCGGCCTTCGTCATCGCGCTGCCGTTGCCGGCACTGGCGCCCAGCCTGCCGATATTGTGCTTGGTACTCCTGCTGCTCGGCGCGGCCAACGGTGCAATGGATGTGTCGATGAACGGCCACGCCAGCGCGATCGAAACCGTCTGGAAAGCGCCGATCATGTCTTCGTTTCATGCGGCCTGGAGTGCGGGCGGTCTGCTCGGCGCGGCCACGGGAGCGATGATCCAGAAAGGCGGCATCGGCGTGGCCGGTGGTCTGCTGTTGCCCGATGTGTTTATCGCCGTGCTGGTTATCTCGGCGGCGGTACTGGCATTGCATGACGTAGGTCCGCGCGTCAAAGCGGCCGCCGGCAGCGCGTTCGCCTTGCCGAGCGGCGCCGTGCTGAAGCTCGCCGCGCTCGCCTTCATGTGCATGATGATGGAAGGCGCGGTGGCCGACTGGAGCGCGGTGTTCTTGCGCTCGGCGCTGAACGGCGAGGCGAGCGTCGCGGCGCTCGGCTACTCGGCGTTCGCCTTTTCGATGGCGGCGTGCCGCATCGTCGGTGACGTCTCGGTGCGGCGCTTCGGCTCGAGCGCGGTGGTCCGGCTTGGCGGTCTGATCGCAGCGGGTGGACTCGCGCTCGTGCTCGCGCTGCCAAGCACCGTGACCGCTTGCCTCGGATTCGCGCTGGTCGGCATCGGTCTCGCCAACATCGTGCCAGTGATTTTCAGCGCCGCCGGACGCTCGACGGCAACACCCGCGCTCGGTGTTTCCATGGCTGCCACGGCCGGCTATGCGGGTTTTCTGGTCGGACCGCCGGTGATCGGTTTCGGCGCCGGCTTCATGGGATTGCGCCTCGCGCTGAGCGTACTCGTGCTGGCCGGGTTGATCGTCTGCGTGTTCGGCGGCCGGGCGGTGCGCGGTGCCAGCGTCGGTACGCCGGAGGTCACGGCGCGTGCCGCCGTAGAGGGTTCGGTGGATTGATCTAGTGACGCGGCTAGCGGGTGTTCAAACCCATCACGCGTAACGCGCCAAAAACATGTCCGCGGCGGATTCCGCCACCTGCTGCTGCTCCGCCGCGCTCAGACACGGCTGCCCCATCGACACCTGCGGCCAGAACGCGAACGCTTTCACGAGACCCTGCAATTGCAGGGAGGCAAAGAGCGGGTCGGCTGTCTTGAGCCGGCCATCCGCGGCGGCCGCGCGTATCCACACGGTCAGATCTTCTTCACGCTCGCCCATGCGCGCCACCATATCGCGCGCGCGTTCCGGCGAATGAATGCCCGCAGCAATCGCGACACGCGCCAGGGAAAGAAACGCCTCGTTGTTCAACAGGCTCAGTTTCTTCGACAGCAATTGCAGAAGCTGCGCGCGCAACGGCTGCGTGGATGAGTACGCGGGAGCTTCGGCCGTATCGCTCGCCTCCCACAGTTGCCGGAGGATGGCGGCAAACAGCGCCTCCTTGCTCGGGAAGTGGTTGTAGACCGTGCGCTTCGACACGCTCGCGCGTGCGGCGATGCGATCCATGCTGGTGGCGTCGAAGCCGGCGGCGAGAAATTCTTCAATCGCCGCCTCGATGACGGCAGCGCGCTTCCGGTCGGTCAGGCGGAGGGGGGAATCAGTGGCGTCCATGCGCAAATCCTACACCAAGCAGTTTACTTTTTTCCAGGATAAACTACACTGGTTAGTCTACTTTATGGCGGGACGTCTCTTATGGCTTCGATGACCGGTTCTATCCGTCGTATCCTGGGTCTCACAGCGGCGCAGCGTGGGCGCACCTCGTTTGGCGCCTCGGCGCAGCACGACAGCGAGCGCTTTCGCAACGCCAAACCGCGTCCGGTGGAAGGCTTCGGCAAGACGCTCAGCATTGCGTGGAATGTCCTGTTCAACAAGCCGGACGGCACGGTGCCGGCCGGCGCGCTGCCCGTGCAGACCCTCACCCGCGCGGAACTCGACGCGGCGCCCGACCGCAGCCTGTACCGCCTCGGTCACTCGACCCTGCTGCTCAAACTGCGCGGCCAGTTCTGGCTGACCGATCCGGTGTTTGCGGAGCGCGCCTCGCCGTTCCGCAATCTCGGTCCGAAGCGCTTTCACGCGCCGCCCATCGCACTCGCCGATTTGCCGCCGCTGCGCGGCGTGATCCTGTCGCACGACCACTACGACCATCTGGATCGTGAGACGGTGCTCGCGCTCGCGGCCAGCACCGGCGTTTTCCTCACGCCGCTCGGCGTGGGTGACCGCCTGATCGAATGGGGCATCCACGCCGCCAAGGTGCGCCAGTTCGACTGGTGGCAAGGCACGGAGGTCGACGGCATCTCGTTCACCGCCACGCCTGCCCAGCACTTTTCCGGCCGCAGCCTGTTCGATGGCAATAGCACGCTGTGGGCGTCGTGGGTAATCGTCGATGACGGCCTGCGGGTGTTTTTCAGCGGCGACACCGGCTACTTCGACGGCTTCCGGACCATCGGCGAGCGGCTCGGACCGTTCAACGTGACGATGATCGAAACCGGCGCCTACGATGCGCAGTGGCCCTACGTGCACATGCAGCCCGACGAAACCGTGCAGGCCCACATCGATCTGCAGGGGCACTGGCTGGTGCCGGTACATAACGGCACCTTCGATCTGGCCATGCATCGCTGGCAGGAACCGTTCGAGCGCGTGCTGGGGCTGACCATCGCGCGGGGCGTGCCGCTCGCGACACCGCGCATCGGCGAACGGCTGGATCTCGCCGCGCCGCATCGCGGCGAGCGCTGGTGGCGTGAGGTTGCAGAGACGGTAGCGCAGCCCAAGGCAGCGCGGCGCTGGTTTGCCTGCCGTAATACCGCCCAGGCAAACCCGGAAAGCTGAAGCAATGCGGGCGACCCGCAGGTCGCCCGCACCAGTCAGCCAGTCAACCCGGCCGCGCAAAAAACCTACGTCTTCAGCCGATACCCCGTCTTGAAGATCCACGCCACGATGACGAGGAAAATGGCCAGAAACAGCGCGGTCATGCCGAGACTCACGGCAATGTCGACATCGGCCATGCCGTAAAAACTCCAGCGAAAGCCGCTCACCAGGTAGACGATGGGATTGAACAGTGTCACCACCTTCCAGAACGGCGGCAGCATATTCACCGCGTAGAAGCTGCCGCCAAGGAACGTGAGCGGCGTGATGATCAAAAGCGGCACCAGTTGCAGCTTCTCGAAGCTATCGGCCCATATGCCGATGATGAAGCCGAACAGGCTGAACGTCACCGCCGTCAGCACCAGAAACAGCACCATCCAGAACGGATGCTGCACCTGTAACGGCACGAACAGACCTGCCGTGGCGAGGATGATCAGTCCCAGCAAGATGGATTTGGTTGCGGCCGCACCCACGTAGCTCACCACGATTTCCAGGTACGAAACCGGCGCGGACAGTAACTCGTAGATCGTCCCCGTGAAGCGCGGAAAGTAGATGCCGAACGAAGCGTTCGAAATGCTTTGCGACAGCAGCGACAACATGATCAGGCCGGGCACGATGAACGCGCCGTAACTGATGCCGTCCACTTCCTTGATGCGCGAGCCGATCGCCGCACCGAACACCACGAAGTAGAGCGAAGTTGAAATGACCGGCGCAATGATGCTTTGCATCAAGGTACGCCAGGTGCGCGCCATCTCGAACTTGTAGATGGCGCGAATCGCGTAGATGTTCATTGCTCACCTCTCAGCAGGCTGACGAAAATGTCTTCAAGCGAACTCTGCGTGGTGTGCAGATCCTTGAAGCCGATGCCTGCGTCCTCCAGCGCCTTCAGCAAGGCAACGATGCTGTTGCGCTCGCGTTCGGTGTCGTAGGTGTAGATCAGTTCGTTGCCACCGCTGGCGAGGGCGAGCTGATAATCGCCGAGTTGCGATGGCACTTCGCGCAACGGCTGTTCGAGCTGCAACGTAAGCTGCTTCTTGCCGAGCTTGCGCATCAATTCGGTTTTCTCTTCCACCAGCATGATCTCGCCACCATTGATCACGCCAATGCGGTCGGCCATCTCTTCGGCTTCGTCGATGTAGTGCGTGGTCAGGATGATGGTGACGCCGTCCGCGCTCAGCGAACGCACGAGGCGCCACATGTCGCGCCTTAGCTCGACATCGACGCCGGCCGTGGGCTCGTCGAGAAACAGCACGCGCGGCTCGTGCGAGAGCGCCTTGGCGATCAGCACGCGGCGCTTCATGCCGCCCGAAAGCGTGATGATCTTGTTGTTGCGCTTCTCCCAGAGCGAGAGATCCTTCAGCACCTTTTCGATGTACGCCGGGTCTTTCGGCTTGCCGAACAGCCCACGGCTGAACGACACCGTCGCCCATACGGTTTCGAAGGAATCCGTGGTGAGTTCCTGTGGCACGAGGCCGATCAACGAGCGCGCCGCGCGATACTCGGTTGCGATGTCGTGGTCGGCCACCCGCACCGTGCCCTCGCTCGCATTCACGATGCCGCAGATGATGCTGATGAGCGTGGTCTTGCCGGCGCCGTTCGGGCCGAGCAAGGCGAAGATCTCGCCACGGTCGATGCTCAGGTTGATGTTTTTCAGCGCGCGAAAGCCGCTCGCGTAGGTCTTGGAGAGATTCGTGACGGAGACAATTGGCGGCATAGGGCCCATCACCGCGAGGGAAGTTCGAACACCAGACACGTCGTGGTGGCGTGGGCATACAGCGTTCCGTCGGGTCCGACCAGACGGGCTTCGGCGGTGGCCAGTTGCCTGCCGCAGTGAATCACCTTGCCTTCGGCGCGCACGCGGGCAATGCGTGGCGTGACCGCCTTGACGTAGTTCACGCTGAGTTCAGCCGTGGTGTAGCCGCGGCCAACCGGCATCATGGTATGGACGGCGCAGCCAAGCGCCGAGTCGAGCAGCGTGGCCGCCCATCCGCCATGCACGGTGCCGAGCGGATTCAGATGCCGTGCGAGCGGCGTGCCCTGGAACACCGCACGCCCTGATTCGATCTCGATGAGGGTGAAATCCAGCGTTTTGGCAATCGCGGCGTACGGTATCTCACCGCGCAGCATGGCCTGCATCACTTCGAGGCCAGACTTGCCGGCAATCTGCTCCGGGCTCGCGAGCCCCGGACCCGGCCCGGCTTCCATACGGGTCAATACTTCGGCTTCCTGCGCCAGCCATGTCTCGATCGTCTGCTCGGATGTCACCGCGTGCTCCTGACGTTGTTATGGTCAATCAGCCGGATGCACGCGCCATCTTCTGTTCCAGCGCGGCGCGCACCTCGGGCCATTCCGCGTCAATGATACTGAAGCGCACCGAATTGCGCTTGCGACCGTCCGGCATGATGCGCTCATGGCGCACGATGCCCTCCTGTTTCGCACCGATGCGCAGAATCGCGGCGCGCGACTTTTCGTTGAGTTCGTCCGTGGTGAACTGCACGCGCACGCAGTGCATCTCGTCGAACGCGTGGCGCAGCAGCAGATATTTGGCTTCGGTATTCACGCCGCTGCGCTGCGTGGATTGCGCGAGCCACGTGTGGCCGATTTCGAGTTTGCGATTGCTGCGGTCGATTTTCCAGAAGCGCGTGCTGCCCACCACGCGCCGATCCTCGCGCCGCACGATCACGAACGGCATGACCGTGCCCGCCGTGCGTCCGGCGATGGCATGTTCGATGTAGCGCGCCATGGTGTCGGCGTTGGGCACGACCGTGAACGTGAGATTCCACAGTTCGCCATCCGCTGCGGCGGCCAGCAAGGCGGACGCATGATGCGTCTGGAGCGGCTCGAGGATGACGGTGTTGCCGGTCAGCACGGGCTCCATGTGGGCATCGTGAGCCATGAGAGCGGGTCCTTTGATCTGAAAACGAATGCTCGACGTTCGGCGCCACGCTGAAGGCGCGGCACCAGGACCCGTCATTGTGCGGCAACTGCCTCGCGGATGGCTAGATCCACGGATACCGGCGGCGCTGGTACCAGGGCCGCTACGCCCGAGCGGACACGCGTGGCGCTCCGCGCCCGAACCACCCTGCTTCAACCCTGCTTTAACCCACTTCAGCCCGATTCAGCTCGCCAGCTTGCGGAACGTTTCCAGCACGGCCTCGCCCTTGAACGGCTTGACGATCCAGCCCTTCACGCCCGCCGCCTTGCCGCGCTCTTTCATGGCCGGGCTGCTTTCCGTGGTCAGCATGATCACGTTGACCGCCGTATTGCCGAGTTCGCCGCGAATCTTTTCGACCATCGTCAGGCCGTCCATGTTCGGCATGTTGACGTCGCTGATCACGAGCTTCGTACCCGGACTGCTTCTGAGCTTGTTCAGGCCGTCCTTGCCGTCCACCGCCGTATCCACGTCCAGCCCATTGTTTCTCAGGAAGCCCGCCACCTCGTCACGCACCGTGCTCGAGTCGTCCACTACCAGAATCTTCGCCATGTTCATTCCTTGATTGTTCGCTACCGCTACCACTCAAAACAGTTCGAGTTCGCCGCTGGTGTCTTCTATCGCGCTCGTTTCGGCGACGAAATCAATCGGTGCATGCGCGCACATGCAAAGCGTCGCGCCGAGCGTCACCGTGTCGTTGATGGTCACCGAATACGTCTCGACGAGCTGAGGCTTGAGCGCTTCCAGATAAGGCAGACAGCTTGCGCTCAACACATACGGCGTGGACATGCCCAGATCCGGGAAGTAGTGCAGCAACTCCTGGTTCACCGCCCCGCAGCACAGATTGCAGATTTCCAGAAAGTCTTCCTGGAACGGCCGCTCCGTGACTTCGCCCGCGAAGTATTCGCGCGTGCGTTCGTCTTCATCGAAATGGAGAATCAGCAGCAGGCGGAACACCAGCCCGGAAATGGTCAACACCACGACCTTTGCATCCGGCAACTGGCGCGCACCGCGCTCGCCTGCCGCCACGATCTCGCAGCTATGGTGCGACTGTCTCGGCAACCGCGCCTTGAGCGCGTTGATGAAGAGACGTTCGATACTGTCCTTCGCATGCCCACTAATCACGTCGTTGCCTGATGAAGCGTTGATTGGAACTGGTTGGCGAGCGATTCGACGCTGCTCAACGAGGCGGCGATCATCTTGCCGCCCGCCTGGATGTCCTGGAACGTCGCGGTGGTCGTCAGGTCGTTGCGGTGCAGACTGTCGCGATAGCTCTTCGAGAGTTCTTCCGAACGCGCTGCCAGCGCCCGCACTTCGCTCGCCACCACGGCGAATCCGCGACCGGCCGTACCGGCCCGCGCCGCTTCGATCGACGCGTTCAACGAAACGATGACCACGTGCCGCACGATCGCCGACAGCTCGCGGTTTTTCGCGTGCATGTCCTGGTTTTGCGTCATCAGCGAGATCATCTGTTCGTGCCAGCGCTCGAAGGTCGCCGCGAGGCTCTTGAGCCGGGCGGCTTCAACGGCCAGTTGACTGGCGCGATGCGCGAGTTGGTCCTTGCTGTCCAACGCTGCCTTCAGCGCGTGACGAGCCTCGGCAGTCAGTTCCGTCTGATCGCTCAGTTCGGCGCGCAGTTCTGCGAGTTGGGCCTGCAAGGTCTGCACTTCCTGGGCGTGCTGCTCGTTCTGTTTGCTGACGTGAGTATTCGATTGCGACAGCATGTCCTGCTGACGCGCAGCTTCGTTGCGCAGTTTGCGCACCGCCTTGCCACTGGACCACTTATGCGCTGCGAACGCCACCACGGCGGTCAACGCGCTGCCCGCCAGGGCGGCGAGAAAATACGGTTGAATCACAACTGTTCCTTGCGAGTGCCCGTCTACGCGACGAGCAAGATAAGCCCTTCATTCGGCCATCGTATCGAGCTGCGACTCGTCGGCATGGTCACGTGACGACACGGTGGACACGGTTGACGCGCCCGACGTACCAACAGCATGACGCTCCGGCAGCGTGACGACGGTCTGAAACTGGCGGAATGCTGCGCCTTCGTGCTGATCGGTAAAACGCAATGCGATGCTGCCGTGTTCGCGCTTGAGAAAATCGCGCACCGCATCCATGCCCACGCCGCGTCCCGAGACTTCCGTGACGTGTTCAGCCGTGGAAAAGCCCGGCCGGAAAATCAGCTCCGCGGTTTCCTCGTCGCTCAGCGTTTGACCCGCCTCGATCAAATGCTTGTCGAGCGCGATCTCACGGATTCGGTCTAACGCAAGTCCGCGGCCATCGTCGCTCAACACGAATTGCACGTTGCCCTGCTTCACGTCCATCTGGATCGAAATGGCACCGGCGTCTGCTTTGCCGTGCGCACGACGCACTTCCGCGCTCTCGATGCCGTGATCCACCGCATTGCGCAGCAAATGCATGAAGACGTTGCGCAATGTGCCGCCCGCCTCGCTGCGCAGACGATAACCGTGGTCATAGACGCGCACGAGCGGTGTCTCCTTGCCCAGTTCATGCGCCAGCGAAGGCAACGAATCCAGCACGCCCGCAAGCGCTTCGTCCACGCTTTGCGTCCCGAGCACGCGCAGGTGCTGGTGCACGCTTTCGCGCATCGACTGCAACGCAAGCAGATCGTCGGACTTCGCCGCTTCGATCAGACGCAGGCTTTGCTGAATGTGCGCGATATCCACCATCAGGAAACGCTCGGCGCTTTCGCGTCCCGCATTGCCCTTGCGACGCAGGCTCACTTCGCTGATGGTCGCGTAGCTCTCGATGGCCGCACGCACGCGCTGCAATTCCTGCATCAAGCTGTCCTGATCCCAATCGACTTCCGTGTCCGCCTGACGCAGTTCGTGATACCGCTGCTCCGTTTCGTGCACCACGTTGGTCAGATACTGCAGGTTGTACGTGCGCGCATTGCCCTTGATGGTGTGCATATTGCGGAACAGCTCTGCAATGGCTTCACGATCAGCGCGCGAATGCTGGCGAATGATGCGCTCGTTCTCGCTGACGAACCCGGCCGAGCTTTCGATGAAGTGATGGAACTTCTCTTCGCTCACCGCGAGAATTTCGCCGATCATCTCGAGGCGGCGTTTCTGTTCGCTCGCTTCTGCCGCCAGCTTGCGCAATTCCGTGACGTCACGCACGCACAGCATCAAACGCACGATCACATCGCTGTCGTCGGTAATGGCCGACCAGTTGAGATCGAGCATCTTCACGCGGCCATCGGGCATGCGTTTCGCGATCTCCGTCACCAGCAGATGTTCGTTGAACGCAAAGTTGATGGCATCCTCGCCCAGACACGCGTGACTTGCTGCGTCCACTTGCGAGAGCACATCGGCACCGAGGTCCGTATCCGCGAACACCAGATCCATCAGGCTGCGGCCGGCAATATCCTGCGTCTCGAAGATGGCTTCGAGGTAAGCCGAATACTCCGAGTGAATCAGCGCGCCATCCACTACGGTCAGAATGCCCTGCTGCATGTTCTGCAACATGGCCTGGATATCGGCCGTTTTCTGCTTGAGCTGAAGCGAGCTTTGCTGGATTTTTTCGATCATGCCATTGAAGGCGACAATCGAATGGCCGATTTCATCCATGCGGCCCACCGGCACGCGGCGCGTGAAATCCTGGCTCGCGGCGATCTCGCTCATCGCTGCCTGCATGCCAGTAAGCGGCCGGGTGATCTGGCGATACAGCAGCGAGCCGATCGCTGTCAGCAGAAGCACCGCGATGCCGGTCCAGATGGCGATGGCCGTCGTCGTAGTGGCGAGCGTATCGTTCAGCGTCTGGATGGCGGCGTCTTTCTCGCGATTCTTCTCGATGCGCAGCGTCTCGACGATGCCCTCCAGTTCATCGCGATACTGCGCGACGTTGGCGAACAGATACGCCTGCGCGAGTTCGTTCTTGCCGCCGGCCTTCATGGCAGCGGTATCGTCGATGGCGGAGAAGTAATTCTGCAGACTGTCGCGCGCCTGCGCGACCAGGCCCTGTTGCGCGTGACTCGCGGCGTCGCGCGACTGCAGGGCGAGCGCCTGCTGCAAGGCCGCTTTCTTCGCCTTGAGTTCGTCCTGTACCTGGGTGACGACGTTGCCATCCGGCGCGTAGACCAGCGTCATGATGGCGAGCTGCACGTCCTTGACCTGCGACACCAGATCGGCCGAAGCGAGCGCACTGGGCACCACGCCTTCTGTCACCTGCCTGACTGCGGTGGCGCTGTGTCGGGTCTGATAAACGGCGTAGCTGCCAATCGCGGACAGCGCGACGAACATCAAGACTACCAATAGCGTGATGCGATGACGAATGGTCATGAGTACGACTCCCCGGGGTCCAACCACGTGTTCTGCTCTTCATGAGAGCCGCCTGATCTTGTGAATGATCTGATGTGTCAGGCGCCCCGAATTATCGAGGAAGGTATGTGACCGAAAGATGACTAAACAAAGGGGAAAGACTCGATGTGCGGCTCGATTCGCCGATATTCAGGCGTTGTAATTTTGCGTGATACGCGATCGTGCAATCATGCAAAAGAGACCTAAAGTTTTGCACGCCGATGCCGTTAACTTCATGCCCGGTTGCACGATAGCGCTGCGCGTCTAGTTCAGCACTCTGAGACGGCGCCACTTTTTATCCATGTCCTTCAGCAGGGAGATGTAACTGATGGCACGCTCGGTGCCAAGGCTCGCGCTCGCGGCCTCGTTGGTCTCGTTCCATAACTGCTCGAAGCGATTCGCGGCTTCCGTGCGGGCCAGCGGTTGATTCAACAGCACCAGAAATGCAAACGACAGTTCTTCCACCGTCCGATGCATCGGCGAACGCGTGGACCCCACGGCAGCGAAGTGACTCAAGCGACCCTCAAGCGAGAATGTAGTAGTGAACGTGCCGCGCCTTCGCGTCGGCGGCTCTCTTATTGTGTGCTTTGTTATTGTTTCGTGCAGCGAAGCGATGCCACGCATGCCCACGTCTCGCGTGGATATTTTCATGCCATCGATAAACAGCCTTCGCACGCATCATTCTCACCGCAGTTTGTCACCGGAATATTACGGTTGTAGTGCGCTCGGGCACCGTTCGTGCTGATTAGATCGCGCAGTGCGTGGCGCCATTGAACAGCGCCAGGCACTACTCAATACGCGGCCACCAAACTGACTCAAAAAGTTCATAAACGTGAACTACGATTGAATGTTCGCATTCATCGGGTCAAGGGTTTAACAGGCCGACATCCGCGATTTTGCCCCTCACCCAACTGGGAGCGCGAATGCTGGTTCACTTCATGCCGTCGTCGACCGTCGTGGTCGCCATGCTGGTCATCTGTCTCGTGATGGTGCTGGCGTTCGAAGCCACCAATGGATTCCACGATTCCTCCAATGCCGTCGCGACCGTCATCTACACCCAGTCGCTCAAACCCGCGCAAGCCGTTGTCTGGTCCGGCCTGATGAACTTCATCGGCGTGATGGTGGGTGGCATTTCCGTGGCGTATGCCCTCGTGGAAATCCTGCCGCCCGATGTGCTCACGCCACCCGATGGCGCGCCCGCCGTGCCGATGCTCGTGTCCATCTTTGCCGCAGCGCTGTTCTGGAACATTCTCACGTGGGCGTTCGCGATTCCGAACAGCAGTTCGCATTGCATCATCGGTTCGCTGATCGGCGTGGCCGCTGCCGACGCGCTGCTCAAGGCACGCAGTGTCACGCAAGGGGTGGACTGGAAACAGATCGTCACCGTGTTAAAAGGCCTCGCCGTTTCGCCGATCCTCGGCCTCGTGTTCGCGGGCGGCATGTACGCGATTTTGCGGCTGGTGGTGCGGCGCGGTCACCTGTTCGAGGCGCCCAAGGAAGGCGAACCGCCTGCATGGTGGTTGCGCGGGCTGCTGATCCTCACGTGTACTACGGTGAGCTTTTCGCACGGCACCAATGACGGCCAGAAGAGCATCGGCCTCATCATGCTGACCATCATCGGCTTGCTGCCCGCCGCGTATGCGTTGAATCCCGAGGCGAGCAATCAGATGACGCAACTCAGCCAGAATGCCGCCGCTGCGATCCCGCTCATTCAACGCTACGGTGACGACGTCAAGGACGAAGCGCTGAAGTCGGCCACGCTGCTGCAACACGCCGGCCCGCAACTCGCCACCGAAGCCCAGGAACTCAAGGACAAACAGGAAGCCGACCCGCAACAGAGCGTGGTGCGTCCGCAATTGCGCGGCGCGGTTTACGACGTGCTCTCGGAACTCAAGCACGTGGGCGAAGTGTCGGGCGCCAGCGCGGCCGACAAGGCCCAAGCCTCGGATCTGCTGAAGAAAATGGCCCCGCCGGTGCAATACGCGCCGTGGTGGGTGCGCGTGCTGAGCGCGCTGTGCCTCGGTATTGGCACGATGATCGGGTATAAGCGTGTGGTGCGCACGCTGGGCGAACGGCTCGGCCGGCAACACATGACGCCGGGCCAGGGTCTGAGCGCGGAACTGGTCGGCTCGGTGCTGATCGGCACAGCGGGCTTCACCGGCTTGCCGGTGAGCACGACGCACATCATTACGTCGGGTATCGCGGGGACGATGATCGCAGGCGGCCAGGGGGTGCAGGGCGGCGTGCTGACCCGCATCGCGCTGACGTGGATCGTCACCTTGCCTGTCACTATCTTTCTCTCTGCATGTTTATTTTACGTACTCGCCAATCCACGCTTCTGAGCGCCTTTTCACGCGCGCTGCGGTGTCTGCCGCGGTTGCCGCGTTCGTTGCATTTGCCGGCGTTGCCGGTCTGCTCCGCTTTGCCCGCTACGTGCCCCGTGTGCGGGCTCGCTTCATGACGCGGATCGCGCTGCGTCACACTGCTACCCTGCTTGCCGTGCTCGGCGTCGCCCTGTCGATTGCGGCGCCGTTCCTGCTCGGCAAGCATGATGTATTGAGCGGCCTGCGCAACATTGCGTGGCCGGTGTTTGCCGTGCTGGCGGCGAGCGCGCTGTTCAGCGCCGCTGCCAAGGCGGGCAAGCTGCAATTGATGCAGGGCGCGCTCGGACTGCGTCTGCATTTCATGCGCACGCTCACCATCACGGTGGTCACCGATTTCGCCTTTCTGGTCTCGCCACTCGGCGCAGCAGGATACGGCGTGAACATGGGACTGCTGCAACGATCCGGTGCGTCGTGGGCGTTGGCCACCACGGTGGTGGGCGCCGACCAGGCTCTGGACCTGACCTTCTTCGCCATTGCCGTGCCCGTTTCGCTGCTATTTGCGCTTGGCCCGCTTGGCGCGCTCACGCCTGATTTCCCGTTGCATACGATCGCCGTGACGTTGGCGTGCATTGCGATTACTGCGGTCGTGCTGTGGACGGCGCGTCGCCCTGCGCTCGCCGCGCTCGATGCCGCCACACGCCGCGTGGTCTGGCTAAAGGCACGCCGCGCGCGCTGGAACCGCTTTCGTCAGAGCGTGCGGCAGCAATGGGGCTTGCTGCTGAGCGGACCGCACTGGCGGTTAGCCGCGTTGCTGCTGCTCACCATGTTGCAATGGCTGCTGCGCTATAGCGCGCTGTGGTTCATTCTGCGTGAGCTGGGGTATCGCCTGCCGCTCGGCTTCGTGCTCGCCGTGCAGGCCGTCGTCCTGCATGCCGCGTTGTGGACCGGCGTGCCCGCCGGCGGTGGCGGCGGCGACCTGGGGCTCGCTGCGGTGTTCGCGCCGTGGGTGCCGGGGGCTTCGATGGCCACCGCATTGGTGTTGTGGCGCTTCGCGACGCTTTACTGTCCGTTGATGCTGGGAGCGTGCGGTTTCATTGGGGCCGCGTGGCGGCGTCGGACGGCGGCTTCGGTGTCCTGATGCGGGTGGGACGATCACACGCGTTCAAGGGCTTGGCGTGTGAATGCGCTAAAGCCTTGCACGTCTCATCAAGCAACCGTATCACGCGGTTTTCTGATGCGCACGGAAAGGCGCGCGCGCCCCGGATGATCGACCCGCAACGCGAATAGCCGCAGCGTCTGCGAGATCAGCGCAAGCGGATACGTCACCTTCAGCAAATCGGCCAGCATGCGCCATTCAGCGCGCACGCCGCGCCAGTAGCCGAGTTTTTCGGTCTTGCGTGCCTGCGTGACATGCGGCCAGTGCGTCACGGCAATGGAGAGCCGGCTCGCGATGATGCGCCGGTTCATGAACACCTCGATGCCGAAGCGCGGCAAGCCGCGAATCTCCTTGAGCGCCGCACTCAGCAAATCTTTTCTGACCACGCGCTCACCGGACACGAAGTCCAGTCCGATGATGCGAAAGATCAGCAGGCTGTTTTGCCGCAAGCTCAGACTCACGTCCGCGCGGCCGCTCAGCACGGGCGCCGCGAGTCCGCTGATATGTTCAGCGGCGAGCCCCTTGAGATCCGCGTCGAGCAGCATCAGCCATTCGTGTTGCGCCGCGGCGATCCCGAGCGCCATGGCCGCGCTTTTACCGCCGTTTTTCTCGCACTGGATCAGCTTGACGGCGGCAAACGCACGGACCACGTCAGCGGTGCCGTCCGTCGAGCCGTCGTCGACCACGATGACTTCGCCCAATAGCGGATGAGTCGTCGCGACGGCCAGCACGGCGGCAATGCGGGGTGCTTCGTTGTAAGCGCAGATGATGCAGGAAACGCGATGGCCTCTGGATGGCATAGAAAAGGTCGTGGGTGATGCATGCGATGGCTGGCCCGATCAAGCGGTCCCCGGTTGCGGCATTCAACCGGTTCGTCCCTGCGCTTTCCGAGCCCTTCATCAATTGCGCCGCTGACCTAGCATCATGCACATCAAAAAGTCTTCACGGTGACAAAGCGGTTTTTTAGCAGCGAACACCCAGCGCGATGCTGACACGTCGGCAATGTTTCGTCAGCGTCTCAGGCAGGCAGACCGGGCACGCTCACGCCGAAGGTCTGCAGCAGAAGAACGACGTTGAGCGCGAGGATGGCCAGCGCCGACGCACTGCCGGCGACGATCATCACGAGGCGGTTTTTATAGGCGCCCATCACCTTGCCATGACAGGTGAACCACACGAGCGCGGCCATCGGCACGGGCAGCGCAAAACACAACACCACCTGGCTGATGACGAGCGCGCGTGTCGCATTCACGCCCATTGCCACCACCGCGAAAGACGGCACCATCGTGATGGCGCGCCGGACCCACAGCGGAATCTGAAAGCCGACGAAGCCCTGCATGATCATCTGCCCCGCCATCGTGCCCACGACCGAACTGGAAATGCCCGAAGCGATCAGCGACAGCAGAAAGATGCCGGCCGCGCCAATGCCGAGCAGCGGCGCAAGCGTGTGATACGCGGCCTCGATTTCGGCCACCTCCGGGTGCCCCGCATGAAAGGCGCTGGACGCCATGATGACCATCGCCATGTTGATGAGGCCGGCGAGCGTCAATGCGATCACCACTTCGATCGTGGAGTAGCGCAGCAGTTTGACGCGCTCGCCTTCGTTCGACGCGGTCGCACGGTGTTGCGTCAGGCCGGAATGCAGAAACAGCGCGTGCGGCATGACGGTTGCGCCGATGATGCCCACCGCGATCGTGATCGCGCCGGCGTCGGGCAATTGCGGCGTCACCAGGTGCCTGAAGACAGCGGGCCACGTGACGGGCGCGATCAGCACTTCCGCGAGATACGAAAGCCCGATGATGCCGACCAGTGCACCGATGGCCAGTTCGAGCGGCCGGAAGCCCGCCTTCTCGAACAGCAGCAGCACATACGTGACGATCGCGGTGACGATCATGCCCGCCAGCAACGGCATGTGGAACAGCAGCGCGAGACCGATTGCGCCGCCCAGAAATTCCGCGAGGTCCGTGGCCATCGCGGCGATTTCGCTCACCACCCACATGGCGTAGACGAGCGGTGCGGGAAAATGATCGCGGCACAATTCCGCGAGATTGCAGCCGGTGACGATGCCCAGTTTTGCCGAAAGCGTCTGGAACAGCATGGCCACGAGATTGGCGAGCAGCACCACCCACAGCAGCGCGTAACCGTAATGCGCGCCCGCCTGAATGTTGGTCGCGAAGTTGCCCGGATCCATGTAGGCTACGGACACCACCACGGCGGGCCCCGCGAACGGCAAGACGAGCGCGATGCCGTGACTGCGCCCTTCCAGCGCATCGCGGATCGCACGCGAGGTGCGGCCCGTGAGTGTCGCTGGCCTGAGCTTGTCGCGTACGCGTTCGTCCATTCGCACCTCGTCGGGTCCGGCCTTCTCAGCTAATCTCTCACATTTCCACGCGGCGCGTCATCGAAAACGGCGCGACGAACGTTGTTAAAGTGCGGCCTGGCCGCCCCCTCTTTTGAAGGCACGTTTTTTGGTGTCGCATCACCTTCGGATACTTTACAGAATGCCTTACTCGCCGGTTACATTCCTCTCGAGAGCTACCCTATCCGCCGCTGTACTGTTTGCCCTCGCGGGCCATGTCCACACTGCCCGTGCTGAAGACCGCGTGATCGTGCTCGACTCGGGCGAATCCGAGCTATCGCTGATCGACGAGACCACCCATAAGGTGGTCGGCACGGAGCCCACCGGCAAAGAGCCGCATCACTTGATGATTACGCCGGACGGCAAGTCGCTGATCGTCGCCGATTCGGTGTCCAACAACCTGATGTTCGTCGACCCGCACACCGGCCGCGTGCAGCGCACTGTGGACGGCATCGAAGACCCGTATCAACTGGGCTTCTCGCCCGATCACAAGTGGTTCGTCACGGCCGCGCTGCGCATGGACCGCGTGGATATCTACCGTTACGACGGCACGAATATGGCGCTGGTCAAGCATATTCCGCTGGGCAAGACGCCGAGCCACATGACCTTCGCGTCCGACAACCGCACCGTGTTCGTCACGCTGCAGGATTCGGGCGAACTCGCCGCCATCGACCTGGCGAGCCAGACCGTGCTGTGGAAAATGAAGGTGGGTAACGAACCCGCCGGCCTGTGGATGACGCCGGGAGACCGCTATCTGCTGGTCGGCATGACGGGCGAAGACGACGTGACCGTGGTGGACTGGCGCAAGCAGCAGATCGTCAAGAAGATCCACACGGGCCGCGGCGCACACAACTTCCGCAATCTGGATGACGGCAAGCACGTGGTGGTGTCGAACCGGGTGGAAAGCACCATCAGCATCCTCGATTACACGACGCTGACGAACGTGGGCGACATCACCGGACTGATGCCCGGACCCGATGACATGGAACTATCTGCCGACAAACGCTATCTATGGGTGGGATTCCGTTTTGCGAAGCACGTGGGCATCATCGATCTGACAACCCGTAAGCTGATCGACACCATCGCGGTGGGCCGCTCGCCGCACGGTATCTACTTCGACAATCGCGCGCCGGTGGTAGCGCCTAATCCGGATTAATCCGCACTCGGCGCGTGGGATTAAAAGCGCCGCATCGGTACGTCGTGTTTTAGCGCGCACAATGTGCCAATGCGGCGCGGGGTTTATCAGATCGCGCCCTGCGCGTGCTTGCATCAACGAATACGTAAGCGCATCACCGGTCATTCACGAGGCATTTGATGTTCCACGAAATCGTCGCACAGCTCGACAACATGGTGTCCGCCCTGCAGACGCTGCTGTATGTCGATGTGGTGCAGCCGTTCTTCTATCGTTTCGGTCTGATGGGCTACGATGAAGACACCTATGACGCGCTCTACTGGGTGATCATCGGCGCGCTTCAGGTGGTGGTGATGTACCTCGCTTTGCGGCCGCTCGAAGCGCTGCGCCCTGTCGAACAGTGGCAAGATCGCAAAGCGCTGCGCAGCGACGTGATCTACACGTGGATCGCCAAACTCGGCATCATCAACATCGCGTTTTTCTTCATGCTGCAGCCACTGTTCAATCATTGGCAAAGCCTGATGGCGATCTACAACATCCCGAACATCGACATCGACAGTCTCTGGCCCGGCGTCACCGATCAACCGGTCGTGTCGTTCCTGATCTACCTGGTCATTCTCGACTTCGCCGGCTACTGGTATCACCGCTGGCAGCATCGTTTCGGCGTGTGGTGGGAACTGCATGCGGTGCATCACAGCCAGCAGCAGATGTCGCTGTGGAACGACGACCGCAACCACTTTCTCGACGACATCATCCAGGCGGCGTTCTTTGCGGCGATTTCGCTGTTCATCGGCGTGCAGCCGAATCAGTTCGTGGTGCTGGTGGCTGTGAGCAACTTCATGCAGAGCATCCAGCACGTGAATGCACGCCTGCCGTATGGCTGGCTGCTGGAGCGTCTTATCGTGAGTCCGGTGTTTCACCGCCGCCATCATGCAGTGGGTTATGGCCACGAAGGCACGGCTTACGGCTGCAATTTCGGCGTGCTGTTTCCGTGGTGGGACATGATGTTCCGCACGGCTTCATGGAACCGCGAGATCGAGCCCACCGGCATCCGCGATCAACTGCCGGCGCCGCATGGCGCTGGCCGCAAGTATGGCGAGGGGCTGCTGGCGCAGCAGTGGTACGCGTTTGGCCGCATCGTCGCGCGCCTGCGGGGCCAGCGCGGCTATGCGGGCGGCGCGGGTGATGCGGCAAATTAAGCGGCAGCACTAAGCGGCAGCATTAAGCGGTGAATCAAGCGTTGCACTGCGCAACGCTTCTCACGCAGACGCGGCCGCCAGCAACCCTGAATCCTCACCCTTTACCAGGCGCAGGCGCAGGCGCAGCATCCACCTCAAACGCGCCCTTGTCGTAGGCGGCGCAATACGTCTTCCAGTCCTCGATCACCTGCGCTTCGCACTGCGCCGCCAGCTCGACGAGCGGCACCTGCCAGTCCTTGCGATTGCTGAACGCGATGAGGTCATCCGCAATGGCCGAGCCCTGCCGTCCACCGCTGCGCAACTGCGCCCACGCGCTCAGTTCGGCCATGTTGTTGACCACCGATTCGAGCCGCGGCAGCTTGCCATTCCATGCATTCAAGGCCACGCGATCTTCGGAAGGTTGCAGGCTGCGCAGCACGTAAGGCGCCTGCCTGAATTCCACTGCATGCAGCAGCGCCTGCGAGACCGCCTGACAGCGCCGCTGAATCTCCACGACCCGATACGATTCACTCTGCCAGGCAGGCTGTTTCGTCGTGACGTGCGGCACCACTGAAGACGGTAACGCCTCTTTCAGGTCGATCAGATAGTTGCCATCCGGCGAGCCCTTGCCTTCCACCAGCACCACGTAGCGATCGACACCCAGACTGCCGGTGCCGGCAATGCGCCGCGCCACGTCGATGATGCGATAAAAGTCCGGATTGTTCGGGTCGCCGTGGTGGCTCGCGAAATCGTTCATGAAGGCGGTCACTTCGGCACGCGCCTTGTCGCTCACCGGCAGCGCCTTTTTACCGTCCACGCGCAATACGCGCTGCTTGCCCTTGAGTTCCGTGCGGCGATTCAGCAGGTCGACACGCGACGACTTGCTCAACGCATCGAACAGATCGCGCACCATGCCCACGGAGGTCTCGGCTTCGATCCAGCGCGCCTTGCCGACCCGCAATGCGGCCGCATACGCCTCTACTGCCGTGTGGCACAGCGCGAGTGCCTCGGCGCGGCTCACACGCAGGTCGTCCGCGCCCACCAGCACGCTCGTCAGCAGGCGAATCAGCTCGTACAGACTCGGCGCCAGGCAGGCCTCGTCGAAATCGTTGATGTCGAAATAGACGAGACGGTTATCGCCCTTGTAGCTGCCGAAATTCTCCAGGTGCATGTCGCCGCAGATCCACACCGCGGGCGCACTGGCCAGCACGCTGCCCTGCGGCAGACGCTCGTAAAACAGATGACAGGTCCCACGCAAAAAGACGAACGGCGAGCTGCGCATCAGCTTGTATTTCATCGCCAGCCGCTCGGGGTCCCGCTTCGCATTGAAGCTCGCGATCTCCTTGACGATATCGGTCATGGCAGCCTCCTGGTTGCGACGCGGCCGCGGGAGCGCAACGGCCCCGACCATGCTGTGAAGAACGTGTTTCGCATGTGCTTACTCTGATAGACCTGATTGCCGAAGTCTAGGAATCGGTCTTTAGATAATAGGCGCCATCTGCCGTAACCCGCGCACCAAAGCCACACGCATCAGCAGAACCATGCGTGAGCACTTCGAGCGTCTCCGGTTCGCTCAATCTGAATTCGAGCAGACATCTATCCGGGCGGCCTTCGTAAGGAGCGGGATTCGCCAGGTGAGAAGTGGCTTCGATCAACGCACCACGCGGCACGTCGGATACCGGCACGCGCGCAATGCCGCCAAAGAAACGCACGTTGGCCACCACGCTGCCGGTGCTCGCCTGCGGGTTGCCGTCCTGGCCCACGCTGGGATAAACGAACTCCGCATCGAGCCGGTATTCGCCACGCCGGCCTTTGAGCGGCGTGAGCGTCACGCTGCTCCACGCACCCAGATTCATGTAGCGCGCGAAGTGGGTCCCTGCTGCGGGCGGACCCTGCACGACGTTTTTATCCGCGATCCCCGCAAGGCGCTGCTGCGCCACGGTTCTGACGCGGCTCAGCATGGGATCTTCAGCGCTGTGGCTCGCGCGCGTGATCGCGCTGCGATAGTAGGCGCGGGCATTCGCGAACGCGTCCTCACTGGCCTGCACATCGCCCTCGTGCACGAGCGCCATGTCGACGCGCGACTCGGCCGATCCGATCGCCTTGGGCGCGTTCTCCTCTTCAGCCTGCAACGTCGCCGCATCGGCGAGCATCGCTTCCATGTCCACCAGCGCCTGCGCGTCCCTGATGTGCCCGGCATTGAGCGCCTCGACACCGAGCGCGGCACAGGACGCGTTGGTGCGGCACTGCACGTCCTTGCCACCCAGCACATGACGGCGGTACAACTCGGCGCGCGAACCGCTCTCGAACGCCTGCGCTGCCGCCCGTGACGGCGCGAGGCCAGCGGACAGAAGCACGGCGACGACAGTGACGGTGACGGCGACAGCAGCAACGCAAGGTTTGGCTCGCATGGATAAAGCCGGCGATGAAGCCGGTGGTTACCAGGTCCTCGACAAGGGACGTCTCGCGCGCACACCGCCGCGCCGCGAGTTCGCTGTAACAGGTACGGACTCTGTCAACGATGCTGACAGAAAATCGATGAATGCGCGAACCCGCGCGCTGGCTTGATGCTGTGGCGCATAGACCGCGTAGATATCCGCGCCTGCGGTGCGGTATTCGGGTAGCACCTGCACCAGCGTGCCGTCGCGCAGATAGCCGCGAATATCCCACTCCGCACGCATCAGGATGCCGTGGCCGTCGAGTGCCCAGCGCACTGCAATCTCGCCGTCGTTGGTGGTGAGGTTGCTGCGCACGCGCACGCTTTCGGTTTTGTGCGCCGCATCCGCGTCGCGCGTCAGACGCCACACGCCGTAGCCATCGCTGCCTTGACGGATGCCGATGCAGTTGTGCAGCGCGAGATCGGCCGGCAGTTGCGGCGCGCGATGCTTCGCCAGATAGGCCGGCGCGGCACACAGCAAACGCCGGTTGGGTGCAATGCGCCGCGCGATCACGCGGGCGTCGGGCGGCTCGCCGAAGCGCACGCAGATGTCATAGCTGTCGTCGCCGAGCGGCGGCGGATCCACGGACAACTCCAGTTGCACGTCCACTTGCGGAAACTCGCGCACGAAGCGGGAGATGACGGGCGCCACATGACTGCGGCCAAAACCGAGCGTGGCATTGACGCGCAGCAGTCCTTTGGGTGTGACCCGCGCGCCGCCAAGCGACTGCTCCAGTTGTTCGATTTCGTCGAGCACGCGCCGCGCGCCAGCAAGGTAGACCTCGCCTTCCGGCGTGAGGCTCATGCGCCGCGTGGTGCGGTTCACCAGCGCGACGCCCGCGCGCAATTCCATTTGCGCCAGGTGCTTGCTGACCGCAGCGGTAGAGAGACCCAGCTCGCGCGCGGCAGCAGTCAGACTGCCACGGCTGGCGAGGACGGAAAAAAACGCGAGGTCGTCGGCCTGGATGGAGGACGTCACGGCTACCCGGATTCTTAACCTGGAGTTAAAGGCAATTCGAGTCTAGCACTGAACGAGCGGGCTGCGGCCGCGCGGCGATGAGGACAAGTACGGATGGCAACGGCGACCACAAATGCTCGCAGCATGAGCGCACACAGGCAGTTTCATTCGCAAAAAGTGAAGATGAAACGCCTTTGTCTCGCGCTCGAGCATTGGTAAGGAAACATGCCGCTTTTTTTAAAAAAACAGCTAAACAAAAATTGTAATCTGCCGTAAAGCAGATGAGCCGTCACCCTTTACCGGCTGGACTAATCATGCTTGGCACATACAACTTCTGGCTGGTGGCGGCATCCTTCGCTGTGGCGACCCTGGCGTCGTACACCGCACTCGATCTCACCGGCCGCATCTCGATGCTCGCCACCTCGCTGCTGCGCCATGCGTGGCTAGTGGGCGGCGCGGCTGCGATGGGCGTCGGCATCTGGTCGATGCACTTCATCGCGATGCTGGCGTTTTCGCTACCCATTCCGGTCGGCTACGACGTTGGACTCACGGCATGGTCGCTCGCCCTTGCGATCGTGGTGTCGTGCCTCGCGCTCTTCGTGACGACGCGCACCAAGGTCACGCTCGGTCATCTCGCGGCGGGCAGCGTGATCATGGGCGTCGGCATCGCCGGCATGCACTACACCGGCATGGCCGCCATGCGCATGCAGCCGGGCATCGACTATCAACCGGGCTGGTTCGCGGCGTCGATCGCCATTGCGATCGGTGCGTCGATGGCCGCGCTGCTGATCGCGCGCCGCCTCGCCGACAACCGCGCCCGCAACGTTCTGCTGGCCCGTTTCGGCGCCGCGCTGGTGATGGCCGTCGCCATCAACGGCATGCATTACTCCGGCATGGAAGCGGCTGCGTTCCCCGTGGGCGCCATCTGCGGCGCGGCGAACGGCGGCATTGATACCACGTGGCTCGGTACAGCCGTGACCGTGCTGACCTTCGCGATCCTGATCGTCACGCTGATGCTGTCGCGCTTCGACGCACGCACCACGTTCCTCGTCAGCGCCGTGTCGCGTCTGAACGGACAGATCGTGCGGCTTGCCACGCTCGATACGCTGACCGGCCTGCCCAACCGCACCACGCTCACGGAGCGGATCGAAGCGGCTATCGAACTGGCGCGCCGCCGCAACAGCGTGTTCGCGATCCTCTTCATGGATCTGGACGGCTTCAAGACCATCAACGATTCACTCGGCCACTCGGCGGGCGACCAGGTGCTGGCCGCGTTTGCGCAACGTCTGCAGATCTGCGTGCGCGCCACCGATACCGTGGCGCGGCTCGGCGGTGACGAGTTCGTGGTGATGGCGGAGAACCTCGGCTCGCGTCAGGACGCGGGGCTGATCGCGGAAGGTGTGCTGGAGCGCATGCGCGAAGGCGTGTGGAACGACAAGGAGCCGCTGCAGGTCATGCCGAGCATCGGCATTGCGCTGTATCCGCAGGACGGCGAGAACGTCGACACGTTGCTCAAGCATGCCGACGCCGCGATGTACGAAGCCAAGCGCGCGGGACGCAGCACGTACCGGTTCTTCGAAGCGAGCATGAACGAAGCCGCGACGCGCACGCTGCAAATCCAGCATGCGCTGCACGAAGCGCTCACGGCCGGTCATTTCTCGCTGAACTTCCAGCCGAAATTCCGTGGCGACAGCAACGAGCTGGCCGGCGCCGAAGCGCTGATCCGCCTCAATCACCCGGTGCTCGGCACGCTGCCGCCCATGGAATTCATCCCGATTGCCGAGCGCTCCGGGCAGATCGTGCAGATCGGCTACTGGGTGGTGCGCGAGACCTGCCGGCAGATTCGCAGCTGGATCGACGAAGGGCTGCCGGCCATGAAGATTGCGATCAACCTCTCGCCGCGTCAGCTTTCGCAGCCGAATCTGGTTTCCTCGATCCTGAAGATCGTCCAGGAAGAAGGCGTTGCGTGCGACCGCATCATGTTCGAAATCACCGAGACCGTGGCGATGCAGGACGCGCCGCGCACGATCGAGATGATTCGCGAATTCCAGACCAGCGGTTTCGAAATCGCCATTGACGACTTCGGCACCGGCTATTCGAGTCTCGCGTATCTGCAGCGCTTCCGCGTCAAGCAACTGAAGATCGACCGCTTCTTTACCAACGGGCTCGATGACAAAACGCCGGAAGGCACGGCGATCGTCTCCGCGATCATTGCACTCGCCCATTCGCTCGATATGGACGTGGTGGCCGAAGGCGTCGAAACCGCCTCGCAGCTCGGCAAGCTCAAAGAGATGATGTGCGACGAAATGCAGGGCTTCCTGCTCGGCAAGCCGCTGGCGGCCGATGCGTTCAGCGCACTGCTGAAGGACCGTGTGGCGTCGGTCTAGTCATTTCAGTTGATGTGGAAGGAGTGCTCCACAGCGTGCGTGGACAGCCTCTCCACGCGTCCATTGCGGTTCAATCTGCTGAAGCAAACGTTTTCCAGGCCGGGAGGCTCATGAAGTTTGATGTAGCGACATTCAATTCGCTGTTTCTGATCACGTTTCTCTGTATGGCGGTGGTCACCACTGCGCTGTCACGCATGTTCAAGGAAGTGGCCGCGTTCCGCTTCTGGGCGGTGTCCTGTGTGCTGACGAGCGCGGCGGCGATGTGTTTCGGCCTGCACGCGGTGTGGCCCACCAAGGTGCTGCTGGTCGCCACGGCCGTGCTGAATCTGCAGGCACGTCTGATGGTGTGGACGGGCACACGCGTGCTGTTCGGCGCCACCGCCTCGCTGCGTGCCGGCCTCGCCACCACGGCATTGTTCGGGGTGCTGTTTGCGCTGCTGCACGCATGGGATGCGCCGCCGCTCGCCCGCGCCGCGCTTCTGATCGTGTTCTTCCTGCCGTGCCGCGCGTTGACGCTGTATGAAGTGTGCCGGCGGCGCCGTCCCGATCTCGGCACAGCGCGTCTGCTGGTATTGGTGGCAAGTGCTTTCGCGACGCTCAACGCGGTCATGCCGCTGACGCTCG
Source organism: Paraburkholderia sp. DHOC27 (assembly GCF_003429005.1). Classification (GTDB taxonomy): domain Bacteria; phylum Pseudomonadota; class Gammaproteobacteria; order Burkholderiales; family Burkholderiaceae; genus Paraburkholderia. The sequence continues at coordinate 284,398 of NZ_QVQV01000008.1, forward strand.
TGATGCTGAACCAGGGTCATCTGTCGATGCTGCTCAGCAGCCCGACGCGGACCTCGGCGCTCTACGCGATGGTGTTCGCCAGCGATCTGCTGCTGATGACCGGGTTGATCGTGCTGGCGTTGCAACAGATGATCGTCGAGCAAAACATTCTCGCCAAGCTCGACAAGGGCGCCGCGCGCTATCCCAACCCGGCGCGGCCTGTCATGCGGCCCGACAGCGCGGGCGGCCAGGCGATCATCGTGGAGAGCGTGGCCGGCTGACGCCTCGCGCGCCGCCTCAATCGTATTGCGATTCGACGTCACCGGCCTCGCCGGCAATCATCGTGGCCGCATGCGCCGGATCGCGCCGGGTCAGCTTGCCATCCACCGAGGCACCGCAGTCCATGCGCAACTGCTGGTAGTGGATGTTGCCGGTCACGTGCGCATTGGGCTGCAATTCGACGAAGTGATCCGCGATCACGTCGCCGACAATCTTGCCGTTGACCACCACGTCGTAGCCATGCACGTTGCCCTCGATCGACCCGCGATCGCTCAGCACGAGCAGCGTCTGCGTACCCGCCTTGCCAATCACGTTGCCTTTCACGTGACCGTCCATGCGCAGACCCTCGCTGAATTCGAGGTCGCCGGTCATGCGCACATCATGGGCGATCAGGGTGGCGAGCTTGGTGTGCTGGATGCCCGCGGCTTTCTTCTTGCTGAACATAAAAATCTCTAACTGATGAATGAAAAGGTGCGTCGCATGAAGGGTCGCCGGGCGACGCGCCGGCTCGAATGAAGCGGTGCTCGTTTGCAGGGCGCGCCTCAACGGCGCTTTTTGCCCTGATCGCGCAAAAACAGCAGTTGGGCGTTGAGGCGGCTGGCCTCGGCGGTGGCGGCGTCCGCGGTCTTTTGCACAGCCGCGCGCGCGGTGGATTCCTGCGCGAGCGCGAGGCGGGTCCGCTCCAGTTCGGCTTGCGTACCGTCGGCCGCCAGCGGCGTGCTGACGCAGGCGTCGCGCCGCATCTGCACGTGACGCTGATAGCCATACATGGCAGCGGCACCCACGCCGACGCTGACTGCGCATATCGCGCACCACACGGCGACACGCGCGACGCGCGAGCGCACCGGTTGCAGCGCATAGCTGCCCTGAGCAAGACCGCCCGCCGGGCGGGGCATACGAAGATTAATCATGATGCGTGCCGCTGAAGAGCGCGAGATAAGCGGTGGGATCGACGGGCGCGCCGTTCACCAGCACTTCGAAATGGAGATGCGGCCCGGTGGAGCGGCCCGTGCTGCCAACGTCGGCGACATGTTGACGCGGCAACACGAGATCGCCTTCGTGAACGAGGATGCGGGAGGCGTGACCATAGCGGGTGATGAGCCCGTTGCCGTGGTCGATTTCGACCGCGTTGCCATAGCCATTTTTGACGCCGGCGAAGATCACGCGCCCGCCGGCCGCCGCCAGAATGGCCGTGCCGCTCGGGGCGACCAGATCGACGCCCGGATGAAAACTGAGCCGATGCGTGAACGGGTCGAAGCGATTGCCGAACGGCGACCCGAAACGCGCGCCGTCAGCGGGCATGCGGCCAGGAAATGCACTGAACGCCACTTCATGGACGTTGGCTTCGTGTTCGAGCGCCGACAAGGTCGCGTTGATGCAGTCGAGTTGCTGCTGGGTCGCGGCGGCGTCGTGGGAACGTGCTTGCGCTGTCACTTCGACGCAGGGCCGCGGCGGCAACGACGGGCCGCCTTCGCCGTCGGCGTCGGCGGTGCCCTGCTCGGTCGAACTTGCAGGAACGCCGGCCGCGGCGCGCGGCGTCTTCAGGCGCGCTTCGAAATCACGCAACGTACCGACCTGGCTCGTAAGCCGCTCGATGCGCGGCTCGATCTGCGCCATCGAGGCATTGAGCTTGCCCAGTTGATCAATGGCGTAGTCGTGCTCCACGCGGTTGGCGGGATGCACGCCCACGTTGGCCGGTTCGCGGCCGGGCAGATGCATGCCGACCACCACGCCTAATGCGAGCGCCAGCAGCGAGGTGCCCGCCGCTGCCGCGATGGCGATCGTCAACGCCGTGCGTCGCGTGACAAAGCGGACTTCACCGCGGCTTAGCTGACTGCCCGCACCCAGAATCGAGGACATCAGCGCGCCCTCGTCTGCGGCGCGCGCAATGACAATGGTGACGGCGCCGGCGCATGCGTGCGCCCACTGAAGCGGCGCACGGGCGAAGCGGAAAAACCGGGGGAAAGGCAAACAGAAAGGGGGGACATACAGCGCGAGTCGGCCGGCAGCCGACGTTGGATCAAAGACAAGGGCGTCGATTATCCCCTGACGTTTCCAGACAGCATCCTAAAATAGCCGCCTGCCTCGTCAGACTTCGCGAAGTCGCCCCTCTTCTTCCTCCTCTTCCTCCTCTTCCTCTCTATTAGTTGCTGCAGGCGTCTGGCTAGCGCGCCGCTTGCTCGTGTCAGCCGCGTGCCGCGTTCGTTGCGAATTCGTTGCCGGGCTGTTGCGGATAGGTTTATCCAAAAAAACTTGACTTCTCAGTCAGTCGCACTAATATACGCACCGCGTACATAAATCGAGAAAGAGGTGCCTGCATGAGCGTCCCGCAACAAGCCTTCCTCCGCGACGCCATGCGTCGCCTGAACATGACCCGCGACACCTTCGCGAGCCGCATCGGCGTTTCGCGTCGCGCCCTGGATACGTGGCTCTTGCCGGACGATTCACAGGAATCGCGGGCCATGCCGGAAATCGTCGAGCGCTTTGTCGGGGAAATCGTGGTGAACGGCGAGCCTCGCGAAAACTATACGCAAAGCGTAGACTCGCAGTCGCTGGCGAGCCAGATGCTGTTCGAGGGCAAGCCGCAGCTGTTGTCGGTGGATCAGTTCTCGCGCGATTCCGTGGAAGCGCTCTTTCGCGTCGCGGACATCATGCAGCCCATCGCGCGCCGCCGCAAAATCTCCCGTGTGCTGGAAGGCGCGGTGCTTGGCAATCTGTTCTTCGAAGCCAGCACCCGCACCCGCGTGAGTTTCGGCGCGGCGTTCTGCCGGCTGGGCGGCTCGGTCTGCGACACCACGGGTTTCACGTTTTCTTCGATGGCCAAGGGCGAATCGATTTACGACACCAGCCGCGTGATGAGCGGCTACGTCGACGCGCTGGTGATCCGCCATCCGGAGCAAGGCTCGGTAGCGGAATTCGCGCGCGCCACCAACGTGCCGGTGATCAACGGCGGCGACGGCCCCGGCGAGCACCCGAGCCAGGCGCTGCTCGACCTGTACACGATCCAGCGCGAATTCTCGCGGCTCGGCAAGATCGTGGACGGCGCGCATATCGCGCTGGTCGGCGACCTCAAATACGGGCGCACGGTGCATTCGCTGGTCAAGCTGCTGGCGCTTTATCGCGGCATCAAGTTCACGCTGATCTCGCCGCCGTCGCTGGAAATGCCGGCTTATATCGTCGAACAGATTTCGCGCAACGATCACGTGGTCGAGCAGACGCACGACCTGAAGGCGGGCCTGCGTGGCGCGGATGTGGTGTACGCCACGCGCATCCAGAAAGAGCGCTTCGCCGACGAATCCTTCGAAGGCTACACGCCGGACTTCCAGATCAACCAGGCACTGGTGGACAGCGTGTGCGGCCACGACACGCTGATCATGCACCCGCTGCCGCGCGACAGCCGGCCAGGCGCGAACGATCTGAGCGTCGATCTGAATCACGATTCGCGGCTCGCCATTTTCCGGCAAACCGACAACGGCATTCCGGTGCGTATGGCGATCTTCGCGACGCTGCTGGGCGTCGAGAAACTGGTCCAGCATTCCATGCGTGATGCCGCGTGGCGCCCGCCCGTGTATCTCGGCCCGGACGATGCCGTGTTTCATGGGATCGACTAAGGACTGCTTGAGCGCTGGCTGAAGCGCGTCCAGTCCAGCATCCGGTTTATCACTCCAGCAGATAAACGTATCGGATTTGCTTCGTTGCTCACGGCAGGACACGGCGGTAGATTGGGGCAATGCGCCACGAACGGCGCTCCGCTCCAATCACGCCTTATCCGACCGAAGAGTTCAGTGTGACGATCGCAACCAACCCGTCCGTACGCAGCCAGTCTGCCGCTCGCGCAACGGCTTCCACTCCCGCTCCGCAAGCTATCGAGATTCGCTCTTTCGACGGCGCCGTAGGTGCCGAAGTACTGGGACTCGATCTGAGCCAGCCGCTCAGTGCCGAAGACTTCGCGCGCATTCATCGGGCTCATCTCGATCATCACGTGCTGGTGTTTCGCGACCAGCGCATCACGCCCGAACAGCAAATCGCTTTCAGCCACCGCTTCGGCCCGCTGCAAATCCATGTGCTGCATCAGTTCCAGCTTGCCGGCTATCCGGAAGTGCTGATCGTCTCGAACATCGTCGAGAACGGCAAACCCATCGGACTCGGCGACGCCGGTCACTTCTGGCACTCGGACCTTTCATACAAGGACAAGCCGAGCCTTGGCTCAATGCTGCATGCACAGGAGTTGCCAGCAGAAGGCGGCGACACCTTGTTCGCCAACATGCATCTGGCGTGGGACACCTTGCCGACTCATCTGCGCGATGCGGTAGCCGGCAAGTCTGCCGAGCATACCTATCTGTCGAAATACGCGGAGTTGCAAAAGCGCAGCCCGTGGCGCCCGAATCTCTCAGCCGAGCAGATCGCCGAGGTCAAACCGGTCGTACATCCGGTCGTGCGCACGCATCCGGAAACGGGACGTAAAGCGTTATTCGTCAGCGAGCATTTCACGACCCGCATCATCGGCATGCCGGAAGACGAAAGCCAGCAACTGCTGGCCGAACTCTTCGCGCATAGCGTACGCCCCGAGCACCTGTACCGGCATGTATGGGCGGAGCACGATATGGTGTTCTGGGACAACCGCTCGCTGATGCATCTCGCCGCTGGCACGCCCGATCATTTGCGGCGCAAGATGTACCGCACGACGATTGAAGGCGACGTGCCGTTCTGAGTGCGGGCTGGTTGTCGCTTGGCTTTGCCCCGCCATGCCTCACTTCCCCGCAGGCGGCGTCCATATACGTATATCCGTTGCCTTCAGCGCGGCCGGAATCAACCCCGCCGCCAGATACGTGTCCGCGATACGCTGCTGTTCGGCAAGTTGATCGCGCTTCACCGGCACGATGTCATAGCTGCGCCGGCTATTGGCCAGTTCGACCGTCGGCGCGGGAATATCGCCCCACAAGGGCCCGAGAATCTGTGCAGCGTCCTGCGGGTGTGCCTTGACCCACTTGCCGGTCTCGTTCAGTTCGTCGAACACCACGCGCAACACGTCCGGATGTTTTTCCGCGAACGCGGTAGTCGCCGTGTAGAAGCGGTTGTACTGCGCGATACCGTTCGTGCCATCTGATATCACACGCACATGCGCTTCGCGCTGCTGCGCGGCGAGGAACGGATCCCAGATCGCCCACGCGTCCACATTGCCACCACGAAACGCGGCGAGCGCGTCGGGGGCTTCGAGGTAGCGCACCTGAATATCGTTGATCGTGAGGCCTGCTTTGGCGAGCGCAGCGAGCAGCAGGAAATTGCAGCCCGAGCCTTTCTGCACAGCCACGCGTTTGCCCTTCAAATCCGCGATTGAATGAATCGGCGAATCGGGCGGCACGATGATGGCCTGCGCGCTCGGTGCCGAGGTTTCTTCCGCGTAATACGTCAGCGGCGCGTTAGCGGCCTGCGTGAACAGCGCGAACGCATCGGCGACGTCAGCGTGCAGATCGACGCTGCCTGCATTCAACGATTGCAGCAGCCCCGTCGAAAACTCATGCCAACTCACATCGTAGCCGAGCGGCTTCAGTTTCTTTTCCAGTTCGCCGGTGCGCTTCAACAGAATGAACAGCGTCGACGAGCGTTGATAGCTGATGGAGATGGTCTCATTGGCCTGCGCGACGTTGATCGACAACATGCCGGCCAACACCGACGCGCAGACAGCGAACCGGCGCCAGTTCCAAAGCTCAGACAGAACGATAAAAATGCGGCGCATAAGGTCTTTCGTGAGTGAGCGAAGCCTTTGACTATATAAAGAATCGCTCCCACATCAAATACGCATTTCAACAATGGATATCCACATAAATTGGAACGTGTGGTCATGCCGGCATGCGACGCGTCAGGCATCATCTATGTTTGCTTTGGCACACCTGATTTTGTGGAGGTTTAAGCATCATGCCGACATCTACCGCGCGCTTCGGCATCTGGGCGCTCGTGCATGGCAGCCGCGCGGCCTTGCAGGATCCCGACGAGCCGTACGACGCTTCGTGGTCGCGCAACAAGGCCCTCGTGCTCGAAGCCGAACGTCTTGGCTACGATTCCGTACTCGTCGCGCAACACACCATCAATCCACATCAGCCCGAGCTGGATCAACTGGAAGCGTGGACTGCGTCCGCTGCATTCGCGGCGCTTACTGAGCGTATCGAGATCATCACCGCTATCAAGCCTTATCTGTACCACCCGGTCGTGCTGGCGAAGATGGCACAACAGATCGAGCACATCAGTGGAGGACGTTTTGCGATCAACCTCGTGAACGCGTGGAATCGTCCCGAACTGGAACGGGCCGGCATTGGCTTTGCCGAACACGATGCGCGTTACGCGTATGGCCGCGAGTGGATCACCGTGGTGGATGCCCTGTTGCGCGGCGAGCGCACGCGCTTTCACGGTGAGCACTTCAACATTGACGACTATCTGCTGCGCCCCGCCGATCCATTCCGCAGCCGCCCGCGCATTTACGTCGGCGGCGAATCGGAACCGGCACGTCAATTGGTCGCGGACAAGGGCGACGTGTGGTTCATCAACGGTCAGCCGCTGGATGACGTGCAAAAGCTCATTGCGGAAGTCGCCGCGCGGCCACGCCCGGGAGCGCTGCCCGAGCCGTTGCGCTTCGGTCTATCGGCGTTCGTGATTGCACGCGAAACCGACGAGGCCGCCCAACAGCATCTCGCGCATCTGTTCGACCTCGCCGCCAAAGACACGCCGTTGCGTCAGCAACAGAAAGCCAATATCGACCCCAAAGCGGTGATGTTCCAGACCTTCGCGCAAACGCCGCGCGTGGGATCGAATGGCGGCACGGCAGCAGGTCTGGTTGGAAGTTACGACACGGTCGCGCAACGCATCGCCGCATTTCATCGATCGGGCATCGAGCTATTCATGCTGCAATTTCAGCCCTTCGAGGCCGACATGCGTGGTTTCGCTGCACACGTCATCCCTCGCGTCAAGGCATTGAGCGCCTAAAACGTGGAGGTTCGTGCGCAACGCGCACTGCCGGCGTGGCCGAACCGATCTGAGCAAATATGCGAAGATAAGCCGCGTGATTCATCTGGCAAACGGCGAGCCTTATTGCGCTCGCCGGCTCCCTTCTTCGTGTTTCAGGAAACGCTCTCATGACGACATCGAACCCGCGCACGTCCGAATACCCGATCGACAATCAGTTTCTCGATCGCTGGTCACCACGCGCCTTTACGGGCGAAGCCATTCCCGAAGCGACGCTGCTGACGTTTTTCGAAGCGGCGCGCTGGGCGCCTTCATGCTTCAACTCGCAACCGTGGCGCTTCATTTACGCAAGGCGCGACACCGAACATTGGGAGCGCTTCCTCGGCTTCCTCAACAGCTTCAATCAGGGCTGGGGGCAGCACGCGTCAGCTATCGTCATCGTCCTGTCCAAAACCACTTTTGCTGCGCCGGGCACCACTGAAGAGAAGCCCGCCCCCACGCATTCGTTCGATGCGGGCGCGGCATGGGGTTATCTCGCGCTGCAAGCCAGCTTGTCGGGATGGCACGCGCATGGCCTGGGCGGCATCGAGCATGACAAGATCCGCAAGGAACTCGCGCTTCCCGACAACTATGCGATCGAAGCAGGCGTCGTGATCGGCAAGCTCGGCGACAAGAGTTCGTTGCCCGAAGCATTGCAGGCGCGTGAAGTTCAGAGCCCGCGCAACCCGTTGTCCGCCATTGCCATAGAAGGCCGTCTCGTACCTTGAGTTGCTCGCGCTGTAGCGGTCAGCTACGCGCTGCGGCCACATCAAAGACGGCTCTCCTGCAGGACTATTCATATATTCCGCGCTGGATTAAGCAACGCACGGAAAAGTGTTTGCCACAGGCGAGCCGTCTACTTAGCATGCACGGATTCTCCACTCCATGTAGACCGTGCACCATGAACAAACGCCGTATGCTCAAAACCGCCCTCGCCACCGTTTTGCTCGGTGTCGGCGTTGCTGCCTCGCAGATCACGTTCGCTGATCCGCAAACCATTCGCGTGGGCATCATGTCCGGCGAAGACGAAGACGTCTGGCGCGTGGTCGCGGCCAATGCAGCTAAACAGGGCCTCGCGATCAAGGTCACGACCTTCTCCGATTACACGCAGCCTAACGAGGCGTTGTCGGAACACGATCTCGACGCGAATTCGTTCCAGCACAAGCCCTACCTCGACGCACAGATCAAGGCGCGCGGCTATACGATCGTGCCGGTGGGATACACCTACGTGCAGCCCATCGGTCTGTACTCGCGCAAGGTGAAGTCGGTGGCCGATCTGCCGACGGGCGCCACCGTTGCCGTGCCGAACGATCCGAGTAACGAAGGCCGTGCGCTGCTTCTCCTGCAATCGCAGCATCTGATCACGTTGCGTCCCGATGTGGGTCTGCTTCCCACAGCGCGCGATATCGCCAGTAATCCGAAGCAAATTCACATCAAGGAACTCGATGCGGGTATCGTGGGCCGGGCCATCGGCGATGTGGACGCGGCCGTGATCAATACCGACTGGGCCGTGAAATCGGGCATCAAGATTCCGCAGGAGCGGATTGCACAGGAACCGATTGCGGGCAGCCCGTATCGCAACCTCCTTGCAGTCAACACGAAAGATGCCAACGCGCCCTGGGTGCATGCACTGGTTGCGAGTTATCAGCAACCCAACGTCGCCGCCGAAATTCTCAACGTCTATCACGGCGTGACGATTCCGGCATGGGACGGCGCACCGCATTAAGCGTAAAACCGTCCACCGCCGTAGCGTCCTCTCGGGCGCTACGGTCCCGACAACGCCTCATCAAGCTATTTCCAGCGGCGCACGCCACGTCTGCGGACCGCTCCACGTCAGACCATTCACACGCTGCTGCTCCGCCCTCGCGCGTGCCTGCATCAACACCGCGCCAATAGGACCGCGCAGCGGCACATGCCGCCCACCCGCAGCAAGCCGCCTGAGCATCTCGGCGAGCGTTCCATCGGCCTGCCATTCGTCGAAGCGCCGGCAGCACGTGGGACGCGACGGATACCAGCCAGGCAGACTGGCCCAGCCGCGTCCCGTGGATAACGCCCACAGCACTGCATTCACGACTGTGCGCGTGTCCGCACGCGGCCGCCCCGCCCTCGCAGGCGGCATGCTTTCCATGAAGAACAGACCTTCAATCAGGGCCCATTCGTTGTCGCTCAAATCGTCAAAAGCAGTCATGTCATTTCTCAATGCAACGTGAACGGACCCACAGAAAGCAAACGCGCTCATGCAGGTTCTGGCACACGTTCACACCGCCTCAACCGTCTGGCGCCGGAAACTCGCCGCTGCGTGGCGTGCCGGCAACTGGTCGCCCTGCGCAAACAGTTTGTGTCGCAAGGTACCATCGGAATAGGCGGTTTTGTAGAGCCCACGGTTCTGCAATTCCGGCACCACGAGATCGATGAAATCTTCATAGCTTTCCGGCACCACCGTACGGCTCAGATTGAAACCGTCGACGCCAGTCTCTTCAACCCACGACTGCAGTTCATCCGCCACTTGCGAGGCGCTGCCCACGATGGCCGGATAGCGCCCGCCGAGTTCGAACATCTCCAGCAGCTTGCGACGCGTCCAGCCGTGCTGCTTTGCCGTGCGTGTGGCCGATTCGATCGCATTGGTGGGCGCGTAATCCACGGGTGCATCCAGATCGTATTGCGCGTAGTCGATGCCCGTGCTCGCCGCGAAGTGCGCGAGCCCCGCCTCGCGGCTCGCATAGCGCAGATAGTCCGCGTATTTCTCGCGCGCCTCGCGTTCGGTCGTGCCTGCCACCACCGCCGCGCCCACGAAAATCTTGACGTCGTCCGGTTGACGCCCCGCCTCGACCAGTTGCTCGCGCAAGGTTCGCACCGTCTCGCGTCCCACGGCGCGGTTCGGCGGCGAAATGAAAACGCACTCCGCGTGACGCGCGCCGAAACGCTGACCGCGCCCGGAACTACCAGCCTGGAACAGCACCGGCGTGCGTTGCGGCGACGGCTCCGCGAGGTGATAGCCCTCCACGTTGTAATACCGTCCTGCATGCTTCACCGGATGCACCTTCGCCGGGTCCGCGTAGACGCGCCCTGCCTTGTCACGCCGCACGGCATCCTGTTCCCAGCTGCCTTCCCACAACTTATAGAGGAGTTCCAGGTACTCGTCGGCACGGTCGTATCGTTCGTCATGCGGCAACTGTTCGTTCAGACCCATTGCGCGCGCTGCGCTATCCAGATAGCCCGTCACGATGTTCCAGCCAATCCGGCCTTGCGTCAGATGATCAAGGGTCGAGAAACGCCGCGCGAGCAGATACGGCTGTTCGTAGGTGAGATTGACGGTGACGCCAAAGCCGAGATGTTCGGTCACGGCCGCCATTGCCGACACCAGCAGCGTGGGATCGTTGACGGGAAGCTGAATCGACTCGCGCAACGTGACATCCACGTTGTGCTGATAAATATCGTAGACGCCGACGATATCGGCGAGGAAGAGCCCGTCGAACAGGCCGCGTTCGAGCGTGCGCGCGAGCCCGGTCCAGTAGGGCAGAAGCCGGTAATCAGCGGAACGGTCACGCGGATGCGTCCACAAGCCGTGATTGATGTGGCCCACGCAATTCATGTTGAACGCGTTGAGCAGGATCTGCTTGTTGGCCATTACAGCGCTCCATGCCGCGGCGGCAGCTTGTCGTTGAGATAGAAATTGCCGACCGCGTGATACTTCCAGCGCACCGGATCATGCAACGTGTGCGTGCGCGCGTTGCGCCAGAAGCGGTCGAGCCCGAGTTGATCGAGCGTGGCCGCCGTGCCTGCAAGTTCGAACAGGCGCGAGCCGGCGTCGAGCGAGACCGTCGTGGTCAAGGCGCGCGCCTCGGCCACGGCAATGGAGGCCTCGGCTACCGAACGATCGGAAGGCTGCGCCTGAGCGGTGTCGGTGATGCGACCGGCGCGGCGCAGCGACGCTTCCGCTGCGCGCAGCCTTACCGCGAGATCGCCAAACTGTGCGATGGTCAGCGGGTCGTCGCTGGCGCGCTCGACTTTCGCGTCGATCCACGGCCGCGAACGCTCGCGCACGAACGCCAGCGCCGCCGCGAATGCGCCGCGTGCCTGGCCGAGATCGATCGCGGCGTGCATGATCTGCGCAACCGGGCCGATCGTCGTCGCGTGCTCGAAGGAAACCTGAAACGGCACCACCCATTCCGGCTCGACACGCACGTGTTCGAACTGCACTGAGCCGCTACCGGTAACGCGCTGGCCGAAGCCGTCCCAGTCATCCGTCACGGTCACACCGGGCGTTTCGCGCGGCACAAACGCCAGATACGTGACGTCGCGGCCGTCGTCGTCCGCGACCACCAGCGTCGGAATCCAGTGGGCGTACAACGCGCCGGTGCAGTAAAACTTCTTGCCGTCGACAAACCAGCCATGCTCCGTGCGCGTCAGACGCGTGCGTCGTTGAAAATCCTTGTGACCGATCTCCGCTAGCGCATTGCCAAAGCGCTCGCCCGCCAGCACCCGTTCATAGAAAAAGCGCTGCTGTTCGAGACTGCCGCCCACGCGCAGCACCTCGAGCGCGTAGAAATGGTTTTGCGGAATCTGGCCGAGCGAACCGTCGGCGGCGGAAATGGTGGCGATCACTTCAGCGAGCGTGCCGTTGCGCACACCCGGCCCGCCAAATTCACGCGGCACGGTAATCGCCCACAGTCCGCTTGCGACGAAGGCGTCGAGTTCGGCCCACGGCAACCGCCGCTCGCGATCACGCAGCGCCGCTTCCGTTGCGAAGGTTTCAGCGAGCGAACGTGCCACGCGTAACGCATGCGCATCGTCCACGATGCGTTGGGGTGTGCACGGCACATGCGCTTGATCGGGCGCGGCCACTTCCGCAGTATCAATAGAAAGGTCGAGGCTCATGGGTCAGTTCCACGAATGCCGCGCAGGCAGCGCGTGATTCAGGTGATAGTTGCCTAGCAGATGCAGTTTCCAGCGCACCGGATCGTGCAGCGTATGCGTGCGTGCATTGCGCCAGTGGCGGTCGAGGTTGTGAGCCGCGCGTGTCGCGGAAGAACCGGCCAGTTCGAAGAGCTTTTCGCTCGCTTCGAGCGCGATGCGCGTGGTCAGCACCTTGGCCTCCGCAACGGCCACCGACGCCCGCGCGCTCGCCGCGGCATCCAGGGTCTGTGTGGCGAGTTCATCGAGCGTCGCTGCGGCTTCGAGCAACACCTCATGCGCAGCGTGCAGGTCGATCTGCAAACGGCCGACATCCGCGATGATGTACGGGTCGTCCGTGGCGTGCGTCAGCCCGGAGTCCACCCACGGCCGGGCGCGTTCGCGCACGAACGTGATGGCATCGGCCACGGCAGCCTCCGCGATGCCCTGGTCGATCGCCGCCTGGATCAGTTGCGAGGTGGGACCGAAGAGACCGGGGCGATCCGCGAGTTGCCAGATTGGCAGCACGTCCTGCGGATCGATGCGGACGTTCTCGAACGTGACCGTCCCGCTTGCGGTCGTGCGTTGACCGAACGAACTCCAGTCGTCGATCACGGTGAGGCCTTCGGCGTCGCGCGGCACCCATACCTGCACCGCACGTCCTTCGTCATCCGTGGCGCGGGTCGGTACGCGATGCGCGAACAGTGCGCCAGTCGAGTAAAAGCGCTGACCATCGAGACGCAAACCGTCGTGCGTCTGGGTGAGCCGCGTAGTGCCTTGCAGGATTGTCGCAGCAGCGGCCGAGCGGCGTTCCGGTCCGGCATTGCCGAGCCGCAGCCCCGCCAGCACTTCGCCATACAAACGTGCTTTCTGCTCCGCCGTACCCGCCTCGCGCAATAACCCCAGTACCCCGAAATGATTTTGCGGAATCTGCCCGAGTGCCGGATCGGCTGCGCACAAAATGACGAACACTTCCGCGAGCGTTGCATACGACACATCGGCGCCGCCATATTCGCGCGGCACCGTGATTGCGCCGAGTCCGCTTTCGGACCATTGTTGCAGTTCCGCCCACGGCAGCAAACGATGGCGGTCCCGCTCAGCCGCGCCCCCGGCGAAACGCGCCGCCAGTTCACGCGCCGCCGCCAGTGCTTCGGCGTCGTTGGCAATGCGCCGCACCTGCGCCGGATCGGGTAGACGCGGCAGCGGCAATGCGGTGGAGGAAGATTCAGGAGTGGACATGACGACCCGGATAAACAGAAGGAAGGTCCGCGTTGACTGCGTGGCAGACCTTCGCGGTTAATACCTGCGACAAAGGCCCAAGCTCACGCCAGAACAGCGTCCTTCACGACGATCTTGCGGGGAATCAGCTTCAGTTCGTAGAACGTGTCCGCAATGCGCTGCTGTTCGGCCAGCACGTTTGCGTCGACCGGTTTGTAGACATGCGCGTAATGTTCGAGGCCCGCCTGAATGATGCCGGCGTCGAGCCCCTGGACCGGCGCGAGTTGCGCGGCCGCGGCGGCCGGATTTTGCCGCACCCACTGGCCTTGCTTGTTGAGTTCCTCCATCACGATCGCGATCACGTCCTTGCGTTTTTGCGCAAACTCACGCTGACTCAGGAAGAACTCGTGATGGCTGGCCACCCCCTGGGCGTCGGCCAGCAGGCGTGCATTGCCCTGCTGCTCGGCACCGGCGAGGAACGGATCCCACACGGCCCATGCGTCGATTGCGCCACGCTCCAGCGCTGCGCGGGCATCGGCCGGGGCCAGAAAAATTGGCTGGATATCGGTGTAGTCGAGACCGTTCTTGCGCAGCAACGCCACGATAAACCAGTGCACGTCGGAACCGCGATTGAAGCCAACCTTCTTGCCCTTCAGGTCGGCCACCGTCTTGATGGGCGAATTCTTCTGCACCACTACGCCTTCCGCGTGCGGCGTCGGCACTTCGTAGGCGGTATAGACGAAGTCGGCGCCCGCCGCCTGCGCAAACACCGGCGGCGCCTCGCCGACATAACCGAAGTCGATCGCGCCCACGTTCAGCCCTTCCAGCAATTGCGGCCCCGCCGGAAATTCATTCCACGTCGCCTTCACGCCGAGCGGCGTCAGACGCTTGTCGAGCGTGCCGTTTGCCTTGAGCAACAGCAGCGTGCTGGCGGACTTCTGATAACCGATCCTGAACTGGTCGGCCTGATACTTCGCAAAGGCCGGCACGGCAGTCACGGCGAGCGTCGCGCCCAACGCGGAGAGGAACGAGCGGCGGCCCCGGTGTGTGGTGTGGTTCATCTTGGTGCGTCCAGTGGATGACGAATGGGCGGGTCCGCGAACGGCCAGCCTCATGGGACGGTGGAAACGCATGGTGCGTCCATGCACGCTTCCAGTTGAACCAAAGATGCTACGCGCCGCACTCCACGCGTAGAAGTGATCTTTCGCGTTAAGCAAATCGCAGGGCGTGATAAGCGGTGAGCGCGGCCCTAACGCATCACGTTGCGAAGAATCGATTTTCCGGTCGCGGCAGCCCGAGATTCTCCCGCAGTGTTTTGCCTTCGTACTCACGCCGGAAAAGGCCGCGCTTTTGCAGCTCGGGCACGACCTTGTCGACGAAATCGTCGAGGCCGCCTGGCAGATGGGAGAACATCACATTGAAGCCGTCCGAGCCCTCTTCCACGAGCCACTGCTCCATCTGATCGGCAATCGTCGCAGGCGTGCCGACCATCTCCAGACCCGAGTAGCCGCCAATACGCTGGGCCAGTTGACGGATCGTCAGCCCGTCGCGCTGCGCCCATTCGATCACCCGCTGGCGCGCGGTGCGGCTCGCATTGGTTTCCGGAATCTCAGGCAGCGGGCCATCTGGATCGAAGCCGGACACGTCATGCCCCAAGGCAATCGACAACGATGCCAGCCCGCTTTCGTAGTGTACGAACGTGTCGAGTCGTGCGCGGATTTCACGTGCCTCGTCCAGTGAATCGCCCACCACCACGAACGCCGCCGGCAGGATTTTCATGTGGTCGCGCGCGCGGCCGATCTTTTCCATGCGGCCCTTCACGTCCGCGAAAAAGCGTTTGCCGTCTTCCAGCAAGGTCTGCGCGGTGAACACGACCTCTGCCGTTTCAGCGGCAATCTGACGTCCCGCCTCCGACGATCCCGCCTGCACGATTACCGGCCAGCCCTGCACGGGGCGCGCGATGTTCAACGGTCCACGTACCGAGAAGTAGTCGCTCTTGTAGTTCAGCACGTGCAGCTTTTGCGGATCGAAGAAAGTACCGCTGGCGGTGTCGCGGATAAACGCGTCGTCGGCCCAGCTATCCCACAGGCCTGTCACCACGTCGAAAAACTCACGCGCGCGACGATAACGTTCGTCGTGCTCCATATGTTCGTCGAGCCCGAAGTTGAGCGCTGCATCGGGATTGGACGTGGTCACCAGATTCCAGCCCGCACGGCCCGCGCTGATGTGATCCAGCGAGGCAAAACGGCGCGCCACGTGATACGGCGCGTCGAAGGTCGTGGAGGCTGTGGCGATCAAACCGATTCTTTCCGTCACCGCCGCGAGGGCGGGCAGCAAGGTCATGGGTTCGAACGAGGTCACCGTGTGGCTGTGCTTGAGCGCGTCGAGCGGCATGTTGAGCACGGCAAGGTGATCGGCCATGAAGAACGCGTCGAAGCGGCCACGTTCGAGCGTCTGCGCAAAACGCTTCAGATGCTCGAAGTTGAAATTGGCATCGGGATAGGCCCCCGGATATCGCCACGCGCCGGTATGAATCGTCGTGGGACGCATGAAAGCACCGAGGCGAAGCTGACGTGACATGGGGCGATCTCCGTTGCAGAAGGATCGCCCCAGTGTAATCGCACTTGCCACGCGTTGCTGGCGCGGTGCCGCCATGCCGAAAAGCCCTTTATTCAGGCGGGATTTCGAGCGGCACGACAAACATGCCAGCGGTGTATTCCATGTGGAAATAGCCCACGCGGGCATACGCGGCGATGCGCTCCAGCCGCTCCGGCGACTGGCAACGGTGTACTGCCGTGACTGCGAGTTCGGCGGCAAGCCCCGGCGTCGCCTCGGCCCATTTTGACAGTTGCCCGATGAGGCTGCGCACGGGATGCCGCAGTCCGTCCCGGATAAGCGCCGCAGAAGATGTGGCCATGTGACCTCCGTCGATTCATCGCTATACGAACGAATCTAGTCACACCGATACGCAAGCGCAAACAAGCAATTGTGGATTGGATTTCGCAAAATGCCGTATCTACGCGGGCAGCGTTTAAACGCAGCGCGCCCGCTCGAGCGGCTTCAGGCGGTTTCAGGCGTCTTTCGCAAAACGTGCCATCGTGAAAGGAGTGAGATCCATCCGGCTCGCACCTTGCGTGATCCGCTCAGCCAGCGCTTCGCCTATCGCACTGGCAAACTTGAAACCATGCCCCGAGAAACCGCTCGCCACGTGAACATGGGCACAATCGGGCAACCGGTCGATGATGAAATGCTCATCCGGCGTCACATCGTACTCGCAGGTCTTGCCCATGCGCAGCTTGCCGGCACGCGGCAGATACCGCTGCAGGAAGCGCTCGAGTTCAGGCAGATCATCGGGTTCATCACCGAAGGAAACGAGGGCGGCGTCTTTAGAAACGGCCTGGCCGCCGTCGTGGCGTCCCACTTTCAGACCGCTGCCGTCCAGATTCGGGAAGCCGTAGTACTGGCCCATTTCCGACGACACGGCGAAGCCAGGAAAAGCCTCTGCGGCAAACAGGTCCGCAGGCACATCGAACCATGCGAAGGTCTTGCGCATGCGCGTCACCGGCAGCCGCACACCAAAGCGTTCGAGCAACGCACCGGTCCATTTTCCCGCGCAGACGATCAGATGCTGACCACTAAAACGCTGGCCCTGGTCAGTCACGATGCTGACCCCACGCTCGCCCTGCAACTCGATTCCCGTCACCTGGGTATGGGTGCGCAGCGTCGCGCCCAGTCCGACCGCCAGCTTGCGGTAGCTTCTGACAGCGTGCTCGCAATACAGCACGCCCGCGTTGGGCTCGAAGCTCACCGCCTGTTCGCGTGACAGCTGCCAGGCGGGCCAGCGGTTCATCGCCTCACGTGCATCCAGCGCTAGCACGTCAAGATCATATTGTTCCGCGCTGCGCTGCACCTCACGCATGAAGGAACTCTCTGCCGGTCCAATATTGACGATGCCGGTGCGCGCAAAAATGGGCTCGTCCGTTTGCTGCTCTAGTTCCCGCCATAGCTGCTGGGCGCGCAAGGCGAGCGGCACGTACGCCGCGCCTTCGCCATACGCGTGACGGATCAGGCGCGTGCTGCCGTGATGCGAGCCCGTGTCATGCGGCGGGTCGCCGGCATCGAGCAACAGCACTTTCTGCCCCGCCTTGCTGAGGAAATAGCCCGCTGTCATGCCCATCGAGCCGGCGCCGACAATCACGGCGTCGAAGCACCGGTTGCTCAAATTCAGATCGTTCATAGGAAAGTGTCGTGTAAGCGAGGGGAATCATACCGTCGTCGCCCGTTGTCCGTTGTCCGTTGTCCAGCTATCGGAACATCCATAGCACAAATTCTTGGTTTGCCGCGCCGGGCCCCATCACTACACTCGTTCCCATCTTGTCATTACAAGTTGGTCATGGCTAAAACGAACCTCGTGCCCCTCAATCCTCAGCCGCTCTACGCGCAGATCAAGGAGGCGTTGCGTGCGCGCATTCTGGACGGCACCTACGCGCCGCACAGCCAGATGCCTTCGGAGTACGACCTGTGTGCCATGTTCGACGTGAGCCGCATCACCGTGCGTCAGGCGTTAGGCGATCTGCAGAAGGAAGGTTTGCTGTTCAAGCTGCACGGCAAGGGCACCTTCGTCTCCAAGCCGAAGGCCTTTCAGAACGTGACCTCGCTGCAGGGCTTTGCCGAAGCCATGTCCTCCATGGGCTACGAGATCGTCAATCAGTTGCGCAGCTTCCGGATCGTCAAAGCCAACCCGCAGGTTGCGGCAAAGCTCAATCTGCCGGAGGGCGCAGCCGTTGCCGAGATTCATCGCATCCGTCTGCTGAATCGTGAACCGGTTTCGCTCGAACTGACGTGGGTACCCGAAGCCTGGGGCAAACGCCTCGCCAACGCGGATCTCGCCACACGCGACATCTTCCTGATTCTGGAGAACGACTGCGGCGTGCCGCTCGGCCACGCCGACGTGGCTATCGACGCGATTCTTGCCGATGACGACATCGTCGACGCGCTGCGCGTCGAGGAAGGCAGCCCGGTGCTGCGCATCGAGCGTTTGACGCACGACGCGTCGGGCGTGCCGATCGACTACGAATATCTCTACTTCCGTGGCGACGCGTTCCAGTACCGGCTGCGTACCGATCGTCAAAAGCCGCGCCAAAAGTCACGATAAAAGTCACGTTAAATGCCACGTTAAATGCCACGACAAAACGCCAGGAAAACCCAATGAATACGCATGTACTCGAATACGACGTGGTGGTAGTAGGCGGCGGCACCGCCGGTCCGATGGCTGCCGTGAAGGCCAAGGAGCGCAATCCAAACCTGAAAATCCTGCTGCTCGAAAAGGCCAACGTCAAACGTAGCGGCGCCATTTCAATGGGCATGGACGGTCTGAACAATGCGGTCATTCCCGGCCACGCAACACCCGAGCAATACACGCGCGAGATCACCATTGCGAACGACGGCATCGTCGATCAGGAAGCGGTCTACGCGTACGCAAAGCACAGCTTCACGACCATCGAGCAGCTCGACCGCTGGGGTGTGAAGTTCGAAAAGGACGGCACCGGCGACTACGCGGTGAAGAAAGTGCATCACATGGGCTCGTATGTCTTGCCAATGCCCGAAGGCCACGACATCAAGAAGGTGCTGTACCGTCAGTTGAAACGCGCGCGCATTTCGATCACTAACCGCATCGTCGCCACGCGTCTGCTCACCGATGCGCAAGGGCATGTATGCGGCGTGCTCGGTTTCGACTGCCGTACCGCGGATTTCTACGTGGTGCGCGCCAAGGCCGTGATTCTTTCGTGCGGCGCCGCGGGCCGACTCGGTTTGCCGGCCTCGGGCTACCTGATGGGCACCTACGAGAACCCGACCAATGCCGGCGACGGCTACGCGATGGCGTATCACGCGGGTGCGGCGCTGGCGAACCTCGAATGCTTCCAGATCAATCCGCTCATCAAGGACTACAACGGTCCCGCCTGTGCCTACGTGACCGGTCCGCTCGGCGGCTTTACGGCGAACGGCAAGGGCGAACGCTTCATCGAATGCGACTACTGGAGCGGTCAGATGATGTGGGAGTTCTACCAGGAACTGCAGAGCGGCAATGGTCCCGTGTTCCTGAAGCTCGATCATCTGGCGGAAGAAACCATCCAGACCATCGAGCAGATTCTGCACACCAATGAGCGTCCAAGCCGGGGCCGTTTTCACGCGGGTCGCGGCACGGACTACCGTCAGCAGATGGTCGAAATGCACATCTCGGAGATCGGCTTTTGCAGCGGCCATAGCGCCTCGGGCGTGTATGTGAACGCGCGCGCAGAGACCACGGTGCCGGGTCTCTATGCGGCCGGCGACATGGCAGCGGTACCGCATAACTACATGCTGGGCGCGTTCACGTATGGCTGGTTTGCGGGCGAAAACGCCGCTGAATACGTAGCAGGCCGCGAGCATGCGGCCGTGGACGAACAACAGGTCGCCGCGGAACGTGCGCGAGTCTATGCGCCGCTCGAACGCGCCGATGGACTCGCACCCGCACAGGTCGAATACAAGCTGCGGCGCATGGTGAACGACTATCTTCAGCCGCCTAAAGTCACGCGCAAGATGGAGATCGGCCTGCAACGCTTCGCCGAAATTGCTGACGACATCGACGCGCTCAAGGCCACCAATCCGCACGAGCTGATGCGTGCCGCTGAAGTGCGCGCGATCCGCGATTGCGCGGAAATGGCCGCACGTGCCTCGCTGTTTCGCACCGAAAGCCGCTGGGGTCTGTATCACCATCGCGTCGACTATCCGCAGCGCAACGACGCCGACTGGTTCTGCCACACGCATCTGCGCAAGGACGAAGCCGGCCAGATGATCAGCGAGAAACGCGCGGTCGAGCCGTACGTGGTGCCGCTTGCCGACGACGAACGCACGGCCTACGAGAAGCTGCGCATTCGCGAACCCGACGCGCTTGCCACACTCGCCGCAGCAATTTAAGCGCACCGTTAAGAGAGAAACGAGGACCTGCCATGAGCTTCACCCCACATGAAATTTTTCAGCGCAGCAGCGCGCCGGTCACGATCGACGAAAACCTCTGCATCGCGGATAAAGGCTGCACGGTATGCGTCGACGTGTGCCCGCTCGATCTGCTCGCCATCGACATGAGCAAGGGCAAAGCCTTCATGCAGTTCGACGAATGCTGGTACTGCATGCCGTGCGAGCGCGATTGCCCCACTGGCGCAGTGAAGGTGGAGATTCCTTATCTGCTGCGCTAAGCGCGCCTGGATAACCTGCGCTTGGATAACCCTTTAGCTGCTGTTCTTTCGCTCATCGATTGCTTTCATGCGAACCCTTTGCTCATGACCGTGCCGCCTTTAATAGTCCCATCCGACGCCGAATCCGCCGCGCTGCTGGCGCGCCTCGCCGCCGACGATGCCGCCGTGCGCCGCATCGCCTTGCTCGATATCGCCGATCTGGAAGAGCCCGATCTGTTGCCCGCACTGGTCAGCGCCTTGCGCGACGACCCCGCCGCCGAGGTGCGGCTCGAAGCGGCACGCGTACTCGCCGCATGGGAACAGGAGGAGATCGTCGAAGCGCTGTGCGGCGCATTGCTCGACGCGGATAGCGACGTGCGGGCCGCCGCTGCGCAGAGTCTGTCGGAACTGAAGGACCCAGCGTCCGGAGCGGTGTTGCGCCGCTGGGTGGAGCGTCCCGAACCGTTCGTGCGAACCGCCGTACTGCGCGCACTGCGTGAATTGCGCTTCGCCGATGCGTTCGATCCCGCCCTGCACGCGCTGACCGACGTCACGCCCAGCGTGCGGCTTGAAGCGGTGAGTGTGCTCGGCTGGCTCAAGGACGCGCGCGCCTTGGCGCCGCTCGCCGCCCTCGCCACCGGCGACGCCGAAACCGAGGTACGCCGTACCGCCGTCGGCGCGTTAGGCTTTGCGCCCGTGACGCACGAAGGCGCGACCGCCGCCCTGCTCGGCGCGCTGCGCGACCCGGCCTGGCAGGTCCGCGAGGAAGCGGCCACGACCTTGGGCAAGCTGCGCGCCCCGGCGGCGCGTGACCCGCTGGTCACCACGCTCGATGACGACTACTGGCAGGTCCGGCTGCGTGCCGTTCGCGCACTCGGTCAGTTGGGCGACATCAGCGCGGCACGGGCGGTGGCTCCGTTGCTCACGCACTCGATCAGCAATCTGCGTAAGGAGGCCGCGCTCGCACTAGGCGAACTGCGCGATCCCGCTACGTTGCCCGCCCTGCGCGATGCCCTCGACGACCGGGACCCCGACGTGCGTAAAGCCGTTCGCATTGCGTTGCAGCAGGTGGAAGGCGCGGCCGTATGAACGCCCCTCGTGAGATCGTCACGGACGCCAGCCAGCGCGTGCTGACGCTGCGCTGGGACGACGGGCGCGAGCAGCGTCTCCCGCACGCGCAACTGCGCCGAGCCTGTGCCTGCGCCGAGTGCCGCCGCCTGCGTCTCGACGGCCGGGAAGTACCTGCCGCCCCGGACATCAGCCTGCTCGACGTCCAGCTGATGGGCTACGGCGTCCAGCTCGTCTTCAGCGACGGCCACGCCCGTGGCATCTATCCCTGGCGCTATCTGGCGCAGATGGACGCGCCGGGCTAACCTCGCCGTTGCCATGCCGATGCTAGCTCGCCGCTTGCTTGAAGCCACGGTCATTAACTGCGATCGGGCAATCCGTGGTACTTTTCCCGCCATCTTGCTAGATTTCTACTCAGCCGAATCATTGATCGGGAGAGATCGATGGCCGACAGACCGACTTCCAACCCGTCCGCGTTTCGTTCGCTGGTCCTGATTGCAGTCGTCGTGGTCGTGCTGGTCGCGGCCTTTGCCTTCACGGCCGGCTGGCTCTCTCCGGACCGGCTGACCCCCGCCAGAATCGTCAACGCGCTGGCGCCCCCCGGCGGCGCGGCGCTCGGCTTCCGCCGCAATCACGCCAAGGGCATCTGCTTTACCGGCACCTTCGAATCCAATGGCGCGGCGGCCGCGTTGTCGAAAGCGCCCATGTTCGCGGCCGGCTCCTATCCGGTAGTCGGACGCTTCAATCTTGCGACGGCCGACCCGAAGGCACCGGACGCCACCGTGCGCGTGCGTGGCCTCGGTCTGCGGATCGTCGGGCCGGACGGCACCGAATGGCGCTCGGCGATGATCGACGCGCCCTTCTTCGCCGTGTCCACCCCTCAGGCGTTCTACGCGCTACTCAAGGCCGCGGGCGACAAGACCGACCCGGACGCCATGAAGAATTTCATTGGCGCCCATCCGGAGTTCGGCGCGTTTGCGGCATGGGCCGGCAGCGCGCCGTGGATGGCGTCGTTTGCGGAGGAGCGCTTCAACAGCCTCAATAGCTTCATCTTCACCAATGCCGCAGGCGAGGACCAGGCCGTGCGCTGGTCGTTCGTGCCGGCCGCGCAGCCCGAACCCGTCACGCCGGATCAGTTGAAGGCGCGCGGCGAGAACTTCCTCGACGCGGATATCACGCAACGGGTGAAGAGCGCGCCGCAGAAGTGGACGCTGGTGGTGACGGTCGCCAATCCGGGTGACCCGACCGCCGATCCGACCAAGGCGTGGCCGGAAGATCGCCGCAAGGTGGAGGCCGGCACGCTGGTGGTCAGCGCCATCGAACCGGAGCCCGATGGCCCGTGCCGCGATCTCAACTTCGATCCCACGGTGCTGCCGCCAGGCATGCACGTCTCGGACGATCCATTTCCCGCTGCGCGCTCAGCCGCGTATTCCGTCTCGTTCAACCGGCGCACCGCCGAGGACAAGGACTATCCGCACACGCCGGCTGCAGGAGATGCGCAATGACCCCGATCCACGATCGCTTCACACCGCTACAGCGCGCGCTGCACTGGATCATGGCGATTTGCATCCTGGCCATGCTGTTCATTGGCGTGGGCATGGTCTCGACCGTGCGCCCGGATTATCTTTCGCTGGTGTCGATTCACAAGCCGCTCGGCATCGTGATACTGGTGCTCGCGCTGATTCGCCTCGTGGTGCGCCTGACGCGCGGCGCGCCGCCGCTACCGGCTGCCATGCCTGAGGTGATGAAGCTCGCTGCCTACCTGTCGCATCTCGCGTTCTATCTGCTGATGATCGGGCTGCCGCTGATCGGCTGGGGCATGCTCTCCGCGGCGGACTATCCCGTGATCGTGTTCGGCGTGCATCTGCCGCCCATCCTGCCGCATAGCAACGTGTTGCATTCGCTGCTGTGGAATGCGCACCGGGCGCTGGCGCTGTGCTTCTTCGCGCTGATCGTCGTGCATCTGGCCGCCGCGTTGCTGCACGCACTGGTCAGACGTGATGGCGTGTTCGAAGCAATGGCGCCCTGGCGTTGACGTTGTAAGGGCTCTCGTTGCACAGCCTTGCTTTGCAGCACGAGAGCCCGCGCTGATCTCTTTGGAACTTGCGGCTAGAACTCGCTGCGGTAAGCGAACAGGCCGGGAATCCCGCCCGTCATCAGGAACAGGATGTTTTGCCCAGGACGGTATTGTCCGGACGTGACGCGCTCGATCAGGCCCGCGAATGCCTTGCCGCCATACACCGGGTCGATCAGCAGGCCTTCCTTGGAGGCCAGCAGTCGAACCGCTGCGCGCATGGCATCCGTGGGGATGCCGTAGCCGGGCCCGAACTGCGTCCCGTCGATCCGGATCGACTCGCCGTTGACCTGCAAACTCGCGTCGATGAGTCGAGCGGCCTGGTTGGCTTTCTCGAGCGTACCGGCATGCGCCTGTGCCGCGTTGCCATACACGGCGAAGGTGTCGAGAATCGACTGGTCGAGGCCAAGCGCGACGAAACCGGCCAGCAATCCCGCATGCGTACCCCCGCTGCCATTCGGCAAGACGATGTGATCGAACGACACGGCTGACGCGTTCGATTGCGCCGCGATTTCCCCCGCGCACGCGGCATATCCCAAGCACCCGGTGGGGCTCGAACCACCCAGCAAGGTCACGTAGACGTTGCGTCCTTGCGCACGCAGTTCGTTCGCGCGCGCTTCGATGAACTCCGCGCTGTTGGCGGCGGCCGGCAGATCATGCACACGCGCGCCAAACAGGTCATCCAGCAGAATGTTGCCGTTCTCGAGGTAGTCGTTGTCGAAACGCGGCACCGCGCGAGTCAGCGCCAGTTCGCATTGCAGACCGACTCGTGCCGCAGATGCGGCGGTCAGGCGGGCGTGATTCGACTGCCGTGCGCCCACCGTCAGGATCGTATCCGCGCCCTTTGCGAGCGCTTCGCCGATCAGGAACTCGAGCTTTCTGAGCTTGTTGCCGCCACCGCCCAGACCTGTGAGGTCGTCGCGCTTCACATAGATATTCACGCCGCCCAGGTGCGCGCTTAGACGCGCAAGATGTTGAATCGGCGTGGGCCCTTCGAGCAGGACGCTACGTGGAAACTTCGAGAGATCGAGTCGGGATGCGGATTGTGTGGACATGGCGTAAGCGCTGGTTCAGATCAGGCGAAGAGAAATGGCTGCCATCATACGGGCCCTGGCCGTTGTTCACATTCGGCGTGCAATCGGGCAGCGAGCGTTCAATCCAGCCCACCCTGGCAGAGGTATTTGATGGACAGGTAATCGTCCAGCCCGTACTTCGATCCTTCGCGGCCATAGCCCGATTCCTTCACGCCGCCAAACGGCACAGCGGCACTCGACACCGCCCCTTCGTTGATGCCCACGATCCCCGCTTCAAGCAGCCGCGCCACGCGGTCGATGCGGCGCACGTCCTGGCTATAGAAGTACGACGCGAGGCCGAACTCGCTGTCGTTGGCGAGGCGAATCACTTCGGCTTCGTCGTCGAAACGGAACAGCGGCGCCACCGGCCCGAAGGTTTCCTCGCAGCTCAAACGCATCTCGCTGGTTGCATCGGCGAGTACCGTGGGTGCGTAATAGTTGGGACCGAGTTCGACGAGCCGTTTGCCGCCGGCCAGAATACGCGCGCCCTTCGACACCGCATCGTCCACATGGCGCGCAATCTTGTCGATGGCGCGGGCGTTGATCATGGGACCGATCTGCGCATCCGCGTCAGTGGCGGCCGCCACCTTGAGCGCGGCGACGCGTTTAGCCAGCATGTCGCCGAACTTCTCGTACACGGCCAACTGCACATAGACGCGATTCGGGCTCACGCAGGTCTGCCCGCCGTTGCGGAATTTCGACGCGAGCAGTCCTTCGACGGCGGCGTCGAGATCCGCGTCGTCGAACACGATGAACGGTGCGTTGCCGCCCAGTTCTAGCGAAAGCTTCTTGAGCGTCTCCGCCGATTCACGCGCCAGATATTTGCCCACCGGCGTGGAACCCGTGAAGGTAATCTTGCGCACGCGGCCGTCGTGCAGCCACTCGGCCACGGCCGGCACTGCATTCTCACGTGACGAGGCCACCAGATTCAGCGCCCCGGCCGGCACGCCCGCTTCGTGCGCGAGCATCACGAGTGCGAGCGCGGTAAGCGGCGTGTCCTCCGCCGGTTTGCCCACCACCGTACAACCTGCCGCCAGCGCGGGTGCGATCTTGCGCGCAATCATCGCGAGTGGAAAATTCCACGGCGTGATGGCGGCCACCACGCCCACCGGCTCCTTGATGGCGCTCATCCGTTTGCCGCGCTGCTGCTGCGGAATCACGTCGCCATAGATGTGCGCCGCTTCGTCCGCAAACCACGACACATACGATGCGCCATACAGCACTTCGCCGCGCCCTTCCGCGAACGGCTTGCCCTGTTCGAGCGAGATCAGACGGCCGAGCACATCCGCGTTTTCCAGCAGCAGCGCATGCCAGCGATGCAGCACCGCCGCGCGCTCGTTTGGCAACGCATCGCGCCATGCGGGAAAGGCGCGGGCCGCGGCATCGGTTGCCGCGCGTGCCTCGGCCTCGCCGCCGTCCGCGATGGTAGCGATCACCTCGCCGGTGGCCGGATTTGTCACGTCGAAGCGCTTGCCGCTCGTCGAAGCCGTCCACTTGCCGTCGATAAAGTGTTCGGTGCGGATCAGTTCGCTCAGCTCGAATTGCTTTGCCATCGTCTACTCCTTGTCTACGCGTTGCTCAGGCGAGCCGTTCAGCGATCGCCTTGCCGACTTCCGTGGTGTTCGCCCGTCCACCGAGGTCGCCGGTGTGCGGACCGTCCTTGAGCACGCCCTCGATTGCGGCAAGCATCGCGTCGTGCGCTTCCCGTTCGACGCCTGCGCCATTGCCAAGGAAGTCGAGCATCATCGCGGCCGACCAGACCATCGCAATCGGATTGGCGATGTTCTTGCCGAAAATGTCCGGTGCCGAACCGTGCACCGGTTCGAACAACGGAGGGAACCGGCGATCCGGATTCAGGTTGGCCGAGGGCGCGAGGCCGATCGTGCCCGTGCAGGCGGGGCCGAGATCGGACAGGATGTCGCCGAACAGATTGGTGGCCACGACCACGTCGAAGCGATCCGGATTCAGCACGAAACGCGCGCAGAGAATGTCGATGTGCTGCTTGTCCCATGTCACGTCCGGATACTGCTCGGCAATGCCGGCCGCGCATTTGTCCCACCAGGGCATGCTGATTGCGATGCCATTGCTCTTGGTCGCCACGGTGATTTTCTTGCGCTCGCGACGCTGCGCGAGATCGAACGCGAACTTCAGCACGCGCTCGCTGCCGTGCCGTGTGAACACCGATTCCTGCAGGACGAATTCGCGCTCCGTGCCTTCGAACATCACGCCGCCCACCGACGAATATTCGCCTTCGGTGTTCTCGCGTACGATCCAGAAATCGATGTCACCCGCCTTGCGTCCGGCAAGTGGCGAAGGCACGCCGGCAAAGAGCCGCGCGGGACGCAGATTGATGTACTGATCGAACTCGCGCCGGAACTTGAGGAGCGAGCCCCACAGCGAAATATGGTCGGGCACGCTGGCGGGCCAGCCAACCGCGCCGAACAGGATCGCATCCCTGGCTTGCAACTGCGCCTTCCAGTCGTCCGGCATCATCTGGCCGTGCTGGGCGTAGTAATCGCAGCTTGCCCATTCGATATGCTCGAGTTCCAGCGCGATACCGAAACGCTTGCTGACCGCTTCAAGTGCACGCACGCCCTCGGGCATCACTTCCTTGCCTATGCCGTCTCCGGGAATCACGGCAATACGGTAAGGCTTGTTCATGCATTTCTCCTCGACAGATAACTCACGCGTTTCCAATGGCTCATTGCACGACCCGGCGGACTTCGCAAAGATCGTCTCCCCCATGAAGGAGACATGAGCGGCCATTCTCGCTCCAATGCGAAGTTCGTGCTGAAAACGGTGCTTTGGGATGCGTTGTGGGGACTATGGACGCGCGGCGTAGATACCGCGTGAGCGATGCAGAGCGGCGTTACGCGAGGCAGAAACGGCGCTCGCGCGGCTACTTTCCGTCAGAAAGAAAAGTACGATCCGCGCGAGGCTTAATGAGGAGCTGCTGAAAAAACGCAGCCGGAAGATCAGGTGCGAGCGTCAGGTGCGAGCGTCAGGTGCGAGTGGCGATGGGCGCTTCGAGAAGGCAACCGAACTCGCTGGCGAATTCAACAGAAACACGCGCATGCACGGCGCCCTGTTTGTCGAAGAAGCGCTGCGAACCTTGCAGCGTAAATACGCCGTCGTGCCAGATGCCCGGATGGATATACAACCCTTGCTTGCCGTCGAAACGGAAACAGACGAACTTCTCCGGCGTGATGTCGTCACCCGGCAACGCCAACGGCACGTAGAACGGTTGATGGTCGAGCGGGAAGAAAAGTTGGCCGCCATCCGGATGATAGTTCGCGTGCCACAGCAGCATGCGCTCCGGCATGTGGACGTGGTCGTCGCGAGCCGCTTCGGGCGCCGTTGCGTAAGCCAGCACATAGTGACCGCCCACCGCTTCGTTGCTGCCGTAGAGAATGTCGCCGCGCCATTCGCTCAGGAAAATGCCCTCGGTGGTGCCGCCCTGATCGCCGGTGCCGGCGTCGATGGGGCGGCTTCCGCGCGCGGGCCACTGCACGATTTCGATGGGACACTCGCTCGGGTCGGCGACCAGTTTGCCGTAGCCTTCGAGCGTGGCGGGAGTGGCGTCGACCACCGGCATCGGCACGCGTCGCAGGCCGGCGGGGAGGTCGGGATTGAGGTAATCGATCGGTTCGGACATGCGGGCAGTTTACACGAGTCGCGTGACACGTCCATGTCATATGAAAGCCGTGTGACAGGCCACGCGGAGCCGTCGCGAATCGTTAGCAAGCCACTGTTTGAGCCATCGCTTGCGTCACCGATAGCGTCACTGATTGCGTCACTGATTGCTTCACCGTCTACGCCGCGATGAGCTGCCTGACAGGCAACTGTCAGGCGAGTGACTCATGCAAATGCATAGGCATCCTGATCGACTTTTACACGCCCCGCTCCATTGCGATTGTTCGCCCTGATCTGCTGTAACGCACAACACAGTGTTTCGTTTCCGACCCAGCAAAAGGCGCATGATCGCGATCTACACTCCATGTGGTTAAGCGCTTCAAAGAATCGGACAGAATCAAAACGCGATCAACCGCTTATGCCGTGGCTACGCGGTGTTTGCCACACGCCAGCTCGCGTTGCATCGCGGCACTGAAATTGCTGAAGTTGCTTGTCTAGAGTGTCTAAAGCGCGCCTTCACGCATCCGAGGCTCCGATCCGGCTCCTCCGCGTGTCACAGGATTGCATCGACCTTTCATGGAGCAAACAGAACGTTATGTCCACGAATCGCGTCCCCCCGGGCTCGGACGATGAGCCCACACCCAACCAGCCGTCACGTCGACGTTTTCTTCAATCCGCTGCCGCCGTGGCTGCTGTGGGCGCCGCGCCTCATTTACCGGCCCAGGCGCAGACCCAGCCCGCCGCGCCCGCGTCCGCTGAAACGCGCGCGCCTGAGCCGCCGAGGCCCGTCACGCTGAACGTCAACGGCCGCGCCTACACGCTGCAACTGGAGCCGCGCGTCACGCTGCTGGATGCCTTGCGCGAATACGCCGGCCTGATGGGCACCAAGAAAGGCTGCGACCGCGGCCAGTGCGGCGCCTGCACCGTGATGGTGGACGGCCGGCGCATCAACTCGTGTCTGACGCTCGCCGTCATGCACGATGGCGAAACCATCACCACAGTCGAGGGTCTCGCGAGCAATGGCGTGCTCAGTCCGATGCAACGCGCGTTCATCGAGCATGACGCCTTTCAGTGCGGGTACTGTACGCCGGGGCAACTGTGTTCGGCCACGGCCTTGCTGAGCGAATTCGGCAACGGCACCGCCAGCACCGTGACTGCCGATGTGCGCAGCCGCCCCACCCAACTCTCCGACGACGAAATCCGCGAGCGCATGAGCGGCAACATCTGCCGCTGTGGAGCGTATGCGAACATCGTCGCCGCGGTGCGTGCCGTGCATGACGGCAACACCGGCAACGCCTGAGGAGAATCGACATGGATGCGATCTCCTACGAGCGGGCGGTGGATATCAGCAGCGCGTTGCGCGCCGCGCAGCAGCCTGGCGCGATGTTCATTGGCGGCGGCACCAATCTGCTGGATCTGATGAAGGGCGGCGTAGAGCAGCCCGTCCACCTCGTCGATATCACGCGTCTACGCGGACTCGACACCATCGGCACGCTGCCCGATGGCGGGCTGCGCATCGGCGCGCTGGTGCGCAACAGCGACGCCGCCAATCACGCGCTGGTGCGCGCGCAGTATCCGTTGCTTTCGCAGGCGTTTTTGTCGGGCGCCTCGCCGCAGTTGCGCAATATGGCCACCGTGGGCGGCAATCTGATGCAGCGCACCCGCTGCGGCTACTTCTACGACACCGCCTTCACGCAATGCAACAAGCGTCAGCCGGGAAGCGGCTGCGCGTCGATTGAAGGACAGAACCGCACGCATGCCATCCTCGGCGCCAGTTCGCAATGCGTGGCCGTGAACCCGTCGGACATGAGCGTGGCGCTGGCCGCGCTCGATGCCGTGGTGCGCGTGAGCAGTCTGCGTGGCGAACGCACGATCCCGATTGGCGAATTTCACCGCCTGCCTGCCGAGCGTCCGGAAGTGGATACGACACTGCAACCCGGCGAACTGATCACCGCCGTCGATCTGCCGCCGCCGCTTTTCGCAGACCACTCTCACTACCTGAAAGTGCGGGACCGTGCGAGCTACGCGTTCGCGCTCGTCTCGGTAGCGGCCGCGCTGCAAATGGACGGCAACACGGTGCAGACGGTGCATATCGCGCTAGGCGGCGTGGCTCACAAACCGTGGCGCGCGGATATTGCCGAGCAGATGCTAACCGGCCAGCCGCTTGCCGACGCACGGCTGCGCGATGCCGCCGCAGCCGCGATGGGCGGTGCGCAGCCGCTGAGCGGCAACCGCTTCAAGGTGCAACTGGCGCAGCGTTCGATTGTGCGCGCCGTCAATCAGGCCGCTGGCCGGACAGGAGGTGTCGCATGAGCACGAATGCCCCACTGATCGGTCAGCCGATGGACCGCACCGATGGCGTGTTGAAAGTGACCGGCCAGGCCCGCTACGCCGCGGAGTTTCCCGAAGCGCGTCTGGCGCATGCAGTCATGGTGACGAGCCCAATTTCGAGCGGCAGCATCGTCTCGATCGACGCGAGCCGCGCACAGGCGTTGCCGGGCGTGCTGCTGGTGATGACGTATCAAAACGCGCTGCGCCTGCCCAACGGCGGGCATCCGCCGCTCGCGCCGCCGGCCGGCCGGCATCTCTCGCTGCTACAGGATAACCAGATTCACTACAGCAACGAGCCGGTTGCCGTGGTGGTCGCGGATACCCTCGAACACGCCACCGACGCCGCGCAGCAACTGCGTATTGCGTACCAGAGCACGCCCGGCGCGCACGACTTCACGAGCGCGAAGGCCAAGGCACATGCGCCCGTCAGTCCTCAGGGCCGTCAGACCGACACGCAGCGCGGCGACGTCGCGGCCGGCCTCGTCAACGGCGCGGTGCATATCGACGCCGTCTATACGACGCCGGTCGAACATCACAATCCCATGGAACCGCACGCCACCATGGCGTATTGGGACGGCCCGCAACTCACGCTGCACGATTCCACGCAAGGCGTGAGCGGGACCCGCACCGCCGTGGCGAAAACGCTCGGCGTGCCGCCCGAAGACGTGCACGTGATCTCACCGTTTCTCGGCGGCGGCTTCGGCGGCAAAGGCTCGTCGTGGTCGCACGTGGTGTTGTGCGCGATGGCCGCAAAGCAGACCGGGCGCCCGGTGCGCCTCGTGCTGACGCGTCCGCAGATGTTCGGCTCGGTCGGGGCGCGCCCGCGCACCGAGCAGCATCTGGTGCTCGCCGCGCATCGCGACGGCACGCTCACGGCGATGCAGCACGACAGCATCTCCAACACCTCGATGATCGAGGACTGGACCGAGACCTGCTGCATGGTCACGCGCATGATGTACGCCGTGCCGAACCAGTTGACTACGCACCGTCTTGTGCAGTTGAACCTGGGCACGCCCACGTTCATGCGCGCGCCTGGTGAGACGACTGGTTCGTTTGCGCTCGAATCCGCGATGGACGAACTGGCGTGGTCGCTGAAAATGGACCCCATTGCGCTGCGGCTGAAGAACTACGCCGAAGTCGATCCGCAGGAGAACAAGCCGTTTTCGAGCAAGGCGCTGCGCCAGTGCTACGCCATAGGCGCGGAGCAGTTCGGCTGGTCGCGGCGCACCGCAAGACCGCGTTCGATGCGCTCCGGCAACACCCTGATCGGCCTCGGCATGGCGAGCGCCACTTACCCCGCCAACCGCAGCCCGGCTGGTGCGGTGGCGCGCATCCTGCCAGACGGCACCGCCCAGGTCGGCTCCGGCACGCAGGATCTCGGCACCGGCACCTACACTGTGATGACCCAGGTGTGCGCCGACGCGCTCGGTTTTCCGCCCGACAAGATTCACTTCACGCTCGGCGATTCGAGTCTGCCGCCGGCGCCGGGCTCGGGCGGCTCGCAATCGGCCGCGAGTGTGTCGCCGGCGGTCCACGACGCCTGCATGCAGGCACGCAATCAGTTGATCGCGCTTGCACTCGCCGACAATGCCTCGCCCGTGCACGGCGTGGACGTGGCCGATGTCAGCGTGGAGAACGGCTGGGTGGTGAGCATCTCGAATCCGTCGTTGCGTGATCCTGCCGGCGCGATCCTGGCGCGTGCCGGCGGGCGGCCCATCGAGGCCGTTGCGAGCGTGAAGCCCGGTGAGGAGCGCAGCGAGTTCTCGATGCATTCGTTCGGCGCGGTGTTCGCCGAAGTGCATGTGGATGCCGACCTCGGCACGATCCGGGTGCCGCGCATCGTGGGCGTGTACGACGTCGGGCGCGTCCTCAACGAGAAAACCGCGCGCAGCCAGATGATGGGCGGCATGGTGTGGGGCATCAGCGCCGCGTTCGAGGAGGACACCTTGCTCGACGAACGCTATGGCCGTTTCGTCAACATGAACCTGGCCGAGTATCACGTGCCGGTGAATGCGGATATCGGCACGCTGGAGGTCAGCTTCATCAACGAGCCGGACCCGCACATCAATTCGCTCGGCGTGCGCGGCATTGGCGAGATTGGGCTGACCGGCGTGGTGGCGGCGCTGGCCAACGCGGTTTATCACGCAACCGGCGTGCGGGTGCGCGATCTGCCCATTACGCTCGACAAGGTGTTAATGCCGACGCGCGTTTGAGTCTGGGGCACAGGCTGCGCGCGTTGCAGCTGGGGTTGCGGGGTTGGCGTTGCGTGGTCAGCGTTTCCGGGCGAGCGAATTCTTCCTGCTTGCATCGAACGGGCGTTGCGCCGCACAATCGGCGCTATCCCCCTTCCAGGTGCCTGTCATGGCCTATGCTTCGCTCGCCACGGGCGTGCTGCTCGCCGCCGGCTACGGGTCGCGCTTCGACCCTGACGGCCTGCACAACAAGCTCCTCGCGCGCATGCCGGACGGCAACGTGGTGGCGCACGAGGCCGCGCATCGGCTGTTGCTGGTGGTGTCGCGGGTGCTGGCGGTGGTGAGGCCGGGCTCGGAAGCGCTGGCCCGCATGCTCAACGACGCCGGTTGTGACGTGGTGTTTTCCGTCGATGCCGAGCGCGGCATGGGCGCGAGTCTCGCCGCCGGCATCGAGGCAAGTGCCGACGCCGAAGGCTGGGTGGTGGCGCTCGCCGACATGCCGCGCATTGCCGTGCCCACCGTGGAAGCGGTGGCGCACACGCTCGACGGCGGTGCTTCGATCGTGGTGCCGTTCTATCGCGGCCAGCGCGGGCATCCGGTCGGCTTCGGCCCCGAGCATCGCGATGCGCTGATGGCGCTGGACGGCGACACGGGCGCCCGCGCGCTGCTGAGCGAATTCGCAGTCACGCGCATCGACGTCGACGATCCCGGCATCCTGCGCGATGTCGATACGCCCGAGGATTTGCAGCAAACGTGAGTGGACCGCGCGGCGGTTGCGCGTCGTCTGTTTGCCGAAAGCGTTCGCCCTCCGTGTGGCCGACGCGCGTTCCTTCAGACGCCCCCACAGCCAAGCCGACGCAGCAACGCGACGCCAACAACGGTGAGCCATTACAGGAGCGAACCGCGGCCCGAAGGTGAGCGAATGCAGGAGCACCAGATTCGGGCATACCCCTTGCTGCGATGCAAAAGCGTTACGCAATCTGCAGAAATACCGTCTAAGCTGAGGTGACGCCGACTTGAAACGCCTGAGCGCCGGTCGGCCCTGCACATGCACGCGTTTGCATGCGCCACCCAACCGCCATCTCCATGAGCGAAACCAGTCCGCGCCTCTTCATCGTGTCTCCGCATTTCGACGACGCCGTTTTCAGTTGCGGCGCGTTGCTCGCCACCCATCCCGATGCCGTCGTCTGTACGGTGTTCGCCGCGCCGCCCGAGCAGGACATGCACACCGAGTGGGATCGCCTCGCTGGTTTTGCCAGCGCGCACGCCTCGGTGCACGCCCGCACGCTGGAAGACGACGCGGCGCTCGAAGTGCTCGAAGCCGTGCCGGTGCGTATGCCGTTTCGCGACGCGCAGTACTTCGATTCGCCATCCATTGCCCGGCTTGCCGCCGCGCTCGAAGAAACCATTTACCGCTCGACCGCGAACACGCTGGTGATGCCGCTCGGCCTGCATCATCCGGATCACGTGCTCGCCTACGACGCCTGTTGTGAAATCCTGCCGCGACTGTCGCACCTCACGTGGTTCGCGTACGCGGAAGCGATCCACCGCCGCCAGCCAGGCGTGGTCGACGCGCGGCTCGCGGACCTCGAGGCGCGCGGCATCGTCGCCACGCCGGCGCATCCGGCGCTCGACAGTCACACCATCGACGTGCAGCGCCAGGCGCTGCTAAAACGCGAAGCCGTGTATGCGTACGCGAGCCAGTTACGCGCGTTCGGCCCGCATGGCTGGGAAGATGTGTTCGGCGACGAGCGGTACTGGCAATTGAGCGTGTCGCGCGAGAAGGGACGGCGCGCGAAGAAAGCGGGGCATTGAACGCGAATGCCACGTGCGGGCGCTATTCAGATGCAGCGCGGAAGCTTGCTTCAGCAGACCTCTGCTGGATCGCCTACGCTATCAAGGGTCGGGCTGGCAAAGCCGGGCCCGGTGTCGAGCCAAACCCAGGACTACAAGGTGACCTCATGACTGACAGCATGCACACGAGTCCTATCCCCGATCCGCTGGCGGACCCGACGCGGGACCCCGAGGGCGATCCGCTCGTTCCGCCTTCGCCTGGCCATCACAACGACGAGCCGCAGCGGCCCGAAGGTCCACCGGACAAAGACCCGGTGTAAAGCGCACGCGCCGCACGCTCGCAACTGCGTGACAGTTGGAGGGTGCGGCGCGCGGGCATCCTGCTCGATGATGGAGCGCTTCGCGACCCCGAAGGCTCGCCGCGCCCAGATGAAACGACTTAGCGCGTCAGCTCGCTGAAGCCCTGCAGCAGACGGTCGATATCTGCCGGCTGGATGTTGCCCATCGTCGAGATGCGGAACAGTTCCGCCGACAGTCCGCCCTGCCCCGCGTAGATCACGAAGCCGCGCGCCTTCAGCGCGTCGTGCAGTTGCGGGTAGCTCACGCCCGCGGGCAAACGGTACGCGCGCAGCACCACCGACGACTCCTGCGGCGGCAGCACGCTCGCCATGCCCCGTTCGGCGAGACCGGCGCGCGCCTGCTCGGCAAGCGCCGCATAACGCTGGTGACGGGCCGACCAGCCGCCTTCGTCCGCGAGTTCGCGCAGTGCTTCGACGAGCGCGTAGTACGCGTGAACCGACGGCGTGAACGGCGTATTGCGCTGATCCTGCAATTTCGCGAGCCGACCGAGGTCGAGGTAGTACGTGCGGCTCGCCGCCTGCGCGAGCGCGGCGCGGCGCACCATCACGAACGACGCGCCCGGCACGCCGTGCAGACACTTGTTGGCGGTGGCGGCGACGGCAGCGATGGTGTCGTCCGCGAAGTCGATGGCCTCGGCGGCGAAACTGCTCACGCCGTCCACCAGCAGCCGCACGCCGCGCGGACGGCAGACCTCGGCCAGCGCGCGCAGATCGTTGAGCCGGCCGGTAGTGGTTTCATGGTGGATCACCGCCACGTGCGTAAAGCCGCCCGCATCGAGGCGCGCCGCGATCCGCTCCAAATCCGGCGCCTGCATCCAGTCATGCTTGACCGCCTCGTGCGCGATGCGGTACTGGCTCGCAATCTGCGTAATGCGCTCGCCGTACACGCCGTTTTCGATCACCAGCAGCTTGCCGTTTTCCGGCACCAGCGCCGCAATCATGCTTTCGACCGCCGCCGTGCCCGAACCCGTCATCAGCACGGCCTGCCATTCAGTGGCGTCGAGCTGATAGATGCCGACGAGCCGCGTGCGCGCCTCTTCCTGCAGATCGAAAAACTCGCTCTCGCGATGGCAGAGGTCCGGCTGCAACAGACTCTGACGCACGCGTTCGGTCAGCGTGACCGGGCCGGGATTGAGCAGCAGCATCATTGGGCTCCTTGGGCAGTGCTGACAGCTTGGCCCTTGGGTTGGCCAACGTCGGCGCCGATGTGGCGCATCAGGCGCGTCTTCACATCGGGCGGGGTGATGGTGGGGCGCGGCAGGCCATCGGGCGTACCGCGGCGAATCGTGAGGCGCACGAAACGCGGGCCGTCGAGCAGCGGCGAGGCGAACAGTTCGTCGAGCAAGCCCAGATCGTCGCCTTCCACCGCCGACGCGTAGCCGCACGCCGCCGCCACGCCCGCAAACGACACCTGCGGCGAGACCGTGGCCTGGCCGCCCGTCGAGTCATGCGCGCCGTTGTCGAGCAGCACATGCGTCAGATTGGCGGGGCCGCAGGCGCCGAGCGTCGCGAAGGCCCCCATGCGCATCAGCGCGGCGCCGTCACCGTCGAGTGCGACCACGTGCAGGTCGGGACGCGACAGTGCGAGCCCTAGCGCGAACGGCGTGAGGCAGCCCATCGAGCCGACCATGTACAACTGGTTCGCGCGGTCGTCGATGGCGTACAGCTCACGTCCACAAAAACCGGTGGACGCGAGCACGACAGTCGACTCAGCCGGCGTCTGCGCAATCACGCGCTGCAAGGCAGCCTGACGGGTGGGCAAGGCATCCGGCGCAACCTCACGCCATTGCGCACGCGCGGTGGTGCGCGCGCCGCGCGCGGCGGCATCCGTCTGCTTCAGTTCATAGGGCGCCACGCTGCCCTTCTGCATGACCAGTGCGTAAGGACGACCGGTCTCGTCCATGTGCGCGATGGCGCGATCGAGCGCGGGGCCGATCGCGTCCGCTTCGGTCGGGAAGGTCTCCCACGGAATTTCCATGGTGTCGAGCATCGCCGGCGTGACGGGCCCCATTAACGCGTGCTGCGGCTCATCCGGAACGCCCGGTTGACCGCGCCACGTGACGATCAGCAATTGCGGCAGCCGGAAGGTCCACGTGAGCGAGGTGAGCGGACTGACGGCGTTGCCGAGGCCCGAGTTCTGCATCATCGTGACGCCGCGCCGGCCGTTGCGCGCGCCGAGCGTGACGCCGGCGATCAGGGCGACCGCGTCGCCCTCGTTGGCCGCCGACACGTAATGCAAGGAGGGATCCTGCACGACGTAGTTGATGAACGGCGTCAGATACGAGCACGGCACGCCCGCGTACCAGTCGAAGCCGCGTGCGCGCGCCGCTTCGACAAACTGTGCAGCCTCGATCATTGCGCCTCTCCGCCTGTCCCAGCGGAGGCGAGCGGCGTCTGGCCATGCGCGAAGTCGCCTGCGCGGCGGAAATCGTCGAGGTCGTTCACACCGCGCCAGTGGCCGTGGACGTACTGCACTTCAATCGATTCACCGGCTTCGATCAGCGCGTTGAGCAGCGCGGGCATGTCGAGCGAATCGAAATCGGGGCGCGCACGCAGCGTCGTCAGCACCGCTTGCAGACGCGCACGACCTGCGCCGCGCACATTCAGCAGACCGACCCAGCGGCCGTGCGGCAACTCGGCGCCGCTGGCGGCGCCGTCCTGCAACTCGCTCGACACGCGGCGCAGCAGCACCTTGTTGCCGAACAGGCCGCGATCGTCGGGCGCCGAGCACCATGCGAAGTCGCGCACGCTGCGATTGACCGGCTCGGTGAGCGAGGAATCGACTACGACGCTGAAGTCCGCTTCGCTTTCGACCAGATCGCGCACGATATAGCTACGGAACAGCAGGTCGCCGTACGAGATGACCGTGTCGGACTTGAGCGCGTCCGCAGCGCAGGCGAGCGAGGCCAGTTCGCTGGTTTCCGCGTGACGCTCGTTGACGACCAGCTTGATGCCGGCGGTTTCAATGGCGTCCGCGCGGTAGCCGCCGACCACGGTGATGTCGTTGACGCCCTGCTTCTTGAATGCATCGACGAGCCAGCGCAGGAGCGGCTTGCCGGCGATCGGCAGCATGACCTTGGGACGCTCGGCGGTGACCGCTTCAAGCCCGGCGCCGCGGCTTGCCGCCAGCACGATGGCCGAGCCGGATGCGCGCGAAGCGGACAGGTAGCGGTTTTCCGCTTCCGAGTACTCGTCCGCGTCTTGCAGACGGAAGATTTCGTTGACGGTGGCGATACGTTCTTCGACGTCGACGAGCGTTTCGCTGGCGTGAATTTCCTTGGCGACCGCCTGCATGGCGGAGGTCGCAGCACGGATCAGATGATTGGCCCAGATTACCGTGCTGATGCCCGCTTCGCGGAACACGTCGGTGGGCGTGCTGTAGTACTTGGTTGGCACGATTACGAGCGGACCACGGCCGGCCCATTCGCGCGCGAACTGCAGGATTTCATCGGGGCGCGAGAGCTTGCTGTGAATCAGGATCGCGTC
Organism: Paraburkholderia sp. DHOC27; assembly: GCF_003429005.1. Classification (GTDB taxonomy): domain Bacteria; phylum Pseudomonadota; class Gammaproteobacteria; order Burkholderiales; family Burkholderiaceae; genus Paraburkholderia. The sequence goes on from NZ_QVQV01000008.1 coordinate 322,987, forward strand.
GGCACCAGCCTGACGATAGGCTTCGGCGCGCTTGAGCGCCTCTTCCATGCCCCAGCCGGCGATCAGCGCCTCGACGCGCGCGACGATCGAAAAGTCGTCGTCGGCTTGCGAGTCTTTGCCGGCCTTGATCTTGCCGCAGAACTCGTCGATCTCGGCGAGCGGCTGACGTTCGCCGTTGATGAAGCTGTTGGTCTTGGGGAACTGCTTGTCTTCGATGCAGACGCCTGCGATGCCGCGCTGTTCGAGCTTGCGCACGAGACGGCGCACGTTGTTGAAGTTGCCGTAGCCGGTATCGCCATCGAGGAGGATGGGCAGATCGCTGGCATCGGCCATGAATTCGAGGGTATCGACGACCTGGGTCCAGCTTGCCTCGTTGTTGTCGCGCACGCCGAACTGGGCGGAGATGGCGAGGCCCGAACCCCAGATGGCCTTGAAGCCGGCTTCGCGGACGATGCGCGCGGACAGACCGTTATGGGCCTCCATCATGAATTCGAGCTGCGTGCTGGTGAGCATTTGACGCAGACGGGTGGTGCGGGGCAGTTCGCTGCGCGGGGCTGAGAGGGAGGCGGATTCGCGGGCGTTCATTGTTGGCGGTTCTCCTGCAGAGCAAGCTGTTTTGGGTTCCCATCGGGCGCGGTGGTAGGCCCGATTTTTCCCGTTCTCGATGGACGGTTTGCGGCCCATTCGGGCGGGGGAAAATCGCGACTATAACGGAAGTGAATCGGGTTCGTGTTTTTGATGATATTTATTTGGTGTTTTGGTGAGAAATGTGGTTTTTTGTTGCCCCTGCGGGGCGGGGGCTTTTTTCGTCACGCTGTATGGGTTTTGGCTTTTTTCTTTTTCTGGTTTTCTGTTTTGGTTTTAGGTTTGCTTTTGTTATTTGTTTATTGGTTTTTTTGGCTGTTTGGTGGTTATCTATTTGTGTTGGCCTTTCCTTGAATTCTTATTGGTTTATTTGTGTTGCCCCTGTGCGGGGCGGCACTTACTTTTCTTTGCCGGCCGCAAAGAAAAGTAGGCAAAAGAAAGCGGCTCACACCGCCAGCCCGTAGGTGTCCGCCTCGCCGCTCACGCGGCATTGGTCCGAGACGAGACGAGCTCTCGCATTTCTATTTCTCGTGACAAGGCAGTCATTCGTTCCAGCGTCGCGCTGCGCGCCCCGCCGTCGGGCACAACGCGATGAGGGAGGTAGAGAGGCCTCGCGAGGTCCCGATTCCCCGGGTGAACCGATCCGCGACGCACGTAGTGCGGAGTGGGGTGGATGAGTGCTTTGTCACTCACGGGGGTGGTGCGAGGGCATGTCTTGTCTTCGGACCGCTCCAATATTAGTGCAGTGGGGGACACCTACAAGCTGGCGGTGTGAGCCCGCTTTCTTTTGCCTACTTTTCTTTGCGGCGGCAAAGAAAAGTAGGTGCTGCCCCGCACAGGGGCAACGCAAATAAACCACAAGAATGCAAGGAGAGGCCAAAAAACCAATAAGAGAACAAGACCAAAAAACAAGAAAATGCAAAAACCCAGACAGAACAGAATAAAACCCAAAAAATCAGACAAATAAAAAACCCAAACTCTAAGGGTTTCCCCCTGCTACGCCGCCAAGGCGCCCCAGCCGTTAACAATCACAGTCACTGACTGCATCCCAACCCCTTATTTGAAACACGGAAACGCGCAAAAATGCCCTCCTTGACCTTGAACAAAAAACTCGGGTCGATGATCGTCGTGTTATGGATCGGCCTGGTCCTGATCGGCGGCTTCGGCGCATGGCAAAACCGCGCCTCCATGATCTCGGACCGTCGTGAACAACTCACGGCCGTCGTCCAGCAGTCTGTCAATATCGTCAACCGCTATTACGCCCTCTCGCAACAACACGTCCTCAGCGAACAGGACGCCCAGAAACAGGCGCTCGATACCCTCTCCGCCATGCGCTACGGCAAGGACGGCTACGTGTCGGTCAACGACTCGCTGCCCCGTATGCTCATGCATCCTTTCAAGCCGGAACTCAACGGCAAAGACCTCAGCCACTTCGCCGACCCCGCCGGCAACAAGCTGTTCGTCAATATCGTCACCGCCGGCAACCAGGACGGCGGCGGCTTCGTCGACTACCTGTGGGCCAAACCCGGGCACGATCAGCCGGTCCCCAAGACCAGCTACGCCATGCACTTCGCCCCCTGGGACTGGTATGTCGTGAGCGGCATGTACATGGATGACGTCCAGCAAGCCTTCTACGCCAACCTCGTGCTGTGGCTCGCCATCACCGTCGTGCTCGGCGCAATCGCCACCGGCGTCATGGCGCTCGTGCTGCGCAGCGTGCGCCGCACGCTCGGCGGCGATCTCGAAGCTGCCGTCGATGTCGCGCAACGCATGGCGCACGGCAACCTGGCAGTGCGCGTGCCGCTCCGGGATCAACGTACCGGCAGTCTGCTCCACGCCCTGCATACGATGCAGTCCGGGCTCGTCGAAACGGTCTCGCGAGTGCGCGCCGGCACTGAAAATATCAACGTCGGCGCCACGGAAATCGCCGCGGGCAACACCGACCTCTCGCAACGCACCGAGCAGCAAGCCGCCGCGCTGGTGCAGACGGCCTCGAGCATGGATCAGATGACCGTCAACGTGAAGCAGAACGCGGACAGCGCCACCCAGGCCGCGCAACTCGCCGGTCAGGCTGCGGACGTCGCGACGCGCGGTAGCCACGTCGTCGACGACGTGGTGCGCACGATGGGCGAAATCACCCACAGCTCGCGGCAGATCGGCGACATCATCGGCGTGATCGACGGCATCGCCTTCCAGACCAACATCCTCGCGCTCAACGCGGCCGTCGAAGCCGCCCGCGCCGGTGAACAGGGCCGCGGCTTCGCGGTGGTCGCCGCCGAAGTGCGCAGCCTCGCGCAACGCTCCGCCACCGCCGCCAAGGAAATCAAGGCGCTGATCGAAACCTCGACGCATACCGTCGAAACCGGCGCCACGCTGGTCGCCAACGCCGGCTCGACGATGAGCGAGATCGTCCACTCCGTGCGCCGCGTCAACGAAATCCTCGAGGAAATCAGCCACGCCTCGCATGAGCAGAGCGCGGGCATCGAGCAAGTCAACCGTGCGGTGGGCGAGATGGATCAGGTCACGCAGCAGAACGCGGCGCTCGTCGAAGAGGCTGCTGCTGCCGCCCATTCACTGAAAGATCAGGTGAGCGTGCTGCGCGAGGCGATTGCGAGTTTCTCGCTGCCGGCTTGAGATTGCGGTACGTGCAGACGCGTGGTCTGCACGTTTTCACCGGCTGCCACGCGCGGCCATCTGCGGCAAAAAGAAGGCGCCAGCACAGCGGTTCCTGGCGGAGTGGCTGGTGGCTGAGCGCCTTATGAAACACCCTGCGTCGGAGAGGACGCATCTTTCGAACGAATCAGCAGGGTGGATTTTCAAAGCGTGAGGGGTTCGGCACGCTCCTCGCCTTACCTCTCTCCCATCGCCACTCCCCCGCCTCATCTCACGAGACCTGACGCGCTCTCAGGTTTCGCCTCGCAACACCTCGCATCCAGATTACGTTCTCATTACAATCACATCGCAACGGCTTTGCGATTTGCGTGCTGGTGACGCATTGCTGCGCCTGACCGCTTGCCGACGCCGACACCGACGGCCCCCATCCATCCGGCGCACGCCCCAACGCGTGCGCCGCCAGACAAGGAGCGTATCCGGACACCGCGAGCCCATCGCCGTCGCTCGTCACGCGTCCGTCTCCATCCATGATCCAGCAAAAGAAATCGCCTCCGCGCGCCGCCCATGCGCCCACCGCGACGCATCCTTTACTCGCCTCGCGCCTGCCCGCGTGGCGATCGTCGTTCGTCATCCTGCTGGTGCTGGCGGCCTTCGGCTCGCTGGCGGGCCGTGCCTTCTGGATACAGGTCGTCAACCGGAATTTTTATGTGGTTGAGGGGCAAAAGCGCTATCAACGCACCATCGAACTGGACGCCACCCGTGGACGCATTGTCGATCGCAACGGCTCGATGCTCGCCGTCAGCCTCGCCTCGTACGAAATCTGGGCCGCGCCGCCGCAAATCGAAGCCAGCGCCATCGCGCCGCTCGCAACCCTGCTCGACATGCCGCGCGCGGAATTGCAGCGGCGCCTCGCCGGCGACAGGCGCTTCGTGCTGCTCAAGCGTCAGGTGGATGCGGACACGGCGGCTGCGATCGACAAGCTCGCAATCGCGGGCATCACGCGCATCGCCGACTCGAAGCGCTTCTATCCGGAAGGCGAATCGGCGGCGCACGTGGTCGGCTTCACGGACAGTGAGGACAACGGTCAGGAGGGCATCGAACTGGCGGCTGACCCGCAGTTGACCGGCGAGTCCGGCGAGCGCGAAGTGGTGCGCGACCGGCTGGGCCGCGCGGTGTTCGACACGCGGCCGCTGATCCCGCCACACAACGGCGCGACGGTGCGGCTGACCATCGACCGTCGCATTCAGCAACTCGCCTACGCGCAACTGAAGACGGCAGTCGCAAAGCACAACGCGGAAGCGGGCAGCGTCGTCGTGCTGGACGCGCGCAACGGCGAAATCCTCGCGCTCGCCAACTATCCGAGCTTCGATCCAAACGACCGCACGCGGCTAACGGGGCGGCAACTGCGCAATCGCGCGGTGGTGGACACGTTCGAACCAGGTTCGACGATCAAACCCCTGGTGGTGGCGCTGTCCATGGACGCGGGCAAGGTCGGGCCGCAAAGTCGCATCGATACGTCGCCAGGCTGGTACAGGATCGGGCCGGCGGTGATCCACGATACGTCGAATCACGGCGTCATCAGCGTCGCCGAGGCCGTGCAGAAATCGAGCAACATCGCGCTGGCGAAGCTGGCGCTCAATCTGCCCGCCGGGACGATCTGGGCGAAATATCAGGACTATGGACTCGGGCTCAAGCCGGAGCTGACATTTCCCGGCGTTGCCGCGGGCAAGGTGCGTCCGTTCAAGCGCTGGCGCCCCATCGAGCAGGCCACGATGGCCTATGGATACGGGCTCTCCACATCGCTGTTGCAACTCGCGCAGATGTACACGGCGTATGCGGGCGACGGCACGCTGCAACCGGTTCGGCTGTTGTTCAGCAATCCTCCCGATGCACCGTCACCGGAAAGCGCGCCGGGCCATGCCCGATCGTCGACGGATCAGGTGGCAAGCGAGAGCCCGAGTGCGGGCAGCGGCCGCGCGGTCACCACGCCCGCCAGCGCACGGGCGATCCGCGCGATGCTGGAAATGACGGTGGGCGCAGGCGGCACCGGGCAGGCAGCGGCAGTGGCGGGCTACCGGGTGGGCGGCAAGACGGGGACCGCACGCAAGCAGATCGGCGCAACGTACGCGAAGAACCGTTACCGCGCGCTGTTCGTCGGCATGGCGCCCATGAGCGACCCGCGCCTGATCGTCGCCGTCATGATCGACGACCCGGCCGGCAAGGCGTTCTACGGCGGGACGGTCGCCGGTCCGGTGTTCGGCGCCGTGGCAGGCGGCGCGTTGCAGTTGCTGGGGGTGCCGCCGGATGCTTGATGGGGGGTGATGGACGGGGCGAGGGCCGACATCACCTCTAAACCAGACCGGCGTCCGCCTCGTGCGGTTTCGCCGCACCGCCTTCGAACACCTCTACCCGATTCCGCCCGTTGTTCTTGGCCTGGTACATCGCCCGATCCGCTTCCTCGAGCAACGCCTGGCCCAGCTCCGCGGCCTGGTGTGCCCCACCACGTATCACACGCGCCGTCACGCCGATCGACACCGTCAGCGCAATGCGTGCGCCCTCGTCGTCCTGCAATTCCAGCAGTTCCACCGCATGACGCACGCGCTCTGCGGCGATCAGCGCGTCCGAACGATCGCCCTGCAAGAGCGCAGCGAACTCTTCTCCGCCGTAGCGCGCAAGCGTGTCGCCAAGGCGCACTTGCTGCCGCACGCAGGCCGCCACGGCGGCGAGCGCACGGTCGCCGGTCAGGTGACCGTAGGTGTCGTTGATGCGCTTGAAGCAATCCACGTCGATGAACAGGCACGCCACCGGCAGCGAGTAACGCGCCGCCCGCTGGATCTCCTCGCGCAGGCGCTCATCGAAATAGCGGCGGTTCGACAAGCCCGTGAGCGGGTCCGTCATGCCGAGCTGCTTGAGCCGTTCGCGATGCGCGACATTGTCGAGACTTGCCGTGACGATGCTCGCAAAGCGTTCGAGGATGTCGGTGGCCATGCCTTCGCCAAAGCGTCCCGCGTCCTGACTGCCGAGGCACAGATAGCCAGAAAGCTGTCCACCAGCCGCCAGCGGCAGCACGATCGCACTCGCCGGTAGCGCCGCCGCGTCGAACAACGCTGTCTGTGCCGGTTCGTCCATCTCGCTCACACGCCCGAGCCACGGCCGGCCGGTTTCGCACAGGCGTGCCGCCGCCGAACCGCCCTCGCGGCCAGTCTTCAGATTGCGTTGATTGAGCGCGCGCAAGGCACCGGGGTCGAGCAGATCGCGCAGGATCGGCGTGCGCTCGTCCAGCCAGATCGACACGCTCGCCAGCGCGAACTCCTGCGGCAGGTGATCGAACAGCGTGGCGAGGAACGAAGCGAAATCCTGAGCACCGATCAAACACAACTCCACGTTCTGGAAGCGGCGCAGCGTGCGCTCGTTGTGCTGCACGGTATCGACCAGTGCGCGCAGGCGGTCGGAGAGTGGCGTTTGAGCGAGATTGGTCACGTTATAGGGGTAGCGGCCCTGGGGCGAAGCGGAGTCGGCTGCTCCAACGCCTTTTATAACGGCCATTCCAGCCCGGTCTTGAGGGCAACGTTGCAACGCCGCGCCGCGATTCCTTACATTTTCGCTTCCAAAAAATAACATCAATGTAAGAAAAGCGTCTCTATAGCTTCATCACTAAATGGTTCAATTCGAACGCTTCAATCACGTCCCCGGTAGGTCTGCATCGCTTGCGAACTGCGTGTGGGTAATCCGCGCAATACATCAAGCCGGTGTCACCCGACCTGAAAAAACGAAAAGCCAACACCTTTGGGAGTTACGTTAAATGTTGCGTCGAGCCTTGATTGCCTTACCCAGCGCCGGTTTGGCGTTAGCACTGTTCGCCTGCGGCGGCAGCAGCAACAGCATTAAGCCCTCCGCGCAGGATGCGCTGAAGACGGCCACCCCGATCAAGCATCTCGTCGTGATCTACGGTGAGAACATCTCGTTCGACCACTACTTCGGCTCCTATCCGGTCGCCGCAAACGTGTCCGGTGAACCGAGCTTCACGGCTGCTACGGCGACGCCGTCGGTCAACGGCCTGAGCGGCACGCTGCTCACCGCCAATCCGAACTTCACCAACACGCTGAACGGCGCGGGCGCCTTCAACCCGTTCCGTCTCGACCGCACCCAGGCGGCCACGGCTGACCAGAACCACGCCTACACGGCCGAGCAGCAAGCCTACGATAACGGCCGCGCCGACCTGTTCCCGAAGTTCACGGGTAATGGTACGAGCGGCGGCGCCGGCGCGTTCGGTACGACCGGCCAGGTGATGGGCTACTTCGACGGCAACACGGTCACGGCCCTGTGGAACTACGCGCAGAAGTTCTCGATGAACGACAACGCGTACACGACGGACTACGGTCCTTCGACGCCGGGTGCACTGGATGTCGTGTCGGGCCAGACCAACGGCTTCCAGATCGTCAAGACCAGCGCGCAGCCGTCGACGCTCGCCAAGGCTTCGTACTACATCAATGACGGCCAGGGCGGCTACACGCTGATCGGCGACGTCGATCCGGCCAACGATACCTGCTCCAGCACGACCGACACCGGCATGCTGACGGGCAAGAACATCGGCGACCTGATGAACGCCCAGGGCATCACGTGGGGCGGCTTCATGGGCGGCTTCAACCTGAGCGAATCGAACTCGAATGGCACCACGGGCTGCAAGCGCAGCACGCTCGCCACGGCAGTCGGCGCGTCCACGGCGGATTACGTCCCGCACCACAACTGGTTCCAGTATTACGCGTCGACGTCCAACCCGACCCACGCCCGCCCGAGCTCGACGGCCGCGATCGGCTCGAGCCTCGAAACGGACGGCAAGACGGCTGAACCGGCTAACCACGAGTACGACACGGACGACTTCTTCGCCGCCGTGCAGGCAGGCAACTTCCCGTCGGTGAGCTTCCTCAAGGCACCGGCTGCGCAAGACGGCCACGCCGGCTACTCGGACCCGCTCGACGAACAGATGTTCGAGACCAAGGTGGTCAACTTCCTGGAGCAGCAAAAGGACTGGTCGAGCACGGCTGTCATCATCACGTATGACGACTCGGACGGCTGGTACGACCACGCCTACACCACGCCGACGCACGCTTCGTTCGACAGCCAGGTCGACCAGCTGAACGGCGCCGGTGTTTGCGGCACGGGCACGGCAACGACGGGTGTCAACGGCGCCGCGGTCAATGGCCGTTGCGGTCCGGGTACGCGCATTCCGTTCATCGTGATTTCGCCGTGGGCCAACGTCAACTACGTGGACCACACGCCGATCGACCAGACCTCGGTGGTGCGCTTCATCGAAGACAACTGGCTCGGCGGCGCGCGTCTCGGCGGCGGTTCGTTCGACTCGACCTCGGGCAGCATCATGGGCATGTTCAACTTCAGCGGCAGCGGCAACAACCCGGTCCTCTATCTGGACGAGAACCTGGGTACGCAGGTCGCCACGCCGCCTGCCCTGTAAAAGCACGCAGCAGCACGCAGACCCGTCCGGGCGGACCTTTCGCCCGGGCCGGGATCGGGCGTAGCGGTGCCGTGTTGCGGCCTTCACCGGCGGCAACACGGTTTTCATTTTTTTGGTCGCGCAAGCGTAGTGAATCGAAACTATGACCGAGCTTTCCACCTCGCCTCTGAACACCCCTCCCCTTGGTGCCCCGCCCGCCCGCAACGGCCGCCGTCTGCTCGTGCAGATCGCGCTCGGCGTGGTGATCGCGGCCGTTGGCTTTAGCGCGTTCGCTGTCGTGTTCCCCGAAAAGACACCGGACGCGGTGGGTGAGATCGTCGAGAACCTGACTGGCGCGAACCCGCATCCCATCGTGTTGCAAAGGGCGCCAGTGCAGCCATTGAGCGCGGTGGCGCAGCTTGGCAAACAGATGTTCTTCGATCCGTCGCTGTCCGCTTCGGGACGGCAATCCTGCGCGTCCTGCCACAGCCCGGACCATGCTTATGGACCGCCCAACAATCTGTCCGCACAACTGGGCGGCGCGGACCTGAAGCTGCAGGGCTATCGTCCGCCGCCTTCGCTGATGTACCTGAACCGTCAGCCCAATTTCAGCATCGGCCCGGATGCCGGTGAGAACGACACGCCGGTCAGCGTCGCGCAACTCGCGACGCAGAACGCCGGTGTGCAGAAAGCGCAAAAGACCGCGGGCACCGCGCCGGCTGCGGCGCAGATGGTGCCGCAAGGTGGCTTTTTCTGGGACGGCCGCGCCGACACGTTGCAGCAACAGGCCTCCGGTCCGATGCTGAACCCCGTCGAAATGGCCAACACGAGCCTCGACGAAGTGGCGCACAAGCTCGACAAGTCGGCTTACCGCAAGGTCTTCCTGCAGCTCTTCGGACCCAACGTCTTCAAGGACCCTCAACTGGTGGTCTCCGAAGCCATGTTTGCGATTGCGCGTTATCAGTTCGAGGACAACTCGTTCCATCCTTACACCAGCAAGTACGACTACTGGCTGGAGGGCAAGGCGCGTCTCTCGCAGGCTGAACTGCGCGGACTACATCTGTTCAACGACCCGGACAAGGCGAATTGCGCCGGCTGCCATTTGTCGAAGCCGAGCCCCGATGGCTTTGCGCCGATCTTCACCGATTACCAGTACGAAGCACTGGCGTTGCCGCGCAACCCTGCGTTGCAGCAGAACAAGGACCCGCACTTCTTCGACATCGGCATTTGCGGACCTTTCCGCACCGACCTGACGGACCAGAAGCAATACTGCAGCATGTTCCTCACGCCGACGCTGCGTAATTCGGCGACGCGCCAGGTGTTCTTCCATAACGGCGTGTATCACACGCTCGACCAGGTCATGACGTTCTACAACGTGCGTAATACCGACCCGGGCAAGATCTATCCGCGTGGACCCGATGGCAAGGTGCAGCAGTTCAACGACATTCCGCCGCAATATCTGGCGAACGTGGACTTCACCGATGCGCCGTTCGATCGCAAGTTCGGTGAGAAGCCGGCGATGACCGATCAGGACATGCGCGACATCATTGCCTTTCTGCAAACACTTAACGATGGCTACCAGGTGAATCGTTAAGTTGTGCAAGCCAGACAGATTTCTATGTCCGTTTTAAGTCTGGCTTAATTCTTCCCTGCAAACATGGCGCTCAACATCCCCTGTTGAGCCGCCAGAGCATCGGCGGCGTCTTTTTCCCAGAGGATGCCGCCGCGCGACGCGCAGAACGCCACGTGCCGCATGCATCGCAAGATGAAGTGCATCCCTGCGAGGGAAGATAACAAATCATGGTTGAAGACGCGGTAATCGAACATCTGCAGGCCATGCCCGATAACAAATGGGTCGGCCAGATTCAATCCTGCACGGTCTCGGACCCATTGCAGCCGCCGTGGGGGCGCTCTTACCGGCTCGTCGAATGGACGATCAAGCACGTGCCCGAATCATGCCGGCGCGTGGTGCCCGCCGAGAGCACGCCACTCGAAATCGCTCAGGCCGTGGTCTCGCACATCCCCGGACGCCGCTTTTGCCAGCACGGCGAGGGCTAAGGCTAGCGAAGGCCGACGCGGCAGCGTTTTCCAGCGCTGCTCAACCAGTGGCCGTGAGCGCTGGTTTGGCTGCGAGCGGTCGCGATTGCATGGGTCGCTGCGAGCGCGCTGTGATGCCTTCATTGCACGCGTCGTGGTGGTCGTCAGCCGCTGCTAGCTGCCCTGCTTCGCGCTCTGCTTCGCGGTCATCCTCGAGGCAAGCCGACGAGATCGACACATATTCCCCGCCCAGACTCTGCGCATAGCCGCGCCGGAAACTCGCCACGCCGCACGCGCGGCAAAACAGATGGTGACCGTTACCCGTGCCGAACGGGCGATCGCCGAGTTCCGCTTCGTCGGTCAGCAAACGGAAGTCCCCCGCCTTGACGAGCGTCTCCCACGAACGCTGGTTTGCGCAGATCCAGCAATGGCAGCGGCGCACACCGCTGTCTGGATCAATGTCCGCTTCGAATCGCACCTTGCCGCAACGGCAACTGCCCAGATAGGTCTTCTTCATGGCCGGACTTCCGCAACCCGTGAGCGGGTCACGCTCCTGTGTGATGGTGAAGATCATTCTAGGGAGGGGCTGCTGCCAACGTAGTGTCAGTAGCCGGGCCGGCATGACGCGGTTCGCCAGTCTCGTGCTCAGCGGTTTTGTTTTGCAATGGTTGACAGTCGTGCATGGCGCTTATGCCTATGATGGGACATCGCATCGAGATGCATACCGCACGCCGACATGCCCTATCCGTACGACATCCTCACTGCCGTCTGCCTCTTTATCATCGTCGTGGGCGCGACGATTCTGCTCGTGCTCAGCTAGGGCCGCCTCGACCGTTTAGAACGCGTTGCTTGCCACGCGCGCTTCTCCGTTTAGCGCTCTCCCGGCGTGCCCGGCACCGAATCGCCAGATCGGCGACAATCGTCTTCTGCCCTTCGCCAACTGTTTTCCACGCTGCTGACGTGCAGCCGTCGAGGCCTTGCGCACAGCGCGGCCCGGGCACGCTATTCGCGACCTTCAACACCGTGCGCCTGCATCGCCTTAAGGATGCGGCACATCCTTCTCTTTGCGTGAGCAATCGAAACAGGAGTTTCCCAAATGATGAACCGCGACAATCCCGTCTGGCTGATTACAGGCTGCTCCACCGGCTTTGGCCGCGAGCTGGCGAAACTGGTGCTGGCGCGTGGCTGGCGAGCCGTGGTCACGGCGCGCGACCCGTCGAAGGTGGCGGACATTGCCGAAGGCCATGCCGACAACGCGCTCGTACTGCCGCTGGACGTCACCCAGCGCGACCAGATCGACGCGGCCGTCGCCCAAACGACGGAACGCTTCGGACGCATCGACGTGCTCGTGAATAACGCCGGTTATGGTTATCTCGCGGCCATCGAGGAAGGTGAGGACGGCGCGGTGCGCGACATGTTCGAGACCAACGTGTTCGGCCTCGTCGACATGACCAAGGCCGTGCTGCCGCAAATGCGCAAGCAGCGCAGCGGCGTGATCGTCAACGTATCGTCGATTGGTGGCCTCACCAGCTTTGCGGCGACCGGCTATTACCACGGCACCAAATACGCGGTGGAGGGCATTTCGGAATCACTGGCGCTCGAAGTGAAGCCGCTGGGTATCGACGTCATCGTGGTCGAGCCCGGCCCGTTCCGCACCAACTGGGCGGGACCGTCGATCAAGCAATCCGCCGTCGTGATCGACGATTACGCGGGCACCGCCGGCGAGCGCCGCAAGCAGACCGCCGCGCGCAGCGGCAATCAGGCGGGCGACCCGGTGCGTGCCGCGCAGGCCATCATCGACGCCGCACTCTCCGACGCGCCGCCATTGCATCTGTTGCTCGGCAAGGCGGCACTGGAGCTTGGTCGCAAGAAGCTGGATGCGTTGCGCAAAGACTTCGATACGTGGGAAAAGACCACGCTCGGGGCGGACTATCCTGAGGCAGCGCAGTGAACCGAGAAACGAGTTGAAAAACGCGTTGAAACGCCGCGCACAATGAGCAAGCGGCGTGCAGGTCACTCAAGACCCGCCCGCCGCTGTTTCAGCCTGATGCGCTACTCGAACGCGTTAGATCATCAAACGCGAGATCTTCGAACCTTCCAGCGACACGCCCGCCATCAACCCTTCGTTGGTCAGGACGAACGCTTCGACCGGATTGGTTGCAGTCGAGGTATCCACGTCACCATTGGCACCGACCTTCAGCACGGCGACGGTAGCGTCCGCGCCCGCGGCCCAGCCCTGGCTGTTGCGGAATTTGCTGAGCGCGTCTTGCGTCATGAACAGCATGACGATCGCTTTCGATTGCGCGCCAATCTGGAGTCCGAACGATCCGGCAGCGATGCTGTAGTAACCCGTATCGTGTCCGCCCACGCGCAACGCGCCCTGTCCGTATTGACCGCCCACCCAGAAGCCGGCCGAGATGACCGACGGGAACACCAGCACGCCTTGCGCCTTGTTCACGAGTTCATGCGAACCGTGCACGGTCTCGAACAGGCGCGCGAGCGTCGAGTCGACGTTTGCATTGATCGACTGACGCTTGCTGGCGTCCACCGATGCGCCGGTGTCGGAAGCAGGACCTGTGGTCGTACAACCCGCGAGGGCGAGGCCGCTAGCTGCAAGTGCTGCGGTGGTCGAAAAGATAAATTGTCTGCGACGCATGGTTATATCCTCAGTTTGGTTTGATTGGAATTTGACTGGTTTGATTGAGCCGCAGTCCGGCGCACATCAGCCGATCGAGCGTTTGATGCGGGCCTTCGCATCGCCATACGACTGACGCAGTCCACCGCCCACCTGCTGCAAGTCGCCCTTGAGTTCCTGCGACTTGTTGCCGGTAGCTTTGCCGACGGTTTCATTCAGCTTGCCCTTGACCTTCTGGGCGACACCCTTGACCTGGTCCTTGTTCATGTAGCCTCCTTGAATGATGTTGTCAGCCTGGATCGCGATCCGATGCAACGGGCTTGACCCCTTATTGCAAATTGCGGGCCAGGTCGGCAAAGACGGTTGGTTGGAATTGCCTTGAAACCCGCCATCACATCGAGGCGGGTCCATGATTTGATGAGGAAAATTGAAGGAAAAGCGATGCCGCGCGTTCAGAGATTGACAGTATTCGACCGGCTGCAAGCCTCTAAGGAAACTCACAGCGGCCGCATGACGTGAAAGGACAGGAACCAGGAAAAAATGACATCCGGGCGGTAGCGCTTACGCGTTGGCGCGTTAGCGTGTTCGCCCTTTAACGGTTAGGTGCGCCGTGCTTATTGCCTGGTCTGTCTTAGCATCGACGTGTCGTATCCCAGCGCGGCGACACGGCTCACCAGTTCAGCGCGCAACGTGGCGTCGGGCAGCGCGGTGCGGGTAAGGATCCACAGATAACGGCCGCTCGGCTCGCCGACAATCGACCAGCTATAGTCCGCGGCGCGATCCAGCACCCAGTAGTTGCCCACGTAGAAGGGCCCAAAGAACGACACCTTGAGTTTGGCGTTGTTCGAATCCGCCACCACCTTGGCCCGCCCTTCCGAAACGCGTAGCGCGCCATCCAGGCTGCCGTCATGGCAACTGTTCGTCACGGCGATTAATCCGTCCAGACGCTTTTCGTACTCGGCGATCACGCCTTCGCAGCCTCGTTCGAAGCGGTTCTCGTAGCGCGCGAATTCGTACCAGCGTCCCAGGTAGCGATCCAGATCCACCGGCTTCGCGGGCTCAGGCACCTGCGCATTGCCGCGTTTGCCGGCCGTCCACGACGTGCAGGCGGCCAGCAGTCCAACCGCTGAGATGGCGAGCACCGCCGCTGTGACGGCGACCGGAAGCCGCTTGTCAGAGGCCTTAAGCGGGGTCTGCAAATCTGCCATGGATGTTTCCCTGTTCAAGTGAAAGGAAATGGACGGCCTGGCGAGTGGCTGATGCGAGGCGCCCTGCTCCTTTGCGTGATCTGGCAACGCCAGTGTTTCGGCGTTGTAATTCATGTAGCCAGTTTTGGACCTGAGCCAGGGGAGCGAAGCGGGCCGCAACTTTGACGGTTGAACGTCAGAGGTTCAGATCGAGCGTGTGACCAGGCGAGGCGGGCAACGCTGAGGCCGAAGGGCGCGCTTTTTGGCTATATTTTTTGGCTATATCCCGTGACAGCGGGCGCGCTAGCGTGAGGCGCTATGGCAGCCCGCTCCCTGGCGCAAGGCTTCGCTTTCCAGCAGCGCCTTCAGAAAATGCAAACCACGCCGGATGCGCGATTTCACGGTACCCGTTGGTACGTGCAGCGTATCGGCGATTTCCGCGTGCGTTTGACCCTGGAAATAAGCCAGCGCGATGGCCTGGCGCTGGAGCGCATCCAGTTTCTGCAGCGCAGCTGACACCCTTCGTCCGTCGCGGTTGCGCTGTAGCATCGCCTCCGGCTCCAGTTCATCGGGCACACGCCCGCCATCGAATGCCTCGGGGAGTTCATCTGTTTGGCGGCTGCGGCGCAACAGATCGAGCGCCTGATTCTTGACGATGCTCAGCATCCACGTCATGGCCGAGGCGCGTGCCGGGTCATAGCTGGGCGCGAAACGCCAGATCTTGATGTAGCTGTCCTGCAACACGTCCTCGGCCCATTCGCGCTTACGCGTTATGCGCACGGCAAGACCGAACAGCGCGGACGAGGTGAGCCGATACAGCTCGCGAAACGCCGTCGAATCCCGCTGCGCCACGCGCCCGAGCAAGGCGACGAGCCGCACATGCTCATCATCCAGGCGCGAGCCGGACGTGTCCGCGTCAGACGCACACGCGACGAGCGAATCCCGATCCTGCATGACGCCCTCCCTTAGGGTCGTTACCGCGTACTACTTTCGCCTGATTGTTTAGCGATACGAAATATTTACCTGATCCCGTTTGATCCCGTTACCACGTCGGGCAATCAGGCTTTGCGCTTCACGCTCCGCGACGCACGTCCGCCAGACTCTCCTCGCTGACGACACGGGCGAGCGACGCTTCGAGCATGGCGAGCGCGCGATTCGCTACGTCACCCAGATGGCGATGCAGCAACGCGTCTTCGACCGAGCGTGAACGGCACTCGTCGCTGTACTGCTCGAACGCCGCGAGCTTCATGATGAGTTCGACGAGATGACGCGGGCATTCACAGGCAATTGTCGTGGAGCGCGTGGCCAGGTCCGTCAGCGTGCGATCGTCGTAACGTCGCGGCGCGCGCGACCACATGCCTGGCTGCTGCGCCGCGCCCAGCCCACGTGCCGCCTGGCTCAGGTCGTCGAGTATCTGACGCAGTTCGCTACGGCTATTGGGCTCGCGGTAAAGACGCACACCCGCAAGCCGCAGTGTCTGAATGGCGCGTGCCGTGCCAAACGCGTACGCCACCGCTATCGCCTTCGTCTGGCAGGCTTCGCCCAACGACAGAATGTGCGCGGCCACGTCGTCATGCAGCGAGGTGATTGTGACGAGCAACGCGTCCGCTGCATCGTGCGCGTCAGAAGCGCCTGCCTCAGCCAGATCGTCGAACGTCATCATGTTGACGATGCCGGACTCGAGCAAATCGAGGTTTTCGGCCCGCAAGCGCTGCACGAGTGCCGCGCCCACCACGGTCAACGCGATCTCTGCCCGCGGACGGCCTGCACCGGCCGCCAGTTGCACCAGTTCGCTGTCGGCGCGATTCTGCGCCAATTGTTCGAGCTGTGCGGCTGGAAGCTTCGCAATGGTCCCAATAGGATGGCCGCGTTCGACGAGTGTCTTGAGCAGTCCCAGCCTGCGCACGTCGTCCTCTGAATAGAGCCGCTGACCGGATTCGCTTTTAGGCGGCGCGATCACGCCATAGCGACGCTCCCAGATGCGCAGGGTGGTGACCGGCATTTTTGCGAGCCGGGCCGCTTCGCCGCTGCGATAACGCCGTTGCATCTTGTCGTCTTTACTCGAATTCACGGACGCTCCTGTGTCACGGTTTATAGACGATGATAGTGCAGAAATACGGCGTTTTGAATCGGTGTTTCTGAGTCAACTACGGACATGAATCATTATTTCGAAGTCACGCTGCTACGAATTGACTCCGGTAATTCTTAATCCGAGTTCGCTTCCAGGTCGCGCTTAAAGACATTCGCATTGCGCGAATTCAACCTGCAGGGTTGGTTAGCGTGCGGTTGTGGGTCGCCGTGGTGGGTCGTCCCAAGTGGGCGTTTTGGTTTGACTGGTGTGGGCGGCTTCGCCCTTTTAGATCTCTGCTTTACGTCGCTGCCTCGCTGATTGCAGCGCGCGTTGCCGAGCGAGGCGAGCCCTGCTGCTCGTGACCAGCAGCAGAAAAAAGCGCTAACCGCGCGCCGCTAGCGCGGCGGGCGCGGCGCCGCCCGGCGACTCTTCCAGCCCTGCACCATCAGTGCAATGAGACCTCCGAGCGCGATCGTCGCCACGTAGCCTGCCATGCGTATCACCCCTTCCCCGTACGACCCCGCGTACAGGATGACCACGATCGACGCGATCAGGAGCGCGAGCAATCCGAACATCAGTTTCATTCGCGAGTTCCTCGTCAGGTGGGAATGAGGCGAGAACAAACGCCACGCCGCACCTGAATTTAGAGGCTCGAGCCATGAAACGCGCAACTGCGGCAAACCCGACAAACCCTGCACACCCACTAAACCTGACGAACTCGTACGACGTCTTTAGCTGCCGAAGAACGGCGTGCAGAAGCTGACCGGACCCACACACGGCTCGTTTTCCATCTTGTTCATCGGCGATTCATGCTTGCCGCTTGCGCTAGAGCCGGACATCGCCGCGCCCACCGCAGCGGTGTCGGTCGCGGGTGCGTTGTCGGTGACGGGCGTCGCGTTCGAGCTGGCCGTCTGAGTGGCATCCTCTGCCGCCACCTTCGCTTCCGCAGCCTGAATGTTGGCGGGGTACGTGCTGTCCGAAGAACTGGTCGGGTCATAGCCGGCGTGTTCCAGTCGCACGAGGTCGGCATAGACAGCAGCACGCGTAAGCGGTGCATTGCTGGTCTGTGCAAACGCGAGTGCCGGGCCGAGCAGCGCGCTCGCAGCGAGGGTGAGACCAATAAGCGTTTTCATGATGCCAATCTCCTTCATGGATGAGCGACGGTATCGCGCAGCAAACAGACCTTGTCGTTACGGCCTGCCTTGCATGCCACTACCTGATCAACTACCGAAATACGGTGTGCAGAAACTCACCGGGCCGACGCACGCTGCTGCGGCGGCGGTGCCGGGCATCGCCATACGTTCGCCGCTGCTGTGGGTACCCGTCATCGCCGCGCCCACGCCGGTGTCGCTCTGCTGCTTCAATTGAGCGGCCTGTTGCGTGTAGATCGGGTTCACTTCCGGGTACGACGTGTCGGTCACCAGACGAGAGCCGTTGTTTTCCGCCTGAATCAATTCCTGACGAACTTCCGCACGGGTCTTTTCCTGAGCGAACGCGTTCGAGAAGACACCCGACGATGCAAACAGGGCGATCGTTGTCATGGCCAAGGCAATCTTTTTCATTTCCAGATCCTAACTAATTTGATTTGAGGTGTGACGCATATATCGGGGTGAACATCTCGATCGCGCCAGTTATTCCACGCGTACCGCAAAAACTTTTTCTACACCGGACCACTAACTTTTACTTCGTCCTACTACATAACCATCAAGAGCTATCCAGCTTGCTTCGACTGCCGACACCTCGAATTCAGCGTACGTAGAGATCGTGTATCGGCGATTTGTTTCGTCATGGCCGCTTGCAGTTGCGTCGGCCTACGTGAAGGAGAACCCGCATCTGCGCTGGTTTATTCCCGCGAAACTCAAAAAAGAACGGCCCGAAGTCGCGCAAACGACCTCGGGCCAAAAATCTTCAACGAACGGGAATAAAACGGCGCGAACGCGTGTTTGCGGGATGTACAGCCACGATTGCGCGCCGGGCGCAGCGGCTTACGACGAGATTGCGCCCCCAAAGGACGCTGCGAGATCCTAGTGGGAAGCCGCCGTCGGATTGACCGTCATGCTCAGCGCGCCGCCGGGGCCCGCCGGATCGGGGTTGCCAAAGCGGGGCAGATCGCCATTCGAACGCGCACGCTCCAGTTCCATACGAACCTCGGCACGCGTTTTCGGCGCCTGGCTGGATTGCGCGACGGCCACCGGTGACGGCGCCGCTTGTGCGACCGGTGCGGCTGGTGCGGCCGCCGAGGCCGACGAAGCAGACGCTATGGACGGCGTCGAGCGCGCAGGCGGCGACTCCAGTAATGGCGCCGCCGTTGTCTCCAGCACCGTCGGCGCCGGTGCCGCCGCAGGTGCGGCGGCGACCGTAGCAGGTGCGGCCGCCGCCGTCGAGGCCTTCGTCTCTACGCTCATAGCAGGCGGCGCGTTGGCAACCTCGACATGCCGAGGCGCCTTTGTGGTCGCGTCGCTGCGTGCCGCATCGCCATGCGCCGCTTCAACGCGCACCGCCTCATTGCGTGTCGCTTCATTGCGGGACGCATACCGCGTTCGCGCATTGCGCGCCGGACTGGCTGCGTGCTCTCTTGGCGCCGACTCCGCGTA
The DNA here is from genome assembly GCF_003429005.1 of Paraburkholderia sp. DHOC27. Classification (GTDB taxonomy): domain Bacteria; phylum Pseudomonadota; class Gammaproteobacteria; order Burkholderiales; family Burkholderiaceae; genus Paraburkholderia. The sequence goes on from NZ_QVQV01000008.1 coordinate 342,161, forward strand.
ATGCGAATGCTCGGACTCACTCGCCGAGCGTGTCGCCGGCAACGGCGGCAACGCCACGGGCGCTTCGCTGTCGTTGCGGGCGACGACATGCGCGCCGTGCTCCGTGTTCGCTTCGCGCGCCTTGATCTCCCGCTGCAAGGCGAGCACACGCGGGTCATCCTTGTGCAGGACCAGTTCAGCTTCCAGCAAAACCTTGGCGGATTCCAGATCGTTACGGTTCAGACAGAGTTGCACCGCATCGAGTACCTGCGAGACACCGGCGTAACCCTGGGTGCTGACGCTGCCCGAAGCCTGCGTAGAGGGTGAGGGATTCGTGCGGGCCTCGTGCGCCGCCGAGTCGCGACTCACGAGGTCCAACTGGCCGCTCGTCAATTCGCTGCCGTCTGGCCGCAATTCCAATGCAGCGACAGTCAACAACCCACCCAACAGCAGGCCGCCGGCGGCGATGGCAATCTTTGGACGACTGATCGAATTGGCACTCATGACGTTTCTTCCCTAAAGGTGTGCATATAACCGTACTGGCTACATGACTGACTTTTTAGGCGTGATCGCGTGCTTTACGTTTCGTACGCACCGTTGCGTCGAATGGATGCGCCCAACCTTCAAATAATTTTTGTCGTGGGTTTGCCGTGCTATTTCGGCGTGAACGTAGCGTTCCGCGAAGTTTTGGTAAGCCGAACTGAATCCCGCATCACTTTCGACAATAGCACTAACCGGCAGGGATATTCTTCAGATTAAAAATACCTGTACTACCCCGAGGGACTGCCTTAAGGCCTGGTTCGAAGCCACGCTCGTCGAAGCGTGTTTCCTCTGTTGAATCACGGGAAAAAATCGGCCCGCTAGCGCCCCCCACGATGTGACGAGGACGCAAACGTCGGGCCCGCTCATCCCGGGCGAGATGGCGTGTCAACTCAGACAAAAGCGGGCGAGCCGCCCGAGCGCTTCGCTCAGGTGGAAAGCAGCTGAAGAAATTCGAGCATTACGCCATTGAAGACCGAAGGTCTTTGCAACGGCGCGAAGTGACTGACTTCAGGCAACAGAACAAGCGTGGCGTGTGGAATGCTGCCGGCGAGATACTGCGCGTGTTCCGGCTTGATGAATTCGTCATGCTCGCTGTGCACGACCGTCACCGGCACGCGTACCTCGGCCAGATCACGCGCGGTGTAATTCGGCTGCGTCTTCATCATCTCGCTGACTGCGCCGACAAACGCATCGAACTCATTCGGCGTGGCGGATAATTGCGCGTAGTCTTTGGCGTGCCGGCTAAAGCATCGGTTGATGGTAGACGTTGCCACGAATTCCTTCGTGCCGCTCGGGTCCATGTTGCAGCCGAAGAACAGCACGCCCGCCACGCGTTCTGGCGCCTGCATGCCAAGAATCAACGCGACGCATGCACCGTCGCTCCAGCCCACCACGGCAGCACGTTCGATCTGCAGCGCGTCCATGACCGCCAGCACATCGGCTGCCATCAACTCGTATCGGTAAGGACGCGAATCACGCGTGCTGCGGCCATGTCCGCGGCTGTCGATCAGCACGACGCGATGACCCGCCTCGACCAGCGCAGGCACCTGATAACCCCAGTTGCCGCTATGACCCAGCCCGCCGTGCAGCAGAATCACCGGCGAGCCGCTTCCGTGCGTTGCGTACCAGATGCGTGCGCCTTCGTGGTTCACGTAGCCTTGATGCAGTTGCGCCGGCAGTGGGGCAGCACCATGCGCCTCGAAACGTTTTAGATCGTCGTCGTACGGTTCCATCGAGACCTCGCGAATATCAGGCAGAGTCATGGTGCGAAAAACGCTCGCCACCCGCCCGATTATCCGGCGATCTCACGCGCTTTGACAACGCAGCCGGCCACGTTAACACTGAAACGCAGAAGTGAGCAGGGCCAACGCGCGGTCCCGGCACGCGCTTACGCAATTTCACAACATACCCCTGGCGCATCGGCCCGGTTCCTGGCAAGCTATGAAAACCGGTCGTCATTCCACGCAGCGAGGCAGATTCCTGGTATATTCCAGGCAAAGTTCCGGCATGTTCCTGGATTACCTGGGACTGCCATGCTATCGTCCGAATGACACGACATCGTTTATCGAAAGCAAGGTATTTTGCATTTCCCTGGCAATCCTTTCTATTCGATTAACACGCAGTCATCCGTAAGCTGACGAGCCCATCGTCATTGTCAAGAATTCGAAGAGTGGAGGTACACCATGTCGACTCATGCTCACTCGCGTGAAGCCAATGCTGCCGAACGCTTTGTCCGTGCCACCCGTCAGGTGGATATTGCGTTTCGCGTGGTGCGCGGCGAAATCGAGCCGCAGAATCGCCCTATCGAGCATTCGCTCGCCGTGCGCCAACTCGAACAGGCGCTGGACGAACTTGCCGAGGCGCAGGATTTCTTCGACTCCGAAGTCGGCAACATCTCACCGAAACAGACCAACTGAGCAGGGCCTTCTGCCTGCGCAACGCTGCACCTGTATGCGCGTGCCTACCCCGCTGCTCAACCTTTATGTCTACAACGATTGAACGACTCGATGGCGAAGCGCGCGAGCGCCTGATCCGCTGGATCTTGCGGCGCATGGACGAATTCGGCATTACGCGCGCAGCGCTCGAACAATCCATCGAGGACGACCTGCAAAATGAACAGGCCGTGTCGTATCGCGATGCGTGGGGCAATACCTGGAATGGCGACGGCGACCTGCCCGAGTGGCTGCAACGCGCTGTCGCCGCCGGTCAAAGCATCGAGCATTTTCGCGCCGCGAACAACGCGTAACGTGCCGGGCTAGTGTGCTCGACGGAACGCGTCTGCAATACGCCATCCGTCAATCAACCCATTCAGCCTTTCGCCAGTTCCGCTTCGATGGACTCCAGCAAACGCGGATCGTCCGCCGTCACATCCGGTGCAAAGCGTCCCACCACTTCGCCGTCACGGCTGATCAAAAACTTTTCGAAATTCCACAGCACGTCCGCCTGATTTTCCGCGTGCACGCCATAGCCTTTCAGGCGCTCGCGGAAGGGTCCATCACCTGTCGCGACCGGTTGCGTCGCCGTCAACGCTGCGTAGAGCGGGTGCTGGTCTTCACCGAGCACGGAAATCTTCGAAAACAGCGGGAAATGCACGTCGTAGCTGGTTGAGCAAAACGACGCGATCTCGCTGTCGCTGCCCGGCTCCTGGCCTTTGAAGTTGTTAGCGGGAAAACCGAGCACTTCGAAGCCTTCCGCGCGCTTGTCCTGATACAGACTTTCCAGCGCCGTGTATTGCGGCGTCAAACCACATTTGGACGCAACGTTGACCACCAGTAAGACCTTGCCGCGATAGTTCGCGAGACTGCTGTCCTTGCCGTCAATCTCTTTCAGGGGAATGTCCTGCAATGCGAGCGTCATAAAAACTCCGTGGATGGTAGAGAGGCAACCATGTGCCGCAGTTAACACTACCGGAGTTCGACGCTGCCTGCAGGGCACCGCTGAATTCGCCTTTCATCACGCAGCAACCGCACCTCAGCTACCGAGGTTGTTGGGATCGCGCCACGCGCGTTCGAACGGCAGACGCCACGCGCGCGGCGCGACGAGTTGATGAATGGCGTTGGGCCCCCACGAACCCGGTGCGTAGAAGCGCACTGGCGGCGGCGATTCGAGCAAAGCCGTCGACACCTCCCAGAGCCGCTCGATGCCCTCGGCCGTGGTGAACAGCGTGCGGTCCCCGCGCATGGCGTCGAGAATCAGCCGTTCATACGCTTCCAGCACATCGCCAATCAAACCCGTGTCACGCATGGCGAATTGCAGGCTCAGCTTGTCGAGCCGCATGCCCGGCCCTGGACGCTTGCCGTAAAACGACAGCGACATTTTCGACGCGTCGGCGAGATCGAAGGTCAAGTGATCCGGACCCTGCGAGCCGACGCCCGAGCCCGCAGGAAACATACTCTTGGGCGGTTCGCGGAACGCGATGGAAATGATCCGCTGCCCTTCCGCCAGCCGCTTGCCGGTGCGCAGATAAAACGGCACGCCGGCCCAGCGCCAGTTGTCGATGGTGCACTTCAGCGCAATGAAGGTTTCCGTTTCCGACTCAGGACTCACGCCCTCTTCGTTGCGATAGCCCGTGTATTGCCCGCGCACCACATCCTGCGGCTGGATTGGCAACATGCTGCGAAACACCTTGTTCTTTTCTTCGCTGATAGGCGACGGTTCGAGCGAAGTGGGCGGCTCCATTGCCATGAAGGCGAGAATCTGGAACAGGTGCGTCACCACCATGTCACGAAACGCGCCGGTCTGCTCATAGAAGCCGGCGCGCTTGCCGAGTCCGAGCGTCTCGGGAACATCGATCTGCACATGGTCGATGAAGTTGCGATTCCAGATCGGCTCGAACAGGCCATTCGCAAAGCGGAAAGCCAGAATGTTTTGCGCCGGTTCCTTGCCGAGAAAGTGGTCGATGCGAAAAATCTGCTCTTCCTCGAACACCTCATGCAGCTTCGCATTCAGCGACACTGAACTCGCCAGATCGGTGCCAAAGGGCTTTTCCATGATGATGCGCGAGCGTTCCACCAGTTCCGCTTCGCTCAGCATGCGCACCGCCGATAACGCCGCGTTCGGCGGCACGCTCAGATAGTGCAGACGGCGGCACTCGCCATCGAAGGCCTGCTCGGCCCGCTCCACGGCGACCTTGAGCGCGGGCGCGCCCGCCGAAAGCGGTACGTAGTCGAGATTGGCCGCGAAGGCGTCCCACTCTGCCGGGACCACCTTGCGGGTAGAAAACTCATCGAGTGCTTCGCGCGCCGAGCGGCGAAAGTCGTCGAGCGTGATGTCGTCGAGCGCGACCGCGATGATCCGGCAGCCGGGAATAAAGCCCGCATTCGACAGATGGAACAAGCCAGGCAACAGCTTGCGGCGTGCGAGATCGCCAGTCGCGCCGAACAGCACGACGACCTGCGGATACCGTGGACCGACTCCTGCAGAGATCTTCACCATCGTAGGAATCCTCTTTGGGTGACCAACGTCAAACCGGCAAACCAGGCGCAGCCCATCCAGTTTAGCCGCAACTGCGCATCCGTTACCATGTCGGATTCGGAGCCGCGCTCGCCATTGCTGGCTGGCAATGCGTAACGCGCCTTCCCTCGTTCCATGAAATGCGGTCGCCGCGTCGTCCCTTGCCCGTCTATACCTTACCTGCTGCGCTGAGCGCGGAACTTGAAATCCGCAAAAGCCGATTCATCGCCCACGCAATTCCCGTGGCCGACCGCGATGCCGCGATGGAAGAACTGCGCCGTCTGCGCGAAGCGAACCCCACCGCGACGCACGTATGCTGGGCGCTGCTGGCGGGCGGGCAGTCGGGCATGTCCGATGATGGCGAACCGTCCGGCACCGCGGGACGCCCCATTCTCGAAGTCTTGCGCCATCACGATCTGGACGGCGTGCTCGCCGCCGTGGTGCGTTACTACGGCGGCGTGAAACTCGGCGCGGGTGGCCTCGTGCGTGCCTATACGGACGCGATAGCCCGCGTGCTGCAGGACGCGCCACGCGTCGAACGAATCGCGCAGGCGTTCTTGATGGTGGAGATCGGCTATCCGGACGAAGCGCGCGTGCGCCGCTGGATCGAGCAGGAAAACTACGAACTGGCCGAGAGTGGCTATCAGATGGCGGTACGGCTGACGATCCGTATGCCGGTCACCGCGCTGGAAGAAGCGAGGGAGGCCTTGCGCGACATGACGCAAGGCCGTGCGGTGTTTCCTGAGGCAGATTGAGCGCGGCCCGGGGGCCGCGCCGCCTTAGAAGCGCTTCACAACCGCTGGCTTCACACCTGCTCGCTTCAGAACAACTTAATGCGCCGCCAACGCCGCCGACGCGGGCTTGTTACGCGCCGCGCCAGAGGCTTTCTGCGCGTCCTGCAGAATCATCTCCGCGCCCTTCTCCGCCACCATCATGGTCGGTGCATTGACGTTGCCCGAGGTGATGTTCGGGAAGATCGACGCGTCGACCACGCGCAGTCCCGTCATGCCATGCACACGCAAACGCTCGTCGACCACCGACGTCTGCGCATCCGGGCCCATCGCGCACGATCCGCACAGGTGATAGATCGAGCCCGACTCCTTGCGGAAATACTGCAGGAAGTCCTCGCGGCTATTCACCTGCGGCCCCGGCGAAATCTCTTCGAGCGTGATGCCACGCAATGCCGGCGTGCCCATGACCTTGCGCACCAGTTCGCAACCCTGAATCACCTCGTCGATATCCTTCTCGGTGGTCAGCGCATTGATGCGAATCTTCGCGGCGTCCTCGGCGCGGTTCGAAGCGATCTCGATCGAACCCCGGCTGGTGGGCCGGCAAGGATTGAAGGCCAGCAGGAAACCCGAGTACGGCTCTGGCTCGAGACTCGCTTTGTTGCTCTTCGGAATGCGGTACGACAGCGGGTTGAAATACAGTTGCAGATTAGGCTGCGCCTGCTGATCGTTGCCCTTGAAAAAGCCGCCCGACTGGTTGACGCTCATCGCAAGTGGCCCCTTGCGCGTGAACAGATACTGCAAGCCAAGCTTCAGCTTGCCGAGCAACGGTCGCATTTCGTCGTTCAACGTCTTGACGCTGGAACGATAGTAAAAACTCACGCACAGGTGGTCCTGCAGGTTCTGTCCCACGGCGGGCAAGGCGTGCACGAGCGCAACGTTGTGCTTCGCCAGCAGCGCCGCGTCACCCACACCGGACAGTTGCAACAGCTTCGGCGAATCCACCGCACCCGCAGACAGAATCACTTCACGATTCGCCGTGAAGGTACGCGTGCTGCCGTTTTGCTGCACCGTCACGCCGGTTGCGCGCTTGTTGATATCGAACAGCACGCGGTTCACCAGCACCTCACATTCAACGGTGAGGTTCTTGCGCGTCAATACCGGGTGCAGATATTCGAAGCTGCTCGACGAACGCTGGCCATTACGCGTGTTCACGTCGTAAATGCCCGCACCTTCGAACTGCGCACCGTTGAAATCGTCGCTGCGCTTGTAGCCCGCCTGATCGCAACCCTTGAGGAACACGTGACAAATCGGGTGGACGGCGTCCTTCATCGGCGAGATGCCAATGGGACCATCCGCGCCGTGATACTTCGTGTTGCCCAGTGGATGCGTTTCCAGCTTGCGGAAGTACGGCAGCACGTCGCGGAACGCCCAGCCCTTGTTGCCCGCGGCGGCCCAGTCGTCGAAGTCGTGCGGTTGACCGCGCACGTAGATCATCGCGTTGATCGAACCCGAGCCGCCCTGCACCTTGCCACGCGGGCAATAGATGGAGCGGTTTTCGAGTTCCTTCTCCGGCTCGCTGTAATACATCCAGTTATAGGTTTCGTTGTAGTACGTCTTGGTGAAACCCACCGGAATCTTGAACCAGAACGAGCTGTCCTTGCCGCCTGCTTCGAGCAGCAACACGGAATGCTCGCCCGAGGCCGACAGCCGGTTGGCGAGAATGCAGCCCGCCGAGCCTGCGCCCACAATAATGTAGTCGTAATTCATGGTGTATCGCGCCTGACGGCGTCCGCTTCAATGAATGCGAAAGTCACTCTCAAACTCAGCCCTTGGCCGGCGCCAGGTCCTTCACGTCGGCGGGGCGATCGGCCATCTGCAGATGCAGGCGCTTGCCGGTGTAGGGCGAATGCTCGCGCACCACGGCCATGTTCAGCTCCACACCCAGGCCCGGCTCGCGTGACGGAATGATGTAGCCGTCTTCCCAGCGGATCGGCGTCTTCAGCACTTCCGCGTGGAACCCGTCCCACGTGCCGATGCTTTCCTGAATCAGGAAGTTTGGCGTGCACGCCGCCAGCTGGATGCTCGCTGCAGCGCCCACCGGCCCGTTGTAGAGGTGCGGCGCGATCTGCGCGTAATACACCTCGGCGATGCTCGCCACTTTCTTCGCTTCCAGCAGCCCGCCCACGCGCGCCACGTTCAGTTGCAGGATCGACGCGGCGCCTGCTTCGAGCAGCTTGAAAAATTCGTATTTGGTCGTGAGACGCTCACCGGCGGCAATGGGAATGCTGGTGTGCTTCGACACCTGGGCCATCGCTCCTTCCTGGCCCGGCGGCACCGGCTCTTCGAACCACAGCGGGTCGTATTTCTCCAGACGCTTCGCAAGCCTGATCGCGGACGACGGCACCATCTGCCCATGCGTGCCGAACAGCAGATCGGCCTTGCTGCCCACGGCTTCGCGCACGCGGCGGCAGAACAGTTCGCAGCGGTCGAGCACTTCCATAGAAAGCTGATGGCCCGAATACGCGGTGTACGGACCGGCCGGATCGAACTTGACCGCCGTGAAGCCGCGCTGCACGTTTTCCACCGCGCATTCGGCGGCGAGATCCGGATCGTCGTAGTCGTATTCGCCGCGGCTGTTCTTCGGATACAGATAGGTGTACGAACGGAGCCGTTCATTGACCATGCCGCCCAGCAGTTCATACACCGGCTTGCCGGCGGCCTTGCCGATGATGTCCCAGCACGCCATCTCAAGACCGCTCACCACGCCCATCATGGTCAGGTCGGGGCGCTGCGTGAAGCCGCTCGAATACGCTTCGCGCCACAGGCGTTCCACGTGGTGCGGATCCTTGTCCTGCAGGTAGCGGCCAAACACATCGTCGATGATGGGGACCATTGCATCGGGGTGGAACGTCGCCGAATAGATTTCGCCCACGCCTTCGATACCGCACGCCGTTTTCAGCTTGACGAAGATCCAGTACATGCCGCCCACGTGCGGCGGCGGAACAGCGACAACATGGGTTTCGAGCGAGACAACTTTCATTTACGCGCCTTCTTTCTTGTTAAGCATGTTTCTCAGTACGAGTGCAGCACAGCCACCGAGCGCCGCGACCGCGGCCACATAGCCGAAATACAGTTGATAACCGAATACGCCGGGATACGTCTGCGTCAGATAACCGTTGATGAGCGGCAGGAACACGTCCGGCGAATAACCGAGCACCGAGATCAAACCGATGGCGAGGCCGGTGGTTTCGAGCGGTACGTTGCAGCGATCCAGCAAGGACCAGTACAGGCCGCGAATCGCGTAGGTCAGGATGCCGATGAACAACACGAGGAACACCAGCGCCACGTGACTGCCAATGCCAGGCGCCGCCACCAGACCGACCAGCGAGAGCGCGGCGAGAAACAGCGCGATCACCAGCACGGAAATCTTCGAGAAGCGGTCGCCGAGAAAGCCACCGCCAATGCCGCCAATCGGGCGCATCCACAGCTTGAGGGTGGTGACCGTGCCGGCCATCACCACGGACAGGCCAATCGCGCCTTCGTGCAGATAAGCGGAGAAGCTATAGGTCGCCCAGAACACCTGATAGCCGCAAAACACGATGGCCGCGACCAGCCACAACTCGGGAATCTTCGCGAGCGTCACCAGATCGACCAGCACGTTATTGCGGGCGCGCTTGCCGGACTGCGCGGCAGCACTGGCCGACTGCGGGTCCTTGACCAGACCCAGCACGACGCCCAATGCGATACACAGGAACGCATACATGTAGACGACGAGCTTGAAACCCATCGCCGTGGATTCACCGTGGGTTTGCGTCGCCCATGCGAACAGCGTGATGGCGATCGTCGCCAGCATGGCTTCGATCAGGCCACGGCCACCATCGAGAAAGCCAAAGAAACGGCCTTGCTCGCTGGCCCCGGCAATCATCGTCACGCGTTTGATGACGGCGGCCCAGAAGGTCAAACCGGTGGAAAGACCCCAGCCGCCGAAGATCACCATCAGCATGGAGAAGGACGGTGCGGTCGAATACCAGAGGCCAAGTACGCCGGTTGCGATCAGCGAGAAGCAGATCAGCATGCGCGGTGCAATGCGATCGGCGAGCCAGCCGCTTGGCAGATAGCTCAGCAGAAAGATGGTGCCCAGCGACGAATACAGATAGCCGAGCTGGCTATCCGTGATGTGAAAGACTTCCAGCATCGTCGGCTGATATACCTGCCGCAGATACAGAATCGGATAGATGGCGCCAGCGGCGATCACCAGCAGCAGAAGCTGCACATAGCGCTGTGCTTTGGTGTCTTGCAGGGTGGCTGCGCCTTGCGACGGGCGCAATGCGGCTTTGGACTGAACGGGTTGAGTCGACACGGGTGCTCCTGAGAGACCCGCAAAGCCAGACGTGCGCAGGGGCACCGCTTTGCAGCGTCTCCGATATCTTTTGTTATGGTTGCAGCGTGCTTGCGCGATTCTGCAGGTTCGGGAATGGCGCGCCGGTTCGTGAATTGTTCAGTGACCGGCGCGCCGCATGGTTAGGTGTGCGATACGCGGGCAGCCGCCTTAGTACTTCATCACCACGAGACGGGTTTGCGTGAATTCCAGCATGCCGTGCTTGCCATCGTCACCGCCGAGGCCCGAGCGTTTCCAGCCTGCGTGGAAGCCTTGATACGGATCGGCGGGCGTCCGGTTCACATACAGTTCGCCGGCTTCGATGCCGTTAGCGAGCTTCATCGCACTACGGTAGTTCTCGGTGTACAGCACGGAGGAAAGACCGAACTGATGATCGTTGGCCATCTCCAACGCCTCGTCGAGTGTGCTGTATTTGATGACCGGCATGATCGGGCCGAAGGTTTCTTCCTGGATGATCTCCATGTCCTGACGGCAATCCGTCAGCAACGTGGCCGGGTAGAAATAGCCCTTGCCGTCAGGCAACACGCCACCCGTCTCGAGCTTCGCACCGGCCTGAACGGCACGTTCGACCATGGCGTGAATGGACTGACGCGATGCTTCGTTGACGAGCGGTCCCATCAACGCCGGGTTCTCTGCGCGGTCGCCCGACTTCACGGCGCTCATATGCTGCTTCAGCAGCGCGACGACGCGGTCATGCACGCTTTCATGCACGTAGACGCGTTCGATCGCGGTACACAATTGGCCGCAATGCGTGGTCTTGGAGGCCACCAGGTCGCGCGCCGCCTTTTCGAGGTCGGCATCGGCCTCGATGATGGCGGGCGTCTTGCCGCCCAGTTCGAGCGACGGCTTGGCGATGTTCGCCTTGCAATACTCGAGCACCTTGCGGCCCGCGTTGACGCTGCCCGTCAGCGTGATCATGCCCACTGCGGGATGCGTGCACACCGCTTCCGCCGTTGCGTGGCTCATGGCCAGAATGTTCACGACACCTGCCGGCAAACCGGCGCGCTCGACCGCTTTGGCGATTTCGAAAGCGGAAGTAGGTGTGTTGTTGCTGGGCCGTACCACCACCGTGTTGCCCGAAATCAGCGCAGGCGCAACCTTGCGCATGAACGTGTAGACCGGGTAATTGAACGGGATGAGGCAGGCCACCACGCCGATCGGCTCGCGATGCAGCACGAGATTTTCGTCGGGGGTGTCGCTCGGAATGACTTCGCCTTCGATACGGCGCGCCCATTCGGCGTGATAGCGCGTGATCTGGCCTGCGTAGATGGCTTCGTTGGTGGCGTCGGCGACACTCTTGCCCGACTCCAGCGCGAGCGCCGCGCCGATGGCGGGCGCGCATTCGGTCAGCGCGTCAGCCAGTTTGTGCATGTAGGCCGCGCGTTCGGCGGCGGGCAGCTTGCGCCAGCCCTTCTGCGCGAGCGCGGCAGCGTCGACAGCCGCTTTCGCTTCGTCTGCCGAAGCACCCGTGACGTGGCCAATCAAAGCCTCCGTGGCGGGGTTATAGACGGGAATGAGTTCGTCGGTGGCGGGTTCGACGAACTTGCCGCTCACAAAATTCCGGTCGAGTCGCATAGTCCTTACCTGGTGGCATCGTGCGAAAAACGCATTGCCGGCAGCTATGGGCTCCATGCCACCGGTGCATGAGGCAGGATTCTTCTCCGGGTCACGAGGGGCGACAAGCGACTAATTTTGGGATCAAACATTCAAAAAACTCATGTTCGACACCCTGAGATGGGGACGAAACGCGGACGCCTGCGCCTGCTCGCCTTCAACGCACGGCCATCCATTCACGCACGGTCGTGCTTTAGCAGGACTCGTTGCCCCGCAGGGCCGGCGCGTGACTCTCGAGCAGGGCCTGCAATTCGCGCATGTCCGGCCGCGTACCCCAGTTGCGCGCTCCCGCCACGGAGGCAATGGCAATCCACGAGTTGGGCGGAAACCACTCCCGGACAATCGTGCTTCCCTGCAGGATGCGCAAGCGGCCAGTCTGCTCGCAATAGTCAGCGCATAGCTCCGTGCCGTTGTACTGCGCGGTCACGAGAAGGGGACGCGTTCGCTGCATTGGGTTCTCCCGCAAGATTGGGCTCGCCACGCGCAGCGCAACGGTTAGCCCAGCGGCGCGGCCGCGGCGCGTGAGGCGCTGCCAGCCGGCAAGGACGGAGGCACGACAGCGCATGAGGCGCGCGAAGGCATCGCGGCCGGGTGCTGTCAGTGAAACAGCCAGTGACGGGAGTCTATGGACGGTTCTCATTTACAGGTGATACGGGCATGCGAGATTGGTAACCTGCCGTTACCGTGCCGTTCGCTGCACGGAGCCTAAAGTGCTTCTGGCGCGCGTTGCATCCGCTTGCGCAAAGACCTCGTATATGAAGGTGAGGCGGCGCAATCATGCGGCGCGTTAAGGGAGAATCGAAATGAACAAGGCAATGCTGGGCGTCGTGGCGACGGGGGTGGCTGTGGTGTCGTTCTGTATGTCGAGTGCAACGTTTGCGCAAGCAGGCGGTGGCCAGGGCGGCGACGCTCACGGTGCGGCAACGGCCGGTATGACCTATCACGGCGACCCGATCGACAGCCCGTGGACCACCAAACCCGCTGGCTGGAGCAAGGACGACAGCGCGCCGAGCGCACCTCCCGCCACGGCCATGTCGACGGACGACGCTACGCATAACAAGCAGCCGGATACGCAGTAACCTGAAACTGGTTGAGCTTCCAGATGGCAACGCGCGCTCTGCTGAACGGCTCGATAACGCAGTCGCAAGGCGGGCGCGTGGTGAGAATGAGGGAAGTGTGACGGCCGCCTTCGCAGCATGACGCTGCGGGCGGCCGTGCTTTTGCGTGCGAGAGACACGCGGGGCGGATGGCGCCTGCCACGCGTGACCTGGCTGCATGAGAGGCTGCGCAACGCGCTGCACGGAATCGCCCATTACTTGCCTGCCACGGCCACGCGCTGGAACGTCGGCGCGGGTTCGAGATCCTGCGGCGGCTGTGGCCTGCACAGGAAGAAGCCTTGCACGAAGTCGCATTTCACGCCGCGCAGAATATCCAGTTGCTGCTGCTCTTCGACACCTTCCGCCACGACCTTGATGCCCAGCCTGCGCGACAGGTCGATGATGCCTTCGACGATGGTCTGGGTTGCCGAGTCGCTGACCAGTTTCGACGTGAACGCCCGGTCGATCTTCAAGGTATCCGGTGCGAAATCGGCCAGATATTTGAGCGTCGAATAGCCGGTGCCGAAATCGTCGATGGCGATACGCACACCCAGGGCCTTGAGCGCTGCGATGATCTTTTGCGCGTGATACGGGTTCTCCATCAAGGCCGTTTCCGTCAACTCGATTTCGAGTCTCGCCGCCGGTACACCGTACTTCTTGAGCGCCTGCTCGACCGCCCATACGATGCCATCACCGCGCAACTGCCGCGCCGATACGTTCACCGACATGCCGAGTTCACTCGCTCCATGACGGCGCCACTCGGCCAGTTGCCCGAGCGCACTGTTCAACACCCACGCGCCGACGTCCGCAATAAAGCCGGTCTCCTCGAGAATGGGCACGAACACGCCCGGCGGAATCAAGCCGCGGCGCGGGTGATTCCATCGCACCAGCGCCTCGGTGCTATGCACGGAGAGCGTACGCGGCTCGTGAATGGTCTGGTAGTGCAGCAGAAACTGATCCGTGGCGAGCGCTTCCGGCACGTCGCGTTCCAGTTCGAAATGGTCGATGGTGTCCGCCGCTTCCTTGCCCGCAAACATGAAGCAATTGCGACCGGCCTTTTTCGCGGCATACATCGCCACGTCGGCGCTCGTCAGCAACGCCTCGTGACAGGTGCCGTGTTCCGGAAAAATCGAAATGCCAATGGACGCCGTGACGAACGCACCCGCACCGTCGTCGCGACCACTGCGCGAGAGTTCGCGCAATAGCACGTGGGCCTGGGCTTCGAGTCCCTCTTTGTCCGCGATGCTGCCAATCAGAATCGCAAACTCGTCCCCGCCGAGACGCGCAACGTAGGCATCCGCAGGCAACGTACCCTTGATGACATCGCCGAGGCCTTTGAGCAGGCGATCGGCCGCCACGTGTCCCAGGGTGTCGTTCAATACCTTGAAGCGGTCGAGGTCGACGAACATCAGCCCGAACTCGTCGCCCGAGGTGCAGCGCGTCTCGATCTCGCGAAACAGCGCCGCGCGGTTGGCGAGACCCGTCAGCGAATCGGTGAATGCCAGCTTGTCGAGCGTGGCGATGCGTTCGTGCTCGGCGGTGACATCTTCAGTTGTGCCAATGATGCGTGCAACCTCGCCATTGCTGCCGCGCACCGGATAAGCCGTGCTGCGCAACCAGCGCACGGCGCCGTCCGGCCGCCGGATGCGATATTGCGCGCGGCCGTCGCTCGTCTCGCGCACGATGCGCTGCATCTCCTTGCGCAGCGACTCGCGATCCTCGTCGAGCACCAGGTCGATCCACGCCAACGGATTGTGCTGCAGGACCTCGGCTTCGATGCCGAACACGCGGGCCGATCCCGCGCTCACGTAATGAAAGTGCTCGAAATCCGCGCTATAGGAAGCGAACACGAGCGGCATGTGGGCTTCCATCTCCGACATCAGCTCGTTTTTGGCCTGCAATTGCGCGAGCAGATCGGTCTGGCCCGTTACGTCGAGCGACGCGCCCACGATGGCGACCACGCGGCCCGTATGATCCTTGATCGGCGTGAGACGCGTGTCCCACCACTTGGCGCGGCCGGTCGTGGTGGCCGCGAGTCCGCGAAACGCCGTCCGCCGTCCTGCGATTGCGCCGGCAAACGCGGTGGATGCCGCCACGCTGTCTTCGCCCTTCCAGAAGCCGAGCCAGTCGACACCGGTGAGCTGGCCCGGCGAGTCCGCTTCCATCAGATGCGCGCCGTACTCGGAGATGCGCAGCATGCGTCCATCGAGGCCGATCAGCTTCATGCATTCGCGGTTGGAGTCGAGTAGCG
Source organism: Paraburkholderia sp. DHOC27 (assembly GCF_003429005.1). Taxonomy (GTDB): domain Bacteria; phylum Pseudomonadota; class Gammaproteobacteria; order Burkholderiales; family Burkholderiaceae; genus Paraburkholderia. The sequence continues at coordinate 357,227 of NZ_QVQV01000008.1, forward strand.
CCGCAGCGAGCGCCGCCGCTGCCGACTGCTCGGCGCGCTCTGCCGCGAGCAGTCGATACACCAATCCGGCGCACACGGCTGCCGCAGTCACGCCCGCGACGGCCTGCATACCGGGCGGCACGCGTTCCAGCCAGCTTACGTATGACGCCGTGCAAAGAAGCAGCGCGGCGCCACCGGCGCCCGCCAGCATGGCGATCAGCGCGTTGGCTGCGCCAATCTGCTGATAGCGCTGGTACCAGGTGAAGAAAAAAGACAGGAACAACTGATTCTGAGCGGTTCCGCCGGCGTCGCTTGCGGCGCGGCTGTAGACACCGCGCTCAATCATGGAAGTGGAAGCGAACGACGTTTTCAATTTGATGCCTGCTCGTTGACTAACGGGTCTCTGTTTTGCGTCGCGAATGGCTGTGCCTCGCGGCTCTCTCAGAGTGAGTTAACGGCACGACAGGGTGGAAATTGAGCAGGGGGAAACAGGGAGTGTGTGCGGAAAATGCGTGGTTTATGCGGTGATGTTTGCTCTGATGTTTGCGCTGGCGACGCGCGGCGATTTGAACGCAAAGCGCGAGGTATTCAACTGAAAATGGTGCGAATTACCGATTCCAATATTGCCCGGTAATTCGTGCCTGCTGTTTTTTCAGGCTGCGCCCGCTAATCAAACGGCGTGAAATTCACGCTGCGGATGGATTAGGTGTTTACGCGTAGAACGAGGGAATTTCACGTGAGACGCGCGATCAAGGCGTTGTTCAAATGAAACACGCGTTATCGCGATTCGGTGTAGCGAATTGGCTTGGCAATTCACACGACATGGCGCGGTGCGCGGCGGTGACGGACTACAGCTCGGGATTGGCCAGATCGGCCGCAACGATGTGCTCGCCGTAGACCTGCGCGGCCGCCAGCGCTTCGACCTTGCTTGGAAACGGGCCGAACTCCGGCGCGCCATCGAAGGGGAAAAGTTGCCGGCCGTCGGTGGTGCGGATCACGCTCAACGTGCCGTAGAAGCGCCGGTAGCCGGCGAGTTTCGAACCCGCTTTGACCTCGAAATCGCTTTCGGTTTTGGCCGGGACGCTGGGAATAAAGGCGGTCTTGCTCATGCTTGCAACAATAAAAAAATGGAACACATGCCAGCCGGGCCCGCTGAAAGCGGCGAGCCGGGCGAACGGGGCGCGAGCCACGCCCACCGGGGCCCGGGCCCGCGGCGTGAACAGCGTCAGTAGGCTTCCCGGTGCCACGGGCCCCAGGCTGCATCTGCGCTGGCTTTGAAACGAGTATAGGTGGCGCTGTGGCCGGTGGGTGTGTCCGACGTATCGCCGCGTGGTTTTACGTCAGTGGTATGCAGCGCGAACGCCTGGCGCTCCTCGGTGTCGACCGTGACCCGTCCGATCGGATCCAGCGCGGCGCCGGGTTCCTGCCCTGCCTTGTCTTGCGAAGCCTCGGCCGGCGTGGACTCCAGCAGCGTGAGGTAAGGGGTCAGACGGCCCCAGAACGCGTTCAACTCTTCCTGCAGATAGTGTGTCATGTATTTCCTGGGAGAGTGTGGATCGCAGTTTACCCTACCCGCGCATTACATTTGTTTGACATATTCTCGCTAATACGTCTGCGCGCATACTCAAATGAAACATGATGATTGGCGAATTTGATATCAGCGTGGTACAAAGTCATTCTTCGCGTTCGGTCGCGGGGCGAAGACGCGGCAAACGTGAACGCGACATTTAATTTGAATGGGTTAAAAAATGGCAACCGGTATTGTGAAGTGGTTCAATGATGCAAAGGGTTTTGGTTTCATCACGCCGGATGGCGGCGGCGAAGACCTGTTTGCACATTTCTCGGAAGTGCAAGGTAGCGGCTTCAAGTCGCTGCAAGAAAACCAGAAGGTCAGCTTCGAAGTGAAGCAGGGTCCGAAGGGTAAGCAAGCGGCCAACATCACGCCGCTGTAATAGCGCTGGAACTCTGTTCCCCTGCTAGGAAAGGCCCGCGTGAGCGGGCCTTTTGCTTTGGTGCGGGGATTTTCGTGGCGCACCAGGGGGTGGCTTTGCGGCGTTTGTGCGCGCTCGCTTGTTCATGCGGTTTCTCATACCGCCGTGGCTCACGCTCAAAGCTCGTGCAGCGAAGTCTGCATCCAGTCGTGCACGGTACGGCTCAACTCCTGCTGCGACGCCCCTTGCGATGCGAAGGCAGGACCGACCACCACGCGGATGCGCCCCCGGTGGACCGGCCATCCTTTTGCCGGCCACACCCGTCCCGCGTTATGGACGACCGGCACCACCGGCGCCCCGGTCGCGCAGGCGAGCCGGATGCCGCCCGAAGTGAGGCGCAGCGGTGCGTCGTGTGCCACGCGTGTGCCCTCCGGAAAAATCACCACCACATCTCCTTTCGCCAGACGCTCGGCACATTCCTGCGTCACGGCCTGATGCGCCTGACGCGGTGAACCGCGGTTGAGGCTCACCATGTCGAGGCCGCGCAGCACCCAGCCAAAAAACGGCACGCGCAGCAGATCCTCCTTGAACACGAAGCTGATACGACGCGGAAACAGCGCCATAAACGCCAGCGTTTCCCAGGTGGATTCGTGACGGCACAGGATGATCGACGGACCCGGCGGAAGATGTTCGAGCCCCTCCACCGAACAATCGACGCCAGGCAGCCAGCGCATCCATGCAACCATTGCACGGCACCACTGCGCCGCCAACCAGTAGCGGCCGCTACGTCCCACGAACGGAAACAGCAGCAGGATCACTGCGGACCACACCATGCCACTGCCGAGCAGGCAGACGATGAAGAGCCATTTGATGAAGTTGGAACGCATGCTGGGCCGAAACGTAAAGGGATCAAAGCGGAATCGCGGCGAGAACTGCAGCGAGAACCAAAGCGGAAACGCGAAGACTGCCGGGTCTGGAGCGTGACGGTCTGAACGAGCACAACCGCCGCGTGGTCGAGTCTGACACAAATAAAACCCGCGCAGACGGCAAATGCATGGACTAGCTGCCGCGCCCGTGTTTTTTATCCGCTGCTCTAGCGTCAATTGTGGCTGCGCTGACCTCACACAGCGTGCTTCCACGCGCGCGTCCAATTAAATATCTCTTCACTTTCCTGCTCGCGTTGCGATAGGCCCACCTCTCTATTCTGCTTCTACCGAGACGCGCATCGCACCTTGCGATACAGCCCGGAACGCACTCTGCACCCACTCTTCACGCAACAGGAGCATTCATGAAAGCCATCCATATCGCCGCTCTGTTCGGCATGCTCGCAACCGGCACCGCTTTCGCGCAAAGCAATCCCGCCACACCGACCAACGCGGCCACGAATGTCGCCATGACGAGCGCAGCGCCGCAGACCGGCGCAGGTACGTGGGTACCGCCGTACGGCCAGGCCATTGCGCCCAAGACCCGCGCGCAGGTCTACGGCGAACTGGTGCAGGCCGAGAAAGACGGCCAGCTCGCCTATCTCGACAGCACGATTTACGCGCACTCCTAAGTATATTTCCGCGCTCGGCGCAGTTGAAAGACGGCACCTGCCGCCGTTGACTCGCCGGATGTCGGACGGATTCTCGCAGCGCAAGACGTAGCTGGTTCGCCGCTATCTCTTGCGCTGCGTCACGCCCGGTCCCAATTACGTCAATGCGCTCAACTCCCTTTCACCGAGGAATTCGCCATGAAGATCATCATGCTCGCAGCACTCGTCAGCCTTGCCGCCACCACCGGCACGGCATTCGCACAATCGGCGCCGGCGTCGAACAATGCGCAGGTCGCCCAAGCCGCTGGTACGGCTGACCAGAACGGTCAATGGGTGCCCCCGGATGCCCAGCCGCTTGCCGGCAAGACTCGCGCCCAGGTGTATCAGGAACTGGTGCAATCGGAACAGGACGGTCAACTGGCCTATCTGAACCGCACGATCTACGCGCACCACTGATGCACTCCACCCATGCACCTAACCACGCGCGCGCCTTGCCGTGCCAATTGAAATCATGAAGAAAAGACCTTCGTCCTCGCCGTTGATCCGGCTCCTGCTCGGCGTGATCGCCTGCGCCGCGCTTTCCAGTTGCGCTTCGATACATGGCAGTCCAAACGGTCCTGGCGACTGTGTGGGACCGCCCGACTATTGCACGCCATTCTTTGGTTCGTAAATGGTGGCTCGTCAAAGGTCCGTTGCTGCGTGCGTCTGTCGTGTTTTAGTTGGTTGTCTACGTCACGCATGCATCGACGGATCAACCGTCTCTTCCCTTCCTGCCAGGTCCTCCGCCGGATTCCGCCGTCTCCCCTCTCTGAATTTCGCGCTACGACAGATTGTGCGGCCAGCATTCGATGGTGATGATGGCGCCACGCTCTTCACCGCCAATGCGCAGTTCGAAGTCGTGCAACCGGACAATCGCCGACACGATGCCAAGGCCCAGTCCGGTGCCCGGAACATGGCGGGTCTGTTCCACGCGGTAGAAACGGTTCAGCACGGCATGACGCTCGGCCACGGGAATGCCGGGCCCGTTATCGGTAATCACCAGTTGCGGGCCGCCACGGCTCGCGGTGAGCTCGACACTGACTTCGCCGCCCTGTGGGGCAAACTTGATCGCGTTGTCCAGCAGGTTGCTAAACGCTTCGAACAACAGCGCACGGTCTGCGTGAATCGGTTCGAGCGGCTGCGTGGTCAAGCGTAAGTTGATGGACTTTTCTTCCGCTAGCGGTTGATAGAGCTCGTACAGTTCTTCGACGAGCGTCGGCAGCGCCACCGAGTCGAAGCCGCTACGCCGCTGCAACGCGCCGATTTCCGAAATGCGCAGCATCGCGGCAAACCGCTCGATGATGGAATCGGCTTCGCTGCGCGCGCCCGCGATCAACGCGATGCTCGTATCGTCACCGTCCGCACGCACGCGCTCGGCGAGGTTGGCCAGCTGCAGACGCAAACGCACGAGCGGCGTACGCAGGTCGTGCGCAATGCCGTCGCAGGCGCCCTTGACTTCGCTCATCAACCGTTCGACCTCGTCGAGCATGTGATTGACGAGATGACACAGCATATCCAGTTCGTCACGGCCACCCATTGGCAGGCGTTGAGCCAGGTCGCCATTGGCGATGCGCGTCGTCACGCGCCGCATGTCGGCGACCCGGCGCATCTGCCGCAAGCTCAGCAGCAAGCCGGTGCCAAGACTCATGACGAGACATAGCAGGCCGCCGCCGATCAGCGCTTTCGTCAATTCCTCACGCACATGCCGCACATCGGCAAGGCTGCGCCCGATCACGAGCTGCACGCCGTTGTCACGAATCTCGCCGATGACGCGCACGGTGGGCGTCGCATCGTTTTGCTCCAGCACCAGCGTGCGGCCGGTGGACGCGCTATGCGACTGGCCGGCGCGCTCGAACTTGAGACCGGCGGGGATCGCGACGATATCGCCCGCAAGGCGCTGCCCGTCGGGCGCGAACAGGCCGTAATAGTTGGTATGGCGATTTTCACGCTCGAGGCGGCGCTCGATGATGGGGAGCAACTGGTCGTCACTCTTCGAATCGAAGTAGCGCATTTGCCAGCGGATGCCGCTGTCCGCTTCGCGCTCCATCGCGGCGCCGACAGAGTATTCGAGGAAGCCCAACAGGGCCACGAAACATACGGTGAAAATCGTCGCGTACGCCGACAGCCACCGGAACGTCGTCGTATGCCACCCCTGACCCGCGCGATGCGTGGAATGGGTACCTTGCTGCGTATCAGGGGAGATCACGGTTCCGCCTGCTTTGCCAAAATCAAGAGCGGACACGGTCATCGGCTCCTCGCATGTTGATAGATTGAGAACCTGAACCGGCCAGCAGCGTTGCCGCGTGAGTAGCGGCAGCAAGCTCGACGCAAGCGACTACCCATATAGTGGAATGTTCCGGCGCATCTACGCGAAGCACACTCGATTTGCCGCACAAGTGGGATGTCCAGCCGTTCAAAGTGGCCTTAGCATTACAATGAGCATTACAATAAGGATTCCAAATCTTTAATGTTTCATCTCGCCGATTTACAAAAGCCCTTTGCAAGACGCCTTTACAAGCCCCTTCAAAGCGCCGTACGCCTTCACTGCCTTTCGGTAACACTCCGGCGGCTGTCAAAGCGCCTACACGTCGTCATTGCAGCATGTCGTCGTCATGCAAAGTCATGTCGCAATCGCCACAGTTTCCGCATCATATCCTCGCGCGAGTAAACCCGGCGCTGCACAAAGATGAAAAACCCGTCACATTTTTATGCTTTACATGAAACCGGCTTGCCCAGGTTTGTGAAATCGGTCACATGCTCGGTCACATGCTTTCCTGGCTGTACTAAGTTAAATTCAAATTGCAGAGCACGGATTCGACGCAAGACAAGTGTTGCGACGCCCCTCGGGACGTCGCAACTCAACTGGCACCGCAACGCCGTGCGGCGTTTAGACAATTAGAGAACAGCCACGTAATTAGCCGGATCGAAAAACCGTGGCTGAAAACGCGCCGTCACCGGCCGCGAAAAATGTTGCACTGCGGGCCGGCAATACATGGCGGCATAGGAGGTGCGCCTGCATCGCTTCGCACATCCGCTTCGCCGCCATACGAGATGTTGGTAATGGCGTGCGGCTGCGCACTGGCCGGTTGTCCCGCTTCGCTATAGGACATATCAGTGACGTCCTGCACGGATTGGTTGGCGTTGCGCTCGAGCGCCGCCCGGCCGGTGGGTTGCGCACCCATGCTGGCGCTCTGCCCGTCTGCTGCGCCGGTCGTCAACAGCAGACCGGCCACCGCACACGGCACTAAGAACAGTGATTTCATCTTGACTCTCCTTGCATCCGGTACCCAACTTCTGAGTCCGTTGCCCGGCACTCCGCCGTTCTCAATGCCGGCTTCTTCTCGTGCTGTCGACCAGACCGCATTGCGCGGCAAGCGACCGTTCCATCTGCGTCCTCGACGGACGCCCCCGCCGGGCTACCCTGCGAGCGATTCCCCGCCGCCATCCTTACAAACCGATAGCGAAGGGTGATGAATAAAATACGCGCGCCAGCCGTTTCCAATCCGGCAAGCCGCCAATCATGCACGCTCCGCAACTTGGTTATAGCTCAAGTTCGCAAGAGGTCAACGCGCCGCGCGGCCACGCGGGACGGGGCTTTACGCAAGGCCTGCGTACGCGGGCGGCGCATCCTGGCTCCCCGCTTGCGCACGGCATGGGGCCAGGTCAGGTTATATTTCGACGTGGCACGAAATCCGCTCAATTGTTACGGAAATCGCGCCTGGGGCGAGAAGCGCCGGTCATCCGGATTCATCGGCGCTTGCGAACGAGATATTGCCTGCCCTGCATGCAGTCTCGCGAATCATCACTGAATCTCTGACACCTGGCGTACCAGCCCGTTATCTGATGCCACAAACGTGTTCGTTGGCCGACACCGCAGCACTGCCGGAGAGGTAGATGGAACACGCGTATCTTCACCTGTTGCATGTGCTCAGCGGATACTCCGGGTGGACGCTCGCCGTCGTGTTTCTCGCCGCCTTTCTCGAAGCGGTTGCGGTGATAGGCACGTTCGTTCCCGGCAGCACGGCCATGTTTCTGGCAGGCGCACTGGCGGGTACGGGGTCGCTCAACCTAGGCTGGCTGTTCGTCTGCGCGCTGACGGGCGCCGTTGCCGGCGACGGTCTGAGCTATTGGTTAGGGCGTCGTTATCGCGGCACGATCGTCAAGCTGTGGCCGTTTTGCACGCACCCGAAGATTCTCGAAGCGGGCAAGCAGTACTTCGCCAAACACGGTGCGCGCAGTGTGGTGTTCGCGCGTTTCATCGCACCCGTGCGGGCCATCGTGCCGGTCATCGCAGGCATGCTGGGCATGACCCCGGCGCGCTTCTACCTGATGAACGCGATATCGGCCGTGTTGTGGGCCCCTGCGCATATTCTGCCCGGTGTCGTGTTTGGCGCTTCGCTGGCGCTCGCCGGAGCCGTATCGTTTCGCCTCGTCGCTGTGCTCGGCATTCTGGTCGGCATCGGCTGGCTCTGCTTTCACGTTGCCCGCGTCGTGCTGTGGCGCGCACGCGCATGGACGATCCTCTCGCGTCACCGCATCTTCGCGTGGGCGCGCGGTCACGACAACCGCGTGGCCCGCTTCGTGGTGCAGGTATTGAACCCCGAGCGCGCTGCGATGGGTGTGGTGGCGGGTATCTCCGTACTGGTGTTGTTGTTTGCCGCCGTGTTTTTCAGCGTGTTTCGCGGCGTCACGCATGGCGATCCGCTGGTGCAGGTGGACGTGTCGGTGTATCGCTTTCTGCAGTCCATCCATTCACCGTGGGCGGACAGTGTGATGTCCGGACTGGCCACGCTAGGCAGCGTGCCGACGCTCGCCGCGCTGATCGTCACGCTCACCGCCTGGATGACCTATGAACGGCGCTGGGTTTCGGTGGCGTACTGGCTCGCCACCGCGGCGTTTTCGCAACTGCTGATCCTGGCAATCCAGTTGTCGGTGCGGCACGCGCCCACCAATTATTCAGGCGCCGACGTCTACGCTTTCCCCAGCAATCACGTTGCCGCAAGCGCGATTGTCTACGGCTTTCTGGCGTTTGCGCTGGCACGACGCGTGGGCAAAGTCCAAAGCCTGCTGGTCGCGACCGTGAGCACGATGATCGTCGTCGCAGTGGCATTCGCGGGCCTCTATTTCGGGCGCTTTGCGTTTTCCGATGCAGTGGGAGGAGGCGCGTTTGCCGCCATCTGGGTCGCGGTGGTCGCCTTGACTGCAGTGTGGCGCAATCCCGACCGGCCGAGGTCGCATCCGTTGATGCCCACAGTGGTTGCAGTCGTGCTCGGCCTGAGCGTGCTCATTCAGATCAACCTCAATCCGCTCGCGAGCGTGCCGCCCAACCAGCAGCAACGGCAGATCAATGTAGTGAGCGAGGCGCAATGGACCGATTCGTTGTGGCGAACCTTCGCATGCTATCGGTCCGACATGGCCGGCGAACGGCGCGAGCCCATCACCGTGCAGTGGGTCGCGAGTACCGAACAGATCAAGTCGCAACTGGCAGAGCGCGGTTGGGTCGAAGGTACGCAATTCTCGGTGCGCTCGTTGCTCACGCTGATTGCGCCCGATCCCGCTGCCACCGCCTTGCCTGTTTTACCCAAGCTCGACAATGGCCAGCCGTCCGCGCTGGTGTTCACGCGCTCCCGTAACGAACGCGATGAGCGCGACGTATTGCGCTTCTGGCCAACCGGTTATGCGATCGAACGTCAGCATGGCGCGCCCCCCACGCCTATCTGGCTCGGCTCGCTCGTCCACGAACGCCTGCGTCGACCCACATGGCCATTCAACGTGTTGCGTCCGGACAAGCAGATGGATCCGCTCATCTCCTCGGAAGGAAAAGAAACAGCGTGGCATGGACTCGAAATTCTGAGCAGCCCCGGTTGCGAAGGCATGCGCGTCACGCTGATCGATTCGAACGTAAAATGAAAAGCGGCGATCGTCCACGCGAATTCACGCAGCACGGCTAGCGCATCACTTATAGAGCGTGACGCACACGCTCCCCAAGCGGCCCCACTCGTCACGATGCAATCGTGGCCTTAGGAGTACTGCAATTGATAGAGTTTCCGCAATCGGAAATTTCGACCTGGGGTGGCGCGGTCGTCTTTCTCAATGTCTTTCTTACTCGTCTGGGTGTACCTATTCCCGCCGTGCCGGTGCTGCTGCTAGCGGGCTCTGCGGTTGCCGGCGGCAGACTGTCCATCTGGTATGTGCTGCCCGCGGCAGTCGTGGCCGCTTTGATCGGCGACGGCATCTGGTTCACTGCGGGGCGTCTATACGGTCAACGGCTGATCACGTATTTTTCGCGGCTGTCGATGAACGTGGGCACGCGCGTACGCAGTGCACGTTCGATGTTCGAGCGTTACGGCGCGCCGATTGTATCGGTGTCCAAATTCATTCCTGGGCTCGCCATCGCAACCCCACCGTTGATGGGCACCACGCGAGTCGATCCGCGCATCTTCGTTGCCTGGGATCTGCTTGGCTCGTTTCTGTGGGCTGCTTTCTGGTTGCTGGGCGGCGCGCTGTTTCAAAAGCAGCTCGCGTGGTTCGTGCTCGAAGTGCGCTCGCACGGCGCGACCGTGATCGATCTCGTGCTCGGCTTGTCGCTGCTCTTTTTCATTTTTCGCAGCATCCAGCGCTGGCGTTTCAGACGCTGGCTGGCGCAGGTTCGCCTGACACCGCAGCAACTCGAATCGGCCATGCGCACCGAGTCGCCGCCCGTCATTCTGGATGCAAGACCCGATGCCGCCTTCGACGAGGCAGAGCATCGTATCCCAGGCGCGCTGCGACTGGATGCCAGATCGCAGGCCAGCATCGACGAGGTGTTGCCAACCAAAGACCGGGTGGTCTATTGCGTCTGTCCGGATGACCTCACCGCCATGCGCATCACCCAGCACATGCGGCGGAGAGGGTTTACGCGTATCCGTGCGCTCAAGGGCGACCTCGACGCCTGGGCGCGCCGGGGTTATTCGCTCGACGCCCTGTCGAGCGGGCTCAATGGCCCCACCCGCTCCGCGCGGATCAAGGCCGTGCGCGCGGCAACGGGCGCAGCGATCACCCTACGCGGGGTTGCACCCAGAAAGGGCGCTGCCCGCCGGCGGCGCAACCCGGTTGATAAACCGCCCGCCACTGACATGCCGCCCCATTAGAGAAGCGGCGGAGTTACGGCCTGATGGCGTTTTTTCATGGGTATTAATACCAGGCAATAAAGTTCCTAGTTGTAAGTTGTCATTTCCGTGTGGTAAAACGGTGTTCCGCGTTTGACCGAGTCTCGGCAACGCGGAACCAACACAACGTCTTTTTGGAAAAATCAGGAAAATGGCAACAGGTACAGTGAAGTGGTTTAACGATGCAAAGGGCTTTGGTTTCATTACGCCGGACGGCGGCGGTGAAGACCTGTTCGCGCATTTTTCTGAAGTCCAGGGAAGTGGCTTCAAATCGCTGCAGGAAAACCAGAAGGTCAGCTTCGAAGTGAAGCAAGGCCCGAAGGGCAAGCAAGCGGCTAACATCACGCCGCTGTAAGCAGCAGAAACTTCGGTTTCCGCCTGAACATTGGCCCGCCTTGGCGGGCCAATGTCGTTTTTGGGCCGCGATATTGTGTTGGGCCGTACGCTTTCGCAGTCTTTCGCACCTGTGAGGCACGTTGCCGTTGTGCTGCGTTCGGGCTTTGCTCCCGCTTTGTTCTCGCTTTATTCCGGCTTTGTTTCCGTCAAGCGGGTTCGACTCTCAAGGCGCACTGCTTTGAGTTGCGCAGTGCGCCAGGCCGCGAAAGACGCGCGCCAATGAACCGACGCGCGTGTCTTTCAAGCTGCGTACCTTAAACGGCCGCTGTCGAAGCGGCTGCCTGGCTGGCTGCTTTTCTGCCTGGCGACTTTTTGGCTGCCGCCTTCGGCCGACCCGCCTTCTTCACCCCGGCCGACGATGCCGCACGCGGTTTGGCCGCGCTGGCCTTCTTCGCGACTGCTTTCTTCGCGGTCACTTTCGTGGCGCCAACTTTCTTTGCAGCCGTTTTCTTGACTGCCGCTGCTTTGACTACCGTCTTTTTGACGGTCTTCTTCGCCACCGCTTTCACGGCGGAGGCTTTCTTTGCCGCCGCTTTCCTGGCCTTGGCCGCGGGCCTGGTTGCACTGGCAACTTCGTGTGCAGCTGACGCCGCCCCGTTGATCAGGAAACGGCTACGATCTTTCACGTCCTTGATCCAGGCCGGAGGACGCGCATGCCCGCTCCACGTTGCGCCCGTCTTTGGATCACGGTACTTGGCCGGCATCTTGCCCTTGGCACTTTTGGCGGCCTTCGATACGCCATTGACCAGGCGACGTCCGGCGGCCTTAGCTTCGCGCCTCGCTTTGGCACGCGCTTCGATATCCTCGGTGGTGAGTCCATGCTTGATCATGAGCTCGCGGATCTGATCGACTGCGGCTTGCGCGCGTTTGGCAAGCAACGCTTCTGCTTGCGCCTGGAGTTTCTTCATACGCGCCTGAATCTGTTCGAGCGTGGCCATAACCGCCTCCTTATGTGTGAGCGATGCATGCACTATGCCATGAGCACACGACGCCACGCTATGGTTTATGGTGCAAAAGCATGCGGGCCATCCAACGACCGTCGCATACGTGCCGCTAGACGCAGGCTCGCAACAACGCTAGATCGCTGTTCCTTAGCATTCGCTAACAGTAAAGCGCGTTTAGCCAGAAGCGCATTGTGCACGCGGCCTAAAGGCTTAAGCGCCTTTAGCAACGGGGCTCGGGGCATTGTTTCTTAGGCGCATGCAAGCTCGTTGGCATATCGAGCTGCTACGTGCGACAGCCAGACCTTCTCAGTCACCAATCCTCCGTCGCATCGACGCGGACCAGTGTTTCATTAATACAACTGATGATGTGACCAGACTGATCTCGACACCCGCTTCTTCATCTCGCACGCATCCGGCTAAACACAAACAATGCGCGAATAGCGACGCTTGGCCGAACGCGCTTTAGAGGTTTTCGCTTCGATTCAATAGCGGGTTTGAAGCGTCGCCGCGCATTGTTGCGTTTCGCGGTTCTCATTCGAATCCTCTCAAAAGGAATCACACCCGCGACGATCGCTTACGTTAGCAGCCAATCTGAAAGAAACAGTGGCACGAATAATGCTGCAACGCTTCCATAATCGGAGCCCCGCATCGGGACCCCACATGCCGGGACACGCTAACGCGGACTCAGCCAACAGAGGTGCAAGCATGAGCAAAGAAGCACTCGACGCCGACCTGGTAATCGAAGGAACGCCTGAACGATCGTGGACCAAGCGCCTAGGTCCGGGACTTATCACGGGCGCCGCGGACGACGATCCGAGCGGCATCGCAACCTATTCGCAAGCGGGCGCGCAATTCGGCTACAACCTGTTGTGGACCATCCTGCTGACCTATCCGCTGATGGTGGCCATCCAGATGATCAGCGCACGTATGGGACGCGTAACGGGACGCGGACTCGCCACCAATCTGCGGCGGCATTATCCCGCGCAGATTCTTTACGGTGCGGTCATGGTGCTGCTGATCGCCAACACCATCAACATTGCCGCAGACCTGGCGGCAATGGGCGCAGCCGCGCGACTCGTGCTCGGCGGCCCTGTGCAGATTTACGTGGCGTTGTTCGGCACGCTGACGTTGCTCTTGCAGGTGTTCGTTCCGTATGAGCGCTACGCGAGTTTTCTCAAATGGCTCACGCTGGTGTTGCTTGCTTACGTGGCGATAGTCTTCGTGTTGCCCATCGACTGGAAAGCGGTGGGCTTAGGCATCGTCGCGCCGCATATCGAGTTCTCAGGCCACTATCTGATCACGGTCGTTGCCGTGCTAGGCACCACGATCAGTCCATATCTGTTTTTTTGGCAGGCGTCGCAGGAAGTCGAAGAGATTCGCTCGGAGCCCGCACAGGACGCCTTGCTCAAAGCGCCAAAACAAGCCCATACGCAACTGGGACGGATTCGCTTCGATACGTGGGTGGGAATGGCGATGTCGAATGGCGTCGCGTTCTTTATTATTCTCGCCGCTGCCGCGACGCTGCACGTGCATCACATTTCGGTGACCACCTCCGCTGACGCCGCGAGCGCCCTTAAGCCTATTGCGGGCCCTTTTGCTTTCCTGCTGTTCAGCCTTGGCATTATCGGCACCGGCATGCTCGCGTTGCCGGTGCTGGCGGGCTCCGCCGCTTACGCCGCTGCGGGCACGATGAAGTGGCCTAACAGCCTGTCGCTTCAGGTCAACCTTGCCAAGCAGTTTTACGCAGTGATTGCGATCGCCATGCTGGGCGGCATCATCCTCACCTTTCTGCACTTCGATCCTATCGAGGCGTTGTACTGGAGCGCGGTGGTCAACGGACTGGCCGCGGTGCCGATCATGGTCCTCGTCATGCTGATGGCGACACGCCCGGACATCATGGGCGATTTTGCGGTGACCGGATGGCTGCGCTGGATTGGCTGGGCCGCTACCGGCATCATGGCTTTAGCGGCTGTGGGGATGTTCTGGCCGGCTGGATGACGCTGGACGCTGCATGCGGCGCGAGGCGCTTAGACGATTTCTAAAGGCGGATTCGCTAAAACGCCCTCGCGTGTTCAGTAAAACTCAATGCCCATGAAGCAGCCGTTCGCGTGACGATGCCGATGGCTCCATGCTGCGCTCGGCCAGCCACACTTCCTGTTGCAGCCAGTCGCGAAACGAAGCGAGTTGCGGCAAATCGCTTTGCTCGGGACGCGTCACCAGCCAATACGACTGGTGTCCGTCGACATGCACGTTGAGCACCTGCACGAGTTCACCGGTGGCGAGTTCACGCGCAATCATATGGCGGTCGGCAATCGTGATGCCGAGACCGTCGATCGCGGCACTGATCGCCATGTCGAGCAGATCGAATTCATAGCCGCCGCTGGTATCGACGCCTTCGATACCCGCTGCCGTGAGCCAGTGCTGCCAGGTCAAATAACGCTGGTCGTCGCTCGCCAGCACGTGCAGCAGCGTGAACTGGTTCAGGTCGATACCCGTCTGCCCCGCTTGCCGCGCCAATAACGCAGGTGAGCAGACCGCGACGTGCCGCTCGCTCATCAGATGCCGGTTGTCCAGACCTTCCCATTCGCCATCACCGAAACGGATCGCGCAGTCGAGCACGCCCGATTCGGCCAGCCGGTCTTCGATGCGCGTGGACAGACTAATCTCGAGTTCCGGATGCGCGTCACGCAGACGTCCGAGCCGAGGCATCAGCCAGCGGCTCGAAAAAGTGGGCGGCGCATTCAGGCGCAAGCGGTTCAGATGCGTTTTCTCCTGAATGCTGCGCACCGTCAGTTCGATTTTGTCGAATGATTGCTGCAAGGCCTGTAACAGCAGTCGCCCCGCCGCGGACAACTCCAGATGGTGATGACGCCGCTGCAGCAGCGGCTCGCCGAGTTGCTCCTCCAGTTGCCGTACCTGGCGGCTGACCGCGCTTTGCGTGACGTTCAGAAGCTCTGCGGCACGGGTAAAGCTGCCGGTGCGGCCGGCCACTTCAAAAGCTTTGAGCGCGTTGAGCGCGGGCATTTTTCGTTTCAAGGAGGTCTCTGACGGGATGCGATGAACCGGAGCGACATTTTACGCGTTCACCGCCCTGGCCCTTCGCGCGAGTCCCTGGCGCGGCAAAACGATCCTGCATGCTCAATGCTCAGACAAATGACAAGAGCGCTCAATCACGTTTCATTAGCAGTTCGAACAACATACACACCTCTTACAAACGGATAATGCTTGAAAGCCTTATACGTTTTCCAGATGTGAACGCCACGCCAGGCAAGGCGGCGCGCGATGACAGAGCGCGTGGCAAAGCCACCCACGCACGCACGACACAAAATCGTCACTGAATCGACACATTAATCAACCAGCATAGGGAGTTCGTGTGTCCACCAACCAGCGATAAAGAGAGACAAAGGCCATGCCGGAACTTTCGTACCCTCAGCCGACGAGCAACACCGCCCGAGGCCGCAATATTGGTCTAATCACGTTTCTCGCCGTCATCGGCGTCGGCTTGCTGTACTGCATATTCCATCTCGTCACCGATCTGGAATCCGTTCAGCAAACCAGCTTTCTGCCTTATTTCCTGCTGGGTATCGCGTTGCTGATCGCGCTTGGCTTCGAGTTCGTGAATGGCTTTCACGATACGGCCAACGCGGTAGCCACGGTGATCTATACCCATTCGCTCACGCCTAACTTCGCGGTGATGTGGTCGGGCACGTGGAATTTCCTCGGCGTGCTGACCTCCACGGGCGCGGTCGCCTTCGGCGTGCTGCAATTGCTGCCGGTCGAGCTGATTCTGCAGGTGGGCAGCAGCGCGGGCTTCGCGATGGTGTTCGCCCTGCTGATCGCCGCCATCATCTGGAATCTGGGCACCTGGTACTTCGGCCTGCCTTCGTCCAGTTCGCATACGCTGGTTGGCTCGATCATCGGCGTGGGTCTGATGAACCAGTTGATGCACGGCGCCAACGGCACGAGCGGCGTGGACTGGAATCAGGCGCTGGGCGTCGGCAAGTCGCTGGTGTTCTCGCCGATCGTCGGCTTCCTGCTCTCCGGCCTGCTGCTGATGGTGCTCAAGGCCGTGGTGCGCGTGCCGGCCCTGTACGCAGAGCCGAAAGGCAACGAGCCGCCGCCGTTCTGGATTCGCGGTTTGCTGATTCTGACCTGCACGGGCGTCTCCTTTGCGCACGGTTCGAACGACGGTCAAAAGGGTATGGGACTGATCATGCTGATCCTGATCGGCACGGTGCCCACCGCTTATGCGCTGAACAAGGCCGTCACGCCGGCGGAAACGCAGACCTTCATAGCGGTCGCGCAGCAGACCGCGACCACGCTTGGCAAATACACGCAGGGCGCAGCGCCAACGGCGCATCCGCGTGCCGAGGTGGAGGCCTATGTGCGCACCCGCCAACTGACCTCGGCCACCGTGCCCGCGTTGCAGCAACTCACTGACATGATCGGCAAGCAGGTCGGCACATCCGGTACGCTGGCAGGCGTGCCGCAGGATATCGTCGACAACGTGCGCAACAACATGTATGTCGCTTCCGAAGCGATCCGTCTGATGGAGAAAAGCAAGCAGCCGGCCTTCTCCGAAGACGACACGAAGGTCCTCGACAACTTCAAGAAGCAGCTGGATCACTCCACCAAATTCATCCCGACGTGGGTGAAAGTGGCCGTAGCGATCGCGCTCGGGCTGGGCACGATGGTGGGCTGGAAGCGCATCGTGGTGACAGTGGGCGAAAAAATCGGCAAGCAGCATTTGACCTACGGTCAGGGCGCGTCGGCTGAACTGGTGGCGATGCTGACCATCGGCGCGGCGGACATGTACGGCTTGCCGGTCTCCACGACGCACGTGCTGTCGTCAGGCGTGGCCGGGACGATGGCGGCCAACGGCTCGGGCCTGCAGTGGAGCACCGTGCGCAGCCTTCTGCTGGCCTGGGTGCTGACGCTGCCGGTGTCGATCGCCCTGGCAGCGGGCCTGTACTGGGTCTTCATCCACGTGTTCTGATCGAATCAAGCAAACAGGGGCGCGGTTCGAAAACCGCGCCCCTGTTTCGTTTACGGCGCTACGTCGTATCAACGCCAGCGCCGCGATCCCTCAGTCACGTCCCTCAGTAAAGCTCCGGCACGATCATGGTCTCTGGCACAGGTTGACGGAAGTATTCTTCGTTGTGCACGCGGTCCGGCAGCGTGATGACCGGATGCTCGATCTCGTGATACGGCACCTGGCTTAGCAGATGATGAATGCAGTTCAGGCGCGCGCGCTTCTTGTCGACGGCCTGGACCACCCACCACGGCGCTTCAGGAATGTGCGAGCGCTGCAGCATCACTTCCTTCGCGTGCGTATAAGCCTCCCAGCGGCGGCGGCTTTCCAGATCCATCGGGCTCAGCTTCCACTGCTTGAGCGGATCGTGAATACGATTCTGGAAGCGGATTTCCTGCTCTTCGTCCGTGATCGAGAACCAGTACTTGAGAATCTGCACGCCACTGCGCGCCAGCATCTTTTCGAATTCGGGCACGGAACGGAAGAACTCTTCGTACTCCTCGTCAGTGCAGAAATTCATCACCCGTTCGACGCCGGCACGGTTGTACCAGCTGCGATCGAACAGCACCATTTCGCCGCCCGCGGGCAGATGCGAGACATAACGCTGGAAATACCACTGCGTGCGTTCGCGGTTATTCGGCGCCGGCAACGCGGCCACGCGGCATACGCGAGGATTCAGACGCTGCGTGATGCGCTTGATGGCGCCGCCCTTGCCCGCCGCGTCGCGCCCTTCGAAGATCACCACCAGCCGGTGTCCCGTGTGAACGATCCAGTCCTGCAGCTTGACCAGTTCACCTTGCAGACGGAACAGCTCGCGGAAATACATCTTGCGCGTTTCGCGGCTTTCCTTCGTCAGCGCGTCCTCGCCGTCGAGGATGCGGTCATCCACTTCCATTTCGAGCTCTTCGTCGTACGCGTCGATGAGATCCTCCTCAAAACGGCGCTGCCGCTCGGCCATTGCAGCGGTATCGGCTCTCGGATCCTGCTCTTTCATCGCGACTCTCCTGGAAACGGGAAGGGGTAGGCACACCGCGCGGGCCGCAGCGGCGACCCTCGATTATCGAAGCATGAGGTGTCACTGGTATTACCGGGTTTGCATGAGCAACGCGGCAATGCGAGCCGCTCACACGCCACGCGAACGCGCACCTGAAAACGCGTCTGAAAACACATCATAGCGAGTTTCGCCCGCGTTAATCGAGGCCCAACGCGAGGCCCGAATCGAGCCCACGCGAACGTCTAGCGCATTGGCCTCGCGAAGCTCAGCTCGTGGCCGTCCGGGTCCGTGATGTGGAAATAACGCTCGCCCCACGGCGCATTGGCAGGCGCGAACTCGGGCCGCAGCCCGGCCGCCAGCGCCTTGCGGTACACCGCGTCCACGTCGGACACGTAAATGATCACGCGCCCCCACCAGGTGATGGGGCCACGCGTATCCGTGATCAGGTTCAGATACGAGGAGCCGAAGGCAAAGGATGTAAACGCCTGCTGCGGACCGCCATATTGCAGCGGAAAGCCCAGCGCCTCGTAAAACGGCACGGCGCGCGCCATATCGTGGGTGGCCAGCGTGATTGCGCTGAGCGACTCGATGCGCGGTTCGTCGGATGGGTCAGTCGGGTTCATGGTGAAAATCTCCCGCCAGCTGTGTGGTGAACGCAAGGCGCGAAAACGGCGCCAGCATGGTCAGTTTCTCACAGGCACGGCCGCATCTTGAAAAGTGCCCAGGCGCCCCGCAATTGCGTTCCCGTTTATCCGGAGCTTCGTCATGGGAAGCCGCCCCCGCTTTATTGATGACCTGTCGCGCGCCTTGCCCGAGGACGGCGCGCCGGCAGGATTGTCCGCGTCGTCCGCCTTGGGCGACGAGGCCTTGCTGGATGCCTACTCGCGCACCGTCATCGGCGCGCTGGAACGGGTCCAGCAGGCCGTCGTGTTTATTTCCGTCGAACACCGCACGCCCGCCAATCCGCAAGGACGTGGTGCACGCGGCGGCACGGGTTCAGGTTTTCTGTTCACGCCGGACGGTTATCTGCTGACCAATAGCCACGTCGTGCACGGCGCCACGCAGATTCGCGTGACCCTCGCCGACGGCAGCAAATTCGACGCCGATCTGGTCGGTGACGATCCTGGCAGCGACCTCGCCGTGCTGCGCATCGGTTCGTCGGAGCCGCTGCCGCACGTCGAACTGGGCGAGTCTGGCAAGCTGCGCGTCGGTCAGATTGCAATTGCCGTCGGCAATCCGCTCGGGCTCGCGCAGACCGTCACCACCGGCGTGGTGTCCGCGCTGGGCCGCTCCCTGCGCTCGAACTCCGGCCGCATGATCTACGACGTGATCCAGACCGACGCCGCGCTGAATCCCGGCAATTCCGGTGGTCCGCTGATCAATTCGGCCGGTCAGGTGATAGGCGTGAACACCGCCATCATTCCGGGCGCGCAAGCCATCTGCTTTGCCACGGCCATCGACACGGCCAAGTGGGTCATCATGCAGATCTTCGCGCATGGCCGCGTGCGGCGCGCTTACATCGGCGTCGCGGGCACGATGACACCGCTGGCGCGGCGCGTGCAGCGCTATTTCGGTCTGGCGACGGAAAGTGCGGTACAGGTGGTCGAAATCGTCAAAGGCAGTCCGGCCGCGCTCGGCGGATTGCGAACCGACGACACGATCGTCGCCATCGACACGCTCCCCGTGGACAGCGTCGACAGCCTGCAACGCGTGCTGGACGCCTCGCGGATCGATCGTCCGGTCAACGTGACGGTGCTGCGCGGCACGCGGCGGCTGGAACTGACGCTGACGCCGGTCGAGCAAACCAGCTGAGCCTGGCTTGCGTGAAGAAAGCGGGCGGTATGCAGACCATACCGCCCGTTCTCAAGGCGTCACTGAATCACGCGCGTGACGCCGCGGCCACGTGGGTCCGCAGCCGGTTCGGGCGTATTGCCGTTCACCTTGATTGCCTGAATATCGCCGCTGAAATCCTGGCCCTTCAGCGTGTAGCCGCGCGCTTCGATCTGCTGCGCGAGCTCGCCCTGAATCGGCATATACGGCTCCCAGAAAATCGTGTTCGGCGGCAACAGTTGATGATGGAAGCGCATTGCAGCCACCGCCTCCGGCAACGGCATATTGAAGTCGTAGACGTTGTTGATCACCTGGAAGATCGAGGTGAAGATGCGCGAGCCGCCCGGCGTGCCGATCACGAGCGCCACCTTCCCGTCCTTGGTGAGGATGGTGGGTGACATCGACGACAGCGGACGCTTCCTCGGCGCAATCGCGTTGGCGTCGCTGCCCACTACGCCGAACATGTTCGCTACGCCTGGCTTCGCGGAGAAGTCGTCCATTTCGTCGTTGAGCAGAATGCCTGTCTGATCGACGACGACGCCCGAGCCGAAATACCCGTTCAACGTATAGGTATTCGAAACGGCATTACCCCATTTGTCGATCACCGAGAAGTGGGTGGTCTCGGCTTTTTCCGGCATCGAAGTGCCGAGGCCCGGTTGCACGCTCTTCGTATCCGACGGCTCGTTCGGATTGACTTCGGACGCGCGTTTGGCGAGGTAAGGATCGGCGATCAACTGGGCGACCGGCACCTTGTAGAAATCCGGATCGCCAAGATACTGCGCGCGATCGGCGAACACGCGCTTTTCGATTTCCGCGATCAGATGCATGTATTGCGGCGAATTGAGCGGCACGTCCTTGAATTCAGGCGCGATATCCGCCTTCATCTTCAGCAGCTGCACGAGACCGACCCCGCCCGAACTCGGCGGCGGCGCGGTGATCACCTGGAAGCCGTTCCAGTTGGCTTGCACCGGCTGACGCCATACCGCCTTGTACTGCTCCAGATCCTGCTTAGTGATCAGCCCGTGACCGTGCATCGAGGCGGCGATCAGGTCGGCGGTCTTGCCGCTGTAGAAGTCACTTGCGCCATGATCGGCGATGCGCGTCAACACCGCGGCCAGTTCCGGCTGCCTGAAATTGACGCCTTGCTTGAGATTGCCGAAGTAGCTGTCGAAGTTGGTTTTGCCCGCGAAGTCTTTGGCGGCGTCGTCACGCCGCTGCTGCAACTGCTCGCTCACTTCGAAGCCATCCGTGGCGTACTTGATGGCGGGCGCCAGCACCTGCTTCCACTTCAGCTTGCCAAAGCGCCGCTGCGCTTCCCACATGCCTTCCACCGTGCCCGGCACGCCTACCGCGCGATAGCCGACAAGGCTCATACCTTTGACGACCTCGCCTTTGTCGTCGAGGTACATCTTTTTCGTGGCAGCCAGCGGCGCCTTCTCGCGGTAGTCGAGGAAGTAAGGCTTGCCGCCCACGTAGAGCGTCATGAAGCCGCCACCGCCAATATTGCCGGCCTCCGGATAGGTCACGGCGAGCGTGAAGGCGATCGCCACGGCGGCATCCACCGCGTTGCCGCCTTCCTTGAAGATCTGTTCGGCTGCATCGGCACTGAACTTGTCGGCCACGGCCACGGCCGACGCGTCCAGCAGCACGGGCTGATTGGCCGGCGCCTTCGCGTAGGCCGGCGCGGTTTCGAGGAAAGCGCTCGAGACGGTGATGAGCGCGGCCGCTGCGAGCACGCTCGCGGACAACTTCACTTGACCCAACGACATTGACTGCCCTCCATAACAAATCCATCGCTATCAGGAAAACGTCCGTCTTGGGCTTATAGCACGGGTTGCGGCATTTGAGTTCCGGGGCCGGGTGCAACCGCCGCGCGTTAACCCTCAATGGACGACCATTCGATACCTTGCAACAGGCGTCATTTTTCTCGTGGCAAGCGGCGACCACGGCCGTACGGCAGTGCGTGACCTGCGCCGCCTCAGACGCGTATCAGGAGCGCCTCAAGCGCTTCCGCGTCCACCGTTGGCAATCTCATCACCTGTACCCTGCGGCAGGCGTTTGGTGACCGGAATCGAGCACACGGAGAACATGCCCACCACCAGGAACGCCGGCCAGAAATCCGACCATACGATGGAGGGATGACCCTGCAGCCGATGCGAAATCTGCAGCACGATGCCGCCAATCGTCACGCCGAGCCCGAGCGAGATCTGCTGGATCACGCTTGCCACGCTGGTGGCGCGGCCAATCTCGCGGTTCGGGATGTCGGCATACGCGAGCGTATTCAGCGACGTGAACTGCAGCGACGGAAAGAAGCCGCCAAACAGCACGACGCACCAGATCAGCCAGTGCGGCGTGCCTGGATGAAACAATCCGTAGACGGCAATCGCGAGCCCCGCGAACGCGGCGTTGAACATCAGCACCGTGCGAAAGCCAAACCGCCCGAGCACGCGCGAGGCCACCGCCTTCATGAAAAGCGAGCCGAAGGCCGACGCACAGGTGATCGAGCCGGACACGAACGCGGTCATCCCGAGCCCCTCCTGTAGCGCGAGCGGCAACAGAAACGGCACCGCACCCAGCCCGATGCGAAACAGCGAGCCGCCGAGCACGCTTGCCTGAAAGCTCGGAATGCGCAGCAGGCTCAAATCGAGCACGGGCAAGGTCACGCGGCTGGCGTAGAACCAGTAGACCAGCAGCAACGCGGCGCCGGCGAGGCACATGCTGACGGAAACCGTGTTCGACACGAGTTCCCCGCCGACCAGCGAGAGCCCCAGCATGAACGACGACGCGCCGCCCGCAGACAACACGAAGCCGGTCCAGTCGAGTCGGCCCGGATGCGGCTCGCGCACGTTGGCGATATGTTTGTTGGCAAGCCAGATGCCGAGAATGCCGATCGGAATGTTGATGAAAAAAACCAGCCGCCAGTGCAGATAGGTGGTGATGAAGCCACCCAGCGGTGGTCCCACCACGGGGCCGAGCAGTGCGGGCACGGTCAGATAATTGACCGCGCGAATGAATTGCGCCTTCGGGATGGAGCGGAAAATGATGATGCGTCCGACAGGCACCATCAACGCGCCGCCCAGACCCTGGATGAAGCGGGCAACGACGAAGGTGGGCAGCGAACTGGAAGCCGCGCACATCAATGAACCGGCCATGAAAATGCCGATTGCCGTGCGAAACACGGTGCGTGAGCCGAAGCGATCGGCCACCCAACCGCAGATGGGGATGAATACACCGAGGCCGATCACGTAACTCGTGACGGCCAGCTTCAGGGTGATGGGACTTTCGCCAAGATCGCGCGCCAGAACCGGCAACGACGTCACGATCACCGTGCCGTCTACGTTTTCCATGAACATCGCGCACGCGACGATCAACGGGACGATGAATGCACCCAGAGCGAGAGGCATTGGCAAGACGACGGGCGGCAAAGCCGTCGGCGTAAAGCCGTGATTATCGCATTGGCTTGGTGTGACGGGTTGCCGTTTGGCGTGACGCGAACCGCACGATATGCCGTGACGGTTGGTTGAGGGTGCAACGAAGTGCTTGCCGCTTAACTATGGAAGCATCCGCCATGCGGGCGCATGACGGATGGTTTGGCGTAACTTAGTGACCTGACTTAGTGATGCAACTTAGTGACGCAACTTAGCGCGGCGCCAGAACCAGCGGTTGCAGTTGCGGCAGGATTTCCGTACGGGCCCGCACGACATCGTTCGGGAAGTCGATTTCGACCCACGGCGAACCCGTGACATCGGCCGTATCGAACACCTGGCTGCGTTCCAGCAGCAGGTCGCGCACCGCTTCTTCGTGGGGCATGTTGGCGCGATCGCTGTCGATGTAACCCGCTACGATCTCCGCGAAGCGCCGCGCCGTTTCTTCCTGGAAGCGGAAGAAGCCCACCGACTCGCCAATCGTGTCGTAGTCGATGTTGACAGCCAGTTGCTTGCGCAGCTCGACCGGCACGCCGTCTTTCAGGCACAGCTTGACGGGCTCGTCGCCCGCTTCGAAGTCACGGTCGATCAGCAGACGGTTCACCGTCTCGCCCGCCACCAGGGCGTTCAGGATGCGCTCGTCGTACAGCACGTCGGCGTCCATCAACAGGACGTCGCCACCGCGCGTCAGCGGATCAGCCACCGTGTGCACCGTCAGCACGCTGCCGAGGTCGAAACGCGGGTTGATCACGATCTCGACCGGGTGCGGCCAGTTGATGCGCTTCAGTTCGGCCTCGACCAGCCCCGGCTGAAAGCCGAGCGCCAGCACGACGTCCGTCACGCCGGCCGTCTCCAGCATCTGCAGATGCCGTTCGAGCAGGCTCACGCCGTCGAACTGCAACAGACACTTCGGAAACTGCTCACCCGGCGGGAGCTGAAGACGCAGGCCCAGGCCCGCAGCGAGAATGATGGCACGCATGCGCGGTCCTTATCAGAAATGGTTTGAGTCGACGGCCGGCACACGCGTTGCGCGCCGCCGCTGCCAGTTGCGTTCACTGAAATGCAGGTACAACAGGCCCGGAAGTCCGAGCAGAAGTTCGCGCGCCCGCTTGGCGAGCGACAGCGCCAGCGCCGCATCCGGCGGCAGCCCGACGAGCGGCGCGAGCAGCAGATAGCCGCCCTCCTGCACACCGAGCGAACCCGGAATCGCGAAGGCCGCGCCGCGAATGGCCTGGCCGATGCTCTCGAGCAGCAAGGCGTCCACCCAGTCCACCGGATGGCCCAGGAAACGCAGCGCGAGCCACACTTCGGCCGTGCCGACGATCCAGCCCACGAGGCTCAGCGCAAAGCTCGACGCCACCCGGCCGCGATCGCGGTACAGCGCCTGCACGGCGCCGTCCACCGCATCGGCACGCGTGGTGAGCGCCGACCAGTCGCGCTTGCCGAACACCTTGGCGACCACGCGCAGCAGCCGGCCGAACAGGCCGTTACGTTGCGCAAAGAAGAACAAGGCGATCATACCGGCCAGCACGCCCGTTGCAATAAAGGTCGCGGTACGCAGATCGTGCAGCGCGCCCTGTGCCGCGTACGCGCCGAACAGCAGCAGCCCGAGTACCGCAAAGACGATCTGCGACAACGCCTGCAAGGTCGTGCTGACCGTGATGGTCGCCGCCGCGTCGCGCATCGACATGCCGCGCTGCGTCAGTTGCCGGACGATCACCACCGGGCCGCCAATCTGGCCAGCGGGCAAAAGACTGTTGACCGATTCGCCGGTCCAGCGCGCGAGCAACGCGTCGACGGGCCGGACGTGGTCACGGCGACGGTCGATCAGCATCGTGATCGCGCCGGCGTCCAGCACCAGCGGTACGAGGTGGAATGCAGCGACGAGCGCGAGACCCCAGCCCGCCACCATCAGCGTGGATGTCACCGAGCCGAGGCCCTGCCACGCCAGCAGCGCGACGAACAGCGCCACGCCGATCGTCAGCAGGATGACAGCCGCGCGAGTCATGTGCCAGCCCTTTTGCGCTTGCCGAGCTGACTGAACACCTGACGAAAGCCGAAGTACGCCACCGCGTCTTTCATGTTCGAGATGAAACGGCGCCACGGCCGCATGTTCGGGTCGGTTACGTATTCGAAGGTCAGCGACACGCGCATTTCATTCGGACCGGCCGGCGTGATGCGATGGCGCAGTTTATCGCCGTCAAAAAACACCAGGCCACCGGGCGGAATCTGCACCGAGCCGGGAACATCGGCAACCTCGGGGTTGCGTGTGTGCAATTCGTAGTCGAGCCGGCACGACGACTCGTCGATCACACCCAGCAGCAGCGTGTAGCGACGGCCATCGTAGTACGACGTATCGTAGTGCCAGCCAATATGGTCGCCGGCACGCGTGTAGTAATACAGCGCGTAGGCGTGCGGGTCGTCGGCGGGCGAAACCATCAGCTTGTCGCCGCTCAACTGCTCGAGCCAGCCGATCAGTTCTTTCGACCGATACAGCTCCGCGATGAACGGCGCGAGACGGTCGATCATATGACGGCTCACGCTGCCGCCCTGCTTGTGGCCCGGCAGATAATTGCGGTTGACTTCGTCGAGCAGCGCGCGGGCGTGATGCACCAGTTGCGCCGTGACTTCGGGCGCGAGGAAGTCTTCGAGGTACAGGAATGCGCCCTGATCCGCGAAGTCCTTGCGCAGGCGGTCGGTATTCAGCGCATGCGTGCGGCTCGCCACGGCGCGATCGGGGTCCGGCGCGGGCGAAGAACCGGCGCTAACAGTGGATGTCGACGCTGAGCGATCGTGCGAAGCCCGCCGAGCCGCGACCTCTTCTTCGGCGGGCGTACTCATCGGCTAACCTGCATCTGACTGGTTGCAGCCGCAGCGGGGCTGGCAACGCGCCGCAACGCGCGACGATAGTCCAGCACCACCCACACGGCGAACAGCGGCGCGCCAATCGACGCAGCCACGATGAACGGCGTCACGCCACCGAACAAGGTGACGAGGGGCAACAGATACAGCACGTCTTCGGTCTCGAAGCCACCCACCGAAGCCTGCCTGGTGCCGGCTTTGCCCGCGAGATCTTCGATGCGCATGCGCAGGAAGAAGATGATCGCCACCGCCACCCCCGACAGTCCGCCCAACGCCATGCCCGGTGCGACGTGACCGGCCACATGCACGGCGCCGATGCCCGTTCCGAGGCCGACGAACAGCATCACGGTGACGAGCGCGTCGCACGCGAGATCGTAAAAATGACCGATCTTGCTCGACTTGCCGCTGATGCGCGCGAGTTCGCCGTCAGTGTGGTCGACGAAATTCGACAACACGATTAGCAGCGCGCCCACGTTGGCCCACGTAAATCCGCCACGGGCCAAGGCCAGTGCGCCCGCAACGCCGATCAACAGACGCAGCGTGGTGAGATGATTCGGTGTGACAGACGTGTGAACGAGAGGCGTGACGAGCCGTCGTGCCAGCCGCGCATCCCAGGTGCGTGGGAGCGGGACGTTTTTAGGGGTGGATGGTTGCGAAGTCATAACCCGGAAATATATACGGGAATCGAAAGACTTGCATTTCCGCGACCGTTTTGGCTTGCGCTTTTACCACGGTCACGTGGTATTCCCTTGTGCTTCAGCAAGAATGGCTGAACGTTGGTAAAGTGCGAATCCAGTTGCGCCGGTCAGCCTGTTTCATCTCGCCGTGCAACCCCGCGTGGCGGCGCTTTCGCCCACTTTTCGAGGTGCCTCGAGCGCCTGCCCGTTTGCGAACCGCTACTGAACCGCTACTGTATACCCGCAACTCCGAAGCTCATGAAGCACGTTTTCTCCACCGCCATCATTGCACTCAGCGCCGCTGCGTTGCCGCTTGCCGGCCACGCAGCCGAGCTCGATGCGGCGCTCGCCTGCAATGAGTCGGGCCACCAGTTCATTGCGGATCTGGCCGCGCAACAACTGATCGAGCCAACCCCGATGCGCGTGGAGCGTAATTCGATCAACGCATTCAAGCCGGCCAAGGGCGCCGACCTCAGCGCCTTCGGCTTCCATGTGTTTGCCGTGGTGGGCTTCGAGAAAGACGACCCGATGTTCCGCACCGGCGACGGCGAACCGCTCGCAAACTCCGCGTATGGCGCCGTGGTATTCGGCGGCGACAACGCCGTGCAGGACGCGGTCACGCGCGGCGGCAGCAACGCCATCGTTCATCACGTCGCGCCCCATGTGACCGCGATCTTCTGCAAGCGCGACTGACGGGCTGCATCACGCGCCTGACCCAACAGGCTGGACCCAATCACGCGTTCAACGACAGACGTGACTAGCCGGGCCGGCGAAAACCGCTTTCCACCCACGCTGCCGCATTCGCCTTGCCGAGCTTGAAATTCGGCGCCACCTTCACCTGGGCGAGTTGTTCGCCGAATGCGTCGAAGGCCGTCAGCAACGCGTAGGGATCGTCCTCGCTCGGCACGATATCCAGCGTGACGGCCAACTCGCCCTCGCCGGCGGGGGCATCTACCATGACCCGCTTGTGCAGCATGGCATGCAACTGCTGCTCATGACGCCGCAGTACTTCCGAGGCCGTCTTCACCAGTGTATTGAAAGCACTGGTGTCGAGCGGCTTGGGATTCTTCTTGTCACGTCCCATTGTCCACGGGCCGACCAGCGCCGGTTCCGGCTCGCCGTCCTTGATCATTTCCACCGCCCAGCCATCGTCGTCTTCATTCTTGATGACCCGCGCGGTCCAGCCGTCGTCCTGCCACAAACGGGCTTCGTGCACGGCATCCGGGCTCGCGGTGGTGTCGGGCATCTCGTCCGGGGCGGAGTCTGCTGCGGGGTTCAACGAAGGAAGATTCGGCTCAGTCATGGCGGGTTCACTCAGATCGGGGCAGGTTCAGCGCAAAGGCTATGCAAGGCCTGAATTCTACCTGCCCAGGTGACCCAAAAGACCGGCGCGGAATCGCCCCAGGCCAATTGGCAGAGGGTGCGGGGATTATTTCTCCAAATGGAATGGTATTTTTCCCATTGGCACGGAACTTATTATGTTAATTAATACAGAATAAAAAAACGCGACCCGGAGGTCGCGTATAAATAGATGAAAAAGACACCCCTGGTCATGGGGTGAATTCATTGTAAAGGCACGTGATTGCGGGCGCTAGCGGCATTCACCGGAAGAATGCCTTTCGGAAAACAGCACAATCGAATTTCTGACTGAATGTAAACGTCGATAACCCGCTCATCCTTGCCGGACGGGCGTCGCGCATGTGCAACAAGTAATACATTGACACACTTATAATATCCCGTAGCGAATAGCCAAAATCACTTTGTTTACGCGCACTTAGAAGCTCCGAAATCATATTTCCCAATTGAGCAAAGCATTGTTGCGTCGAATAGAGTTATCGGATTCATCAGGGGGAATACACTTCGCTGCGAATCACCGGGAACCGGCGGCATCAGCGGAATTCCCTGGGCATCGATTCTTTACAGACTGACTCGGAGTTAAAAAGCATGAAAAAAACCCTCATCATTGCTGGCGTCATGGGCGCGTTCGCCATCAACGCTCACGCGCAAAGCAGCGTCACCCTGTACGGCACGCTGGACGCGGGCCTCGTCTACGCGAACAACGAAGGCGGCCACAACAACTGGCAACAAGGCAGCGGCTCGGTGTCGGACACCTACTTCGGTCTGCGTGGCAGTGAAGACCTGGGCGGCGGTCTGCATGCCATCTTCACGTTGGAAAGCGGCTTCAACCTGAACAGCGGCAAGTTCACCGAAAGCAACACGCTGTTCAACCGTCAAGCCTTCGTCGGTCTGCAAAGCGACCAGTACGGCACGCTGACGCTCGGCCGCCAGTACGACTCCGTGGTCGACTACCTCGGCCCGCTGTCGGAAGCAGGTTCGGGCTACGGCAACAACCTCGCAGCGCACCCGTTTGACAACGACAACCTGGACAATTCGTTCTCGATCAAGAACGCGGTCAAGTACCAGAGCGCGAACTATGCAGGTTTC
The DNA here is from genome assembly GCF_003429005.1 of Paraburkholderia sp. DHOC27. GTDB lineage: Bacteria > Pseudomonadota > Gammaproteobacteria > Burkholderiales > Burkholderiaceae > Paraburkholderia. The sequence continues at coordinate 386,463 of NZ_QVQV01000008.1, forward strand.
CGTTTCGGCGGCCTGTACGGCTTCAGCAACGACGCTGGCCAGTTCTCGAACAACCGCGCATGGAGCGCGGGCGCTTCGTATAACAACGGTCCGTTGAACGTCGCTGCCGCTTACCTGCAACTGAACAATTCGCTGACCAACGCCAACACGGGCGGTGCAACGTCCCCGGGCGACGGCAACAACGCCAACCTGACGGCAGCCCTGCAACGCACCTACGGTGTGGGCGCGAACTACGCCTACGGCCCGGCAACGGTCGGCCTGCTGTACACGCACACGCAGGACAACAACGTGATTGCCGGTGCACAGAACGGCACCGCGTTCACGATCCCGACGGGCATGAACCTGCATCTGGACAACTACGAAATCAACGGCAAGTATGCGCTGACGCCGGCTCTGAGCCTCGCAGCAGCCTACACGTTCACCGACGGCCGCGTGACGGGTTCGCAAGGTACGGGTGATCCGAAGTGGCACACGGTGTCGCTGCAGGCTGACTACTCGCTCAGCAAGCGTACCGACGTGTACGTGGAAGGCGTGTACCAGCATGCTTCGGGCGAGTTCGGCGATGCCGGCTCGAACGTAGCGATGATCAACACGCTGTCGCCGTCGTCGACCGCGAACCAGGTCGCCGCAACGGTGGGTCTGCGTCACCGCTTCTAAGCAGTCTGCCTGACGGATCGCGCGGTCCGTCGAGGCACAAAACGCGCGCGTGACATCGTTCACGCGCGCGTTTTTTTATGCGCGTTTTTTGTGTGAAAGCTTGACACATGGCGCTCGAATTACGGCGCGCTCGCCGCTATACTCTGCGCAGCTAAATCCGGCGCGGCTCGACCATGAATAAACTCTGCTTCCTCACCCCTGCGGTTATTTTTCTCGCAGCCTGCGGCGCCTCGGGACCGACGCGCGACGCGTCGCAGCCCATCGTCTACTTCGCCTCGCAGCGCGCCCCATCGTATGTGGCCGCGTGCCTCGAAGACCGCCTGTCACGGGTGCGTAGTTCGTCAGTGGGCGGCGCCACTGAGCTCGCGGTGGGTTCGGATTCGAACACGGCTTATTTCGTGACGTTGACGCCAACCACGGTCGGCTCCGTGATCAAGGTGATGCGCCCGGCCAACGCGCCGGACGATCCGCCGGAACCGGAAATGCGCTTCGATATCGCGCGCTGCACGACCTGAAGACGCGGCCTGCAATGTGCATCTCCAGATAGATTTGCACACGTCCTTTGCGGCGCCGCTTCCGCCTTGCGCGCCGCGCGCTCCTTCTGCTTTGCTTCTATATTTTTCGCGCGCGTAGCGCTGTCTTTTTGCGCGAGCTTCTGCGAAGATAGCCGCCCCTCGTATTCAACCGGCGCGCATGGCGCCGCGTCATTCTCTCGCCGATGGCCTCCAGCAAAGCGCATCACGCAACCGGTTTCGCAGCCGGTGTCATCGCGGCTGCAATCGTTGCACGCAGCCACGCCAGCGGTCCATTTCACCTGTGGGTCATGTTGAGCTTCATTGCCGCGGTAGCGGGCGGCACGGCGCCGGACTGGCTGGAGGTGGCGTGGTGGACGCGCAAGCGGCGCCTGTGGGTCACGCATCGCACCATCACGCATTGGGGCATTGGCTGGATCGTGCTGCTGGTGTGCGCGTACCGCTGGCTTGGCTATCAGCATCCGCTCGCTGCGCTTGCATTCGGCTTTGCGTGTGGCGGACTGATGCATCTGCTCGCCGACTGGCCCAATCCGCTCGGTGTACCGTGGATTGCCGGGCGTCACTCACTCAACTGGTGGAACAGCGGCCACTGCGATCTGCTGATCGTCGGGGCCTCGTGGGCCGCTGCGTGGATGGTGGCAGGACATGTCTGGCTGCATGGCGTGCATGGGTTTGCACTGCCACCGCATTGGCGCGCTGGATAGGGCTTAGAGCGGCTTCGGAGAGGATCGGATAGGGCCTTCGCCGCCCACCTGTCAAGCGGCGGTTACAGCGCCTCCTGGCACAGCGACATCATCTTCTGCACCATCGTGCTGGCTTCGTTGAGTTCCATCTCGTCGGTGAACAGCGCCTGCACGCTATGCAGCCGCACAGCGATACCTGCATCGAGCAGATCCTGGCTCGCAATTTTCAGCGCCAGTTGACCGATGAGCACACGGTCGAGCCAGAACATCTTCGTCTCGTTTTTGTCGAGCCACTGACGGCAGCATTTCACCACGTGATCGACGCGCCACTCTCCGGTCAGCGCATACGATGCCGCGGCCACCGCGACCAGAAAACACAGCAGTTCGGGACGCGCGCTTGCCGCGTCGGAGAATTCGGGTTTTACCATGCCTGACTGACCTCACTTCTCGCCACTTTGACGCTTCACTTTGCTTCGACGCTTCATTTCCGGATGCTTACGTGTGGGCGAACCCGGGTATATCAACCCGTGTTTTGACCATGCCCTCATGCGCCGCGCTATGAAGGCGCGAACACCACCGCGCCAGCCTGCCCCACTTGGGCGAAGCTGCGAAAGAACCGGTAGGTCTCGCCTTCGCTAGTGATCAGATTAGCACCGGGGCGCGTAAAAGCCAGTATTTCACTGGCGATTCCCGCCGCAAGGGTGCCCTGCCGTTTCAGGGGATTTTCGTCGTCCGACGGATCGCCCAGCGAGACGGAGAACTCGCCCGTCTCCTGACGCATGATGACCACGGACTTGCCCTTGTCGAGCGAAAGCTCCAGGTACTTGACCAGTGTGCGCAGCGACTCCGGTGTCGCTTCCTGCGAACCGTTCACCCAATCAGAAGCGGTAGTCATTGTGCCCCCGTCAAAAGTTCCTGTTCCGCACGTTCGGCCACTTATCCGGGTCACTAACGCGGCCGCCCGCGCGGCTACCCGTGGTCCACCGTTGCAATATAACCGCTCGCGCGATGAACACCAACCTCCCGCGCGGGAACGATGAATTACCTTAGCAGGAAAAGCGGACAGAAAAAAAGCCCGGTGCAAACCGGGCCTTGCCTGCAAGCATGTGTCAAGGGGAAATGTGAGGATTCGCGACGATGTTGCTTACACGACATTCTTCTCGACAATGGGCCGGTTCTCCAGCACCCGCTCAAAACTGAGCGACGACAGATCGAGTGTTCTGTACTGTCCATGCAGGATCAGTTCGCTCACGCCGCGCCCGGTGGCCGGACCTTGTTGCAAACCGTGCCCGCTAAAGCCATTGGCGAAGATGCAGTTGTCCACTTCCGGATGATGACCAATGATCGCGTTTTGATCCAGCACGTTGTATTCGTAGTAGCCGGACCAGCAATTCTGCACACGCAAGGCTTCGAACTGCGGCACGCGATGCGCGAGCGTCGGCCAGATGACTTCGTCGAAGAGCGCGTGATCGACTTCGTCGAGCGGCAGGTCGTCGGGATCGTTGCTTGCATCGGGTGAGGTGCCGCAGATAAACGACTTGCCCTCAGGGCGGAAGTACACGCCGGTTGGATCGATCAACAACGGACAGCGTTCAAGACGCGCCGGCGAGGTGACGTTGAAAATGCTGCGGCGACGCGCGAACACCGGAATGTCTATGCCGACCATCTGCGCCACCTTGCGCGACCACGCGCCGGCCGCGTTGACGACCACGTCGCACGCATAGGTGTCACCGCTCGCCGTGACGACTTCGGTCACGCGCGCGCCGTCGCGCTGCAACGCCTGCACTTCGTCGGCCACATAACGCGCGCCCAGAGCCTGGGCTTTCTTGCGTAGCGCCTGCACAAGGCCATAGCCATCGAACCAGCCCTCGCCACTCTCGCCATACGCGCCCGCCACGAGGTCCCCGGTATTGAGCCAGGGAAAGCGCGTCTGCAAATTTGTTTGGTTGAGCAAACTGATATCGGCGCCGAGGCTCGTTTGCAGCGCGTGATTCTCGCGCAGCGTCGCTTCGCCAGCGGCGGTGGCAAGAAACAGATAACCGCCCTCGTGCAGATCGATGGAAGGCTTGACGCCGTCAATCTCTAGACGCTCGCCAATCGAGCGCAGAAACTCGATACCGAACAACGACATCTGGATGGACAACGGCGTGGAGAATTGCTGGCGGATCGAGGCAGCCGAGAGCGCCGACGATGAGCGCGCATAAGTCGGATCGCGCTCGATCACGGTAACGCTGACGGTGGGATCGGAGGCACGCAGAAAATACGCAATGGAGCTGCCGATCACGCCGCCACCGACGATCACAACCTTCGAACTCCCAGGTAGATTTCGCGGCACCACGGGCGGCTGCTCCTCTCTTGAAACCTGACTTGGCATTTGACTCGGGACTTGACCAGGGACTTGATGCCCGGCGACAGGGTTGGCGGCATTCATGATCTGTTCCCCGGAACGCAGGCGCCGGCCGCGTCGAGGCGGCCGGACGTCCTGGCTGGTTCAGCCAATGTTGAAATCGATGCCTTGCGCCAGCGGCAACGCCGACGAATAGTTGACCGTGTTGGTGGCGCGGCGCATATAGGCCTTCCACGCATCCGAACCCGATTCGCGACCGCCGCCGGTTTCCTTCTCGCCGCCAAACGCGCCGCCGATCTCCGCGCCGCTCGGGCCGATGTTCACATTGGCGATACCGCAATCGCTGCCCGCCGCGGAGAGAAAACGCTCTGCTTCGCGCAGGTCGTTGGTGAACACGCACGACGAGAGGCCATGCACGGCAGCGTTGTTGGCTTCCACCGCTTCGGCAAAGTCCGTGTAGCGCAGCACGTAGAGAATCGGCGCGAAGGTCTCCTTCAGGACCACTGCCGTTTGCGACGGCATCTCGACGAGTGCCGGGCGCACGTAGTGACCGCCCTCGTAGCGCTTCACTTCGACGCGCTCGCCGCCGAACACCTTGCCGCCTTCCGACGCCGCCTGCTGCAACGCTTCCTGCATGCGCGCGTAGGCTTGGCGGTCGATCAGCGGGCCCATCAGCGTGCCCTTTTCGAGCGGATTGCCGATCGGCACCTTGCTGTAAAGCTGCTTCAGACGTTCGACGGTCTGGTCATACACGCTATCGTGGACAAACAGGCGACGCAGCGACGTGCAACGCTGACCGGCCGTACCGACCGCCGAGAACAGGATGCCGCGTGCCGCGAGTTCCTGGTCGGCGCTCTGCGCGACGATGCCTGCGTTGTTGCCGCCCAGTTCGAGCAGCGAGCGACCAAAGCGCTTCGCCACTTCGACGCCCACCGTGCGGCCCATTTCCGTGCTGCCGGTCGCGCTGACAATGGATGCGCGCGGATCGGCCACCAGCTTCGCACCCACTTCGCGGCCACCCAGAATCAAAGCGGTGAGACCGGCCGGCGCGTCGCCGAATTCCTTCAGCACGTCGTTGAGAATCTGATTGACGGCAAGCGCTGTAAGCGGCGTCTTTTCCGACGGCTTCCAGATCACCGCATTGCCGCACACCAGCGCCAACGCCGCGTTCCACGACCACACCGCCACCGGAAAGTTGAACGCGGAGATCACCACGCAGGTGCCCATCGGATGCCACGTTTCCGCCATGCGATGGCCGGGGCGCTCCGACGCGATGGTGAGGCCATAGAGCTGACGCGACAGGCCGACCGCGAAGTCGCAGATGTCGATCATTTCCTGCACCTCGCCCAGCCCCTCCTGGAGGATCTTGCCGGCTTCGAGCGAGACGAGGCTGCCGAGCGCCTGTTTCTTTTCCCGCAGACGGTTGCCCAGCAAACGCACCAGTTCGCCGCGGCGCGGCGCGGGCACGTCACGCCATACGTTGAACGCCTGCTTCGCATTGGCGAGCGCCGCATCGACATCCGCCGCGCTGTGGCTGGCCACGCGGCCAATGAGTTCGCCATTGATGGGCGAATGAACCGCGATGTCGCCGGCTTGCGCCGCCTGGGCGATGCCGAGATCGGCGAGGATGGTCGATGCGTTCATGGCAGAAATCCCTTTTATTTCCAATACGAAACAAATCTTGAGTTGGGAAACTATACACGCGGGGTTTTATGGCGGCAAGGGCAATCGCGGCGGCGGGTCTGGCAGGCTTTTGTAGCCTATGCAGGCGGCAACGCCGGGGCAACAGGCCGGAACCACGGCTGCCTTGCGAGCCTTCACCCCGCAGGCGCGATGCGTTTCTTATTGGAAAATCGCCTCTTCAGATCCGCTCGCCCTGTCAGCGCACCCATAGCCATGATAAACGGCACTCCCCGCCCCCTCTGCCCTCACGCGAGGCTGGCAATGGCGCGCATCGTCAGGTAACCCTCGTGGTCTTTGGCCCACAGGTCGAGCGTCTTGCCGTCGTCCGACGGCTTGCCGCACACCGTGAACGGGTGATCGCCGAACGTGGGACGCAACGCCTTGAACGAAAAACTTTGCAGGACCGCATCCGGCAATTCGCGTCGTACGAGGTCGACCAGCAAGGTGGCGATCAACGGACCGTGCACCACGAGGCCCGGATACCCCTCCACTTCGGTGACGTACGGATAGTCGTAGTGAATGCGATGACTGTTGAAGGTCAGCGCCGAGTAGCGAAACAGCATCACCGGGTCGGCGTGGACGGTGCGGGCCCATGTTTCGCCGGCCGGTGCGAGTGTGGCTTTGACCTCCGCCCTGGGTGCGGCAGCACCCGCTTGCGGCGCATCCCGGTAGACGATGTCGTGCTCTTCCTCGATCCTCAGTTCGCCCGCCACCTCGATATCGTGCTGCACCGTGACGAAGACGAGCCGCCCGGAGCGGCCCGTTTTGTCCTCGATATTGACGATCGTGGAAGTCCGCACTGCCCGCTCGCCCACCTGCAACGGCGCATGAAACGTCAGGCGACCGCCCGCCCACATGCGGCGCGGCAACGGCACGGGCGGCAGAAAGCCGCCGCGTTCGGGATGACCATCGGGACCGGCTTCAGCCAACGGCGAAACCGGCAGGAAATACAGCCAGTGCCACAGCGGCGGCACGCTGTTGCCAGCATCGACCTGATCCAGCGTCGCGGTCATCGCCTTGAGCGGAAAGGCCGTGATGTCGTCTTTGGCCACTTCCCGCTTTTCCAGCCAGGCATCGAGGTTTGACGAAGCAGTGGACATGCATGAGTCTCCGGTTGACTGAATACACTCGTACTATGAACCTCGTGGCGGGTTGCGCGAAGGGGGTCGAGTGAAGGGATTGAGCGGAGGGGTTGAGTGGCAGGGTTGCGACGAATTGAAGAGCAAGAGCCGGAGTGTTTCAGACGGCTTACCGCTTTATATTGCAGCCATTGCAGCCGTTTTCTCCGGAGCTTTTCATGGACACAGCAGTCAAGCATGCCATCCACGATGCGCCCGTCCCGCGTCAGCCAACGCTCACACAACGCATCACGGCGATTGCCTGGCCCAGCGTCGAAGACGATCTGATCCAGCACGGCAGCGCCGTCATGCCCAATCTGCTGACGCCAGCAGAATGCGAAACGCTGGTTGCGAGCTATCGTGACGATGCGTTGTTTCGCAGCCGTGTCGTCATGGCGCGTCACGGCTTTGGACGCGGCGAATACAAGTACTTCGACTATCCGCTTCCGGAGCTGGTCGAAGCCTTGCGCACTTCGATTTACCCGCATCTCGTGCCGCTCGCCAACCGCTGGAACGAGATCATGTGCATCGACACGCGCTATCCCGCGCAACACGCCGCGTTTATCGAACGCTGCCACGACGCCGGGCAGTTACGTTCCACGCCGCTTCTGCTGCAATACGAGCAGGATGACTACAACTGTCTGCATCAGGATCTGTATGGCGAGCATGTGTTTCCGCTCCAGCTTGCCATTCTGCTGTCCGAACCCGAACGCGACTTTACGGGGGGCGAGTTCGTGTTGACCGAGCAGCGGCCGCGCATGCAATCGCGCGTGGAGGTCGTGCCGTTACGCCAGGGAGATGCAGTGGTGTTCGCCGTGCATCATCGTCCGGTACAGGGCACACGCGGCAGTTACCGGGTCAACATGCGTCACGGCGTGAGCCGCCTGCGCTCAGGAGAACGCCATACGCTAGGCGTGATCTTTCACGATGCGCTTTGAAACAGCGTGCGTGTGACGCGCAACAAATAAAAAAGGCCCACCGGATATCTTGCGATACGCGATGAGCCTGTAAAGACATCACAGCACGCGTTGAACGCGTCACGTGATGTTGCGTGGAGCTTAGAACTGGTGACGCAGCGCGACGCGCACGACCACCTGGTTGGACGTCGTCGACGGGGCATCTGTGCCCGGCACGAAGGCATCGTCGAGGATAGAGTTGGTCTTGTCGCCGGCAACCTTCTGATAGACGCCCTGGACGTACACGTCCGTGCGCTTCGACAGGTTGTAGTCGGCCATCAGGCCCACCGAGTGAATCTTCGGGCTCGCCGTGCCGGTGGATGCGTCGTAGCGTTCCATCGTGTACACGTATTGCGCGCCCACGTAGAACATCGGCGTGAACTGATATTTGCCGTTCACTTCGAAGTTCTGGTACTTGAGCGTGTTGAGCGTCGAACCTGTCGCGACCAGCGGCGTCGAGCCAATGTAGCCGTTGCCGGTCGGATTCTTGTAGTTCGTGTTGGTGTACGCGAAGCCAGCCGTTGCCGCGCCGAACGTGTAGTTGACGCCCGCGCCGAACACGCGCATGCGCTCTGCAATGAAGCTGGCGTCATTGGCCGTGATCGCGCCAGCCGAACCCACGCCCGGGTTATCCGCCTGCAGGTACGCAGCCGCGACGAGCAGGCCGCCATTCACGTACTGGCCACCGAAGCTGTACGCACGGTTGTTGGCGAAGTTCGTGTCGTTGCTGAACGCGTACGCGCCGCCGAACTGGAAGCCCGCAATGGTCGGGCTCGCGTATTTGATGGCGTTGTCGAGGCGGAACGAGTTGTCCGTGTTGTCGTTGTCGTACGGGTGCGCGAACAGATAGCCGGCCCAGCTGCCGTTGGCCGTGGTTTGCGCGAGATAGTCCACCACCGAGTCGTACTGGCGGCCAAACGTGACCGTGCCGTATTTGTCGTCGGCAAGGCCCACGTAAGCCTGACGGCCGAACAGACGGCCACCTTCGGCCAGCGCGCCGTTGCTGTCGTTAAAGCCGTTTTCCAGCTGGAAGATTGCCTTCATGCCACCGCCCAGGTCCTCCGAGCCCTTGAGGCCCCAACGGCTGCCCTGCGCATAACCGCTCGCCAGTTCGTACACGTGGCCGCCACCGGCGTTGTTCGTGTAGTCGACGCCTTCGTCGATCACCCCGTAGAGCGTGACACTGCTTTGTGCAAAAACAGGCGCGGCGAATGCAGCGGAAACAGCCAGTGCGATGACCTGCTTCTTCATGAAGATCTCCTGAAACACGAATAATCGGTAATCAAACGATTTATTTTAAAAACTGCCATTGCCGCTGAGCGGTCAGGTTATGGCCAATTGCGGGCATCGAAACGCGCAACGGACCGGATGCTTGCACGGCCGCATGTGGGTCGTCCATCAGGAAGCGCGACGTGGCACAAAATCGTTGTGAATTGCCAACCTGGAGCGAGCCAATCCTCAGGATTGACTTCGTTAAAACGGGGTACAGGTAGGGTTTATGCGTGCTTGCGGTCTGACTGAGCGTTGTTCTCGACGAGCTGTTTAGAACGCGCGACGAAGGTCTAAAGCGGGCGCGTCGCACTCGTTTCGTTCACTCATTTTTTAATTGCCAATTTGCTTAGGATGGCGAATCACCTTATATAAATCTATTAAAGAATTAACGGCGCAGCTTTACTCGCAACTTTCAATTTTGCAAGCTGGAGGAAAGGGATGAGCAAAATTCCGATTGCCAGATCTCTCTGGTATGACGAATAGCGGTTCGGGGCTGCGAGTGGAGGGCCACACAACTCACACAACTTCGCCACCCGTTATTTTTGTCCAGGTATCATTCGGGAAAACCCGGACATGCTACCGCTCCGGCGACATCCGTCGCGCGGCCGAGTCAGACATGCACGGGAATGGGTTGTCCATTGTCGAACGGGCTTTTGGCCGGTGATCCCGGTTGAAAGCCCGCTTTGACGATGTCAAGAAGGCAGGGGCTCGCCCCCGCTCCGTCGACGTTGGCCAAAAGCCGATGCGACTTTTTAAGCCTGGATATCATCGATCATGATTGCTGCCGCGTTTTCGCGCGTCGCGGGCCGCCTGCTGGTTGCGGATCCCGGACTCGTACGCCTGCAGACCGCCTTGCGTGTCGCGCTGGCCTGCCTCCTTAGCGGCACCGTCAGCATTGCCTGGACGGCTGCTCACCATCTGCCGGTCACCCTCGTCGCACCCGCCGTCCTCTTCAGCATGATTGCCCCGCTGTTCGTGCGTGACGCACGCCGTGGCGCGTGGTTCATCACCCTGCTGTGTCTCTATGTGTGCGGCTGTGTCTGCTTCGCCGTGGCCGCGGGGCTGAGCCACGCCCCGCTCGCCGGCGACGCCGGCTTTCTGCTGGTGATGTTCGTCGGCATGCTTTGCCAGGCCTGCGGGCCGCGCGCACTTGGCTGCGTGCTGATTGCCGTGGTGACCTATTACCTTGGCCTGTATCTGCATCCCACCTTGATGGAACTCGTGCAGACGCTGGCGCTATCCGTGGTTGGCCCGCTGGCGGTGGCCCTGGCCGGCCGCGTGCTCGTGCCGATGCACGCCGCGCGGACCCTGCGGCTGGCCATCCACACAGTGACCTTGCGGGCCGAACGCCTGCTGGCCACTCGCCAGAGTACGACCCGCCAGCTCCCGCCTGTCGCGCAGCTTTCCGCATTGAACGAGGCCGCGCTTGCGCTGGAAGAACAGCTTGCATTGCTTGATCCGCCCAACGCTGCAGCGCTGCGTGAGCGGCTGGTCGACCTCAAAGTTGCAGCCGGCCAGAGCACGTTCAACGCCGCGCCTGACACGCTGCATAACGAGCCGTTGCGACGCGCTGTCGAGCGTTTGCGAAACGCGGTACGGCCTCATCACACTGCCCAAGCCGTAGTGGCCAGGCGCAGCCGCACGACGCGCGGCATCTGGTTCGCGGACCTGCGCGCGAAGCTCTGCTGGCTGCCAGCGGTGCGCACGACGAGCGCGGCGCTGCTCGCCATGTTGATCGGCCATTCGCTATCACCTGAACGCTGGTTCTGGGCCGTCATCACCACCTTCGTGGTGTTTCTCGGCACACGTTCGCGCGCCGACACGGTGTATCGCGGTGCGCAGCGGCTGGCCGGCACCCTTGCGGGTGCACTTGCCAGCATGATCCTCGTCGCCGCGCTGCACGCAGCGCCCATGCCGATGATCGTCGTAATGCTGCTGTGCGTATTCGGCTGGGCCTATTACATTCTGAATTCGTACGCGCGCGGCGTGTTCTTTATCACGGTGCTGGTCGGGCTTGTGTACGGCCAACTCGGCTTCGCGATCGGACCGCTGGTGGAGTTGCGTATCGAAGAAGTGCTGGTGGGCTGCGTGGTGTCGTTCGCGGTCGCCATTCTGATGATGCCGCTGGCCGCCACCCGGCACGTCGAAGCGCGTCTCGGTGCAGTACTCGTGGCGCTCCGGCAAGCGGTCGTGCTGGCCACTGCGACGCAGCGCGCTGATGCAGCCTCGGCCACGACCCTGATGCAACGCGCGGCAGCGATGCGTGCGCTGGATCGAAGCTGGCATGAGTTGCGCGTGGCCTTGCGCCCGCTGCAGACGCAACGCGTGTTCGTGTGGAATCCGGGCATCGAACTCGCAACCGGGTCCTTGCTGAGCTGTCTGCACTGGGTGCGGGTGCTGAGCCGCGTGGAAGGCGCGTCGGATATGCAGCATCACGCTGCTGCGAATGCGGCCTCAACCGACACTAACGCGCGCCACGCTGTCGCGTCCATTCTCTCCCAGCTGGATACGATGCTCGGGCGCTATCACGGCGTCGCCGCACGGGTCGACACCGGCGCGTACGCAGCAGACGCCAGCGTGAGTGACGCACATCAGCTACAGGCCCTCGCGCAACTGGAAGGCGCCGTTGCGCAGTTGGCAGAACGCCTCGCTCAACCCAACGCGAGCATGCACAAGCGTCTGAACTGGGCACTGCGCTTCAAGAGCGCATAGCCGCCGCTTCGCGATCCGCGAGCCGGGGGACCTCCCTCGCCTCGCCGCTTCTGCCCGTTTCAGGCACCACGCAAAACTGACACATCCACCCTGCAAGCTCCCTGAACGTCGTTTCAGGGCCGCTGCGGGGTCGCTGCGGCGCGCGCCCGTGCCCGGTGCGTGACAGTGTCGCCCGCTTTAGGTTATATATTCACTTTCCCAGTGACCCCGTTTCCAGCGCGAGGCGCCACCGCGATGTCCGACACCCCGATTCCCGCCGCCGTTACCCCCAACCCGCAGGCCGTATCCGTACAGGTGAAACGCAGCGCGATCTTCATCGTCGCCACGCTCAACCCGGACGCCGCCAGTTACGACACCGTGCGTGCGTGGTGCGGCGACGTCGCGGCGCTGGTGAGATCAGTCGGCAAGCGGCAACCGGCCGGTGGCCTGTCGTGCGTCTGCGGCTTCAGTGCCAATGCGTGGGATGCCTTGTTCGGCACGCCGCGTCCTGCTGAACTGCACCCGTTCCGCGAATTCGGTGCCGGCGAGCGGCACGCCATCGCGACGCCTGGCGACATCCTGCTGCACATCCGCGCGGATTTCATGGACCTGTGCTTCGAACTGGCGACTCATTTGATGGGCCGCATCAGCAGCGCCGTGACCACCGTGGACGAAGTGCACGGCTTTCGCTACTTCGATCAGCGCAGCATTGTCGGCTTCGTGGACGGCACGGAAAACCCGACCGGCGACGAAGCCGTCACGTTCACCGTGATCGGCGAGGAAGACCCGGAGTTCGCGGGCGGCAGCTATGTCCTCGTGCAGAAGTACCTGCACAACATGAACGCGTGGAATGCCTTGACCGTCGAGGCGCAGGAAAAGGTGATTGGCCGAACCAAACTCGCGGACATCGAACTGGACGACGCCGTGAAGCCTTCTTCGTCGCATAGCTCGCTCACCACGATCGAGGCCAATGGCGAGGAAGTCAAAATCCTGCGCGACAACATGCCGTTCGGACGACCCGGCGCGGGCGAGTTCGGCACGTACTTTATCGGATACGCGCGATCGCCCGCGCCCATTGAACAGATGCTGGAGAATATGTTCGTGGGCCGCCCGCCCGGCAACTACGACCGGCTGCTCGACTATAGCCGCGCCGTCACGGGAGGCCTGTTCTTCGTACCCTCCGAGCCGCTGCTCGAGTCACTGGCCGACCGCGCTGCGCCGGACGAAGCAGGCACCGACCATTCATCAACCGACACCCCACCCTCTGCCGCGCCGGTCAGCGACGGTTCGCTGAACATCGGCTCTCTCAAAGGAGCACCTCAGTATGAATAACCTGCATCGCGAACTCGCCCCCATCTCTTCGGCTGCGTGGTCGGAAATCGAGGAAGAAGTCGCGCGCACTTTCAAGCGCTCCGTGGCTGGACGCCGCGTGGTGGATATCGAAGGTCCAGGCGGACTGGACAGGGCCGCGGTCGGCACCGGTCACCAGACCGCGATTGCGCCGCCGCAGGCAGGGGTGGAAGCACGGCAGCGTGAGGCCAAGCGGTTGGTGGAGTTGCGCGTACCGTTCGAGTTGACGCGTGAAGCGATCGACGATGTCGAACGTGGGGCGGAAGACTCGGACTGGCAACCGGCGAAGGACGCCGCGCAGCAGTTGGCTTACGCGGAAGATCGGGCGATCTTCGATGGCTACAAGGCGGCGAGCATCGTCGGCATCCGCGAGGGATCGTCGAACCCGTCGCTGAGTCTGCCGGCTGATGTGAGCGAGTATCCCGTTGTGATTGCAAAGGCGCTTGAACAATTGCGGCTGGCCGGGGTCGACGGCCCCTATTCGGTCCTGCTAGGCGCTGATGCCTACACGGCACTCAGCGAAGCCAGCGATCAGGGCTACCCGGTGCTGGAACACATCCGACGCCAGGTGAACGGCGAGATCATCTGGGCACCGGCGATTGATGGCGGCAGCGTGCTGTCGACGCGCGGCGGCGATTTCGAACTGCATCTTGGGCAGGATGTGTCGATTGGTTATCTGAGCCATACCGACCAGGTGGTGCGCTTGTATCTGCAGGAGACGCTGACGTTTTTGATGTTCACGAGTGAGGCGTCGGTGGCGGTTTTGCCGGAGTGAGGGAAGGATTGAGAGGCTCGTTGATGTTTCTATGACTAGTCGTCTATCGGACGCTCGATAAACGACATGTACTGCTTGATGTTGGGCTGACCCAATGCAATCGTGTTCAGCAACCCAACCCCAAGGTGTCGCGCGAATTCATCGTCGAGCCTGAAATCGGCCTTGTCTGCCACTATTACGCCCATTCGCCCTGCGACAAGCGGCGCAAGATCGTTTGGGTCAAGTGTATGCACAATCAACTGCTGCAAAGCTATGTCGTAGGTCAAAACCACAGAATACGGTGGATGTTCAGCCATCAGTAGCCTCTACATTCTTGAGATTTTTAAAATGCACTAGCTCTGCACAGTGCAAGGCGAAAACTACGCATCTTCGGCAAACGTGCAGGATCAGAACGTCCTGTTCGGTTGCTGCCAATTTGCGAACTACCTTGTCCACAGACTTCGTGGGCCGGTCAATGGAGAAATCTCACCGTTATTCATCTGGTGGCTCGTCAATCGGGTGCTGGGTGACGTTTAAACGCTTTTGGACCTCAGGCCGCCCCTTTGCGATCACGTTAAGCATTGCAACGCCAAGCTGTCGCGCTGATTCGTCGTCGAATTCGAACTCCTGGTCCTCCACGAAGAAGGGAACTTCCATGCAGTCGGCCAAAAGCGGAGCCACCCTAGCCGACTCAACAAGTTGCATGATCAATTGTTGTGGATCTTCGACGTACGTGACAACCATTGCGTAAGGCGGGCGTTTAAGCATCAACAAGCCCTGTAAGAGTGAAGGCGCTCATCCTCGGTCGGAAACTCAACGTCATCAATCACACTCCTTGATTTTTCCCGGCTCACGCCGCCGCTTCAGGTGGACGACGCGAAGAGAAGATCGCTCGAAAGCTGATCTAGATTCGTGAAACCACTGCGCTATCCGATGCCGCAACCAGAACTGCAGCGGTGGCAGCGCCGGGAGTTATCTACCTACTCCTCTGATGGTTCGTCAATTGGGTGCTGCGTGTAGGTCGTGTATTGCTTGATCTCCGGCTGCCCAAGGGCAATCAGATTCAGCAAGCCTCCACCCAACCTACGCACAAATTCGTCATCAAGTTTGAAATCGAATTCTTCCAACAGGATTGGCGCTTTCAGCGTTCGAGCTAAGAGCGGCGCCAGCTTCGCTGGATCAACCAACTGCAAGATCAGCTGTTGACTATCTTCGTCGTAAGTTACGACCACTGAACGCTGGTGATAACTAGCCATCAATGACCTCTGCACGCTTGGTAATCTTGGAACGCCTGCTGTTTGCAAAGCGCACGCCCTCGCTTCTTGCCCATTATGATGCCAAGCGAATTGCAAATTTGCATATCGTACATATGCTTGGCGTGACGCTACTCATTGTCGCCGCCACTCTCACACCTGACCATTACGCCGTCCCTTCTTCCGGCACGAAAAAAGTGCGCAGTAAAGCGCTGATCGCTTCGCGTACCTCATCAAAAACGGTACAAGTACAGGATAAAGAATCTGCGCCCAATCGCTCAGCATCAATTCAGCCGTCTTGCTTCACGTCGGCAGTGTCTCGCTTGCCGCACCCCATGATTTTTTCGGGTCGCGCTGCCACTTCTACGGGTGCGCTGTGAAGCGAAGGCCGCTTGGAGGCAGACTTGGAATGAAGGGGCTACCGGGCTACGACCAGAATTGCGGTGGCGGCAGCACCCAGGTCGGCACACAGCCTGCTCGCTTTGAAGCTCGCATCTTGCGTCATACACCAGCGCCTCACGAAAAAGGTAACGACGCTGATGTCCCTCAAAGCGCTATGAACCGTCTGAAAGCTTGTCTGACAGGCTTTCTGTGAACGTCATGTACTGTTTGAGATCAGGTTGACCCATTGACAAAAGTTTTACAATCCCGCCCCCGAACCGGCGCACGAATTCGTCATCAATCTTGAAGTCGAACTCATCCAGCAAAACAGGTATTTCACTTGCCCCCTTCAAAGCTGAAGATAGCTTCTCAGGCGTGACGCACTGCAAGATCAACTGCTGGCGATCCTCGTCGTATGTCACCACTATTGAACACGGTAGAAACTTAGTCATTTAAAACCCCCGGCACTCTTGATAATCGTCCCAAGCGTTCTGCTTGCAAAGCGCTTTCCCTCTTTCTCCACCCATAACGTAGGCGAAGTTATCGCACCGCTGCAAATCTACCTCGTATTTGGCATGACAGTATGTTTCACGCCATTCGGTGTCTCCTTTGCCACTACATTTGATCATTCCTCCCTCCCCAGTTCCGGGTCCAAACAGTGCGCTGTAGAGGGTTGATCTCTTCGCAGAACCGGTCAAATCTGGCACAAGCACAGGATACGGAACCTGCGCCTGATCGCCCAGCATCAGTTCTGTCGTCTCACCCCAAGCCGGAACTGTCTCGCTCAACTCATCGCCAAAAAGCTTCCCCGGCAGGTTGGCTTTCCACGCCATATAGCATTCAACACACATGGCTGGAACGAAAGCCTGAGCGTCAGACCTGAACCCCGTCAGGTTCGCCGGCGGTGCAACCGGATCGTTTCCCAGTTCCCAGTTGCTCAGCCACACACCCAACTCGGCATCGCTGATCGACTGTGCCGCACCGTTATTCGTCGCGACGGTAGCTGTGCGCGTCGAGATTGTGCCGTCCGCAGCGTAGCCATACCGCACATCAAGCGTACGGGCGAGTCCGCCATTGACCACCCCTGCTTTCTCGTCGTACTGGAAAACGGACACACGGCCACGGTTGTCATAACTGATGCTTGCCTGCCCACTGTTCCCTGCGATCACCGTCGCACGGTTTGCGGCGTCGCGGCTCAGCGTCCGCATGGCCCAACCAGATACCGCATCCTGCGTTGTTGAAATGTTTCCTCTTGCGTCGTATGTGTAGGTCCAGGCTTCAGCCTTCACACCATTCCGGGTGACTGTCGCAGCGAGGAGACGGCCCACGTCATCGTACCGGGCACTGACCGTCATCTGGTCACCGGTTCCCACCGCCTGCATTCCCGCTTCGCCCGTCTGGTCGGTCGTGTTCTGCTCGGCGTAGCCCGTAACATTGCCTTGCGAGTCATAGACAAATGCGCGGATTTTCCCAGGCGTAGCGACGAGATACGGACGCAGCGAGATCGCGTCGCTGTACTGGATCGTCGTTACCGTCGTTTTTCCACCCGCCGTTGCTACTGCCTTTGTAGGCCGGTTCGCGTTATCCCACGTGTATTTCGTTCCTCCGTCAGGCGTCGTTTTCTGGCTCAGGTTACCTGCGATATCCCACGTGCGGGACACGGTTCCGTCTGGAGTGGCGATCGAGGCGGGGCGCCACGCGTCGGGAAAACTGAAGCTGTATGTACTTGCGCCGTACATGTCACTCAGCGTCGTCTTTCTGGACGTGTCATAGCTCAAGGACGTGTTACGGGTCGTGTCAGGGTGGCTGACCGAGGTCACCCGCGCATTCGCATCGTAGGCCCAGGTCACCATCATTGACCCGGACTCGTCCTTCACACCGGTCATGGCATTGGGGAAGCGGTTGTCCTCGTAAAGATACTGACGGACGGTGCCATCCGCATGCGTCACGGAAACGAGATTCCCTTTAGCGTCATACCCATAGCGGGTCGTATTGCCAGCGGGATCAACCATCGCAACGATGTGGTCGCTGTCGTCATACTGAAGGCTGATCTTCAGATACCCGGGACCCACGTTATCGACGGGAAACTCGTTGACCGCCACCATCCGGCCCCTGGAATCAAACAGGAACTTGCGCAGCATGCCCGTACGGGTTGTCTCGGAGAAGAGTTCACCGGTGTTGGCTGAATAAGCCTCCGTCGTGCCGAGGATTTCGTCTTTCAGGTAGTAGTAGTTGTCGCTGCCTTTTGTCAGGGAGAAGCCACGATTTCCTGACATGGTCCACGCGTTGCCACTCCAGCTGAACATCAATGGTCGCTCGTTACCGCGGTACACAACGACCCGTGGTGTGCTGGCATTGAGCGACGTCAGGTCGATCCTGCGTTGCCAGTTGTTGACCCAGTTGCTTCCCATCGCTGTCTGGGTGGTGTCATAAGGCCTCGAGAGATAGCTGCGCCTGAACGTAACCGGGAGCGCATCGCCACTGACGAAGTCCGTCTCGGAGAGCGTGACGATGCCCTCGGCGGGCAGCACAGGGTCCGCGGCGGGGCACGTATCTTCGGGCGAAGGTGGGACCGGAGCGCCACCGCAATACGCACTGATCCAGTCTCCTGCATTGGGGCAGTTGAGGTAGTTCATGCTGCTGAACTCATCCCCTGGCCCCCTGGACATTGGAGATGTGCCAGCCACCTGGAGAGCGCAGGTCGGGGTGCCGGGAACTCCCAGCGACCTCTGATACGTCTGCATGCATTGCTGGTAGTCGGCTGCGTCGGCGCATGCGGTGACCAGAAACAGGCCGAAAGCGACAGACAGACGGGCGAACGTCCGCAGCCTGAAGTGAGGTTTCCACGCTTTCATGGTTCTCCTTTCCATCCTGGCTTTTTGTTTTTGACACGCGCCATTTTTTACTAACTACGCAGTCCTATACATATGCCAGGCCGGAAGAATCCAAAACTATTGCGATAGCGCAGAGAACAGTTTTAAAGTCTTGGTTTGATGCGCCGGAAAGTGCTTATTTTTCTATCAGGCGATTCCGGCACGCACGCTACTCCCCCGAATCTAAGATTCGGCGAAGCGTCAAGGACAAAGCGTGTGAGAGAGGGGAAAGCTTCTGGGACTGGCAACCGTAGGACTGAGCCATAGCCCGGCAGAGAATGCGTGAGGCGTGAGGGCAACGCCATGATGCGTCGTCACACAGGAGATCCGATTCGTCCTGGTCTATTGTTGACCGGAGTCCTGCCTCGAAGTGATTATGCCCCGCCGGGGTTGCCGTCGATCCAAACAATTGGGCGCAAATACGGGCGCGGCACTACCGAAAGAAGTTTTCCACAGCTTTTGTTCACAAGCCTGTGGACAACCACCCCGCAACCCCATCAACCCATTGATCCAACTACATTCTTCAACGCTGCTTCAGATCAGAAGCAACAAAGGCGGCGGTGCCACTCGCAACCACACCGGCACCCCGCCCACTTCAAAGCAGTCAAGTCAAATCACTTCCCCGACACCACCAACCTGAGCTTGTCCGCGCCGGCGGTCGTCGCTGTGATCTGCGTGCGTTTATCGCGTGCACCGAGGTAGAAATGCTGGCGCGCGGGTGAATTCTGGTCGTGGGTGGCGGCAGGTAGACACGACGCAATATCCGCAGCAACCGCCTGCAAGGCATCGCCGCTCGACCCCGCATCGTGATGCGGGGTCCAGAGGCATTGGTAGCTGTCGTGGCTCGCGCTGCATTGCGCGTCGTCGCCGTAGGGTTGTGCGACGCCGTTGACGTCCGCGGGACTCAGCCCGGTGAATCCATCCGGTGCCGCCGCAACGATACGTTTGAGCGCCCCACATGGAGAAGGCGCATCGTCGGCTTGCGCCAGACTGGGTGCGAGCGCAACCATAGAAAGTGCGGCGAACGCGATGCGTAAAGCCGCCTGCCTGGTGATCTTCATGACGGTGACTCCTCCGGGACGCTCTTGTTAAAGGCAACGCGCATGATCAAACAATCACGCACCTTGCTCATCAACACCCGGAAGCACAATATGTGCCGCGCTGCGTAACGTTACCGCCACCCGGTCACGCAGCCGCCAGCGCCATACTCACACGCTCGCCGTTCACTGCGAACGCTGAACGATGCGCCCATCGCCAAGATCGATCGTCTCACCCACGACCAGCGCCTGAACCTGGCGAACCTGCTGCGCGGAAAACTTGTGATCGGGGTCGAGGAACACCTGCATCGGATACGTGAACGTACCCGGCTTCCAATACCGCAGGTCGAACGTGACGGCGAACTTCTTCGCGCCGTGTTTGAGCTGGTCACGCGATTCGAGCAAGGCCACCTTCGCGCGAAACTTCTTCACGTCGCCGCGCACTTGATCGCGCTGCGACAGCACCAGCATCGAAGCGAGGTTTTCCGGGTCGTCGTCCAGCGGACAGCTTTCCGCCGCTTCAATAGCGGCCTCGCCTGCTTTAAGCAGATCCTTGAACCAACGTTTCGAGTCGGCCAGTACGCTCTGTTCCATCATGTTTCATGTTCTCCATCACTGACTGCCCGCGCCCAGCCCGTCAACGAGGCTCGCGGCACAAACTTGCGACGCGCCCGTGCTGCACGAATCCCAACGATTCGTAGATCCGTCCCGCGTGGTACGACTCGTCTGCCACCATCACGAGTTGCTTCGCGCGGCCTTCCGTGCGTCTGATCACTTCGCTCAGCAAGGTCTTGCAGATGCCGCGGTTGCGATGCTGCTCCGCGGTGATGACCGACTGGAAACGCCCCATACCCCCGAGAAAAAACAGCCCCAGACTGCCCACCTGCTCGCCGTCGATAAACGCACCCCACCACTGTCCCAGTCCGCGCGTAATCAGCGCCCGATACGCGCGCTGCTTGTGCGCCATGTAACGCTGCGTCGTCGGGTCCGCCGGATCGGGCATAACCGCGAGCTGCATCCTGTTCCAGTCGTCCCAATCCGTTTGCGTCGCCAGCGCCCGCACCTCGACCGCAGCATTCGTCGCCACCGGCCTGATCTCGCTGTCACGCGCCACCAGCACCTGACACACCGTAGCGTCGTAGCCTCGCTCGATAAAACCGTCGAGTTCCACCGTCACTTCCGCCGTTTCGGGCCATTCGAACGCGCGATGCGCGATCAACGGTGGCGTTCCCACCCAGCGCGCAAAGTCGATCTCGAGCCGTTGCAGGTCGTCCGTCGTAGGCCGCGCCTGCAAAAACAACATGTTCCCGAAGAAATAATCCGGTGAATCGGGGGTACGTACCACGATATAGTCATCGCGCCGCTCGACCTTGCCGGTTTCGGCATGCAGCAAAAGATCAGTGGCTATACCGAGGTTATCGGCTAGATTGGGCATTTTTTTAGGGTTCAGTTGAATCGTCTGCGGCCGGTTCCTGGCGCGCGCCCAGTATCACGGTCCAGCCGAGGCCGCGCACGTTGCGGATCACGCCCTGGCCGAATTTTTTGCGCACGGAGTGGATCATCACGTCCACGGCGTTGCTCTCCACTTCCTTGCCCCAGCCATACAGCTTGTCTTCGATCTGGCTGCGCGAAAAGATCGTGCCGGGGTGCTCCAACAGCGCATGCATCAGCGCGAATTCACGCGCCGACAGCGCGCCCACCTTGTCGCCGAACTTGAGCGTGCGCTGGTCGAGGTCGAGGCAGATGGTGTCGTCGCCGAGGCGCGACACGGCGTAGCCGGCCTTGCGCCGCAGCACGGCTCGGATGCGCGCCAGCAGTTCGCCCACTTCGAAAGGCTTGAGCAGGTAATCGTCCGCGCCAATATCCAGCCCTTCGATACGCGAATCGAGGTCGTCGCGCGCGGTGAGGATCAGGACCGGCACCGCATTGCCACCGGCCCGCGCGGAGCGCAGCAATTCGACGCCGGAGAGACCTGGCAAGCCGAGATCCAGCAACACCACGGTGTAGTTCACTGCGTCCATCGCTTCGCGTCCGGCAAGCCCGTCGCGCACCCAATCCACGGCGTAGCTCGCGTCTTTCAGCGCGCGCATCAGGCTTTGACCGATCTGGAGATCGTCTTCGACCAACAGGACTCTCATGCGTCTCTCCCATGCAATTGATGGGACGCCGCCGTCCCTTGCGCGTGACTGCCGTTCTGCTGCTCTGCAACGCGGCGCGCCCTGGTAGCCGCCGCAACCCCCGCAGCCTGGGCCAACGGGAAGCTCACCGCCGCGACGATGCCGGTTTGGCCATCGTCGCGATTGCGAATGACCGCCTCTCCGCCGTATTTCCCCGTGATGGCCTTCACGATGGACAGACCCAGCCCCGTGCCCTCCACATCCACGTTGGCCCGGAAAAAGCGGTCGAATACGCGCGGCAGGAGTTCGGGCGCAATGCCGGGCCCCGTGTCTCGCACCTCGACCCACAGCACGTTGCCTTCGGTACGCGCGCACAGGTCGATCGTGCCACCATCCGGCGTATAGCGCACGGCGTTGCTGACGAGGTTCTTCACGGCAACCGCGACGTCGGCGCCCGGCGCCGCCACCTTGTCCGTGGACATCTCCTCTGCGCCGATATCAATGCCACGGGCCGCGGCGAGCGGCAAGACCTCGGAAACGGCCGCCACGACGATCGCCGCGACATCCGTTGCTTCGTTCGTGCTGCTCAGCACAGGCGCGTCGGCGCGCGCCAGCCGCAGCAGTTGCGAAATCAGCGCCCCGCTTCGGGCGATACCGCCGCGCAGTTCCTTAAAGCGCTCCTGATTGCTCGCCACGATATGCGGTTGCAGATTATCTGCCTGCAATTGCAGCGCGGTCAGCGGCGTGCGTAATTCGTGTGCGGCGTCGGCGATGAACTTCCGCTCGGCCTCCATGGATTGCGCCAGCCGCTCGATCATCCGGTTGATCGAGCCGACGAAGGGCAGCAGTTCGCTCGGCACACCGGCGACGGGCAACGGTTTGAGGTGCGAAGCGTCGATATCCTGCACCTCGTTACCGAGCTGATTCATCTTGCGCAGCGAACGCTGCACGATCAGCAGCACCGCGCCGAGCACGAGCGGCAATAGCACCAGCGTCGGCCACAACGTGGTCATGGCGGTTTCGCGCTCCAGTTCGTTGCGCACGGATGAACGTTGCGCCACCTGAATCAGGGTGCCCGGATCACGCAACGTATAGATGCGCCACTCCTCGCCGTTCACGTCTTCCGAACTGAAACCGGCCGCGGCATCTTCCGGCAACTGCAACGCGGGGTCCGTCGAGCGCAGCGGCACTTCGGCGCCGGGCCGGTGGATCGTGATGACGATATCGCGCACCGGCTGCGAACCACGCTCGGGTGTCGCCGGAATGGAGCTGGCAAAGCCGTTGTGCATGCGCACGGCCACCTGTTCGAGCCGCAAGTCGAGCAGCGCACTCATGCCCGCCCGGCACAACTGATACGAGCTGATGCCCTGAGCAATGGCGACCACGCTCACCAGAATGCCGAGCGCAATGACGAGGTTATTTCGCAGTGAAGATTTCATGTGACTTCGCAAAAGACAAACCGGCCACGCAATGGCCATTGTAGACACCCGCTCATATCGACCGCTCACCTCACCCGCTCACCTTACCCATCGCCCTGTGCGCAAACGCTGCCCACTTCGCGCCCTTGCCTGTGAGCGACACGCTCATTTTTAGCTCATTTTCGTCGGCGACCATGGGGTCACGCGCTGCGACGACGCGCAAAACCGATTGAAAGGATGTCCAATTATGTTTCCGTTCCTGAACCGTCCCGCTCACTCCGATGCCGCCCGCGCTCACGCCGCTGTGGGCGCCCCGGCCATCGAATCCGCTCTGGCAGATACGACGCTCGAACACGATGCGGCGGATGCAGCGCGGCCGGCCACGTATGACGAACTCATGCCCTATCTGATTCTCGCTATGGCCGGCGCGCACTGACGCCCCGCGTGCTCACCTCCCGATCCAAGGAGTCACACCATGTACAAGCATATTCTCGTCGCGGTTGGCAGCAATCCGGACTTCACCACCTTGCAATCCGCCATCGACATGGCCCGCGACTGCGGGGCCCGTCTCACCGCGCTGCACGTAGTCGATGCCGCGCCGCACATCACCCTGATGGCCGACCTCGAGGTGGGCGCCGCAATCGACGCCTTCGAAACCCAGGGCCGCGCCATCGTCGAGCAGTGCAGCCGTGCCCTGCGCCAGGCCGGTTGCGACGGCGAGGCGCAGATGTGGGCCACCCCGCTGTGCGGCGCCTGCATTGGACACGCCGTCGCCGCCGCCGCGCGCGAACTCGACGCGGATCTCATCATGGTCAGCAGCGTGAACCCCGGCTGGCTGCGCATCTACGCTCAAAACGTGCCGAAAGACATCATGCGCTTCAGCACCCTCCCCGTGCTCGTGATGACCCGACCGTTCGAGGTGCCGCAGCAGTCGACCTTCGCCCATGCAGCAGCATGAATCACACGTCAATACCTGAAGCCAGGGCCGAACGCAGCGGCGCCAGCGCGCCGCGCTCCCCTTCAATGCAGATGCAATGAGTTGAGCAGTTCCGACAGTCCCAGCCACAAAATCTGCACGCCAATACAAAAGATCGCGAAGGCAAACAGCCGCATCGCGACCTGGGTGCCCGAGGTGCCGAGCAGCCGCGCGATATGACCGGCGAAGCGCACGCATACATAGATACTCACGCAGAGCACCGCCAGCGCGAGCCCGACGCCAATAAAGTGCACGGGCTGGAGACCTTCACGCGGCGAACCCGTGCCGAGCGCGATCGCCACCGAAATCGCGCCGGGCCCCACCGTCACCGGCAAGGTCAGCGGATAAAAAATCTTGTTGCGCCACGACTCGTTGCGACTGGCCATTGAATCCGGGCCGGCCTCGCTGGCATCGTCGGACGACTGCAGCAGATTCCAGCCGGCCACGGCAATCACGATGCCGCCTGCCACGCGCAGCACCGGAATCGAAATGCCCAGAAACGACAGGAGATACGCGCCAATCGACAGGCACGCCAGCAGGATCACGAGGCTGTTGATCGCAATGCGCCGCGCCATCTCCGCACGTTCGGCGGGCGTGGCATGCGGCACGAGACTCAGAATGATGAACGCCGTGGCCGGCGGATTGATGATCGGAAAGAGCGAGGCGACGATCAGCAACACCGTCTTGGTCAATTCGTGAACCATCGTTGCAATCCTGTTTGCGGGTCAGCGAAAGGGGCTGCGCTCAGCGTCGTGCCAGCGGGCGCGGATAAAGGCCGCCGCCTGGCCCAATGCCGCGCGCGCTTCCGGAACGAAGGGTGCGAAGCAATGCCAGGCATGCGGCAGGGCGTGCCATTCGGCGATTTCCACGTGGTTGCCTTGACGTTGCAGTTTAGCGGCAAGTTCACGGGCATCAAGACATAACGCTTCGGTATCGCTCGTCTGGATATGAATGGGCGGCAGATCGTGC
This sequence comes from Paraburkholderia sp. DHOC27, assembly GCF_003429005.1. Lineage (GTDB taxonomy): Bacteria > Pseudomonadota > Gammaproteobacteria > Burkholderiales > Burkholderiaceae > Paraburkholderia. The sequence continues at coordinate 411,531 of NZ_QVQV01000008.1, forward strand.
AGCTTCGCGCGTGCCGGCGAGGCCAGCACGTCGAACGGCCGCACGTTGCGCAGATACATCTTCGCGGCGACTTCCATCGCCGTGCGGTTCATCGACACCACATTGTGCTGGGCCCGCCAGATGGTCGTCAGGTCGGCCCACGGCGACAGCAGCACCGCACCGCCCGGCAATGGCTCGCCGCTGTCGCGCAACGCCACCATTGCGGCCAGAGCGAGACCGGCTCCGGCGGAGTCGCCGGCCAGCACGATCGAAGCCGGCTCGATGCGCCGCGCCAGCAAGGTGCGGTAGGCATGCAGGGTCTCCTGCAGCGCAGCGGGAAAGGGATGCTCGGGGGCGAGGCTGTAGTCCAGCGCGAAGACGGCCGAACCGGATGCGCGCGCCAGTTCGACGGTCACCGCGCGATGCGTCGCGGGCGAGCCGAAGTAGTACGCGCCGCCGTGCAGATACAGCACCACGGTTTCGGTGTGTGCGGCGGCGGCAGTCTCGGGACGCAGCCACTCGCCCTTCAGTTCGCGGTCGGCGTAGCGGCGCACCTGTGGGCAAAGCAGACGCGCGGCGATCCGGCCCGCCCGCGTGTATCGGTGCGCCCGCAGACGCAGCGCGTGCACGTCCGGCGCGGGACGGCGGCTCGAACCGAAATGCAGCGCCATCACGAGGGGAATCGCGCGGCGCAGCCAGGTGGCCTGCCAGCTTTCCGGACGCGCAGAGACCGTGGGGCTCAGGCTCAGGTGAAGCGGCGTGCTGGTTTGAAGATCCGGGGTATCCACGATGCGCTGATCCAAAAAGAGTCGCCGGTGCAGGACGCAACGGCGACTCGGGTTTGCCATGCAGGTGCGGGCGATCTGCCGGCCTGCATCCATTGATGTTAGGTATGCCTGGTAGTCTTAAGGCCGACCACAGGGGCGACCACAGCGGCAACCTCAGTGGCAACCTCAGCGGCGCCAGTAGCCGTAGCCATAACCGCCGTAATAGCGCGGATAGACAGGAGGCCCGTAGTAGCCCACCACGGGCGCCGTGTAGACCGGCGGCGGAGGCGGCGCGTAGTACACAGGCGGAGGAGGCGCATAGACCGGCAGCGCGGGCATGACCGGGTATGCGGGCGCGGCGACCACGGGAAAGCCAATCCCCACGCCAATCGACACATGCGCGCTGGCGCAGCGCACGAGTCCAACGGCAAGCACCGCGGCCACCACGAGTTGAGGAATGATCTTCATGTCCTGCTCTCCTTATCGTTTGACGCTCGTCCGTTGACGTCGTCCCATGTCTGCATGGTGAGCCAATAAAGTGAGCCAGGAATTAGCGCGTTGCCCCGGGCATCCGCGCGCGTTAGCTGACGTTTTGCGCGCGCTGGCGTGCTCATTTTCACCTCATTCTGGGTCCCTACTATCCGTTCCATCGACGAGCGGCGCTGGGTTGCACAACCGGAACTACCGCACGCCGCAACCCCTGCGACGAAGCGGAGATGGACTTCTCCACGCGCCGCTAAACGACTGGAGTTCGCCATGTTTGCCAACCTTGCCAAGAAACTGAATGCGCTGCTCGTGACCACCGATGAGCGCGACCGCGACGCCTACCTGGCCTCGTCAGTGGATTTCGCCGACCTCGAACGCCGCATGGACTATCTGGAGATGAACCACCAGCCGTTCACCCTGTATTCCGCCGGCGTGCCGCATGACTGGCGCGATTGAGGTGCCTCATCCGGCTGAAGGAACCCGATGTTGCGGTGAACGGAAAGGACTTCCCATAAATTTCCACCATGGAAAGATTTCTTGACCGCGCCGCAGCATCGAATCAATGCCATTCCAACTTCTTATGGAACCCGTGACAGCATGAACATGCCCGTTGATGAACGTCTGAATACGCTGAGCGAGATTGCCCACGAATGCCTCGGCATTGAGCCATTCGCGGCCGTCGATACGCGCTTGCGTGCGCACTATGTGGTGAGCGCGGAGAGTCTGGTTCGCGCGCTGGAAAGCGCCTATGACATTGGCCTGATTGCGGGCTATCGCCTGAACCGGGTTCATATCGTGCAGACGGCGCAAGAGCGACGCGCACTTGAGGCGGATGCCGACACTGGCCTGTACGCGTGACTCGTCGCTCGTGACGTGCTGGACAACAGGTGGATCACCTAGAATGATGGGGTCGTGCCCGCCGTGATCTCTCCCCGCATTTTGTTCAGCACAGGGTGCCCATCATGAATGACGACCCGCAGACCGCCGCACGCGGAGAAGGCTCAACGGATTCCGTGGGTGATGCGCGCACGGTGATCGAGCGGCCCGTCACGGCGTTCGTCGGCTGGCTGGAACGGCTCGACCCCGGCACGCATCGCCGGGTCAAGGGCTTGCGCCTCGTGACGGCGTACGGCCTCGCGGCCGCGCTCGGCACCTTGCAGGACATCGCGCACAGCGTACCGAGCAGCGTTTCGCTCGGCACGCTGGCAGCCAACTTCGCGCTCTGGGCGAGCGTTTCCGAAGGCAAGACGACGCGCGCCGAGTCGAGCCGCGATCTCCTGCTGTTGTGTCTCGCAGCGGCCTTGGGCGCGGCACTCTTCGCCACGATCTCGGGATCGCTGCACTCGGTTGCACGAGGCGGCGCGGAACTCGTCCTCGTCAGCGGTGCGTTTGCGGTTGGTTATCTGAAGCGCTTTGGCACCCTCGGTGCCGGCATGGGCTCGCAGTTCTATATTGGCGAATTGCTGGCCTACGGCGCACACCTCGTCCCTTCCGATCTGGCAGCCATCGCTATCGCCGCCGCGATTGCTGCGTTGTCGTCCATCGTGCCGCGCGTACTGAGCGGACCCGCCGAGCGCCCGGCGACGCTCGCCGCGCTCGCGGCCGGGCCGATGCCCGAGCGCGGGCATCTGTCGCCCGAATTGAGCATGGGCTTGCAGGCAGCGGCGGGGGCACTAATCATCGTTATCCTAAACAACCGGATCGGTCTGCTGGAATCCGCCTGGGCCATCACCGCCTGTACCTATGTGGTGGCCGGCTCGGCAAGCGGCACGATACAGCGGGTGCGCCGGCGCATCATCGGTACGCTGGTGGGGGTGCCGCTCGGTCTCGTCTGCCTGCCGCTCGCGGAGCACGCGCCACTGCTGGTCTGGGCCTTCGCTGCCCTCGCCATGATCGTCTATGCAATGGCCTTGCCCGAACGTTACGATGTCGCCTGCGGCGCCTTTGCCTTCGCGTTGATCGTGACACTCGCGGTGTCCGGCGTGCACTCCATACCCGTGTTCGCCGCGCGTGCATGGGAAACGCTGCTAGGCGGCGCACTCGGCCTGCTCGCCGCGATGTTTGTGTTTCCCATCCGGCTGCCCGAATCCCTCAAATAACCGCTCATCGCACCGGGAACCGCTCATGCAAGCCCATCCTCTTCGTCTTGCGCCTGGCGACGATCTGCGCATCACGCTAACCGAAGCACTGCGTCAACTCGGACTCGATGCGGCGTTCGTGATACAGGGCATCGGCAGCCTCAGCGTCGCCCAACTGCGCTTCGCCGGAGCGGACGCGCCAACCGAATTGCGCGGCGACCTCGAAATACTGACGCTCGCGGGTTCGATCTCTCCCGATGGCGCGCATCTGCATATGTCGGTGTCCGACTCGCGCGGACAGGTGTTCGGCGGACACGTAGCGGCTGGGTGCATCGTGCGCACCACGGCGGAATTGCTGCTGGCCCTGCTTCCGGCGCATCGCTTTACGCGCGAGCACGATACTGCGACCGGCTTCATGGAACTCGTGATCCGCCATGCACCAGATCGGACCTGATTCGCCATCGAAACAGCGCATTCCGTTGCGAGGATGAACCCCGCAGAATTTTGGAGACCCGTACACTACGTGCGCGATCTTCGCTTGTGGCAAGCCGTTCTCCGCGTCCCTGGCCCGCGCTTTGCTCTCACGCTCGTTCGTACGAGCGCGCTTTGAGCACGTTTTTCAACCCGCATGAAATCACTCAGGCAGGCAGAGGATGAAAGACAGAGCAACGGTGATCTGTGTGCGCGACGACCGCATCCTGCTCGTGGCGCGGGAGCGCTCGCGCTGGTCGTTGCCCGGCGGCAGGGTCAAACGCGGAGAAGCGCTGCATGAAGGTGCGCGGCGCGAACTCGAGGAAGAGACGACGCTTGTCGCCAGCCAACTGATGTATCTGTTCCAGTTCAACGGTTTCAACACGCAGCATCACGTGTTCTTCGCGGATGCCGAGCCGCATGCCGTTGCCATCCCCAGCAATGAGATCGCGCGATGCAAGTGGTTTGCGCCGGTCAAAATTGCCACGCTTTCAACGAGCGTGCCGACACGCGCCATCGTGGCGCTCTTCTTCGAGCACATTGGCGCGCAGGTGCCGGGTCAGCTTCAGGACCCCGCGACGGGCAGCGATGCCACGGTTGCTAACTACTGACCGTTGGGCAGCCGAGGCAGTGCCACACGCAATCGCAGCCCTCGCCGAGCAGCACGCGTGAAAACGAGGTACCGCAGGCCGTGCAGCGGTAATGCTCGACGGCGGGTACGCCACTGAGTTCGCCAATACCCAGCAGCGCCAGGCCCTGGCGCAGTCCTTTGGTGGACGGGAGGCCATTCAGATCGAGGCAGGATTCGCACGGTGGCATAGGGGACGTCCTCCAGGTTGGTGTTCGCGGTTTGAACCGACCGCCAGTGGACCTCAGTCCACGCGCCCTGGTGATGCACTGCGCCATTTCATCATAGGCGACTTCATGGCAGATTGGCCAGCATATTGACGTCTGTTGGACACATATCGCCTGAATTCGCGCAGCAAAAAGTCTGCGAATACACCTGCGTGGCGGGCGTGACACGCTAAAAACCCTGTCAGCGAAATAGGTTGTTGCAATGCAACATGGATTCACCTATGCTGGGTGCAGCGAAGCCGGGCACTTCTTTCGGCTGGCTTCCCTACCTGCGGAGGCACCTATGACGAATCCGCGCGGTTTGCCTGAATTGACGCTGCACGTTTTCGAGCAGGACGGTGGTTGGCATTGGGGGCTGACCATCGCACGACCGCATGGCAACGGCAAGAAAGTAGTGGCGTATAGCGAAGAGACTTTTCGCTCCGAATCGCAGGCGCGAGCGGACGGGCAACGTGCCGTCCACGCTTTTGAACACGACGAAGGCCTGCGCCAGTCCGCACTGGCCTAAGCACACGCGCACGTATGGCATGCACGTGCGGCGAGGGCGCGCTCATCGCGCCTCGAAACGTCTCTGACAACGTAGCCTGACCAGCGCGTTTGTATTGCACCGCTTTTCCCCGGCAATCTCCGCACTCCCGCTGCACCCTTCCTCGCACTGCGCGACCCACACGTCGCAATTCATTCTCACGACCGCGGCACTTTCGCTGCGCAGATTCGTCTGACCCGTCATCAACCCGACCTGAAACCTGCGTACAAAATCGTGTGATGCGTGTCTTCACGTGCGACGCGCACGCCGCCTGCCGTTTTTTGCGCCGTGTTTTGCGCTGTGTTTGACGCGGCTTTTTACACAGCCCGCACGGGTCGGCAATCACAACCCCCGCAATCCCATCCACGAGGTCCATTCATGGCAAACCAGCTTGCTGAAATTCAGCACATTGTGGTGTTGATGCTCGAGAACCGCTCTTTCGATCACATGCTGGGGTTTCTGTACGCCGACCAGAACAACAAGACGCCAACGGGTCAGGCGTTCGAAGGACTCACCGGCAAGGAGTCCAACCCCGACAGCACCGGCGAAGCCGTCAAGGTCTACGCGCTCGCGGCGAACACGCAGAATCTGTATTTCCAGCCCGGTGCCGATCCCGGCGAAGGCTATAGCGCGACCAACTCGCAGTTGTTCGGCAAGGTCACGGCGCCGAGCCCCGCCACGGCCACCAACCAGGGCTTCGTCACCGATTACGCGTACACGCTGGGCTGGGAATCGAAAGAACCGAGCTGGTCGGTGTTGTCCGGCACGGTTGCCTCGGACATCATGGGCATGTTCACGCCGTCGCTGCTGCCGGTACTTTCGGGACTCGCGCGAGGCTATGCGGTGTGCGATCAATGGTTCAGTTCCGCGCCAACTGAAACGCTGCCGAACCGCGCGTTCGTATGTGCCGCGACGAGCCAGGGGCACATGGACGATCACACGAAGTCGTTCACGTGCCCGAGCATTTTTGGCCTGCTGTCGCAACACAATCAAAGCTGGATGATCTACGGATACGACCAGCAGCCTTTGACGCGGCTGAATTTCCCCGACACGACCCAGGCGTCGGACGATCACTTTGGCCTCTTCACGGATTTTCAGACCGCAGCCACTAACGGCACACTGCCGGCCTATACGTTTCTGGAACCCAGCTGGGAATCCACGGGCAACAGTCAGCATCCGAACTACGACGTGGCTTTGGGTGAACAGTTGATCCACGACGTGTACTACGCGCTGCGCAGCAACGAGGCGCAGTGGCAAAAGACGCTCTTGATCATCACCTACGACGAGCACGGCGGCTGCTACGACCATGTGCCGCCGCCGTTGGGCGCCGTGCCGCCGGACAATTCGACCGGCGAGTATGGTTTCGATTTCAAGCGCTTCGGCGTGCGCGTGCCGACCGTGCTGGTCTCGCCGCTCATCGAAGCGGGCAGCGTGTTCCGCGTGCCGGCGAACGGCACGCCGCTCGATCACACTTCCATCCTGAAGACGGTGGAAACCCGTTGGGGCCTGCCGGCGCTGACCGCGCGCGATGCCGCGGCGCCGGACATCGGCGATGCGCTGACCTTGAGCACGCCGCGCACCGACGATCCACTCGCGGGCGTGACAGTGCCGAAGTCGAGCGGCGCCAATCCCTCGGCGGCGTTACCGTCGCATCTGCAAAAGGTCCACGCGGAACTCGTGTCGCACTTGCCGGTGCCCGATACGAACGGCGGGACCTATCATCAGATGCCTCCTTTGAATACGAACACCGACTACGCGCGGTACATCGAGGCGCGCACGGCGGCATGGATTGCGAGCCGTCGGCCGAAGACTTCGACGTAATCGCCGTTTCGTCGTATTGCGCGAAAAAATGGCCGCTCTGGTGGGTATCTGGAGCGGCCATTGTTATTGCGGCAGCGTATTCATCTGCGGTCAAAGCTTCACTCCCGGCTAGAGTGACTGCCTCTGGCTTTCTATCCTTGTCTATACATATGCGAGCCTGGTAGCCACGCATTGCGCGATATCGGGCGCGATGTCATGCACGGATCAATGCCTGTTCGCGGCGGCGCATAGGCGCGCATTAGAAAATCGTAGCCCCATCGGGTAAACGATAAACCCCATTAACTTGTCTATACATTTTGACTGACATACAGTGCCCTGAAGGATGGCAGCCGCTCGCGCATGCGCCATCCACTGGGGGACCTGCTCAGACAGCAGGTCAATGATTCATCGGGCGACATCCAACGGGACGCGCCACGGTTAGAGGATTGTCATGTCTGCTTCGAATGGCGGAACCCGCACGCGTACTATCGCCGAACGCCGCACCATCGACTACATTCCCGAAGCGGAACGTCACGGCGGCCTGTTCAGTCAGTTCACCCTGTGGCTCGCGGCCAATCTGCAGATCACCGCCATCGTCACCGGCGCGCTTGCCGTCGTGCTGGGTGGCGATGTGTTCTGGTCGCTCGTCGGCATCCTGATTGGCCAGATCATCGGCGCCGGCGTCATGGCCCTGCACGGCGCGCAGGGACCGCAACTCGGTCTTCCGCAGATGATTTCGAGCCGCGTGCAATTCGGCGTGTACGGCGCGGTCATTCCCATCGTGCTGGTTTGCCTGATGTACGTGGGCTTTTCCGCGAGCGGCACGGTGCTCGCCGGCCAGGCGGTCGCGCAACTGCTGCACGTGGACGACGCCGTGGGCATCGTCGCCTTTACTGCGGTCATCGTGGTGTTCACCGTGCTCGGCTATCGCGTGATCCACGGCATTGGGCGCATTGCCAGCGTGGTTGGCGTGATTGCGTTCGTCTATATGTTCGCGCAGCTTCTGATCGGCCATGACGTCGGCGCGTTGCTCGGCAACTGCCATTTCACGCTCGCGAACTTCCTGCTTGCCATGTCGCTGTCCGCGTCATGGCAGATTGCCTTTGGCCCCTACGTGGCCGACTATTCCCGCTACCTGCCACGCGCCACTTCGGCACGCAAGACCTTCTGGGCGATCGGCCTCGGCTCGGGAATCGGTGCGCAGATTTCCATGGTGTTCGGCGTGTTCGCCGCCGCGCTGGCCGGCAAGCAGTTCTCGGGACACGAGGTGTCGTTCGTGGTCGGACTCGGCGCAACCGGCAAGATTGCCGCGCTGCTGTTCTTTGCCATCGCCTTCGGCAAGATCACGATCACCACGCTCAATGCCTACGGTAGCGTGATGTCGATTACGACCGTGGTCAGCGGTTTTCGCGGCGACAACCGCCTGTCTACCCGCAGCCGGCTCGTCTATATCCTGGCCATGGTGGGCGTGGCGATGTGGCTCGCGCTGGCTGGACGCCATGCGTTCCTGAAGGAATTCTCGTCGTTCATCCTGTTCCTGCTCGCGTTCTTCACGCCGTGGAGCGCCATCAATCTGGTCGACTATTACTTCATCACGCGCGATCGCTATGACGTCCCCGCACTTTATGATCCAGACGGCCGGTATGGACAGTGGAACACCACCGGCATCGTGATCTACGTAATTGGTGTGCTGGTGCAACTGCCGTTCATTTCGAGCGCGTTCTATACGGGGCCGTTGGTCGACTCGCTGGATGGCGCGGACATCTCGTGGATCGTCGGACTGATCGTGCCCGCCGTGCTGTATTTTTTCGCGGCGCGTCGCACAGCAGCCCACATTCCCGCGCAACTGATTTTGCCGGCGGATTCCACGCTTGTCGGGGAACGCGTTTCGCAGTGATCGTGCGGCGCGCGTGTTGGAGCTGGCGTAGCCGGTGAGGTTCAGCTCGTGCGGTTAGCGTGCCGCCTCGCCCCCGCCGACGCCCGCACCGACAACACCGCGGACACCACCAGACATCCCGCGACGCTCAGCATGGCGACGATAAACGCGCGCGCCATTGAAGCCGGCGACGCGTGCACGCCCGCGACGGCATAAAACACGCCGCCAATCACGGCCACGCCCAGCGCCGCACTAATCTGCAATGCCGAATTGACCACCCCCGAGATCATGCCGGAGCCGCCAACCGGGCCCCGATCAATCACGCTGCGCACGAGTGTGGGCAGCGCCCATCCCTGACCAAAGCCAATCAGCCACAACGCGGCGTCCATCGGCAAGCTGGCAGGAAATTGGCCTGCCGGCGCCGCTGCCACCACCAGACACAACAGCACACAGCCGATTACTTCGCATGACATACCAATGGCGGGAACAAACCGCCCAAAGGCACGGATCGCGAGCGGTGTCGTAAGCGGGCCCAAAAAGAAGCCCAGGCCGCAAGGCACGAACACGAGCCCCGCCGACAACGCGCTCGCGCCCAGCGCGCCTTGCAGGTAAACCGAAAACGTCAGAAAGAATGCTGACATCACGTAGAACAGCAGCACACCCATCAGGCCCACCACCAGACCCGGCATGCGCACGAGTTCGGGATTGACCAGCGGTGTGCCGCCCCGCTGCGCCAGAGCGGTTTCGTAACGCCAGAACAGCACCCCGGCCACGGGGCACGCCACCAGCATCAGCCATGACCACCACGGCCAGCCCGCTTCGCGTCCCTCCACCAGCGGCGTAATCAACAAACCCAACGCCAGTGCCGACAACACGACGCCCACGCGATCGAGTCGGGCAGGGTGATCGCTGCGTGTGTCGGGCAAGAGCGGCAAGCCGCCCATGAACACCGCTGCGACGATAGGCAGGTTGATCAGAAAGATGATCCGCCAATGCAGGTGAAACAGATTCGCCGAAATGAGCAGACCGCCGATGGCCTGAGCAATCACAGCCGCGAGACCAATGGCTGCACCGTAAAAGCTCAACGCCCGCGATTTCTCATGATCGGGAAACAACGCATGAATGGAGGCGAGCCCCTGTGGTGCCATGACGGCGGCACTCAATCCTTGCAGGATGCGCCCGACGATGAGCATCATCGGTGAGACCGCGCATCCACACAGCACCGACGACAAACCAAACCCGGTCAATCCAGCCAGAAACACGCGTCGCCGCCCAAACAGATCGCCCAGCCGGCCGCCTGTGATCAGGAACACCGCATACGCGCCTGCATAGCCGGAGATCACCAGCTGAACCTCGGCGGGCGTCGCGCCGAGCCCCTGACGAATCGACGGCAGCGCGACATTCACGATGAAGAAGTCGAGCGGCGGCAAGAACGCCCCCACCAGCAGCACCGCAAAGGCGGCCCAGCGACGCGGATCGTGCGTGGTGGCAACTTGATGAGGCGTCATCGTCACAGGATTCATCACCTTCTCCGATAGGAACCGATCGGTTCCCAATTAAGCAAAAAAATTTAGTCGAGAATCCGCATGGCGGTGTCTATTACCGCAATCATGTCTTTTTTCGCCACGCCGGTCTTCCCGACTGCGCGCATGCCTTGGGTCAGACACAGCAGCAGGCGCGCCAGCGTCTGGCTGTCCTGATCTGCGGCGATCTCGCCCTGCGCCTGGCCACGTTCGATAGCGGCGGCGAACGCGTTCTGCAGCCACGCAAACATGTTGCCGATACGTTCGGAGATTTCTGCGTCATGCGGCACCATCTCGGTAGCCGCCGCGACCAGCGGGCAGCCGCGCCGCCCAGTGGGGCCGCTCGCCAGTTGTGCATAACGCAGCAGCGCCTCGTGGATCGCCGCTTTGACCGGACCCGGCGTCTGCAAATTGGACGAGACGCGCTCACACGCGCGGGCGATGTAGAGATCGAGCCCCGCCAGAAACAGGCCTTTTTTGTCGCCGAATGCCTTGTACAGGCTGCCTCGCGACAGACCGGTGCCTTCGATCAGATCAGGCAGCGACGTGCCGTTGTAGCCATGCGACCAGAACACCTGCATGGCAGCCTCGGCCGCCTCGTCGAGTTCGAACTCGCGCGGCCGGCCTGGGCCTGCCTGGATATCGTATGAGGGCATGATCGAATATGGAACCGTTCAGTCTAGAACCGAGTCTACACCTTCGTGCGACGGATTACCAGTTGCGATATTGCGCGCAGAACGGCTTGCGGGGAGTCGTCTTGATGCCGTTATTTTTCCCGGCGCGGCCAACGGTCCATGACATAGCGCGCCATCTTGCGCCACGGTGGATCCTCGAACAGGATGAGCGCCACGAGCGCGAGGCAACCGCAGAACAGGAACGTCCCCTTGTAGCCGACGCCTGCCACCAGCAGCCCGGACAACACGCCCGAGAGAATCGAGCCCACCCGTGACGCATTGAAGAACAACGCCGTGGCCGCGCCCGGTGTGCGCGGCATCAGATCCTGCACGTAGGTCATGCCGAGACATGAGGTCACAGCGACAACGAACGCGTTGAGCGCCTGCATCGGAATCAGGAACGAGACGGAATTGACCGCCGCAACGCAGATGAAATACACCATATGCACGCCGGCGCAAGCGGCCAGCCAGCGCATTTTATTGAGCGTCGCGCCACGCGCGCCGAGCGCCAGCATCATCGGAATTTCGAGGAATGCGCCAAGGCCGAGCATGATGGACACGTCGATGCTCGTGCCATGCAGCGCACGCACCACGTAGAGCGGCAGCACGATCATGGTGGCGTTGGCCGCCAGTCCGATCAGTGTCAAGGCAAGCACGGAGCGCCAGATGAGGCGTGACGACGCCACGGGATGGACGAAGTCCGGCTCGACCGGCGTTTTCGGATCGACGGTCGTGACTTCCAGCGAGGTGGCAGGGTCGCCAGCAATGCGCTCTGGCATCTCGTCGTGCGGTTCGACATCCGGCGTCTCACGCATGCGCCAGACAATGGCGCCGCAGACTGCGAAGCACGCAGCGGCGAACAGAAACAGGCCATAAAAGCCGATGCCTGCCAATACGAGTGCCCCCACCGACGGCCCGAACACCCACGCCATCGACAACACGGTGCGCAGCGTCGCAGTGGCGAAGGTGCGCTCGGCTTCATCCGGTATGGGCAGCGCGACGCGTCCGAACGAAAACACCAGTGATAGCGCCGAGCCGCCCGCGCCGAGAAAAGCAATGCCGATAATCAGGAGAGCACGGTAATCGCGCACGAAGCACAGCAGCACGAAGCCGAGCGCGGCGGCGCCGAGCGCCGCCAGCAGCAGCGTGCGGTGGTGGCCGTGACGATCCGACCATTTGCCGGCCCAGCCGCTGGCCGCCACGCCGCTCGCGGCGATCAGCGTCATGAAGAGGCCGAGCCGCAGCGGCGTCATGCCGGCACGCTCGACGCCGAATAGCGAAAGATAGGGGGCGGTGAACGACATCGCTACCCCGAGCACCAGGGTCGCGCCTGCCAGCGACATGAAGGACGGAATCCGCGTGAGGCTGAGAAGGCGGGAGTAGTTCATCGATGACGCATAGTAGGGCTGGCTGCATACGCAAAGACGCGGATTCGCCCGTTGCACGCAGTTGGCTATCGGCAAGGACGAACGCGCCGGGCTCCGAACTGGAGGCCGGCGCGACGTCCGTTGAACCGGCAGTATGCCAAAGCTTACTGAAACGTGTCAGCCCGTCAGCAGGCGAGGTTAACGCTGCTCAACCCATGCGGCGACATCCACCGGGCCGAGTTCGCGGCTGCCCAGCACGAACTGCGCGCCATCCGGCGCGGGCACCTGCCACGTGCTATCGCCATAGTTGAAGGCGAAGCACACGCTGCCGAGACGCCGCAACCGCACGCCTTCCGGCAGCGTCTGCGTGGCGATGCCCGCGTCACGCAGACTCCGTTGCAGCACGGCTTTCAGCAAGGCTGGATCGAAACACGCGCTCACCATGCGGACCGTGCCCGCGCCGACCAGTGCCGGTACGCCGTCATCGAAAGCGGCCAGCACCTCGACCCCGGCGCCCGGTTCGATGTAGTCGCGCCAGCTCCTGCCCTGCCCCTGCACGCCCTCGAAGCTGATGCCCGGCCGCAGCGACGGCCGCAGCGACTCGCTTTGCGCCACCCGCACGTCCAGAACCGCCTGTAGCGGTCCCGGCGCGAGCGTGGCGGGGATCGTGAAGTCCGCCGTACGTGAGCCCGTGCGCGGGCCGAATAGCCAGTGTGCATCGCCTTTCTTGATCTGTGCCACCAGCGCATCGGGCACGACCGGCAGCGACGGCGCGAGCACCAGCTTGTAGCCGCTCAGATCGGCGCTGGCCGGCAGCATGTCCACGTCCACGCCCATTTCACGCAGGCATGAGTACCATTCGAACACCAGCCGCTGATAGTCGAAATCCGCACCGTGGCGCTGAATCTGCACGATCCAGTCCGCCGGATAATCGAACAGCAGGGCAACCGGCGCCTGTTTGGTCGTCGTAGTGGCGGCGTTAGCGGCGTAGTCAGGCGCGGCGAAGGCAGCCATCTCCCGCGCCACTCTGGCAATTTCTTCGCCGCCGGCCGTGAGCCGGTCGTCGGGCGCGTTGATGCCCGAATGCATTTGCTCCTGCGCGAACGGCGCCTGGCGCCAGCGGAAATACGACACCAGCTCCGCCCCGTGCGCGAATGCCTCCCACGTCCACAGACGTGCCATGCCGGCCTTCGGCACCGGGTTGTACGGCGCCCAGTTGACCGGCCCGACCTGCTGCTCCATTACCCACATGCGCCCCTTGCCGACACCCCGATACAGGTCGTGATTGAAGGCGGGAATATCCGGGTGACCGCTTCTCGCCCAACGGTGCTTTTCGGCATCGTCGAACCACAGCACTTCCGTGCGCGGCAACGGATAGCTGTCCCATGCTGCGACATCCAGGCCACTCCTGGCGAACTCGTAGTGATCGAAGCTCGTGAAAAAGCCCATGAAGTTGTGCAGCAGATCACGCCCCGGCGCATGCTCGCGAATCAATTCGCCCTGCAGCCCGTGGAAGCTCGCCACCTCGCTCGACATGAAGCGGCGGAAGTCGAGCCAGTGGCTCGGGTTCGCATCGGTGGGCGTGAGATTGGGCAAACCGATTTCGTCGAAGCTGCTGTATTCCATGCTCCAGAACACGTTGCCCCAGGCCGTGTTCAGCTTCGCCACTTCGCCGTAACGCTTCGCGAGCCAGCGCGTGAAGCGCTCACGGGCCGCTTCGGTATAGGTGGGCGACGTATCGTGGCACGCCAGTTCGTTGTCGGTCTGCCACGCAATTACCGCGGGGTGCTTGCCATAGCGCCGCACCATCTGCGTGACGATGCGCGCGCAATGCTCGCGATACACCTCGCTCGAGATGTCGTAGTGACGACGCGAGCCGAAGTTCATCTTCACGCCGTCTTTCGTGACCGGCAAGATCTCGGGATGCAAGCTCACCAGCCAGCGCGGCGGCGTGGCAGTAGGCGTGCCCAGAATCACTTTCAGCCCGTGTTTCGCGAGCGTTTCAATGGCGGTATCCAGCCATGCCCATTCATAGCGGCCGGGTTCGGGTTCCATCCGGCTCCACGCGAATTCGGCAATGCGCACGCGGCTAATGCCCAGTTCCGCCATCCGGCGCGCGTCGCTTTCCCATTGATGCTGCGGCCATTGCTCGGGGTAATAGCAGACTCCTAAATGCATGGTGCTCTCGCTGTATGTTGTGATTGCGCCAGGTGGCGGTTTAATCGTGGTGAATGGCATTCGACAGGACGCGGCGCTGCAAGCGGGCGTGACTTGCCGCGAGGCGGCGTTGCTTGCGCACCGGCCAATCGTCAATGGGTCATACAGGGTAGAGCGGGCCTGCGCGGCCCGCGTCCGTTAACCTTTCGTTGCGCCGAACGTGAGCCCGGTAACGAAGTGCTTCTGCATCGCGAAGAACATCACGACCGATGGCAGCGCGGCGAGCACCGAGCCCGCTGAGACGAGATTCCACGACGTCGTCCACTGCCCTCTGAGGGCGGCCACGCCCACCGTGATCGGCGCGGCATCGTCACCTTGCGTCAGACAGAGCGCCCAGAAGTAGTCGTTCCACACAAAGGTGAAAACCAGAATGCCGAGCGCCGCGAGCGCCGGCCGCACGAGCGGCAACACGATGCGTGCGTAAATGGCCCACTCGCTGGCACCTTCCACACGGGCCGCTTCGATCAGCTCATACGGCAGCGCGCGAATGAAGTTGCGCAGAAACAGCGTGCAGAAACCGGTCTGAAACGCCGTATGAAACAGCACCAGCCCCAGCACCGTGTTGTAGAGACCGAGCGCCAGCGTGAGTTGCCGGACCGGAATCATCAGGATCTGCACCGGCACGAAATTGCCGGCCACGAAGATGGCGAGCAGCAGCAGGTTGCCGCGGAAGCGATAGTTGGCGAGTGCATGGCCCGCCATCGACGCCAGGAAGATCGACACCGCCACCGACGGCAGCGTGATCAGGATACTGTTCCAGAAGTAATGCAGCATCGGCGTTTGCGTGAGCGCCGTGCCGTAATTTTCGACCATCGCGAAGTGCTCGGGCCAGCCCCAGTAGTTACCGGCCGAGAGTTCATCACTGGAACGGATCGACGTCACCAGTACCGCGAGCAAGGGCAGCAGCCACAGAAACAACGCGACCGGCAGCGAGATTTTGTAGAGCAGACGGCTACCTGGCCGCCAGCGGGCAACGGGCATTGGATACATGACGGTTCCTCAGGATTCGCTGCGCACGAGGCGCCGCAATTGCCAGGTGATAAAGATCAGCATGATCAGGAACAGCACCACGGCGATCGCGGCGGAATAGCCTTCGCGGTAGTACTTGATGGCCTGGTCGTACATGAAGTAAGCGAGCACGGTCGAGCTGTCGAATGGACCGCCGCCGCTCATCACCGAGATCAGATCGAAACTGCGCAACGCGCCAATTACGGTCAGCACGAAGGCCATGAAGGTAGCGGGCCTCAGTTGCGGCAGGATCACGTGCCACAGCAGCGTGAAGCCTTTGGCGCCTTCCATGCGGGCTGCCTCGATCACTTCGGTATTGATACCCGTGAGGCCAGTCAGATAGAGAATCATGCAGAACGGAATCTGCGGCCACAGTGCGGCGAAGATGATGCCGTAGGTGACGTAGCGCGGATCGCCGAGCACCGGTATGCCATGCCCCACGATCAGCTTCAGCAAGCCGAAGGTGGGATCGTAAAACCAGCCGAACACCAGCCCCACCACCACGCCCGGCAGCACGAACGGCGCGAAGAACAGCGACTTGATGAGCCGGATGCCGCGCACGCTCTGATTCAGATACAGCGCAAACACAAGGCCGAAAGGCGGCGCGAGCAGAAACAGCACGAGCCAGATGACGTTGTTTTTCAGCGCCGTGTAGAACGTATCGGACTGGATCAGTTCCCGATAGTTGGCAAGGCCCACGAAACTTTTCGCGGTCATGCCGTCCCAGTTGTAGAAGCTCAGCACGATGCTGCTGATCACCGGGTAAATCACATAGATTGCGAACAGCAGGCCACCCGGCAGCAGGAACAACATGGCCGTGCGATTGCGGCGCCGGCTAAGCGGCGCCGGCGCCTTGCGACGCGCGCGGGTGACGGATACGGCTTTGTCTGAAATAGTGGTGGACACGTTCAGTTTCCTCGTCCGGCTAAAGACCGGCATCCCAATTGCCGGGTTGCGGCGCTCGCGCGCCGAGGTGCCTCGGCACGCATCGCAACCCGGGCGTGCCTCAACCTACTTGTTGTAGATGCGTTTGCGGATCTGCTCAAGCCGATTCAGGATCGAGTCGATCTGGCTCGGGTCGCTATAAAACTGCTGCATCCCCTTCATGCCTTCGTCGGCCATTTCCTTGGTCATGTCGCGATCGTAGAACTGTGCCACACCACCGGGCGTACTGGACAGAATCTGGAAGCCGATTTTCGAAATCGGATCCGTCGGTGCAGGCGCCTGGTTATTCGACGGCAGCTGGCCCCAGCCCTTGGCGAGTTCGCCATTGATCTGCGGTTGCGCCATGAACGCCAGCAGACGATGCGCGTCCTTCTTGTTCGATGCCTTGGCCGGGATCATCAGGATGTTCACCGGGCCGTCTTCGGCCATCGGCACGGCCGAATCGATCACGGGGAAGCGGAAATAACCCATCTTGTCGCGCGTCGCTTCCGGCAAGCCTGCCGAGAAGAACGTGCCCATCAGCATCATGGATGCCTGACCGTTGACGAGCAGCGGGCTCACCGAATCCACGTCGTACGAGAGCGCGTTGTCGACGAAGTATTTATCGTCGATCAGGGTTTTCCATGTGGCGTAGACCTTACGGACGCGCGGGTCCGTATAAGGGATTTCACCCGCCATCAGTTGTTCATGGAAAGCGTAGCCGTTGATGCGCAGATCGAGGTAGTCGAACCATGCGGCCAGCGTCCACGAATCTTTCGCTGGTACGGCGATCGGCGCAATGCCTGCGGTTTTCAGTTTCTTGCAGTCAGCCAGAAACTCATCCCAGGTTTTGGGTTCGCTGGTAATGCCGGCTTTCTCAAACAGGTCCTTGCGGTAGAAGAAGCCGTACGAGTCGTAGCCAAGCGGCGCGGCATATTGCTTGCCCGCGTAGGTGGAAGGCGGCTTGACGGCGGCATATGTCTGATTCCAGCCGTCTTTCTGCCAGTCGGCGCTCAGATCGTCGAGCAGGCCCCGCTTGGCGAAATACGCCATGCGCTCACCGTTGTGCCAGCTCAGCACATCAGGCGGATCCGTTGCGAGCCAGCCGGACATCTGCACCTTGTAGGCCTCCTCGCCTACATAGGTCACTTTCAGGTCCACGTCCGGATTGGCCTTTTCGAATTGATCGAAGGCGTCCTGCCACACCTGACGTTGATTGCCGCGCGCCGACACAGTAACGCGCAAGGTTGCGGCGTCAGCGTAGCTCGCGGCCGTCAGCGCGAGACACGCGATACCGGCGAGTAACAGCTTTCCTGCTTTGAGTTTCATGGTTGTCTCCATCCTTCACTTTATGATGACGGCCGCTGGCCGCCTGTGCGCTGCTAATCCGCTGTGCTGCTCACCTGCTAATGAAACGAAACCTGACGCGCTGCCGCGACCGCATCGCCGTTCTCGTCGAACAGATGCGCGCTACCGGGTGTAATGAAAAACACCTGCCGTTCACCCGCGCGCACCACGCTGCTGCCCGGTGCCTTGGCAATCAGCGGTCGCTCGCTGCGCGTGTCGAGATGGACATACGTCACTTCGCCCAGTTGCTCGCTGAATGCCACTTCGCGTTGCAGCCCGCTCCGTGCCACGCCTGCTGCCTGCGGTTCGGTGAGCGTCAGATGCTCGGGACGCACGCCGAACGTGATGCGCGCGCCCGTTTGCAGCGACGCTTCCACATGACGCTCGGTGAGCGCGATCACTTCGTCGCTGTCGTCGAGCTTGACGTCCACGCGTGAGGGGCTCGTCGTCACCACCCGTCCCGGCAGAAAGTTCATGCGCGGCGAGCCGATGAAACCCGCTGCAAACAGATTGGCCGGACGGTGATACAGGTCGAGCGGCGAACCGATCTGCGCGATGCTGCCAAAGCGCGTCATCTCTTCGCCTGCACGCAGCAGCACGATCTTGTCGGCGAGCGTCATGGCCTCGACCTGATCGTGCGTGACGTACACGGAACTCGCCTGTTCGAAACGGTTGTGCAGACGGCCAATTTCGATGCGCGTCTGTGCGCGCAAAGTGGCATCCAGATTCGACAAGGGCTCGTCGAACAGAAATGCTTTGGGCTCCCGAACAATCGCACGACCGATCGCAACGCGCTGACGCTGTCCGCCTGAGAGCGCACGTGGCTTGCGATCGAGCAGCGACTCGATCTGCAACACCCGTGCCGCTTCGTTGACCCGGCGGCGGATTTCATCGTTCGAGACCTTCGAAATGCGCAGGCCGAAGGCGATGTTGTCGAACACCGACATATGCGGGAACAGTGCGTAACTCTGGAACACCATCGCCACGCCGCGCGCAGCGGGCTGCACTTCGTTGACGCGCTGGCCGCCGATTTTCAGCTCACCGCCGCTGACGTCTTCGAGTCCTGCGATCAGGCGCAGCAGCGTCGATTTCCCGCAGCCGGACGGCCCGAGAAAGACACAAAACTCATGCTCGCCGATGTCCAGATTGACATCGCGCAGCACCGGCGGATGCTCGCCGTAAGCCTTGGAAATGTTTCGAAGCGAGATTGCCGTCATGATTTTTCCGGATTGATGGCCACGAAATTTAAGCGCTTAAATTTTTCGACGGAAAAAACGCGGTTTGAATTAACATGTCTTCCTCCTGTGTCTGAACGTGAAGTTAGCCGAGCCGTTCGAGACGCGCAACACTTACAACGACATCTCAATATATGGGTGAAACGCAAAAAAAGCGAGCACGCTGGTTTGCTACCCGCTCGTTTACCCTCGGTTTTAGCGCGCTAGCAAGTGCGATACGTGCGACTCGTGCGACGTTATCCGGCACGCGAAGCGCATGGTGACACTCGCAGAAGTCGCGCAACGCGCGCAGGTGACGGCCGCCACCGTGTCGAACGTGCTGCGCAATCCGCAGAAGGTCAAGCCCACCACGGTCGAGCGTGTCATGGCGGCGGTCCGCGAACTCGGGTATCGCCCTAACCTCACCGCCCGCGCGCTGGCGGAGGGGCGCACCTCCACCCTGGCGCTGATGCTCTCCAATATTTCGAACCCGTTCTATCCGGAGTTCGTGCTGGAGGCCGAGACCGCCGCGCGGCGGCGCGGCTATTTCCTGCTGGTGTGCAACACCGATGACGACCCCGCGATTGCCCGCGCGTACCTCGACAAGATCGCGGGCACCCTGGCCGCGGGCGTGATCGTGATGAATACGGACGTCAGTGCGGAGGAGCTGGCGGAAGTCGCGCAACGCGGCTCGCCGCTTGTGCTGTGCATGTGGGAAGGCGAAAAGTCCACGCGTGCGTTGCCTTGCGTGACGGCCGACTACACGCATGCGGGAGAGCTGGCCGCCGCGCATCTGCATGAACTCGGGCATCGGCGCATTGGCGCGCTGCTCGGCGAGGGCTCGGGTGGCCCGCAATCGTCGCGGCTGCACGGATTTATCGAGGCCCTGGTTACGCGTGGCGTTAGCGCGGAGACGATCGCCGTACAGGCGTGCCGCGACTCGATTGAAGCGGGCTACGACGCGGCGCGTGCGTTGCTCGAAAGCCAGCCGAAACTCACCGCGCTCTTTGCCACCAACGACCTCATGGCAATCGGCGCGATTCAGGCCGCGAACGATATGGGCAAGCGTGTGCCGCAGGATCTCTCAGTGATTGGTCTCACCAACATTCACCTGGCCCATCAGTTCCGGCCGGCGCTCACCACGGTCGCCTTTCCTACCGCGGCGATTGCTTCGATTGCCGTGTCGCTCACGCTCGATCGCATCGAAGGGATCAAGCCGAAACGCGATGCGTACAAGGTGCCGTTGTCGGAGCTGGTGGTTCGCGATACGACGGCACCGGTGCCGAAGGCTTCGCGGCGCAGGTGATTGCCGCGAGCGCCAAAGCAAAACGGCCCCTCTTCTGGAGGGGCCGTTTTGTTTCATGCTTGCCGGTGAACCAGTCACCCAAGGCAAACGCGCTTACCGCGACATCATGTTCATGCTGACGTTATGCATGATCCACAGCGAGCCGATAATCAGAATGAGCGCGGTCAGCACGGTGAAGCCGAACGCCATCACATTCCACTTCTGTTCCGACGACGTGTTCATGTGCAGGAAGCACATCAGATGCACGATGATCTGCACGAACGCGAGTCCGGCGATCAGCAGCACTGCATTGTGACCGGTCACTGCGCCGGTCATGACGACGCCGAATGCCGCAGCAGTCAGCAGAACGGAAAGGATGAAGCCGATCGTGTAGCTGCCGAGGCTGCCATGGCTGTCACCCGCGTGAGCGGTATGGCTATGGTCCATTTAGATCACACTCGTAAGATAGACGAAGGTAAAGACACCAATCCAGACGATGTCCAGAAAGTGCCAGAAAAGGCTCAGGCACGTCAAGCGCGTGAGTTCGCGCTCGGTGAGTTCAGGACTGCGGATCACCTGCACGCTCAACACGATCATCCACAGCAGACCGCAAGTGACGTGCAGGCCGTGCGTGCCGACCAGCGTGAAGAACGACGACCAGAATGCGCTGCGATCCGGGCCTGCGCCTTCCGCGATCAGGTGCGCGAATTCGCGCAATTCGAGCACGAGGAACGACGCGCCCAGCAGGAACGTCACGGCCAGCCAGAACAGCAGCGTGCCCTTCTTGCCCTTGTGCGCGCCCAGCATCGCGAAGCCGTACGTGATCGAGCTCAGCAGCAGCGCCGCCGTTTCGAGCGCAACACCCGGGATCTCGAACATATCCTTGGCGGTCGGTCCACCGGCGAACTGGTGGCTCATCACCGCGAACACGGCGAACAGCGAGGCAAAGATGATGCAGTCGGTCATCAGGTACAGCCAGAAGCCGAACACCGATTGCGACGGAACGTGGTCCGCTTCGAAAACCGGATGCGCCAGATTAGTCTTTTGTAACATGGGTTAATCCACCTCTGCCAATTCGAGCGCTTCACCTGCGCCACTGCCGTTGCGTCGTTCTTCGATCAGTTGAACCGTATCGGCCGGGATGTAGTAGCCGGAGTGGTCACCGAAGCTGTGAACGATGATCGTGCCGATGACACCCACCAGACCCACGATGGCAAGCCACCAGATGTGCCAGATCGCTGCGAAGCCGAGCACCAGGCTGAACATGGCGATGAAAATCCCCGAGCTGGTGTTCGACGGCATGTGAATGTCGCGATACACCGGTTCGCTCTTCTCCACCTTCGCGTGCTTCTTCATGTCGGTGAACGCATCCAGTTCACGCACGACCGGCAGGATCGCGAAGTTGTAGACCGGCGGCGGCGACGTAGTCGACCATTCGAGCGTACGGCCATCCCACGGATCACCCGAAACATCACGGTTGCCCGGCAGGTTGCGATCGCGAATGCTGACGAAGATCTGCAGCAGCTGGCAGCCAATACCAATGGCGACCAGGATCGCGCCCACTTCAGCCAGCAGCAGCCACGGATGCCATTGCGGGTTGTCGTAGTGATTCAGACGGCGCGTCATGCCCATGAAGCCAAGCACGTACAGCGGCGTGAAGGCGACCCAGAAGCCGACCTGCCAGAACCAGAAGGCGGCCTTGCCGAGCTTCTCGTTCAGCTTGAAACCGAACGCCTTCGGGAACCAGTAGTTGAAGCCCGCCAGATAACCGAACAGCACACCGCCGATGATCACGTTGTGGAAGTGAGCGATCAGGAACAGGCTGTTATGCAGCACGAAGTCCGCGCCCGGAATCGCCATCATCACGCCGGTCATGCCGCCAATCGTGAAGGTGACCATGAAGCCGAGCGTCCACAGCACCGGCGTCGAAAACTCGAGGCGGCCCTTGTAGATCGTGAACAGCCAGTTGAAGACCTTCACACCCGTCGGGATCGCAATGATCATGGTCGCGATGCCGAAGAAGGCATTCACGTCCGCGCCGGAGCCCATCGTGAAGAAGTGGTGCAGCCAGACGAGGAACGACAGCACCATGATCGCGCAGGTCGCGTAGACCATCGTCTTGTAGCCGAACAGCGGCTTCTTCGCATACGTCGCGATGACTTCCGAGAAGATACCGAACGCCGGCAGGATCAGGATGTACACCTCCGGATGGCCCCACGCCCAGATCAGGTTCAGATACAGCATGGCGTTGCCGCCGCCGTCATTCGTGAAGAAGTGCATGCCGAGGTAACGGTCGAGGCCGAGCAGTGCCAGCGTGACCGTCAGAATCGGGAATGCCGCCATGATCAGCACGTTCGTGCACAGCGCCGTCCACGTGAACACCGGCATTTTCATGAACGTCATGCCAGGCGCACGCATCTTGACGATGGTGACGAAGAAGTTGATACCGGTGAGCAAGGTGCCGATACCCGAGAGCTGCAGGCTCCAGATGTAGTAATCCACGCCTACACCTGGGCTGAACTTCAATTCGGAGAGCGGCGGATACGCCAGCCAGCCCGTTTGCGCGAATTCACCGATCACCAGCGAGACGTTGATCAGGATGACGCTGACTGCCGTCATCCAGAACGACAGCGAGTTCAGGAACGGGTACGCCACGTCACGTGCGCCGATCTGCAGCGGCACGATCAGGTTCATCAGGCCCACCATGAACACCATCGCCATGAAGAAAATCATGATGACGCCGTGCGCGGAGAAGATCTGATCGTAGTGATGCGGCGGCAGATAGCCGGGGCTGTGATACGCGAGCGCGAGCTGCGTGCGCATCATGATGGCGTCGGCGAAGCCGCGCAACAGCATGATCATCGCGACGATGATGTACATGACGCCAAGGCGCTTGTGGTCGACCGAAGTCAGCCATTCGCTCCACAGGTAGCGCCACTTGCCGAGATACGTGACGGCGCCGAGCACCGTGATGGCGCCGATCGCCATCATGGCGGCCGCCACCATAATGATCGGCTCGTGGTACGGAATCGAGTCGAGGCTTAGTTTACCGAACATGCGTTACCCCTTGGCCTTGCAGTTGCTGTCGTCTTTCAGATCCATGACGTTGCCGTTGTTATAGCGCGCAATGATGTTGTGAAAGAGCTTTGGATCGACCGACGAGAAGTACGTAACCGGCGCCTGTTCGCCCGGTTGCGCAACCACGTTGTAGCGGTTCATGTCGAGACTGTTCGACGAGGCGCGCACTTTCGCGACCCATGCGTTGAAATCAGCGGGCGACGAGGCGATGGCACGGAACTTCATGTCCGAGAAGCCCTTGCCGCTGAAGTTGGCCGATTCGCCTGCGTAGTCGCCGGCTTCATCGGCAATCAGATGCAACTTCGTCTGCATGCCCGCCATTGCGTAGATCTGGCCGCCGAGCTGCGGGATGAAGAACGAGTTCATCACCGAGTCCGACGTGATGTTGAAGTTGACCGGCGTGCCGACCGGCAGCTCGAGCTGGTTGATCGAAGCGATACCGAGGTCCGGATAGATGAACAGCCACTTCCAGTCGAGTGCGACCACTTCGACGTTGATCGGCTTCACGCTGGATTCGAGCGGACGGTACGGGTCGAGCTCGTGCGTGCTCTTCCAGGTGAGCACACCGAGGAACAGAATGATCAGCGTGGGAATGGTCCACACCGCGATTTCGATGCCGGTGGAGTGCGCCCAGTTGGGACGATATTCGGCGTTCGTGTTGGTGGCGCGATAGCGCCATGCGAACCACAGCGTGAGCGCGATCACCGGGATCACGACGATCAGCATGGCCCAGGTGGACGTGGCGATCAGATCACGCTCCGCCAGGCCTACGCTGCCCTTTGGATCCAGCACGTCCATGTTGCATCCCGACAGCAACGTCATCAGACCGAGGGACATTGCGCCCATCGATCCTCGCAGAGTCTTGTGTTTCATATTGATTGCCTGCTCTTTGCGATTTTTGCGAACATCATTCCGACCGCTCTCCCATAGTAAGCGGTCGCATAGTAAAGCCCCGTTATACCAATATAAACACCCATTTTTGCAACGAACTGTTGCGAGTCCGAAGCATGTGACACGTTGCCGCATGGCTGCGCGCACATGGTCGTTAGATGCTTTATATCAAGGTATAAAACGAATCCCCGCTATCGACCGCATGCACGAAAACTCGACGCAGCACACGGCTACGCGCGCATGAAGTGAAACTGTTTTGAAGTAACGTGAGTGCGCCGCACCGGCCAGAGACGACGGGTGCGGCGCTTGAGACCTCTATGTGTTTAGCCCGGTGCGTGAGCCAGATTGACGGCCACCGTTTCGCGCGCCTGCATCGGCTCGCCGCTCTTGTTATCAGCCGCGGCGGTATCCACCGCTTGTGCCGAACGGTTGGTCTGAGCCAGCACGGCTTGCGAGGTCGGGCTGATGGCGTCCGTGAACGGCTTCGGATACACGCCTACCGCGAGGACCAGCACGGCCAGTGCGCCAAGCAGAACGAACTCGCGCTGACTGACGTCACGCAGACTGGCGACGCGGGCATTCTTGATCGCACCGAAGATGACGCGCTTGTACATCCACAGCGTGTACGCGGCACTCAGGATGACGGTCAGTGCCGCCATTGCGCCGATCCAGAAATTGAAGCCGATCGCGCCCATCAACACCATGAACTCACCGACGAAGCCGGCCGTACCCGGCAAGCCGACGTTCGCCATCGAGAACAGCATGACGAACACCGCGAAGCGCGGCATGGTGTTGGCCACGCCACCGTAAGCGTCGATCGAGCCGCTTTGCGTGCGCTCGAACAGCATGCCCGTGCACAGCAGCATCGCGCCGGAGACGATACCGTACGAGATCATCTGCATGATCGCGCCTTCTTCGCCGAGCGGATTGAAGATGAACAGGCCGAGCGTGACGAGGCCCATGTGCGCGATCGACGAGTACGCGAGCAGCTTGCGGATGTCGGTCTGCACGAGTGCGAGCAGGCTTGAGTAGATCACTGCGACCAGCGACAGCGTGATCATGGCGGGCGCAAAGAAGTGCGCCGCTTGCGGCGTGATGGGCAACGCGAAGCGCAGCAGGCCGTAGCCGCCAATCTTCAGCATGCCCAGCATCACGGCAGCGCCGGTCGGACCGTCGAGGTGGACATCAGGCAGCCACGAGTGCACGGGCCACATGGGGACCTTGACCGAGAAGGCCGCGAGGAAGCCCAGGAAAATCAGCGTTTGCGGGACGAAGTCGAGGTGCGCGGCACGCCAGACTTCGAGGTCGAAGCTGTGAGTCTGCGCGTAGAGATACAGCATGGAGAGCAGCATCATCAGCGAACCGAGCAGCGAGAAGAAGAAGAACTTCACCGCGGCGTAAGTGCGATTCTTGTTGCCCCATGTGCCGATCAACAGGTAGAGCGGGATGAGCGTGGCTTCGAAGAACACAAAGAACAGCATGCCGTCGAGCGAGGTGAACACGCCTTGCATGAAACCCGACAGCATCAGGAACGCGCCGAAATACTGCGCGCTGCGAACAGTGATGGACTCCCAACCTGCCACCACGATCACGACGGTCGTCAACGCGGTGAGGACGATCAGCCACAAGGAGATGCCATCCACGCCAAGATGCCAGCCAATGCCGAACGCCGGCAGCCATTTGACGTGCTCGACGAACTGCATGCCCCCGCCATTCTGGAAACTGGCAACCAGTGGGATCGCCGGCACGGCGCCGGCCAGTGCGCCAATGAGCGCAAACCAGCGCGCGCGACCCGGTGAGCCCGCGCCTGCGCGCAGAACGATGATGCCCGCGACGATGGGGACCCAGATCAGAAGGCTAAGAAGCGGTGGGTGTTGCATTTGTTCTTTAAATGGCTGAAGCAGTAAAACCGTCCGAATCAAGCCCTCAAAATGAAAGGCTTAGAAATTCACATTACAGTTTGATTGCACCAAGGGGTGCTAAACTCGATTGCGGGGCCAGGTCAACGCGTCCCGGTGTCGCACACGCGTCAAGGGTTAACGAGCATAACTCGAAATTAACTTTTTTGCAGCGCCGCAAACGCCTGTTAAGTAATTAGTGCGTTAGTCGATAGACTCTATTGCAGGCTTAGGTCTTGCGTCACCACATGGAAATGTGCATTTGCACAAACTTTGGTCGTTTTGAGCGACTCAATGTTCCGTTTTGGTGCGCACTTGGAGTGATCGGATGGATGGGTTGATTCAGAACAGCAGGCGGATGCTCGGGGATTTAATTCTTACAAACTGAAACCATATCTCGATTTTTGCGTGTCTAGCTTACGAATATTTCATTGATTCAGGCGGACGCGATTTCTCGCGCTTGACTGAATTACTGCGACGATTTACTACCGCGATTATCGCTGGATTCCGCTTTAACCCAGATGCTGAGCAGCGTGGGTTTAGGTGTTTCCGTAAACGCAGAAACCCCACCTGTTGGGGTGGGGTTTCTGTTTGCTGCTGGGGAGCCTGACGATTACCTACTTTCACACGGGTAATCCGCACTAT
>NZ_QVQV01000009.1 GCF_003429005.1 Paraburkholderia sp. DHOC27
TCCCGCAGTCTGAGCGCGAGCGTCCAGCATGACGCCAGTTGCAAAACCCGACATCTGTAAATAGCCAGAACACGACATTAGGATATAGCCCTTACAGCTAAACCGTTGATAATTTATCTTATGTCAAATCAAACAAGCGGCACGACAAACAGATTCATCGGCGATTCCGGATGAGCCTCAACCCAACACCCATCCCGTTCCCATCACCCCGCCACATTCAGCCAGCGCGCGCCCAAACGCGCGCCGTCTGAACGCGTCCAACTCAAACGCGCCTGGCTAGCAGAGCGATCTAGTTCACCCCAATAATCACGCTCGACGCCTTGAAAATCGCCGTGGCGGCTTTTCCATTTGCGAGCCCGAGGCGATCGGCGCTTTCGTTCGTGATGATCGCCGCGATCTGCGCACCGCCTGTGGTCGAAATCGTGACTTCGGCGTTGACCGCGCCTTTCGTGACGTTCGAGACGGTGCCTGCGATGCAGTTACGTGCCGACACCTGGTGACTCGCGACGTCCACCATTACCAGCACCGAGGACGCCTTCACCAGAGCAAACGCAGCTTTGCCGGGCGCGAGGCCGAGCGTATCCGTGCTGCCGTGCGTGATCACGGCGACCACGTCCAGGCCGCCTTTGGTGCGCAACGTGATCTGGTCGTTCACCGCGCCGTGGGTGACGTCGATCACCTCGCCTTCAAACTGATTGCGCGCACTTGTTTTCATGTTTCATCTCCTGATGGTGTTGTGCCGACCAGCCAGTGTATCTATAAGTCTGTTTGCAAGCGATAGCGAGCCGTACCGCGCATCGAGCGTGACATGTCCATGACACCTGCCACCCGGTCAACTACGCAACCGCATCATTAAAACGCTTCAGGTGTTTTCGATTACGCCCCGTTACGAAATCTTCACCGGCATTCTGCGAATTTTGCTAAATCCGCGCGGCTATTCTTTCCAATCGTAATTATTACTTCCTTCGCAAATATATACGCTGAATTTCGCAATAGTCGTTCTTCACGGAATTGAAATAGTGCCCATGCGCACGCGACACGCGACATAAACCACACGCGCCCGGACAGATTTCCGCTCAATAAGAACACACGTTCCATGTACGTGATTCACTGTGCCCGAATGGCCTCGCCCAAAGGTCATGCCTTTCCTTTGAAGCCCCGTCAGATAAGGCTATCAGGCGATGTAGACCTGCCAGTGGGCAACTCCTGATAGAGCGCGCTTCATCACCTTCAAGGGCCCTCTTCGCGCCCTTCCCCGTCGCACGATTGGGCTGAACAAACATGGCCTCGCCTGAATGCCGGGTTGCCTGCGAATTAATCAGGTTTGAAGGCGCTTTGATGAATCTGCACTGTCACAAATTCGAGACAGGGCCATATTGTTTACTTTCTCGATCGCAGATCGTTGCGATACGCTTCGTGCCGAAGTTCAAAAGTTGCAACAAAAGCAGCCAGAAAAAACGAATATCCGCACGGAGAAACCTTGATGAAACGCATCGCCCTCTCGACTCTTTCGCTTGCGCTGCTGGGTGCAGCCGGCGTCGCTCACGCACAAAGCAGTGTCACGCTGTACGGCACGATCGATACCTCGATCACCTATGTCCACAACGCCAGTGGCAACAACAGCCTGTGGTCGATCGGCAATAGCAGCGGCGGCGACCTGTCCGGTACGCGCTGGGGCGTCAAAGGCAATGAAGATCTGGGCGGTGGTCTGAAGGCCATCTTCCAGTTGGAAAACGGCTTTAACCCGAGCACGGGCGGTCTGGGTCAAGGCAGCCGTCTGTTCGGCCGTCAGGCGTTCGTCGGTCTCGCCAGCGACCAGTTCGGCACGGTCACGCTCGGCCGCCAGTACGACCCGCTGGTCGACATGGTGCAAGGCATCACGGAAGACAACTACTTCGGCAGCGCGTTTGCGACCGTGGGCGACGTCGACAACTACGACAACAGCTCGCGTACCAACAACGCCATCAAGTACGTTTCGCCGGTGTTCTCGGGCCTGCAGGTCGAAGGCATGTACGCGTTCGGCGGCGTCGCTGGCCAGACGGGTTCGGGTCAGACGTGGTCGGCTGCGGCAACGTACAACAACGGTCCGTTCTCGATCGCCGCTGGCTACTTCGTGGCTGACAATCCGACGGTCACCGGTCTGCAACGCACCACCTGGGGCGGCACGTCGGACGGCACCTTCGACGGCTCGCTCGTCAATCTGGGCTTCCAGACCGCACGCTCGATCAACATCGCCCGCGTGGCTGGCCAGTACGTCGCCGGTCCGTTCACGTTCGGCCTCGGCTACAGCAACTCGCAATACAAGTCTGACGGCCAATCCGCCTTCGTGTCGACCGAGAAGTACAACACCGGACAAGGCTTCGTGAACTACCAGGCCACGCCGGCCATGCTGGTGGGTCTGGGCTACAGCTACACGCGCGCCAACGGCGTGACGGGTGCCTCGTACAACCAGGTCTCGGTGGGTGGCGACTACAACCTCTCGAAGCGCACCGACGTGTACCTGGTCGGCGCCTACCAGCACGCAAGCGGCAATACGCTGAACGCCGACGCAACGGCCGTGGTGTCGGCGCAAGCGTCGATCGGCTCGTACGGCTACGGTGGCACGAGCACGCAGGAACTGGTCTCGCTCGGTCTGCGTCACAAGTTCTAAGTCTGACTGGCGTACGTCCGGCATCGCATCAGAAGCCGGACGTCAGCGCAGCAAGACCTGCTGGCCCGCCTCTCATGGCGGGCCTTTTTGCGTCCGGCGTCAGATGGTTTTTTAGTTCGGATAACTGATTGATGAGGGCGAAACGATCGGCGCGAAAAGCGCTTGAATCAGCCCATGTATTGAACAGAATGACAGCAGACCAGGCGAGCGCACGAAGACGTGAATCGCGAGCCGCTACTGTTGAAGGCCGCGTGGGCCTACACACAGGCAAGCACGTGGCACGTAACCAGGCTTGCAAGCAGAGGCACACGAGCAAAGCCAGCAACGCATACACCGAGCCACGCACCCGTGTGCGTCGCATCAGTTCCTGCAGGTCAGGCGGCGCCGTTGGCGCAGCCCTTCAGACTGAACCGCCACGACGGCATCGCCGCGCGGCGTCAGCAAACCGCCGTGAGCGCCGCGGTGACCAGATGGAGACCGGGCAGGCGACCCACTGGCGACGCACGGCGCCTGCGGCGAAGCCTCAGGCGCGTGCGTGGCAGGCACTGCTCAGGAAGCGTTGACGGCGTCCTTGAACGCTTTGCCGGCAACGAACTTCACCGTTTTCGCAGCAGCGATCTGAATCTCCGCGCCCGTGGACGGGTTGCGGCCCACGCGAGCAGCACGTGCGCCCGTCGAGAACGCGCCGAAGCCGATCAGTTGCACGGTTTCGCCCTTGGACACCGCCGAGGTCACCGTCTCGATGATCGCGTCGATCGACTTGGCCGTAGCCGTTTTGCTTTCGCCGGTCGCTGCCGCAACAGCGTCAATCAGTTCCTGCTTGTTCATTGCACATCCCTTTCTGTATTGATAGAACCGGCGCCCGATAAAGGCGCCAGACCCGCCACCCTACCTCATCCGGGCGCATCTGCGCAAACCGCCAGTTTCCTGACGCCCCCGCCTGAATGCCGCCGGACCGCTCGATTGGGCCATCGCCGCAAGCGCCGCGCAGCCCCCTCGCCGCCACTCGACGGCGCCGGGGCGCTCCCGAGGCCAGCCTGCGCGAGCCGCTATCGTACCGCGCCTTGGGGCGCGCAAGCACAACTGGCGCGCCAAAGCGGGCATAAATGGCCCTTCTCGCCTACCATTGCGGCTAATTGTGGTAGGCAAACGGGGGCGGCCCCGCGGGTCAAATTACCGTTGCCTGCCCCTGCCCCGTAAAATGGACCGAAAGACAGGCTTGCAAAGGTTGCAGTGTGGTTGAACAACAGCAGGGTTTCCTCCTGACCCGCCATTGGCGCGATACACCCGCCGGTACAGAGATCGACTTCTGGCTGGCCACTGACCACGGCCCCCGTCATCTGCGTCTGACGCCGCAACCCTCGGTTGCGTTCACTCCGGCTGCGCAGCGCGAGCAGGCCGACGCTCTGGTGCGCAATGAACGTCAGGTCGAACTGCGGCCGTTGGGGCTGACCGATTTCCGCCAGCGCCCCGTGCTGGGCGTGTACTGCACGCAGTATCGGCAGTTGCTCAAGCTGGAAAAGCTCTTCCGCGAGCACGGCATTGCCATGTACGAGGCGGACATCCGGCCGCCCGAACGCTATCTGATGGAGCGCTTCATCACGGCGCCCGTGAGCTTCAGTGGCCGGCCGGACGGTGACGGCATCCTGCTGGACGGGGAAATGAAGCCCGCGCCGGACTATCGCCCTGCCTTGAAACTCGTCTCGCTCGACATCGAAACCACGGCGCACGGCGAGTTGTACTCCATCGCGCTTGAAGGATGCGGGCAGCGCCAGGTGTACATGCTGGGTCCGCCGAACGGTGACAGCAGTGAGATCGACTTCGCGCTGGAGTATTGCGACACCCGCGCGCAACTGCTCGAGCGACTCAACCAATGGATGCGGCGGCACGACCCCGATGCGATTATCGGCTGGAACCTGGTGCAGTTCGACCTGCGCGTCCTGCAGCAGCATTCGGAGCGTCTGCAGATTCCTCTGCGCTTTGGCCGTGACGGCAGCGTCATGGAGTGGCGCGAGCATGGCACCAATCAGAACCATTTTTTCGCGGCTGCCGCGGGCCGGCTGATCATCGACGGCATCGAGGCGCTCAAATCCGCAACGTGGTCGTTTCCGAGCTTCAGCCTTGAATCCGTTGCCCAGACGCTGCTTGGCGAAGGCAAAGCCATCGACAACCCCTATCAGCGTATGGCGGAAATCGACCGCCGCTTTGCCGAAGACAAGCCCGCGCTCGCTCGCTACAACCTCAAGGACTGCGAACTGGTAACGCGCATCTTCGCGAAGACCGAGCTGCTCACCTTCCTGCTCGAACGTGCGACGGTCACGGGGCTCGCCGCGGACCGCAGCGGCGGTTCGGTAGCGGCGTTCACGCATCTGTACATGCCGTTGATGCACCGGCAGGGCTACGTCGCGCCGAATCTCGGCGAACTGGAGGGGGAAGCCAGTCCCGGTGGTTTCGTGATGGATTCGCAACCCGGTCTGTACGATTCGGTGCTGGTGCTCGACTACAAGAGCCTCTATCCGTCCATCATCCGCACCTTCCTGATCGACCCGGTCGGGCTCGTGGAAGGCATGAACACTCCGGACGAGAGCGCCTCCGTCCCCGGCTTTCGCGGCGCCCGTTTTTCGCGCACCAAACACTGCTTGCCGGCCATCGTGGAGCAGGTCTGGCAAGGGCGCGAAGCGGCCAAGCGGCAGCAGAACAAGCCGCTCTCGCAGGCGCTCAAGATCATCATGAACGCGTTCTACGGCGTGCTGGGGTCGAGCGGCTGCCGCTTCTTCGATCCGCGTCTCGCGTCGTCCATCACGATGCGCGGCCACGAAATCATGCACCGCACCCGCGAACTGATCGAAGCGCGCGGCTATCAGGTGATCTACGGCGACACCGATTCCACCTTCGTGTGGCTCAAGCGTGCCCGCTCGCAGGAACAGGCGGCGCAGATCGGCCATGCGCTCGTCAAATACGTCAATGCGTGGTGGCGCGAACATCTGCAGGAGACTTTTGGCCTCGCGAGCGCGCTGGAATTGCAGTACGAGACGCACTATCGACGCTTCCTGATGCCGACCGTGCGCGGCGCGGAGCAAGGCAGCAAGAAGCGTTACGCGGGACTCGTGACGCGCGCCGACGGCAGCGAGGAAGTGGTCTTCAAGGGGCTCGAAACGGTGCGGACCGACTGGACGCCACTCGCGCAGACTTTCCAGCGCCAGCTCTATCAGCGCATTTTCAAGCAGCAGCCGTATCAGGATTACGTGCGCGATTACGTGCAGCGCACCTTGAGCGGCGAGTTCGACGACCAGCTGGTGTACCGGCGACGCCTGCGCCGCAATCTCGACGACTACCAGCGCAACGTGCCGCCCCACGCGCGCGCCGCGAAAATGGCGGACGCGTTCAACCGGC
Source organism: Paraburkholderia sp. DHOC27 (assembly GCF_003429005.1). Classification (GTDB taxonomy): domain Bacteria; phylum Pseudomonadota; class Gammaproteobacteria; order Burkholderiales; family Burkholderiaceae; genus Paraburkholderia. The sequence continues at coordinate 6,044 of NZ_QVQV01000009.1, forward strand.
GCGAGGGACGTCCGCTGCAGTATCAGTACGGCGGCTGGATCAGCTACGTGATGACGGTGGCGGGTCCCGAACCGCTCGAGACCCAGCGCTCGGCCATCGACTACGAACACTATCTGACGCGCCAGTTGCAACCGGTGGCCGATGCCATCCTGCCCTTCCTCGACGACGATTTCGCCGCGCTGATGACCGGTCAGCAGGAGTTGTTCTAAATGCTTCGGCCCAGCACAGGGGCCGCGGGGCGGCGGCTCCGAAGTCTCCGCCATGAAATTCAGAGTTGTTGAAAGACGGGGAATTACGCTGTGGCGGCTCGGTAAACTTCAGTGAGGTCGCCGATCAATCGTGGTGGGCGATTCATTGGCTCGTTTTATCGGGAGTGCGCCATGAAAACGCTCGCTTTGGCGGTCTTGACTGCTTCGTCTCTCGCCCTGCCGCTCGCATCCTTCGCGCAATCGACGCCGGCGTCGAACGCGCCCCTGACGCGCGCCGAAGTCAAGGCGCAACTCGTGCAACTCGAACAGGCGGGCTACAACCCTTCGGCGGCGAACGACGCCACCTATCCCGCGCAGATTCAGGCCGCGGAAGCGCGGGTAGCGGCGCAAAACGCGAAGCAGGAGCAGGGCTACGGCTCGGGCACGAACGGCTCGACCCAGTCCGGCGTCCAGGCAACCCCGGCAACCCCGGCGGCAGTGCCCGCGAATAGCGGCCAGTAGCCTCGCGCCAACTGCGCCGCGTGATTCGCGCCGGCGCCGCGTTCACAAGCGCACGGCACGTGGGCCGGGAATCGTAGCGTCCCCGGCGCCGCGTCGCTCATCAAGCTGCCTGCCGGTAATACAGATTCTGCGGATGCCGCGCTTCGGCGAAGAAGAACCAGCGTTCCGCGACGAGTCCCGCGTACTGCACGACGCACGCGAGGCACAGCAGCCAGAACGAGCCGGCAATGGACGGCACGCTCGCACCCAGCGCGATCAACACGAACGGCACCGCAAACGCAGCCAGCAGAAAGGTCCACTTGATGCGCAGCAAGGTCTGCGGCGTTTGCCCGTGAAAGAACTCGCGCAGGTTGAACGCCCCCGCGGTAAAGCCGCGTGACTTCTGCGTGAGCGTCGGCGACTTGATGCCAGTCGCGCTTTGCACCGTGGATTTGGGCCGCAAGCGGGCATTGCGCGTGAGCGATGCAATCCGGCTCGCGCATCCCGCGAGGGTCAGCGCGCCGGCGCAGATCGCGAGACCCGCCATCAAGGCGGGCGCGAGCCATGCCGCGCAGGCGGTCGCAATCGTGAAGCCGGATGCGCAGCCCAACAGCACGAAATTGACCATCGTCAACGGTGTGGCCCATTCCTGCAGAAAGCGCAGACACGCGTAGATCATCGACGTGCAAACGAACAGCACTGCGCTCGCCAGCACTGCGAGCGCGCCAATGGTCAGCGACCACGGCGAACCAAACGCGTGCGCCACGCCATACGCGAACGCACCGCCGAGAAAGGCCGGCAACGCGAGACATTCGCGCGAGAGCCACGACGTGCGCCACATCGCAATGGCCCGCCAGGCCCGCTCGGGATGGCCGAGGTGGAAGAACGAGGCCACCAGGCCGAGCGCGCCGAGCGCCACGACGATAGCCGCGCCCAGCACGTAGAACGTCTGCGCGGGCGCCGCCGCGGGTGCAATCCAGCCGAGCCGTACGGCCAGCTCGACACCGAACAGCGCGATCAGCAAGCCCTGCCCCGCGCCGCTCAGCGTGGTGAGAAACACGACCGAAAATGCGGGCTTCATGCGTCCCTCCCAAGACTCAGGATATTGAACATGCGCCCGACCATTCCGGCGATTCCGCCGCGCGGCGCCGATTGCAACTGCGGGTGTTCGAACGGGAGAACGGCGGGGTCCGTCACGTGAGCGCCCGCGCGCCCTGCTTGCGCCTCGCGCGCGCTTTGCCCTGATGCACCGCCCTGCGACGTCGCGCTCTCCGTTTCGCACGAACACGCCTCGCTGCCACACGCCCCCGTCTTGCGACGCGGCAAGTAGTGATTCGCCGGCCGGGTCTCCCATTCCGGCATCAGTTGATAACCGCCGCGCTCACGAATGGCCTGGGACACCACCGAGTCGGGATCGTGGATGTCGCCGAAGAGCCGTGCCGAAGTCGGACAGGCCAGCACGCAGGCCGGTTTGCGGTCGCGCTCGGAGAGGTTCTCGTTATGGATGCGATCCGCGCACAGCGTGCACTTGGTCATCTCCTTGCGCTCTTCGTCCAGTTCACGCGCGCCGTACGGACACGCCCACGAACAGTACTTGCAGCCAATACAGCGGTCGAAGTCCACCAGCACGAGCCCGTCTTCCTTGCGCTTGTAGCTCGCGCCGGTCGGACACACGGGGACACACGGCGGATCCTCGCAGTGGAGACACGACTTCGGAAAATGGATAGTCTCGGTCAGCGGAAACTCACCGGCTTCGAAGGTCTGCACGCGGTTGAAAAACGTGCCGGACGGATCGGCGTCGTAAGGCCGGAAATCCGCGAGACTGCCCGCTTCGCCGGAGGTGTTCCACTCCTTGCAACTCGTCACGCAGGCGTGGCATCCCACGCAGACGTTGAGATCGATTACGAGCGCCATCTGGGTCATTGGAAGCTCCTCATCAGGGTTTCATTGTGGCCGGTGCGGCTCATGTCGGCTCGTTCTGCTCAAGTTCCCGCTCATTTGTCTGCTCATTTTTTTGCTTCCCCGCGCCACGCAGACGCGCGGCAAACTCGCCGCGCCCCGCGAAGTAGGTCTGCACGATCCGTTGCAGCACGCCGGTTTGTCCCGGCAGCTTCGGCATGGGCGCGAACTGCGGCAAGGTGCAAGCCGCATCGGCTTCAGCCGGATAGATACGCACGCGCACGTCGTACCACGCTGCCTGTCCGGTGATGGGATCGGAGTTCGACATGCGCGACTCAGCAGGCGACTCACCGGGCGACTCACCAGGACCGGCACGCGGCAATTCATCGGTAATCAGATGGTTGAGCAGAAAGCCGCGCTGCGACTCGTTGGCATCGGGGCCGAGGTTCCAGGCGCCGGCCGCCTTGCCGATGGCATTCCATGTCCACACGGTGCCTGGCTCGACGGCCTCGCTATAACGCGCCATGCAGCGCACCTTGCCCCACGTCGATTCCACGTAGATCCAGCCGCCGTCTTCGATACCGTTCTCGCGCGCGAGCCGCGGATTCATGAACAGATAGTTCTCGCCGTGGATCTGCCGCAGCCAGGCGTTCTGCGAATCCCACGAGTGATACATCGCCATGGGCCGTTGCGTGAGCGCGGCGAGCGGATAGCGCGCCCGGTCGGTGACGGCCATCTCCAGCGGTTCGTACCAGAACGGCAGCGGGTCGAAGTAGCGCGCCACGCGTTCGCGCAAGTGATCCGGCGGTTGACGCCCCGTCGTCTTGCCCTGTGCGGCGAGACGGAATTTCTGCATCACGTCGGAGTAAAGCTGGATCACGATGGGCGTGTCGAACTTGCGCAGGCCATTGGCCACCGCCCACTTCAGATACGGCCCGTTCGCGCCGCGCATGTACTGCAACGACTCCGGCAAGGTGTAGTGAAAGACGCAATTGTGGCTGGCGTACTGTTCCCACTGCTGCGGATTCGGCTCACCCACCAGCGCCTTGTCGCCCTCCTTGCCGCGCCAGCCGATCAGGAAACCCACTCCGGAGTCGGGCGCCGTCTGGAAGTTGATGACGAAGTCGGGATAGTCGCGAAACTTGCGGGTGCCCTCCTTCGTCGTGAAGGCGGGCAACTTCAGGCGGCTCGCCAGTTCGATCAGCACTTCCTGGAACGGCTTGCATTCGCCGGTGGGCGGCACCACCGGCACGCGCACGGAATCCACCGGGCCGTCGAACTCGGAGATGGGCCGGTCGAGCATCGACATGGCGTCGTGGCGTTCCAGATACGTGGTGTCGGGCAGGATCAGATCGGCAAACGCCGTCATCTCGGACTGGAACGCATCGCAGACCACCAGAAACGGAATCTTGTAGGTGCCGTCGTCGCGTTTGTCCACCAGCATCTTGCGGACTTCCACGGTGTTCATCGACGAATTCCACGCCATGTTGGCCATGAAGATCAGCAGCGTGTCGATGGGGTATGGGTCGCCGCGCCACGCATTGGTGATCACGCTATGCATGAGGCCGTGCACGGCGAGCGGGTATTCCCACGAAAAAGCCTTGTCGATGCGCACCGGGCCACCGGCGTCGTCGACGAACAGATCTTCCGGCGCGGCCGGCCAGCCTAGCGGACCGTTGGCAAGCGGCGTGTTCGGTTGCACCGCGTCCGGATGATTGGGCGGTTTGGCCGAAGGCGGCACCGCGCGTGGATACGGCGACTTGTGGCGGAATCCGCCCGGCCGGTCGATCGTCCCCAGCAGGGACATCAGCACCGCCAGCCCGCGAATCGACTGAAAGCCGTTTGAATGCGCCGCGAGTCCACGCATGGCGTGAAAGGCAATCGGGTTGCCGGTCACGCTCTCGTGCGTCTGGCCCCACGCGTCCGTCCATTGAACCGGCAGCGTGATCTTGTGATCGCGCGCCGTCTGCGCCATCTCGCGCGCAAGCCGGCGGATCGTGTCAGCGGGAATGCCGGTGATCTCCTCAGCCCATTCAGGCGTGCTCTGCGCCACACGCTCGCGCAGCAGCGCAAACGAAGGCGTTACCGGCGTGCCGTCTTCCAGCGTGTAGGTGCCCGAGAGCGCCGGCCGCGCGCCGGGCGTGTGATGCAGCACCGCGCGCTGCGTCTCGAGGTCCCACCACAGATGATTCTGCGGAAACAGCGCATTGACTTCAGCCGCTGCGGGGTCGCGCACGAACAGACCAAACGTGTCGCTCTGCTCGCGCATGTCCAGCAGTTCGGCCGCGTTGGTGAAGCGTGCGACGAATTCCTGATCGTACGAATCGGTGGCCAGCAACTCGTGAATCAGCGCCATGAACAACGCGCCGTCCGTGCCGGGGCGAATCGGCACCCATTCGTCGGCAATCGCTGCATAGCCGGTGCGGATCGGATTGATCGCAATGAAGCGGCCACCCGCGCGCTTGAATTTCGACAGGGCGATCTTCAGCGGATTCGAGTGGTGATCTTCGGCAGTGCCGATCATGAAGAACAGCTTCGCGCTGTCGAGGTCCGGGCCACCGAACTCCCAGAACGAGCCGCCTATCGTATAGATCATGCCGGCCGCCATGTTCGACGAGCAGAAGCCGCCATGCGCCGCATAGTTGGGCGTGCCGAACTGCTTGGCGAACAGGCCGGTCAAGGCCTGCATCTGGTCGCGGCCGGTGAAGAGCGCGAACTGTTTGGGATCGGTGGCACGCAGATGGGCGAGGCGTTTTTCCAGCGTCGCAAAGGCGACCTCCCACGAGACTGGCTCGAACTGCGCGCTGCCCCGCTCGGCGTTGGGCTTGCGCATCAGCGGCTGGGTCAGGCGTGCCGGAGAATACTGCTTCATGATGCCCGACGAACCCTTCGCGCAGATCACGCCCTGGTTCAGTGGGTGCGCCGGATTGCCGTCGATATAACGCACCTCGCCATCACGCAGATGCACGCGGATGCCGCAGCGGCATGCACACATATAGCAGGTGGTGGTTTTGACTTCGAGCGTCTCGTTCTGCGTGCGCGCATGGTGTTCCATGTAGCCTCCTCGTGGCGCTGCGATGGTTGTGGCTTGCCTGTGCGTTGCTTGTTGCTTGTTGCTTGTAGCTTGTGCGCTGCCCGGATGATTCGTCGCCTGCCTGACGATCAGTTGTCGCTCCGGTTCGTGCAGGCGCCGCGTGCTGCCTTGCAGGGTGTGGGTGGCAGGCTCATCAATCCTATGACCGTTATAGGCAAAAGAAAAATCGCCATTTCATATCTCATGTATCGCGGGGTCCGATAGTCCTGTCAGGTTAGGCCCGCGCTGCGGTCCTGACTGCGCAGGCTTTGTAAGGCTGCGATAATGAAATCCCCCGATTTCCCCCACTTGAAGGAGCCGCAGTGAGCGATTCAACCACCCCATCTTCCGGCGATGCCAGCCGCCGCGTCGCGTTCCTCGGCCTGGGCGTCATGGGCTATCCGATGGCCGGTCATCTGGCCAGTGCGGGTCTGGACGTGACGGTCTATAACCGCACGTTCGCGAAGGCCGAGGCATGGGTTGCCGAGCATGGCGGACGCGCCGCCCGCACACCGCGCGAAGCCGCCGACGGCGCCGAACTCGTGATGGCCTGCGTGGGCAACGACGACGATCTGCGCAGCGTCACGCTCGGCGAGCAAGGCGCGTTTGCAGGCATGGCGAAAGGTACGGTGTTCGTCGATCACACCACCGCGTCGGCCAACGTAGCGCGTGAACTCGCGGCGGTGGCGAGCGGGCACGGCCTGCAATTCGTCGACGCGCCCGTCTCCGGCGGTCAGGCCGGTGCGCAGAAAGGCACCCTTACGATCATGTGCGGCGGCGAAGCCAAAACCTTCGAAGCCGTGGCGCCGACGCTCAAGCATTACGGCGCCGCTGTCACGCTGATCGGGCCGGCGGGCGCGGGTCAGCTTGCCAAGATGGTCAACCAGATCTGTATTGCGGGGCTGGTGCAGGGCTTGTCGGAAGCGATCAACTTCGGCGAGACGGCCGGCCTCGACATGCCGCTCGTGCTCGATGTGATCGGCAAGGGAGCGGCCGCGAGCTGGCAGATGGACAACCGCGGCAAGACCATGATCGACGGCAAGTTCGATTACGGCTTCGCGGTGGACTGGATGCGCAAGGACCTCGGCTTCTGTCTCGACGAAGCCCGCCGCAACGGCGCTGCGCTGCCCGTCACGGCGCTGGTGGATCAGTTTTATGGCGACGTGCAGAATCTGGGCGGCAATCGCTACGACACGTCCAGTCTGATCTGGCGTCTGCGGCAACTGAAGGCCGCGAAATAACGGCGTCTGGCTTTTGCCTTGTTTGCCTCGCGCGTTTTAGACGGTTTCAGTCAGCCGCTTCACTGGCTGGACTTGCACAGCACCGCGGTCATGATGAGCGGCATCACCTCATGCACCGCGGCGTCGCTGCCGGCGTCGTGCAGATGCGTCTTGACGGAGTCGCTCGGTCCGAACACCACGACCCCGTAAAGCGAGCCCGGCATAGCCTGGCCGCTGCCCTTGTGGAAGATGTCGTCGTCGTGTGCGTAGCCCAGCACGGCATAGACGCGAAAGCCGAACGCGGTCAGCTCGCTGCCGCGCGTGGGGCGAAACGCGTTGACCGAATTCGCCTCCACGTGCATGGGCACCGGTTCGATATATTGATCGCTTTGCAGCGACGTGATGAAAGTGTGCGCATTCATGGTGCAGTCCAGTTGCGCATCCAGTTCATGCGCGGCGGACGGTCCGGCATAAAGACTGGCGCCGATCGCGGCGAATGCCGCCAGCGCGCTGGGCAAGCAATTTCTCATAACGATGCAACCCCTATCCTGGCAGACTTCGGGTTTTTGGCCTTTGGCTACAACGTAGAAGCAACCCCGCGCGCGATCTGTACGGCAACGATCAGATGCGGCGGACGGCACTGAGCCGCCCTCGTGATAAGACCGCAAACGGTCGTCAGCGGTTCGCGCCGCATGCAGGGCAGTTCGCGACTTGCGCAGACATTTTGTCGCAAACCGCTCGAACGTGTTCGCAAGCGGGCCGACCATGAGCGTCATCGAAGCCTTCATTGACGCCACGGAGCCAATCGCCATGTTCCTTTCCATTCTTCAACAGACCCCGCACTGGGTCTGGGGTCTGCTCGCCGTCCTGATCGTCGCCGGCATGAAACAGACCGAAGCCAGGCTGCGCTCGGTGCGCAGCGCCACCCTGCTGCCGTTCGTAATGACGGGGCTGTCGTTCTACGGCCTCGCCTCGGTTTTCCTGCATGAGCCGGTCGCGCTGGCGGCTTGGGTGCTGGGCGTGGCGGCGGCCCTGGCGCTGTGCAACGCGCTGGGCGTATGGCGGGGCGTGGAATGGTCGACGGCGGACCGCAGCCTGCTGGTGCCGGGGAGCTGGCTGCCGCTGAGCCTCTTTATGACGCTGTTCGTCCTGAAGTTCGGCGTGGGCGTGGCGGTCGCACAAACTCCCGCGCTCACGCTCGACACGCACTTCGCGGCCCTCGTGGGCCTCGGCTATGGCGGCTTCAGCGGTGCTTTCGCAGCGCGCGGGCTGGCGATGTGGCGGGTGATCCGTCAGGCGGCGCGGCGTGGTGAGCTTCGCGGTGCGCCGCTGAACGAAGCGCGCGGCGGGGCTCGCGGTAAGGCCTGAGATCGCCGAACGAAGCGGCTACAATCCGCAGCACCGGCCGCTCTTCCCGCTTGCCGCGCCCTGTTTCCGGACCCCACTCATGTCCCAGCAACGAATCGCACTTGGATGGCTATGGCGCGAAGCGCGGATCCTGCTCGTCGTGACCGGGGTGAGCACGATTTTCTTCAACCCGCTCTCCGGTCAGACGTTTGTTTCGAACGCGATTTACGCGTTTTGCGTAACGCTGTGCATCCAGAGCCTGATCGAGGCGGGCCGCTATGGCTTCTCTTCGACCCTGATCCAGCGCCCGCCGCCGGGGCAAGCCGTCAACAACGCGATTACCACGACGCAGCGGCGCTGGCCCGGCTGGGCCTGGATGGGGCCGTGGCTGCCCATTTCGTTCATCCTGGGTTATCTGGGTGGGCAACTGCTCGGCGATCTGTTGACCGGTGCGCATCGTGCGCCGTTCGCCTTCATCGAGCACATGGGGACCTTGCTGCCGGTGCTGGCGCCGGCCTTTGCGCTGACGTTGGGCTGCACCTACTTCTTCTATGTACGCGGGCGTCTCGCCGCAACGGAAGCCCGCGCGCAAACCGCGCTGCGCACCGCCGCGGAAAACCAGTTGAAGCTGCTGGTCTCGCAACTGGAACCGCACATGCTGTTCAACACGCTCGCCAATCTGCGAGTCCTGATTGCTCACGATCCACCACGCGCCCAAGCCATGCTCGATCATCTGAACGGTTTTCTGCGGGCCACGCTCGACGCATCGCGCGCGGATTCACACGCGCTCGCAGCGGAGTTTGCCCGGCTCGGCGATTACCTGGAGCTGATGCAGGTGCGCATGGGGGCCCGTCTACAGGGCAGGCTAGATTTGCCGGATGAATTGAGCACGCTGCCCGTGCCGCCGCTGCTGTTGCAGCCGCTGGTGGAGAACGCCATCAAGCATGGTCTCGAGCCAAGCGTGACGGGTGGTCAGATCGAAGTGGCGGCGCGGCGCGAGGGTCCCGCGCTGATACTGAGCGTACGCGACACCGGTGCCGGCCTCGACGCGATACCCGCCGACGGTACGCGCTTCGGCCTGCAACAGGTGCGCGAGCGGCTTGCCGCGTTGTACGGCGCGGCCGCCTCGCTGGAACTCACTTCGCCTGGGGATGGCCGGGGCGGCGCGCTCGCCACCGTCCGGCTGCCAATCGCGACGACCGCGCCACTCGCATAAGTCGCCAAACCCGCATGATTCTCCGCACTGCGCGGCATTTCAATCTTTCCCACGTCAGCCCATGCACGCCAACGCCCTGATCGCCGAAGACGAACCCCTGCTGGCCGCCAACCTGCAAGCCGAACTGCAACGGCTGTGGCCCGAGTTACGCATTGTCGCGTCGGTGGGCGATGGCGTGTCGGCGTTGCAGCAAGGTCTTGCCCTGCAACCCGACGTGGTGTTTCTCGACATCCGCATGCCGGGGATGAGCGGTCTCGAAGCCGCCGAGGCGCTCGCCGAAGACTGGCCGGACGACGGCCGTCCGCTGCCCTTGCTGGTGTTCGTCACGGCCTACGACGAATACGCGTTGCGCGCCTTCGAACGCGCGGCCCTCGACTACGTGCTCAAACCCTTGCAGCCGGAGCGGCTGGCAAAAACCTGTCAGCGTCTGCAAGCGGCGTTGCAGGCGCGTGGCCAGCCGGCGGCGCTCGAGAGCACGCTTGCGCCAATGCTGGACCAGTTGCGCGGTTTGTTCGGCGTGAGTGTTGCGGGCGCGTCTGCGCTCCAGGCAAACGCCAACACAAACACAAACGCAAGCACGAGCACGAGCACGAGCACGAGCACCCCCTTGCGCATGATCCAGGCGAGCGCCGGCAACACCATCACGATGGTGCCGGTGAGCGACGTGATCTATTTCGAAGCGGCGGACAAATACGTGCGCGTCATCACATCGGATCGCGAGCATCTGATCCGCGTCTCCCTGCGCGAGTTGCTGCAACAACTCGATCCGCAGGCGTTCTGGCAAATCCATCGTGGCACCGTAGTACGCGCCGACGCGATCGCCAGCGCAACGCGCGACGAAGCCGGCAAGCTCACGCTGAACCTGCGCGGCCATAGCGCGCATCTGACGGTGAGCCGGCTTTACGCCGACCGCTTCAGAGCCATGTGAAGCAGAAGCGCGAAAGAACCAAAGCGGCGCACCGCATCACGCCGTGTTCCAGCGCGCTTCGGCCACCGTCAGTTTCTTCGGAATGAGCTTGAGGTTCGTAAAGGTGTCGGCGATCTGCTGCTGATACGCGAGGGTCGCGTCGGTAATCGGCTGCACGCCGTAGCCGGCACGGCCCAACGCGAGTTCGAGCGTGCCGGTGTCGAGACCCACCAGCGGCGATAACTGCGCCGCGACCGCGGGGATATTGCCGCGTCCCCACTGATCCACCTGATTCAGTTCGTCCAGCAGCACATGCAGCACCTGCGGCTGCGCGGCGGCGTACTTGCGGGCCGCCACGTAGTACTGGATGTTCTGCACGATGCCTTCCGCGTTGGTCAGCACGCGCGCATTGGCCTGGCGCTCCACAGCGGCCAGATACGGGTCCCAGATCACCCACGCGTCGATGCTGCGCTGGATAAAGGCCGCGCGGGCATCGGCGGGCGTCAGGTAGATGGGCTGAATGTCCGTGTACGTGAGCCCTGCCCGTTCCAGCGCCTTCACCAGCAGGAAATGAACGTTCGAGCCACGATTGAGCGCGACCTTTTTGCCGCGCAGATCGGCGACGCTGCGGATCGGCGAATCGTGCTGCACGACCAGCGCTTCGCCGCGCGGCGCGGGCGGCTCGTTGGCGACGTAGACGAAATCGACGCCGCCTGCCTGGGCAAAAATGGGCGGCGTTTCGCCCACCGTGCCGACATCCACGGCACCGGCGTTCAATCCTTCCAGCAACTGCGGTCCGGCCGGGAATTCCAGCCATTGCACGGCGACACCTTGCGCGGCGAGCCGTTTTTCGAGCGTGCCGCGCGCTTTCAGCACCACGAAGTTGCCGTACTTCTGGAAGCCGATGCGTAGGGTTTTGGCATTGCCCTCGGCACGCGCCGGTGTGCTCGACAGCAGGGTCGCCATGCCGCCAGCGAGGGTAGCGCCAGTGCCGAGCGCCAGCGCGGCGGCGGCTTTCAGCAGCGTGCGGCGCTGCGGGTCTTGAGCGTCCAGAGCGTCTTGAGCGGGGTCTTGCGGTGCAACCATGAGCGTTCCTTGCAGGTTCAGGGCGGAGCGTGGAGCGGCTGGCGTCGCGCGCATCGGGGCCGGAATCGAAGCGGCGCGCAGACGCGCGCCTTTTGGCAGTCAGCTTAAAGTGGCGCTCCTTTGAACTGAACCAATCAATCGGTATATGCAAAGTCGTGGCTGTGTGAAGGCTGCGCCGTAGGCCAGTGCGTTGCGAGCGAAGCCGCCGTCGCCAGTCACATTGCGGCAAAATACTGACGCACTCACCACACGCCTTCACGCCCATGTCAGCCACTCAGGATTTCTGCTCCCTCCACGACACCCAGGATCTGCACGACGAACTGCGCGGGATGCGTCACCGGCTCCATCAGCATCCGGAACTGGCCTATCAGGAGTTTCAGACTGCGGATTTCGTCGCCCAGAATCTGGAAAACTGGGGCTACACGGTCACACGCGGGCTGGGCGGCACGGGCATGGTGGCTACGCTGAAAGCCGGCACCGGTACGCGCGCCGTTGCCGTACGCGCCGACATGGACGCGCTGCCCATCCACGAGGAAACCGGGCTGCCCTATGCGAGCCGCGAGGCGGGCAAGATGCACGCGTGCGGCCACGACGGCCATACGACGATGGTGCTCGGCGCCGCACGGCATCTGGCGCGCACGCGGCGCTTTAACGGTACCGTGCATCTGGTGTTTCAGCCCGCCGAGGAAATCGGCGCGGACAGTGGCGCCAAACGGATGATCGAAGACGGTCTGTTCGAGCGCTTTCCGTGCGAGGCCATCTTCGGTCTGCACAATCATCCCGGCTATCCCACCGGCACGTTCCTGTTTCGCAGCGGGCCTTTCATGGCCGCGTGCGATACGGTCGATCTGACGATCCACGGCCGCGGCGGCCACGCGGCGCGCCCCCATCTGGCCGTCGATCCCATCGTGATCGGCGCGCAACTGGTGAGCGCGCTGCAAACCGTGGTGTCGCGCAGCGTCGATCCGATGCAGACAGCGGTAGTTACCGTCGGTGCGTTCAATGCGGGACATGTGGCGAACGTCATCCCCGAGACCGCGCGTTTGCAGATCAGCGTGCGTTCGTTCGACGCGCAGGTTCGCAAGCTGCTCGAAGCGCGCATTCGCACGCTCGCGCAGGCCCATGCGGACGCGCACGGCGCGCGCATCGAAATCGACTACGTGCCCGGCTATCCCGTGGTGGTCAATAGCGCGCCGGAAACGGAATTCGCGCTGACGGTGGCGCGTGAACTGGTGGGCGAAGAGCGGGTGGTGGACGGCTTCGGTCCGATTGCGGGTAGCGAGGATTTTGCCTACTACCTTCAGGAGAAACCGGGCTGCTTCCTGCGTCTGGGCAACGGGGAAGGCGCGCCGATGCTGCACAACCCGGCTTACGATTTCAACGACGACAACCTCACCGTAGGCGCGGCCTACTGGACACGGCTGGTCGAACGGTTCCTCGCGCCGCAGGCGTGAGGCGTCGCGCCGCTGGAGGTTATCAGGCCGACGCGAGGTGAAAGGCCGTGGCCAGACACGCGTTCCAGTGCAGCCTCGCAAAGGTCGCAAAGGTCGCAAGGGGGCATGGTGTCTGGCCGCACCGGCACGTCTAACTTACTCGTGCGCCTGGGCCGCGGCCTCCAGTTCGGCAAGGACCTCGTCCGGCAGTTCCAGATGCGCGGCCTGCAAATTCTCCCGCAGATGCGTGAGCGACGACGTACCCGGAATCAGCAGGATATTCGGCGAGCGATGCAGCAGCCAGGCAAGCGCCACCTGCATCGGCGTTGCGTCCAGTTTCGCGGCCACTTGCGAGAGCACCGACGATTGCAGCGGCGAGAAGCCGCCCAGCGGGAAAAACGGCACGTAGGCGATGCCCTGTTTCGCGAGGTCGTCGACCAGCGTATCGTCGTGGCGGTTCACGAGGTTGTAGTGATTCTGCACGCAGACAATCTCGACGAGACGCTGTGCTTCGGCAATCTGCTTGGCCGTGGCGTTGGACACACCGATATGGCGCACCAGCCCCTTGTGCTGCAACTCGGCGAGCGCGGTGACCTGCTTTTCGATCGAGCCTTCCGAGGGCTTGTGAACGTCGCCCATGATGCGCAGATTGACGACATCCAGCACGTCGAGGCCGAGATTGCGCAGATTGTCGTGCACGCCGCGTTCCAGATCGGCCGGTTCCATGGCCGGCTGCCACGAGGCGTCGTCGCCGCGCACCGCGCCCAGCTTGGTGACGATCAGGAGATCGTCCGGATACGGGTGCAGCGCTTCGCGGATCAACTGGTTGGTGACGTGCGGCCCGTAAAAGTCGCTGGTGTCGATGTGATTGACACCCGAGGCCACGGCCTCGCGCAGCACCGCCAGCGCGGCGTCGCGATCTTTCGGCGGCCCGAATACGCCCGGCCCTGCCAGTTGCATCGCGCCATACCCCATGCGCCGTACCACGCGACCCGCTGATTCAAAGGTTTCCACAGGAAGGTTTGCCATCGTGCGCTCCATATAAAGGTTCGTTAAGGCTGAGCCCAGTATCGCGCGAATTGCGTTGTTCGATAATCCGATCTAAATTGCACAGGTTGTTAAACTTTTCGAACAGTGTCATGGAATTCAACGATCTCGCTGCGTTTGTCTCGGTTGCCCGCGCGGGCGGGTTTCGCGATGCGGCGCGCATCAGCGGCGTGTCGGCGTCGAGCCTCAGCATTGCCGTGCGGCGGCTGGAGACCAGGCTCGGCTTGCGTCTCCTGAACCGGACCACCCGCAGCGTGGCGCCCACCGAGGCGGGTCTGCGTCTGATCGAGAAGCTCACGCCGCTTTTCAGCGAAATGGAGGCGGCGCTCGACGTACTGAACGTCTTTCGCGACAAACCGAGCGGCACGCTCAAACTCAACGTGCCGTCGAGCACCGCGCGCACGATTCTGCCCGCCGTGATTGCGCCGTTCCTCAAGACGTACCCGGACATCCGCGTCGAAGTGGTGGTGGAAGACGGCTTCGTGGATGTGCTTTCCATTGGCTGCGACGCGGGCATCCGTTACGACGAGCGGCTCGAACAGGACATGATCGCGGTGCCGATCGGGCCACGCATCCAGCGCTTCGCCACGGCCGCCGCGCCCGCGTATCTGGATGAGCGCGGCAGGCCGCAGCATCCACGGGAGTTGCTGAGCCATGCCTGCCTGCGCGGACAGTTCGCGGGCGGCGCGATGCCCACGTGGGAGTTCGAGCGCGACGGCGAACGCGTGCGGCTGGATCCGCCGGGGCCGTTGCTGGTGCGGCCGGGCGCGGCGATGGATCTGGCGATCAGCAGCGCGGTGGCCGGCGTGGGCGTGATTCATCTGTTCGAAGACATGCTGCGCCCGCATCTGGACAGCGGCGCGCTGGAACCGATCCTCGAGCCGTGGTGGCCGAGCTTTTCCGGGCCGTTTCTCTACTATCCGGGGCGGCGGCATTTGCCGGCGCCGCTGCGGGCGTTCGTGGATTTTCTGAAGGATGGTGCCGGTGCCCCGCAGATCAGCGCGTAACGCCAGCGCAGCGTTGGCCGGTTGCGCGCGTGCCCCCAAACACTACCCATGCGCTTTACTCAGGTCTCCTGACCCAATCGCCTCACCCAGCACGCCGAGCCGTTCGAGAACGCCTGCATAGTCCTCGGGCGTGTCCATATCCACGATAAAGCGGTCGTGCGCGGCCTGATGCACGAACACCTCCTCGGGACGCTCGGCAATCAGCTTGCGGCAACCCGGATTCACATGTCCGCTGATGACTTCGGCGGCGTAACTCGCGGCGAACAGCACGGGATTGCCGCGCTGGCCGTCCCACATCGGAATCAGGATCGAGCCGCGTGGCATGGTGGCGAACGCGTCCACCAGTTCGCGGTAGTCGGCGGCCGTCAGGAGCACCTGATCAGCGAGGCAGATCATCACGACATTGCACGGCGCATTGAGTGCGGCCACGCCCGCCGCTACGGACGTCATCTGCCCTTCCCTGTACCGGGGATTGGGCTGGAACGTGACCCGCAAGCCGTCCAGTGCGGCGATCACCTCGCGGCCGTTGAAGCCCGTCACCACCACGATCTCCTCCGGCCCTGCTTGAGCAAGCGCCTCGACGGTACGCCGCACGGCAGGCTGTCCGTCGATGGGCAGCAATAACTTGTGCGCACCCTGCATGCGCGTCGACAAACCCGCGGCCAGCACCACCGCCGAGAAAGTCAGCGCGCCGCCAGGCGTCACGACATCCCACGCTGTCTCGTTCATAGCGGCTCCTCGTGCCGGTCGCGCTTCGCCAGATACTTTTTCGGTTCGCGCTCGAATTCGATCTTGCAGCCGTCGCAGCAGAAATAGACACGCTGTCCGTCCGCCTCGACGACATGGCGGGCCGTGGCGATATCCACGGCCATACCGCACACCGGATTGCGATAGCTCGCTGCCCGTGCCGTGGCCGCGACGGGCAATTCCACCGACGCCATCGACTCACACGGCGGCAGCGCCGCTACAGCCTCGCCATGACTCCCACCGGCCGGTTCCCCAGCGCTTGCGCGTTGCTGCAATTCGCGCCGCAATGTGACGAGACCGGCCACCGCGCCCAGCGCGATTTCCTGCGGTGTCTGCGCGTGAATCGCGGGACCGGCCGGCGCATGCAGCACGCTGAGTTGATCCAGCGTCACACCACGCAGCAGCATGCTCTCGCGCAAACGCTCTGCCTTCTTCTGACTCGCGACCAGCAGCACCGCCGCCGCACCGCTGCGCAGCGCGGCTTCCAGGGCATCTTCGTCGCCCTCGCCCTGGGTGGCAATCAGGATCAGTTGCGGCGCCAGCGAAGCAAACGCGTCGGCGTCGAAGCCGTGCACGACGCGTTGCAGACCGAGCGACGCGAACGGCGTGAAAGACCCGCATGCGCTGCTCACCTGCGCCGCTGCGCACACGCGAAAGCCGACCCGCTGCGCCAGCACGCACGCTTCCAGTGCGGTCGGGGTCGAGCCCAGCACCAGCACCGTGGGCGCGGGCACGGTTGGCTGGATGAACAGTTCGAGGGTACCGTTGCTCGCGCACGGCATGGCGTGCGCTTCCAGATCCGCCTCCGGTTCCTGCTCGTCGTTGCTGATACGCACGCGCTTGGGCTGGCCCAGCCGGATCGCCTCCTGCGCGGCCTGGATCACGATGGCCCGCGAACAGCCGCCGCCAATCCAGCCATACAACTCGCCGGCCCCGTCGATCAGCGCCTGTGCGCCCACCCACGCGGAGGTGGGCGGCGCGGCGCGGATCACGGTGGCTACCGCAAACGGCTGGGCCTCGTCGGTCAGACGCTGTTCGAGTTCGAGCAAAGTGGCGGCATTCATTGCAGTACCTCCAGAACCGCAGGCAGGACACGCTCCAGACTGGCCAGATCGCGTGCGCCGCCCAGTAGATCGATATGCGGCAGCGCGGCCTGCATACCGGCACTGGCCGGGGTGAAACCGGCATGGCTCGCGAGCGGATTGAGCCAGACGAGACAGCGGCAGCGTCGCCGGATGGCGGCCAACGCCTGCGTGAGCTGCCCGGGCTCGCCCGCGTCGTAGCCATCGCTAACGATCACGACCGCCGCGCGCGAGTGCAGCAGTTTCGCGGCATGCTGGCGGTTGAACTCGTCGAGACTCGCGCCGATACGCGTCCCGCCGGCCCATCCTTCCGAGAGCATTTGCAGACGCTCCTGCGAGCGCCACGGGTCGGGGTCGCGCAAGGCCTGCGCCACGCCCACCAGCCGCGTATGAAAAATGAAGCAATGCACATCCGACACGCGCGCGCTTAGCACCCGCGCCAGCCGCAGATAAAAGAAGCTGTACAGGCTCATCGAGCGGCTCACGTCGAGCAGCAAGACGATGCGCGGCCGCACCCGGCGTTTGCGCCGCCAGCCGAGATCGAGCGGCAAGCCGCCGCGCGACACGCTGTGCCGCACGGTCCACGCCATGTCGATCACCCGTCCGGCATTGGCGCGCTGTTCGCGGCGCATCTGGATGCCTTGCAAACGGCGCGCGAAGCGGCGAATGGCGGCGTCGATGGCAAACAGCTCGTCGGTCTGGTTCAGATGTTTGAAGTCCGCATGCGCGAGCGACGCCTCGGCCGCCGCGCCGTGTTGCGCGGCCTTACCCTCCGGCTGGTTGGACAGCTCGCTGCCTGCTGCCAGCGTGAGCGGCATGCCTTCGCTGCCGTCCTGTTCGCCGCCTGGCTCCCGGCCCGGCTCCCGGCCCGGCTCCAGCTTGCCAGCGCCGCCGGTGTGCGCATCCACGAGCCGCGTGCGATTCGGCCGCAGAAAGTACGCCTCGAACAACTCGTCGAAGCGGCGCCATTCCTCGGCGCGCGAACACAGCAAGGCGCGCAGGCTCCACCGCAATAGTTCGCTGTCCAGTTGACCCATGCGCCCGGCGACTTCCATTGACGCGGCCACGTCGCTGCTCGTCACGCGGAAGTCGTTCACGCGCAGCCAGTTGGCGAAACCCGTATAGCGCGCCAGCAGGGTCGCTTCGAGGCTGGGTGGTTGCGCGCCCGAGGCCGCGTGGGGCGTGCTGGTCAACATGCGGCCACCAGCCGTTCGACCACCGTGCGCGTGAGACCCGCCTGGTCCTCGCGGGTTTTGACGAGCGCCGCGAGCGAATCCATGATGCGTTCGACGCCTTGCTCGTCGATGGCCGCCACGCCGAGACGCAACAGCGCGGCCACCCAGTCGAGTGTTTCCGCGAGGCCCGGCTTCTTGCGCAATTCCATCTGCCGCACCGACTGCACGAATTCCACGATCTGCCGCGCGAGTTTTTCCGGCACCTCCGGGACCTGCGTGCGCACGATCAGCAACTCCTTTTCGAAGCCCGGAAAATCGACGTACTGATACAGACAGCGCCGCCGCAGCGCATCGGAAATCTCGCGCGTGCCGTTCGACGTGAGGATCACGTAAGGCCGCTCGGTAGCGCGGATCACGCCGAGTTCGGGAATCGACATCTGGAAGTCGGACAGCAACTCCAGCAGATACGCTTCGAAGGCCTCGTCGGTGCGATCGATTTCGTCGATCAGCAACACGGGCGCAGGCGTCGTGGTAATGGCTTCGAGCAGCGGACGCTTGAGCAGATAGCGCTCGGAGAAGATGTCCTGCTCCTTGTCCGGCATGGGCCGCTCGTCCTGCTCCAGCAGCTTGATCGCCAGCAGTTGATGCTGGTAGTTCCATTCGTACAGCGCCGAGTGTGCGTCGAGCCCTTCGTAGCACTGCAAGCGGATCAGGCGGGTGTCGAGCAGACGCGCCAGCGCCTTCGCGACTTCGGTCTTGCCCACACCTGCTTCGCCTTCCAGCAGCAAGGGGCGGCGCATTTCCATGGTCAGCAGCAGCGTGGCGGCGAAGCTGCGCTCGGCGATAAAGCCGTGTTGCTCCAGTTGCTGCTGGAGACTCACGACGTCGCCCATGCGGTCGCTCGACATGATGGTGTCCGTGCTCAGGCCGTCTTGTGTGAGAAGAGGCCCCGCAGCCAGTCGCGCAAGATTGCCCACGCGAGCGCGAAGCCGTTTAGTTCGGACTGCGGTGCATCGTTGTTCACGGTTGACGGGGGTTGCTGGGCTGCTGCGCTGGCACTGCGCAGCGGCGCGTCCACGGGTTGCCGCGCTTGCTGCCCTGTCTGTTGCGGTTCTGGCGCATCGTCCGTCTGCTGCGTTGGTTGTGTTTGCAGATCCTGCTGTGCCTGCTGCGCCTGCAGTTCACCCAGCCGTTTGGCGAAATTGGCGACGAACTGCTTGAGCATCTGATCCGCGACCGGCCCCATCAGGCGGCCGCCGAGTGCAGCGGCTTTACCACTCATCGTGACTTCGCTTTTGCCGGTCAGCTCGCACGCGTCGCCGGCTGTCTGGATGGCGGCATGCAGGTCCATCGACGCGGCCGAGGTGCCGGTCGCGTCTTCGCCCTTGCCCACCAGATGCAGGCTGCGTTGCCCGCTGTCCAGTGCCAGGACTTCGATCACGCCCTTGAAGGCCATCGTCGCCGGTCCGAGCCGCACGGTGATGGTGCCTTTGTAGTGCGTGGCGTCGACGCGCTCGGTGATCTTCGCGCCCGGCATGCAGCCGGCCACGCTCTCGATGTCCTGCAGCAGTTGCCAGGCGCTATCCGCGCTGGCGCCGAGCGGAAAGACTTTTTCGAGGACGACTTTCATCGGAACATCCTTTTGCGTAGGGGTTGTATGGAGGCGGTGTGGTCAGAGCCAACGCGCGCACGATACGAACAGCGCAAGGACACGGGCGCATGGTGCGCGCACGCAGCGCCGGCATGCGCCGCTATGGCCGCGTCAGCCCCAGCTCGCGGCACTGCTGCCACACCCGATACGCGTTGTGCGGCATGTTCATATGCGTGACGCCGAGATGCGCGAACGCATCGACCATCGCCGACGTGAAACACGGAATCGAGCCCACGTGCGGCGATTCCGCCACGCCTTTTGCGCCAATCGGATGATGCGGCGACGGCGTCACCGTGAAGTCGGTTTCCCAATGCGGCGTTTCAACCGCGGTCGGCACGAAGTAGTCCAGCAAGGTCGCGCCCAGCAGATTGCCCGCTTCGTCGTACGGCATTTCCTGGCCCATCGCCACCGCGAAGCCTTCGGTCAGGCCGCCGTGAATCTGCCCTTCGATGATCATCGGATTGATACGCGTGCCGCAGTCGTCGAGCGCATAGAAACGGCGCACCCGCGTCTCACCCGTGAAGCGGTTCACGTCCAGTACGCAGACATAGGTACCGAAGGGAAACGTGAAGTTGGGCGGATCGTAGTAGTCCACGGCTTCGAGGCCCATCTCCATGCCTTGCGGCACGTTGTTATATGCGGCCCATGCCACTTCCTTGATGGTCTTGAACTGTTCGGGCGCTCCTTTGAGGACGAAGCGGTCGAGGTCGAACTCGACGTCGTTCGGGCTCGCTTCCAGCAGATGGGCGGCGATCTGCCTCGCCTTCTCGCGGATCTTGCGCGAAGCGCGCGCAATCGCAGCGCCCGCAACCGGCGTCGAACGCGAGCCGTAGGTGCCGAGTCCGTAAGGCGCGGTGGATGTGTCGCCCTCTTCCACCGTGATCACCGAGGCGGGAATGCCCGCCTCTGAGGCGATGATCTGCGCGTAGGTGGTCTGATGCCCCTGGCCCTGGGTGATGGTGCCCATGCGCGCGATGGCCGAACCATCGGGATGCACGCGAATCTCGCACGAATCGAACATGCCGACGCCGAGGATGTCGCACATCTTCGACGGCCCCGCGCCGACGATCTCCGTGAAGTTGACCATGCCGATGCCCATCAGCCATTCGGCGTTCGGGTCCGCACGGCGCGCGGCCTGTTCGGCGCGCAAGGCGGGATAGTCGACCGCGGCGAGCACTTTTTTCAGCGCCGGTTCGTAATCGCCGGAGTCGTATTCGAGGCCGAGCGGCGTGGTGTACGGGAACTGGTCCTTGCGAATGAAGTTGCGCAGCCGGATCTCCGCCTTGTCGATGCCGAGCTTTTGCGCCAGCACGTCCACCATGCGCTCGATCAGATACACCGCCTCGGTGACGCGGAACGAGCAGCGGTAGGAGACGCCACCCGGAAACTTGTTGGTGTAGACGCCATCCACGGAAACGAACGCGTTGGGAATGGCGTACGAGCCGGTGCACACATGGAACATGCCGGCGGGCCACTTGGTGGGGTCGGCGCAGGCGTCGAAGGCGCCGTGATCCGCGACGACGTGCACGCGCAGCGCCTTGATGCGGCCGTCGCTGTCGGCGGCGAGTTCGCCGGTCATGTGATAGTCGCGCGCAAAGGCGGTGGAGCTGAGGTTTTCGGCGCGCGATTCGATCCACTTGACCGGCCGGCCGAGCACGATCGACGCCACGATCGCCACCACGTAGCCGGGATATACGCCGACCTTGTTGCCGAAGCCGCCGCCGATATCCGGCGAGATCACACGGATTTTCGATTCCGGAATCGCCGAGAGCAGGCCCACTACCGTGCGCACCACATGCGGCGCCTGCGAGGTGATGTAGACCGTCAGATCGCCGCGCACCTTGTCGAACGAGGCCACGCAGCCGCAGGTTTCCAGCGGGCACGGATGCACGCGCGGATACAGCATGTCCTGTTTGACCGTGACGTCGGCGTTCTCGAAGACGCGATCCGTTTTGTCCTTGTCGCCGATATTCCACGTGAAGATGTGATTCGGATGCCGGCGCGCGCCATGGGCGCCGGTCAGCTTGTCCTGGATGTCCTCACGCACGACCGGCGCGTCCGCATCCAGTGCCGCGTGCGGATCGACCACCGGCGGCAGTTCTTCGTATTCCACCTCGACGAGTTCCGCGGCATCGGCGGCCACGTAGCGGTCATCGGCCACCACGAAGGCCACTTCCTGATTCTGGAAACTGACTTTCTGGTCAGCGAGCACGGCCTGCACGTCGCCGGCGAGCGTCGGCATCCAGTGGAGTTTGAGCGGCTTCAGATCGTCTGCGGTAAGAACCGCACGCACGCCCGGATGCGCCAGCGCGCGCGACTTGTCGATACTTTTGATGCGTGCATGCGCATACGGACTGCGCACCATCGCGCCGAACAGCATGCCCGGCATCTTCACGTCGTCGACGTAGGTGCCTTTGCCTTGAATGAAGCGCGGATCTTCGCGGCGCTTGCGTGAACAACCCATGCCTTCGAGCGCAGCGAGGCGGTCGAGATTGGCGTCGATCTTGCCCATGACGTGTCTCCCGCGCTCAATGCGTTTCCGCTGTCATCAGCGGATGCGAGGTTTCCACCGCTTCGCCGCGCAGCTTGCGCGCCGCGTACTGCACGGCCTTGACGATGTTCTGGTAGCCGGTGCAGCGGCACAGATTGCCGGCCATCCAGTAGCGGATTTCCGCTTCGTCCGGATTCGGGTTTTCCTGCAACAGACGCCAGGCGCGCATCAGCATGCCCGGTGTGCAGAAGCCGCACTGCAAGCCGTGCTCCTGCATGAAGCCTTCCTGCAACGCATGCAGCACGCCCCCTTCCGCGAGGCCTTCGACGGTGCGCACCTGGGCCCCTTCTGCCTGCACGGTCAGCAGCGTGCACGATTTGACCGACATGCCGTCGAAGTCCACCGTGCACGCGCCGCAGTGCGACGTCTCACAACCGATATGCGGACCGGTGTGCAGACATTTTTCCCGTAGCGTGTGGATCAGCAATTCGCGTGGCTCGACCACCACGTCCGTCTCGTTGCCGTTCAAGGCGAACGACATCATGATCTTCTTGCTCATGCCTGGGTCTCCTGAAGTTTCTTTGTGTTGCTGCTACGGCCTGCGATGCTGGGCCGCCGGCTCAATGCGCCGAGCGCGCGTAGGCGCTCAGCAACGCGCGCCGCGTCATCTCGCCTGCCATTGCGGTTTTGTAGTCCGCGTCGCCGCGCAGATCGCTCACGGGCATACAGATCGACATCGCGAGATGCGCGGCCTCGTCGACCGCCGCTTCATCGAAGTTTCTGCCGCTCAGCACCTGCTCGGCGGCTGTCGCCCGCAGCGCCGTGTCGCCGACATTCGTCAGCGCAATCCGCACGCTGCTGACCGTGGGGCCGTCCATACGTAGCGTCACGGCTGCGGCGGCGGTCGCGAAGTCGCCGGTCTTGCGCTTGAGTTTGGCGTAGCAATAGCCCGTGCCTGCAGCGGGGATCGGGATGCGGATCTCCGTCATGATTTCGCCAGGCTCCATCTGCGTCATATAGGTGCCGAGAAAGAAACCGTCTGCGGGCAGCACGCGTTCGCCCTGTGCGCTGGCGAGCACGAACGACGCGTCGAGCGCGATCATCAGCGCCGGATGATCGTTGCCGGGGTCGCCATGCGAGATATCGCCGCCCAGCGTGCCGCGATAGCGCACCTGCGGATCGGAAATCTGCCGCGCGCCTTCCACGATCAACGGGCAGCGGCGTTGCAGCAGCTCGGACCAGATCAGTTCGTTTTCGGTGGTCATCGCGCCAATGCGGATTTCGTCGCCCACTTCGCGGATGCCTTTCAGTTCGGCCACCTTGCCCAGATCGATCAGATGATCGGGCTGGGCAAACCGCAGCTTCATCATGGGCAGCAGGCTGTGACCGCCGGCCAGCAGCTTCGCGGCGTCGCCGAACTGATCGAGCAGCGCGACGGCTTCGGGCACGCTTCGCGGGGCGTGGTAATCGAAGGGACGAGGAATCACCGTGGTCTCCTGATGTATCGCTTTGCATGAGGATTTCACAATCCGGGCCGCGCGTTCAACGCGATTTCCCGAATCGCGGCACGCGCGCGCCAACCGCCGGAAAACGCACATGAACGCAGCCGCGCATGCGCAACCGGCGGCGGCACGGCGCGCCCAGATGCGCTGGGGTGCGCCTGGGTGCATTTGTGTCTCCGCGCGCCGCGCCGCAGCATCACGGGCGGCATTCCCGAATGACGGCTGTATCAGCGTGAATGGCCCGGAAACTTGCGCGAATGGGGGAAAAGATTTACAACGGAGTCAAATTGCGCGACAGCGCAGACCGCCCCACGAGGGCACGGAGACCGGCATGAATCCGTTTGAACGCAGCGTTGCGCCGTCCTCGGAAGCACCGCGCGGCGAGACGTTTCAGCACAAGCTGGAACAGTTCAACCCGGGTATGGTGTGGCTCGACGAACAGGGCCACGTGAGCGCGTTCAACGACGTCGCGCTGCAAATGCTCGGCCCCGCCGGCGAACAGTCGCTCGGCGTGCCGCAAGATCAGTTGTTCGGTATCGACGTGGTGCAACTGCACCCGGAAAAGAGCCGCGACAAGCTGCGCTTTCTGCTGCAGTCACGTGATGCGGGCGGTTGCCCGGTGAAATCGCCGCCGCCGGTAGCGATGATGATCAACATTCCCGACCGCATCCTGATGATCAAGGTCGCGAAGATGACCGGCGCAGGCGGCGCGTGCGGCACCTGCATGATCTTCTACGACGTGACCGACCTGACCACCGAGCCATCGCGGCAGCAGTCGGTCGGCCAGGCGCCGCAGCCGCGACGGCTCTTCAAGATTCCGGTGTACCGCAAGAACCGTGTCATTCTGATCGATCTAAAAGATATCGTGCGCTTTCAGGGCGACGGCCACTACACGACCATCGTCACCAAGGAAGAGCGCTATCTCTCCAACCTGTCGCTGGCCGATCTGGAGTTGCGGCTCGACAGCAGCATCCATCTGCGCGTGCACCGCAGCCATATCGTCAGTCTGCCGTACGCGGTGGAGCTGATCCGCTCGGACGAAAACGTGAATCTGGTGATGGACGATGCGGAGCAGACCCAGGTGCCGGTGAGCCGGGCGAAGACCGCGCAACTGAAGGAACTGCTTGGCGTGGTGTAGTGGCGGCGCGCGTGAAGCAAAGAACCGCTTTCATCCTGCCTGCGGCCCTTTGCTCATCTGCCTTCACACTACCGCAGGGAAATCCACCGTCGTATCGTTGATACGGTTCACGAGGTTTGTGAACGTGATGGTGGCGATGGCCAGCGCGGTTTCGATCACTTGCTGCTCGGTGTAGCCAGCCGCGCGGATCGCGTCCACTTCCGCGGCGGGCACGGTGCCGTGCGTGTTCACCAGCATCCGTACGAAGTGCACCAGGGCGTCGCGCTTCGCGTCGCCGGTGGCTTCACCGGCGCGGGCCTGCTTCATGGTTTCCGGCGCAAGACCGGCAAACTTGCCGACCAGCGTATGGGCGGCGATACAGTAGTCACAGCCTGCCACTTCGCTGACAGCCAGCTTGATCACTTCGACATCCTGCTTCGACAGGCTGCTGGCGGCCAGCACCCCGTCGAGGCTGAGTGCCGCACCTAGCGCTGCGGGGCTGTAGGTAGCGATGGTGGCGTAGGCATTCGGCACCTTGCCGGCGGCCTTTTTGATCTTCGCAAACAGTTCAGCGGCTGCGCCGGTTGCGTCTTCGGGCTTGATTGCGTTGAAACGGGACATGATTGACTCCTTCGGTTCTGGTTGATCTGCAGGCCATGTCGTATGGCATGGAAACCAGTGTAGTCACCGGAAGTGAGTCTTTGAATGCCTTATATGACCAAATTTATGCTCGAACGGATCATCGCGCCGTCAACGACCCCAGCGCCAGCGTTGCCATGCGCGGCACTTCTACCTTGAAGACGGTGCCGCGCAGGTCGTCGGACTCCACCGCCACGTCCCCGCCGTGCATATGGACGATTTCCCGCACGATGTGCAGCCCCAGCCCGAGCCCTTCGCGTTGCCGGCCGTCGACGCCGTTCGAACCGAACGCCTTGAACAGATGCGGCACGACGTTGGGCGCGATGGTGCCGCGATTCGTCACGCTGAGCGTGATGCGATCGGCCTCGCGGGCATCCACGTTGACGACGATCTCGCCGCCCGGTTCGCCGTGATGCAGCGCATTGCTGATCAGGTTCGAGATGGCCTGCCACATCAGATCCACGTCCCAGCGCCCGGCCGCTTCGCCTTCGCTGCGCAGCACGATCTGGCTGGCATGCTTGTGAGTGGCGAACTCCTCTATCACCGATTTGCACAGCGTCGTGAAGTCCGTCGCGCGCGGCTGTGAATGCAGCCGGCCGCCTTGCAGGCGCGCGAGGTTAAGCAGTTGATCCACCATGCGGGCCATGCGCAAAGAGCTGTTCTTGATGCGCGTGGCGGTGGTGCCGACCGTGTCGCCCGCTTCGATCCGCATCAAATACTCGGCCGAGGCCAGCACCGCGCCAAGCGGCGTGCGCAGGTCGTGGCTCAGCACGGCCATCAGCATTTCGTTGGCTTCGAGCATCTGGCGCGTGGTGACCAGTTGCGCGGCGAGCTGGCGCTTCTGCTGTTCGAGCTGCACGAACACATCCACCTTGGACTGCAGGATGCGCAAGTCGAACGGCTTGTAGAGGAAATCCACCGCGCCCGCTTCGTAGCCGCGGAAGGTGCGCGATGCGTCCTGTGCGGTAGCGGTCAGAAAGATGATCGGCACATGCGAGGTGCGCGGACTGCCGCGCATCAGCGAGGCCAGTTCGAAGCCGTTCATGCCGGGCATGTTGACGTCGAGAATGGCGAGCGCCACCTCGTGCTTGAGCAGCAGATCCAGCGCGGCCGTGCCGGAATCCGCCACCAGCAGATGGATGCCCGGACGCGTCAGCGACGCTTGCAGCGCCGTAATGTTATGGACGATGTCGTCGACGATCAGAATATTGACAGTGGGATTCGTCATGGCATCGGGTCAGGCGGGTTGGTCGATAGAAGCCGGCAGTCCGACAAGACTTTGGGCAATGGAAGAAGGTGTCAGCACGTCGTCCACCACGCCGCGCTCGATCGCGGCGCGCGGCATTTCCGGTGACGACGCGGTGTCCGGGTCCTGCGCCCACGTGTGGCCGCCCAAAGAGCGGACCGTTGCGAGGCCACGCACGCCGTCTTCGTTGGCGCCCGAAAGCAGGATGGCCAGCAGGCGCTCACGATACACCCACGCCGCGGATTCAAACATGACGTCGATGGACGGTCGGGAAAAGCGCACGGCGGCCTCCGTGGATAGCGCGACGGTGCGGTCGCTTTCCACCATCAGGTGATAACCGGGCGGCGCAACGTAGACGCGGCCGCCGAGAATCTGCTCGTGCGCGTCGGGTTCGATGACCGGCAGCGCGCAGCGATGGCTGAAACTCTGCACGAGGTAGCTGGGCGGATCGGGCGGCAGGTGCACGACGATCATCACGGCGGGCGCGAAGTCTTTCGGCAATGCGGCGAGCAGGCCGTGCAGCACCTCGATGCCGCCAGCGGAGGCGCCGAACGTCACCAGCTCGAACGCACGCGAGCGCGCGGAGGCGGCGCGTGGTTTCACAGTGGAACGGTGTGCGGGCATCGTGGCTCCCGGCGGAATCGGCTGATCGTTTGCATGACGGCGTCAGCGTTTCTGATAGATCCGCTCACGCGGACAGAACTCGTCGAACGCATCATGCTGGTTCGAAAACCGCAAACTCTCCTTGCTGCCCAGGCCCAGAAAACCGCGCCGCACGAGCGCGCGCTGGAACAGGCCGAGCGCGCGATCCTGCAACCCACGATCGAAGTAGATCATAACGTTGCGGCAGGAAACCAGGTGGGCTTCGAGGAACACTTCGTCGGTCGAGAGGCTGTGATCGGCGAACACCACGCGGTCGCGCAACGCGCCGGAAAAACGCGCGCCGCCGTAAGCCGCGTGATAGTAGTCGGACAGCGAGCGCTTGCCGCCTGCCGCCAGATAGTTCTGCGTGAAGCCGGCAATGCGGTCGAGCGCGTAGATACCGGCCTCGGCCTTGGCGAGTGCTTCGGGGCTGATGTCGGTGGCGTAGAACAGGGTCCGCTCGGTCAAGCCCTCTTCGTCGAACAGAATTTTCAGCGACCACAGTTCCTCGCCGGTGCTGCAACCGGCCACCCACACCTTGATCGACGGGTAGGTTTGCAGCACCGGCATCACCTGCTGGCGCAGCGCCAGAAAATAGGCGGGATCGCGAAACATGTCGCTCACCTGCACCGTCAGGTACTGGAACAGCCGCGAAAAATCCGCGCCGTTGCGCATGATGCGGTCCTGCAACTGCGACAGCGTGCTCAAGCCGAATTCGTCGAGCGCCTGCAGCAGGCGGCGCCGCAGCGAGCTCATCGAATAGTGACGGAAATCGTGCTGATACTTGAGGTAGATCGCCTCGAGCAGCAGCTTCAGTTCGATGTCGAAATCGCTGATGCGCGGCGGCCGGGTGTCGGACGTGGGGGCGGTCATGGTCGTCGGATCCTTCGCGGCCTCAACGCTGACGCAGCCAGACGCGGCACAACGCGACCAGCTTGTCGACGTCGATCGGCTTCGAGATGTAATCGTCCGCACCGGCTTCGAGGCAACGCACGCGGTCGTTGGCCATCGCCTTGGCCGTCAGCGCGATGATAGGCAGATGCGCGAAACGCGGATTGCGGCGAATCTCCGCCATCGCCGTGAGGCCATCCATCTCCGGCATCATGATGTCCATCAGCACCAGGTCGATCTCCGGGCCGCTGTCGAGCAGGTCGAGCGCTTCGCGGCCGTTGCGGGCAATCTGCAGCTTCGCGCCGAGCGGTTCGATCACGTGCGAGAGCGCGAAGATATTGCGCACGTCGTCTTCCGCGAGCAGGATGCTGCGCCCTTCGAAGGCGTTGTCGCGCTGGCGCACCGTGCGTAACATGCGCTGCTGTTCTGGCGCAAGCGACGATTCCACGCTATGCAGGAACAGCGTCACTTCGTCGAGCAGGCGCTCCGGCGATTTGGCGCCCTTGATGATGATCGATTTCGAATAGCGGCGCAGGCGGTGCTCTTCCTCGCTCGACAGCATGCGGCCGGTGTACACGATCACCGGCAGCGCCAGATGCGCGGCGTCGCCCGCGAGGCGTTCGAGCAGGTCGTAGCCGGTGCCGTCTGGCAAGGCCAGATCGGTCACCACGCAGTCGAAGCTCGATTTGCCCAGCTCTTCGAACGCAGCGGCGAGCGTGGCCACCGCGACGATCTCGGTGTTCTCGCTTTGCAGCAGCGCGCGGATGCTTTCGCGCATGGCCGAATCGTCCTCGATCACCAGCACGCGCTTCAGGCGTTGCTGCAAGCGCGCTTCGAGACGGCGGATCGCGGCTTCCATGGTCGAGCGCGCGGTCGGCTTCAAGGTGTAGCCAATCGCGCCGAGATGCAGCGCCTTGTCGGCGTGATCCGTAGCCGACACGATATGAATCGGAATGTGGCGCGTGAGCGGATCGTTCTTCAGCCATTCGAGCACGGTGAGGCCGGAGCGGTCCGGCAGACCCACGTCGAGCAGCACGGCGGCCGGGCGCATGTCGCGCACCAGCGCGAGGCCACTGGCGGCGTCGGTGGCATGCAGGAAGTCGAAATCGAGTTCGTGCGTGAGGTCGCGCAGAATCTCGGCGAACGGCGCATCGTCTTCAATGGCGAGAATCACACGGCTGCCACGGGCGCGCTGGTAGCGGTCGTCGCTGATCGGCGCGTGGCCGGTCTCGGGTGCCGCGCTGTAGGTATCGGCAGCACTGGCGGTGGATTCAGCCGCGAGCCGGCGCGCCGGTTCGCTACGCTCGACCGCTGCGCCGTGGCCGTTCATCGTCGCATGCGACGGGGCGGGTGCGGGCGTGAGCGTCGCCGCGGCCGGATAGGCCGGCGCCACGCCAGAGGCAGCGGGTGCCACGCTCTCCTCGTGTGCATCGGCAGCGGCGGCGTTCACCGCTGCGGTTGCATCGGCGGGCAGCCATAGCGAGAACACGCTGCCCTTGCCCAGTTCACTTGCCACGCTGATGCGGCCGCCCAGCAGGCGGGCGAATTCGCGTGAAATAGAGAGACCGAGGCCGCTGCCGCCATAGTGACGGCTCGTCGAACCATCGGCCTGCTGAAAGGCTTCGAAGATCATTTCCAGCTTGTCCGGCGCGATGCCGATACCCGAGTCGCGCACGTCGAAGCGCAGCATGCCGCCTTCCGCCGGCGCCACCTGCAACGACACCTCGCCATGCTCGGTGAACTTCACGGCATTCGAGAGCAGGTTGCGCAGAATCTGCACGGTGCGCTGGCTGTCCGTGATCAGCATGTCCGGCACGCCTGGCAAGCGCTCGAAACCGAGTTGCAGATGCTTGGCGGACGCGAGCGGCGTGAAAGTTTCGCGCAGCGCCTGCAAGGTGGCGTCGAGCGACACGTTCTCCAGTTCAATCGTGATCTGGCCGGCTTCGACCTTCGAGAGGTCGAGGATGTCGTTGATCAGCACCAGCAGATCGCTATTGGACGCGTGAATGGTTTCCGCGTACCGCACCTGCTCGTCGGTCAGATTGCCGCTGCGGTTCTGCTGCAACAGCTTGGCAAGAATCAGCGAACTGTTGAGCGGCGTGCGCAGTTCGTGCGACATGTTGGCGAGGAACTCGGACTTGTAGCGGCTCGACTGTTCGAGGCGTGCGGCATTGGCCGAAAGATCGTCCTGGGCGCGCAGCAGATCGGACTTTTGCCGCTCCAGACGTTGCGCGTATTCTTCGAGCTGGACATTGGTCTGCTCCAGTTCGGCCTGCTGCTGTTCGAGCCGCGATTGCGAATCGAGCAGCGCGCGGCCGCGCTCTTCGAGGCCTTCGTTGGAGACGCGCAGTTCTTCCTGCTGCACCTGCAACTCTTCGTTCAACTGCTGCGTTTCGACCAGCGCATCCTGCAGGCGCTCGCGGTACAGCGCGGCTTCGAGGAAGTCGCCCATGCCGCCGGCAATCAGTTGCAGAAACTCTTCGTCGCGCTCCACCATCGCACGGATGAAGCCCAGTTCCACCACGCCGTTGACTGTGCCATCGTTTTCGACCGGCAGCACCACCAGGTTCTTCGGCGGGCTCATGCCGAGTCCGGATACCACCTTGACGTAGTCGTCCGGCACCTCGCGCAGGACGATCGTACGGCGCTCTTCTGCGGCCTGACCAATCAGGCTTTCGCCGCTCTGGAAGTGCTGCGCTCCCTGCTCGCTTTCCGGACTGAAGCCATACGAGGCGATACGGCGCAACGTGCCGGTTTCCTTGTCGCGCACATACAGCGCCGCGACGGCCGCCCCCAGGTACTGCCCGAGAAAATCGAGCATCGCGCGTCCCACCTGGATAGGCGTGGACTGTCCCACCACTTTTTCGGCCAGCAGCCGCTGACCGGAGCGCAGCCAGACCTGCTCCTGCAATACCTGGGTCTGCGCATCCTGCTGCTTGAGCACACCGTCGTAAGTGGCGGAGAGGCTGAGCAGCTCGCGCCGCCCCATCCACGCGAGCAGGCCGCTGACGATCAGGCTGAACAACAGGAAGGTCGAGACCAGGATCGTGCTGACGCGGCGGGTGGCGTCGTCGCGCTCCTGACGCAGCTTGAGTTCGACGTCCAGAAACTCGTTGAACAGTTGACGCGTTTCGTCGGACTCGGCCTTGCCGTGTCCGCTGTTGATGCCGGCAGAGAAATTGAGGTTGCGGCGCCGCAGATCGATCAGTTCCTGGGCGTATTGATCCCACTGCTTCTGGATCGACTCGATCTCGTTGAGGCGGCCGATTTGCGGCGGATTGTCGGCGACGAGTTGCTTGAGCCCGTCAATTTCGCTCTTGAAACGCGCTTGGCCCAGCTCGTAGGGCGCGAGATAGTTCTCGTCGCCGGTCAGCAGGAAACCGCGCACGCTCGATTGACGATCGACGGCGATGCGCAGCATGTCGTTGGCGTCGCCAATCACGCGCTCCGAATGCTCGGCCCAGCTCATCGTGTTCATCAGATAGGCGATCAGCGCAACGAACACCGCGATGGTGAGCAGGCCAACGCCCAAAGGCAGGGCGATATTACGACGGATGATGCGACGGAACCGGTCTTGGTCGACAGCAGTATAGGCGGGCATTTTTTCTGAATTTCGTCTGGTCAGCTTGCTCGGATCGGCAATTTCGACTGATGTGCCGCCACTGCGAGGCGCAATGCCTGGCAGCGCGTCGCGTGATGGGCATTTCCTACACGCGACGGCACCGTATCATACAGTGACTCTCATCAGTCGTTCCAATGCGCAACGCTTGTCCGATGGGCTTGTGCAGGATTTTGGCGCTGTGTGAGACGCCAGATGCGCGCCGACGGAGGCCGTTCCCGATGCACGCGCGAGCTGGCTGGGTGCCCATTTTTACCGTGCCGCTCAAAGGACAATCAGGCACAGGCAGCAAGCGGCGTACCCGGACACCGGTTAATTGTTCTTCATGCCGATTTCGTCAATTGAGAACGGTTAGCGAAATTGACAAAGCCCGCAGCGGTACATAACTTGCTCTTCCGCTCCTTCGTGTCCGACCCTTACGGCTCTCTCGTTGCCCATGCCCAAACGCGCTCGCGCTGGAATCCGCCCCGCCCTCGTCACGCTCTCGAGCGTCTGCGTCGCGACGCTGATCGCATGGCACGCCCCTGGCGCGTTGGCGATGCCGCCGGAAACGCCGCTCGCGTCACTGCCGTCCACCGCCAGCGCGGCGCTCAGCGCCGCGCCCAAAGGCGCATCCCACGCGGCTGACGGCAAAGCTGCGGACGCGACGCTCACGCCGCACGCCAATCCGCACGCACAGGTTTCGCCCGTCGTGCCGACCCCGCCTTCGGAGCAATTCGGTGCGCTCTATCGCGACGTCGAACTCGCGCACCTCTTTCCCGACAGCAAGACCTTCGCCGACATGGTGCCCAACGCCGCACCACAGCAGATCGTGGCGGCCTACGAAAGCGCGCGGCAACAGCCGGGTTTCGATCTGGCGGGATTCGTGCGGCAGAATTTTTCGACGCCCTCGCACACGGTCAAGCCGTATGTGTCCGATCCCAATCAGGACGTGGTCGGCCATATCGACACCTTGTGGGACGTGTTGCGCCGCGACCCGGATGCGTCGGCGAGCCCGTGGTCGTCGCTGCTGCCGTTGCCTGCACCGTATATCGTGCCGGGCGGCCGCTTCGACGAGATCTACTACTGGGATTCGTTCTTCATCATGCTGGGGCTGGAGCAAAGCGGGCGGCATGAGCTGGTGGTCGACGAGCTGAAAAACTTCGCCACCCTGATCAACCGCTACGGGCATATCCCGAACGGCAATCGCACTTACTACCTGAGCCGTTCGCAGCCGCCCTTCTTTGCAGAGATGGTGCAGCTCGCCGCGCAGAAGGACGGCGACAAGACGTATCTGCAATACCTGCCCGAGTTGCAGCAGGAATACACCTACTGGATGGACGGCAGCGGCAAGCTCGCGGCGGGGCATGCCTCGCGCCATCTGGTGCGCCTGCCGGACGGCACGCTGCTAAATCGCTACTGGGACGAGCGCGCGGCGCCGCGCGACGAGTCATACCGTGAAGACGTGGAGACTGCGCAGCAGACGCCGCAGCGCAACGCCGGCGACCTGTGGCGCAATCTGCGCGCAGGCGGCGAGACCGGCTGGGATTTCAGCTCGCGCTGGTTCGCGGACGGCCGCACGCTCGGGACGATAGATGTGACTTCGCTGATCCCCGTCGATCTGAACAGCCTGCTCTATCAGCTCGAACGCACGCTTGCGCATGCCTACCGTCTGCAAGGCGACGTTACGCGTGCCGAGAATCTCGAACAGCGCGCCAACGCCCGCGCCGAAGCGATCCGCCGGGTGTTGTGGGACCCGACGTTGCAGGCCTTCACCGATTACGACTTCGAACATCATCAATTGACGCACCGGTTGACCGCGGCCACCGTGTATCCGCTCTATGCAGGCGTGGCCAACCGGCAGCAGGCCCAGGCGGTGGCGCGCGCCGTGCAGCGCGGCCTGCTGCGGCCCGGCGGCCTCGCCACGACGCAGGTCAAAACCGGTCAGCAATGGGACGAGCCGAATGGCTGGGCGCCGCTGCAATATCTCGCCGTGACCGGCTTGCGCCGCTACAGCGAGATGACGCTGGCGCAGACCATTGCCGCGCGCTGGATTCGCACCAACGTCGAGTACTACCAGCACACCGGCAAGCTGGTGGAGAAATACGATGTGGATGCCAACACCGCGTGGATCTCGGCGAGCGGCGGAGAATATCCGTTGCAGGATGGCTTTGGATGGACAAACGGGGTCTTGCGCGCTTTGCTCGCGCTGTATCCGGACGTGGTGAATGTGCGGGAGACGAAGCCGGCGGCGGTGGCGGGTGGTGCCAGTGTTGGGGCGAACGCTACTGTGCCTGCGACACCGGCTTCTGCGGCGACGCCGGCACATTGACGGCAGTGCATTGACGACGCGCGCTGTTCCGCGCGCCGTCAACGGGTAGCAGCGTCACCTTGCGACTCACGGCGTGACACTACTACGCTGCTACCTCATCCCACCGTCATGCCGGCACCGATTCCGCCAGCGCCTGACGTGCCCACGCCCGATGCTGCCCGGCCGCCGCGATAAACGCCTTCAACACCTGCGTCATCTGCTTGTCGTCGCCGGTCGCGACGCCCTCGGCGTTGTCGGGCAAATGCGACGCCTTGAGCACTTCACGTCCCGCGCCCAGGGCGGCAATCGCCTTCAGATGCTTGAACGCTTCAAGCACGAAATGCCGTGCGTCACCCGATTGCGCCAGCGTCTTCGCGCCCGCCTCACCGCCGCACACGATCACCGCATCGAACATGATGGACGGCATGCCGGCAATGGTCGCATCCGGTTGCAGACCGTCGATGGCCGCGAGCGTCGGCGCCACCAGCAGCGGCGCCGCGCCTTCCGCCTGCAGCGCTTTTTGCAGCGCCTTTAGCGTGGCGCCATCCGAACCCGGCGCGGCCAGCAAGGCGATCTTGCAGGTCTTGATGCCCGGCTTCACGCGGTTGAGCAAACTGAGTGCGGGCGACGGCTTGATCTTCGATGCATCGACCGCCGTCTTGCCTCGCTTCGGCGCGGGCAGACCGAGGCCTTCAGCGACCTCGGCGGCGAGTCCCGCGTCGAAGTTGGCGAGAATCTCGTTCACTACGCGCTCGCGAATTTCCGGCTTGGTGACCTTGCCCAGTTCGAACTGATAGGCGGCGGCGATGTGCGCCTTCTCAGGCTCGGACATGCTCTGATAAAACAGCGCGGCCTGCGAGAAGTGATCGGCAAACGACTCGCTGCGCACGCGAATCTTTACGCCTTCCACACGCTCCTGATAGCTCTCGAAGCCGCCATCCGAGGCAGCCGGATCGGTTTCCTTCGGCCAGCCGCCGCTCAGCGAATTCGGCTCATACGATGCCTGTCCTACATTGATGGCCTGACGGTGCATGGCGTCGCGCTGATTGTTCTGGAACGGGCACACCGGCCGGTTAATCGGGATTTCATGGAAGTTCGGACCACCCAGCCGGCTGATCTGCGTGTCCGTATAGGAGAAGAGCCGTCCTTGCAGCAGCGGATCGTTGCTGAAGTCGATGCCCGGCACCACGTGCCCCGGATGGAATGCGACCTGCTCGGTCTCGGCGAAGAAGTTGTCGGGATTGCGATTGAGCGTGAGCTTGCCGATGATCTTTACCGGCACGATCTCTTCCGGAATCAGCTTGGTCGGGTCCAGCAGATCGAAGTCGAACTTGTGTTCGTCCTGCTCCTCGACGATCTGCACGCCCAGTTCGAACTCCGGAAAATCGCCGCGCTCGATGGCCTCCCACAGATCGCGCCGGTGAAAGTCTGGGTCCTTGCCGGCCAGCTTTTGCGCCTCGTCCCACAACAGCGAGTAGGAACCGAGCACCGGTCGCCAGTGAAACTTGACGAAGCGCGCCTTGCCCGCCGCGTTGACGAAGCGGAACGTGTGGATGCCGAAACCTTCCATGGTGCGCAGACTGCGCGGAATGGCGCGGTCGGACATGGTCCACAACACCATGTGCGCCGATTCCGGCACGAGCGAGACGAAGTCCCAGAAGGTGTCGTGCGCGGACCCGCCGGTAGGCATTTCATTGGGCGCCTCCGGTTTGACCGCGTGCACGAAGTCCGGAAACTTGATCGCGTCCTGGATGAAGAACACCGGCATGTTGTTGCCCACCAGGTCGTAGTTGCCTTCCTGCGTGTAGAACTTGACCGCGAAGCCGCGCACGTCGCGCACGGTATCGGCCGAGCCGCGCGGACCCTGCACGGTGGAAAAACGCACGTAGACCGGCGTCTGTTCGGACGGGTCCTGTAAAAAGGCGGCCTTGGTGTACTCGCTCATCGATTCGTACACCTGAAACACGCCGTGAGCGGCACTGCCGCGCGCATGCACGATCCGCTCGGGAATCCGCTCGTGGTCGAAGTGCGTGATCTTTTCACGCATGATGAAATCTTCGAGCAGCGACGGACCACGCGGGCCGGCGCGCAAGGTGTTCTGGTTATCGGCTATCTTCACGCCTTGGTTGGTGCGTAGCGCTTCGCCGTCGGGACGCAGGCGAAACTGTTCGAGATCTTTGGACTTCGGATCGGCGCCCGGATCGGGTTGCGCGGGCTGCCGGCTGCTATTTTTTCCTGCCATGAGGACACTCCTTACGTTCAGCGCGGCGAGGAGAGAGACCTCGCCAGCACGAGCCTTCAGTCGAGCAAGGGGCATTCCCAATGGGTCGGTTTACTGCATGTGATTCGCTGGCTCGCTCCGGCCGTGACGTAGGGATGCTGCGGCGGACGTTAGGTTCGTGGTTGCCCGGCGTACTCGCGTCGATCTGCGCAACACGTTGCGCAAAAACCTGTATGAATGTACAGTATTTTGCCTGTGATGATGTGTACGCAATGTATGTGCGGGAAAGCTTGCGGGCGGGTTTGCAGGCGGCTTTGTAGATTGCATAGGGTTGGCAAGGCGCGGTTTGCACGGCGCGTGCGGCGGCATGGCGCCTGGCCGGTCGCGCCGGCGGGCTTATCAATGATGGAGAACGGGATGCTTCGAGTTCTGGGCGTGGGTGCGGTGTTGTGCGTGCTCGCATCGACGGTTGCGGCAAGTGAACGTTATGTGGAGGTCTGGAATCCTCCCGAGGCGCGCCTCGTGAAGCCCTCCTCTCAAGCTCGCCAGTCGGCACGGTCGGCTCAATCCCGAGCGCGCTCCGGCAAGCCTGCGTTGATCGCGCGCGGCATGCCGAAGGCCGGTGCACGCCGCGTCGCAGACCCGCTCGCAAAGGGCACGTCGGTCAGGCATACGACCAGTGAGGCGAGCCGAAAAGCCATGCCCCCGTCAGCGGACGACATTCCCCGCATCATCACGCCCGAGGGCAACGTGCTGCGCGTGAGCGTGCGTGGCGCGAACCAGCGTAACGCGGGCGGCACGGCGGCTTCCATCGTGCGATGATGAACGTGGCTCGATGCTGAGGGCGTTTCCAGGAATGCGTTCACGAACGTGTTCATGGGCGAGGCGCAAGACGACGTGCAACCGGCGTGCGAAATAACGACATGGAAGCGGAAATCTACAAGGGATACGCCATCTGGGGCCACGCCATCGTGCAGGAAGAAGGCTACGCGGCAAGCGGCACGATTACGCGCGGTAGCAAGATGGTAGAAGGCTCGGGTGTGCTCGGCAGATTCGAGTCGGACGAAGAGGCGCGGCTCGCGGGCCTCGATTGGGCCCGCGCCTGGGTGGATCGCCACGGTGATTGACGTGGCCCTGTGACGTGGCCCTGCATGGGGCGGTCGGGTCGACGCGTTCAGCCCGCGATCTGGTTTCTCGCTCCGCCTCGGTTTCAGCCCGAGGTTAGAACCGCGTCTTCGGCCCCGGCCTCAGCGTGACCCGTCACGAGTTCACGAAGGTATAGCTTTCATGGCTGGAATAGCCTGCGTAGTTGTCGATCAACCTCAGCAGGTCCGCTTCGTCGGGGCGCGTGCCCCAGCGGCTGTGTCCGGAAATCGAGGCAATGGCAAACCACGAATGCGGCGGAAACCATTCGGCGCGCACCTGGGTGCCGCTCACAATGCGCAACCGGCCGGTATCGCATAGAAACTCGGCGCGGACTGTTTCCCCATCCACGACTTTGCTGGCAGTAATCGGCACGGACTCAAACATGAGGTCCTCCGGTTTGTGGACCACGCTACGTACAGCTTGAACTGCAGTTGCGTCTCTAGTTTTCTTGCGCAGTTAAACGCAAGTTCCATGCCGATTTGATCAACTGACCATGCGACGGGCTTTTGCTCCCAATACGCTCGAATTGACGGGCTGACGCAGGGCGAGACGTGTGCCGTGGAGGGTCGGGAATGCGCTGTATTGAGCGCTCAGGCACCGCTGCGGTGCGAGAAGAGTGGGCAGACGGCCTTGTCTCAACCCACACACGAAGCATTGTGGTGTTTGATCATCGCCCCATGCAGAAGCGCCCCCGCCATGCATGACATGGCGGGGGCGCTTTAAACACCGCGTCGATCAACCTGCGCTACAAGATTTCGCTAGCGGCGCTGCGATCAACAACGGTGATCAACGCTCGTCAACACTCTTAGTGGTGACGCTTGACCGAATCCTTCGCTGCTTCGCGAGCGTCGCCCATGTCCTTGCGAGCCTGCCCTGCGGCTTGCTGGAGATCGCCCTTCATCTCACGGCCAGGGTTTCCCGTGACCTTGCCAGCAGCTTCGTTCATCTTGCCCTTTGCCTTTTCAGCAACGCCCTTCACCTGGTCCTTGTTCATGACGTCCTCCGTAAGTTGCGACTGGATTGTCGCGGCGTATAAGTCTGCGCAAGCAGCGTTCCCGAGGAAATGACGGTCGGGTGGACTGCCTGCCGCGTCCACTGGCGCGCCATAGCAGACAACGGATTCCCCCGTTCGGGCCGACGCTCGACTCCTGGAGTTTGTTGGCCGATGCGCGTTCTGCGAAGTGTCGCTACAGGCGCAAATACAGCGCCAAAGCCGGTAAATCCGCGCAATTCATCGAACTGCATGGACATTCGGCCTCGCTTCGCCTGATCGCCGCGCGCACTTCGTCATTACACTGTTTTTCATGGGCACAACGATTCACCGAGCCCATCCGCGGTCTCCCCCCGCGTGTGTTTTGACCGTACCACCGTAAGAGCAGTTTGATTTGAGGCAGTTTGTAGAAGCACGAGTCACAACAGCAGCGAACACAGCAGTAGCAGTCAGCATCATGAAGTCGGCAGTTGCAGTGAGAGTGGCATCACGAAGTTGCAGTGGAAGTTGCATCAGGCAGTCGAAATTGCTTCACGGAGTTGCAGTCGAAATTGCATCACGCAGTCGTATCACGATGTTGCCGCAGAAGTCGCAGTGGAAGTCGTCGTAGAACAGCAGTCGCATGACCGGTACAGCATGTGCAACACCCAGCAGTCAGAGCAAAAGAAAGGCAGTCGAAGGCCAGTAGCGCAATACGAGTTGAAGTCGCCGTAACAGTACCCAGCCGTCGCAACAAAAAAAGCATCACGCAGGAAAAGCAACAGGGGTTCGTAGTAGAGCGAGGGTCAAGGACCGAGCCTTGAAGCAGTAAAGAGCGATGACGTTGTTGTGGTGGGACCAGGTCGGCAGGCATCCACGCGCCGGTACGACTCTTCCATCCTGTCGAGCCCTGCCCCCACCGGGACAGGGCTTTTTTTTGCGTGCCGCGTGTCATTCCGCGTCATCCGGCATCCACGCGCGGCGATTCTCTGCCGGGCGCCTGCAACTTTAAGTCTGTCTTAATTCTGACTCGCCATGATGCATCCCAGGACGTCACACAAAGCGTCCATCACCGCGGCTCCTGCACAGTGCAGTGGTCGTCGGCGTCATCGAAAGAGGTGAACATCGTCATGTCCAGCAAATCGCAACACCGCAAGCGCAGCCAACCCGCCATGTCGCCGCTTCTGCGCGCACTCACGTTCAGCCGCGCGGCGCACGAACCCGTCACGCAAGCCATGCTGCTGCAAAGCTATGCCGCGCTGGATGCGTTCCGGCGCGGCCACGGATCGCGCGAGTTGTTCATGACGCTCGGCCGGCATCTGCTGGTGGCGGAAGAACTGTGCGCGCTCGGACTCGAAGCATCGGAGCTGGATTACGTCGAAGCAGCTCATGCGGCGATGGTGCATCTCGATGCCACCGAGCACCAACCCGGTAGCTGGCGTCTCGATGACGACGAATATGTCCGCCTGTGCGCGGCGCTGGCGATCTTCGATGCGCAACTGGCCGAGGCCTCGCTCGAGATGATCGCGCGCGCCGAAGCGCGCATGGTGGAAGGTTTGCTGCGTACCGGACGCGAGCAGCCGCTCATGGCGGGGCCCGTTTCTGCCTGGTGAGCGAAGGGTGATGGTGCTCAGTTGATGGCGCTCAGTTCGAGCGCAGGATATGGCGACGCCTCCCGTTTCATGGAGGCGCTGCCAATCCTTCCCGCTGCGTTGCATCCGCAAAGAACCACGCCTAAGGGATGAACGGCGAGCAGCCGCTTCCCAGTCGCTCAGAACTCGTAGTTGACTGACAGATCGAGCACGCCATTCGACGAGCGTTGCGTGATCGGACTGCGTGCCGCGCTGCCCACCAGTTGTTCGAGCGCAAGGTCACAGGCCGCGAACCAGTGCTTCTGGAAGAACCAGATCGCGCTGACGCCGAAGCCCGCCGACTTGATACCGGCACTCGCGTGATAGTACGGATAGTTCGACGCCGCCGCCTGTGCCGGATTGACGCCGAACCACGTGTTCATATAGTTGGAATCCGCGAACGTCACGCTCGGGCCCGCAAACCAGAAGAACGTTTTCGAACTGCCCGGCAGCGGCATATACGCGCCGAGGTCGCCCACCCAGCCGTTCGAGCCGCCGAAACTGCGGCGAATGTCGGCGCGCAACACCAGCGGGAAATCCTTCGACACGACGTAGTCCGCCGCCAGCTTGACCTCGGGCGCCGGGTTGATGTTGCCCATGCCGTGCAGGTGTTCGTCGTCGTCCTGACCGCGCCGGCCGAGGTCATACGCGGCTGCGATGCTGATGCGCCAGTTCTGGCCTTGCAGCACGTTGGCGCCGAAGCCCTCACCCGTGGAAGCGAAGTACAGGTCGCTGTAGCGAATGTCGATGCTCGGGCCGCCTTCGAAGTGATAGCGATCCGAACCGTCGTACCGGGGCTGCAACGCCATAGCGGCGCCGACCGCCACCTGCCAGGTGGGAATGGTCGGCTCCATCAGCTTTTCGAGCGGCACGCCTGCGGAGTATTGCCACTCCTGCAGGGGCGCGGGGGTTTGAGCCATGACGGTGGTGGGGAATGCCGCGGCTCCGACGAGGGTGGCAACTGCCAGATACGGCGCCGCGAATCTTGTTTGTTTGTCACGGCTCTTGAGCGTCCGTGTTCTCCGAGTGTCCAACACCCATCCTCCGATCGCGCCTGCTGCGAATTGATAGACCGTCCGCCGCTGAATTCCCGCAAGTCCGCGTGAGGCTGTAACACCTGCTACGCGCACGCGCCTTGCGATGTAATTTTTTCAGCAAACGGTATGGATAAGCCTGTCGAGCGGGCGGATCGGCTGATGCAGGCCGGCGTGTGCAAAAGGAAAAACGCCTGCTGAACCGCAATCCGCCCAATGCGTGACATTTGGCTGGCACGACCAGTGCAATATCCGGGCCCGATCGGAAGAAGAAGCGTGCGGCCGCTCAACGAGTCTCGCAAAAACTTCAGGCCATCGAGAAGCGTGCGCCGCTCATGCGCCCATCGTTTTGGCTAATTGCTCGCGCAGGAATGCCACCAACGCCTGAATGGTCGTCGAGGTCTGACGGTGCTGCGGATAGACCGCATACAGTGCCGCGGCATGCGGCAGATACGGCTCCAGCACTTCGACGAGTTGCCCCGTTTTGAGCCCATGCGCGACGATGAAATCCGGCAATCGCGCAATGCCTAGGCCGGCCATTGCCGCGTCGCGGATCAGTTCGCCATTGTTGGCGCGCAACGGCCCATGCACCTCCACTGACTTGTGCACGCCGTCCACCACGAACTCCCAGGTGGTCGGGCCGCCGTGTCCATAGAGCAGGCACGCGTGACGTTCGAGCGCCGCGGGTGTGGCGGGCGTGCCGCGTCGGCGCAAATACTGCGGGCTGCAGCAGGCCACCATGCGCACCTCCGCCAGCTTCTGCGCAATCAGCGTTGAATCCGCCAGCGTGCCGATGCGGATCGCCATGTCGAAACCCTCGCCCACCACGTCGACGAGCCGGTCGCTCAGTTCCATGTCGAAACGCACCTCGGCGTGGCGGCTCAGGAATGCCGCGATCAGCGGCGACAGATGCACCATGCCGAACGACATTGGTGCGCTCACGCGCAACAGACCGTGTGGCGTCGCGCGACGCAGCGACATGGCCTGCTCCGCCTCCGCTACCTCGCCGAGAATGCGGCGCGCCCGCTCGTAAAACTCCTGCCCGAGATCCGTGACCGCTAGCTTGCGCGTGTTGCGTATCAGAAGACGCACGCCGAGCGATTCCTCCAGCGCCATCACGCGGCGGCTGACGAACTGCTTCGAGAGCGAGAGCCGGTTGGCCGCCGTGGTGAAATTGCGCGCGTCGACCGTGGCCACGAAAATCCGCATGTCGTCGAATTGCATTGAATTGTCCACTCCTGAGTGACAGTGTTTCCTGTTTTGTCCCGATTATAAGCCTGTGGATTGACGTAAACTGCTGTTCGTGGATCACGGTGCAGCAACCCTTGCCGGATCGCCAACTCAGGAGAATGAGCATGCTCGACATCAGACACGCCAATCAACGCGGCCGCGCGGAGCACGGCTGGCTCAGCTCGCGTCATACCTTTTCGTTTGCGCACTATCACGATCCGAAGCAGAACGGCTTCTCGGATCTGCTGGTGATCAACGACGACCGTGTCGCGCCGGCCCAGGGTTTCGGCAAGCATCCGCATCGCGACATGGAGATTTTTTCGTACGTGCTGGAAGGCGCGCTGGAACACAAGGACACGATGGGCACGGGCTCCGTGATCGTGCCGGGCGACATCCAGTTGATGAGCGCAGGCACCGGCGTCGCGCATAGCGAGTACAACCACTCGCGCACCGACCCCGTGCACTTCCTGCAGATCTGGATTGCGCCGGCCCGTACCGGCACGGCGCCGCGCTATCAGCAAAGCCACTTCGGCGCGGCGGACAAGCGGGGCGTGCTGCGTCTCGTGATGTCGCCGGATGGCGCGCAGGAGTCGCTAGTGGTGCAGCAGGACGCACGGGTGTATGCAGGGCTGTTCGACGGCGATGAAAACGCGGAACTGACGCTCGCGCCGAATCGCTACGCGTACGTGCATGTGGCGCGCGGCAGCATCAACGTGAACGGCGTGGCGCTCGGCGAAGGTGACGGCGTGCGCGTGCGTGACGAAGAACGGCTGAGCTTCACGCAAGGCCAGGACGCGGAAGTGCTCGTCTTCGATCTGCGCAACATCGAGACGTCGGAGTTCTGGTCTTAAGGACGAATCGGCACGAACCGGCGTTTGAACGTATTGGGGAAACAAAGCCATGAACCGAATTGCCTCGGTAATTGCCTGTTGTTCGGTTCATGGCAACCACGACCCGCGTCCTACGATTTAACCGTGGCGCGCCGAGTGCCACCTCCGGCACGCAGCGCCGCGGCTCACCCAGATTGGCCGCCCCTGGCCTGCCTCGATCGATTCACGAATGCAGTCACAAAACCGCATTAGCGGGGAGGCCATCATGGATATCGTCAAACTCGCCCGGTCTTCGGGTTTGCAGATTTTGCTCGACGCACGCATTGGACGTGAGACGTATCACAGTGTGAGCGGCTCGCTGTCTTCGCTGCAACGCTTTGCCGACGCCATTCGCGCGGCGCTCGAAGATGAGCGTGCGGACAGTCTGGTGCCGCTGGAGCGTAGTGAGGCGTGAGGCCACGCACAAACGCAAAAAAGCCCGCTGACAATCAGCGGGCTTTCCCTTGCAACGGGCGGTCGGTGAACGCAGGGGCAACATAGAACCCCACGCGCCTTCATCAACCCATCAGCTCACCGCAAGCGCGGCTTCGTCCTCGGCTTCGACTTCATCGTCCGCGCTATTGCGAATCAGATGATCGAAGGCCGCCAGCGATGCCTTCGCGCCCTCGCCCACCGCAATCACGATCTGTTTGAACGGCACGGTCGTCACGTCGCCCGCGGCGAACACGCCCGGGACCGAAGTGGCGCCGCGCGCATCGACCACGATCTCGCCGTGCTTCGACAGTTCAACCGTGCCCTTGAGCCACTCGGTGTTCGGCACGAGGCCGATCTGCACGAACACGCCTTCCAGCTCGACGCGCTGCGTCTCGCCCGAACGCAGATCCTTGTAGACCAGACCGTTGACCTTCTTGCCATCACCGGTGATCTCCGTGGTCTGCGCCTGGGTGATGATCGTCACGTTGGCGAGGCTGCGCAGCTTGCGTTGCAGCACTTCGTCAGCACGCAGTTGCGCACCGAACTCCAGCAACGTCACGTGACTCACGATCCCGGCCAGATCGATTGCCGCTTCGACGCCTGAATTCCCGCCGCCAATCACCGAGACGCGCTTGCCCTTGAAGAGCGGGCCGTCGCAATGCGGGCAATAGGCCACGCCGTGATTGCGATATTCGCGCTCGCCGGGCACGTTGATTTCGCGCCAGCGCGCGCCCGTGGCCAGCACGATGGTCTTCGCCTTCAGCACCGCGCCGTTGGCCAGATGCACTTCGTGGATGCGGCCGGGAATCAGCGCTTCAGCACGTTGCACATCCATGATGTCCACTTCGTAGCTCTTCACATGCTGCTCGAGCGCCGTTGCGAATTTGGGTCCTTCGGTCTCCTGAACAGAGACGAAGTTCTCGATGGCGAGCGTATCGAGCACCTGGCCGCCAAAGCGTTCTGCGACCACGCCCGTCGCAATGCCCTTG
This sequence comes from Paraburkholderia sp. DHOC27, assembly GCF_003429005.1. Taxonomy (GTDB): domain Bacteria; phylum Pseudomonadota; class Gammaproteobacteria; order Burkholderiales; family Burkholderiaceae; genus Paraburkholderia. The sequence goes on from NZ_QVQV01000009.1 coordinate 50,585, forward strand.
CGCGCGGAATAGATTGCCGCTGCCGCTGCCGCGGGTCCGCCGCCGACGATCAGCGTATCGAACACCGGTTTGTTTTGCAGCGCCCTGGCCGCACGCGCACCGGCTCCAGTATCGAGCTTCGCGAGAATTTCCTTCACGCCGCTGCGGCCCTGGCCAAATACTTCACCGTTCAGGAACATGGTCGGCACGGCCATGATCTGGCGTGCTTCGACTTCGTTCTGGAACAGCGCACCGTCAATCGCCACGTGGCGAATGCGCGGATTGATGAGTGCCATCACGTTCAGCGCCTGCACGACTTCCGGGCAGTTCTGGCATGACAGCGAGAAATACGTTTCGAATTGATAGTCGCCGTCGAGTTCGCGGATCTGCTCGATCACCGCGTCGTCGAGCTTGACCGGATGGCCGCCCACCTGCAGCAGCGCGAGGACCAGCGAGGTAAATTCATGCCCCATCGGGATGCCCGCGAAGCGGATACCGGTGGCCTTACCCGGCTCGCCGATCGAAAACGACGGCTTGCGTTGCTCGCCTTCGCTGCGCTCGACTACACTCACGCGTTCCGACAGCGACGCGATATCGTCGAGCAGAGCCCGCAATTCCTGCGATTTGGCGCTGTCGTCGAGCGAAGCGACGATCTCGATGGGCCGGCTGACCTTTTCCAGGTACGTTTTCAACTGAGTCTTGAGATTGGCGTCCAGCATGGCGATTCGAATTCCGTGACGAGGGTTGAAGCTCCGGGCGCCACCGCGAGATGTGGCGAGGAGGCGTGCCCAGCGTTGCATGACAGCGCATGCAACGCTGGGCACGTGAGATGCGCCCGCGGGTGGCGCGTGCTACGAGGCGACAAACAAGGCGTCTGAAACGACGCCTTCCGCTGCACGAAGCAGCTTAGATCTTGCCGACCAGGTCGAGCGACGGGGTCAGCGTGTCAGCACCCGGCGTCCACTTGGCGGGGCAGACTTCACCCGGATGGGCGGCGATGTATTGCGCAGCCTGCACCTTGCGCAGCAGTTCGCCGGCGTCACGGCCAATGCCGTTGTCGTGGATTTCGCACAGCTTGATCTCGCCTTCCGGGTTGATCACGAAGGTGCCGCGCAGTGCCATGCCTTCTTCTTCGATCAGCACGTCGAAGTTGCGCGAGATCGCCAGCGTCGGATCGGCAATCATCGGATACTTGATCTTCTGGATCGTGTCCGACGTGTCATGCCAGGCCTTGTGGGTGAAGTGCGTATCCGTCGACACGCTGTAGATCTCGACGCCGAGCTTCTGGAATTCGGCGTAACGGTCGGCCAGGTCGCCCAGTTCGGTCGGGCAGACAAACGTGAAGTCAGCCGGGTAGAACACGACGACCGACCACTTGCCCTTGAGGGTTTCGTCAGTGACAGTCTGGAAGTCGCCGTTGTGATAAGCGGTTGCCTTGAAAGGTTTGATCTGGCTGTTGATGATCGGCATCGAATGCGTCCTCTTGGTGGGTCAGTGGTTGAGAAAGTGGTGTCAGTATGTCTGGATACGCTTAATAGAAAAAGTTGATTGTTTAAATGATGATGATTGCGTATATCTATTTGATGGCTCTGGTCGACCCACGCGCGGCCCGAAACGGTCATGGGTGGTGCCGATGAACCAGCCAGCCACACGTCCCGGCTTTATCGGCTGGCTGCCGTACATCGTCGCGGCCACGTTTTTCATGGAGTACCTGGACACCACGGTCATCGCCACGGCGCTGCCGCAGATGGCGCGCTCGTTCGGCGTGGGCCCGAACAGCCTGAGCCTCGGGATGACCGCCTACATGCTGGCGCTGGCGATCTTCATCCCCGTGAGCGGCTGGGTGGCCGACCGTTGCGGCTCGCGCACCGTGTTTTTCAGCGCGATTGCGGTATTCACGCTCGCCTCGGTGCTGTGCGGCATGTCGCAGAACGTGCCGGAATTCACGGCAGCGCGGCTGTTGCAGGGCATTGGCGGGGCGATGATGGTGCCGGTCGGGCGTCTGATCGTGGTGCGCAGTACCGAGAAAAGCCGCCTGATGCAGGCGATTTCCACCATCACGTGGCCAGCCATTGTGGCGCCCGTGGTCGGGCCGCCGGTGGGCGGCTTCATCACCACGTACGCGAACTGGCGCTGGATTTTCCTGCTGAACGTACCGTTTGGGATTGCCGTGATGGCGGCGGTGGTCGGGCTGGTGCCGAACCTGCGCGGCAGCGAGCGCCGTCCGCTGGATCTGGTGGGACTGTTGCTGAGCGCCGCCACCCTCACCTCGATCCTGTACGGCGCCGAACTGGCCAGTCAGCCGAGCGAAAACCCGTGGATCGGCGCAGCGTTCGTGCTGGCAGGCGTGCTGCTGGGCGTGGTGGCGTTCCGGCATGCGCGCGGCCATCCCCATCCGTTGATCGACGTGTCGACGCTGAAAATCCCGACCTTTTCGGTGACCGTGGTGACCGGGTCGTTCACGCGTATCGGCATCGGCGCGGTGCCGTATCTCATGCCGCTGCTGTTCCAGATCGGCTTCGGCATGTCGGCGTTCAGGTCGGGGTTGCTGCTGCTTGCCAGCGCGGTCGGCAATCTCGGGATGAAGGCACTGACCACGCGCATTCTGCAGCGCTTCGGGTTTCGCATCGTGTCGATCATCGACGTCTGCGTGGCCGCGGTCTCCACGATTGCATGCGGGCTGCTCACACCAACTTCGCCGCTGGCGTGGATTCTGATCGTGGTGTTCGTGTACGGCGTGGCCCGCTCGATGCAGTTCTCGACGCTCGCCACGCTCGCTTACGCCGACGTCGCGCAACCGCAGATGAGCGGGGCCAGCACGCTCTGGAGCGCCGCCGCGCAGATGACGATCGGTCTTGGCATCGCTTTCGGCGCGGTGGCCTTGCGCGGCGCCGCGGCGTTCAATGGCGAGCATACGGGGCACGTGTTCACGCTCGACGATTTCCGTATTGCGTTTTTATGTGCGGGACTTCTGACGCTGGCCTCGCTGTGGGGCTACTGGCAGATGGCGCACGATGCCGGGCAAAGCGTGGGAGGCGGCTCGCGGCGGGCTTCGTGAGGGAGTGGGGAACGCGCTTCGCTGTGCCGTCCGCTGTACGGTCCACTGTCATGTGCGCGCAACGTTCGATAGATAGCCTGCTGTCATTACTCGAACCCGCCCCCCACGATGCCATCGTCGCCCGAGCGTCCTCGTCTGTCGCGCGGTAGCTGCTTCAAGGCTGCCTACGTGAGTGCCGCGTTGAATGCCGCCCTGATGGCCCTGCAGATCGTGATCGGTCTGGCGGCGCATTCCGATGGGCTGGTCGCCGATGGCATCCACACGCTGAGCGATCTCGCCGCCGATGGTGTCGTGCTCGCCGTGCTGTATCTGACCGCTGCGATGACGACAGCCCCCGCCACAACAGACCGATCCGGCGCAATCGACCCCGACGCCAGCGTGCAAGGGGCGCTCGCCAGTCTGCTGATCGGCGTATTGCTGATCGGCACCGCGTTCGACATGCTCTGGCATTGCTTTCAGGCGGACCCGTTGCCGGGCGCGCCGCTGACCGTACGCGCCTGTGCACTCGCCGTCGCACTCGTTGCCATGCTGAGCAAGGAAGGCTTGTTTCGCTACATGCGCGCCGCTGCACAGCGCACGGGGTCCACGGTTCTGCACGCCAGTGCGTGGCATGCGCGGCTGGACGCGGTCTCGGCACTCGTCGCCGCAGTGGGCATTACGGGCGGCATGATGGGCGTTCCCGCACTGGATCATCTGGCCGCCGCTGCAATCGGTTTGATGATCCTGCGCATGGGCTACAGCAACGCCTGGTCTGCGCTGAAAGCCCTGTCGGCCCGGCCGCTCGGCAATCCGGCGGAGCCTTGAGCCGTCACGATGCGCGCCCGTCATGGACAAGCAATCTACGAGCAATCGGCGAGCAAGCGCGTGGCAATCGCCAGACGCAATCGGCAAGCACACTTCGCCGCGACACTTGACCGCATCCGTCATTTGTGATTCTATTACGGCCATGTTCGCCGCACAGACCCTGCTATCCCTCCTACTACTAGCCCGCTCTACCGGGCTAGGTCTGCTGCTACGCGCTTCCCGCATCTAACTGCACCTGAAGCGCAACTAATTCCCAAGCTTTGCTGACCTTGCCCCGGTTGCCCACCGGCGGCCGTGCTTCGTCTCGCGTTTCCCCTGCTTCTTTTTCGCTTTTGTCTGGCTTCGGTCCAGCCCTCAAGCCCTTTTACGTCACTTTCGAACCTGTGAGCCCGTCATGTTGAAGAACCCTGCCACGAAATACCGTCCGTTCACGCCCATTGATATGCCGGATCGCACCTGGCCGTCGCGCACCATCACCCGCGCGCCGATCTGGATGAGCACCGACCTGCGCGACGGCAATCAGGCGCTGTTCGAGCCCATGAATGCACAGCGCAAGATGCGCATGTTCAAGACGCTCGTGCAGATCGGCTTCAAGGAAATCGAAGTGGCATTTCCTTCGGCGTCCGAAACCGATTTCAACTTCGTGCGCGAACTGATCGAGGGCGGCCATATTCCCGATGACGTCACCATCGAGGTGTTGACCCAGGCGCGCGATGATCTGATCGAACGCACCTTCGAATCGTTGCGTGGCGTGCCGCGCGCCATCGTGCATCTGTACAACGCGACCGCGCCGGAATTCCGCAAGATCGTGTTCGGACTCGAGCGTGATGGCGTCAAGCAACTCGCGGTGAACGCCGCGCGCACCATGAAGCGGCTCGTGGAAGCCAATCCGCAGACCGACTTCACGCTGCAATACAGCCCCGAAACGTTCACCGCCACCGAACTCGATTTCGCCAAGGAAGTCTGCGATGCCGTGTTCGACGTCTGGCAGCCGACACCGGAGCGCAAGGCCATCGTCAACCTGCCGGCCACGGTCGAAGTCGGCACGCCGAACTTCTACGCCGACCAGGTGGAATGGATGCACCGCAACCTCGCGCGACGCGACTCGCTGATCGTCTCGGTCCACCCGCACAACGATCGCGGCACGGCGGTGGCCGCGGCGGAACTCGCGGTGATGGCGGGCGCGGATCGCATCGAAGGATGTCTGTTCGGCAATGGCGAGCGCACTGGCAACGTCGATCTCGTGACGCTCGCGCTGAATCTCTACACCCAGGGCGTCGATCCGGGACTCGACTTCTCGCATATCAACGAAGTGGCCCGCACCGCCGAGGAGTGCACGCAGTTGCCGGTGCATCCCCGTCATCCGTATGTGGGCGATCTGGTGTTCACCGCCTTCTCAGGCTCACATCAGGATGCGATCAAGAAAGGCTTCGCGGCACAGAAGGACGATGCAGTCTGGGAGATTCCGTATTTGCCGGTCGACCCGCGCGATCTCGGCCGTACCTACGATTCGATCATCCGTGTGAACAGCCAGTCCGGCAAGGGCGGCATTGCGTATCTGCTCGAGCAGACGCATGGCGTCGTGCTGCCGCGTCGTTTGCAGGTCGATTTCAGCTCGGCGGTCCAGCAGATCACGGACAACACCGGCCAGGAAGTCAGCGCACAACAGATCTGGGAAGTGTTCCAGGACGAATACGTGCGCAACGAAGCGCCCGTGCGCTACATCGGCCACACGCTCGCCGAGGATGGCGGCCGTGAGCGTATCAAGTTGACAGTCGAGATCGAGGGCCAGCGCACCACGCTGACCGGTGAAGGCAACGGCCCGCTCGACGCGTTGATGCACGCATTGCGCACCCCTGTGCGAATTCAGCACTACGAGGAACGCGCGCTGACGCAAGGTGCGGACGCCAAGGCGATCGCGATTGCCGAAATGGCCGGGGCCCAGGTGGTGGGCAGCGCGTTTGGCGTGGGTATCGACGCGAATCTGATTACCGCGTCGATCCGCGCGGCGATCAGCGGGATCAACCGGGCCTATGCACGTTCCGATGCGCAGGCACAGGCGCATTTCTTCGACGCGGTGTTGCGCGAAGCGGCCTGACAAGAAGCGCGCTGCGTTCCTCGCAGCGCGCTTTTCTTCATGCAGATACGCGCCACCGCCCCTCTTCTGTTCGGCAAGGCGCGTCAGCGACAACTCACACATAAGGCCGTTCGCGCATCCACTTGGTCATGATCCACTTGTCGCCGCTCTTCACGGGTGCGCCGCCATGCAGCGTGAGCGGATCGAGTTGCCGCTGGCCATTCAGATAGCGGAAATACACCGCGCCGCCCTGCTTGCCTGCCACCGCTAATCCCGCCTCCGGGAAAATCGTCTCGCCGCCGTCCGGCACGTCGTTCAGATAGACGATCAAGGTCGCGACGCGTTGCCCGCCCCGCGCGGTATGCACGGCGCTACCCGCCTGGTCGGGCGGGAAATAATCGAAATGCGGCCGGTATTCGCCGGTCGTGTTGTAGTGCAGGATCTGCAGACCCTCGCCGTTTTCCACCGGCCAGTTCGTCAGGCTCGCAATGCGCTGGTCGATGCGTTCGATCAATGCATCCTCGCCGCGCTGAAACCAGATGCCTTCGCTGGTCCGGTTGCGGATCACATCTTCCTGGCCCGTGGCGGGATTGACGGTGGTCGAGCGTTTCAAACGGTGACGCGAGCGTTCGATCATTTCCGCGCACTCGTCGGCGCTCAGCACATCGCCGAACACGATCACCTGGGGACGCTCGCAGCGCATCAGCACCTTGACGTCGCGATCGAACGCGCGAATCAGATTGCCGGCGGCAACCGGCACTGCATCGTACTGGTACGCGCCTGGCGCGCTCTTGACGAGAGTGGCTTCAGTGCCTGCATGCGCTGCCGTGAGCGCGGACGGAGCGATTGGGCTCGCCGCGTTCGCTGCATTCGCCGCCGCGACCACGCCGCCGCTCGTGACCACCAGTACACGTTGCACGGCCGCGGCCGCCGTCATCACATCGAAACCGGCCTGCACCATCGACTCGACCATCGAGTCCGCAGTGCAGCCACGCTTCGCATTGGTGGCCAGCCAGTCCTCCCAGGCCGCATCCAGTACAGGCATTGGTACTCGTCCCCAAGTTTCGTGAGTTCAGCCAGTTGGACGGCTGTGCGGGATCGTTCCGCGTGGTTTCTTCGCCGTCTGCGTTCACGAGATACTGCATCATCTGACGAGACTCGTGCAAGTGGCCAGCACGGGCGTCGTTCATGCCGCAAACAACGCATTGCAAAGACGCAGCGCGTTGCTACTTGCGCTTCGCCCGGTACGCGTCCAGTCCTTTGCGTGCCTGGGCACGGATGGCGCGCTGGACCAACGGCGTCCACCCCAGCAACGCGCCCTTCAGGCCGAGCGCCTGACGGGACCAGCGCCACAAGTCGAAGCTGTCGTGATGTTCGGCGATCAGGCCGTCGCGGAACACGAAGCGTGCCTCGATACGGTTGACCACCGTGCGCCCCGTCTGGCTGAACAGATAACGCGCCACCCACTGCGCGCTGCCCGTCTGCGGAGTCGCTTCGATGTCGGAAAACGTCAGGGAAAACGCTTGTGCGCGCTGCGTCAGCATGCGCCACATATCACGCGCTTCGTCGCCACGCAGTTCACCGAAGACGGGATCGCTGAACAGCACGTCGGGTACATAGCACGCGCTCATGGCTTCGGCATCGAGGCGCGCGAAGGCTTCGTAGAAGCGCTGGATCAACGCGCTGTTCGGGTCGGTCATCGGGGTGGGGTCCTGTGGCGGATAAGACGCAAGCGCCACGATATCGGAAATCGGCAGCGAACCGGACCTGTCCGAGGTCACGCTCTAAAGCGGCCCGCATCGCACCCGCACATGCACCCGCCGCCCCGCCCCACTCCTCACTCTACGACCACACCGCTCACATGCGCAGGCGTCGCACGACCCGCCAGCACGCGCACGCCGATCGCCATCGCAATGGCCGCCAATCCCGCCAGATACAGGGCAGCCGCAAAGCCACTGGCAAAACTGAAGTGTGCAGCACTCCGAAGCGCCGCCCCGGCAGCCGGCGACAGATGAGCCGTCGCACCGGCAATGTCCCCGGAGAGCACGCGTGACATGAAGCCCGCATCGAGTCCGCTGCGCAGCGCCGGTGTCACTTCGGGCCGCGCGTCGAACACGCTATGCGTGCGCGCCGCCAGCACCGCGCCGAGCACACCTACGGCGCTGACAATCCCGGTGAAACGCGTGGTGGTGCTGATGCCGGAGGCCATCCCCGTACGATGAGCCGGCACGCACGCCATGATGGCCTTTTGCGTGTCGCCGTTCAGCACGCCGGCACCCAGCCCGGTGATCACCATGCCGACCGCGACGAACGCATAGTGGGCGTCGCCCGCGAACGGCGCCGCGCACAACGCAGTGACCAGATTACCCACGCCGATCATCAGCAGTCCGGTGCTCAACAGCGACAGCGCCGACTGGCGTTTTGCGAGCGCCGCGCCCAGATGCGGGCCCACCACCATGGCGAGCGCGAACGGCAGCATGCCCATGCCCGCCGCAATCGCGCTCAGGCCGAACGCGTTCTGCAGATACAGCGGCAGGAAGGTCATCATCACCTGTGCACAGGCGGCGTAACCGAACATGGCCAGCACGGCCGCGACGAAACGCGGCTGGGTGAACAGCGTCAGATCCACCATCGCGTGCTGGCGTACGCGTTGTACCCAGACGAAGCCGACGAACAGCAGCACGCTGGCGCCGCAGCGCGCCGCCGTCGCGAGGCTGGCCCAGCCCGCCGTGGGCGCTTCGATCAGAGCCCAGATCGCGAGCGCCAGCGCCGCGCCGAACAAGGCGCTGCCGGCGATATCCACCGGCCCCGCGTCTGGATTGCGCGATTCGCGGATAGCACGCAGCGCGCACAGGGCCAGCACCGTGCAAACCGGCAGATTGAACAGGAAGATCCAGCGCCAGCCGAACCACTGCGTAATCATGCCACCAATCAGCGGCGCGACCGTCGTCGCCAGTCCCATGCAGGTGCCCCACACGGCCCACGCACGCACCCGCGCGGGCCCGGCGTGAAAGGTGTTGGCAATCACCGCCAGCGCCGCCGTCAACAACAGCGCGGCGCCCACGCCCTTCAATGCACGGGACACGTTGAGCACCGTCACCGAAGGCGCGAGCCCGCAGCCCAACGACGCGAGGAAAAACACCGCGAGCCCGAGCAGCAGCATGCGCTTTCTGCCAAAACGATCGGCCAGCGCACCGGCGGGCAACAGACACGAAGCGAACGCGACCATATAGGCGCTGACCACCCATTCGACGTCGGCGAAGCTCGCCTGAAACGAACGCGCAATGGACGGCAGCGACACCGCTACCACATTGGTATCGAGGACGATCAACGCGCACATGGCCGAAGCGGTGGCCAGCACGAAACCGGGTTTGACGGGACGCCGGCTGGGCGCGGCGCCGGCGTCGCCGTGCGCTGTCGCCGCGTGGGGCGCAGCGGGCCGCGCCGCCTGTTCGGATGATTCAGCTTGCGAGGAGGACATGGGCAATGACGCGAAAGAGGCGACGAAAAGAAGCGACGAAAAGAAACCTGCTGCCATCGTAGCGGGCTGTGTATTCCCCGTCATTGCCATAGAATCACAGAATAATTGCTCTGGATGGCAATACCATGCAACCGCTCGAACTCCGCCACATGCGCTGCATCGTCAGCGTCGCAAAGCATCTTCACTTCGCCCGCGCAGCAGAGGAGCTGGATATCACCGCGCCGTCGCTCACCCGGCAAGTTCAGGAAGCGGAGCGTCTGCTCGGCGTGCGGCTCTTTCATCGCACCCGGCGCTCGGTGTCGCTGAGCGCCGCGGGCGAGGCGTGGCTGGCCGAGGCGCTGCCCGCGCTCGAACAGCTCCAGCGCGGCGCCGAACGCGCCAGCCTCGCGGAGCGCGGCGAACTGGGACGGGTGGCGATCGGTTATGTCGCTTCGGCCGCGTATGCGGGCGTGCTGCGCCAGGCGGTGCGCGGCTTTCGCCTCGCCCATCCACGTATCGAGGTCGCGGCGCGCGAGGTGCCGATGGACAGCGTGCCTGCCATGCTCGCGGACGGCCAGCTCGATGCCGCCTACGTCCGACCACCCATGCAGTTTCTGGAAGGCATCGAAGCCACCACGGTGTACCGCGATTCCTTTGTGATCGCCCTGCCGGAAGACTCCGAACTCGCCGCCTTCCCGGTACTCGCGCCCGCGCAACTGCGCGACCAGTATTTCGTGCTGCCGGAGCAGGACTCCGGCACGCTCGAACTGGCGCGGCGCGGACGTTTTTCACCCAAACTCGGCCCGCGTTCCGGCACGCTCGCGGCCGTGCTCGCGTGCGTCTCGCTGGGCGGCAAGGTCGCCGTCGTGCCCCATACGCTGACCGAATGCGTGACCTTGCCGGGCATCGTGTATCGCGGCATCAAGGGCAAGCCCATTCCGTCGGAAATCGCGCTTGCCTACCGTAAATACGAGCGCACCGCCGCCGTGCGGGCCTTTCTCGCTTACGCGAAACAATCCTGACTTGAGGCGCCGCGCGCTGCGCCGGCGTGCCCATCCAGCGACCGTGCAACGCTGACGGAGGCCGCGCGCCAGGAGTATCGTTGACCGTGTCGTTGACCGTATCGTTGACCCCGAGCGCTATATTCGATGGTATATTGCGGTACAGAGACTGGTGCAAACCCAATGCTGGCCCAGCAGGCAGGCGTGACGCGCCCGACATCAACTGCGCCGTGCCGCGCGCCTTGCCAGCGAGCCCGGGCACCAGAACCGGATTCGAGGTCACCATGCACACTCCCCCGTTTCGCCTTGCTCAAACTGCCGGCGCCGGGCGCGTCGGCAATGACGCCACGGGCCGCCCGGCAGTTATCGCAGACGCCTGCTGCGCGCCGTCGACGGTGCAACTCGGCCGTGCACGGCGCCGCAGCAAGCTCGCTGAACTGGACCCGCATCTGCACTGCTCGGTGATCGGCACGTGCCTCACCACGCATGAACTGCGCAAGCTGGTGCCGAAATTCACGGATCTCGACCGTCAGCACGCCAGCGACCTGCAGATTCACCACGCCGCAGTGGAACTGGCCATCGCGGGCGGTCCCGGCAGCAAGGCGCTGCATAAGGCGCTGGACGAGCGCTACGCCGGCGCGATCCGCCGTTTCGACGAAGCGCGTGACGAAGACGCGCTGCTGGCGTTATGGAACGAAGCGCTGAAAAGCGGCGACATCCCGCCCGCCTATTGGGCCGTGATGACGCATGCCTGCGCAACCATGCCGGTGCGCCAGTCGGCCTTCGGCGAGTTGCATATGCTGTCGCACCTGGTGGGCGCGGCCAATCGCGCGGATATCCGCCGTCTCGTCGCGCTGGAAGAAGAAAACGCCGAACTGCGCGACAAGGTCGAGCGGCAGCAGAATCGTCTGCGCGAAATCAGCGCGGAACGCGACACGGTGATCGAGCAACTCACCGAACAGATCGTCAAGCTCAACGCCCAGGCCGAACGGCAACCGTCCGCCAATAGCGCGGAACTGGCCGCCGAGGTGCAGGCGCTTCGTCAGAAGCTCGCGGAAAGCGAACAGCGTCTCGCGCTGCACACGAGCCGTCGCGAAGCGGCCGAACAACGCACGTTGCAGGAACAAGGCACGGTCGAGGCGCTGCGGCAGAGCCGCGACCAGGCGCTCGCCATGCTGAAAGTGGTGCAGGCCGAATGTCACGCGCTGGAAAGCGCCACACTGGATGCGCTGGATCAAGCCGGCAGCCGCCGCGCCGCGCTCGAGAACGTGCGCGGCAAGCGGGTCGTCTATGTGGGTGGGCGGCCGGGCTCGAACTCCGCGCTCAAGTCGCTGGTGAGTTCGGCGGGCGGCGACTTCGTGGTGCACGACGGCGGCCTCGAAGATCGCAAGGGGCTTCTCGCGGCCGCCTTACCGGGCGCGGATATCGTCGTGTTTCCGGTGGACTGCATCGACCACGATTCGATGAACATGCTCAAGCGTGTGTGCGAGCGGCATCAGGTGGATTACTACCCGCTGCGCAGTGCGAGCGTGGCCAGTTTCATCGAACTGATCGCGCGGATACATGCCGACCCCACGCCGGTTGATAACGCGCGGCCGGCGTCGGCATTTTGTCTGCGGCATGGGTGATGCGACGCGGCGGATCTGTACGCCCGCCTGTCAGCGGATCATTCGCGTCAACTCGCTAATCTGCTTCGCGCAGCTTTTTTGCGCCTGCGCTTCCACCTCGCGATACAGCCGCACGATGGTTTCCCCAACCGGCGTCAGCACGCAGCCGCCGCCGCTCTGACCGCCCTGTTCGGAGACGGTGGCGGGCGACTTCAACGACTTGTTGAGTTCGTCGATCAGCAGCCACGCGCGCCGATACGACATGCCGAGGCTGCGCGCCGCAGCCGAGATCGAGCCCTGTTCGCGCACGGCTTCGAGCAGGTCCACTTTGCCCGGCCCGAGCGCCACGGTTTCGCCCGTGCGGATGCGCATGCGAAAGCGCACTTCCGGAGCGGTTTTAGCGGACGCCGTGGTGCGCGCTGCGGCGGCGGAGAGGGTTGAAGTTTTCGCGGATTCAGCCATGCGCGCAAGCATACACGCATCGCCCGGCTCACTTCAAACCCTTCAGAACAGTTCGGGTTTGAGCACCTGCACGACCACCCGCGCGAGCCGCTTGACATGCCGTGGCGCCGCCATGATGTCCGCGCCTGAATACAGGGTGGGCACGCCGTCTTCGATACTCAGGGGTTGATCGTCGCACTCGTACGCGATCAGCACGCTCTCGCCAACGTGGGTGTTGAACAACTCGTGCCAGGAGAAGGTGACGGCGTAACCGTCGTGCGACATCGCCATAAACACGGCGCGCTTGAAATCGCCAGGCGCATCGTTGCGCAGACCCGCTTCTTCGATCAGTTCGGTCAGACGCACGCCCCGGTAGCACCCCACCTTGCGGATGTAGCGGTTGGTGGTGAAGCAGCGCAGATCGAAGGGCTCGACTCGCACGCTGTCGTAACGGCGCAGTTGTTCCACTGACAGCGTCAACGGACGCAGCACCTGCCCGCTAAGAACGAAGTCCGTGGAAAGGTTTGCTCGAGTCGGCTCGGCCGCTTCGACAGTTGGGTGCATCAGGTCCATGCGTGCAACTCCTCCAGCAGTACGAACAGCACGCGGCACACCAGGCCGCGCTGCGCTGTATTTTCACATATATTACGAGACGAACCGGCCACGCGTATGCCGTGGCACGGACATACCGGCTATATGAAGCGGCCCATGTGATGGAAAACCCGGCGGGAGTCCCGCGATAAACAAGGTAGGAACAAGGCGGGAGCGGGTAAAAGTACGACGCTTGCCGGGCCAGACCCGGAGGTTGAACCGCGCAAAAACGCGCCCAGGATTCGAGCCACGCAACGCATTGGCATCGTAAGATACCGTTCTCAGTTTTTTCTCTCTAAACGCTACAGGAAACAGCATGATCCGCAAGCTGCTCGCCTCAGTCACCGTCATCGCCAGCATGGCAATGGCCACGCCCGGTTTCGCTCAGGACAACACCGTGAACGTGCTGTACGCCGGCTCACTGGTGAATCTGATGGAGCGCAGCGTGGGTCCCGCCTTCGAGAAATCCACCGGCCTGCAGTTTCGCGGCTACGCGGCGGGTTCGAACAAGATCGCCAACGAGATCAAAGGCAAGCTGCGCCGTGGCGACGTCTTCATCAGCGCCAGTCCGAAGGTCAACCAGAGCCTGATGGGTGCGGAGAACGGCGATCACGTCTCGTGGTACGTCAACTTCGCACAGTCGCCGTTGATGATCGGCTACAACCCGAAGAGCAAGTTCGCCGCCGACTTCAAGAAGAAACGCTGGGATCAGGTGCTGCAGGAACCGGGCATCAAGGTGGGCCGCACGGATCCGAAGCTCGATCCGAAGGGCGCGTTCACCGTCGAGATGATGACCAAGGCGGCGGATCTTTATCATCAACCGGATCTCGTCGAAAAGACGCTCGGTGCGCCGGACAATCCCGACCAGGTGCTGCCTGAAGAAACCCTGGTGGGCCGGCTGCAATCGGGCCAACTGGATGCCGGCTTCTTCTACTCCACCGAGACTTCGGATCTGAAGATTCCCGCCATCCAGCCCGCGCCGGAACTGCATGCCCAGGCGAGCTACACGCTCACCATCCTGAACGACGCGCCGGACAATGCGGGCGCGGTCCGCTTCGTGAACTTCCTGCTGAGCGCCGAAGGCCGCGCGTTGTTGAAGCAGCATGGCGTGGATGTGATCAAGCCCACCGTGAGCGGCAACGGCTCGGCCATTCCGCCGTCCGTGCAGGCCGTGCTGGATGCCGCGCAATAAGCGTCGACACCCTGCACGTCGTTATCTTTTGACGTTTAGCGAGCAGTCATGACGCGCACGGCGGCCCGGCCGCTTTTCTGGTTGGCCACGCTGCTGGCCGTGTACCTGTGCGCGCCGTTCATCGCCAGCGTGCCGCAACTGGGCGCGGCGGATTGGGCGAGCGTCAACTGGTCCGCCACGTGGTCGGCGGTCGCCGTCTCCGCCGGCAGCGCCAGCGTCGCGGCGCTGGTGATCCTGCTCGGCGGCGTGCCGCTCGGCTATTTCCTCGCGCGGTCGAACTCCCGCAAGGTGGCCGTGCTCGGCTTCGTGGTGCAGTTGCCGCTGGCACTACCACCGCTCACCAGCGGCGTGCTCTTGCTGTTCTTGCTGGGACCGTATAGCTGGGTCGGTCAATTGACGGGCGGCCGGCTCACCGATTCGTTTGCCGGCATCGTGCTGGCCCAAACCTTCGTGGCCGCGCCGTTCCTCATCATCGCCGCCAAGTCGGCCTTTGCTGCCGTCGACCCCGTGCTCGACGACGTCGCCGCCACGCTCGGCCATCATGCCGGCAGCCGCTTTTTCCGGGTCGTGTTGCCGGTTGCGTGGCCGGCCATCCGTGCAGGCTTGGCGCTCGCGTGGTTGCGTGCGTTCGGCGAGTTCGGCGCGACCGTGATGGTCGCGTATCACCCGTATTCGCTGCCGGTCTATACGTATGTGATGTTCGGCAGCCTCGGGTTGCCCGCCATGATGCCGTTGCTGCTGCCCACGTTGTTCATCGCCGTGGTGTGTGCGGCGCTGTCCTTGTATAGCCGGCGTCAGACGGGCGCGGATAGCCTGATCGACAACAGCGACGACGCGGCCGAACCCGTCGCCGGGCAAGCGCCTGTGGAGGACGGCGAGCGCCGCCTCGCCTTCCATCTGACGCGCCATCTGGGCGCCTTCGATCTGGACATTGCGTGGGCGCCGGTCACGCGTCGTCTGGCGGTGATCGGGCCGTCGGGCTCGGGCAAGTCGCTGGCGCTGCGTCTGATTGCCGGGCTCGAGCGCAATGAGCGCGGCACGGTGCGGCTCGGCGATGCGGACCTCGGCGCGCTGCCGCCGGAAGACCGCCAGATCGGTTATATGCCGCAAGACTACGGGCTCTTTCCGCACATGACGGTGGCGCAACAACTCGCCTTCCCCGTCGATGCGGACCCCGCCAGCGCCCGCTACTGGCTCGATCATCTCGGCCTCGCCGCGCTCACTGGACGGCTGCCGCATCAACTGTCGTTCGGTCAGCGCCAGCGGGTCGCACTGGCACGCGCACTCACCCGTCACAGTCAACTGCTGCTGTTCGACGAACCGTTCGCCGCGCTCGACACGCCGCGTCGGCGTCGGCTACAGCAATCGTTGCGAGCCTTGCAGCGCGAGATAGCCGCGGTGACGATCGTCGTCACGCACGATCCCGACGAAGCCGCCCTGCTCGCCGACGAGGTGCTGGTGATCGAACAGGGACGCGTGTTGCAGGCCGGTGCCCTCGACACGGTGTACGAGCGGCCCGCCAGCCTGCGCGTGGCTGAACTGCTCGGCCTGCACAACGTGGGCGAAGGCATCATGCGCGCACAGGGACGGCTCGAAATCAGCGGGGGACTGTTGATCGAGTTGGCAGACCGGAGCCTCGACAACCTCATGGCCGGTCAACGCGTGATGTGGCGCGTCTCGTCGCACGCGCTGGTTGCCGCGCCGGATGGCCCGTACCTTGGGACCATTGAAAGCATCGAACTGCGGCGCGGCGAGCGCTATATCCAGGTGGCGATGGGCGGCGCGCGCTTCGATCTCGCGAGCGAAGACGCCCGCTTCCGGCAAGGTACGCAGCATCGCTTTGCGATTGCCGCCGCCGGTGTGTCGGTGTGGGCGGCTGAGGCGGTAGTTGCGCGAGACGTGATGTTGGAAACGAAGGCCGTTGCGAGTCATTCCTGAGCGCAGTGATCCGCACCGCTGTTTTCGCGGAATCACTTTCGCAGGACCTTTTTCGCCGGATCGTTTTTCGCAGGTTCGCACCGCGGCGCTTCAGCGGAGCGCATGGCCGTGTTCCAGCGGACCACCCCACGCTCCTCACTACCCGACTCGCCAATCCGCATTCCAGCCCAATCCGCGCCGCGCTTTTTCGCAGTCGAGCGCGCCGTCCTCTTCCGCGATGTTGTAGATACCCGGTGTGCCGCGCGTCACGGCCAACGCGGCGGCATACGCGGCCGCGTCCACGTGCAGCGACCCTGCGCCGGTGGGCGCATCGAAGCCGGTGCCCGGACCATACAGCAGCCCATACCGCAACACGATGCTCTCGATGGGCGCCTCCAGCACCTGACGCTCGAGGCTCGCCACACCACCGACAGACACGGCTCGCCTGCCTGGCGCGCCGAGATCCAGTGGATCGTCTTCGCTGTGCGGCAACGGACCCTCTGCATAGGCAAACGCGACGCTCTGCGCGACCATGCGGCGCGCGCCTGCCGCCCGCGCGGCGGCCACCAGGTTGCGCGTGCCTTCATCGCGCAGGCGGGCGTTGCGTTCCGTGGCTTCCGCCATGCGTGACGGGTCCAGCGCGGGCGGCAGGTCGGTCAACTGATGAACGACCACGCTGGGCCGCGCCGCCACGAGCGCTGCCTGCAACGCGGCGGCGTCGAAGACATCCACCAGCACGGGTTCGACGCCCAGCGCGCGCAACGCGGCTGCCTTGTCGGGCGAGCGGGTGGTCCCCACCACGCGCCAACCTGCCGACACATACAACGGCGCGACGCGGCGCCCAATCGCACCCGACGCGCCGGCCAGAAACAGACATTCAGACATCGCAGACACCTCCCAGGATTGCCCGGCACGCGGCCCAACGGCCACGTGGCCCGTAATATCCAAACTCTAACATGTTATAAGAGTTCTGATATTAAGGACGAGCCGAAGCGGCGGACGGTCCTGGGGGGTATGTCGAAACCCGGGTTTGAATGGTGCTGAAGGAAGCGGGCGAGCATCAGGCTGGCGTCGAAGTGCGCCGCGGTCAGTCGCTGCTCCCTGTGGCGCGCAGTGCGGCCTGCATGCCACCCGGCCGAAGCCGTTCCCCTGAAGCGCTGCCGCGACCGGTACACACAGGACATTGAAACAACCTCCCTTGTCCAGTGAGCGCCGGTCAACCTGATCACTCGCCCGTCGTGAAACCCCGACTGCGGGTGCCTACTGCGTGAAACGTGTTCCCCGCTTGTTCACTGCTTATATCCTGCTTGTTCCCCACTCGTATCGCGCTTGACCGCACGCGTTTTTTCTTCGTTGCTGCTGTCGATTGGTTGGCCCCATCGCTTTCCTGCTACTGCTTTCCTGCTGCTGCTTTATTGGCCCCGTCGCACCCGTCGTTGCGGGCTCGATCGTCGTACTGCTTTGGTTTCTTTTTTTCCATCCCTGAGCGTCTACGCGCCTGCCTGCCCAGATTTACTTCCCCGACCTGCCTTGTGCTCCCGGCGTGAACCGGGTTTCGTCCGTGGACGCTCCTCGCACTTCCCTCGCACTTCCCTCGCACTTCCCTGCTAGCCGCCGCGTCATGCATGCACCGGCCTTGCGAGACATATAGCGACGATCGTGCCAGCGTGAGGCAACGTCCCGTCGCAACGGGGTTTGCGCTCGAACCACCGGGATGGCGCAAGCTGCGTTGCGGACGCTCCGTCCAAACTGTTGCAGCGCTGTTACTGGGTGGGCCCGGTTTTGGCAAGGCGTGATCGCGTCGTTGGGTCGCCGGCGACAGGTGGAGCGAGACACCCGGCTCCAGCATCACGCGCCGCGAACCCAGTCGCGACAGCATGCGATGACTGGCGACAGGTAGTGATGGCACTCGGCGCAGGGCTTTTAATGGGCGGCCGCCGCAGCACCGAAGGTCGTCTCAAAAGTGAGACGACGGCTTCGACGAAAGCAGCGCCGCGACCGGCGACCGTTTTTCCTCGCAAGCCGGCGCGTACGCAAAACAACGTCCGTCAGGGTCGTCAACCCGCGCGCTCGACGCTTTGTGTCGCGCATTCGCCACGCCCGGAAACACGCGTTTAAATTATCTGGATTTAACCATCCAGTGCACGCGCTCACGGCATTGCATTGCCAGGCTTGCAGGCACCCAACCTGGCGCTTCGTCTCGTCGAACTAATTCATTTCTGAATAATGGAGGTCCGCAAAGGTTTGCGTGCTTTCAGAGAAAATCGGGCCCGCCATATTTACGTCGTAATAAATCAACCGTTCGGTCAAATATTCCGTCTGATTATTTAACAATTGCTGAAAATTAATTCGTCACGGGTTTTCTCAACTCTGAGACAATCGTGTAACGACGCGGCTTTCAGGCCTGTTCCACTGGCTTGCTTTTAGCGCTGATAATTTTAAGCAAGAAATGAAAAAACCATTTGCCGGTCAGGTTTGCTAGCATGGGAGCGACCCATTCTTTTGAATGGCTTTGTTTCATCTGCGCTACGTGACGCAATATGAAGAAGCTGATTGATAGTCAGACTTATTGCATGGCCATTTGAAAACGATCGTTCGAGTCTGAACGACTACGACGGACATGAGCACGATTTGTCGCGTCGCGGCCAGTTTGGCGCAGCCGCCTGTGAAGGCGGACGCGAAGGTTCAATGGCAGCCGGCGGCCCGCACATTCATCCAGCAGAGGCCAGCACAGGCGCGTCGTGAACCCAGCATCAACCGGGGAAATTGAATGAGTACAACGGCTTCACCGCCCGACACGGAACGCACGGTGCTATGCGTTTCCGCCACGCCTGATGAGACGCTGGGCCGGTTTCTGGCCGCCTCCGGCTGGCACGTCGCGCACGCCAGAACCACGGCCATCGCCGAGCGCGTGATCGAGCGCGACAACATCAAGGTCGGCCTGCTCGAACTCCCCGAAGACTGCACGTCGCAATACCTGTCGGCGCTGGAAACGTGCATGCGGCGCATGGAAACCAACTGGGTTGCGCAGATCGCGCCGGGCCAGGCCGACGACGAACTGGTCAGCCGTTTCATCCTCGACTATTGCTTCGACTTCGTTACGCGCCCTTGCCTCAACGACCGTCTCATCTTTGCACTCGGCCACGCCCACGGGCTGTCCAGTCTGCGCAAGGCGCCGGTGGCGCCGGAACCGTCGCAAGGCCGGCATGAGATGGTCGGCCAGTGCGAGGCCATGCAGCAGTTGTACCGCCATATCGACAAATGCGCCGTCACCGATGCCCCCGTGTTCGTGGCCGGTGAATCCGGCACCGGCAAGGAACTGACCGCGCGGGCCATTCACGTGCGCTCGCCGCGCGCGCAAAACGCCTTTGTCGCCATCAATTGCGCGGCGATTCCCCCCAGCTTGCTGCAGGCGGAACTGTTCGGCCACGAGCGCGGCGCGTTTACCGGCGCGGTGCAACGCAAGATTGGCCGCATCGAAAGTGCGCATGAAGGCACCCTCTTCCTCGACGAAATCGGCGACATGCCGCACGAGTGCCAGGCCGTGCTGCTGCGTTTCCTGCAGGAAGGCACCATCGAGCGCCTGGGCGGCACCGGCCAGACCAACGTGGATGTGCGCGTGATCTCCGCGACGCACGTCGACCTGGAAAAAGCCGTCGACGAAGGACGGTTTCGTTCCGACCTGTATCACCGCCTGTGCGTGCTGCGGCTCGTCGAGCCGCCGCTGCGCGAACGCGGCGGCGACATCAAGCTGCTTGCCAACTACGCGCTCAGCATGTACCGGCAGGACGGCGCCCGCAAGATTCGCGGCTTTTCCAGCGATGCGATGCTGGCCATGTCCAGTGACGCGTGGCCGGGCAACGTGCGCGAGCTGATCAACTGCGTGCGCCGCGCGGTCGTGATGAGCGAGGGACGCTTCATCACCGCCGCCGACCTCGGCCTGCCGCATGTCGTGCGCACGCCGGCCGCTACACTCGCGGAGATTCGCAGCAAGGCGGAAAAGGATGCCATCGAACAGGCCTTGCAGCGCCACAACTTCAAGCTATCCGAAGCAGCGGCGGATCTGGGTGTGTCGCGGGCCACGCTATACCGGCTGATGCATGCGAACCGTATCGGCAATGGCGGCACAGCGGCGCCGGTGGACGCGCCGGAGCGCGATGACAGCCATACCGAGAACCGCGGCAACGGCGGCAACGGTCATGACAAGGGTGATAGTGGCGCAGGGCTGCCGTCGCTGCGGGCCTCGGGGGAGTGAGGCTGCGAAGCGCACTCCAAGCGCTAGTACAGCCCGGGGATGACCCTGTACCGCACCTTGCCCTGATAGGCGCGATAACGCTCGTCCTCGGAGAGCAGCTTTTCTTCCCGCCCGATGCGCACCACCTGCAGCGCGAACTGACCGGCATACACGAGCACGTTTTGCAGACCGAAGTTGGCCAGCAGGAAACCCATATCCATGAGGAAGTAGCCGAGGTACATGGGGTGCCGTACGAAGCGGTAGGCGCCGCGCGAAACGACGCCGCGATTGGCCGGCAGGATGCCGAACGAGCGGCGCAGCGAGACCTTGGCGAAGAGTTGCCAGCCGATCCCGGCAATCTGCAGCGAAGCGCCGACCGCTTCCGGCACGAGGCGCAAGCCCGGTCCGAGGTGCACCGCCAGGAAGTAATACGTGGCACCCAGTGCGCATAGAAACGCCACCGGATTCCAGTCGCGCCGCTGGGGCACGCGCACGACCAGCGACAGCCCGAGGGTGAAGAATTCCGCCACCACCAGCAGTAGCAGCGTGATACGCGTGGGGTCGGCGCGCCAGTTCTTGATCGCGAGGTAAGCGAACAGGCCGAGCAAGAGCGCGGTGCCAAGGCGCGCGGCCAGTTCGACCGTGAAATCGCGCAGGGTCGGCATGGCCGCTTCGGCCGGTGTGAGCGGCAGTGCGTCTCCCCCGGATTCAACCGAAGCGGTAAGAGATACTGATTCGTCTGTGAATGTGCTCATGCGTTTCCCGGCTTCGACTTCGCATCATGCTACGTTTTGCCGTTGTTTGGCTATCCGTAGAATTTCCGACGCAAGTTTTTCGAAACGCGGCATGAGGGCAGTGGGCGGGAGCTGCGCCGACGACGGCGCAAGCCCGAAAACGATACGTCGTTTCAGAACACCCCGGGAATCACGCGATAACGAACCTCGCCTTTATAGGCACGGTAACGTTCGTCGTCGGAGAGGATCGCCTCCTCCCGCACGATGCGCCCGATCTGAAACGCGAACTGGCATACGTAGACGATGATGTTTTGCAGACCGAAATTGGTGAGCAGGAAGCCCACTTCCGCGACCAGATAGCCGAGATACATTGGATGCCGGACCAGCCGGTATGCCCCACGCGAGACCACCCCGCGATTGGCGGGCAGGATGCCGAACGAACGGCGCAGCGACGCCTTCGCATACACCTGCAGCAGCAGCCCGGACACCTGAAGCATGGCGCCGACCGTCTCCGGCACGAGCTTCATGCCGGGGGCCAGACGAATCGCGACGAAATAGTACGTACCGCCAAACGAAAACAGCAACGCGAGCGGACGCCAGTCGCGCTGTTTGGGGGTTCTGGAAAAGAGCGACAGCCCCGTGGTCATGCACGCCGTCACCACCAGCAGCACTAGCGTAATGCGCGACGGCGCCGCGAGCCATTCACGTATCGCCGCGAAGGCAAAAATGCCGAGGCAGCTCGCGGTGAACACGCGGATCGCAATTTCGAGCGTGTTCAGCGACACGCGCGGCGCCGTGCCCTGCCCGAGCGTATCGGACAACGTGGGCTCCGCGCTGGGAGAGGAGCAAACTGGTTCGATGGTGGACATGGCCGATTCCCCGCTGGTTTGTGCGTTGGTTTTGCTTTCGTTTTATGGCTTCGTGCGAGCCGTGCTCACTTCGTAATGCGCAGAATCTGCGACGCGAGTTGCTCGTAGCAGGGTCCGAGATCCGCCGGCGTCGCCGCATAACAGAACACGCCCACCGGCTGGCTCGGCGTATAGCAGCGTGCCAGCGAGTCCGGCGTGTTGGCCATGCATTTGAGAACGTCTTCACCGAGTTCGCCGTTCGCGCCTTCAGGCTCCACCAGTTCCGGCCCATATCCCAGCGTGAACACAAAGATGCCTTCCGCGCGCGCCTCCGCGGCCATCTCTTCGAGCAGGTTGCGCGACGCATTGTTGACGTTCACGAAGTTCACCGTGCTTGTCACAGGACGCGGCGTATTGGTGATGATGGGGAACGTGCCCGGCACACCGGAAGCGGGGTGAGCGTTATATGCAGCCGGCAGCGAGGCGACCACGTTCGACGCCCGGCTCGAATAGCAGTTGGGCGCAGGTTGCTGCTGCGAAGGCTGGGTACCGTTGAGCTGCTGCGATTGAATATTGTCCGCGTACAGACCGGCAGGCGTGCTGTTCGAGTCGGCGGTGGCGATCGTCCCGTCCTGCTGTTTGCAGGCCGCGGTATACGCAGAAGTGGTCGGGAACACCGAGGCGAAACTATTGGGCGCACCGTCGGAGAAGAAAACAATGACGCGCTGGCTCGACGGTTGCGTGACGACCACGTCCAGTTGATACAGCGCGTTGAAGATCGCCTCGGACGAGTTCGTGCTGTCCTTGAAATTGTAGCCGCTGATAGCCGAGGTCATCGCCGCCAGATTGAAACCGCGCGTGTTGCCGTTAAACGGCTGATCGACCTGCGTGCCGTACGCGAAGTGCATGAGCGCGACGCGGTCCTGGGTGACGTTGAAATTGTTCAGGAAGCTGATGGCATTGGCGCGCACCGCCGCCGGCACGCTGGTGCCGTTCCACGTAGTATTCATCGACCCGGTCGTGTCGATCACGAACACCATGTCCAGGTCCTTGCGCGTCGCGACCGAACTCGCGGCAACGTTCAGCAGGCTGAAGCCGTAGGTCTGCATGAACGTCACCGGCACCTGCGCCTGCGCAGCAACGTTGATCGTCACCGTGCCGGTCTGATCGAAGACGATGGACGGCGTTTGCAGCGTCGCTGTCGAACCCAGATAGCCCACCGGATAATTCGCCCCGAAGTACGCAACCGCGGCCTGCTGTGCATTGGCAATCTGCTCGGACTGGTTCGCGCCCCGCGAGACGGCCTCACCCGCCGCAATCGCCGCACCGTCGAGCGCGGCATCGAGCTTCGCGCGGGTCATGTAGCCGAGGCCCGAATCGAGCGCGAGCCCCAGAACGCCGATCAATACGAACAGCAAAATCGCTACGAGGATGCTGACCGCGCCCCGTTGATGTTTCCGTCTGGTTATTATTTTCATCGCATTACCCGATCATGGTGCGGAAATCAGAAAACAGTCATCGCGTACAGGTTCGGCGACAAGGCGGGCGTCGAAATGCCGAAGCCCAGATTGAGCGCACCCACCAACGGCGTTTCGAGGTAAAACGACTCGACCACATACGCAATCTCGCCCTGATAGAGCTGGCCCTGCAACAGGTTCACCACCGGCGAGGTATTGCCCGGCGAGGGCAGACCGCTACAACTGCCCGTGCCGTCCGTGGCCCACGAGGTGTTGTTGTTGCCGCAATTCCAGATCTGGCTCGCGGGATAGTAGTTGCCGCCGGTCCAGCGGTATTGCGCGAGCACGACCCCCGTGCAGTTGTTGCCGTTCGCATCGCAGTTGTTGTTGCCAATCACCTCGGTGATATAGATCATGCCGTTTGCGGCCATATCGAGCGGCGGCGTCGTGGCGGCCAGCGAAGACATGATGGTCTGCATCGGATACGTCAACGACGCACGCGACGACAGATTCGCCCCTTCGCGGCTGATGTTGGTCAGGATCATCTGCGCCTGGATATTGCGCGCGAAGTCGTAGACCGGCAGCGCAACGGCGACCAGCATCGGCAACAACAGCGCCATCTCCACGCTGACGGCGCCCCGCCATGCGCGCCGACCTTTCAGCGACGATTTGGCTTTCATGTCAGAAGTCCTCGTTGCGCATCGTTGCGGCCACGCTGAACGCGTACGATCCCCCCGGGAAGAACGGCTGCACCAGCGGCGTAAGCAGCGGCCAGGTGCAATTGAGCTGCAGCACGACGATGTCGTCCGGGTTGCCGAACATGTTGCCGTTGTAGCTGCTCTGGTTCGCGTAGCTCTGCGTGGTGCCGTTGATCGTGATGACGTAGCTCGGATTGACGATGTTGTAGAGGCCCATCGAGCTATCCTTGATCTCCTGAATCACCGCGAGGTAGCGCTGCTGGCTCGACGAATTCGGATCGAGATTGCTCTGGCCCGTCACGGCGTAACGCGCGCCTTCGCGCACCGCATACTGCATGGTCAGGTTCACCCACAGCAGCAGCCCGAGGTCCACTGCGATGAACAACAGCAAAAACAGCACCGGGGCGATCAGTGCGAATTCGATCGTGCTCACGCCGCGCTGCCGCCGGTCTGCCCGCTTTGAGAGCCGTAACGTCATAACCCCTACTCCTTGCATCACCTGAGGGCTTGCCATGCTGTCCCGACCAGCAGGCAAGGCCGACCATTTTTTATTGGGCCATCTGGGACATCGCCGGCATCAGCGTTTTGCTGGCCTGGATGAAACACGGACCGAGCAGCACGAAAATGAGCGCGGGGAAGATGAAGAAAATCAGCGGGAACAGCAGCTTCACCGCGATCTTTGCCGCCGCCTCTTCGGCACGCAGGCGGCGCTTCGTGCGCAGATTGTCCGTGTAGACACGCAGCGAATCGCCCACGCTCGTGCCAAAACGGTCTGCCTGAATCAGCATCGTGGCGAGCGTGTCGATGTCCTCGACTCCCGTTCTGAGCGAGAGATTGCGCAACGCCTTGTCGCGGCCCGAACCGGCGCGCAATTCGAGCAGCACCAGTTCCAGTTCGTCGCGCAGCGCCTTGCTCTTCATGCCGATTTCCTCCGTGACCCGCGCAAGTGCCGCGTCGAAGCCGAGACCCGCTTCCACACACACCGTCATCAGGTCGACCGCATCGGGCAAGTCTTCGAAGAGCTTGCGCTGACGCCTTTCGATCAGACGTGCGAGCACGCCGTTGGGCAGATAGAACCCGGCCGCCGACGCACCCAGCAGCGCGAACAGCAGATACAGGCGCGACATGTCGTGCAGACTGCCGCTCAGGGCAAGCATGGCGACGAGCGGAAGCGCGAGCGCCAGCAGGGTCTTCGCCGTGAAGTACATGGCCGAGGCCGACTCGCTGCGCAGCCCCGCGTTCATGAAACGCACGCGCAGCGGCGAGGTGTTCCAGTCCTCGCTCGGCGCCGAGTATTTCGCTACCCGCGACGACACACGCGCAATCGTCTCCGCCCACTTGCCGTCGTCCGGTGCGGCATTGCCGCCATTGCCCGGAATGCCGCCTGCCGCGGATGCCGGTCCGATCTGGCCGATGCGCCGCTTGAGCGTGTCGGGCCGCATCATGCTCATCGCTTTCAGCACGGCGCCGAACACGAGGAAAAACAGCACTGCCAACATCACGATCTGTTCGATCTTCATGATTGCCGGGTTGCCCCGCCCTCGTCGAAGGGTTGAAGGACTATGGTGTTCATACGCGGATCTGCACCAGCTTGCGGGTCCAGATAATCCCGAACAGCATGCATAGCAGCGCGGCGCCCGCCACCTTCATGCCGGTGGGGTCGGTCCAGAAAATGCGCATCAGCGCCGGGTTGAGGAACCAGATCACAGCGGTCAGCACGAACGGCAGCAGACACAGAATCCACGCGGATAACCGCCCTTCCGCTGACAGCACGCGCACCTTGCCGAGCAGTTTCAGACGCTCGCGAATGATGGTGCTGATGTTGCCGAGAATCTCCGCCAGATTGCCGCCCGCATCGCGCTGGATCAGCACGGCGATCACGAAGTAGCGCAGGTCGTCCACCGGCACGCGCTTGACCATGTTCAGCAGGGCGTCGTTCATCGACACACCGAAGTTGATCTCATCGAAGGCGATCTTGAACTCGCCACCGAGCGGCTGCGGCATCTCTTCGCCCACCATGCCGAGCGCGCTGGGAAACGAGTGCCCCGCCAGCATGGCGCGGCCCACGAGGTCTGCGGCGTCCGGCAGCTGCCGCTCGAGAACCGCAATCCGCTTGCTGCGCTTGCCCCGCACATGAAGCAGCGGCAACGTTCCGCACAGGGCCGCGAGTCCGAGCAGGAAGGGAAACGGCAGATGCATGACCAGCCCCACCATTGCACCCACCCCCGCGAATACGCCCATGTAGCCGACCAGACGCCCGAGCGACCAGCTCAGGCCCGACTGGCGCAGCATGGCTTCGAGCATCTCGATGCGCGGCACGGCATTGAGCAGGCGTCCCGCGAGCGCCGAGCCGTTTGCCGAGCGATCCTTCATGATCGAGAGCGGCTCGCCGTTCACGCGGTTGCCGACGCGCAGTGCGCCGACGCGTGCCTTGACGCGCGTGACCGCCGCACCATGACGCCCGTTCCAGTACAGGTAGAGGCCTTCGATCAGCAGTACGGTGGCGACGAAAATGAGTACGGCGAAGCCGAGAAACGTGGTGTTCATGCTGCCTCCTTCCTGTGTCCCGTGCGACTCATACTTCGAAGCGCCGCGACGGATCGAACATGTTGTCGGGCAGCACGATGCCGAACGCCGACAGACGGTCGCAGAACTTCGGACGCACGCCGGTCGCACAGAAATATCCGCGCACGCGTCCGTCCTGATCGACGCCGGTCCGCTTGAACGTGAAGATCTCCTGCATGTTGATGACCTCGCCTTCCATGCCGGTGATTTCCTGAATGCTCATCAGCTTGCGGCGGCCGTCGGTCAGGCGGGACGCCTGCACGACCACGGAAATCGCCGAGGCGATCTGCTGGCGCATCGCCTTGACCGGCATCGTCAGGCCGGCCATCGCCACCATGTTCTCGAGACGCGCCAGGGCATCGCGCGGGGTGTTGGCGTGCAAGGTGGCCATCGAGCCTTCGTGGCCGGTGTTCATGGCGTGCAGCATGTCGAGCGCTTCACCGCCGCGCACTTCGCCGAGCACGATACGGTCAGGGCGCATCCGCAGCGCGTTGCGCACCAGCGCGCGCTGCGAGATTTCGCCCTTGCCTTCGATGTTGGGCGGGCGCGTCTCCAGCCGCAGCACGTGCTCCTGGCGCAACTGCAGTTCCGCGGCATCTTCGATCGTGACGACCCGCTCGTCTTCCGGAATGAAGCCCGACAGCAGGTTCAGCAAGGTGGTCTTGCCGCTACCCGTGCCGCCGGAGATCAGCACGTTGAGCTTCGATTTGATCAACGCCTCCAGCAACTCCGCCATCGACGTGGTCATGCTCTGGTTGTTGAGCATGTCGTTGACGGTGAGCGGGTGCACCGAGAAGCGCCGGATCGACACCAGCGGTCCGTCGATCGCCGACGGCGGAATGATGGCGTTCACCCGCGAGCCGTCGGGCAGACGCGCATCGACCATCGGGGTCGACTCGTCGATGCGCCGTCCCACCCGCGACACGATGCGCTCGATCACCTTCATCAGATGCGCGTCGTCATAGAAGGTCACGTCGGTGAGTTCGAGCTTGCCGCGCCGCTCCACATACACGTGCTGCGACGTGTTGACGAGAATGTCCGACACGGTCGGATCGTTCAGCAGCGGCTCCAGCGGGCCGAGGCCGAGCATTTCGTCCTGCACGTCCTGCACGAGCCGCTTGCGTTCGGCTTCGTTCATCGGCAGCTTGTCTTCGTCGACGATCCGTTCGACGAGTTGCGCCAGCTCGCGCTTGACCTGCTCGGGCGTCAGACGTTGCAGCTTGTCCAGTTCGACGCGCTCGATGATCGTCTGGTGGATGTTCATCTTGAGCTGCTGGTAAGCCTGCCGCGTGGCGCGGGCATCGAGCGCGGAAGCGACCGGGTTCGGCGCCGGTGCTTCGGCGACCGCCAGATCGCTTTGCATCAGAAGTTGTTCGCGCAGTGACATGCTGGTCTCCGGTATGGCTTAAGTGAATCGGCTTCAGTGAATCGGCTTGAGCTGGCTGTCCGAGCGCGCTCTCGACGCGAACAGACGGCTGAACGCACCCTTCGACGCCACTTCCGGATACGGCCAGAGCAGTTCCGTCAGCGCGACGACGTTCTTCGTGAGCGCGCCGGACTTTGCGACGGCGAGCAACGGCATGCCCTGATTCGCTGACTGACGTGCGCTCTTCTCATCCGTCGGCAACAGGTGCGACGGTTTGGCACCCAATGCCTGTTCAACGGCGTCGAGGCCGATCTGGGCGCGCTTGTCGTACTGATTGACGAGCACCCGCGCGCGGCTCGCCGGATAACCCAGTTCCGTGAGCATGTCGAGCAGACGCCGCGTGGTGTGCAGATGCGGGATGGTCTGCTGCGCCACCACGCAGATCGCCTCGCTCTGGTCCAGCACGTGGATGGACAGCGGGTTGACGTTCTGGCCGATGTCGAACACCACCGCGTCGTACTGGTCGCGCACCAGCGTCAAGAGACGCTGCAGGTGCGAGGCGCGCAGATCCGCTGCCTTGACGGGGTCGCCTGCCCCGGCCAGCACATCGAGGTTCGGATGCACGCGCGTCACGCAGGCCTCGAACAGCGACGTGTCGAGCCGGTCGATCTGCGCGCACAGGTCGCTCAGGGTAGCGGGCGGTGTCTTCTCGCTCAGCAGCAGGCTGGCATCGGCGAAGTGCTGGGTGAGGTCGATGAAGAGCACGCGCTTGTCGCGTTCAGCGGCAAGCGTGTAGGCCACGTTGGTGGCGATCAGGGTCGTGCCGCAACCACCCTTGCCCGCCGCGAACGAAATGACGCGCCCGGCGCGCCGTGCGTTCGCGCTTTTCTTGCTGGCCACGTGCGCCAGCTCACGCGTGAATTCGTGCACGTCGATGGGCCAGGACAGCACGTGCCGCACGCCCGCGCGCATCGCCGCCATCAACATGTCGGTCGAAAGCGCCGCAGTCACCAGCATGCAGGTCAAGAGAGGCGTATGCACGATCGCTTCCTCGATGGCCGCGAGATCGGCCACTGCGAGTTCCGCGTCCTCGACAATCAGAAGATCCGCCTTCTTGATCTGCGCGCTGAAGCGGGCAAGCTGCTTCGCGGAGCCCGCCTCGATGCGCAGGCTGTGGCCGATGCTGCTGTTGGCCAACATCGTGCCAATCGCAGTGGCGCGCTCGTCGCTGGACGAAAGCAAAAGAATGTCGATCATGGTGTGTCTCCTTCTCTACTCAACCTGACGCCAGTTTTCAATTACTGGCTGAACCGGCGCTAACGCCGATCGTGAACATGTTCGCCGGCGGCGTGGGTGTCTTGAACGATTTGTCGTAGTTGGCCTGGGCCGATTGCGCAGCGGGTCCGTCGACGCCCGAGACCGGATTGTCGTTATCCGAGGCATTCGGGTTGAGGGTCTGCATCACGGTGATCTGCGTCACGGCACTGCCGAAGGTTTTGTCCCACGTGGGGGACGAACTCAGGCACGCACCCAGCATCGAGCACGCGCCCACGCACAGTGCGAGGCGAAGGGCCGTGGCTAGCATTTTTGTGTTCATGTTCGGTTCCTTTGAATCCAGACCGCAAACTCGGATCATTGCAAGGTGTCGGAGCGGGGTCTTGCATGTGCAGCCCCGGTCAATGCGACTGCGTCGGAGCGCTCGGGCGTGTTGCTCGCCAGGATCGGCACCCGGTCGGCGGCGCTGTGACTGACCTCGTCGGGCGCATTGGCTGGTCCCGGTCCTGGTCCTGAGCCTGGTCCTGAGCGCGAGCCAGGCAAAGGCGGCGGTTCGGGTAGCGGCGTCACCGTGATCTGGGCCGTGCGTATGGTGTCCACCCGGGGCTCGTCGAGCGCAATCGGCTTGGCGCCCGGTGCGCTCTCGTTGACCGCCGGCTGCGTGCCCGGCACGGTGGTCTGGGTGGGCAGCGGCGCGGCATCGGGCGCTGCTGCGGGTGCCATGACCGGCAGTCCCGAGGCCGGCGGCACGACCACGGCGGTCGAGCCGGGCATGGCGGTGCTGCCCGAGGCAGGCACGGCCGGTGCGGCAGGCTTCGTGCCTTCCATGTTGCCGGTGGCGTAGACGTTGGCCTCGTTGACGTTCGCGAAGCTGTCGGTCGGCAACGGGTAGGTCTTCGGCAACGGCTTGGCGAGACGCGGGGTGACGACGAACACGAGTTCTGTCTTGTCGGATTCATAGTTCGTACTGCGGAACAATGCACCCAGTACCGGCAACTCGCCGACCCCCGGCAGGGCTTTCAGCGTGCCGGTGACGTTGCTCTTCAGGAGGCCGCCAATCGCGAAGCTCTGGCCGTCGTAGACCTGCAGCGTGGTGGAGGCGCGGCGTGTCGTGATCAGCGGCAGGATCGCGGTACCGGCGACAGTCCCGGTCGAAACCGCGACGCCTGTCGGCGAAAGCTCGGACACTTCCGGCGCCACTTTCAGGTTGATACGGCCGTTGGCGAGCACGGTCGGCGTAAAGGTCAGTCCCACGCCGAACTGTTCTTCCTGCAGCACGATGGTCGTGCCGGCTGTGCCGTTGCTCTGCGGCACCGGAATGAAGACCTTGCCGCCCGCGAGGAAGCTCGCTTCCTGGCCGCTAATGGCCATCAGGTTCGGCTCGGCCAGAATCTTCACCAGTTGATCGCTCTTCTGCGCATCCACCACGAGATTCAGCGGTAACGTGTTCGCTTTCGATGCCCCCACCGCGCCGAGGCCGCCGGACAGAAACTGCGCCAGCAGGCCAAAGCTCCAGCTACCGATGTTGCCGTTCAGGTTCGCCTGGGCGCCCAGCTGGTCGATCAGGGTCTTCGAGACTTCGGCCACCTTGACTTCGAGCATCACCTGCTGGGGCGCGGCGATCTGCATCATGTTGATGATGCGCGCATCCTTGTTCCCCGCCGCAACCGCAACGGGCGCAGCCGCGAGGCGCGAACCGGGCGCCGGCGGGACCGCCGCGTCGGGGCGTTGCGTGTAGGCTTCGGCCAGTTCCACCACGCGCTGTGCCTTCACCGAATCCGATACGGTACCGGTCAGCACGAGGGAGTCGCCCGCCGTCTTGACCTCGACGCCGGTTTCTTCCGGCATCAGTGCGGCGAGCGTTTGTTGCAGGCCGGCCGGATCCGCGCCGACGATCACGTCGATCACGCTGCACGAGCCGCTCTTGCCCTGCACGATCATATTGGTCGTGCCGATTTCCGCGCCGACCACATAGAGTGTCTGCGGCGATACGAGCATTGCCTGGGCGACCGTCGGGTTGCCGACCGTGCGCTCGCGAATCGGCTCGCGCAGATTGACCATCGTCGATTTGCCGAGCGGCACCGTGACGGTGGAGTGTTCGCCAACCGGTCCGGCGCAGTTCGGTCCGCGCGCCGACATGCCTGCCGACGTGCCGGGTTGAGGCGCGCCCGGCGCATTCTCCGCTGAACCGATCGTGAGACGGATGGGGCCGGTTCCGGCCACGGTGATGGGTTCCGCCGATGCGTAGGTCTGCGCCGGCACCGTGCCCGACACCATGCCCACCGCCGTGTTTGCCGCACGGGCACCTTCCGCCTGCGCCGACGGCAACACCCACAGGAATGCGCCGATCGCGCCCAACATGACCGTCAGCGCGACGCGTGCTCCGCCCGATCGTCCACTCGTTGCCTGTCTAGCTGACGGGCGCGCAAGGCGCCGTGATTTCGCGTTCATGTCCTACCCCCGTTAAGGTGCTGCCGGTCCTGCTTATTCGATGTGTATTCGGGCGACTCTCTGGTCGCGCCGGTCAGAAACATTCTTTGGTCGTCTCACTGCCGCTGATCACCCGCACGCAGTTGCTCGGCGCGCGCGCCGCCACCCGCTGCACCACATGCACCGGCGCGGGCTCCGAAGCCGCCACCGGCGCCGCCGCGACGACATTCAGCAGCGACGCGCGGGTCGCGCCGCCGGTCAGGGTGGCCTGCGGATCCACCTGATTGCGCAACACGAGCGAGAGCGTGCCGATGCTGCGTGCCAGGTCGATCTTCTCCGCCTGATCGGGCGTCACTTCCAGCGTGACGGCATCCACGACTTTCGGTTTGGTATCGTCACGGCCCACCTCCTGGGCCACGGCCAGCACGAGGATCTTTTCGAGGACGATCTTCGAGATGTTCTGGTCGTGCGTGGCGTTGGCGTCCTTCTGCGTGTTGACGATGATGTCCACGTAGTTGCCCGGCAGCGCGAAACCGGCCACGCCGATCACGTCGTTCACGCGCACCGTGATGGCGCGCTTGCCTTCGTTGATGACCGCGGACAGACCACCGAGTGTGCCAACCGGCGACAGCCGCGACTCGACCACCGGCTCGCCGCGCAGCGTGCTCTCCTTGAGCACACGGCCGTCGATCTTCTGTACGTCCGAGAACGAGCCCGGCGGCACGCTGGTGGATGGCCAGTCCACGGCCTTCAACAGGTCCGGTGTAATGCGCTGACCCAGATTGATGTCGGAAGTCGCCACCACCACCTTGGTCGTGGTTCCGGCAGACTGGGACACCATCCAGCGCGATCCAAACATCACCGCTGCGAGCCCTGCTACGGTCGCAATCAGCAACATGACGACGCCTCTCGAACTGTTCATTTCGTTCTCCTGCTTTTATCCGTCTGAGGACGGCATTTCCGATAAGTCAACGCTTTTTCAGGCCGTTTATTCAGGTGCGCTTTTCACGCGCACTTTTCAGGCACTCACCAGACGCCGGATCCGCTCGGCCGCGCGCACCGGGTCTTCTGCAACGGGATCGGCGTTGCCCGAGTTCGCGAAGTAACTGTTCCACGCCTGCCGCAGGCTATTTGCCGTGGCCACCGGCTGCTGTTCGCGATAGCTCGCCTGCGCCACCACCAGACCGAGCAGATCGCGCGGGTAGCACGCGAGCAACGGCCGCCGTGAGGGCTGGTGCAACTGCTGGATCAGATAGTCGAAGGCCTCTTCGTCGGACTGCACGCCCAGCTCATTGCAGAAGCGGTCATACAGCACGCGGTAGTCCTGTTCGCTCAGCGGCCCCACGTAGAGCTTGCAGCCCAGCCGGCGCAGGAAGGCTTCATCGCCGAGCTGATCGGGCGTCAGATTGCTGGAAAACGCGAGGCGCACGTCGAACGGCAGCGAAAAACGCGCGCCGCTTTGCAGCGTGAGGGTCTCGGTGCCACGCCCGAGCGGCACGATCCAGCGGTTGAGCAGGTCTTGCGGCGCGACGCGTTGCCGCCCGAGGTCATCCACGATGTAGAGACCGTTATTGGCCTTCATGTGCCCCGGCGCCTGATAAAAGCCGGTGCTGGCGTCGTAACGCAACTCGAGCATGTCGAGCGTCAGTTCGCCGCCCGCCATCACCACGGGACGGCGGCAGCGTTGCCAGCGGCGATCCGGGACCACGGCCAGCAATGAGTTATCGACCGGCGTGGGCACCGGTACGTGGATCAACGGATCGAATACCTGGACGATCGAGCGGTCGATCAAAAGCGCGTAAGGCACGTCGATCGTGCCGGGCAGCAGTCGCGCGAGGCTCTCGGCAAGATGTGTCTTGCCGCCGCCCGCCGGGCCATACAGCAGCACCGGACGGCCCGAGTTGACCGCGCCGCCCAGTTCGTCGATCAACGCATCGCTGATCGTGAGCCCGGCCAGCGCCGTGCGTGCAAACGAGCGCGAGATGCGCACGAGGTTCACCGACTGGCGCGCGATGGTTTCCGTGTAGTTCTCGAGCGTGACTGGCGCCGGACCAATGTAGGCGCACTTCGCGAGATACCCGATTGCGCGGATCCGGCCGTCTTCGGTGAGCTGATACTGAACGTCGAAGTCCGAGGCGCCACGGTGGGTGATCTCGAGCTGGCGCTCGCGGATCATGAAGCCGGTGATTTCGTCGAGTACGGTGATGGGCAGCTTGAGACGCTCCGTTAACTGAGCGACGCTGATCTTGCCCTCCACGGCGGCGGCTTTCGCGGTAAGTTCAGCGAGGAAACGCAGATCGAGCCCGGTCTGGCTCACTGTCTGCGGCGCACGGCGCACGCTCGCCGCGCCGCTCTCTTCGGCAGACGGACTGCTACCACGGGACGCAATCCCGCCCGGTAGAGGCGTAGTGTTCATCGTACTTCCCCGTTTATGGCCAACTTTTCTTGTTTGAACGCTTTTATCTTTTCTGCTGCCACTGCGCACTGGTCGATGCACAGCTCACCGCCTTAAACGCGTCCCTCTGTGGGGACTGAAAACAATGCTTCGCTGCTAATGCCATCGTGCGTTGCAACTGCATCAACAGCGCGTGGTCTTCCTGCGCGCTACGTGCCTGCCAGCCCTGCGCCTTACGCGCCCGCCAGCAGCACGCACACCGTACTCAGAGCGATGGCTGCGCCATACGGCAGCCTGCCAATCGCTCGTGCATTTTTTGCTTCGGTGTACTGTGAATCTGCTGACGGAGCAGCCCCGACTTCAGACTCCACCTCAGCTTGAGTGTCAACCTGAATGTCAACGTTAGCGTCAGCTTGAGCGACGACTTGAGCGACAGCGGGACGCGCACTCAACATGGACAATTCGTAGTTCGAACCAGCAAGGCTATGCCGGCGTCGAATCAACGTGATCAGTGCCCAGATGCCGCCAATCACACACGCGATCACCGCGATCTGAACCACGGCAAGCGCACCGCAGAAAGAGCCGACTGCGGCCGTCAACTTGACGTCGCCGGCGCCGACCATCCGCATCAGGTAACCTGGAAAAAACATCAGACCGCCAACGAGGCAGCCGAACAACCAGAGCTGCACGCCCCCGAGCACGCCGTGCAGCGCACATTGCATGGGTAGCGCAACCAGCAGCGCAGTTGCAACCAGCCAGTTCGGAATGCGTCGGGTCTGGAGATCCCATGCAGCAGCCAGGACCACCAGCAAAATCACGCACGGACCAACCGGGAAGTGAATACCGTCCATCGCAGACTCCGCTTTCGAAATCGGCACACCCTGCGGCACCGAACGAAGGTGACCCTCTGCCTCGCCCTTGGGACGCGAGGCAGAGCGCACCGTTCTCGTGTGTTGCCTCAGGCCGGAATGGCGATGCCCGTCAGCTTGTTGCCGATGTTGGTGAAAATCGTCGAGATGTCGGTCCCGAGTGCGGCCGATGCAGTGATGATGCCGACGCCGATCAGGCCTGCCAGCAAAGCGTATTCAATAGCCGCTGCACCTTCTTCGTCGCGCAGGAATTGTTGGATCATGCTCTTCATAAAAACCCCCGTAAGAGAAATTTAACTACTCAAGAATCCGCCTCTCCCCCTATGGAAGGACGGAAGTCGACCGCCTTGGCTGGGCGGAATTTCAGCAGGCCCGGTTGCATCACAACGATGTGGCAGGAAGAGCGAAGCCGTGCTTCATTCGTTCGTACCGCTCACGGTATGGTGCAATCCGGTCCTGCTGTTCCCCGGCGTTCGCCGCGAACAGATGTCCGCAGCGCCGTCGAAGTTCTGCGTCGCCTTCGCAACCGGTCCTTGTTTGCGAGCACGACTTTTCTTGAGTCGCTCTAGAGCAATGTGTATGCCATGCGTGCGCAAAGTCTTGTTTTTACGAGGTCACGGAGAGGGGTGCCGCATTTTTTACTGCCCTGTGCGCAAGGAATGTTGCGTGATCGTTACGCTTTCTGTTCGGGCGCAAGATGTGAATCACGCTTGAGATGCGCGTAATGCGTGCCCTTATCCACGGGGTAAAACGGGCGCAGAGCGAGCACCGGCGCTCGCTTTACGATAAGTCACGCCCGATAAGCCGCTATTGCCGCATGGCAATGGCGAGCCAATACGAAAGTGGAAAATGTGTCGCACGTCTGAGACGGCATTCAGCAGGCGCTAAACAAGCCTTTGCCAGCCATTGCGACACGGCCAAAAAAACTTCCTTAACAACCCTAAAGTTTTTTTTAGCGCCGCCGATAATGCAGGGATTGCGTCCAGTGGCCCCGACCAGCCTCTGTTCGCGCCCATGATTCAGGCAGTCCGCACTAAAAGAACAAACGTGGGCTTGACGAGGCCGGCATGAATTTATTGCCGCCCGTTTAGCGCCATCATCGCAGTGCTGTTTGGTATCGCTGAGATCCTTTCGTCATCCTGAAAGGATATTTTCTTATGGCAATTTGAATCGCTTTGTTCTATGTTGGCATTCATGTGCCATTCAGAGCGCATCGTAAAAGTCAAAGAAGACAGCAGGCCAGTCAAGATACGGGGGTATCAAAACATGGTTAAGCACCATCGCTCGCGGTGCGCGCTTCAGCGTACCGGTCATCTGCAGCGGCCTTGCACCGCGCACACTCAATTGTCCGCCACAACGGCAGCGCGCCAGTATCAACGGCGTTGAACGTTTGCGTCGGACTCCGACATTGAAGCGGGCTCACCCGATTCGCTGTGAACCGGCCCGTTTCGATGCGACTTCCGCGTGCGGCGCGTCGCTGGCGGCACGCCCTACGCGCGGAACCAGACGGGGGCATCATGAACACGAATAGCACGTCGGGCGCGACGCCGCGCACTGCGCTGTACCTTTCGTCCGCGCATGACGAGCGCGTTGCCGACTTCCTCAGCCAGGCCGGCTGGCAGGTGGAGCGCGCCGGTTCGATTGCCGAGATGGAGCGTGCGCTGGAACGCCATGAGATACCCGTGGGTCTGGTCGACATTCCCGCGCGCTGGACGACGCCGCAGCGGCTTTCGCTGGCGTCGTGCATGGAGCGCAACCAGACCACCTGGATCGCCCAGGTGAGCCCCGGTCAAACCGAGGACGAGGCGCTGCGTCGCTTCATCCTCGACTACTGCTTCGATTTCGTCACCATGCCCTGCCTCGACGAGCGACTGCTGTTCGCGCTCGGCCATGCGCATGGTCTCGCCGGGCTGCGCGGCAGCGGCGCCACGCCTCAACTGAGCCTCGGCAAGCACGAAATGATCGGCCAGTGCGACGCCATGCTCAGGTTGTATCGCGGCATCGAAAAGTGCGCCAACACGGACGCGCCGGTGTTCATCGCGGGCGCCTCGGGCACCGGCAAGGAACTCACGGCGCGGGCGATCCATGAACGCTCGGTGCGCGGCGGGCACGCCCATGTCGCCATCAATTGCGCGGCCGTGCCGGCTACTCTGTTGCAGTCCGAACTATTCGGCCATGAACGCGGTGCCTTTACCGGCGCCATGCAGCGCAAGATTGGCCGCATCGAAGCGGCACATGGCGGCACCCTCTTTCTCGACGAAATCGGCGACATGCCGATCGAGTGTCAGGCCGTGCTGTTGCGCTTCCTGCAGGAAGGCACGATTGAACGGCTGGGCGGCAGCGGTCCGATCAAGGTCGACGTGCGCGTGATCTCGGCCACGCACGTGGATCTGGAAGCGGCCGTGGAAGCGGGCCGTTTTCGCGCCGACCTGTATCACCGCCTGTGCGTGCTCAAACTCCAGGAACCGCCGCTGCGCGAGCGCGGCGGTGATATCAAGCTGCTCGCCCAGTACGCGCTCGGCATGTTCAGGCAGGACAATGCCCGCAAGATTCGCGGCTTCACGTCCGATGCGATCACGGCGATGTGCAACTACCCGTGGCCCGGCAACGTGCGTGAGCTGTTCAATTGCGTGCGGCGCGCGGTCGTGATGGCCGAGGGTCGTTTCATCACGGCGCGCGATCTCAGCCTGCCGGTCGACCCGGCCTTCGTGCCGCGCACGCTCGCGGAAATTCGCGCGGACGCGGAACGCAGCGCCGTGCAGGACGCGCTGAAACGGCACGGATTCAATCTGTCGAGCGCGGCCGAGGAACTCGGCGTTTCGCGCGCCACGCTGTACCGCTTGATGAACGCGGTCGGCGTACGTTCGGAGCCGGCCACGGTCCGCCTGCTACGCGCGCAGGGTGCGCAGCAGACGCCAGACACCGAGGAAACCCACGCGGCCGTGGCGGCGGCCGCGGTCGCGGCGAACGACGCTACCGCAGTTCATGTGGACGAGCCGCGTCTGCTGGCGGGCCAGGAAGGCTGATCTGCCAGCGGCGTCCGCGTCCGCAAAGATTGTCGCTGTCGCGATGACGGGTGCCGCAGATGGTCTGCAGATGGCACCCGTTAGCAAGTCCTTCCCCCCTCGCCCGTCCCTCCATCGCAGCCCTGTCGATAGCGTCACGCTGCGACGCCGCGCGTCGCCATCCTGAGCGTGCGTGCATAATCTCCCCAAACCCCGGCAATTACGATTGACTGACAGTGCTGTTCATCGCGCCGGTTGAGTGCCGAATCTGCGCGTGGCTTGATACGCCGCCGCCATCTGCACCGCGGTGCGGAACTTGCTGCGCTGGCCTGCTGTCGTCATATATTCAGTCAATTGGTCCCGATCGACCGCGGCCCGGATGCGATGTCCGCTGCCGCCCTGCCCAATTTCTATGCGCAAACTACTCGTTGCCTGCTTTCTGCTCCTGTTCGCCGCATCAGCGTTCGCCGCGCCACCCGCCAAGGCGGTGGTCGCCGTCTCTCCCGTCACCCTGACACCGGATCAGGCCAGCCAGGCACTGGCGGTGCTCAACGACCCGCAACGCCGCACCCAGGTGCAGAACACCCTGCGCGCCATCGCCGCCGCAGGCGCGCTGAGTACACCGGTGGCCGCGTCTGCTGCTTCGGCCGCCACGGCTGCCTCCGCCTCTGCCGCTTCCACGCCCGCTCCGGCTAGCGGCCCGGCCGGCGTGGTGCGGGCCGCGCTGGAGTCCAACGGTCTCGCTTCCCAGCTCGCCCGCGAAGTTGCGCGCGGCACCGTGCGGGTGACCAACGATCTGAGCCGCTCGACGGTGGCCTTGCTCGATGTTTCATCCGTGCGCGCCTGGTGGGGCGACCTGATGACCAACCCGGTGCATCGCGCGCAATTCGCCGGCATCGCGCTGGCGCTGGCGGGTGCGCTGCTGCCCGCACTCGCTCTCGAATGGCTCGCACGCCGGTTGCTGCGCCGGGCCATCCTTGCTCTGGGCGAGCGTCACGTCATCGATCCGTATGATCTGTTCTTCAACGACCCGTCGGTGCCTGAAACACAAGCCGTCGCACCGCCGGGCGCGGCAGCCGCCGGCGCCCCGGCGTCGCAAGCCGCCGCGGCGCCACCCGCCGATGGCGCGCCGGTGGTCGAATCCGCCACACCGCCGCCCGATGGCCCGTTCGATATTCCGGACGCGGCCGAGGCCGAAGCCGCGGCCAATGCAGCGAAAGCGAGCGCCGCCGCCACGGTCCGTTCGACACCCCCAGCGGCAGCCGCCGCGCCGGCCCCCGGCGTGAAGACCGCGCCGGGCGCACCCGTCAAAAAAGAAGCAAAGGGCCGCTGGTACGCGGCACGTCACTGGTCCCTGCTGCGCCGTCTGCCGCGCGCCTGTCTGCGCATGCTCGCCCAGTTCGTACCGCTCGCCGTGTTCGTGGGCACGGCCAGTCTGTTGATGTCGGTGCTCAGTGACGAAGGCACGCCGCAGGATCGGGCGCTCGATTCGATCATCGACATTTATGTGCTGAGCCGCGTCATCGTGATCGTCAGTGGCTTCTTCATGCAGCCGGACGCCCCGCGACTGCGTCTGTTACAGATGGATGATGCGTGGTCCGCGTTCACGCAGCGCTGGGTCGTGATGATTGTCAGCGTGGTCGGCGCCGGTTCGGCGTTCGCGGAAATCGCAGTGGCGCTGGGTCTGAACGAAGAGGCGCACCTCGCCTTGATGAAAGTGGTCGCGCTGGCTGCGCATCTGCTGATCGCCCTGCTGATCCTGCAGTGCCGCGTGCCGATCGGCGCGCTGATTCGCAGACGTTTTGCCGCGAACGATTCGCTGGCGATGTTCGGCAGCGCGGTCGCCGATTCGTGGGCGGGCATCAGCGTGTTCATCGTGATGGCGCTGTGGTTCGTATGGGCGCTCGACGTGCGCAATGGCTATCACACGCTCGTGCATCTGGGCGGCATTTCGATTGCGATTCTGGTGGCCGCGCGGCTCGTCTCGATCGTGATCTTCGGCGCCCTTGCGCGCATCTTCGAGGTTCGCGACGGCGAAACCAGCAACTCGCTGGTGCATCAACATGCGTACCGCTATTACCCGCTGTTGCGCCGTACCGTTTCGTGGGTGATCGGCATCTCGACGGCGCTGGCGCTGCTCCAGGTGTGGGGAGTCAATGCGGCCTTGCTGTTCGAGGACGGCAGCATCGGCCACCGACTCGCGTCCGCGCTCGTCACGATCGCGGTCGCCGCGGTGATCGCCTTGTTCGTCTGGGAGGCGGTCAACGTGATGGTCGAGCAGCGCCTGCACAACTGGACCACCGCCGGCGACCTGGTGCGCGCCGCGCGGCTGCGCACCTTGTTGCCCATGCTGCGCAGCGCGCTGTTTGTTTCGATTGCGCTGATCGTCGTGCTGACCGGCCTGAGCGAACTCGGCGTGAATATCGGCCCGCTGCTGGCGGGCGCCAGTATCTTTGGCGTGGCACTCGGTTTCGGCTCGCAAAAGCTGGTGCAGGATTTCATCACCGGCATTTTCCTGCTGATGGAAAACGCCATGCAGGTGGGCGACTGGGTCACGCTGGCGGGTGTCTCGGGTACGGTCGAGTATCTGTCGATCCGCACGGTGCGGTTGCGCGGCGGCGATGGCTCGCTCTACACGGTGCCGTTCAGTTCGGTGTCGACGGTCAACAACACCAACCGGGGTCTGGGCAACGCGGCGGTGAAGGTCAGCATTACCTACGGCGAGGATGTGGAGCGCGCGACAGCCACGCTCAAGGAAATCGGCGCGGCGCTGCGCGACGATCCGCAGTTCAAGGACGGCATCCTCTCCGACTTCGCCTTCTGGGGCGTCGATTCGGTAGACGGCGCAACCATCACGCTGACCGGGCAGATTCAATGCCGGGACAGCGGCCGCTGGGGCGTGCAGCGCGAATTCAACCGGCGCGTGGCGCAACTGTTCCAGGAGCGCGGCATTGCGATCGCGAATCCGCAACGGACGGTGCTGGTGCATGGCGACATGGGCGGTACGCCCCTTCCATCTGACGCACCATCCGCACCATCCGCGCCTTCCACACCTCCCACGCCTGGCGAAGATGCGCAACCGCCTGCCGGTACTGCTTCACCTGCGGACCCGGTGGTGCAGAAACCGCCCGTGCCGGAAGCGGACGCCACCAAGCCCGCTGCGAAATGATCCAGCGAGTGCGACGGTCTGCTTTCGGGCAGACTGTTGCACCGCTTTTCGCGCAACATTTGGCGCAACATTTGGCGCAAGGCGAATGGCACATGCGACTCGCGGCGTTCGCGATTGCCCACGAAGTGGGACATTACCTGCCCGCTAGCTGACATAAAGCCTGCGATGTCTGACCACTCGCCCCCGGCTCATACACAGTGCGCCGCTTCCAGGCAGACGGCCCCCGCAAATAGCGTTGCAGACCTGAAACACTAGGGCACTTGCCACCAGCGCGGCAGCAGCCGGCGAACTTCCGGCCGCCGGTAGCGATCGTCGATCAGATGCACGACGCCCACGTCCTGCTCGGTGCGAATCACCCTGCCCGCTGCCTGCACGACCTTTTGCAGTCCGGGGTATAGATACATGTAGTCATAGCCGCTGCCGAATTTCGCTTCCATCGTGCGGCGCATCTGTTCGTTCACATCGTTCACTTGCGGCAGACCGAGCGTGGCAATGAACGCGCCGATCAGCCGCTCGCCAACCAGGTCGATGCCTTCCGAAAAGGCCCCACCCAGCACCGCAAAACCTACCCCGCGTCCGAGGCTTCGAAAGCGCGCGAGGAACGCCTCGCGCGCAGCCTCGTCCATGCCTTGTTCCTGCGCCCACACGGGCATGTCGGGATGACGCTCACGCAGCAGCGCGACCACGCGTTGCAGGTAGTCGAAGCTGCTGAGAAAGCCCAGATAATTGCCGGGCCGCGCCGTGTATTGCTGCGCGATCAGTTCGACGATCGGCATCAACGAGCGGTCGCGATCGCGCCAGCGCGTCGAGACATGCTTCGCCACATGCACCTGAAGCTGCTCCGCGCGAAACGGTCCTTCCACGTCGAGCCAGCCGGTGTGCTCCGGCAAGCCCAAGGTGTCGCGGTAAAAATGCTGCGGACTCAGCGTGCCGGAAAACATCACCGTGGTGTGCGCGGCGGCATAGCGCGGCGCAAGAAACGGCGCGGGGATCACGTTGCGCACGCACAGCCGCGACGCGGACCGGGCCGCAGCACGTCCCGCAACCAGGGTGGTATCGAACACAGAATGTTCGCCGAACTGCTCGGCGAGCGCCACGAAATGCATCGCGTCGAAGTAGAAGCGCAGTTGCGTTTCATCGATGGAGAGCGGCGCTTCCGCGAGTTGATCCGTCACCGCACCAATCAGATTCTGGGCCGCGCTGAGCAAACGCGGCGGCACCTCGGCGTGCACCGTATAAGCATCGGTCTGCGCGCGATTCAGCGCGTTCCACTCCCGGTTCAAACGATCGAGCGGCTTGCGCAATGCCGCAGGTGCCTGCTTGCGCGCAATTCTAAAGGTGTCCTGATCAAGTGACGCGGTGTACATGCGCCGCGCACGGTCCAGCAGATTGTGCGCTTCGTCGACCAGCACGCCCACGCGCCACTGGTTCATCTGCGTGAGCGCGTACAGCATGGCGCTGCTGTCGTAGTAGTAGTTGTAGTCGCCCACCACGACGTCGCTCCAGCGCACCAGTTCCTGCGCGAGATAGTACGGACAAACCTCGTGCGCAAGCGCCGCAGTGCGCACATTGCCCCGGTCGAGACGGCGCTCGCGCAGCGCCGTACTGCGTGCCGCATCCAGCCGGTCGTAAAAGCCGCGTGCGAGCGGACACGACTCGCCGTGGCACGCCTTGTCGGGATGCTCACAGGCTTTGTCGCGCGCCACGAGTTCGAGCGTGCGCAACGGCAGCGGCGTATCGTTGCCCGTAGCGCTGGCATGGAGGCTCTCGATCGCGTCGAGTGCCAATGCGCGACCCGGCGTCTTGGCGGTCAGAAAGAACACCCGTTCGATCCGGTCTTCCGCACACGCTTTCAGCAATGGAAAGATCGTCGCGAGCGTCTTGCCGATGCCAGTAGGCGCCTGCGCCATCAGCGCCCGGCCATCACGCGC
The DNA here is from genome assembly GCF_003429005.1 of Paraburkholderia sp. DHOC27. Taxonomy (GTDB): domain Bacteria; phylum Pseudomonadota; class Gammaproteobacteria; order Burkholderiales; family Burkholderiaceae; genus Paraburkholderia. The sequence continues at coordinate 93,688 of NZ_QVQV01000009.1, forward strand.
CGCGCGATAGACCGCGACCGCCAGTTCGCGCTGACCGCTACGAAATGCGTCATACGGAAACGCCAGCGTCGCCAGCGCGGCATTGCGCGCGACCCTGTGCGCTTCCTCCTGTACGGCCCAGTCGATGAATCGTTCGCACTGCTCGATAAAAAACGCCTGCAACGAGGCCGCGCCATGCAGTTGCGTGAGCAGTGTTTCCCTTTGACTGCCGATGTCGAAATACACCAGCGCGACGTGCAATTCCGCAAGCCCGCGCGTTTGACACAGCAGGTGTCCGTACACCAATGCCTGAGCCCAGTGCAAGGCGCGATGATTGGCGGGCATGGCGTCGAGATCGCCGCGGTAGGTCTTGACCTCTTCCAGCCGATTGAGCGCGCTGTCGTAGCCATCGGCCCGGCCCCGCACAGTGAGGCTGCGATGCGTGCCGGTGAGCGTGATCTCCGATTCGTAGCCGGCCGCACGCCGTGCGGCCACGGTGGCGTGTCCCGCGATGCCTTCCAGCGCGGTGGGTGCCGGCGTGAAGCGCAGATCGAGATCGCCGCGCCGGGCCGTGAATTCGCACAGCGCGCGCACTGCCACCACGTAAGTCATGCGGCCACCCCGGCGCCGCACGCGAGCGCGTCGTCGGCCCAGCGCACATCGAGGACACGCACCGGCATGCCGTGCTCCACACAGTATTCGAGCCAGCGGATCTGGTTGTCCTGCAGACGGTCGCCCGGTCCCTTTACTTCGATCAATTCGTAGCGCGCTTCGGCTGGCCAGAAGCGCACCAGATCGGGCAGTCCCGAACGGTTGCTACGGATATCGCGCAGCAGCCGTTCAAACCACAAACGCAGATGCGCAGCGGGCAAACAGGCGAGCGACTGCCCGACCAGTTCGGGCGTCAGCGCGCCCCAGAACACGAACGGCGATTGCACGCCTGCCTTGACCGCAAGGTGACGAAGAATGGTCTCGCGATAGCGGCCGCTTTCGAGTTGCGCGAAGCACGCATCGAATTGCGGCGCGCGGCGCAGATGAAAATCAGGCGCGTGCAGATCGGCGGGTCCGCGTTGGAACGGGTGAAAGAAAGCCCCCGGAATTGCCGTAAAAATCGCTTCCCAGCACAGCAGACCAAACAGTGAATTGATCAGTGCGTTCTCGACGTAATGAACCGGCGCCTGCGCGGAATGCAGATGATCGCGCGCCGCATATTCGACGGCGAACGGTTCGCTCGGCCGCGCCAAGACGAGCGCGCTGCGTTCGATGGTGCGCGTGCGCGCAACACGCGTCACTGGGTGCCCGAGGTGACGCCGCAAGCGTGGCAGCATGCGCGCGACACGCTGCCGTTCCTCTTCGCTTTCCGGCGTTTCGGCGGCCGCCATGGCAAGCGTATAAGCCGCATCCAGTTCGCCGCTGCGCTCCAGCACGCGTATGCGCCGGTGCCGCGCACCGGGCCATGCACAACGTGCATACACCGACAGCGCCGCCTGCCAGTCCTGGCGGCGCTCGCAATGCTGGCCGACGCGAAACAGCAATTTCGCGCGCCGCGTGTCGAGCCAGGGGTTGTTTCTGTCGAGCGTATTGATGGCGTCAACCGCCGCGACGAGCGCGCTCACCTCTTCTGCGTCAACGGCTGTTTCGAGCGTCTCACGGCACGCGTGCAGCGCGAGGTAGACGTCGACGTCCTCGCGCTGCTGGAAGGCGCGCGACGACGGCGCGAACGCCACCGTTTCGTACTGGAACACACCGAGATCGGCCAGCACGAACTCCGACCAGTCCTGTTGCAGATTGCCGAAAAACATCAGACGCAAGCGCTCGCAAAGCGCTGCAATGTCGACGCGAAACACCTGGTCGTTGGTGCTCGGATGCCAGGCCGTCAACGCACGTGCCTCCACATGAGTCGCGCGCAAGGTATCGAGCAATTCCGCTTTGCGGCTGCTTTTGTTGAGCGGTGCGTGCGCGAAAATCTGCAGCAGTTCGGGCCGCGTGGTGAGGGCGAACAGTTCGTCGAGACTGAGGGCGGGTTCGGCATCGAGCCAGCCCAGCGCGACGAGCGGCGCGGCGGCCTGCAACGGGCAGCCAATCTCCTCGTACGACAGACGGCTCGCGCGAAACAGCGTGCCCTTGCGCATCAGCATGCGCACCAGCAAGGCGCGTGAGGCTTGCGGCAGGCCGCTGAATTGCTGGAGAAAAGCCCGTTCGTCGGGACCGAAAATATCGTCGTAGCGCTCGCCGAGCCAGGCCAGCGCGCGTTCGAAATTCAGCAGGTAATACAGCTTGAACGGAGCGGAAGATGGGAGCGCGGTGGCCGCCGTGGGGTCGTCCTCGCGGGTTCCTGTTTGCGGAGACCCCTCTGGATGGTCGTCGAGGAAAGCGTCAGGGAGCATCTGTCACCACGGAGCGGAATCGGCCAGCTTGCCAGCCAACTGTATATATATACAGTGAATGATATCAAAAAGCGGCGCGCTGTCTGGAACTTTGCAATCTGGGCGTCCCCGCTGCAGCGGCCTCCACGCGCTGTGAATTCTCCTCACATACGCGTGAATATTCGTGACTTGGCGTGTGCGCAGCGAGCGACTAGGCTCGAGTTGTATCGTCAAAACGCTTGCGGAGAACCAGCATGATCGAGCCCATCGATTTCCACGCAATCGCTGACGCGGTGCCTCACGGCTACATGAACCAGGTCCTGAGCACGGCGAACGACCATGACATCCACATCAGCGTGATGGATGCGCCCTACTTCTGGCACCTGCATCCGGATTCCGACGAGACTTTCATCACATTGGAAGGAATCCTGATCATTGATTTCCATGAAGGCCCGGTCGAACTGCGTCCGGGCCAGATGTTGACGGTGCCTGCGGGAATGCCCCATCGCACCCGGCCGGCGGGAGCCCGCACCGTCAATCTCACCGTGGAGCGGCGCGACGCCACCACCGTGCGTTGCAATGAGCGCATCGTGCAGGCGTAAAAAAAGCGAAGCCCGCGAGGGCTTCGCTTTCGTGCAACACACTAACCGCATCGTTGCAAAGACAAAGACTCGAAACGATCAACCACCAGGATCAACCACCAGGATCAACCGCTGCGATCAACCGCTGCGATCAACCGCAGGCCGGTGCCGCCTTCTTGCAGGCGTCCGCCAGTTGCGGCGGCGGGTCCTTCTTGAACACTGTCTTGTACGATTCGAGCACGTTGGACTGCACGACCGGCAGCGATTGCACGCCGATCCACGCCGGCGGCGTCTGGCCGATCAGCGCCTTCATCATCGCCATCGCTTCGGCTACGCCCTGATCGTAAGGACGTTGCGAACCCGTGGCCTTGAGCGGACCACCCTTGGCGATTTCGATGGCCGATTCGAGGCCGAGGTCGACCGTCGTCATCGGCGTGTTGAGACCCTGCGCGCGCATCGACGTCAGCGTGTCGAGCGCGGGCTGATCCCACACGGCGAACACGCCCTTCACGTCCGGATTGGCGGTGAGGAAGTCACCCGCAATCTGGCCGACCTTCGACGGATCAGTAAAGCCCACCTGCTTGATCTTGATGTCCGGACGGTTCTTCTTCATCCAGTCGTTGACGGCCTTGGTGCGCTCCGTCGTGCTGAAGTAGTCCACGGCGAAGTTCACCATGCCGATCGTGCCGCCCTTCGGCACGCACGACGCCAGCACCTTGGCGGCGATCTGGCCATTGCCCTCGCTGTCGGCCGAGACCATCGCAGAGTATTCTTCCGGATGCTTGAGGCCGGTCGGCACGTTGTCCATGAACACCAGCTTGATGCCGGCCTGCGAGACCTTCTTGTAGGTCGCCGCCGTCGCCGTGCCGTCCACCGGAATCGAAATGATGCCGTTAGGATGGCGCTGGATCGTGTTTTCGATGTCGGCAATCTGCTTGTCGACCTGATACTCCGCCGACGCCGTGCCGATCACTTCCACGCCGTATTTCTTCAGCGTGTCGGTAATGCCCTGCACCTGCAATTGCGACCAGTCGAGGTTCATGGTCTGCATCGAAATGCCGACCTTGAAGTTGCCGGCCTTGACCTTGGCGGCCTCGGCATCGGTCAGCTTGACAGCATCGACGGAGGCCGCCTTTTCACCGTTCGGCCCCTGCCCGACGATGCCCTTCGGCCCGATCGAATCCACCGCCAGTTTTTCGCATGACTGCGCAAACGCCTGCGAACAACACAGGGCAATGGCAGTCGCCACCCAGATACTCGCCAACCGCGTTCCTGATCCACGACGATAGTTCATGACTTTCCTCCGTTGGTCGTGTTGTACTGCGTCTCCTGCCGCTTTTTGAATTGCCTTGCATGCCCTGCTACGCGTGAACGTCCCGAGCTGGCCTCGAGCGCACTCATGCGAAAAATCGTTAAACAACTCACTACGTTCCCACCGCGCGCTGCAATTACTTGCGCGTGAACGCCACTGCCGCGACGATGATGACGCCCTTGATGACGAGTTGCAGCGACGAACTCACGCCGAGCAGCACGAGGCCGTTATTCAGCGTGCCGATGATGAGACTGCCGAGCAGCGTGCCGAGAATGAAGCCACGTCCGCCGAACAGGCTGCAGCCGCCCAGCGTGACGGAAGCGATCACGTCGAGTTCCATGCCCTGCACCACGTCGGGCCGCGCCGCATGCGAACGCGCGGCCAGCACCAGCGAAGCGAGGCCGGCGAGCACGCCCGTCAGCACGAACGCGAGCGTCGTCACGCGGCGAATGTTGATACCCGAATACAGCGCCGCCGTGGGGTTGCCGCCGGCCGCGTAAATCTGTCGGCCGAACACGCTGTAGTGCAGCAGCAGAATGCCGCCGATCACCGCGAGCAAGGTCCAGATGATCGGCACCGGCACGCCGGCAATATCGCCTTCGCCGAAAATCGCTATGAAGCGGTCGTTGGTGATGATCTCGGGGCGCGTGGTGGTGACCAGCAGCGCGAGGCCGCGCGCCGCACTCAGGCTGCCGAGCGTGACGAGAAACGATGGAATGGAAAGGCGCGTCGTAACGAAGCCGTTGATGGCGCCGACAATCGCGCCGGTGCCGATGCCCGCAATCGCGCCGACGATCCAGCTATCGCTCACGTGCGACATGGCGAGCGCCGCCGACATGCCCGAGAGCGCCAGTGTCGATCCCACCGACAGGTCGATCTGCCGCGCGATGATCACGAAGGTCATGCCGATGGCGATGATCGACACGAGCGCCGTTTGCCGCCCGATGTTCAGGAAGTTGTCGATCGAAAGGAACCACGGTGACGCAAAGCTGAACACCACCAGCAGAATCGCGAACGCGAAATACAACATGTACGGGCGATCGCCCTGCAACAGCATCTTCGCAATGCGCCACGCGCGTCCGTGACGCTGGGTGGCCTGTTGCTCGGCGGAGATCGGCGAAACAGACTCGTTCATGTTGCAAGCTCTTCAGTGGGCCGGGAAAGCTGGATGAGATGGTGAAGTTCTTCGGCGTGGCGAATCTCGCCGCGCTCGACGGTACGAAAAATCGAGCCGTCTACCACGATGGAAATGCGGTCGCACAGCCGCAGCAGTTCGTCGAGATCCGACGACACGACCACGACGCCCGTGCCCGCCCTCGCCGCGTCGTGCACGACGCCGTAGATTTCCTCGCGTGCGCCGACATCGACACCCACAGTGGGCTCGTCGAGCAGCAGCACCTTCGGGCGCGGATAATTCCACTTCGCGAACACCACTTTCTGCTGGTTGCCGCCGGAAAGAAACTTCACTTGCGTCGAGGCGTCCGGCGCTTTCACGGACAGTTGCTTCATCGCCGTGCGGGCCTGTTGCGCGGCGGCTTTCGCGCGCAGCCAGCCGCCGCTGGAAAACTGCGGCAGGCGCGGCAAGGTTAGATTGCGTTCAATGGAATGCTCGAGCACGAGCCCTTGCAGATGGCGGTCTTCGGGTACGAGCGCAACGCCGCGCCGGATCGCATCGGTGGGACGGCGCGCGACGAGCGGCTCGCCGTCGAGCTGGATCGTGCCTGAGTGAACAGGCAGGAGACCGAAGATAGTCTGGAGGATTTCCGTGCGGCCGCTGCCGATCAATCCAGCCAGACCATGCACCTCACCCGCGCCCACGGAGAAATTGACGCCGGACAAACGCGCGTTGCTCACGTTCGAAAGGGTCAGCACCGCGGCTCGCCGTGGCGCGGCTGCATCTTTATCTTTAGACGCGCTGCCTGGCGTTGCGGCTTCCGCGGACGACTGCGCCGTTGCCGTCGACGTTTCCTGTCTGGCCTGCATGGCCGCATGACGCGGGCCGACGATCGCGGCCACGAGCTGCTTCATGTCGGTCTCGGCGGTAGCGAAATGGCCCGCGTTGGCGCCGTCGCGAAACACCGTCACACGCTGGGCAATGCGAAACACCTCATTCAGCCGGTGTGTCACATAGATCACACCCACGCCGCGCTCGGTGACGGTGCGGATCGCGTCGAACAGAATCTGCTCTTCGCCACCCGTGAGCGCGGAAGTCGGCTCGTCGAGAATCAGCACGCGCACGTCGCCCATCAACGCCTTGCAGATCTCCGTCATCTGCCGGTAGGCAAACGGCAATGAATCGACGGGGACGCGTGGGTCGAGCGGGATATTGTGTTGCTGCAGAAAGGCGCTGACCTGCGCCATCAGTTCGCGTTGCCGGACGAAACCCAGCCGCGTGCGCGGCTCGCGTCCCAGCATGAGATTGGCGCCAACGGAGAGCGATTCCACCAGGCTCAAGTCCTGGTAGACCACGGCCACACCCGCCTCGCGCGACTTCGCGGGCGATTCGAACGCCACTTTCTGACCGGCGATTTCGATCGAGCCTTCGTCGTACGTATGGACGCCGCTCAGAATCTTGATGAGGGTGGATTTGCCCGCGCCATTCTCGCCGAGCAGTGCATGCACTTCGTTTGGCAGAACTTCCAGATTGACGCCGCGTAGCGCCTGCACGCCACCAAATTTCTTGGTGACGCCGGTAACGCGGATTAGTGGCGCGCGAGGCGATGAAGCGGCCGCGACCGCAACCGGCTCACTCATCCTGATGTCTCCTTCGTCGGTAGGACGAATTCTTATGCTGCGCGATCGGGTCGCGGACTGTGTTGTGATCTTCGCATCAGGCAAATGATGCGTCAATAACATTTAGCCCTATCTAGCCAGCATTCGACGGGAGGATTGAAACAATAATCGCGGAATTTGTGATGATCCTATCGTTTTCACGGATCAAATGATCCGATCCTGTGACGAAAGGCGGCGCGCGGCCCCGGGCGCGTCGCCCCTCCTCGTGGCAGGCGTTAGCGGATTTCCCGCGCCACCTCCTGCAGCTTGATGAACGCGCGATATCGGGCGTCGTGCTCGGCCGTGACGCTGCCGCCGGCCGGCTCATACACCTGACCGATCTGGGACATGCCGGCCATCGCCGCGCGCACGTCACCGAACGTGCCGCCGGCCACTGCGCCCAGCATGGCCGCGCCCAACAGAACCGGCTCTTCCGCCCGGGTCGCCAGTACGGCCTTACCCGTGGCATCTGCCAGCAATTGCCGCACGAAATCGAGCCGGCCGGCGCCGCCGCTGATCACGACGCGCCTGATCGGCGCGCCGGCCGAGTCCTGCGCTTCGATGATCTGCCGCAATCCATAGCCGATGCTGCACACGCCCGCCACATAGAGCGCGACGAGGCTGTCCAGATCGTCGTCCATGCCGAGACCGGCAATCACCGCACGCGCGTGCGGATCGGCAAACGGCGCGCGGTTGCCGAGAAACTCCGGCACCACGTGCAGCCCTTTGGCGAGCGACACCACGCCCGACAAACCGCCCGACGTTCCGACGGCCTGCACCGCGAGCGCCGCCAGCAGGCCCGGCAAGGACTGGCCTTCTTCCTCGGCACGGCGGCGCGCATCGACCGCGGCGGGATGCAGCGAAATCAGCCGCTCGATGGCCGCGCCCGCCACCGACTGTCCCCCTTCGTTCAGCCAGGCGTCGGGCACCATCGCCGAAAAATACGGTCCCCAGACGCCAGGCACGAACACGGGCTCGCGCGTGGTGGTCATCGTGCAGGACGAGGTGCCGAACACGTAGCCGAGACAACCTTCGGCGTCGTCGTCCGCGCCCACCGTGCCGATCCCGCCAGCGTGCGCGTCGATCACGCCCGTGCCCACTGGCGTGCCTTCACGCAGGCCGAGTTGCGCGGCGGCTTCGGCGGTCAGCCCATTGCCCAGCGGCGTGCCACCGTCCACCACCTTCTGGCCGATGCGGGCAAACTCTTCGTCCGCGAGCACGCCCAGACCCACGCTGCGGAAATAGCTCTCGTCCCAGCGCCGCTCGTGCGCCAGATACGTCCATTTGCAGGTGACCGTGCAGGTGGAGCGGGACAGATCACCCGTTGCGCGCCACGTCAGGAAATCGGTCAGATCGAAAAACTGCCACGCCGCTTCGAACACGGCCGGGCGATTTTCGAGCAGCCACAACAGCTTGGGCGTTTCCATTTCCGGCGAGATCTTCCCGCCGACGAACTTCAGCACTTCATGGCCGGTTGCATTGATGCGCTCCGCCTGCTCCACGGCGCGGTGATCCATCCAGACGATGATGTCGCGCTCGGCCTGCTCCGAGGGGCCCACCGGCAGCGACTGGCCGCCCTCGCCCAGCACCACCAGCGAGCAGGTCGCATCGAAGCCGATACCCGCCACCTGCTCGGGCGACACGGCGGCCTGCATCATCGCCTCCTTCACGCAATGACACACGGCGTGCCAGATCTCCTTGCTCGACTGCTCGACGATCGAGCCGCTCGCATGAAACAGGGTAATGTCGTGTTTGGCCGAGCCCACCATGCGGCCCTCGAGATCGAACACGCCAGCGCGGGCGCTGCCCGTGCCGACGTCCACGCCAATCACATAACGCGCGCCGTTTGCCGCGCCGGAAGTGGAGTTTTCTGAAGTCATGATTCGTTGCCTGCTAACAAGGTGCGCTTATTTTCTCTCGCATTCTCTCTGATGTGCGGCGCGTCGGCACGCAAGCAGTGCAGTCAGCGCCGATGCGCTGCAGCATGTGCGCGCCGCGCCAGGCTAACCCCGCTCAAAGATCGACGCTGTTGGGCAGGATCACCAGATCGCGCACCGTCACATTGCGCGGCCGCGTCAGCATGAAGAGCACGCAGTCGGCGACTTCCTTGGGCTGCATCAGGCTGCCGTTGGCGAGCGCGTCTTCCATCTTCGCCTTTGGCCAGTCGTCGAGCAATGCCGTCACGACCGGGCCAGGCAACACCGCACCCACCCGCACGCCATGTTTGGAAAGCTGGCGCCGCGTCGTATGGACGAAGGCCTGCACGGCGAATTTGGAGGCCGTGTAGATCGGCTCCCACACCACCGGCACCACGCCCGCAATCGAACTCGTGAAAATGATATCGCCGGATTTCTGCGCGACCATATGCGGCACGACCGCCTGCACCGAGCGGAACGCGGCATTGATGTTCAGATTCAGCATGCGGTCCCATTCGTCCGGATTGCCGTCCACTATCTCACCGCCCACATAGGCACCGGCGTTGGCGTGAAACACATGCAGGCCGCCCGCGAGAGCGAGGATTTTCGGCAGCATGCCGGACACTTCCGCCGGTTGCAGCAGATCCACCACCAGCGGCAGCGCGTTCTCGCCGAGTTCCGCGCACAGTGTTTCGAGCCGGTCTTTGGCGCGGTCCACCAGCACCACCTTTGCGCCTTCCGCGAGCAGCGTGCGCGCGCATTCGAGGCCAATACCCGAGGCCGCACCCGTGATGGCGGCAACCTTTCCCTTCATCAAATCAGACATGTGATGTTCTCCTGTGTCGATTCCGAATAGCTCAACTCACGCCCGGCCATGCGAGACGCGCGACTGCCGGGCGAGCGAATCGACGATCACGGCAATCGCCAGCACCGCGCCGGTAATCATGAAACGCAACGAGGACGACAGATTCAGCAGCGTCAGGCCGCTGGCAATCGACTGGATCACGATGATCCCCAGCACCGCCGAGTACGCGCTGCCGCGTCCGCCGAACAGACTCGTGCCGCCGATCACCGCCGCCGCGATGGCGTTCAGGTTGACGTCGCCGGTGCCGGCCTGCTGGCTCGCCGAAGCGAGCCGTGCCGCCGTCAGCACGCCGCCGAGCGCAGCGAGACTCGCGCACAGCACGAAAGCGCTCGTGTAGATCGCACTGACGTTGATGCCGGCACGGCGCGCCGCTTCGTGATTGCCGCCCACCGCATGCATGGAGCGGCCCCAGCGGGTGCGCTTGAGGGCATAGTCCATCGCAACGGCAATGCCGAGGAACAGGCCGAACATTAACGGCACGCCGCGTCCGCGGTTGAGGTAGGCCACGACGATTTCCAGCAGCACGGTGATGGCAACACTGCGCACCAGCAGGCTGCTCACCGACGGCGCAGACAGATTCGACGCCTGGCGGCGTTCACGCGTGCGCATGCCGAGCACGAGCATCACCGCGCCGGGCACCAGCGCAATCAGATAGGCAATGGCAGCCGGGATGATGATCAGCTGTCCCAGGTTAACCATCGCGGTATCGTACGGCAGGTTGATCGAGCCGCTGGCGCCGAGCACGTACAGTTGCATGCCGAGAATGGCGAGCAGGCCGGCAAGCGTCGCGACGAAGCTCGGCATGCCCAGACGGTTGAGCAACAGCGCATAGATGGCGCCGACCACGGCGCCCACGGCAATCGCCACGACGATGGCGAGCAGCACCGGCCAGCCATGATTGACCCACAGCATGCCGACCAGCGCCGATGCGAAGCCGCTCATCGAACCCACCGACAGGTCGATCTGCCCCACCATCAGCACGCAGACGATGCCAAGCGAAATCACGCCCACGGTCGAGCAATCGAACAGCAGATTGACGAGGTTGTCCGCCGAGAGGAACACCGGGTTCAGGCTCGTGAACACGGTCCAGATGATGATCAGGCCGGCCACCACCGGCAGCGAGCCCAGATCGCCCGAACGCACGCGGTCGACAAACGCCGACACCGTGCCGCTCACGCCGGTGGCATGCTTGACGCGCACGTCGCTGCGATCCAGCAACGTGGCGGGCTTTGCCGCCCCCTGCGTGTCAGGCCGCGGGGTGCCTTGCATTTCATTACTCATGATGGTTCCTTTGGCTACGCGCCCTGTTCGGCCTGGCGACGGCCGGCGCGGCGCGACACCGCGTTCTCGGTAGCGCCGGTAATCGCGGCCACCAGTTCCTGATTGGACGAATCCGGGTAGAAGACGCCGTTATTGCGGCCCAGCCGCAGCACGACGATGCGGTCCGCCACGGCGCGCACGTCTTCCATGTTGTGGCTGATCATGATCACGGCATGGCCGCGGTCGCGCACCCGTTCGATCAGATTCAGCACCTCGGCGGTCTGCGCCACGCCGAGCGCCGCGGTCGGCTCGTCGAGCATGATCAGCTTCGGGTCGAGCAGCAGCGAGCGGGCGATGGCCACCGTCTGACGCTGACCGCCGGACAGCGACGCCACCACGTCACGCACGCTGGGAATGCGCGCGGAGAGTTCGTTCAACAGCGTCCATGCCTTCACCTCCATCGACACTTCGTCGAGCCGCAGCGGATTTTTCTCGCGGCCGAGGTAGATGTTCGCGACCACGTCGAGGTTCTCGCACAGCGCAAGATCCTGGAACACGGTGGCGATGCCGAGATCGAGCGCGGCAGCGGGATTGGACAGCGTGACTTCCTTGCCGCCAAAGGTGATGGTGCCGGAGCTGGGTTGATGCACGCCGGCCAGCACCTTTACCAGCGTGGATTTGCCGGCGCCGTTGTCGCCGACCAGCGCGACCACTTCGCCGGCGTGCACGTCGAGTTCGATGTCCGTCAGGGCCGAGACCGCACCGAAGTGCTTTGACACGCCGCGCAGGCTCAGCACCAGTTCGCCGCGCGTGGATCGTGGGGTGGCGTTATCACTCATGGGACGGGTACCTCATCAAAAGTAGTGGGATCCGGCTCGAACCGGATCCCGTCCAGCGTGCGCAGTGCGCCTGTGTTTTGTTTATGTGCTGCTTGCGCCGTTTAGTTCGCGATGCCGAGCTTCTTGCAGCCGTCGGCGTAGCGGTCGGTACAGAGGTCCTTCGCATTCGCGAAGCCCTTGTCCACCACTTCCGCCTTCAGGTTTTTCGCCGTGATGACGGCCGGCTTGAAGAGCTGCGTCGGCGTGTTGAAGAGCGTCGTTTCGCCCTTCGGCGTCTGGCCGTTCAGGAAGCCCACCGCCACTTTGGCCGCTGCTGCCGCGACGATCTCGCTCGGCTTCAGGATCGTGTTGTACTCGTCACCGGCGATGATCAGTTGCAAACCCGCGAGGGTGGCGTCGTTACCTGTGACGGGCGGCACCGGGTTGACACCCGCTGCCTTGAACGCCGCGACCGCGCCGCCGCCCGTGCCGTCGTTGGCCGCTACCACGCCGACGATCTGCGAGCCAAAGCGCGTGATCTGGCCGCTCACCCATTGCTGCGCCTTCGGCGGTGCCCAGTCCGGCGTGTCGTACTCGGCCAGCGTCTTGTAGCCGCTGCCCGCCAGACCCGCATGAATGCCCTTCTTGATCAGGCCGGCGGCTGCGTCGGTCGGCGAACCGTTGACTTCCAGCACGCCCCCCTTGCTGGTTGGCACATTGGTTTCCTTCAGATGATCGACGAGCGATTGCGCGATGGCCTTGCCGATGCCCTCGTTGTCGAACGACACGTAGTAGTTGGCCGGCGTCGACGGCACCGGACGGTCATACGCGATCACCTTGATGCCCTGGCCCTGCGCCATGTGCACCAGCGAGGCAGCCGCCGTCGAGTCCACCGGATCCAGCACGATCACCTTGGCGCCCTGCGCGATCACCGAATTGAACTGTTGCTGCTGCGTGGCGACGTCGGCGTTGGCGTTCTGGTAGAGCACCTTGCAGTCGGGGCAAAGCTTGGACATTTCAGCCTTGAAGCCGGGGAAGTCGTGCTGTTCGTAGCGGGTCGATGCCTGGTCGGGCATCAGAAACGCGACGGTGCCGCTGGGCGCAGCCATTGCCGCGGTGCTGCCCAGGATACTGAGGGTGAGCGCGCTGGCGCCGATGAGTTGGTTCGAAAGTCGGGTCATCGAATGTCTCCAATTATTAGAAAAATGTCGGCGTCGGTCGGCGTGGTTTTGCCGTCGCGTCGCTGTCGCCATGCTCGAGCCGTGGTGTGGCCTCTTGTTGAAATCCCTGACGGTATTGCACAGGTGCGTTTGCGCTCGCCGTGCCCGGACAGGCACGGCGTCTTGCGGTATTGCAGGTGATGCAGGTAGTGCGATCTATCAGTAAGAACGACGCTAGCCGACTGCTTCCAGTACGGGTGTCGCGTCAGATGTGGCGGACGACTCCGTCGCGCTGGCAGCGTTGAGCTGTTGATAGGCTCGCCATCGCGACGGCGGCATCGCCTTCAGCAACAAAAACTGCCGGTTGAAATTGGACAGATTATTAAAGCCCACCTGGTAGCAGATATCCGTGATACTTAGTTCACCTGACATCAACAACTGGCAGGCCAGATTGATGCGCAGCCGGTTCACGTACTGCACGAAAGGCACGCCCGTATGACGGCGAAAATAGCGTGAAAAGGCGCTGACGCTCTGCCCTGCGAGTTGGGCCAATTCGGTTTCGCGCAACTCCTGCGAGAGGTTCTTGCCGATATACGACAGCACGTGATTGATGCGCGTCTCGGCATAGCGCGCCGGGTCGGCGTGGTACTCGGCGCTCGCCAGCTTGACCGGCTCCGGGCTTTGCACGAGCAGATCGAGCAGCGCCACGAACAGGGTGATGCGGCGGATGCCCTGGGCGCCCAGCAGTTCACGCATGATGGGCTCGGCGGCCGCGCCGGTTTTCTCGGTGAACAGCACGCCCCAACGCGAGGCGTCGAGCAGCGACTCCACGCGCCTGAGTTCCGGGAACGTCTCGATGGCGCGCTCGATGAAGCCGGCATCGAACTGCAGGATCAGACAGCGCTCGTCCACCCGTTCGCCATGCGGGACATTGCTGACCCAGTTGTGCGGCAGGTTCGAGCCGGTCATCACCAGATTGCCGGGCGCGAAGTTGCCGATGTAATCGCCGACGAAGTAACGGCCCGTCGTCGCGGTGATCACCTGAATTTCGTACTCGGGATGGAAATGCCAGCGCACCGTGCGGTAAGGATAGCCGTGCGACCAGACCTTGAACGACTCGTCACGCGGCACGGCCACCAGCTCGAGGTCCGGCTGGTCGATCTTGACGTAGCGGCTTTCCTTGCGCGCCGTGTCACTCCGCGTGTTGCGCATCTGAGTGTCTCCTGATCCTGATCTTCTTGTTCTGCGTGGCGGGTATGGAACGTTGCTGTGGTGCCGCCACTTCGCAGCGACTTTGATTCGTGCGCCGCCATACCCGAAAGTTAGCCCTGTCGCAGTCGTTTCACCACTAAAAATAAGACCGCAAACTGATACTTTTTTGCATTCGGGTTAGCCCGTAAGCAGTCATAGGTCAACTTTTGTGCAATGCAACAGCTAACGAATTATGCGTCAAAGCCGCGTCACGCTGGCGTTGCACCGGCCTCGACCGCGTCAATTCTATAAATTGCGCCAATTGCTGCGGCCTCGCGCTTGCGTCACCATGAGCAACAAACGTACTACCGCAACGCACGACCGCAAGTCTCCCCCTGCCGGCACCCGACGCTCTCAATGAAACAGGTCAACGAATCCTGGACCCGCGAGTCGGCCAGCCAACCGAACGCCCCCACTCTCAACGAATCGGTCAGCCGCCCGATCGCACCGCTCACCGGCGCCACCCTGCAACCACCCGCTCAACCGGCCACTGCTCCCACTGCGCCCGCCGGCAGCATGCAGGCGACCGCCATTCTGCTGCTGGGCTACGCCATTCTGATTACGGGCAATGGGCTGCTCGGCACCTTGATCTCGCTGCGGCTGATCCAGCAGCAGACGCCCGCGCTGGTAGTGGGCGTGGTGCAGTCGGCCTATTACGTCGGCTTCATGGTGGGCGCGTTGTGGGGCGGCGGCCTGATTGGCCGCGTCGGCCATCATCGTGCCTTCGTGA
The DNA here is from genome assembly GCF_003429005.1 of Paraburkholderia sp. DHOC27. GTDB lineage: Bacteria > Pseudomonadota > Gammaproteobacteria > Burkholderiales > Burkholderiaceae > Paraburkholderia. Next base: position 108,698 of record NZ_QVQV01000009.1, read on the forward strand.
GTTTCGCCGCAATGTCGGCCTGCTGCGCGCTCGGCTATGCCGCGTGGGCCGCGCCTGCCATGTGGGCCGTGCTGCGCTTCATCATGGGCTTTTGTCTGGTCGGCATTTTCACGGTGGTGGAAAGCTGGCTGCATCAAGTGGCCAGCAATGCGCAACGCGGCCGGGTGTTTTCCGCTTACCTGATCACGAATTATCTCGGCGTCGGCACCGGCCAGTTTCTGATCGGTCTCGCGGACCCCGCGGGATTCGCGCTCTTTAGCCTCGTCAGCGCGCTGTTTTCGGCTTCGTTGATTCCGGTCGCGCTGGCGGGCAATGCGCCGCTGCCTGCTGTCGCGGAGACCAAACCCGCCGGCGCGCCCGGCTCGCGCCTTGCGCGCGGTTTGTCAGGCTTGAGCACGGTCTATCAGTGGGCGCCGCTTGGCGTGTTTGGTTGCCTTGCGGCTGGACTGCTGAACAGTGGCTTCTACACGATGCAGCCCATCTTCATGCGCCGGCTCGGCTATTCGGTGCCGGACGTCTCGCACTTCATGGGTTTCGCGCTGCTCGCGGCGCTGCTGCCACAGTGGCCGGTGGCACGCCTTGCCGATCTGTTCGACCGGCGCACCATCATCGTCGCCATCACCACGCTTGCCGCGGGCTGCAGTCTGCTGCTGTTCCTGCTGCATGGCGGTGTGCTGGTCGAAGCGCTCGGCTATGTGTACGTGAGCGTGGTGTTTTCGCTGTACGGCGTGGTGACCTCGTACGTCAACGATTGTATTCCCGCCGAGCAGCGTATTGCAGTCAGTGCCGGGTTGCTGTTGATCTTTTCACTGGGCGCGAGTGCGGGGCCGACTTTGGCCTCGGCCTTGATGGCACTCGCCGGACCTAACGGCCTGTATCTGTTCACCGGCATCGTGACCGTCACGCTGGCCACGCTGACCTTGAAGAGTCTGCGAAGCACGCCGTCGCGGGTGCGTTGAGGTGAACTGATTTGGGTTGAGGTGCGCAGATTTGGGTTGTGGTGAGCTGAGTAACGCCTGAGGCCCTCAGGCCGGCGCCAGCCACACCACCGTCAACGAGCGCACGCCCTGCGCGCCGCGAATCAGCACGCCTTCGATATCCGCCGTGGCCGAGGGGCCCGTCACCAGCGCTGCATAGCGGACCCGGCTGAAATCGGGCCGGCGGTAGACGTCCTGCAGGCCGTCCACAAGTTGCGCCGGATCGAGCAGCACGATGAGATGCTGCACGATGTAGCCGATCGCATTGACCACGTACTCCTCTTCGCTGAACCACACGGAGCCCGTTTCCGCGACGCCGAAGCGCGCACGCACCACGCCGACGTCCACATCCTGCAACGACACCGGCGGGGTCTCGGGCGTCAGCGCACGCGTGCCCTGCACTTCCGGCGTGGCCGAACAGATCGAAGCCTGTGCGCCGAAGCGCTCATGGATCATCGGCAGCACTTCGGCAAGTGTGGCGGGCTGCACGCATTTGCCGCCCATACCCTCCAGCGCCGTGGTGAAGCGCGCCTTCAGGTCGCCGCCCACGGCAGCGAACAAGGGCACCTCGGGCCGCTCGCGCGCTTCCGGCTGCGCCGCGCGCACCTTGGCCAGAAAAGCTTCACGCGTTGCCATCGCCGCCTCCCCGATTTTTCTTGTACCACGCGTGGAAAGTCAGCTTGGGCGCCTCGGGCAGCTCACGCTGGCGCCCCCAGATATTGAGCGGGTTGTAGAGCACGAAATTCGGCAGCCGGCGCAACGCGCCGCCCATCGACGATACCGTCGCACGGTAAAGCGTCGGGCTCGCCAGCAGCCGCCCCGCCATCTTCAGCACTTCCTTCTTCACGAACGGCACCTCGTGACGCTCGGTGATCACTTCGCGCCACTTGTAGATCTGCTCGTGGATGTTGATCTTCACCGGACACACGTTGGTGCAGCTGCCGTTCAGCGTCGACGCGAACGGCAGCGCGCTATAGCGCTTCAGGTCGAAGGTCGGATTGATGATCGCGCCAATCGGCCCCGAGTATGTGCCGCCGTACGACAGGCCGCCGCTGCGCCGATACACCGGGCACGTATTCATGCACGCGCCGCAGCGGATGCATTTGAGCGAGTACCAGAAGTCGTGCATGGCGAGCCGCTCGGCGCGGCCATGATCGACGAGGATGAAGTGCATCTCCGTGCCGGGACGCGGCGCGCGGAAATGCGAGGTGTATTGCGTGATCGGCGAACCAAGCGCGCTGCGCGACAGCATGCGGATAAACACGCCGAGATCCGACACCTTCGGAATCAGCTTCTCGATGCCAATGGACGCAATATGCAGCGGCGGCACGTTCGCCGACAGATCCGCATTGCCCTCGTTCGTACACACCACCACCGTACCGGTTTCCGCCACCGCGAAATTGCAGCCCGTCATGCCCGCGGTTTTCTCGCGCACGAAATACGGACGCGTGTTCATGCGCTGGCTTTCCGCGAGGTAGTGGATGTCGCTATTGTTCGGATCGGTGCCGATGGTGCGGCCAAACAGTTGCGCCACGTCGCCGCGCAGCTTGTGCACGGCCGGCACGACCATATGGCTCGGATCCTGATGGTCGAGCTGCTGGATGCGCTCGCCGAGATCGGTCTCCATCACCGTGATGCCGCGAGGTTCAAGATACTCGCGCATCGCACACTCGTCGGTCAGCATCGACTTGCTTTTGACGAGCGTGGTCATGCCGCGCTCCGACATGATCTTGTAGACAAGTTCGTTGTGCTCTTCGGCGGTAGCGGCCCAATGCACGGTGACGCCGTTCGCTTCGGCGGCGCTCGCGAACTGGTCGAGATAGGTCGAGAGATTCGACAGCGTGTGTTCCTTGATGCCCGAAGCGAGTTCACGCAGCGTTTCCCATTCGGGAATGCGCTGCGCCTGCGCGTCGCGCTTCTCGCGCAAGTCCCACAGACGCTTGTCATGAAACGCCACGTGCTCCGTCTTGGCGATAAACGCGCCCGCCGCCTTGGCGTGATCGATCCGGCTCATTCGCGTGCTCCATTGAGGATCTGCGCAATGTGGATGAAGCGCGCATTGGCCTTCATGCGTTCGGCGCAGCCCTGCTGATGCATCAGGCACGACATGTCGCCCGAGACGATGTACTCCGCGCCCGCATTCAGATGATCGCGGACCTTGTCCTGTCCCATGCGCACCGACACGGGTTCTTCGGTCACGGAAAACGTGCCGCCGAAACCGCAGCATTCGTCAGGCCGCGCGGGCTTGACGAACTCGATGCCCTTCACGCCCCGCAACAAGGTCAGCGGTTTGGAAAACGGCGTACCGGCCACTTCGGAAATGGACGCTTCCTTCAGATGCCGCAACGCGCTGCAACTGTTGTGCAGCCCGACCCGATGAGGAAACTCCGCCCACGGGAAGTCACGTGCGCCCACCACATCGTGCAGGAATTCGACCAGTTCGTACGCCGCGGCGCGCACGTGCCTGACCTCATCGGTCTGCTCGATGGCGGTCATATGCGCGCGCACGTGATGGATGCAGCTTGCCGACGGTCCGACGATGTAGTCGTAGCCCGCAAAGTTTTGCGCGAACACCTTTTCCGCGCCGGCCGCTTCGCCTTGCGCGCCGCTGTTGGCCATGGGCTGGCCGCAGCAGGTCTGCTCCTGCGGATAGTCGACCTCGATGCCGAAGCGCTCTAGCAGTTCGAGCGTGGCGATGGCCACCTCGGGGTAGAACGCGTCGATGAAGCAGGGAACGAAGAGTGCAACTTTCATGGATGGCGGACGGACTGGGTGGGGACGAGGCCGCAACGTGAACGTGGTCTTGACGCGGTACCTGACGTGGTACTTGACGTGGTACCTGAGCCGACCCGCTTCGCTGCATGCGTTGAACCATCTTACTGCTGTGCGCACCGGAAGAGCTACAAAACGCTACAACGGGTCGCCTGGTCATGTTGGTCTGACCAAGACTATAAGGAAGTCCCCAAGGCGTGTCAACGCAGGCCATTCAGCGCTTCAGGTGGGTTTCGCCGCTTCTTCCGCGTACAACTCGCGCACGTAGGTCAGATGGCTTTCGGCCGCTTTCCGCGCCTTTGTCGCGTCGCGGGCCATCACGGCGTCGAAGATCGCCTGATGCTGGATCAACAGTTGCGCTTCCTTGGCATCGTCATAGTCGATCAGGCGGTGATACTGCCGCATGCCTTCGCGAATCAGTGTATGAATGCCGTGGATGACGTGTGCCAACGCGACGTTGTGAGTCGAATCGGCGATGGCGAGATGAAAGGCGGCGTCCAGTTCGGCCAGGTTGACGCGATCCGCGGATTCCGAGCAGGCTTTCAGCGCTTCGAACGCGCGCCGGATCTTCTGCTGATCGGACGCGGTGGCGCGCTGCGCCGCGTAGACGGTGGCGATGGACTCCAGCCCCTGGCGCAGTTCGAGAATATCGCTGCTGGTGCGTGGATTTTGCAGCAGCAGTTCGGCGAGCGGCTTGGAGATGATGGGCGCGGTGACGTCGACCACGGTGAAACCGCCCCGCCCCGAGGTCTCGATGTAGCCGTCCGCTTCGAGCCGGATCAACGCTTCGCGCAGCGACGGACGCGATACATGCAGTTGCGTGGCCAGTTCGCGCTCGGCGGGCAGACGGTCGCCCGGCATCAGCACGCCGTCCGAGATCAGACGTTTGATCTGGTCGGACACGACGTCGGAAAGACGTTTGCGCGTGAACGACGGAACCGGATGAAATGGCATGGGCAAGGCGGAGCGCGAAGGTGGATGCAATTATAGCCGCCGCGTTTTGCTCCCCGTTTTGCTTCCTTGCCTGACGCTATTGATGCCCGTCCGCGTGCCCCGCCTGCCCATAAAACCGGTCGAGATCGCCTTTCAGCGAATGCAGCGCGCCATCGTCGAGATAGATCATGTGGCCGGTCGGGTAGTACTCGATCTGGATATGGCTGTGCAGCGAGGCATCGAGCGTCATGTGCGCCAGGTCGTATTCCGTCGCGAAGAACGGTGTCGCCAGATCGTAGTAGCCGTTCAGCGACAGCACGCGCAGTTGCGGATTCTGCCGCATGGCTTCCGCGAGATCACCGGCCGCATACGGAACGGCGAGCTGCTCGCCCCACCACGCACGGTGCTTCATGTCCCATTCACGGCCCGCTTCACCGTTGAACACGCGGTAGCGATCCGTCGGCGTGTAATGCAGGTCCTCGGCGAGGTATTGATGCAGCGCGCCGGTGAACGCATTGGCGACACTCGTCACCGACGCATCGTAATCCGGGACCTCGCTCACATTGTCATAGTCGATGCCTTCGAAGCGCGCGTCGTAACGGCCTAAGGTACGCGATTCACTCTTGAGCAACTGCTTGCGGAAGCGCCCTGGGCCCACCCGCAAGTTCGTGTCTTTGACGTACTGCACATCCAGGCCCGTGTAGTGCGCGATCTGGGCGGCGATGGCGTCGCGCTCGCTGTCCGGCAATGCGTCGCCCTGCGCGAGCGCGGCGGCATACGGACCGCGCGCGAAGGCGCGGGCCTCGTCCACCCAGGCGGCCAGATTGGTTGGTCGCGGCGAGATCTTGTTGTGATACCAGGCAATCGCCGCATACGTGGGCAGATAGCTTTCGACGCGGAAGTCCGTGCCGGGTGCGTAGTGCGCATAGTTGAGGACCGACGACATCAGGATCACGCCATTGAAGGCGATGCCGTTCTCGCTGAGGCGGTAGGCAAGCATGGCCGCGCGGGTCGTGCCGTACGATTCGCCGAGCAGATACTTGGGCGAATTCCAGCGCTGATTGGCTGTGAGATAGCGATCGATGAACTGCGTGAACGCACCAAGGTCGGCGTCGGCGCCGTAGAACGCTTTCGGCGTGCCATGACCGACGATGCGCGAGAAGCCCGCGCCCACTGCGTCGATGAATACCAGGTCCGACTGGTCGAGCAGGCTGTCGGGATTGTCCGCCAGCACATATGGCGCGGGTGGCGTGATGTCCGGGCTCGACGTATGAACCCGTTTCGGTCCAAACGAACCCATCAACAGGAACACCGTGCCGGCGCCGGGGCCGCCGTTGAAGAGAAACGTAACGGGACGCTGCGACGGCGTTTTCGAATCGGCGGTGTACGCGACATAGAACACGCTGGCGGTCGGCTCGCCGGCGTCGTTACGCAGCAGCAGGTTACCTGCGGTGGCCGTGTAGGCGATCTTTTTGCCGTCGAGCACCACGCTGTGATGCGTGACTGCGGTGTTTTCCGGCGGGATGGGGAGCGCCGCGCCGGGTCGCGCCGGGCCTTCGTGCGCTTCGTCGTCAGGGGCACCATGTACTGAGGATTGCGCGGATTGTGCAGATTGCGCGCTTTCCGTGGCCAGAGGGGAACTCGCCGGCCGCATCCGCGTAGCGCGTGGCGTCTCGCCGCCGGGCCGTTCAGGTTGGGTCGTGAGGTTCGCGCTGCTGTTTGCGTTTGGGTCGGCGCTGTTGCCGCTGTGCGGGGTCGTTGTCGTTGCCGTGCCTGCTGACGCAGCAGTGGTCGTAGCAGGAGTACCAGGCGGCGAGCTTACGGAAAGGTCAGCGGCGTTACTCGCCTGAAAGGACAGCACCCAGACGACGATGCTCATGCATGTCGCCTTCCACCCGCCACGTGCCGCACTACGAAGATACGTGCCCATGCGCTCTCCCCCTGTCTGGCAAGAGTGTACCCAGCAACAGGAGAATTGGCGTGACCGTCCGATGAATCAACGCAATCCGCTGTGCGCCGGCCTGTCTTCAGCCGGCGTCACTCATTCGCGCCCGCTTCTCACACTCCCTTCTCACACACGTTTCGAGCTGCTCGTAAGTAGCTCGCCCATGGCTCGTACGCTCATTTCACATTCAGCCGCAGGCTGCCCACAAACGCCGCGATCCGCTCGCAGGCCTCCACCAGACGCGCTTCGTCGACCACGAAGCCGAGCCGCACGAAGCCCGCCGCCGTGTCTCCGAATGCACTCGCGTCGAGCAGCGACACGCCCTGCGCGCGAAACAACTGCCAGGTGAAGTCCACCGTATCGAGCCCGCAACCGCTGACATCGACCATCATGAACATGCCCGCCTCGGGCAACAGGCAGCGCAAACCGGGCACCCGGCTCAGGCGTTCGTAGACCACGTCGCGGCGGCGCCGGTAGACCTCACGCATGTCGGCGACGATCTGCGCCTTGTGTTCGAATGCGGCAATGGCCGCCTCCTGCACGAAGCCGGGCAAACCGTACAGCATGCACAGGGCGAGCCGCGTGAGATGTCCAATCAGCGTTTCCGGCCCGATCACCCAGCCCACGCGCCAACCCGCCATCGCATGGGATTTGGACAGGCTCGCGACCGTCACGGTACGCTCGGCCATGCCCTCGAGCGCCGCGATGCTGACATGCTCGCGTTCGAACGTGAGATCGGCGTAGACCTCATCGGACAGCACCCACAGGTCATGCTCACGCGCGAGTTGCGCAATGCGTTCGAGGTCGGCGCGCGGCATCACGACGCCGGTCGGATTGCATGGCGTCGCGAAGAAAATCGCTTTGGTACGCGGGGTGATGGCGGCGGCGAGCGCGTCGCAATCCAGGTGAAAGCCACGCGCCGGATCGACCGGCACCGGGACCAGCGTGGCGCCGGAGGCGCGAATGCAGGCCTCGTACGTGAGGTAGAGAGGTTCGGGCACGATGACTTCGTCGCCGGCTTCGCACAGGCACAGCGAAGCCGCGAAGATACCGTTTTGCGCACCGGCGCACAGCACGACGTTCGCCGCGCTCACGGTGCGGCCGGTAGTCCGCGCATGTTCTTTCGCAATCGCTGCGCGCAACGGCTCGCGGCCGACTACGGCGGTGTAGTGCGTGTCGCCCGCGCGCAATGCATCGACTGCGCGCTCCACGATTGGCTCCGGCGTGGCGAAATCCGGATCGCCCACGCTCAGCACGATCACGTCTTCGCCGTTCGCACGCGCCACCTGCGCGGCATGATGAATTTCCCACGCGGACGTGCGCTTGCCCTGCAGGCGCTCGACCAGACTTGCATACTTCATCCCTTCGCTCCTCTCGCGTTCGGCAGAGGTCGCTCTGCCCGGCCATCAATGTAATGGGGCAGGCGTTGTACGTCTAGGTGGCGTGTGGGAAGAGGAATAGCACGGCAGAAACAGCACGGCGCAGGGGTGAAGCGGCGACGCCATAAACGGCAACGGCGGCCGGATTGCGCCGGCCGCCGTTTTTAATGCGTCTTCGATGCGACTACAACCAATCGCGTCCTTAAATCTGGCGACGCAATTCCGCCGGCGGCACCTTCATCAGATGGCGATACTTCGCCACCGTCCGACGCGCCACCAGCACGCCCTGCTCGGCGAGCATGCGCGCAAGCGTCACATCGGAGAGCGGATCGCTGGTGTTTTCCGCCGCGATCATTTCCTTGAGCAACGCGCGCACGGCGGCTGCGGAACACGTGCCACCGCTTTCGGTGCCCAGTTCACGTGGGAAGAAATGCTTGAATTCGAAAATGCCGCGCGGCGTGGCCATATATTTGTTGCCCGTGGCGCGCGAGATGGTGGATTCGTGCAGGCCGAGTTCTTCGGCCACGTCACGCAGCACCATCGGTTTGAGTGCGATCTCGCCGTACTGGAAGAACGCCTTCTGATGCGCGACGATGCACTCGGCCACGCGCTGAATCGTATCGAAGCGTTGCTGCGCGTTGCGGATCAGCCAGCGCGCTTCCTGCAACTGCTGAGCGAGCGGCGAACGGCTGGCACCGGCCGACTGCGCGAACAGCTCGGCATACATGCGGTGAATGCGCGCGCGCGGCTGCACGGCCGGATTGATCTGCACTGTCCACTTGTTGCGCACCTGACGCACGATCACGTCCGGCACGACATAGTTGTCTTCCGTGCGGCCATAGAAATTGCCTGGCTTCGGATCGAGCTTGCGCACCAACGCGCATGCCACCCGCAGCTCTTCTGCCGAGCAGCCAATCTGCTTTTGCAGTTCGGCCTGCTCGCGGCGAGCGAGTCGTTCCAGATGATGTTCGACCACTTGCAGCGCGACGTCCCGGCCCGGCACATCGGCAGGCATAGCGTGCAACTGCAGCGCGAGACATTCGGACAGCGAGCGCGCACCGAGGCCCGGACGATCGAGCGACTGCACGAGGCGCAGCGACACCAGCAATTCCTCTTCGGTCAGTTCCGGATCGAGATCCACAATGGCCGCGAGGTCGGCGAGGTCCTGACGCAGATAGCCGTCGTCATCGAGCGCCTCGATCACGAAGCGCGCCACTTCACGATCGCGCGCGTCCAGTCGATAGAGCCGCAATGCGTCGTGCAGCTGCTCGCGCAGGCTCGGCTGCGAGCGGGCCCAATCAGCGGGATCGCTGCCGTCCGAATCGCCGTTCTGGCGCGACGAACTGCGGCTGTACGAATCGCCGGAAAACTCGGACGCATAATCGCCGGAGTCACCCGACGAATCGTCGGAGCCCATGCTGTCCACTTCGCTTTCGCGCGAGTCGGCAGCCGGCGCTTCCATGATGGTTTCCGGCTCGCCGGCAGCGGAGATTTCGCCCGTCGAGACGGCAACGCTCTCTTCGCCTGTCGAGGAGGTTGCCAGCGCAACGTCTTCGGTGTCGGTCGAGTCGTATTCGAGGAACGGATTGGTGTCGAGTGCCGTGCGCAATTCTTGCTGGAACTCGAGGGACGACAGCTGCAGGAGCCGGACGGACTGTTGCAGGCGCGGAGTAAGCGCCAGCGACTGCCTTGTGCGTAGTTCGATTGACGGCATTGTAGTGAAGTCCTCTGAATAGATCGAAAAGGTGGTTTTCGCTCTATAGAGCAACTGTCGTACCAGCTCGCGCAAACCGCTGTTTTTCCACGGCTTTGTTTTTTTCGACCGGGCCTGAAGACTGCTGTGGCCGTCGCTTTTTACAAGCGGCCGGAAAAATGCGGACGGCGCCGCCAAGCCAGTGGACGGGCGCCGTCGGGCAACGCGACCCTTCCACGAGTTGCGCCGCAGCATAAGAGGGAGCGCTCCAAAATTCTGCCAGCGCCCCGCGCCACGTACTTCTTGCCGATCTCACGACGCCGCGTTTCGCGAACGATCACCGCTGCGATTGCTCAGCGGGCATGCCGTTTGCGAATTGAGCAGGTGTGGACGGATGCGGTCTTTCGCCCGGCTTCGCGCGCGCTGCGGCTCACTGGTGGAGTGATGCTGCAACGAGTACGGGCAAGAGGCTGACATCCGGTGTCGACAACGGGCCTGACGGAACCGTAGCGGCAGCGATCCCACGCGTGTCATCAGCGGCTTGCCCGAGTCGATTGAAATTGATTTAAGGCGACCGGCCGCATCGACCGCATAGGCAACAAGACCGCCATTTTTCAACAACACGAAGGAGCATTCATGAAGACCCTCCATATCCTCAAGGCCGCTGGCAGCATCGCCGTAGTCGCATTCGCTCTCAACGCCAACGCGCAGAGCGCCTCGGCACCGCCGGCCGCTTCGGAATCGATTGGCCAGCACGTCGATGACGGCACGATCACCACCAAGGTGAAAGCCGATCTGCTTGGCGCGAAGAACGTCAAGTCGACCCATATTCACGTGAAGACGCGCAAGGGCGTGGTGTGGCTCACGGGTACGGTGCCGACCTCGGATGACAAGGCCGCCGCTGCCGAAGTCGCCCAGAACGTGGGCGGCGTGGAAAGCGTCAAGAACCATCTGAAGGTGGTGGCTGAATAAGCGTCCTTTAACGGATGCATGCGCCCGCCGGTGACTCGCCGGTGACTGTTTAAGACTGCGGTTGATGCGGTCACTGGCGGACGCAGAAAAAAGAGCCGTGTGCGACGCACACGGCTCTTTTGCTTTGACACGATCGCTTTGGATTTAAACCCGCTTATGAAGCGGTCGCGCATTAGGGCTACACGATAGGGCTACGCGAACTACCTGCTTGCAGGGTCATGTGCCAAGGAAGCCAGTTCGCGACGGACGCGGCGGAGAACCACCGCATCGATCACGAGCCTCGCGACGAAGGCTTAGTGCTTCGCAGCCGCAAACTGGTCACGCAGATCGCGGATACGGTCGTGATTGCGGATCACGCCCTGGAACTGGCGATCCACCACCATACGAACGTCAGCCGGCAAGTCCTTCTCCAGCGCATCGCTGTAGTTCTTCTTGGCGACGTCCTCGCCCTTCTCGCACTCGGCCAGAATGTCGTAGTCGCTGCGGCCACCCACCGCCGACTTGATATCGGCCCAGCCACGACGCAGCGCGCCGCCCACGGTGCCGCCCGTCTCCGGCTTGCCGCCCAGCTTCTGCACCACATCCTGGAGTTCACGCGCGCCCTGCGTGCAGTCGTCCGCGCGCGAGACGAAGAGCGCCTTCAACTGCGCGTCGCGCGTGTCTTCCGCGGCTTTGCGAAAGCCACGCTCGCCGTCCTTCGACGTTTCAACCAGATCGTTCAGTACTGCGGTCACGTTGGTAGACATGCTGTTCCTCCGGGGTTTCATGATTGATCAACTGCCGCAGCCATTCGGCTACGGTTTGCCTCCATCAACGCCGCATGGGGCGTGCCCGATTGAGAGCGCCGCCGCTCACCGGCCACGCACCAGCCACCTCACCGACCACGAGGCGGATCGCAGCGCGGCCTCCGGCGTGCGGCAGCAAAAAACGGCAAACAAGTTTTCGAATGAGCGAGTAATTCTTCCAGGCCGAAATGACGCTCGAGGACGCCGAGCACCGCCAGACGGGCCTCGCAGCGGGATAGACGGCCAATTCGTGCATGGCACAGACGTTGCTTAACTAGTGCTGCCCACACGGCAGGGCACTGCAAAAAACAGCAGCCCGCCGCGAAATCGAAAAGTAACGGGCGCCAACGACACAGGGAGCTTGAACATGAAAAAAATCAGGAGAGCGGAATTTTTGCTGGCCGTGGCGATTGTCACTTCCGCTGTCGTGTTGCAGGTCCGTGAATACATGCTCAAGGCGCCGACACAGGAACAAGGCAGCGTTGCCACGTTGTCGTGTGATTCCACCCAGCCGGGCCTGGCGCCCGCTTCATGCGCGACGCCCCGCAACCAGCAGCCTGTGGATGGCGCTGGCCGCCCGCATCACGCCACCTCACAAATCTGGGTTTAATCAGCTTAGGCGCGCGGCGGCCAGATGGCAGGCCGCCGCTTTTTGTTTCCGCGCTCTTTATTCCAGCAATTTGTTTGTGCAATATCCCGCGATTTCTCAGGCGCGCCTCTCGACAAACTCGTTGAGAGGCTTCGGCGGTTGCGTCGGATCGAAGTCGGCCCAACGACCTTGCTGCCAGCGTCCCGTGGCACGCTCGACGGCAGCACCACCCGCGTCACGCAAAATACGCGCGGCGTCATACTGACTGTCCGGCGTGACGTGAACCGCAATCAGCACCCCCGACTCACGAATCTCCTGGTCCGGGGGATCGCGTCGGCCAAGCACTCCGCCGCTACGCGTGTGCGACATGGCGCCGACCAGTGACCCCACATAAGCGCCGACGCCCGCTGCAATCAGCGAGACCAGCATCGGCGCGCTGAAGAACGCGAAGATACCCACGCCGACCACCGCGCCAACTGCTGCGCCTATCGTGACGCCCTTGCCCGCGCCTTTCGGCGCTTCTCTTGCGTTGGCATCAGTACCGGTGTCACCGCCGAGCGGGTGACGTGCGTGCTGTCCGCGTGGATTGACGAAGAACAGCGTCACGTCCTCTTCGACGAAACCGCTGTTGAACAGTCGTTGCGCGGCGTCTTCAGCCGCGGGGAATGTGGTGAAACGTGCTGCGACGATGAGTGACATAAAACCTCCGTTCATCGCTGAAGTTGGGGTCGAGTGCACGGCCAGCGCGATGGAGCCGTGCCACTCGCGGCCCTCTGCTCAGGGCCCTGCGCAAGCGTAATAACGGTGACGACGATGCGCGTCAGGCAGCATGTCCATGACCTGCATCGAGGTCTTCGATGCGAAACAGTCCGCTATGCAGCACGACGCTCTCGCCATCGTTCTGGTCGAGCGCCTCCGCGCACACCGAACGGATGCGCAGGCGGCCGCGCTGGAATGCGGCCAGCAAGGCATCTTCCAGCGCGGATGGCGCGCCGAAGTGATCTTCGAGTGCCTCGGCAGTGATCGCACAGATCACCGGCTCACCGTCCACGGTTGCCGTGAATTGCACGCTCAGACTCGAGCCGTCAAAGCCGGGCGTTTCGTCAGGAAAAGTAATGCGCATGGTGGCGTCCTCATAGGCCGGCCGCAAAAGAATCGCGTTCATGTGTTGCTCTGCTCGCAGAAGACTCCGCTCGGGGACGACGCATGCCGGTGCCTGTGCGACCTGCACGGCGCTCTCGTACGCGCGCTGCGTCAAACCCGCGTCGCGCACAGCGCTTTCGTACGCGCCTGCCTGCATACGCGTCGCAGCAGCCGTCTCTTGTAGGGAATACCGGAATCTCATGCACTTTCTCCCTGGGTTAGCGCTCTTGCACTATGCCTGGCTTCGCGTCTGGCTTCGTGTTTGGCTTCGCGTTCGGCTTAGTTGTGCGATCAACGTTCGGTTGAAGGCGGGCAGGTCATCGGGTTTGCGGCTGGTGATGAAGTTGTCGTCCTCGACCACCTCCTGATCCACCCACGTCCCGCCTGCATTGCGAATGTCATCCTGCAGGCTTGGCCAGCTCGTGATCGTGCGACCCTTGATGATGCCGGCCGACACCGGCAACCATGCGCCGTGACAGATGACGGCGATCGGCTTGTGAGCGTCGTTGGCCGCCTTTACGAACGCCTGCGCCTGCGGCAGCGTGCGGATCGCGTCGCCGTTCACCACACCGCCCGGCAGTACGACCGCGTCGTACTCTGCGGCGGTGGCCTTATCGAACGTCACATCCACATCCACCGCATCGCCTTTGTCCACATGCCGGAAGCCCTGAATCTTGCCGCCCTTGGCGGAAATCACGTGCACCGTGGCGCCCGCTTCGACGAGCGCGCGTTTCGGATCGTCGAGCTCTGCCTGCTCGAAACCATCGAGCGCGAGGACCGCAACCTTGCAGCCTTGAAGTGCTTTGTCCATGTTCGTTTCTCCATCGCGCGGAGCTGGGGGCAATGGGCCACGCTTCACTTGCTGGCCGCTGTTGCACTGCAGTTCCGCTTCGTCAATGTGTCGTGATGCGCTCAGCAATTGGCTCTTGATTGGCTAATTCAGTTAGCCGAATGCGGCGCCAGTTGCTGCACCGGTTGCTGCATCAGGGGTAAAGGGGCAAAGGCCCGCTGCATCGTTCAAAACCCGCTCAAAAGCATTAGCAGCAAAACCTATGCCCAACGTGCATCAAGCCTCGCCCGGGTCGAGCGTTTCGTCCATCTCGTCGGCGTCGGTGGTGCCGTCCGGTTCATCGGGGACGAGCAGATCGTCGACCCGGTCCGGTTCGATGTCGGCGTTAGGCGCGAGCGTGCCGTCGCCATCGGCCGCAGCGCGCTCCCCGGTGCCGTAGCGATCTGTATCGCTGCCGAGTTCGGTGTCGCCTGTTTCGAGCGCGTGGTTGTCCAGTTCAGAATCGACATCGAATGCATGACGCTTCGCGCCCGCCACGTCGCTGCCGCTGTCCGAGGAATCGCTCGGCCCCAGCGCACCCGTGGTGCTGCCGGTCTCGTGGATCTGCTGTGTTTCGCTCTGCGGTTCGTCATCGGGATTCAAGGTGCTGCTCATTGCAACCTCCGTGGTGTGCGTGTCAGTCCAGTCGTCGTGACCAGGCGTCGCCTGCGAACGTGGACATTCATCGTTCATCGGGAGAGTTCGCAAGGACCGTTCCGCGCAATGCGACGACACCACGGCGACACCACGGCGACACCGTTCGACCCCACGGGCACCGCCCTTGCTTTGAGCTAGACGTCAGCGACCGCCGTGATCCGGCGTTTGCGGCACTAGGCAGGCGTTTCATGCTTTGCATGCGCCTGACACGCCGCCTAACCCGCAGCGATTACCGGCAAAACAGGCACAACCATGAATACACCGTCCCGTTCCGCTCAACGCTCGTCCGATGCCGCCGCCGCGGCCACCGACGCCGCCATCGTCCACGCCGTGATGCCCACCGGCCTGCGCCATGCGGACGACACGCGCCCCGGCTATAGCCGCAAACAGCTCAAGGACGGCTTCGCCTATTTCGACGTGAACGGCAAACGGATCGACGACGCGGATGAAATCGCCCGCATCAATGCGCTGGCCATTCCCCCTGCGTACGCCGACGTGTGGATCTGCCCCGACCCGCGCGGCCACCTGCAGGCCACGGGGCGCGATGCGCGCGGGCGCAAGCAATACCGCTATCACCCGCGCTGGCGTGAAACGCGTGACGCGGACAAATATGAGCGGCTCGCCGCGTTCGGCCGGGCACTGCCCAGAATCCGCGCGCGCGTGGCGCGTGATCTGAAACTCGACGGCATGCCTTGCGACAAGGTCGTGGCGGCAATCGTGCAGTTGCTGGATTCCACCTTGATACGGGTCGGCAGCGCGGAATACGCGCGTGACAATCAATCGTATGGGCTGACGACGCTGCGCAAGAAGCACCTGAAAATCAAGGCCGGTCAACTGCGCTTCCAGTTTCGCGGCAAGAGCGGCATCGAACACGACGTGAGCATCGACAACCCGCGCGTCAAACGGATCGTGCGACGCTGCGCCGAATTGCCGGGCCACGATCTGTTTCAATACATCGACGACGATGGCACGCGTCACACGGTCGGCTCGGCGGACATCAACGACTACCTGAAGCGCGCGAGCGACGCCGACTTCACCGCCAAGGACTACCGCACGTGGGCCGGCAGTGTCTACGCCTTTGCCGCCTTGCGCCGGTTGCTCTGCACGAGCGCGGCGGAAGCGCGGCGCCATCTGGTGGCAACCGTCAAGGAAGTGGCCTCGCTACTGCGTAATACGCCCGCGGTGTGTCGCAAGTGCTACATCCACCCCGTCGTCATCGCGGCATTCGAAGCCGACGAGCTGCAAGGCATCGGCGCCTGCCGTCCGCGTCGCGGCCTGCGGGTCGACGAAACAGCGTTCGCGACATTGCTTACGCGCACCGCCGCACGCGCCACTAAACAGGCCGCGCGGCAGACAGTGAAACGTGCGGCGAATGCCGCACAGGGCGTACGCGGCAAGCATTTGCGCGCGGTCGCCGAAGCGGGCGTCAAGGCATCTAATGGTTGCGATGCCATCGCGGCGGCCGCCGAAAAAGATCTCACAGCACTCCTGAAGAAATCACGCGCGGTGCGCAAGAACGCTTCCGGCAAGGGCACGGCGAACAAACGGCCTGCGCGCGGCGCGCAGGCGCCGGCCGCCTCCTCACGTGGTGCGGTACGACCCGCTTCCACCTGACTCCGACAGTCGACGTGCATTTGGACTGAATTCGAGCTGATTAACGAGCCCGCTTGAGCGGTTCACGTCGCTCCGTCATCAAAGCATGCGGGTGGCAGGCGCAGCATGAACGGGGCCGCTCGTGCTGCTCGTGCTACATGAACGGCACAGCATCACCATCGCCGCATGCCCACAGCCGCACTCAGGCGATTTACCATAGCGGGTAAGTTGCCCACACGCCTACCACTCATGCCCTGCTCCGGAGAGCCCCATCATGCGCATTGAAACCGCTTTTCTGTTCGACCTCGACGGCACCCTGGTCGACAGCGTTTATCAACACGTGCTTGCGTGGAAGCAGGCGCTGGATCAGGAAGGCATCGAGTTATCGGTGTGGCGCATCCACCGCAAGATCGGCATGAGCGGCGGGCTGTTCACCAATCAACTGCTGCGCGAGACCCACAGCGAGATGAGCGCCGAGCGTATCGAGCGGCTGCGGCAGGCGCACGCCGAGGCGTATCAGCGGTTGGGCAGTCAGGTCCGGCCGCTGCCCGGCGCGCGCGAACTGTTGCTGGCGCTTTCCAAGAGCGGCACGCGTTGGGCCATTGCGACGAGCGGCCGAATGGAAACCGCCGCGGTCAATCTGAAGGCGCTCGGTGTCGATCCGAACCGGACCGTGGTCGTGACACGCGACGACGTCAAGTACGCAAAGCCCGATCCGGATCTGTTCATCGCGGCGGCGGACCGCCTTGGCGTGCCGATCGATCACAGTGTGGTGGTGGGCGACAGCATCTGGGACATGCTCGCGGCACGCCGCTGCCGGGCGTTGGGGGTCGGGGTGCTGTCCGGCGGCTACGGCTCGGATGAACTGGAGCGCGCCGGCGCACTACGCGTCTATGAAGACCCGGCTGATCTGTTGCTGCATCTGGACGAGGTGGCCGCCCGGCCATAAACCGTATTCAGGCAACAGGGTCACGCGGGCAGGCTCTGCTTCGGTTTTGAAACCGGCCTTGACGCGTGCTACCGCAGCCCGCACGGCGCGATCAACAGCATGGCGACATCCGTGGCCAGCAGTCCGAGCACGAACATCGTGCCGGACAGCGCACTCACGCGCGACAGGAACCAGTCGCGCTCGGCCCGCGTGCCTTTCAGCGCAGCGGGAAAGCGCCATGAAATCTGCGCCGTGCGCCACAGATTGCGCCACGCGAGCGCCGCGCCCGCAACCGCAAACACGAGGCAAACCAGGCTCGCCACGCCGAGGCCAAGCGGCGTCCAGGGCATGCTGCGCGCGAGGAACATGGGACCGGCGGCGTGGCATCCCCGCTCGAGGACGAGTTCCGCCATTGCCACCTGCGCGAGCCAGGCGAGCGGCGCGACCAGCAGCGCGAACAGGGTCCGTGGTGCGCTGATCGTCGCGCTGGTAGTGTTGGTAGTGTTGGTCGTGCCGCTGGAAGGTGTGTCTCGCGCAGTGCGGCGGTCGCGCGCATTCTGGATGAGCTGCGGTTGATGAACGGTGCGATGGTCTGGGCCATGCCGCGAAGGGGCGCGAGGGTGGTATCGGTCCGCGGTCATGCTTGATCCGGTGGAATCATGCGAAAGCTCTGTCGTGCAAATACGTGCAAATGCCCTTTGATACGAAAGCGCCCGGGCGGACGAATCCGTTCAGACGTGCAAACCGACCCGCTCAGTCCTCGATGTCGGACCTGGTGTCGGGTCTTCTTGCATTGCAGTGCAGCAAGATTCGGGCCGATTCGGGCCGTCTTTGCGGTCGGCGGCCTCCGCACATGATGAGCGGCACCCTGTCAGCCTTATGGAGCAAGGCGCGGCAGTACGCCTCGACGCTCACCGTCGCGCTTCCAGACGCTCGCTTTGGCGTCTTCGGCCTCGAATAATTCGCGCTGGCCCACCTGCAATAGCTGCAATCCGCGCAAGAATTGCAATGCTCCCGGCAGCGCTTACCGGCCGGTTTTCACGCTCAGTTTTCACACACACCAGGAACATGCGTTGCTGAATTCGGGGTATCTCAACCTTCGACTGGAGCACATCATGCCCCTGCTCAACCAGACACCCGGCGCACATGATGAGGTGGGCGCGAAAATCGTTGGCGCAGGCGGCGCGAGTGGAACGGGCTCGGGCCCGGGCCCTGAAGTGATGGCCGCGAGCACGCTCGGCGGCGACAAGGTACTCAGCACGGAAGGCGACGACATCGGCAAGATCAAGGACATCATGCTCGACGTGCGCTCTGGGCGGATCGCCTACGCGGTGCTGTCGAGCGGCGGCTTTCTCGGCATCGGCGACAAGCTGCTGGCCATTCCCTGGCACGCGCTGACGCTCGACACCGCCCGCCAATGTTTTCGCGTCGCGATGTCCTCGGAAAGCATCCGTAACGCACCCGGTTTCGACAAGGATCACTGGCCCTCGATGGCCGACGAAACCTGGGCTACCTCGATTCATCAGTTCTACGGTCGTGAACCGTACTGGAATCGTAATTCGGACCCCGTAGCAATTCGCGAGCGCAACGACCTCGGCGTCGAGCCGATTGCGCCAGGCAGCTCCGATGCACCCGAAGCCGGCGGCGTGAAGTTGTGATAACTGCTTTTGGACCTTTTGACAAGGCACGCAGGACGGTCCACGCTCACGTCGACGAGGCACATCATGGTTAGCAGGAAATCGAAGCAATCCGCGAAACGACCAGCGAAGCATCCCGCCGCTCGCGCACGTTCGGGCCGGCCACCCCGCCAGCGACATGCTCAGGCGCACGCGCACCGGCGCGCGAAATCAGCAGGCGGTTCCACGTCGCAACGGTCACAGCAGTCACAGCAGTCGCGGCATGGCTCGGAAAAGTGGTCCCATCAGGTCATGGAGACCAGCGATGCGATGGACCTCGAAGCGGATATCTTCAAGACGGGCAGCGCCCATGCCATCGCGGAGTCGTTGAAGCGCTCGTCGACGCACAGCCGTCGCCGTAAAGGCACGCCGTTTCAGTCGGCGATGTCGATGCTGAACTTCTACATCAATCGTGCGGGCAAAAATCTGCCCAGGACACGCAAGGCTACGCTGGAAAAGGCCAAACGCGAGTTGCGCATTGCGTTTGGCCGCGCGCCTTGAGCGCTGCAAACGCGGAGTGACGAAGACACTTCGAGCGGACCTGGCCGCATGGAATAATGGACTCCTGTTCGAGCAACTCGAGGCGAGTCCATTCAATGCCGTCATCCCGTGAACACCGGCGCGCCGCGCAGATCAGTGCCGCCAATTCGCTGTTTGCGTTTCTGAAAGCCATCCCCCTGCCGGACCGGCTGATCGAAGGCTGCATCATGGCTTTTCAGGCGGTGGTGGGCGCAAGTGCCGCGTACTGGATCGCGACGATGCTCAACGCCGAACAGCCGTTCTGGGCCGCCATCACCGCCATTGCCGTTTCGCAGCACAGCTATGTGGATACTCGCAAGCTGTCGCGCGACCAGTTCATTGGCGCGATGGTCGGCGGCGTCTGTGGGCTGGCTGGCGCGGTATTGGGCGGCGATCATTTTGTCGCTTACTGCGTGACGGTGGCCGCCGCGATCATTCTCTGCTGGGCGTGGAATATCGGCAGCGCGGCGCGGCTGGGCGGCATCACGGCCACCATCATGCTGCTGGTGCCGCGGGTCGGGCCGCCCTGGCAAGTGGCGCTGTTGCGGCTCGGCGAGGTGACGCTCGGCACGGTCTGCGCGATGCTGGTGTGCTGGATCATCGGTTGGACCGAGCGTCGCTGGTTCAAACGCGCCGAAGCGGACGAAGCGGCAGAGCGAACCGCGCCCTAAGTGCTTCCAGAGCGTGTGAGACGTCTGGCTGCCGCGGCGCAAACCCCCACACCCCCCTCACCCGCGGCTCGCCTTGATCTGATCGCGACGAATCTCGCCCTGGCGCTCCAGCATCCAGCCCGGATACTCGGACGGCAACGCGCTCACCGCATCGAGCTTCGACAGTTCGTCGGCATTCAGTTCGACCTGTGTCGCGGCGATGTTGTCGTCCAGTTGCTCGACCTTCTTCGCGCCGACGATCACCGACATCACCGAGCGCTGATGCAGCAGCCAAGCGAGCGCGACCTGCGCCACCGAAACTTTCTTCGTTTCAGCGATACCGCGCATCACGTCGATGCAGTCGTAAGCACGCTCCTTGTTCACCGGCGGAAAATCGAAGGTCGTGCGGCGGCTGCCCTGCTCGCCTTTCTGTTCGCGGCCGTACTTACCGCTCAGCAAGCCGCCCGCGAGCGGGCTCCAGACCATCAGACCGAGTCCTTCGGCGACGAGCATCGGGCCGAGTTCGCGTTCCAGATCGCGGCCCGCGATCGTGTAATACGCCTGCAGCGTTTCGAAGCGCGCGAGCCCATGACGTTCCGCGATACCCAGCGCCTTGACGATCTGCCACGCCGCCCAGTTCGAGACGCCGACGTAGCGCACGTGACCGTGCTGCACGAGGGTGTCGAGCGCGCGCACGGTTTCTTCAATCGGCGTGGCCGGATCGAAACCGTGTATCTGGTACAGATCGATGTGATCGAGTTGCAGCCGCGCAAGGCTCGCCTTGATGCCGTCCATGATGTGATAGCGCGAGGCGCCGCGCATGTTCGGCCCCTTGCCGGTCTCGCCGAATACCTTGGTCGCCACCACCACCTTGTCGCGCGGCACCTTGAGGTTTTTCAGCGCCTGGCCGGTGATCTGTTCGGAAATGCCTTGCGAGTACACATCGGCGGTATCGATGAAGTTGATGCCGGCGTCGAGTGCGCGACCCACTAGGCGCTCTGAATCGGCCTGCTGGAGATCGCCGATCTGCCGCCAGATGCCCTCGCCGCCGCCGAATGTCATGGTACCGAGGCAGAGTTCGGAAACAAACAGGCCCGTGCGGCCTAGCTGGTTATAACGCATTGCATGCACTCCATTGACGGGTGGGATTTTGCAGAATAGTGCATGTGCGGCGTTCCGGCTGGCGATATGCAAAATCCCATTCGAGCTGCTTCGCGCATCAGTCAAAACTGAACGCGGTCTGCGGCCATGTCGTCGTAGCACGGTCATTTGTGCCGGAAGCGCCGTGAGCATCGCCAGTGCCGTGCCGTTCTCGTTGCCGCTGCGCTGCGCGCACCCTCGACGGCAGGTTTGGCGCGCGCCGCCGAAACCTGCGAGACTGCTGATTCAACCTGCAACCGGACGGCCGCCCCGCCGCCCTCTGGATATGGCTCGCCGCGCCCCCAACTACGTGAGCATGACTCCCGCCTCGTCCGTACCCTCCGCGAGCGACGTGCTCGACAGCTTTCATCCCGTTGTCGCCGCCTGGTTCCGCAACGCGTTTCCCGCGCCGACGGATGCGCAGTTGGCCGCGTGGCCGGCGATCCGCAGCGGCCGCTCGACGCTGGTCGCGGCGCCGACCGGCTCCGGCAAGACCTTGACGGCCTTCCTCTCGGCGCTGGACGAACTGGTCCAGCAGGGCCTCGCCAACGGCGGCGCGCTGCCGGACGAAACCCTGGTGGTGTACGTCTCGCCGCTCAAGGCGCTCTCCAACGACATTCGTCTGAACCTGCAACGGCCGCTGGAGGGCATCGCCGCCGAGCTGGCGCAGCGCGGCCTGCCGCCGCTCGCGATCCGCACCGCCGTGCGCACCGGCGACACCACGCAGCAGGAGCGCACCGCGCTGCGCAAACGCGCGCCGCACATTCTCGTGACCACGCCCGAGTCGCTCTACGTGCTGCTCGGCTCGGAGTCGGGCCGGCGCATGCTGTCGACCACGCGCACGGTGATCGTCGATGAAATTCACGCGCTGGCCGGCAGCAAACGCGGCAGCCATCTCGCGCTCAGTCTGGAACGGCTCGACGCGCTGTGTGGCCGGCGCCTGCCGCGCATCGGCCTGTCGGCGACGCAAAAGCCGATCGGCGCAGTGGCGCGCTTTCTGGTAGGCGGCGCAAGCGTGACGAGCGAGACGCCGGCGGATTGCGCGATCGTCGACGTCGGCCACGTCCGTGAGCGCGATCTCGCGCTGGAGATTCCGCCGGTACCGCTCGAAGCGGTGTTGCCCAACGAAGTGTGGGAGCTGGTCTACAACCGTCTCGCCGAGCTGATCGCGCAACATCGCACCACGCTGATTTTCGTCAACACGCGCCGCATGGCCGAGCGCGCCGCGCGTCATCTGACTGAACGGCTCGGTCGGGACGTGGTGGCCGCGCATCATGGCAGTCTCGCCAAGGAGCATCGTCTCGATGCCGAGCAGCGGCTCAAGCGTGGCGAGCTGCGCGTGCTGGTGGCAACGGCGTCGCTGGAACTGGGCATTGATATCGGCGATGTCGAGCTTGTCTGCCAGATGGGTTCGCCGCGCGCCATCGCGCCGTTTTTGCAGCGCGTGGGCCGCTCGGGGCATCACGTGGGCGGCATGCCGAAGGGGCGGCTGTTTCCTGCTTCGCGCGACGACCTGATCGAATGCGCGGCGCTGCTCGATTGCGTGAGGCGCGGCGAACTCGACGCGCTGCGCATTCCGCGCGCTCCGCTCGACGTGCTCGCGCAACAGATCGTGGCCGAGGTGTCGAGCACGGAATGGAGCGAGGACGCGCTGTTCGACATGCTGCGGCACGCCGCACCCTACGCGGAGCTGTCGCGCGAGCAATACGATGCGGTGCTGCGGATGCTCGCCGAGGGTTATACGGGCCGCCAGGGTCCGCGTGCCGCGTATCTGCATCGCGACGCCGTGAGTGGCACGCTGCGCGGACGGCGCGGCGGCAAACTGTCGGCCGTGACCTCGGGCGGCACGATCCCCGAAAACTCGGACTACACGGTCGTTCTCGAGCCGCAGGCGGTGAATATCGGCACCGTCAACGAAGATTTCGCGGTCGAGAGTCTGGCGGGTGACGTGTTCCAGCTCGGCAATGCGTCGTACCGGATTCTGCGGGTGGAAAGCGGCCGCGTGCGGGTGGAGGACGCGCAGGGACAGCCGCCGAATATCCCGTTCTGGCTCGGCGAAGCGCCGGGACGCAGCGACGAGTTGTCGTTCGGCGTGGCGCGCTTGCGCGCGAAGATCGACGAGTTGCTGGACGATGACGGCCTTCGAGGCGACGCTGAGGTGGTTACGCCGCCTGCCGGGCCTGGCGTGAAACGCGCGACGCGTCGGGGGCGGCGCCTGGCGGTGGTGGAGGCGTCGAACGTGGCATTGGCCTCGGCGTCTGCTGCAACGGCTCAGACTGCTCTGGTCGCGCCACCCACGAGCGCGCAAGATTCCGCCCTTCCCGTTGCGATGACCGCCGCCCCCGGCATTGAACGCGCGATCGACTGGCTATGCGGCACGCTCGGGCTGAGCGAAGCCGCCGCGCGCCAGATCGTCGATTATCTCGCGCGCGCCCGTGCTGCGCTGACGGCCCTGCCCACTCAGGACACGCTCGTCATGGAGCGTTTCTTCGACGAGTCCGGCGGCACGCAACTGGTCATTCATGCGCCGTTCGGCAGCCGTGTCAATCGCGCATGGGGCCTGGCGCTGCGCAAACGCTTTTGCCGCACCTTCAATTTCGAACTGCAAGCCGCCGCAACGGAAGACGCCATCATCCTCTCGCTGACCGGCGCCCACAGCTTCGTGCTGGATGAAGTGTGGCGTTATCTACATTCGAATACCGCCGAACACATCCTGATTCAAGCGCTGCTCGACGCGCCGCTCTTCGGTGTGCGCTGGCGCTGGAACGCCACGACCTCGCTCGCGCTGCCGCGTTACAGCGGCGGGCGCAAAACCGCGCCGCAATTGCAGCGCATGCGCAGCGAGGATCTGCTGACGGCGGTGTTTCCGGATCAGGCGGCGTGTCTGGAGAATATTGTCGGCGAGCGCGAACTGCCGAGTCACCCGCTCGTCGATCAGACCGTGGACGACTGTCTGCACGACGCAATGGATGCCGAAGGCTGGCTGCACCTGCTGCGGCGCATCGAGCAGGACGAGGTGCGGCTGATCACGCGCGAGCTGCCGGCCCCCTCGCCGCTGGCAGCGGAAATTCTCACCGCAAAGCCGTATGCGTATCTGGACGACGCGCCGATCGAAGAACGCCGCACTCAGGCCGTGTTGAACCGGCGCTGGTCCGATCCGGCTTCGGCGGACGACCTCGGTGCGCTGGATGCGAATGCCATCGACGGCGTGCGCGAAGAGGCGTGGCCGCAGCCGCGTAGCAGCGATGAAATGCACGAAGCGCTCACGGGTCTGGCCTGCATCAGCACGAGCGAAGCGCAGCAAAACGCCGGCTGGCCCGCATGGCTCGCGGGCCTGGCGCAATCTGGCCGGGCCACGCTGATGCACGTGAGCCCCGAGGTTTCGCTGTGGCTCGCAGCGGAGCGTCTGACGACGCTGCGCGCGCTCTATCCGGACGCTCGCATCGAGCCGCCAATCCAGCCGCCCAAGGGCTTTGCGGATACATGGAGCGCTGACGAAGCGCTAGTCGACGTGCTGCGGGCGCGCTTGACCGGCTTCGGCCCGCTGCCCGTCGCGGAGATTGCCGGCGCGTTGGCCTTGCCTGTCGCGCCGGTCGAGCAGGCGCTCATCACGCTCGAAGCCGAGGGCTATGTGATGCGCGGCCGCTTCACGCCGGGCGTGAGCGTGGAGGAATGGTGCGAACGGCATTTGCTGGCGCGGATTCACCGCTACACGATGCGCCGGTTGCGCCGCGAGATCGAGCCGGTGGAACGGCACGACTACATGCGCTTTCTGTTCCAGTGGCAGCATCTGACGCCCGATACACGCGGCGAAGGACGCGAAGCGCTCGCGGCCGTGCTCGAACAACTCGCGGGCTTCGAGGCTGCCGCCAGCGCATGGGAAGAAGACATTCTGCCGGGCCGCCTCAAGGACTACTCGGGCACTTCACTGGATGAACTGTGCCGCTCCGGCAAGCTCGTCTGGACGCGCCTGACCGAACGCTCGCGTGCTGCCGCCGCGCCCGTACGCAGTACGCCCATCGTCTTGCTGCCCAGACGCGACATCGCATCGTGGAGCGCGCTGATCGAGCAACCACAAGACCTGCAACTGTCACCGCGTGCGCAAGCCGTCTACGATGCGCTGACGCAGCACGGCGCGATGTTCTTCGACGAACTGCTCGCGGACCTGCGGGTGCTGCGCATCGAACTGGAGAACGCGCTGGGCGAACTGGTGGCCGCCGGGCTGGTGAACTCGGACAGCTTTGCGGGGCTGCGTGCGTTGCTCAAGCCGGTCGCGCGGCGCAGCGCACATCATGCGAGCCGGCGCGGCGCGCGTGCCGGGGCGCTGATCGGCGGCATGGACGATGCGGGACGCTGGGCGCTGGTGCGGCGCCGTACCGCTTTGGTGGATAACGCGTCCGCGGCAGGTGATGAGATCGCGGCGAGGACCGCACCGCCGCGCGCCAGCGGACGCCCCACGCCGCTCGCCCCCGAGGTGCTCGAACAACTGGCGCTAGCGTTGCTGCGCCGTTATGGCGTGGTGTTCTGGCGTGTGCTGGAACGCGAGGCGCAATGGCTGCCGCCGTGGCGTGATCTGCTGCGGGTCCTGCAACGGCTGGAGGCGCGCGGTCTGGTGCGCGGCGGACGGTTTATCAATGGCCTCGCGGGCGAACAGTTCGCGCTGCCCGAAGCGATTCCCGTGCTGCGTGAAGTGCGCCGTCATGCGAATGACGGGGCGTTGGTGTGCGTGGCCGCCACCGACCCGCTGAATCTGGTCGGCACGCTGCTGCCCGGCGACAAGGTGCCGGCGGTGGCCGGCAACCGCGTGCTGTTCCGCGACGGCGTCGCCGTGGCGACACTCGTGGCGGGTGAGTTCAACTATCTGATTGACGCGGACGGCGCCACGAAAGACACACTGCGTATGCGGCTCGCGCACCGCTATTGATCGGTGTGCCTAGCGGGAACTGCCTTGCCAGCGCCGCACCTGCTCCTCTGGCATGCCCACCGCTCGCGCCGCGTCAGCAATCTGCTGCCAGGTGTTTGGGTCGACCGGCACGCCGTGCGCCTCGCGTTCCGCGCGCGTAGCCCGCTCGGGCTCGCCAGGCTCCTGGATGTGCGCAGTTCCTTCGGCCAGCGGCGAGGCCTTCACCCAGTCGACGAAGGCCTGTGCTTCGGCCTCGGCGTTGGGTGCATCGAAGGCAGCCGGGTTGATGATGACCGACAGCATGCAATTGATGATGGCGTTGTTGGTGCCCAATGTGTCCGCATGGGTGGTAAAGCCGCCGGAGAGCGCGCCGCCGAAAATTTCGCACATGGTTGCGAGACCAAAACCCTTGTGTCCACCGAATGGCAGCAAGGAGCCGTTGGGCGGTTCCACCATGTCTTTCGGTTCGATGGTCGGCTGACCCGCGTGATCGATCAGCGCACCCGGCGGAACCTGCTTGCCCTGGTTATACGCCACCCGTACCTTGCCGAACGCCACCGCGCTCGTGGCGAAGTCGAGCACCAGCGGCGCTTTGCCGGCCCGCGGATAAGCCGCGCAAAACGGATTGGTGCCGATACGGCGATCGATACCGCCAAACGGCGCGACCAGCGGATCGCCCGCCACATTGACGAAGTGAAACGAGACGAGGCCCGCCCGCGCACATTGCTCGGCCCAATGTCCGATACGCCCAATGTGATGGGCGCCGCGCAACCCCACCGCGCAAATGCCGAGTTGCTGCGCGCGTTCGATGCCCCGCTGCATGGCCTCGTACGCCACCACCTGACCAAAGCCCTTGTTGCCTTCGATGGTCAACACCGCCCCCGCATCGCGCACCACCTCTGCATGCAGGTTCAGCTTGAGCTCGTTGTCGCGCAGCGAGCCGACGTAACGCGGAATCATGCCGACGCCGTGCGAATCGTGCCCCGTCAGATTGGCAGCCAGCAGATGATCGGCGACCAGTTGCGCCTCACGCGGCGCACTGCCCGCCTGTTCCCAGATGGCGCGCACGTAGGCATGCAGAGCGTCGGCGGGGATCCGCAGGGGCGCGCCTTGAGCGACGCGCTGGCCAGCGGGGATCACGTGGATATCGGTCATCGATGCGCGCACCTCGTCATGGGTCCGGGTGGATCAGGGTCGATCGGGGTCGATCAAGGTGCAGCGGCGATCACATCCGCCACTGCGGCCGTCAGCTTTTTGCCGTAAGGCACGTGCAAAAACTCGTTCGGGCCGTGCGCATTCGACTTCGGTCCGAGCACACCGCACACCATGAACTGCGAATGCGGGAAGCCTTCCTTGAGCGTGTTCATCAGCGGGATCGTGCCGCCCTGCCCCATGTACGCGCAGTCCGCGCCGTAATGCTGGCGGGACGCATCGTTCAATGCTGAGGCCAGCCACGGCGCGAGATCCGGCGCGCTCCAGCCGGTGGCGGCGGCCGCTTCCGGCTTGAACGTCACCTTGGCGTTGTAGGGCGGATCGAACTCCAGCAGCGCCTTGAGTTCGTTCACGGCCTTGACCGCATCGACCAGCGGCGGCAGGCGCAGCGACAGCTTGAACGAAGTGCGCGGACGCAGCACATTGCCGGCGTCGGCGATGGACGGCAAGCCCGCCGCGCCCGTCACGGAAAGCGACGGACGCCACGTGGAATTGAGCAGCGCTTCCTTCGGGTCCGTGGTGGTGGGCAACACCTGACGGCCGTCCTGACCGCATGCCCACGGGATTTTCTTCCAGACGTCGTCGCCGAGAATCTTCGCCGTGGCCTCCGCTTCGAGCAACCGATCCGGCGGAATCGGGCAATGGAAGCCCTTGGGCAGCAGGTTGCCGTTCGATGCGTCTTCGAGACGGTCGAACAGTTGCCGCATGATACGGAAGCTCGAGGGCGCAATGCCGCCGTAGCCGCCCGAGTGAATGCCCTCGTCGAGCACGTGGACTTCGAGCTCACCCGCCACCACGCCGCGCAATGACGTGGTCAGCCACAGTTGATCGTAATTGCCCGCGCCCGAATCGAGGCACACCACGAGGCCGACCTTGCCGAGCCGCTCGCGCAACGCATCCACATACGGCAGCAGGTCGTAGCTGCCCGATTCCTCGCAGGTTTCGATCAGGCCCACGCAACGCGGACGCTCCACGCCTTGCGCGTCGAGCGCGGCGAGCGCCGTCAGGCTGGCGTAGATTGCGTAACCGTCGTCCGCGCCGCCACGGCCGTAGAGCTTGTCGTTTTCCAGCTTCGGGGTCCACGGGCCGAGATCGTTCCGCCAGCCGTCGAACTCTGGCTGCTTGTCCAGATGGCCGTAAAGCAGGATGGTTTCGGTGCTGCCCGAGCGCGTGGCCGGGGCTTCGAAAAAGATCACCGGCGTGCGGCCCGCGAGGCGGATCACTTCCAGCTTGAGGCCCTTCACCGGCTGCTGTTCGGCCCACTGCGCCGCGTCCGTCACGACGCGCTCGATGAAGCCGTGCTTGACCCATTCAGGATCGAACGCCGGACTCTTGGCCGGCACCGCGATGTAATCCGTGAGCGCGGGGACGATTTCGTCGTTCCATTTGCGATCGACGAACTCGCGCAGTGTGTCGTGATCGATGGCCTTGGCTTGATGAAGGGTGTCGGCGGAAATCATGGTAGCGGTCCGGAACGGTCGAAACGCACATGATAGCCCTCCCGGCCTTCGGTCTGAAGCCCCCATTCGGCTAAACGAAAGGCCAGGGGCATGGCATACCCACAATCAGACGAGCCGCGCGGCAAAGACCCTCTGAAGCGGGAAAATGTGCAGATTGGCTGCGCGAATCGGGTAATCGCGAGACAATCGAGACGATCTATTACATTTTCTGGAGCGCCGTCATGGGAAGCAGCATCGTCGTACAGGCGATCGGCGCGGTGGTGGCGCTGACTCTGTACTTCCTGCCGGCGATCATCGCCGACAGGCGCAAACGTCACGACCTGCTGACCCTGGCGCTCTTCAATGCCTGTCTCGGCTGGACCGGCTTCGGCTGGCTGGGCGCGCTGTATTGGGCGGTGCAGCCCAATCCGCCGAAAGACGTTGCTGTAGAAGTGGAAAAGACGCGCCGCACCGTGCGCATGAAAACCTTCTC
Source organism: Paraburkholderia sp. DHOC27 (assembly GCF_003429005.1). Classification (GTDB taxonomy): domain Bacteria; phylum Pseudomonadota; class Gammaproteobacteria; order Burkholderiales; family Burkholderiaceae; genus Paraburkholderia. Next base: position 137,925 of record NZ_QVQV01000009.1, read on the forward strand.
CGTGATGCTGGTGCAGCGCGTGCAGAGCCGTGCAACGCGCGGCTTGCGCGGCAAGAGCGAATAACCGCGGCGCCGCTCATCGGATCACATCATTTCAGACGCACAAGCAACGCAAACGCATCCAAACTGAACACCCTCAACGCAGCCCCGGACACTCCACATGCCTGAACTCGCCAAACTATTGACCTTCGGTCTCGTCTCCCTCGGCATGGCGCTCACGCCTGGCCCGAACATGATCTACCTCGTTTCGCGCTCCATCTGCCAGGGACGTACCGCCGGCATGATTTCGCTGGGCGGCGTGGCGCTCGGTTTCGTGGTCTACATGCTATGCGCCGCGCTCGGCATCACCGCGTTGCTGCTGGCCGTGCCGTACGCCTACGACGCGCTGCGCTTCGGCGGCGCGCTCTACATGTTGTGGCTCGCGTGGCAAGCCGTCAAACCGGGCGGCCGTTCGCCGTTCCAGGTGCGCGACCTGCCGGCGGACAGTCCGCGCAAGCTGTTTGCGATGGGCTTCGTGACCAACCTGCTGAATCCGAAGATTGCGGTGCTGTATCTGTCACTGCTGCCGCAGTTCATCGACCCGCAACACGGCAACGTGCTCGGGCAGTCGATCGTGCTGGGGGCGGTGCAGATTGGCTTCAGCCTGACCATCAACTGCATCGTCGCGTTGATGGCAGGCTCGATCGCGGTGTTTCTCGCGAAACGTCCCGCGTGGCTCGTCGTGCAGCGCTGGTTGATGGGCACCGTGCTGACTGGCCTCGCGGTGCGCATGGCCACTGAAGCCCGGCGATAGTCGATCGCGCAGGTTTGCAGTCAGGTCTTGCAGCAGGTCGGGGCAGAAAGACAGGTGGACAGGCAGACGGCCGGGAGCCTTCCCGGCCCGATTTCAGGCAGATTGCGCGAACCCTCTGACGTGGCGCAGTTTCACCGATCCGGCAGGGATAGAGCGCGGTTCGAGGCGAACCTGGGTCTGCTCGAAGCTTTCCTGGCGCAACTCGCCATGTTCGTCGAACCACTCGCACATCACCCAGCCGTCCGCACTCAGTGCGACCGGACCGACGGCGGTCACCGTCATGCGCAATCCGCCCGATTTCAACGTGACGACGTCGCCGACGTTGAATGAGGTCATGGATGGCGTATCAAAGGCATCGAGCGTGGCAGTTAGCATGTGAATCCCCGGTGCGAAAGCGTGGCGATGTATTAACCCATTGCGGAAGGTGACCGATGAGCAAAAGAGGTTTTAGAGTCTGCCAAGGTTATCAATCGAATTTAATGCTCGCAAGTGATTTTTAGCTGAACCGTTTTCAGCAACAGGCAATTGCGATTTTGAACATCCGCCCGTGCGGCGAGATTATGCTCGATTGAGTGAAAACCCTTGCGGTCGACGGGTTGAGGCCGGGTCAAAGGCGCTTCCAGCGGGCATTATTTGCTTTGCGCCGCCGGGCAGATGTAAAACATGCCTGACTCATTTGTCAGGCAGCCGATTTTATTTTTTAAATGCCTGACGGATTTTTTATATGAACAATTATTGTCAAAACCACCAATAAATTTTTCGATCAACCGTGAATAAAGCTGGCATGCGGGAGAATGCGATTAAATGCTGTGCTGCAATACGGGCGTCATAATCGTGCCGTTTATATGGGTTGCCTACCCCTTACTCCCACCGTGATTTACCCAGCAAGTTGCGGACCTCAGCGGCTTCTGAGCTCTTGCCGGTAGCGCCAGACGCAATTCGACCCGCGCCGATTGCAGCGCAGCGAGAGGCCGAAGGGCTTTAAGGGCGAGCGCGCCAGCCGCTCGCCCGAGCCATGCTTATTGGGGTCGCCGGTGGTGGCGGCCCACTGACGCTCAGGTTTCGAGCGTCGCATCCATCGTGATGGTCGCCTTCAGCACCTTCGAGACCGGGCAACCCGCCTTGGCGTCAGCGGTGGCTTTGTCGAACGCCGCCTTGTCGCCGCCAGGAATCTTCACTTTGACGTCCAGATGCACGGCCGTGATCGCGAAGCCGCCGTCCACCTTGTCGAGCGTCAACGCCGCCGAGGTGGCGATGCGTTCCGGCTTGATGCCCGCCTTGCCCAGTTCCGCCGAGAGCGCCATAGAGAAGCACCCGGCATGGGCCGCCGCAATCAGTTCTTCCGGATTGGTGCCGATGCCGTCCTCGAAACGCGTCGCAAACGAATACTGGGTGTCTTTCAGAACCCCACTGTCAGTAGAAATCGTGCCCTTGCCGTCCTGCAGGCCACCTTGCCAGACCGCTGATGCCTTGCGCTTCATCGTCCTCTCCTGTGTCGACCGGCGTGAGCGCGTAAGCGCCTGTTCCGGTCCTGACCTGCCAGCGCTGTTCTGCATTCGACCATGCTGCCTGCCGCAACGGTCCAGCCCGGGTGCTTGCGGTTGCGATGTCGCTTCGATGCTGGTCAATGCGGTTTACACGACGCGAACAGGTGTGGGCGTAGACCGGGTTTCATCATAGGCGCATATCACATTCAGCGTTGGGGGCCCTGGCGGACGGCCTGTTTATACCTTAGCATTGGTTCGTAAGGTATAAATTTGCGGCGTCACAGTTTATACCCTATGATCGTTTCATAAGGTATAAATTCGCGTCGGCGGCTTATACCCTATCGTCTAATCACAAGGTATAAACCGGCCACTCCCGATGACCGACTTCCACAACGACGCCCTTCAGGCGCTGTATTCCTCCGTTACGGAGCGGGCCGGCGCGCTTGCGCACGTGCCGCTGCATTCGCCGGGCTCCGCGGCGCGCAAGACGGTGGACGGGAAAACGTATCTGTATTGGCGGGTGTATCTGGCCTCCGGCAAGCACATGGAAACCTCCCTGGGTCGTGACGGAGAACCCGCCACGGAGGCCGCCCTCGAAGCCAGGTTGCAGGAGAGCGCCGAAATGCGCACCCTCGCCGCAGATGTGCAGCTTCTGCGCAAGGCGGGCTTCGCCGCGGCGGACAATTCGTCCGCGCTCACCATTGCGACGCTCTTCAACGCCGGCATCTTCAGTCACGGTGGCGTACTGGTCGGCTCGCATGCCTTTGGCGCGTTGCAGAACAGTCTTGGCGTGCGGCTCGCTGCAAGCTACCGCACGGAGGATATCGACATTGGCAGTGCGGGGAATATCTCTGTGGCGATTCCGCAGAATCGCAGTTTCCTCGAGATTCTGCGTGACAGCAGTTTGCCCTTTCTCGAAGTGCCGGATCTGGATTCCCGCAAGCCCGCCACCTCGTTCAAGGCACGCGGTCAGCATCTCAAGGTCGACCTGCTCGTGCCGGGCACCAAGGCCTATGAGACCAAGGCGCTGCCACATCTGCGCGCGCACGCCACGGGGCTGCCCTATTTCCGTTATCTGATGTCGAATACGTCGCGCGGCTTCGTGCTCGGCAAGGAGCACGCCGTTCCGGTGATGCTGCCGGACCCGGCAAGGTTCGCGCTTCACAAACTGATCGTGAGCACGCTGCGCACGGCGTCGCACGCGCTCAAGGCGGACAAGGACCGGCGTCAGGCCGCCGTGCTGATCGACGCGTTGCTGGAAAAGTTTCCGGAGTGGCTCACGGCGGCCGTGGACGCACTCGAAGCCCGTGCCCGCCCCAGAGTCGCCACCGCCGCTGGCCGGACGCTCAATCTCACGCTCGGCCTCTCAGAGCGGGCGCAGGATTTTCTGGCCGATCTGGCGGCTCAGTCGTAGTTTTACTTTGCCCTCACTGCTGCGCAGTTCCGCGTGCGTCGAAGGATGCCCGCGGAACTGCGCGCGTCACGTCAGGTCACGTCAAGTCACGTCACGTCACCTGGGCGGTCACTCCGCGAACGGCAGGGTGTCCTGACCGTGCGCGCGCATGTCGAATACATTCAGCGTCATCGCCACCAGCGCGTAGTAGCCGAGGAGCCCAACCAGGTTGATCGTCACCTTATGCCCGAAGCGCGCCACGGTCGCCGCGTAGGTCGGATCGGAGACGCGTCGGGCGTCGTACAACTCGGTAGCGAAGGTGTAGATCAGCGCATCGTCGGGGTCTGAAAAAGCGGGAACCTGACCCACGCGGATCGCCTCGGCGTCGTGCGGCGAGACGCCTGCTTCGAGCGCGATCGGATAGTGGATGTACCACTCCGCCTGCGCCTGCCAGCGCGCGGCCGTCACGAGAATCGCCAGTTCGGAGAGGCGCAGCGGCAAACCGGTGTGATAGCGGCAAAACGCGCCCAATCGTTGCGCCTGTTGCGCGAGTTCCGGGCTATGAATCCAGCCCAGAAACGGCCCATTCAGATTGCCACGCGGACCCGACAGAATCTCCTCGAGAACCGCCTTCTGCTCGGGCGTGGCGTACGATGCGTCGAAATGCGGCAAACGGTCAGTCATGGAAAGTCTCACTAGTCATGGAGAAGCGCGCTACGGGTGTCCCTGGTTCGGCTCACACAGGGTCACGCCGCAGCACGGGTCACGCCATATCACGCGCTGTCACGCTTCACGCGGCATTGAGCGCGCCGCTGGAAATCAGCGCGACGTCGATGGCATCCGCGAGGCGGCTGACAATGGCGTCGATGTCCTGCGCCGTGCAGATGAACGGCGGCGCGAGCAACACATGATCGCCCTCTTTGCCGTCCACCGTCCCGCCCATCGGATACACCATCAGGCCGCGCGCGAAGGCCTCGCGTTTGATGGCCGCATGCAGTTTCAGGCGCGCGTCGAACGGCTGTTTGGTGGCGCGCTCGCGCACCAGTTCAACGCCGACAAAGAGTCCCCGCCCGCGCACGTCACCGATATGGGGATGCTGCGCATAACGCGCGCGCAGCGCCGCGCGCAACTGCTCGCCACGCGCCTGCACGTTGTCGAGCAACCTGTCTTCCGCGATGACCCGTTGCACCTCGAGCGCCGCCGCGCACGCAGTAGCGTGACCGATATACGTATGTCCATGCTGGAAAAAGCCCGAGCCGCCGACGATGGTCTGATAGATGCGATCACTGACGAGCGTTGCGCCAATCGGCTGATAGCCCGCGCCGAGCCCCTTCGCGATGGTCAGCAGATCGGGCGCCACACCGTCTTCCTCGCACGCGTAAAGATAGCCCGTGCGCCCCATTCCCGACATGATTTCATCGAGAATCAGCAGCACGCCGTAGCGGTCACACACTGCGCGGATCTTGCGGAAATATTCACGCACTGGTGGCACGGCGCCGGCCGTTGCTCCGACCACCGTCTCCGCGACGAACGCGGCCACGGTGTCCGCGCCGAGTTCGAGAATCTTATGTTCGAGTTCGTCGGCGAGCCGCTGTGCAAAAGCCTCTTCTGTTTCGTCCGCGCGTTGCTCACGGTACGCGTAACACGGGCTCACGTGATGCGCTTCGATCAGGATGGGCAGAAACGGCTCGCGACGCCACGCGTTACCGCCAATGGCCAGCGCGCCGAGCGTGTTGCCGTGATAACTCTGGCGGCGCGCAATGAAATGACGGCGTTGCACCTCGCCCTTCTCGACGAAATACTGCCGCGCCAGCTTCAGGGCCGCTTCCATCGCTTCAGAACCGCCGGAGACGAAGTACACATGGTTCAACCCCTGCGGTGCGTCGGCCACGAGGCGCTCGGCCAGTTCTTCAGCGGCCTGCGTCGTAAAGAACGCCGTATGCGCATACGGCAGTTGCTGCGCCTGACGCTTGATCGCGTCGATCACGCGCTGATTGCTATGACCGAGACACGACACTGCGGCGCCGCCCGAAGCGTCGATGTAGCGCTTGCCAGTGGAATCGATGATCTCGATGCCGTCGCCCGCAACGGCAACGGGTAAAACCTGTTTCGGGGCACGGTGAAAAACGGTGGACATGAGCGTTCCTTATCGCATGAAGGTACGGGGCCGCAGCGCGTTAGCGCGGCCCGGTGGGCGTGTGAGCGGTGTTCGGGATAAACGTATCGAAAGCGCAATGGCTCTGCTGGTACACCTGCATCGCCACGCCGTCCGCTTCGAGGCGAAAGAGCGCGGTGGCAAGGGTGTTTTCGTCGTCGGGGTCGTTGGGGTCGTCGCGGTAGATCGGCAAGCCAGCCGGTGCCCGATCGTGCAGCACGCGCAACAGTGCCTGGTCCGTCACGCTGCCGCGCAATGATGCGAGCAAGGTGTCGACGCGTGCCTGCCGGTCGCGCGACGAGTCGGTCACGATCTGCGCTTCGGCTTCGCAACCTGGATGGATCATGTGATTGGCGTGTCCCGACAGCGTGATGTCGGTCACGATCGAGCAGCGCGCGGCGCTAGCCTCGATGCTCAGCAAACGGGAATCGCCCGCGCTGCCCAAGGTGTGGTGAAAGCCGCTCGCGCGAGGCGTGTCGCGCAGCAGGTGGACGGCTTCATCCAGTGAACTCGCGTCGAGTACGGCGCGCGCGAGCAGCATGCGCGGTACGCCCGCAGCCGGTTCGCGAATGCGCAGATTGTTGATGGCCTGCACGAGGCCCGCGCGACTCGCGGCGAACGTGTGGCCAGGCAATGAACCAGGGTAGTAGAAGCTGACGAAGCCGGGTTTGCCCACTGGCTGCACGTCCACCAGAAAGCAACGCGAACGCAGATACGGGTCGCCGTCTTCGTTATGCGCAATGAGGCGCGCATGCTCCGACGCCGCCGCGAGCGTGGTGCAGCCGTCCGGCGCGTTGTGGATCAACTCGCCACGGCAGTTCCAGAGAAACACGTCTTCGACGGACCAGCCCAAGCCGGCGGCCATGCCTGCGAGTTCGGCCATCAGCCCTGGAAAATGCGCTTCAGCCGCGTCGCGCAGCGCGTTCACAAAAGGATGGCCACGCCATTGACTGACCCGCTGCCAGGCCGAGCTTTGCTGCATGTAACCGGCCATGATCGGCCGCGCCAGTTCGCCCAGCCGGTAACCAATATCGTCCGGCTGACCCGTCACCCGGAAAAGACTCCATTGCTGCATCGACACTCGCCTCGCTTACGTCACGTTCCTGATTGATTGCTCACTGGTTGATGGTGCATGCATCGCAGTATCTGCAACGCTGAAACCCATCAATACGATCAATTCAACACTCGATACTAATTTATACATACAAACAACATATGTTGTCAACGTGGATATGCGCGTGCACGTGAGTGAGTCACGCAGGTTTAATTCAAGGCTTAAGGAACGTACGCGCCCTTGGCATGGAGCGAGCGCTCGGCAATCTCGAGCTGGGCGACCGCATCGCCGCCTTCGAGCGCGAGCAGATGCGCGACCAGCGATTCGGCCAGGCCCGTGGCCGCCACCAGCGAGGGGAAAAACGAGGGACTCTCGTGCGAAAAGATCAACACCTTGTCGGCATTGAGGGCGATCGGCGCGACCGCGCTGTCAGTGATCGCGATCAGTTTGCTGCCCTTCTCCAGCGCCGCTTCCGCCACCCGCGCCGCTTCCATCGAGTACGGCGCAAAGCTGATCACGATGGTGGCGCTGTCACGCGTGATGCTGCGCAACTGCATTTCCAGCGTGCCGGCTTCGCCAGTCAGCAGCGAGACGGATGGGCGAAACAGCCGGTAGCCATACACGAGGCCGAAGGCCACCGCATAACAGGAGCGGAAGCCGGCGACGTGCACGTGAGACGCGCGTCGCAGCAGACGCGCCGCCTCGATCACGACACGTCCGTTGTGCGCTGCGGTGACATCCAGATTATGTTGCTGTGCAACCAGCAGATCGTTGGCAAGCGCGTCTTTGGCATTGGCCTTGACGAGCGAACGCGCGCGCGTGGTGAGCGGCTCGGGACGCGTGCGAACGCGTGCCACGAAAAGATTGCGCAGCTCGTTCCAGCCAGGAAAGCCGAGTTGCTGCGAGAGCCGCACCAGCGACGCCGGTTGCACCTGAGCGCGCTCGGCCACCTTGCGCATGGACGACACGGCGACTTCGTCGGGATGGTCCAGCAGGAACGCCGCGCCCATCTGGAACTGCGGACTCAGTTCGGAAAAGCGCGCCCGGATCAGGGCGGCGAGCTGGTCGAAACTGTCGGGCATGCGGTGTTTCCGGGAAGTAACTTGACAACAAATGTTACCACCCGGCGTGCGACTGGAAGCGTACGGTTGAGGGGGGCGCCGCTCATTGCGAGGCGATCCCCGGCACCTTGCTGACCGCCACGGTATCGTTCGCGCTCCACCCGCCTCCCAGTGAGCGATACAACGCCACCGCCGCCAGCGCCTTGTCCCGACTCGCCAGATTGAGCGCATCCGAGTCGCGCAAAAACACTTCCTGCGCGGACAGAACGTCGAGGAAGTCCGTCGCGCCGCCCTTGTAAAGCTCGTTGGCAAGCCGCAGCGATTTGTCCGACGCACCCAGTGCCGACCTCAGGTTGGCCGTCTGGTCGTTACGCCCAATCAGGTCGGCGCGTGAATCCTCGACCTCGCGCAGCGCCTGCAGAATGGTTTGCTGGAGATTCAACTGCGACTCCTGCATCCTGCTTTCGCTCTGATTGATATCCGCCGTGATTCGCCCGGCGTTGAAGATCGGGCTGGTGGCGCTAAGCGCGGCGCTGAACAGGTTGTCGGTCAACGTCGGTGCGCCCACATACGAGGCAGCCAGCAGGCCATCAGCCAGATTCAGATTGAACTTCGGATAACGCTCTGCCTTGGCTACGCCCACCTGGGCCGCCCGTTGTTCGACACGCGCGTACGCGGTGAGCACGTCGGGCCGCCGCAACAACGCTTCGGATGGCAACGTGGTGGGTGCCGTGCCGGCTGGCGTCGGAATGGCCGCGGGCGTGGACAACACCAGCGCATCCACCGACTCAGGCGTTCTGCCCGAATACACGGCGATCAGGTCGAGTTGCTGCTGGATGGTGGCCTGTGTCGGTGCGATGCGCGACTTCAGCGCATCCAGTTGATTCTGAGCGCGGCTGACGTCGAGCTCCGTGGAGAGACCGAAGTGCAGGCGCTCCTGCGTCAACTGCAAGGCGCGGTTGCGAATCTCCAGATTGTCCTGGAGGATTTTCATTTCCGCCTGGGCCCAACGCAGGTCCACGTAGGCGGCGGCGGTATCGGCGGCGAGCGCGAGTCGCACTTCGTCCTCGGCGTGCTGCTGCCCCACCAGGGTGGATTCGGCCGCAAGCAGGTCGAGACGTTCGCCACCAAACACGTCGGGCGACCAGTTCAACGCCAGTCCGACACCGCCCTGGCGCACGTATCCCAACGGCGGCGGCGTGTTCTGCCGGGCATCCGCCACCTGGGCCGTCGCGTCGAGTTCCGGCAGTAGCACCGCGCGCTTTTGCGTGGTGAGCGACTGCGCCTGCTTCACGCGTTCCTCGGCTGCCTTGAGATCCAGATTGCCGGTCAGCACGGTGTCGATCAACTTGTCGAGCGTCGGGTCGTTGAACTGCGCCCACCAGACTTTCGCATCCGTACCGCTGGCCGGTACATCGACCGACCACGTGGACGGCGCCACCGTCGATACGGTGTCTTTCAGTTCGGGATGGGTGGCCGGCTGCACGGCACACGCCGCCATCAACAGGCTTGCCGCCGCAGCGATCAAAAGCTTTTTCATGACTGACCTCGATTAATGTGCGTCCGGCGGAGGGGCCGAATTGGAGAACGGATTCGAGAAGAACACGCTGAACACCGCGACGACAAAACACAGGGACAGCACGTAAAAGGTGTCCGAGAAAGTGAGCGTGAGTGCTTCGCGATAAATCAGATGCTGCAAGGAGGCGAGACCGGACTGCGATGCGTTGACCGCATCGCCCGCCGTCAGCGCCCAGTGCTGAACCTGCTGATTCAGCACGCTCACCACTTGCGGCGCACCTGCGGTAACACTCTCGTTCAGCCGCAGATAGTGGAAATTCAGGCGGTCGTTGAGCATGGTCGCGCTGACCGCAATGCCGATCGCGCCGCCGAGGTTTCGCATCAGATTGAACAGGCCGCTGGCCGACTTGAGACGCGAGGCAGGCAGCGAGCCGAGCGCCATCGTCACGATCGGTGCAATACAGAACTGTTGTCCGATACCGCGCAGCGCCTGCGGCAGCAGCAATTGCTGCCAGCCCCAGTCGTGCGTCAATGGCACGTACAGATAACAGCCAATGCCGAACAGCACGAGCCCGAACACCATCAGGACGCGCAGGCTGATGTAGCGGGTCGCGAACGCGTACACCACCAGTCCCAGCAACTGGAATCCGCCTACTGACAGCAACGCAATGCCGATCTGCAGCGAATTGAAGCCGCGAACCTGCGCGAGGAACAGCGGCGTCAGGAACACCGACACGAAGATGCCGATCCCGGTGATGAACGACAGCAGGCTGCCAATCCCAAAGTTACGCACGAACAACGCGCGGATATCGACGATGGTCTCTTTGGCCGTGAAGGCGTGCACGATGAACAGGAAACCACAGATCGCCGAAATCCACGTACAGGCGATGATGATATGGTCTCCGAACCAGTTCTTGCGTGGCCCCTCTTCCAGCACATACTCCAGACAGCCGAGAAAACCCGACATCAAAAGAATGCCCAGATAGTCACCCGACTTCAGCAGCTTCAGATCCGGCGCATCGATATTGACGTACTTCGGTACGAGCGCGGCGACGAACACACCAGGGATGAGATTCAGATAGAAGAGCCAATGCCACGACCACTGATCCGTGATCCAGCCGCCAATCACCGGCCCCACGGCCGGCGCAAGCGACGCCAGCGCGCCGATCGTGGTCGAGGCCACGATGCGTTGCTTGCCGGGAAACAGCACGAACGCCGTGGTAAAGACGGTCGGGATCATCGCGGCACCCAGCGCGCCTTGCAGTCCGCGAAACAGGATCATCGAGTTGATGTCCCACGCAATGCCGCACAACATGCTGGTGATCGTGAATCCCACCGCGGACGCGACGAACAGCCAGCGCGTCGAAAACACTTTGGACAGCCAGCCCGACATCGGAATCACGAGAATTTCCGCGATGAGGTAGGCAGTCTGCACCCAGGACAGCTCGTCCTGACTTGCCGACAGTCCACCGCCAATGTCGCGCAGGGACGAGGCCACGATCTGGATATCCAGCGTTGCCATGAAAAACCCCAGGCACATCAGCGCGAAAGCAAACACGCGTTGCTTTAACGGCTGTAAGGCGGGGTCAGCGAATTGGGTCGTCATGATGGGCTCCGGGCTTCTCAGTTGCCGCTCATTTGCCGTTCAGTTGCCGCTCTGCTCATCACCGCCAACCGTATGGACGGTGACGACCGACGAGAGTCCGGGGCGCAGCACCGCTTCCATGCCTCGCGGCGTATCCAGATGGATGCGCACCGGCACGCGCTGCACGATCTTCGTGAAGTTGCCGGTGGCGTTTTCCGGTGGCAGCACGCTAAAGGTCGCGCCCGTCGCCGGCGCGAGGCTTTCCACGCGGCCATGAATGACGAGGCTCGACGCGTCCAGTTGCACATCCGCCGTGTCGCCCACGCGCATCTTCTTGAGCTGGTCTTCCTTGAAGTTGGCGTCCACCCAGAGACCTTGCTCGGGCACCACGGAGAGAATCGGCACCCCCACGTTGGCCAATGCGCCGATACGGGCCGTGCGGTTGCCGATGTAGCCATCCACCGGGGCGCGAATGACGGTGTATTCGACGTTCAGTTGGGCGACCCACTCAGCGGCCAGGCTCGTATTGACCCGTGCGTTGGCATCGTCCAGTTGCGCTGCCAGCACGTCCAGTTCGCGTTTGGCCGCCGCGACCGCTGCGTCGCTCTTCTGCACGGCCGCCTGCGCCTTCGAGAAATCCGCGTTGGCGCGCTCTACGATCTGGTTGGACACGGCATCGTCCTTCACGAGTTCGCGGTAACGCGTCTGGTCTTCGCTGCTGCGTGTCAGCTCGGCCTTCGAGGCGGCGGTCTCCGCCTCGTTCTGATTGATGATGGCTTGCTGAAGCACCTGCCTCGCCTTCAGCTCTTCTACCGCCGAGCGCGCGCTCTGGACCTCGGCGCTCGCCTGCGCCAGCTTCGCGTCGTAATCGCGCGAGTCGAGACGCACCAGGATCTGGCCGGCTTTCACGTGCTGATTGTCTTCAACCAGAATCTGGTCGATGAAGCCGCTCACCTTGGGCGCCATCACCGTGACGTTGCCGCCCACATACGCGTCGTCGGTGCTTTGCTGAAAACGCAGCACGAAATACCAGTAGCCGGCGGCCGCGGCCAGCACGACCACGACCGCCAGCACCGCCAGCTTCATCCACGGCAGCGGCCGGGCTTTGGCCGCTGCCGTGGCCGGGACAGTGGCAGCGTCGGAGACAGGAGTTACCGGGGTATTCATCAGGACACCTATAAAATGGATGGGGATTTTTTCGAAAATTTCTAACCAGAAGCTGCGCGGTTTACTCGTGCGGCGACAGTTCCGTGCCGATCCGGAACAACTCTTCTCGCAGACGCACTGCCGCCGGCGCGCCGAACCGCTCTTCGAACTCCATCTGTGCCGCCTGCCAGTACTGCGCCGCCTCTTCCTGCTTCGCCCGGCCTTTTTCGGTCAGGCTCAGCAGCAACCTTCTGCCGTGATCTTCGGCGGCGCTGCTGACGTAGCCGCATTTCAGCAGAGGTTTCAAGGCACGAATCACGGTGGTGCGTTCCATCACCATCGTGGTGGACAGGCATTGCATCGTCTGCCCCCGTTGCAAGCCCAGCGCCGTCAAAATGCTGAACTGCGTCGGGGTAACGCCGGCTGCGGATAAATGACGTTCGTAGAGCTGGGAGACCTGCCGCGCGGCTTGCCTGACAGCAAAACAGTCGTCGTTCTGGAGGATTCGAGTGTGCATAAGCACACTGTACGGGGCGAGCGGGACCACATCAACGCGATCCGCTGCATCTGATTCTCACCGTTTTGACAAGAATCGCTGCATTAGCGCATCTGAACCCGGCGGCGCCGGGATGCCCAAAGCTCCGGCGCTGGCCCGTCAGGCGTGGTCGGCGCCTGCCAAGGCCTCGTAGAACGCGGCCGCGTGCTCGATGAACACGCGCACTTTGGCCGGCATCAGCGTGCGGGTGTTGTACGCAAGACGAATTTCGATGGCGTCGTCCATGAGCGGAAAATCCGGCAACACGGGCACCAGTTTGCCCGCGTCGAGTTCGTCCTGTACCAGCGCCTGTGGGATGACGCCCAGCCCGAAACCTTCGAGAATCATCGTACGGTTGAACATGGGACTGTTCGACGATACGTCGCCGTTGAGCGGCACCGTCACCTCCTCCTCACCGATCCGAAACCCCAGTTCCTGCTTGCGGATGGCTGGCGACATGGTGACGAACGTATGTCCGGCGAGGTCCGCCGGGTCGCGCGGCAAGGCGTGGCGCTCCAGATAGGCGGGCGCGGCGACGAGCAGCTGCGGGATGCGTTCGAGCAGCCGCGTGACGGTCAATTCGCTGGAGAGCATGTAGGGGACGACGATCCCGAGATCGTAGCCGTCCGCGACGAGATCGACGGGACGTTCGGACAGCGTCACATCCAGAATCACCTTGGGTTGCGCGCGCTTGAAACTGGCGATGAGCGGCACGAGCCGGTTGACCGTCGCCGTGGTGTGTGCGACGAGCCGCAGTATGCCGGTGGCTTCCGCTGTGTGACCGGTGGCGTCGGCCTCCAGCGCGTCGATTTCGTCGAGCACGCGAATGGCCCGCTCATAGAGCCGCTCGGCCGCTTCGGTGGCGGACATCTGGCGCGTGGTCCGGTGAAAGAGCCGCGTGCCCAACTTTGCTTCGAGGCCGGCAATGGCCCGCGACACGACCGGCGTCGTGACACTCAGCATGTCCGCCGCCTTCGTGAAGCTGCCCGCTTCCATGACGGCGCGGAAGTGCCGCAGGTTTTCGATGTAGTCCATCGTCGTGATTCCCAATGAGCACGGGTATGAAACTCGGGTGGCAAGGTATAACCTGTGGCTTGAGCATGCCCGCTCGCGAGTCCCGCCCGAAGCCAGCGCTGGAGATGCTCAGCGTCGAGGTCCGTATCTTAGCGTGGCGGCGGCAGTTCTGGCGACAAGCGCGCTTGCGCAATGTTCACAACCCCCGCGGCCTCCGCAACCTTCGTCGTCTCCACAGCTGCAAGGACACATGCGCATGAAGGAATACGATATCTCCGTCAACGGCATCACGTTGCACGTAACCGAGCAAGGCGATGGCGAGGCCGTGCTGTTCTGCCACGGCTTCCCCGATACGGCCTACACGTGGCGCCGTCAGATGGAGACTGTCGCGCAGGCGGGCTACCGCGCCATCGCGCCCGACATGCGCGGTTACGGACGCAGCTCGGCGCCCGCTGACGCGACGCTCTATACCCCGCTTCACACCACTGGCGATCTGATCGGTTTGCTGCACGCGCTCGAAATCCCGAACGCAGTGCTGGTTGGCCATGACTGGGGCGCGAGCCACGCGTGGAATGCGGCCCTGCTGCGGCCGGACAAATTCAGGGCCGTGTTTTGCCTGAGCGTCCCGTATGCGCCGCGCGGGGAAGTCAGCGTGCTCACACGCATGCGCAGCGCAGGCCACGAGAACCATTTCTATATGTTCGCGCAGATCAAGCCTGAGGCCGACGAGGTCTGGTCGAATGCCGCCGTGACCATACCCGGCGTGCTGTACTGGGCGTCCGGTGCGGCCCCAGAGGAGCAGCGCTGGCATCCTCTGGACCCGGCACGCGGGCTCGACCGTCCGGCACCCGGTCCACTGCCGGCATGGGTCGCGCCCGACTATCTCGCGCACAATATCGCGGAGTTCACGCGCACGGGCTTTCATGGCGGCCTCAATTACTATCGCGCGGTTGATCCTTACTTCGAGTTGTCTGCGGCGTTGAAAGGCGCCAAGGTCACGCAACCGTCATTTTTCATGACGGGGAAAGCCGATGGTCTGGGCGCGTTGTACCCGCCACTCGAGAAACTACGCGCGGGCCTGCCCGGACTCGTGGGTCTGATCGAACTCGATGACGTGGGACACTGGGTGCAGCACGAGGCATCCAATGAAGTGAGCTCCCATCTGCTCGAGTTTCTTCATACGGTAGCGCCGGTTTGAACGCTCCGCACCCTTGAGGCAGCGCGCGCGCCGCAGACCCACGACGCGCCCCCACCCCGCTAAAACAGATGCCGCAGCCCGACCCGGAACAGGAACTGGTGATTGCCGTTCGCGTCGCCCACATTGCCAATGTCCGCGACCGCGCTGCCGCCCGTTGACGAGATGCCCGAAGCCCGTTGATACGCACCTTCCAGATAGACGTCGGTTGCCTTCGAAAGCAGGTAGTCGCCCATCAGGCTGAACTGGTTGTAATGCTGATTGCCGATTTTCACACCGCTGCTCGTCGTCACGCTCTCGCCCTTCAGATAATCATAGGCAGCTGACAGCGAAACGGCGGGTGACGGCAGGTACTTGATGGAAAAATCGAGGTTGTTGAAATGCGCGCTCTGCCCGTTGAATCCCGCATTCATGTTGCCGTACTGGATGTTGGTGTAGGCAGTGGCCAGCGAGACCGTGCCAACCGTATACCCCGCGCCCAGCCCTATGACCTGATAGGACAACGCGCTCGTATAGCCGTTGTTCAACGAGTTTCGCAGGCTCGTGCTTCCGTTGGCATTGCCGGTAAAGAAACCCGTACCGGCCGTCGTCGAAGTCGGATCCTTGAAGTATTCATAGGCCACGGCCAGCCGGACCGATCCGTTGGCATACGACATCCCCATCGAATAACCGCTGTTCGCCGTGACGTCGCCCGCCTGGCCGCCCAGGCTATATTCGCCGCCGACGGTGAAGCCGCCATAACTCGCGCTGATGTACTGCACGGCGTTGTTCGCGCGCAGTGAGTTGGCGGTGTTGTCGAGATCGCCGGGATGAGCGAACGCGGTCGATCCCGCCTGGCTTCCCACGGAGGTGAGAGGCTGGATGAAATACAAAATCTCATCGTACTGACGGCCGAGCGTCAGGGTTCCATACTGATCGCTGCCGAGGCCCACGAAGGCGCGCCGTCCGAAGAAGGTTCCGCCCTGCCCCGCCTGCCCCGTGTTGAGGTTGACGCCGCCTTCCAGCGTGAAAATGGCGTGCAGCCCGCCACCCAGATTCTCGGACCCTGTCATGCCCCAACGGCTGCCGCTCATGCCGTTGACCGAATCTACCGTAATCAGCTTGCCGCCGGCAGCACCGCCCGTGTGGCTCAGAAACATCAAGCCCTCGTCTAGCACGCCGTAAAGCGTCACGCTGTTCTGGGCATGCGCGCAGGGAATCGCCGCGCCGGCGACCGCCACGGTAAACACTGATTTCCTCATTTTTCAGCTCCTTTCTCCATGTTTTATATTTATCCAGTACAACGAATTATCTAGATCACGCTGCGAGCGCAAATGTGATGACGCTGCTGCCTTTCTTTTCGAAAGCGCGGTCTGAACTCCGGCGCATGGTCGCTGCGGTTGGAGACGACGCGCCTGCGCAGAAGGTCTACGCTAACTTTGCCTTCGGGGACGCCGCAAAGCCGCGTGTCGGGCGCAGGCCCGCGTAGCGCTGTGCGAACGCACGTTTGCCGCAGCATCGGCGCTGCCCCAGTCGTGCAGTTCCTGCCCCGCGAGCTGCGTGAGTGCCGTCTCGGGCAGTGCCAGCACCGCCACCAGCGAAATCACCGCCGTCAGGGCGACGCATATGGCGATGCCAATCGAGCCGCCGTGCGCAATCTGAATGAGCTGGATGGAGAGCACACTGAAGATGCCGCTGCCGATCAGCGCACCCACCTGCCAGATCAGCGCGATACTGGCGAACGCGGCGAGCGTGCCGACAAGCGGGTTCTGGCTCGGAAAGAACAGCTTGCCGAACACCAGCGCCGCCGCCGTGCCATACACGAAGAAATCGTAGTACTCAGCGATCGTGCCGATGGTCGATGCAAGCGCTACACGATATGACTCGGACAACGAACTATTCGATCGCTGCATAAGCATCTCCTGTGATTCTCGATCTGGCGTTTCTTCAGACTTTTAGCCTGAGCAATACTACCATACAAGAATTCAGGATAATCCCTGTTGCGGCTTTGCGTCACTCGTTTCAGAACACCGTTGACCACAACCCCCAAACAAAAGCGCCCCGCCCCCGTCATGGCGGGCGAGGCACTTTGTGCACCTCTTTGTGCACCTCTTTGTTGACCTGATACTTAGGCCAACTCAACTCACGAGCGAGGCGTCACGGGCAGTTGGATCCTCAAAGCAGCGCGATCACCCGTACATCCCCCTGCTCCGCGGAGGCCACCACCTTGCCCGCCACTCGCCGGAACGTGATGGTCACGCTCGAATCGCCAACGCGCATGTCGCCGATCTCCAGCCAGTCGATACCCTCCGGCAGCATGGGCTGCTCGATCAGCACCTCGCGCCGGACGGCATCCACCGTCACGCCAAGGCACGCTTCGAGCATCATGAACGGCGAACCCGCCGCCCACGCTTGCGGCAGACACGCAACCGGATAGGCGGTGGGCGGCTCACCGCGCCGACGCGGGAAACCGCAGAACAGCTCCGGCAGACGCATGTCGAAATTGACCGCGGCCTGGAACAGCGCCTGCAACAGGCGCACGGCTGCAGCCTTGCCGCCGTAGCGCGCCACGCCACGCGCGCACAACGCGTTGTCATGCGGCCAGACCGAGCCGTTGTGATACGCCATCGGATTGAAGCGCGCCTGGCCGGCGGCGAGCGTGCGCACGCCCCAGCCCGTGTGGAACAGCGTCGACTCCAGACCGCGCACCACCGCTTCGCCACGCTCGCGCGACGGCAAGCCAAAGGCCAGTAGATGGCCGGCATTGGAAGCCATCACGCGACACAGTTCGCCATGGCCGTCCAGCGCGATACCGTAAAAGCCGGACTCTTCCATCCAGTACTTTTCTTCAACGCATTGGCGGATCGCGCTCGCGCGCTCCTTGTATGCCTTGGCCTCCTGGTGCTGGCCGCGCAGCGTGGAAAAGTGCGCCATCGTGTCGAACGCGGCGCTCGCGTAGGCCTGCACTTCCACCAGCGCGATCGGCCCGTCGGGGAAGCGGCCGTCCGCGTGAAAGACCGAGTCGTGGCTGTCCTTCCAGCCTTGATTGGCGAGCCCGCCATCCGACTCGCGCTGATAGTCGAGCAGGCCGAAGCGGTTCTTGTCGCACACACCCGCCACCCATTGCGCGGCGCGTTCGAGCGCCGGCCACAGTTCGTCGATCAGACTCACGTCATTGGTGCGTGCCACGTAAGCACCGGCCAGCACGATAAAGAGCGGCGTGGAATCCACCCCGCCGTAATAGAGCGCGAACGGCACCTCGCCGGTGGCCGCCATTTCGCCCTTGCGCATTTCGTGCATGATCTTGCCGACGGCGGCATCGCGGAACGCCGAATTCTCGCGCGCCTGATGCTCGGCCAGGAAGCGCAACACGCCGCGCGCGAGACCCGGTTGCAGCCACAGCGTTTGCAGCGACGTGATCAACGCGTCGCGGCCAAACGGCGTCGAGAACCACGGAATGCCGGCGTACGGATACGGACCGGTTTCGAGGTCGGTGGTCAGCAGACCAAGATCGGCCAGCGAGCGGTCAATCCAAGCGTTGAAGAGCGGATTACTGGAGCGCACGCGCGCCGTAGCACGGCGGCGTTCACGCATCACCAGGTGGGCATCCACCAGTGCCGCGCGCACGGCGGCCCGGCCCACTCGAGGACGCGCCGCGTCGATCTGCGACAGATGCGCTTCGCTCACCGCATGCACGGGCTTCGCAACCCCCGTGTTGGCGCCCGGCTGTTCCGCCTGCACCTTCACGGCCACCGCGAGGTAGATGGACACGCACGCCTGCGCCGGCAGTTGCACCGTGTAGTCCGCGCGATTGGCCAGCAGCTTGTCGGGGCTCGGCGAGAACGCCAGTTGCACCTGCCGCTCCACGTTGTCGAGCCCGACGTAGCCGAACACCACCTCGCCGTTTTCCACCTTGACCGTTTCGATCTTGCCTTGCTTGTCGCGTTTGAGGCCGCGCACTTCGAACATATCGCGGAAGTCGCTAGCAAACGAAATGGACAGCGGCACCACTGCATCACTCGTGCCGTAGTTGGTCAGCTCGATGGCCTCGTTGAGCACGGTGCCCGACAGCACCCGCACGCGCTCGACGTGGATCACACCTTCCGGCGTGCTGTCACCGCCGAGCGGCGGCAGCGGACGGTTGGTCAGATGAGCGGTGAATGCGGTGTTATCGCTGCTCACGCTGCCGGACAGCAGCGAAGGCGCGCGCCCGCCGAAGGTCAGGCGCAGTTGGGAGAGCACACGCGTGTCGTTGACGAACAGGCCGTCGTCGCGGCCCGTGATGTCGCCGAGCGGATCGTTGACGATAAACGTGTCGCCCGACTTGAGCACGAACTGCTGGGCCGCGGCGACATTCAGATTTTCCGGCGGGATAAAAGCACCGTCGGCTTCGTGTTGATCAACATGATCCGCACCGCTCGAGTGCGAGATTCCGCCAAGTGCTTCTGCTTGCTGCATCAGCTTGCTCCTGTGTGCTAAGGGCTTCGTTCCGGAAGGGGCCTGGGGCCATCAAAAGAACTTAACACAGGAGTGTGGTGAATTCACGCCCGCGCGCGTCCCGGAAGGCGTAACAAAAAGCTACGGGTCCGCGTGAGACGCAAGGCGCGAGCTATTGGCACGCGTCGTGCAGTTTTGCTGGCGGCGGATTGACCGTGAAACTACAGAATTGACGGCGCGCTTTCTTGATTCGACGCGTAAACGAAGGGCGGGCGCCGCTCCGGGATCGGGAGACGGCGCCCGCCTTGACACGCATTTAACGAATGCTTGACGAACGCTTGGCGAAAGATCGAACCGCACGCGAAGCGTGCGGTCCCGTTCATCTCATGAACACATTAACGCTTGTCGACCGGCTTGGCTTCACGCGGCGTGTTGCCAACAAATAGCTGACGCGGACGGCCAATCTTCTGTTCCGGATCCGCAATCATTTCGTTCCACTGCGCAATCCAGCCCACCGTGCGGGCCATCGCGAAGATGCACGTGAACATGGCCGTCGGGATGCCCAGCGCGCGCTGCACGATGCCCGAGTAGAAGTCGACGTTCGGGTACAGCTTGCGCGACACGAAGTACTCGTCTTCCAGCGCGATCTTTTCCAGTGCCATGGCCAGCTTGAACAGCGGGTCGTCGTGCAGGCCCAGTTCTTCCAGCACTTCGTGGCAGGTTTCGCGCATCAGCTTGGCGCGCGGATCGTAGTTCTTGTAGACGCGGTGACCGAAGCCCATCAGCTTCACGCCCGAGTTCTTGTCCTTCACCTGCTTGATGAACTCGGGGATGTTGTCCACCGAGCCGATCTCTTCCAGCATGTTCAGCGCCGCTTCGTTCGCGCCGCCGTGCGCCGGGCCCCACAGGCAGGCGATACCCGCTGCGATACACGCAAACGGATTGGCGCCCGACGAACCCGCCAGACGCACTGTCGACGTGGACGCGTTCTGTTCGTGGTCAGCGTGCAGGATCAGGATACGGTCGAGCGCGCGCACCAGCACGTCGTTGACCTTGTACTCTTCCGCCGGATTCGCAAACATCATGCGCATGAAGTTCGCGCTATACGACAGGTCGTTCTTCGGATACACGAACGGCTGACCCACCGTGTATTTGTACGCCATGGCTACCAGCGTGGGCAGCTTCGCAATCATGCGCGCTGCGGACACTTCACGGTGCTGCGGGTTATTGATGTCGAGCGAGTCGTGATAGAACGCCGACAATGCGCCCACTGCGGCAACCAGAATCGCCATCGGGTGTGCGTCGCGACGGAAACCGCGGAAGAAGAAGTGCATCTGCTCATGCACCATCGTGTGCTGCGTGACGGTGTTGACGAACTCTTCCTTCTGCTTTGCGTTGGGCAATTCGCCCTTCAACAGCAGATAGCAGGTTTCGAGGAAGTCGGCATTTTGCGCGAGATTTTCGATCGGATAGCCGCGATACAGCAGTTCGCCCTTGTCGCCGTCGATATACGTAATGGCCGAGTTACATGCCGCCGTCGACATAAAGCCCGGGTCGTACGTGAACTTGCCGGTCTGGCCATACAGCTTGCGAATATCAATGACGTCCGGGCCCATCGTGCCCTTGTAGACCGGCAGATCAATTGTCTGATCGCTATCGGAGAACTTCAGTGTGGCGTGTGTCGTAGAGTCGTTCATTTACGCTTTCCTTTAATCGCATTGCACGCGTACCGGACTACGAGTGCGTGAGAGACAGAATCGGACAACAGCCTGGCCGCGCCGCAGCGCGCGTTGCCCGTCAAGCATGCCACTAACTTGTGATTGGCTCTGTCATTGGCTCGTCTGACTCCGGTGATGGCGCCCATTTTACGGCGCGCATCACGATTGATTGCGCCGATTGAACGCAACAATTCATCTCGACCTTTGCAATATTCACCGGCAGTCGAGTTTTAAATCAGGAGAAAGACTCAGATACGGCGCGAAATGACAGCTAGCCAAATGAAAGACAAAGCCATTATCGCAACAATCTGTTGCAACAGGTGTGCAGCGCAACATGTCCGACTCTGCGATACTGAATGCGTGTTATTGCTGCCCTGCAAATCACACGGTTGTTCAGGCTCGCCGTTTTGCGGCGAGCTTTTTTCTTTAGTCTAGAAGAACAGGAATACTCGATGAACGCCTCACTCGAAACGCTGTTTCCGGACCACAACCACACCGAAGACAGCATCGTCACTGCGCTGAACCACCAGGACATAGTAGTGGCCTTGTCGGCGGCACTGAAGACGCAAAACGTCGCGGTGCTGCACATGCTGTATCCGCGTACCGACGCGCGCACGCACCGCAGCCTCGACGCTCTCGTCGACAAGTTGCATGGTCACGGGCTGCATCAGGTGGCGACCCTCGTCGCCAACGAAGCGCACTACCTGCTGTTCAAGGAACCGCAGAAGGCGTGGAAGGCGCTGCACGAAATCCGCAACGACTCGCTCGCCATTGGCGTGCATCTCTACTATCACGGCCTCGTTGGCGAAGCGGCGGAACATGCGCTCGACGCCGACGCGCATCGCAAGAGCCGCGCGTAAGCACCGACGGCGATCACGCGGAGAAGGCAACGCACGCGGCGCGCCTTATGTGTGATTGGGCGCCGCCGGATACGGCCGCGAACGGCCGCATACGGCCGGTATGCAGTTAGCCGCACTCAGGCGCCCGCGAGCGTGCCGCGAATGAAGCCGTCGATGTAGCGATTGAACGCTGCGGGATGCGCCAGATTCATCCCGTGCGAGGCGCCCTGCACCGTCGTGCGCCGCGCATCGGGCAACCATGATGCGAGCGCGGTCACGGTGCGCCGGAACATGTCCGGACTTTTCTCGCCGTCGATCAACAGCACCGGCGCGCGTACCTCTGTGGCCAGTTCCTCCGTATAGGCCGGCAGCGGATCGCGGAACTGACGCGCGAGCGTGTGCGCGTTGTCGATCGCCATCGTGCGGAACGACAGCGTGCTCTTCGCCCAGAAGCCGGGACGGCTCACGGAATCGACGAACAGTTGCAGCCCTTCGTCCACCTTGCCCGTCTCGATCAATTGAGCCGCGCGTGCGCGCAGCGCGTTGACGGTCTCCGGCAAACGCGCGGTCGAACGTCCGGCAATCTCCAACGGGCCGCCTGGATCGGCCAGCGTCAGCGTGCGCAGATGCTGCGGAAAACGCCGTGCGAAATGAAACGCGACGCAGCCGCCACGCGAATGACCCACCACGTGCGCCGGGCCCGCACCGAAGCGCTCGACAAACTTCCCCAACTCGTCCGCGTGCGCGCTCCAGCTAAATGGCGCATGCGCAAGCGCGTCGCTTGATGTATCGGTTTGCGGCCAGTAATGCGTGAGACTCACGGCGACGCAGCGGTACTGGCGCGCGAGACCGGCGAGCTGCGGTTGCCAGTAACGGTAATCGCACAGCGAGCCGTGCACGAACAGCAGCAGTTCGCCCTCGCCCGCCTCGACATAAGGCATGCGCAGGCCGCTGGATAGTTCGATGTACAGAGGAGATGGAACGGAGTCGGCGGGAGTCACGGGGAAAGACCGGGGAGCAGGCGGCTACGGAAGCCAACGGGAAGCCAATGAGCGGCCATTGTCACACAGCCGCGGCAAACACGCGGCCAGCCTCGACACGCGCTTCGTCGCCTCTACGAATGCCTGCGTCAACGCCTACTCGTACATCCACTCGTCCAGCAGACCCGCACCGGCAGCCGTCCCCGCACCGCGCACGGCGCAGGTGAGTGGCTCGTCGGCCACGCGCACGTCGAGCCCGATCTCGCTCGTGAGACGCCGCCCCAGGTTACCCAGTAGCGCCCCGCCGCCCGTCAGCACGATGCCGCTATCGGCGATATCCGTCACCAGTTCGGCGGGTGCGTTTTCCAGTGCCGCCTTCACGGCGCCGATCACGTGACGCAGCGGCGCCTCGATGGCCTCCGCGATATCGTGATTGCTCAACTGCACGGTGCGCGGCAGCCCGTCTTCGACGCTGCGCCCGGTTGCATTGAGACGCTCGATCGGCACGTCGAGCATGGCCGTACCGATGGTCTTTTTCACGTGCTCCGCGGTTTGATCGCCGATCAACACGCCGTACAGATTGCGCACGTAGTTGACGATCGCTGCGTCGAACTGGTCGCCGCCCACGCGAATCGAGCCGCTATAAACCATGCCGCCCAGCGCGATCACGCCCACTTCCGTGGTGCCGCCGCCAATGTCGACCACCATCGATCCGGTCGCCGAACTCACCGGCAGCCCCGCGCCCACCGCCGAGGCCAGCGACTCGCCGATCAGGCTCACCTTCCAGGCACCCGCTGCCACCGCCGCTTCCTTGATGGCGCGCCGCTCGACCTGAGTGGCGCCCGCCGGCACGCAGATGGTGAACGCCGCGCGCCGGCCGAAGAACGGCCGGGGCCGCGCCATATCGACGAACTGACGGATCATGTGTTCCGCGGCCGGAAAATTGGCGATCACGCCATGCCGCATGGGCCGCACGGTTTCCAGGTTGCCGGGCGAGCGGCCGAGCATCTGCTTGGCCTCGCTGCCCACCGCCGCGACCCGCTTGGGCCCCGCCGTATCGTGCTTCTGGAAACATACGACGGACGGCTGATCCAGCAGGATGCCGCCGTCCTCGGTATAGATAAGGGTATTGGCCGTGCCAAGGTCGACCGCCACGGTGTGACGGGAGAAACCCCTGAAGAAAGGGTAATACGGCTTCGGTCTGGCCATAGGTAGGCTCTGCGTGTGTCGTTATAGCCCCTCGCGGGGCGTTGCGATTGATTCCCCCGGCCTCACTGCGCCGTGCTGACGTCCCCCAGGACGCGGCTGGCGATCGTGCGGCGCGCGTGATTTTCACGCTTATGAACCATTAACGGCAAGCCGTTCAAATTACTTTAGATCGCTCGTTCGAATATCTTCATATTTCTGATTATTTCGATGACCCCGAGGCCGCCGCCACACTCGCAGCCGGCCCGGTGAAACCGCGCACCAATGCATCGCGGCCCAGCACGAGGCCGTCGGCCGAAATCGTATGACCGATCTCGGGCAGCGCGAACGCGGCCACGGCAAATCCCGCGTCGCTCAGCGCGTTGGCCGCGCGCTCGAGTTCGAGCACGGGAATCACCAGATCTTCGACACCATGTACCAGCGTGACCGGCGTGCGCGTGCGTGCGGCCACGGTGGATGCCAGGCGCCCCGAGTAGGCCACCACGGCGGCGAGCCCCTCCTCGCGCGTCGCCACGTGATGCAGCGCCATGATCGAGCCTTGCGAGAAGCCCACCAGCGCGAGGCTCGAGAAAGTCAGTTGCCAGTGCTCCAGTTCGTTTTCCAGCATGCGGCGTAGCGCCGGATAGGCGTCCACCACGCGCGCCGCCCGGTTGGTCTCGTTGACTTCGCGCAGACTGAACCACTGACGGCCGGCACCGCCGCCGTCGAAGGGCTGGCTGCCGTCGAACGAAACGAACGCCACATCCGGCAACGCCTCGCGCCAGCTATCCGCGAGCGGTAACAGGTCGCGTGCATTGCTGCCCACGCCGTGCAGCAGCACCACCAGTGCGCGCGCTGGCGTAGACGAATCAGCCGGCGCGAGGCGCCAGCCGTGTTTGAATTTTTGCCATGCCATGCTGATCTCCCTTTGCGGTTCGCCTGCGTCGTCTGCCTGCGCGGTTGGCCTGCGCGGTTGGCCTGTCTGGTCCAGCCTGCCCGTCTGAATACGCGGTTCGAACAGGTCATGCGCGGGTCGTTGTTTGTCGGATTCCTGCGTGGCTCGCGCGCTTCGCCTGAATCGTTTCGTGCGGGCAGACGCGTGCACAGCCGCGAGCATACGCTGACCGTCATTTTTTTGCCGCAATTCGTGGGAAGCCCGCGTGGGAAGCCGGTGAGAGCAGCCCGTGGGCGGGCCGCCGCGGTTGTGCACGGCGGGCAACGCAACCCGGAGAATCCGGTATCCTGAAGCCGGTTTGCTTCTGGCGGGCTCTGTCCAAGCCGTGTCACGCCACGTCGCGCCACGTCGCGCCACGTCAAATCAAGCAACGCGACTTCATCGCCTGTCACCCTGCACCGGAGAAACGCTTGAGCCAGCCTGACTCTGCGGCCGCTTCACCTACGCCCCCCACGCCACCTTCGCCGCCGTCGCCACCCGCCGCTCCGCCGCCGTTGCAAGGTGGCCAGCTCGTGCTCGCGACCATCGCCGTGGCGCTCGCCACCTTCATGAACGTGCTGGACACGTCCATTGCCAACGTCGCGATTCCCACCATCTCCGGCAACCTCGGCGTCTCGGTGGACGAAGGCACCTGGGTCATCACCGTGTTCGCCGCTGCGAACGCCGTGTCGATTCCGCTGACCGGCTGGCTCACGCAGCGCATCGGTCAGATCAAGCTGTTCGTTGGCGCGATCCTGATGTTCGTGCTGTCGTCGTGGCTGTGCGGTATCGCCCCCACGCTGCCCGTCCTGCTGGTTGCGCGGATTCTGCAAGGGGCCGTCGCCGGTCCGCTGATTCCGCTCTCGCAGGCCATCCTGCTGGGTTCGTATCCCAAGGAGAAGTCGTCCACGGCGCTCGCACTATGGGCCATGACCGCCACGGTCGGCCCGATTGCCGGCCCCGCGCTCGGCGGCTGGATCACGGATAGCTACAGCTGGTCGTGGATCTTCTATATCAACATCCCGGTGGGCATTTTCGCGGCGGGCGTCACGTGGATGATCTACCGCACCCGCGAGTCGGCCACCCGCAAGCCGCCCATCGACGTGGTCGGTCTTGGCCTGTTGATTACCTGGGTGGCGTCGCTGCAGATCATGCTCGACAAGGGCAAGGATCTGGACTGGTTCTCCTCGCCGGTCATCGTCATACTCGGCATCACCGCCGTGATCAGCTTCGCCTTCTTCCTCGTATGGGAGTTGACGGAACCGAACCCGATCGTGGATCTGCGCCTCTTCACGCAGCGCAATTTCCTGGGCGGGACGATTGCGATTTCCGTGGCGTACGGGGTGTTCTTCGGCAATCTGGTGCTGCTGCCGCAATGGATGCAGGAGTATCTGAATTACCGCTCCGTGGATGCGGGTCTCGTCACCGCGCCGCTCGGCGTGTTCGCCGTGATTCTTGCGCCCGTGATGGGCCGCGTGTTGCCGCGCTCGGATGCACGCGTCATCGCGACGCTCGCGTTCATCGGCTTTGCGATCGTGTTCTATATGCGCTCGAAGTACGTGATCGAGATCGACACCTGGCATCTGGTGCTGCCCACGCTGCTGCAAGGCATTCCGATGGCCCTCTTTTTCGTGCCGCTCACCGCGATCATCCTCGCCGGACAACCGCCGCAGAAGATTCCAGCGGCGGCGGGCCTGTCGAATTTCGCCCGCGTGTTTTGCGGCGCGGTGGGCACTTCCATTGCGGGCAACGAGTGGAACAACCGCACCGTCCTGCATCACGCGCGCTTGACGGAGCGCGCCAGCATCAATAATCCGCTCTTTAACCAGCAGATGGATTCGACCCAGTCACTGCTCCAGTTGAACACGCAATCGGCGCATGCGATGTTCGATTTCACTGTGAACACGCAGGCCGCGATGATGGGGCTAAACGATATCTTCTTCGTGTCCGCGATCATTTTCATTCTGATCATTCCGCTCATCTGGATCACCCGGCCCGCCAAAGGCGGTGGCGGACCGGACGCGGCGGGCGCGCACTGATCGCGCACTGGACTTCGTGCAAAAAAGCGGCGGCGCCATGTCGAAGATGGCGCCGCCGGTTTTTGTGAACCACTTTTGTTGCTGCATCACTGCTTCTTTTGCGGGTTTTTCACGCCGGCTTTGACCCGACGCTAGCTTCCTTATTGCGCCCGCTTCACCAACTCCTCCATCACCACCTTATAAGACGTCTCGCCGATCACGCGCTCGTGCACGCCATCGGCTTCGAATTCGATCCAGCCGCTGTTGAAGCCGTCGATCATCTCCATGCGCGGCAGCGGCCACGCCGTGCCCTGCGACTGAAACAGCGCTTCCCACTGCTCTCTCGGCACGATCTGCGGCTCGACGGTGCGCCCCAATGCAGCGCCCAGCGCCGCGGCAATGTCGTGCTGTGTATAACGCTGCGGCCCCTCGATCTCGATCACGCGGCGGCCCTGCCACGTTTGCGTGAGCGTGCGTGCAATGACCGCCCCAATGTCCGCCGTGGCGATCATCGGATAGGCACGCTCCAGCGGTTGCAGGAAGCTCGCCATCTTGCCGGTCGCGCGCGCCGGGCCGACATCCCACAGCGAATTCTCCATGAACCACGCGGGCCGCAGCAGCGCGGTGGGAATCGACAACTCAGCCAGCGCCTCTTCGAGGATATGCACCTGCGTGATGAGACCGAGCCCCGAGTCGTGCTGCCCGCCAATCGACGACAGCGCCACCACCCGTTGCGGCTTCGCGGCGGCCAGCGCCCGCGTCAGCGATGCCGCTGCGGCCCGTGCACCCGGATAACCCGGCTGCGGCGCGAAGTCGGGCGGCACCATGACGAACACGCCTTCAGTACCCGCGAAGGCCGCCTGCAACGCGGCCGTATCCTGCACCTCGGCAATCGCCACCTCCGCGCCGCGTTCCAGCCAGGGCGCCGCCTTCGACTTGTCGCGCAACACCGCGCGCACCTGATGCCCTGCATCCAGTAAGGCGCGAGCCGCCGCGCCGCCTACCTGTCCACTCACTCCACTGATCGCAAACATGCTGTCTCTCCGTTTAAAGAGCGGCCGGGGCCGCGTTGAGAGACATTCTGGGCAACGGACCGACATTTCACGAGAGCATCAGCGTCATTAGATTAATGACATGACGTCATTGAAACGATGGGATGGGGCTGGTAGATGGAAATCGCTTGACCCAAGTTCTGACGGACCGGGCAACCGTGGCGAGTCCACCACCATGCCGCCCCAAATTTCGTGTTTGACAAACTATCTTTAGATATATATCTTAAGACACATCTTTAGACACAACGGAGCATTGAGATGCGCCATTCACATCATCACCATCATCATCACGCCCATCACGGGCGCCACGAGCAGGACTTCGACCGCGCGCCGTGGGGCGACGCCGACGAGCGCTTCACGCTGCATGCCCTGTGGCACGCGCTCGAGCGCCATCAGTGGCGAGGCCACGGCCGCCACCATGAGCGCTTCGCGCGCGGCATGGACGCGTTTGCTGGCGAAGGCCGCCACCGCCGCGACGAGATGTCCGGCGCGTCCTACGGCGAGCGCTTCTATGCCGACCGCTTCTCGCTGCATGCACTGCGTCACGCCATCGGCCGTCATTTTGGCCATCGCGACGGCAGCGGACCCTTCCCGGGAGGCCGGGGCGGACGGGGTGGCTTCGGCGGCGGCGATGGCGACGGTTTCCCGCGCGGCCGCAAGTTCACCTCGGACGACCTGCAACTGCTGTTGCTGTCACAACTGGATGCCCAGCCGAGCCACGGCTACGAACTCATCAAGGCACTGGAGGCGCGCTCGAACGGCTTCTACAGCCCGAGCCCCGGCATGGTCTACCCGGCCCTGACCTACCTCGAAGAACTCGGCTACGTGACCGTGCAGCTCGAAGGCAACCGCAAGCGCTATGAACTCGCTGAACCCGGCCGCAAGCACCTTGCCGACAACCGCGAGCGCGTCGAGCTGATGCTCGCCAAGCTCACCCATATTGCCCGCAAGATGGATTCCGTGCGCCGCGCCTTTGCCGGTGAAGAGCCGCTCGATCCGAGCGAAGGCGGCTGGCTGCCCGAGCTGAGTGAAGCACGGCGGGCGCTCAAGCTCGCGCTGCTGCGCCGTGACAGCGCACCCGCCGACGAGCAGCGCCGCATCGCGGCAATCCTCGCGCGTGCCACGGCGGAAATCGAAGGTACGGGCGCCAATCAAACGCAGGACCCAAAACCGGGTGACGGCGAAAACGGCCCGGAAAACGCAACGCCCTGAACGCACAGGTGCCTCGGCAATACGCCATGACGCACCGAGCCACGCCACCGAATACTGGAAACTGGAGAGCACACCCATGCAAGCCCGATCCGATCTCGCGGTCACCCGCGTCCGTCATCCGCTGAAGTTTCGTCTGCTGCAGGTCACGCGGGTCCAGCCGCTGACACCGCACCTGATTCGCGTCACCCTCACCGGCGACGATCTGGACGATTTCGTGTCCGCGTCGTTCGACGATCACATCAAGGTGTTCTTTCCCGCGCCGGGCGAGGACAAGCCCGTCGTGCCGGTCGCGGGTCCGAACGGTCCGGTGTTTCCCGAAGACCAGCCGCGACCGGTGGCGCGCGATTTCACGCCGCGCCGTCATGACCGCGCCGCGCGCGAACTCGATATCGAATTCGCCATGCACGAGGCGGGACCCGCCGCGACGTGGGCGGCCCAGGCCAAGGTAGGCCAGTTCCTCGGCATTGGCGGCCCGCGCGGTTCGCTGGTCATTCCAACGGCCTTCGACTGGCATCTGCTGATCGGCGACGAAACCGCGCTGCCCGCCATCGCGCGGCGTCTGTCGGAACTGCCGGCCGGCGCGCGCGTGGCAGCGGTGCTCGAAGTGGCCGATCCGTCCGCGCGCATCGCCTTCGACACCGCCGCCGAGCTGCACGAAGTCTGGTGCTATCGCAGCGACACTTCGTACCGTGGCGACGCCCTGCTGCAAGCGGTACGCGACACGTTCCTGCCGGATGGCGCGGGCTATGTCTGGGCCGCTGGTGAAGCGGCCTCGATGCGCGCGGTGCGCTATCACCTCGTGACCGAGCGTGGCGTCGACAAGGCACACATCCGCGCCGCCGCGTACTGGAAACAGGGCGCCGTTGCAGTCCACGAAAATCTCGACGATTGACATGCGCGTTGGCGGGCCGTACAACGTCCGCCGTGTTTGCTGCATTTGCGCTTTTGCCCCGCTTGCCGCATTCGGGGCATTTGGGGCATTCGCTGCATCTGCTTCATTTGCCGTATTGGCCACTCCGCCCGCCACCGCTGACGCCTCGCTCGTCGGCGGTCGGCGTTTTAGCGGTTAGCATTCGGTGATGAGCGGCGCGCGACGCGCTTTTCCCTCTTTCAAGGATTCTTGCCGATGTACACCATCAGCACCACGCACGAGCGGCGCCTTCTGTGGCTGCTCGCGCTGACGCAATTCACCATCATCATGGACTTCATGGTGATGATGCCGCTCGGCCCGCAGATCATGCACGCGTTCCACATCGTCCCGGCCGCATTCGCGACGGCGGTGTCGGCTTACTCGTGGTGTTCGGGGCTGTCGGGTCTGTTTGCCGCCACCTATATCGACCGCTTCGACCGGCGCAAACTGCTGCTCTTCATCTATGCGCTGTTTGCGTTGTCCAACCTCGCCTGCGCGCTCGCCACCACCTTTCCGCTGCTGCTGGTCGCGCGCGCCTTTGCCGGCATCACGGGCGGCGTGCTGGGCTCGGTGATCATGGCGATCGTCGGCGACGTCGTGCCGGTGGCGCGACGCGGCGCGGCTACCGGTACGATCATGACGGCGTTCTCGATGGCGGCTATCGCGGGCGTACCGGCCGGCATCATGCTCGGCGCGCATTTCACGTGGGCTGCGCCGTTCGTCCTGCTGGTGGTCCTCTCGGTACTCGTATGGATGGCGGGTTTTCGCATCGTGCCGCCGCTCGCCCAGCATCTGAGCCGGCGGCCGCGCCCGCTCGGCGAGATCCTCCCCGAGCTGGGCCGGCTGCTGCGCGATCCGCGTCACATGAAGGCCTTCGCGCTCACCTTCACGGTGATGATTTCGCAGATGCTGGTGATCCCGTTCGTCTCGCCGATGCTGGTTGCCAATCACGGCGTGGAGCCCGCGCGGCTCTCGTGGCTGTATATGGCGGGCGGCGCCGCGACCCTGTTCACCTCGCGCGCAATTGGACGTCTCGCCGACCGCTACGGCAAGCACTACATGTTCCGCGTGATGGCCGTGCTGTCTGCGATTCCGGTGCTGTTCGTCACGCATCTGCCAACCATTCCCTTCGCGGCGATGGTCCTGTTCTTCCCGTTCTTCATGGTGGCCATGTCGGGCCGCATGGTGCCGATGCAGGCGCTCCTCACTACGGTCCCCGAGCCGAGCCGGCGCGGTGCGTTCCTCAGCGCCAACAGCGCCTTGCAGGCATTGGGGATGGGATGTGGCGCGTGGCTGGGCGGTCTGATGCTGAGCAATACCGCCAGCGGACAGATTGCCGGTTATGGCACGGTCGGCTGGGTGTCGGTGGCGCTGGCGATGCTGGCCGTCGTGTGGGTGAGCCGTGTGCATGCTGCGCATACGCCTGGCACGCCTGACGCGCATGGCGTCGGGCCGAGCCCGGTGGGTGAGGCTTGAACGTGGCTTGAACCGTCAGGAACATCGTGGGCGCTTCGGCGCCCGCTTTTCTTTCACGGCCTGCGACTAAAGGGTCCGTTGCTTCACGCGCCGTGCTTCACAAGCTCTTACTTCGCAGTCCCCACCTTCTCCGTCCCCGCCGTCAGCTC
Organism: Paraburkholderia sp. DHOC27; assembly: GCF_003429005.1. Taxonomy (GTDB): domain Bacteria; phylum Pseudomonadota; class Gammaproteobacteria; order Burkholderiales; family Burkholderiaceae; genus Paraburkholderia. The sequence continues at coordinate 169,750 of NZ_QVQV01000009.1, forward strand.
CGGAAAATCCTCTTCCCAGTACTCGCCCTCCAGCCGCGCCGGCTCCGCTGCGCGCTCCATCTCCCGGCGCCGCAACTCCACGCGGCGGATCTTGCCGGAGATGGTCTTGGGCAACTCGCTGAACTGCAGGCGTCTGATGCGCTTGTACGGTGCGAGCTTTTCGCGCGAAAACTGGAACACGCTGCGCGCCAGTTCGGGACTCGCCTCATAACCGTGTCGCACGGTAACGAACGCCTTCGGCACGCACAGCCGCAATGCATCTGCGCTCGGCACGACCGCGGCCTCGCCGATCGCCTCGTGCTCGATCAGCACGCTCTCGAGTTCGAACGGGCTCAAGCGGTAGTCGGACGACTTGAACACATCATCGGCGCGGCCCACGTACACGTAGTAGCCGTCGTCGCGCCGCAGCGCCACGTCCGACGTGTGGTAGTAACCGTTGCGCATGGCCTGGGCAGTCGCACTCGCATTGTTCGCGTAGCCCGTCATCAGACCCATTGGCGGCTCGGCGAGCGGCAGCGCGATTTCGCCTTCGCTCGTCGCATGATCGTCGGCATCCACGAGTTCGATCTGGTAGCCGGGCAAAGGCCGTCCCATCGATCCCGCCACCACCGGCTGACCCGGCGAATTGCCGATCTGGCAGGTGGTTTCGGTCTGGCCATACCCGTCGCGGATGGTCACGCCCCATGCGTGCTGCACCCGCTCGATCACCTCCGGATTCAGCGGCTCACCCGCACCGACGATCTCGCGCAGGCTCACCCGGTAGTCCGCGAGCGGCTCCTGCACCAGCATGCGCCAAACGGTGGGCGGCGCGCACAGCGTCGTGACCTTGCAGCGCACCAGCACGTCGAGCGTCTGCTGCGGCACGAAGCGTCCCTGATTGAAGACGAACACGCAGGCCTGCGCATTCCACGGCGCGTAAAAACAGCTCCACGCGTGCTTGGCCCAGCCGGGCGAACTGATGTTCCAGTGGATATCGCCCGGTTGCAGACCGATCCAGTACATCGTCGAGAGATGCCCGACCGGATAGCTTTGATGGGTATGCTCGACGAGCTTGGGCTTCGAGGTCGTGCCCGAGGTGAAGTACAGCAGCAGTGGATCGGTGGCGCGCGTGGGACTGTCCGGCACGAACTGGGGCGAGGCGTCGCGGGCGTCGGCCAGATCGATCCAGCCCTCGCGCGGCGCGCCCACCGAAAGCCGCGTGAGCGGCATGTCCAGTTGCTCGAATTTGCCGGTTTCGGCGCTGTCCACCACGACGAAGCGCGCCTCGCCGATCTGCACGCGGTCGCGCACGTCGTCGGCGGAAAGCTGGGTGGTGGCCGGCAGGACGAGCGCGCCGAGTTTCATCGCCGCCAGCATCACGTCCCATAGTTCGACGCGATTGGGTAGCATCAGCAGCACACGGTCGCCGCGTCCTATGCCCACGCCGCGCAGAAAATTCGCCATGCGCGCCGAGCGCTCGGACATCTGCGCATACGAGAGCTTCAGACCGGGACCCGCGGGATCATCCACGATCCACAGTGCCGGCGCGTGATTGTCCTGCGCGATGACGTCGAAGTAATCGAGCGCCCAGTTGAACGTATCGAGCCGGGGCCACGTGAACCCGGCATAGGCGCGCTCGTAGTCGGTGCGATGGCGCCACAACAGGTCGCGCGCCGCCAGAAATGCCTGCGTGGACGGGGTCCGCTCGGTCATCGTCGTCTCCTGTGTCGATTCGCGTGGGCGCGTGGGCGCTCTCTCCGCTTCCTGCCAGCCAGGCATTCCTTCGCGCCCGGCATGGCTGACGTGCCTTGGGGCGCCGGGTCGTGCCTGCTGCCTGCCTGCTGCGCACCGCCCAGGCATTCCACAGACGGTCTCAATCCGACCGCCTCATTCTGCACTCAAACGTTGCGCGCAATCACCATTCTTTGTATTTCGCTCGTCCCTTCGTAGATCTGCGTGATGCGTGCATCGCGATAGTGGCGCTCCACCGGATAGTCTTCCAGATATCCATAGCCGCCGTGAATCTGGATGGCCTTCGAGCAGATTTCCTCGGCGATTTCCGACGCGTACAACTTGGCCTGCGACGCCTCCGACAAACACGGCTTACCCGCGGTGCGCAACCGCGCGGCGTGATGCACGAGCAGGCGTGCGGCGTTCAGGCGGGTGGTCATGTCGGCCAGCATATTGGCGACGCTCTGGTGCTCCTTGATGGCCTTGCCGAACTGGATCCGCTCATGCGCGTACTGACGCGCTGCATCAAAAGCCGCGCGGGCGATGCCCACCGCCTGCGCCGCAATGCCGATGCGGCCGCCTTCGAGATTGGACAGCGCAATGCGCAGCCCCTCGCCCGGCTCGCCCAGCAGATTGGCTTCCGGCACCGCGCAGTCTTCCAGCGTGATCGGACACGTATCCGACGCGCGGATACCGAGTTTGTGCTCGGGCTTGCCGACGTTGAAACCCGGCGTGTCGGTGGGCACGATGAACGCCGACAGGCCGCGCTTGCCGAGTGCCGGGTCTGTCACCGCGAACACGATGGCGAGATTCGCACGGGTTGCGTTGGAGACGAACTGCTTGCTGCCGTTGAGCACCCATTGGCCGTTGCGCAACTCCGCGCGCGTGCGCAGGTTATTGGCTTCGGAGCCCGCTTGCGGCTCGGTGAGGCAGAACGCGCCGATACTGCGCCCCGTGGCGAGGTCCTGCAAATAGCGCTCTTTTTGCTGCGCAGTGCCAAAGTTCAGAATGGGCCCGCAGCCCACCGAATTGTGCACGCTCATCAACGTGGCGCAGGAGGCGCAGCCGGCCGCCACTTCTTCAACCGCAAGCGCGTAGGCCACGTAGTCGGTGTACGAGCCGCCCCACTCGGACGGCACGATCATGCCGAGCAGACCCAGTTCGCCCATCTGCTTGATGACGCTGTCGGGCAGGTGCGCGTCGCGGTCCCATTGGGCGGCGAACGGCGCGAGGCAATCGACCGCGAAGTCGTGGGCCGCATCGCGGATCATCCGCTGGTCGTCTGTGTAGAAATCATCCATGAATGCGCCTGTCTCCGTGTATCTGTGTTGGCCGTGGCCATTGCTGTCCCGCCGCGTTCGGCATCCTGCGCGTGCCGTGCCGGTGCCTTGGGGGTGCCATGTGCGCACCTTGAGGTTCCATGAGCGTACCTCGCGGGCGGGACAACGCCATTTCCGCACAGTGTAGGCAACCCGCTGGACAGCTTCGATGCTCTGCCCGATCATTCTGCGTGAGCGCATTTGCCATGTTAACGCAGCCGGCAACACGCGGGCGGCTAAAATCCGGCTGACTGAACGCCTTCGCGTCTGACGAAGTGAGCGCGTTTGCCAGCCCGCGCGTCGCCTGACTGCCCTGCTTTCTGCCCTGACCCACCGGGCTTACCTACCTCCATGCCCCCAAAAAACGACAAAGGCACCATCTCCGTCAGCCTCGTTGAAGAGACCCTCGCGCTGGCGCGGGCGCGCGGCGTCGACGTGCGGCCGCTCGTCGACGCCGCCGGCATTGTGCCTGCCATGCTGGCCGCGCCGAAGAGCCGCGTCTCGTCGGCTCAGTATGGCGCGTTGTGGGCCGGCATCGCACGCGCGCTCGATGACGAATTCTTCGGCCAGGACTCGCATCCCATGCGCTGCGGCAGTTTTATCGCCATGACGCAGATGGCGCTGACGGCCCGCACCGGCGCCCAGGCGCTCAACCGCGCGCTCGGCTTCATGCGCCTCGTGCTCGATGACCTCAGCGTGGTGCATACCGTGGAGCCGCACGGCGTGCGCCTCACCTTCACGCATCGCGAGGGCACCCCGCAGCCGACGATGTTCGCCTACGCCACCTATTTCATCCTCGTGTACGGCCTGCTCTGCTGGCTGGTGGGCCGCCGGATTCCGTTGCTGGCGGCGAACTTCAGCTGCGCCGAACCGCCCGCTGCGCACGAATACCGGCTGATGTTCTGCGACGCGCTGCGCTTCGGCGAGCCGTCGTCCTATGTGGATCTCTCGCCTGGGTTTCTCACGCTGCCGGTGGTCCAGACCACCCAGTCCGTTAAGCCGTTCCTGCGCGATGCGCCCGGCAGTTTCGTCGTCAAGTACCGCGACGCCGGTTCGCTGGCCGCGCGCGTGCGCAGGATACTGCGCGCCATGCCAATGGCCGGATGGCCCGCCGCCGATCAGATGGCGCAACGTCTGCATGTCGCGGAGGCCACCATGCGGCGCCATCTCAAGCAGGAAGGCCACACCTACCAGTCGATCAAGGACGATCTGCGGCGCGACATTGCCATTGGAGAACTGCAGGACAGCGGCCGCAGCATCGCGGACATCGCCACGCGCGTCGGCTTTGCGGAACCGAGCGCGTTTCATCGGGCCTTTCGTAAATGGACCGGCATGCGGCCGACCGACTATCGCAGTGCACGAGCCGCGTACACGCGCGCGCCGGAATCGGACTAAGCTATCAGGGTCAGGCCAGTCTTTTCCGGCCCGCGCCTAGCGATACCCGTCGCTTTGGCGCGTCGGCCGTCAGCGATGAGAACGCAACCGCTTCTCCCGTTCCGGCAGTCTGGTCCGCGCCGCCGTTTCATGCAAGCCGGCGGCCTCGCGGTCCGGTTTCTGCGCGGCATTGCCGCGCTGGGACTACTGCTGTGCCTCGTTACCCCTTTCGGCTCCGTGCGGGCTGCACCATCCGCGGCGGTCGCAGTGGCGTCCTCAGCGGCGACATCAGCGGCGCCCTCGGACGCGCGTCCCGTGATCGTGATTCCGGTCAACGGTGCGATCGGTCCGGCCAGTGCTGACTTCATCGTGCGCAGCTTGCAGCGCGCCGCGCAGGAGCACGCGCAGTTGGCCGTCCTGCAGCTGGATACCCCCGGCGGCCTCGACACCGCCATGCGACAGATCATCAAGGCGATTCTGGCCTCGCCGGTGCCTGTGGCGGCCTACGTAGCGCCGAGCGGCGCGCGGGCCGCGAGCGCCGGCACCTATATCGTCTACGCCAGCCATCTGGCGGCGATGGCGCCCGGCACCAATCTCGGCGCGGCGACACCCATCCAGATGGGCATGGGCGGCGCACTGCCCGCGGGGCAGAACGGGCCGGGGTCGCCCGACACGGCGGGCGCTCGCAAAACCGCCGCGCTCCCGCTCGACACCTCCTCCACCGAAACCCGCAAGCAGGTGCACGACGCCGCCGCGTATATCCGCGGCCTCGCGCAACTGCGCGGCCGTAACGCCGACTGGGCCGAACGGGCGGTACGCGAAGCCGTGAGCCTTTCCGTGGATGAAGCGCTCGCCCTGCATGTGATCGACCTGAGCGCGCGCGACATCCCCGACCTGCTGCATCAGCTCGATGGCCGCACGGTCAATACCGCGGCGGGCGCGCAGCCGTTGCACACCGCGCATGCCCCGGTCGTCACGCTGGAGGCCGACTGGCGCAGCCGTTTCCTCGCCGTCATCACCGACCCCAACGTGGCCTTGATCCTGCTGATGATCGGCATGTACGGGCTGTTCTTCGAATTCGCCAACCCCGGTTTCATGCTGCCCGGCGTGGTGGGCGCGATCAGCCTGCTGCTGGGTCTGTTCGCCATGCAGATGCTGCCCATCAACTACGTGGGTCTCGCACTGATTTTTCTGGGGCTGGCATTCCTGATCGGCGAAGCGTTCTTGCCCACCTTTGGCACGCTGGGCTTCGGCGGCATCGTCGCGTTCGTGGTGGGCGCGCTGATGTTGATCGACACCGACGTGCCCGGCTATGGCATTCCCCTGCCGACCATCGCAGCAGTCGCGGCGTTTAGCGCGCTGTTCATTTTCACGGTATCGAGCGTGGCGTTACGCGCCCGCCGGCGGCCGGTCGTTACCGGGTCGGAGGCGCTGATCGGCAGCCTCGGCGTGGTGCTCGACGACGGCCTGTCCACGTCCAGCGGCACCTCGGGCAGCACGTCCGGCAGCACGGAGGCGGACCCAGGCGGCGCGGTCAGCGGGTCAGGCGTGGGGATGGGCTGGGCCCGCGTGCATGGCGAGCGCTGGCAGGTCACGAGCAGCGAGCCGCTCGCGCCTGGTCACACGGTGCGCGTCACGGCACGCCGGGGCCTCACGCTGACCGTGGTCCGCGCCGATCGCACTACACCGTAACCACCCACTCGGGGAGAAGCTTCATGATGGGTTTCACATTCGGTTTTGGCAGCATCCTGATCGTACTGATCGCCGTGCTGATCGTGTCGTCGATCCGCATCTTCCGCGAGTACGAACGCGGCGTCGTATTCATGCTCGGGCGCTTCTGGAAGGTCAAGGGACCAGGCCTCGTGTTCATCCTGCCGATCGTGCAGCAGGCCGTGCGCATGGATCTGCGCACCGTCGTGTTCGACGTGCCGCCGCAGGACGTGATTACGCGCGACAACGTCTCCGTCAAGGTCAACGCCGTGGTGTATTTCCGCATTGTCGAACCGGAGCGGGCCGTGATCCAGGTAGCGAAATATTTCGAAGCCACCAGCCAGCTCGCCCAGACCACCTTGCGCGCGGTGCTCGGCAAACACGAACTGGACGATCTGCTGTCCGCCCGCGAACAGCTCAACGCGGATATCCAGAAGGTGCTCGACGCGCAGACCGATGCCTGGGGTATCAAGGTAGCGATCGTCGAAATCAAGCACGTGGATATCAATGAAACGATGATCCGCGCCATTGCGCGGCAAGCCGAAGCGGAACGCGAGCGGCGCGCCAAGGTGATTCACGCGGAAGGCGAATTGCAGGCTTCGCAGCACTTGCTGGAGGCCGCGCAAACCCTCGCGCGGCAGCCGCAGGCCATGCAGTTGCGTTATCTGCAGACCCTCACGACGATCGCCGCGGATAAAAACTCGACCATCGTGTTTCCGTTGCCCATCGATCTGCTCAACGCCGTGCTGGACCGGCTGGGCAAGCCATCGGTGTCGTGAGGTGCGCGGCGGCGCATGCGGTAGACCTCGGGGTCATGCCCGGATTGAAGTTTGCGGCGGACGGGACGTCGTCGCGCGCAACGTTGCGTTAGCAGTGTCGTCCCATACTGAGTGTGACCGTGCGAACCTCGCTGAGCGATGCTTGCACGACTTGCTCCACGGGAGCCTGACATGAAGACCTTTTCTTGCGCGCTGGCGGGCGCAGTGGTGGGCGCGTTTCTCGGCGCGGGATGCGTGACGGCGGCGTTTGCCGACGCCTCGCCGGCTGGCTGCAACGCCAACACGCCGAAGACGCGCGCCGAGGTCATGACCGACCTCACGCAATGGCGCGCCGCCGGTTACGACCCGCTCGACTGGCTCAACTATCCGCAAAATGCGCTGGACGCGTCCCGCATCGTCTGGCAACAGCGGGTGGCCGCCGGCCAGACCGGCGACTGCGGGCGGTAGCCCGGCGGGTGACGCAGGTCGTACGGGGTGCGCGTCGCCGGGCCGGCCTGCGGCGTAGCGCAACGCTCGCGCAGCCGCGCCGCGTGATCGGGTGCGCGCGTCCGCTTTCCTGAGGACGCCAGGGTCCACGGCGTCCCTGCCGTCATGTCGGTGTGATTTAGTGCGCCGCGGCGCCGGCGCGGTATCATCACGCCCCTTCGACACCACATGCCGGGCGCGGTGCGGGATCGGCCCGTTCACATGCGCTCCCGACCCGGCGGCGCACGAAAAAACGCACCGACTGTTGCATCTGCTCCACGCCGGCACTGTAATCACGCGCCTTTCATGGCGATCGTTGACTACAATCCGCCCGTAGCGTTGCGCCAGGGCGTGCCGCGATACGAAATACGCGCGCCTTTCAATCACTCACAACAAACAACGTCACTACGACCGAGACTCGCTCCATGGACTTCGTAAAACGATACTTCGGCTTCGACGAAGCCGGCACCAACCTGCGCACTGAGCTGCTGGCCGGCCTGACCACCTTCCTGACGATGGCCTACATCATCTTCGTGAATCCGGCGATTCTCGGCGACGCAGGCATCCCCAAGGACGCCGTGTTCGTTGCAACCTGCATCGTGGCCGCGCTCGGTTCGCTCATCATGGGCCTGTACGCGAACTATCCGATTGCCTGCGCGCCGGGCATGGGCCTGAACGCCTATTTCGCCTACACGGTCGTCAAAGGCATGGGCTTTACGTGGCAGGCGGCGCTCGGCGCCGTGTTCATCTCCGGGTGTCTGTTCATGATCGTCACGCTGTTCCGGGTGCGCGAGGTGATCGTCAACGGCATACCGCATTCGATCCGGATTGCCATCACCGCCGGTATCGGCCTCTTTCTCGCCATCATTTCGCTCAAGACGGCGGGCGTCGTGACCGGCAATCCGGCCACCCTGGTGACGCTCGGCAATCTGCACGACCCGCACGTGATCCTCGCGACGATCGGCTTCTTCGCCATCGTCACGCTCGACGTGCTACGCGTGCGCGGCGCGATTCTGCTTGGGATCGTGGGCGTGACCATCCTGAGCTTTTTCTTCGGCGGCAACCAGTTTCACGGCATCGTCTCGGCGCCGCCGTCCATCGACGCCACGCTGTTCCATCTGGACATCCGCGCCGCGCTGTCGGCGGGTGTGCTCAACGTGATCCTGGTGTTCTTCCTCGTCGAACTGTTCGATGCGACCGGTACGCTGATGGGCGTCGCGAATCGCGCGGGTCTGCTGGTGGAAGGCAAGATGCACCGTCTGAACAAGGCGCTGCTCGCGGACAGCACCGCCATCCTGGCCGGCTCGCTGCTAGGCACCTCGTCGACCACGGCTTACATCGAAAGCGCGTCGGGCGTGCAGGCCGGGGGCCGCACGGGGGTGACGGCCATCACCGTGGCGATCCTGTTTCTGGCGTCGTTGTTCTTCGCGCCGCTGGCAGGCGTCGTGCCGGGCTACGCGACGGCTCCGGCGCTGCTCTACGTGTCGTGTCTGATGCTGCGTGAACTGGTGGACCTGCCGTGGGACGACGCCACGGAAGTCGTGCCCGCCGCCCTCACCGCGTTGTTGATGCCGTTCACCTATTCGATCGCCAACGGTGTGGCGTTCGGCTTCATTTCGTACGCTGGACTCAAGCTGCTGACCGGCCGCGCACGTCAGGTGAAACTGGTGGTGTGGATCATCGCCGCCGTGTTCCTGTTCCGCTACTTCTACCTCGGCGCGGAATAAGATCGAAGCCAGAACCGGATGATGTGCGAGCGCGCCGGAACGTGACGGAGGATCGTCATGGCGGCGCGCTCATCGAGAGCGCACGAATGTGCCACCGCGTGCGCCCTGATTCGCCACTCCAGGCCACACGCAGTTTTACTTAGTTACCCTGAATTATCTGCGTCGTTTTCAGTTGCGCCAGTTCGCTTCATAGAAGCGCACATAGCCGCTGCGCAACACCAGACATTGCGCGCTGGTTTCCGAAAGCAGACGCCGGGTGGCCGCCTCGATGCGCGCCCGATGCGCGGCAAACGCGCCGATCATGTCTTCCAGCCGGTACGACGCCGCGCCGTAGTGGTCTTCCAGAGCCTCGGCGGTGATCATGCATTCCACCCTTTCGCCATCGACCATTGCCGGAAATGCCAGGGTGAGTTCGCGCCCCGAATAGGCGGGGGTTTCGTTCGGGAAAATGATCTGCATGGAAATCACCTTGGTTTGACGGTGGATCGATCGGGCCCGCGCACGCCTGTTTTTCAACGGCCTCCTTCCTTGTCGAGGCGCGGACTATGCCAACCACGCGAATGTGACAAACACGCTGCGCGCGGCTGATTTGATTCACTTTAGACGAGTTCGGCCACTCCGCAAGTTTTCCTTGAGCGCGCGTGAATGGCGGCACGAATGACATCGCGAATTGCACCAATCGCGGTCCTGTGGCGCGATCCTGTAAGATAAAACCAGCGTGCACACTTATGTTGCACTGCAGAATGACAACGGGCGGGCCATGCACCCACTGTGTCGAGATCCTGACGGAGACGAGCAATGACCCATCATTCGGGGCAGCCCCTTGCGTCACCCGTGGTATCGCTGACTGGCCGGCCTCTCGCCGCGCAGCCGGAACTGATCGCACAGGCGCACGCGCGCTCGCAGCAGGTCGGCTTGCGCGCCTCGGAAACGCCTGACTTCAATCCGCTGCGCGAGGCGGCGCTGCGCGATCTCGTCGACCGTAATCATTCGCTCTATACGCACGCGTTGCCGGTGATGGAAACGCTGCACGCGCAGATCGTCGATACCCAGAGCATGGTGCTGCTCACCGACAATCGCGGCGTGATCCTGCACAGCCTCGGCGACAGCGATTTCGTCGCCAAGGCCAATCGCGTGGCACTGTGCCCCGGCGTCTCGTGGGCCGAGTCGGATCGCGGCACCAACGCGATCGGCACCGCACTCGTGGACGGTCAACCCACCGTCGTGCATGCCGGCGAGCACTTTCTGCACGCCAACCGCATTCTCACCTGCTCGTGCGCACCCATTGCCGATCCGCTTGGACGCACCATCGGCGCGCTCGACGTCAGCGGCGACACGCGCGGTTTCAACCGCCATACGCTGGCGCTGGTGCGCATGTCCGCGCTGATGATCGAGAATCATCTGTTCTCCAATCATTTCGCCGAGGCGGTGCGAATCCATTTTCATGCGCGTGCCGAATTCATCGGCACCCTGTTTGAAGGACTCGCTGCTTTCGCGCCCGACGGCTCGCTGCTGTCGGCCAATCGCAGCGGTCTGTTCCAGCTCGGCCAGCCGCTTGAGGCGTTGCAGCGGCAGTCGTTTGAAGCGCTGTTTGGCGGATCGTTTGCCGCCATCCTGCAGCAGACGCTGTGCACACCCGGCGAATCCACCACCCTGACGCTGCCGAGCGGCGTGCGCGTGATTGCGCGCGGCGAATTCGCCGCGCCGCGCGAGGTGCATGCGGCGCGTCAGGTGATGCGTTCGCCCGGCGCGGGCAGCCCGTCTGTCGTCCAAAGCGCGGACCGCGCTGCCGAACCGGTCACGCTCGCCTCGCTCGACACCGGCGACGCGCAAATGGCCGCCATCCTGCGGCGGGTCGAAAAAGTGCGCGGCCGCGACATCCCGATTCTGGTGCTCGGCAAAACCGGCACCGGCAAGGAATGGCTGGCCCGTGCGATCCATCACGCTTCACCGCGTGCCACGGCGCCGTTCGTTGCCGTTAATTGCGCGTCGTTGCCCGATACGCTGATCGAAGCCGAACTGTTCGGCTACGAGGATGGCGCGTTTACCGGCGCGAAGAAACGCGGCAACGTCGGCAAGATCGTCCAGGCCGATGGCGGCACGCTGTTCCTCGATGAAATCGGCGACATGCCGCTCGCCCAGCAGGTGCGGCTCATGCGCGTGCTGCAGGAGCGCACCGTTGCGCCGCTCGGCAGCACGCGAGCGATTCCGGTGGACGTGCGGGTGGTCTGCGCGACCCACCGCAACCTGCGCGAAATGATCGAAGCGGGTACCTTCCGCGAGGATCTCTACTACCGCATCAACGGGCTCGCCGTCACCCTGCCGCCACTGGCCGAGCGGACCGATTTGCCCGAACTGGTGGCGCGGATATTGAAGCTGCACGGCGAAACGGAACGCGTGCCCGCACGTGTCTCGGCTGCGGTGCTGGCCCACTTCAGGCATTCACGCTGGCCCGGCAACCTGCGGCAACTGGCCAACGTGCTGCGGACGGCCGGCATCATGGCCGAGGGCGAAGCGGAAATCGACGTCGAACATTTGCCGGACGATTTTCTCCACGACTGCACCGAAGCGGTTGCGGTAACGCGTACGGCGTTCAGCGAACGCAAGGCGGTGACGCCCGACGCGGAGGCCTTTGACGACGGCACCACTGCTGCCCATGCAGGCCGTGTGCAAAAAACCGAAGCGCCCGCCGCGCCGGCCCGTATGGAGGAATTGCAGACCACGTTGATTGCCGAGACGCTGGATCGCCACGGCGGCAATGTGTCCGCTGCGGCCCGTGAGCTGGGCGTCGCCCGCAATACGGTGTACCGCTATCTGCGGCTGAGCCGCGTGCATTGACACCGCAGCGAGCCTCGTGTGATTGGGCGCGGTTCGGGCGCACGCCGGATCGCGCGGGACATGATCCCTGCGATCTAGTTGCGCGGCGGCGCTGGGTCTGGGTTATCGTGGCGGCCTAACGATCCATTGCCGCATGTCCAATACCACCTCTCCCTTTATGGTGCGCGTCGAACCATTGGGCCGCGATTTCGAAGCCCCCGATTCGCTCACCGTGCTCGAAGCCGCCGGCTTTGCGAATCTGCGACTGCCGCGCTCGTGCCGCAATGGTACGTGCCGTACCTGCATGTGCCGGCTGGTGAAAGGCAGCGTCACTTATACGATCGACTGGCCGGGGCTCTCACGCGAGGAAAAAGCCGAAGGCTACATCCTGCCCTGTGTGGCGGTGGCGCAGTCGGATCTGGTGATCGAGGTGCCGGACGCGCTGGAGATCGAAGCGTCGGCGAAGACGTGAAGGTCTGCTGAAGAGCGGCGCGTAAACACCTCGTGTATCTGGCGCATTTTGGGTGCGTTCAATCCAGTCGGTTCACGGCATGCTCAACACCCTTCGCGAGCGCTGAAAACTATCGGAGCGCTGAACAAAAAAAGTCCCCGGTTGCCCGAGGGCCGCCGGGGTTCAACTCTCTCTGCGTACCGGGTTCCAGCACGCCTTTTCAATGTAGCGGTTTCTCCGCGCGAGATTAACCGTCATCGTTAAAAGACTCTGTTTCATGCTGCTCCACAAGCTTCTGTTCGTCAGTTTGAAAAACCAGCAGATGTAAGGCGGCGTTTTCCTGATCGAAAGCTCGTGTATGCGCCAATTGCTTCGCGCGCCGGTCTCGGCCACCATCGAAAGCTGATGTGCTGACGCGGTGCGCGTGCACCTGACGCATCGGCCGCCCAGCATCTGCCATCACGTCGGACGCAGCCGCACACGGCGGATGCCGCGCCACGGTCAATGGAGAGCGTCATGCAACGAGAACTGAAGACTGAGCGCGAACTGTTCGCGCTCATGGTGGCTGCGCTCGACGCCAACCCCGCCACCGCGGGATGGATTCCTACGGGACTGCGCGAAGAAGTGGAGGACGAAAGCGGCTGCAACTGGAACATCAGCCACCTGCATCGAGACCGCAAAGACGCTGACGTGCGCGACGCGGCGCTGGCGGCGGCCGCGCCCATCATCAATGATTTGCGGAGCCGCTATAACCTGCGCTAGTGCTTTCGTCAGACGTTGCGTGTGAATGGAGAGCAGGCAACCCGGAAAGCAGGCAAGCGGCGTTCATTCAGGCCACATGAACAGTGTGTTGCCGTTTCGGGGGATTTTCTCTTGCCAGCAGCAGGCTAAACTCAGCTCACTCCATCATGCCGCTGCGATTATGTTGCTCGCTTTCTTTATCCTCTCGCCGATCGGCGTGCTTGCCTTGATCGGCTTCGCACGACGCGTTCATCCTCTCACGGGCCATTTCACGGACACGAAGTGAGCGGCGCGTGCCAACGCGCTCGAACTCTCGCCTGCCGGGAAATTGTAAAAGCTGCTGAGGGTGGTGCGTTTTTGCAAAGCGGTTTTGCCGGGACCCTGGCTCAGGTGCCAGGGTCAGGTGCCAGGGTCAAATTCCACGGTCCATGCGCGACGGCAATTCGTCGGTCGCTCCGGCAGACAGAAATGCTTCGAGACCAAACAGCCACGCAAAACAGAACGTGATGCGCGCAAGCGGGCGCGCCGGCGTCTGGGCGTGGCCTCCATCCACGCTCGCGTCGATGTCGAGCGTCGGCGGCGCCAGGGGTAGCAATGACGGGGAGGCGGTGTAGTCGGCAGTGTGGTCAGGGCGCATGGTCATTCTCGTTATTAGCATCAGGTAGCCTGAATTAGCAAACGCCGTGCCGTCACCCTGGTTTAGCCCGGATCAGTCTGGTTCAACGTGATCCGGGGTCGACACGAACCACTCGAGCCGCTCATGTCACCCAACCGGGTGCTACCGCCGCGAACCGAAGGCCCGTTCGATTTTCTTGTCCGTGTTGTACTGGCTCAGCGCATAGACCGACCAGATGGCGGCCGGAATCCAGCCAATCAGCGTGATCTGCAGGATCAGACAGATAATGCCTGCGAACGGGCGTCCAATTGTGAAGAACTGGAGCCACGGCAGGATGATGGCAAGCAACAAACGCATGCAGATTTCCTCCGCAAGCACGGTTTGCCTTCAAGGGGCAACGAACCGTATCAGTTGATGGGGGCGAAGCGCGGCACCTTGCGGCCTTCTACTTCGATCAGCTCGAAAAACACCGACGCCGGACGGGTCCAGATCGTACCATTGGCGGCCCGGTAGACGATCATCGTCACGCTCGGGTCCGATTCGAGCGTGGCTTCGCAAACCAGTTCGTAGATGCCGCCTTTGTAATGCTGATAACGCACGGATAACTCCTCTCGGTCCGGTCTCATTTGCTGTTCTGTTTCAACTGCTTCAGATGCTTGTAAACGGTCGCGCGACCCATGCCGAGCACGGCGGCCACGTAATCCGCCGAACTCTTGCCGCGAAACGCGCCCTCCTCGTATAACGCCTCGACCAGTTCGCGCCGATGTTCGCGCGTGAGTCCATTCAGGCCCAGTTGCCGCTCGCGCAACCACGCATGCAGAAACGTGTGAATGCGGTCCTGCCAGTCATCGCGGAACAATTCTTCCGTCTGCGCAGCGACGCCCGCGCCCTTGATGAACAGATCGAGCGCCGCACGCGCGTCCTCGAACACCGCGATGTTGAAACTGATGCACATCATGCCCGCCGGCTCGCCTGCTTCGTCGAACAGGACGTTGCTCACGCAACGCATGCGCCGGCCGTCCCAATTGAGCTTTTCGTAGGTGCCCTTGCCATGCTCGTGCGCGGCGTGATCGAGTTCGTCGGCGGTGGAAGCATCGCCAATTTCACGCTTCGACAGATTATTGGCCAGATACAGCACCGCCTGCGCGTGCAGGTCGTGAATCACCACCTCGGCGTACGGGAAGAACAGCGCGGCAATGCTATCCGCGAGCGGCGCGTAGCGGGTCAGCAGCAGATCCTTGACGGGGGAGACTCGCGATTTGCGCATCGAAAATAGCAACCTTTGAGGAGGCGGGTTTTGCCGCGGCGTCAGGCGCGAAGCTGGGATGATGGACTCGCCCAGCCGCCGCTCGACGAGCGTGCGGGCCGTATTTTATCCTCATGCCCCGTGGAATTGGCCGCGTCCGTGGCACGCGCGAGTTTCAGCGCGCAGGTTGCCTTCGGACTCGCGCAGCCCTGACAATGCGGGGGCACGAGTGAGGGTATGAAGCGGGTTCATGGGTGGGCGCGTAATCGCTGCATGCTCGCGGGCCTCGCGCGGATTCACGCGAACTTGCAAGCGAACTTGCACGTGAACTTGCACACCCAGGCGCATGCGCCGCTGCGCGCCGTGCCGCCATAAGCACATTCGAACGCAGCGCAAACGGATCAGGGGACCATGAATTTCGACGTGATCGTTTTGGGAGCCGGCATCGTTGGCGTGTCCTGCGCGCTGCATCTACAGGATCGCGGCCGGCGGGTCGCGCTGGTCGACCGGCGCGGGCCCGGCGAGGAAACCAGTTTTGGCAACGCCGGGTTGATCGAACGCTCGTCGATCGTGCCGTACGCGTTTCCGCGCAATCTCGGCACCCTGCTCACCTATGCGCGCAACCAGTCGACCGCGCTCTACTGGGACTACAAGGCGTTGCCGTCGTTTGCCGGATGGCTCGCGCGCTACTGGTGGGAGTCGTCGCCGCAACGGCTCGCCGCGGCCTCGCGCGACATGCTGCCGTTGATCGGCCGCAGCGTGAGCGAGCACGACGCGCTCATCGCGCGTGCCGGGCTCGGCGATCTGGTGCACGACGGCGGCTGGATCGAGGGCTTCCACGATCCAGCCGCGTTTGCACGCGCCGCCGCCGCGGCGCAAGTCACCGCGCGTCAGCATGGTCTGCGCATGGACCCGCTGGATGGCGCCGCGCTGCGCGCGCAGCAACCAGGGTTGGCGGACGGCTTCTGCGGCGGTCTGCACTGGCGCGATCCCAAAGCCGTGTCGAATCCTGGCGCCTTGACACAAGGCTATGCGCGCCTCTTCGAAGCGGACGGCGGCACGCTGCTGCGCGGCGACGCCACCACCGTGCGGCACGAGCACGGCGTCTGGAGCGTCGATACCGCCGTGGGGCGGATCAGCGCAAAGGAGGTCGTGGTCGCAATGGGCGTGTGGTCCGACACGGTCTTCGGCCCGCTCGGCTACCGCATCCCGTTGCGCGGCAAACGCGGCTATCACATGCACTACCGGCCGGAGCGCACGCTGCTGAGCGTGCCGATCGTCGATATCGAACAGGGCTACGTGATCGCGCCGATGCAGGGCGGCCGGCTGCGCCTGACCACCGGCGTCGAGCTGGCCCGACGCGGCGCGCCGCCCACCGGCGTGCAGCTCGAACGGGCGGAGCGGCTGGCGCGGCCGCTCTTTGGCCTTGGCGAACGTCTCGATCCCGCGCCGTGGCTCGGCATGCGTCCGTGCACGCCGGATATGCGGCCGGTGATCGGGCCCGCGTCGCGCCACCCCGGTCTGTGGTTCGCGTTCGGCCACAATCATCACGGACTCACGCTCGGACCGGTGACGGGCCGTCTGCTCGCTGAACTGATGACGGGCGCGACGCCCTTCACGGACGCGCATCCCTACCGCCCGGGCCGTTTTGATTGACTGGAGCGGGCCGGGGCAGACGGGTGCGGACCAACGCGGGCCAGAGTGAGCCGCGGCGAACCTGGCGAACTAAGACGAACCAGCGCGCACCCGCGCAAGCTCAAACGCCATGCCCGCACACCGTTGCATTTTTGTTCGCGTGGCGAGCAGAATTTTTTCGTGCGATAACGGGAGCTTCTTTATCCCGGAGCAACAGATGGCCACGCTTGAAGCATTTCGCGCCGTGCTGGACGACAGCGGCACGCCCGAAATCATCCGCAACCACATCATCGATTCGTTGCAGTACACGTTGCGCAACTACGGCCAGGTCTTCACGGCGAAAGAAGTCGAATGGCTGACCAGGTGGGACGATGCACGGATTCCGCTCGCCGCCTCGCGCGAACTGCAAAAACGCACCGCGGAAGTCAGCCGTTCGTCGTAAGCAGGCTGCGCTGACCGGGCAGCGTCCCGACAATACCCACGCGGCATCCGCGCAAAATAAGAATTCCGCCACAAGCGCCGTATTGCGGGCCTCTCCGGCTCATGGGGCAGTTTTTGCTATCCAATCTGGCCCATTTAGTGCATCATATTGAAATAGCTGTGTTTTGCCGCATCTAGCATTTACGCAGCCAACCCCGGCATCACCCGCAGTATCTGGTATCTCCCGCACCGCCCCCGACTGTTCGACCGCCGCCCGTCGGCGATCCCGTCACTCCGGTAATGCGCAGCACGCATTCGCCGTCGCGAGTTGTGCAGCTTTTCAGCGCCCGATGTCCGCGCGACATTAGCGCGTTTCTTCTCCTTTGAATCCGCGATTCTGCGCGGCCGCGCTCAAGCCCCTGCCATCGGGCCTGTGCCACTCTTTTTTCATGGCGGCGCGCCCCAAGGTGCTGCGCTGCCGGGCCTGCCGTGCCGCGCGTAACACGCGTGACACGGCAGCCACGTATTACAGGACCAGTGCTTCATGAATTCAGTTGTCAAGACCTACAAGGGTTACGAAATCCATCCGCTCGTTTATCCGCGCCGCCCCGCTGACGGCACGACCAGCCGCAATCCGGACGCCGGTTACGAAGCGTCGGTGCGCATCTGCCGTGTCGGCGCCAACCCGTCGGCCGATGGCCGCGTGTTCCGTCTGCCGTATCTGTGGCCGTTCGAAGGCACGGGCAAGGCCCGTATCGCGTGCATGGCGCACGCCGAACAATTGATCGACGGCCGGGTTGACGGCCAGTCGGTCGCCGATCTTTGATCGGCAAGCCGATCTCCGCAAGGCGCGCCTCGCGCGCCGCATCGTCCCATTTTTCGTGGGTGCGCCGCGCGGCTAGCCGCGCTGACGCATTCCATGCTTTGCCGCTGGGCAAAGCCCCCTTATCCCATCGACCAGGAGTTATGCATGGCGAAAGAAGAACTGCTTGAACTTGACGGTATTGTCGACGAAGTCCTTCCGGATAGCCGTTACCGCGTGACGCTCGATAACGGCGTCGTGGTCGGCGCTTATGCGTCCGGACGCATGCGCAAGAACCATATCCGTATTCTCGCGGGTGACCGCGTGACGCTCGAACTGTCGGTCTACGATCTGACCAAAGGCCGGATCAACTTCCGTCACAAGGACGAGCGCGCCTCCGGTGGCGGCGGTGCCCGCAACACGCAATTCCGTCGCCGCTGATTCGAGCCCGACGTTCGCCGTCCAATGACGGCCGCTACCCGCTAGCGTAGATTTTCGCGCGCCTTCTCCGGCTGAAATATCGCCAGAGCGGCGCGCAGCGGGATTTCTTCACCCTGCTGTTTTGCCCTCTGCCCTCTGCGGGCTTGCGTAGCGGGTTTTTTCTTGCACGCTTTCTTTGCCACGCTTCGTTTGACACGCGTTCGCTTTCAACGCCTGCTGATGCGTTGCCAAGGCTCGTTCCTCCCGCCTCCCTTCCGCTAGTCCCCAAACACCGCACCGAGATCGCGTCCGCTATTGACACGCACTTGCCGGATCACGCGCTCTTCGAGTTCCGTCAGATGCTCGCGCATGACGCCCAGCGCGCGCGTCAGGTCGCCAGCCTCAAGTGCTTCGATGATCGCGCCATGCTCGTCCGCAGAACACGTCGATCCTTTCGACGGATCGAAGAGCGCCTTATACAACTCCGTCTTGCCGACCAGCTGCACCACCAGGCCGTGCAGTTCCGACCCGCCGCCGTCCCTGCCCGCGGCCAGTTCGGTCAGCAACACGTGGAACTGGCCGGCTAGCCGCACCGCGTCGTCGATCCGGCCGTCACGCTGGGCCTTTTGCTCGTCGCGCACATGCGCGCGCAAGCGGCGCTTGTGTTGCGCACCCAGCGCGCCGCACAGCGCGACGATGATGCCGCCCTCCACGATCTGCCTCGCCCGATAGACCTCGCGGATATCGTCCTCGGAAGGCGACGGCACGAACGCGCCGCGATTGGCCTGCAATACCAGCTTGCCTTCGAAACCGAGACGCGCCAGCACCTTGCGCAGCGCGCCGCGCGTACAGCCGAAAGTGGCAGCAAGATCGCGCTCGACCAGTTGCGCGCCGGGCCGCAAGCGACCCTGCAACAGCGCCGAAGTAATCGTTGCGTAAATGCGCTCCTCGACGCTGGCGGCGCCGTCGTCCGGGGACGAGTGCTCGGGCGCATCCGGGGCGGTGGCCGGCGCGATGCGCGTGCTGCGGCGACGGGAACCTGCATTTCGGGTGGGCATGAGTGCTTGTTCAAAGAAGCCTGGGATCGAATCCCGGGACTTGGACTTGGACTTGGACTTGGACTTGGACTTGGACTTGGACTTGGACTTGGACTTGGACTTGGACTTGGACTTGGACTTGGACTTGGACGTGGACGTGGCCGCGCAGCATGGCTGACGTGCGGGCGCCTTTCCAGCGCGCAAGCTGCACCAAATCCCGGAGTTAACGAAAATGGTTAACCATAAAGCGTTATTATGGTTAACCAAAATACTGACGACAAGCACTTTGAGACTGCCTTTGAGACTGCTTTCGGGTCTCGCCGACGCGTGCCGAAGCGCCTGCTGCCCGGCGTTGCGCCAAGCCAATGCCGCCTGTTGTCGCGATCTATCGAACCATCCACCATGACCCCGTCTTCTTCCCGTACCGCCCAGCCACCCGTCCGCGCCGCCCAGCCGGCCAAAGCCGGCCTTGGCTGGCCGGATCTCGTCTGGCTCGGCGTGATCGTCGCGATCGGCATCAACCTGCGGCCGCTCCTCACCTCGATCAGCCCGCTGATGGCCACCGTCCGTGCCGCCACAGGCTTGAGCTTTTACGGCGCATCGCTGCTGACGAGTCTGCCGGTCGTCGTCATGGGCGTCGGGGCTTTCGTGGCGGGCGCCCTGACGCGCTGGCCTGGGCAGATGCGTGGCATCGCCCTTGGGCTGCTCGCCATCGCGCTGGCCTGCGGGGCGCGCTGGGTGGCAGGGAGCGGCGCCGCGTTGCTGTTGACCGCCGCGCTCGCCGGCGTGGGCGTCGCGGCGATCCAGGCGCTGTTGCCGGGCGTGCTGAAGCAGCGCTTCCACGCCCGCGTGCCACTGGCGATGGGCGTGTTTTCGGCGTCCATCATGGGCGGCGGCGGTCTCGGCGCGAGTCTCAGCCCGTGGATCGCGAAGCTCAGCGGCAACTGGCACACGGCGCTGGCGATGTGGGCGCTGCCCGCGCTGCTGGCATTCACGGCATGGCTGGCGTTGCATCGTCGCACGCCCACGAACACCGCCGACGCCGGCAGCGCCGCGCATGTCAGCGCAGGCGGTCCCATGTGGCGGAAGCGCCGCGCGTGGGCGCTGGGCGTGCATTTCGGTCTCGTCAACGGCGGCTATACGAGTCTCGTGGCCTGGCTGCCCGCGTACTACCAGCAGCACGGCGCGAGCATTGCCCAGAGCGGGTCGCTGCTCGCCGCCATGACGGTATTTCAGGCGGCAGCGGCATTGCTGCTGCCGCTGGCTGCGGCGTCGTTTCGCGACCGCCGGCCGTGGCTCGTGCTGGGACTGAGCGCGCAACTGGTCGGCGTGGTGGGCCTGACGGCATGGCCGCTGGCCGCGCCGTTGCTGTGGGTGGCGTGCGCCGGCGCGGGACTGGGTGGCACCTTCTCGGTGACGCTCGTGACCGCGCTCGATCACGCCGAACACCCCGGCGTCGCGGCTCGACTCGCTGCGTTCACCCAGGGCGTCGGCTTCATCATCGCGGCCATTGCGCCCATCGTCGCGGGACTCGTCCGCGACGCCACCGGCACCTTCACCGCTGCGTGGATCATGCTGGCCGTGAGCATCTCGGCGATGATCGCGCTGACCGGCGTGTTTTCGCCGCGCAGCTATGCGCGCGCGATGGGGGTGTCGGGCCGGTAGCGGCAACGGGGCGCCGCGGGGCGGGCGCCGAAGCGCCCGCCTTGCGAACAGCATCCGTCGTGACACTCGTCTGCCCCACCGCCCGCGCCAGTTCAGTGCCCCCACGATGCACCGCCCTTTCGCGCACCGTCGAGGTGCATGGCCCGCGCCGCATACCGGCGCGAAAAGCCTTTGCAGACAACGCCTTACGCGCGATTGGCTCAAATGGCATACAGGTTGCTTAACATCCCGCATGCGCTATTCCACGGCGCATTGCGTCGTCACGCATCCGTGCCGCCTGTCAAGGTCCCAACCTGCCCGGTCAAACCCACAACGGACCCTTCACGCCGTCGACACGGCCCAACCATGCTGCGCGTTTTACTCGTCACCGACACCGACAAGCCCATAGGCGATCTGCGCGACGCGCTCGCGCGGCTCGGCTACGACACGCTGACCGGCACGGCCACGTCGCAGGCGCTGCATCAGATGGTCCAAAGCGAGCGGCCCGATGTCATCATCATCGACACTGAATCGCCGTCTCGCGATACGCTCGAACAACTGGCGGTGATGAACGCCACCGCGCCGCGCCCGGTCCTGATGTTCAGCAACGACGCCAACCAGCAACTGATTCGTGACGCGGTCGGCGCGGGCGTGACGGCGTATCTGGTCGAAGGACTCGACACCGGACGGCTCGCGCCGATTCTCGAGGTGGCGCTCGCGCGCTTTGCGCAGGAGGCGCAACTGCGCGAACGGCTTGCCCAGGTGGAGAACGAACTGGCCGAGCGCAAACTGATCGACCGGGCCAAGCGGCTGCTGATGGACCAGCAGAACATGCCCGAACACACCGCGTATGCGACGCTGCGCAAGCGGGCGATGAACCAGGGCGTCAAGCTCGCCGAGGTCGCGCGCCAGCTCGTCGCTCACGCGGACCAGCCAAAATGAAGCGTGGCCCATGAACCAACCTGCCCCCCTCGACCCGTCCGCGACGCCCATGCCTTTGGAGAAAACGCATTTGCGCTTGGGCTTCGTGTCGCTCTCCGACGCGGCGCCGCTGGTGGTCGCGAAGCTGCTCGAATTCGGTCATGCGCACGGCCTGACGCTGGAGTTATCTCGCGAGCCCTCGTGGGCGGCGTTGCGCGACAAGCTGCTATCCGGCCAGCTCGACGCCGCGCACGCGCTGTATGGGCTTGCCTATGGCGTGCAGCTTGGCATCGGCGGTCCGCAAACGGATATGGCCGTGTTGATGGTGCTCAACCGCAACGGCCAGGCCATCACGCTATCGAACCGCCTCGCCGACGCCCTCGCCGAGCATCGCACGCTGCCGCAGGCGCTCGCCACGCTCGGTCGCAAGCCGGTGTTTGCGCAGACCTTCCCAACCGGCACGCACGCCATGTGGTTGTACTACTGGCTGGCCGCGCAAGGCGTGCATCCGCTGCGTGATGTAGAAAGCGTGGTGATACCGCCGCCGCAGATGGTGGCGGCGCTGGCCGAAAACCAGCTGGATGGACTGTGCGTGGGCGAGCCGTGGAACGCTGCCGCCGAAGCGCGCGGCGTGGGCCGCACGATTGCCTACAGCAGCGAAATCTGGCCCGATCATCCCGAGAAAGTGCTCGCCTGCCGGCGCGATTTCGCGCGCAGTCATCCACACACCGCGCAGGCGCTGGTGCAGACCCTGCTCGAAGCGTGTCGCTGGCTGGACGGCCCGGGGCATCGCAAGGAAATTGCTCACTGGCTCGTGCGGCCCGAGTACATCGGCATCGACGAAACGTTGATCGCGCGGCGGCTCGGCAGTGGCAACGAACCTGACGCCACCGCGTCCGTGCCGAATCGCCTGCCGGTGCGTTTTTTCGAGCGCGGCACGGTGAATTATCCGCGGCCGGACGACGGCGTGTGGTTCCTCACGCAATACGAGCGCTGGCGCATGATTGCGCATCGCGACGACTATCGCGAGATCGCGGCGGCGATCAATCAGACTGAGTTGTACCGTGCGGCCGCGAAAAACGTGGACGTGCCGATTCCGGCTGAACAGGTCTCGCAGGTGTTGATGGACGGACGGGTTTGGGACGGCAGCGATCCCGATGCGTATGTCAAAGGCTTCGACATCCACGCCTAGGCGGCTGAAAGCCCCTCAGGCTTCAGCGCTTCGTCATTGCTGCGTGAACGAACGGATCACGCCACTAATTCGCCGCCGCGCGCCGCTCGACGCTCGGCGCGTGTCCGAACTGCGCGCGATACGCCTTGCTGAAGTGACACGGTGAATGGAACCCGCACACGGCTGTCACGCGGGCAATGGAGGTATCCGTCGTGCGCAGCAGATCGCGCGCACGGCGCAGTCGCAGCGTCAGGTAATAATGCGTCGGAGAGACGCTTAGATATACCTTGAACATGCGCTGCAAATGACGCTGCGAAAGTTGCACGAGCCGCGCGAGTTCTTCCAGTGACAGCGGCTCTTCGATATTCGCTTCCATCAACCGCACCACTTCGATCAATTCCGCGCGGGAAAATCCGACGCGTGCATCCACAGGAATGGGCTGCGGATCATTGGCGCCGCGAATGCGCTCCAGAATGAATTGTTCGGAGACCTGAGCAGCCAGTTTCTGACCGAGCCGCTTTTCCACCAGGTTGAGCATCAGATCGAGCGGCGCGGTGCCGCCGGTGCAGGTCAGGCGATCACGGTCGATCGTAAACAGTTCGTCCGCAAACCGCACGCGCGGAAATTCCTTATGCAAAACCGACAGGTCTTCCCAGTGCACCGTGCAGCGATAATCGTCGAGCAAGCCGGCCGCCATCAGTGCGTATGCGCCGGTGCAAATGCCGCCGAGCGGCACGCCCTGCTGCGCGACATCACGCAACAAGGTCTTGATGCCGCCATCTACCGCGCTGCGAATCTGCGTGCCGCCGCACACGATCAGCACATCCGGCATGCCCGCCTCTTCCAGCGTGCGGGTCGGCTTGACCGTCATGCCGTTGCTGGCGCGCGCCGGCATGCCGTCCGGCGTCAGGACGGACCAGCGGTAATGCGGCTCGCGCGCCACATAGTTCGCCATCCGTAATACTTCGATCGCGCTGGTGAAGGCGATCATCGAAAAACTCGGCAGCGTCAGAAACCCGAAATGCGCGAGGTTCGGCAACGGCGCGTCGAGACGGACCGGTTCGCTCATATCAGCTTTGTGCGACGGGCTGCTCGCGCCGCACGCGCATCACGCTGCGCAGACCCGCGAAGCGCGGCGCCGTGGCGGCGCCCGGCGAACGGCCGAAGCTCTCGGTGATACGGTCCAGAATGATGGCCAGCAGCACCACGGAAAGGCCGCTCTCGAAGCCTAGGCCGATATCCAGCCGCTGGATGCTCGCGAGCACGTCGTTGCCGAGACCGCCCGCGCCGACCATCGACGCGATGATGACCATGGAGAGTGCCATCATGATGGTCTGGTTGACGCCCTGCATGATGGACGGCAGCGCGTTCGGAAACTGCACCTTGTAGAGCAGTTGCCACGGCGTGCAGCCAAAGGCCTGCCCCGCCTCGACGATCTCGCGGTTCACGTGCCGGATGCCGAGGCTCGTCAGACGCACGGCAGGCGGCATGGCGAAGATCACCGTGGAGAGAATGCCGGGCACGCGGCCAAGACCAAACAGCATGGCCGCCGGAATCAGATACACGAAGGCGGGCATGGTCTGCATCAGGTCGAGAATTGGCCGCACTACCATCGCGACATGCCTGTTTTTGGCGGTCCAGATGCCCAGGGGCACGCCGAACAGCAGACTGATCAAGGTCGAAGAAAGCGTCAGGCCGAGCGTGATGACGGTCTGATCCCAGAAGCCGGTGGCGTAGATCAGCAGCAGCGCGAGCGTGGTGAAAAACGCGAAGCGCCAGCCCACCCGCCACAAGCCGATGCCGATGAAAAACGCCATCAGCGCCCACATCGGAATGGCCTGCAGGCTATGTTCGACGAGCGCGGCAAAGCTCTCGATGGCCTTGCCGATGGCGTCGAACGTACTGGCGTCGTGATCGAGCAGATAGTGAACCGAATCATCGACCCAGCGGCCGAGCGGGATGATCTCAGACATGGGAACCTCGATTGCGCGTAAGAACCTTCAAAACCGCCGCCTGGTTGACGGAGCCGCAGTAGCGCTCTTCGTCGTCCACCACCGGCAGCGCGGTCACGTTCGCGCAGACACGCGACACCACGTGCTCCAGCGACGCCCCGCGCGAAATGCATTCCACCTTGCGCAGATCCGGCGCCGAATTGCCGATCGCCTCGCGCGTGACGAAACCGCGAATGCGCCGTTCGGCATCGAGCACGAACGCATATTCGGCACTGCCATTCAACGACTCCGCGACGCTCGATTGATCGAGGTTGCGCACCAGCGGGATATCGTTGGTCTGCATCAGATCGCCGGCGGTCAGATAGCGGCTGGTATCGACGCCCTCGAAGAACGCGCGCACGTAGTCGTCGGCCGGGTTGCTGATGATTTCCTGCGGCGTACCGATCTGCACCACGCGGCCGCCCGCCATGATCGCGATGCGGTTGCCGATGCGCAGCGCCTCTTCCAGATCGTGCGAAACGAACATGATGGTGCGGCGCTGGCTCTTTTGCAGCTCCAGCAGCACGTTCTGCATTTCCTTGCGCTTGAGCGGATCGAGCGCGGAAAACGCCTCGTCCATGATCATCAGCGAAGGATTGACCGCCAGCGCACGCGCAAGCCCGACCCGCTGCTGCATGCCGCCGGACAGCTCCGCGGGCAGCTTTTGCGCGAAGGTGGCGAGACCGACCTGTTCGAGCACTTCCAGGGCGCGCTTTTCGCGCTGCTTGCGACGCATGCCGCCCACTTCCAGCCCAAACGCCGCGTTCGACAACACGGTGCGCTGCGGCATCAAGGCAAACGACTGGAACACCATGCTCATGTCGGTGCGGCGCAGCGAGGTCAGCTCGGAGCGGCGCACCGCCGCGATATCGCGGCCATCCACCAGCACCTTGCCTGCCGTCGGTTCGACGAGACGGTTGATCAGACGAATGAGCGTCGATTTGCCGGAGCCCGACAGGCCCATCAGCACGAAAATCTCGCCTTCCTGGACGTCGAAGGAGACGTTGTGCACGCCCACCACATGACCGGTCTTTGCATGCACCTCGTCCTTGGTGGAACCGCTTGCCAGCATATCCAGCGCCAGCTTCGGATTCGCGCCGAACACCTTGGATAAACCTTCGACCACGACCTTTGGGGAATTCATCGAATCCTTCTCCTCGTAGTGCAGGCGCCGGCCCGCACAGTGTCCCTACATGGTTGCCAGAAAAAACCCCGACATGCCGACTAATTGCGACAGACGCTTGCGCAAATACGACACGGCCTGAAAAGCACGAGCGTGAGCTTTTCGGCGGGCGCCTGATGGGGTGGCCTTGCGGGAGGAAAGAAACGCATTGGGCGGCGTGCGCCGTGTCGCGTTCTGGCAAGTCGAAGAGGAATGGGAACGGGCCAATGCCCGCTACGGGAAAGACGACGAAGGACGGCGAAGAACGCTGAAGGAGATAGCGTTCCGCGCTTTGCGCCTGGTCAAACCGGCGGCATGATGATTCTGATGGTCAGGGAAAAAGATGGGTGAAAAGGAAACGCCTGGCGCGGCGCAACTGCAGCATGCAATAGACGCAGGCAGACCCACACAGGTCCGAAGCTGTGTGATCTGCATTCCTGATTAGCCAGCCAGCAGCTCAATGGGTGGAATGCCGCCCGGGCGAACCCCGGCGGCACTGTCACCGTCAGCCTTTAGCCATTCCCACCGTGGAATAGCGACAGTTTGTTGGTCACGGAGGTCACGCCCGACACGCCTTGTGCCACCTGGCCGGCCTGCTGGATCTGGTCGCCGGACTTCACGGTACCGGACAAGGTCACGGCGCCACTACGCGCCTTGACGAACACACCCGAAACGTCGAACCCCTGGGTTTTGCCCAAGGCGCGCCGCACAGACCGCGCCAGTGCGCGGTCCGCCTTGGTGGCGGCCTTCTTGCTGGTGGGCGCCCCGGAAGCGTCGCCGGACATGGCGTCGCTCGCCTGAGCGTAGGAATACATCGGAATCGCCATGGCGGCGGTCAGGCATAAAGCGCTCAACACTTTGACGGTTTTCATGTCTCTCTCCTCTTCGCCGATACGCAACGCAACGCAAATGGGCCCGGCATGCGATATGCCGGGCCCATTCAATCTAATTCATCGAACCGTAAAGAGCAAAGCTAAAACCGGGCAGACAGCCAGATAGGGCCCGAAAAATCCGCTCAAACCGCCAGTTCGACCTCGCCAACAGCGGGCGTGGCGCTACGCCGGATAACCGGTGCAGCCTCTTCAGGCGCGATGGTGGGCAGGCAATGCGACTCGGCTGCTTCCTGGCCGGAAAACAACGGGCAGCGGCCGAACAGCTCCGCAGCCCAGTCCACGAACACGCGCACCGTGGGCGAAAGATGGCGGTTGTGCGGGTACACAGCGGAGATGGGCAACGGCTGCGGCTGCCATTCCGACAGCACCTCGACCAGTTCGCCCGAGCGCAGATGCGGCAGCGCCATGAAGCGCGGCACCTGCGCCAGGCCCACGCCTTTCAGCGCGCTCGCCACGTACGCTTCGGCGTCGTTGACAGCAATCTTGCCGCGCATTTTGACTTCCACCGTCTGCCCGTCCACCACGAAGGTCCAGTCCATCACCCGTGCCGTACGGCCGAGGAAGTAGTTGACCGCGACATGGTCACGCAGATCGTCGATGCGTGTAGGCGTGCCGTGCTGTTCGAGATACAGCGGGCTGGCCACCGTGACCCGCTGGAACAGGCCGATGCGCCGCGCGACGAGGCTGGAGTCCTGCAAGGTGCCGATGCGGATCACGCAGTCGACGCCATCCTGGATCAGGTCCACTGGGCGATCGCCGAAGCCGACCATCAGGTCGATGTCCGGGTAGCGCTCATGGAATTCATCGATTTTCGGCATCACCACCAGCTTGCCGAGGCCGCTCGGCATATCCACCCGCAGCTTGCCACGTGGCGTGCGCTGCGCCTGGGAGAGCGAGCTTTCCGTCTCCTCGATATCCGCCAGGATACGCAGGCAGCGCTCGTAGTAAGCCGCGCCGTCGGGCGTGAGGCTCAGGCGGCGCGTCGTGCGTTGCAGCAGCCGTACCTTCAGATGCGCTTCGAGATTCTGGATGATGGTCGTGACCGACGCGCGCGGCAGATCCAGCGTTTCCGCGGCGCGCGTAAAACTGTTCGTCTCCACGACCCGCGTGAACACTTTCATTGCCTGCAGCCGATCCATATGCCGTTTTCCCTTGATGACCTGCTCCCGTGCGGTGTCGATCTACGCCCGCGCGGTGTATATACCCAAACCAATACGACTGTCCGTATTAAAATGTAACGAATGATATAAGTCAAGGATTACCCTGACGCCGAGCACGGTCTTCGCCGCGGATTCCGGTATAAGCCCGCGCTGCCAGATTGACCCCGGAATACGGACGACCGTACAATTTAGCCACTATGCCCAGACCCTCCCACCGCGGAAAAATCCTCGCTGAAGGCCTCAAGGTCGTTCATGCGCAGGGTTTTGCCGGCGCCAGCGTGCGCGACATCGTGCATGCCGCCGGCGTGCCGCAAGGCTCGTTCACCAACCACTTCGCCTCCAAGGAAGCGTTCGGGCTGGAGATTCTCGACCTGTATTTTTCCAACGGCATGGCCGTGCTGGGCGAGACGCTGCGCAACGACGGCGTCGCGCCGCTCAGGCGGCTGGGCGACTATCTGGACTGGAACATCGAGCGCATTGGCCAGAACGACACCCGCAACGGCTGTCTGCTCGGCAAATTCGCGCTCGAGGCGAGCGACCATAGCGAGTTGATCCGCCAGCGCATCGTCGAGATTTTTGCGGAAATCCAGAAGAGCCTCGAGTACTGCCTGAATGCCGCGGTCAAGGCGGGCGAGTTGCCGCCGGACTTCGACTGCAACGACATTGCCGGTTTCATCGTCGCCTCCATGCAGGGCGCGTTCCTGCTGGCCAAGACGCAACGCAACGTGCAACCCGTGGTGCGGCTCAAGCATCTGCTGTTCTCGCGAATCCTGCGGTAACGGGTTGACGAAGCTTGGCATGGCGGTTGCGCAGTCACGGCGGTGCGGCGTTTTCATTCGCACGTCTAACCGGCTATTGAGCCAGCCACAGCGCCACACATCGCGCTACTGACGGCACCCCACACCAGGCGATTGTTGGCGTGGTCGAAATTGTGTAACCAGCGTCCACGGGTTTATCGGCAACGTGGCGCGGGCTAGGATCCAGACATAGCTTCAGGTAACTCGTCGGGTAAGGTCAGGTCGGTCCAGTGGTGCATGACTGGCGGCTGACCGTCTTGCCCCTAAACGCGTAGTCCCTATACACAGGAGTGGCTCAAATGGGCGATCTGGCAACGCCGTCGGCGAAGGCATCGGGTACATTCAAACTGGGTGGCGAAGTCGAGATTCATCGGCTCGGTTATGGCGCCATGCGCATCACCGGACCCGGCATCTGGGGTCCGCCGGACGATCCGTCGGAATCGTTGCGCACGCTGCAAAGCCTGCCGGAGCTGGACGTCAACTTCATCGACACCGCCGATTCCTACGGCCCGGACGTCTCCGAACAGTTGATCCGCGAGGCGCTGCACCCCTACTCCAACGTGCTGATCGCGACCAAGGCCGGCCTGCGTCGCGCCGGCCCGGACCGCTGGCAACCGGACGGCAATCCTGATTACCTGCGGCAGCGCGCGCAAAAGAGCCTGCAAAACCTCGGCGTCGAGCAGATCACGTTGTGGCAACTGCATCGTGTGGATCCGAACGTGCCGCGCGACGAGCAGTTCGACGCCGTGCGTTCGTTGCAGAACGACGGCGTGATCCGCTTTGCGGGCTTGAGCGAAGTGTCGGTCGAGGACATCGAGGCGGCCTCGAAGTACTTCAAGGTCGCCACGGTGCAGAACCGCTACAACCTCACCGATCGCGCCGCCGACGACGTGCTGGCCTATTGCGAGCAGCACGGCATCGGCTTTATTCCGTGGTATCCGCTAGCCGCCGGCAGCCTGACCCGCGAGGGCTCACCGCTCGTCAAGATGGCCACTGCGCGCGGGGTGAGCGCGAGCCAGATCGCGCTGGCGTGGCTGCTCAGGCGCAGCCCGGTGATGCTGCCCATCCCCGGCACCTCGAAGCGCACCCACCTGCGCGAAAACGTGGCGGCTGCGTCGATCGAACTGAGCGACGCGGAGTTTGCCGAGTTGCAGGCGCTCGGTTGATGCGGCCCGTGCAGTCAATGCGGCTCAGGCCACTCACGCCACTCGCGCGCTAGGGACGGCCGTTCATGTTGCGGATCGGCATCGTGGTGTATCGCGGCTTCCAGGTACTCAACCTGGCGGTCACGACGGTGTTCGAGATCGCCAACTCGTCGACGGCCAGCCCTCGCTACGAAGTTACGCTGCTCTCCGAGCACGGCGGCCCGGTGCAAACCTCGGGCGGCTTTGCCGTCGAGACCCAGCCGTTCGACGACACTGCCTACGACACGGTGCTGGTGGTGGGCGACAACGAACTCATCGACGCCACGGAGGGCATGGTCGCCTTCCTGCAGCGTACCTCGCGAACCACACGACGCATCGGCGCCACCTGCACGGGCGCCTTCAACCTCGCGCAGGCCGGCTTGCTCGATGGACGCCGCGCCACTACGCACTGGCTGTTCGCGCCGCGTCTGCGCCAGACCTACCCGGCAGTGAAAGTGGACGAGGACCGCATCTTTATCGTCGACGGACCTGTGTGGACCTCGGCCGGCATGACGGCGTGCATCGACCTCGCACTGGCGCTGGTCGAAAAGGATGTCGGCGTCGAGATTGCGCGAGCGGTCGCGAAGAAGCTGGTGATGTATCACCGGCGCGCGGGCGGCCAATCGCAGTTTTCGGCGCTGCTCGAACTGGAGCCGCGCTCGGACCGCATCCAGTCGGCGCTGGCCTTCGCCAAGCAGAACCTCGCCGCGGAGTTGTCCGTGGAGCAACTGGCCGAGGCGGCGCATTTGAGTCCGCGCCAGTTCAGCCGCGCGTTTCGCGCCGAGACGGGGCAGTCGCCGGCCAAGGCGGTCGAGCATCTGCGTCTGGAGGCGGCGCGTCTGATGCTCGAATCGGGACTGCATCCCATTGAAATCGTCGCGCGCGATACGGGCTTTGGCGATCGGGAAAGAATGCGGCGGGCCTTTTTGCGAGCCTTCGGGCAACCGCCGCAGATGATCCGGCGCGCCTCGCGTGGCGAGGCGGTGGCTTAGAGGCGGGTTTGCGTGGGGGTGCGGGTGTGCTCGCAGTGCGGCTACCCGTGTGCTTCTAGTCCGGCCTTCCGTACGGGCTTTGATGCACGCTTGTTGACCTGAAGTTGTAGCGTCTTTTGTATTACAACCGCACGTGATTGCCTGACCTCAGCCACCCGCATTCACTGCACAAAACCCCTCAAGCGCGTGACGACTGCGGCAAGCCCACCACGAACATCCCACCCTGAAACCGCTGCGCGGGGTCGTCGAGATCAGCGGTGGGCGCCTGCGCCGGGAAGCGCGTTTCGAACTCCGCCGAGCTATCCTGCGGGTGATAACCCAGGAACGCCGCCTTGGCGTTGTCCCACCAAAGCACGCGATTATTCGACACGCCATACACGATGGCATGACCCACGCGGTTGGCGAACAGCGAGCAGCGCACCAGTTCGATAAAGTCGCGGTAGCTCAGATAGGTCACGAGCATGCGCGGATTCTTTGGTTCTGCGAACGAAGAGCCGATCCGCATGCACACCGTCTCCAGACCAAAGCGATCGAAGTAGTAACGCGACAGCGATTCGCCAAAGCACTTCGTCACGCCGTACAGGCTGTCGGGACGCAACGGCGAATCCGCGTCGAGCACGCTGGTGGTGGGATGAAAACCGATGGCGTGATTCGAGCTGGCGAACAGAATGCGTTTGACACCGTGTTTCTGCGCCGCGGCATACAGGTTGTAGACGCCGAGGATATTCGCTTGCAGCAGATCGTCGAAGGGGGCGTCGACGGAAATGCCGCCCAGGTGCACCACCGCGTCGACGCCTTCGAGCAGCGCATCCACACCGGCGCGATCCGCGAGGTCCAGCACCACCTGCTCCTCGTGCGCGGCAACGTCCTCTAACGGCGTGATGTCGGACAGACGTACATGATCGGCCCATTGCGCCAGCGCGCCGCGCAACTGCCGGCCCAGATTGCCGGCCGCGCCCGTCAGCAGGAGCCGCCGGAACGGTTTGCCCGAAGCCTGCGCCGCTGCTGCTGTGTTCGAGCCTGGTTGCGCCCCTGCTTGCACGCCTGGTTGCGCGCCGCTTTGCGCCCCTGCCTGTCCCGCCGTTTGCTGTTCACTGCTCATCCATTTCTCCCTTGCTTGCTACCGCGCCAGGCCGGCCAGATGCTGCGCCCGGCGCTATCCAAACCTCACCCGCTTCAGGCCCGCGCGGTGTCGGCCACGCGCGTGACGGCATCCGCGGTGCGCTGTTGCGGCTCGGCCGGCTCCTTGAGCACGCACCACACCACGACTGCGCCGATCAGATCGAAGCACGCCAGCGCAACGAACAGCGGATCATAACCGACCAACGCGACCACCACGCCCACCGCCAGCGAGAACAGCGTCGCCCCCGCATAACCCGCCATGCCGGTGAGGCCGGTGGCCGTCGCCACGTCGTTCTTGCCGAACACATCGGAGGCCAGTGTATACAGCGCGCCGGACAGCGTCTGATGCGCGAAGCCGCCAATGCAAAAGAGCGCGATGGCCACGTAGGGACTCGTCGCCAGTCCGATGCATGCCGGTCCGATCATGCACAGCGAACCCGTGACGACCACCAGCTTGCGCGAGGTAATCAGCGAGGTCTTGAAGCGCTTTTGATACCACGGTGCGAGATAGCCGCCGAGCACGCAGCCGATGTCCGCCGCGAGAAACGGCAGCCACGCGAACATGGCGATTTCCTTCAGATTCATATGGCGCACGGTGACCATATAAAGTGGAATCCAGAAGTTGAAGGTCTGCCACGCGGGTTCGGCGAGAAAACGCGGAATGGCGATACCCCAGAAGGCGCGACGCTTGACGATGGCGCGCCACGACGGACGGCTGACCGTGGCCGTCTTGTGCTGCGCTTCCTGGCCTTGCAGGATGTAGTCGCGTTCGACGTCAGACAGACGCGGCTGATCTTTCGGCGCGCGGTACAGCAGCAGCCACAGCACGCTCCAGATCAGCCCGAGCACGCCGATCGACACAAAGGCCATGCGCCAGTTGCCATGCAGCACCCACCAGACCACCAGCGGCGGTGCGATCACGGCGCCGATCGACGAGCCGATGTTGAACCAGCCCGTGGCAATCGAACGCTCTTTGGCGGGAAACCATTCGGAGGTTGCCTTCAGCCCCGACGGGATGCCGGCGGCTTCGGTCACGCCGAGCATGCCGCGGAACACCGCCAGCGAAATCCAGCCGTTCGCGGTGCCATGCAGCATGCAGGCGCCCGACCAGGCAATCGCGAACAGCGCAAAGCCGATCTTGGTGCCGACCACGTCGAGCACATAGCCGGCAATGGGCTGCATCACCATGTAGGCAGCCTGAAACGACGCGACGATATAGGAGTACTGCGCCGTGGAGATGCTGAGCAGCCGGTTCATTTCCGGCGCCGCGACGGCGAGCGAATTGCGCGCGATGTAGTTGACGATCAGACCCGAGGTGACCAGTCCGATCATCCACCAGCGCATGCCTCTTACCTTGCCCATTTGCTCCTCCAGTGTGCCGCCATGTCCTGACGTGCGATGTCGTGTGGTGCGCATCGCGCCCGTCGTCACGCGGACAGCCGGAGTGGATCACACCATGCATGCCAAGATAATCAACGGGTTGAATAGTTGTCAAGCAACATTGGAGGAGTTCGTAACACGCGCTCTGTGCGAAGGTGTATTTTTGA
Organism: Paraburkholderia sp. DHOC27; assembly: GCF_003429005.1. Lineage (GTDB taxonomy): Bacteria > Pseudomonadota > Gammaproteobacteria > Burkholderiales > Burkholderiaceae > Paraburkholderia. Next base: position 203,603 of record NZ_QVQV01000009.1, read on the forward strand.
TGCTGTAAAGCGAAAATGGTCGACTTTAAAGGCTATAGCCGTAATTATGCGCGAATAAGTGTTTACCCTTTCGGTGACTTTGCCATACAACTTGTATGACATTGACCAGGCGAGGATTTTGGCGGGTTGAAAGCTCATTGTGGCGCCTGGCAAGGGGCGAAAACTTGAACCTGCTGCGCTCAATGCGGCCGGTTGGCGTCAATCCAGGCCTGTGTGGCGTTCAGCGTCAGCCGGTACCGCGCGCAATTGAAGATTTCCAGTTTCTTCAACTCCTCAAGCAACATTGCCTGGAAGCCCGGCGCCTGGTCCTCGGTAAGTCCCAGCTCCGCCACTACTGCCTGTGAAGATTTTCTGTCACGAACCACGAGGCCAATGGCTTCGGTCAAATGTTCCCGATACCGCAGTCTCATAGGATTCGGGGCGCCCATCGACTCCAGCACGACGACATACTTCTTCATGGAGCGCCGATAGGTCCACGCGAACAGATCCACCGCGCGCGAGACATCCAGAAATTCGTACACGCCCAGCATCGCCTCGGCATAGTCTTGCGGCTGGACGTCGAGAAAGGACAATGGCGAGCAGTTGTAGAGCATCAGGGGGATGTTGGCTGCCAGGCGACTGGTGCGCTTGTTGCCATCCTCGAATGGCTGCAGGTACGCCAGATTGACCCACAGGAAGAATGCAGCCTCGACCGGATTCTTGATGAGCCTGGCCTTGCTAAGGATAGTCTCCAGCATCTCTTCGAGCACGGATGGCACTTGAGACGGCACGTAGACCGTGTCACTGATGTTGACCAGTTTCTTGCGGATGACGCCCAGCGCATAGGTATCGACAAGAAGGTCCTGCATGAGAACGGCATGCAGGTTGCGAATGAGCGCAGTCGAGAGGCCCTGCAACGGTACCGCCTCGACCAGAAACTCGATGGCTGCCTTGTGATTGAGTAGCATCACTGCATCGGCGTCGCTGCCGGCAGTCCCCAGCTTGAACAACTCCTCGGTTGCCAACAAGGTGTAGCGGTTGCCCTCCAGACGAGAAGACGACCAGGACAGGTCGATGAGCAACTGCTCCAGCACCTTGCGGGCGTAGGTCCCTGCCGGCTGCTGTTCGCGGAGCCGACCGTTGCGATAGAGTTCTTCGGCCAGGTCTCGTGGCATTAGCCAGCTTTCATTCGGCGTGTAGTCTTCGACAAATTTGCGCCTGTAAGTAACCGGGTCGCGCGCCGTCAAGGGCATATCGAGTTTCCGGCCGAGTTCAACGGCGGCAGGTGACCAGACTGGACCTGGACCGGCGAGCGGCTCATCCCGAGCGGCGCTCCCAACGGCAGCGGTCTTGTTAGCTAGCTGATAACGCGTCGCTCGCGCCTGTCCGCTGCGCGAAAGCCGCCCACTGACGCATAGCGCATCCAGGTGGCGCCGGACAGTAGCAGAACTGCCGCCCGTCGCGTTAATGACGTCGGTAGAGGACACCTCCGGCTGACCCGCTTGGGCCAAGCGTTGAATGGCGTCGAGAACCGCTGCGGGGGTCAATCTGCTCATTTATCTGCTCAATTCTTCGCTTTGATTTGAGCACATACTATCCACAATGGGCAGATACGTCAAATTATGAGCAGATTTTGAGCGCATAATGAGCAAATTCAAGAATGTGAGCTGATTTGAGCAGATCGTCATACCTGCCTCTTCGCGCATTACTCGAACCCGTTGGAAAGGACCTGAGTTTGCTTTACGCCCTTCAATCCGTCTGATCCAACATAGCCCGCGCCAACAAAAAAGACGCCCCGCAGGGCGTCTTTCCAATCCCACCTCACCCGCGCCAAACGCGCGGCCAGCCACTTAGAAATTGAAGTTGTCGATATTGCTCGAATCGAACGTCGTCGGCGGTCCGAGGATGATTTCGCCCTTCGGCCCGATCGTGCGCTTGCCGAGCTTGCCAGCATCGAACGACTCGCCTTCCTTGCCCGTGATCGTGCCCGAGGCCAGCGCGGCCGCCGCATACGCCGCCAGATAGCCGAGCTGGTTCGGATCCCACAACTGGAATGCCTTCACCGTGCCGTTCTTGACGAAAGCGCGCATCTGGTTCGGCGTGCCCAGACCCGTCACGTCCACCTTGCCCTTGCTCGACGACGAGGAGATATAACGCGCAGCAGCGGCGATACCCACCGTGGTCGGCGCAATGATCGCCTTCAGGTTCGGATAGGCCTGCAGCAAGCCCTGCGTTTCGACAAACGACTTCTGGTCATCGTCATTGCCGTAGGCAATTTTCACCAGCTTCATCTTCGAATACTCGGGCTTCTTCAGCTCTTCCTGCATCCACTTGATCCAGGTGTTCTGGTTGGTGGCGTTCGGGGTCGCCGACAGAATCGCAAACTCGCCCTCGCCGCCCATCAGCTTGGCGACCAGCTGGATCTGGCCACGGCCAATGCCTTCTGCGTTGGCCTGATTGACGAACAGCTGTCGCCCATCGGGTGCCGTATCCGAGTCGAAGGTCACCACCTTGATGTTCTGCGACATGGCCTTTTTCAGGTAAGGCACGACCGCATTGGCATCGTTGGCGGCAATCACGATAGCGTCCTGGTGCTGCGTGATCATCGTGTTGATGTACTGCACCTGCGACGACGCGCCCGCATCCGACGGGCCCACCACCTTGCCGACGCCACCAAACTCCTTGATCGCTGCCATGCCGCCGTCGTCGGCAATCACCTCATACGGGTTGTTGATCTGCTTCGGGATGAAGGCGATTTTCAGGCCGCTTTTGATATCGGCTGCACTGGCGGCGCAGCTGATGCCGAGTAGCGCAACGCAGAGCGCGGCGGCTCCGGCCTGGCGTAGAGGTTTGAACATGAAGTGTCTCCTGGGTTAATAGTCGGACGTTCGAACGTCCGGGTTGTTGATATCAGGAACGGCACACCGTACGGAGTCCGTACGGTTCTCGCACAGCTATGGATCAGGATGCAGCGGACTTCGCAATAAAGCGCCGGTCACGCATGGCGCGCCAGCGGGCCACCAGATTCGGAATCAGCACCGAGGCCAGCAACAGCACACCGGTGACGATGGTGAGCGTTTCGCTCGACACGTCATCCAGCGTCAACGCGTTCTTCAGCACGCCAATGATGAGCAGCGAGAGCAGCACGCCGACCATCGAGCCGCGTCCACCGAAGATGCTCACGCCGCCGAACAGCACCGCCGCGATCACCGACAGTTCGAAACCTTCGCCATTGTCGCCACGTGCGCTGGTGAAGCGCAGCGTATAGACGACACCGGCCAGCGCGCTGACGAAGCCGGACATCACGAAGAGGCGCAGGCGGATCTTCGCCACTTCGATACCGGAGAAAGTGGCGGCGGTCGGGTTCGCGCCGATCGCGTAAAGACTGCGGCCAAACGCGGTAGCTTGCAGGAGCACCGTGAAAATCACCGCGCCCACGATCACGATGACGAACGGCAGCGGGATAAACGTCGGCCCGAGGTTGTTCATGCCAAACGCGGTGTATCCGGCCGGAAAATCGGCCACCGCCTGATCGCCGAGCAGCACATATGCGAGGCCACGGAACAGCGCCAGCGTGCCGATCGTCACTGCCAAAGAAGGCAGGTTCAGCTTGACGATCACGAGGCCGTTCAGCAGACCTGCAAGCGCGCCCACCACCAGCACGATGGCGATCACGAGCGGCAACGGCAGACCCATATGCCAGAGCACGCCCATCAAGGCACTCGATGCACCGAGCACCGACGCCACCGACAGATCGATCTCCGCCGCCACGATGATCAGTGTCATGGGCAGCGCCATTAGCGCGATCTCGGTGAGATCGGCCAGCACGTTGCTGATATTCGGGCCGGTCAGGAATTGCGGCGACAGCACGCGTCCCAGCACCAGCGACAACACCAGTACGATGACCAGCAACAGTTCCCAGCGCAGCGGCGTTTCGCGCTTGCGGGTCAGCAAACCGGAATCGGGTTTAGCCATGATCGCGTTTCCTCATCATGCGTTTAGCGACGGAGCGGGCCAGCAGCGTATCGGCCGCAATCGCGACCACGATCAACGCGCCCTGAATGGCCTGCTCCCAGAACGGCGACACGCGCAGCACGACGAGCGCAATGCTGATCACCCCCAACACGAGCGCACCGAGCGTCGCGCCGAGAATCGTGCCGACGCCGCCGGTAATCGCCACGCTGCCCACCACCGCGGCAGCTACCACCTGCAATTCGATACCTTTGGCCGTGCTGGCATCCACGGTGCCGAAGCGTGCCAGCCACAACGCGCCGGCAAAGCCCGCAATCGCGCCAGACAACAGGAAGCCCGACATCACGCGGCGCTCCACGTTGACGCCCGCGAGGCGCGCGGCCTCGGGATTCGAGCCGATCGCGTAATGCTCGCGGCCGGCGCGGAACTGCTTCAGATACACCGCCAGCCCGAGCAGCACCACGAGTGCGATCAAGGCCAGATTCGGCACGCCGAGAATCACGCCGGTGGCGAGCTTCGAATAGGCGTCCGGCAAACTGGTGGCGTTGATCTGTCCGCCATGCACCCACGCGTAATCCGCACCACGAAAGATGTACAGCGTGGAGAGCGTGGCGACCAGCGACGGCACTCGTCCGACCGCCACCAGCACCGCATTGATGCCGCCCGCCACGAGGCCGATGGCGATCCCCGCGAGCAAGGCGACGACGACGGGCATATGCGGAAACGCGACATACAGGCTGCCCACCGCATAGGCGCTGATGCCGACCGTCGAGCCCACCGAGAGATCGATATGACGCATCAGGATCACGACCGTCATGCCGGCCGTCAGCAAGCCGATGATCGACACGTTCAGCAGCACGTCGCGCAGATTCTGCAGGTTCAGGAAGGCAGGTCTCGCGAGACCAGTGCCCACCACCAGCAGGATCAGCACGACGAACAGCGTGGTTTCGCGGCTTTTGGCAATGGTCGCAATCAGACCGCCGGACTTCGCGGCCGAACCACCGGCCACGGGAGGCTGCACCGGCGCGGGATGAGGGTGAGTGTGAGATTGGCGCATCATGCGGCATACCCTGGTGAGGTCACGGGCTGGCCGAGCGCGGCGCCCATGATGCGTTCTTCGTTGGCGTCCGCGCGGGGGATGTCGGCACTGATGCGGCCTTCGTGCATCACCAGCACGCGGTCTGCCATGCCCAGCACTTCCGGCAGTTCGCTCGAAATCATCAGCACGGCCATGCCCTGCGTGACGAGCTCGGCCAGCGCGCTATACACCTCGGCCTTGGCGCCGACGTCGATACCGCGCGTGGGTTCGTCGATGATCAGCACTTTCGGATCGGTGGCGAGCCATTTACCCAGCACCACCTTTTGCTGATTGCCACCGGAAAGCGTGCCCACCGGCGCATTCGGATCACCGGCTTTCAGACGTAGACGCGTGCCCCACTGCGAAGCCAGTTGCGTCTCGCTGCGCGCGGAAATCAGGCCGTGTTTGACGAGGCGGCCCAGCACCGTCATCGACGCATTGCGGGCAATGCTCAGTTCCAGCGCGAGTCCCTGCTGACGGCGATCTTCCGGCACCAGCGCGAGACCGGCCCGCACCGCCACCGCCGGCTTGCCCAGCGCCAGCGGCTTGCCGTTGATCACCACTTCGCCTTCATCCAGCGGGTCGATGCCGAAGATGGCACGTGCCACTTCGCTGCGCCCCGCGCCCACCAGACCCGCCAGCGCGACGATTTCACCGGCGCGCACTTCGAAGGAAATGTCCTTGAACACGCCGACGCGCGTGAGACCGCGCACCGCCAGCCGCACTTCGCCCGGCTTGACGTCGGCCTTCGGGTAGAAGGTCTCCAGATCGCGCCCGACCATCTTCGCCACGATCGAGGCGGTGGTCATCTCCGAGGTTGGCGCATCGAACACCTTCGCGCCGTCACGCATGATGGTGACGTGCTGCGTCAGCGCGAACACTTCATCCAGACGGTGCGTGATGAAAAGAATCGCCACGTCGCGCTCCCGCAGCTTGCGTACGATCGCAAAGAGCCGCTCCACTTCGGTGAGCGAGAGCGCCGCGGTGGGTTCGTCCATGATCAGCACGTTCGCGTTGAGCGAGAGCGCCTTGGCGATTTCAATGACCTGCTGGTCGGCGATGGACAGCCCGCGCACCAGTTGATCCGCGTGCAGGTCGACGCCGAGCGAGGCCAGCAGGCCGTCCACTTCGCTGCGCATCGCGTCGTAGCGAATGCGCCCGACGCGATCCACCGGCTGCCGTCCCATGAAAATGTTTTCGGCAATCGACAGATCGAAGAACAGCGTGGGTTCCTGATAGATCACCGCGAGGCCGGCGTCGCGCGCTTCGGCGGGCGTCGCGAAGCGGCGCGCCACACCGTCGACCAGAAGCTCGCCGCCATCCGGCTGATGCACGCCGGCGAGAATCTTCACGAGCGTCGATTTGCCCGCGCCATTTTCGCCGAGCAATGCGTGCACCTCGCCCGGCCGCAACGTGAGATCGCCGTCCGATAACGCGCGAACCCTGCCAAACGATTTGCTCGCATGCCGCAGTTCCAGCCGGGGCGCAGCGGTTGTCTGTTCCTGCACTGCCTGTCTCCTCCATCGTGCGGCGTCGCATGCGCGCCGCGATTCATCGGGGGTGCTGCTCAGGTGCTGCTGATGTTTCTTTTCGTGCGTTGCCTTGCTGCTCGTGCCTCGACGGCGTCACCGGCGTCCTCAGATCCGGTAGACCCGCTCTGCGTTGCGGCGAAACAGTGCGTCTTTCTCGGCCGCGCTCGCACCGTCGACGATGGCCGCGTAGGCCAGCCACAGCTTTTCGTACGAGCCGAACTGCCGGTCGACCGGGAAGTTGGATGCGAACATCGCGCGCTCCACGCCGAACGCGTCGATCGTCTCCAGCACATACGGGCGCAGGCTTTCCACGGTCCATTGATGATCGAACATCGCAAGGCCGCTGATCTTCACCGAAACGTTCGGGCAATCCGCCAGCATGCGCAGCCCGTCGCGCCATGCACGATAGCCGGCCACGCTGTTGCGGTCCACGAACATGCCTGCGTGATTGAGAATGAACGGTGTGTCGGCATGGGCGCGCGCGAGCGCCGCGGCTTCTTCCATCTGCGACGGATACAGCTGCATGTCGAACGACATGTCGTACTGGCGCAGCAGCGCAAAATGCTTGCGCCACGTCGCGTCACGCATCAGATGACGGCCAATGTAGTCGTACAGCTTGTTCTCGTGCACGTTGAGGATTTGCCGCACGCCCCGCGTATTGGCAAACGCTGCATGTCCTTCGAGCACTTCGGCGGCGTTTGGCGCGGCGAGGTCCACGCCGGCCACGATGCCATTCGGCATGCCGCGCGCGGCTGCCTGCTCCGAGACGCCCTGCAGCCAGCGCGTCTCTTCCACGGGGTCGGCCGGATCGTGATTCGCCTCCACATGCACGACCTTGAGAATCTCGATCTTGCCCGCCTCACCCAACAGATCGCCAATCAGATAGTCGTGCTTCAGATCGCGCGCATCACCCACGAACGACACGCCAGGGTTGGCGAGCCACGGATAGTGGTGAGTCTTCAGGTCCCACAGATGAATGTGCGGGTCGACAACTTGCATGGAACTGTCTCCGTCCATTGAATGCCGCTCAGCTCAGCGAATGCAGATGAAAGACCGGTTCGAGCGCCTGTTGAAGCGGCGTGTGATCCGGTGCCGTTTGCATGATGTCGGCCATGTAATCCCACCATTTGCGCATGATCTCGAGTTCAGGCAAACGGTCCATGGTGTGGTCGCTGGTGCGCGACAGTATGGCGAAGAGATGGTCGGTGGCGGGATCGAAAAAGATCCGGTAATCGCGCACGCCCGCGTTGTGCAATGCATCAACGAGCTCGGGCCAGATTTCCGTATGCCGGCGTTCGTACTCTTCGCGCATGCCGGGGTTGAGTACCATCCGGAAAGCGATTGTCTCCATTGCGGCCTGTCTCCAGTCAAAGCCAGTATTCGCCGGGCGCTTTCTCAAGGAAGCGTTTGAAGCGACTATAATTCCTCGATTGATAGCATCTCAATCCGTTGTTGGGATTGGGCGATCCAGAAACCGGATCGCACCGTACTCCATCAAGGCCGCCTCGTCACCACTGCATCCGTTATCACCGCCTCGTTGCCATGAGCCAGAACGCTGCTACTGTCGCCCTCGTCAACCGGCTCAAGTTCAAGCACCTTGCGCTGCTCGTCGCGCTCGACGACGCACGCAATCTTCATCAGGCCGCCGACGCCGTCAACGTGGCCCAGCCAAGCGCCTCGCGCATGCTGGGCGACATCGAAGAAGCCTTCGGCTTCCTGCTGTTCGAGCGCAACGCGCGCGGCATGACGCCCACGCCGCTCGGTGTCGTCACGCTCGCCTACGCGCGCCGCGCGCTGGCCGAGTTGACGCGCTTTGCCGCCGATCTCGACGTCAAACGCCGCGGCGGGCACGGCCAGTTGACCGTGGGCGCCATCATGGGCGCGGCGCCCGACCTGCTGGCCATGGCGGTGGCCGCGCTGAAAACCGAGCGGCCGCTGCTCAACGTGCGCATTCTCGGCGAGACCAGTGACCAGGTGGTGCAGTTGCTGCATCGCCGCGAAGTGGATCTGGCACTGGGCCGGCTCACCGATCCGCTGCAACACAACGACTTCAGCTTCGAGCCGCTCGCCCGCGAGACCTTGCTGCTGGTCGTGCGCAGCGCGCATCCGCTGGCGCGGCGTGGCGCGATCACGTTGCGCGAACTGATCGACTGGCCGTGGGTGGCGCAGCCCGTGACGAGTCCTGCGCGCGTGCTGTTCGAAGAGGAACTGGCCCGCGCCGGTCTTGCCACGCCGGTCAATCTCACCGAATGCGCGTCGATCTTCGCCACGCTGCAACTGCTCGAAAACTACGACGCCGTGGCGATGCTGCCCGAGTCCGTGGTGCGCGACCATGTGCGCGGCAAACTGCTGGTTGCGTTGCCGGTGGAAATCGGCAAGAGCCTCGCCGGCTTCGGCATTCTCACCCGCAAGGAAGAAGCGCTCGCCGAACCGGCTCTGCACTTCATCGACCTGCTGCGTAACGTCTCGCGTCAGCTCACGCCCCAGGCCGAAGGCGCTGGCAGTGCGGAAAGCGCGGCGAGTGGTGATAGCGGCAAAAGCGGTGATAGCGGCGAAGCCAATGGCCCCGCGCCGCTCGCCGCTTCGTTGCCGCTGCCCCTGCACTGACGCTGACACGGACGCGCTCCGCTTCACTGCAGATTGACGAACATGCCGCCGTCCACCAGCAGCGCAGCGCCGGTCACGTAGCGGGCCAGATCGGAGGCGAGAAACACCACGCAGTCCGCCACGTCTTCCGGACGACCGAGCCGGCCCAGCGGAATGCGCTTTTCGAAGTACGCTTTCTTGGCTTCGTCAGCAAGATCTTCGGCGTTCAGGTCGGTGGCGATCGTGCCGGGCATCACCGAATTGCAGCGAATCCCGTACGGTCCCAACGCAATCGCGCACGACTGCATCAGCGAATGCACGCCGGCCTTGGTCGGCGTGTAATGCGTCTGCATGCCGCCGCCCACCAGCGCGCTGATCGAACTGGTGGCGACGATCGCGCCGCCCGTGCCCTGCTCTTTCATTTGCCGCGCCGCGGCCTGCGTGACGAAATACGCGCCGTTCAGATTCACGCCTACCGTGGTCTCCAGCACCTCGGGCGGCATGTCGAGAAAGGCGTGAAACGGACAGATGCCCGCGTTGCTGGCCAGCACATCCACCTTGCCGAACGCCTGCACCGTGCGCTTGACCAGTTCCGTGCCGGTTTCGGGCAAGGCGACATTGCCTTCCACCGCAATCGCGCGGCGGCCCAGCGCCTCGATTTCGCCCAGCACTTCTTCGACGGCGGAACGGCGTCCATACGACGCGTCGTTATCGCCCCAGTAGTTGATGGCCACGTCCGCGCCTTCGCGGGCGCTCGCCACGGCGATGGCCCGGCCGATGCCGCGCGACCCACCCGTGACGATCACGACCTTGTCCTTGAGCAGCACTTTTCTCTCCTTCGTGAACCACGCACTCGTTGCTTGCGCGGCGATGACACCTGTATTTGACGTGGGTACGAGCCGCGCTTATCGCGGATACGGCCGCACCAAAGCGCAATCCGGATTCAGCCGCACGCCGAAGCCCGGCGTGTCCGGCACCTTCATGCGGCCATTCACCGGCACCGGCTCGTCGAGCAGCAGCGGCGTGAACATCGGCACCACTTCGTCGGCCTTCGGCGCCATCATCAGAAACTCGGCGAACGGCGAGTTGTGACGCGTCACCACGAAGTGATAGCTGTACACCGACGAGCCGTGCGGCACCACCAGCACGTTGTGCGCATCAGCGAGCGCGGAAATCTTGATCAGTTCGGTCATGCCGCCGCACCAGCCCACGTCCGGCTGGATCAGATCGCAACACTGCATCTCCAGCAGCATGCGGAAACCCCAGCGGGTCGCTTCGTGCTCGCCCGTGGAGACCATCATGCCGCGCGGCACGTTGCGGCGCAGTTCGGCGTAACCCCAGTAGTCATCCGGCGGCAGGCATTCTTCGATCCATTTCAGGCCGTACTCGTGCGCGGCCTGGGCGAGACGCGTGGCGTACGGCACGTCGAGGCTCATCCAGCAGTCGTACATCAGCCAGAAGTCATCGCCCACGCGGCTGCGCATCTCCGCGAGCTTCTCGATGTTCTTCTTGAGGCCTTCGTTGCCTTCAGCCGGCCCGTGCTGCAACGGCAGCTTGCCGCCTATGAAGCCCATTTCCTTGGCCAGATCCGGCCGCGCACCCGTGGCGTAGAACTGCAGTTCGTCGCGCACCGGGCCGCCCAGCAGTTGATACACGGGCTCCTTGCGCACCTTGGCGAGCAGGTCCCACAAGGCCAGATCGACGCCCGAAATCGTATTGAGCACCACGCCCTTGCGGCCGTAGTAGAGCGTCGCGAAGTACATCTGATCCCACATCTTTTCGATGTCGGTCACCACCTGGCCTTCGAGGAAACGCGCCAGATGCTTCTCGACGATGAAGGCGCCGATCTCGCCGCCCGTCGTCACCGCAAAGCCGACCGTGCCGTCGCTCGCCTCGATCTCGACCACCAGCGTGCCCAGCACGTTGATGCCGAACGACTGGCGGCTTTCGCGATATTCCGGATAACGCGCCATGGGCGTCGAGATGTGATCGTCGATCCAGTGGCCGTCAGGCTGGTCGTGGTAGTCGGCACCGCCGCCGCGAACAATGAAGGCGCGCACGTGCTTGATGGTAGGCATGGCCATGAGAGGGGCTCCCGTATCTAATGCGATGAGTGATGCAATGAGTTGTGCGATGAGTAGTGCTATGAAAAATGCAATAAAGCGTGCAGTGCAGCGCGGCGGTTCAGTGGCTCACCGCGCGCGGTGGACCAAAGGGGTGATCGATTCCGCGGTAAGCGCGCCACTGTCGCGACGAAACAGCGTGCCGATCAACAGGGCCGCCAGCAGACTCGCCGCCCCAAGTGCCAGCAAGCCCGCGGAGGTCGAAGCAAACGCGTGTTCCGCCGCCGTGCGCAGGCTCGGCGCGATGAAGCCGCCAAGCCCGCCCAGTGAGTTGATCAGCGCGATGCCACCGGCCGCCGCCGCGCCCGTCAGGTAGCGCGTGGGGAAGGTCCAGAACAGCGGCTGCGCGGCGATGAAACCACTGGCCGCGCAACACAGGGCGGCAAGGCCAAACACCGCGTTGTGCATCAGACCCGAGGCGCCAATGCCGAGCCCCGCCAGCACCAGCAGCGCCACCGCCCAGCGCCGGTGACCGCCGGTGCGGTCGGCGCGGCGCGGCACGATCCACGTGACGATCAACGCGCACAGCCAGGGCAGCGCGGCGACCAGTCCAACGTGAAAGCCCACTGTGGTGCCGAGCAAGGCCGCGACCTGCTGCGGCAGATAGAAGATGACGCCGTACACGCTCATCTGGATCAACAGATAGATCGCCGACAACGCCAGCACGCGGCGATCGCACAGCGCGGCGAGGATGTTGCGCGGACCATGCGCCGCGGCCGTGCGGGTGTTTTCATCGAGCGCCGCGCGCAGCGCACGGCGTTCGGCGGGCTCGAGCCAGCGCGCGTCTTCGGGCTGATTGTCCAGATACCAGAAGGCCCACACGCCCACCGCAGCGGCCATGCCGCCTTCGATCAGAAATAGCCACTGCCAGCCGACCAGACCGAACACGCCGTGCAGATCGAGCAACAGCCCCGACAACGGACTGCCGAAGATGAACGCGAGCGGTGCGCCGAAATAGAACAAGCCCACGGCGCGAGCGCGCGACGACTGCGGAAACCAGTTCGTGAGGTAATAGATCACACCGGGGAAGAACCCGGCTTCGGCCACGCCAAGCAGAAAACGGATGGTGTAAAACGCGGTGGGCGTGTGGGCGAAACACATGGCTGCGGAGACGAGCCCCCACGTCACCATGATCCGGCACATCCACAGACGCGCGCCCACCCGATGCAGGAGCAGATTGCTCGGCACCTCGAAGAGCGCGTAGCCGATGAAGAACACCCCCGCACCGAAAGCGAACGCCGCGTTCGAGAGCCCCGTGTCGTGCTGCAACGCTTTTTGCGCGAAGCCGATATTGGCGCGATCGAGAAAAGCCAGCACGTACATCAGCAGCAGGAACGGCAATAGCCGTCGCATGACCTTGCTGTTGATCGCCTCGATGGAGGTGGGCGAATTCTGCTTCATGGCGTCTCCTGACCCGGTCTGCAAAAACGCGCTGCGCGACACGCAGCATCAGCTTGCAGCCGGCTCGATTAGCGGCCCGTCTTCTGGCAGGCTCAACTGGCCGTGACGCGCGCGGGTGGCGCTGATGCCACACACATGCGGGCACCACGGTTTTACCGCGGACCGCGCTGCTTGCGCTTGGTCCGCCAGTGCTGGTGCGATCTAACGCGGCTGTTAGTACGTCGCGCGGCCGCCTGACAGATCGAACACCGAGCCCGTGCTGAACGCGCAGTCTTCCGACGACAACCACAGGATCAGCGAGGCCGCCTCTTCCGGCAGCAGGAAGCGGTTCATCGGAATCTTCGAGAGCATGTAGTCGATATGCTGCTGCGCCATCGAATCGAAGATTTCGGTTTTGGCGGCGGCGGGCGTCACGGCGTTGACGAGAATGTTCTTCGTGGCGAGTTCCTTGCCGAGCGATTTGGTCAGCCCGATCAAGCCCGCCTTCGAGGCGCTGTAGTGCGACGCGTTCGGATTGCCTTCCTTGCCGGCCACCGAGGAGATGTTGACGATGCGGCCATAGCCCTGCTTGAGCATGTGCGGCACGATTGCGCGGCAGGTCAGGTACGGGCCGATCAGGTTGACGTCGATCACGCGGCGCCACACATCCGGCTCCAGTTCCCACGTCGTGCCGTTGCCGCCGGTGATGCCCGCGCAATTGATCAGCACGTCGATCTTGCCGTGCGCCGTCAGCGCCTGCTCGACGGCCTGGTTGACCGAGGCTTCGTCCGTCAGTTCGACGACCGCTGTCGACACCTTGCCTTTGCCTTCGAGTTCGCCCTGGGTGCGCTTGAGCCGCTCGCCATCCACGTCCCACAGCGCGACCGCCGCACCCGAGTCCAGCGCGCGTTGCGCCACTGCATAGCCAATGCCGCGGGCGCCGCCGGTGATGACGACGACACGCCCTTCCAGATCGATTCGGTTCATTGCTTTGTCTCCAGTGCCGCCGCTGGCGCGCGCAGCACGTCTTGCTGTGGTTGTATGGTGGCCCTCAATATACGGCGCGGCCGATACCCGGACAATCCGAGTATTTGAAGGTGCGATAACAAAAGTGGATCGGGATGGGGAAGTCGCGCGCTTCGTTTTGGTTCTAGCTTCGTTTTAGCACATCGGGCCCGAGCCACGCGCCGCGCGATCCAGCGCCGCGACGCAGTGCCCTAGGCGCGCACCACGCTCACGCCCGCCGCTTCCAGCGCCTTGATCGAAGCGGCGTCCGTAGCGCGTTCAACCACGATGGTCTGCGCGAGCGTCAGCTCGCCGATCGCATAGGCCGACGCCGAGTTGAGCTTGTCCAGCGAAGCCAGCACCACCGTTTCGGCGGCACGCGCCGCCAGCGCGCGTTTGACGTAAGCCTCTTCGAGATCGCCGGTACTGAGTCCCGCGCCCGGATGGACACCGGTCACGCCCATGAAGTAGAGGTCGGCGTGGATATGCGACATCGCTTCGATGGCAGCGGCCCCCACGTTGACGATGGAGTGCTTGTACAGCCGCCCGCCAATCATGATGACCTCGATGGACGGATGCTCCACAAGCGCGACGGCCACCGTCGGGCTATGTGTGACCACCGTCGCCGCCAGCGAATGCGGAATCTGCCTGACCAGCTCAGCCGAAGTCGTGCCGCCGTCGATGATGACGATCTGGCCGGGCTCGATCATCGCCGCCGCCGCCGCGCCAATTGCACGCTTGCCGCTCGATTCCAGCGCGCGCCGCTGCGCGAACGGCGCCACCGCCGACGAGGCCGGCAACGCGCCGCCATGCACCCGTTGCAACGAGCCTTCGGCAGCCAGCTCGCGCAGGTCGCGGCGAATCGTGTCTTCCGACACGCCAAAGCGTTCGGCGAGCGGTGCCGCCAGCACCTGGCCTTCCTTACCGAGCAGTTCGAGGATGGTTTTCTTGCGTTGACTCGTCAGCATGGGATCTGAAATCTCCTCGACCCGGTTTGCACGAATTTTCTTGATATTGCATGAAATTGCACGATATCATGAATCCACCTTTTTGCGCGAGACCCGCCATGATCGCTACCCAAGACCGCGTGCGCATCGTCGACACCACGCTGCTGTCCGACGACTGGTATGTCCTCAAAAAGACGACCTTCGATTTTCTGCGGCGCGACGGCACCTGGCAGCGCCAAAGCCGGGAGACCTACGATCGCGGCAACGGCGCCACCATCCTGCTGTTCGATCGCGAGCGCAGGACCGTCATCCTGACGCGGCAGTTTCGCTTTCCTACCTTCGTGAACGGTCACGACGGCATGATGGTCGAGGCGGCCGGCGGCCTGCTCGACAACGCCTCGCCTGAAGAGCGGATTCGCGCCGAGGTGGAGGAAGAAACCGGCTATCGCGTGCACGACGTGCAGAAGGTGTTCGAGGCGTACATGAGCCCTGGGTCGGTCACGGAGAAGCTGTATTTCTTCGTCGCCGGCTACGACGCGGCCACGCGCGTGAGTAACGGGGGCGGTCTCGAAGCCGAAGGAGAAGACCTCGAAGTGCTCGAACTCACGCTGGACGAAGCGCTCGCGGGCATCCAGCGCGGCGAGATCGTGGATGGCAAGACCATCATGCTGTTGCAGCACGTGGCGCTGGCCGAACTGATGGAGCAACGCGGCGAGCATGCGGCGGGTCGTGCAGTGAATCATGCGGCGGGTCACGCAGCGGCGAGCGCAAACACCTAAGGGCCACACAGGCACTCAGGCTGCCGACTTTACCTGATTGCGTCCAGCGGACTTTGCTTCGTACAACTGTTGATCGGCGGCGGCCATCAATTCGAGCGCGCTGCCACCCTTCGACGGCAGACGCGTCGCGCATCCCACGCTCACCGTGACGGTGCCGTGATCGCTCGCGCCGTGGTCGAACTGCATGCCCTGCACTTTCTTGCGGATTTTCTCCGCCACCAGCGACGCGCCCGCCTCCGCGGTATCGGGCAGCACCACGGCGAATTCCTCGCCGCCATAGCGCGCCACCAGATCGACCGAACGCCGCACCACCGAGTCGATGCACTCGGACACGGCCGCGAGCACCTCGTCGCCCGCCGCGTGGCCGTAGGTGTCGTTAAAGCGCTTGAAATGATCGACGTCGACGAACAGCACCGACATCGGACTGCCGTTGCGGCGCGCGCGGCGCCATTCCTCGTCGAGCCGGGCATCGAGCACGCGCCGGTTGCTCAGGCCCGTGAGCGGATCCGTGGCAGCGAGACGGACCAGTTCGGCCTGCGCCCTGACCTTGTCCTGCAAGGTGAACGCGAGCAGCCACGACAGCACGATGAAAAGGCCGCCCAGAGCGAGCGTCAGGCCGCCCGCGATCAGGCTGCGGCGGCGCCATGCGGCCAGCACGTCTTTCACCGCTGGCGCGACCACGACGATCATCGAGGTGCCCGGCACGCGCGCGAAGGTGAACATGCGCCGCACGCCATCCACGACGGACGCCGCCACGTACTCGCCCTGTTCGTGCTCGGCCATTCGCACGAACATATCCGAGCGCGCAATGCTGGTGCCGATGTCGTGTTCGTTGAACGGTTTACGCGCCAGCAGCGTGCCGTCGTCGAGCACGATGAACACCGAACCCCTCTGCCCCGTATCTATCTTGTCGAGCAGACGCTGGAAGTACTCGATCCGGATGGCCAGCAGCGCGACGCCGGCAAACGACCCATCCGGCGCATTGAAGCGCCGCGTGAGACCGATGGACAGATTGCCGCCGCGCAGGCGCGAATGGAACGGGTGGGAGATGAACAGGCCGACGGCGGGATTGCGCTGCTGGATGGTGAAGTAATCGCGATCGTCGAGCCGCACGGAAGCGGACAGGTCGCCGTTTTGCGACGCCAGCACATGGCCGTTGGCATCCACCAGATACGCGCCACCGAGGTAGGCGGCGGTGGTGGCCCGATCGAACAGCACGGCCTGGCGCAGGCGACCGGTGAGCCGCCAGGTGAAGGGATCCTGCGCGCCATCCACCATCGACTCGAGCGAGAGGTCGTAGATTTCGACGTTGCGCGCGACGTCGCTGGAGATGATCGCCACCAGGTTCTGCGCGGTCTGATGCGCGTGATCCAGCGCGTCGGCACGGCCATCGTAGAGCGTCAGGAACGTCATGCAGGCCATTGCCGCGGCCAGCAACGTGCCCACGATGCCCGCATGGAACGGGTGACTGCCCACGCTGCGCATGGTGGCTGCGCTCTGGAGGCGAATGGTTCTGCGCCACCGCCGACGCACGGAAAGAACCCGGTGCGGCACGCTCCCTCCGTTGTGGAAAGTTCAGATACACCACGAACTCTGCAATGGTGCAGGCGTTTGAACCATTCTCGCACGCGCAGACGGGTCGCGCCAGGCGGGGCGGCGTGGAGCTGGGGTGTTGGAACCTGGGGTCGGAAGGATGGGTTACGATGAAGCGGCGGCTACTGTGGTGGAGCCTGAGCGGCAGGTGACTCTTCGACCCGCTTGCCTTCCCGGCGCAGTGTCGAGCAAATGCGGCGGACGCGCAACGCGTAGTCCTGCGGGTCGCTTGCCCGCAACGACTGGAACTGCAGCAGAACCGGCGCGGCGCGCTTCCATCCGTAGTTCCATGCGTCGTCGAAGTCGGCGGGGTTGCCGACCGCCCGCCGCAGGCTCGTCTTGAAGCGCGCCAGCCCGGCCGGTGTGAAATCGCACAGTTCGATGCCAAGGTGCGCAGCCCGACCCGCTGATTGAACCCGCTCGCTGACAGCCTGATCGTCGGCGGCACCCGCGGCACTGCTGGCCGCGATGGCGCCACCATACATCGCACCCACGCAGAATGCGCGCAGCAACAGGGCAACGAGGCCTGCACGTGTCTTCATGATTGGCTCCCGCTTCAGCCAGCCTCCGCATCAGGTTCACCAACGTTGCCTCGCGCACACGGCTTGCTCAGGCTGCCGGGCCTACCGCGGCGGAGTGACGACCACGTACTGCACCGTGGCCCCCACGTACTGCGGCTGATACCAGTTCGGCCCGCACTGCTGATAGACCACACCGGCCACCATGACACTGCTGCAACTCGGCGGCAGCGCCGCGACCGTCGTGCCGACCACGACCGCCGTCGTCACGCCCACCGCCACCCCGACGGCAACCGGATCGACATACCAGCCGTCGTCATGGTGATGGTGATCGTCGTCGTGATGATCGTCGTCATGGTGGTCGTCGTCATGGTGTCCATCATCGTGATGATCGTCGCTGTGATGGCCGTCATCGTGATGATCGCCGCCGCCGTTGTTGTTGCCGCCGTTGTTGCCACCGTTGTTACCACCATTGCCGCCGTGCGAATTCGAATTGCCGCCACCACCATTGCCACCGTTACCACCGTTATTACCATTACCACCGTTGCTGCCGCCATGCGAATTCGAATTGCCTCCGCCGCCGCCATTGCCGCCGCCGTGCGAATCCGAATTGCCGCCTCCGCCATGCGAGTTCGAGTTGCCTACATTGCCGCCACCGCCGCCATTGCCATGCGAGCCCTGGCCACCGCCGCCCCCACCTCCGCCCCCGCCGGACGGTTGGCCGCCGGCGTGCTGCGACTGCGCGCCGAAATTGTGCGCCTGTCCACCGCCGCCTCCACCACCACCATTTCCCCCACCACCGGGGCTGCCGCCGTGAAACCCACCCCCGCCGCCGCCTCCACCCTGAAAGCCACCGCCGCCTCCGCCACCGCCGTGGAAGCCACCACCACCGCCTCCGCCGCCATGAAAACCGCCGCCCCCACCGCCGTGGACGCTGGTGCGCGCGCCACCGCGCACCCCAAACGCGAACGTGCTAACGGATGTCGCCGAAAACGTGAGGGCGAGCGCAATGCCGGTCAACCGCATCAGTGGTTTCATTGCGCGTCTCCCTGTTGGGCTTCGTCCGGCGCACTGGCAGGCCGCATCGGGATCTGGTGCGCGCCCGGCCCCGGATGGAACTCGAAGGTGCCCGCCGCAAACGACGGATCGAGCGTCCATTGATAATTCACCGCATGCTGCGGCCGCGACGGCTGCGTCGTGTCCGTCACCACAAAGCGGCACGGCAGTGGACGCGGACCGGTCTGAATCCACAGTTCCCAGTCGAGCCCCGGCTGTTGATAGGCGTAGTGGTTGCACCACTTGCCCTGCACCTTGTCGAGACCGATGAAGATCGCGGTGGTAAGCGCCTTCTCGTCATCGGATTGCTCGCCCCAGTAGAACAGATCGACGAGCGGCAATTGCACGCCGTACTTCTGGTCGGCATCGGTGATCAGTTCACGGATGGTGGGCGGCGCCGGCACCTTGCTGTAGTAGTTGTGCGTGTCGTTGTACAGCACGACGGTGTGTCCGTCGTAGATCAAACCCTTGGGCGCGCGGCTACCGGTGACCACCACCCTGAGCTTGTTGGGCCGCTCCACCGACATCTCCGTGCGATGCAGGAAGCCGACGTTTTGCCCCGTGGTCAACACCGCGTCCGTCACGCTGTCCGCCTCGATACGAAAGCGCTTTAGCGTGCGCAAATAGCTGCCAAGCCGGTTGAGCGCATCCACGGCCTGTTGCTGCATTTCCGGCTGCCCGGCAGAGGGCTCGTCGCTGCCTGAAGCGGGCGCCTGGGCGAGCGCAGCCGGCACGCCCCACACGGCGGCCAGCACGCTGGCGGCGAGGACCATGCGTCTGACGCCCACAGCCTGACGTTTGCCACAACGCAAAATTGACAGGTTCACTATGTTCTCCTGAATCACTAAAACGTTGTGCAGAGCAGAAATCCGTGCAATCGACTTTCCGGTATTCGCTCACATTCCGATTGCCGAGCCGCTATGCCGATGCCAGAGGCGCATTTGCTCATTCATTACGAAATTCCGTCGGCCATGCTTTGGCTTTGAGAAGCCACCTTCGGCGTAAATCATCTTGCCCAGCAAATCAAAACGCGATTTTATTTCGTTTAAGCGAGACACCGAAGCAAATTTTTGGGACAACACACCATGAATAGCAGATTGCAGCGGTACTTTATAGTTTTTTAATCCCGGCGCCTGACAAAAGACGTCACGCGCATGCGGGGCAAAGCTCGCAGTCCACCGTCAGGCACCACGTACTATGCGTGGATTTATCCTTCACATCAATAATCAGACCTTTTTCAGGACTGTGCGTGGATGCTAGCAAACGTTTTAGGCAACAGCAAGGACGGGTTAGCGCAATTCTTAAACCGAAATACTCACGCAGATTGTTTCATGCCTGTTCCGGCGTGAATTAGCTTTAATCGGACCATCCGAACCGGAATTAGCGCGTCCTCGCGATTATTTTTATTCCGGACCGACACAAGCAATAAGAAATGATTTATTAATATCGACGTTGCGCATCTCCGTCTGCAACACCGGTCCGGCGCTCGAGGGCGGTGTCTGTCACGGACCGCCATCCTGTACCACCCGCAATCCAGTCGTACTACATCGTAAGTGAGACGCCGCATCACGCCCGGCAGGCTGGCGCCATGCCGGCAGCGGGATGCAGCCCATGCCTCGCCGTTAGCCGGACTTTCATGGACGGTCACTCCGATGCCAATGCGAACCGAAGCGCTTCCCACTGTTGCCCGCAGAATCAGCGCGGGTCAGATGTTGATGGATGGCTCATCGATCAGCGCGGTCGCCGAGGCGCTGCACCTGTCCACTGCCACCGTCAAACGCTATAAGGCCATTCTCGAAGACGGCGGGCTCGCCGCACTCAAGCAGATGAGTGTGGGCGGACGCGCATCGGCGCTCGATGCGGCCGCGCTCGAATGGATCGCGGCCGCGCTGCGCGGCTCGGCCCGCGAACACGGCTTTCCCAGCGACGCATGGACCAACGCGCGTCTGCGCGAGTTGATCGAAGCGCGCTACGGGGTGCGCTATTCGCGGGTCTACGCGTGGCAGATCGCCACCAACCTGGGCCTCGGCGACCGGCTCTCGAAATCGAGCCGCTGAGTCAGGGCGCTGAGTCAGGGCGCTGAGTCAGTCTGCTGAGTCAGGCCGCTGAGTCAGGCTGCTAGTTCATGCAGCTCATTCACGCGCGCCACACCTCCTTCAATCTGCCGAACTCCGCCGGCCGTGTGTACGAGCGGTACAGTTCGCCCACCGTGCCGATCGCGAGCGCCGGCTTGAGGGTGGCGCCGGGAAGTGCCTGAGTGATCCAGTCATACGCGTTCATGTCTCGTTGCGCGGCGTGGATGGCATGGGTGAGCGCGGTTAGCGCCGCATCGGCCGAATGGTTGCCCAGATCCGTAAAACATTGCTCGAAGGGATGTCTTGCCACGAGCGTGGCGCGCAAATCGGACGGTCTTTGGTTCACAGGGTGCTCCTGCACGGTTGGTCCCCTCTCGTTTACCAGCCGCATATGACAGCACGCGGAATGGCCGCAAAAAATCGCTGCGGCAAAAAATTCCGCCCTGGCCGCATCCGGCAGCGTGAACCGGCCAGATTCTCCCTCACACATGACCTCAGCCGCACAACGCCAGTGCTGGACGCCTCAAAACGCTCCCGTCAACCCAGCCCCAACCGTAGCCTTCAACCTCGTGAAGCAAAAAAAATGGCCCCGCCATCTTGCGATAACGGGGCCGAGTCCCATGTCAAGGAGTGAGTCATGGAGGAGACGGGCCCATCTTAGCCGCGCCCCTCCAGCGCGCCAACGAAGCGTTTTTGCTTTGCTTATCCCTGCCCGGATTCGGTGCAATTCAGGCGAAGCGGTCTGGATCATGCTTCAGGCGTATATGGTTAGAACGAAAAGTCGCTTCGTACCGCTGTCACCGGTCTCTAAGATAGCGGTATTGAACAATCCCGGTCCGGCCTGCGCGCAGCCCCGCGCCATGCCCCGGAGGCCCTCGTGGCCGCTATAGAAGGAGTTTTTCTTGACCAGTCTGGATCAGCAACGCCGGCCGCTCGTGATCGGCATTGGCGGCACGACCCGCGCGGCTTCGTCGACCGAGCGCGCGCTCGGCTTTGCGCTGCGCGGCGCGGAAGCCGCGGGCGCGCGTACCCGTCTGTTCGGCGGCACGTTTCTGCATAGCCTGCCGCATTACGCGCCTGAAAGCCCGGAGCGTACCGACGCGCAGATCGAACTGATCGAAGCCGTCCGCCACGCGGATGCGCTGATCATCGCCACACCCGGCTATCACGGCGGCGTGTCCGGTCTGGTGAAAAACGCGCTCGACACGCTGGAAGAACTGCGTGCCGACGAGCGTCCGTACCTCGATGGCCGCGCCGTGGGCTGTATCGTCACCGCCTACGGCTGGCAGGCCGCCGGTTCGGTGCTGACCTCGCTGCGCTCGATCGTCCACGCGTTGCGCGGCTGGCCCACGCCGTTCGGCGCGGGCATCAACACGCTCGAAACCCGCTTCGAGAGCGTCGATACCTGTTCCGATCCGAAGGTGGTCGAGCAGCTCGCCACCGTCGGTCAGCAGGCCGCGCAATTCGCGCTGGCCTTCAACACGCAGCAGCCGCAGGCGGTGCGCAAGCCGGTCGCGAGCGGCGCGCCGGAAGTGCGCAACGGCAAAGTCCTGACCCTGGCGCGCTGAAGCTGGCGAATTAAAGCTGGCGCGCTGCACTCGCCCGCGCTGCAACTCGCCCGTTAACGCTCGCAAAAGGGCTCGCAAAAGAGCTAGCAAAACGAACCTCCACGTCACACGCATGACACGCGTGACATCTACAAAGCCCATTGCCGGATCACCCCGGCAGTGGGCTTTCTGACGTTTGGCGGGCTGCCCATCGCAGCGCGTGAGCCTGCGTGTGCCACACCACAGACAACGCATATTGCGCGCCGGATAGTGATCGCAACGCATCGGGGATCGCCAGCTTCCACAAGCCAATTCATGCAGACCGTTTCAGGTCCGCCCTGATTTGCTTGCGACGAAAGATTGGTTCACTCGCAAGGCCAGCCAACCTACGCTTGACCCTGCCTGTTCATATATCGCTCGGCCCGCTGCGTCGGTATTCCTTGCAACACACGCGGGCAGGACCATCGTCATCATCATGAATCGACAACATCTCCAATACAAAGGCTACGAGGTCGCTCCGGCAGCACAGCCGTTGCCCAACGGCCTGTACGCCGCCAATCTGACCATCGAAAAAGCCAACGCCACGCCGCAGCACGCTTACTCGTTCGACGCGCTCGACTATTTCTTCGACGAGGAACACGCGCTGGCTTACGCGTTCCGCTGGGGACGGCTATGGATCGACAATCAGCAGTGAAACCGTAATCGGGCACGCGCGTCGCCTCGCGACGTGTTTTAACCGGCTGTGACAGAATAGGCGGCACCACGCCTGTCCTTTTTTCGCCGCCATGTCCGATACCCTGACTGACGCAGCCGAAGATCGCGCCCTGCGTCACTGGAATTTCAGCGATCCCACGCCCCGTGTGGCGCCTGGTTCGGAAGCACACAAGCAAATGTTTTGCCGCATGCTTCTCGAAACCCACAACCCCTACAAGCCGGCCGTGATCGACTGGCCGCCCTTGCCCGCCGACGTGCTCGCCCGCCTGACGGCGCTGCCTATCTGGGACATGGCGGTGCAGACCGAGGGACGCGCGACGATCCGCGTCGAAACCTACGCGGCGGGCATCACCGATCCGCTGCTGCGCGCCGCGCTCGACATGGACGCCGCCGAGGAAGCGCGCCACAAGCTGGTGCTGTCGAAACTGGTGGCAGCGTACGGCATCGACCTCGCCCCCGAGCCCGACTACCTCGCACCACGCGACGCCGAATGGGCGTGGATGGTGACCGGCTATAGCGAATGCATCGACAGCTTCTTTGCCTTCGGGCTGTTCCGCTCGGCGCAGCTATCCGGCTATTTCCCCGAGGAACTGGTGCAGACCTTCGAGCCGGTGATCCAGGAAGAGGCCCGTCACATTCTGTTTTTCGCCAACTGGGTGGCGTGGTACAAGCGCACCATGCCGTGGTGGCGGCGCCCCTGGCATTCGGTGCGGGTGTTCGCCATCTGGATCTATCTGGTGTGGGAACGCATGAGTATCGCCAAGGGCATGGACGCCGACGGCGGCAGTCACGATTCGAATTTCCTGCCCGCCAGCAGCGAGACCTTCGGCGACGCGCTTGAGCCGCGCGCGCTGTTCGAGCTGTGTCTCGCGGAAAACGAACGGCGCATGAGCGGCTACGATGCGCGGCTTCTGCGGCCCACGCTGGTCCCGTCACTGGTACGCTTCGCCTTGCGCTTCATGAAACGGCGCGCCCCCTGAACTGCTTTCGCTGGAGACCTGACGCATGACATGGACCGTCGACGAACAGCTGGCCCTCACGGCAACCGAAGCCGTATCTGCAATCCAGACCGGCCGGCTGAAAGCCACGGACTATGTCGCCACGCTGCTCGCCCGCGCAGCCGCACTGCAAACGCTCAACGCGCTCACTGCGTTGAACATGGAAGGCGCGCTCGCTGCCGCACGGCGCATCGACGCGTTGAGTGACGAGGCGCGCAGCGCGCTGCCGCTCGCCGGACTGCCGGTGGTCGTGAAGGACAACATCAATACGGCGGGCCTGTTGACCTCGGCGGGCACGCCGGCGCTGGAAGGTTTCGTGCCGGACAGCAACGCGCCCTCGGTGCAGCGCCTGCTCGATGCGGGCGCCATCGTGCTCGGCAAGGCCAACATGCACGAACTCGCGTTCGGCATTACCAGTACCAATCTGGCGCCGCATGCAGGCGCCGTGCGCAATCCGTACGATCCTGGGCTGATTCCGGGCGGCTCGTCGGGCGGCACCGCGGCGGCGATCGCCGCGCGCATCGTGCCCGCCGGTCTCGGCACGGATACGGGCGGCTCCACGCGCATCCCCGCTGCGTTGACGGGCACCGTGGGCTTTCGGCCGTCGGTGGGCGACGGCGGCGCCGAGCGTCGCTATCACGACCCAGATGCGGTATTGCCGATCAGTCATACGCGCGACACCGTCGGCCCGATGGCACGCACGGTCGCCGATATCGTGCTGCTGGACGGCGTCATCAGCGGCGATGGCGCGTTGCCCACCGTGGCGCTGCAAGGTCTGCGCATCGGTTTGCCCGCGCCGCTCTGGGACGACCTCGACCACGCCGTGGAAAACGTCGCGCAGGTCGCCCTGAAACGGCTCGAAGCCGCCGGCGTGATCTTCGTGCCGGTGACCATGCCGCGACTGCTCCCGCTGAACGAGCAGGTCGGCTCGGTGATCGCGATTTACGAGGCGCGTGAGGACGTGCCCGCCTGGCTCGTCGCCAACGACGCGCCGGTCAAGACGTTGACGGAAATCGCCGCGCGCATCGCGAGTCCCGATGTCCGCGACGCCTACGACGCGATCCTCGCCAACCCGTTTGCGCAGCAGTACCAGAACGCGCTCACCGTATTGCGGCCGCAGCTTCAGCAGCACTACGCGGATACCTTCGCGGCAGAGCAGCTCGATGCGTTGCTGTTTCCGACGACGCGTCTGTGCGCCGTGCCGATCGACGAACTGGCCGGTTCGTCAACCGTCTCGATCAACGGCGGTGCGCCGATCAATGAAATGGGCGCCTATCTGCGCAACACCGATCCGGCCAGCAACGCAGGTATTCCTGGGCTCTCGCTACCCGCCGGACTCAGCGCGGAAGGCTTGCCGGTGGGCTTTGAAATCGACGGCCCGCTCGGCAGTGACCGGCGTCTGCTGGCGATAGGCGCGGCGTTCGAGCAGGTGCTCGACGTGTTACCCGCGCCGACGCTCTGATGCGGGCGCGCGAGATTTTGCGGCGGACCACGCCGGAAGCTGCACGCACGTCGCATGCTGAGGGCAGTCATCCGTGGCACCAACGCTGGCCGCGCACATGGGCGCGCTTCCTGATGCAGCGCG
The DNA here is from genome assembly GCF_003429005.1 of Paraburkholderia sp. DHOC27. GTDB lineage: Bacteria > Pseudomonadota > Gammaproteobacteria > Burkholderiales > Burkholderiaceae > Paraburkholderia. The sequence continues at coordinate 229,070 of NZ_QVQV01000009.1, forward strand.
CGCTCGGGATTGTCGCCGTCACGCTTGCCGCGACGAGTTGCGCGCACATCGCCGCGCTCGACCCCGACGCGCTGTGGAAAATCGTCGGCGGACAATGCGTGCCGCAGGAAGAGGCGATGGGCCGGCCAGGGCAATGCACGCTCGTCAATCTGAGCGAACACTATGCGATTCTGAAAGACATCAGCGGCGTCACGCAGCATCTGTTGATTCCGACCGACCGGATCACGGGCATCGAAAGTCCCGCCATCCTCACGCCGAATGCGCCGGACTATTGGGTCGATGGCTGGAACGAGCGCAAGGTGGTGTCGGATTCACTGGGCGAACCGCTCGCCGACAATCAGTTCGGACTGGAAATCAATTCGAAGTATCGCCGCACGCAGCAGCAATTGCACATCCACATGGACTGCATGCGCGCGGACGTCACGCAGACGCTGGCAGCATTTCGCCATGCACCGCCTGGCACGTGGCAGTGGGATACGCTCGACGGCGCGCGTTACCGCATCATGCGGGTGACGAGCCTCACGCAGAACGACAATCCCTTCCGGATCGTCGCGCGCGACCATCCTGATGCGCAGGCAATGGCAACCCAAACCATTCTGGTGACGGGCGCAGGACCTTCGACCGCGCAGGACGGCTGGCTCGTCGTCAACAGCGGCATGGATGTGGATGGCGGCAGCGGCACGGCCGAAGGGCTGCTCGATCACAAGTGCCGGCTCTTCGAGGCGCATTGAGGTGGCGCATTGAGGTGGCCCACCGAAGTGGCGCACTGAAGCGCTACTCCGCTGTGCCCGGCGCCCCCGCTTCGCCCGACGGTCTCTCCAGCGCCACGCTCACCAGCCAGCGGCGGATCACGTTCTCTTCTTCTGCGTCGAAGCCCGCCAGCATCTGCTGCTCGATAGCCTTGACGCGCGAGCGGCACTGCTTGAGCAGCGTCTTGCCCTGCTCCGTCACGTCGATATGCTGAATCCGGCCATGCACCGCGTGCGGCCGCCGCGCAATCGCGCCGGAGCGCAGCAGGTTCGCCACGATCACGCTGACGGTCTGCGGCGTCAGCATGGTGAGCCGTGCCACGTCGGCATTGGATAGCCCTGGATACGCGTTGAGCATGGTGAGCACCATGAATTGCGGCGGCGTCACGTTGAGATCCGTGAGCGCGCGTTCCAGACGCAACCGGTGCGCCGCACTCGCCTGACGCAGCAGATAGCCGACGTGCCCTTCCTCACCGCGCTTGCCTTCGCCGATGTTCGGGATGTCCGTGCGTTCCGGCGCGGTTGAAGTCGTGGGCATGTGTCAGAGGTCGGAGCAGGCGCCCGATGAATGTTCGTCCTCTGATATTAACCGCTAAGTCCACGGCTTTGCGCTTTTTCGACAATGCTTTGCGCAACAAATTGGTTCGCGCGGCAGAAGGCTTTCCGTAGTCTTGACAACAACCCACCTACGGCGCCAACGCGCCCTTTAATCCGCTCTGCCTGTGTAACGATTGATGGCGATCTACCTCGACGACACGCAACGCAAAGCCCTGGCCCGCCTCAGCGCGAGCTGGACCTGGCGCTCCGAATGGCCGACATGGGTGCTGATCGCCACGCTCTATAGCGGATGGTTCGGCGTCGCGACGCATGCCCGCCTGCTGGGCTTGCCGCTCACCATCGCGCTGCTCGCGCTGCTCAGTACGTGGTATCTGTCGTTGCAGCACGAACTGCTGCATGGGCATCCCACGCGGTCGCGCTTCATCAACGGACTGCTCGGCTTCGCGCCGCTCGCGTTCTGGTTCCCGTATGGCATCTATCGCGCGTCGCATTTGCGGCACCACGAGGACGAACATCTCACGCGCCCCGTCGCCGACCCCGAGAGCTATTTCGTCACGCACGCTATCTGGCAACGCGCAGGAACCGCGACGCGTGCGCTGCTGACGCTACGCAATACCTTCGTGGGCCGTCTGCTGCTCGGCCCCGCGTTTGCGATCGCCGCCACCACCTTCGACGCCGTGCGCAAACTCGCGCAAGGCGACTGGCGTGAACTGCCCGTGTGGCTCGCGCATTTCGCGGCCGTGGCCGCGCTGACGTGGTGGCTCGACAGCGCGTGCGGCATCCCCGCGTGGTGCTTCGTGCTGGGGGTGGGCTATACGGCGCTGTCGCTAAGTTCGATCCGTTCGTTTCATGAACATCGCGCCGTGGATACGGTCGAGCACCGCACGGTGCTGAACGAAGCTGGATGGTTCTGGCGACTACTGTTCCTGAACAACAACTACCACCTGGTGCATCACGATCTGCCGCATGTGCCGTGGTTCGCGCTGCGACAGGTCTACGAGGCGTCGCGCCAGCAGTACATCGAGCGCTCGGGGGGCTTTCTGGTGAGGGGTTACGGCGAATGGATGAAGCGCTATGCCTTCTCGGCGGTGACCGATCCGGTTCATGGGCACACTGCGGGACTCAAGCCGCTCACGTCGCCAGGTTCGCTTGAGCCACATGAGCCACATGAGCCACATGAGCCGCCAGCCGCAGTGAATCGCTTTGCGGCGAACCTGCGCTCTGCCAAGCGCGCCTGATCGCCTCAGTCCGCGCCGGCCATCGCGCGAACCTGGCGCGACGCCGCCAGCATGCGCCGATGCTTCTGCTGTTCCAGCCACTTCAGCGATTCGTGCACGACGCCCGCCGGCACATCGTTGAATGAAGCGTTGCGAATCAGCGTCTCGCTGGCTGCGATATCGTTGAAGGTGCCCAGCTTGTTTTGCACCGTCGTCAGATCCTTGATGGCGCGCTCGTGTCCGTTCTTGAGGACAGGCTGAAAGAACTCGAGCAGGTAGCGCAGTTTCTTGCCGGCCTTGCGAACGTCGTGCAGCGCTTCTTCGTGAGTGGCCTCGCTGCGTGCCGCGCGTCTGCTGCGCTTGCGCAATGCGCGCTGCGCGAGGCGCACGCGCTCACGTGCAAAGGCACGGATGGGCAGATCGCTGCAACTCGACTGCAATGTGGCTTGTGCGCGCAGCGAGACCTCCGTCAGGAACGTCTCGACATCCGCGCTCTGGATCACGGTCTGGCTATCCACGACGGCTGCCGCGCGCTTGCCTTCCACGGCTGCCACCAGCGGCGCGATGGATGCGTCCGATTCCTGCGCCGCTCTCAGCAGATCGCCGGCGATGTCCCAGTCGCGCGTCCCGCCGGCCGCGGCGGCGAGGCGCCGGAATTCCTCCGTTGCCTGCGTGGCCACTTCGTCGCCGAGGTAAGGCGCGTAGGCCCAGTAGAGCGCGCGCAGCTTTCGAAAGGCGACCCTGAGCTGGTGGTAGCCCTCGGCGTCGCTTTGTGTGGAGAGTGCCTTGACCCGTGACACCGCCTCGTCCACCAGCGGTGTGGCGAGGGAGGAGAACGTAGCGGCAATGGAGCTGGTCTTGAAGAGTGAGGCACCGGTCAGTTGCCGGTCGACGACCTTGAAACGAGTGTTTGGCCGTGGCAAGGGCCAGTCACCATCCAGATTCATTTCATCCCCTGGTCAGACGAAAATATGGTTCCGCCCAAGACCTTATCACACTGCACCTGACACACTCCGTTCTTTGTGACGATTTGATGAAGCGCCGCCAACTTGTCGCGCTCACACCGCTCTTATGCGCAAGATCACCGGATGCCGGCGGTTCTGTATTACGATGCAGGCTACGTCTATCGCAGACTGACATGCCGCCGCGTCAGCGCGTGTCGAACATATCTTTTGTGTTGGAGTGCGATTTGAAAAAACGCGCCACCGTGATCTGTCGCAGGGGTAAGCGAATCCTCCTGGTCACACGCCGTCAGTCGAAGTGGGCTCTGCCGGGCGGCATTCTGAAGCGCGGAGAACATCTGTCGGATGCCGCGCTTCGGGAACTCAAGGAAGAAACGCAGCTTTCCGGAAAATCGGCCAAGTATCTCTTCGATCTGCGTGGCAAGCAGAAACACCATCACGTGTTCACCTGCGAAATCCCCAACCGCGCCAAAGCTCGCCCGAGCAATGAAATCGCCAAATGCCGCTGGGTTCACCTCGACGACATTCCCGATCTGCTCACCAGCCGGCCGACCACCGACATCGTCAAGCTGATGAACCAGCGTCGCCGGAAGTAGCACGAACAGTAGCGGGACGACGCGAGCTTGACGCGCGCAGCGTTACGTCTGCGCGTCGGGGGCTACGTTCAGAGCTGGAAGGCCCGCACTGCCGCGCGCAGTGACTGCGCCTGCGTTTCGAGCGCACTCGCCGCCTGCACGCCGTCCTGGGCAAACGAGGCGTTTTTCTGCGTCGTGTGATCCATCGTGGTGACGGCGGCATTGACCTGGTCGATGCCGACGCTTTGCTCACTCGACGCGCTCGCAATCGATTCGACCAGTTTCGACACACCGTTGACGGTCTCGATCAACTCGACGATGCTCACCCCTGCCTTGTTGACCGCGACGCCGCTCAGGTCGACCTCGGCCGTCATACCCTTGATCAGCCCGTCAATCTCGCGTGCCGCGCGCGAACTGCGTTCCGCCAGCGCACGAACCTCCTGCGCGACCACCGCAAAGCCACGGCCATGCGAACCTGCTCGCGCGGCTTCCACGGCAGCGTTCAGCGCCAGCAGGTTGGTCTGAAACGAGATGCCCTCGATGACGGAGGTGATTTCGCGCACACGGCCGGAGCGCTGCGTCAGCTCGCTCATGCGCTCCACGGCGTCCCGGGTTGCACGATTGCCGTCTTCGGCTTTGCTGGAGGCGACGCGCACGAGCGCGTGAGCCTGCTCGGCACGCTCGGCGTTTGCCTTGACGGTGGAAGCGAGCTGCTCCATCGTCGCGGAAGTCTGCTGGATGCCGGCCGCCTGGTCCTGGGTTCGCCCTGCCAGCAAGGTATTGCCCGCAGCGATGCCCGCCGAGGCCTCCGTGATGCTTTCGGTAGATGAGCGGATGTCGCCGATCATCGCCGCGAGCCGCTCCCGCATGGCTGCCATTGCGGACAGCACGCTGCGTTTGTCGTCGGGCGCGATCGGTACACGGATGGAGAGATCGCCGCCGGCCACGCGTCGCGCGACCTCCGCGGCCACGTGCGGCTCGCCGCCGAGTTCGCGGAAGAGACCACGGGCCAGCGCCGCGCAGATCAGCGCAACCACACCGAGTCCGCCCACCACGAAGAGCGCGATCACCACCTGCGCCACGTGACCGGATGCGCGGGCGTCGTCGTATTCCTGCTGCGCAACCGACAGTTCCAGATTGCGTAGCGCCGCGCCCTGCGCGCGCACCGATCTGGTCGCCGCTTCGATGGTCTGCGTCTCGACCCACTGGGCTTCGGAGAGGTTGTTCGCCGTCAGCAATTGCACAGCCGGACGGAGGCCCTTGTCGCGCAAGGCCGCCCAACTCGAAGAAAACTGCGTCGCCAGCCTGCTCTCATTACCATTCGATGTGTTGGCGAGGTATTGCGCCATCAGCGCATCCACCTGCTGCACGCGGCTCGCGGTGGCTTCGGTGACGAGCCGGGTTTTCTGCTCGGAAGGATCGAGAATCGCATCGCTGACGGAGAAGCGCGTGTCGGCCACCAGTTCGTCGATGGACGAGATGACCTGCAGGTCTTTCGCGCGACCTTCGAACATGCGTTGCAGTGCGTCGGTTCCCCGGGTTACGCCGATAAAGGCGGCGGCGCCGGTTACGAGCAGCACGAAGCCGACCGCTGCGGTGACAAAAACGAGGCGGCTTCTAACCGTGAGATTGCTCATCGAGGACCTACCAAAACCGAGCTCACACCACAACCCAAGGCTTGCAGAATGGCATCTATCAGGAACAAAACGCCGCGCATATCGCACAGCAAGGCGACTGGATTACGGCATCCTGAGCGGATTATTTAATGAAGGTTTTGTGACGGTGGGGTGTGGGTGGGGGTCCGCCCACCCTAGGCACGAAACTAAGCACGAAACCGCCGCGCCATCTGCAGCACCTTCGGCTCGTCCCCTTCCCCGTCCATATAAGGCACTTCAGCAATCCGCCCCACCGCTTGCAAACTGCGGATCAGGACCTTGCCGCTGTCCGGATACGTGCACACCTCATGTGGGTCGTTCAAGCCAACCGCGAAAAAGACCAGATCCTCATCGAACGGATTGGCCAGTTGATGGGCCACGCCCGTGCCCGCCGGGCACGAAATGCAGTCACCGGCACGAATCTCCTGAATGGTGTCACCGTAGCGAAACACGCCTCGCCCAGAGAGCACAAAGAAAATCTCGTCTTCGCGCGCATGCGTGTGAAACGGGCACGCCGTCCGCCCGGGCGGCACCCGCGAAACGTTGGCGCCGAGCCGGCCGGGCATGCCGTCCATGAGTGGCGTCAAGGGCTTCCACGCGCTGCCCCAATGCTCGCCATTCAGACGCTCGATTTCCTGCACGCTGTCCACGTTCACGACGTTGGGTGCAATGTCTTTTTCGGCTTTCTCCTCACGCTCCATGTTCGCTCCTCCGTGATCTGTTCATGAACAAGTACAACGCGTTTGATGTGCGCTGCCCAACCTGTTATGTCCGGCCGCGCACGACCAGATACTGATCGAGCAGTCCGCGAATGTTCTCACGCCCAACCGGATTCGCACTGTGAATCGAGTAGATGAAGTTGGGTGGGATAAAGCGGCCGCCCGAATCCAGATCCCTATCAATCAGCCACCTCACCACCACCATCGCCGTGTCGTCGCCTCCCAGATCATGATCAAAGGAGATTTCTCGTGGGCACCCGAGCTTCTCCAGCAAACCAATCGCTTCCGCCGACGTCCGTGCGATCTGCCAGTCGTCGCTCACAGGATCGCGGATGTCGTCGATGAACAGTCGATAAGGCATCAGATTCTTTCCCCACTCATAAGGGCCCTCAGGATCGTCTAGCTTTGCGCCGCGATGCAAGCCTTCGCCGCGTCCATCCAGTCCTTCCAGCGGCTCGAAGCGAAACGCCGGCTCGACGGATGCGCAACCGGAAAACAAGTAAATTCGTGCGACTCACTGGCATGTTGAGCGCGACCTGTCCAGAGGCTCAACTTTCGCGCGTTGGTTGGCATCGAGAGCGCCAGTTCGGGGCCCTTCGTCCATCCGTCACGCTCACCGGGCAGCACATCCCACAGCCTGATGCCCAGCACGAGCACGACCGTCGGCCTGAGTCTGCACACCACCTCGTTGAACGCTGCAAGAGACTGTCTGAACTGCAAGGTGGTCGGCCGGGCCTTCGCCCCCGCCATGCTATCCCGCACGTAGTTGTAGAAGGCGACCGTCTGCCAGAAATGCACCGGTGCAGGATCTTCACAGCCGGTGATCAGTCGCTCCGCCGCCGCACATACCCTGTACCGGCCTGTTTCGAATGTGCTGGTGGAGTCCCCGCAGTGCGCCCTGATCATGTGGGTGACAGCGTGCGTCTCGGTCAACTGCAATTCGTAGCTCGATTCGCCGAGAACCAGCCAGCGCTGTTGCTGTTTCGAATAGTGGTCCCCGACCCACGGGTAATAACGTACCTCGTCCGAATATCCCGTCGCCATCGTGCAGGTTCAGCCGTCTTCTTGATTGTGATTGGCAGCTAGTCTAACGGATACGAAAAACGCTGGTTCAACAGATCTACGCTCGACCCTCGACGCCCGCACCGTCAGCAATCCGTAACATCGCAGCCGCCAACGCCGATGATGCAGTGCACAGTATCGGCGACTGAAAAGCCACTACACTGCGACGAGGCGCTCTCCAAAGTTTGCGGACGCGCCACGGCGGTCCAACCCAGGAGACGCGACATCATATGAAAAATATAACGATTCGCCAGTTAAAGGCTTTTGAAAGCGTGGCGCGCAATTTGAGTTTCTCGCGCGCCGCCGAGGATCTGCACCTCACACAGCCGGCCGTATCCATGCAGGTAAAGCAAATGGAGGATCAGGCGGGCTTGCCGCTGTTTAGCCACATCGGCAGACGCATTCTGCTCACCGAAGCCGGCAAGCTGCTGCTGCGTCACAGCATGGTGATTCTGGCGGATCTAAAAGCTGCCGAGCAATCCATCGCGAACCTGCGCAGCGGCGAGGCACAACGTCTGCGCGTCGGGCTGATTACCTCCGGCAGCTATTTCTTTCCGCGTCTGATCAGCGCGTTCATGCACGACAGAAATCAGATCGACCTCGACATGACGGTGCGCAGTCGCGATCAGCTCATCGGCCTCTTGCGCAGCGACCAGATCGATCTCGCAGTGATGGTCCACGCGCCGGATGATCCCACGATCGTCGCCGAGACGTTCGCACCCAACGCGTTCGTGCTGGTCGCCGCCCCCACCCATCCGCTCGCTGACGAAGCGGACATCCCCTATGCGCGCATCGCGCTCGAATGCCTGCTCGTCAGAGAGAGCGGCACCGACACGCGCAGCGCGGCCAACGATACCTTCTGCAGCCGCGAATCCACACCGCGCTTCATGGAGATCGGCTGCTCCGAAGCCATCAAGCAATCGGTCATGGCCGGTATGGGTATCAGTCTGCTCGCGGCGCACACGGTTCAGTCCGAGGTGCGTGCGGGTCTGCTCAAGGTACTCGACGTGCAGGGTTTTCCGCTCAAACGCCACTGGTGCGTGGTCCATTGCGCGGACCGCCATCTGCCACCGGCAGCCCTTGATTTCCGGCAATTTCTTCTCACCGAGGGCGGCGCGCGGCTCGAACACTTCACGGGAATCGACAGCGTGCAGACGGGCATGATGGATTTTCCGGTTCCTGAGCACGCGGCGCGGGAAACGCAAGCCTTTGCTGCCCTCAGCGCGCGCCACGAAGTCGCCCTGCGCACTCGCGCACTGTTACGAAGCGACGGATTGCCAGATCAGCAGCACGTTCAGCACCAGAATCACAGCGGTGGCGACGACAGCGACGCCGATCAGCTTGCGGCTCGCCATAAAGCGGCCCATCACTGAACGTCGCGACGACAGGACGACGAGGGCGACGAGCGGTACCGGCAAGATGATGCTGAGCACGATCTGGCTATCGATCATGGCGGTCATTGGATTGCAGGTCATGCAGACAATGACCGCCGGTACCATCGTGATGAGGCGCCGCAACAGCACCGGCGTCCTGAAGCCGACAAAGCCCTGCATGATGTTCTGGCCCGCCATCGTGCCCACCACCGAACTGGAGATGCCCGAAGCCAGCAGCGACACCAGAAACAACGCGGCCGCGCCGGCACCCAGCACGGGCGTCAGCGTGTGATACGCCACCGCGATGTCCGAGATGCCTGGCGCTTTCTTGCTGAACACTGAAGCCGACATCGTCACCATCGCCAGATTCACGAGGCCGGCGAAGCCCAGTGCGATCACCACTTCGCGGTTCGAAAACCGCACCAGCCTGCTGCGTTGATAGTCGTTGCGGGCTGGCGCACGATTCTGTGTCAGGCCCGAGTGCAGATAAATCGTGTGCGGCATGATGGTGGCGCCCACGATGCCCACCGCGAGCATCAACGCGTCGTTGCCGTGCAGATGCGGCACGAAGGTATGAAAGAGCGCGGCGTGCCAGTTTGGCGGCGCGATGAAAAGCTCGCAGAGATAACTCAGACCGATTACCGTGATGAGCACGGCGATCACGATTTCCAGTGGACGGAAGCCCTTTTTGTCGAGCGTCAGGATGCCGATCGTCACCACCCCGGTGATCAGCAGACCCCAGCCCATCGCCAGATGGAACAGGAGCGAGATGCCGAGCGCCGCGCCCATGAATTCGGCCAGGTCGGTTGCCACAGCGGCGATTTCCGAACCGATCCACATGGCCACCACGACCGGACGCGGAAACTCGTCGCGGCACAGCTCCGCGAGACTGCGGCCGGTGACGATCCCGACTTTCGCGGACATGGCCTGAAACAGCATCGCCACGAGGCTCGCGAGCAGCACCACCCAGAGCAGTTCGTATCCATAGGTCGAACCCGCCTGGATGTTGGTCACGAAGTTGCCGGGGTCCATGTAGCCGACCGAGGCGATCACCGCAGGTCCGGCGAACGGAAGTAGCGCACGTATGCCACGGCGGTTGTTGTCGAGCGTGTCGCGCATCGCCGTTACGGTGTCGGCGGTCGCGTCCCCGGAAAGCGCGTAGCCAGCGGTTCGTTTAATTGCCATCAACATGATGAACGCCTCTTCTCAGTGTTGCGTGGTATCGGTGGGACTCGATACCCTGCTCCGTTACCGGCGCAGACAGCATCGAATCCTCTACGCGCCGTGGCCCGGCAGTTCTGATCGAACCCGCGGGCCCACGGCACCCGTTGCTACACGACGGTCGTGCTCATGCAGGCACGTTATGCCAGCACGTCCTGGCGCTGCTTCAGTTTATGGATCGCGTCCAGCGTTTCCTCATCGACGCGCAAATGTTCCTTGAGCATCTGACGCGGCACATTGGCAAGCCATTGCGACAGCGTCACTTCCGAGAAGTGGTCCGACTTGAATATCTCCAGAAACACGAGATCATCCTTGCCGGTGTTCTTGATGTAGTGACCGAGGTTTTTCTCGACGTAACCCACGTCACCCGGATTGAAGTCCACCGTCTGCGCCGCCGGCCCCGTGTTGAACACCGTCATGCGGCCGCTGCCCTTGATGTAGTACTGCCACTCGTCGTTGTCCGGGTGCCAGTGCAATTCGCGCAGACCACCTGGCCGGACTGTCACGAGCGCGGCTGCCACGGTTTTCGAAACCGGGAAGTTGTGACTGTCGACAATGCGCACTTCGCCGCCCGCGCTCGAGACGGTCGGCGTCATGGCACTCATGCGGAAAATGAACGGGTGATCCGGACGACCCGCCGGCGACGCGCAGTACGCCTGGTCCGCTACCAGTGGACCCGCCTTGGCGCCCTGATAGATCCACAACTGGTCGAGCGGGATGTCCTTGAATTTCTCGGCCGGCACGCCGAAGTTTTGCGCCAGAATTTCAGGCGGCGTATGCGCGAACCAGTCCGTCACCATCAGCGTGTTGAATTCACCCGCCGCGCCGTTATCGAAGGCCAGCACGAATTCGCCGCCGTTGTCGCCCACGCCCTGCAGCGAGTGCGGCAGCCCCGGCGGGAAATACCAGATGTCGCCGGACTGCACATCGGCAACCTCCGCGCGGCCTTTCGTATCAATGGTCGTGATACGAACGTCGCCGCTCACCATGATGGCCCACTCGGCCTGCTGGTGCCAGTGCAACTCCCGCACACCACCCGGCCCGAGGCGCATGTTCACGCCGGCAATATCCTTCGATACGGGAAACGCCTTGGTCGTGACTTCGCGCGCCCAGCCGCCCGACTGAATGCGCTTGTGCGCTTCGTTGAACGAGGCCCAGGGAATCGGCATACCGCCGACATCGGTAGCCGGTGGGTTGTTGAACGAGGGCAACACGTCTCGCAGTTGCGGATTCTGCGGCCCCGGCTCGGACAGCGCCGCGGGCGTCGAGTTGATGCTGCCTTGCGGCGGACTGTCGGGATTGCCGAACTCCGCAGCCTTGGCGACGGCCGAAGCGCCGAGCGCGACGACTCCGGCCGCGGCGCCGACCAATACGTTACGACGAGTCAGATCAGTCATGTCTACGTTCTCCTGATTAGTTTTTCTGCCGGGGTGTGGACCGCAGCCGCAGGACGGTATCCCGTTGCCGTGCCACACATGGTAGGAAGGCGGGACGCGAATGACTAATCAGGATTTATTGCGCAAACTATAAGAACGTTTGATACAGGCGCGACGCGAATGCCACTACGATAGACATCCCTACAGATCGTCCCAGTACGGCGGTGAGCCAATCGCATCGACGAGGAAAGCCGACACCTCGCGCACCTTGTGCGAGCGCAGGCGGTTCTCCGGTGAAAGGAGCTGGATGTACAACGCTTCGGCCGACGCGGAGATATCCCAGTCGGTCAGCAGGCTCACGAGTTGCCCCTGTCTGAAACTCTGCGGCGCGAACAGCCAGCTTGGAAACAGCACGATGCCCCGCCCTGCCAGGGTCGCCGACACCAGCACCTCCGCATTGTTGCTTCGCAAGGAGCCGCTCACGTCGAGCCACTCGAAGTGCTCCGCGGACGAGCGCCTGAAATACCATCGCTGCGACCCTTGCTGCCCCTTGTACAGCAGGCAGTTGTGCTGCATGAGGTCTGCGGGGTTCTGTGGAATGCCGCACCGCGCGAGGTATTCCGGACTCGCGGCAAGCCGGTAGCTGTGCGCACTGACCACCTTGCCGATCAGCCCGGAGTCCACCAGCCGCCCGACGCGAATCGTCACATCGGTGCCTTCCTGCACGGGATCGATGAACGCATCCGTCAGCGTGAGTTCAACCGACACGTCGGGGTACTGGTCCTGCAACTGGTTGACCAGCCGGGCAATGTGCAGCCTGCCGAGTGCTTCCGGCGCATTGATCCTGACCAGTCCGCGAATGCCGGCCGCGCCACTCGTAAGTTGTTCGGCAGCGCTATCGAGCAACTCGATTGCTTCACGCACCTGCGAGTAGTAGCGCTGTCCCTCTTCGGTGAGCCTGACCGCTCGCGTGCTCCGATAAAACAACTGCTGTCCCAGCTCTTTTTCCAATGAGGCAACAAAGCGCGACACTGATGACGCAGGGACTTCAAAGTGACGGGCCGTCGCGAGAAAACTGCCGGTCGTCACGACCATCAAAAAGTAGCGTAAGGCCTGGATGTTCATGGTTGTCTCCCCGGCCATGAGGCGGCCCGCGCGCTGAACACGCCTGCCGGGCGCAGCGGCAGCACCCGTCGTTGCGCGAGTTCGTGACATTCATGCGCGGGTGAAGCGCCGGGCAAATTGGAGCGGAATGCTGTTTCGACAAAATTGATTTGCTGCGCCAATGAATTGTTGCAGATAACACCTTCGCCTACCATCCTCTTCGTCGGCGTTCACGCCATCCAGCTCACCCGTTTCTCCCCATACGATGACCACCCTCTTCGAAACCTTCGACCTCCAGGGCATGACGCTCAGGAATCGCGTTGTCATGGCGCCGCTGACACGCTCGCGCGCTCCTGACGACATCGCGGACGAGCGCACCGCGCTCTACTACACGCAGCGCGCCACCGCCGGCCTGATCATTAGCGAGGGCACGCCCATCTCTCACGAGGGTCAAGGCTATCTGTTCAATCCCGGCATTTTCAGTGCGGAGCAGATCGCCGGATGGCGGCTGACCACGCAGTCCGTTCACGCAGTGGGCGGCAAGATCTTTGCGCAGATCTGGCATGTTGGCCGGGTCTCGCATCCGTCGATCTATAAGGACGGCCGCCTGCCCGTGAGTGGCTCGTCGAAGCGCCCGGTAGGTGCCGCCGCGTTCGGCTACGACGAAACCGGCAAGCCCGGTTTCGTGGAACCACCAGCGCCGCGTCAACTGGAAACCAGCGAGATTGCGCTCGTCGTGGAGGACTTTGCGCAGGCTGCCGACAACGCCGTCGAAGCCGGCTTCGACGGTGTCGAGATTCACGGTGCCAATGGCTATTTGCTGGAGCAGTTCATCAATCCGCTCGTCAATGACCGCACTGATCACTATGACGCCGGGACCGTCGAAAGCCGCTTGCGTTTCGTGCTCGAAGTGGTCGACGCCGTGGTGCAAAGGATCGGTGCGAAGCGCACAGGCATTCGCATCTCGCCGTATGGAAAGCTGTTCGACATGCCCCTCTATGACGAGATCGACACGACTTACACGGAACTCGCGAGGCAACTCGGGCAGCGGCAACTGGCCTATGTGCACGTCATGAATCAGTCGGGCTTCGCGCGGCTGGACAACGTCATCGAAACCGAGGGCGAAGCGGGATTCAATGGACTCCTGCGGAAAATGAAAGCGCATCTTCCACGTACCGCGCTCATGCTGGCGGGTGGCATGACGCGCGAACACGCCGAGCAGATGATCGAGAGTAATCTCATCGACCTCGCCGCGTTCGGTGCAAGTTTCGTTAGCAATCCCGATCTTGTCGCGCGGCTGCAAAACCGCTGGCCGCTGACGCCGCCCGATCCCGCGACGTTTTACGGCGGTGGTGCGGCAGGCTACATCGACTACACGCCCTATAGCGCGAGTTAGATTGCGCACGGGGCATCCCGTTTCTTCTTTCAACCGACGCCACCACGCATTGGTGCGAACGGCGTCAAAACCAGAGCCCTATTTTTTGGAGTAGCAGCATGAGCGCAGCACAAAAGGTTGTCATCGTAACTGGCGCGTCGCAAGGCATCGGCGCCGAAGTCGTCAAGGCGTTCCGCAAACTCGACTATCGCGTCGTGGCGACTTCACGTTCCATCAAGCCGTCGGAAGACCCCAACATCCTGACCGTCGCCGGCGATATTGGCGATCCTGGCACCGCCCGCCGCGTCATTTCGGAAGGTCTCGCGAAGTTCGGCCGCATCGACACGCTGGTGAACAACGCCGGCATTTACATCGGCAAACCGTTCACGGAGAACTCGCGTGAAGACTATGAAGCCGTGACGAACGTGAACATGGCGGGCTTCTACTACATTACGCAACTCGCCATCGCCGAAATGGAAAAGCAGGCGGGCGGTCACGTGGTGAGTGTGACCGCGAGCGTCGTGGATCAGGCCATCAGCGGCGTCTATTCGGTGCTGGCCGCGCTCACGAAAGGTGGCCTGAACGCCGCCACGAAATCACTCGCTATCGAGTACGCAAAGAAAGGCATTCGCGTCAACGCCGTAGCGCCTGGCGTGATCAAGACGCCGATGCACCCGGTGGAGTATCACGACATGCTGGATGGTCTGCACCCGCTGGGCCGTATGGGCGAAATGAGCGATATCACCAACGCCATCCTGTTCCTCGATTCGGCACCGTTCATTACCGGCGAGATTCTGCACGTCGACGGCGGGCAGAGCGCAGGCCGTTAAGCAGCACGATGCGCGCGGCGGTCGCGACATTCCCTTGTTGCTTCACCGCCGCGTGTCAATCGAATCAGGACAGGTATGAAACTCCCCTCTCGCGCCCCCTTTTTCGATGCGCTCGACGATGTCCGCGCCGTCTCGCCCGCACTCGAACGCTATACGACCGAGGTTCTGCTCGGCGGCCTGTGGAAGCGCCCGCAATTGTCGCCACGCGACCGCAGCATCGTGACGCTGTCGGTGATGATTGCGCGCCATCAGAGCACTGAGTTGCCGTATTACGTCGAACTCGCGCTCGATAGCGGCCTCGAACCTGGTGAGATTTCCGAGCTTATCGCGCACCTCGCGTTTTACTCGGGCTGGGGCAATGCGCTCGCAGCCGCGCAGGCAACGAGACCCGTGTTCGAACGACGCTCGATCGACGCCTCCCAACTGGCGCCTGCTTCCGTGGATCTGCTTCCCATCGACGCGGCAGCCGTCGCGCAACTCGAAACTGCCGCGGAGCATTTCGGCGCGGTGGCGCCCGGACTCGTGCAGTTTTCCACCGACACCCTCTTCGGCGACCTGTGGCTGCGTCCCGGCCTCGCGACGCGCGATCGCAGTCTTGCGACGGTGAGTACGGTGGTGGCCACCGGGCAGTTTCCGCAACTGGCCGGCTACGTCAGACGCGCACTCGACAACGGCGTGAGCCGCGAACAGATGTCGGAAGTGATGACGCAACTGGCGTTTTATGTGGGCTGGTCCAGTGCGTTTACGGCGCTGCCCATCGTGAAAGAGGTGTTGGAGCAGCGGTACAAATGAGTGCCCGGGACGACTTGCGCGTGAGATCAGCGTAACGCCGAAGAGCCACGGCCGTAGCCGCACAGATCCAGGCGGGCACCGTGTGGATCAACCAGCATGGCGCCATTCATCCAATGGTGCCGTTCGGCGGCGTGAAGCGCTCGGGATGGGGTGTCGAGTTCGGCATTGATGGCCTGAAGTCAGTGACGCAGCCGCATGTGCTCAGTATTGCCAAGGGTTGAGCGGGCGCCTCAAGAGCGCACCGCGGGAACGCAAAGCGTTTTCGAGCATTTTTGCGGCGCCACGCAGGGTTCTCGACTAAGATAGCTGCACCTTCCCAATCGCCAACCCGACGAGCGCCGGTGTCCACCACCCGGCCTCGCATACCGTGATGGATCTACGTCAACTGCGCTATTTCACCGTGCTCGCCGCCCATCAGCATTTTGGGCGGGCCGCTGCCGTGCTGCACATCGCGCAGCCGGCGCTCAGCCGTCAGGTGCAGTTGCTCGAAGCCGAACTCGGTGTGAAGCTCGTCGAACGTCATTCGCGTGGCGCATCGCTCACGCGCGAAGGCGAACTGCTGCTGGATCGCGCAACCTTTCTGCTGCGCTACGCGGACCAGATCCGCG
The DNA here is from genome assembly GCF_003429005.1 of Paraburkholderia sp. DHOC27. Taxonomy (GTDB): domain Bacteria; phylum Pseudomonadota; class Gammaproteobacteria; order Burkholderiales; family Burkholderiaceae; genus Paraburkholderia. Next base: position 245,246 of record NZ_QVQV01000009.1, read on the forward strand.
TCGACATCATGGATCTTCAAGGCACGCCGCGCGGCACCGTCGCGCTCGGTTTGCCGCCCGCGTTCGCCGCGTTTTTCGTGGTGCCGCTCACACGTGTGCTGCGCGACCGTTATCCGGAAGTGCGGCTGCGCGTCAACGAAAGTTTTTCGCCCTCGCTCTCGGATGCGCTCGAACGCGGCACGCTGGACGTCGCCCTGCTCACCGGCCCGATCGCCGCGCCCGCACAGATTCATGCGGAGCCTTTGCTTATCGAAAAGCTGTGCGCAATCGGGCCTGCGAGCGACGCGCGGCTTGCAGGAGCGTCGCTGCCTGTCGAGGCGCTCGGCAACGTGCCGCTGGTGCTCGCCGGCCTGCAAAAATCCGGTGTGCGGCTCGCGGTCGAGCGTGGTGCCGCGAACGCGAACCTCGTGCTAAACGACGTGATGGAAGTCGAATCCGCCGACGTCGCCGCGCAACTCGTCGTGGACGGTGCCGGCTGGACGGTGCATGTCGCCTCCGCCGTGCGGCGCGAGATTCAGGCGGGACAACTGCGCGCGGTGCCCATCGACGGTCTGGTGCTGGAGCGTTTTCTCGCGCACGCGCGTCAGCGGCCGCCTTCGAGCGCGACCATCGCGCTGATGAGCACGATCCGCGCGCTCGTGGCGATGATGATCAGCGCCGGCGACTGGCCGATGGCGCAGGCGCATGAAACGCCCGTCGAGGAAACGGGTACACGTGACGAATAAAACGTGAGATGACGAGGTGCGGGGCGCGCACCTCGTCACTCGTTTACGGCATGTCCACGTGGCTCGCCGCATCGAGTGGCGCCATCGTCACCACGACGGGCGCCAATTCCAGCAACGGCATCACGGTCGCGCGATACGCGCGGTAATGGCCGGTCTCGCGATGCGCGTCCAGCGCCTGCTGGCTCGCAAAGATCTCGAACATCCGGAATGTCATGTCGGGTCCGCGGCCCACGTATAGATCGAAGCGCAGGCAGCCCGGCTCATCGCGCGTAGGCGGCACCACTGCCTGCAACGCGTGCTGCACCTCGGCTTCGCAACCTGGCTTCGGCACGAACGTGGCGAAGATCGTGATGGCCGTGACGACGGCCTCCTCGCCCTTAGCAGGCGCGAACGATGATGTCATGGCAGCGGACACATCGGCACGCGCATCGTGCCCGCTTCGAGTTTCAGATCGAGGTCGAGCCTGAAGCTCCCATCCGACTGCCGTTCGAACCGATGCAGCAGCGAACCGACCGCACCGAACACGACATCGCGATAGGCATTCGGATCGTCGGCATCGAAAATCTGCGTGGCGAGCGTCTTGTAGCCTTCCGCCATCACGATGAAATGCAGATGCGCGGGCCGCATGATCGCCCGTTGCTGCGCGTCGAGCAGTTCGCCGCACGGACCGTCGACGGGCACCGCATAGCCCGAAGGCCGCACGCTGTGAAACGAGAAGCGCCCATCGGCATCGGTCTGAAAACGGCCACGCAGATTCATTTCCTCCTGATGCGGGTCCTGGTTCTCGTAGAGGCCGCCAGGCGACGCCTGCCAGGTTTCGACCCGTGCATTGGCGATCGGCTCGCCATCGAGCGACAAAATCCGGCCACTCACGAACAGCCGCTCACCCGGCGTGCCCTCGGCGGCGATCGGCGCGCCATTCTCGCGCAGCGGTTGAGCGGCGCGCCAGAATGGGCCGATCAGCGCCGGCTCGGTGCCGCCCGCGGCGAGCGAACGCTTCGCGTCGATCAGACCCACGAGCGTGGCGAGGCCAAGAATGTCCGCGAGCAGAATGCCCTCGTGTTTTTCAGGGCCGGTCGCCTTGCCGATGCGCACGAGGAAGTCGAGCCCGACTTCCAGTTCCTGGTAGCTGAGATCGACTTCGACGGCGAACGCATGCAGATGACGAAGCAACGCGTCGAGTATCTGCTTGAGACGTGGATTCGTCGTGCCGCGGTTAGCGGCCAGCACGGCGTCGAGCAAAGCCTCGGGCGTGGCGGGGAGCGCCTCGCGGTGTTGCGCCGCTAACGGCGTCGCCGTTGCGGCGGCTTGTGCGGATGATTTCATAGGTACTTCGTCTCCTGCATGGGTTCGCGCGCAGGGTCTGGCTTCGTGAGTCCGCGTTAGCGGTCGGCCAGTTGCGCTTCGTTCTTCAGATAGCCGGTATCGTCATATTGAAGGCCGGTGCTTTCGGCGGCCTTCAATACGTCAGGGTGCCATTCGATTCGCCCCACTTCTTCATCCGTGCCGCCCACCACCGAATAGATCACGAGAGCGTGGTCGTTCGGATTGCGAAAGCCGCGCATGACGCCGGTTGGCATCGAGATGCAATCCCACTGGTTCAACTCGATCTGATGCTCGCCGTGCTCACCCCAGATCACGATCATCCTCCCATTGAGCGGAAAGAACACTTCTTCCGTCTTATGGGAATGCAGATTCGCGCCCTGGCCAACCGGCACTTCGATCAAGGTGACGCCGAAGCGATGCGCGCCTTCGATAGCGGGTTGCACGCCTTTGTTTTCGAGCACGCCACGGTTGATGATCTTGTAGAGGCGCTTTTCGAAGCCCGGCAGTCTGCTTTCGATGAAGGTCTCGCCGTACGGTTCGACCTTGCCCCAGCGCGCGATGCGCGTCGCTTCCATCTGCTCCGGTGTGATGTCCATGATCGGTGTTTCTCCATGAGTAGTGATTGAGCGTGACTGGCGTGTTGCCAGCCCACAACCCGATCGTATTCAGCGCGTCTCGCGAAATCCAACACCATTTTCTGACCGGCTCGATAACTTGCCGGCATCGGCGCTGCGCATTCGGCAGAGTCAGGCGCCGGGCCGTCGATAACAAACGGTTATCGGCTTCAGAAAGAATCGGTGTTGGACGCGAGCACGCGCCGCCGCCTACGATCGCTTCACAACGTCGGCATTCACACTCATGGCCGGCGGGATTCATGCGAACCAGGAGACATTCATGGACGACACCGCTTGCGCCTCGGTAGAACGCGATACGCGTTCTGCTAACGAGGACCTTCTCTTCGACATCGGCTTCGTGGGCGTCGGCAAGCTCGGCCTGCCGATGGCCGAGCATCTGCACCGGCATGGCCACCGTGTGTCAGCCTTCGACGCCAGCAGCGAACGCGCAGCGCTGGCGCGCGCAGCCGGCCTGCCCGTGCTGGACACGCTGGAGGCCGTGACCGATACGGCTGCGATCCTGATCACGTCGCTACCGCACGATGCCGCGTTCGAAGCGGTAGCTGGCGAGCTGGCCACGTGCGTCCGACCCGGCCAGCTCTACATCGACACCAGTACCGTCTCGACGAAGGTCTCGGCCCGCGTGGCACAGGTCTTCGCCGAAGCGGGCATCGACTATCTGCGGGTCACTGTGTCGGGCAATGCGCGGATGGCCGAGCACGCACAACTGACCACCATCGCGTCTGGCCCCTTCGCCCTTTATCAGCGCGTGCTGCCGCTGCTGCGCTTGCTGGGGCCGTCGCAGTTCTATGTGGGCGAGGCGGAGCAGGCCCGCGTGATGAAGCTCGTGATCAATTCGATGGTGGCAAACACAGTCGGCATGCTCGCTGAAGCGCTCGCCATCGGCAAGCAGGGCGGCCTCGACTGGAGCGACATGTGGCAGGTGCTGTGCGCGAGCGCGGTGGCCTCACCAATCGTGAAGGCCAAGGCGCAACAACTGGTTTCGCACGACTACTCGCCGACCTTCACCGTCGATCAGATGCGCAAGGACGTCGGGCTGATTCTGCAAGCCGGTGCCGACTCCCAAACGCCGTTGCCGATCACCTCCGTGGTCGCGCAGGCGCTGGAACATGCGGCGGCATTCGGCTTGGGCAGCGAGGATTACGCCGCGATGATCAAACTTTCGCTGCGGACCGCGCGTCCGCAGCACGACGCCTGAGCGAGGTGCGACATGCCTGCTTCCACTACCACGTCCCCGGATCTCGCAGCTTCCCCCGCTACGCTCGCGCCCGCTGCAACGGTGCGCCATGGCATCGCGCTCGCGCTGGTGATCAGCCTGTTCTTTGTGTGGGGTCTCACGTATGGTCTGCTCGATGTGCTGAACAAGCATTTCCAGCAGACCCTCGACGTCACGCGCATGCAGTCGGCGCTGCTGCAAACCTGCTACTTCGGCGCGTACTTCCTCGTGGCGATTCCGTCTGGCCTGTTCGTCAATCGTTATGGCTACAAGCGCGGCATCCTGCTCGGCCTCGTCGTCTTCGCGTTTGGCGCGCTGCTGTTCGCACCGGCTACCGCGCTGCATCGCTTCTATCCGTTCCTGATGGCGCTGTTCGTGCTCGCGTGTGGCGCGGCCTGCCTGGAGAGCGCAGCGAATCCGTACGTGACCGTGCTGGGCCGTCCGGATGGCGGCGCACGCCGGCTCAATCTCGCGCAGGCGTTCACCGGCTTCGGCGCGTTCGCGGGGCCGCTGATCGGTGGTCTGTTCTTCTTCCGGCATGGTGCGCCGGCCAGCGTGAATGCGGCATCGAATGCGGCCGTGAATGCAGCAACTACCGCAGCAACTACGGCGGCATCCAACGCGGCATCAGTGCGATCGACCTATATCGTGATCGCGGCAGTCGTCCTGCTGCTGGCACTGGTGTTCTGGCGCATCGCGTTGCCCGAACCGGGCAGAGAGGCCGCTGCAGAACCCCTTGCGCGCGCCGCGGACACGACGCCGCTGCGACACGAACGGCGCTTCGTGTTCAGCGTCGTCGCGCAGTTTTTCTATTTCTCCGCTCAGGTCGGCATCGCAGCGTTCTTCATCAACTTCGCCACCGAGCACTGGACGGCATTGCCTGTGAGCCAGGCGGCGTTCATGCTGTCGGGAGCGATGATCGCGTTCACCGGCGGGCGCTTCATTTCCACCGCGCTGATGCAGCGGTTCGACGCGGCGGCGATGCTCGCGGTGTACGCGGTCGTCTCGCTGGTGCTGTGCATCACCGCCTGTGTCACCGAAGGTCCGCTTGCGGTGCTCGCGCTGAGCGCGGTGTTCCTGTTCGAGTCGATCATGTTTCCGACCATCTTCGCGCTCGGCGTCAAAGGGCTCGGCGTGCGTACGGGGCGCGCCGGCTCGTTCCACGTCATGGCGCTATTTGGCGGCGCGGTCGCGCCGTTGCTGATGGGTGCGATTGCAGACCGTTTCACCACCGGCGCAGCCTACTGGGTGCCCGTGCTCTGCTTCGCCATCGTGCTGGGCTTCGCGCTGTTCATTCGCGGTGAGGAGCGTCGCGTGCCAGCGCGGGTGTTGGAATGAATCTCTGGAATGCTCATCAGCCCTGAAAACAGGCTTCGTTTGCATGCAGTCAACCATGAAGGAATTCATCATGTCAGAACTCCAGGCTGAAATTCAGCGTCTCGTCGAACCCAATCTGCGCAAGCGTCTCTACGTGGCGTTCAGCTATCCGGTGGCGTCCGTTGAAGAAACGATGCCGCACATTCCCGAGCACATCCACTATCTGCTCGAACACGAAGACAAGGTGTTCCTGTCCGGACCCTTCGTCAGCGAAGGCCATATTGTCGGCGAAGGCATGACGGTACTGTATGCCGCAACGGAACAAGAAGCGGCGGCGTTCATGGACAACGAGCCGTTCATCCGGCGCGGCTTGCGGCGCTACGAACTCAAGCTCTGGGAACTGCGCGAGGGTACGCTCTCCATCAGGACGCGTCTTTCGGCGACGCGCTTCGAACTCGACTAACGGCGCCGCTGCAATAGGGCGCTGCAATACGCAGCGCGCGATTTTTCAGGCGAGGAAGGTACGCATGAATCAACCCGCAGAACGGGCGCAACCGCTGCCGTTCAATCACATTGGCATGACGGTGCCCGACATCGACCGGGCGATTGAATGGTATGGCGCCGCACTCGGCTTCCGGCTCATTTTTCGCCGCACGCTCGAACGCAACCCCGACGTGCCGGAAGTGGCAGAAATATTCGGCCCCGCGTTTCGCTGGGCTTTTCAGGCGCATCTCGTGTCGGCCAACGGCGTGGGGCTCGAACTGTTCCAGTTCGTCGAGCCGGCGGTGGAGATGCCGCAGGACAACTTCCACTATCAGCGCGGCGGCGTATTTCATCTGTGCGTGACGGACCCGGATCTGCCGGGTCTCGTTGAACGCGTGATCGCGCACGGTGGACGGCAACGCACGAAAATCTGGCAGTTTCTGCCGGACCGTCCTTATCAGCTAGTGTATCTGGAAGACTGCTTCGGCAATGTGATCGAGGGACTGTCACATCACTACGCCGAGACGTTCTCCAATATGCCGGGATGGCACGCCGCCCAGGCACAGCATGCGCAAGCCAGTTAGCCGCGCAGTGCTGCCGCGCGGCGACGGCCACGCTCAGGTGCGAACCACACTGTCGGCGCGTTGACGTTGGACCTCGGCCGGCTCTTCTGCGGCGGGCGATGTCTTGTGGAGGTCGGTCCCGCTCGTCTCGGGCAGGAAGATGGCGGCACAGAATGCCACCGCGTAGGCGCACAGCGCACACGCGCCCATCGCCGTGCCGAGTGGCAGCGAAGCGGCCAGCACGCCGACCGTCGCGGGCACGATCGAACCAAAACCACGACCACCGCCGACGCAAAACCCCTGGCCGCTCGCGCGAATGTTGGTTGGGAAAAGTTCGGCGAACGTGGGCAGCATGCCCGAAGCCAACGCGGCCTGAAAGGCACCCAGAAAGAAACTCAGCACGATGGTCACGGTGGCCCCGATCGGCGCCAGCAGATAGACCGCGACATTGGCCGCCTGCAGCACCAGGAACGCCATGAACGCTGGTCGCCGGCCCACGCGGTCGGACATCCATCCGTAGAAGAACGGCCCGACGAGCGAGCCCACGATGTTGAAGGCAAGATAGCCCGCGCTCGTCCCAACCGAAAGGTGCAACGCACTGCGCAGATACGTAGGCAACCAGGTGATCATCACGTACGCACCGCCGTAGATGCCGGTGGCCATGACCACGGCAGCCAGCGTGCGACGCAGGTGGGCACGGGCGAAGATTTCCCAGAACGGCGTCGGTACAACACCTTTTTCACGTGCCGCCTTTGCGTCCGCGTAGGCGCCCGACTCGGGCACCAGTCGACGGATGAACAGGATCAAACCCGCGGGGAGAATGCCGAGCGCGAAGAACACGCGCCAGCCAATCTGCTCGGGGAACAGCGAGGCGATGACCGGCAACAGCGCAACGGATAGCGCGTAGCCGAGCGCATAGCCGCTCTGCACGGAAGCCGCCACGCGGCCACGCAGCGCGGGCCGTATGACTTCGCTGATCAGCACGCCACCCACGGCGGCTTCACCGCCATAGCCGAGGCCCTGCATGATGCGGATGCCGAACAGCACGGGAAACGAATTGGCGAATGCCGCGGCAACGGTGAAGACTCCCACCCACAGGATGGTGAACTGCAGGATCCGCACACGCCCGATCCGGTCGGCGAGTATGCCCGCGCCCCAACCGCCAATCGCCACACCGAGGAGTGCCGCGGTGGCCAGATAACCCACTTGCGGATGCGTCAGCCCGAGCGTTGCGATCAGGGCGGGGATCACCAGCGAGAAGATGGTGGCGTCCATCGAATCGAGGCCAAGGCCGGCGAAACACGCCCAATACGTGCGCCGCTCAACAGGCGTGAGATCAGAGTACCAGCCTAGCCGCATTTTTCTCCTCGTGGAAACAGCGCAAGTGCCGTCGATGCTTTGGGGAATGCGCGAGCCGCCTCATCGCCGCACACGTGCTCGAGAAGGTGGAAGGATTCCCCTGATGTGCACGTTAGCGAATAGAGACGTGCGCAAGAATCTCGGGTTAACCACGAGAGAGGCGGTACATGTCCGGTTTTTGCCTGGTTCCGTTACCCGTCTGGAAAGGCGTGGTTGTGCGGGAAGGCCCAGCCGCCATGACTTCATGCGATTTTTTCTGCGCGCGGCGCGCAATGGCCGCCAGCGTCTGCCGCGAAGCAACCGATAAGCAGATTAGATGGGATGGCAACGAAACAGATTCCTGCGTGAGCGCCCGCGCGCTTCGATCGGGCGCGCGGCGCTCCCCTTCCCTGCGTTTTTTCCAGCGCAGATCAAGCAGATCAGGTAATGGCACCGATCTGCCACGGCACGAACTCGTTCTGTCCATAACCGTGCAGTTCGCTTTTCGACATGGAACCGGACGCGGTAGCCAGCATCAGTTCGAAAATCTCCTGCCCCAACTCGTCGATGCTCTTTTCGCCATCGAGTATCGTGCCGCAGTTCAGGTCGATGTCTTCTTCCTGGCGGCGCCACAGCGCCGTGTTGGTCCCCAGCTTCAACGAAGGCGATGGCGCGCAGCCATAGGCCGAGCCCCGTCCGGTGGTGAAGCAGATCAGATTCGCGCCGCCCGCCACCTGTCCGGTTGCCGACACGGGATCGTAGCCGGGTGTATCCATGAACACGAGACCATGTGCGTGGACGGGCTCCGCGTAGCGATACACCTCGACGAGATTGGTCGTGCCGCCCTTCGCCACAGCCCCCAGCGACTTTTCCAGAATCGTCGTCAGTCCTCCCGCCTTGTTGCCCGCCGAAGGATTGTTGTTCAGATCGGCTTCCATGCGCGCGCAATACGCTTCCCACCAATGGATGCGCTCGATCAGCTTCTCGCCCACCGCAACGGATACCGCACGGCGCGTCAACAGATGCTCCGCGCCGTACACCTCCGGCGTCTCGGAGAGAATCGCCGTGCCGCCATGCGCCACCAGACGATCGACCGCCGCGCCCAGCGCCGGGTTGGCGGTGATGCCGGAATAGCCGTCGGAACCGCCGCATTGCAGCCCGATCATCAGATGGCTGGCGTCGACGGGTTCGCGCTTCACGCGATTGGCGTCGACCAGCAAGGCCTTGATCGTTTCGATGCCCGCGGCCACCGTGCGCGCCGTGCCGCCCGTGGCCTGGATCGTCATGGTCTTGAGCGCGGCGCCGGCCGTGAGGCCTTCGCTGCGCAACAGACCGTCGATCTGATTGGTCTCGCAGCCAAGGCCGACAATCACGACAGCGGCGAAGTTCGGATGCCGCGCGTAGCCGCCGAGTGTGCGGCGAATCAGACCCAATGCTTCGCCCTCCGAATCAATCGCACACCCTTGTCCATGCGTCAGGGCGACCACGCCATCCACATTCGGAAAGGCCGCCAGCGCCTCGGGATGGATATCGCGGCGGAAGTAGTCGGCAATCGCGCGCGCCGCCGTTGCTGAGCAGTTGACCGAGGTCAGAATGCCGATGTAGTTACGGGTCGCCACCCGGCCGTCGGCCCGCACGATCCCCATGAAACGCGCCGTCTTGCCCGCTTGCTCGACGGGCCTTGCGTCCACCCCGTAGGCGTAGTCGCGATCGAAATGGCCCATCGAGAGATTGTGTGTGTGAACATGCTCACCCGCTTCGATTGCACGGCTGGCAAAGCCGATGATCTGTCCGTAGCGGCGCACGGGCGCGCCCGTTTCGATGGCCCGCACCGCCAGCTTGTGGCCGGCCGGAATCAGGCCGCGCACGGTGAGCCCGTCACGCAACTGCACACCGGTGACGAGCTGATGCCGCGCAATCACCACATCGTCCTGTGGATGCAGACGCACGACCGGCTCCGTGGCCGGCACACCACCGGTGGACCCCGCTGCAATATCTCCAGTCTCAAACGTCATATTCACTTCTCCATTCCAAAGACGCCGCGTTCACACCGCGACGTCCGCATGCGCGCGGCGCGACCGGCTGACGGCCAAGCAATCCGACCAGACGCCACTGTAGGCGCGCGGCGGCCAAACATCCAATCGCAGCTTGAGTACAATCCATTCCAGATGGTTATGAGCCCACTGGGGCTTACCCTTACGTCCCGATCATGTCCAGACCACCCACTGTGCACGACACCACTGTGCTAGCCCGGCTGCGCTTCAAGCATCTGCAGTTGCTCGACATCCTCGGGCGCACCCACAATCTGCGCATCGCCGCCGAGCAGATGCACATGACCCAGCCCGCCGCGACCAAGATTCTGAGCGACATCGAGACCATGCTCGGCGCGCCGCTCTTCGAGCGCCTGCCGCGCGACATGCGGCCCACGGATCTCGGCGCGCTGTCCTTGCGCTATGCCAGCCGGGCCGTCGCCGATCTGGGCAAATTCGTCAGCGAGTTCTCCATGCTGAAGAACGGCGGCTACGGCCATCTCGCGATCGGCGCCATCACGGCGTCCACCGCGCAGGTCGTCACCGCCGCCATCAAGGAGATCCAGCAGCAGCGGCCCGCGCTGATTGTCCGGCTCATCGAACAGAGCAGCGATCAACTGGCGCTCTGGCTGGAAGAGAAAAAGCTCGACCTGATGGTGGGACGCCTGACCGAAGCACGCCAGCAGATCCTCTTCGACGTCGAAGATCTCTCGGCGGAACCCGTTTGGGTGGTGGTTGGACGGCACCACCCGTTGCTCAAATGCGCCAACCTCGAAATCGCCGATCTCGGCTCGTGGTCGTGGATTCTCTATCCGCCCGCCACGGCGATCCGTCACCTGTTCGACGAAACCTTCGCCGCCACGGGACTGCTGGCGCCGGTCGGCATCGTCGAAACGCCCTCCATCTTCTCGACGCTCGAACTGCTGCAAAGCACCGACATGATTTCGCTGCAACCGCGTGCCGCCGTCGAAAAGTACGTCGCGAACGGCCTGCTCGGCCAGCTTGTCGTGCCGATCCATCGCACCATGTCGAACTACGGCATCATCACCCGCAAGAACGAAATTCCCTCGCATGCGACCCAGGAGTTCATTGCGCTGCTGCGCGCCAGTGCCGCGCGGCACGGTCATCATCACGCCCATTCCGCCGACCGGCCAGGTGCGCAACCGGTCACAGCAGGCACGGCACACCGCCCAGATTGAGCCGCCGGCCCACACGGGCGCTGCGCGCTCACGTCGCGGCGCCGCGTACGGCCACATGAAGCGAATACAGCGACGTGTTTGCCGCGATGAACAAACGGTTGCGATGCAAGCCGCCAAACGTCAGATTGGCCACCACTTCGGGCAGCAGGATCTTGCCGAGCAAGGTGCCATCCGGCGCATAGCAATGCACGCCATCCAGCGCACTGGTCCAGACGTTGCCACCTTCATCCACGCGCATTCCGTCCGGCACGCCCTCGTGAATCTCGACGAATTCGCGGCTGTGGTTCAATTTGCCGTTTGCCACATCGAACACACGGATATGATGCGGCGCGCCCTCGATATGCGAGGCCGCGGAATCGGCGATGTACAGGCGGCTCTCGTCCGGTGAGAACGCCAACCCGTTAGGCTTGACGAAGTCGTCAGCCACCAGCGCAACTTCATCGCTGGCCGGCATCACACGGTACACATTGCAGCGGCCAATTTCGCTGTCGGCGCGGCCACCTTCGTAGTCGCTGAGAATGCCGTAGTCGGGATCGGTGAACCAGATCGAACCATCGGATTTGACGATCACGTCGTTGGGCGAATTGAGCCGCTTGCCCTGGTACGCCGAAGCCAGCACGGTAATCGTGCCGTCGTGCTCCGTGCGCGTCACGCGACGCAAGCCGTGTTCGCAGGTGACGAGACGTCCTTCGCGATCACGCGTATTGCCGTTGGAGAAATTCGAATTGGCGCGAAACGTCCCCACGCCCATGCCGGGCGCCCAGCGCAACATGCGGCTGTTCGGAATGTCGCTCCACACCAGATAGTCGCCGGCCGGGAAATACACCGGGCCTTCGGCCCACAAACATTCGCCGTAGAGTTTTTCGAGCGGCGCGTTGGGCTGAAGCATGGCGCGAAAACGCGCATCATGTACTTCGAATTCGTTTGGGTTCATGGTTGTTAGCGTTCCATTTCACTGCATCGAGATTGTTTTCACTGACGACTTGAAGCACGGCCATGCGTCACCGCAGGCCTAATAGCGCATCGAGCGGCCGCCCGACGCCACCACCACGACGATGATCAGCAGTCCGTACGCAATCGAGCGCACACCGGCGCCAGCACCCAATGCGTTGAGCACCGCATTGGTCAGGAAGAGAAACATCGAGGCGCCCCACACCCCGAGCACCGTCGCGCGACCGCCGGTGACCTGGGTGCCGCCGATCACCACCACCGCGATGGAGATCAGCATGTATTCGACGCCCATATCCAGCGTGGCGCCGCCCGACACTGCGGCAAGCAGCACGCCGGTGAGCGCCGCAATGCCACCGGAAAGCAGGTACACCTTGCAGCGCGTCCGCTCCACACCCACGCCGGCCAGCCACGCGGCGCGCGGATTCTGGCCCACCGCCGAGAGCCCGCGCCCGAACACCGTCAGATGCAGCAGCACCGCAATTGCCACCGACAGTACCAGCGCGATCCACGCCAGATGCGGCAAGCCGAGCAGATGACCGTTGGCGAACGTCTCCAGTGCGACCGGCGGCGCATTCATCCCCCGGCTTTGCGTGATCGCGACGGACTGGATGATGAAACTCGACGACAGCGTCGCAATGATGGGCGGGATGCGCAGCACGCGGATGAGCAGGTAATTGGCGAAGCCGACCAGAACACCAGACGCAATGGCAGCGGCAAAACCGGCCACCACGCCGTCCGCGGCCATGACGTGCACGCCGATCATGCCGGCGAGCGCGATCACGGATGGCACCGACAGGTCGATATTGCCCGGCCCCGAGGTAATGACGAGCATCTGTGCGAGACCCACCAGCACCATGAAGATGCCGAACACCAGCGCGGTCAGGACGACGTTGCCGGCAATCGCCAGCCCGAACACAAAGGCGATGACAATGGCGACGCCGACCGCCCCAACGAAGGACCAGGCCCACGGCGCGCGCAGCCCTTTGAGGCGTGCGCTGAGTGTTGCAGGTGGCTCGACGCTGGATGCCGTTGGCGAGCGCAGTTCGGAGGGCCGGTTCATCGACGCCCCCCACTACGTTGCAGCAGCACCCGCAGCGATAGCACCGCGATCAGGATCGCGCCCTGCATGCCGACCTGCCAGTCAGGTGAAATGTTCAGGAATGCCAGGAACGACGCCGCGACCGTCAAGGTGATGGCACCGAGCACGGCGCCCCATACCGAGACCCGTCCGCCGACGAACTCGCCGCCACCCAGGATCACCGAAGCAATCGAGAGCAGCGTGTAGCGCAACGCGAGGTTGGGATCGGCCGAGGTGGTGAGGCCCAGCAACGACAGGCCGGAGCACACACCGAAAAAGCCCGCCACGCCGTACAGGATCGCGCGGCTCTTCACCATCGACCAGCCGAAGCGGGTCATCGCGCGGGGATTGCCGCCCGCTGCCCGGACCCGCACCCCGGCCGACGAGCGCATCAGCAGCAGATGCCCGACCACCGCAATCACGATCGACCAGACGATGGGTGCCGCAATGAGCGGCGTCTGATAGGTCATCAGGCTGCCCAGCCACTCGGGACTGCTGCCGCCAGGCGACGGCAGCAGCAGCACCGCGAGCCCCGTCCATACGAACGACAGGCCGAGCGTGACCACGATGGAGGGAATCTGGCGGAATTCGATCAGCGCGCCAATCGCCGCGTACAGCAGCACGCAGCCGATGAGCGCCACCGCGCCGAGCCACGGTTCGCGCACCAGCAGGGTCGCGCCAATGCACGCGGTCAGACTGACGAACGCACCGATGGACAGATCCAGATCGTTCACGGTAATCACGGCCAGTTGCGCGAGCGTCGCGAACACGATCGGCACCGCGAGATTGAGCAGCAGTCCCAGACCGAAGTAACTGAACGTGGTGGGCTGCAAGATGAAAATGGGCACCAGAATCACGATCAGCGAAAACACCGGCAGCAATGCCCTAAGCCGTACGCTGCGCAGGTTGCCCGTCGACACGACACTCGGCGTCATGCGGCTTGCTCCTCGAAACTGGCGGCGAGCAAGGCCTCTTCCGTGCATTCGTCGGCGTGGAGCATGCGCGTGACGCGTCCCGAACGAAACACATAGGCGCGATCGCACCAGGCCAGTTCGCCGTTTTCCGTGGTGTACCAGATGAAGGTGCGGCCATTCGCGGCCTCGTTACGCACGAGTTCGTAGATGTCGCGCTTGGTGCCGATATCGACGCCGCGGGTGGGATCGTCCATCAGGATGAGATCGGCATCCGAAGCGAGCGCGCGGGCGAACAGCACCTTCTGCTGATTGCCGCCCGAGAGCGACAGGATGCCGGCACGCGTCGCGGCCCCGCGTATGCCGATCTTCGCGCGCCACTCCTGCACGAGCTTGCGTACGCCTTCGGCATGCACGAGCCCGTAGCGCCGCAGATCGTTCGAACTGCCAAACAGCGAACGGATGGAGAGATTCTCGCTGATCGACCACAGCGGGAAGACGCCGTCGTCAGCGCGATCGCCGGCCACGAACGCCACCCGCGCCGCCGCACCGCGACGGCTCGCATCGCGATAGATGGTCAGCAATGCTTCCGTCTGTCCTTGCCCTGCCAGGCCCGCAAAACAGACGATCTCGCCGCGCGTCGCATCAATGGTGGAACGCCGCGCCGGTGGACCGAGCTGCCAGGTGAAATGCGCGTCGTCGCGCTGCCGGCGCGCCGACGCCTGGGTTTGGCGTGCGGCTTCGACATGCTGCCCCATTGCCCGCACGATGGCGTCCTGATCGAGCGCGGCACGCGGCAAGACCGCCGCGGCCATGCCGTCGCGCATCACCAGCACGCGATCGGCCACCTGTTCGATCTCGCCGAGCATGTGGCTGATCAGAATGGAGGCGATGCCTCGCGCTGCGGCCTCGCGGATAAAACCAAGCAGTTGCCCGGCAGTATGGGCGTCGAGACTGGACGTCGGTTCATCGAGAATCACCAGTTTCACGGGCGCCTCGACCACCGTGAAGGCCCGCGCGATTTCGACCATCTGACGTTGCGTCAGGCTCAGGTCCGCGATGAGTTCATGACCCTTCAGACCGTGGCCCGGAAAGATCGCGTCGAGCTGCCCGAGCATCAGGGACGTGGCCTTCTTGCGCCAGCCGCGTCCCTTGAGCGTGGGGTGCAGGATGCACATGTTCTCGGCCACCGAGAGGTTCGAACACAGCGACAGCTCCTGGAACACGCAGCGCACGCCCGCTTGCCGCGCCACGTTGGCGTCGTAGTGACTGAGCGGCTGACCGGCCACCGAGAGCGTGCCCTGATCGGGCGCATACACGCCGGCCAGCACCGCCATCAGCGTGGACTTGCCCGCGCCGTTGTGACCCGCGACACCGACACACTCGCCGGTGCGAAAGGCAAAGTCGATGGCGCTCAACGCCTTCACCTGACCGAACGACTTGCCGATGCCGGCCAGTCCGATCAATACGTCCCCCGGCGCACTGCCGGATGATTCAGTGGCTTCAGTGGATAAGACCGTCATAAGATCCTTCGTCGTGCCGGGCATCGCTCGCGACGACGCCACATGGCGAGGCGTCGCGAGCCATGTGCCTTACTTCGAGTCGACGACCTTGAGCACCTCGTCGCGCGTGTAGTCCTTGTTGGCGAGCTGACCGGGCGGCGTTTTCGCAAGCACCGAGTCGAGTTCGTCAGCCTTCACCTGGAGCAGCGGCATCTGGATATCGTGCGGCAGTTTCTTGCCGGCCAGCAGTTGCTGGGTCACCCAGAAAGCGAAGGTCGAGCAGCCAGGTGGGATGGTCACGGAGAGCGTCTCGTAGTTGCCCTTCTTGCGCTGGTCGGCCCACCACGCCAGCTCTTCCTGACGGTTGCCGAGAATGATGATCGGCGTGGGACGCCCCGCCTCGGCGAAGGCCTTGGCCGCACCGAAACCGTCGCCGCCCTGATCCACTACGCCGTCGATTTTCGGCAGCGTGGGCAGCACACCGGCCACCTGTTTCTGCGCGACGGTCTGGGTCCAGTCGCCATGCACCGAGCCGACGATCTTCAGCCCCGGATACTTCTTGAGTTCGTCGACGATGCCCTGATGGATTTCGTCATCCACGGACACACCCGCAAGGCCACGGATCTCGAACAGGTTGCCGGTGCCGTTCAGGCGCCTGGCCATATAGTCCACCTGCATCGCGCCCAGCTGCCTGAAATCGACGGTGATGCGATAGGCGCAAGGCTCGGTGGCGATGCCGTCGAACGACACGACGGTCACGCCTGCGCCGCACGCCTGCTTGATGACGCCATTGAGGGCGGTGGGCGAAACGGCATCCACGGCAATGCCCTTGAAGCCTTGCAGAACCAGGTTCTGCATTTGCTGCACCTGCTCAGTGGCCTGATTCTCGGCGGTGGTAAAGGTGGGCGCGGCGGCGACGATCTTCTGCTTGACTGCATCGTCGGCGACATCCGACCAGCTCTTGAGCATCGACTGGCGCCAGCTGTTGCCTGCGTAGTTGTTGGAGAGTGCGACTTTCATCGAGGAGGTATTGCCCGTCGCCAGTTGCGCGCTGGCGGGGCCGGCAATGCTGACGCAAACCACGGCGGCAAGAATGCCGCAGGCCACTTTCGATCTCACGTGCTGTCTCCGTTTGATATTTGAAAGATTCAGATCTGAGGCATGCTGCCGAGCAGGTTCCGTCCTTACCGGTCGCTCCCCTTTGAGTCTAAAGAGGTGGGCATAGGCGATCCAATTGCGTATTTCGCGCGAGCCATTCCGGCTGGTTATTGCGTTGCCAACGTAAACCCGCATGGGCCGAGGATGTTAACCAGCGTGGCGCCGAACAATGCTGCAACGCGCCAGGCGCCGCCCGAAACGCCGATCCGCGCTCAATCCATCGAAGGCTGGTGCAAGCTGGATTGCCCCCGGGGGCAATTTCGTTGCCCCTTCTCCCGATAGCGAAACCTCGCTGCCCCGCCAATACTGGAAGCCGGTAAGCCACCACTCGTGTCGATCGAAATGGCAATCCGTGACTGGAGGTCAAAAATGAGTCGTGCGACGGAGAAGATCAAGGAAGAATTCCTGAAAGTCCTGCCGCCGACGCTTTTCTTCTTTGTCATCCTTCACATCGTCGTGCTGATCCGTTCGCTGATGGTGCGCGAAAGCGGCATCGCGCTGCCCACCACGGCGTCGGTGCTGGTGTCGTCGCTCATCCTCGGCAAATCCGTGCTGATCGCGGACATGCTGCCGTTCATCAATCGTTTCCCCGACAAGCCGCTCATCTGGAACGTCGGCTGGAAGACGCTGATGTATGCGATCGTCGCGCTGGTGCTCCACTATCTGGAGCAACTCTACGACTACTGGAAAGAAGCATCGGGCTTTGCCGCCGCCAACCATGAACTGCTCACCCATATCAGCTGGCCGCGCTTCTGGGCGATCCAGATCCTGCTCGTCACGCTCATCTTCAACTATTGCGTCGTCGCGGAACTCTCGCGCGCGCTCGGAAAGAACACGCTCAAGAGGATATTTTTTGGCCCGCTACCGGCCCCACCCGAGTTGCCAAAGCGTGCGTGACCGTGCGTGCTTGAGCGTGCGTTCCTTGCATGCATTAAAGGCGTGTGATTGGCCGTGTTGTTATTAGCAATCCTGTCGACTATCAATCAAGCGTACTGGAGACACACCATGCAACGACGCACCTTTCTTTCCACTGTCACGTATTCGGTTGCACTGAGCGCGCTGGCCGTTGCCGCCGGTTGCACGACCTCGTCCGGCTCATCGGACTCGGCCGCGACCGATATGTCGAAGCGCCAGTCCATCGATGCCAGCGTCGACGGCACCATGTCGAAACTGTATTCGAGCGTCAAGGGCTCGCGCGAACTGGTCTCGAAGGCGCGCGGCGTGCTGGTGTTCCCGTCCGTGCTGCAAGTCGGCTTCATCGTCGGCGGACAGTACGGTGAAGGCTCGCTGCGTGTGGCGGGCACCACTGCCGGGTACTACAGCACGGTGTCCGGTTCGTTCGGCCTGCAGGCGGGCGCGCAATCCAAGGCCATCATCTTCCTGTTCATGACGCAGGATGCACTGGATGACTTCCGCAATTCGAAGGGCTGGTCGGCTGGCGGCGACGCCTCGGTGGCGCTGGTGAAAATGGGCGCGAACGGCGCGGTCGATACGACCACGGCCACCGCCCCGGTCGAAGTGTTCGTGCTGACGAACGGCGGCCTGATGGCCGATGTCTCGCTGGCCGGCACCAAGGTCTCGCGGCTCAATATCTGATGGCGGGTGCGTGCGTGGCCGGGTGCGTGTGGCCCGGCTACCTTGCCTGCCCACGTCCCTGCCATACCGCTGTAAAGCACCGGCTGCCCATACCTGTCCAGTTTCGGATCGAGGCGGCGTTTCTCTTGCTCATTGGGAGAACAGAATGAAGAGAAGCGTGATATCTCTGTTCATGGCGGCCGGGACCTTCCTGACCGTGCTGGGCTTCGCACCCAGCGCGGGGGCCCAGGCCTCGGCGCCGGATGCGGCGAGCAGTCCTGCGAATCCGGTTGACCCGGCGGCCATCCAGGCACTGCAGAAAATGGGCGCGCATCTCCAGTCGCTAAAACGCTTTAACGTCTCGCTCGACCTGACGGGCGAGCGTGTGCTCGAAGACGGTCAGAAACTCCAGCACACCGCCACTGCTGAACTGCAGGTTGACCGGCCGAACCGGATCCGCGCCTTCATGCGCAGCGCCCGAAGCGAACGCGAGATCATTTATGACGGCAAGACCGCCGTGCTTTACGAACCGGAGCAAAAGTATTATTCGAGCGTCGCATTCGACGGCAACCTCGGGGCGTTGATCGCGCAGCTACGCGAGCACTACGGGGTGGAATTTCCGCTCGCCGACCTGTTCATCTGGGGCACGCCCGATGCCCCTGTCGACCAGTTCGAGTCCGCCATGTTCGCGGGCCAGGATTACATTGGCGCGGACATCTGCGATCACTACGCATTCCGGCAAAAAGACATCGACTGGCAGATCTGGATCACCACCGGCAGCAAACCCTTGCCGCGTAAGCTCGTAATCACGCGGCGCGACGACGATGCGCGTCCGCAATCCGTTTCCATCGTCGACTGGACGACGGCACCCACCTTCAAGGATTCCGTGTTCACGTTCCGGCCACCCGCGGGCGCGAAGAAGATCGAGCTCGTGCCCGTTGCCGAGCAAAAGGAGTAGGCCATGAGAACTGCATTTCAGCGGTATCAAAACCTGCTCCCGATTCTCCTGTGCGCGAGCGTGGCCGTGCTGTCACCTCTGGACGCAGTGGGACGCGGTGGCGGCGGTCACATGGAACGCGGCGGGCACGGTGGTGGAGGCGGTGGCGGCTTTCACGGCGGCGGCGGTGGCGGTGGCGGCGGCGGTGGCGGGCGCATGAACAACGCCAACGCCGATCCCCGTACGCGTAACGTGCGCAACACCAGCGTCAACAACGTGAACGTGAATGTCAGCGGGAACAATCGCGGCGGCAACGACCACGGCCATGACAATCACGGTGGCCATGATGACCACGGCCATGATTACGATCACGGTCACGGCTACGACCATCACGGCGGCTGGGACGACGATTACCATCCCATCGCCACCGCGGCGGCCGTCACGGCGACGGTCGCAGTGACCTCGGCGGTGGTCGGGTCGATCGTGCGCTCCGTGCCGCCGAACTGCGCGCCCGTGAACTACGGCGGCATGATCTACCAGCGCTGCGGAAGCACGTGGTATCAACCGCAGGGTGCGCAATACATTGTCGTCAACGCGCCCTATTAAGGATGGCCGGCCGCTACGGGAGGATGCATGCAGCAACTCATAAGACATCCGATCATTCTGTTCTTCGTGACGCTGCTGCTGACCGCGCTGGCTGGCTGGATCGGCGCCGTCGTGTTGCGACAGCGCGTGCCCATCAGTGAAGATTCGCGCGACGACTTCAAGCTGGTGCAGTCCGCCACCTTGACGCTGCTCGCCCTGATCATTGGCTTTAGCCTTTCGATGGCGGTGAGCCGCTACGATCAGCGCAAAAACTACGAGGAGGAAGAGGCCAATGCCATCGGCACCGAATTCCTGCGCGCCGATCTGCTGCCCGCCGCTGCTGGCGGCGAGATTCGCGCGGACCTGGCGCGCTATCTCGACCTACGCATCGAGTTCTATCAGACGCGTGACGGCCAGCGCCTCGAACAGATCAACGCCGCCACCGCCACGCTGCAAGGCAAGCTGTGGAACGCGACCACGAGCGGCGCCCAGACGCTGCCGAATCCCATTTCCGCCCTCGCGGTAGCCGGCATGAACGACGTGATCAATACCCAAGGCTATACGCAGGCCGCCTGGTGGAACCGCGTGCCGCTCGCTGCGTGGATCCTGCTGCTCGTCATTGGCGCGTTCGCCAATCTGCTGGTGGGCTACGGCGCGGAGAATGCGCACGGCAGCAAGGGCCGTCTTTTGTTCATCATGCCGCTCACCGTTTCTCTTTCGTTCATGCTGATCGCCGACATCGACAGTCCGCGCAACGGCATCATCCGCGTGGTGCCGCAAAATCTGATCAGCACGGCACTCTCCCTGCCCAAGCCGTAGTTCGCGTGCTGCCGCTTGTCACTTGCCACTTGCACCCGCTCTGCGTAGCAGAACTGAGCGATTGGAAACGAGTACGAGCACGGCCACCATTCCACCATTCAAAGCAGGAAATTCACGCGTTGCTATCGCCCTGATTAACCTGTCGCGAATCGAGGACAAAACCAATACAAAATACATTTCGTTTCGCTTACCGTTCTGGCATAGTGATCCAAGGCGTAATTCTTCGCGGACATCATGAACGAGGAACGCATTTCGAGGATCGCTGCTGCCGCATGCGCGCGCGCCATTTCGCTTTGCGCACGCTCGTGCCATTCATTTCTGCCACGCCGTTCATGGCCTTTGCCATCACACCCGGCATCGCACTCCCTTTCGCGCAGCGTATTACGTTGCATATTGCGCTTCAGTTGCGCAATTAATTCGCAATTCAGTTCATTATTCAATTCCGCATTCACGGCGCCATTCAATGGACGCCATTACTGGAATGGCACGGCGTTAAATGCGAACGCGCAGATCGGCGCGCACTGTTCGCCGTTGCATGTGGAATGCGATTCGCCGTCCAGCCACGCAGGCAGCGCGCGGCCATGCTGCTGATCGTCGTCACGGCCGTGTTACTGCAGGCGCTGACCGCCGCCGCGTGGCTATGGCAGCGCAGGCAACGCCAGATCGCCGAAGCCAGGATCACCCAGCAGCGCGCCGAACTGGCCCGCATGGGCCGCTTCGCGCTCGCGGGTGAATTAAGCGCATCAATCGCACATGAAGTCGCGCAGCCGCTCGGCGCCATCCTCAGTAACGCCGACGCCGCGGGCATGTTGCTGGCGGACCGGCCGCGCACCAGCGAGCTGGATTCCATTCTCACCGACATCCGACGCGATGCGCTGCGTGCGAATCAGGTGGTACAGCGTCTGCGCGCCCTGCTGCAAAAACACACGCCGACACGCGGCCCGCTCGACCTCAAGGCGATCTTCGACGAAACACTCGAACTGCTGCGTCCCGAGGCGCGCCGGCGGCAAATCACGCTGGAGTCGAGGCTCGCGGCAACCCACGCCCTGATCATGGGCGATCACGTGCAGATGCAGCAGGTGTTGCTCAATCTTGCGATCAACGCGATGGATGCGATGGAACACACCCCGCCCGCCCGCCGCACCCTTTTCCTGCGACTCGCTCTCGCCACGAAGCTGACCGGGGAAGGTTGCGAGCTTACCGTGGCCGATCGCGGACATGGCATCCCGGACGAAGCGAGCGAGCGTCTCTTCGATCCGCTCTACACCACGAAACCTCACGGCATGGGGCTTGGCCTTGCCATCGTGCGTAACATCGTGCTCGCTCACGGCGGCTTCGTCTCTGCCGCGAACCGCGAAGGCGGCGGCAGCGTGTTCACCGTATGGCTTCCTGCGCTGCCCGGTCAGAGCACGGCGCGCGCATTGCGCGAACTTGAAAACGCTGAAGAAAAGACTACATTCAAAGCCCGGCCTGCAACCCAGGGAGGACATCCATGAGCGAACGAGCGGGTGCTGTCATTCATGTGGTTGACGACGACGACGCCTTGCGCACCGCGTTGCTGCGGGTATTGCGCTATGCGGGCTACACGGCGAAGGGCTATGCGAGCGCCGGTGAATTTCTCGTCGCGCAGCCCGACGCCTCACCCGGATGTCTGCTGCTGGACCTCGACCTCCCCGGCCCAAGCGGACTCGATCTGCAACACGCGCTGCACCGGATGGGCAATCCCATGCCCATCGTCTTCATCAGCGCGCACCATGACATCCCGCGCACCGTCATGGCCATCAAGGCGGGCGCGTGCGATTTTCTCCTCAAGCCGGTCGACGCGCAGAAGCTGCTCGCGTCCATCGAAGAGGCGCTCGGCGCAGTGCGCCGCGCCGCCGACGCGGATCGCTTTGCTCTCGCGACCGAAGCTGCGGGCCTGAACGTGCGCGAGCAGGTGGTGCTGCGCGGCATCGTCTCAGGCCGGCTCAACAAGCAGATTGCAGCGGATCTGGACCTGAGCGAGCGCACCATCAAATCGTGCCGCGCCGATCTCATGCGCAAGCTGGATGCGCACTCCTTCGCGGACCTCGTCCGGCTCGCGGACCCGATCGTGCGCAATCAACCGCTGGCCTGACACCGCCTTGCCCCCGAGGGGCAATCGTGTTGCCCCAAACCCGAATAGCATCGAAGGTCGGCTCGCACGACACTTGCTGAAAGGGACCCCGGTGGGCAATGAACGATATCAGCCTCCTGATCGTGATCGTCGAAGACGACGCCGGCATGCGTCGCGCCTTGCAACGCCTGCTGCGTGTGTCCGGGTTCGACACGCAGGTGTACGAGAGCGCGGAAGCGTATGCCGGTGCCAACGATCTGCGCGTGCCGCACTGTCTCGTGCTCGACGTGCATCTGCCCGGCGCTTCGGGGCCGCAATTTTACGAGCAACTGGTACAGCCGAAACCGCCGGTCGTGTTCATCACCTCGCACGACAATCCGGTGACGCGCCATGCGGTAGCCAGCGCCGGCGGCACGGAACTGCTGATCAAGCCGTTTGTGGCGAGCGAACTGCTCGACACGATTTCCCGGGCCGTGCTGCGCGGCTCGTCCCCCTGACGATGCGTGTCGCGCGCACCCACGTCGCGAGACCTCGTTGCATGGTGCGCGCATCGCTACCTGAACGATATAAAAGGAGACCAACATGGCCACCGTCCAGACAATTGCCGAGCGGCAGGAGGCCGGCAGGCAGGCACGGCAACGTGCGGCGCGCTCACAGAATGCAGTGACCGGCAACGTCGATCGGGACCCCGTGCAATTGCTGCGCGAAAACAGCACAGGACGGGTGGAAGCGTTGGTGCCGCTGCGCTATGGCCGCATGTCCGTGTCGCCCTTCACGTTCTTTCGCGGCAGCGCCATCCTGCAGGCGCACGATCTCGCCGCCACAGAGAACACCGGGATCACGTTTCCGATCTGCGGTGACGCGCACCTGATGAACTTCGGCGGCTTCGCCACGCCCGAGCGGCAACTGGTGTTCGATCTCAACGACTTCGACGAAGTCGCACCCGGCCCGTGGGAATGGGACATCAAACGGCTCGCCGCGAGTCTCGCCATTGCCGGCGAGCATATGGGCGTCGAGCGCAGCAGCATAAAGGACATCGTCGCCACGGCCATGCAGGAGTATTGCGACCGCATGCATCGTTACGCCGAGTGCAGCGCGATGGAACTCTGGCACGAGATCGTCACGTTCGAGCGGATGCTCGAAGCCGCCGCCACCAGCGAAGGACGCCAGTTGATCAACCGGGCCATGGCGAAAGCGGCCGGCCGCACGCACGAGGGCATCCTCGGCAAGATGGCCGAGGAACACGACGGCCACTGGACGATTCGTGACGCGCCGCCCGCGCTGTTTCATCCCGGCGGTCCGAACTCACTGCTCGGCGAGGAGCAGAAATGGTCCAACACCGACGAATGGAAAGGCAAGCTCGCCACCGCGTTCGACAGTTATCTGCAAACCATTGCGCCCGACCGGCGTCTGCTGATCGCGCAGTTCGAGCTTCAGGATACGGCCTTCAAGGTGGTCGGCGTGGGCAGTGTCGGCACGTTCTGTCTGGTCATGCTGTTCATCGACAGTCATGGCAAGCCGCTTTTTCTGCAGGTGAAGGAAGCACGCCAGTCGGTGATCGCGCGATACTTCGAAGCCGACGCGCCGGCTCACGAGGGCGAGCGCGTGGTGACTGGCCAGCGTCTGCTGCAGGCCGCGAGTGATTCGTTCCTCGGCTGGACCTCGGGCCCTGCCGGGCGCTTTTTCTATTTTCGGCAGTTGCGCGACATGAAGATATCCGCCGAGGTCGAACGCATGAGCCCCACCATCCTGCAAGGCTACGCGCGCATCTGCGGCTGGGCGCTCGCGCGTGCGCACGCCAAGGCGGGCGGCAAGGCCGTGGAAATCGCCGCGTATCTGGGCAACGGCGGCCGTTTCGCAGAAGCGCTCACGCAATATGCGCTCGCTTATGCGGTGCAAAACAACAAGGACTACGACGTGTTCATGCGGGCCTGCCGCTCGGGCAAGCTCGAAGCGCGCAGTGACGAAGACATGGCGGCGGATTTCCGCGTCTGAAGGCGCAAGACAAAAGACGACAGCCCGCGCGGCCAGGCATCATGCCGCGCCACAGGTTTGCCGCTCACACGCAGACAAACCAAAAACCGGGGTCCGGAGAGACGCGATGATCAGGAGCGCTGTGCGACGCATCGCGCCGTGTCTTGCTTTATTGCTTGCGCTCGCAGCGCTGACGATGCGTGTCACACCCGCGCTTGCCGCCGCCCCGCTACGGGTCGCGATTGCGCCGGTTGCACCCTTCGTGCTGCCGCAAACCGCGACGCCCGAGGGCTTCAGCATCGACCTCTGGAACGAGATCGCGCGCCGCATGCACGTCGATTTCACGTGGACGGTGCTGCCGCAACAGAGCGCGCTGTTGGCCGCCGTTGCGCGCGGCGACGCGGATGTGGCGATCGCCGCGATCACCATGACGCCCGCACGGGAACAGACGGTGGATTTCTCGCTGCCCTACTTCGACTCCGGCTTGCAGATCATGGTGCGCACCCAGAGCGAAAGCTCGTTCATGGCCACCTTCTGGTCGATACCCTGGCTCGCGCTGGCTCAACTCGTGGGCATCACGGTTGCCATCGTGTTCGTGCTGGCGAATCTGGTGTGGCTCACCGAGCGCCGGCGCGACCCCGGGTTTCAGAAGCCCTATTGGCGCGCGCTCGGTGAAGGCTTGTGGGTGACCATGCTCATCATCGCCACGGGTGAGCATGGCGAACGCGACGCGCCGGGTGTATGGAAGCGCATCCTCGTTCCCGCGATGTGGCTGATCGGCGTAGTGCTGATCGCGCAATTGACGGCGACGGTCACGTCCTCACAGACGGTTGCGCGCCTTCAGTCGAACATACGCGGGCCCGACGATCTTCCCGGCAAGACCATCGGCACGGCACCGGGCACCACCGCCGCGGACTACCTCACGCAACGCGGCCTGCCGTTCGTCGACGTGCACAGCGCCGCCGAAGGCATCCAGATGCTCACGCAAGGCGACGTGCAAGCCATCGTCTATGACGCGCCAACCTTGCAGTACTGGGCCGCGAAACGCGGCAACGGCGTGCTGGCCGTCGTGGGTCCGATATTCCGCCCCGAAAAATACGGCATCGCCGTGGCTAACGGTAGTGCGCTGCGCAAATCCATCAACGAGACCTTGCTCGCCATGTACGAGGACGGCACCTACGAACAGATCTACAGCAAGTGGTTTGCGGCGAACAAGTAGGCCTCCAGACCGTCTCTTCCAGCGCGTTCGTATCGGCGAAGCAACACGATTGCCCTTTATCCCTATGGTAGTACGGTTGAGTTGAACTAACACTTACGTGGTGAGCCGCTGGGCATGGTGGCTCGAACGCAGCGAACGGATCGGCATGGGCGTATGCCTCGCTAGCGAGGCGCTCGCACTTGCCGGATACAACACCGCGGCTGTCGTGTCCGTTTCTACCGATGATGGACGATGCCATGAACCACATTTACCGGTTGTGCTGGAGCCGTTCTCTCAAGCAATGGGTCGTCGCATCCGAGTTCGCGAGGCGACGCTCCGGCAAAGGAAGCGGACGGCTCCGCAACGGCGCACGACGCGCCGTCATCCTGCTCGCGAGTTCCGCATCCTTGATATGGCTCGGCATCCCGTATGCGGCCGGCGCGCCGAGCGGCGGCCAGATCACCGCGGGCAGCGGCACGATCAGCCAGGCGGGTGCGACCACCACCATCCAGCAAGGCAGCCCGACCCTGCAGGTGAACTGGCGCAGCTTCGACATCGGCGCGGGCCAGACTGTGAATTTCGTGCAACCCGGCAGCAACGCGCTCGCGGTGAACCGCATCTCCAGCAGCACGGCCAGCCAGATCTTCGGACACCTGAATGCCAACGGCCAGGTCTGGCTCATCAATCCCAATGGGGTGCTGTTCGGGCCGTCCGCGCAGGTGAATGTGGGCGGCATTGTCGCCTCCACGCTCGACCTCGATAACGGCACGCTCGGCGGCAACAGCCGCGTGTTTTCCGGCAACGGCAAAGGCGCGATCGTCAATCAGGGGAGCATTGTCGCGGCGGACGGCGGTTACGTCGCGCTGCTCGGCAATCACGTGTCGAATCGGGGCATTGTCAGCGCGCGGCTCGGCACCATCGCGCTGGCCGGCGGGCGCGCTGCCACGCTTACGTTCGACGGCTCGCAACTCGTCCATATCCAGGTGGATGCCAGCACGCTCGGCAACCTGGCCGAGAACCGGCAACTGCTGGTGGCCGACGGTGGCCAGGTCATCATGACGGCCGGCGCGAAAGACGTACTGCTCGCCAGCGCCGTGAACAACACGGGCAAAATCCGCGCCCAGACCGTTGGCGAGCAACAGGGCAAGATTGTTTTGCTGGGCGGTATGACGGCGGGCCAGGTGAACGTAGGTGGAACACTGGATGCGAGCGCGCCGAACGGCGGCAACGGCGGCTCGATCGAAACCTCGGCGGCGCATTTCAGCATCACGCCGGACGCGCACATCACCGCAGCCGCACCGTCTGGACGCGCGGGCACCTGGCTCGTCGACCCGACCGACCTCACCATCGACACCACCGCCGCCAGCCAGATTTCAGGCACGCTGAACGGCGGCACCAACGTGGTCGAACAGACCACGGCGGCAGGCGCCACCGGCGCGGGCGTGCAGACAGCCGGTGCGGGCGACATCAACGTCGATGCCGCAATTGGCTGGACCAATGCGGCCGCGAGCCTCACGCTCGAAGCGCTCAACGCGATCAACGTGAATGCGCCGGTGAGCGGCGCGGGCGCGGTGACGATGCAGGCCGGCACCGGCAACCTGACCATCGCGGCGGGCGCGTCGATCACGGGTGGCGCGGGTGTCACGCTCGCCACCGCCGCCAATTTCGTCAACAACGCGGGTGCCGCGGCAGTGAGTACAGGAACGGCCGCGCCCTGGCTGATCTACTCCAGCGACCCGCGGCTTGATACAGCGGGCGGCCTCACGCCCTCGTTCATCCAGTACAACGCCGCTTATGGGACCACGCCCGCTGCTTCCGGCAACGGCTTTCTGTACAGCCTCGCGCCCACCATCACCCTGACGGGGCTGACCGGCAGCGTGACCAAGGTGTACGACGGCACGACCACCGCGGATCTGACCAGCGCCAATCTGCAGACAACCGGGCTCGTGAACGGCGATGTGGTGGCGAGCGCAACCGGCAGCTACGCGAGTGCCAACGCCGGCACGGATGTGCTGGTGAATTCGCCGACTACGTTCGCCGGGGTCGTCATCAAGACCTCGACCGGTATCACGGCGTATGGCTACCAGGCGAGGGGGCAGGTGTCGGCCGACATCGGCACCATCACGCCCGCCCCGCTCACCGCGAGCATCGTCAACGATCCGACCAAGGTGTACGACGGCACCGCCTCGGCGCCACTCACGGCCAGCAACTACAGCTTCACGGGCTTCGTTGCGGGCCAGGGCGCCAGCGTGAATCAGGCCAGTTCGGTCTCCTACGCGAGTGCCGATGCCGGCGCCGCGGTGCCGGTCAACGCTACCTTCACGTCGAGCAATTTCGTTGCGACCAGCGGCACGAACCTCGCCAACTACACGCTGCCCACCACGGCCACCGGCACCGGCACCATTACGCCTGCCCCCTTGCTCATCAGTGGTCTGATTGCCAGCAACAAGGTCTACGACGGCACCCGCGCCGCCACGCTCAACACCACGGGTGCAGCGCTGTTCGGCGTGGTCAGCGCGGACAGCGGGCAAGTTGCGCTGCAAAGCGGCGGCGCAACCGGCACCTTCGTTTCGCCCAACGTGGGCAACAACATCTCTGTCATTCCTTCGGGCTTCACGCTGACGGGCGCCAAAGCGGGCGACTATCAGATTTCGGTGCCGGCCTACCTCACTGCCAACATCACGCCCAAGTCGATCACGATCACCGGCATCACCGCCAGTGACAAGGTGTACGACGCGACCACCGCCGCCACGCTCAACCTGAGCAACGCCACGGTCTCAGGACTGGTGGCCTCGGATGCAGGCAACGTCACGCTCGCCACCGGCGGGGTCGCCGCCAACTTTAGCCAGTCGAACGTGGGCAATGCCCTGCCCGTTTCGGTAAATGGCCTGACGCTGAGCGGATCGGCGGCGGGCAATTATTCCGTGGCTAGCATCAGCGGTCTTGCCGCCAACATCACGCCCGCGCCCCTCACCATCACCTTTGTCGGTTCGCCCACCAAGGTTTATGACGGCAGCGCCAACGCCACCCTGACGCAGTCGAACTACACGATCACGGGTTTCGTCGGTGGACAGAGTGCCGCCATCGGACAAAATTCGGCATCCTATGCAACGCCGAATGCGGGCAACGATATCACGGTGACCGCCGCGCTCAGGCCATCGGATTTCGTTCCTGCGGCCGGCACCTCGATGTCGAACTACACGTTCCCGACCAGCGTATCGACGCCGAGCGGCATCATCACGCCCGCGCCGGTCGAAGTGAACATCATCAACAACCCCACCAAGGTGTACGACGGCAACGCCACCGCTTCGCTTGGCGCTGGCAACTATCAGGTGCTCGGCGCAATTCCAGGTGAATCTATCGCCCTGAATCCGTACCCGCCCACCGGCGCCTATGCGACGCCCAATGTCGGCTACCAGGGTGTGAGCGCGACGCTTGGCATCGGCAATTTTCAGGCGGGCCCGAACACGCTACTGTCCAACTACGCCCTGCCCGCCACCGCCACCGGCATGGGCACGATCGTGAAGCGGCCCATCGACGGCGAAGTGACGGCCGCGATCACGGACAACCCGTCGAAAACCTACGACGGCAACACGATCGCCACCATCCCCGCCAGCGATTTCACCTTCAGCGGTTTCGTCGGCACGGACAGCGCGACGGTCGCGCATCCCATCACCGGTCAGTACGCCACCAAAAACGCCGGATCGCAGGCCGTGTCCGCCTCGCTGACGCAACCCGATCTCACGCCGGGCCCGGGCACGAACCTCAACAACTATTCTTTCCCGATCTCGGCGTACGGCACCGGCACAATCCTGCCGGCCCAGTTGATCGTCACGATCATCGGCAATCCGAGCAAGGTCTATAACGGCGACAGCGTCGCCCGTGTCACGAGCGGCAATCTGCAGATCAACGGTTTTGTCAGCGGCGAAGGCGCGACCATTACGCCGAGCGCGCAGTTCAATTACAGCCAAGCGAACGCGGGCAACTGGACCATCAGCGGCTCGCTCGTGCCGGGCAACTACACGGCCGCGAGCGGCACGCTTCTCACCAACTATCTGCTGCCCACCACGGCCCAGGGGCCGGGCACGATTTCGCCCGCGCCGCTCTACATCCTCAACACCTACGCGACCAACAAGGTCTACGACACGACGACCGCCGACACGCTCAATGTGAGCAGCGCCGCCCTCTCCGGCGTGATTCCGGCGGATACCGGCAACGTCACGCTCAACACGTCCACGGCAGGTACGTTCGCGCAGTCCAACGTGGGTAACAACCTCGCCGTCACGGCGAATGGCTTCAGCATCTCGGGCAGCGCGGCGGGCAACTACACCTTGCAGCCGCTCACGGGACTCACCGCCAGCATAACGCCCGCGCAGTTGCTCGTGAGCGGCGCCGTGGCCAACAACAAACCGTACGACAGCACCACCCTCGCCACCATCAACACCAGTAACGCGAGCGTCTCGGGCGTGCTTGGCAACGACCGGGTCACGCTGGCGACGGGCGGCGCTACCGGGCAGTTTTCCACCGCGAATGCGGGCACGAACCTGGAAGTGACCGCGAGCGGTTTCACGCTGAGTGGCGCCCAGGCGGGTAACTATGCGGTGGTGCAGCCGTCGAACCTGTTCGCGGATATCACACCGGCGCCACTCACGGTGACGATCACCGGCAACCCCATCAAGCAATACGACGGCACGAAGTCCGTGACGCTCGGCGCGTCCGACTTCACGATCACGGGCTTCGTCGGCAATCAGAGCGCCACCATCACGCAGACCGCCGCGAGCGGCTACCTCTCGCCGAATGTCGGCACCCGCGTCGGCATCGGCGCGACGCTGGAGCCGTCGGACTACTCGTCGGTGCTGGGCACGAACCTCTCGAACTACAACCTGCCCACCCAGGCGAGCGGCACCCTCGGCGAGATTACCGCGAAGGTCATCAATCTCACCGGCACGCGTGTCTACGACGCGACCACCAACGCCTACGCCAACCTGTTTTCGAGCGCCGGCCAGGTGGCGGGCGTGAACGGCGAAACGCTGACCCTGAGCGGCGTGGGCACGCTGTCGACGAAAAACGTCGGCAAGCAGCTGCCGTTCGCGAGTCTCGGCACGCTGACGCTGGGCAACGGCACCGGGCTCGCGAGCAACTACACGCTCGCAAGCGGCACCGACTGGGTGACCATCACCCCGGCCATGCTCACTGTCCTCAATACGATCGCGCTCGACAAGACCTACGACGCCACCACCACCGCGACCTTGCAGAATGCCTTGCTGAGCGGCGTGCTGGGCAGCGACAACGTCGTGCTCGGCAACGACACCTCCGGCAACTTCAACAACAAGAACGTGGGCACCAACAAGCCGGTCACGACCAGCATGACGATCTCCGGCACGGACGCGGGCAACTACACGCTCACGCAGCCCACCGGTCTCACGGCCGACATCACCGCGGCGCTGATCCGCGTGACGGCGACCGGCATCGACAAGCAATATGACGGCACGACCGCCGCGCAGGTCGATCTCGCCAGCGCCGGCATCAAGTCCGGCGACAACGTGAGCTTTGCCGGCTACTCGGCCAACTTCTCGCAGGCCAACGTGGGCACGGATCTGCCCGTGGCGGTGATGGGCATCGGCCTCGCCGGCGCCGACGCGGGCAACTACACACTGATCAATTCGACCGCGAATACCGCTGCGAACATCACGCCGCGCGTGCTGAGCCTGCAGGGCACGCGCGTCTACGACACCACCACCACGGCCGACGCCAGCCTGTTCTCGACGAGCGGTGCGATCAACGGCGTGAACGGCGAATCGCTGACCCTGAGCGGCGCGGGCACGCTGCCCAGCAAGAATGTGGGCACCCAGGTGCCGCTCGCCAGCTTCGGCACGCTCGCGCTCAGCAACGGCACCGGCCTCGCCAGCAACTACACGCTCACCGGCGGCACGGACTGGGTCACGGTCACGCCGGCCACGCTCACCGTGACGGGCACGCTCGCACACGACAAGCAGTACGACGGCAACACCAACGCCGCATTGACGGGCGCGACCCTGCAAGGGGTACTGGGCTCGGACGGCGTGACGCTCGCCACCGACACAGTAGGCCAGTTCAACGACAAGAACGTCGGCGCCAACAAGCCCGTCACGACCAGCATGACCGTTACGGGCACCGACGCCGGCAACTACCTGCTGGTGCAACCAGTGGGCCTGACGGCCAGCATCACGGCGCTGCCCATCATCGTGGCCACGGCCACCGGCAGCAACAAGGTGTACGACGGCACGACCACGGCCACGGTCGCGCTCGGCAGTGCCACGGTGGTGCCCGGCGACAACGTGACCTTCAACGACAGCGCCGCCAATTTCGCCACCAAAAACGTTGGCACGGCGATCAACATAACCGTGTCGGGCATCAGCCTGAGCGGCCCCGATGCAAACAACTACGTACTGCAGAACACGTCCGCGACGACGAGCGCCGACATCACGCCGTTCGTCCTGAACCTGCAGGGCACACGGGTCTATGACTCGACGCCCAACGCCAACGCGGCGCTGTTCGGCAACGGCGGCGTACTGACGGGCGCCGGTGGCGAAACGCTGACGCTGTCCGGCACCGGCACGCTCGCCAGCAAGAACGTGAACACCGCGCAGCCGTTCGCTGCCAACGGACTCGCGGGCTTCACACTGGCGGGCAACAACGGCGCCTCGACCGGCAACTACACCTTCGCGGGCGGCACCGACTGGGTCGCCATTACGCCCGCCACGCTGAGCGTAACCGGCACCACCGTCAACCCGAAGGTCTACGACAGCACGACAGCGGCAACCCTCAGCGGCGCGACCCTCTCGGGCGTCTTCGCGGGCGACGACGTGCTGCTTGGCAACGACACCACCGGCACCTTCGCCGACAAGAACGTCGGCACCGGCAAGGCCGTCACGCCGGCGACGATGGGCATCAGCGGCACCGACGCCAGCAATTACGTGCTGACGCAGCCCACCGGCCTCACGGGCACCATCACGCCGCTCGGCATCACGGTGAACGCCACCGCGCAGAACAAGACTTACGACGGCACCACGGCCGCCACGGCGAGCGTCGCCACCACCGGCGTGCTGCCCGGCGACGCGGTCAGCTTCAGCTTCACGCCGGGCGACGCGAACTTCGCCACGCCGAACGCGGGCAACGGCATCCGGGTGACGGTCGGCAACATTGCCGTCAGCGGCGCCGACGCGGGCAACTACACCTATAACGCCACGGCGACGACCACGGCGAACATCCTGCCCTTCGTGCTCGATCTCACCGCGACGCGCACCTACGACGGCACCGCAGGCGCCAATGCGAGCCTGTTCGGTACGAATGGCGTCCTGACCGGCACGCATGGCGAAACGCTCACGCTCTCCGGCACCGGCACGCTGGCCTCGAAAAATGCGGGCACGCAGGTGCCGTTCGCGGCCAACGGACTCAGCGGCTTCACGCTCGCAGGCAACAACGGCGCCTTGCCCGGCAATTACACGTTCGCGGGCGGCACCGACTGGGTGACCATCAACCCGCTCGCGATCACCGTCACGGCAACCGCTGCGAGCCGGTACTACAACGGCACGAGCATCGCCACGGCGGCGATCGGCACCACGGGCGTGCTGCCCGGCGACAGCGTGAGCTTCAGCTTCGCGCCAGGCGACGCGACATTCGCCACGCCGAACGCGGGCAACGCCATCCCCGTGACGGTGAGCGGCATCACGGCGAGCGGCGCAGACGCCACGAACTACCGCTTCAACACGACCGCGACCACCGCCGCCAACATCCTGCAATACGTGCTGAGCCTGCAAGGCACGCGCGTGTACGACGGCACCACCAACGCCAACGCGGCCCTGTTCGGCAACGACGGCGTGCTGAGCGGCGTGAACGGCGAAACGCTGACCCTCTCCGGCAGCGGCACGCTGGCGGGCAAGAACGTGAACAGCCAGCAGCCGTTCGCCGCGAACGGGATTGCGGGCTTTACGCTCTCCGGCAACAATGGCGCGCTCTCCAGCAACTACACGCTCGGCAACGGCGTGGGCGACTCGGTCAACATCACCCCCAGGCCGGTGACGATCACGGCCGTGGGCGACAACAAGGTCTACGACAGCACCACCGCCGCGCAACTCGCCAGCTTTACCGTGAGCGGACTCGTGGCGGGCGATAACGCCTCGGTCGGCTACACGTCCGCGAATTTCGTCACGCCCAATGTGGGAACGGCCATCCCCATCATGGTCGGTCTGTACGGCAACGGGACCGACATCAGCAATTACACGTTTGGCAGTTCGGTGGTGGTGACGAGCGCGAACATCACGCCGCGTGCCTTGACGATCTCGGTCAGCGCGCAGAACAAGACCTACGACGCCACCACCACCGCGCTGCTCAGCGGCTACACCGTGAACGGCCTGTTGGGGGGCGACGCCGTGAGCTTCACCGCCAGCGGCGCGAACTTCGTCACCGCC
This sequence comes from Paraburkholderia sp. DHOC27, assembly GCF_003429005.1. Lineage (GTDB taxonomy): Bacteria > Pseudomonadota > Gammaproteobacteria > Burkholderiales > Burkholderiaceae > Paraburkholderia. The sequence continues at coordinate 279,311 of NZ_QVQV01000009.1, forward strand.
AACGCGGGCAACGGCATCGAGGTGGACGTGACGGGTATCACGGGCCTCGGCAGCGGCCTCGGCAACTACACCTACAACCGCACGGCGGTCACCTCCGCGGATATCCTGCCGGCCGTGCTGAACCTGACCGGCAGCCGCGTCTACGACGGCACCAGTCAGGCGGGCGCGAGCCTGTTCGGCAATGGCGGACAACTCGCGGGGGTCGCGGGCCAGACGCTCACGCTGTCCGGCACGGGCACACTGGCGAGCCGCAACGCCGGCACGCAGCAGCCGTTCGCGGCGGGCGGTCTCGCGGGCTATACGCTGAGCGGCAACGGCGCGGCGCTGGCGAGCAATTACACGCTGGCGGGTGGCGTCGACTGGGTCACCATCACGCCGCTCGCCGTCACCGTGACCGCGAGCGGCGCCAACAAGGTCTATGACGGCACGCGCACGGCTGCGGTCGCGCTGGGCAGCAATGGTGTGCTCAGCGGTGACAGCGTCAGCTTTAGCGCGCAGTCGGCCAATTTCCTTTCGCCGAATGCCGGCAGTGGCATCCCGATTCTGGTGACGGGTATTACGGGCAGCGGCGCGGACGCGGGCAACTACACGTTCAACAGCGTGGCGACCACGTCCGCTGCCATCACGCCGTTCGCGCTGAACCTGACGGGCAACCGCACGTATGACGCGCAACCCGACGCGGCGGCCAACCTGTTCGGCGCGCATGGCGTGTTGCAGGGCGTGAACGGCGAGACCCTGACGCTGTCCGGCAGCGGCACGTTAGCCACGAAGAACGTGGGCAGCGAGGTGGGCTTCGCGCCCGGCGGTCTTGGCGGCTATACGCTCACGGGCAACGGCGCGGCGCTGGCGGGCAATTACACGCTGGCGGGCGGCGTGGACTGGGTCACCCTCACCCCCGCGACGCTCACGGTGCAGGGCACCCACACCACCAACCGGACCTACAACGGCACCGTCGACGACACCCTCTACGGCGACCGGCTCGCCGGCGTGCTGGGCAGCGACAGCGTGGCGCTCGGCGACGGCAGCGTGGGCTATTTCAAGGATCCGAACGTCGGCCTCAACAAGCCCGTGAGCACGGCGATGCTGGCCGAAGGTCCCGACGCGGGCAATTACGTGCTGGTCCAGCCATCCGGCCTGACCGCCGATATCGTCGCGCCGGTCGCGCCAGTGCCGCCGGGCACGCTCGCCAACGTGCAGGCGCCGCTTGCGCCGAACGGCGTGGAGACTCCGTACGGCACCGCGCCGGACTCCGCGCAAGGTCACTACCTCGGCAACCAGATGCAGGAGGACGTGCCCGACCAACGCAACGTCTCCCGCTCCGACTTCCGTCCGGGCCTTGCGTTGACCGTATTCAACGGCGGGGTTCACCTGCCCGACCACTGACCTTCGAACGGATGGAACCACGCGAAACCACTGCCTCGCGCGCACGCCCGCGCGCCCCACGATATCTTCGGACCGAAGCCATGACCGAGACTCGCTCGCACTGCCTGCGCCGAACCCGAAGCTGTCTCGCCGTCGCGTTGGCCGTGGCGACGCTTGCCGCGCACGCCCAGGTGCGCGCGACGGCACCGCCCAACAGCGGCGGCGGGCAACTGCTCCAGCAGGTGCCGCAGCGGCCGCTGCAGCCGCCGCCCTCCAACCTCGATCTCACGATCCAGCCGCAGAATGCGGCGCCAACCGACAGCACGAAGACCTTCCCCGTGCGCCAGATCGAGATCACGGGCAACACGGAACTGCCCGCCGAACTGCTGCATCAGGTGGTGGCCGCGAGCGAGGGCAAGGACCTCACGCTCAGCGATCTGAATACGCTCGCCGACCGCATCAGCGACGTGTATCACGAGCACGGTTTTCCGCTCGCCACTGCCTATGTGCCCGCGCAGACCATCGACAACGGCGTGGTGCGCATCGACGTGGCCGAGGCGCGTTATGGCGGCGTTTCGCTGGACAATCAGAGCCAGGTATCGAGCCGCGTGTTGAACAACACGCTCGCGGCGCTGCAACCCGGACAGCCTGTGAGCGAAGTCACGCTCGAACGGACCTTGCTGTTGATGCAGGACATTCCGGGGGCGGTGGTGAACTCGACGCTGCGGCCCGGCGCGGCTGTGGGCACCTCCGATCTGCTCGTCGACGTCACGCCGCAGCAGCGCGTGACGGGCGACGCGGGGATCGACAACTTCGGCGACCCGTATAGCGGCCGCGTGCGCGGCAGCGCGAATCTGAATATCAACGGACCGTTCAATCAGGGCGACCTGCTCGACTTCAGCGCGCTGACCTCGGGGCCCGGCATGACCTACGGGCGCATGGATTATCGTTACCTGCTCAACGGTCAGGGCACGACGCTCGGCGCCACGGTGTCGGGGCTCAACTACCATCTGCGCAATGACCTGTCCGATCTGGATGCGCATGGCTCGGCATTCGTGGGCGGCGTGGTGCTCGCGCAGCCGCTGATCCGCAACACGCACGGCAATCTCTACGGCCAGGTGGAGTACGACTTCAGGCGTCTGAACGACAACATCGACGTGATCGGTCTGCAGAACGACCGCCACACGAATAGCGTGACCACCACGCTGGCCGGCGACGAACTCGATGCGAACGGCGTCTTCAACGGCAACATGGCGGTGACCTATGGCGTGCTGGCCGCGAACAATCTTCAGACCGACATCGTCGACCAGCTCGGCGCGAATACCGCCGGCCACTACATGAAGCTCGCGCTGTCATTGTCGCGACTCCAGCAACTCACGCGCAGCGACGCCCTTTACCTCGGTCTCTCGGGACAACTCTTGAGCACGAACCTCGATACCTCGGAGCAGTTCTACCTGGGCGGCCCCGATAGCGTGCGCGGCTACGACGTTGGCGTGCTGTCGGGGTCACGCGGTTATCTGGCGACCTTCGAATACCGCCACGACATGACGTTCCAGCAGATACCCGGCGCCTGGCAGTTTTCCGCCTTCGTCGATACGGGCTGGGTGGAGGAGTACAAGAACACCTTCGTGCCCGGACCCAACAGCGGTCAGTTGAGCAGCGCGGGTTTCGGTGTGCAGTGGAACGGACCGTACAAGCTGCTGGTGACGGCGAGCGTCGCGTTCCCGTTCGGGCGCACGCCGGATATTCTCAGCGCGAGCGCCAACACATCCGTGCATTGCTGGTTGCAGGCGCGCAAGTCGTTTTAGGTGGCACTCCATCGTGACTGCGCGTGCTTGGGCGTAGCTGCGCATGTCTTTGAAAAAATTCGGCGCGCAAGCCGCACGGCCTAGCGAAACGCGTACGCTACCCCTGCACCAAACGTGAGCTGGTTTCTCGTGCCGCGCTGAACCACGATCGGGCTGTCGCCCGCCGGACCCGTCAACCGTTGATAGAAAACCATCGCACCCGCATACCAGCTCGGGTTGATCTGGTAGATACAGGCGAGCCAGCTGGTGATCTGTTCGATTCCCGGTGACGCGCTGTAGACAGGCAGACCGCTGCGCGCGGAGTCTTCTCCGGTGACGCCGAAGTAAGTGTCGTTAAAGCCACCGCTTGCCCAGCTCGCGCCCAGTCCGGCACCCGTAAACACGCGGGTGGACAAGGGCACCCAAGCGCTGCCGTTCAGCGACACGCGCGAGCCCGTATAAACGTAGCCGGCATTGGTCGTCACCGTCAGCTCGCCGCGCAGACGGTAAGGGATCGTGCCGCCGTGCAGATATTCGTAGCCGACGAAGCCGCCGCCTTCGACGGTGGTGGGAATGGTGTGGATCTGCGCAACCACTGGATCGTCGACGTCATGCCGGCCGAGCCGCAAGGAGATGGCCGGCCCCCACTCGAAGCCGCTGCTGCCGCCGAAATCGAATTGCGCATACGGGCCGTACCATTCGAACAGTTGACCGGACGCGGTCGTATAGCGCAGCCCGGGGATGGCGCCAACCATGCGCTCGTTGCCGCCCGCATACTCGGTGGTGGTGCCGAGGCCGCCGCCGATCATGTTCGGCAGCACGCTGGGCAAGTCGACCGGGCCGGCCAGCGCGCGCGGCGCCACGCAGATGCTCAGCATGATCGACGCGAGGCACGACCCGCGACATGCAAAAACGCGTCCCCTATGCTTCATAGATCCTCGCACAACGATGGCAGCTCGCCGTAAAGTCCCATGAATACAGGCTTTTTTGTCACTGCGATACTGCGCAGAACGAATCAAGGCGCCAATGCGACATTGCCCCAAATACCTATGGTCCTGCGAATCCTGGATGCCTCACAATGCCCGACGGGTTACCGCGCGCTCCGGCTCGGCGCGCTATCACGGCCATGAAAGATGAATCACCCCGCCGCGTTGCCGTTCTCGATCCGGTGGACCGGGTCTCGGAGATCATTTTCGGCGTGCTCATGGCGCTCACGTTCAGCGGCACCTTGAGCGTCGCGACCGCCGGCCGTCACGAGGTCCGCACGATGATGCTGACCGCGCTCGGCTGCAACATTGCATGGGGGCTCACCGACGCGGTGATGTACCTGGTGCGTACCTTCAGCGAACGGCACCGCAAGGTCCGCTTGCTGCGACGCCTGCACGCCACGCAGGACCGCGCCAAAGTGCACGCGCTGCTGACGGATGCTCTCCCGCCGCTGTTTGCGGCCGACCCGCCGGCGGATCTGCTCGACGGATTGCATCGCAGGCTGCTCACTTATCCGATCCCGGGCGATCGTCTCGTCGCGAGCGACTACTACGCTGCGCTCGGCGTTTTCGTGCTCGTAGTGCTCGCGACTTTTCCGGTGGTGCTGCCGTTCATCTTCATCTCGAAGACAGCGCTCGCGCTGCGCGTCTCGAACCTGCTCGCGCTCGCCACGCTGTTCGTCTGCGGCTGCGCGCTTGGCCGGTACACCACCGAAAAAGCGTGGCCTTATGGACTGGCCATGACCGCCATTGGCGCGATTCTGGTCGTCATCATCATTGCGCTGGGCGGTTGATGTGTCGCTGCACGCGTTTCAGCCCGCGCCGTGCTCACGCATGATCCGCGCGGTGATGGTGCGGCCCTTCCACATGATGTTCCCGGAACAATGGGCCGCGCGTCACTGCGCGGATTTCACGGACGAGGCGGGCATATCGGGAGTTGGCTGGGCGGTATCGGGCCCGGCGTCGAAACTGCCGCCCGCCGCGAGATAGAGGTTGGCAAGCTGCATGCGTTGCTCGCTTTGCACGCGCAGCAGCGTCGAGCGTGACGACGCATACACGAGTTCCTGCTGCGCGACCGCCCGCAGATCACCTGAGCCGACCCGATAGCGGACCTTTTGCAGCGCGAACAGGTTTTGATTCTCGGCGACTGCATTCGAGATCAACGTCTCGCGCTCCCGCAACGCCGCTTCCGCCGACAGCGCGTTTTCCACTTCGCCGAACGCCTGCAACGCGACCTGCCCGTAACTAGCCAGGGCCTGGTTCTGTTCGGCAGACCGCAGGTCCGCCTGCGCCTTCAGCGCGCCGCCCTGAAACAGCGGCAGCATGATGCCGGCGCCCGCGCTCCACGTCGGATTGTCGCGATCAGCCAGCAGGAACAATTCGCTCGATACGCTCAGCAAACCCGCGGTCAACGTCACGCGCGGCAGCCGCGCGGCGTTGGCCTGTTGCTGCAGATCGAAGGCTGCCGAGATGCGGCGTTGCGCGGCGATTACATCCGGGCGCCGCTCCAGCAGTTGCGCCGGCACACCCACCGAGAGCGTGTCCGGCAGCGCGCCGAACTGCGAGGGCACGGCGAGTTCCGCTGCGGGATAGCGTCCCAGCAGCAATTCGAGCGCCCGCACCGACTGGTCTCTGGCCTGGCGAAGCTGCCGCGCGCTGTCCCGGTAGGTTTGCGTCGCCACCTCGGCGCTGCCGACATCGATCTCGGTGCCGCGGCCAATCCGCAAGCGCTGTTGCGCCAGTTCGTGAAGCTCATCGGCGTAGCGAATCATCTCGAGCGCGAGGTCGTACTGCATCTGCGCTTCGATCGCGCCAAACCACGCTTTCACCACCAGCGCCGCAATGGATTGCCGCGCGTATTCGGCGTCCGCCAGTGCCGACGCATACTGGTCCTGCGCAGCCCGTGCGCCATAGCGCACGCGTCCCCACAGATCGACTTCCCATGACGCGGTGACGAGCCATCCCCTGAGACCGGACCCATCGCCGCCGAGCTTGCCGCCGGGCCGGGCGAGAAAACTGGCCGCGGGATACAGCTCGCCGCCCGCCACTCGCACGGAGGCTGTGGCCTCCTCGACCCGCGCCGCGGCGACGCGCAGATTCGCGTTATAGGTAATCGCTTCCGCAACCAGCGCGTTTAACTGCGGGTCGTTGAAGGAAGCCAGCCAGTTGGGTTGCAGCTCGCCAGCGGTCATGCCATCTGCGGTCCAGGCTGCCGGCACGCGCGCGTTGGCGAGGCTCGACTTCTGGATATCCGCCGCTCCTGGCGGATCCTTGAGCGCGCACCCGTACACCGCAAGGAGCACCCATGCGATGAGAGCAGCGTGTTTGCGCGCGTGCAGAGTCATATCTTCAGCACGAGGTAGTTGATATACGAGCCCACCCGAATGATCACCTTGCGAAGAATCTGGATTTCCTCCAGATGATCGGTATAGATGGCCGCATGTCCGCGCGCGCCTGCCGCCAGAAACATGTCGCGATCTTCGGGCAGGATTTCCAGCCTCACGGCGAAACGCCCCGGCGGCGTGGGCTCGGTGCCGGTCAACGGCAACAGGCCGCCAGGGGTGAGCTGGCCCTGCCCCTGGGCCCAGACAATCGACACCACCTGGGCCTTGAGGACCTTGCCGGGAATCGTCCTGAGCGCGATCTCCGCCTCGTCGCCGGGCGCCACCATGCGCAATTCGTTTTGATCGAACAGCGCCACCACCTGGTAGTCGTTCTCGACAAAACTCATGGCCGGATTCTGCAACAGCGGCGTCACGATCGAGCCCGGACGCAGTTGCAGATTGATGACGGTGCCATCGGCGGGCGCGACCACCGTGGTTTGCGACAGGTCCCACTTCGCGGATTCGAGTTGCGCGCGAATCTGCGCGACTTCGGCCTGATCGTTGTCCACCGTGGCGCCTAACAGCGCGCGCACCTGCGCTTCCTGGGCCTTCGCGCCAGCCAGATCGGCCTGCAGGGATTTGAGGTCGGTCTGCGCCTGCTCGAGTGCGAAGCGGTCACCGGCACCATGCGCGACCAGTTCCTTGTTTTCCTGCACGCGCCTCATGGCCAGATCGATTTGCGAGCGCACGGCGGTGCTCTTCGCACTTGCCGCCGCCAGATCTTCCGTACGCTTGCGTGCCGAGCCCTGCGCGTTGACCAGTTGCGCTTCGAGCGCCTTCACCTGCAACTGGAACGGCGTCGGATCGATCCTGAAGAGGACGTCGCCTTTGTGGATGGCGGTATTGCCCGTAATCGGCACGTCGATCACACGGCCGCGCACCTGCGGCACCACCTGTACCACGTAGCGGATCACGCGCACGTCTTCGGAAGACGGCGCCACCACGTTGAGTGTCAGGACAAGCACGGTCAGCGCGATGATGGGCAGAACGATCGTGATCGACCCGGTGACGATGTTCCACGGCAGCAGTTTGAACTTCGAAAAGATCAGCCACGCAATGGAGGCGTAGATGGCGAGCAGGAGTAGTTCCATCAGGCCGCCCCTTTGTGCGCGCTCGCGGCGGCCATGTTGCTGGCCTGAATGACGCCGAGTTCATCGCGCACGCGCTGCAGTTCGGGGGGCAGGATTCGTTTCTCGGCAATCGCATCCAGCTCGCCGAGTATGTAGCGCAATTCATCCGGCGCCAGCTCCCCTCGTTTCGCCTTGTGGCTGGCCTCGACGAAAAAGTCGTCGTGCTTGTCGGTGCCGTAGGCAATGCGATAGCCGAGCGGCTTCAGAAATACCCAGAGCCATGCAATGGGCCACAACAGTCCCCCGAACACCAGAGACAGGAAACACAGCGTCTGGATGGCCGCCTTCTGGGGATGCTGGTTACGTTCGGCAATCTTTTCCGGCAACACGTGGATCATCAGCACGATGGCGACGCCCGCGATGGGCACGACGATGATCACGAAGATGGCCAGGTAGTCAGCAATCGTATCGACGGTTTTGCTCGGGGCATGCGCGAACGCGAGCGGCGAGCAGAGGAACAGGAAAATGCCAACGAGTCTGATGACCGCGTTCATCTTGGGGCCCCCTGGAGCTAACGGCCAACTGTGCGATGCAATTTCCTGCGGGTCTGCTTGGGTTTGCTTATGTCTATTTGCGTATGTTTGAAACAAAAATGAATGCGAACAACCCTAATCAAGCTGCACTCACGGTATGCGTTTTATTTCCTAAACTATTAGCGAATTTCTCTTGTTTATCAAGTTCTGCTTGATGTCTTCCGGATCGAAAATTCCGGATGAAGTCGTATTGCCCGCATAAAGACGCGCTGCTTTTAATTACCAGATTAAAACAGCCTGTTCGTCCTCAAAGCGATCCTCATTCCTTCTCCGGCATCGCTGAAGAATGGTGGCTGGTAATCAGCCATTGCTTTCCATCCCAGTGATACGTGTAGGTATAGCGCGCCTGCACGACGGCGCCCGTTCTTGCGAACGTGAAGGTGTAAAGCCCCGCATCCACGGCGGAATTGCAGCCTAGCTCGATAAAACGGAAGTCGATCTTGCCGGACGGCCGATCCTGGAGAAACTTCTGGAAGTACGCTTCTTTCTCGGCCACCGTCAGACGCGGCTGGTTGGATACGGTTGGCAGGAGAATGGAGTGTTCCGCGTAGTTGGCCACCACCTGGTGCGGATCGCCGGTTTGCAGCGACTGATTCCATCGGTCGAAGAGCGCGGCGATTTCCTGCTCGGAGGTGGCTTTACAGCTTTCGGAGCGCGCCGCCGACATATCGTTCGACGCGCCCTGGTTCGCGGCGCACCCCGCTAACGCGAACGCAAGGACCCCAACGGCACATAGCTTCATGGTCGCTATCTCCGGTTAGTCAGTGGGAGAAGGCACAACGCTTGAAACGACGCTTGAAGTATGGTCAATCCCGCGCGGCTTAGCCACATCTGGCGCACGTAATTCAGCGATTTTTGTTTGACTGAGTGTTGACCTGAGTGTTGGCCTGGGTGTTGGCCTGGGTGTTGGCCTGAATGCTTACCCGGAGCGGGGTTTGCCCTACCGTACAACGCGTTTGCCCTTTACCCTGATAGCGAATTCCCTGGGAAGCGGCACCCTGCGCCCGCCGCTTCCCACCTGCCATGCCCGTGCTCAGGACACCGCAACGCGACCCTTCAGCAGATCGGCGCCCTTCTCGCCAATCATGATCGACCCGGCATTCGTGTTCGAAGACGGCATGGTCGGCATGATCGACGAGTCGATCACGCGCAGCCGCTGCACGCCACGCACGCGCAACTGCGGATCGACCACCGAGGCGGCATCGCCACCCATACGACAGGTGCCGATGGGATGCCACGACGTTTGTCCGCATTGCTTGATGTAATCCAGCAGACCGTCGTCATCGTTCACGTCGACACCGGGTCGCGTCTCGCGCTTCACGTACTCGCGCATGGCCGGCTGCTCGATGACCTTGCGCGACAGCCGCAGCGCGTCCAGCATGGCGCGCGTGTCCTCGTCGTGCGTAAGGTAGTTCGGCTCGATGACCGGATCGACCAGTGGGTCCGGGCAGCTCGCGTGCAGCCAGCCTTTGGATTGCGGCCGCAACTGGAAGAAGCCAACCTGAAAACCCGGGAACGGGTCGACGCTGTAGCGATCCGGGCCGCTCATCAGATGAATCTGGATCTTCACTTCGGGGCGCGTCTGCTCCGCGCGGGTCTTTGCCTGCGCATGCACCGTGGCCGACGGCGTCGCCATGAAGCCATCGCGTGTCAGCAGATAATTGGCGCCCATCAGCAGGGTGCGCCATTTGCTGCCCAGCACTTCGTTGATCGTAATGGACTGCGAACATTCGAAGGTCACACGTGCCTGCAAATGGTCGCGCAGATTTTCCCCCACCTCGGGCGCGTCGTGGATCACTGGTACGTTAAGGCCCTGCAGACGGCTGGCCTGTCCAATGCCCGACAGTTCCAGGATGTGCGGCGTCTTGATCGGGCCACTCGACAGCACGACTTCGCACCGCGCGCGTGCGGTCCTGATCTGCCCACCCTGAAGGTATTCGACACCCACCGCCGTTTTACCTTCGAACAACACGCGTGTCACATGCGCCTCGACCTGGAAGTCGAGATTGCTGCGCTGTCTGGAAGTGGTCAGATAGCCCAGCGCCGTGCTGCAACGCCGGCCATTGCGGGTCGACAGTTGCAGGAAATTCACGCCCTCGTAGCTTGCGCCGTTGTAGTCCTCGGCGAGCGGAATGCCGGCTTGCTGGCAGGCCGACACAAACGCATCGGACAGCGCGTGACGGCGGCTGTCGCGCAGATCCGTCACAGAGATCGGGCCGTTGCGGCCGCGGTACTGGTCGGTGCCGCGCTTGCTCGACTCCAGACGCTTGAAGTACGGCAGGCAATCCTGATACGACCAGCCACTGCAACCCGCGGCGGCCCAGCCGTCGTATTCACGCGGGTCGCCACGCACGTAGATCATGCCGTTCACCGAACTCGATCCGCCCGGCAGCTTGCCATGCGGCCAATAGATTTCCTGACCCGCCAGGCTCTTTTGCGGCACGGTCTTCGATTGCCACACGTAGTTGGCATCGCCGAGAATCTTCGCGACGCCAACCGGGGTCTTGACCCAGAAATCCTGGTCGCGCGGCTGCCCGGCTTCCAGCAGCAACACGCGGGTTGCGGCGTCTTCGGTCAGACGGGTTGCAAGCGTGGCGCCGGACGAACCCGCTCCCACGACGATGTAGTCATACTCAGCGACGCTCATGCGACGGCTCCTCGCCGGCTTGCGGCAATATCAGATGTTATGGATTCCTGCGCATTGCCGAAGGACGATGCGCAAAAGTGAGGCAGAGGGTCACGTCATACCGGTCGTGTCGTGGACGGTGCCGGGTCCGGCCGCGCGCCACTCAGACGGTGCGCCGATCTTGCGGGATCCAGGCAGAACATGCCGATCACGCCGCCCACCATCAACATGCAGCCGCTGATCGCAAAGCCCTGTTCGTAGCCGGTGGCCACGGACCCGGTAGCGACCTCGACGAGCCGGCCGGTGACGACCGGCGCCATCACGCCCGCAATCGACGCAATGGAGTTGTCGATGGCGAGGACGGCGCCGCGTTGCGCGCCAGGCGTCACCTCGGCGAGGATGGCCGGCCCGAGCGAATAGATGACCGGCGTCATGCCGAAGGCGACGGCAACCAGCACGACCTTCTGGATGTTGCTCAGATCGAGCGCCAGCAGCAGGCACAGCAGCACACCCGCCACGGCCAGCACGATGCTGGCGAACACGCCGCGTGCCGTGCGCGACGCGACGCCTGCGGCGAGCAGACGCTGTGACCACCACGACAGTCCCACGCTGATTGGCGTGCCGATCAGCACCACCAGCGCGAACAACCGGCCGGCGGCGACAGCGTCGTAGCCGAGGCCCTTTTGCAAATAGCTCGGCAGCCAGGTGAGCACCAGTGCGAGGGTCCAGTAGGCGACGAAATGCAGCAGGAAGTTGCCGAGCACCGTACGGTCGGCCAGCAGTTTCCGGTACGGCACACGCGCAGCAACCTCCTGCCCCGACACCGTCCCGGCCGGGCTCGCGCCAATCGTCCCTTCCGCACCGAAGAGCAGCCACAGCACGGCCCACACCACGCCCACCAGCCCCAGTGCAATGAAATTGGCGCGCCAGCCCCAGTGCGCCGTAATGAGCGGAATCGAAAAACCCGCCAGCAGCAGACCGACGGTCGCGCCCTGCCCGATCATCGAAAGCGGCAAGCTGCGCCGGCTGTCGGGAAACCACTTGAAACAGGCGTGGATGGCCACTGGCCACGACGGTCCTTCGCTGATACCGAGCAGTACACGCGCAGCAATCAGCACCGTCATCGAGGTGGAATACGCGACCGGCAATTGCGAGGCGGACCACAGCACCGCCATCACCAGCAGCAGCGTACTGGCCTTGACGCGATTGGCGAGAAAGCCGCCGGTGATGCCGGAAATGGCAAACAGCCAGAAGAAGCTGCCGCCGACGATGCCGAACTGCACGGGCGTAAGCCCGAGGTCTTTCATCAGCGGCACCGCCACCAGACCGATCACGATCTTGTCGACGAAGTTGACCAGCATGAACAGGGCGAGCAATACCGCGATGCCCCACGCCCTGGCTGGTTGATAGCGCGTGCTCATAGTTGCTCCTTGCGCCGGTCGCTGCCGGTCAGCAGTGGTGATTGAAAAATCGCTTCGGACGGCACCCGCGGTGCGCGCCAAAACATCGTGCGGCGCGCCGCCCACGCAGCTCCGTCAGAAGCGGTGCCGCAGACCGACCATGACGCCGAGCTGGGTCGATTCCGCCGCGGCGCTCAAGCCGTTGAATCCCTGCGCCTGGGCACCGATCAGGCCGCCGCGATACAACGAGTAGTCCCCTTCAACATAGGTGTCGGTCCGCTTGGACAGGCTGTAATCCGCGAGCAACTGGAACTGCGTCGCGTTGCCGTTGCCGCTCACCGCCTTGCCATCCTGCAAGGTGCGCCATACGTTGGCGGAGACGAGCGTCGCGCCAGTAATCTGCTGGCTCACGCCGCCAAAGAACATCTGCCGCGACGAGAACGTATTGAACTTGAGCGCGGTCAATTGCGGCGCGGTGAACGGGCCGTTCGGGAAGTTGCCGGTGAAGCCCTGATCCTGGCGGTTCACCACCCAGCCCGCGTTGATGGTCGTGCTCGCGAACGTGTAGGCCGCGCCTGCCGTCCATGCCTTGAAGTGAGCCGAGGTATTCACGGCATCACGCGAGTCGAGGTAGGCTGCGGCGAGACGCAACCGACCCTTCGGCACGTAGGCGAGCGACGCGCCAATCTGGCTGCCCGCGCCGAACGCACCAGGCGAGCCGCCGAATGCGTAGGATAACTCCAGAGTCACGTCGTGCCAGGCCGCCGCGTATTTGGTCATGCTGCTGGTGAAGTTACCCTGCGCCATGCCGACTTCCGGACGGAACTGATAGAAGTTCTGGCTCATGTACGTGCGGCCCACCGCGTCGGCCATCGGGTTCAACTGCCGCCCGAGTGTCAGCCGGCCATACGTCGAAGACTGCAGACCCACCAGCGCGATGTCGAACAACGGGTAGCTGGGGTCGCCCACGCCGGAATTCAGAAAGAAGCGGTCTTCCAGCTGGAAGATTGCGTGCACCCCGCCGCCGACGTCCTCCGATCCGAGCATGCCGAACTCGCTCTCGCTCGCGCCGCCGTTGCCGAGCTGCACTTTCGAGTCGCCGGCCTTGTCCGCGTGCGTCGTGTAGCGAACCGCCGTATCGGTAATACCGTAGAGCGTGATCGACGACTGCGCGTGCGCCGCGAGGCCGTAACAGCCGAGCACCGCCGCTGCGGCTGCATGAAGGCTGACCTGAAGGGTTGCCTGAGCGGCAAGCCCGAATCCCCGTCGTGTTTTCAGTTTGTCCAGCATGGGTTGTCTCCGACTTTGTTTATATAAAACCTGCGATCGCTGGCTGCGATGACGCGTGCACCTGCACACGGCCTCGGCCGCACACATCGTGGAACGGGCATGAACAGGCTTCGAGGCCGCGATGCGTGGTCGCAGCGCGCCAGCAGCCCATGCCTGGAAAGGTCAGTGCGCCGGGTCAAAACGCCTGCATGGGTGCGCAGACCGGTACGCTCTGATCCGGCGGGTTACGACCGTGATGTGTCCGGGTTCGGACGCTTGATGTGCCGCGTTCATCCTGTCTCCAGCTTTTCTTTTTTGTCTCCTCGTCGTGGGTCGTGGACGCATCGCGTTCCACGCCTGCCTGACGAAGGTTTACTGCGGTCCGGCACCTGCAATTAGCTGCCGTCATCTGCCGGTGCCGGACCTACTACACGGGCATGCCGGCTGTCCCGCCGGTCACGGCCGCCACGGCCCTCGAAACAGTCCGCTACGAGCCGATACGCTCAACCCACCGACGCGTACCACACGCCCAGTTGCTCGGCCTCCATACCCATGCGCTGAAACTGACGGTCGGGCATTTCCGGTTGCTGCTGATCCGGCCCGAAGCGTGGGGCTTCCGGTTCGATTTTGAGCGCCACGAAGGTCGGCCCGGTCGCCGCCAGCAATGCAGGCAACGCATCGGCGAGCGCGCCCGGCTCGTCGAACGTATGAGCGCTTGCGTAGCCGGCTGCCAGCGCCATTGCGCAGAAATCGACCGTGTCGCCGCCCGGCACCGGCAGGTTCGACGTACCCGCGAACTGCGCACCGTTCTGGACAACGAAATGAATGAAGTTGGTCACGCCGCTATCGGCGACGGTGACGAGGCCGCCCAGCTGCATCAGCAGGCTCGCATCGCCGTCGACGATCACCACGCCCACCGCGGGATTGGCCAGCGCGAGGCCCAGCCCGAGCCCAGCCGCGCCGCCCATCAACGGCACGGAACTGAGCCGGCGTTCGGTCACGCCGAGTGCGTCGAACGCGAACATCGCGCCCATGGTCGCCACGATCACACGCTGCCCACGTGCACGCGCGATCTGCTGACAGGCTTCTCCAATTCGCATGTTTGGTTCTCCTTGCTTTTTAGTGCCACGCCACCGGGCGGCCGACAATCAAGGCCGCCGGGCCACGACGGGTGTGAGCGGCATCGAACGCGGCGGGTACCGCCTCCGCGACATCGCGCCTGCTTTCGAGGCACCAGAAAGGCACGCCCAGCGCGTTCAGCAGCGGTTCGAGCAGATTGACCACCCGTCGACGCGAGGCGGTACCGGGATGCCCGAAGTTGTCGTGCTCGCGGCCGAACTGCCCGATCATCAGCACGGTGGGAATCTGCGCGTCGAGCGCCACGGCGCGAATCGTGTTGACGCAGGCGTAGAAACCCTGGTTCTGCATCACGACGACGGGGCGCTGGCCGGCAATGGTGAGACCCGCCGCCACGCAAACCGCCTGATCTTCGTTGCAGGTCCGCACGAGCCGCAGGTCGCTGTCGCCACGTTCCATGGCCTGATGCAACGCGATCTGGATGAGATCCGGCACGGTGATGAAGTGAGTCACGCTGGCCTGCTGCAACGCCGTAAGATACGTGGTCGCGCCGATGCTATGATCGTCGGACATGCCTGTCTCCTCGTTCTGATTGGATGAAAGCCAGTCTAGGGAGACCAGGTCCGCAAATCTGTAAAGAACATGACAGAAACAGTCCGTCCCTCGCAGCGCGCGCTGGCCAGCGCCGCGCTGCACCGCGCAGCATGGTTCGCCACGTGCCGGCCCGAAACGGTGGAACGCCTGCTGAAAGAAGGCACCGTGCGGCTGCTTCAACGCGGCGAAGCACTGTGCCGCCAGGGTCAACACGTAGATCACCTGTGTCTGATCGTCGACGGCACGCTGGAGGTCAGCGTGACCACCGAATCAGGCAAGCGTTTTCTGGTGCGCCATCTCGAACCCGGTCAGTTGATGAACCTGATTCCGGTGCTCGACGAACAGCCCGCCATCCACGACAGCGTGGCGCATGTCGATACGCTGGTGCTGCTGTTCGACAAGGCGCTGGTCAACGCCGTGCTCGACACGGAACCCGGCTTTGCGCGGGCGGTGATGCGCCTCTTGTGCCTGCGTTCGCGCACGCTGTATCTCGACCTCGCTGACAACAGCCTGCTCACCTTGCGGCAGCGCTGTGCGCGGGTCCTGCTCTATCTCGTCGGGCCGTGGGGCATGCCGCGTCCGGAAGGCGTGGCGATCTCGCTCAAGCTGTCGCAGGACGAATTCGCCGACATGGTGGGCCGCTCGCGCCCGGTGGTGAACCGCGAACTCAAGTTGCTCGAGCGCGAAGGCATTATCCGCACCACGTATTCTCACTTTGTGATTCTCGATCTCGCGGGTCTCGAGCGGCTGCTCGAACAGGCCTGATAACGCAAGCGGGCTGTCCGCCCGCTCACCCCTGCTCCATTGGGTACGCCTCGTCGCGGATTTCGGCAAACACCGCGCCGAGGTCAACGCGCGCCCGCGTCCTGGCTACAGCGCAAATTTGATAAAAACCAAACAGTCTGCCAGCGCAAACTCGCGCACCATGACGTCGAAGTTTTGCCGTTAAATCGGCCGTTAAACCGGCCGTCACCCCTTACCCGCGAGAACCTATGACTTCCCGGCCCTGGCTTGCTTCATATGGCAGCATCCCCGCCGACATCGACAGCCACGCGCATGATTCGGTGCTCGCCATCCTCGAAGCCGCAATGACCCGCTATGCGGACAAGACGGCCTTCGTCAGCGCGGGCCAGCGATTGAGCTATGCCGAGATCGACGCGCTCTCACGCGATTTCTGCGCGTACCTGCAAAACGCCGGCGTAAAGAAAGGCGATCGCGTGGCGGTGATGCTGCCCAATATCGCGGCCTTTCCGATCGCGATGCTCGGCATCGTCAGGGCGGGCGCCGTGCAGGTCAACGTCAACCCGCTCTACACGCCGCGCGAGCTGGAGCATCAACTCAGGGACTCGGGCAGCGAGTGCATCGTGATCTACGGCGACGCACTGCCTACGCTGGCAGCCGTGGTCGCCCATACCGCGATTCGCCAGGTGCTGGTGGCCGGGCGCCCCGCTGCCGGCGACGCGCTTGGCGCCGACCCCTCTACCGATGACTTCGCGAATGCGGTCTCGTTGCGACACGCGCTGACACGCGGCAGCGCGCTGCAACGCCAACCGGTCAGCCTCGCGCAAGACGATCTGCTGTTCCTGCAATACACGGGCGGCACGACCGGGCTTTCCAAAGGCGCGGCACTCTCGCACGGCAATCTGGTTGCCAACACCGAACAGTTCAAGGCATTCGTTGCCGACGCACTGCGCCCCGGTGAAGAGACGCTCATCACGGCGATTCCGCTGTATCACATCTTCGCGCTGATGGTGAACTTCATCGCCTACTTCTCGATCGGCGCGGAGAACTGGCTCGTGGCCAATCCGCGCGACATGGACGGCTTCATGGCGATCCTCAAAGCGGCGCGTCCAACGGTCTTCATTGGCGTCAACACGCTGTATGCGGGCATGCTTCAGCATCCGCAACTCGCGGAGGTGGACTGGTCGCGTCTGCGCATGTCGGGCGGCGGCGGCGCGGCGGTGGTGCGCAGCGTATCCGAGCGCTGGCAAGCCGTCACCGGCAGCTTTATCCGCGAGGGCTACGGCCTCTCGGAGACCTCGCCGGTGATCTCCTTCAATCCGGACTTCGTCGCGGCATTCAACGGCACCACCGGCCTGCCCCTCCCGTCAACGGACATCAAGCTGCTCGACGATCAAGACCGCGAGGTGCAGCCTGGTCAGGCGGGCGAAGTGTGCGTGAAGGGTCCGCAGGTGATGCGCGGCTACTGGGACAAGCCCGAAGTGAACGCGGTCGCCTTCACCGTGGACGGCTACTTCCGCACCGGCGATATCGGCCTGTTCGACGAGCAGGGTTTTCTCAAGATCGTGGATCGCAAGAAGGACATGATCATCGTGTCCGGCTTCAACGTGTACCCCAATGAGATCGAAGACGTGGCGAGCGCCTGCGCCGGCGTCGCCGAATGCGCATGCGTTGGCATGGCCGACGAGAAAACCGGCGAGGCGGTCGCGCTGTTCGTGGTCAGGACCAGCCAGGGCACGTTGACGGAACAGGACCTCATCGCGCATTGCCGCACCCATCTCGCGGCCTACAAGGTGCCGAAGCGGGTGCACCTCGTCGACACGCTGCCCAAGTCGACGGTGGGCAAAATCCTGCGGCGCGAACTGCGCAAGGCCGAGGACCCCGCCGCCGCTCGCTGCCCTTTACCCTGATAGTCAATTGCCCGGGAATATTTCATCCTTGCGAGGCTGAGCGTCGCCAGCTTATCCGTTACGCATGCACGGATAAAACCTTCCCGAAAGGCATGACGATGGCACCTTCCCGCAGAGACTTTCACCGCGTAAGCATGGCTGCCCTGGCGGCGGTTGGGGGAATCGCAGCCGGCGGAAAGATTCCCGAGGCCCGGGCCGAGGAAGCGTCGACGCCGCTCGCTTCCGGCGCGGGCAGCCCCATGCAGCCGCTGGGTGGCCAGCCTCCCGCCGGTTCGACTGCATCGGTCAAGGATTTCGACTACCAGATCAAGTATCAGCGTGCGTTCGAAGCGGTGCTCTGGAACATGCCCGCCATTGCCATCTACAGCTTCCGGCGGGCCGCCTTCGACGAACTGGGTGTCAAGGACAACGACATCATTTCGTACTCGGCCCCGGCCACGCCGAAGCTCGAAGCGATCACGGCGAACAGCACGACACCCTACATCACCGCGTTTACCGATCTGCGCAAAGGTCCTGCGGTGCTGGAGGTGCCGGCTGCCAGTCCGGAAGGCAGCGTCTACGGCCAGGTGGTGGACGCCTGGCAATTCACGATCGCGGACGTAGGGCCCTCCGGCCTCGACAAGGGTAAAGGCGCGAAGTTTCTGTTCACGGGACCCGGCTACAAGGGCCCTGTTCCCAAGGGATATCTTCACGTCGCCTCACCGAACTACAGGATCGCGCTCGCGTTCCGCTCCGTGCGTGCGCCCGGCAAGAGCGCGACGGATGCCTACCACTATGCCCAGCGGCTGCGCATGTACTATCTTGCGGAGGCCGCGCATCCGCCAAAGCAGCGTTTCATCGACCCCATTCACGATCGCTATCCGACCTTGCCGTTCTTCGATGAACGTCATTTCGACGACATGTACGCCATCATGAGTGTCGAGCCGGTCAACCCGCATGACAAGATCATGATGGGCATGCTCACCTCGCTTGGCATTGAAAAGGGCAAGCCGTTTGCGCCGGACGACACGACGAAGAAGGCCATGCGTCAGGCCGCCATCGACGCGTGGTTTTATCTGCAGTACTGGTTCGACCATTTTCCGCGCGAAAAGCTGTTCTGGCCGGACCGGCACTATGCGTCGCTGCTGCAGGCGGACGACAACCAGACCTTTACTTTCGTGTACGACGACAGGATCGACCTGATCAATCGCGCGGCCGAATACTTCTGGTGCACCTACATGCCGCGCGTGCTGAGCGCCGATCCCGCCACCCAGTATCTGATGGCCCTGGCCGACAGCAACGGCAATCTTCTCGAGGCCGGCAAGCTGTACAAGCTGGACGTGCCAGCGCAGATGCCCGTCAAGCAGTTCTGGGCACTGACGGTCTATGACCGCGCCACCAACGCCTTCATTTATAGCGAGTCCAACCGCACGACGCTCTCGTCCTACGATCTCGACACGATGAAGAAAAACGCCGATGGCGGCGTCACGCTCTACGTCGGGCCGCAGGCTCCCGAGGGTCTGGAGTCCAACTGGATTCCGACTGCGGGCAGACGTCCTTTGCCCGCGATGCGTCTTTACGGACCCACTGAAGCGATCAACAGCAAGACCTTCAAACTGGCGGATTTTCAACTCGCCTGACGTAACGGGAGCACCGTCATGCATGCATCGCAATTCGCACTCCGGAGAACCGTGGCGAGCACGCTCGTCGCGCTGGCTGTGGTGGGCTACTCCCCGCTGGGCCTCGCTCAATCACAGCAGTCACCCGCTCAGGCGCTGGCCGCGAGCCGCGACGCGCTCGCCGACGCGCCGTTTTCCGGGGACTTTCCCACCGCGGAATCCGCTGAACTGCTGCGCGACGAGCTGTACTTTCAGCGCGCCGTGCAGGTCTATCTGTGGTCGTTGCCCGCCGTGAACATGTTCGCGATGAAGGAAGGCTCCGAGAAGGTCTACGGCGCGGGCTACAACGTGCTGCCGGTCTGGAAGGAACGCCTCAACGCACGCACGCAGGTCACCACGCCGAACTCCGATTGCCTGTACGCGATGACCTACGTCAACATCGCCAAGGACGGACCGATCGTGGTCGAAGTGCCGCCGCGAAATCAGGGCATTCTGGATGATTTTTTTCAGCGCCCGCTCTCGGGTCCCACCATTGGCGGCAAAACCTATAGCGGCGATTTTGGCTTCGCCGGCCCCGACGGCGGCAAAGGCGGCAAGTACCTGATCGTGCCGTGGAACTACAAGGGGGCGGCGCCGAAAGGCTATTACCTTTATCGCTCTCGCACCAACAACGTGTTCGTGTTTTACCGCGGTTTCTTCACTGACCCGAAAGACCTGAAACCCGCTAACGCGCTGATCGCGGGCACGCGTATCTATCCCTACGGCAAGAAGGATTCCGCCGCGCCCATGCAGTTCCCGGATGGATCGACCACACCCGCCGACATGCTGTTCCCGCATGACGGCAGCTACTTCGACATGCTGGCCCGGTTCGTCGATCAGGAGACCGTCGATCCTGCCGACATGGACTGGCGCGGCATGATGGCGGCCATCGGCATTGAGAAAGGCAAGCCGTTCCAGCCCACCGATCATCAGCGCGAACTGCTGGACAAGGCGGCCAAAACCGCCTTCAAGATGAGCAAAGTGGAGATATGGAATGGCCTCGTCGATCAGCCCGGCGGTCGATACTATCCCGACCGGCAATGGGAAAACGTCTTTGCTGGCCAGAATCCACTGTTCCAGGCGAGCGGGTCATTTACCAACCTGGGGCAACGAGACGCGTACTTCACGACGGCCTATGCGACGAGCCCAGGCATGGTGGTCGATCTCGTCGAAAAAGGCGCGAAATATCCGTCCACCTGGCGCGATGCCGACGGCAATTTCCTGGAGGGCGGCACCAGCTATCAGCTTCATCTGCCGCCCGATATTCCTGCCGCGAACTTCTGGTCGGTCACGGTGTATGACTCGATCAACGCATCAGGACTGCAGAACGGCCAGCCGCTGCCTTCCCTGAATTCAATGGACAAGCCGGCCCAGAACGCGGACGGCTCCTACGATCTCTACTTCGGCCCGAACGCCCCGGCCGGCAAGGAAGGCAACTGGGTGCGCACGGTGCCCGGCAAGGGCTATTTCATCATCCTGCGTCTGTATAGCCCCAAGCAGGCGTTCTTCGACAAGACCTGGAAGCCTGACGACGTCAAGCGCATGGCGCAATAGCAACACCCTGCCGGAGCGTGCGTGATGCTACCCGCCGGACTACGTGGTCCGGCGATTGAGTGCCTTCCTGATCTCCGAAACCAGTTGTTGCTGCTGATACGGCTTGCGCAGTTGAGGAATGCTCGTGTCAGCGCCTTCGGGCAATTCGGCGTAGCCGGTGGCGAGAATTACCGGCAGGTCGGGACGCAGGGTTCGCGCCGCTGTGGCCAGTTCGAGACCGGTCATGCGCGGCATCGAATAGTCCGTCAGCAACAGGTCCACGCGCTGCCCGTTGCGCAGCACATCGAGCGCCGCCGCGCCTGATTCCGCTTCCACCACCTGATGGCCCAGATCCTCCAGCAGATAGGTGGTGCTGGTCGCGATGAGCGGATCGTCGTCGACCACCAGAATGACGGCCGGCACATCCACGCTGTCGGTTGGCGCGGCTTCGACTGGTGCCAGCCGGGTCTCGACGCCTACCTCCGTATCGCTCACCGGCAACCACAGCGACGCCCGCGTGCCGCGCCCGGGACTGCTTTCGAGCCGTAACGCGCCGTTCAACTGCTGCGCGAGTCCGTGGATCATCGACAAGCCGAGGCCCGTACCCTTGCCAATCTCCTTGGTGGTGAAAAACGGCTCGGTGGCTCGGGCCAGCGTCGCGCTGTCCATGCCGACGCCCGTATCGCTGACCAGCACCCGCACATACTCGCCCGCGCGCAACTCGCGCGTGCCCGACGAGCGCACGGTATCGACGGAAATGGTCAGGGTGCCGCCATCGGGCATCGCGTCGCGCGAGTTGACGACGAGGTTGAGGATGGCGAGTTCGACCTGGTTGGCGTCGAGCATGGTGGGCGGCGACGCCGGGCCCGTTTCGATCTTCAGCTCGACGGCCGAACCAATCGAACGCTCCAGCAGATCGGCCATGCCCGCAATCAGCGACGACATGCGCACAGGCTCGACCTTCAGGTTTTGTTGACGGGCAAACGCGAGCAGCCGCTGCGTCAGTGCCGCGCCGCGTTGCGCGCCCCGGAACGCGCCGTCGATCAGCCGCAGCGTGCGCGCATCCTGGATCACCTCTTTGCGCGCCAGTTCGAGGTTGGCAATGATCGCCATCAGCAGATTGTTGAAGTCGTGCGCGATACCGCCCGAAAGCTGGCCGACCATTTCGAGTTTCTGGATCTGCCGCAGCAGTTCTTCGGTCTGCTCACGCTGGCGGATTTCCTCGAGCACACTCTGGTGCGCCTTCTCGAGTTCGTCCGTGCGCGCGGCGACTTTTGCCTCGAGTGTTTCGTTCAGGCGTCGCAACGATTCTTCGGAGGTCTTGCGCGCAGTGATGTCGGAAGAAACGCCCACCATGCGATCCGCTCTCACGCCGTCGCCGGGCACATAACGGGCGCGGATTTCGACCCAACGCACGGTGCCGTCTGGCCAGACGTTGCGATACTCGATCTCGTAGTCGCAACGGGTCTGCACGGTGCGCGCCACCGCCGCCTGCATGCGCTCGCGGTCTTCAGGATGAACGCTGGCGAGCAGGGTTTCATAGCTGAAATCGGCCTGACCCGCGTAGCCATAAATCGCCTTGCAGGTGGCCGACGCCGTCAGAATACGCGTGGACAGATCCAGCTCCCACGAGCCGAGGTGGCCGGCGGTCAGCGCGGTATGAAGCCGCGCCTCGCCTTCATGCAGCTCGTCGATGCGCGAGCGGGCTTCGAACTGCCGCAGCCGTCCACGAATGGCGGTGCTCACCACGCTAGCGAAGGTGGTGGGATGGAATGGCCGCTCGATGAACGTGACGTTGCCGAGCGTGTGGGTCAACCGCGAAACCATCGGCGCGCGGTCGGTCGTGCCGGCCCGTTGCGTCAGCACGATGAACGGCATATCGGACCACGCCGGTTGCCTCGCGACCCAGTCCGAAAGCGGACGCAGGTCGGCACGCGCAAGAGCTTCTTCGGTGACGATGGCGCAGCAGACATCATCGCCCACCCGCGAGGTGAGATCGTCGACATCGCGGCATATGCTCGAGGCGACGCCAACCTCGTTGAGAAGTGCAACGGCAACACTGGCATCACGCCCCGAGGGCGCGAGAATCAAGGTCGGACGGGGGTCAGGCATTGCTCCCACCGTCTGTATTCGCGCGCAGCAGCGGATCGCTGCTGCCTACGAAGGTCGGCACGCCACGCAGCACGCCCTGGAACTCAGTGAGCGGTTGGCCCACTGAAAGTCCGGTGCTGCCGATCCTGAACTCACGAATCGATTCTTCGTGGTGCCCCGTGCGCTTCTTGATCACGGAGACGGCGCGGCGCACCCGGCCAAGCGCCTCGAAATAGCGCAGCAGGATCACGGTATCGGCCAGATACGTGACGTCGACGGGCGCCTTCATGTCGCCCACGAGACCGTGCTGGGCAACCGTCAGGAACGTGTTGGCGCCCTGCCGGTTGAGGTATTGCAGCAGTTCGTGCACGTGCAGGATCAGCGCGTTTTCCTGCGGCATGGCGGCCTGATAGCCGTTCAGACTGTCGATCACGATCGTCTTGGCCTGCGCCGCATCCACGCGTTGTCGCACGCGATGCGCGAATTCGCCGGGCGAGAGTTCCGCGGCGTCCACCTGTTCGATATGCAGACGGCCGTCCGCGCGCATGGCTTCGAGGTCGATGCCCATCTTGCGAACACGGTCGAACAGCAGCCCCAGTTCCTCGTCGAACACGAAGAGGGCCGCCCGCTCACCGCGTCTCACTGCCGCGGCGATGAACTGCAGCGCAAAGAGACTCTTGCCCGTGCCGGCCGGTCCCAGGATCAGGGTGCTGGAACCCTGCTCGACCCCGCCGCCGAGCAGCGCATCGAGTCCCTGCACATCGCTCGTCACCTGATTGCGCGTGAAGCGCGTGTGATGCTCGCCGGAGACGAGGCGCGGATACACCGCCACGCCGCCCTTTCTGATCGTGAAGTCATGGAATCCGCCGCGATAGGCGCGGCCGCGGTATTTGGACACCTTGAGGCGGCGTCGCTCGGCACCGTAGTCCGGCGACAGTTCTTCCAGTTTGATGACGCCGTGCGCAATGCTGTGCACCGTCTTTTCCGAGGTCTCCGAGGTCAGGTCGTCGAGCAGCAGAACCGTTGCGCCGTGACGGGCGAAGTAATGTTTGAGCGCGAGGATTTGCCGGCGATAGCGCAAGGAATTCTGCGCGAGCAGACGGATTTCGGAGAGGCTGTCGATCACGACGCGCTGCGGCTTCACCCGCTCGAATTCGCCCAGAATGGCCCGGGTGGTTTCCCCCAGTTCAAGGTCCGACGAATACAGCAGACTTTGTTGCTGGTCCGCGTCGATCAGACTTTCGGGCGGCACCACTTCGAAGATGCTGACGCCCTCGCCGATCTCCCATCCATGCGATGCCGCGCCGTTACGCAACTCGCGTTCCGTTTCCGACAGGGTGACGTACAGCCCCCGTTCGCCGGCCTGCAGGCCCGCCATGAGAAAACTGATGGCGACGGTGGTTTTGCCCGTACCGGGGTCGCCTTCGAGAAGGAAAAGATTACCTTGCGCGAGGCCGCCCGACAGGATGTCGTCGAGACCGGGTACGCCGGTGCGAGCCACGGGCTGAGCGTCGATAGTAGTAGTCATAAGGCGCTCCGGTCGGTGTCGTGAGCATGCGGGAAAGCGTGGGTGGCGAGGTCTGGCAACGCGCGTCGGCGGGCGCCCCTGAACCCGGTCGTGATCGCCCGGATGGCCCGGGTCAGGTATGCACGGCAGACATAG
The DNA here is from genome assembly GCF_003429005.1 of Paraburkholderia sp. DHOC27. Taxonomy (GTDB): domain Bacteria; phylum Pseudomonadota; class Gammaproteobacteria; order Burkholderiales; family Burkholderiaceae; genus Paraburkholderia. The sequence continues at coordinate 304,034 of NZ_QVQV01000009.1, forward strand.
CAAGACCATAGCACATTGATGCCGCGCTACCGGATCGATCAGGCCCCGCCCGCCGTGACGGTTGCCGCGCCGCATGGCCTGCACAGCCAGAAACGGGGGTGCCAGGCAGCCGCGCATTATCCAGTTTCTTCGCATACGGCATGCGGATTTCGCCTCTTTTTGAAAGACAGCGCGATTCCTAGACTCCTATCCTTGGTTGGACGCAACTTGAGGAAAAGGAATGATGATGAAAGCAGCACGTTTGCATGAGTTCGGCAAGCCATTGGTTCTGGAGGACATCCCTATCCCCGAGATCCAGGCCGATGAAATCCTGGTCAAGGTGACGGCCTGCGGCGTGTGCCGCACGGACGCCGAACTGGTCGACGGGTACTTCCTGAAGTACTTCGATATCCCCACCCCCATCACACCCGGCCACGAGATCACGGGCCGCGTGGCCCGCATCGGCCAGCAGGCCACCGAGGCCGGCTTTCAGGAAGGCGATCACGTGGTGGTGGTGCCCGGCTGGGGCGACGGCACCTGCCGTCATTGCCAGGTGGGCAATACCCAGCTGTGTCCCAATGTGCGCTTTCCGGGTTTCGGGCCGCACGGCGGGTTCGCCGAGTTCCTGCCGGTGCCCGCGCGCTATCTGATCAAGGTGCCGCGCGAACTCTCCTTCGAACACCTCGCGCCGCTCACGGACGCGGGTCTCACGCCGTATCGTGGCGTCAAGAAGCTGCTCAAGGCGGAAGCGCTCGGTCCCGACCGCGTGCTCGGCGTATTCGGCATGGGCGGACTCGGCGGCTACGGCGTGCAATATGCGAAGTTGCTGGGCGGCGGCGTCAGGATCGTCGCGTTCGATCACGACGCGGAGAAGCTGGCCCGCGCCGCCGGCTACGGCGCGGATTTCTCGGTCAATCTCAAGGGCGCCTCCAAGGCCGATCTGGAAGCCGAGTTGCAACGGCTCACGGGGCAACCGGTGCTCGACGCCATTCTCGATTGCGTCGGCGCCCCTGAGCTGATGCAGCTCGGGTTCAGCCTGCTTGGCACCAGCGGCCACTATGTCGATGTCGGTTTGCTCGGCGATCGGGTGGATATTCCGCTCTTTCCGCGCATCAATCGCGAGCAGTCGTTCTATGGCTCGAACTGGGGCAACTACATCGACCTGAGCGAGGTGATGGCGCTCGAAGCGGCGGGCAAGATCCAGCACACCACCACACCGATCCGCTTCGAGCAGATCAACGAAACGCTGGATCGTCTGCGCGAAGGCACGCTGGTCGGGCGGGCCGTGGTGATCTTCTGACGCGCGCGCCGCGCTCGTGGGTGCGGCTCACCCGGACCGTGCCTGCGACGCCTCATACGGAGCGCGCCGGCATGGTCCGGATACTTTGGCGCATTACGGCGCATTCCAACGCATCAGGGCGCCTTGCCCGCGTCGAGGCCGAGGAAGCGGAATGGCGGCGCGGGCTGAAAATCGCCGGACACTTCGCCTTCAAAGGTATTGCGTTGATCCTTGCCGAGGTCCAGACGTTTCACCGGCGCCCCCGCTGAAAAATCGATCTTCTTGAGATCGACCCAGAATGTATTGGGCGTCAGCGCGGATTCGAAGAAATACAGCATGCGCTTGTGATCCGCCACCGTGCGCCAGCGCGTGGACGATATGTTCGGCTCGTCAGGCGTGTTGATACCGAACGGCACGGAAACGTTGCGGATCACGCTGAACACGCTGGCCAGCGCCACCTCCGGATCTTCGCTTTTGGGAATCGCATTGATATAGAACGAGGCCCGCGCGAAACGATCCGCCGAACGGTTCGTGCCCGGCAGCCAGGTCGTGCCGCCAATCTGTTTCCAGTATTCGTTGAGCGCGAGTTGTTCGTCGAAGATGGGCGAATTCGTCATCACCTGATATTGCCGCCCATGATGGATGACCTGGCGCCCGCCGATGTACTCGACGATGGCGCTGTCGCCGCTAGCGTCCGACATTGCCAGATGCAGTGTGGTGAGACGTTGCTCGCCGGGCACGTTGTCCGTCACGATGGTGAACGGTCCCTTCTCCAGCGCGGCCACCGCTTCGGATACGGTGGCAAAGTTATCGAGCACGTATTGCGCCCACGCGGCGATGGTGAGACCGGGCTTCGACTGCTTGCCGAACGACGGGTATTGCGATTCGGCGAGCCAGAGCAGTTCGGCGGCAAGGCCCTTCTCGTTCATGCCGTCGGTGGTGGAGACGTCGTAGCCGGTGGCGACCACGCTGCCGTAGCGGGCCGTCCAATGCAGCGAATTCGGCCCGGCTTCGCCACTACGCGCGATGCCGCGCGGCAGGATGTAGAGATTGGTGGCGACGTCGAGTTTCCAGTCCATCGAGCGCGCGGTGATGACGTCGTCGTTGTCGCCGAGATAGACCACGCGTGTGCACGCAGACGCGGTGAGCGCCGTGCCGACGAGCGCGAACAAAAGTGCGGTGGTGACAAGACCCGTGACGAGCAGACGGAACGAACGGCGCATGGCGACTCCCTTGATGAAGCGAGACGGACACCGAATGCGCGATACCGGCATGCAGAGGAAGTAGCGCCAGCCGGCTGGCGGATGGCTTGCGCCTGATACATCGCGTCGGTTGCAGCGACTTCAAGGCGAAGTATTGAATCCCCGCAACGCGTTTGTCAATTGCGAGGCGCAACGAGTCGCACGATTGAGGCTTACCGTGCAGCGCTCGCGCCGCCTTGCAAAGACGGCGGCGAGCGCGCGTGAATCAGCAAGCCTGCTGCATGACGTGCATGCATGCGTTCGAATACGTTTAGCTATGCTTGAAGAGTTCGAGTTCGCCCTTCTTGTACAGGTCGCGAACCTTGCTCGACAGCGTGGCGGTCGGCTGCTGCTTGCATTCGCCGATCACTGCTGCAACCGGCGTGGCGGTATCGACCACCGTGGTGACCGTTTCGCGCACGCCGAGCTTGTCGGTGCCCGACACCCAGTACACCAGCGCCGGCTTGTAGGCGTCGTCGACGGCGAGAAAATCCGAGCAGGTCATTTCGGCGGGTTTCACCGGCTTCGCGCTTTGGGCGAAAACGAGCGGCGAGACACACAGGCTGGCCAGCATGGCGGTAGCAACGATAAAGCGTTTCATACGATTCTCCAGATAGACGATTGCAAGATTTTTCACCCTGCCAGGCGGCAGAGCCGTGGGCAGCATCACCAGTGGGCTGTGCTGATGGAATGCATCGTATCGGCGGAAAGTGAGCCGAGAATTACGCCTTCGGAATGCGCGGTTCCGCGTCCTGCATCTGCCCATTCATGTGCCGGTTCATTTGCCTGTTCATGTGCACATTCACTCGCTCACCGGCACAGGTGACGCACGCCCTGCTTTCCTAATTCCAGGCTCATTTTTCCGCCGCACACTGCGCTCCGTGATAGCCCTGATACGTGCAGAAACCCGCGACATTCAGCGCTTATCCGCAGGATTCGGAACCATCACTCAAGGGAAGCGATCATGGAATACGACGGACAAGCAGGCTTTCGGCCCTACGTTGACGCCTTACTCGAGCGGCTCGGCAAGCAGCCAGAGCGCGTCGTGCTACGTCATCTGGACGGCGATGTGACAGCCGGCGAACTGCGCAGTGCGATCTTCCGGCATGCGCGCGTGCTGAGCGCGCTCGGGATTGGCCGGGGCGCGCTGGTCGCACAACTCGCGCCGAACTGCCCCGAGGCACTGGCAATCCGTTACGCGGCGAATCTGCTCGGCGCGGCCACCCTGTTCGTGCCGGCGTTGTCGAGCAAGCAGCAGCGCGCCGCGTTGCTGGCGCGCATCAAGCCCACTCTGCTCGTCGTATTTCGTGAAACCGTTCAGTTGATTCCCGACGACTTCGATGGCCGCGTGATGTTCGTCGGCATCGGTCCCGAGTCGGCCCGTCTCGACCGGCTCGCGCAACGGCAAGCTGATCTGCCGTTGCGTGGAGACGCGAGAGCTGACGAACTCGCGGTGCTGGTGTCGTCGGGCGGCACGACGGGCGTGCCCAAATGCAGCCGCCGTTCGTTCGCCACGTATTCGGAGATGGTCAGCGCGCCGGCTAACGAAAACCGCCGGCAGCTCATCAACGGGCCGCTTGCGTATCTGTCACAGGTGCTCGTCGACATGACGCTCATCGGCGGCGGCACGGTAGTGCTCAGACCGCGCTACGTGCCGGCGGAAACGCTCGCGACCATCGAATCGGAGCGGATCACCGACGCGTTGATGGTCGAGCCACAACTGTTCGAAACGATGGATCACCCGGACGTGAGCCGGCGCGATCTGTCGTCGCTGCGCTCCGTGATGCACGTGGGTGGCTCGGCGCCCGCCGTGTTGCGCGAACGCGCCATTGCGCGGCTCGGTCCGGTGCTCACGCATATGTATGGCGCGAGCGAACTCGGCCCCGTCAGCGTGCTGGCTCCGTCCGAATACGCAGCGAACAAGGACGTGTTGAATACCGCCGGCCGGATTCGCGCTGGCGTCGAACTGCGCGTGCGCCGCGCCGATGGCACGTTGGCCACCACGGGACAAAGCGGCACGCTCGAAGTGAAATCGGCTAGCGTGGCCCAGGGCTATTACCACCAGCCGTATGAAGACGCAAAAAAGTTTCGTGACGGCTGGTGCCTGACGGGCGACGTGGGCTTCATCGACGAAGCGTGTTATCTGCACGTCACGGGACGCGCGGCCGATGTCGCGGAGATCGACGGCATGGCGATCGGCCCGACCCAGATCGAAGACGTGCTGTGCCGTCTGCCCGATGTGCGTTATGCCGTGGCGCTCGCCGCCAATCACGCCACCGGCGAATACGCGTGGAACGTGCTGATCGAACCGTGGGTAGGACAGGTGAAACTCGCGCGCTGCATGCACAGGCTCAATGTCGAGTTCGGCCCGTTCGTGGCGGGACGGATTCGCTTTCTCATCGTCGACAAGGTGCCGCACACCGAGCAGGGGAAAGTGGACCGCGTCGCCATCGAAAAGATGATTCCCGACGATCTGCAGTCGAACTACCACACGTTCTATGCGATCGCGCCACGCGTCGAACCCGCGATGCACGCCGCCTGAAGGTGAATGAGGGCGATGGCGCTCCGGCACAGGTGAGCGCGATATGCCAGAATCGCAGCCATGACCTGGATCGCCGCCCTGCCGATGTACAACGTCACGCCCACGCTCGCCGCCGACTGGCGCGCGTGGCTGGGCGATGTGCTGCGCGCGGTCGACCCGCAAACGCAAATCGTCGAACCCGGTGACGATCTGCATGCCCTCTGGCGCCGTTCTGACCTGCTGATCTCGCAGACCTGTGGCTATCCACTGGTGACGGCTCTATCGCAGCAGGTCCAGTTGATCGCCACGCCGCATTTCGACGCGCCCGGTTGCAGCGGCGCGAATTATTCGAGCGCACTGGTCACGCACGCAGACGCGCCGTTCGAAACGCTCGCGGCCTGTCGTGGCGCTCGTGCGGCCTACAATCAGGATGACTCGAACAGTGGCATGAATGTGTTCCGGCATGCGGTGGCGCCGCTGGCGCGCGAGGGTCGCTTCTTCGGCGCGACCTTGCGTACCGGTTCGCATCTCGGCTCGTTGCGCGCCGTGGCGCAGCATCAAGCGGACGTGGCCGCGATTGACTGTGTAACGTATGCGTTCGTTTGCGACGCCTTGCCGGAACTGGCGCAGCAGGTGCGCGTGCTGGGATGGACGGCTGCGTCCCCAGGCTTGCCGTTGATCGCCGCACGCGATGTGCCGCAAGCTAAAGTAGAGGCGTTGCGTGCCACGCTGCACGACTCGCTGAAGCAGGACCCGCAACGCGCGGCACGGCTGCGCCTCAGCGGCTTTTCAGTGTTGTCGTTGAGCGACTACGCGCGCATCACGCAACTGGAAAACGAAGCTCGGGCGCTGGGTTATCCCACGCTCGCCTGAATCTCCGCGCCACTAGCTAATGGCCGCAGTAAATCACTCGACGTCCAGCACCAGCAACTGCGCCCCGTCCGCTACCTGATCGCCCACCGCATACAGCACCTCCGACACCTTGCCTGCTGCCGGTGCGCCGATGGTGTGCTCCATCTTCATGGCCTCCATGACGATGAGCGGCGTGCCCTTCTCGACCACCGTGCCCGCTTCCACCAGCACCGCGATCACCTTGCCCGGCATCGGCGCGGTCAAACGGCCTTCGCCGTGTTCGGCATCAGCGGCGTGCGCCAGCAGGTTTTGCCATTCGAAGGCCTGCGCTTCGCCCAGACAGAACACGTGGAACACGTCGCCATCCACGAACACCCGGCCCGTGACATGCACGTCGCCCAGCGTCGCGCCATATTCGTGCGCGCCCTTGCCGCTCCACCAGGTGAAGCGATCGCGCTGGCCTGCGTACTCGAGCGTCGGCGTCGCGCCATCACGCGCGAAAGTCGCGGCAAACGCGCTGTCGTTCTCCACGTCGCGCCAGGCGAGCGTCTGCGTATAGCCGCCGTTCAGACGCCAATGCGACAGCGCATCCCACGGTGACGCACCATGTGCAGTGCCGCCTTCACGTGTCAGCAATGCCGCGCAAGCCAATGCCAGCGCTTCGCGGAACGGTTTTTTCACGGGCGCAAACAGCGTCTCGTGATGCCGCTCGATCAGGCCGGTATCGAGATCGCCACCCGAAAACGGCTCGCTCGTCACGATGCGTTGCAGGAACTCCACGTTGGTATGCGGGCCGACCACCTCGCAGGCGCGCAACGCGCGGCTCATGCGTGCCAGCGCTTCGGCACGGTTCGCACCATGCACGATCAGCTTGGCGATCATCGGATCGTAGAACGGCGTGATGGTGTCGCCTTCGCGCACGCCGCTGTCGATCCGCACCGGCGCGCGTGAGTTGTCAGCGCCAAGGCTGAACTCGACGCCTTCCGGCATGCGCAGATGCTTGAGCGTACCCGTCGACGGCAAGAAGCCACGTGCAGGATGCTCGGCGTAAATACGCGCTTCGATGGCGTGCCCTTCCAGTTTCAGTTGCGCCTGGGTGAGCGGCAACGGTTCGCCGCACGCCACACGCAACTGCCACTCCACCAGATCGAGCCCGGTCACCATTTCGGTGACCGGATGTTCGACCTGGAGACGCGTATTCATCTCCATGAAATAGAACTGGCTCGCGCCGGTCATGATGAACTCGACCGTGCCCGCGCCCACGTAATTCACCGCACGGGCCGCTGCCACGGCGGCTTCGCCCATCGCGCGGCGCAATTCGCCGGACAGACCCGGGGCCGGTGCTTCTTCCAGCACCTTCTGATGGCGACGCTGCACCGAGCAGTCGCGATCAAACAGATACACCGCGCCGCCCTTCTGATCCGCGAACACCTGCACTTCGACGTGACGCGGCCGCGTCAGATACTTTTCGATCAGCACGCGGTCGTTGCCGAAGCTGCTCGCCGCTTCGCGCTTGCACGACGCGAGCGCCGCCGCGAAGTCCTCGCTGCGCTCGACCACGCGCATGCCCTTGCCGCCGCCGCCTGCGCTCGCCTTCAGCAGCACCGGATAGCCCATTGCGTCCGCTTCGCGTTGCAGCAGCAGCGCGTCCTGATCGTCACCGTGATAACCCGGCACGAGCGGCACCGCCGCGGCATGCATCAACGCCTTGGCGGCGGCTTTCGAGCCCATCGCCGCAATCGCTTCGACCGGCGGTCCGATGAACACGATGCCAGCGGCTTCGCACGCTTGTGCGAAGTCCTCGTTTTCCGACAGGAAGCCGTAGCCGGGGTGGATGGCCTGCGCGCCCGTTGCCTCAGCCGCTGCGATGATGCGCTCGTAGCGCAGATAGCTTTCGGCCGCGGTCGCGCCGCCGATATGCACCGCTTCATCGCAAGCCGCCACATGCTTGGCATTGGCGTCCGCATCGGAATACACCGCCACGCTCGCAATGCCGAGCCGCCTGCAGGTTGCGGCCACCCGGCAGGCAATCTCGCCACGGTTCGCAATCAGAATCTTGTTGAACATGAGGTGTCTCGATGAGAGGTCGCCGAACGGTGCCATTCGGGCGTTGTTGTTGTGCGGGAGCCTGCCTCGCGAGGCCGCATCAGTTGCGCCATGCCGGCGGGCGTTTTTCGAGGAACGAGGCCACGCCTTCGCGCCCTTCGGCGCTGGCCCGTACCCGCGCGATGCGCGCGGCCGTGTCGTCGATCAGCGCCTCATCCAGTTCGCGGGACGCGAGATCCTGCACCAGTTGCTTGCAGGCCCGCACCGCCTGCGGACCGTTGGCGCACAACGTGGCAGTGAGCTGCTCGATGGTGGCATCCAGTTTGTCTTCGCTGACGGCTTCGCTGACGAGGCCGAGGCGCAGCGCGGTGGCGCAGTCGAACAGTTCGGCGGTGATGAAATAGCGGCGCGCGGCCTGCTCGCCGAGTGCGCGGATCACATACGGCGCGATGGTGGCGGGAATCAGTCCGAGGCGTGCTTCGGAAAGACAAAAGCGTGCGGTGTCTGCTGCCACGACGATGTCGCACGCGCACAGCAGACCCATGCCGCCCGCGTACGCGTCGCCGTTCATGCGCGCCACCACGGGCTTGCTGCAACGGTAGATGGCCGACAGCATCGCCGCCAGACGCAGCGCGTCCGCGTGGTTCTCCGCGTCGGAGTAACCGGCCATCTTCTTCATCCAGTTGAGGTCGGCGCCGGCGCAAAAGGCCTTGCCGTGCGCCGCCAGCACGACGGCACGCACCTCGTCACGCTGGTCCAGCGCGTGAAAGGCGGCGGTCAGCTCCGCAATCATCGTTTCGTTGAATGCGTTGCGCACATCCGGCCGGTTCAGCGTTACCGTCGCCACGTGTCCTGCCAACGTGACGCTCAAGGTTTCGTATTGCATCGCGACTGACTCCTTCACTCGTCAAGGCTTCGCAACGAAGCGTCACATTCTGAACACACCGAAGCGCGTCTCTTCGATGGGCGCATTCATCGCGGCGGACAATCCCAGCCCGAGCACGTCGCGCGTCTGCGCGGGGTCGATCACACCGTCGTCCCACAACCGGGCGCTCGCGTAGTAAGGATGGCCCTGATGCTCGTATTGCTCGCGGATCGGCTGCTTGAACGCCTCTTCCTGTTCGGCGCTCCAGGTACCGCCCTTGCCTTCGATGCCGTCACGCTTGACCGTGGCCAGCACGGAGGCGGCCTGCTCGCCGCCCATCACCGAAATGCGCGCGTTGGGCCACATCCACAGAAAACGCGGTGAATACGCGCGGCCGCACATACCGTAGTTGCCTGCGCCGAACGAACCGCCAATGATCACGGTGAACTTCGGCACCTTCGCCGTGGCCACCGCCGTGACCATCTTCGCGCCGTTACGCGCAATGCCTTCGTTTTCGTACTTGCGGCCCACCATGAAACCGGTGATGTTCTGCAGGAACACCAGCGGAATCTTGCGCTGGCAGCACAGTTCGATGAAGTGCGCGCCTTTCAGGGCCGACTCGGAAAACAGAATGCCGTTGTTGGCGATGATGCCAACCGGGTGCCCCCAGATGTGCGCAAAGCCCGTCACGAGCGTGGTGCCGTAGCGTGCCTTGAATTCGTCGAAGGCGGAATCGTCGACGATCCGCGCGATCACTTCGCGGATATCGAACGGCTTGCGCGTATCCACGGGGATCACGCCGTAGATGCTCTGCGCGTCGTAACGCGGCGGCTTCGGCTCCTGCAATACCACCGGCACCTGCTTGCTGCGATTCAGATTGCCAACGATGCTGCGCGCGATGCCCAGCGCGTGCGCGTCGTTCTGCGCGAGATGATCGACCACGCCCGACAGGCGCGTATGCACGTCGCCCCCGCCGAGATCTTCCGCGCTCACAACTTCGCCGGTTGCGGCCTTCACGAGCGGCGGCCCGCCGAGAAAAATCGTGCCCTGGTTCTTGACGATGATCGACTCGTCGCTCATGGCCGGCACGTAGGCGCCGCCCGCCGTGCACGAGCCCATCACCACGGCGATCTGCGGAATGCCGTCCGCGGACAGATTGGCCTGGTTGTAGAAGATGCGCCCGAAGTGATCGCGATCGGGAAACACGTCATCCTGATTCGGCAGGTTGGCGCCGCCCGAATCCACCAGATACACGCACGGCAAGCGGTTTTCCGCGGCGATTTCCTGCGCGCGGACGTGCTTTTTCACGGTGACAGGATAGTACGTGCCGCCCTTGACCGTGGCGTCGTTGCAGACGATCACGCATTCCTGGCCGGCAATGCGGCCAATGCCTGTGATGACGCCCGCGCCCGGCGCGTCGTCGTTATACATGCCGAACGCCGCCAGTTGCGACAGTTCGAGGAACGGCGTGCCCGGATCGAGCAGTTGCGCAATACGGTCGCGCGGGAGCAACTTGCCGCGGCTCACGTGTTTGTCGCGCGCCGCTTCGCCGCCACCCAGCGCGAGCTTCTCGATCTTCGCGCGCAGATCGGCCACCAGCGCTTCGAGCGCCGCCACGTTGGCGCGAAAATCTTCCGAACGCGGGTTCAGTTTGCTTTCGATGATCGGCATCGTGCGCTCCTATGCCGTTTCCGCAAACAGTTCGCGGCCGATCAACATGCGGCGGATCTCGCTGGTGCCCGCGCCGATTTCATAGAGCTTCGCGTCGCGCCACAAACGGCCCACCGGATATTCGTTGATGTAGCCATTGCCGCCGAGAATCTGGATCGCCTCGCCGGCCATCCACGTGGCTTTTTCCGCGGTGTAGAGAATCACGCCGGCGCAGTCCTTGCGCATCTGCCGTACGTGCTCGGAGCCGAGCGTGTCAAGTTGCTTGCCCACCGCATACAGATACGCGCGGCACGCCTGCAAGGTGGTGTACAGATCGGCCACCTTGCCCTGGATGAGCTGGAATTCGCCGATGGACTGGCCGAACTGCTTGCGATCGTGAATGTACGGCACCACGGCGTCCATGACGGCAACCATGATGCCGGTCGGGCCGCCCGCGAGCACGGCGCGCTCGTAGTCGAGCCCGCTCATCAGCACCTTGGTGCCGCCGTTCAGTTGACCGAGAATATTTTCTTCCGGCACTTCGACGTTCTCGAACACCAGCTCGCCCGTGTGCGAGCCGCGCATGCCGAGCTTGTCGAGTTTCTGCGCCACCGAAAAGCCCTTCATGCCCTTCTCGACGATGAACGCGGTGATGCCGCGCGGACCGGCTTCGAGATCGGTTTTGGCGTAGACCACCAGCGTGTCGCAATCCGGCCCGTTGGTGATCCACATCTTGGTGCCGTTCAGCACATAGTGGTCGCCCTTGCGGTCCGCGCGCAGTTTCATGCTGACCACGTCCGAGCCCGCGTTCGGCTCGCTCATGGCGAGCGCGCCTACATGTTCGCCGGACACGAGCTTCGGCAGATACTTGCGCTTTTGCGCTTCGGTGCCGTTGCGATGAATCTGGTTCACGCACAGGTTCGAATGCGCGCCGTACGAGAGGCCGACCGAGGCCGAGGCGCGCGAGATTTCTTCCATCGCGATCATATGCGCTGTGTAGCCCATATTCGCGCCGCCGTACTCCTCCGATACCGTCATGCCCAGCACGCCCAGATCGCCGAACTTCTTCCACAGGTCCATCGGAAACTGATCGGTGCGGTCGATTTCAGCGGCGCGCGGGGCGATTTCCTTTGCCGCAAAACCCGCGAGGCTGTCGCGCAGCATTTCGATCTCTTCACCGAGCGGGAATTGCAAACCAGGCAGGTTACTCATTGCAGTGTCTCCAGGAATTCACGGGCATTCACAGCCGTTCTTGGGCGTCGGCGCCGCTGAGGGCGGCCAGATAAGACGAATTTCACGCTAGATTTACGTATACGTCAATAGGTATTTATGAGTGACACTCAGATATCCCCATGACCCTGCTGAAGCCAATAGCGGCGTGCTAAACTCGGTCAACCCCGGATGCCTCGGGTGCTCAAATCTGAACCGGACTCATATGATGGCCGCATCGAAGATGGCCGCCCCTGCCGAAGCCGGGCCCGTCACACACTCTGTCGCGCGCACTGAGCTGCCCGCGTCGCGCCGCGAGCCGGCCGGACGCAAATCGCAACAGCGTGTGAAGGAGATTCTTCAGGCGGGCCGCGACGTGTTCTCCGAGAAAGGCTACGAGCGCGCCACGACCGCCGAGATTGCCCAGCGCCTGGGCATTTCCGAGGCCACCGTGTTCAGCTACTTCCGCGGCAAGCGCGAGTTGTGTGCGCGCGTGATCGGCGACTGGTACGACGAAATCATCGAGGCCATCGAAAGCGGCCTGCCTCGCGACGGCAGCGTGCGGCAACAGTTCGCGTTCATCGTGCGCATGCATTTGCGGCTCATGCTGGTGAACGGCACCGACCTGTGCGCGCTCGTGCTGTCCGAGGGCCGCGCCCGGCATCACGAACTCAGTGAAGCGCTGACGGAATTGCAGCGCCGCTATACGGCGCCGCTCATGCGTGTTCTTGCCCAAGGTCAGGAAACCGGCCAGATTCGCACGGATATGCCGCTGCGACTGCTGCGCTCAATGGTGTTCGGTCCGATGGAACACGTGCTATGGGACGCAACGCTGGCGCGGCGCCAGACGGATATCGAAGCTACCGCCGCCCAGTTGATCGAGGTGTTGTGGGCCGCGCTGCAACCGCCCGATGCGGCCTTGAGCGCGTTGCAGCAGTTTCGCCATGACGTGGCCGAAGCGAACCGGCGTCTCGCGCAGGCGGAAGCCGCGCAGAAGGCATAGTGAGCGAGGGTGTTGGCGGTAGCGAGGCGTGGCACCGAACGTGCTGGGTCAATCTGCGGTAACGTCATCCGCACGGCGCTGAGACGAGCCGACCTTTTGCACCGACTCGCGCATCGAACCCCGCACGGCACAAAGGAAACCCGCACATGGCAACCCGCAAGCAATCGCGTATCAGGATTGGCATTGGTGGCTGGACCTTCGCGCCCTGGCGCGGGGTCTTCTATCCCGACGATCTGACGCAGAAGCGCGAACTCGAATACGCGAGCCAGCAACTCACTTCCATTGAAATCAACGGCACGTTCTACGGTTTGCAAAAGCCCGAGAGCTACGCGAAGTGGCACGACGAAACGCCCGACGACTTCGTGTTCTCGCTGAAGGCCCCGCGTTATGCGACCAACCGGAAGGTGCTGGCCGACGCGGGCGACAGCATCGAACGTTTCTTTGGCAGCGGGCTCAGCAATCTGAAGCAGAAGCTCGGGCCGATCAACTGGCAGTTCGCCACGACCAAGCAGTTCGATGCCGAAGACTTCGAAGCCTTCCTGGCGTTACTGCCGAAGCAACTCGACGGCCATCCGTTGCGACACGCGCTCGAAGTGCGGCACGAGAGCTTTCGCGATGAAGCCTTCATCAAGCTGGCCAGCAAGTACGGCGCCGCGATCGTGCTTGCTGGAGACAGCGAATATCCGCAGATTGCCAATCTGACCGCGCCGTTCGTGTACGCGCGCATCATGGGCACGACGCAGTCGCAGGCCAAAGGTTATTCGAAGGCCGCGCTCGACGCGTGGGCCGAACGCGCGCGCCTGCTGGCGGCGGGCGCCGTGCCCGAGGATCTGGAAAAGGTGCCGGGGCGTGCGCCCGCTAAAAGCGTGCGCGACGTGTATCTCTACGTGATCAGCGGCTTCAAGGAACGCAATCCGGCCGCGGCGATGGCGTTGATCGAGCGGCTTTAAGTTGTGTTGCTGCTGAGCGGCAGGCAAAGTGCCCGGAGCGTGGCCACCCCTATTCCATCAACTCGTCCGCGCGCGATAAAAACAGCTTCAGCACCGGCGACGTATTCGACTTGCTATAGCCCATCACCAGATCGATGGTGGGCGCTTCGCCTTCGAGCGGACGGCTCACCACCGACCACGGCAGCAAGTTGTTCGCATACTCGGGCAGCAGCGCCAGACCCCGCGTGGAAGCCACCAGCGACATCGCCATCGCGAGATTGTCCACACCGTGTTCGGGCGTTACTTCGAGCGCGTTGTCCTGCAAGTACTGCTTGATCACCTGATGCAGCACAGTGGCCTTATTGGTGGCCATGATGAACGGCTCGCCGGCGAAATCTTGCGGGCGGATCGTGTCCCGTTCCGTCAACGGATGATCGCTCGGCATCAGCACCACGAGTTTCTCCTTGCTGACCACGCGATAGTCGAGGTCGTAGCCCGGCTCGGCCCGCAGAAACGCCAGGTCGAGCTTGCCGCGCGCCAGCGCATCGGCGAGGTCGGGCGAATAGTGACTGGACACGGTCACGTCGATCTTCGGCAATTCCTCGCGCAACACCTGCATGGCGCGCGGCAGCCAGGTCATCTCCTGGCCGGTCAGAAATCCAAGCGCGAATACCTGCTTGCTCGGTTGCGCGGCGCGGCGCGCGGCCTCGGTGGCGGCGTCCACCTGTGACAGCGCGAGCCGCGCGTGATCGAGAAAAGCCTTGCCGGCCAGCGTCAATTCAACGCCCCGCGCACTGCGGCTGAACAAGGCCGCGCCCACCTCGTCTTCCAGATCGCGGATCTGCCGGCTCAGCGAAGGCTGCGACGTGAAGAGGCGCTGTTCGGCCGCCACGGTCAGGCTGCCGGTTTCGGCGACCGCAATGAAGTAACGCAAATGGCGAAGTTCCATGAGGCCCTTGGGTTGTTGCCCTGCTCTGGGTCGATGCTTCGGGTCGATGCTTCGGGTCGATGCTTCGGCTCGATGCTTTGAGTTGGAACTTTATCCAACCATGCCTGACAGGCATGCCCGCCAGCCTACAAAGTCTTTTCCCTTCACGCAAGCCCTCACTACATTAGCTGTCAGACGCGGCGCGACGACAGCTCGATGCACCAAGACAGCTAGCGACGCCCGCCCCCTTCATGCCTGCCATCTATACATCGCAAAGGACTTCAATCATGGAAAAGCCCGTCGTTTTGATCACCGGCGCACTCACCGGCATTGGCCGCGCCACCGCCTTCGCATTCGCCGACCAGGGCGCGCGCCTCGTCGTTTCCGGCCGTCGCGCGACCGAAGGCAAGACGCTCGAAGCCGAACTCCGCGAACGCGGCGCGGATGCGGTATTCATCCAGGCCGACGTGCGCATCGACGAAGACGTGCGTCAGCTCGTCGATCAGGCCGTCGAACGTTTTGGCCGTCTCGATGCTGCCGTGAACAACGCCGGCACCGAAGGTCAGCCGGGCCGGATCGTCGACCAGAGCGCCGAGAGTTACGCCGCGACCTTCGAGACCAACGTGCTCGGCACGCTGCTCAGCATGAAGCACGAACTGCGCGTGATGCAGGCGCAAAAACGCGGCAGCGTGATCAATATTTCGTCCACCTACGGACATGAAGGCGCCGCTTTCGCCTCCGTCTACGCCGGCAGCAAGCATGCGGTCGAGGGCATGACCAAATCGGCCGCGCTCGAAGCGGCCGGTGACGGCGTGCGCGTCAATGCGGTCGCGCCTGGCCCGACCGACACCGGCATGCTGGATCGCTTCACGGGATCAGCGGAACGCAAGGCTGCGCTCGCCAAGGGCGTGCCGCTGGGACGGGTCGGCAAGCCGGATGAAGTCGCGCGTGCCGTGCTGTTCCTCGCCTCTGCTGAAGCATCGTTCGTGACCGGCCAGATCGTCACGGTCGATGGGGGCAAGACGGCCGGTTGAGCACGCGAGGCGAGGCACATCATGCGTCCTCTTGGCGGCAAGACCGCGCTCGTCACGGGCGCGTCGCGCGGCATCGGCCGTGCGAGCGCGCTCGCACTTGCACAGGCCGGCGCGCAGGTGCTGGTTCACTACTGCAGTGAAGACGAGGCAGCCGACGAAGTCGTCGCCGCGATCCGCGAGACCGGTGGTCACGCGCGGAAAGTGGCGGCCGATCTGCGCGCGCCCGAAGGCCCCCATCAACTGGCACGCCGCGTACGGTTGATCATCGGCGCGCGGCTCGACGTGCTGGTCGCGAGCGCAGGCATCGTCAGGGACGCGAGTCTCGAAGACACCTGTGTGGCCGATTTCGACGAGCTGTTTGCGCTGAACGTGCGCGCCCCCTACTTTTTGCTGCAGCAGTTGATGCCCGCGTTATGCAAAGGCAGCAGCGTCGTGCTGGTTTCGTCGCGCAGCGTGGATGCCGACGTTGGACAGCGCGCGGCGTACGCGGCGACCGCTGGCGCGATCGAGGCGCTGGTTGCGCATTTCGCGCATTCGCTGGGCACACGCGGGGTGCGGGTGAATGCCATTGCGCGCAGTGCGACGGGGCGCGCGGGCGGCAATATGGCGTGGGCCGACCTGCCGCGTCGTCATGGGGCCTCATTCGAAGGCGAGACCGATCTGCGTTCCGCGCGGCAAGCCGACGATGTCGGCGCGGCCGTCGCGTTCCTCGCTTCGGCGGCGGCGCGCTGGATCACGGGCGAAGTGCTGACGGTCGAAGGCCGATAGAAAGGTTCGGCCCAAAGTGCCTGCGTCGCCGCTCTGTCTGGCAACCCCTGCCGGCCCTCGCCGGCCCTCGCCAGCCCAGACGGCGCGTGGTACGCGCCGGAATCTGCGCAGGATTGTTAGCCGAATCCAAACTAAGTTTTCACCTGGCACGCGTTTATCTGTCCAGAACCCATCTATATGATCCGGACTTGAGTGTCGCCCCATGCGCCTTGCGCTCTGCTATTGGCTCGCGCGCATGACGTCAAAACCATACGACGTGAACGCAACAGGAATCGAATTGGATACCGCCGCTACATTGAAGCCTGCCCGTGACCCCTGGTCCGCCGTGATATCGCGCCTGAAAGGCGATGGCGCGGAAGCCTTGTTGCAGGTGATCGAAAAGGTCAGTCAGCCCATCCGCAAGGCACGGCGCGACAGCGCCCCGTGCGCGAATCGCGGCAGTGCGGTGGATCGCGCCCGCACCGCGCCGTCCCGGCCGAAGAGCACCCGCGTGACGTTCGTCGAACGCTTCACGGCGAAATCCATCTCGATCACGTGGCGCGATGCTACCGCGGCGAACTACAGCGAGCAGTTGTGGATTCGCCGCATTGCGCGCTCACATGGCGTCTGTGCACTGACGGGCGCGTCTATCGTACGCGGCGACGCGGTCTATAGTCCCGCAGGACGCACCGCCATGCGGCCGGCCAACTGCGCGCAGATGGTGCTGGCCTCCGTGCTGGAAGAGCTGGAGTAAGCGCGCGGGCCTGGTGTGAGTGTTAATGCGGGTGTGGGTGCGGGTGGCACGAAGCCGGTTCGTGGTTTGCGGTTCGCAGTTCGCAGCTGCTCGAAGGTTTTGCAAGCGCGCGTCGTGGATGCCTTTCGCCCATGTGAACCGCAGCACGCCACGTGGACCGTGCGCCGCGCGAGGCGTCAGATAAATGCTTCATATGCCTCTCAGGCATGACCACCCGCCCAGAAAGTCTTTTCCCTTTGCCCGTTACGCCGCTAAATTGCATGTCATGGCAGCGACGCCTAACCGCAGCACCAAACGATCCATTCAAGGAGATTTGTCATGGCAGGCAGCGTGAACACCGCAGGCAAGACCGTCAAGATTCCGGGCCCCGACCATCCCATCACGATCGAAGCCGATCCGTCACATATCGTCGTGACGCTCGGTGGCAAGACCATCGCCGATACCCGCAACGCACTGACGCTGCGCGAAGCAGCCTACCCGGCCGTGGTGTACATCCCACGTGAAGACGTGGACATGTCGCTGCTCGAACGTACCGACCACTCCACCTACTGCCCGTACAAGGGCGATTGCTCGTACTATTCGATCCCGTCGGGCGGCGCACGCTCGGTCAACGCGGTCTGGACGTACGAGAGCCCGTACGACGCGGTCGCGCAGATCAAGGAACACGTTGCGTTCTATCCGGATCGCGTCGATGCGATCGAAGTCCGGGCAGACTAAGAACCCACTATCGAGGCCCACTGTCTACGATGCGCCAGGACACGCCGCATCACGGCGTGTCCGGATGCGTTGTCCGCGCGGCCGTCCGGTAGCGCTTCGGCGCATTGCCGGTCACACGCTTGAAGGCGACGCTAAATGCGCTTTCGGATGCGTAACCCAGTTGCTCAGCGATCACGTTGACGGGCGTATCGTCGTCACGCAGTGCGCGGGCGGCAAGCCGCATGCGCCACTCCGTCAGATAGGTCAAGGGCGCAAGCCCCGACACCGTTTTGAAGTAAGCCGCGAAGCTGGTGCGCGACATGGCGGCGAGTGCGGCCAGTTCGCCGAGTTGCCACGCCCGTCCCGGCTCGCCGTGCAGCTTGCTCAGCACGGGCCCGAGACGCCTGTCGTGAGCCGCGCGCAGCCATCCCGGCGGCAGCGTCTTCGAGGTTTCCAGATGCACACGCAGTGCCTCGATGAACATCAGTTGTGCCAACTGTTCGGATGCCAGCGTGCGGCCCGGCAGCTCGCCGTCCCGTTCGCGCACCATCTGTTCGAGGAGTTGCACCAGAACCGCCGCACGCGGCCACGCCGCGCGTATGTGCAGCAGCGGCGCGAGCGCATGGGTCACTAGTGTGGCGTGCTCGGCGTCCAGCAGAACGTCCACGACGAGGGCAAGGAAGTCATGGGCTTCGCCCGGACCCGAACCCGAGCCCGACGCCGCCGGTGCTTGAGCACGTGCGGCGCCGGCTGGGGCCCGCGGCGGATCACTCGAGACCACCAGCGCCTCGCGTGTGGATAGCAGAAGCACATCGCCCACCACGACACGCGCAGAGGTGCCCCCTTCCAGCCACACCCAGCTCGGGCCCTTCACCACGCTGAGCAACCTGACCTGCTCTGCCGCGCGCGACCGGAACGACCACGCACCATGCGCAGACAAGCTCTCCGTCACGACACAGCGTGCCCGGATCAACTGCAGAATGTCGGAGAACGGGTCGACTTCCATGTGCGGATTGTCATGTTAGAACGACTAACTTTCAAGCGTTGCGGCTCCGGTTCGCGCGGTGCTGGCGCTGTTGGGCAGCCTGGTTTGTAGTCGGCTTCGTGACTGTTATAGTTTCCGGTCCGGCTTCTGGCCGCCCCCGATTCGTTCTGCACGAGGTATGGATGCCCGCCCAACTCACCTCCGCCATTGCATCGAAATTCGCGCGACTCGCGCTCGATCACCTCACGCGCGAATATCCGAACAAGCTGACGCATGCGCTCGCCGGCCCGCAGGACGTGCGCAACCCGCGCACGCTGCATCCCATCTTTTACGGCAGCTACGACTGGCATTCGTGCGTGCATGGCTACTGGCTGATCCTGCATCTGCTGACGCGCTTTCCCGATCTGCCGGAGGGGCCGCGCATCGTCGCAGTGGTCGACGAGCACTTCACCGACGCCAACGTGGCCGGCGAGCGCGCCTACCTCGATCTGCCGCACAACCGCGGTTTCGAGCGTCCGTACGGCTGGGCCTGGCTGCTGGCGCTCGCCGCGCAGATCGAGGCCGTGCCGCTCGCCCAGTCCACGCGCTGGCGCACGACCTTCGCGCCGCTGACGGAGGCCTTTGTCGAACGCTTCGAGGAATTTCTGCCCAAGGCGACTTATCCGCTGCGCGTGGGCACGCATTTCAACATGGCCTTCGCGCTCGCTCTCACGCTCGACTTCGCGCGGCAGACCTCACGCGCTTCGCTCGAAGCGCTGGTGGTCGAGACCGCGCAGCGCTGGTATGCGCACGACGTGGCCTGTCAGGCATGGGAGCCGGCCGGCGACGAATTCCTCTCGCCCGCGTTGATGGAGGCCGAACTGATGCGGCGGGTCTTGCCGCCCGCGCAATTCATCACATGGTTCGATGCATTTCTGCCGGCGCTCGCCCGGCATGAACCGGCCACGCTGTTCGAACCCGTCACCGTGTCGGATCGCAGCGACGGCAAGATCGCCCACCTCGACGGCCTGAATCTCAGCCGCGCATGGTGTCAGCGCTCGCTGGCCCGTGCGCTCGCGGCGGACGATCCGCGCCAGACCGCCTTGAACGAGGCAGCCGAACGCCATCTGGAGAGCGCACTGGCGCACGTCGCCGGGGACTACATGGGCGAGCACTGGCTTGCAACTTTCGCTACGCTAGCACTGGAGGCGTGATCCGCTACGCGGTTAATGCGGTTAATGCGGTTAATGCGGTGATTGCGGTGATTGCGGTGATTGCGGTGATTGCGGTCATTGGCGCGGGGCGGTTTTTCAAGCCCGCTCAATGGCCGCGAGGGCCGCTGTGAGCAGCATCGCGCTAAACGGTAAACAGCCGACACAATTACCCTGGAACTTGGCTTGCGTACTCCTTTCTTACTTTAAACGGGAGGGAGACCATCATGCTTCGGCTCATTTCAACACTCACGGTGCTCGGCGTGGCAGCGGCCCTGTCGGGTTGCGTCGTGCCATCGGGTTATGGCTACGGCTATCCCAACTACGGGCAAGGCTACTACCCTGACTACGCCTACGGATACGGCGGCTACGGCCCGGATTACGGCGGCGTCAGCGTATGGGGCGGCGGTGGCGGCGGTTGCTGCTATTACGGCCACTACTGGCACGGCGGCGACTACTGGCATGGCGGTCACGGCGGCTGGCATGGCGACGGCGGACACGGTGGCGGCGGCGGCCATTGGCAAGGCGGCGGTCACGGTGGTGGTGGCGGGCACGGTGGGGGCGGAGGCCAAGGCCATTAACCAGCAAGATGACGAGGAACAGGTCGTAGGAAAAGCGGGCTTCGCTGGGATTTTCTTTTGCCGCGTATCAGGACGATATGTCAGCGCTGTGTGTCTGCGCGTTATCGGATCTGGCCCTGTGCCTCGTAATAAGGTTTTGCAAATCCATTACCCCGATTTGCCGAAAGCCCGGCTAATATAGCGCCCTCGTTCAATCAACAAGGTCGTTTGACCCACCCATCCCATGAAGAAGATTTTGCTTGCGCTGACATTTGCCGCCGTTTCCGTTGGCGTGATGACCCCGGCTTTCGCTGACGATCATGACCACCATCACCCGGTTTGCCACAAGGTCAAGGTGCACGGCCACTGGCAAAAGCGCTGCCACTAAGCGCTGCATGGGCGGCACGGTGGCGTGCTGGCCGCTGCGGCTCGTTTGAGCTGACAGGGCCGCCCCTCGCGTCACGCCCGGCATGCTGGACGGCACGCCACGGCGCGCCACCACGCGCCACGGTTGCAAAAAAATGGCCGCAGATTGCTCTGCGGCCATTTCATTTTGTGCGCGGCTTGCTCCGTCGCGTTCTCGTCTATTGCGCCCAGCCTGGCGCGGCCCCGTTAGAACATCCCCGTACTTATCTTTAGCAACACTTGGTTACGTTTGGTTACAGTCTAGCGAGTTCGCGGCGGCTTTCCATCATGGTTTTCCTTAATATCTGCAACTCACCAATCAATACGGGCGTTTCAAGCTTGAATAACGCGCTTTCAATGAAATGGGTATTTTTAGCAGCTTGCCAATTTGTGAATTTGCGTTAGTATTAATCATACAAAACAAAGCACGACGCGGATCCAAGACGCAATTTACGGGGGTTGGAGATGCTTACGTTGATCGATCAGGACATCGCACATATCACGCGTGTGATGAAGCCGTCGCTATGCGGCGATCTGGGTGGTCCTATTTTGCCCGCCACGTACTGGCGTCAGCGCCTCTACAAGCTGCTCGATTCGCAGCACGTCACAAAGCGACAACTCTGTTCCATTGACGACCTGCTCCTGCAACTCGACGAACTGGACGGCGTCATCTCTCACGCCAGAACGGCTACGCATCCGTAAGGCCGCGCGGCTCTCACGCCGCGCGCAGGTTATTGCCCCGGGTTGTTGCCCCCGGTTGTTGCCCATTACAGCCCACGGTATGATCCCTTCCGCAGACCCGGCCGCCGGGCCGGCCTCGCTGTCGTCAGCGTTATCGTCGGCGCGGTCGTCACATCCATACCGTCTGCGCCATCGCCACGCCTGCCGCTGGTTCAATCCCCGCCAGCCCTGCCCGTTCCGGCACGCGCGCGGCATGCGTGAATCAACCGCTCAATAAGCAACGGCCACCTGAAGTGGCCGTCAGCACTTTCTCTTCTACCGTCATGGATATCAACAAGCAACTCGCCGCCCTTACTACTTCCGAACTGCAGACCGCTGGCGCAAGTCAGGCCACGGCCATTGCGGTGAGCGTGCTGCTGCGCCATCTGCAGTCGCCGGAACTCGCGAAGCTCCTGTCCAGCGCCTTCGAGAACCATCAGGCCGTCATGCTCCAGACACCGTGGCCGGACCAGATGCTGCAATCTTTCGAGGCCACCCGCCGCTTTCTCGAAGGAGCGGCCCGCCCGCCTGCGCCCACTGACGCACAGCCTGACGCCGGTTAAACCTGCTTCACCACTGGCATCCCGGAGCGCCACTCACTAAATCGGCGCCCCGGTCGCCCATACATCCACGCATCTTTTACAGAACCGCGTCCGTCAACACCCGGCGGCGAACCGGCAGCCTGCCCTGCAACGCGGCACGATGCTCGGCGTGCGCCACGATCCTCGCAATGGTGCCGCGTGCTTCCGCGCGCTGCGTCCTTCTCACCAGACGCGCCATGCGCTTTTCCACTTCCGGGCGCCGCGCCCACATGAAGGCGGCAATCCAGCCAATCACGGTCCAGCCGAGCAGCACGTTGACCAGCGTGATGGCTTGCGCATCGCGGCTCTTGCGGGCGTCCGCTTCAATGGACGGAATCAGATACAGCGTCAGGACGCCGAGGACGGTTATACCTTCAAGAATCTGCGACATTGCATCACCTCGTTTTTATCAAGCGGCTTTGGTGTCTGTGCCGGACTCAGCTTCGGCATTCAGCCCACCGCCACGGAAACCGCCGGAGCGACGCAAACGCCGCCCAGGCGCTGTCCGTCTGTCAATGGTGGATGAAGACGTTTTGCGAGGCGCTCACCAACTGGCGGCTACCCGAATCCGACGACCCTGCGCTGACGCCGCCATACGACGTGTCCGCTACGTTTGCGCCGGTGGATGCGGCTGCGTCGTTGCGTTCGGCTGCGATTACCTGGGCGCTTTCGCCACGTTGCGAAGCGGGTGCGCCAACCGACGGACGATAGAACGGTGCCGGGCCGTAGCCGCTCGCAAATGCGGGCGCTGCGAGGGATGCCGAAACCGCGACGAGCAAGGCTGCAATCAGTTTGGTCTTCATGATGAACTCCAATCGGTATCGAGTAAGCGGTGCGCCGTTGAACCTTCGTTGGGTCGTTCAAGCAGCGCTTCATTGGAGTTCAGTTTAGAGGAGCCCTATCGGAAGTCTATGACGATAGGGCGAAATCACATTTAGACAATCGTGAACAATGCGCCAAGGCCCGGCGGCGCGGGCTTTGGGGAGATCAGCGGCGGCGTTGGTTACGCGGGTGTTCCGCGGTTGGTTCCGCATCTGACTCAATCGCGATCGGGCGCGCCGAGCGGAAACAGCGGGCGATATGGCCGCGCTTCGTCGACCGCCCGCGCGAAGCTCGGCCGCGCCAGCAAGCGCTTGCGATAGGCCAGCACATGCGCGAACGACGGGTCGATGCGATGGGTCCAGTCGGCGTAGAACAGGAACGGCGCGGCCCCGCAGTCGGCGAGACTGAAGGTATCGCCGGCCGCCCATTCGCGCGTCGCCATGCGGGCGTCGAGCCATGCGTAGGCGGTCTCCAGCATGGCTCTTGCATCGGCGACGCCGCTCGGATCGCGCTGGTCCGGCGCCCGCATGCTGTCGAACACGATCTTCTGCGACGGCGTGGAAACGTAGTTGTCGAAAAAGCGGTCCATGCTGCGCACCTCCAGCGCCGCAAGCGGATCAGTGGGCAGGAGCCGCACGGGTCCCGGGTGACGCAAACCGAGATATTCGATGATGATGGTCGCCTCCACCACCGTACGGTCCTCATCCACCAGCACCGGAAACCGCCTCATGGGCCAGCGTTCGGCCAGCTCGCGCATGGGTTGCGGATCTTCGTGCGAAAGCAGACGCCATTCGAACGCGGTCTGATTCTCGTACAGCGCGACCAGCACCTTCTGGCAGTAGGCCGAGAACGGATGGGCGTAGAGCTTGAGTGTCATCGCAAAGTACCTCGATTAAAGCAGGCAGGGTTGACGGGATCAGTTGAGGAAATCATAGCCGCCGCAGCGCGCTTTCCTTCACGACGCGCGGGACGTGCGTCAATCGACACGCGCATGAAAATTCAAAGGCACGCTGCACAACAGGGACCGCCACAGGGACCGCCAGGCGCCGCGTGCAAGCTCGACGCCGCCCGCCAGCGAATGATCGGATAATGACCCCTCCTCGACCACTATTTTCAGGGAGTGTCCCGCGATGTCCGCCCCCTTCTCCAAAGTCCCCCGCGTGCTGCTGACCAACGACGACGGCATCGACGCGCCCGGTCTCGCGGTGCTCGAAGCGGTCGCTGCCGAACTTGCGGACGAGGTCTGGGTGGTCGCGCCCGAACACGACCAGAGCGGCACGTCGCACTCCATCAGCCTGCACTCGCCGTTGCGCGTGAGCCGCCAGGGCGAACGGCGCTTCGGCGTGATCGGTACGCCGGGCGATTGCGTCGTGATGGCCGCGCGTCATCTGATGGGCAATACGCCGCCCACGCTGGTGCTCTCCGGCATCAATCGCGGCGGCAACCTGGGCGTGGAGACGATGTTCTCAGGCACCGTCGGCGCGGCGATGACGGGCTTGCTGCTGGGTTTGCCCTCCATTGCATTGAGCCAGGTTTTCAGCGATCGCGACAACGTGCGCTGGGACACGGCACGCGCGCTGGCACCCGGCGTGATCCGGCAACTGCTTGCCATCGCACATGAAGCGCCCACCTGTCTGAACGTGAATTTCCCCGACGTGGACGCGGCTGCGGCCGGTCCGCTGACCGCGACCCGTCAGGGCGTGGGGCTCGTGGAAGGCATCGAGGTGTTGCCGGAGATCGATCCGCGTGGCCTCGCGTATCACTGGCTGCGCTTTCAGCGCGGTCCGCGCGAAAACGCGCCGGATAGCGAAACGGCGGTGGTGGCCTCGGGGCGCGTTTCGGTGACGCCGCTCAATTTCGACCGCACCGATGAGCGCACGCTCGCCACGTTGAGCGCGGCGTTGCAGGCCGGGCACTGAGGTTAGCCGGCGGGGATTTGAGCTGGGTTTGCTGCTGGGTTTGCTCCCAGGTTTGTCAGTCGCATTGGATTACCCAACAGCACGCACCACCAGCCGCACCCATAAGCCGCCATCCGGATGATTGCCCAGTTCGAGGCTCGCGCCGCAACGGCGCGCGAGCCGCGCCACCACCGCGAGGCCGAGCCCCCAATGCTGGCCGCCGCGCGGCGTGTGATTCAGCCGCACGAACGGTTGCGTCGCGCTTGCCAATGCGTCCTCGTCGATCCCCGCGCCGTGATCGCGCACGCTGAGCAGCCAGCCTCCTGGACGGCCCGCGTCGGCCGCCTGCCGGGCGGTGCGGATTTCGACGGGTGGCGCGCCATGGGCCAGCGCGTTATCGACGAGATTGGTCATCAGTCGCTCCAGCAACGCACGCGGCATCACGAAAGACGACCCCGCTTGCAGATCGCAGATGAAGAGCGACTGATCGAGCGTGCCGATCATCGAATACCGGTCGCGCAGGAAACTGTCGACGCCCACCCGCTGACCTTCCGCTTGCCCCGGGTCCGCGATATCGAGCAATTGCTGCGCGATATCCGCAAACGCGTCGATGTCCTCGACCAGCGCTACCCGCTGATGCCATTCGCTCACCTCGAGCGCGCGATCGAGCAGCCGCGCGGCCTGGTTTTCCATATGCCGCGCGAGACCGGCGAGCGCCGCGCTCTGCGCATCCAGTGCTTCGTTGCGACGCCGCAGCATGTCGTTGAACGAGCCCACCACGCGTCGCAATTCGTGCGGTCCTGCCTCGCGGATCGCCGCCGTGCAGCGACGGCCGCTGGCAAAGGCATGCGCTGCCCGCGTCATGTCCAGCAACGGACGCCGCACCTGCCAGACGCCCATGCTCGCGAGCGCGAGCAAGCCGAGCGCGGCCAGCCATTCGGCCACGGCAAGACGGGCAAGCTGCGCGGGTTGCGCAACCGGCGCCGCGAAAAACGTGGAGCCTTGTGCGTCGTCCGGCAAAGCTGCGGGAGCGGACCACGCGACGGTTTCTGCTTCGCCTGAACCGATCAGCGCGCCAGCCTGTGACGGCTCGTAGACAGCCGAGCGGATATCCACGATGCTCGGACGCGCGGCCAGCTCGACCCGTGCAGCAACGGGCATCAGCGTAACGCGCGCTGGAGGCGCGATGCTGGACGACATGGCGCTGAGATCGCTTCGTTCGTTCATGTCGAAGCTGTCGAGCCGGGCGTCAGGCGTGTGGCCATCAAACGCGCGGGCATCAAGCGCGCGGCCATCAAACGCGGCGGCTGGCAGCGTGCGCACGGCGTCGTTCGAGGCAGCGGCCGGCATCCACAGCATGACGCCCGCGCGCACCGAGACCAGCACGGCCACCGACAGCACAAGAGTTCTTACCAACAAGGTATTCAACGATTCCTCTTCGTTGTCAGTCTGCTCGATGTGAAGGAGCGTTCAATGGGAAAGCAAGCGTGCGCCTGGGATAAAGAAATCGCCGCGTGCTCCGTTAACCCCGTCAAGCAGCGGTACAAGCAGAACATAAAATTCAAAGCGGAAAATTCAAAGCGGCTGCGCCACCGCTCACCGCACATACTCCCTCACGCGGGCGCTATTAGAACCCACGAATAAGGCGGGTGGGAATCGAAGTCCTTACACGATCTTTCCAGACCTTGCCTACGGAAAGGCTCGCCTGTTTCACCGGCTAAAAAATAGCGTGTTGAACAGCACGAAACAAACGCCGCGACTTGTTCCTGGCGGCGCTGCCGTGCGTGCCCCATTTCCGTTGACGCCTGATTTACCGCACTCGTATGATCTGTGCGACCAAACGTTTGGCGTGCCTGTGATTGTCTTGCGCGATGCGTTTTTCGCTGCATTCCACTGCGCGCATGAACTCATCAGCGCGCCGGGTTCAGGTCAGTCCGTTTCTCCATAAACATAAACAGGCCTAAAAGGATTCCATGACCACGCTTACATTCAGCGCATCGGGCACAGCCACCATGGACAAATGGTTGGCGGCTCACCCCGGCGCGACGGGCGCCCCTTCCGTCCCTGTCAGCGGCTCGTCCGACGATGACAGCGCCGCGCAAGCAGCCTCCCTGCCGACGAGTTTCAAAAGCATGCTTGCAACGCGCGTCAACGACACGCAGGACGCCAGGAGCAAACAGGCGCTCCTCGACGCAGAGGCGCGCCTGCATGCGCAACAGCAGGCAGCCAATGCCGGCGCGACGCAATCGAGCGCGGGCGGCAGCGACGCGGCCACGGGTGCGGGTGCGAATGCAAATGCGGGTGTGCCAGCACCCGGCAGCGTGATCGACGTTCACGCCTGAGCGGTCTAACGCGCCACGACATCTGTCACGGCTGGCGTCGCGCGAATGAGCCACCACGCGCGATGCCTCGTCAGAAAGCGGCAAAAGGGCCGCGCAAGCACGGCGCAAGCACGGCCCTTCCACTCAACGCGCTCTCACGACACGCGCCGCTGCGCCGTTCACTCAACCGCCAAGCAGCGCCCCCATCTGTGCATTGAAACCGTTCACGAACGCATGTTCGTGCGGCCCCGCGTTATCGCGCATCGGTTTCGCGACTTCGACCAGAATCTCGTCGGCATCGGTATCGAGCACCTGCATCGTTTCGTGGATGAACTGCTCCAGCGGCATCGCCAGTTCGGCTTCGCGGCTGTTCATCAGATCCGTGCGCACCCACGGCGGCGCAATCTCCAGCACGCGCACCGTCGAGTCCCGCAGCAGGAAGCGTTGCGAGAGCACATACGAATGCAGCGCGGCCTTGGTGGCCGAATACACCGCCGTGAAGGCGAGCGGCACGAACGCGAGCACCGAGGTCGTGTAGGCGATCACCGCGTCGGGCCGGGTCTTCAGATGCCCGATCAGCGCCGAGGTCAGCCGCATCGGGCCCACCAGATTGGTGTCGATCGTAGCCGACAGCAACGCGTCGTCGAGTTGGCCATCTGCGTGATCCACCTGCATGATGCCCGCGTTGTTGATGAGCACGTTCAGCGCGGGATAGTCGGCGATCAGCGTGGCCGCCACTCGATCAATGCTGTCGCGACTGGCCACGTCGAGTTCGATCGCATCGATGCCCGGATTGGCCGCGACTACCTGGTCGAGCTGCGCACGCCGCCGGCCCGCGACGATGACCTTGTTGCCGCGCCGATGCAGCGCTTCAGCGAGCGCCCTGCCAATACCTGAACCGCCGCCTGTAATGAACACGGTGTTGCCTGTGGTTTTCATGATGTCGTCCTTATGTTTGTCTGGTCGGGTGGGGTCGGGTCGAGTTGGGTCGGCTCAGTCGGCGAAGCGATCGCCGAACATCGGCAGGCCGCTCACGGACTCCGCCTGGGTCGCCTCGTCCTGCAACACGTCCCAGTGCTCGGCAAGCTTGCCGTTCTCGATACGCACCACGTCTGCCGCGATCCACGCGCGCGGCCGGCCATTCCCGGAGAAGCGGCCATGCGCGATCACATAGTCGCCTTCCGCTACGATCAACTGATTCTCGTAATGCAGCGTGTCCGGCACGGCACGGATCAGATCGAACAGACCCTCGCGTCCCGGCGCGATGTGCGCGCTGTGCTGGATGTAGTGGTCGGACCAGAAGCGGGCTGCGGCGTCGTAGTCGCGCTGGTTGAAAAGCGTGTCGAACGCTTCGAGGACGAGGGCCTTGTTCTGCTCGGGTGTGGTCTTGCTCATGTCGCTCTCCCTGTATGAAGGTGGCAGCCAGTGGCTGCGTCATGGGAGGAAGATAAAGCGTGCGACGTGGGTCCGGTAGTCGTCCGATCGGGCTATCTCTTATGCAGATTGCGCATAAATACGGACCCGTTGGAGAAGCAAAGGCGGGACGCGTCAGCCAGCCAATGGCGGCCTGCTTTCGTCGCGCTGGAGGTCCGCGACCAGATAGTCGACCACCGCGCGGCCGGCCAGCCGCGTCGCCCGGCCCATCGGGAAATAGGCATGCACGGGAATGTCCGCAAGGTGCCAGCCGGTCAGCAGTCGCACGAGCGTGCCGTCGTTGAGTTCGCGACGGCAGGCCCACTCGCTGGTCGAGGTAATGCCGAGACCGGCGCTCGCCGCCGCGACGGCGGCTTCGTTTTCGTTGGTCGAGAAATGCGCGTCCAGCTCGACTGCAATCTCCTGCTGCGCTTGCGTGAAGCGCCATGCGGTCGGCACGATCGAAGCCGGCCCGGCGACAATGCGGTGGCCGTTCAGGGCCTCGGGTGTGTCCGGCTCGCCGTGTGCGGCGAGGTAGCCGGGCGAGGCCACGACGACGCGCGGGATCATGCCGATGCGTCGCGCCGTGGCCGTGGAATCGGGCAGCCGTCCAAGGCGAATAGCAACGTCCACGGCGTCACGCACCAGGTCCTGCGGTTTGTCGCCCGTCATCACATCGAGACGCAGTTCGGGATGCAGCGCGATGAACGGTGCGAGCCGCGGAATCACTTCGCGCGTCGCGACGCTGCTGGGCATGCTCATGCGCAGCATGCCGCGTAGCTCGCCGCCTTCGCGCACGCTTTGCTCGGCGTCGTCGAGCGCCACGAGAATCGGATCGATGCGCGAGAGGAATTGCGCGCCCGCGTCGGTCAGCACCACGGCGCGCGTGGTGCGCGTCAACAGCCGCACGCCGAGGTCGCTTTCCAGCTCGGCGATGGTGCGCGAGGCCTGTGATTGCGACAGACCGCATTCACGCGCAGCGGCGGAGAAACTGCCGAGACGCGCCACCCGGGTGTACAGACGCAGCGCGAAAATGTCCTTCACGAGAGGAGCCCTGGCAAAAAGAGGATGCCTCGCAGGCTAACGGATTAATGCGTAGCGTGCAATTCTCGTACCCCCCTCCCTCGGCAAGCAGCTAGTGAGAAATCTTCTCCAGCTCGATGCCTTTGGTGCGTGGTCCCATCAAGCCAATCGCCAGCATCACGATCAGCATGGCCCCGGCGATGAACACGAACACGCCCGTGGTGCCAAAACCCTTCAGCACCGACGCGATCAGGAACGCGGTGAAAATGGCCGAGAAGCGGCTCCACGAATAGACGAAGCCCACCGCGCGCGCCCGGATGCTGGTCGGAAACAGTTCGGATTGGTAGGCATGGAAGCTGTACGACATGATGTTGTTGGCGAGCGTCAGGCCCACGCCGAGGCTCACCAGCAGCACCGCGCTTGCCGCCTGGCTGAACCACAGACCGCAGACGATATTCGCGCCCGCCATCACCACGATGACCGTCTTGCGCTCGAAGCGGTCGCCGATGAAGAGCCCGATGATCGGCCCGACCGGCGCGGCGAGCGCAATCACGCTGGAATACATCAGGCTGTTCGTGACGGTGATGCCCTGCTTGATCAGCAAGGTCGGCACCCAGTTGGCGAAGCCGTAAAAGCCCACCGTCTGAAACACGTTGAAGATCGTCATCATCAGCGTGCGGCTGCGATACGGCGGCACCCACATATCGCCGAAGTGACCGCGCGGCGCGACCGGCATCGGCGGCGCGGGCGGCGGCAACTCGCGGCCATATTCGCGGCGCACTTTCGCTTCGAGCGCGCTCATCACGCGCTCTGCTTCGTCGAGGCGTCCCTGCTGCGCGAGCCAGCGCGGGCTCTCGGGCAACGCGCGGCGGATCCACCAGACGAACAGCGCACCGTGCGCGCCGATCAGCACCACCCAGCGCCAGCCGTCGAAACCGAACGGTGCGCGCGGCACCAGCAAAAAGGACAGAAACGCGACCACCGGCACCGCGACGAATCCCACCGCCTGCTCGCAGGCAAAGGCGCGGCCGCGAATCTGCTTGGGCACGAGTTCGGAGATGTAAGTGCCGATCGTCACCAGTTCGACGCCGATGCCCACGCCAGCCAGAAAGCGCCAGAAGTTGAGTCCGGTGGCCGAATCCTGGAACGCCATCACCACGTTGGCGACCGTGTACCACAGCAAGGAATAGGTAAAGACCGCGCGGCGGCCAAAGCGGTCCGCCAGAAACCCGCAGGCGATCGTGCCGATGAAGAGTCCCGCGAACAGCGCGGCGATGAAACTCGCAACGCCCGTCGTGCCGAACAGGCCGTGCGTGGTGGTCGTCAGCAGCCCGCTTTTGACAAGCCCGGGCGCGACGTAACCGGTGTACAGCAGGTCGTAGAGTTCGAAGAAAAAGCCGAGGCTCAGCAAGACCACGAGGTTCCAGATCGAGCGCGTGGCCGGCAGCCGGTCGAGGCGCGCGGAGATCGTGCCGGCATCGCTTGCGGCGGCTTGCGCGCCGGAGATATCTGATGCAGCGGACGCAGCAGACCCAGCGGACCCGTGGCCCGTACCGTTGCCGGGCGCGTTGGAGCTGGCTTGTTCGGGTGATGCCATACGGTCTCCTTGCTGGATGTGGCCGGTTTCACACCGACACTTCATGATGCGCGCTACGCGTCTGAAGCGCTTGGGCCCGAGACGCCTCGGGCCAGGCTCGGCCAGCATTCTAGCCGCGCGTGCCGCACCACGGTTCGTGGCCGGGCACATTTCCGCTGAAGCGCCCCCACGCTAAGCGCTCCCCACTACGTCACGCGCCCTGCAGATGCGCCTTCAACGCGTCGATGAAGACCCGCACCTTGGGCGGCGTATAGCGCGCCGACGGAAACAGCGCGTGGATGCCCCCCGCCGGTGTGGCCCAGTCCGGCATCAGGCGGATCAACCGTCCCTGCGCCACGTCCTCGCCAATCGAAAAATCGGTCAGCGCCGAGACGCCGCCACCGGCCAGCGCGGCGGCCCGGCAAGCCGGCGCGGTGTCCGCGAGGAAGCCCGCGCTAAAGCGCAGCGTCTGCTTTTTGCCCTGGCGGTTTTCAAGCGACACGGTGAGCGGTGTCGGCAGCACGGCGGTGCCGATGAACGGCAGCGCGGTCACGTCTGCGAAGCTCGTCGGGTTGCCGTGCGCGGCCACGAACGCGGGACTTGCCACCAGCCAGCGCGAAAAGGTGCTCAGCCGCACCGCGCGATGGCTCGAGTCCGCCAGCGTGCCGATGCGGATCGCGACATCGACGCCCTCGGCCACCAGGTTCACCAGCCGGTCGGCCGAGACGAGTTCGATATGCAGCCCCGGATGCTGCTCGCGCAGCGCAACCAGCGCCGGTGCGACGACGATCGCACCGTAGTCGATCGGCGTGGCCACACGCAGCGTGCCGTGCAGCACCCCGCCCTGGTCGAGCGCCTGAAGCGCTTCGTCCGCGATGCCGAGAATCTGCCGGCTCGCTTCGTAGAAGGCACGCCCGGCTTCCGTGACGCTGACGCGGCGGGTGGTGCGCACCAGCAGGCTCGCCCCCACTTCCGCCTCGAGCCGCTGCATGTGCGTGCTGACCATCGTCTTGGCGATGCCCAGCCGTTCGCCCGCCGCTGTCAGCGAACCGGCCTCGACCACCGCCACGAAAACGGCCAGCCGGTTGAGGTTGACTTCGCTTGCGCTGGCCATCCGATTGTCCACTTTAAGAGGAAAGAGTAACCGTGATTATCCATCTTCTCAGACCTGTGCGCGCGGCATAACCTGTCTCCATCGTCCCTCTCATGCAAATTTCTGGAGTCAGTCATGCCCGCAAGCAAGCCCGCCCAGCCGATCCGGCTACACACGACGACGCTGTCCGGCCACGGGCACCGCGTCAAACTGTTCCTGACCATGCTGGACCTGCCCTTCACCGTAGTCGAACTGAACATGAAGGCGGGCGACAACCGCAAGCCGGCGCATCTCGCACTGAATCCGTTCGGCGAAGTGCCGGTGATCGAGGATGGCGAGGTGGTA
The DNA here is from genome assembly GCF_003429005.1 of Paraburkholderia sp. DHOC27. Lineage (GTDB taxonomy): Bacteria > Pseudomonadota > Gammaproteobacteria > Burkholderiales > Burkholderiaceae > Paraburkholderia. Next base: position 336,699 of record NZ_QVQV01000009.1, read on the forward strand.
CTGAGCGATTCGAACGCGATTCTGGTGTACCTCGCCCGCAAGTACGGCGAGTCGTCGTGGCTGCCGGGAGACCCGCTGGGCGCCGCCGCGGTGCAGCGCTGGTTGTCGCTGGTGGCCGGCAAGGTGGCCTTCGGTCCGTGTGCCGCGCGTCTCGTAACGCTGTTCGGCGCGCCCCGCGACCTCGGCGCCGCGCAGCAGATCGCCGCGGACCTGTTCAAGGTGCTCGATGCAGAGTTGAGCGACAAGCGCTTCGCGACCGGCGACACCCCGACCATTGCCGATATCGCCGCGCATTCGTATATCGCCCATGCGCCTGAAGGTGGTGTGTCACTCGAGCCCTACCCGCATATCCGCGCGTGGCTCGCACGGGTCGAAGCACTGCCCCGTTTCGTGCGCATGCCGTCGAGCAAGGTTACAGTAGTCACCGACTAGCGCCGTCATTGGCGCCGTCATGGCGCCCGTGACGTTCACCGGAGTCCATCATGTCCACTCTGTCGTCCCTGGTCTCACCTGCTGCCGCTCCGCCCACGCGGCCCGCGCCGCCGCCGGGATGGAGTGTCGTCGAATCGCCGTTTCATGCCGGCGAACTCGCGGCCCAGCAGCGCGCCGGTGTGCGCGAACGGATGGACGTGGACGCACGCAAGGGCATTCGCAACTACATGCCCGACCAGCATCGCGCGTTTTACGCGGAGCAGCCGTTCATGGTGCTCGGCGGCATTGATGCAAACGGGCAGCCGTGGGCCACGCTGCGGGTCGGTCAGCCTGGCTTCATCTCGACCCCGGACGCGCGCACGCTGCGCATCGCCGGTCATGCGCTGGCCGGCGATCCGCTGGCCGATGCGTGGCAGGTCGGCTCGCTGGTGGGCGGCCTCGGCATTCAGCCGGCCACCCGGCGGCGCAATCGTGTGAATGGCGTGATCACGGCAATGGACGCGGGGGCCATCACGGTGGCCGTGAGCCAGAGCTTCGGCAACTGCGCCAAGTACATCCAGAGCCGCACGCCCGTCTACGATGCTGCGAGCGACAACGCGCCGGCAAGCCTCAAGCCCGTCGAAATCGCCACGGCCTTGAACGACGCGGATCGCGCGCTGATCGCACGGGCCGACACGCTGTTCATTGCCAGCGCCAACGCACGGCGCGAGGCTGGCTATGGGCGCGGCGCCGACGTCTCGCATCGCGGCGGCAAGCCCGGGTTCGTGCGCATCGACGGCGACACGCTGACACTGCCGGATTTCATCGGCAATAACTTTTTCAACACCATCGGCAATCTGCTCGAAGATCCGCGCGCCGGATTGCTGGTGCCGGGCTTCGATAGCGGCGATCTGCTCTACCTCGCCGTGGAAGCCGAGATCGTCTGGGAAGGCGCCGAAGTGGCGTCGTTCACGGCCGCCGAGCGGCTCATCCGCTTTCATGTGCGTGAAGTCCGGCGCACGCGTCATGCGCTGCCGTTCCACTGGTCCGCGGTACAGTTCGCGCCGCAACTCGCCAAAACCGGCAGCTGGACGCAGCAGACCGAAGCGCTGCCCGCCGCAGATGGCTGGCGCAAGCTGACGGTCAGCGAAGTGCGCGACGAAACGCCCACGGCGCGCTCGTTCTACTTCCAGAGCACGGACGGCACGCCGCTCGCGCATTTCGAGCCGGGTCAGTACCTGCCGATCCGCGTGCCCGTGGCAGGACTCGATGCGCCACTCATTCGCACTTACACGCTCTCCGATGCGGATCATGGCCGGCATTACCGGATTACCGTGAAGCGCGACGGCGTGGCCTCGAACTGGCTGCACGAGCATCTGAAGCCGGGTATGACGATCGAAGCGAAGGCGCCCAGCGGCGCGTTCGTGCTCGACCGCAAAAGCCGGCGCCCGGTGGTGCTGCTCTCGGCCGGGATCGGCATTACGCCGATGATCGCAATGCTCAACACCTTGCTGGCGGAACCGTCAGCGGAGGCACGTCCGGAACACATCTATTTTCTGCACGGTTCGCGCGATGTGAACGAACACGCGTTCGCTGAACAGATTCAGGCCGCTGTGCGTGAGCATGCGCATGTGTCGGCGCATCTGCGGGAAAGCCAACCCGTTGCGGTGGGCAACGTGGAGTCTGTGACCACCGCGGGTCGCGTCGACATCGATTTTCTCAAGCGCGTGCTGCCGTTCGGCGACTACGACTTCTATCTGTGCGGCCCCGGCGCCTTCATGCAGGACCTCTATAACGGTCTGCGCGGGCTCAACGTCGCGGACGACCGTATCCGTTTCGAGGCGTTTGGACCCGCGAGTGTCAAACGCACTGCGCGCAATGACGGCGCGGCGGCTGGAAAGATGGAAACGCCGCAGCCCGCGACACCCGCGCGTGACCCGGCCACCACGTCCAAGGTGGTGTTCATGAAGACCTCCCGCGATGCGCAGTGGTCCGCTGATGACGGCAGCCTGCTCGACTTGGCCGAAGCCAACGGGGTATCGGCGCCGTCGATGTGCCGATCCGGCTTCTGCGGTACGTGCTCGACGCGACTGCTGTCCGGCGAGGTCAGCTATCCCGTGCCTTGCGATGCCACCATCGAACCCGGTCACGTGCTGATCTGTAGCGCGATCCCCGCGCACACGGGTGCAGGTGAAGCCTCTACGGTTGCTCTGGATCTCTAAGTATTTTTTATCAGGTGCGCTTTGGACTGCGCGCGGCGGTCTTGCGCACGGCCCGCGCCGGCTCGGCGACGGGCTGTTGCATTTTAGTTGCAGGTTTCGTTGCAGGTCTCGCTGCTGAAGGCTCGGCGTGCCCTTCCGCATGGCCGCGCGACATCATCGTCAAATAACCCAGCACCGCTGCCGTCACGCGGCGAATCAACCCGCTGATGTCCGTCTCCTCGCGCTCGCCGGCGGCATCGACGAGCGCACGGATGATCGCCAGCAGATCGCGGGTGGCGAGCGCCGCATCGTCCTGCTGGGGCAAGCCGTCGCGCACGAGGATCTGCGCAAGCAGTGTGCGCATCGAAGCTTTGTCGGAAAGCGCCGGACGTAGCTCCGGCCGGCTTTCCTCGACATCGAGCAGCCGCGCGAGCCTGGGGCGCGCAAACTGCTGCCGCACGGCGACGCCGATCAGATGATCGAGCGCAGCGCGCCCGCTTGCGTGGTCGAGCGCGGCCAGCGCCTCTCTGTAAAAGCGTTCGTTCTCGCGCTGCATCAGCGCAATCGTCAAGGCATCCTTGCCGGGAAAGTACTGATACAGCGAACCGATGCTGACGCCCGCGCGTTCCGCCACCGCATTCGTATTGAAGCCTTCCAGACCTCGGGATTCGAGCACCTGTGCGGCCGCTTCGAGCAAAGCGGCCACCATGCGTTCGGAACGCGGCTGACTGGGTGCGCGGCGCGGTTTGAGCGGCGACGAGTTCGACTGGCGAGGCATACGGCGATCCGATGAGCAATTAAACGGCGGACGACTGGCTTCCGCCAACATGGGCCATGAGCACGGCCACGCGTGGATTACAAAGCGATTGGATGCACGCTACAACTTCACGCTGTATTACGGCCGGTTAATTACAGGTGGGGTCAGTCATCACCGGCCGCTTTCGCTGCTTTGGCCTTGCTACGGCCAGATGCATTCTTCTTCAGATGCGCGCGGTTGTATTCGATCGCGGCACGCACCAGCGCTTTCAGTTTGCGCGCGTCCACCTTGTCGCCTTCGAGAAAATCAATGGCCCGTCTTGCGTTGCCTTCGAGGCCCGCGTTGAACAGCTGGTCCGGGTCCGCCAGCTGCGCCCCATGCGCAAAGGTCACTTTCACCTTCCCTTTGTGGGCGTTGGCCACCGCGATCATGCCGTCGCACGACCATACCGGACTGCCCATCCATTTCCATTCCTCGATGATCCCGGAGTCCGCCTCGAGCATGCACTTGCGCACGCTGGCGAAGGTCTTGCCGCGCCAGTCGGTGATGCCCGCGATTAGCTGATCAATGTTTTCCGATGCGTTCATGGGATCGATGTGCCTCGAATGATGGTTTGCCTGCATGAAACGGCTCGCGCCCGCAGCAGTATAGGTGGTGTCCAACGCGTGTCCATCATCAGTTTAACGCGAGCATCAAACGCCTTACAAACCTCCTCTTTGCATGACTTCGAACTTAACGTGGCCTTTCGTTGGCGTGTGTTTTGAAATGCGTTTGAACACCCGCCACAAACTTCGGGCACCTCAATAAAGAAACGGTAATACTCACGTAACGCGCGCTGCGGCAGTGCGCTCCTACACTGCGCAGTCGAGCTGGTTGGGGCGACAGCGGCGCATACGCCAGCGAATGCCTGCACGCCCCGCGACGCCTCTTTGAATGCGTTTTCCGTGTACCTGTATGAACTTTGACACTCAGTTGGCTCGTCGCGCGCGTGCGTTGACGTGGATTAGCGTGAGCGTGACCGCCGTTCCAGCCTTTGCCGCCGACTCGTTTGTGGTTCGCGACATCCGGCTCGAAGGGCTGCAGCGCATCGAACCGAACACGGTCTTCTCCTATCTGCCCATCAAG